>CAVTMK010000004.1:0-870877 GCA_963735805.1 uncultured Verrucomicrobiae bacterium | reverse complement strand
CGCTCGGGGAGGCGCAATGGCAACCTCTAGAATTCATGCGCCCGCGTGGGAGGACCATTCGTCCGCGCCAACGCCATCACCAGCAAAAAGAAACCCACGCTAATAGGGACGCTTTTCTCTCCCAAGCGGCAGTAAGGCGGCGAGGGTTGATCGGCTATCAACTATCCACGATCAGCTATCGACTCCCCGATTACTCAATCACTTCCTCAAGCTGCGTACCGAGCACACTTCCGGCGTCGCGATCAAGCGCGATATGGAGCCAATAGCGCTTCTCGCCTTCGACGATAAATTTGTTAGCGTCGGTAACGTTCGCGGTCCCTGGTGCATATCGTCCGGTTTGCGCGATCACGTCGATCATCAGGTTCCAGGTTCGCGCTTGGCCTGTACTCTGCCAAAGCGCGTGCGATCGTCTGCTTTGTTTCGTCCGAGGCTCCGAGAACTAGGCACCGCGGCAGCCGCTACAGCGGCCAGCCGGGCAACATCGGCTCGGGTCAACGCGGGACCATGCCCCGCGGGTGTTCGTCGTCTCTTGAACAATGGCTTGCCCTGCGGTGAGGGCGTCGCTGGTTTGGGACACTAATAGTCGTCGGTGGCGGTATTCTGGCGGCCGGGATCGTTTAACCAGCGCCCCTTTGATGATCGAGGCGAGAACAGGGATGTTTCTCGTGTTAAGGTTAACAATGCCTGCGCGCGGACTTGCCTCGTTATAAGTAAAGAAATCGAGGATCGCCCTGTCCTTACTTGTCGCAGACGCGAAATCCAGGGTCTTGCTCGGCGTGGGGTAGAAGCGGGGTTATAGGCGTAACCAAACTCGCCGACATTCTCAAAACGCCGGTTGAGAAGTACGTAGTTTGCCGGCACACCCAATGACAGCGGATTCGGCGCGAACGGCGGTCGCGCCACATTGAAATTAGGATCGTCGTATGACATGGCTTCTATTCCGTAGGCGTAGTTGAATGGGTTGCCGTCATAGTCGATGATCGTAATCGTGTTGCCAGTGGTCGCCGTTGCCTGGGTTAGTTGGGATCAGGATCATTCAAATCATCGCCGTCGTATTGATCGATCAGTGCCGCTCCAACATTGAACGTGTTCTGGATGCGATTGGGATCGTTAACGCCACCATTCGCCTGCGTTCAGTGGCATAGTTGATGATCTGGAAAAAGTCCGGGTTGGCTGGCAACGAGTTGACGTCGTGCCTGCGGCCGGGGACTGCCATATTGCCAATGACCGTAATAATTGGGATCAGTGAAGCGATGGGCCACATCCGCGTTCCCATAAGTTCCGTCCACCCACGTCAAGCCAAATAGCTGGTAGAGATCGGCTTTCTTCTGTAAGCCCCAGGCGTGGCCCTTACCGTTATTCCCGGGTCGAATCCGGAAACCCGGTATCACTATTTGCAAGTTAGTCATGTCGAACCTGGCGGATAATCTACTCTGCCCGTTCTTCAGGGGCCAATCCTGCGCCGGCCGGTTCTGTTCGCGGGAAAACGTCCCGAGATACTGAAGCAGGCTCTGGGGGAACTGGCCGAGGGTTGTCGATAGTTCTTTGAAGCTTTATTAATTCCTGCCGGTCATCGCCGCCTGGTCCGTTCGGTTGTTTTGCGACCGCTGTTGACACGGTGGTGAAAGATGTGGCTAAAGGATACGCAGCCCCCAGGAAATTACTGGCGTAAAAATCTGCATTGCCCAAGGGAAATGAGGGGGTATCGAAAGAGGCACCAGTCTGTTGAGTCGTGGCATAATTTCTCCAGCCCATTAACTTGTTGATCGGAGTAGTGCTAGGAAAATTACCCATGCTGCCGACTGACGTTGTCGGCGTTATCGCGGTAGGGGTCGATGGAAGAGCCGTGAGATCGGCGAAAGCAAGGGTTCCCTTCCTTGCAAGGTTAACCGGCCAGGGAGTCGAGTCAGGCGTTATCAATCCCGTGACTGTCAGGGTCCACGGTTGTGGTGGCAGTGCCACAGTCGAGTTTGATGCGCTGAGCGTGATCGTGAACACTCCAGGGCTAGTCGGTATGCCAGAGATTAATCCGGTGCTTGGATTCACAGATAAACCGTGGGGTAGAATGTCTGGGCCGAAGCTCGTCGGGTGATGGTTTGTCCTAGGCGTATAGGAGAACGAGGCTTCCCGTGGTTCCAGATTGGGGGGTTCTGATTACCGGTTAAAGTCTGGACAGGAGCGTCGACTGAACGCCGCCAGCATAATTTCGCTCTCTTCCAAAGGATACTTCGGAGTGCAGCCTTCGAGTAGGCCGGGTAGGCCGAGTCAGGTTCGCATAGGTGGGGAATCCCCCAACGTTGACATCGATCAACCCGCCTTCGTCGTACACCGCAAAGGCATACCTACCGATTACCGTATTTGGAGTCGGTGCAGGAGTTGGGTCCTTGAGCAGTTACCAACACCCAATCCGGCGCGATGAAACTGGACACAGGTGTTGAATCGATGACATCATGTGCGGCGTACTCGCTCGAGGGATCAAGTAATGGCTGTTCCAACGAGCAAGCGTAATCGAAGCGCCCGTTCGCCGAGGCAAGGCCCGAACTGACACTCGAAGTCCGGCCGTCGGGGCCCCTGAGAACTGCGCCGGATCAGATTTGGTATGGGCGTCGGATCGTTGATGGGTGGAGCGCCGTAGCTTAATGGCTGAATATTGGCTGCGGTTACCGGGGAGTTATTGGCGATTTCCTGCTTAAGATCGCTGACCGTGATGTCGAGCGCGCTGCGGGCGAGCAAATCGGCACTGGTATCGTTATAAGCTCGATTGGGCCAGCTGCCGGTTCGTCGTAGTACGTGAGAAATACGCAACGGACAAGACAGTAACAAGCACAACAAAGGCGAGAACAATGATGAGCGCGCGCCTTTGGATGCGCCATCACGAGAATGAAGGAACTTTTTCATGGGTTAGGAGGGCTTATTGGGAGAGATAAAAATAACGTTCGTACAGCCGAATGCCGGAAACAGCGGAGCGGGGCAATCCATTTGTACCGTCGAGCACGCATTGCCACTGTCGTCGCAACTCGCCGGGAGTTTGCCAATTCGGCGTGGGACAACCAGCAGCGGCGGACCCGCCGTAGTCGATCAGTGTCCCTGCAAGCATCGCCATCTGCGCGTCCCTAACCAGCACTTTGCTCTTTGGATCAATGACCGCTATGTCAACCACAATAGCCGCGACATCTTGCATGGCACTAAAGTTTGGAGTGCTATACCATGGAGTGGCTGATAAGGTTCCATTCTTCAGAAGATAATAATATTCAAAGCGGAAGACCTGCGAACTAACCACCTCATAAGTTGAATCCGTGCTCATGTTGCCGGCCTGAGGCCAAGCTGGCGTCGGCAAAGGACTCGGCGGAGAGGGGAGTTCTCCCGTGGGAATCGGCGAAGCTACGGGTATGGGCCTAAAAACAACCGGCGTATCGTTTGTAGAAACGCCGTTCCAAACTAACCCTTTTCCCATGCGCTCGAGTTTGTTGCAGTTCGGGCACGGTGAGGGAGTCGGAGAAGGGTTATACACTCGATAAGCTGACCAATGATACCGGACTCTGCGAACCTGTCGGTGGGTAGTAACCCGGTACGGCGCTGTAGAATGCTATCTGATCATTCCCAGGTTGTACCACCTTGCGCACGCCTGTGGCGGTAGCGGCTGACTTTAAATAGTAATCGACGTCTGATCGTTTCAGCATCTGTGCGAAATCGATGGCCATTCGATCAAGGAGCTGTCGCGCTTGCGAGTCCGCGTCCATTTGTTTATGGCCGAGCGTCGTGATAGTTGCCGCGCTGTTCAGAAGTTGCGTGAAAAGTAGAACAACAAGGACGAGCACGCCGACTGTCACCAAAAGCTCGGCCAAGGTGAAGCCGCCCGTGCGGCGGCGCTCCAGTGCTGGGCGTGTTGCCGGTGACGGGACGTAACAGGCTCCAGTAAGCACGGCAGCCTCTACAGGTGTGGTCTTCCGGTCAACCATCGGTTCAGTTTCTATCGAACGCGGCAAACATTTCCACCGAGCCGCTTGGCGTGGTTGTTGCTGGATCAACAGGAGCCGGCCACGTGACCTTAACATCGCCATAACTTAAACCGGTCGGACTCGAAGGAAACGTTATACTTACGCGGTATCGCGAATTCGCGCCTAACAATGCGGCAAACTGTCCTGCGCCATCGAAGTACAATGTTTTCGCAGTGCCGAACGTGATGCCATATTGCGGGGATGTCGAGGATGTCGTGGCCCGCATATCCGCGATCACGGAGGCGATGATATTGGTAGCAGCAGTTTGTGAGGTCGCATTCCGATTTGTTTGCACACCGACGGGCATCAAACCGAAAACTGCAAGCAAGCAGAAAGCAGCGATCCCTAGAGCTAGAGTGATTTCGACAAGAGAGAACGCAGATGTCGACTGCAAAGAACGGTTCATCGTCGGTATATTCTAACGTCGCCACCAATCCCGCTGAACTGAACAGCAACAACATTGGCAGGAATGGTAGTGGTAGCAATAGCGCCGTGCGTCGGTTCAAATGCTATCTCAGCTATCGTTTGGAGAGGAAAGATCTCCGTACCATTAGCGTTAACTGTGCTGTTATTAATCCGACCCTCGCCGCGCGGACTGAATTGGACCGCCTTTACGAAGGTGTATTGTGTAGTAGGCGCCGGGTTGCCTACAGGATATCGGAATGGAGTAGTCGAACTTGAGGGACTTGTATCTCCAATGCAGTACGACGAAGGAACGTTGGGGCGAGTGTCAAAGGTGGACCCCGCGCCTGAAGGAGCGTCCGTGTGGGTCCAGAGGTGTATGTTGTCGATCTTAGCTAGCTTACCAACTTGAGTGATATTGGTCGTCAAATCCAGCTGGGCTAGGTTAGAAGGGTTGTATATGATGGTCCCATCCTTTGAGGCGACGATCGACATGACAAGCCTTCCCGTTCCAGCGTTAGGCGGGTTTGAAATGTCCTCCTCAAAGAAACCGACCCAGGTGTAAGTATTATTTGCTTTCGCGTAGGTGCGGGCGGTGTCGAGTACGCCTTTAATGGTGTAAGCCGCGCTTGTGACGTCTCCGGCGCTTTTAAGACTTGTGAACGCCGGAGCGATTAACACGAGCAAGACGGCGATAATGCCAACGACGATTAACAGCTCGAGAAGGGTAAAGCCGCGACAGCTGCCACGCTTCACAAAGCGCAAAAGGGAGCCACAAGTTGTAGTTCGGCGGCGGCGGCTGACGCCCGCTTCGGCCTCGCTATGGCGCGGCAGGCAGCCACCGGCACAAAGCCCTTTGCTGGCTTCCCGGGGAAACATGAGAATGGAGGAGGAACGCGCATTATAACAGGGGTCCGCTTTCGCACAAGAAAAGGTTCGCGACCAGGCTGGCGCCTCGCTTTATCACGCCTTCCTTCTTTTTCACCGGCAACCTTGAGGCATCGCTGGCGATGCAAACGGCACGCGTCGCCGTCTTTGTTTTCATCACCAAGCGCTCGTCTTTTGTCGTCTCTTAATGATGATAGAAAACAGGCGCACGGATTACCGACTCCTGTTGCGACTGGGGACAGCCGCCTCTAGAGTTTGCCCCTTATGCCATACAAAGATGTCGCTCCGCCAGCAGGTGAAAAAATTACCAGAACCGATAAACTGAATGTGCCGGATCAACCGGTCATTCCATTTATCCGCGGAGACGGCACCGGGCCAGACATCTGGGCTGCGAGCGTGCGGGTGTTCGATGCCGCAGTGGAAAAAGCATACGGCGGGAAAAAAAAGATCGCATGGTTCGAGGTGTATGCCGGACAAACAGCAAAGGACAAATTCGGTGAATGGTTGCCGGACGACACTGTGGAGGCGTTCCGCGAGTATCACGTCGGGATCAAAGGTCCGTTGACCACTCCCGTGGGTGGCGGCATTCGATCGCTCAACGTCGCGTTGCGGCAACTCCTCGATCTTTTCGTCTGCCTGCGCCCGGTGCAGTACTTCGAAGGCGTCCCCTCGCCCCTGAAGCATCCGGAGAAAGTTAATATGGTGATCTTCCGGGAAAACACGGAAGACATCTACGCCGGCATCGAATTCGCGGCGGGCACGCCGGACGCACAGAAGCTTCTCGATTTTCTAAGAAAAGACTTTCCGCAGCAGTATGAGAAAATTCGATTCGGGACAAAACAGAAAGCAGCGGAGTTTTGGAAAAAAGTTGGGGCACCGGAAAAGGACGACGTTCTTGTAGGAATTGGAATCAAACCGGTCAGTCGATCCGGCACCGTCCGCCTGGTTCATAGCGCGATCTCTTACGCGATTGCGAACCGCCGCAAGAGCGTGACGCTGGTCCACAAAGGCAACATCATGAAGTTCACCGAGGGCGCGTTCCGCGACTGGGGCTATGACGTCGCAAAGCAATATTTCGGTGCGAAGGAGATCGATGGCGGCCCGTGGTGCGAGATTCCCATGGGCAAACCGGGTGCCGGCATTGTCATCAAGGACGCCATTGCCGATAACGCGCTCCAGCAATTTCTATTACGCCCGGCAGAGTATGACGTGATCGCCACGCTTAATCTGAATGGAGATTACATGAGCGACGCGCTGGCCGCTGAGGTGGGCGGAATTGGAATCGCACCCGGCGGGAACATCAATTACATCACCGGTCACGCGGTGTTCGAGGCGACCCACGGCACCGCGCCGAAGTATACCAATCAGGACAAGGTCAATCCCGGCTCGGTGATTTTGTCGGGCGAAATGATGTTCCGTTACATGGGCTGGACGGAAGCCGCCGATTTGATTCTAAAAGGCTTAAAGGGCGCGATTGCGAGCAAACGTGTTACTTACGATTTCGCGCGTTTGATGGACGGCGCCACGGAGATCAAGTGTTCGCAATTTGGCGATAATGTCATCGAACACATGTGAAAGGAGAATGACCCAACCGAATGTCGAAGCTCGAAGGAATGAAGAAGCACCGGCGCGATTCGTTAGATCGTTACATCCTTATATCGGATTCACGACTTATCGATTCAGCCATTTCACGATTTAACATGGCGAAGCTCTTCGTCCTTTGTTTGTTGTTAGCCTTATCGGCGGGAGCCGTCACTGCGCTCGCTGAAAAGCGCAACATTACCGAAAAGGATCTGTTCGATTTCGTCTGGATGGGAGATCCCCAAGTTTCGCCAGACGGCTCGCGCGTAGCGTTCGTGCGCGTCACGGTTAACGAGAAAAAGGAAGGTTATAATACGTCCATCTGGACCGTCCCGCTCGCAGGCGGCGAAGAACCTCATCAATTAACAAAAGGCGACCACGATTCCTCACCTCGCTGGTCGCCGGACGGAAAGTTTCTGCTTTTCCTGCGCGCGACAGAGAAGAATGGCAAGCCCGAGCCGCCGCAACTGGCGCTCCTGCCGACAGCAGGCGGCGATTCGTTTGTCTTTACCGATCTGCCGAAAGGCGCAGGAAATCCCAGCTGGGGGCCGGATGGAAAAACAATCGCGTTCACCAGCGACACAAATGCCGAAGACGTGGCCAAGGAGGAAAAGAAAAAAGCAAAAGAAGAAGAATCAAAAAAAGCGGGTGGTGGAAATGCTCCCGAGGGCGCAGATGAACACGAGAGCGATGTTCGCGTGATCACACACGCTGTTTATCGGCAGGACAATGAAGGCTACATCGACCCTAAGCATCCCACACACATCTGGCTCGTAAGTGCGCCGCACAGTGCCGACGAAAAAGTAAAACCGCGGCAGCTCACCAAGGGACGGTTTGATGAAGATAGCATGACCTGGTCCAAGGACGGCTCGCAGATTTATTTCACATCGGACCGGAATGACGAACCGTACTACGAGTTGCCAAAGACTGATCTTTATTCGGTAGCGGTAGCCGGTGGCGAACCGGTAAAAATCACAACCATTGATTTACAGGTCGGCGGGTTTGGCCCCGGCGGAGGCCCGCTTTCACTCAGCCCTGATGGGAAACAGGTCGCATTTACTGCATCAACCACACGTCCGATCACCTCATACACGCAGCCCGACCTGTGGGTCCTCGACCTATTGCCAAACGCAAAGCCGCGCAATTTGACTGCAAACTTTGACTTCGATGTGCCTGGGTTTGTGATTGGGGACAGCGCGTCGCCGCGAGCGGGTGGACAGAACAAGCCGATCTGGACGCCAGATGGCAAGGGCCTCATCGCCGTTTACACGAAGGAAGGGAAAGCGAATCTCGCGCTATTCGACCTGCCTGTGGCCCAGGACGCCGATATCGGCAAGGCTGGAGTGCACGATCTAACTTCCGGAAACCAGGTGGTGATGAGTTTTCGTGCGTTGCCGGACGCTTCGAAGTTGATTTACGTGGTTTCGACACCAACGCGCATCAATGATCTTTTTGTACTGGATCGCGCGACCGGGGATGCGCAGCCCAAACAATTGACGCATGTCAACGACGAACTGTTCTCCAAGCTAAATTTAACGGAGCCGGAAGAGATTTGGTACGACAGCTTTGATGGCAAGCACATCGAAACCTGGTTGCAGAAGCCGCCGAACTTCGATCCACACAAGAAGTATCCGCTTATCCTGAACATTCATGGCGGACCGCATGTCGCGTACGGTTACATTTTCAATCACGAATTCCAGTGGATGGCGGCCAAGGGTTACGTAGTCCTTTATCCGAATCCGCGCGGCAGTACCACTTACGGCCAGGAATTTGGAAACATCATTCAGTATAATTACCCAGGGGACGATTACAAAGATCTGATGGCCGGTGTGGATGATGCGATCAAACGTGGTTATATCGATGAGAAAAAGCTTGGCGTGACCGGCGGTAGCGGCGGTGGATTGTTGACGAACTGGGTTGTCGGCCAAACAAACCGCTTTGCGGCGGCAGTAGCACAACGCGACATCGCGAGTTGGGAAGATTGGTGGTACTCGGGGGACTTCACGCTCTTCCAGCCTTCGTGGTTCAAAGGACCGCCATTTGAAGACCCGCAAGAATATCGAGCGCGTTCGCCGATCAACTACATCAAGAATGTGACGACGCCGCTAATGCTTGTCCTTGGCGAAGCGGACTACCGAACGCCGCCTGGCGCTGGAGGAGAACAAATGTTTCGCGCGCTAAAATTCCGCAAGATCCCCACCGTGATGGTGCGTTTCCCCAATGAATCGCACGAGCTCTCGCGCTCTGGCCAGCCGTGGCACCGTGTCGAGCGTCTGGAGCATATCGTTGGGTGGTTCGATCGCTGGTTAATGGGCGCGCACAAGCCAGAGTACGAGATCGCGCCACAAGAAGAAACGTCAGCCAAAAAAGGTAGCGGGCCGACCAAATGACCCGGAGGGACAGAACAGACGAACTAAGGACGAAGCCCCAAATGTCATTGGCAGTGAATCACTTTAGGCGAATTCGTTAACTCCTGCTTTGTCCCAGCAACCCGAAGATGGATCACATGTGAGCGGTGATCTTTAAGTTGCGACGGCGTCAGGAGGTGAAATCCATGCCGGCCGTTTCCGTAACCCGCGTCCACCAGATCCTGTCGAAATTGGTTGGCGGGAAACTTCATCAGATACTTATCGCCATCCCAAAGTTCGACATCAACGGGAACGTCCGGCTGATTTTTATCCCAAACCCATCCCTGAATCTCATAGCAATAGGCCTGCTCGACGTCGCCCTTATGGTGCGGGAGCGGAGCGGCCCCAATGCGCCCTGAAAAAATCAGCAAGCCGAAGCAAACGAACTGGAACGTAATGAATATAGCCGCCGCTCGCGAAACCAGACCTTCTCGCCAAAAACGGTGCGACTTGTTCCAGCGAGAAAAAATGTGGAACGCGGAAAGCAACACCGCCTGATAAAATCCGTAAGCAATGTAGTGAAGCTCAGGCCCGTGCCACAGGCCCATTAGTCCGAAGGCTAGAAAATAGCCTACGATTGGGGCGACTTCCTTATGAGCAAACCATTTGCCGCGCATCGCCGCATAGAGGAAACGCATGTAGACATGATCGCGAAACCAAAATGACAGCGTGATGTGCCAACGATTCCAGAAATCGCGGATATTCCGGGCGAGAAACGGCCGATCAAAGTTTTCCGGAGTGTGGACGCCGAAAAGATAACTTAGAGCAATGGCGAACGCGCTATACCCGGCAAAATCAAAAAACAAATAGAAGCTGTACGCGTACATGTAGCTGATTAACGCAGCAAAACTTCCACTGCTGGCAGCTCGATCCAGCCAGTATTGTTTAATCAGCGCAGCGACAATGAATTTGTAGAAGAACCCCCGAAAAATGCGATGCACCGCGCCGTCGAGATCAACAAGGAAATCAGACCGGGTTCGCGGCTTTCTCCATTCGCCTGCGAAGCGTTGGAAACGGTCAATTGGCCCTGCTGAAATGGTTGGAAAGAAGAAAAGGAACATCAGGAAATCGAGCGTCCCGGGCAAAGCGATCACTTTATCGCGCAAGCAAATCACAACATCCAATGCTCGAAACGTGATGTACGAAATTCCGAGAAAACCAAACTCGCTTCTCGGCGACACGACCGGAAAAAATTTGGTCGCGGCAAGCGGAAGCAAGCTTACCGCGACCGCCGCATAAAACGGCCAACCGGCCCGTGCCCCGCCTTTTGCGAATGTGCACACCATTGCCCACTGCCACAGAGCGAAACCAATGGCGATCCAGATCTCGCGTACGGGGAAATGTGGCCGGACGTTTAATAGCCCGTGGTATTGCACAACGAGCATCCCGACGGTTACGAGCGCTGCCCAACGCCAGCCTGCTCTTCCAAACAGACCCAGAATGAGGGTTGGAACTACTACGTAAAGCAGCAGTCCAAAATATGTGAAATCAGCGTAAGGAATCACAGCGACTGCGTCAGCCGGGCTCGGTCGACTTTGCCGTTCGCCGTAAGCGGAAAAGCATCGCGAAAAACAAATTTGCGCGGCAACATGTACATGGGTAGTCGCTCGGCCAGCTGTTGTCGCAGTGACTGTGTTAGCTCGAAATGCGAGGCCTTACTTCGGTTGCTGAGCACCACGAAAGCGGCGAGAGATTGCGGCGCCCCGTTCTTAATCACCGGTGCTACGACGGCATCCCTTACAGAGGGCAAGGTCAGAAGGTTTGCTTCAACATCGCCGAGTTCAATGCGATACCCGCTGAGCTTGACTTGCGCATCCATGCGCCCTTCAAAAAACAGTAAGCCATCACGCAATCTGCCCTGGTCGCCCGTTCGATAAGCGCGGTGGCCGCAATGCTCGAAAAACGCGGTAGCCGTAGTGTCCGGGCGTCCAAGGTAGCCCGGGCTAACATTTGGTCCCGCAATGACAATTTCACCTCGCTCGTTTGCCGGCAAAATTTCGCCACCTCCATTCATCACGAAGACCCCAGCCGCGGGCATCGGACGTCCCACCGGCAATGTCGAATATTTTTCCAAAATGGAATGGTCTATTCGCACGGAAGTGGTTGCCACAGTCGCCTCGGTTGGGCCATACATGTTCCACACTTGCGCTTGTGGAAAGCGGTCCAGCAAACAGGCCGCAGTTTGAGCAGCGAGTGTTTCACCGCAAAAAAGAAACCGGCGGAGGCGTGGAAGCATCGTTTGTGTAAATTTCTCTTCAACCAGACACATTTGTGCAAACGACGGCGTAGAGACCCAGGTGGTAGCGCCGGAATTTCCAAGCGCGCGATAAAGCATTTTTGGATTCGCCACCAGATCGCGGCTGATGCTGAACAGAGTGCCTCCCGTGGCAAGGCTGCAATAAAGGTCCATCACCGAAAGATCGAATGAGAAGGGTGCTGTATTCAGGAAGGTCTCGCTAAAAAGCAGGAATTTTTGCTCCTCAAGCATCCACGCCACGAAATGTTCCAGACACCCTAGCGTAATGATTACGCCTTTCGGTTCGCCCGTGCTACCGCTGGTGAACAAAATGTAAAATGGGTCGTCGCGCTTTGGGGAAATGACAGGAGCCGGCGCGTCAGAACTGGAAAGTTTTATGACGTCTTGCGCCGTAAGAAGTAACGCAGGGCGCGAGATTGCCAGAATCTTGTCGATGCGTTGCTGTGGCAAAACCGTGTCCAGCGGAACATATGGCTTGCCGGATTTCACCGCACCCAAAAATGCGACGAGCATCTCGGGTTCTCGGTGCCCGAGCACTGCAATTGGGGCGCGATCATCGCCGAAGCGTTTTGTCAGATGCGCGGCGAGAGCATCCGAACGCCGCCGAAGGTCGCCGTAAGTCAACCTTTGTTCCCCGCTGATGTGTGCGATCGCGTTCGGGGCCGTCAGGGCCCAGTGATCGATTTGTTGGATGAGGTTCACTCAAAATCCCTGATAAACAAATGGCGGCGTGGAAAAGTCGCCACGGCCGTACATCGCGATTAAGCCCGCAATTACTGCGAGGTAGTACAGAACCAGCAGTGCTCGCCAGAGCGCCGGATGTGCCCTGATCCAACTCACACCTTTACCTGTGCTCGGTTCTCAAGGTCAGCGATGATCTTACGCGGTGTCGCCCAATGTTCGCGCTCGAACTCGGCCGGGGAAATCCTGAGACCGAATTCCTCCTCGATTCTCACCATCAGCTCCACCGTTTTGATCGAGTCCAACAGCTGGCACTCATACAGAGGGAGCTCAAGGTTGTTCCGGACCTCATCGGTCTCCGTGACCGACTCCAGAAGTTGTAACGCTTTCTCACGAACGAAGGCATTCATATCCAATAACACCTGCTGGCTCGAAATTGCGGACGGCTCGAATAGATCATCAAAACTTGTTCAACCTCGCGGGACACGCCCATGATAGAAATTGTCAAGAACACGGTCGTAAAACATCCAGCCCTTAGCTGTCAGGTGAGGCGCCGCGATGTGTCTGACTTGTGCCGCTCGACGGTTAAGAAAAATCGGGTCCTCGTCGTGCTGCTCAAACTCCGCCAGCGCAAAATGGTATTGCTGGACCAGTTCACGCATTTTTCGGTAGTAACATTCGCGGACCGGCCGAGAGATGCCGGACTCATCGTAAAACCGGCCATCCATCGGCATGCTCAGCAAAAGAGGCCGGGCGTGAATCTCAGTCATCACGCGAAGCAACAACTCTAAATCTTTCCAGTGGTTTGACCGATTAAGGCGATCGACAAACCACGCGTCACTGCGGCGAGCGGCTGTTTGCTGGTCTGTAACGGGAAACGAAATTCGTTTCTCGCTGACGTCTGCCGTTTCGCTGGCTTTCGCCAGGAGACTCGGCCAATCGAGTGTTTGTTGATGCAGCGATGCTCGAGAGTTTTCCTGATACAGAATGTAACTCAGCGCTGCAAGGTGATCTTGCAAATCGATTAGGGCATTCTGCACTTTCCCGAGCGGCCAGAGTGCGTAGAAAATCACACGGTCGAGTGACCCACCAGCGGCTAAACGTCGTAGCGCGAATCCGAGTAGCGGACTTTTCTTCAACGCCCCCGGAAACTGCAACATTCTCGAGGCGATATCCCGCTTCAGCTCGAAATCGAGCGCATCGCTGAACACCAAAGCGCTTGCGGCAAACAGCGAAAAATTGCTCTCGTAAGAGTAAGTCGTGATGTCCGGCACCAGAAACCAGACGGCCGAAAGCGAAATCGCAATCTTTTTTCCATGCAGGTCCGGCCCGAGGGCCGCAAGATCTTGCAACATGATCAGCGGCGTCGTGCCAGCCTTTCCCACGGGTGAGGCTTGAAAACCTGTCGGCGCGTTACGAAAAAAAACGCCCGCCCGCTCCTGAACAGGCGCAACCAGCTCCGAACTACCGTAAATCGGCAGCACGTCTCGCGCGTGAGCAGCGGCGCGTTGAAAGGCAAGTCCCTGGTTTTTGAGCTCAAATGCGCTCGGTGCAACCGTGTGCAGAGCCTCGCGCTCAACGTGAATCGCTGTGATCCGCCCGGCGAACAAGATCGTCGCAGCGAAGCCGACAGCGATGAAGCCTGACAACAAATGCGGTGTCGCAGTTCGAGCGGGACGCATGATCCTGCAGACTATGCCGGCGGGTAAAACCCCGCATGTGAGCTAAAGTATGAAGATTATGTAGGACACCCACCTACACGAATCCGGGGAGTGTATTCACCAAGCCCGCCACCGTACCGCTTCCGTCAACTCCGAGGTCCACGACCCTGAAAGAAATCATCGAGTGCGCGATCGTAAAAGATCCAGCCTTTCGCAGTAAGGTGACTTTGATGACGGTATAGAAAAGTCGGGTCTTCGTCATGCCCCTTAAACTCGATCAACGAAAAATGATAGCGTTGTGCGAGTGCGCGAAGTCTCTTGTAGTAGCTTTCCCGAGCGGATCGTGAGATGCCTGTCTGATCGTAGAATTGTCCAGCGATCGGCATACTCAGCAGGAGCGGTCGTGCGTGAACGTTTGCCAACGTGCGTAATAGCAATTCGAATTCTACCCATCCCTGCCCTTCATCCATGCGGGTCCGAAATGCCACGTCACGGGCACCTTGAGCTATTCGTTCATCCGAACCCGTTGATGTCCCAGTTTTACTCTCATCAGTGGCTTCGATTGCATTTGCTTTCGCAATGAGCCTTGGCCAATCGACTGTTTCTGGATGTTGTTGCGGAGCAGCCTTGATCTTATGCAGAATATGAGCAAGCGCGGCGAAATGGTCCTGCAGCTCCAGCACCGCGTTCTGCAATTCTCCAATTGGCCACAGCGCCCAGAAAACAGCGTGATCCAGCCATCGGTGAGATGCAAGCCTCCGGACTGCGAACCCCAGCAAAGGGTTTTTCTTCAGCGTACTCGGAGATTCTAACATGTGTGACGCGATCTGCCGCTTCAGCCTGAAATCGAGGGCGGTACCAAAGACCGTCTCACTTGCCGCCATTAGCGAAAAATTTCCCTCGTATGCCCTCCGGCCAGGGTGAGCCGTTAATCCTGGCGAGAGTGAGATGGCAAGCTTTTTGCCGCGCAAGTCCGCTCCCAGTGCGGCAAGCTTTTCCGAGATGATCAACGGAGGCATGCCTCCAGCGCCGACTGGCGAAACTTGGAAGCCCGTTGGCGCGGTGCGAAAAAATATGTTTGCCCGCTCCGGCACCGGAACAGCTGTTAGCTCCGAACTGCCATAAAGTGGCAATACGTTCGGTGCACGTGCGGCTGCGCGTTGAAACGCCAGGCCCTGATTTTTGAGCGCAAACAACTCGGGTGCGGTCGCGTGAATGGTGGCGTGTTCGCGATGAACCGCTATCACTCCTCCGGCCACCAAGACGGTGGCGACCAGGCCGCTAGCAATCAGTCCTGAAAACAAATGTGGCATTCCTTTATAGGTGCGGGCGCTTGCCATGATGCCGCGAAGCTATTCCGGCGACCTGCCGCTGCAATGGAATTTCATTAGGAGGGAAGTTCTACAATCCCGAGCATGTCTCGGGAGCGATCATCGACACCGCTACGGCCGCCGCATCATTGCCCGTCCCGTTTTATTTGGATTTGCAGACTCGGGAATCGATACTCAAGTGTCCTTAACATCGGCAACTTTCGCATCCTTAACACAATGTCATCCTCTTCACTCTGGCAGCGTTTTCAGCAGTATTTTTTGTATTACCGCGATCTTGATTTTTCTCTCGACATCAGTCGGATGAAATTTCCGGATGATTTTCTCGAAAAAATGCGGCCGAAGATCGATAAGGCGTTTGCCGCGATGCAAGCGCTGGAGGCTGGGGCAATTGCCAATCCCACCGAGAAGCGAATGGTTGGACATTACTGGCTTCGGAACCCCGCGCTAGCCCCCACTCCCGACATTCGCAACGAGATCGAAGAGACGATCAAACGTATCAAGGCGTTCGCTGTCGATATTCACGCGGGAAAGATCAGGACTGAAAATGGAAAACCGTTTAAACACGTGTTGCTCATTGGCATCGGCGGTTCGGCGCTCGGACCTCAATTTGTCTCAGACGCGCTCCGATCACCAGATGATCCGATGGATATCTTTTTCTTTGATAACACCGATCCGGACGGGTTTGATCGCGTTTTTGACAAGATGGGGGATGATCTATCACAGACGCTCGTTGTGGTTGTTTCCAAATCTGGGGGTACAAAGGAAACGCGAAATGGAATGCTCGAAGCGGAGGCAAGATTCAAAGAAAAAGGGCTGCAATTTAATAAGCACGCAGTGGCTGTAACCGGCGTGGGCAGCGATCTGGACAAGTACGCGGAAAAGAACAGTTGGCTCGATCGATTCCCGATGCACGACTGGATCGGTGGACGCACTTCAGTGATGAGCGCGGTAGGTCTGTTGCCGATGGCGCTACAGGGTTTCGACATCCAGGATTTTCTTGCTGGCGCAGCGGCTATGGATGAGCGCACTCGCACACAGGATGTAACCCAAAATGCCGCGATGCTTCTTGCGCTGATGTGGTATCACGCCGGCAACGGCAAAGGTGAGAAGGATATGGTGATCCTTCCATATAAGGACCGGTTGGCATTATTTGCCAAATATCTGCAACAGCTGGTAATGGAATCGCTCGGAAAAGAAAAGGATCTCGACGGCAAAATCGTGCATCAAGGCATTGCTGTTTATGGCAACAAGGGGTCGACCGACCAACACGCCTACGTGCAACAATTGCGCGACGGTGTTTTAAATTTTTTCGTGACCTTCATCGAGGTGGACAAAGACCGGCGCAGCCCAGCGCTTGAAATTGAAGGCGGAGTTACAAGTGGCGACTACCTTCACGGATTCTTGCGCGGGACGCGAAGTGCTCTCTACGAGAGCGGACGGGAATCAATCACCATGAGCATTCCTGAGGCGAACGCATTTAATATTGGCGCGTTGATCGCACTTTATGAGCGGGCCGTAGGCTTCTACGGCTCACTGGTTAACATCAACGCCTACGATCAGCCCGGTGTTGAAGCTGGAAAAAAAGCAGCGACAAAACTACTGGAGCTTCAAAAACAAGTGCGAGCGAAACTGACCGAAGGGGCCGGTAAAACGGCCGAAGAAGTTGCGCGTTCCATCGACGCGGACCCGGAAGACGTGTTTCATGTGTTACGACATTTAGCGACCAACGATCCACATATCCGAGTTTCCAAGGGTGACGAACCTGCCGACGATCAATTTTCGTACGCCGATTAGAATGACGGAGACCTAGCCAGAATATGGCGGAGCCGCCTTCCCAAGGTCCAACTGAAGTCCCGAACGTTGCCTGGAGTGACGTGGTTCGTTTCATTCGGCAACTCAGCCATGATCTGCGCAATCACCTCAATGCAATCGAACTGCAGTCTGCTTATCTCAGCGAACTGGGGCGAGATGACGAGCTAAAAGGCGAAATCAAGCGCTTGCGCGAAATGATCGCTGGTGTGACTTCGACCTTACAAACCCTTTCAAGGGATATTAGCGATGTTAAGCCTAATCTAATCGCTTACCGCGCCGCGGATTTTATGGAGGATTTGCGCAAGAAAATCGATCAGGATTTCTCCGGGCAAACCGCCGAAATTACCTGGAACATTCAGCCTGGCGACGCGATGCTGAATGTCGATCCTCAGCTTTTGCCGGAAGCATTTGCAGAGCTATTCGCCAATGCTTTTCGACATACTCGAGACAAGGGCGCGATCGTTGCGACTGGCAAAATAGACAATCACCGATTCCTATTTACGCTCGAGGAGCCCAAAGCCCAATTTGATCTGACCACCAATAACTGGGGGCGCGAGCCGTTTCGCAAAGTTAGCCCGGGCCATTACGGTCTTGGTCTGAATCGTGCCCGCACTATCGTAGAGGCTCACGGTGGCAAAATGTATGCCCAATATGATTCGAACACTTCCGTGCTCACTACGGGCCTCACTCTTCCCGTTTCGCGTGGCTCCTCCAAAGATGCCTGAGTCACGTCCGTTCCCACTTTCTAACAAACTGGAATCCACTGGTCGTGCATAGTACGAGCAGCGTAAATTTGCAGGCATGAAAACTGGAAGCCATCGCGTCCTGATCATCGACGATGAGCGGCCCGTGCTCATGACGCTCGAGGCGTTGCTAAAGCGACATGGTTATCAGGTGGATACAGCATCCACGGCCTCGCAAGGACTCAAGTTATTAAAGTCCAAACCCTCGACAATTGTTCTGCTCGATCTCCAATTGCCCGACGCGGACGGACTGGAGACACTCGACCAGATCAAAGCCGAGGTTCCCCAAACCCAGGTCATCATTTTGACAGCGCATGACTCGCTGCACAATGCCATCGAGTCGATTAAACGAGGCGCTTTCCATTTCATCAGCAAACCATACGCGCCCGAAGAGCTACTCAGCCTTGTGGAGAAAGCATTGGAAAAGCAGTTCCTCTTGCGGGAAGCCGAAGAACTTCGGGAAAAAACCGAGCAACTCGAGCGGCGTTTGGAAATGGCTGAAGCGCGGCCCACGCTGATTTTCAAGAGCAAGGCGATGCAGGAGATCGAGGAGTTGATCAATGCGATGGCGCCGTCCGACGCCAATGCACTGATCGTAGGCGAGAGCGGCGTGGGTAAGGAAGTAATCGCTAACGCTATTCACGCCCGAAGCCGGCGCACAGGAAAACCAATGGTAAAACTCAATTGTGCGGCGTTTCCGCAAACAATGATTGAAGGAGAGCTTTTCGGCTACGTGAAAGGTGCATTCACCGGCGCGATGCAAGATTTTCCAGGAATGATAGCGGCAGCCGATGGCGGTACGCTTTTCCTCGACGAAATATCCGATATGCCCGCGGAGCTACAGACACGCTTTTTGCGCGTACTGCAAGAACGCGAGTACCGGCCTCTTGGAAGCACACAAACGATGAAAGCAGACTTCCGGGCGATCGCCTCGACCAATCGGCCGGTTCCCCAAGCGCTGTCGGAAAATCGGTTGCGTTCGGATTTATACTACCGGCTGAACACGTTTCAAATCGAAGTGCCGCCGCTTCGGAAACGAAAACAAGACATCCCACCACTGATCGCCGCGTTCGTACGACAGTTCGCTCAACAACTCGGCAAAACCGAACCAGACATTTCGCCGGATGCATTCCAAAAATTGCTGGATTACTCGTGGCCGGGGAACGTTCGCGAATTACAAAACGCAATCGAATACGCCGTCGTGCTGACACGAGAGGGACTGATCGGTATCAAAGAGCTGCCTGCAGAAATACAGTTGCCGCCGGCGCTGCAACAAACCGAGCGCGCGGCGCTACCGCGAACAGGCGCGCAGAGCCTCGACGACGTCGAGCGGAACGCCATTGTTCAGGCGCTCGCCGAATGCCACGGCAACAAAAAGAAGGCGGCGGAACTTCTCGGCATTCAGCGCCCCACGCTCTACAACAAGTTGAAGCGTTACGCGATCGAGCTGTAGCATTCCAAATTTGCCCTGTCACGCCGCAGCCGGAGGCGGGTCGTTCTTTACGACGACCTCCAGCTTTATTTCCTGGAACGCGAGTTGATCGTGAATCAGGCCGAGCAGGTCGATGGCACTCTGGTCGGGGATGTGCCCACAACGTAGCTCAATCCGCGCCGGTTTGCCGGCGAGCTCCGGATGCGCCTCCGCCAATTCTCCGTCGAGCAAGAATGAAACGTAAGCGTTAAAGCGCTCCTGTAAGGCGAGCAATTGTTCGTCCGAACCTTTCCACTCGTTAGGCTCGTTCATGACGAGAACTACCTCGCCTGTTTTAGAGTCATGCGCGATTACATCGATGACGCCGGTGCGATCTTTGATTTTGGATGTTTGAGGTTTTATATCCATTCGGATGACTCGGCGTTGGACGTTCGGCGCTCGCCAATCGATGTTCAAGGCGTAAGAAAACACATGACCAATGATCTGACAGCCCAGGAGGTTCGACAGCTCCTAAAACTGGAGCCGCACGCCACGTGCGGATTCGTGCGTGTAACATTTATCAGTAAACAACGAATTGCACCGGGTGGGCTCCCGCCGCCGTTCGTTGACGGTAGGCCAGCCGGCTCCGCGCTTTATTTCATGGTCACACCGGAAGCACCTGTACGTTTGCATCGGATCCGCAACGATCAGCTGTATCACCGTTATTTAGGTGATCCGATCGAAATTCTGATGCTCCACGAAAACGGAACAAGCCAGCGCGCCATAGTCGGTCCGGATCTGCGCGCGGGTCAATGCGTGCAGCTTTTGATCCCTGGCAACACTTTCCACACTGCGCGCGTCATCGGAGATCGTCGCTGGTTCCTCGGCGCGAGCACCGAATGGCCCGGTGTCGAACGAGTTGACGTCGAAATCGGTGACGTCGAAGAGCTCGCAGCAAAATATCCAGACGTGGCGCACGATCTGCGGGCGTTCCAACAAGGCAGCGGCGATTGACCTGAATCGCCTTCAGGCGAACCTTGGTATCGCCGTGGCAAAAACAAAAAACGCAGCCCGATTGACTCTGCTCGGACGAAGCGAAGTGAAAATTCCCACTTCGCCAGCGGAAGCGCGGCTCGAGACTTTTCCGAATCCTGCCCGCCGCAATTACCGGATTCATTTCGAAACGGACGATTTCACTTCGGTTTGCCCAATCACAGGCCAACCCGATTTTGCCAGAATCGATATCGATTACGTGCCGGACCGTCTCTGCGTCGAAAGCAAATCGTTGAAGTTTTATCTTGCTTCCTATCGGAACGAGCGCGCATTCAACGAAGCGGTAACGAACCGCATTTTAGAGGATTTCGTAAAAGCATGCGCGCCGCGCGAAGCGATCGTGAACGCCCAATTCTCAGCGCGCGGCGGAATCGCGCTCACAGTGCGCGTCGAGTATCCAGACCAAGCCGGCAATAAGAAAATTGCTCAGGACGGCAAATAATGTGGCAAGGCGCGACGGGTCCGAGTCGGACTGGCATTTGGCGTGCCGACGAACGACGCCACGCCTGTATCGAAACCGTCCGTTTGCAACGACACAATAAATGAAACGGGCAGTCGTTCTCTTGAGTGGCGGAATTGATTCCGCGACAACGCTTGCAATCGCAATTGCGGAAAGCTACGAGGCATTCGCACTCTCATTCCAGTATGGCCAGCGCCACCAGATCGAAACGGCAGCCGCGAGCCGCGTCGCTGACTCGTTAGGCGCAACGGAACATCGCGTTGCAAATATTGACCTGCGGATCTTCGGCGGCTCAGCGCTCACGGATGATATCGATGTACCGAAAAAGCGTTCGGATGCAGAAATCGCGCACGGAATTCCAGTCACGTACGTCCCCGCGCGTAACACCATCTTTTTGGCTTACGCGCTTGCCTGGGCCGAAGTGATTCCGGCCAACGACATTTTTCTGGGTGTAAACGCCATCGATTACAGTGGCTATCCGGATTGCCGTCCGGAGTTTATCGAAGCATTTCAGAACGTCGCCAATCTTGGAACAAGAGCAGGCGCCGAAGGCAGACGCTTTCGAATTCACTCGCCGCTGATCAAACTTTCGAAGGCCGAAATTATCCGCAAGGCAGTCGAGCTTGATGTCGATTTTTCGCTTACCCACAGTTGTTACAATCCATCACCAGAAGGCCTCGCCTGTGGCGAATGCGATTCCTGTCTCTTACGGCTTAAAGGCTTTCGCGAAGCGGGAATAAAGGATCCTGTCCGTTACGCGAAAAAATGAAGCGGCTCTTCAGAATCTTCGAGCTCTCAAGGAACGAACAACGCGTCGTCCTCATCGTCATGTTCGTTCTGATCGCTTTTGCATTCGTCCGGTATGAACGCCGAGGGGCTCGTCCCTCGGGTCAGCCTATGTCCGCGGCGCAATCCACGCCATCTCCGAGTCCTTTGGAAGCGGAGCGTGAACAGTAGTCTTGCTCTTCGCTCATTTGCAGGAGCATCAATCAGCGCGACCGAGCTGAATCTCAACGTTTGACACGTCAATCGTCGCTGAGGCCAGGAATCTTCCCGTAGCCGACAAAGTTTGGGCTAATCTTGGCGTCTCCGCTCTGCGGTGGCGGTGGCATTTTGAAATCGAAGACACTGACGCCGAAGCGCTGTTTTCCATCGTACGTGCGACCGTCGCTTGATCCGAGCATCACTCCCTTTTTGGTCCGCTTTTCGCGGCCGAGGTAAATCATCGTATGCGTGATCGGCGGGTCGCGATCGATCTTGTAGGTGCCGCTCCAAAAAAGCAGGTCGCCTGGTTTAAGCGCATCAAGCTCGAAACTGTCCTCTTTGCGACTCAAAACGGCATTGAAATCTCCCGCTTTGCGCACCCAGACATATTGCTGGCTCGAATCGCGCGGCACGTCTTTGAAGCCGTTTTGATTGAGAAGGTAATAAATGAATCCGGAGCAATCCATGCCGCCGTTTGCAGGATCAGCCGAGCCGTATGTGTAGCCGAGGTTTTCTCTTGTTAGCGCAAGCCCCGCGTCGAGAATCTGGCGCACTTTCGCAGGGTAATCGTTGTAGCCCACAATCTCATCCGGCGACAGGGTCGCGTCCGGCGCGCCTTTCCTTTCTGCACCGGGATGTGGCGAGCGTGAAGGGCTTGCCGTCTCACTTGGGGTCGGGGACGGTGTCTCTTCCGGGCTGGGGGTCGGAGATTTCTTTTTCGGTTTTCGAGCTGTCGGAGTGGGAGACGGGGTTGGTGAAGTCTTCTTGTGCCTTGGCGAAGCTGTTGGCGATGGGCTGGGCGTCACTTTCGTCGCCGAATGTTTCCGATGTTTACGCGGGGCTGGCGTTGGAGTCGGCTCGAAAATCTTTTTAATCTTCGTACCTAACGAGTCTTCAGTCGCATTCGAGACACGAATTGTCCCCAATAACATCGTAACGATCAGAAGCCACTTCATGAGCACGCTCGTATTCAAGCAAGCCGCTACTCGGAGGGAAATCCGAAATTTGGCTCGAAGGTCAAAACAACCAGTTGTAGCCGCGGCGGTGTGTCGCCGTGCCGGGTCGCAGCTCCGGTGAAGCGCCTCGACGCAGCGAGGCGGCTACACAAACCATGCCGCTTCGAACGACAACTGGCCAGCCGGCATTCGCTCAATGAGCAAGTTCCTGGAGAATTGCTTTGTTGAGGCGAATCCCGCCCTCGAAATTCTCGAGAGGAAAATTCTCGTTAGGCGAATGCGCGCGACAATCAGGCAGCGCGAGTCCCAACAGCAGCGTTTCGATGCCGAGGATCCCGCGGAATTGCGAGACGATCGGGATACTGCCGCCTTCACGGATCAGCGCGGGATCGCGGTCGAACGCCTTGCGTAATGCGCGCTGCGCGGCTTCGCCAATTGTCGAATTTGGATCGGTGAGATACCACGGCCCGCTGTGGCCGTCTGTGATCTCCATTGTCACGCCTTTGGGCAGGTTCTTTTGTAAATGGGCTCTTGCCAGCTTTAGAATTTCATCGCCTTCCTGGTCCGGAACGAGGCGGAACGTCAGTTTCGCCATCGCGTGACTGGCGATGACCGTCTTCGTCCCTTGCCCCTGATATCCTCCACCGATTCCGTTGATCTCCGCTGTTGGTCTAGCCCAAACGCGCTCCAGCGAATTGTAACCGGCTTCACCGAAAAGTTCGGGGACGCCTGTTTCCTCGCGAATGAGTTTGTCGCCGTCGACTGGAAGTTTTCGCCACGCTTCCCGTTCCCATTTTTCCAGCGGCTTAACCTGATCGTAAAATCCGGCGATTGCCACGCGGCCTTCCCGATCATGAAGTGTGGCGAGCAATTGGGCCAGCGCGGTGATTGGATTTTGCACGGCGCCTCCAAAAATCCCGGAATGCAAATCCATCTTCGGGCCGGTCACCTTGATTTCGAGAGCAGTTACTCCCCGCAACCCGTAGCTCAGCGTTGGCACACCGCGCTCGATCATTCCTGTATCTGAAACTACTGCCACGTCGCTTTTGAGTGTATCGCGGTTTTCCTCCAGAAAACCCCCAAGATGTGCGCTACCGATTTCTTCTTCACCCTCGATCACCAGATGCAGATTCACCGGCAGATCGCCACTTTGTTCGATGGTTTCCTGAATGCCAAGGATGTGCGCTAGAATCTGGCCTTTGTTGTCTGTTGCGCCTCGTGCAAAGACATAACCATTCTTCAGAACAGGTTCGAACGGCGGCGAATCCCATAGATCAAGAGGATCCGGCGGCTGTACATCGTAATGTCCGTAAATCAGCACAGTGCGGCGTCCCGGCTGATGTTTATTGCGTGCCCAAACAATCGGATGCCCCTTGGTTGTAACGAGCCGCGTTTCCAAACCGATGCTCGTGAGTTTCTTCACAAGCCAGTCTGCGCATTGCCCCAGTTTTTCCTTGTACTGGTCGTCGGTCGAAACGCTTGGAAACCGAAGGAACGAATAATAATCCTCAAGGTAATTATCGCGCATGGCCACAAGCTAATCAGTTTTCGTAATTTGCCTATGATTTCTGCCGGAGTTGGACGCGAACGAAATACATAATCGACGCGAGGGCGAGCACTATTCCAGTCACCAGAAATTGGTGAATCGTCGCGGAGGTGAGAATCCAGACGATTGCGATAATCGCCAGCACAGGCACAATTTGCATTCCAGGAAAGTTGAACGGCTTTGCGCCATCGGCTCGCACGTCGCGTCGCACCAAAAACCAACAGGCAGCGCAGCAAAGCAAATACATCAGCAACACCGCGACGTTCGAAAGCACCGCCAGCTTTTCAAACGTACCGCTGATTGACAGCGCAAAGGCCAGTGTCGCATAAGTAATGATCGCGACATCGGGTGATCGATACCGCGGATGAACGTGCGCGAAAAACTGCGGCAACGCGCCATCGCGGCCGAAAGCAAAAATCATACGCGGCGAACTCAGAATGTCGCTCGTAACAAATCCAAATGCCGAGATCGTTGCTCCAGCGAGAAGGGTCGTGCGGCCCAAATTCCCCAGAAACGTCGCCGCCGATTCGGCGAGCGGCGCGTCAGGATGCTTCGCGAGATCGGCCCCGAGCGTACCCTGCCCTACGACCTGGATAAGGATGTAAATGACCGTTGTGATAACAAGCGCGAGATAGGCGGAGCGCGGAACCGTGCGTGCCGGATTCTTTACTTCGCCACTGGGAATCAAGGCCACCTCGATCCCAACAAAAGCGAAAATCAACAGGATAACGGCGTCGCCTAACGACTTACTGCCGGGCCAGCCGCTCCAGGCAAGATTCGGCGCATGAACAAAAAAGATCCCAACGCCTATGAACAGCAAGAGAGGCAAAAGCTTCGCCACCGTGATCACCGTGACCGCACCCGCGCCTTGCCGAACGCCGCGTATATTAATTAGAACCAGCGAACCGTAAACGGCCACCATGACAATGATGCGCATCACGGGACCGCCTAGTGCCGGTACGACCAGTGCGACTGAATCCGCAAGAACGTTCACGACGCCGGCAACCGCGCCGAGTGCGGTTAGGAAGTAAAGCATACCGGCGAGAAACCCTACGTAACGACCAAATGCGACCTCGACATACGCGTACAGCCCGCCGGTTAGGGATACTCGACTGCCCGCGATCGCGAAACACGTGACGAACAACACCATAGCAACCGCACAACAAACAAACGCCAGTGGTGCCGCCGATCCTAGCCCTCTCGCTACCGCGGCCGGAATTACAAAAATTCCCGCACCAATCGTCGAGCTGACAATGTTGGCCGTCAGAGCGGGAATTCCGATACCTCGAACGAGTTGATGATCGACGCGCTCCGCTTGTTGGATCGACAGCGTCGATTCATCAGCCATTAATGCATCCTGCGTGATTCAGTTGTCCAAGGCAAGAGTGCGCGCTAAGCTTCGTGCCCAAGGGTCGTATTTTCGAATGGCGGGTACTTTTAGCACGGCGCGTGGAACGGGACGTCTCTCCTTGGCGAAGGGAGGAGGGAAGTTAGAGTCGAGTGCCGACCCCGGATCGTCCCGACCGCTGACGTTCATCCTATCGACTTATTCCAACTGGTGCGGCGTGAAAGCGCGCCAGCACCTGCACTATTTGGACGTGGTGGCGCAACAGGGAGGCTGGCAATACGCAACATCCTGTGGTCGGTCCCGGTCAAAAACCCTCCAAATTGTGTGTTTTTCGCTTGTAACCCGCAAACGCCTGCTGTATTGACCTCGTCAGGCCCGAGGTTGGCCTACCATGCTTTTACAATCTCTCGAGCTGCTCGGCTTCAAGTCGTTTGCCGACAAAACGATTCTTAATTTCCACGAAGGTACCACCGCTATAGTAGGGCCAAACGGTTGCGGAAAGTCCAACGTACTTGACGCGGTGCGCTGGGTATCGGGGAGCAATCCGCAAAATCGTTGCGTGGCGATGAGATGGCTGACGTGATCTTTGACGGCAGCGAAGCGCGGAAGCCGGTAGGGTTCGCCGAGGTCTCACTGACTTTCACCGATTGCGTTGACGAACTCGGAATCGATTGGCACGACGTGCGTGTAACGCGCCGCGTCTATCGCGATGGCAACTCTGAATACCTTCTAAACAAAACATCCTGTCGTCTGCGCGACATTCAAAGTCTCTTCGCCGACACCGGTATCGGGCGGGCCGCATACTCGATGATGGAACAGGGCAAGATCGACATGATTCTGAGCTCGCGCCCGGAAGATCGACGAGCAGTTTTTGAGGAAGCGGCCGGAGTCACAAAATACAAGACACAAAAGCGCGAGGCGTTGCGCAAGCTGGAAGCGACTGAGGCAAATCTACTGCGCATCGGTGACATTATTAAGGAAGTAAAACGCCAAATCGGTTCGCTTCAGCGGCAGGCTGGCAAAGCACGGCGTTACCAGGTGCTGCACGAGGACCTTCGTGTTCTTGATACGTGTTATTCGCGCAGACAACTTCAGGTGCTTGAAGCTGAGCACGCCCGTTGCCAGACTGAGATTACGCGCCTTAGCGAATCGGAAGATACCACCCGCGCCAAAATCGACGCAGGGGAAAACGATCTGGCCGGGCATCGCCGCATGCTGGAAGACGTTGATGGTCAGATTGCGAGCGGCCGCGGTGAACTTCAGCGTCTTGAAACCGAAATCAATGCGCATCGGAATCTAATCCAATTCAATCGGCAACGGACCGACGAATTGAACGAACTGATTGACCGTTCTCGAAAGGATATCGGTGCTGCCGAAGCGAAACGCGCGCAGCAAGGGAAGGAAATTCAAGAGGCAAACGCACTGATTGAAAAAACGAACGAAGCGCTGCGGACCAAAGAAGCCGAGCTAAACAAACTGACTGGTCGACTCTCGGAATTTCGCGCCGAGCGAAGCGCACACGGATCGAAACTGGAGACGCTGCAGAAGGCGGCGTTAGAAATCGAGATCCGTGTCGAAGCGCTGGAAGAGGAGATTTCTGGATTAAAGATTCGCCGTGAAACAACAGACGAAAATCGACGCCATTTAGATACCGCCGTTGCCAACATAGAGGCCGCCCGCACTCGAATCCAGGACGAGATCGCCACTGCGCGCGCGACTGCCGAGAACCGCCAGAGTAAACTCGATCATTGTCGAACCATAGTTCAGACAAGCAACGAGAAACGGCGACAACAGCAAGAACTTGTCGCAAGCATGGAGAAAGAGCTCAACGCCATTGAGTTGGCGCATGCCGAGAAAGGATCACGCCTTGAAATTCTTCGTCAGCTTAACGAGGAGGGCGAAGGCCTTGCGGAAGGGTCGCAGGCTGTACTCAAGGGCCTGCACGATCGATCGCGAATCAAACCGGCGCTGGCCGGCGCTCTGGTTGCAAGTCTCGATGTGGATCGGAATTTCATCCCCGCGATCGAAGCGGCTTTGGGACGAAATTTGCAGGCGATTGTCCTAAAGGATGCACGATTGGCGCCCGAAATTATTGCGGCTCTGAAAGAGAAGAAACTTGGCCAGGCCGCGTTGGTCGTTCCGGAACTCGGCAGGGACAGGCCACAGGATCGTGGAAAGAGCGCTCCTGAAAAATCGCTCGGCTGGGCCATCGAGAGAGTGAAGGCGCCTGAGACGCTCGCACCGCTAGTTGCACAATTGCTTCACAACGTCGCAATCTTTGAGAATCTGGAGGACGCTCTGACTGCCAAGCGAAAGCACAGCGAAATCGCCGCTGCGACGCTCGGCGGTGAATCGATCTCGACAGAGGGAGTTGTGTTTGGCGGGAGCCGAGAATCGTCGGCAGATTCTCTTCTCGAGCGCAAAGCGCGCATGTCGGCTTTGGAGAGGGAGTGTTTCGAGATTGGCAAGCAACGCGATGCGCTGTTTGGAAGACGCGATGATGCCAAAGCCGCGTTGGAGAGAATTACCGGCGCGATGGAAGAAGCCCGACACCAATATGAAGCCGTAGAACATGAAAAGTCCGATTGCGACAATCGAATCCTCTTCCTGACCCGAGAACTGCAAGAAGGCGAACAAAAGCAGACCCAGGTCCGCTCTGAGCAAACTACGCTGACCCGACAAATCCAGGCGGCAGACGAACGCATCGCAAAACTGGAAGACGAATTGGCCGCGGAACAGGCAGCGTTGGCCGCGAACCAAAGTGAGCAACAGGTAGCGAAGGCGGCGCAGGATGATGTCGCGAAGCGTGAAACCGACGCGATGGAACAACTGAACGAATTCCGTCTCGCAGTCGCCACTGAGCAACAGCGCTACGAACACCTTATCGCACAGCGGCAGCCAATGAACGCACGTGAAGAGGAGCTCGCAGAGGCCATTGCGACGCGCCGGACCGAGATCACCAGTTTCGAGAAGCGGCTGACGACGCAGGCACAGGAATCGCAAACCGCAGAATCCGCCATCGAGCGTCAAAGCAAGCAGCGCGTGGACATTGACCTGACGCTGACGACGCTCACTGACCAACGCCGGGAGCGCTCGGCAATGCTCACCGAGGCGGAGTCGAATCTACGCATAATTCGAAACTCGTTGAATGACCTGCGTGACGCGCGTTCAAAGGAACAAGTGCGGCATGCGGAGCTGCAATTGAAGATCGATAATCTCACTGAGCGCCATTCTCGCCGGTATCAAATTAATTTGCGTGAATTTAGTCCTGACCAGGCAGCGTATGAAAAAACTCTGCGCGCGCAGCTGAAAAAACGCTCCCCTGCCGATGCCACAAATGGCAGCGAGGTCGCGGCCGATCTGCCATCGCGTTCGGAGAACGCGATCCAGCTCACCGATGCCGAGATCGACAGGTTGATCACAGACCTTCGTACGCAACTCGACAACATGGGCCCGGTGAATCTCGATGCGGTTCATGAGTACGACGAGCTTGAAGAGCGGTACAAATTTCTTGAAGGGCAAAACAATGACCTTACAAATTCGCGTCGCGAATTGCTCGACGTGATCGCGCAGATCAACTCGACTACAAGGAAGCTGTTTAGCGAGACCTTTGCCCAGGTTCGGATTAACTTCCGTGAGATGTTCGCCGAGCTCTTCGGCGGCGGACGCGCGGACCTGTCGCTGCTCGATGAAAACGATCCGCTAAACTGCGGAATCGAGATTAGCGCCAAGCCCCCAGGGAAACAGTTGCAGAGCGTTTCCCTGTTGAGCGGAGGGGAGCGCTCCATGGTTGCGGTGGCGTTACTATTCGCAATTTACATGGTGCGACCCAGTCCGTTCTGCATTCTCGACGAAGTGGACGCTGCAATGGACGAGGGTAATATCAACCGCTTTGTTCGCATGTTGGACCGGTTCGTGGAGCAGAGCCAGTTCATAGTGATCACACACAACAAACGCACCATTGCCAAAGCCGACGTGCTGTACGGCGTCACGATGGAAGAGCGAGGCGTGAGTAAGTTGGTCGGGATGAAATTGACCGCGCCACATCAAGTTTCCGCGGAAACGTTTGCGAGCGCAGAAGCGAAGCCGACACAGCGACATCTCGCGCTTGCGACGCGGTAATTTTCTTTCTGGGGAGGCGGGCTGCTGGCTTGGAGTTATCGGCAGCTTGTCCTCCCTGGAAAGCACATCGTGGGCCGATAAAATTTTTTTGCGCGAGTTGGCCGTTCTCGCGTAAAATTGTCGGATGCTTCAGACGGCGCAGCGCCAATCAAAAACAAAAAAGTCAAAACCCCCGTCGCTGCACGAGCGCTACCTCGAAGCGTTTCGCTGGATGCTCCTGACGCGTACGCTGGAGGAAAAACTCGTTAGCCTCTACCGGGGCGGCTTAATCACGGGTGGCGTCTATATTGGCAAAGGCCAGGAGGCGGTCAGCGTGGCGTGCGGATTGTTTTTGAAAAAGGGCGATATCTTCGCGCCGTTGATACGCGATCAGGCAGGACGATCCGCATTTGGCGAACCACTGTTAGACGTCATGCGCACCTATCTGGGGTCGCGCCTCGGTCCAATGCGCGGACGCGACGGCAATATTCATCGGGGCCGGCCACGCGATAACCAGCTTGCAATGGTCAGCCATCTCGGCGCGATGATTCCGGTCACTGTCGGCACATTAATAGCCAAACGATTTAAGGGAGAGAAGGGCTTCGTCGGCCTGGCGTGCATCGGCGAAGGCGGTATGCAGACCGGTGCCTTTCATGAGGGGATGAACATTGCCGCGGTCGAGCAAGTGCCGTTGGTTGTAGTCGCGACAAACAATCATTTTGCCTATTCTACGCCGAACGATCGTGAGTTCGCGTGTGATGACCTGGTCGATCGCGCGGTAGGGTATGGTTTTGAAGGCTACAGTCTTGATGGAACGGACCTCGGGGCGTGCCTCGAAGTAATCGGCGGGGCAGTTAAACGTGCACGCGCGGGACGTCCGCCGCAGTTGGTTGTCGCGTCGGTCTTGCGCCTGTCTGGACACGGCGAACACGATGATGCCAGTTACGTGACAGAGGAAATGAAGCGCGAACCATTTGCGCGCGATTGTCTGAAAGTCGCCGAGCAAACGATCGCTGATTTGAATCTCGTCGACGCCAACACGCTGGCTGAGTGGCGCAAGGAAGCGGCCGCGAAAGTGGATGAAACAATCGCAACCGCACAAAAGGAAGCTCCGCCCGAAGCCGACAAAGAAGATTGGTGCGCGATGTCGAGGCGTGACCTTGTCGACCACGCGGAAACCGATTGAATGAGATGAGGAGCTGGCGCGATTGGTTAAATCGTTACCCGTCTCACGGGGATTACACCCGTTTTGTGCTCAGTGATTCAACGTTTGACCTATTTCACGGGGCCAAGCCATGAGCATCACGTATCTCGAAGCAATCCGTGAAGCGCAGGCGAAACTGCTGCGCGACGATGAACGTGTTTTCATCTACGGACAGGATGTCGGCGGCACGTTTGGTGGCGCTTTTAAGGCAACAAAAGGTCTCGCCAAAGAATTTCCTGGCCGCGTGCTCAACACGCCGATCAGCGAAGATGCGATCGTGGGGACCGCCATCGGAGCTGCGATTGAGGGAATGCGACCGATTGTCGAAATGCAGTTCGCTGATTTCTCCAGCATCGCTCTCAACCAAATCCTGAACAATGCCGGCACGCATTATTGGCGGACGAATGTGCCGGTCCCAATTACAGTCCGTCTGCCTTCAGGCGGCACGAAGGGCAGCGGTCCATTCCACAGTCAATCGATGGAATCACTTTACGCACATTATCCAGGCCTCATCGTCATGACGCCTGCGACAGTGGAAGACGCCTACACCATGCTCATTGAAGCGGTGGCCATCGACGATCCGGTCGTCTACTGCGAGCACAAATATCTCTATTACCATCTCAAAGCGGACAAGCTGCCGACTGAAGGATTGCCGACGGGAACAGCGCGTATCGCGCGGGAAGGGCGCGACCTGACAATTGTGAGTTATAGCGCAATGGTGCACGAAGCTCTCGCAGCCGCAGAGCAATTGGTCGGCGAAGGTTTTGAAATTGAAGTTGTCGATCTTCGCTCAGTTAAACCACTGGATACGGATACCGTCCTCGCCTCAGTCGCCCGTACGGGGCGCCTGCTGTGTGTGGGAGAATCGTTTCCTTGGGGCGGCGTGACTGCCGAGGTGATTGGGCGCGTCGCGGCGGAAGGTTTTCATCTGCTGGATGCCGCGCCACAGCGCCTCAATGCGAAAGACACGCCAATCCCTTATCATCCAAATCTTTGGTCGGCTCACCGACCTAGTGCAAAAGAGATCGCGCGAAAAGCTCGCGCCCTGCTTCGAGAATAGAAATTTATGCCGCAAGTCCCGATTATCATGCCGCAGCTGGGCGAATCGATCGCCGAAGCCACCATTGTCGATATTAAAGTAAAGCCGGGCGACGACGTTACGGACGACCAGGAAATCATAGACGTCGAAACAAACAAGGCGGTGATGGGCGTGACGACACCATGCAAAGGCAAGATTGGCCAAATCAATGTGCAATTGAAGGAGACTTATCCGGTCGGCGCTGTCCTTGGTTACGTTGAAGCAAGCGAGGCCGACGCTTCGAGATTTGCAAAACAAGCACCTCCGCCGACGCAGCATGACGTCGCTGAAGAGATTCCCGCGCGTGCGGACCAGGAGGTTACTCCCGCACGCGAGAAGAAGACCGCTGCGCGCGACGGCGACGGCGACGGCGCACGCACCGGCGGGTTGCCTGTTCCGGTTGCAGCGACAGGCGCAACGTTCATGTCCCCGCGCGTTCGCGCACGGATGGCCGAGTTGCAGCTAACGACGGCCGACCTGGCCAGCATCATGGGCACCGGTTCAGGTAATCGTGTTACCATCAAAGATCTGGAAAATTTCCTGCAGAAGATCCAGCAGCAGACAGCGCACGAAGCTTCTGCCATTCGCACGGGGGTGGCCGACGCTATGCGACGAAGTTGGACGCGTCCGCTTTCAACAATTGGTTCTTCGCTAAATCTCGATCCTGTCCTCCACGATCGACAGTCTCGCGATCCCAAACCGGGCCCTGGTCTCTATGCGCTGCGCGCGCTTGCGCTCGCGCTTGCGAAAACTCCGGGCGCGGCGGCGAAATTAATCGGCAACCGCGTTGTACAATCGGATTCCATCGATGTCGGAATCGCGGTCGAAGCCGAAGATGGAATCATGGTGCCGGTGATTCGGGCGGCCGACAAAACGTCCCTTGCTGATCTGACGACGAAGTACAAGGAGCTCGTCGAACTCGCGCGACAGCGGCGCATTTCGCCCGACATGCAGGCTGGCGGCGTCGCGACCGTCTCGAACTTCGGGACTTTTGGACTGGAATGGGGCACACCAATCCCACTGCCGGACCAGACCTTGTTACTTGGTCTGGGCGCTGGAAAGAAAGTTCCGTGTTGGGATGAAGAAAAAAAACAATTTGTTCCCAGGACCGAGGCGCAGATCACGCTAAGCTTCGATCATCGCAGTATTGACGGCGGAGGCGCGGGTCGTTTGCTCAAAGTCGTCGTCGAGCTGCTGGAAGATCCAAAGAGGTTGTAGAGGTGTTTGTGTCAAGCGCGCAGTGATCGTAGGGGAAGCGCGCTTGCCAGGACGAGTTCATGGTTGGGCAAGCGAGGTGCATGCCCTACAATCATCCATTCCGACAAGTGAACCCGGCAATTTCTTACGTGATTGCTTCCGTCCAGCGCAGCGGAACGCATTTGCTTTGTAGCATCCTCCGAAGCACTGGCGTAGCCGGATCGCCGGAGGAGTATTTTTTGTCGAAGCCCGGAGAAACCTGGGAAAAACGGTGGGGCGCGCCATCGCGCGACGTCTATGTGCAACGCGTCCTATGGCAAAATACCGCAATCAACGGGGTCTTCGGGTACCGTCGTGATGTGGAGTTATTTCGAACGAATGTTCCAGATGTTACAGGAAATTCCGGCATACAAAAATCTTAAAGGAGCACAGCTTCTCGCGGCTGTTCTAAACAAGCCAAAATACATCTGGATGCGCCGCCGGAACCATGTCGAGCAGGCGGTGTCGTGGGCTATAGCCTGCCAGACAGGCATCTGGGCACAAACAGGGGAGGAGAAACTGCCGTCACGGGTTCTCCCCAAATTTGATTTCAAAGTCATCGACGAATGGTGCAACCGGATCGCGGCGCACGAAGCAGGCTGGGAAAATTATTTTCGTGAAAATCAAATTGAGCCTCTGGTTCTTTTTTACGAAGACGTTGTCGCTTCTCACCGCACTGCTGCGGAGCGCGTTCTGGAATTTTTACGATTGCCCATTCCGTTGGGCATGGAAATCCCACCACCAACCGTTGAAAAGCAAGCCACTCGGATCTCGCAGGAGTGGACAGAAAGCTATCTGAAGCTCAAAAGAAAAAAGAACAATAGGCTCACTCGTATCATCGGGCGGATGTGAATCTAAAGATTTGCCGCAGCTCACAAAGCCACTGCAAAAAATCAGTTAGTCGCTCTGCCTCTCAAAACGAATGCGAGAAAGATTACAAGAACGCAAAAGACAGCGGTCGCACCTCCCCAAATGAGCCAGACTGGTCGATAAATCAGAGCCAGTCGTCCATGGGCGCCGGCTGGGATCTCAACAATTGGAAACAATCCGCGATAGGATGTGACGGGAAGCTTCCGATCGCCAAGCCATGCTTGGTATCCGCGAAAATATGGACGCGAAAAAGTAAGCAAAGCCGGACGACTCGGATTGGGGGCGTCCACATCCGCTTCCACGCGATTCCGCGAATCCTTGATTTGCGAAACAGTTGCTGTGACAAATTGCTCGCCCGGCCGCGAATCAATGGAAGCAATCGAACGCACTCGCGCGAATGGAGCACCACGTCGATGGAAGACTCGTCCTTCATCCGTTGAAACAGCCAACTCCCATTCGGAACTCGGCTGGGGCGTGAGATCTAGTTCTCGCGCAACAACAATTCCATCCACGCCTAACAAAGCCAGTTCGCCGTCCTTACCAGCCTCGGAATTGAGTAAATGACCTCCGACCTCGGGATTGATCTCACCGTGAATCGAGGTTGCGAATTCTCGCGCCACGCCAGCCGCGCGAACCGGGCTATAACCGTTGATGAAATGCAATTCAGCCCACATTGATGTGCTACCAGGACGGAGAGTCTGGCCAACCGACTGTGGTTTGTTTGAAACGCAATATGTCAGCTCCGCCCATGGATAAATGCTCAGATAAAGTCGAGTTGGATCGAGCGGTTCTGGTTTAAGCAAGTTTTGAGAAAAATTGTACGTCGGGACACCGCCGTTTGTCGGGATGCAAAGATATGTTGCCAACAAGGCACAAAACGTGGTCATGGCAGGCGCGCATTGTCGAAAACCCGAATCCGGCAATAAGAATTCCAACAAGAACCAGAGTGCAGCGAGTCCAACAAAAATCCAAACCAATGGAAATGCGTACTGCCCGCCGGCACGAAAGATCAAAATTGCGACGACTGTTAAAATTACCAAAATAAATGCCGTTATAGCCGGGATCGCAGACCACGGCTTTCTCGAATTTTGAAACGATCGCAAGGCTTCCGCTGCACAGATCGCAAGAATCAAATGAGAGAAAGGCAACCAGCGAAAACTCCACCGAAACAGACCAGCCATTGGCAGCATCGAGAGCAAAAGCACTAGCAGGAGTAAGGCTAGTTCCCAGTTAATCTGCCTTATGAGCGTGCGCCCCCGCGAGAAGATTCCTCCGATGAGGGCTGCCGGAGCAACAAGTCCGCACGCCAGCTCCGTTGCCGTGTGTGGCAAGTAACGATTGGAAAAATCGGCCCAATTGACGGTCCAGCATGGCAAGATTAGGCCGGGCAAAGCCGCTGGTGGAACAAGCCATTGCCAATGCGCTCTCGCTGGCTGTAATTCGCGCGCTGAACCCTGAACCAAATCAAGGATCGCCAGCCATGCAGGAGCGGACAGTCCAAAGCCGAGTGCCACACCGAAGAGCATTGGCACAATCGAGAAAATGCGTCGCGTTCCGGCGAGCGACTTGATTACCAGCCATACGATCAACAGCAGGAACATCAAAACCGTGTAGGGAAACCCACCGGTCACGAGGAGGTAAACAAAGGGCGCCGGCCACAGAAACCTCAATTTACTTCGGCCTGGATCGAGCGCCCGCTCCGCGCCCCACCATGCCCAGGGCAACCATGTGAAAGCACCCAGTGCGCCGAACCAATCGGTCGCGCCCCAACAGATTATCCAACCGTTCAAGGAAGCCACCAGCGCGACAAAGATCGACAATGGAACTGAAAATTGGCGATCGCGCGCGAGCAAAAACGCGCCGACCGCCAGAGCGAAAAGATGTGCAATAGAAATGGCTGCTGCTTGCTGAGGAAACGCGAACGAGAATTTCCAGACAGCGATGATGACTGCGTTCACAAAAACCGAAAACACCCCATATTGAAATTCACCAGCAAGATTGCCGCAGACCCACGAATAGGGGCTTAAGATTGGCCAACTGCCTCCGGACCAGCTGCGGGCCATATCTGCGAACACGGGAAGGACAGACAACTCGTAATCGTCGTTCCAAAAAACGAGCTGATTGTGCCAGAGAAGGATCAGGCAAAAGAAGACGACGAGTAATCCGGCTGAGAGTGCGCCCAGAAAATCGGAACGCTTAGAGCGCGGCTCGGACATCTAAGACAGCAAACGCCCAACGCCCAACGCCCAATGCCCAATTCTAAATTCGGAGGAGCTATTCATAGCTTCGCGTTTCTTTCTGCCGTCTTAACTCTTGCTGTGAAAATTCTGACTAGTTCCTCTATTTCATTTAGGCACCACTGGACAACATCGAGTAATTTTTCCTCAAGATCATATCTCCTACCATTCCTCGCGCCGTAATTTGAATTCGCTGGCTCGCCGAACGCGGAACGCTCAACGTTAAACACTGAATCGGATCCGCACGCGTTTCGCGTTAACGTTCTCTGTTTTCTTACTTGGGCGTTGGGCGTTCGACGTTGGGCGTTCGGCATTTTTCTCTTCATAACACGACGGGTTTCCCCTCGGTCATCACGAGGACTTTCTTCTCGATCCCATGTTCGCGAGCAGATTTGAGCAAACGCTGCGGTGGTTCGTGCAACGGTTCAAAGCCGAGGCGAAAAGTTCCATAGTGCATCGGGATCAAAGTCTTCGCGCCGAGTTCCAGAAAGGCTTTCACCGCCTCCTCTGGATTCATGTGAACTTCGCGGCCCGTGGGCGCTTCATAAGCTCCAATCGGAAGCAGCGCAACGTCGATACTGTAGCGGTCACCGATTTCTTTAAAGCCGGGAAAATACGCGCTATCGCCGCAATGAAAAATCGTGCGGCCATTTGCGGCGATGACGAATCCGCCAAAGTCGCGATGCAAATCCGCCAGAAATCGCGCGCCCCAGTGATGACAGGGTGTGAGCGAAATTTTGAGCGGGCCCATCTCGACTGTCTGCCAGTAATCCAGCTCGTGCACAATTTGGAAACCAAGATCATGCACCAGGTTTCCCACGCCCATCGGCACAACGATTGGCTGATCGGCGGCGACGCGCCGCAGCGTGCGCCGGTCGAGATGATCGAAGTGGGCGTGAGTCACCAGAACGAAATCAATCGAAGGCAAATGATGAATCTCGAAACCGGGTTGCTTAAGGCGCTTAATAACCTTGAGCCACATCGACCAGTTTGGGTCAATCAAGACATTGACTTCGTGGGTCTGAACAAGAAATGACGCGTGACCGATCCAGGTAATGCAAATCTCGCCCTCGCGGATTTTTGGAAATTGTGGAGGAGGCAGCGCATTACCACCCGCGCGTTTAACAAAAAGCGACGGGATCAGGACGCTGGTAAGAAAATTGCGTTTATGCCAATCGGCTCGTGGACGCAGCCGGACGCGGGTAGAACGCTTGGCAGTCGCGTTGTCCGACGATTGGCGAACAATGTTTCTCCGGCTTTTTCCTGGAAAACGAATTGGCACGACGCGCAAACGATATGAGACAGTTAAAAAGTTAAAAGGGCTAAAACGTTACCAAATCTAGCAGGCACTGCGATTGCGCGCTCTTTTTTAACGTTTTCACTTTGTAAGCTTTTTAACCTTGTTAGTTTATTCATTTCGGATTGAGTTGTCCCCGCTATGCGAAGTTGGAAGGTCCTCGTTCCCCTGTTTATACTTTGTTCGGTGGCGATCGCGTCTGAATCGCGCTTGCCGTTTACAACCGTTTTCAAGGGGCAGGATCAGTTCAATCGACTTGTTGTAAAGGCTAAAGCCGGCAATTGGAAAGCCTTGCCCATTGGAGAAAGGACCGCCGCAGTCGGACAGGCGTTGGTAGGAACGCGTTACAAACATTTCACTCTTGAGATCGATAACCGTATCGAGTCGCCGTCAGTAAATTTTCAAGGAATGGATTGCTGGACCTTTTTCGAGATAGCGCTCGGTTTCGCCCGAATGCTTAACGAGCCGGAATCGAACTGGACCCCGGAGCGCCTGTTGCATTACATCGAGTTGGACCGTTATCGCGGCGGCGAATGCACAGGCGAATATCTTTCTCGTCTCCATTACCTGGAAGACTGGCTGTACGATAACAATCGTCGTGGCCTCGTAGAAGATCTGACGCGCGACCTTGGCGGGCGAAGCGTACCGCATTCCGCACGCGAGATGACCGCCGGTTGGCGACATTACCGTTATCTCGCTGCAAACCGTTCGCTCCTCGGGCCGCTGGCGCGCATGGAAGCAAACGTTTCAGCCCGGCCTCTCTACGAAATTCCAAAAAGCGAGGTCGCTCGGATTGAACCGAAACTGCGCAGTGGGGACATCATCGGGATAATTTCGCGTGACCGTGGTGGACTTCGTTCGACCGCACACGTGGGCCTGGCGCTGCGCACAAGTGATGGCGTCTTGCATTTCATGCACGCGTCTTCGCCCAGCAATTACGGCCACGTGGTCGTAGACTCAGAGCTTTCGAAATATCTCTATCGTTACGGCTCGGACAGCGGAATCCTGGTGGCGCGCCCATTGCGCTAGTCAGTTTCCCTTTCGTGCAATTCCGCGAGTAATTTCTCCAGATTCTTCAACGCTTCGTCTGCGTCGACGCCGTGTGCTTCGAGTGTAGCCATCGCACCGCAATCGAGGTTAGCACGCAGAACATCGATGAGGCTGGAGGCGGAATACCGCTTGCCCGCTTTTATCACCCAGACTTCTGACCGAAAGCTTCTCACCCGTTTAACGAATTGCGCTGCGGGCCGTGCGTGCAATCCGAGCTTGTTGGCGATACGCACTTCACGTCGTGCCAACGTGGGCAATCTTCTCTGACCGAGTCTCATGCCTGGCTCGTCCCCCAGCGCCGATGCAGAAACTTTTCAATCGGTGAGAAGAAAATTTTGTCAGCCAGCAGGCCAATCACAACAATCACAATCATGATCCCGATGACCTGCTCCATGGCGCTGAGTTCACGGCCGTAATGAAGCAGCTGGCCCAAGCCAAAACCGGTCAGGATTGTCACGAAAATCTCAGCAGCCATCAACGAACGCCAGGCAAAAGCCCATCCTTGCTTCATACCGCTAACAATAAAGGGAAGCGCGGCAGGCAGGATCACTTTGAACCACATGTGTAATCGCTTGGATCCCATGGTTAGAGCGGCGCGGCGATAGATTGGCGGAACATTGCGTACGCCAGTCTCGGTTGCGATGATCACCGACCAGAGAGTTCCCATCACCACTACGAAAAGCATGGCCGCTTCTGTTTGGCCAAACCACAAGAGCGCAAGCGGCACCCAGCAGACGCTAGGCAATGTTTGTAACCCAAGGGCAAGAGTCCCAATTGTGTCGTGAAACAGTTTCCACCGCGCCGTGAGAAGCCCAAGTGGAAGGCCCATTATCAGTCCGATCACGTAACCGACGATCAAGCGACGCATTGTTATCACTGTTGCTTTAAACAGGGTGCCATCAGCAGCAGCGCCCTCCAGATACGTGACGACCTGACCGGGGGACGGCAGCAACACGGGCGACCAAAATTTTGCACGAAACGCTCCTTCCCAGAGCAGAACGAGAGCAGCGAAAAAAGCAGCTGCCAGCAGGAGGCGTTTCATTGGGCAACAACAGCGCCAGCTTGCCCCACGCTCCTGAGGGCTTTGGTGATTCGTGTGGCGTGAGCGGCAAGATCAACGCTGTTAATGTCGCGCGGTCGCGGTAGATTCACGGTGAATTCTTCCTGAACGCGCCCGGGATGCGGCGAAAAAAGCAGAACACGATTGCCCAGACACGCGGCCTCACGAACATTATGCGTAACGAAAACAATAGTCTTACGACGTGCCTTCCAGATCTCCTGGATGTCGCCGTAAAGTTGCTCGCGGGTTAGTGCGTCGAGCGCGGCAAACGGCTCGTCCATGAGAAGCACGCGCGGATTGGGCGCCAGAGCGCGAGCCAATGAGACGCGCTGCTTCATTCCACCGGAAAGTTCATGAATGTTTGCGTGTTGGAACCGACTGAGGCCGACGAGCTCTAAGTAATATTTGGCAACCTCGCGTCGGTCTCGGTTTGTCAGGTTTGGTTTGAGCTTTAGTCCGAAGAGAACATTTCCAAAGACGTCCAGCCATGGGAAAAGCGCAGGCTCCTGAAACATCACGAGTCGCTCGCGACCAGGGCCAGTCACCGGCTTGCCGTCTGCCAGGACCATTCCGCTGTCCGGCTTTTCCAGGCCAGCGATGATATTGAGCAAGGTCGTTTTGCCACAGCCGCTCGCACCGACCAAACAAACAAATTCAGCTTCGGCAACATTCAGGCTAACCCGATCGAGGGCAAGGACGGGTCCGGACGCGCCTCTAAAGCTTTTCGATACGTTCTCGATGGCAAGCTTCGAGGGCGTGATGACCTGGAGCTCCTCAGTAGCTGAGGAATGGCGACGACCTGCTCGCAGCATCACGGAGCTTCGATCAGTTTGGATGTGTCTGTCGAGCCTTTTAGAAAGCCCGCGTCTTTTCCATCTTGGACCGACTTGGCGATCAAATCACGTGACACTTCGCTGGTGAATTGAATTCTCTTCCATGCCTGTGCCACAGCGTCCGGCGAGAAGTCAGCTCGCGTTTCCTCTTTCAATTCTTCAATCAATAATTTCTGTGCTTCTGCTTGGTTTTGCTGAATCCAGTTCGTCAATTTCACGTTTGCGGCCGCAATTTTCTTGGCCAAATCACGGCGATCACGCAGGAACTTCACACTGGAGACAAGCCAAGTAGTGATGGTGTCCTTGTCTTCGAGAAAAACGCGCGCGCTAGCGTCTCGTTCGAGGCGCGTTACCCACGGTTCGACAGTCCACACCGCATCAACGGAACCTTTTTGCAAAAGCGCTAACTGATCTGGATTCGCTGTGGGAATCACGGCCACGTCGCCGCCAGTCAGCGTGACCTTGAAATCATGCGCTTTGAGCCACGCGCGGCACGAAATGTCCTGCGTGTTCCCTAGCTGGGGCGTCGCGATCTTTTTCCCACGAAAGTCTGCCGGCGCTTTAATCGGGGAGTCAGCTTTTACCACGAGAGCGGCACCGGCGTTGGCTGCGCCGGAGATTACGCGAATCTCTTCGCCGTTTGATCTAAAATACGCGTTAAGGGCCGGACTCGGACCCACATAAGTGACGTCGAGCGATCTGGCGAAGATTGCTTCCATGGCTGAAGGTCCGGCATTGTAAGTAAACCATTGGATCTCGACATTGGGTCCGAGGCGCTTTTCGAACCATCCCTTGCCTTGCCGGGACAGCGCATGCGCAATCACTCCCTGCGCATGCGTAATATTTGGAAAATGCCCGAACCGAATTGCCGTTTTCTCCTGCGCGGGCAGAAACGGCGCCGAAAGCAACAAGGCTACAATAATTGCTGTTATTCTCATTTCATAATTGGTCTCAATAGAAGATGGAAATATGATCAGGATCGTCGAGGCTTAACCGTAGTTACGTAGTAGTGGACTGCGTCCGACCTATTCGGAGATGAGCCGTCCTGCGGCTGCCCTTAGGCGCTGTAGCTAAGTTGAGGATCGAGTTCCCTCAACGCATCGGCAGCATATTCTAGATCCTCAGCCGAAAGATATTCCCGATAGCCCCCTACTTTTCCTCGGCGCACTTTGAACGACTCCGGATCGCGCACATCACCCGGATGCAGGATCTTCGAATCAAAAACCCCCGCTGCTTCCAATTTTTGCATGTTCTCGAAACGAGAAAACTCCAGGGCCGCTTGAAAAATCGACATATCCGGTGTCGGTTCGCCGACCACGGCAAGCAAATCTCGAAAATGCTCCGCTGGAGATGCACGCACCGCCTCGTACCGAACGATCGTGAAGTCCTTTAGGCCTGAAAATTCGTCAAGCCAGTCATTCATTGCCCGAACGATGCCGCGGATTCCAAACCTCTTGTCGCGCAATAGCTCACTGACGGACTTTTGCCTCAACGCTGCGTCGGCACTGGGATCGCGTCGCGTCATTTGTAAGTAGAGAGAAACGAAACAATCCCGGGGATCCCGCACAAGGAGGATAATCTTCGCTCTTTGAAGTTCTCTCCTCGGAACGAGGTATTTGCCGCGCAAGCGGTCCCAGCGATTGCCCTTGGTCCAATGCTCAAAACGGTCATGGGAGAATATGACTCGGGGAAATCCCGGATGATCATATCGCCCCGGCTGGAGCGTGAATTCGAGACCATAACGCTTGCACAAGTAAGCGCAAAGAAATGTGCGAATCCACGTGCGTCCGCTTTTCGGCGCGGACAGAATGACGACCTCTCCACCAGAAAGCAGCCTGGCGCGACTACTGAAGTTTCGACGCGTCCACCGCAGAGAACGACGCCAAAATCGAGAGAGCGAGACCGACCTCTCCGGAAGTCCCGAAAGTTCCCTGGGGCGGACCGCTTCACCGGAGGCGATGTCCGCCTGTTGCGTGTCGGCCAGAGATCGAGCTGTTATTTCAATCGCCATTTCCCGGAATTTACTCAATCAGAGCCGCGCTTCTGCAAGCAAGTCACAGGAGTGCTCGCGGTCCAGTTGCATAAGACCTCAAAAACAGGTATCTGTTCAAGCACAAAAATGGGGGCGTACTGGCTTCGACTCATCGTTGGAAGCGCAGACGGCATGTCGAGGATGGTTCGTTGGCCTCGTTAAAAACCGGACCAAAAAACAAACGCAGACAACGAAGGTCTAGCTCTCGCGGCTTAATTGACCGCGACGTTTGCCGTGGGACGCCTGCTACGACGGCAAACGTGGACAGCAGGCTGGCGAATCGGCGGAGCGACCGCGCCGGTTCGTGAATCGATTTCGTGGACGCCCGGGAGCCGGCAGTGTGCCGGCGCATAGCTTGGCTCCTCAGAATTTATCGTCGGATAAACATGTAGATGTTTGCGCGGATAGCGACGAGGACAGGGGTTCAACTCCCCTCGCCTCCAGTCCCCGAAGACTTTCGTGGACTGTCGCACCAAGGCGCACAGAGACGGAAGGTGGTCTTTGTCTCTTGCCGCAGATCAAACAGCGACCGGATCACGCATTCGCGCCAGCAAAAGCTTGAGGTTATCAGCGGCAAACTCTCTGCTCCCAGAGGCGTGAAGATCGCGGAAAGATTTGAGACAAACGCTTCCATCAGGCGAGGAATTTTTGCAAATCCAGATTCCGAACTCGCAATTCACGCCGGGTGATTTAATTCTGAAATCATGCGGGATGCGCTTACTCCGATGATGCAGCAATACAGGCGCCTCCGAGGCAGCATCCCGGCAGACACGCTCTTGTTGTTTAGGCTCGGGGATTTTTATGAATTGTTCTTTGAAGATGCAAAGGAAGCCTCGGTTTTGCTGAACGTCGCCTTGACCAAGCGCAATGGTGTGCCGATGTGCGGCATGCCGTATCACGCGGCGCAAAGCTACATCGCAAAGTTAATCAAGGCCGGCCGGCGCGTGGCAATTTGCGATCAGACGAGCGAGCCGCAACCCGGGAAAATCGTCTCCCGCGACATCACCCAGATCATCAGCGCGGGCACGGTTAGCGATCTCGACTTACTCGAAGCGAAACGCGCGAATTATTTGGGAGCAGTTTACATTGATGGCAACACATTCGGCTTTGCGTACGCAGACCTCACGACAGGTGAGTTTCGACTCTCCCAGTTGGGAGATCGACAATCTCTCCTTGACCAACTGGCGCGCATTTCGCCGTCGGAACTCCTCATAAGTTCAGAACAGAAGGATCAGCTTCGCCAGATTGATCACGCGCTTGAGTATGACAGCTACGCATTCCTGCCTGAGCAGGCGATCTTCACCTTGTGCGAACATTTCAAAACGAAATCGCTGGATGGCTTCGGCTGTGGAGAAATGTCCCAGGCGGTCGCTGCCGGTGGCGCAATTGTTCATTATTTGAAGCACCAGCTACGGCGGAACATTGACCATCTCACATCGCTGCGATGCGATGCGCCGGCGGAATTCGTCATGCTCGATGCAGCGACCCAAACAAATCTTGAGCTGGTTGAATCACGCGGAACACGGAACACCAGTTTGCTCGCGGTTCTTGATCGCACCATCACGCCGATGGGCGGCCGCAAACTGCGTTCATGGATTTTGCAACCACTGCGAAATTTGCTTGAGCTCGAAACCCGCCAGCAAATGATCGCCGATTTGTTGCAGGAAACAGATCTGCTCGCGGCAATCCGCGCTCAATTAAAACCGATTCGCGACCTCGAACGCGCACTGTCCCGATTGAGCCAGGCTTCGGGAAACGCGCGCGACCTCGTAGCGCTGAAATTTTCGCTGCAAGAAATTCCGAAACTGAAGAACGAATTACAGAAACTAATCGCGAGAATTGAATTCGGTAGGACGCCACCGGCGCCTGCTAGCCGCGCCGAGGAGACGCCGAGCGTAACAGAGGAAAACAGTGGGCTCGGTCAGTCCGCTTTGCCGCTACAGCTGCAAGCCAAGATTCACGAGATACCGATCTTGACTGAGAAACTCGGAAAAGCAGTGGTCGATGATCCGCCATTGGCGCTAAAGGAAGGCGGCATTTTTCGCGACGATTACGACCCGGATCTTGACGAACTGCGGCGCGCTTCGCGCGAAGGAAAAAATTGGATCGGTCATTTGCAGGAGCGCGAGATCGCGGCAACGGGTATCAAGTCACTCAAGGTACGCTACAACTCCGTTTTTGGTTATTTCATCGAGGTAACGAAATCGAACCTCGGGAACGTGCCTGCGCACTACACGCGCAAACAAACCACCGTAAGCGGCGAGCGCTTCGTCACGCCCGAGTTAAAGGAAATAGAGGCAAAAATCCTCGGGGCAGACGAACGGGCGCGTCAGCTTGAGTATCAGCTTTTCCAAACTCTGCGCGAAGAAACTCTACGCGAGCTGGAGTCTATTCAGCAAACCGCGGCGGCTATCGCAGTTCTCGATGTCATTTGCGCGCTCGCCGAGACAGCGCGGTTGTTCCGTTATTGCCGGCCGCAGTTAAACGACACGCTGCGGCTGATGATCAAAGATGGGCGACACCCGGTACTCGACCAGAATCTGGTGGAAGAAAAGTTTGTGCCTAACGATACGTTACTCGATGGGGAAACGATCCGACTTGCCATTGTGACCGGACCAAACATGGCAGGAAAGTCCACCTACATTCGCCAGGTTGCCTTGATTGTGTTGATGGCTCAAATTGGCAGCTTCGTTCCGGCTGAGAGCGCCGAGATCGGGCTGGTCGATCGCATTTTCACACGTGTTGGAGCAAATGACGATATAGGCCGCGGCCAATCCACGTTCATGGTCGAGATGAACGAGACCTCGAATATCGTCAATAATGCGACTGAACGGAGCCTGGTGATCCTCGATGAGATTGGCCGTGGCACATCGACATTCGACGGACTCTCGATCGCCTGGAGCGTCGCTGAGTTTCTACATGACAAAATCGAAGCCCGCACTTTGTTCGCCACGCATTATCATGAGTTGACCAAACTCGCCTCAGAACGGAAGGGCGTTTGCAATTTCAATGTCGCAGTGCGCGAGTGGAACGATCAAATCATTTTCTTGCGCAAAATCGTCGCCGGTGGCGCGGACAAAAGCTACGGTATTCAGGTCGCCCGGCTGGCAGGTTTGCCAAAGGAAATTCTTGATCGGGCTAAGGAGATTCTGTCACACCTGGAAAAACCGGACGGAATAACCGCGCCGCCCGTTAATAAGCCCCACAAAAGATCGGCAAAGACAGGTACCAAAATTGAGAAACCGCAGCTGGATCTATTATGAAGTCGAGTCCTTGCGCAGTGGAAGACGGGCTTCCTCCAAAATTCGCATCACCGGTTGGTTAACTTACTTATCCCGAGGAGCGCGCGTCATTTTTAGACAGACCGTCCCGGCTTACATGCCCGACTCCGACGAAACAGGCGCGACAGCGGAATTGCATATTGTGGTAAGCTATTCGCGATGGCGGTTAAGACGGAAAAGGAACTGAATGAGACACAGCGCAGTCTGTGGCTCAAGGCGGTTGCCGCGGTGGAGCTGCGCAATCTCGGTTACGCAATCTCGCTTTTGCAGGAAATCCTGAAACAGGAACCGCAATTTCTGACCGGACGACAGTTGCTCCGGCGCACCGAAGTCACAAAAAACAAGGCATCCAAAAAAAGCTTTCTCAATATCTCCACGGCGCCAATCGCCGTCATGAAGGCCCAGCGAGAGGTCAAGAAAGATCCGAAACGCGCCATTGAAATGTTGGAGAAGGTGCTGGAGGACGAACCTTACAATCGGCCGGCGAACCTGGCTTTAAGAGAGGCTGCGATAGCAGCGTGTTGGCCAGAGATCGGCGTTTTCGCTCTTCGGACGTTACTGGAGGAAAATCCGCGAGATGTCAAAGTTCTGCACGAGTTGGGGCGTTTGTACCACGAGCTTGGAGAAAACGACCAGGAGGTCGAAGTGTATAGCCAAATCATCGAGATAAATCCACTCGATGCCCAAGCGCTCCGTTTGGGTAAAGACGCGGCAGCCCACGCGTCCATGAAGAGCGGTGGATGGACTCAGGCGGAAAGTTATCGCGACTTAATCAAGGATAAGGAAATGGCGATTTCGCTCGAGCAACAAACCCGCATGCGATTGACCGGTGAATCGCTCGACAAACAGATCGCCGAAACGTACGCCCGTCATAAGGCGGAGCCGGCAAACGTCGACCTAGTGCGACGCTTAGGTGCGTTGAATGAGCAAAAGGAAGACCTGGAGGCAGCGATCGGCTGGTATCAATGCGCGGCCGACCTGACCAAAGGCGCGGACGTTGGATTAGTCCGAAAGGCTTCCGATTTGAAAATCAAATGCCTGGAGCGCGAAATCGCTGCGCATGAGGAATTCTTGTCAACACACGATCCAGCCTATGAGTCGCATGCAAGAAAATCTGAAGAACTGAAGGCCGCCAAAGCGAAGCGGGCAGAAATTCTCATTGCAAACGCACGTGAACGCGCGGCTCGAAATCCGACGGATCTCCAGCTTCGGTTCGAGTTGGGCCAGCACCTCGTCAGTGCCGGGCGTTTTCGCGAAGCCGTACCGGAATTGCAGCGGGCACGGCAAAATCCGCACGCGCGTTTGAAAGCGATGAACCTGCTCGGCTGCTGTTACGGCGAGCTTGGGATGCTGGACCTTGCAACTAAACAACTGGAAGAGGCCTCAAAGGAAATCCTGCCAATGGATGCGATGAAGAAAGAGATCGTCTACAATCTTGGACTTGTTTATGAGCGGATGAGTGAAAAGGAAAAATCGCTCGCCTGTATGAAACAGATTTATGAGGTAGAACACGGATACAAAGACGTGGCGACCCGCGTAGAAAGCTCGTACGAGCAGAATATCTCCTAAGCGTGCCGGATAATGAACAGTAGCTGTGGAGAGCTTCGTGTTCCTGAAGCGATCTGAACACGAGCATAAGAGAGAGCGCAAGTCGAAACTGACCACGTCCGAGGTGACGCCGATTTTCGATTCTTAAATGCCGGACCCGTTCCGGCATGTTTCTAAGGGAAAAGATATGAAAATTACAATCAAAGTTATCTCAAAGTTTCTCGTTCTTCCTCTGATAGTTGGATCGTTTTGCCTGGCCGGAGCGGCTATGGCACAAAGCGATTCAGCGAAGAGTTCTTCAGTCAGCGAAAAAGACAAGACTTTCATGAAGAAAGCCGCGAAGGGCGGGATGATGGAAGTCGCCATGGGAAAAACGGCTGAACAAAACGCCCAAAGTGAAGACGTAAAATCATTCGGTAAGCGAATGGTCACCGATCATAGTAAGGCGAACGACGAGCTGAAATCGATCGCCGAGCAAAAAGGTGTGAAACTTTCAAACAAAGAGCACACCGGAAAATGGAGTTCGGACAAGGCTTACATGGACGCAATGGTGAAGGACCACGAAAAGGACCTGGCCGAATTTAAGGAGGAAGCTAGCGGCGGAAGCGATCCCGACGTGAAAAAGTTTGCGGACGACACGGCCAAGATAATCCAGGAACATCTTGATCTGGCCAAAGAAACGCAGGGCAAGCTGCAATAAGTAAAGGTATTGACTGCACAATGCGGCACGCCTCCAAAAGCGTGCCGCTTTTTTTTGGTGCGATCTTCCCGGGTAGTGCACCCGGATTGAAAGAGTTGCGCCACTCAAAAGCGTCTTGGCTTTTACAATCCAAAACTCAATTCTCTAATCGATGCGCAAAACCAAGATCATTTGCACACTCGGTCCGGCCACGGAAAAGACCGAGGTGTTGCGTCAACTGATCCAGAAAGGCAGCGATGTTTTCAGATTAAACATGAGCCATGCCAGCCATGACTGGGTCCGCGACATCGTTCCGCGCATCCGACGGCTGGCACAAGAGGCGGGACGTCCGGTTGCCCTCTTATTCGATACGCAAGGCCCGGCTATCCGGACCGGCGACCTGAAAGCCGCCTTGCACCTAAAGCCAGGTGACATTCTGGAGTTCACTGTGCGTGGCGCGAAGGGCAAGGAGCGCTATTCGGTGGACGTGAACTACGGCGGGTTCGTCGAGGACGTGACGGTTGGCAATACTATTTTGGTTGATAATGGCTTGATCAAATTGCTCGTGCTCGACAAGGGAAAAAATCGTGTGCGTTGCAAAGTTTTGACACCCGCTACACTCGGTTCGCGACGTCACATTAATCTGCCTGGTGTCCGCGTAAATCTCCCTTCGCTCACGGCCAAGGACCTCGCTGACATTTCCATTGGAGTTGAAATGGGCGCCGATTTCATCGGACTGAGTTTTGTGCGCGAAAAAGGCGACATAGAACAACTGCGAAAGCTATTGTCTCGAAAAAAGAGCAAGGCGCAGATCGTGGCGAAAATCGAGGATCAACTGGCGGTACGATCAATCGACAAGATGATAGAGAGTGCGGATGTAATCATGGTCGCGCGCGGCGACTTGGGAATCGAATGCCCAATCGAGGATTTGCCCATCATCCAACGCCGTATCGTGAAGCATTGTCTTCGCCTGGGCAAGCCGGTCATAGTCGCCACTCAGTTATTAGAATCGATGATCACCAATCCTCTGCCGACGCGCGCTGAGATCACCGATGTGGCAAATGCGGTTTTCGAAGAGGCGGACGCGTTGATGCTGAGCGGCGAAACGACGATCGGTCGTTACCCGATTGAATGCGTTGAAGTCTTGCGGCGAGTGGCAGTGCGCATCGAGCGCAGTGGCGGCGCAGGTTATGCGGAAAAGGCACTCTTGGAAAACGTTCGGCAGAAAATGGTAGCGGCCGCCGTCGGGCTGGCGAACTCGATGCGAGATTCGAAGCTGATTGTCTTCACGCTGCACGGACGGATGGCGCAGTATGCCTCGAATCTGAGGCCGCAACACGCGCCGGTCTTTGCTTTCACTCCGAGCGCGGAAGTCTATCGACAACTCGCGCTGTATTGGGGAACCTTTCCTGTCTGTATCGATTTCACCGACGATCCGCAGAAAACAATCGCAGCAGCCGAGAAGTTTTTGCGCAAGAACAAGTTGGCTACGACCGGAAATCGCATGGTGATCGTCAGTGACGTGCGAATGGGCCGCGCACTAATCGATTCGATTCAACTGCGTGTGATGCAATAACAAGAACGCGCGGACTCGCGTCCGCGCGTTCTAAAACGAGAATATCAATCCGCTTAAGCTTCCACCGGCAACTCCACGTCGACGGGGCGCTCCTTTTTGCTGAGTGCGCGGCGTAACTTCGAGAGCGCAATGTTTTGCAGCTGACGAATTCGTTCGCGGGTAACGCCGAATTTCTTACCCACTTCCTCTAGCGTTTTCGGTTTGCCGCCATCGAGCCCGAAGCGTTGGAAAATGATCTTCTTCTCGCGATCATCGAGCACGTCCAGTAAGCCGCCAACTTCGTTACGTAGATTCTTGTCACGCAACAATTCAAATGGCGTCTGCGCGTCTTCGTCGCCGACGATCTCGCCAAACTCGGTGGAATCATCGTCGCTAATCGGCGCGTCAAGCGACGCTGGCCGGATCGACACAGTTTTGAGCTGAGATACTTTCCCGCTCGCGATTCCAATCTCGTCCCCAAGCTCCTCGTCCGTGGGTTCGCGGCCAAGCTCTTCGCTCATTTGCAGCGAGACGCGGCGCATCTTTGAGATCTTATCCACCAGATGGACCGGCAAACGGATCGTTTTGCTCTGGTTCGCCAGTGCCCGTTTGATGGACTGTTTGATCCACCACGCGGCGTAGGTGCTGAGTTTTCCGCCTTTCGCCGGATCGAAGCGTTCCACCGCCTTCATCAAACCTATGTTCCCCTCTGAGATCAGATCGAGAAGTGGCAGACCAAGATTCGCGTAGTCATGCGCAATCTTGACGACCAAACGTAAATTGGAGCGAATCATCAACGCTCGCGCTTCGCGGTCGCCCTTCTTAATTTTGGCAGCCAGCTCGATCTCCTGGTCGGGCGTCAAGAGCGGGATTTGCCCTATCTCGCGCAGGTAGATCTTAATTCCGGTATCGCTATCTTCAGCAGCCATATAACTCTTTTTCATCAAACATTTTGGGGGGGTTGAATCGACAATTTGCCTTACTTTTCCTCGCAGGCCTATCGATCACGCGTTGTAGCATCCTGGGAAGTATTTAACAAGGTTAAATATTCTGAGTAGTGACAATGCTTTGACGCCTCCTGTTCAATCTTTTTGGGTTCTGGTTCCTCTGCGTTTCCGAGAGCTGTCTAGAACGAACCCCTAACTATTCTACGAGATTTGTAGACTTGGGATACATCCCACTTTAGAGGGATATTTCACACTTCTCGGCGCGAGAATTTTCTGCGACTCTGCAACGGCAATGCTGGCGAAAATTTACTCGGCGGCTGTTTACGGCGTGGATGCATACGAGGTGGAGATTGAGGTTAACGGCGCTGGCGGTGACCCGAACATCGTTATTGTTGGACTGCCTGATGCTGCTGTCAGGGAAAGCCGCGATCGAGTTACCACAGCCATTGCAAACAGCGGTTACTATTGGCCGCGGGGGCGTACGACGATCAACCTTGCTCCGGCCGATATCAAAAAAGAAGGACCCAGCTTTGATCTACCAATCGCCCTTGGAATGATCGCTGTCACAGAAGGACTAGACAGCTCGCCGTTCGAAAACTTCAGCTTTGTAGGCGAGCTTGCCTTGGATGGGGCGGTCCGAGCCGTGAAAGGCGTTTTGCCGGTTGCCTTGGAGGCGCGGCGTCGCGGCAAGCGCGCGTTGTTTGTCCCCGAAATAAACGCGCTAGAAGCCGCCATGGTCGATAAAATCGATATCTACGGAGTACAAAATCTGCGACAGACATTCGGATTTTTGCGAGGCGAAGGTCCACTACTTCCGACGCGCGCTGATTTAACCAGGTTTTTTGCCGCCCATCAAAGTTATGACGTCGATTTCGGAGACGTAAAAGGCCAGCGGCACGTCAAACGGGCGATTGAAGTCGCGGTCGCCGGAGGTCACAATATCCTGATGGTTGGCCCGCCCGGCTCTGGAAAGTCGATGCTGGCCAAACGTATTCCTACCATCATTCCGCCTCTTTCACTCGAGGAAGCGATCGAGACGACAAAGATCCACAGCATCGCCGGTCTGCTCGATGCCGAAAAATCGTTCGTCTCCACGCGACCATTTCGCCCGCCGCATCATACCATCAGTGACATTGGGCTGCTGGGCGGTGGCGCGTTCCCGAATCCGGGCGAAGTCAGTCTCGCCCACAATGGAGTCCTCTTCCTTGATGAGCTGCCTGAATTTAAAAGATCGGCGTTGGAGGTAATGCGCCAGCCACTCGAAGACGGAAAAGTTACCGTGTCCCGTGCGGCCGGCAGCGTCACTTTTCCCTCGGAGTTTATGCTCGTTGCCGCTATGAATCCGTGCCCGTGTGGCTACTTTGGCGACCTCAAGCGCGAATGCCGGTGCGGTCCGACGCAGGTGCAGCGCTATCGCCAGCGCGTTTCGGGCCCGTTGCTGGATCGCATCGATCTGCACATTGAAGTCCCAGCCGTCGAGTATAGAGACGTTGCCAGCGAACGTGCCGAAGAACCGTCCGCCACGATCCGTGAGCGCGTTGTTCTTGCACGTCAACGTCAACAAGAACGCTTTCGCGGCGATGCAAAAATAAATAGTAACGCGCGCATGGCCACCCGGCACCTGAAGCAGCACTGCAAACTTAGTCCGGATTCGCAGGAACTGATTCGCGTGGCCATGAACGAATTGAATCTAAGCGCCCGCGCGTATGATCGTATTCTGAAAGTTTCGCGCACTATCGCCGATCTCGAAGGCAAGACTGAGATCTCACCCGAGCACGTGAGCGAAGCGATTCAATATCGCACATTCGACCGGACGCTTTGGGTTTAGCCGTTCGATTGCCTGACTCGGCTGCGACACCGCAGCTCTTGGCTTGATGAACAACCTGCACGCGCTGATAGAGTTTGCGCGTGCAATCAACTCTCGCTAAGCGGCGTCACTTTCGGCAAATTGTTGCCGTACTGTTCTTGTCGCTTGTTGGCTGTGGCTCGGAGAATGGTCCCGTTTTGGAGGAAACTTTCGACCGGCTTTACACGATTCAGCCGACCGCCGACATAACTATTCATAACCATGATGGAGCCGTTCTGATTTACGGATCGAATACAAACGAAATGCGGGTTCAGACAACGAAGAAAGCTTATAGTCGCATGCGGCTGAGGCAGATCACGATCGATGTTTCTGTGCGGCCAACTTCTGCTTCAATCAACGTCAAACTTCCTCCGAGACCGAAGTGGGCGTTATTTGATCGATCCGGAACGGTGGATTGCACCTTCGTTGTTCCTGCGACCGCTAATATATCCCAACTGCGGCTGGATGCTGGCGAAGTCTTTCTGGACGGAATGCGTGGACGAAGTGTGCATGCCTGGTTAGGCGATGGTCGTATGATCGCGCACAATTGCTTTAGCGATGTCGACCTCACGCTGCAGCGCGGCAATCTCTCCGTGTCCTACGACTGGTGGGAACATGGAACATTTTCGGTCCAAGCCAATGTCGCCCGGGGAAACACCTGGGCATTTCTTCCCACGAATGCTGCCTTCCATCTCATTGCCGAAACAGCGTCCGGAAAAATCGACAACGACTTTGATAATCCTCCAGTCGCACGACCGGTATTCGCAGGAACTACGAAGATCGACATGCTAGTTCACGGCGGAGGAGGGAGCGCAATCAAGCTGCGCACGGCGAATGGTGATATCAGAATCATAGAGGCAAATCCATGATGGTCCGCTTGCGTTGGATTCGGCATCGAGCATCAAGTATCTAGTATCCAGACTTCCCATGCCTTCGTTCGACATCGTATCTGAAGTGGATAAGCAGGAACTTGATAATGCGGTTAATCAGGCACGCAAAGAACTGGCCACTCGGTTCGACTTCAAGGGCATTACAACCGAGATACTTACCGAGAAGGACAGGATCACGCTCACCGCCCAGGACGCTTCTTTTCTGCGGGGACTACGCGAGATTCTCATCGGCAAATTTTCGAAGCGCGGAGTAGATTTGCGCAATATTGAACAAGGCGATCCCGCCATTTCATCCGTTGGTCACGCTCGACAGGAACTAAAGATTCAACAGGGACTCGAAGGCGACAAGGCAAAGGAAATTATTCAGGCGATCAAGTCGCAAGGTTTCAAGGTGCAAAGCCAACTGCAGGATCGGCAGATTCGAGTTACGGGAAAAAAGAAGGACGACCTCCAGGCAGTTATCCAATTTATCCGCAACCGTGACTTTGGCGTCGCCACAAATTTCAAAAATTTCCGAGACTGAATTAGAAGCGCGCACGGAATCGACGCGCCTCAAGCTAGATCATTTTCGCGTTAGGGAGGCGGTCAGTCTTATGCACACTGCCAAGCTTATCCGCCCTGCACGGGTGGCATGACTGAAATCTCCTCGCCCGGTTTAAGTTTGTAATTTCGATCTATGAATTCCACGCCTACGCCAACCAAGATGCTTTTGTCATGCGAACGAAGCTTGGGTTGTCGCGAATAGATTTCGTCGAGCAGATCGCGGACAGTTGCGCCCTCCGCGAGATCGATATCCATCTCGCGCATTCCAACCAGATCACGCAATTGCGCGTAAAATTGTAATCGCACCTTCATCTGTCCGGTCGCTCCAGCAATTCTCTTCTCAGCACTCCTATATAAGGCAGATTGCGATACCGTTCCCTGAAATCGAGCCCGTAACCGACCACAAATTCGTCTTCGATTTCAAATCCAACATAATCTGTATCGACCTCCCGGGCGCGTTGTTTCTTTTTGCTCAACAGCACGCACGTCCGGATACTGCTCGGCCTTGCCGTCTCCAACGTTTCGCGAATCGCGGCGAGCGTATGACCGCTATCCAAAATATCGTCTACGATCAAAACATCGCGACCCACGATGTCCGGGACGGTGACCTGTTTGAAACCGACCTCGCCGCTGGTTTGGGTTTTTCCATAATAACTAGCCACGCTGAGACACTCCAGCTTCAGGGGAAGTGGAATTCGGCGAAGCAGGTCTGCGACGAACATCAGGCTCCCATGCAAGACTGCAATCACAGTTAATTCCTGTTCGCTATAGTCCGTGGAAATCTTCGCGGCCATATCATCCAAGCGCCGGTGAATCGCCGGCTCATCAAACAACACCCTTTCCAGATCGCCTCGCACTAATGACTATTACGCATCAGCTGATGCAGAGATCAACGCGCGATAAACCTGATTCCGCCTTGTTTGTCATTCCGACGGAAGCGGCCGGAAACCTCTTTCTGTTTATTTTTCCACACGGAAATGGTACGGAGCTTTCACTAAACCAATGAGCATCTGCCACGATCGGATTGAGATTCGAACCAACGGCAAGGGACTTTACGAAATCACGGAAGAAGTGCAGTTAAAGATCGGCCAGTGCGGTATACAAGACGGGACGGCGACCGTTTTTGTCCAGCACACCAGTTGCAGCGTGATCATCATGGAAAATGCTGATCCCACAGCGCGACGCGATTTGGAAAAATTCTTCGACCGGCTCGTGCCCGAAGATGCGGATTATTTCACGCACGACTCCGAAGGCAGCGACGACATGCCATCGCACATTCGCATGGTGCTAACGCGTACCAGCGAGACAGTACCCATTGTTGATGGTGAAATGCAGCTGGGAACCTGGCAGGGCATTTTCCTGTTCGAACATCGTCGCGCACCGCATCGGCGAAAAATCTCGCTCACAATCATTGGCGAATAGGGATCGCGCTGCCAGCCGGGATGCGGTGACACTCAAGTCCAGCTGGTTCGAGTGCCTACTCGTAAATGGAATCGATCAGGCGCAAGGATTTCTCGTTAGGCAAGATCTGCTGTTCCATTTGGTTCATGGTGTATGCGAAGGCAAGTCTGTTTTCAGGATCGGCAAAGACGTTGGCGCCGCCGGCGCCCGGATGACCGAATGCGTTCGTCGACGGGCCGAACAGTCTACGCGTTGTGCTTCGCGGATCTTTCATGAACCCGGCCGAAAACGCTGTCGGCATTTGAAAGACCCGGTCTGAGCCATCCGCCAGCGTGGTGGTCATCCATGCAATCGTTTCGCTCGAGAAAAAGCGTTGCGCACCGAATTCTCCGCCACTCGCAAGCATGGAATAAAACTTTGTAAGCGCGGACGCAGTCCCGATCCCGCCAAATGAAACGATTGTTTGGGCGCGGATAGCGGGAGTGTTCATACCGCTAACGGACTGCAATCCGTATGGTGACGTAAATGTTTTGCGCGCCAGTGTGCCGGGCGTGACCAGATCAACATAAAAGTCCGAACCGGACTCGCGGTTTTTCGCCTCCGGCGGGTTGCCGCTTTTTGCAGCGTAAATAGTTGCAACGCGTGAATTTTCTTTTTCCGGCAAACCGATCCAAAGATCGAGACCAAGCGGCTCGGCAAACACTTCGCGCCAATACCGCGACAGCGTTTTTCCCGTGATTCGACGCACGAGTTCATCCAGCAGGAATCCAAACGTGCGAGCGTGATAACCATGTGCGCTCCCTGGGGGCCACAACGGTTTCTGCGCTTCAACTGCCCCAATCACTGCATTGTAGTCGAGTATGTCGACTCGCTGATCCAGCGCGCAAAGACCGCCTTGATGTGAAACAAGCTGCGCAAGCGTGATCTTTTCTTTGCCGGATTGAGCAAATTCCGGCCAAAATTCCGCTACTGGAGTGCTTATATCGACCTTATGCTCTTGTAACACGTGCAGGAGACATGCGCTGCCAATTCCCTTGGTAGCGGACCAGATGAGGACGAGCGTCCCGGCTTCCCAAGGTTTTTCATGGCGGGTATCGCAAAATCCGCCGTAAAGATCGACAACTGGTTTTCCATCTTGCCAGATAGAAACCGCCGCGCCCAACTCTCCAAACTTTTCGAAGTTTTCCCGGAACAGAGGTTCTAATCGCTGGCGAACTCCTTCCGGATCGAGCTGCATATTGGAAGTTGTAGAACGTTTCTGTGAGACGCCAACGCAAACACCATGCCCTCTGACATAGACGGCTTACAGCAACAGCGATTCGAACTCGTCGAGCCGTTGTTCGAATAAACGCAAAGTGCTCTCAGTCGGCGTGGGCGTGGTCATGTCCACTCCTGCTGCCTTTAATGTTTCCAGTGGAAACTTCGAGCCACCGGAACGCAGAAAACCAAGGTACGCTTCCACGCTTCCTGGCTCTCCGGAAAGCACGCGCTGCGAAAGCGTCACCGCAGCTGAAATTCCCGTCGCATACTTGTAGACATAGAACGCGTGATAGAAGTGCGGAATACGCAGGCATTCCAAATCCAGCTCCGGATCGAGCACGAAGTTTTCGGCAAAATAGGTTTCGAGCAGCTTGTGATAATGGGATCTAAAAACGTCAAGGGTCAGCGCGTCGCCGCTTTCTTCGATAGCGTGAATTATCTTTTCAAATTCAGCAAACATGGTCTGCCGGAACAATGTGCTGCGCAGGTCGTCGATCTGCCGGTTGATAATGTAGGCGCGCATCTTGGGATTGTCCGTCGTTTTGAGCAGATGATCGGTGAGGAGCTCCTCGTTAAACGTCGATGCAACTTCGGCCAGGAAAATCGGATACTCGTAATCCTGAAACCGCTGTGAATTTTGCGAGAACCAGCTGTGCATCGAGTGACCCGCTTCGTGTGCAAGCGTATACACATCGGAGAAGACATCCTCCTTATAATTCATCAGAATGTAGGGAGGCGCTTGATAGCTTCCGGATGAAAACGCGCCGCTGCGTTTGCCCTTCGTCTCGTATCGATCACACCAGCGACGGGTACGTAGCCCTTCGGCGAGAGTATCTACATATTCCTTCCCAAGCGGTTCGAGCGCGTCCAAGACCATTTCGGTGGCCTGATCGAACGTGAAACGAGTCTCGATTTCCGGAACAAGCGGCACGTAGGTGTCGTAGTGATGCAGTTCCTGCAACCCAAGCGCTCGGCGGCGCAAATCGAAATAGCGAAAAAGCGGTTTCAAATTTACGCGAACCGATCGAATCAACCCGTCATAAACCGCCATCGGCACATCATCCGGGAATAGTGCAGCCTCGAGAGCAGACGAATAATGTCTCGCTTGCGCGTGGAAGACATCTGCTTTGACCGAGTAAGCAAGTGACGCGGCAAGCGTATACTGATGGTCGCGAAATTCTGCATGGAATTGATGAAAAGCGCGCTGGCGTAGCCCACGGTCACGCTTGACCAGGAATGAGCTGAACGAGCTTTGGGTAAGCGGTTTCTCGCGACCGGCCGCGTCGGTCACGGCGCCGAACTTCATGTCCACGTCGGTCAGTTGTGAAAAAGTGTCATCGTAACCGCTCAGCGCGACGCTGCCCAGCGCAAGAAGACGTTCCTCGGGTACCGACAACACATGCGGTTTCATTCGGCGAATCTTGTGCAACTTGATCCGCCATTCAGCGAGCACAGGGTTGGCAACAAATTTGGCAAATGTTGCGTCACCAATCGACAGAATTCCGGGAACAACAAACGCGGCTGTTTCGCCGATCTTTGTGAGCAGATTCTGAACCTGTCCAATCCGTGTAAGATATTCGTTGTTGGTGCTATCCTCCGCCAGTTGCAGTGACGCGTAGTGATAAATGCGCTCGAACTTCAAATCGAGCGACTTTTCGAATTCGAGTAGTGCTGCCAGCGTCTCCGCCGACTCCCCTACTCTGCCGTTCCAGTCCTGAAACTTTGGGTAGGTTTGCTGGAGCCAGGCAAAGTCTTCCTGCCATTTGCCGACATTAGCAAAAACATGCTTCAGGTCCCACTTGTCAGAGTCGGAGATATCAGCGCGAGTCGGGATTTTTGCTTCATCCATGGGAAATTGTCACACGGAACGCGCGCTCTTCAACGGGTCGAACCCGGCATGATCCTGGCACAGGCCATCAACACTGAGACGAACGCGCCAAAATAGCGTCGCAAGCTTCGCCATTTTAATGTTTCATGGCTTGCATGAAACGCCTTTTGATATTGCAGCTATTCGGCGCTTTGGTCCCTGCAATGGCGCACGCCGCGACAAATTTCGACCTGGCGGCAAAAGCGACAAACGAGTTCGCTGTCGATCTTCACCGCCAACTCGCCACAGGCAACGACAACCTTTGCATTTCACCCTATTCGATTGAAAACGCCCTCGCGATGACGTTCGCCGGCGCTGATGGCGACACCCGCACCGAGATGGCGAGCGTGCTCCATTTTCCAACTGACCCGAGCGCGGTGTCTGCGTCGTTCGCTTCCCTCCAGTATTCTTTGGAAGAAATGAGCATGAAGACGGCCGAAATGGTGAAGAAATCCAAGGAATTTGGCGGCCCGAGCGAACCAATGACGCTAAACATCGCCAACCGCCTCTTCGCTCAAAAAGACTATGATTTTCGTCAGAATTTTTTGTCGCTGGTAAAACAAAACTACGGCGCTGCATTTGAGCCGCTCAATTTCGTTGCAGATCCCGCGGCCGCGACACAGCACATCAACCAATGGGTGGCAGACCAGACGCACGATAAAATTCGAGATCTCATCCCTGCGAACGCACTGAATAAGCTGACACGGCTCGTGCTGGCGAACGCACTTTATCTCAAAGCACCTTGGGCGGATGCATTTTCCGAAAAGACAACGCAGCCAGAATTGTTCTACATCCGCGGCGGCGCTCCGGTAAATGTTCCGATGATGCGAAAAACCGCGCGATTTGGCTATGCCAAGCGCGAGGGCTTCCTGGCAGTCAGCGTTCCCTATATTGGAGACGACCTCCAATTTCTCATTCTTCTTCCCGACGAGATAAATGGTCTGCATGCATTGGAAACGAAGCTCACCGCGGACGTTTTAGCAGGATGCGCGAGGCTCGAAGCGCGGGATGTCGATCTGCATTTGCCAAAGTTCAAGCTCGAACCGCCGACCGTTGCCCTCGCGGAAAAACTTCAGGCACTTGGAATGAAAAGCGCATTCGATATTCCGCGAGGTAGCGCCAATTTCGACAAGATGGCGCCACGCAAGCCGAATGATTACCTCTACATCTCCAATGTCTTTCACAAGACCTTCATTGCTGTGGACGAAAAGGGAACGGAAGCGGCCGCCGCGACTGCCGTTGTAATGATGAGGGCCACGGCGATGCGGGGCCCAAAACCGCCGCCAATTGAGGTGAAGGTCGATCGGCCGTTCGTCTATGCAATTCAGCATGTGCCCAGCGGCGTCTGTCTTTTTCTCGGCCGTGTAACCGATCCTCGCTGAGGTGGACCTCTCGACTCTCGCAAATCTAATCAATGCTTTTGCCGTGACGGCCGGCGTCATTTTCGCAGGGGTGCAAATTCGTTATTACCGCCAACAAAGGCGAAGGGAAGCGATGCTTGAGCTTGTGAAATCATTCCAGAGTCCGGTGTTTACCAGTGCACTTCGCCGCGTGCTCTCACTTCCAGATGGCGCCGACGCAAAGAAGATCCATGAATTACTCGGACCGGATGGCGAAGACGCCGTTTACATGGTTTCGTTAACCTGGGAAAGTCTTGGCCTGCTGGTATTTCGTCGCGAGGTGACGCTTGATCTGGTCGGTGATTTTTTTAGTGGCCCCATTGTTGCCTCCTGGAGAAAGTTATCCCGCTACATCGCAGATCTGCGCAGAGACGCTCAACGAGACACATACTTTGAATGGGTCGAATGGCTAACTGAGCGAATGATGGAAGACGAGAAGCAGAGGCCACCTGTTCCGGCGCACATCGCGCATCGAGACTGGAATAAGAAATAGCAGCCCGCTACTCCGCGTCGGAGCTGGTGAAGACAGTGAGCGTCAGAACGCGAATCGGCCTTCCTAATCACGCCGGCGGTCATCGACTTTTGCTACAGCAGTGTGTTTTCTGCGTAACTAAGTTTCCCGTTCACAACTCGCGCTGCCGAAGTGTACGGATGCAGCTGAGTTTTATTTGCATCGAGGATGTGCATCACCTCGACGCCGCGCGCCTTAAGGTAATCGGAAATCAGTGACCGATGACAACGCCACCAAACCGCTTCTGCACACATGATGGCAGTTGGTCCTGACTCGCTTGCGAGATTGAGAAAACGCTCGATACCTTTGTGGAATTTATCTGTTTCCATGTAATCGGCGTAACCACGAAATGAGGCATTACGCCAGGCGAGATTACGTGAATCCAAACTTGGCTTTCGTCGTCCGCCAAGTTGGGGAAAATGTTCGTAGCGGATCTCAACTTTGCCTAACGAGTCAGCGAGTGTCTCCTGATTAAACTGCGGATAACGCCTCGATCCGGGCAAGCTTCTAACATCGGCGAGGAGCTTGATGTGATGTGCCTGAAGTAATGAAATGAATTCGTCGATCGCCCGCGTCGAATGACCAACTGTCCAGATTAGCGAGATCATCTTCCTTTTGATTGCAATTCAAACATTGGTAGCTTCGTCAGAAATCAGGAGATGCGAAAATGAACAAAATATTCTTATCGATAGCAGTTGGATTCACTACACTAGGATTCGTGGGCGCGGCGGAAACGCAACAGCAACCAGAGGTCGGAAAACCAGCTCCTGAGTTCAGCCTAACGACTGGCGACGGTTCGCGGGTGAGCCTGAAGGATTGTCTCGGAAAATGGGTGGTGCTTTATTTTTACCCGAAAGATTTCACCAGTGGCTGCACCCTGGAGGCGCGCAACTTCCAGCGTGATCTGGCAAAATACCAGGAGTCTGGAGTAGTGATTCTGGGTGTGAGCGTGGACACCGCTCAATCGCACAAGGATTTCTGCACGAAGGAAGGACTCAACTTCAAGCTGCTCGCCGATCCAGATGCGAAAGTTTCGACTGAGTATGGATCTGTGATGGATTACAAAGGAAGCAAACTCGCCGCGCGCAATACATTCATTATTAATCCCAAAGGCGAAGTCGCAAAAGTTTATACTGGCGTGAAGCCCGCCGAACATAGCGAGCAGGTGCTAAAAGATTTAGCGGATTTAAAGAAAAGCTAAAATTTGAACCGGGTGCAGCCTGTCCCCAGGCAAACGCGCTGCAGGTCTTTAAATTGGGACACATGACGAGCGTGAACCGTCACGCGATTTCGAATATCTCGAACTGGGTGGCAATACCACGCAAGGAACGCCGGTGCGCCGTTGGCTCCGCGCCGCTTGCTCGTAGAAGCTTTGATGCCTCGCTGTGCTCGACAACCTGGCGCGTAACGAAAATCGAACTTGCGTTGGCCAGGCCCTGAACGCGCGAAGCGATGTTCACAGTCTGCCCAAAATAATCCTGTCGATCGTTGAGGGACACTGCGAGACATGGCCCTTGGTGAATTCCGATTTTCAACACCAACTCTTCGTTTAACTCCTTCAACGCATCGCGCATTCGGAGTGCCGCAGCCATCGCGCGCTCCGGTGTCGGGAACGTCGCCATCACCGCATCCCCGATTGTTTTCACCACTGCGCCACCTTCGGCCGCGACGATTTCGTTGAGCAACCGGAAATGGGCGCGCACCAGATCGTACGCTACAAGATCGCCTACGCGTTCGTACAGTTCGGTGGAGCCTTTGAGGTCGGTGAAGAGAAATGTCAGGCTCGTGATCTTGAGCCGCTGATCTACCGACAGCGTGTCGGTACGATAAATATCACGGAACGTTTGGTTGCTGAGCAGCCGCTTCGCCGTCAGGAATGGCCGGCGCCTGCCGAGAAGATGATGCAGCTTGTCGCCTGCGATCCAGAGGCCGGGCAACGTCCGCCGTGTGGACCGGTTCTCCAGGAAAATGCGCACAGGTCCCGGACGCATCTGCGTCGTTGCAGTCGGTGCCTGATCGTTGGTCATAACAAAAGACAGTGATTGCTGTTCGCCAGTCGCCTCGCCTTTTACGTCAATGAAATGCGCCAGGTGGGCGACTGGATCGAAAATGATTACGAACTCCTTTGGCAACTCCAATGACAACACGACTTTCTCACCAGGCGGCAGCTCGATTGTGTCTAGCGTGATTTCGTCCACCAGCTTGGCCAACTCTTCATCGTCTGGCATATCAACCCCGGAGCTCCAGAACACCTGTTTGAAATACTGGATCCACGGCAACGTGTCCGGAGCATGCGCAGCGATTTTTCGCACGTGCGGGCTGACGGTAAATGTGACTTCGACCATTTCATCCAGAGTCGGCTCGTAACCACAGGCGCAAAGCGCGCAACTGTATTCGTCCTGATTCACCGTCTTTAACGTTTCGCCAGTGTTCAGAACGCCACCGCAGCCAGGACAAAGAATATTCCACGCCAGGTCGAACAATCCGAGGCGGGACGCGTGCAGAAGACCGGCGATCACATCTTCTTCGTTCAGGCTGTGACGGACCGCGAACGCCAGTGCGTTCACGCGAGAGAGCTCGGCATCCGGCGCCTGATCAATGAGGTTCTCAATCGCGCTCGCTACATCAGGTTTCACTGATTCACGCAAGGCACCGTAAACCGCTTTCCTTTCTGCGGAGGATTGCACAAGTCCAATCATACCTGCGGTTATGTGCTAGAAAAGTCGCCTAATTGCGGGACTTGCATCACAAGAACCGATTCTCGAAAATTGCAGGCTTAAGAAAGTTTCCACGCACGCAGTTCTCTGATCACGAAAGTAAAGATATTGCCGTCGTCCTGGCGCTTAATTGCAATCGGCGTCGTATATTTCGCCGTGATATTTTTCGGTCATTTGCCGGACCACCTGATTCTGTTTCCAACAAGGACACCAATCGATGCGGGTAGCGCGGTTCGAAAAACTATTCCGTTTGAAAACGAACAATTGGAAATCTGGACGGCGCAATCCCCGCTGGCGCGATCCAAAGCCGAAGCGGACGTTTATGTGTTGCGTTTTTATGGTAACGCTGACCGCGCTGAGCGTTGGCCCGCTGCTGAGGCGGAGATTTGGAATGATCGCGCAATCGAAATCTGGGGAATGAATTATCCTGGATTCGGCGGCAGCACCGGGCTGGCGCGGCTTTCCAAGATCGGGCCGGCGGCGCTTGCAGCGTTTGATGAATTACGGCGCCGTGCAGGCGACCGGCCAATTATCCCTTTTGGGACGAGCCTCGGTGCGACCGCTGCGCTTCATGTAGCAGCGCATCGCCCGGTTACCGGATTAATTCTGCAGAATCCTCCACCGTTACGCGAAATGATTCTGCGGCGATTTGGCTGGTGGAATTTATGGCTGCTGGCAGGTCCTGTTGCATTACAAATTCCGAAAGATCTCGACAGCATTGCAAACGCGAACGCAATTCACGCGCCAGCCATTTTTCTGCTTGCGGAAAAAGACGAAATCGTTCCGGCTCGGTATCACCGGCTGGTGGTCGATGCTTATGCCGGCGAGAAACATGTAATCTCATTGCGCGGCGCCCATCACAATGATCCGATCGAAGGAACTGCGCTGGCCGACTTGAATAAGGCAATGGAGTGGTTGTTAGCCAGACCCACTTCGCTTGGAGCGCGCTAGTCAAATGGCCATTTGCCGCTCGATTTCACGAATGAGCCTGCGTTAAGGTCGCACGCGATGCAGAACCAGCAGAACCTGATGAGCAGCTTCGAGTTTATCGCGGCGTTGATGTCGATCATCATTGGTCTCGGCGTGACCAATCTGCTCGCCGGTGCTGGCCGGGCGTTTTACCGCCGGAACGAGAATCCACTCGATGAAGTCCACATTGTCCTAACTCTCGCGACGCTCTTACTACTGGCCTTGCAATGGTGGATCACATTCAAGTGGAATACGGAGGTCAACTGGAGCTTCGACAAGTTCCTCGTGCTGATCGTCTGGACGATCACTCTTTACATGTTGACCGTGTTCCTTTACCCGCCCGATCTATCCGAAGCAGAAGAACACCAGGGTCGCTTCGAACGAAACCGCTCGGGCTATTATTCGACGTTCATTGCGATGTGTTTGCTGGACATTACCCAAACCGCAATCCACGGAGATATCTTTCACCCGATTTGGTACCTGCCTTTTGTGGGTCAATATGCGGTGTTGGCTGGCGGTGGACTCATTGCCCGTCGACGCGGCTATGACCGGTTTTTCGCGTGGTACCAACTGATCACACTGCTGGTCTGGTCACTGATCGTGAGGCGCCTTCTCGTGGGAAACGCGATGACGCCCTAACGAGAAGCGTGTTGTACTTAACGCTTAACGGCTACCCATTCGTTTCGGGCCCGAGAATCAGCAACGGCTTGCACGACGCGCATGTAACGAAGGCCGTCCTCGAAATTGGGATGGGGACGCACGCGGCCCTTCGATTTTACCGCGGCTAGAAAGTCTTCCTCCACCCGCCACTCGGTCTCTAATTCCGAGGGAAGTTCGATAACGTGCAGTCCGCGATCGCCAAGCTTACCGGCTTGCACTACATCAGAATCGAAATCGTAAGTGAGCGTGCCGCTGCTGCCGTAAATTTCCACCCGATCACTTGGCGCCAACGCGTCGATCCCACTGAATTCGAGCACGCCTTCTGCGCCGTTATCGAAAGCGCAAAGAACGGTGAGCAGATCAGGAATAATGACCTCATAACCCTGACGGATTGGCTGAATGAGTTTGCCGCGAGCGAAGACGCCATTGATGTCTCCAAGCCAGCGCTGCAACACTTCGATATAGATCCCCAATGTGAGGACGTGAAGTCCGCTGATTTCAATCTTCTGGCGCCAATGTGACGGAGCACTCATATCCAGATAGTTGCTGGTAAAACTTTGTAATCGCACGTGATGCGGACGACCGATGTAATCCTCGGCCAGAAGTTTTTTCACAAGTAAATCAGCGCGCATTCCCATCGGGGGCGGACAAAGCATGGTAACCAGTTCGGGATACCGCTTTGAGGCGGCAAGCATTTCCTCGGATTCCGCCAAGTCCATCGACATGCGCGCCTGACAGAAAACGTGTTTACCAGCCTCCAATGCCGAGATAGTCACCGCCGAGTGCATCACTGGCGGGGTCCCGATCCAGATGATGTCGATATCCGGGAGGGCCAGCAGTTCGGCCCAGTTTCGCATCGGCGTAGCTGACGAACAGTATTCCTGGCAAAATTTCTCCGAGCTTTCGTAGGTGGAATTAGAGACGGCCACAATCTCCACCTCGGGATGGTTTTTGAGGGCTGGCAAGTGGCGCGCGCGAACAATGTTGCCCGCTCCGACAATTCCAATCCGCAGTTTGTGATTATTTTTGTGCATCGGTTACACGAAATATTGATCTTGCCGACTCGACCGGTTCTTGTGCGAGCTAAATTTGACCGCCGCTTGTAGTTGCGCGTTCAACCATGAATGAAGACGATGACGAAGCAGCTGGTTTCGCAGATCGCCAAAACATTTGGACCGCGAACCGATGCAATGTTGCTACGATTTAACAATCACGCCCTTATTCGGGCTTCGTCATTCGTCGTTCTGGATTTTCGTCATTTCCTTTAACATCTACTTGACCTGTGGACTGATGCGCGGCAGCTTACGCGCCTGTTTTTGAGGCAATATCATGTCCAGAATTTGCAGTATTACGGGATCCAAAGCGACGCGCGGCAGCGTCATCCACCGCCGCGGCTTGGCGAAAAAGAAGGGCGGCGTGGGCCGGCACATCACAAAAAGTGTGCCGCGTATCTTCGCGCCGAATCTACATAACCAGCGTATTTGGGTGCCGGAGCTAAAGAAGTTTGTCCGCGTTCGCGTTACAGCCCGTGGTCTAAAGACAATCAATAAACACGGCGCTTATAAGGTGCTTCGAAAAGCAGGCGCGATCTAAATTGCAGGACGTCTCCCGAATGATTCGGGGCCGATGCAGACGCGAACGAATCGAATCGATGCAACTGACTCTCCTCAAATCAAAAATCCATCGCGCTGCAGTCACTGGCGCAAGCCTCGATTATGAAGGAAGCCTCACAGTTTCCGCCGATCTGGCTGAATTCGTTGGCCTGATTCCATATGAAAAAATCCTCGTGAGCAATTTGAACAATGGCCAACGATTCGAGACCTATGCAATTTTTGGCGAAGCACAGCGGGGAATCATCGAACTAAACGGTGCGACGGCACACCTAGGTAAAATTGGCGACCGCCTCACCATCATGAGTTTTGCCCGCTACGTCCTCGAAGAAGCGAAATTGCATGCACCGCGGGTCGCGGTTTTGAATGAAAAAAACGAAGTCGTTCGTTACGAGGGAGGCGACCCGGCGCCTTCGCTAAGAATCGTTAGCAGGTAGGGTCCAGGCCAAATCGCCAATGCCAGCGTCTGTACCGCCGGTTCGTCAGATCCGGATGCGACTGATTCTGCGGCTCGCACTTCCGACGCTATGACCGCCCGCTGCTTAACCTTTCCTCGTGGAACATCGAGCGATCCGTCATTGAACTCGATCACGTAACCCTCGTTGATTAGCCAACGCAGGTCGGACGCAAGCGCGAGTTTGCGTGGCTCTGCATCCACGGTTGTCACATCGCTAATCAACTTTTCAAAAAGCTGTTTGCGATTAATTATCGCTGTCCCCGCCAGCGCTTCGAGAATCGCATTCACGGATGAAGACACGCCCGCCTGTTCGTGAACAAAAGCGCGTGTTCGAATTGGCGAGACAAACAGCATTCCACGACGGTGGCGAAAAACCTGGAGGCCATCTTGTCGCAAACGTCCAGCCAACTCCTGCATCATGCCCGAGGGCGAGCGCGTTTCGCGTACCCAGGCCTCCTCCACCGAGCGATTAAGTAACTTGTCGGGCAAATTCCGGCTCAGGACACCGCCGACAGTGGCTTCCGCCAACCTCTTAATCAACTCCTCCAAATAATGCGAGCGGAAATGCCGCTCTGCTTCCGTTGCCGATGAGAACGTCAAGGGAACCTCTTCGCGGCTCGTCGTATAGGTAATCACCCTCCTGGCTTCCTCTTTCCAGCGCTCAACCAACGTCGCATCATTCACGATCTCGATCTGGCGCTGATAATCAGCGAAGCTGAGCCGGCGGCTGAACCGTTGCTCATACAGGTTACGCAGCTGCAATTGATAATTGTGATGGTTCGTCGGGCCCAAAAGCGTTCCGCTCAATCGGCACCGCGCCACATTTGAGAAGTTTCCCTTGATTGGCTCCGACTCGGTAATGTCCACCCTGTAGAAATCGGACTGAGTGAACCGAAATGCATTTCGCTCTAGAAATTCGCGATTCAGGGACAATGCCCCATTGTCGCCAAGCTGATAAAGCGTCGATTCCGCTTTCATCGTGAGCCGCACCTCGTAGCGCTCGGGCTTTTCAAGGAACAAACGCGCCAGGGCGTACAGTGAGTACGCCACTGAACCTGATTTGATTTGCGCTACAACGTTTCCGAACGCCGGCGGGTATGGGAGAAAACGAATCGCAACCTCTGTCGCGACTGGCGCGGAGACTTTAGCCTGAATTTCGCGGTGAGACGATTCCCTGCGATTTGGTCCCGGGCGGGCCCGACGGGCCGTCCGCGGACCCCTCTCGGAGTCATGCCCTGTCCTCTTGAATTTGCGTAAATCTGTTGCCGTTCGCTTGTGCGTCGGGCGTTTGCCCTTGCGTCGCCCGCGCAGGTCTTCCCGCTCGTCTTCACCGGCGTAGCGCTGATAGTCGCTCGTATCAATGGGTTCTTTGACCCAGGCAGGCAGGAGTCTTAGATCAAGCAGATCGGCAGCCTGGACAGTGGACGATGTCATCGGCCTCATCTACTCGAATGACAAACGGACGCAAACGTGAAGGTGCTACTGCCAATCCCGAAAATGATTGACAACCTGTTTAATTCATTTACTTGCCATGCTGTGCTCGGGAATGCTTTGGGCTTTTCCACGAGCGACTAACATAAACCGAACAAATTTTATGGCGGAAAAATCGATCGAAGAGAAAGTTAAGGACATTATTGTCGAGCAACTGGGCGTAAACCCGGAGCAGGTTACGCCACAGGCTTCATTTATTGAGGATTTAGGCGCAGACTCTCTGGATATCGTTGAACTGGTGATGGCATTTGAGGAGGAGTTTGGGGTGGAAGTGCCGGACGAAGATGCAGAAAAACTGCAGACAGTCGGCGACGTGATTAAATATATCGAAGAAAAGGCATCCAAGCAGTAGTGCGGATGCCCCTTTATTAAAGGGTTCATTCATTCTGAAGGCAAAAACACGGCAGACGCCGTGTTTTTTGCTTATTGGTTGGTTGCGCAACCGAAACACGAGGCTCAGACTAGGTTTCGATGAGTTTTCCGCTGTTGGAAAAGCCGTTGTTCCAGATCGGCGGACACTACATCACGTTTTTAGGATTAATCGCGTTCGCCGCCCTTTTCGCGGCAGGCCTTATTGTCGCGCGATTCCTGCAGAGCGATCTGGTGCGCCGCCTTTTCAGCCGGTTCAAGATCGACACTAATTTTGTTGCGATCGTCACGACGATCCTCAGTCTGTGCGCGCTCGTTTTCTTCACGGTCAGCGCCATCAATGCGGCGGGAGTGCCCCTTGCCTGGAACGCGCCTTTGCCCGGAATAACGCTGAGCTTGTTTCAAATTTTTCTACTTATCGCACTTCTGATCGGCGTTTTTTGGCTCTCATCCCGGACAAAGCGTTTCCTTTTTAATCGCTTCCTGGCCAGAAGCGGCCTCGACCGCCCCCTGCAGCACGCCATAGCACAAATCGTCAGCTACGCCGTGCTGATCATTGGGATCATTGTCGTCTTGGAAAACAGCGGCGTCCATATCGGAACGCTAACCGTGTTCGCCGGCGCGGTCGGCGTTGGCGTGGGATTCGGTTTGAAAAACATCGCCAGCAATTTCATCAGCGGGCTTTTGATCCTGGCTGAACGGCCCATTGCCATTGGGGATCGCATCGAAGTCGCAGGCATCGCCGGCCAGGTCAGGCAAATCCGCGCTCGCAGCACAGTCATCGTAACGAACGACAATATCGCGATGATTGTGCCAAACGAGAAATTTGTCGACTCGCCAGTCACAAACTGGACTCATACGGATCGACGGGTGCGGTTTCGTCTGCCGGTCGGCGTCGCTTACGACAGTGACGTGAACAAGGTACGTGAGGCGCTCATCGCCGCAGCCCGCGAACATCCGGCCACGCTGAACGAGCCTGCGCCCGACGCCTTTCTGGAGAAATTTGGGGACAATTCAATCGATTTCGAGCTAGTTGTTTGGAGTGAGCAGATGAGCCAACGACCAAGTCGATTCAGAAGCGACCTGAATTACTTGATCTGCAAACATTTGGGCGCAGTGGGAATCGCGTTTCCATTTCCGCAGCGCGATCTCCACATTCGGGATGGCCTCATTAAAGTGCAAGCTGTGCAGGCTGAAACATCGAAGCAGTCCGAGTCCTAACTCGCACTGGCACTCCCTCGAGACCACTACATGGATCCGATGAAGCCATATACCTATAGTTCTTAGATTGGCGACGCTTCCAAGGCACGCTTTACCACATCGACCAATTCGGCGGCAGCGACCGGCTTCTCGAGAAACGCGAAGGCACCCAATTGGAGCGCCTGTGCTTCGACATCAGGTCCGCCAAAAGCGGTGATGATGATAACGGGCAATTTGGGTAATGCGCTGGCGAGCGCCAAAACACCGCGTCCACTGAAAGTTGGCATCCGTAGATCAGTGATGACCAGGTCGAATCGTGACTCAGAGACCGCGAGCGTCGTGGCAACCGCGGTTGGATCAGACAATCCCGTGACGCGCATGCCTTCATTAGTCAGCACTTTGGTCATCGCCCGGAGCATCCCCGAATCGTCGTCAACGACCAAGACAGATCTGTTTCGCAACTCTTTCATATCCTTTCAAAAGAACACCGCCTCGTAATACGCCTATCTCCACACTAACGAATTTACTCCCACTTCGCCAACCGCAGCCCAATCGCTTGCATCGGAAACCTGAAAAATGGAAATCGTCATCTTATGCACCAACAGAAAGCGGAAGTTGAATGCTAAACGTGCTGCCTTTGCCGCTCGCGGTAGCGCAATTAATCTTGCCGCCATGTTCGGTTACGATCCGCTGCGTATATGCAAGACCGAGACCTGTGCCATCGCTCTTCGTGGTGAAAAACGGAGCAAAAAGACGCCTGGCTTCTTCCTCAGTCATGCCGTGACCGTTATCGCTGATTGTTACCAATGCTTCCGCACCATGCTTTTGCGTGCTGACAGTCAGGTTTCCTCCGTCGGGCATCGCATCCAATGCATTACTGATTAGATTCAAGATAGCTTCCCAGAGTTGTTCGGCATCGACGTGAACCGGTGGCAGGTTCGAATCAAAGTTGCTCTTCAACTCTACGTGCTTTTGATCGAGCAACGGCTGCACGAACTTAAGTTTTTCCTCAAGAAAACCCGCGAGTGAAATCGCGGTACGCTCAGACTTCGGCATCCGTGCGAACCGGAGATATTCATGCAGCACCTGGCGGATTCGCAATACCTGCGAACGCATCTCGCGAAGAAGGACTTCGCATTCACCGGTGGAACCGCCACTGGAATTGGCGAAAGCGTGAACTTCGTCTCCTATCAGGTCAAGATTGAGTGAAATGGAGCCAAGCGGATTCCGAATTTCATGGGCGACCTGAGCTGCCATAGAGCCAACCACCCCAAGACGTTCCGCTTGGAGGTTAGCCTGTTCCAGCCGCTTGCGCTCTTCCATCTCCGTTCGCAACGCGGCTGTTCGCTCCTCGACGACTTGCTCCAGGTGATAGTGAGAACGTTGGAATGCAGTCAGTAACCAGACTACCACCAAAAAAAATACGAAAAGCATGATCGCATTCCAAACGGGAATAACCTCAGACTGATATGTCGCGCCATTGAGAATATCGCTAAAGAACCAGGCGCCTGTGCACAAAGCCCCCAGGGCAAATCCCGCCCACCGGCCGGCCGCCCATGCCGCGACGCACGTCGGCAGCAGGTAGAAAGCTGACATTGCCCAATCGCGACCTGTAATATAATCCACAGCGCCAAGAAAAATGGCCAGCGCGATAGCTGCCACCATCACCAGGACCTTCGACCGCACGGAATGCTCCCAAATATGGTTCACTTCGAAGACGCAGTATCGAACAATTTTGACAAACCTGCTCGCAGGTTTGTTCACCTTGCGTTTGTTTCGAATGAAGATCGGTGCCCTCTTAAACCCAGATGCGGAATTATCGCCAATCCAACCCTGGTCGCGGAAAGTGAGAAAATCGCATTCTATGCGGCATAGGAACAGCATTCGAACTCCGCAAGGAATGGCGAAGATCGTCACCGGGTCCGAGCTGCACAATTGCGACGCGTGGCCACGCGCGTTCCACAACAAGTGCAAAGACCATCGTTACTACGATATCGTAGAAGAAACGCTCCAGGGTAATTTCGAACACTACTATCTGCTGCTCGAGGATGATTCGGGATGTGCCCGGGGAATCCAGCCCGTATTTTTTGTTCGGCAAAACCTGGTCGAGGGCGTGCCAGGTAAAATTAGTTCGCTGGTTGATCGTATTCGCAAAATTTTCCCGCGTTTTTTAACGATGCGTGTTTTGATGGTTGGCTGCGCTGCGGGTACAGGGGATTTGGGCGCGTGTAACCCGAAAGACGAAGCGTGGGTAGCGAACATGTTGCAGGCGAGCATTTCGGCTTATGCAAGGCACAACAAGGCCTCCCTGGTCGTTCTGAAGGATTTCCCTTCAAACTATCGTTCGGAGCTCGAAGCGTTCCCCGCGAATGGTTACGCACGAATTCCCAGCATGCCGATGACACGGCTTTCGCTCCATTATCATAACTGGGACGAATATTTTTCCACACTTAGCAAGGCAACCCGAAAAGATCTGCGCCGGAAATTCCGCAAAGCCGAGCATGCACCCAAGATCGACTTGGAGGTCGTCAACGACGTCACGGATCTTGTTGATGAGATTTATCCCCTGTATCTCGCAGTCCACGAGCGCTCAGCATTGAAATTTGAGACACTAACAAAGGATTATTTTCGCGCGATTGCACAACAGATGCCGGAACAAGCACGCTTTTTCATCTGGCGCCAGTTGGGCAAGATCGTCGCATTCAGTTTTTGCCTCGTCTGTGACGAGAAGATTTATGACGAATGCATTGGTCTGGACTACAGCGTGGCCCTGGAACTGCATCTTTATTTTTACACGCTGCGCGACATCATCTCCTGGGCACTGGAGCAGGGTTTAAAATATTACTACAGCAATCCGCTTAATTACGAGCCGAAACTGCATCTGGATTGCGAGCTTGTGCCCCTCGACCTCTATGTCACGCACACAAGTCCGCTGCTCAACCCGATCTTTCGCCGCCTAATCAAATATCTCGGCCCGACACGTCACGATCCTGTTTTGCAGCAGTTTCCGAACGCCGATCAGCTTTGACGAACCCATGAAGCTTCGTAGCCACGGCGTTGCGCCGCCGTGTAGCGGTAGTAACGCGCGTTGAACGCGTCGAAACAGCAAGAGGCTACAACAACATCAATCCACTTGCGATGACATCATTGCGCATTAAAAAAGCGGATGCAAAAGCGACCTTCCGGTTTCGCCAACCCCTGGCTTCAACTTGTTCTTAGCGTCGCGTGCGTAGTGGTGTCCGAATTTCTTTTGAAACGCGGTGCAACAGAGGTCGCAAACACTGACAGCGCATGGTCCTGGACCGGTGTAAACGGTTTGGCGTCGCCGCTGGTGTGGTGGGCCATTCTTCTCATTGTCGCCAGCTTCATCAGCTGGCTTTATGTGCTGAGATATATTCCGATCACTATCGCGTTTCCCCTGTCGCGTGTGGTCGATATCCTCGTCCCACTGGGCTGTTGGATTTTTCTCGGCGAATTGATTTCGCCGCTGCGGTGGTGCGGAATCGCGCTGGTGATTATTGGGCTGGCGTTGGTTGCGAAACCGATCGCGCAATTCGAGGAACGCCTGTGAGTTTTCTGGCCTTCTTATTGATCGTTGTTTCTCTGGTAAGTTTCGTCGCCGCTCAGCTCATCTTGAAGCGAGCGATGGAGGCCTCCAGGTCGACCGGCTTCCGAAACGCCCAGTTTGTCTCCAAGGTTACTAGCGGCATCATTCTAATGACGATCTCTTTCTTTCTCACACTCGGATTGCTGCAGCGATTCGACCTAAGTTACCTTTATCCGTTTCAAGGTTTAAGCGTGCTTTTCATCACGCTGATGGCAGGCATCGTGCTAAAAGAAAAGCTCAACCTGCGGCTGGCGATCGGCGCGTTGTTGATCAGCGTCGGGATCGTGCTGGTTTCGCTCAGCTAGCAAGAGAGTGCAGAGGCGCCGAAACATTTACGCGCCGGACAACAGTGGCCACAATTTTTCAAGAGCTGCCAGATTGATCTCACGAATCCGCTCTGCATCTGGCAGCTGGATTTTCGGGTGATCGAATTCGGCCGCGAAGCGCTGTTTGAAGCGCGCGTACTTTGGCGGTGAATAGGCGCCACAAATATCGCCTCCAATAATCTGAGAGGATTCGCGCAATTTTCCGAGTGCCCATTCCAGATCGGTAATCGTAAAGCGGCCAGCTTCCCAATTCGTCACTGCCTCGCTCGCATCGAGACAGTCAAGGTCGATCGTGACATAAAGCGGGTTTCCTGGTGCCGTTTTTGAAAATTGCTCAAAGTGCGCGCGCCAATTATCCCGCAAGATCGCTCCCCGGCGATGTCGATCCTTGGCAGGACGATCGTCTGCCCATGGATGAACTTCCAAAACGCCTGCGCGTTCGGCGCGACGGTTTCCGAAAATTTGGTGCGGCCACCAACACTCGAAATTTCCGCAACCCCATACGCTCACTCGTTTAACGTTTGCTAAGTCCAATGCGCGATTGACCCAACCACCGCAACCCCATTTCGGAGGGCGCACATCCCAGTCCGGATGATTATCGAATGAAACGACACCGATCGGTCCGGCAATGCGACGCAACCGCAGCGCCGTCAGGTAGTGAAAATCGCCTGACCCATAGAGCAAAAACGGAGATGCGAGATTCGTTCCGTGCGCAGAATAAAACTCGCTAATCAGCCGTGGCGGCGCGGAGAAACGCAATCGTCGCCCCCACGCCCGCGCGTCAACTACAGGAAGACCCAAAGGTTCGTCCCGCCACGCGTCATCCAGATTGAGATAGAGAGCGCGCCCAACCAAAAATTAATTGTGCGTTTGCCCAAGAAACTGAGCGTCGTTTGCTTTGGCAACGCGCAGATTTTCCTCGGCCTCTTTGTAATTGGGATTCAAGCGCAATGCTTCACTGAATTGGACAATGGCCTGAGAAACCTGCCCCTGGGCCAGGTAAAGTCTGCCTAAACTATTGTGAGCGACCGCTAACTTGGGATCTGTGCCAAGCGCCGCTATGTAATGCATTTTGGCCTCCTCAAGATTACCTTTTGCAAATAGGGCGTTTGCCAACTGCAGTTGGGCATCCGCATAATCGGGTTTGAGCTGAACTACTTGCCGCAATTCGCTGGCGGAATCACTTTCTTTTCCTGTTGAGGCAAGAAACAATGCGTAATTGTAGTGGGCCTCGGGTGAATCCGGCAGCAGGCGCGCCGCTGCTTCATACTGAGGTCCGGCTTCGTCTCCGCGTCCAATGCGCTGAAGCAAATTCGCGTAACTCAAATAGAATTCGCCTTCGTTTGGCTGGAGACGTAACGCCTCTTTCATGTGCGGCACGGCCGCATCGAATTTGGCTTGTGCCATCAAGGCGACAGCAAGGTTCATGTGCGATTGTGCATCGGTAGGATTGAAACGGAGTGCGGTTTTATATTGCTCTTCCGCCTTTTCCCATTGGTTCGCCTTTTGCAGCGCAACGCCATACTCAAAGTGCTGCTTTGCGCCAGACGGCACGTCTGCCACCAGCCACGCCCGCCGTTGGACTTCTGGAACCATTAGATGTGTCTGCCAAAACCAGAGCGCGCCTAGCGGCATGACAAACACCGCCACCCATTTGAACCCATGCCAGGCCCAGCCCGGAAGGATGCCGCCCAACGATACATCGGCGGTGCCGCCGCTTAGCCCGAGCGATTGCCGGGTGGAGCGTTCCCGAACCTTCCAGATAAAACCATCATAATAAAAATGCAGCAGCGTGGAAGCTGTGACCACACCTGTGAGGATGCGCTTAATGTTCTCCATTCCCAGGTGCGCATTGAAATAAGCGACCGAGCCATAGGCGAAAACCAGGCCGACATAAAGTCCGATTAGCGAGCCGCTCCGTCGAAAGACGAAGCGCATGAATCCTCCGATGTTGCTATCCTTCTCGACGCGATTGCGATTGTAGATCCAGACCAGCGAGAGGTACTGCACGTCGTGGAAAACTTCGAAGAGCGCAATGCCTACAATAATATTCGCGACAAGATTATTGCAGTACCACCAAAACGCGATGCTCGTAACGAGTAGGGCCAACTTTACAGGATTGGGCCGGTGCCCGATGATCCACATCCGTCCGAAATGCAGTAGAAAGACAACCGAAACTGCAATAGCTGCAAAAAGGATCAGGTGTTGGCCGGCTTGAACCACTGTTGACGGGATAAACGGTCCGCCACACATGTAGTAGGTATCGAGGGTGTCACTCAGTCGATATGGCGAAAGCGCCACCGCTGTAGCAAACCAGATTAAGCACATCCCAAAATCGAGCCGGCGCGTGAGTGCGTCGAAGGTGCCCGTTTTTGCGTCGTAGATGCGACAGAAGCCATAGGTTTGCATTAACCCGTGCCAGACGCCCCAGAAGAAAACGACCAGCAAAATTCCCTTCAAGTCCCACCAGAAAAAGGCCGTACACACCGCGAGGAGAAACAACGGCGCGAGAATGAAGCGCCATTTGAAGCGTTCGAACAAAGCGCGATCGCCATAGGCGCGGATCATACCGGGCAAGTGATGTCCCATCGCTCCAAACGCCGCGACGAAAAGATAAATATCCTGCGGACTCCAGCGCGCCTGGGCCAGCGCGAAAGCCGGCACCAACAACAGCGGTGTGCCGACGTAAAGAACCAGGTCGCGCCAGGAATCTAATATCCACAGGCTTTTCCTCGGGGCAGTCGCCGGGCCAATCGGTACGGTTTGCGGACGTGAAAATGCGCTAAGAAGCTGCATGAACTCGGAGGCAAGTTTTCCTTAACTCAGTGGAAAAATCAACGTCGCGTTTGGGGCAACCTGCTTAGCCTCGATCTGATGCCCCAAATCGCCACACTGCCCGCGAATTTGAAGTGGTATCCGTGAATGAGACTCAAACTAAGAAATCAAAAGAAGAAAGATCGCGAAATTTGTTTTGTGTCGTCCAGGACGCGTTTCGCGTTTTCGAACGCCATTCTTCTATTATTCTGGGAAGCGCCTGCGCGTTCACGATAGCCGTTGTTGTCATCGTAATTTGGGCGGCGACCGGACCAACGTTTCATTTTTCGAATACCTGGCAGCTCATCATTAATACCGGCACGACCATCGTCACATTTCTGATGGTGTGCCTGATTCAAAACACTCAGAACCGCAATGCTAAAGCTGTTCTTTTAAACTCGACGAGATCATTCGTGCCATCAAAGGCGCTCGGAATGAACTGGTTGATCTTGAAGAGCTTTCTGACGACGAACTAAAAAAGCTCGAAGAACAATTTCAGCGGCTACGAAAAAAAGCAGAGCGCAACGGAACGCAATCTCGCTAAGCGCATCCGGCTAGGTCGCGCTGATAAGATGGGCTTCAGTCCGCGCTGACTTCCGCTTGGTTAGCACGGCGGAGTCGGGCGAGGGTGCGGAGTGGGACGCGGCCTAGGTGTTGGTCCGCATCTGCCTGTGCATGGCGTAGGTGTTGGTGTTGGTGCTTCGGGATTAAGCCGAGCGATGCGGTTACGGGGCTGGCCACCTATGAATTGGAAGGCTCCGCCCACCAGAATCTTGCCGTCGGCCTGCATCGCAAGGGCAAAGACAAAATCGTTCGCGTTGGGGTCAAAGCTGGCGTCCAGCGAGCCGTCGGAATTAAGCCGCGCAATGCCGTTGTAGGTCTGGCCGCCGATGCTGACCCAGCCGCCCACCACAATCTTGCCGTCGGCCTGCACCGCAAGGGAATGGACCTGGCCGTAGGCGTTGGGGTCAAAGCAGGCGTCGAGCGAGCCGTCGGAATTAAGCCGCGCAATGCCGTTGCGGGGCTGGCCACCGATGAAGGTGAACAACCCGCCCACCACAATCTTGCCGTCGGCCTGCACCGCAAGGGCTTCGACAAAAAAGCTCGCGTTGGGGTCAAAGCAGGCGTCCAGCGAGCCGTCGGGATTGAGCCGCGCGATGTTGTTGCGGGGCTGGCCACCGACGCTGGTGAAGACCCCGCCCACCACAATCTTGCCATCCGCCTGCACCGCAAGGGCTTCGACAGCACCCGTTCCTGTCGTCTCGGTGACGTTGGGGTCGAAGGTGGCGTCGAGCGAGCCGTCGGGATTAAGCCGCGCGATGTCGTTGCGGGGCTGGGCGCCGATGCTGCTGAAGGCGCCGCCCACCACAAGCTTGCCATCGGCCTGCACTGCAAGGGAATCGACTTCACGGTTCGCGTTGGGGTCAAAGCTGGTGTCGAGCGAGCCGTCGGGATTAAGCCGCGCAATGCCGTTGCGGGTCTGGCCGCCCATGCTGTTGAAGGCGCCGCCCACCACAATCTTGCCATCGGCCTGCACTGCAATGGCACGGACAGCAAAGTTGGCGTTGGGGTCAAAGCTGTCGACCAGCGAGCCGTCGGGATTAAATAGCGCAATGCGGTTGCGGGTCTGGCCGCCCATGCTGGTGAAGAATCCGCCCACCAGAATCTTGCCATCAGCCTGCACTGCAAAGGCACGGACATCATTGTTCGCGTTGGGGTCAAAGCTGTCGACCAATTGGGCGCGACTGGTCGAAGGTAAACAAACCAGCAGCGCGACGACCAAAGCGTAAAGCGCGGTGATCAGTGATCCGCCTTCGCCAAAGCTACTCCGAACTCCGAATGTTTTCGCGAGCAAGGAGTCTTCGCGAGCAAGCCGGCGGACAAATTGAGCAGCAGCTTTCTTTTTCATAGGCGGAATTGGGTCGAGCTGCAATTTGGTTTTTACTTAAACTAATCGAAGCGTGTCAAGACTTCGTCGGGTTTTGTTAGCTCAGCGCGATCGTAGCAAGTAGGGTTAAGGCTGCGCTTTTCATGTTGCTTAATTTTCCGGGTCAGCGGTCAATGTGAAATCTAAAGATCTTCACATTACCGGAGCTAAGTCGCTCGACCGCCGGTTGCGCGAGCGAACGCTCAGCTAGCACGGGCCTTGCAAGATACTCTGCAATAACAAAGGAGTCATTGCCGAGCGCTTCAAAGAGCTCCTCTAACACTTCTGGCTGTCTGGTGTTTTGCGCCATGCGATCCGTCTCAGTCGGCGTTCGGCTTCTGTGCCTGGCCGGTTCGGATGAAAACCTTTCCGCTCGCACTCGACGATTATCGCAATTTAGAGAACAATCCTCCGCCTCCGCCAGGCAGCGTCAACAAGCGTTGAAATGCCGGCGCTCAGGGTGCGACCAAACTCCAGCCAGCTACAACGGTTGGAGCAAACGAGCCGCGCAGGAAAACATTGTTGTTAAGATACCAGATCGCCGTTTGACGCGTGCCAGGGCTGTACAGCGCGTAATCCGGTTTCCCGTCGCCGTCAAAATCGGCAACGCCAGATACCACGTAGCCGTTGGCTATAGTTGGACCATATGCGCCGCTAACAAGCACATTGTTATTCAGATACCAGATCGCGGTTTGATGCGTGCTACCATTGTAAAGGAGGTAATCGGGTTTGCCGTCGCTGTTGAAATCAGCAACGCCAGATACCACGTAGCCGCTCGCGATGGTCGGACCGTACGCACCGCTAACGAAAATGTTGTTGTTCAGATACCAGATCGCCGTTTCACGCGTGCTACCATTGTAAAGGAGGTAATCGGGTTTGCCGTCGCTGTTGAAATCGGTAACACCCGATAGCACATAGCCGCTCGCGATGGTCGGACCGTACGCACTGCTAACGAAAATGTTGTTGTTCAGGTACCAGATCGCTGTTTGACGCGTGCTGGCGTTGAACAGCGCATAATCCGGGTTGCCATCCCCATTGAAGTCCGCGACATCTGCTACCGCCCATCCCGCCGGAAGAGTCGGTCCATAGCCGCTGCCGATAAAGCTGTTGTCGCGCAAATACCAAATGGCTGTCGCTCGAGTGCCGACATTAAAGAGCAAGTAATCAGTGAACCCATCTCCGTTAAAATCTGCGCGCGACGGGAAGGATCCGAATTCAAATGCGCCGATATCGCTTCCATCCCCGCCGCTGGCGTTGGGGATCCCAGGCAAGTCAAAGGGGCGGCGGAAATGGCGCTGATCAATAAATAGGCCACCTGAGCTGCCTTTGTCTATGGCCGGGCTGCCCGTCAACAACGCGTGGGTAAAGGTTGGGCCGCCGTTATCCTGCAAAGGACCAAGCAGCGGATCGGTATTGATCTGATCGGCTGGCCCATTCAAGTAGCCACCGCCATCGTCGCTGCTAAGATTGAATCCAAGCGAAGTGACGGTCCCACCGCTGTTGAAAATATTTTCGCCTGATGCGCCGGCATTCAGGATCGTATTGGAGATGTCAAATTGGCCCTGGTCGTTATAGATGCCTCCGCCGGAACCTGCCGAGTTGCCGGTAATCGTGCTATTTACAACATGCAGCGATGAGTTGTGGTTGTAGATACCGCCCCCGCTCGTTCCAGCTGCATTGCCGCTAATGGTGCTGTTCACAATGCTGATATCGTCAACACCATTGGAATAGATGCCACCCCCGGTAAATCCGTCCGGTGCTGAATTGCCGTTGATCGTGCTGTTCTCAACACTGACAGTGCCACCAGCGCCATAAATGCCGCCGCCGTCGATTTTGGCCGAGTTGCCGCTAATTGTACTGTTGGCAATACTCACAGTGGAAAAGCCGCTGTAGATGCCACCATAAAACGAGCTGCCGCTGAGTGTGCTGTTCTTAACCGTAATTTCTGCGTTGGCCATGTACCCGGAGGTCTCAATACCAACTAAGGAATTACCGGTAAGCCCACTGTTGAGCACCGTCACGTCCGCCGCGCCGTAAGCAAAGTTAAGAACGCCCCAGATTCCGCTACGGGTGACTACGCTATTGGCAATTGTCATGCAAGCGGTGCAGGTAGCAGCCCCGCTTGCGTCGTCTACCGGCTTACGGACTGATGTGCTGCCGCGTGCCATTGTTCTCGTCGGTCCGAAACGGAGAGACTGGTTGGTGCCGGACGCATTGCGGATGCCGACACCGGAGTCGCTGACAACGCTGTTAACGATCGTCACAGAAGCGCCGCCAGAACCTTGTTCGACACTGTTGTAGAGCCCGGCGCCCGAGATGTCGCTTACGACGCAACTACTGACCGATACCGTGCCCTGATTGTTCGAAATCCCATACTCGGCGTTCCTGATGGTCAGGCCGAAGATACTGAGAGTTCTCTCGGGAGCGACTTCGAACACAAATGTCCTTTGGTCATCAAGGTTACCATCAATTGAGAGCTGGTTGGCACCAGGGCCTGAAATCGCGACGCTCTTGGTGACCTCCAGTCCCCCGCTGGTAAGCGTGATGGTACCACTTACCGCGAAATTGATCGTGTCGCCGTTATTCGCGTTCGCAAGTGCCTGACGCAACGAACCGGGTCCGCTGTCGTTTGTATTGGTAACCGTTATGGTGGCTGCATGCGCTTGCATCGCCATTATACAAAGCAGGACAGGTATTAAGGCAGAACGCATAGCTTCTTAGCGGGGCGTTGGACGAGGATGTGGATTCGGATGTCGGAGTTGCGCCTCAAATGAACCGATATCGATGCGTCCCTTAAATACGCGAACAAAAGGAAAGCCGCGTTGATCGTCATTAGGCGGTGGCATGAAGCTGGGGTTGCCTGCATCGATTGCAGGGCTGCGCACTGTACGGCTGTCTTGTAGCGCGTGAGTAAAGGTCGACCCGCCGTTATCCTGCAAAGGACCGAGCATCGGATCGGTATTGATTTGGTCTCCGGGACCATCCAATTCACCGGAGCCGTCATCGCTGCTGAGATTGTAACCAAGCGAGCGGAAGAGGCCGAGCGTGTGGACAATGTTTTCGCCTGACGCCCCAGCATTCAGGATGGTGTTGGTGATATCAGAGATAAGATTACAACATTCATTCGCATCGTGATAAATGCCCCCGCCAGAAACCGCCGAGTTGCCACTGATTGTGCTATTTGCAACGTGTAGCGCCGTTTGGAAGGCGTAGATACCGCCCCCGTTTGTTACAGCCGAATTGCCGCTAATCGTGCTGTTCTCAATATTGACGTTGAGCGGAAAGTTGGAGGCAAAACCAAGGGCATCAATGCCGCCGCCATTGTCCACTGATGAATTGCCACTAATGGTGCTATTGGCGACGGTCAGGTGGGTACCAATAAAAGAGATCCCACCGTGGGTCGAGTTCCCGCTGATGGTGCTATCGGTAATTGCAGCTTGCGCATTGCCCTGCCCGAAACCGAAAACACCGTCCCCCGAATTGACTCCGTCAGTCAGACCGCCCGCCGAGTTACCGCTCACAGTGGTGCTGACGATCGTCGCGAACGCGTTTCCTCCGCTGGCGTTGTCGGCAATACCGCCGCCGTTGTTGTCGCTGACATCACTATTGACGACCGTCAGGCTGGCTGTCCCAAAAAAACTGCCGCCGCCATTGAAGATCCCGTCGGCGTTGTTGTTGCTGACAACGCTGTCAGTGATTGTCATGCAGGCACAACCACTGCCGCCGCTGAATAGGAACGGGAACAGATTGAAGGCGCCTCTTCCGGAGTTGTTGCTGATGACGCTGTTGGCGACCGTCATGGAAGCCCCGGCAGAACTTCCGGCCTCGTTGTCGAGCCCGGCGAATGAGTTGCCGCTTATGACGCAATGACTGACCAATACCGTGCTCTGATCATTCACAATCCCAGACTGGGCGTTGCTGACGCTCAGGCCGGAAATCGTAACTGTTTTCGCGAAACCCACCGCGAACACAAATGACCCTTGATTGCCATTAATTGAGAGTTGGTTAGCGCCGGGACCTGAAATGGTGACGTTCTTAAATATCAGAAGTCCTCCGCTGGTCAGCGTGATGGTACCACTAACTGTAAAAGTAATTCTATCACCATCATGCACCACGGCGAGTGCCTGACGCAATGAGCCGGATCCGCTGTCGTTTGTATTGGTAACTGTGATGGTGGCTGCGTGCGCAGACATCGTCGCTGCAAGCAGCAGCACGGCAATTAGGGCAAAACCTTCTCGCTTGATTCCTCTACCCATCTTAGCTTCGGATGCACCAAGCCTTAGAACACCCTCTGGGCTAAGTCGACCAAAAACGGAAAAGCGATTTAACAAATGTTGTAGCCACCGGTTCGTTGCGGGACGAATCCGTCCGGTGTCAATTAGCGTTCGTTTTCTGCGCCTGGCCGGTGCGCAGGAAAACTTTGCCGCTCGGACATAACCTGAAAACTTCGCACCGGCTGCAATCCGGCTTGCGCGCGTAACAGCGACGGCGGCCATGCCAGATGAGCCAGTGACTCCAGTCTGTCCAATGCTCGCGCGGTACCAGCTTCATTAAATCGATCTCAATCTTTTCTGCGTCTTTGTGTTTCGTCAGGCCTAGCCGCTGCGATAGGCGAATTACGTGCGTGTCCACTACGATCCCTACATTTTTATGAAACGCATTACCCAGCACGACATTTGCTGTCTTACGTCCAACGCCTGGCAAGGCGTTTAGTTCCTCCATTGTATCCGGGACTTTTCCGCCGTGTTCCTCGGCAATCGCGCGCATCGCGCCGCGAATACTTTTCGTTTTGCTACGAAAAAAACCGGTCGATTTAATTGCATTCTCAAGCTCAGCTTGCGGTGCGTCCGCATAATCTTTCGCCGTGCGATATTTCCTGAATAACGCCGGTGTAACCATGTTCACCCGCTTGTCGGTGCATTGCGCAGAAAGTATCGTCGCTACCAGCAGTTGAAGCGGGTTCTTGAAATTCAATTCGGTATGCGCGTCTGGGTAAACTTTCGGCCAAATCTTAATCAATTGTTTCACCCGCTCGCGAGCAGTCATGTGCTTAGCACTATCAGCATTCTTCGCGTTGTCATCCTGATCCCGCAGTTGCGGGAGAAGGACCTCTCACAACTGGTTGTCGATCACGCAAGGAAATTTGTGTATTCAAAACTTCGATTGTGCGGTCCCTCGCTCTGCTCGGGATGACGGCGGGACTGCAGCGGCGACGAATTGCAGCAGGAGCACATGCTGTGAGGACCAAAGTCATTTTATCCTGCCCATTGCCGCGGCAACCTGCTATCGGTTGCCGGCAAGTTATGGAGGATGCGCCAAGGTACGGAATTGACCGTCGCCCAATCGCAACGCGCAATCGCAAATGGGCGCAGGATGCGACGGCCTGGCTCGCTTCACGAAATGTTTCGCCTGACGCAATTTCGATTGCAGGCATGTGTGCTTGCATCGTCGCCGGGATTGCTCTCGGCATGACTTCGGTCACGAACTATCGGATCCTGTGGCTGATCGCCGCCCTTGGCGCACAACTACGGCTGACTGCGAACATGCTCGATGGGATGGTTGCCATCGCTTCCGGTCGCACGTCGAAAACCGGCGAGCTTTACAATGAAGTGCCGGATCGCATCTCGGACGCTGCAGTCTTCATCGGAGCCGGATTCGCGTTCGGCGGGAACATCACGCTCGGTTACATCGCAACCATTCTGGCAGTCTTCACCGCTTATGTTCGCGCAGCGGGAAAAATCGCCGGCGCACCGAACGAGTTTTGCGGACCAATGGCAAAACAACATCGCATGCTGGTGATCACGCTCATCTGCGTTTACGCGGCAATCACGCCAAGCTCGTGGCAGATCATTAGATTCAATGACTCGCAGATTGGTCTGATGACTTTGGGGCTTCTAATCATCATTACTGGCTGCGTAATCACAGTTATTCGCCGAGTCGGACGAATCGCAGACGCTCTAAAATGAGCCAGCTCACGCGCGAACGCCTCTTTGGATTTCGTCACGCCTTTGACGATCACGTGACGGCAGTTCTGACATTAACGGCCCTCATTCTGTTCCTGTTAGCGCCAATGTTCATACTTATCGTGACACGCGCAGCCAACAGCACTACCGACAAGAGAAAGGAACTCTGGGATCGTTATCGGTCCTGGATCTGGCTGGCGTTGTTCATCCTCGTTCCGATTCTGGCAGGCGCTTTTTGGACCATCCTCGCGGTCGCCGCTCTGAGTTTTCTTTGCTATCGAGAATATGCTCGCATCACAGGCTTGTTCCGGGAACGAACCATCAGTCTCATTGTGGTTATCGGCATTCTTTTGCTCGCCTTCGCAGCCCTGGATAACTGGTATCGCCTATACGTTGCCCTTTTTCCGCTAACAGTGGCGTTGATTGCCATTGGCGGCCTGATACCGGATCAACCCAAAGGCTACATCCAGCGTGTCGGCCTGGGTGTGCTCGGCTTCGCTCTTTTTGGAAGCGCCCTCGGCAACCTTGGCAACATGGCGAACGATTGGAACTATCGACCTATTCTTTTGCTGATCATCTTCGCGGTGGAGCTTAATGACATCTTTGCCTACATCTGCGGCCATTTATTTGGTCGTCGAAAATTTGTTCCCAACACCAGCCCGAACAAAACAGTAGGCGGCGCTCTCGGAGCAATCGTGTTAACTACACCGCTCTTTGCGCTTGGCGCGCATTTCGTCTGGTTCGGCACGGCGCTGGACACCCCGGTCCACCTGCTGGGGCTCGGCATCATTGTCAGCATTGTAGGGCAATTCGGCGACCTGATGCTTTCCTCAATCAAACGTGACCTCGGTCTCAAGGACACTTCGAAACTCATTCCTGGTCATGGCGGTATTCTCGACCGGTTTGATAGCCTGATCCTTGTTGCGCCGGCCGTGTTTCATTACGTCAATTACTTCGTCGGTTTTGCTGTCGGCCAGCAGCAACAAATTTTTACTGGCTGAGAAATCTGTGGAACCCTGGAACCTGCAGCCTGCGCACGATACCGGCCTGACTCCCAGCGAACGGTTTCGCAGCGTGCGCCGCGAAAAAGGACTTCTCGAAAGCTTGGCGCATCATGCTTGTTTCTCACTGATTCGAAGTTACTTCGCGGTCGCGCATCGGCTCACAATTATCGACCGGGAGAAACTGCCGGCGCACGGGCCTTTTATTCTCGCAGCGAATCATTGCAGTCACCTCGACGCACTGGCTCTGGGAGCCGCATTAATCCCACGCCACCGCGAGCGCGCCTTTCCCATCGCCGCGGGCGATGTCTTCTTTCAGACAAAAGTAACAAGCACGTTTTCGGCAATCGTGCTTAACGCTTTGCCGATGTGGCGAAAAAATTGTGGCCCGCACGCGCTCGCCGATCTGCGCCAGAAATTGCAGGAAGAAAAAGCGATCTTCATCATCTTCCCCGAAGGTGGGCGCAGCCGTAGCGGTTTGATGATGCCTTTCAAACACGGGCTAGGGATGCTAGTCGCAGAAACAAATGTGCCGGTCGTCCCCTGCGGTCTTATTGGAACTTTCGAGGCCTTGCCAGCAGGCCGGAATCTTCCAAGCCCCGTGAAGATCAAGCTAATAATTGGGGATCCACTCCAGTTTGCATCAGCAGCTAACGATCGCTCTGGGTGGTCGCAGGTTGCGAAGAGCGCAGAGTCTCGCGTCCGGGATTTGATCGCTTAGGACAAACCTAATAAACGCCGACGGCTGTAGCCACGGCGCTGTGTCGCCGTGCCGGGAGGAGCCACACCACAATAGCGCCTCGACGCAGCGAGGCGGCTACAAGATCTAGGAAAATGAGCTCTATTCCCGCACTGCGTAGGCAGCCAGCTTCTGTTCCAGGTGCGGCGGAACGTGAGCAACAATCACAGCGTCGCTGCCTTCGTAGCGCAGCTCTAACACGTGGCCTACTCGATGGATCTCGGCGATTAAGGCTGATTCATTCGATGGAATACGAAACCGCGACCGCAACCGCCATGAGCGAAGCGCGTCTTCAAGCGCTTGCACCAGTCTGTTGACTCCTTCTCCGGTTCGCGCAGAGATCGCGACGCTCCCGGGAAAACGTTTCAAATATGAATCGGCCAGTTCGCGATTGGGTACGTTATCGATCTTGTTGAATACGATGAGAGTTTGCTTGCCGTAGGCGTCAAGTTCCTTGATGACGGCATCGACTGCTTCCATCTGCTCATCCACCCGTGGATGACTGAGATCGACAATATGAATCAGCAGATCCGCTTCGCTCACTTCTTCAAGAGTTGCCTTGAACGACTCGATCAAGGTGTGAGGAAGTTTTCGCAGGAATCCAACGGTATCAGTGAGAAGAACCCGCTGTTTGTTAGGCAAAACAAAACTGCGCGTGGTGGGATCGAGCGTTGCGAAAAGTTTGTCCGCAGCAACAACATCCGCGCCGGTGAGCAGATTCAGCAGAGTGGATTTGCCAGCATTCGTATAACCAACCACAGCGGCGACAGGCCATTGATGCCGTTTGCGACCTTCGCGCTGAATTGCACGCGTTTTGCGTACCGCTTCGAGTTCTCGCTCGAGACGCGCAATCCGTTCCTGCACGCGGCGGCGATCAACTTCCAATTGCGTTTCGCCCGGTCCGCGGGTGCCGATTCCACCTGTCTGTCGTGACAAGTGATGCCACATCCGGGTAAGACGCGGCAAAAGATATTGCAACTGAGCCAGCTCAATTTGCAATCGACCCTCCCTGCTGCGGGCACGCTGCGCAAAAATATCCAGAATCAACTGCGTTCTATCGAGAACCTTGCGCGCGAATAAATTTTCCAGATTACGACCCTGCGCGGGTGAAAGTTCATCATTAAAGATGACCGACGTCACCTGTTGATCCTGACACGAGTCTTTGATCGACTCCGCCTTGCCGCGACCGATGTAGTACGGCGCAGTCGGTCTCGGCAGTTTTTGCGTGACCGTATCGACCACTTTGGCGCCCGCAGAGTTCGCCAGTTCGCGAAGCTCTTCGAGCGAGTCCAGCAAATCCCACTTCGAGACTCCTTGCTTTTCCAGGCCAATCAGAAGCGCGCGCTCCTGCATTTTCTTCGAACGTGTTTCGATCATTCCTTTGCGCGAACCCCTGAAACCTTTCGACGCTCCGAATGCATTCGGAGAAGGACGCAATTCACAGCTTCGTTCTGAGTAAAAAGCGACAGGTTCAGCGGTAAAAAATTAGTTTGTCGCCGAAACCAGGTCAACTGTCTTTTGGCGTAGCGCCGCGTTGCCTGCTGAATCGTGGCCATACATTGCGGAATCGAGATTTCGCCGTCGAGCAATTGCCAAATCTCGCGATACCCGATCATCTGCGATGCCGTCGAGCTTACCGGCCCGGCGGCGCGCACTTCTTCGATAACGCCATCTTCGAACATCGCTTCCACCCGCCGATTAATTCGGGCATAGAGCTCTTCCCGATCGCGGTAGACGAAAACCCCTGTGGCCGCGGGCGAAGACCGCGGCCGAGGGTTTGCCGATTTACCGGGGTCACCGACCCCGGCTACAACTTCCGACGCTGGTTTCCCGGTGAGTAAGCAAATCTCCACGGCTCGGACTACGCGACGGCGATTTTTCATGTCGATCTTTCGGGTCGCTTCGGGATCGAGTTCGGCAAGTTGGGAACACAATTCATCCGAGCTCATTGCGTTCAATTTCTCGCGGAGTTTTGGATTGGCTTGAGGCAACGGCGCCAGCCCGTGCGTAAGTGCACTGATATAAAGCCCGCTTCCCCCAACAACGATCGCGATTTTGCCACGGGAGTGAATTTCTTCAATCGCGCGTGACGCGGCACGCCGATATTTTTCAGCGTTCATCCCGTCGTGAAGAGATATTGTGCCGATCAGGTGATGCGGATCCTTCGCAAGCGTTGACGCGTCCGGCTTCGCGGTAAGAAGATCGAGCCCGCGATAAATTTGAAATGCGTCGGCGCTGACAATTTCTGCGTTAATTTCGTGCGCGACAACGGCTGCCAGCTCGGATTTTCCTGACGCAGTTGGGCCGACGATAAAAAACGTGTGATTCATCCAATCACACCAACCTTACCGGAGGGGACACTTCTCCCAAAATAAATGGCGCAGCCTGTTGTCCCAGCTGGTTTGCGCGCTACATGAAGCTTGATTTTGAAGCGAGTTTTTACTTGAATCACGGCGTGAGTTCTCCTGATCACTCTGAAAGCTCACCACAAAGCGAGTCCGTTCAACCGGCGGACTTTCGCGCAGTAACGGAAATTGCCTGGGAACCCGGCATACAAAAGGGTGTTGCATCGTTTACGACCACCCACTGGAGCGTAGTGTTGGAAGCGCAAACCGAATCGCCTGCGGCGCAGAACGCCCTCGAAAAACTCTGCCGTGTTTATTGGCGACCCATTTATGGTTTTGTCCAACGACAGGGTATTGGTCCCGAAGAAGCAAAGGATATCACCCAGGGTTTCTTTGCGGATTTGCTGGAGCACAAAAGCCTCACTGCCGTTCGCAGAGAGAAAGGACGCTTTCGTTCTTATCTGCTAGGGGCACTGAAATATTTTCTGGCTGACGAACGGCGTCGGGTGATGGCGATCAAGCGGGGAAAAGGACAACGGTTTATCCCGCTGGAAGAACTAAGGGGCGACGAACGCTCGGACATGGAACCCAAAGACCCAGTTACTGCAGAGCAAATTTACGAACGTCGCTGGGCATCCACGGTATTGGAACGCGTGCTTGGCCTTTTGAAAAATGAATACGTCGCGGCAGGCAAGGCTGCATTGTTTGATTCTTTGACGCAACTACTACCGGACGAGCCGGGTGCTCCGTCCCAAGCGGACATCGCCGGCCAACTGGGCATGACCGCCAATGCTGTGAGGCAGGCATTTCATCGATTTCGACAGCGTTACCAATCGTTATTGCGAGAGGAAATTGCTCACACGGTAGCTACGCCCGGCGACGTTGAAGACGAGTTACGCCATTTGATCGCTGTAGTCCGTGCATAAGACCTGAGTTCCGTCCGACATGGCGACTGTAACCAGAGTTTGCAGAAAGTGCGGCGCAAGAATCTTTTCCGACGCACCGGAAGGACTTTGCATCGGCTGCGCGCTCGAAACAGCACTAGGGGTCTTGCCGGACGCTGTAGCCGCTGGCGATGACTGCGGCTCCCCAGAAAATCTGCAAACGAGTGACGCAGGCAACGCGCCGCGACCGAAAAGACAAGCGCGGATGGCAACGATGCTGGGCGAGCTAGGCGATTACGAGCTACTCGAGGAAATCGGTCGCGGCGGTCAGGGTGTCGTCTTTCGAGCACGCCAAAAGAGTCTCAACCGGATAGTCGCATTAAAGGTCATCGGGCTGGGCCAATGGGCCACTAAAACACACCTCAAGCGTTTTCGCCTGGAAGCGGAAGCCGCTGCGAGACTGGATCACCCATGTATCGTCCCAATCTATGAGGTAGGCGAGCGGGATGGCCAATGTTACTTCAGCATGAAGTTCGTCGAAGGCGGACAGCTTGATGAGGTAGTTAAACACACGCCGATCTCAATCCGACAGGCAGTTGAACTCATCGCCAAAATAGCGCGTACCATTCACTACGCGCATGAACACGGTATCCTTCATCGAGATATCAAGCCGGGAAACATCCTGCTCGATGTAAAAGGTGAACCGCACCTCACGGATTTTGGCCTTGCCAGATTAGTCGAATCCGAAAGCACGGTTACCCGAACGCTGGAAGTGCTAGGCACGCCTAGTTACATGGCACCGGAACAAGCTGCCGGGAATAACACCAACTTAACCAAGGCAACAGATGTTTACGGGCTTGGCGGTGTCCTCTACCAGCTTCTAACTGGCCATCCGCCTTTTGCAGGAGGAACAACCTACGAGACGATCAAGTTACTACTTGAAACCGAACCGCGGCCACCGCGTCTATGGAATCCCAAATTAGATCGCGACGTCTCCACGATTTGCATGAAGTGTTTCGAGAAAGATCCGCAGCGCCGTTACTCTTCCGCCCTCGCATTGGCACAAGATCTTGAGCGTTGGCTAAAGCACGAGCCAATCCGGGCACGGCCCACCGGAGTTTTTAGCCGAGGCAAGAAATGGCTGCAACGAAATCCAACTGCTGCGGCTGTTATAGGGTTATCACTCGCTTTGATAGCAGCCGTCAGCGTGATCGTTTGGAAAAGCGATCTATTGCGCGGTCCTTCGACAGCTGGAATTGCCGTGCTGCCATTTGAAAATCTGAGTAACGACAGAGAGGATGCCTCCTTTGCTGATGGCGTCCAGGACGACATTCTGACTAAGCTCGCAAGGATTGCCAAACTCAAGGTCATCAGCCGCACAAGCGTGATGCAATATCGCGAGAAACAGAACGTGCACTCGATCGGCGATGCGCTTGGTGTGTCGCACGTGCTGGAAGGGAGCGTACGCAAGACCGGAGGTTGGCTTCATATAAACGCCCAATTGATAGACACCCACACGGACGCGCACATCTGGGCGGAAGAATATGACCGCGATTTGAAAGACCTGTTCACGCTCCAGAGCGAGATCGCGCAAAAGGTCGCCGAACAGCTTCGGGTCAAAGTCTCGCCCACTGAAAAACTGGCCATCGAACGATCGCCGACGGCCAATCTTACTGCCTTCGATCTTTATAGCCGCGCCAAAAACCTCGGCATTGTTCCCGAGGGAAATCTTTTGCTGGCAGCCGATTTGCTAAATCGGGCTGTCGCGGAAGACCCAACCTTTTTTCAAGCGTATTGCCAACTCGCCTGGGTTCATGACGTGCTTTACAACCGTGATGTGGACCATACGCCTGCGCGCCTGGCTTTAGCTAAAGCAGCCATCGATGCAGCGTTTCGACTGCGCCCCGATGCGGGCGAAGCACACCTTGCACGCGCGGGACACCTTTATTACGGATATCGCGATTATCACGGCGCGCTGGCTGAACTGGAAACTGCTAGCAAGACCCTGGCCAATGACTCTCGGTTATTCGAACTGAAGGGTTACATAGAGCGCCGCCGCCCAGGTGGTAGCCAGGAAGAGGCGTTACGCAATCTGGAGCGCGCAATCGAGCTTGACCCGCGCAACTTTTCGCTGTTAGAGCAAACCGCTCTCAGTTATAGGAATCTTGGTCGCTATCCCGACGAAGAAGCGATCTGGGACCGCATGTTGGCTATCCAGCCGAACGACGTTGAGACGAAAGCCGAGCGGGCGGCCGTCGAGGTGGACTGGAAAGCCGATACCCGCCCCCTGCATCAGCTCATTGATGAAATCCGCGCCAAAGACCCTCGTGCAATCCAAAGTGTCGCCGATTTCTGGCTCGGTTGCGCACTGGCAGAACGCGACCCTGTTGCGGCTGCGAATGCTTTAGCGGCATTGGGCGAAAACAGTCTTGGCAACACGATTCCACAATACAGCCCGCATTTTATACAAGGCCTTATCGCTCGGATGACAAAAGACGATGCCAAAGCGCGTTCCGCATTCACTGCTGCACGCTCGGAGCAAGAGAAACTAGTTCGCGCTCGTCCTGATGATGCTGGTACTTTATGCGTTCTTGGCTTAATCGACGCCGGGCTTGGTCGCACAGAGGAAGCCCTCGACGAAGGGCGTCGCGCCGTTGAGCTGCTTCCCGTGGAAAAAGATGCAACCAACGGCATACGGGTGATCGGGGTTCTGGCTAATATCGCTGCCTGGGTTGGCGATAACAACCTCGCCTGCGAAAAGCTTGGCATTGTCACTCGCTCCCGGCACGAGATCAGCTATGGCGATTTGAAACTGCTGCCGTTCTGGGACCCGCTGCGGGGCGATCCCTGCTTCGAAAAAATCGTCGCCTCCCTCGCGCCGAAACAGAATTAACCACGGATCACGCGGATAAGACTGATGGGTAGAGTGAACGGCCAAATCGCGTGTCCAATTGTACGGCGTCTTTTCAGATGCCACCCAAGAATCCATCCGTTCCATCCGCGCAATCCGTGGTCCTTTAATTCTCTGCCACTTTCCGCGTAACGCGTCGGGAAATTCTACGAAGTACATCACTGAACGGCCGGAACTGGGTTCTCCCATAGAATCCAGCGGAGCCTAAAACCAGAAAATCGAATCATGAAAAATCGAAAAACCATATTCACAGCAATACTCCTCGCGTTTGGCTCCTTTGCGCTTTCTCCAATTGCGCAAGCAGTCGTGCCAGCGCCGGACGGCGGCTATACCGGAGGCAACACGGCAGAAGGGCAAAACGCTCTTTTGAGCCTCACCACCGGCACTTACAATACGGCGGTTGGTTTCGTCGGGCTCCAGAGCAACCAAACCGGCAGCTTGAACACGGCCCTGGGCGCTGGAACGCTCCGACTCAACACCGCGGATCAAAACACGGCTGTCGGCGCCGGAGCGCTATTAAGCAATTTTACTGGTGCCGACAACACGGCCAATGGAGCGTTCGCGCTCTTTAGCAACATCACCGGCACCGGCAACACCGCCATGGGCCCTAATGCGCTCTTCAGCAATACTACGGCCGACTTCAACACGGCCGTTGGTTGGAGTGCACTCGCCCTCAACACGACAGGCACCGGCAACACAGCCTTCGGCGTTAATGCGCTTGTTGACAACGTTACCGGCACACAGAACACAGGCATTGGTCTCGGGGCACTTTTTAGCACTACTGGGAACAACAACACTGCACTAGGCTTTGGAGCCGGCGCCGATCTGACAGGCGATAACAACATCGATATTGGCGTTCAGGTGCGCGGATTGGCTGGGGAAAACAACACGATCCGAATAGGTGACAACCTGCCGCAAGGAGGACAATCAAACTGCTATATTGGTGGCATCTTCGACGGAGTGATTGATCTTAACAGCGCCGCTGCTGTCTTTTCGGATAACACTGGCAAGCTCGGTACTTTCGGCACGGCCCAGAAGCTGCGGTTTAGGGACGTTATCGAGGATCATAAGAAGGTCGAGCAATTGGAAGCCACCGTGGCAGCTCTTGCAGCGCAGCTTAAAGAGCAGGTTACGCAAATTCAGAAGGTGAGCGCGCAGGTTGAGGTAGGCAAACCGGCGTCCAAAGTCGTGGCTAATGGGCCATGAGCCGGGGATCGGACGGAAACAGATTCAGAGAAGGAGACGAGGATTCATTGCCAGTAGCCGACCGCGCCAGCCGCGGCGAGTGGTTCGTCGCTCATCCAGACCGATAAGAGAAGCGGACGAAGGAAACAAAAGCAATGTGAGTCCCAGCCCAAATGAAACACCTTCGTTGCCTTCAGTAAAAAACAGAACTTTCCACATAACGCGTCGGGAAATTTTACGAAGTACATCAGTGAACGGCCAAGCATGACTTCTTGATAACGAAAAGTCAAAGAAGGCCAAAAACACCGTAAGGAACATTACACTCATGAAAAATCGAAATGTCATTCTTAATCTGCTTGCGATGGGGGGCTTCGCGCTTTCCCCAATTGCGCAAGCGGTTGTCCCAGCGCCGGATGGCGGCTATCCGGGAGGCAACACGGCAGAAGGGCAAAACGCTCTTTTGAGCCTCACCACCGGCACTTACAATACAGCAGTTGGTTGGTTTTCCCTCAGGAGCGAAACCACTGGCCAGTTCAACACGGCTCTTGGCGCGGGAGCGCTCCTTGCCAATGTGGGGAACCCAAGTTCGGGTGATGGAATCGCCAATACGGCTACTGGCGCGGGTGCGCTCCTAAGCAACAACTCCGGGCCCAGCAACACAGCCGACGGAGCCTTTGCCCTCTTTAACAACACTTCGGGCGGCGACAACACAGCCGACGGAGCCTTTGCGCTTTTTAACAACACTACCGGCGGTGCCAACACGGCCACCGGGACTAACGCGCTCTCCAGCAACACCACCGGCGTAAACAACACGGCCACCGGCACCCTTGCGCTCTTCAGCAACACCACCGGCATCGAAAACACGGCGGTCGGAGAGGCGAGCCTCTTACTCAACACCACCGGCATCGAAAACACGGCTGTCGGAGAGGCTGCGCTCGAACACAACACCACCGGCGGCGAAAACACGGCTGTCGGAGAGGCTGCGCTCATAGACAACACCACCGGTGGCGAAAACACGGCTGTCGGAGAGGGGAGCCTTGGAGAAAACACTTCGGGCGGCGGCAACACGGCCACCGGATCTGCTGCGCTGTCTCACAACACCACCGGCGGCGACAACACGGCTGTCGGGGAGGGGAGCCTTTTTGGCAATACCACCGGTGAAGGCAACACGGCCGTCGGACAGGCGAGCCTTGAAAACAACAGTTCGGGTACCCGCAACACGGCCACGGGGAATAGCGCGCTCGTCAGCAACAGCACTGGTGGCGACAACACGGCCACCGGTACCTTTGCTCTTATTCATAACATAGGCGGATCCAATAACACTGCCATCGGCTCAAACGCGCTCGTCAACAACACCAGCGGCAATAACAATATCGCGTTGGGCATGAACGCTGGCTCCAATGTAGTTACGGCCAGTGACACTATTTGTATCGGTATTGATGGGGTTGACGTGACCGACGGTTGCTATATTGGCCACGTTTTCGAAGAACCACTTGATCCTGACAACCTCACTATGGCCATTGATGTCCATGGCAAGGTCGGTACCCTGCCCTCGTCCCGACGCTTTAAGGAACACATCAAACCAATGGACAAAACCAGCGAAGCGATCCTGGCGCTCAAGCCAGTGACCTTCCACTACAAGAGCGACAAGAACTGCAGTCCGCGATTTGGTTTGATCGCCGAGGAAGTCGCTGAAGTGGATCCAAACTTGGTGGCGCGTGACAAGGACGGGAAACCGTTCAGCGTGCGTTACGACCAGGTGAACGCAATGTTGCTTAACGAGTTCCTGAAAGACCACAAGAAGCTCGAGGCACAGCAAATCAAAATCAGTCAACAGCAGGCCAAAATTGCGGAGTTGGAGTCAACTGCCGCCCAGCAGCAAAAGGGAATTGAAGCCCTATCCGCGCAGCTTAAAGAGCAGGCCACGCAAATTCAGAAGGTGAGCGCGCAAGTTGATGTAAGCAAGTCGGCGTCCAAAGTCGTGGCTAACAGGCCATAAGCGCGGGGTTCGGACGGAAACAGATTCAGAGGCGGAGCCGAAGGTTCGTCGCCAGTGGCTGACCGCGTCAGGCTCGTCTAGTAGTCGTCGCTCATCTACACCGATAACAGAAGTGGACAATGGAAACAAAAGCGACGTGCGTCCCAGTCCGAATGAAAAACCTTCGTTGCCTTCCGTAAGAAACAGAACTTTTCGCGTAACGCGTCGGGAAATTTTACGAAGTACAGCAGTGAAGGGCCAAAAACAACCCAAAAAATAACTAATGAAGAATCGAAACATCACGTTCACAACAATACTCTTTGCACTTGGCTTCCTTGCACTTTCACCGATTGCGCAAGCGGTGGTCCCACCACCGGACGGTGGCTATCCAGGGTCCAACACGGCAGAAGGCCAAAGCGCCCTTCTTAACCTCACCACCGGCGTAGGGAATACGGCAGTCGGTTGGTTCTCGCTCTGGAGCAACACCGACGGCAGTTTCAACACCGGTGTCGGCGCGGGGACGCTTCTTTTCAACGTGGGCGACCAAAGTACAGGTGAGGGAACTCAAAACACCGCCATTGGCACAGCGGCACTTTTGAACAACACCACCGGCGCCTCCAACACGGCCAATGGAGCGTTCGCACTCTTTGGCAATACGGAAGGCGAAGAAAACACGGCGAACGGAGCTAGTGCACTCGAAAATAACAGCACCGGCTTCTTAAACACAGCTGTTGGAGCGGCTGCCCTTGTAGACAACCTTAACGGCAGCAATAATAATGCCGTTGGTGCTTTCGCGCTCAATGCCAATACGAGCGGCGACTACAACAACGCCCATGGTCGCAATGCACTCGGGGCCAATGTGGACGGCTTCGAAAACGAGGCGTTCGGCGATGAAGTCCTCAAAAGCAGCGTGTCGGGCAGCCGTAACACAGCTATGGGTGATGATGCGCTAATTACCCTGAACGGCGGCAGTCTAAACGTGGCTCTGGGTAAAGAGGCCGGTAATAGTATCATCGACGGCAGTAGCGACGTGGCTCTGGGTGCCTTCGCTGGCACCGGTATTGTCCACGCCAGTAACGTTATTGCAATCGGCGTAGCTGGTGTATCCAGCGTTTTTGGCGAGCTGGATGACAGCTGTTATATCGGCAACATCAGCGGTGCGACGGTTGATACGAACACCATTCAGTTCGTGTTCATCGATTCCGATGGAAAGTTAGGCACGGTGCCCGTCGATGCTGATGGAAACAAGACGATTGTACCTAGTCCCCAGGGCGCCCAGCCCCAAGCCATGCTTCGCAAAGTCGAGGTACAGCAGGGAAGCATTAGCCAATTAAAGTCCAAAGTAGCCAAACAGGAGGTCACTATCGCGCAGCAAGACCGCAAAATTCAGCAGCAAGAAGTCACCACCACGCAGCTGAAGCACGGAGTTCAGGCTCTGACAGCACAGCTTAAGGAGCAGGCACGGCAAATCCAGAAAGTGAGCGCACAGATTGAAATGGACAGACCGGCGCCGAAAGTCGTCGTGAGCCATCCCTAAGCCGAGGACCGGAAGGAAACGCAGACTTACATAAGGTAACGAAGGAAACAAAGATACATTCCAATCTGACCTGATCGCCGGCGACTTTCGCTGCCTTCGTTTTCTTCTGTTTAAAAAATCCATGTCCGTGACATCCGCGCAATCCGTGGTTCCTAAGATTCCCGCATTTTCCGCGTAACGCGTCGGGAATTTTTACGAAGTACATCAGTGAACGGCCAGAAATGACTTCTCCAGAAGAACTCAAAGAAGGCCAAAAACACTGAAAGGAAAATCACACTTATGAAAAATCGAAATGTCATTCTTAAGTTGCTTGCGATGGCTGGCTTCGCGCTTTCCCCAATTGCGCAAGCGGTTGTCCCAGCGCCGGATGGCGGCTATGCCGGATTCAACACCGCTGAGGGACAGAACGCACTTCTCGGTCTCACCACTGGCACATACAATACGGCAGTTGGTTGGTTTTCGCTCAGGAGCGAAACCACCGGCCAGTTCAACACGGCCCTTGGGGCAGGAGCGCTCCTTGCTAATGTGGGGGACCTAAGTTCGGGTAAGGGAGTCGAAAATACGGCCACTGGCGCTGGGGCGCTGTTAAGCAACACCACCGGCTTCAACAACACGGCCAACGGAGCTTTCGCTCTTTTTAGCAATATCGACGGCGCTTACAACACAGCTGTTGGTTCGGACGCACTATTGTCGAACACGACTGGCACCTTCAACACGGCGATCGGTGACGCGACGCTTGTTGCTAACGCTGGCAGCGACAACACGGGCGTTGGCTACGCTGCGCTCAATTTCAACGGCGACGGTATCGAGAATACCGCTTCCGGCTCAGAGGCGCTCGAGGGCAACACCAGCGGCAACTTTAACACGGCCGACGGTTTTCAAGCGCTCCAGGGCAACACGACAGGCGGCACCAATACGGCTGTCGGTGTTTCCGCACTTCAGCTAACCCATGCCGGTAGCAGCAACACTGCCGTCGGCTATGGCGCTGGGGCACACATCAACGGAGGTAACAACAACATCGCCTTGGGCGCCAACGCCGGCTCGAACGTCACCACGGCTAGTGACACCATTTGTATCGGCATTACGGGCGTAAACGTCACGGATGGTTGCTATATCGGCCATGTCTTTGAGGAACCGCTTAATCCCGATAACCTCCCTATGGCCATCGATGTTAATGGAAAGGTGGGGACCCTCCCCTCGTCGCGACGCTTCAAGGACGCTATTGAACCAATGGACAAAACCAGCGAAGCCATCCTGGCTCTTAAACCGGTGACCTTCCACTACAAGAGCGACAAGAACTGCAGCCCCCGATTTGGTTTGATCGCCGAGGAAGTCGCCGACGTGGATGCGAACCTGGTGGCGCGCGACAAGGATGGAAAACCATACAGCGTGCGTTACGACCAGGTGAACGCCATGTTGCTCAACGAATTCCTGAAAGAACATCGGAGAGTGCAGGAATTGGAGAAGGGAATGGCAGGTCTCACAGCACAGCTTGAAGAACAAGCCGCTCAAATTCAAAAAGTCAGCGCCCAGGTTCAAATGAACAAGTCGGCGACAAAGGTCGTTCTCAATAATCAGTAGAGGAGGAGTGGATGACAGTTTGTGGCCGGGGTCGCCGACCCCGCTACAGCTGCAACCCGAAGTCAACAATGAAAATCGAAATTACCTTGTCAGTTCTGGTCATCCTTGCGCTTTCGCCGATTGCGCAAGCTGTCAGCCCAGCGCCCGACGGAGGCTATCCCGGGGCTAACACGGCGGAGGGGCAAAATGCTCTTGCGAGCTTGAACACCAGTGCCGGCATATACAACACTGCAGTTGGCATATACTCGCTTCGAAGCCTCACCAACGGCAAATTCTGCACAGCTGTCGGCGGCGCCACCCTGCTATTCAACACCGCGGATCAAAACACGGCTGTCGGCGCCGGAGCGCTATTAAGCAATTTTACTGGTGCCGACAACACGGCCAATGGAGCGTTCGCGCTCTTTAGCAACATCACCGGCACCGGCAACACCGCCATGGGCCCTAATGCGCTCTTCAGCAATACTACGGCCGACTTCAACACGGCCGTTGGTTGGAGTGCACTCGCCCTCAACACGACAGGCACCGGCAACACAGCCTTCGGCGTTAATGCGCTTGTTGACAACGTTACCGGCACACAGAACACAGGCATTGGTCTCGGGGCACTTTTTAGCACTACTGGGAACAACAACACTGCACTAGGCTTTGGAGCCGGCGCCGATCTGACAGGCGATAACAACATCGATATTGGCGTTCAGGTGCGCGGATTGGCTGGTGAAAACAACACGATCCGAATAGGTGACAACCTGCCGCAAGGAGGACAATCAAACTGCTATATTGGTGGCATCCTCGACGGAGCGCCTAATTCTGACGCCTTTCTTGTCGTTGTGGATGACACTGGCAAGCTCGGTACGGTCCATGTGGATGACACTGGCAAGCTCGGTACTTTCGGCACGGCCCAGAAGCTGCCGTTTAGGGACCTTATCGAGGATCATAAGAAGGTCGAGCAATTGGAAGCCACCGTGGCAGCTCTTGCAGCGCAGCTTAAAGAGCGGGCCACGCAAATTCAAAAGTTAAGCGCTCAGGTTCACATGAACAAGCCCGCAACAAATGTGGTTCTCAATAACCCGTAAGGTTTAAATGGATGACAGTTTGTAGCCGGGGTCAGGGACCCGGGCTACGGCTGCAACATGAAACCAGGATCGAAAATTGAAACGCCTCGACGCGACGAGCCGGCTATAACAATACCAAACACATGGTTGACCTCGAACCGAGATCGACGATCTCGGCTACACTGTTTTCGCGAGTTCTTGCGGTGCGCCCGGCGGTCGCGCGTTACTTTTCGCGGACAGCCTTGACGATTTGAACGAAGCTACGCGGGTCGAGGCTTGCGCCGCCGACAAGAGCGCCGTCTATATCGGGCTGGTTCATTAGCTCGGCTGCATTTTCCGGTTTAACACTCCCGCCATACAGAATACGAACGCGCTCGGCCGTCGTATCATCGGACATTTCGTGCAAAGTGTGGCGGATAAACGCGTGGGCTTCCTGTGCCTGAGCCGGCGTCGCATTGCGACCCGTGCCGATGGCCCAGACCGGCTCATAGGCTATCACTGTTTCCTGCAATTCCTTTGGACTCAGGCCAGCGAGGCTGCCACGTAATTGGATCGATAATATCTTCTCAACGTTGCCTCTGTCACGCTGCTGGAGCGTTTCCCCGACACAAACAATTGGACGCAGGGTTGCCTCAAGCGCAGCGCGCACTTTGCGATTCACGATTTCGTCCGTCTCACCAAACAAAGCCCGGCGCTCGCTGTGTCCGAGGACCACATAATGCACAAACAAGTCGCGCAGCAGCGCAGCGCTGATTTCGCCGGTAAATGGGCCGTTCTTCTCCCAATACATATTTTGCGCACCGACCTTTATATTTTGCGCTTTGCCGAGTGATTCCATCACTTTTGCAATCGCAGTGAACGGCGGCACGATAACCACTTCCACATCGGTAATGTCACCCAAATCAAGAAGCATTGATTCGACAAACCGCGCCGACTCCGCCTGAGTCATGTTCATTTTCCAATTAGCGGCGACGATTTTCTTTCTCATGTGATTTGCTTCCTATGTGCAGACTCAGAACTGAAAATAAATGAAGGGCGTGTAGTGGGGCGGAACAAATAAGAGGACGACCGCAAAAGTGCAACCATAAGCCGCGGCGAAGACTGGGGCAGGCCATCTTCGCCACCATTCTGCAAACCATTTGCGAGAATTGAGCCAATGGATGAATGCAAGTGCCACAATCAGCAAGAGCAACCAGCGGTGAAAATGTTGATTACCAACGCCGTGAAACAAGGCGAACTGCTTTAATATTGTTCCCGCACTGCTGAGGTCATGCGCACGGAAAAAAATCCAGGCAACGCATATCGCGAAGATGGTAATCGGCCAGGCAAGCCAGCGCATAACATGCGCGGCCCACTTGAGACCCTCGGTAAGGCGGATCCACTCCCGATGGATAAGGAGCGCGGTTCCATGTAACGCGCCCCAGATAACGAACGTCCACGCGGCTCCATGCCACAGGCCGCCGAGCAACATCGTGACCATGACATTCCGATAAGCGAACCCGCGCGAGCCGCGATTTCCGCCGAGCGGAATGTAGAGATAATCACGCAGCCAACTTGAGAGACTAATGTGCCAGCGCCGCCAGAAATCAGAAACGTCCCGCGCAAAGTAGGGAAACTGGAAGTTGTTCGGCAATTGGTACCCCAGCAGCCGCGCAGCGGCGATGGCCATATCTGTGTAGCCGGAAAAATCGCAGTAGATCTGGATGGCGTAGAACAGCACGCCAATCCAGGCGCTCGTTGGTGTGAAATCCGCCGGATGCGCGAAATAGCGGTCGACAGTCGGCGCGACTCCATCGGCAATGCACGCCTTCTTGATGAATCCCGCCAGGAATAGCATTACCGCGCCGCGCACATCGATATTGGAAAACTTCTTGGCCGAAACGAGCTGCGGCAGAAAGTAAACGGCACGGACAATCGGGCCCGCTACCAATGGCGGGAAAAAACTGACGAACAACGCAAGATCGACAAAATTCGAAATGGGGCGCTGCTTGCCGCGGTACACGTCGATCGTGTAGCTCATCGAGTGAAACGTGTAGAAGCTGATGCCGACGGGCAGAATGATGTTGAGCGTGTTCACGCTGGCGGGTAGGCCAATCCACGCTAAAAACCCGGACGCGGAAGAGACAAAAAAGTTAAAGTATTTAAAAAAACCCAGGACCCCGAGATTGACGCAGATACTGCCGGCAAGCCAGAAGCGCCGCCATGCCGGACTTTCAGTGCGTCCGAGCATTCGGCCGACGATGTAATCGACCGTCGTAGATCCGAGGACCAGGAATGTGAACTTCCAATTCCAGGCTGCGTAAAAAACATAGCTGCACAGGAGAAGCCACACCTTTCGCGCTGTGTTGTTTCGCATCGTCCAGTAGACGATGAAGACAGCCAGGAAAAACCAGAGGAATCGAAATTCAACGAAAGACATTCGAACAGAGAATGGGGTGCGAAATTAAACCGGCAGTCATTGATTGATCACTTGATTTCGCCTGCTCGCGCAAGCTCCACAAAATTCGCTGCTACGACACGCGTGAATTCTTCTGCGCCTGATTTAGTCAAATGTTGTCCGTCGCGACGTAGGCCGCTGCGGTAGAGGTTTGGATACGTTCGGGGATCATTAAACGCCATCACAACACCCGGCGCTCCGATACTGTTGGTGGCCATGTCAATCTGAGTCATGCTCGGGGTGATCAAAAAGATTGGTGTGGCTCCAATATTCCTGACTTCTTGCGCGCATTGCCGATAGGCCTCGACCGTATAAGATGAAGGAGGATGTGTACCGGCTTCTGCCATCGCAGCCGCGACCCCGCGCTCATAGGTGGCCGTCTGGCTGGGAGACATTCCCCCCGGTCTGGTGACGTACCCATCGCCGGAGGCACCAAGGTAGCTCGTGCGACGTTCACGTGTATCGCGGCGCCAAAAATAGTCTAGAACGTCAGCCGCTCTTGAGACGTTCGTATAATTTCTTTCAAACTGCGTCACATAAAACGTCAGCAGGCCGCGCGTATTTTTCTCGTCTTTTTGACGCAGAACAATGTCGCGAAGTTTTCCGGGATTCGGCAGCCAAAGCGGATCAGCGCCGGCGTCGGTCAGTTTTCGCAAAAGGGGTGATACGCGTTTCCAGTCGGCCCAATAGAGCGCGCGACGACTTGTCTGGTTCTCGGGAGACCACTTCGTTTGCAATTCATCGTATTCGATGAAAACCCATCTCAGATTGCGCGGCTTCAGATTTAAAATCTGCTCAAGCAGGTAAGAGGATTCCGGTAAATACATGCCGCCAATGCCGAAGTTGAAGCTATGGGTCGGCAGCCCGCTCTCGCGCGTGACCCGATCAAAAATAGCGGGCGATATCTGAAAGTAGATCCGGCTCGATCCAATAAACAGCGTGTCAAATTCGTCCTTGTGCGCGGAAAAAAATCGGAATTTCTCCGAGACCCCACCGTCGATTTCCGGAAACGGCAGCACCGCGTGCAAACCGACGCAAGTGATAAGGAATGTGGTTACCGCAATGGCCGAATTAGCCAGGGCGTGGATGGGGGCCTTCCGGCCGGTTGGTTCGCAAGACGCTGGAGGTTCAAAGTGAACCTTCGAAACGACCTCGCGAACTGGCACAGCTTATTCCCTGTCGCTTAACGCGGCCACGCCGGGCAACTCCTTGCCCTCCAGTAATTCAAGCGACGCCCCGCCCCCCGTCGAGATAAATGTCATTTTCCCGGCAAGCCCAGCCTGTTTCACCGCAGTCACCGAATCGCCGCCGCCGATGATCGTGGTCGCGCCCGATTGCGCGAGCGCTTCCGCGACCGCAATCGTCCCCTCGCCAAACTCTGGAATCTCGAAGATACCGAGCGGCCCATTCCACAGAATCGTCTCAGCCTTCGCAATTTCCTCCTGATAAAGTGCAATTGTCGCCGCACCGATATCGACTGCCTGCCACCCGTCGCTTATCCCATGCTCGGGCGAGAGCCGGCTTGTGTTTCGCATGTTTGCGCCGGGGCGGATTTCGTCCGTTTCCACCGCGTCAATCGGAAGCAGAAATTTCACGCCGCGTTTCTTCGCCAACTCGAGAAGTTCGCGTGCAAGGTCGAGCTTATCCGATTCTACTTTGCTTGCACCCATCGGAACTCCCTCGGCCTTTAGAAAAGTGTTCGCCATTGCGCCGCCAATCAAAATCACGTCGGCCTTTTCCATTAACGCCTTCAAAACCCCAATTTTGTCGGAGACCTTCGAGCCGCCTAAAACAACCAGGAACGGCTTCGCCGGATTCTCAAGACCGTCACGCAAGTGTTTCAATTCCTTTTCCATCAGGAAACCCATGGCCGATTTGCTCACAAATTTTGTGATTCCCACCGTGGACGCGTGCGCGCGATGAGCGGCGCCAAAAGCATCATTGACGTAAAGATCGCCGAGGCTGGCAAGCGCTTTGGCAAAGTCCGGATCGTTCGCTTCTTCGCCGGGCTGAAATCTTACATTCTCTAAAAGCGCGACATCACCGTTCTGCATATGTTCGACGATTTTCTCCGGCACCTCTCCCACTGTGTCGTGACTGAAAATGACTGGTTGATGAATCAGCGTATGCAAATAATCGCCGATCGGACGAAGCGAATATTTTTCAGTCGGCTTGCCTTTGGGCCGGCCAAAATGTGACATCAAAATCGTTTTGGCGCCGTGCTCTCGCAGATAGTTGATCGTGGCCAGACTTTCACGAATCCGCGTATCATCAGTGATACGAATCTTGCCGGCACGCGTTTCCATCGGCACGTTGAAGTCCACACGCACCAGCACACGCTTTCCGCGCACATCAAGATCACGAAGTGAAAGCTTCGGCATGTCTCAATCAGAAATGATTACGTGCAGGAGCACGATTACGGCGCTATTCGGCCAACAGTTCCATCAATTCCACGCAACGGTTACTGTAGCCCCACTCGTTGTCATACCAGCCCACGACTTTCACGAACCGATTGCCAAGCGTCAGCGTCAATTGGCTGTCAAAAATGCAGGAGTGTGGGTTGCCCACGATGTCCTGGGAAACAAGCGCCTCATCGCTGTATTCGAGCACGCCTTTGTAGCTCTTGTCTGACGCAGCTTCTTTGAACGCAGAATTGATCGCGTCCACAGTCGCGTCCTTCTCCAGCACGACAGTAAAATCTGTGACTGAGCTGTCCGGCGTCGGCACGCGGAACGCGCCGCCGTTTAGTTTCCCTTTCAATTCCGGAATGACTTCGCCGATTGCCTTGGCTGCGCCAGTGGTAGAAGGGATGATGTTGATCGCCGCCGCTCGCGCGCGTCTCAAATCCTGATGCGGAAAATCGAGGATGCGCTGGTCATTCGTGTAACTATGGATCGTGCTCATGAACCCATGCGCGATTCCGAATTTGTCATGCAAAACCTTCGCCATCGGCGCGAGACAATTCGTGGTGCAACTCGCGTTGGAAACAATCTTGTCCTTCGCAGGATCGAAGACGTCGTCGTTCACACCCATACAAATCGTGGCGTCGGGGTTTTTCGCTGGTGCGCTGATCAGCACTCGTTTGGCGCCTGCTTTTAAATGCAGTTCGGCTTTGTCGCGGCTGGTAAAGAACCCGGTCGACTCGAGCACAACATCAATGTCCAGTTTTTTCCAAGGCAGGTTCGCCGGGTCGCGATCCTTCAGGATTCTAATTTTGTGCCCGCGTACGATGATATTCTCATCGTCGTAACCGATTTCGCCGTCGAATTTGCCGTGCACCGAATCCCATTTGAGCAAATGAGCAAGGGTGTGCGTGTCTGTGAGATCATTGATGGCAAGGACTTGCTGAACTTGTTTTTGCGTCATCGCGCGAAGGACGTTGCGTCCGATGCGCCCGAAACCGTTGATTGCGTAGTTGGCCATAGGGAAGGTTGAAGAGTTAAACCGTTACGCGGAAAAACTGCAACGTCCAACTGCGAAAACCTTTCCGAGTTGAGAGCTGGAGGTTAAGCATTCAGCGTTTGCCCGTGAGAATCTTCGTCACACTGTTTTGCGTTGCCTGGTTGATCTTATCTGGTGAGACCGTCTATGCCGGCCCGGCGAAAACGATCCTGGTCCTTGGTGATAGTCTTTCTCAGGGTTTCGGCCTTGCGCCGAGCGACGCCTACCCGATGCTGCTCACAAAGAAGTTACGCGCGGCGGGCTTGAATTTTCAGGTAACCAACGCCAGCGCGGCCGGCGGCACCACGGAAGGCGGCTTGGAGCGTCTCCCGACTCATCTGAAACACAGGATCGACATCTTCATTCTCGAGCTCGGAATCAACGACGCCTTTCGAGGAGTGCCCGTAGATCAAATTCAAAACAATCTTCAGCGGATCATCGATAAAGTGAAAGCCCGAAACCCAAAGGTGCGTGTCTTGATCGCGGGAATGAAGCTACCCAATTACGCGGTCGACGATTACGTGTCTTCGTTCGGCAGGATGTTCGCTGATCTAGCCTCGAAAAACGGAGCGGCGCTGGTGCCGTATCTACTGCAGGGCGTAGCAGGCGATCCATCAATGAATTTGTCCGATGGAATTCATCCGAATGTCGCCGGCCAAAAGATTCTTGCCGAAACGGTTTGGGAGGCGCTTCAACCAGTAGTGCGCGAGGTGTCCATATTGTCATCCCGCGGGGGGTTAGGGACTTCGCCAACAAAGTCCGGATCACATTAATTGCAACGAAACCCCCGTTATGCTCTGCGAGATCCTTCAATCGTTCAGGACGACAGAATGCCCAAGACGACCGCGACGTGGGTGGGGCACGTAGTTAAAGGAAAACCAAAGTACGATGGACCCTGCACGACCAAACAAGCCTGATCCGGCCGATCCGTTCAATCCTGAACGGGCTGACCACGCGGTCCTGGAAACGATTGAGATCGCCACTGAAGGCGAAGATTGCGACGAATGCGTGCGTAAGCTCAGACCGGTGCTGAAGAAAATTGCCGGTGTCAACGATGTAAAAGTGGACCTGAAGCATGAGCGCGTCATCGTCACGTTTGACGCGCGCAAAACGCACGCGCCCGATCTTCACGACGCAATTCTAAAGAGCGGGTACAAACCGGGGCAGACAGCCGATTGAACTTGTGCGGGCGGTTTGTGGCGCACGAATCGTTTCGTCGCTCATAGAGCGACATTACAGGAATCATACCGCCGGTTGCTGTTGCGTGAGGCAATGAAATGCGCCCAGGCCCCAAACCAGTTCTCGGCAATCGATCCCGATCACGCGCCGGTCTGGAAAGCATTCGCGCAGAACCGAAAGTGCGGTTTCATCGGTGGAATCGGCGAACGTCGGGAAAAGCACACAGGTATTCGCGATGTAGAAGTTCGCATAGCTCGCCGGTAGCCGAAGGCCTTCGCGCATGATCTTCTTCGGCATTGGGAGCGTAATAACCTCAATCGGGCGACTGCCAATTTTCATTCGCTGCAGACGGTCGAGATTTTTCTGGAGTGGCTCGTAATTTTCGTCGCGGCGATCGTGTTCGACAACGGTAACAACCCTGCGGTCGGAAACAAAACGCGCGAGATCGTCAATGTGACCATCCGTATCGTCGCCGGCGATTCCGTCGCCGAGCCAGAGAATCTCGCGAACGCCCAGATAATCCCGCAAGCGTTGCTCGATCTGTTCACGCGAAAGACCCGGATTTCGATTCTTGTTTAACAAACATGATTCACTGGTAAGCAACGCGCCAGAGCCATTCACATCGATGGAGCCGCCTTCCAAAATCATTCCCGGACAAAACACCGGAACATCGAGTATTTCCGCGACGCGCGTTGGCACGACTTCATCGAGATCGAACGGCGGATACTTGTTTCCCCACGCGTTGTAATCCCAATCCACCACCGCAAGCTTTGGCTTGCTGGTGCGAGTCAGAAAGATTGGGCCGTGATCTCGGCACCATGGCTCGTTTGTGGGCACCTTGTAAAAAGAGATTCGTTCGAAGCGTAATCCGCGGAGGACCTCGCGTGCCGCAGCTTCATGAGCGGCATTGCAAACATTAATGCAAACCTGTTCGGATTCGATCAGCGCCTTAACCATTTCCCGCAACGTCGGCATCACGCGATCGAAGGAGTCCGGAAAGCTGATCCCCTCGCGCCGCGGCCATGAAAGCCACGTTGCGACGTGCGATTCCCATTCCGCGGGCATGCGATATCCGAGGGCGGCTGGAAATTGCGAATTTTTTCCCATGGATGTCAACGTTCACCGCTCAATTCGCCTCCACAATGTGGCAGTGCGACAGACGCGAAACGTTTAACTTTGAAATCGGTATGAACTGAAGCGGCTCCGGCTCTAAGACGGCCGCTCAGCTGCCGGTTTGTAAATCGCACCGACTATGACGCCAGTCACAATCATCTCGATGAAGCCGCCAATGCTAATCAGCACGAGAAGCTTTGCTGGGAATGGCTGTGTCGCGTAAATCGCGCAACGCGCGCCAATCGCCAGAATTTCCAGCATGATTCCGAGGCGAACACCGGCCGCAATTCCGCCTCCGGCAAAGCCGCTGGCGTAAATCATGACGAAAGCGAGGGCCAACCCCGCTTGACCGATAATGATCCAGTGAAACAGGCCGATCATTTCTTCGCGCGGCCGAAAGAGACTTTGCACCTCAGCAAAAGAATCTTTCAGCAGGGTGCCGTTGTAGAGCCATCCCCACAAGAAGATGAAGATAAATGCGGCAATAAATGCGATGATGAATCGTTTCATAAATCTGGAGTCTAACGTGTCGCGGGTGAGCTGGACTTGTAAATCACGCCGATAATTGCGCCAGCGACACCAAATTGAATTAGACCACCAACAATCCAGCCGCAAAGCATTTTCAACGTGAGCGGCTGCACAGCGTATGTGATGAAGTCGTTACCGACATAGACAAGCGCGAGCAAAATCCCCAGCTGAGCGCATGGACCCGGGCCGCCAGCCGGGACGAATTTTGCACAAAGCAACGTAAGAAAAAACGCCATGATGATGTGTCCAAAAACAAGCCACGAAAAATAGTTGCCAAACTCTGCCTCAGAACGCCAAAGCGCAGGAACTTCCTGATGTACCCCGTGCATCAGCTTGCCGTACCAAAGGAATCCAAACACGAAAATGAAACCAAACGCTGCAACGAATGCGATGAAGAATTTTTTCCAGTCCATAATTTCTTTCTGTTGAAATCCTTGCGCCCACCGAACCGAAAAGCTTCATCGCAAAACGACGGACCAATGTCGATCCCAATCTTGGCCTACTAGAATTGAGGGAACGACATTTTCTCAGCCTCAGCGACCTGTGGCGGCTGCAAACCGAGTTCGTGCGAGCAGACCGCGCGCAGTACGCACAATTTTCGCTGCAGCCGCCAGTCTTGATACTTAGCAGGCTGCAACGCTGCACTTCTTCACCTCGCCAATGCTGAAGGTGAACAGCACGGCTTTGTGAGATGAGGTCGAACAGTGGCAGATCGTAGAGGTGTTCGAGTTCCCGAAACGTCATCGCGATGTCGCGATGTCAAATCCGAATTCCGAAATCTGAAATCCGAAATTTAATTCACCCACCTGCCGCCATCGGAAATGAGGATTGGCAGTTCTTCCATCATGAACTGAGTTTTGCCAAGCGCTCCGATCATTCGCACCCCGGTGGCAGCGAACCATTTTTTCGACATCTCTTCGCCGGTATGACAGCCCCAGCTCTTGGCGTAAGCATGACGGGCGAAAATACGGCGATTGATCTTGGTCAGGTCGTTTTCATGCAACCACGACTTACAGGCGCTGTCGATGTTGTTGCTGTAATCGAACATGAAACAGGCCCGGTTCGAGTGGCCGAAATATTCAAAACCGATGACCTTCATCTGATCTCGTGGCTCGCCGTTGTTCAGATAGTTGATCACTGCGTCGCCCGGACCAAACCAGACGAGGTTAATATTAAATTTGTCACGTATAGTACCGATGAGGCTGATCAGATCCTGGTGCTCCTGTTTTGCGCGGTCCTCGTAACCCTGTCTGTAAACAAGCCAGGTAATTTTTACGTCCGGGCCAAGCTCGGTTCGCACCTGTTCGGTACGTATACGCGCCGCCCGAACAAAGTTCGCCCACCAATGATCGTGCGGGTAGGTCTTATACTTTTCCCACTGGTACATGGATGGCCCGCCGACAAGGATGATGTATTCGCCCGAAACCGGCGAAGCGGCCCTGGAGCCGACCGCTAACAGCGATAAACAACAAACGAGTAAGAAGCGTTTCATCATCGGAAGCAGGGGACTATTTATGCCGAACGCCAAATTACGCAAGTCGGCGCTGTAACCGCCGTCGGCCCGCATGCCTCTTACCGGCTACAGCCATTTTGGCACCACCTCCTCGCGCAGGAGATCTTCCCACGTTTGCCGTTTTCGAATCAGTCTAAACTTGTCGCCACGCACCAGCGCCTCAGCCAGAAGGGGACGGGAATTGTAATTCGAAGCCATCACAAATCCATACGCGCCAGCGCTCATGACAGCGAGTAGATCGCCCTCATGGAGTTCAGGCATCTCCCGCTCCAGCGCGAAGAAGTCGCCCGATTCGCATACTGGCCCAACAACATCGATCTTCTCTGTATCGTTGCTTTTGGTCCTGCCCGGTTCTTCAACCGGTACGATGTCGTGATTGCTGTGATAGAGCGCCGGGCGAATGAGGTCGTTCATACCTGCGTCCACGATAGCGAACTTCTTTACCCCCGAGGTTTTGATGTAACGCACGCGTGTGATTAAGACGCCGGCATTGCCTACAAGAAAGCGACCGGGTTCGACCAGTATGCGAACGTTAAGCTCCCGCAAGAGCGGAACAACGGCCTCAGCGTAATCGGCGACGCTAAACGCGGACGATTCGCCACCGTGGTCGTGCCACCATTTGCCGGAACCGCTCTCGAGGGCGCGTCGGTAAACAATCCCCATCCCGCCGCCAATGCTGAAGAACTTGATTCCGTATTTTGATTTCAACTCGTGTACGAGTGGCGTCACCTTTCCGATCGCGGTCGCGAACGGCGACGCCTCTGTGATTTGCGAGCCAATGTGCATTTGTACGCCCACGATTTCGAGGTTCCGCATTTTGGCAGCTCGCTCGTACGCCGCGGGGACGCTGTCCAGTGCGATACCGAACTTGTTTTCGTGCGAACCGGTCGAGATGTACTCGTGCGTATGCGGATCGACATCGGGATTCACGCGTAAGGCGATCGGCGCACGCGTTTCTTTTGCACCTGCAATACGATCGATCTGTTCCAGCTCCGCTTCGCTCTCGACATTGAAGCTGTAAACCCGCTGCTCGAGCGCGTATTCAATTTCCTCTCGCGATTTGCCTACGCCGGCGAATGTGCACTTGCCTGGATCACCACCAGCCGCGATTACACGATAAAGTTCGCCGCCCGAAACGATGTCAAAAGCCGCGCCCACGGCTGCCAGCAATTTCAGGATGGCGCCATTTGAGTTTGCTTTGACCGCGTAACAAATCAGGTGGTCCAACGGCGCGAGCGCCGCATCGAGGCGCGTGTAGTGATCGACAACTGTTGTTGCACTATAAACATAAATCGGCGTGCCGAGTTCCTCTGCCACACGGGTAAGATCGACGTCTTCGCAGCAGAGATGTCCGTCGCGATAACGAAAGGAATGCACGAATCACTGTAGCTGCTTCGCTGTGCGAAGCGCAACGCGGCACTCTAGCCAATGGCCCTTAACCCGATGTTGAGAACCGCGATCAGTCCTACTCCTATCGAAAAGCTTGTCAGCACAAGTTTTTTGCCATGTTTCAGCATTTCTCCAACTACAGCGTGTGTTGCGAGATAAAGAAATCCGCCGCCAACATGCGCCATGATCAAGCCAAGCCAAAAAGCCGAGACTTTCCCCAGCCACAACATACCGATCACGCCGCCGACGAGCGTAGTTGCTTCAACGGCAGCAACCCAACCGAGCGCGGTCGAGCGTCGCAGTCCAGCCCCGATCAAAAGGCTGCCGAGCGCGAGACCTTCAGGGACTTTGTGAATGCACAGAGCGGAGAATAGCGACCATTTTGTCGCGTCTGTTGAGGGCGCTTCCTGTTGAATTCCCAAGGCCAACCCATCGGTCGTGCTGTGAATCGCCAATGCAATGATGAGCGCTGTGGCGATCTCGCTGAAGTGTCGTGTTGCATCCGCGTCGAAATGACTGGCAGCACAGGCCGGGCAAACATGATGGACGTATTTGCTGATAAAAAGAAATAATACGTATCCGCTAGCTGCGGCCGCGACCACTGGCCATGCGCCGCTGTCGTTCAGACCTTCGGGCAAAATTGCAAAGAGCGTAACCCCAAGAAGCGTTCCCGCCGCGAAGCTAATGAGCGCGCAAAGCGGCTTGTGCCCCAGGTGCAACGAGGTGCTGATCCCTCCACCGGCAAGAGCGAAAACGTAAGCCGCGACGACTTGCCAGAGCGCGTAGATCATTAGGAGTCTGTTGGAATGCTCAGCCATGTCGCGCAAGAGCGCTTTGGGTTGGGTGCCAAGGCGCGAGTGACAACCATGTTTGAAGTAACATGCGAGGAGCGAGCAACGACGCCAGGTAGTCCAAAGTCTCTCGCCCTCCGGGTTGGGTCGCTTTTTTGCCTCTCGGGCGTTGCTCGTCGGTTACAGACCACCGCGGGTATGCGCCCTCCTCGCCTCTTGGAGAGGCAAAAAATCGGCGGCAACGCGGCATGGCTAAGTATTTCAACAGACTCCTAGGAGCGCGCCGGTGTGTGATCGTCGCGGCAATGTAGCGTTTCAACCGTGACGTGAACCAGTTCGTGATGTCCACGCAGCAAGGCCCGATAGGACTCGCAACTCTTCGGTTCGTGAGCTACGACAGAGATCATTGCCGCATACTTGCCGATGCCGACCTGCCACACGTGCAGATCGGTCACGAGTGAATCGCCATCACTTTCCACCGCTCGACGAATTTCATCAGGCAAATCCGAAGAGGACGGCGTGCAATCCAGCAAGATCCCGGCCGTATCACGCAACAGTGTGTAGGACCACGAAAAAACCACGCCGCTTCCGACAACTCCCACAACTGGATCAAGCCACGCCCAGCCAAAGAATTTGCCGCCGGTTAACGCTGTAATGGCCAGTACCGAAGTAAACGCATCGGCCAGCACATGGAGATAGGCGGCCCGCAGATTTAGATCATGATCGTGAACGCTACCATGACCACTTTCGTGATGGCGATCCGCGAGCAACACTGCGCAACCAAGGTTTACCAGCAATCCGACGCAAGCGATACCGATCGCTTCGTTAAAATGAATTTCCAAAGGAACAAACAACCGATGCAGGGATTCGCCTGCCATTAACAGCGCTACGATCGAAAGCACAACCGCGCTGGTGAACCCGCCCAGCACGCCGACTTTTCCAGTCCCGAAGCTGAAGCGCGCGTTGCTGGCTTGTGTCCGCGAAAAATAGTAGGCGACTGCAGTTATCAAAAACGCAAGAACATGCGTGCTCATATGCCAGCCGTCGGCCAGCAACGCCATCGAGTTGGACATCAATCCAACCGCGATCTCGACGATCATCATCGCGGCTGTAACGGCGATCACGATGCGGGTCCGCCGTTCCGCGTGCGAAAAATCCGGAACGAAATCGTGCCGTTTCCTGAAGTGTGAATGGTCAGTTCGATGCATGCCGACTCAAAATAGCGCGGTTATCCCAAAATGTTACCGCGAATCCCCCGCCCTCTCGAAAGGTGCTCGAGGATGCCGACACAACGCGAAAAGCGAAATAAGGATTAGCAACGCACCAAACGTACAGACGATTGCGGCACCGGAAGGCAAGTCCCACCAGTAGGAAAAAAACAGACCTGCAACCCCGCCGAGCAACGCGATGAACCAGCCGATGAGTAAGCGATTCGCAGTTCGTTGGGCGAGATTGATTCCACAAACCGCAGGGACGATCAAATAACTGAACACAAGCAGCACGCCTGCAATGCGGACGAAGCTCGTCACAACCAAGCCGAAAAGCGCATAAAAGAAAAAATCCCACCACCGCACACGAAGTCCTTTCTGATAGGCGCCGTCACGATCGAATGAGACCAGGAGGAAATTCCTCCGGAAAACGAAATGGAAAATGCCGACCGCCGCGAAAAGCGCAAACCGCTCCCAAACCTCGTGTGGCGTAACGAGCAAAATATTTCCCACCAACATATTTTTGATTTCTTCGTCGCCTTCCGCGGCCCGACTGAGCAGCAACACCGCTGCGGCCGCCGCCACCACGTATGCAATTCCTATGACTGCTTCCTGGGGGATTTGGCTCGTGCGCTTGCCTGTTACTGAGAAAATTGCCGCGCCAGCGAGCGTGAAAGCCAGTGCGATTGCAAAGGTCGTCCAGCTTTCCAAATCGATACGAAAGAGGATCGCAACGCAAATTCCGAGCGCCGCCATTTGAGCCATGGCGATATCGATGAAAATGATACCGCGCTGAACAACGTGCAGTCCAAGGTAGACCAGCAACCATGGCAAAAGCACGCAGGCCATGATCGGCCAAAACATGACTTCCCACATGGCTACTTCAGCGCCGCCGCGAGACGGGCCACCAGTGTGTCCATCAGCTTTACGTAGCTGTCCGTACCGGGGAGACCACCCGGGAATTGTGAGAACTCCACCACTTTCGCGCCCGTCGCACCTGCAACTTTTTCAGCGATCCGTCGATCATGAAACGGTTCGACGATAATCGCCTTGATATGCAGTGCTTTCATCTGCGCAATCACTTCTGTGAGATGTGACGGGGATGGTGGAATGCCCGGCTTCGGCTCCAGGAAGATATCGATGTTCAACCCAAAGCGGTGCGCGAAGTATGGCCATGAATCGTGATACGCTACGACGTGCTGTTCATGAAACGGCAGCAGCGCAGTGCCCCATTCCTGCAGCTTTGCGTTGATCGTGGTTTCGAACTTCTTGTAGTTCGCCTGGTAAAATGCGGCGTTCGATGGATCCAAAGCGGAAAACGATTGCGCGATGTGTTGTGCGATCGCCTTGGCAATAATCGGATCAACAGTAAAATGCGGATTGCCGAGCGCGTGAACGTCGCCGGCGGCTCGTGTGACGTTCCCCGGCACGTTCATGAGGCGGACTCCTTGCGACGCCTGGATTCGCCCGGGTTTGCCCACCTCGATCTTCGGATTCCTCGCGTTTTGCAGAAGCGGCGGCAACCAGCCCACCTCAAGTTCTGCACCGCCATCGATTAGGACATCGGCATTGCGCAAGGCTACGACAAAGCTCGGCCGCGCATCGACGAAGTGCGGATCCTCCGTGGCTTTCGCCAGAACTGTTACATTGACTTTATCGCCACCGATTTCGCGCGCGAGTGATCCGAAGTCCGGCAGTGTCGCGACGACATTTAATTTTGCCTGTGCCGAACAGGCGCAAGCGATAATTGAGCACAAGATAAAAGAAGTCTTCTTCATAATTTAGAATTTATGAGCACCGTGGGAACCAAGAATGAACTCCCACTGGAGAAAAATCGATTCAACCTCCCTTGCAGAGAGGAAAAAGTTTTCCTGCAGAAAATCCTGATTGTACTGCAATCGAATTTTTGAAAATTCAGTCGGATACCACGTGAGATTAGCACTAAGCCGCCAACGTGATTGCCTGTCCAGGTCGTCGGTAAACATGGAATCCTGCATGTCCACATAATCGCCACGAATGCCGGCAACCAACCCTTTTTTGAATCCCCAGAGCACCTGCGAATAAAATCCCCAATCGTGAAATGTCTCAGCCACGGGAAACGATTCATCCGCTCCACGGCCGGCTTCGAAGCGCCTGTACATGAATTCTGTCTGCCATTTTACGAAAGGAAAACCCCCTTCGGCATGGGAGCTCTTCCACTTGTAGAGAAGGTCCGCTCCGTAAATCTGAGTTCGCGAATTCGCGCCGGTCTCGTTGGAGCCAAAGGCGCCCGACACGCCAGCCAGCACAGTCTGTGTATCACTCAAATTAAAGGAATTTTCAAAGCGCGGGATCCAGACGAAGTCCTGCAGCCCGCGTGCCTCGCGATCCGTCGTTACACGGTCGAAAAACACTCCGTTGTCACCAGGATTTCGGAACGAAAATCCCGTCTCACCGCGGCCGTTTTGCGACGCAAAGATTAGTTGCGAATACCACGGCACTGGCAGCGTCCAGGAAGCTTGGGCGCCAACACCACGAAGACCGTCGGGCCCGAGAAACAAGCCGTTCACCAAAGGCGTGTCCGCGAAGTCCCATGTATGTGGGTGAGTTGGGTTCAGCCGGCCGAAGTCACCAAAGAATTGTCCGCCTTTCAATTGCAGGTTGTAAGGCAGGCTTGTGGTTTGCAGGAAAGCTTCCTCAAGTTCGACCTCGGTCTGGTTGTCGTTGTCCAACAGGAAAACGATGTTCGCGAAACCTTCAAAATAAGGATCGACTGCGCCATCAAACGCGAGTTCAGTGTTGCGTGCATTAAAGCCGCGCTGTTGAGGATCGTGGTCGCCCACCTCGATGTCATGGAGATCGGCGGCGCTGGAATACGCTAGCGCGAAGACACTGTCCAATGAGATATTCATGTAAGCTTTGCTGCCACCGATAGTGATGGGTTGCGTCAATGACGCCCCAGCACCCGTGGTTGAGATCGTTTCCGGTGCCGATGTTACAACTGAGGTATCGGTTGTCGGGAAACTGCCGGGCAATGAGCTCGGGCTTGCACCAACGGCGGGCGACGTAGCCGGCGCCGTTGCCGAGCTCACCACCGACGTGTCTTCTGTTGGAAATCGTGGCGCCACACTCCCGGACGGCATGGGCGATCCCTCGGCGCCCGCAATCGGAGATGGTTCTGGATTTGGGGGAAGGCCTGACTCACCAGTCAGGTTTGCTTTCTCTAACGCGGCCTGCTGATCTTTCACTTGTTGTTGCAAAGCTTGCACCGTCTCGGTGAGTGATTGCACTTGCTGGCGCAACACTGCGACATCTGCTGCCGTCGCGGGCGTCGTAGTTGAGCCTGTCGGGGTTGGTGATGAACTACCACCGGGGGTGGTCTCCTGTGCCGATCCAATGCTCACTGGAAGCACGATCAGCACGACTAATATCGTCTTTTTCATTCATAGACTCCTGATTCAAAAAACTCGGGCCGAAATCGCCCAATGAATTTGCGTTCTGCGCACGTTGATTCAGCAGCGAGAGGAACGCGCTAAACGCCGCGGCCCGCGCAAAGCGGGATTACCAACGATTCAGAAGTGCGCCGGAGGCGCGTGTTCGAAAACGCTCGCTCTGAGAAACGGTGATTCAATCCACTCTGGACTGAGAGCCGGAATCTTCGAAAGATGCAACGCCGTCCTGGGTGCGATCATCAATGGCGGAGCAGCGTTGTAATGACAACTGCCGGACGCGATAAGCGTCACTGCACATTCATGAATCGACCCGCCCGTGGGATGGAGTCGTTCGTGCAGATTCGGCGCGACTGAAAAGCCGAGCATTAGCACAATCCCTGCAGCGAGAACGAGGGCAGTGGTAGTGCTAAGCCAAGTTTTTCGAATGCGAAGCGCCCGGCGCGGCATTGAGCGCGATTTTGCCTTCTGGCACTTGTTTCGCAAGAACTTTCTGTCCAGTGCTGCGTCAGTTACTAAACGGCATTAAAAATCGTAAGCCACAGTACCATAAAAACCACGGCGCTGTCCGAATTGTGGAGCGCCGACACCGATGCCGCTGCCGTCGCGTAGTTCGTAGATCTCATCGAAGATATTCACCACATCGAAACGGATTTTGACGGCTGTCTTCTCCGTGATTTGAATTCGGCGTGACAAGCTGACGTTGAATGTCTCATAGGGAGGGTTCTTTTGCGTGTTGGCAAAACCTCGGCGCAACCCGTTTCCATAGAGCCCGTCGATTGATGCTCTCCAATCGTTCCACGTGTAGGAGATGCCGGCTGAGCCGGTGAAGCGCTGGTCGTGGTCAAGGAAGACCCAGTTTTTCTTGATATAGGCGAACTCGTCCGGATCGAATAGAAATTGCGCCGAGCTGACGTTCGTGCCGCGAGCCCATTCGTAGGCCGCGTTTAGATAGGCGGAGAATCCCCCCTTGTCATAGTTCGCCGTGAATTCGCCTCCGTAAATTTCGCCTCGCTTGTAATTGAATGACGAAAGAATGAGCGCTTCGCCGAACTGACCTTCATCAAGAACCGAGTGCGAGCTTTTGTAAAAACCATCGATACCTAAATTGAAACCTTCCGCAATTTTCTGCGTCACGCCCGCATCGAAATAATGCGCGCGCTCCGATTTCGTGACGGAATCCTGCCGAATTGCCGATTCGTTGGTTGTGCTGTCGAACTTTGAGATCGTCCCTTGTTCGACATTTTCCAGCGGCGGTGGTGTGAAATAGCGCGCATAACCGGTGTGAAATGTCGTGCCTTTTAACGGCTCCCAAACGATGTTGATACGAGGACTGAGCTGGTTCTCGTGCGCGAACGCGTCCACGATGTCGAAGCGGCCGCCGAAATTGATCGTCAGTTGTTCGAATGGTTTCCATTCATCCTGCAAATAGAATCCGTAGAAGTAGCCGTACCTGCCGCTGTCATCGACAATCCGCAGGGGAACGTCGCTTGTCTGGTTGCCATTTGCATCGGCCGGGAAAACCAGTGTGGACGTTCCGACGGTGGCGTGCTGCGCAGTTATAAGGAATCCACCGCGGAGCGTGTGTTGATCTGTGAGTTTATAGCTCGCGTCCAACGTGATTCCATTGGAGAAAATGTCGCGATCAACGCGTGAGGCGACACCGTTGAAAATGAGATCGCCTACATCATCGGGCCGAAACAGCACCGAGCTATAAAGGGTAAAAACCGACGCCTGCATATTGAAATCGTCAATCTTCCTTTGATAGGCGAGAATGGCATATGCATCTTGCTCGACCTGGGTTTCATCGAGCTTCGCCGAGTTGAATGTCGACCTTCCCATGTCGGTGAACTCTGGCGTTTGTCCGGGATTGTTCGGAATTTCGAAACCGCCGTGGTAGCCGCTTGTCAGCAACACGAATCGGCTGGTGTCATCGATAATGTACGAAGAGTACCCAAACATTCGATACTGATCGGTGTCGTCGTGGATCGGGCTGGCAGTCCCGGTCGGATTCTCGATCCCGATGCCGTCGTGAAGGTAACTCCCGGTGACGTAATAATTCATCTTCCCCTCCACGCCGCCGTACTCAAGACTCGGCATGATGGTGCCGAAGCTTCCGCCATACACCGATGCATCGCCCTGCTGGAAAACAGCGCCATTCTTCGTGTGGATATCAATTACGCCGGTGTTGCGAAATCCAAACTGCGCTGGCAGTGCGCCAGTAATGAGCGAAATGTTGTCCGCAAAGCGGGTCTCTAGTACCTGGCCAAAACCTGGAATACTTTCCGGGAGAAGCACGTCATCGATGCGGTATTGTAAGTTTGCATGTTCGCCACGGACATGAAGCTGACCGAACGAATCCTGTGCGACACCGGGGAAACGCAGCATCGTTTGATTAAATGGCGCGTCTTCGCCTTGCGATTGGGAATCTAGTCTGTCGGGGCCGACCGTGTAACGGGTCGCACCGAGACTCGGAACGATCTGTTCACGCGTGATGTCCATCTCCTGACTTTGGACGACCACGCGCTCCACTTCTGCTGTGCCCGCTGGCGAAGGGCTCGGACTGGCCGATGTCGCAGCGGCGTCTTGACCCAAAGAGATGTTCCGCATAAGCGACATTGTGACCGATAGGATCAGAAATTTTTTCATTTTGATGTTCTTTAAATAGGTTTTCAGATGTTGGATTGGTTGAAGGCACTCACGATCTGTGTGAAGCCAGGTGAAAAGCGGCGGCTTGTGCACGAAGACCGTGCCGCGACTCAGGCGAAGTAATCGACTTCTAACGCTCCGCGGGAACGCGGCCCAGCGACGTGTCTAGGCGCGCGTGGGTGGCGCATGCTCGAAAATGCATGCGCCAAGAAACAGCGATTGAACCCAACATGCGGTCAACGCTGGAATTTCTGAAAATTGAATGGCCGGAACGGGTGCAGTGACGAACGGCGGATGGGTGACGTGATCACAGTTGCCTGATGCGATCGCCGTAACTGCGCAACTATGCTCGGCGTGATTCGCGTCCGCGTGGATGTACTGATGCAGTTGCGGCGAAACACTCAGTGCGAGCGCCCAGAGAAATGCGGCGCCGACGCACGTCGCAACAAATGAGCGTCCGTGATTTGTTGAGCGGGCGAACGTGCTCATCGCGCAGCGATCTTGTAGCCGCGTTGCGGCACACGCAAGAAATTTCAGCAGCTCACGGCTCCGGGCGTCACCGTCGCGCTCTCACTCGCCAGCTTTTTTCTTCGCCACATTGCTCCTTTGAAAAGCGACCCGATGATTGTGCTCGGAACCGTTTGAGGCCGCTGCTCTGTCACGAACACGGCGCGCGTACGAGCTGTTCTCCACATAAGTCTCCCAATCCGAGGCTATCGGACCAAAGTAGAGGTGTCCCAGATGTCGCCAACACTCCAACATGATCCCGCGGTTGAATGACTGGCCCTTCGCGGTAATAACGAGGCAATTGTTCTCACGCCAGGTGTTCGGATCATATTCGCCCCAATGCACCTCGAGGCTCTTAAGGTTCAATTTATCGAGAGCAAGAAGCAGGTCCTCCGACCATTGGTAGCAGTAACCGCGCTTTCTCAGACCGTGATAAATGAGGAAATTATTGAAGATTGGCGTGCCAAACATGCGGTATTCTCGCCTGAGCTTACTTACAGTGACGAACGCGCAGTCGGCCAGCAGCTTTGCCTCGTCACGATTTACTCTCGGCGAAAGCGAAGCGAGTTCGCCGGCCAGTTTCTCGGCGTTGCGGGCGTCAGCCTTTGACACTTGAAATGAAAGGGCCGGCTGTTGTTCGTCGGCCAGCGCTGGACCGGTCCACATCCAAAAGAGCACAAGGACAATCCCAAACCAGGTCGCTGATCGAATTTGCAATCTCATAGTGCACAATGGGAAAATCGTTGCAGTGCGACGGTGGCGTAAAGTGAATCCAATAAAGTCATACAGTCTCTTCGTCGAAAACTCAGTATTTGTGTGTATCGTAATAAAGCATCAAGCAGATGTGCCTCCCCGCCATTCACGTCAATGCGGGGAAGAGGCGACTTGCCTGCTCCTGATTTCAGCGTAATTCTGAAAACTTTTATATGCCCGATCGCGCCTATCTTCAGCCAATCGATCCGGAGTTAATTCCCGGCGCGCGCAATGCGATCAATGTCTGCCTTCGATTAAAGCCACAGGAGCGAATCACAATCATTACAGACACCGCGACGCGCGAGATCGCGGCGGCGCTGCAAGCGGAAGTGGAGAGCGTCGGTTCCGAATACAGCTTGTTTGTGCTGGAGAACCACGCGCCGCGTCCGTTGAAGTATATGCCGCAGCTTATTCTCGACGATCTGGCGCGCTCCCAGGTGTCGATCTTCGCTGCCCAAACCCAGCCGGGCGAGCTCCCAGCCCGGACGCAAATGACCAGCGTCGTAAACAATCACAAGATCCGGCACGGTCACATGGTGAACATTAACCGGCAAATCATGCTGGAAGGTATGCGCGCCGACTTTGTGAAGGTCGACGACCTGAGTGAACGGCTGGTCGAACGCGCCCGTAAAGCTGAACGCATCATCTGCAAGACACCGCACGGCACCGAGTTTGAGGCTGAGCTTTCCCCGAAATTGAGATGGCTGAAAACCAGCGGAATCATCACGAAAGACAAATGGGGCAACTTACCCGGAGGCGAAATTTTCACTGCGCCGCTCAATACTAACGGAGTGTTCGTCGTTGATGGCGTGGTGGGCGATTATCTCTGTGAACGCTTTGGCGACCTCGAATCCAGCCCGCTCACCATCGAAGTGGAAAATAATCGCATCCGCTCTTTGAAATCGGAAAACAAGGATTTGCGCGACGCATTTCGCGCTTATACCAGCACAGATGAGAACAGCAATCGCGTGGGCGAATTTGCCATCGGCACGAACACCGCCTGCACGCATGTGATCGGGCACATCTTGCAGGACGAAAAGATTCCCGGTGTCCATATCGCTTTTGGTCATCCCTATGCCGAGCACACCGGCGCAAACTGGATTTCTAAAACACATATCGATTGCGTCGGTCGCGACTTCGACATCTGGTTCGACAGCGAACAAGTGATGCGTGGCGGGAAATTCCTGGTCTGATTTGCTGTAATCGCGTCGTGGTGGTTGGTCTTTTATTCGTGATTCAACGATATGCACACCGAACTACGCGCCCGTTTCAACGCTGATTTCACGCCGGAGAAATACACGGCATTGGTGCGCTGCGTAAATGAAACCGAGAAATGGCCGGCAGATTTTCGGATTTCGGAAACACCGATCTTCCTGACTCGAGCGTTTACGGAAGATGTAACCCGTGGCGCAAACGCAATCGTCGATGCCACACGCACGCCGGAGTTCGTGAAACAAGCGGCAACGGCTGTTCCGAAAGCGTTAGAAGTCCCAAACGAATCGGCTCACCCAAATTTCCTCGTGGTCGATTTCGCGATTTGTGACGAGGGAAAGCGGCTCGTCCCGCGGTTGATTGAATTGCAAGCCTTCCCAAGTTTATTCGGATTTCAGTTATTGCTACTTGGTTGCATTCGCAAGGCATACCCGGTAATTCCGCGCAACTGGACCTCATCGTTTGGTGGAATCAAGGACGATGTCTATCTCCAACTGTTACGACGCACAATCATCGCTGATTCGGCTCCAGAAAATGTCGTTCTGTTAGAGATCGAGCCCGAAAAACAAAAAACGCGGATCGATTTTGCCGCAACGGAAACACTTCTTGGTATTCGCCCGGTTTGCGCGACGAAAATCAAGAAGCGCGGCCGCCAGTTATTTTACGATCGCGAAGGGCATCAAGTGCGGATCAAGCGCATTTATAATCGTGTAATTTTTGATGAGTTGATTCATCGGCCCGACTTGAATCTGCCGTTTCGGTTTCAGGACGAACTTGATGTCACGTGGGTCGGGCATCCGAATTGGTATTTCCGGATCAGTAAGCATTCGTTGCCGTTTCTGAAGACCGAACATACGTCACCGGCTTTCTTTGCTGATGAGTTTCCCGGCAACGAGAATGTCGGCGATTATGTTTTGAAGCCGCTTTATTCGTTTGCAGGTCATGGTGTGGATATGCAGCCAACACGGCAAAAAATCACCGCTTTGGAAAATCCCCATGAATGGATCTTGCAGAAGAAAGTCGATTACGCGCCGTTTGTGGCGACTGTCGGTGGCCAGAAATCGAAGGCCGAGATTCGTATGATGTTTGTCTGGCCGGAAAACGACAGCAATCCTACTCTGGTCAACAACCTTGTGCGAATGAGTCAGGGCGAAATGATGGGCGTCGATTTCAACATCGATAGAACCTGGGTGGGCGCCAGCATCGCTTTGCACGAGCGCTAGCGCGGGGATCTTATGGAAGTCGGCGGATTTCCTACAGCTCTTTTTCCATCAGTTCTCGCACTTCGCCCGACGTACAAACGGGAATGATCTCGAAATCCACCAAATCTTTCCAATTATCGGTCCAACGCTGGAAAAGCGACTCGTCTTCGGCGCGCATCAGTTGCCAGCAGGTTTTTAGATCCTTATCAATCCAGCTCGAGACGTATTCGAGCCCTTCGGGCATCATCCGACCTTTTTCGCGCAGACGTTGATAAATGGCCGGCGCGTCTTTGAAGCGCTCGATCACCATGTAAAGCATATTCCTTCGCGCGATCACGCCGGTTCGGTTGAAACGGTGGCTTCACCGGCGCCCTGCTCAAACGCCTGCTCCACCGCCCGCCACGGAAGCATCGCGCATTTGACACGCTGCGGGAAATTTCGCACACCCTTCATCACGCGAAGATCACCCAGAGTTTTGGGCGCTTCGTTTGCGTCAGTTGTCACAAGATCGTGGAATGCGTGGAGCATTTCCATCGCTTCCGAGCGAGTTTTTCCCTTGAGTTTCATCGTCATCAGTGACGCTGACGCCTGACTGATGGCACACCCGCTGCCGGTGAACTTGATATCCTCCAAGCCGCCCCCAGCATCGAATTTGACCGCGAGATGAATTTCATCGCCGCACGCAGGATTATCGCCATGCACGCGGACCGCGGCATGGGGCAGCTCTCCGAAATTCCGCGGCCGGCGCGAATGATCGAGAATGACTTCCTGATATAGCTCTTCGATTTCCGGAATCATGAAAAGAAACGCGAAGCCTTTTGCAGGATTTCAATCATTCGATCGATTTCCTCCGTTGTATTGTAAAAATAGAAGCTGGCGCGCGTCGTCCCCGCCACACCCAACCGTCGCATCAATGGCTGGTTGCAATGATGTCCGCCTCTTAACGCAAGCCCGTATTGGTCGGCGAATGTGGTGAGATCGTGGGGATGCGCCGCCTCCATCACAAATCCAACCAAGGCGCCACGCTGCTCATGTGGTCCAAAAACACGTGTCCCTGGTAATTCTTGCAGGCGACCGAATGCGTAATTCGCCAGTTGCGAGTCGTGTTCGAAAATTGCCGCGCGTCCGATTCGATCAAGGTAATCAATCGCCGCGGCAAGCCCAATCGCGCCGGCGATGTTCGGCGTGCCGGCTTCGAAGCGATGTGGAGGCTTCTTAAACGTGCTTTTTTCCAAAGCGACGCTTACGATCATTTCGCCGCCGCCGTGCCAGGGTGGCATGCAATCTAAAATCTCCTTTCGAGCGTAAAGCGCGCCGATCCCAGTCGGTCCACACATCTTGTGTCCGGAAAACGCCAGAAAATCGCAGCCCACCTCCCGCACATCGAGCGGTAAATGCCCCACACTCTGTGCCGCATCCATGAGCGTAAGCGCGCCGACAGCGTGCGCTCTGTCGCACAACTCGGCCACAGGATTAATTGTGCCCAGCGAATTAGAGATATGGGTGAACGCAAAGATTTTCACCTCCGGCGTAAGTAATGAAGGCAGCTTTTCAAGATCCAAAGTCCCATCATCGAGGACTGGTACAAAGCGCAGGCGCGATTCAGTTCGTTCCGCTAACAACTGCCAAGGCACGAGATTGCTGTGGTGCTCCATCTCCGTCAGGAGAATGACGTCTCCTTTACGAACAAATTTCCCAGCCCATGCCTGGGCCACCAGATTGATGCTCTCAGTGGTTCCGCGTGTGAAAACGATTTCGTCTGCGCTGGCCGCACCGATGTACGTCGCAACGCGTTGACGCGCTTTTTCGTACGCTTCTGTCGCGCGGGAGCTCAGAGTGTGCAGCCCACGATGAACGTTTGCATTTGCATGCTCGTAAAAATGCTGAAGCGCCTTAATCACGGCCCGCGGTTTTTGTGAGGTCGCGGCGTTATCGAAATAGATTAGGGGATAGCCATGCGCCTGTTCGCCCAGAATCGGGAAATCGTCGCGAAGCGCGGTCCAATCTACAGTGCTGCCAGCAACCTTGTGCACACCGTAATCTGCTCGACCCACTCGTCCCGCGCCACTTGTATTCATACGAAGTGATCATCAGTCCAGTCCAAGTCGAGGAATGTCGTAGCGGGACCCGATGTCTCGCGTCGGCAACTTTCGAGTCCGTGGATTTTATCCTGACCGACGACGTCTAAACTGCGAGCAACACCAAGAGAGCGAGCAAATGAGTCACGTCAGCTCACCGCGGAAAATGGTTGAACATTCTCCTGAGAATCTCGCGTCTCACTGCGTCGTCCGGCGCGGTGTTTCTTCTTGGTTTGTCACGGGTGGAACGCCTTGATTGCTGGCTGGAACGCTTGGCCCGCCACCACAGTGCGTCACCAAGCGGACCGTGCGTGACCAGCGAGTCGCCGTTGAACTCGTAAGTGAGATCCGCCGGCTGGCTGCCGTTGTTGGAAAACCATTTCATCTTGCCGCTCGATGCGGTGATTGCCCCTGCGTCTGACCAGGGCCCCGAAAAGGTGAAATGTCCATCCGTTTCAATTGTCCAATGGACGGTTTGTACTCGGTCGGAGTTGGGCGGCCAAGGGCCTTTGGTCTCCCACGACCCGATGAGACGGGGGTCCAATTGAAAGCCATCCGGCGCGAAGGAGGGCGCCGCCGATGATGCCGGTGTCGGGCTTTCCGGCGTCACGGTCGGAGTCGTGGGTACTGCAGATGGCGAGATCGAGATAGCTGGGGTTGGCGACGCTTCCTGAGGAACTGGCGGTGACCGTTCGCCACCTTTCTTGACGAGTTGCTCCCCATGCTGGGACCGAAGCAGGAAAAAAAGAATCACCAACACGAATGCACCCGCCCCAGCGTAAATCGGCCACGGCCTATCCTTCAAGAATCCGGCGCGTTGGGCCTGACCTTCTCTGCCCCCTGTGGTCCCTGTCGCTCCCGCAACACCACTCTGCGTCGACTCACGATCGAGCTCTGGCGGAACGGGCGATTTAACCTTTTCAGCGACGACAACTGATTCTACCGCGGATTCCGCGCCGCACTCGGGACACGTCGTGTGTTTCGCCGGGTCGTAAACCCGTCCACAGCTGCAACGCACCCGGCTTGTCATGGCGATCGTGAAGGTGTTGCTCCAGCCGGGGTGTATTGCTCCCGGCGCTGCTTTTCTAGTTTTTCCAAGAGTGTGCGCCTCTCTTCAGGCGAGAGCGGCGCTGTACTGGGCTGCACTGTTTGGACTGGGAAAGGCATCGCCGGCCCTGGTGTCGTCGTCGGTTTGGCCAGCGGCGGCGGAGACGATTTCGATAACTTACTCCACTCAGCGTCGCGTTCGGCTTGCGTCGCTTCCTGAAACGCCGGTTTTCCTTCCTTCGTTACTGAAAAGGTGCCTACGAGGGTCCAGAATCGCGCCGGGGTCAACGTCACATCCGGCAAGGTCAGGCTCCAAGCATCGCTAAATGCCAGGCCCTTTACCGTTGTTGTCGCAGGAGAACTGGATGGGTTAGCGGGTGGTGCGACCTTCACATAAAGTTTGTAACGCGAGGAAGCTGGTGCGTCTCGAGTCATCCAAGTCGTGACGCCGCTGGCTCCCCACCAACCAGCGACATCGCCGTTGAAGAAAGTTGGCTGGTGCGCCTTGCTGGGATCAAACGCCGGATTTGATTGGTTTTTTTCGGTGATGCTGTCACTCTCCAGATACATATCCAGCTCCTGTGGAGGATAACTCGCCACCGACAGAAGGAACGGATGGCGCATGTCAAGCTGGCGCGCTTGCTTTTCGCTCTTTGCCGACAGATTCTCGTTCTGGCTCTTCAGTTGGTCGTTTTCTGCTGCCATCTGATTGAGCTGCCCTTGCATCTGCTTTAACTGGTCCTGCAATTTTTGTACTAACTGCGTCATTTGTTGCGCAATCGCTGAATCCTGTGCCTGTGCGCGGAGTTTGTTCAGTTCGTCGAGCAAATCCTGCGTTTTGACTTCCTGCTTGTGAAGATCGGTCTCTTTACCGGGTGGTTTGTAATACGGCAGAAGCACCAGCATCATGAAGCAAAACGCTCCAAGAGCGCCGCACAAAATGTCGAGCAGCGACATATTAAAGATGTTGATCTCACGCGATCGCGCTCTCATTCGTTCTCTTTCTCTTCCGCCGGCGCGGCGTAGAGGCGATTGATCAAGTTTCGCAGAGTGTAGTCACCGGCTCCGTTCAAAGCCGATTCTTCACGTTCCTGCACAAGATGCAGCAGGAACACCAGAATGGCGCTTTCCACGAGTGCCACCATGGTGCAGTCAAAGCCGACGCCCAGTGTCTTAGCGACCTCGTGCAGGTCGAGCGCCTTGCTCGGATCGCCCGCCGAAGACAGCGATGCTCCCAAAGAATACACGGTGCCGATAAATCCGAGCGTGGGAACCACCCAGGCGATAAAGCGCACCAAGCCGTAACGCAAATCGAGGCGATTCGCCATCAACTCCAACTGCTGACTCATGACGCCGGCAGCTTGTTCGACCGACGAGCTCGATTGGAACTGAAGGATCGCCAGATTAATCAACGACGGCAAGAAGCCGTTTTCGTGATCGAATAAATTGGCCACTTGCCGGCGGATCGGGCCGAGATCGTGTGAGACCAAAACTGTCCGGTCGTCCTCTGGAAGAAAATGCGCTTTCAGAAAATTCTTTTCTCGCACCGCCGTCCGCCATCGAACGAAGAGTTCGCCCAATGCGACGAAAAAGATCACGTGCATAATGTTTTGAATCGTGAAGGGATAAAAGAAGTGCAGCGACGGATGATCCAGGACCAGGACCGCTGCTCGCCCGGAAAGCACCACCGTCAAAAATCCAATGAAAAGCATGCCGGCAATGGCAGCGAGCGTGATCGCAGTGGATCGTCGCGGTTTCTCCCAGAATCCCCCAAGGCCGGAACCGAACGCAGACGCTTTTGGGACCGCAGCACTGAGGTCGACGCCTTGGACGTGGTTCAAAACAGTCCACTCCTTTCAGAGGAATTGTTCAATGGACCACTGACCTCTATAGACACAGGGATTTTCCCGCCCTCAAACGGCATCAAAGTATTTCTCCGGTTTTTACCGCCTAAAGTTGCCCGATTTCATTCGAAACCGAACATTTACGGTCGCGACGGAGGGTAGAAAAAACGGCCCGCGGCGCGCAAGGCTATTGTGGTAGTACAAAAAAGTGATGGGAACCACGGGTAAAGGTGGAACGCGTTGTCCTCAACGCGTTGGCTAACGGCTGCCGGCTTCGCCGCTGATATCTGCGCCTTCGCCGGTTACTTGATGGCATCGTCTTCAGAGAAGCCGATCCACCTTTTTGAAGCTCGGACGTTTACCCCTCTTTGAGTTCCTCGTTAGTTTCCGCGAAAGCGTTGACAGCAAATTCCAAATCTTTGCGCGAATGCGCTGCCGAAACCTGTGTACGGACACGCGCGGTGCCATGCGGAACGACCGGGTAGAAAAACCCGATGACATAAACGCCTTTCTCAAGCATTCGAGCAGCGAACTTTTGTGATTTGGCGGCGTCGCCAATCATAATTGGGACAATAGGATGAACTCCCGGCTTTATCGTCAGGCCACGCTCGGTCAACGCGGCACGAAAATATTTTGTGTTCTCTTCAAGCTTGTCGCGCAGTTCGGTCGACGCACTGAGCAGTTCGAGCGCCTTCAGCGACGCGGCGACCACCGGTGGTGCAATTGTATTGGAAAACAAATAGGGCCGTGAGCGTTGCCGCAAAAGATCGACAATCTTCCTGCGCCCGCTGGTAAAACCGCCGCTGGCTCCGCCGAGCGCTTTGCCAAGTGTGCCCGTAATAATATCGATCTTGCCCATCACGCCGCGATATTCGTGTGTGCCCCTCCCCGTCTTGCCGAGGAATCCAGTTGCGTGCGCGTCATCCATCATCGTCAGCGCATTGTATTTTTCTGCGAGCTCAACAATCGACTTGAGATCAGCAATGGTCCCGTCCATCGAGAAACAGCCGTCGGTGGCGATTAATCGGAAGCGCGCATCCTTTGCAGCACGGAGTTGCGCTTCGAGATCGGCCATGTCGTCGTGCTTGTAACGAAAGCGTTGCGCTTTGCAGAGCCGGATGCCGTCGATGATGCTGGCGTGATTCAATTCGTCGCTGATCACCGCGTCTTTCTCCGTAAGCAACGTCTCGAACAAGCCGCCATTTGCGTCGAAACATGACGGATAAAGAATTGTATCTTCGGTCCCGAGGAATTTGGTAAGCGCCGCTTCGAGCTCCTTGTGAATATCCTGTGTGCCACAAATGAAACGCACACTGGCCATCCCAAAGCCGTGGGTGTCGAGCGCCTCTTTGGCCGCAGCGATCAGCGCGGGATGATCGGCAAGCCCGAGATAATTGTTCGCACACATGTTGAGCACGCGCTTCCCGCCCGTGATCGCAATGTGCGCATCCTGCGGGCTGGTGATGATGCGCTCGGTTTTGAAAAGATTTTGCGACTTAATCTCTTCGAGAGTTTGAGCTACCTGATTTTCGAATTCGGAAACCATAGAGTCCACAGATTACGCGGATTTAGACGCAGAGACAAAATCCAATCTGAAACACGCAGACCCGCTGCGCGGCGCCGCGTGTGGGTCGTTAGCGCATCGAGCGCCTTCACAGAGAGACGGCTGCAACATGCGTAAAAAATGGCTTGCGGTCCTGTGAATAACTGTTAATAAGTTTGCCGGTGGTTTGCCTTGACCTACGCTGACCGTCGTAATCTTGCCTGGGCTATTCTAGCGGCGTTTATCGCCATCGTTCTCCTCAGCGCCTGCGGAACGAGCCATCATGCACTTCCGGCTTATGAACCCCCACTAGCCAAAACGGACTTTCAACATGTGCGCACCACAGCGTACACGCACACTGAGTCAGACCATCTCGAATACGGTAATCATAACGCCTTGGGCGGAGAGTTACAGGCGGCCGGCCCGCCCATCCACCGAGCCGAAGTAACGCGGCGCGCCATTCCCGTCGATGATGCTCCTCGCGCCGTGCCGGTGGACGATGCTGCTTCGCCGCGCCTTCAACCATTCTCAATGGAAGAAACGCGAACGGTCACCCGGACGGCGAAACGCGGAACGAACGCGACTCGGACCGTCAGGCGCGCCGTTATCGTCTCTAAACCGCGGATCGGCAGCGCTGCCGCTGATTGGTCGCGTTGGCCGGCGGGAACAACCTTTCGCCTGTTATCGACCAGTCAGATTTATCGTGTAGACGATTACGGCTGGGCTCTCGCCGGCCGCAACACGATCGATCTCTACATGCCGAATCAACATGAAATGAATTCCTGGGGCGCACGTCAGGAGACAATCGAGATCATGCAATGGGGCGATCCACAGGAAAGTTTGCAGTTCCTCCGCCGCCATCAGGATTACAGGCACATCAAGCGGATGGTGCTTGAGCTTGAGGGCCGGCATAACGAAGCGGCGTCACTCCGATAGCACATTCCGACTGGCCGAGCAGAAGTATCGGAAGGTAAAAGCTGCGCGATCCGCGGCTGATGTTCAGCGTTCGCCCCAATTGAGAACAATTTTGCCGGAGTTGCCGGACTTCATCAGGTCGATGGCTTCCTTGAACTTCGTGTAGGGGAAGCGGTGCGTGATCACCGGCGAGATGTCGAGGCCGGACTGGATCATGGCGGTCATTTTGTACCAGGTTTCATACATTTCCCTGCCATAAATCCCTCTGATGGTCAGCTGATTGAAGACCACCAGGTTCCAATCAATTGCGGCACTCCCAGGCATGATCCCGAGCAGCGCGATTTTCCCGCCGTGAAACATGTTTGGCAGAATATCCGCGAATGCTTTCGGATTGCCGGACATCTCCAGTGCAACGTCGAACCCTTCCTTCATGCCGAGCGTTTGCGTCGCTTCACTGACTTTTTCGGTGCGTACGTCCAGCGCAACGTCAACGCCCATCTTTCTGGCAAGATCGAGACGATACGGATTCACATCGGTAATCACGACGTGACGCGCCCCGGCGCGTTTGCAGATCGGAATGGCCATGCAGCCGATCGGTCCGGCGCCAGTGATAAGCACATCTTCGCCGACCAAATCGAACGAGAGCGCGGTGTGCACCGCGTTACCTAACGGATCGAAACAGGAAAGCACATCCAGCGGGATCGATGGATCCGCATGCCAGCAATTGTCTTGAGGAATCGCCACAAATTCCGCCCACGCGCCGGGACGATTCACGCCCACGCCCTGCGTATTGGGGCAAAGATGACGCCGTCCCGCCAGGCAATTACGACAATGTCCGCATGTGATATGCCCCTCGCCTACTACGACGTCACCCTTAGCAAATCCTCTCACGTGATCGCCCACGTCATCGACAACGCCCACGAACTCGTGGCCGATAGTCATCGGCACAGGAATCGTTTTCTGCGCCCACGCGTCCCAGTTGTAAATGTGAACATCGGTTCCGCAGATCGACGCTTTCAAGACACGAATGAGCACGTCGCCGCCACGGACTTCAGGGATAGGAACGTCTTCGAGCCACAATCCCGGCTCGGCTTTGGCTTTGACGATGGCCTTCATCATTTTCTGCACGAGAGGAAATTAGGCGAATCAAGAACGCAGGAAAGCAGGAAAGTTAGCCCCTAGGTAGTCCATGAAGCTGCTTTGTAAGGCCAACGTGGTCACTTTACCATTACAGCTTCGCTCAGCCGCTAAAGGCCTCCGGTGCTCCCTGAGAGCGAAGAAAACCTCTGTAACGCTATTCCGGCGCTGATGGAGGCGACCGTGCCGGGCACTTTTGGGCAACTCAGGGCAGTTGTTGGGTTGCGCAGCGCCGTCCGTACCAAAACACAATTACAAGTTTGTCATGTTTAGGGGTTGACATTCGAGCTGCATTTCTGACAAAACGCCCGCGAACGAAATGAACAAACGGCCAGAAATGAGACGTAATGGTGTCGCCTTCGCCCTGCGGGTGCGGGGCTACTCCGAAAGTATTTCGCGAGGAGGCGGCGCGGCAGGGATATCTCAGGAAAGGCCAAAAACAATGAAAGAAACTAACTAATGAAAAGTCGGAGAATCATATTTACGACGGTCCTATCCGCGCTTGTCTGCTTTGGGCTTTGCCAGCAAGTGCAAAGCGCCACAGACACGCCAGATCCAGGTTCTGTCCCCCTAAGCAACACGGCCGACGGGCAACTCGCCCTTGCGAGCATAACCACTGGCATTTACAATTCAGCCTTTGGCTTTTACGCGGCACTGAGCCTCAGCGATGCTAGCTTTGACACTGCTGTAGGCGCGGGAGCGTTGCTTCTCGACACTTCTGGCACGAATACAGCCGTTGGCGCGGGGGCGCTGCTTAGTAACAGCACCGGGTCAGATAACAATGTGTGTGGCGCTTTCGGACTGTTCAGCAATACCACCGGAACCTTCAACAATGCCCACGGACGCGAAGCGCTATTCTTGAACGTAGACGGCAGTGAAAATAATGCGTTCGGTGATCTTGCCATGGAAAACAACACATCGGGTGCCAGTAACACTGCCATTGGTGATGACGCGCTCCGTAATAACGTAGACGGTAGTTTCAACGTAGCTGTCGGTGACGAGGCCGGCACCGGTTTGGGGGCAAGCGTCAACAACTGCATCGCGATCGGCGCACCTGGGGCCGGTCCTTTTGCTGTTCTCGATAACACCTGTTTCATCGGCAGCATCTTCGGTGAACCAGTTAGCGACCCTGGCACCCAAACAGCGGTATTTGTCGATCAATTTAATGTGGTAGGTATCTTCAACTCGTCCCAGCGATACAAACATGACATTCAACCGATGGACAAGGCCAGTGAAACGATCTATAGCCTCAAGCCAGTAACCTTCAAATTCAACAGCGACTGGAAAGGCACAACACAGTATGGGTTGATCGCCGAGGAAGTTGAGAAGGTGGATCCTAAGCTTGTGACACACGGTAAGGATGGTGAAACCGTCAGTGTCCATTACGAGCAGATCAACTCGATGTTGCTCAACGAGTTCCTCAAAGAACACAAAAAGGTCGAGGTACAACAAGCGACTATCGCGGAGTTAAAGTCAACCGTCGCCCAGCAACAAAAGGGAATGGAGGTTCTCACAGCCCAGCTCAAAGAGCAGGGAGCGCAAATCCAGAAAGTAAGCGCGCAACTCGAAGTGGGTAAGCCAGCGGCGAAAGTGGTTCTTAAGAATCCGTAAATCTTAGCTAGCGTCATAAGTTACCTGTGGCCGGGGTCCGAGAGGCCCCGGCCACAGTCTTGCCGTGTGGGACAAAGGCAGCAGCGAGCGATTCGCCAGCGGGCTAATCCAATAGGGAATGCTGGAAAGTAGGAAAGTTCCCGATGAAACTGCCTGGTTCTATAGCCTTTAACATCAAAAGCTGAGCCGGTGATATCCCTACCGAAGGACCTCTCATAAGGATGTTCACCTGCCTTTTATCGAATCCACCCTCTGGTTCGTGGAGCGCCGCCTTGCGGCATCCACCTGCCATTTAATGGATTCGAACTATTCTTCTTGACAGAGTGCCGTGGCTTCTGCCACAAGGCTCGCAAAGAAAATGAGCCAACGGCCCACAAATGAGACGCGATGGCACCACCTTCGTCCCGCGGGTGCGGGGTTCCTCCGAAAGTATTTCGCGAGTAGGCGGCGCGACAGGGATACCTCAGGAAAGGCCAAAAACAATGAAAGAAACTAACTTATGAAGAGTCGGACGATTATATTTACGGCGGTCCTGTCTACGCTTGTCTGCTTTGGGCTTTGCCAGCAAGTGCAAAGCGCCACAGACACGCCAGATCCAGGTTCTGTCCCCCTAAGCAACACGGCCGATGGCCAACTTGCCCTTGCGAGCATAACCAGTGGCATTTACAATTCAGCCTTTGGTTTTTACGCGGCACTGAGCCTCAGCGACGCCAATTTTGACACTGCTGTAGGCGCGGGAGCGTTGCTTCTCGACAATGGCGGTACGAATACTGCCGTTGGCGCCGGAGCGCTATTAAGTAACGCGGATGGTGCGGATAACAATGCGGTCGGTGCCTTCGCGCTGTTTAACAATATCAGCGGTACCTTCAACAACGCCCATGGTCGTAACGCGCTTTTGAACAGTACCGGCGACCAAAATAATGCGATGGGAGACGACGCTATGTTTGACAACACAACGGGCTCCTTTAACACAGCGGTCGGTGATGATGCACTCGATGCCAACGTAGACGGTAATTCTAACGTCGCTATCGGTGATGAGGCCGGCACCGGTTTGGGACCAAGCGTCAATAACTGCATCGCGATCGGCGTACCTGGTGCAGGTCCTTTTGCTGTCCTCGATAACACCTGCTTCATCGGCAGCATTTTCGATCAACCGGTTAGCGACGTCGGCACCCAAGAAGCAGTATTTGTCGATCAATTTAACGTCGTGGGCATCGCCGCGTCGTCCCGGCGCTTCAAACACGACATTCAACCGATGGACAAAGCCAGCGAAGCCATTCTGGCGCTCAAGCCGGTGACCTTCAAATACAACGCCGATAAGAACGGTAGGACTCAATATGGTTTGATCGCCGAGGAGGTGGCCACAGTGAATCCCGACCTCGTGGTGCAGCACAAGGATGGTGAAATCTCGACCGTGCGCTACGAGCAGGTCAACGCGATGTTGCTCAACGAGTTCCTCAAAGAGCACAAGAAAGTGCAGAGCCTGGAAACCACCGTCGCGCAGCAACAGAAGGGGATGGAGGTTTTGACAGCCCAACTGAAGGAGCAGGCCGGGCAAATCCAAAAGGTAAGCGCGCAGCTTGAAGTCAATAAACCTGCGCCGCAAGTAGTTACAAACAAACCCTAAAGCTGCTATATAGCGTGGCCTTGTGTGCCAAGCACCAAGGCAATTTCGAAAGGCGTTCGCCCCTGCGGCGAACGCCTTTACTTTTGGATTTCCTTTCTGTACAAATAGCCCGAACGTCTTCGGTGATTTGTGTTGGCGCCTACCGGCACGTTGCGATTGAACTGGATTGCGCTAACACACAACTCGTCCGAGACAGGCTACAGGTGGTGCTACAGCCGTTAGGCCCGTCGAGGTGTGTGAGATTATGCTTTACTGGGCGACCGATTCCCGTAGCTGAGTTGGAAACTAGCTAGTCGCGGGGAACCTATAATATCCGCTCTTCAACCTTTTCTTCTTGACACATCATCCGCATTTTTGGCAGAATGTTTTGCTAAGAAAATGAGCAAATGGCCAGAAATGAGACGCGATGGCACCACCTCCGTCCCGCGAGTGCGGGGTTCCTCCGAAAGTATTTCGTGAGTGGGCGGCGCGGCAGGGATAAATCACGAAAGGCCAAAAACTGAAAGAAAACTACATTATGAAAAGTCGGAACATTATATTTACGACAGCCGTGTCCGCGCTTGTCTGCTTTGCGCTTTGCCAACAAGTGCAAAGCGCCACAGATATACCAACGGATGATGTTGTCCCTTTAAGCAACACTGCTGACGGGCAACTTGCCCTGGCGAGCATTACCACCGGTATATATAACTCCGCGTTCGGTTTTTACGCGCTCCTGAGCAACAGTGACGCCAGCTTCAACACGGGTTTTGGCGCGGGGACGCTTCTTCTGAGCGACGGAACGCAAAATACGGCCGTTGGCGCGGGGGCGCTTTTGAGCAACACCACTGCGGGCCTTAACACCGCCGTCGGAACGTTCGCGATGTTTGTTAACTCTACTGGCACTGACAACACCGCGGTGGGCGATGAAGCGCTCGAGTTTAACGTCTCAGCCTTCACGAATGCGGCCCTGGGTACTTTCGCGGCTCAGAATAATGACTCGAGCGGAAACGGAACCGCCGTTTTCAACACGGCTGTTGGCGGCTTTGCACTTAAAGCTAATGTTGATGGCACCGAAAACACCGCCGTTGGTGCTGGCGCGATGGAGTCTGGAGACGGGGGCAACAATAACACCGCGATTGGGGAGATAGCCGGCCTTGGCATCAGTGGAAACTCGAATACCTGTCTCGGCCACTCGGCCGGAAGTAACCTAACAAATGGCGAAGGTAACATCTATATCGGCGCACAAGTTCAGGCTGGTGGTTCCGGTGAATTCGAATTCATCCGCATCGGCGACGACACGGCTTTTACTTTTCCGTATGACACCTTTATCGCCGGCATCTTCAATCGGGACGTTGACTCGGGCACCGCCTTGTTTGTGTTCGTTGATGACAATGGAAAACTAGGCACGAACCTCGTCGACGCCGCTGGAAACAAGGTGGCTACGCCTCAAGCCATGCTCAACGAATCCCGCAATCAACAAAAGAGGATCGCGGAATTGGAAGGCACGGTTGAGCGTCTCGCGGCGATGGTGAAAGAGCAGGCCGCGCAAATCCAAAGAGTGAGCGCCCAGCTTGAAGTCAATAAATCTGCGCCGCAAGTAGTCGCGAACAAACCGTAAAGCCGCGATGTAGAGCGGGCTCGTGTACCGAATACAGGCGAATTGGAAAGGCGTTCGCCGCTGCGGCGAACGCCTTCTCGCGTAGAAAGCATAATGGCGCCTCGGATTTGAGAGCAGGTTTCATTTGACTGACCCTTCGCGTCCCATTTTGTTCGCCCAACTGGCCAATACCCCATTTTGCGTCTGATATGAAAAAGGTTTTTATCCTTCCGATGCTCTTCTCTTTCACGATGATTTGCTCCTGCCAAAAACAAGACGCAGTTGCTGAACAACAACGCGCTCAACGGAAAGTAGAGCTGGACACACGCGAGGACGCGTTGATTGAAAAAGTGAATGCGTTGGAGGAAAAAGTGAATGCGTTGGAGGAAAGAGTGAAAGCGTTGGCCGAAAACGAAAAATTTAGGGCCAACGTCCAGATGAATGCTCCCGATGCCCAGTCGCAGAACGGGGTACGCGACGAAGCACAGGACAAAGCTGAAAGAGACGCGGTAATACAACAGTTTTCCGCCCAGATTCGAGCCCGCTCAAAGGTAACAGCTGGAGACCCGGCAAAACAAGAACGACCCGCCCCGCGGCAGCTTGGGCCGGAAGACTTACAGCGCCGATGGCGGAGTAAGTTGGACAGAGCGAAAATGTCTGACAAGGCGGTATTTCCTGCGGCGGAGGCTCCCTCGCCAACTACATCTTCTGTGCAAGACGCCACTTCGCCAACTCCGTCTCCTGCGGCAGAGTCTACCTCTTTGCCAACTTCATCGCCTACGCCAGAGTAACTCCGAGGTGTCAGCAAAGAGGCGTCGTACGAGATTGCCTGCAGATTTAGGATCGCCCGGCAAGCCCACGCAGCTCGTGGCAGGTCCTAGCCTAGAGCCCGCGTTTCTTTGGCGCGGTTTTGCGCGTGTCCCTTCTCTAATTTTCTGCCTGCTCGCCTTGCGGGATCTTTGCGCTTTCGGAGACTGATTTGCCATCGTCTTCGGGAGAAGCCAAGTTACTCTTTACATGAAAAATTTTTTGATTCTGTCGGTAATCATCTCTTTTGCCTTGATTTGCTCCTGCCAAAAACAAGATTCAGCCGCTGAACAAGAACTTGCCCAACGGAAAACCGAGCTGGACGCACGCGAGAATGCGTTGGATGAAAGAATGAACGCATTGGGTGAAAAAGTGAAAGCTTTGGATGAAAGAGTGAAAACCTTGGCCGAAAATCAAAAGGCCATGGCGGACGCCGGGACAAGTCTTACCGGCGTTCCGGGCGAGACTCCCGACCCCGCACAAGTGCAAGCTGAAAGAGAGAGGATACAACAGTTTTCCGCCGAGATGCGGGCCAGGATGGCCGACCCGTCGCGGCTGAACTCCGTAAAAGCTGAGAAAGAGAGGCTAACCCAAGAGCGGCTCGCTCAAAGGCAGCGCGCGCTGGACGGATCACAGACCCAAAAGCAGAATAAGTCGAAGATGTTTAGCGGTGCAGTATTTCCTGCGCCAGCAGCTCCATCTGCTACCGTAGAAGCTACGGTGCCAACTCCATCGCCTGCGACAGAGGCCGTTTCGCCAACTCCATCGCCTACGCCGCAGTAGCAGTCCAGTCATAGTAGGACCGTTGTTCCTAAGCCCTGTTCTGTAGAGGATCAGACCACGGAAGCCAACGGCATTTCCTTTGTCAACGCGCTGAAGTCAACGCGTTTTATCCTTTGGTGCTCGCTTATCTGCGCTTGCACCTGTTTCGTTCCTTGGGAATGATGCAAATACATGCCCGTGACTGTTGAGCAAACCGGAACGAACGCGATTACCTCCCGTTCCGCCTTTATTCTGCGGTTCATCAGCACGATCGCGCTTTGGACGATCGCTCTGTTGATCATGTTCTCTGGCTTCGAGGTCTTGTTTTGGCTGTTGATCAGCGTGTTCGGAATGATCGGGCTATGGGAATTTTATCGTATGCTCGATCACAAGGGCCTGCCCAATTTCAAAGTTACGGGGATGATTTGCGGCGCAGTCCTGCTCGCCGGGAGTTTTTATTATTTCTCCAAGATCGGACCCGCGCATTCCTATGACTTCGAAGTTGCTGTCTTGCTCTTTTTCCTGCTCACGGTTTTTGGCCGACAAATGTTCACTCGTCTGCGCCATGACGAACCGCTGCAAACGATGGCCTACACGTTGTTCGGTCTGCTTTACGTGCTCTGGCTTTTTAATTTCATCACCAAAATTGTCTATTTAACGCCGCGCTCGAGTACCGGCCAGTTGACTGGGCAATTCTATGTTCTGTACCTGATCGCGGTAACGAAATTCTCCGATATGGGAGCGTATCTTACAGGAAGCGTGGTTGGACGCCATTTGATGGTCCCTCACATTAGCGGCAAGAAAACGTGGGAAGGGTTTTTCGGTGCGATTGCTTTCGCCCTGCTTTGCAGCCTGGCATTGTTCAAACTGATGCCGGGGCATTTGTCGGCACTGAGTTGGACGCATGCGACCATCCTCGGTGTACTTCTTGGTCTCGCCGCGGTGCTCGGAGATTTAGCTGAATCAATCATCAAGCGCAGTACGGACGTAAAGGACTCGGGAAATCTGTTGCCGGGAATTGGCGGTGCGCTCGATCTTCTCGATAGTCTGCTGTTTACCGCACCACTTTTATTCTTCTATCTGCGGCTGGTCATTCGAGTGCCGTAACCAGTCGTGGTCAAGAAATGACAGCGGAAAACTCTGGCCAGCGTAAACGAGTCGTTATTCTGGGCGCAACCGGATCTATCGGTGAGAGCGCGCTGAAAGTGGCCCGCGATATTCCCGAGCGGATGGAGATTGTCGGATTGGCCGCAAACAGCAACGCCGAAAAACTCGCGGCAGCCGCTAACGAAACCCGTGCCCCATCTGTTTGTTTGGTCGATGAAACGAAGATCGGAGTTCTTCAGCGCGCGCTTGCATACAAGCCGCAGATTTTCACAGGCGAAGAGGGATTGCGCGCGATCGCTTGTCTGACCGAAGCGCAGATGGTGCTGGTTGCGATCGTGGGCACCGGCGGATTGCGTCCGGCACTCGCTGCCATCGAGGCGGGAAAGGACCTCGCCGTGGCGAGCAAAGAAATTCTGGTGATGGCAGGCGAGACCGTGATGCGCGAAGCGCATCATAAGGGCGTGAAGGTGTTGCCTGTGGACAGCGAGCACAATGCGATTTTTCAGTGCCTGGAAGGCAAAAGCTCTTTGGATATCCGTCGGATCATTCTCACCGCCTCTGGCGGCCCATTTCGGGAAACTCCTCGAAAAGATTTCGATTCAATTACACCAGAACAAGCGTTGAAACATCCGACATGGAATATGGGGCCAAAGATCACGATCGATTCCGCGACGCTGTTCAATAAGGGGCTGGAAATGATCGAGGCACACTGGCTTTTTGGAGTCGAGATGAAGCGCGTCGAAGTAGTGATACACCCGCAGAGTATTGTTCATTCGATGGTTGAGTTTGCGGACGGTTCCACGCTCGCGCAATTGAGTTATTCGAACATGTGTTTCCCGATCCAATACGCCGTGACCTGGCCGGATCGGGTCCCAAATACTTTGCCGCCGCTTGATTTTTCGAAGCTGTCCAGGTTGGAATTTTTCGCGCCGCGCTACGACGATTTTCCTGCACTGAAGCTCGCGCGGCGAGCTGGCGAAATCGGTGGCACATTGCCCGCCGTAATGAATGCCGCAAACGAAGTAGCGGTTGCTGGTTTTCTGAACCGGCAGGTGCGTTTCCCGGATATTTGGCAGGTTGTCGAAGAAGCCATGAACCGCCACACGGCCGTTGCGCACCCCGATCTGAATGCCATATTGCAGGCCGATCAGTGGGCACGCAGGGAAGCACAGGGGCACGTGAATCGCTAAATCGCTAACAGAATTACAACGGCAGACATGATGGCGTGTCCAATCAATGACTAATCACTGATCACTGGTTTCTAATTACAATGCTACTGCACATTGCTCGCGTCATCTTCATCCTCCTGGAGGTTCTCATTCTGTTCAACCTGCTCATCGTGGTGCACGAACTGGGACACTTTCTCGCGGCGCGGTGGCGGGGGCTTTACATAGAAAAATTCGGCGTCTGGTTCGGTAAACCGATCTGGAAAAAGACAATCAACGGGGTGCAATATTCGCTCGGCTCATTGCCGTTCGGAGGTTTCGTGGCGCTCCCGCAACTTGCACCGATGGACATTATCGAGGGGAAAGCGGATGTGGATCGCGCAAGGTTGCCGAAAATTTCCGCGTTCGACAAAATCATTGTGGCGATCGCTGGTCCACTTTTCAGTTTGCTGCTGGCGCTTTTCTTTGCGTCCATCGTCTGGGCGGTCGGCCATCCGGTAAGCGAAGCGGACTCAACCACTGTGGTCGGTTATGTTTTGCCCGATTCGCCGGCGCTGAAAGTTGGCTTGCAGCCGGGTGACAAAATCCTCTCGGTGGACGGAAAGCCGGTCAGACGTTTCATGGGAATGAGCGACAGCGTCAGTTGGGATGTGGTGCGAAGCGAGGGCGACAAGATTGCAGTAAAATTTGAGCGAGACGGAAAGGTGCAGACGGTTTGGGTGGAACCTTACAAGGCCGAGCAGCCCGGGTGGCGCAGAAAAAGCGTGCGACAACTGCTCATCTATCCAGCGGAGACCCCCATTATCGACAAAGTGGAACCGAACACGCCGGCCGCGAGAGCGGGTCTGCGCGCAGGAGATATCATTCGCGGGTTTGATAAAACGCCGATCTACAATCCGATTGCGCTGCTGGAATACATTAGCAAGCATCCAAACGATGAACTGCTCCTCCATGTGGAGCGCGGTGGCGAGAAGTTTGACGTTCCGGTAAAACCAACCCTCCTGCTCACGAACGGCGAAAAAAAACCACGAATTGGAATTCAATGGGATACAACCGGAATAGTGTCGATCCAGCATCCGAATCCGATCGAGCAAGTCTACAACAGCGTGACCAGCACATTGAATACGATTGGTGCAGTGGCCTCGCCGAAGTCCGACGTAAAGTTGCAACACTTAAGCGGTCCGGTCGGGATCGGACGGATTTATTATCTCCTTTTCCAAAGCGAACGCGGTTGGCAGCTGGCGCTGTGGTTTAGCGTGATTCTAAATGTGAACCTCGCGATTTTGAACATGTTGCCGATTCCAGTTCTTGATGGCGGTCACATTGTGCTGGCAATTATCGAATCGATACGTCGTAAGCCGGTGAACATGCGTGTGCTGGAGGTAATTCAGACAAGCTGCGCGGTAGTGATCGTCGGTTACATGCTATACATCACGTTCTTCGATGTACAAGATTTGCCATTTGTTCGCAAAAAGCTTGATCAACTCGAAGCGCACTCGGCCGCGAAGGATACCCAAACACCGTAACCTGGCGTGCGTTGCGCGGGGACTGGCGAAGCCGTAAAATCCTGTCCTGACGACGAAGCCGGACCATCGATCTGGCGCTTGTCGCTTATGGAACGACTCTACAATGCGTGACTTGTCATACTGCGAAAATCCGTTCGTTTATCAGCGTCGCAAAACGCGCCAGGTGAAGGTTGGTAGCGTCGGCATCGGCGGTGCCAATCCGATTCGCGTCCAATCGATGATCACCTGCGATACGATGGATACGGATGCATCGATTCAACAGACAATTGAACTGGCGAAGGTGGGCTGTGAAATCGTCCGCATCACTGCGCCCACGGTGAAAGACGCGCGTAATCTGGAGCACATCGTTAACGGCTTGCGGGAGCGGCACTGCAACGTGCCCATCGTCGCAGACATCCATTTCAAGCCAGAAGCGGCCATGGAAGCCGCCAAATGGGTGGACAAAGTGCGAATCAATCCGGGCAATTATGCAGACTCCAAGAAATTTATCATTCGCGAATACACGGACGAACAGTACGCCGGCGAATTGAATCGGATTCGCGAGCGATTTTCACCGCTCGTCGACCTTTGCAAGACGCGCGGCATCGCCACGCGCATCGGCACAAATCACGGTTCACTGTCCGACCGCATCCTGAATCGCTACGGCGACACACCACTCGGCATGGTCGAAAGCGCGCTCGAATTCGCCCAGATCGCGCGCGATCTAGGCTATCACGACTTCATTTTCTCAATGAAAGCGAGTAATCCAAAAATCATGATCGCGGCGTATCGATTACTCGTCGCGCGACTGAACGAACTTGGACCGGACTGGAATTATCCGCTGCATCTTGGCGTAACTGAGGCGGGCGAAGGCGAAGACGCGCGAATCAAAAGCGCAATTGGAATCGGCTCGCTGTTGGCCGACGGAATCGGGGACACGATTCGGGTGTCTCTGACCGAGGATAGTCCAAATGAGATCCCGGTGGCGAAAGCCCTGGTTGAAAACATCCAGAAGACGTCTAAAGGCCAACGTACAACGCCCAACGTTCAACTCTCGTTCGATCCGTATTCGTATCAGCGACGCGCAACAGAGACCATCGCCGCAGCCGGGATCGGCAACTCCAATCAACGAGTTAAGCTCGGCGGCGCAGAATTGATCCGTGTAGTAGTTAGGCAGCCTAACCTCGACAAGATCGTGCATAAGATAGACAAGATGGGCGATTACAAGCCGGAGATCATTTACGAGAACGCCTGCATTGCCGAAATCGATCCGCGCGACGATGCCGCGGTTGCGAAGATAAATGGCGAACGAACTGCCCAATTGGTGACCGTGAAGGACGATGTCGACCTCGACGTAATTCCAGCGTTTCGGTTACTGGCAGCCAAACTGGATACCCAGCATTCAATCTTGTTGAAAGACGTTTTCTCGCGCGACGACAGGATACCCGATTTTCTCAACACGCTCCTCATTGCCTCGACCAATATCGGCTCACTGCTCTGTGACGGAGTTGGTGACGCGATTCTGGTGCAAGGTGAGGATGCCCCCGGGCAGGCGCTGCGCTTGAGTTACAACATCCTTCAGGCCGCTGGATCACGGATTTTCAAAACCGACTATGTCGCCTGCCCATCCTGCGGACGCACGTTATTCAATTTGCAAACCACGACGGCGAAAATCAAAGAGGCGACTTCGCATCTCAAAGGCGTGAAGATCGCGATCATGGGTTGCATCGTAAACGGGCCAGGCGAAATGGCCGACGCTGACTTTGGTTATGTGGGCGGCGCTCCAGGTAAGGTGAATCTTTACGTCGGCAAAACGGCAGTGAAATTCAACATTCCCGAAGTGGAAGCCGTGAATCGGCTGAAGGATTTAATCCGCGAACACGGCAAATGGGTTGACCCCGTGCCTCAGACCACTGCTACAGTTTCCTAAGGAACGAATTGCGACTGCAACGCTTTATTCGACTGTGATCGTTTCTTCTGAGGTTCCGAGACGACTTACCGCGCGGACATGCCATTCGCCGGGCGCAAGCTGCCAGAAAAATCTACTGTCTTGTTTAGGAAAAACGCGCTGGTTATTGACAAACCATTCGATGTCGCTGGCTGCCGCCGCTGTGAGTTCGACCATCTGTTGCGACGAGGGCAAGACAGAATCGATCTCGTAATGGGCATTCGGGGGCGGACTGGTGATGTGAAAATCGGACCGGACATGGGCCCCGAGCGTATTGTCGCGGCTTGCGCACCAACGGCTGTAGGCGTCCGGCAAAATCAATTTCCCATCGCTCGCAAAATAATTTGTTGAATCTTCGCGTGGTTCGGTCCCAACCAAAAATAGCTCGCTCAGCTTTGCCGGACTGAAAGGTGACGGAAGCAATCCTGTTGCCTTGCAAATTTCGCGGCGAACCAGTCTTTCGTTCTCAATCGGGGGATCGAGTGGATGATCCCGCTGCAATAGTTCCTGCATCACCGACGCCCACAGCGGCGTTGCCGCGCGCACGGCGAACATATCGCGCATGGGGCGCCCATCAAAATTTCCTGCCCACACCGCGACGGTATGCTCCTTGTCAAACCCAACAGTCCACGCGTCGCGGAAACCGCTGCTCGTTCCGGTCTTTGCGGCTATGCGTTGCTCGAATGCCAGCGGCGACCGCGGCCCAAAGCTTTTTAGTCTGGCATCGTTATCACACAAAATGTCGGTGAGAATTGCTGTCGCCTCCCGCGATGCAATGCGGGTCACGGGCTGATGCTCACCAGTCAAAAACTTTGCGCGCATCGCGGTCCCGCCGCGAGCCAGTCCCGCATAAGCAGCAGCGAGATCGACAAGCCGCGTCTCGGCATTTCCCAAAACAAAACCAGCACCGTAATCCGCAAGTCCCTGGGGGAAATCGAAGCCCCATTTTTGGAGCTGATAAAATTCCGGACGCGCCCCGAGCCGGCTTAAAGCGAACACCGCAGGCACATTGAGCGAACAACCAAGCGCCTCCCGCAAGCGCACCGGTCCGAGATAATGATGATTGTAATTTTGTGGATCGTAATCGGCGTATTCATCGCGGATTGCGTCCGGTGTATCCGGAAGCAGACTGGCCGCTGTGAGCAGTCTCTTATCGATCGCATCCAAATAAACGAACGGTTTCAGCGTAGATCCACAACTTCGCGGTTGCGTGGCACCGTTGATTTGCGACACAGCGTAGTTCGCCGACCCCACCATGGCGCGAATTGCACCTGTGGCGTTTTCGATTACCACCACAGCGGCCTGCGTAATATCGTGCCGATTTAACGCCGACAGATGGGAGCGAACCAGGCGTTCAATCGTTGTCTGCAAATCCAAATCGAGGGTGGTACTTACTGTGCCGCGCAATTCGGATTTTCGCGCCACCACTGCATCAACGAAATTCGGTGCGAGACGCGAAGGATTTACGTGGGCAATTTTGGGTGGCGATGCGAGCAACGATTGCTGATCGCGTGTGATGACTCCCAGCTCAGTCAGCCTGGCCAGCGATCGAGCATATTTCCGGTTTGCTCGCTCGGGATGTCGCCATGGATTGAATCGCGTCGGTGCCTGGGGCAAACCGGCGAGAAAAATTGCTTCGCTTAATGTGAGATCTCGAGCCGGTTTACCGAAGTATGCGCGAGCGGCGGCTTCAGGGCCGAGGCGTCGATTGGCATAGCTGGTGCGATTTAAATACTCAGCGAGAATTCGCTCCTTGCTCCAGCGGTGTTCGAGTTTCCACGCGATAACTGCTTCATACAGTTTCCCGCCCCAACTGCGCCGTTGACGACCCGTCGCCAATTTCACTAGCTGTTGCGTAATCGTCGACGCACCGGAAAGAAGATGGCGCGATCGCAAATTCCGGGTGCACGCGGCGGCTATCGCACGCCAATCGATACCGCTGTGTTCGTAAAACCGCCGATCTTCCAAGGCCACAGTAGCACGGGGCAGCCACGGACCCATTTTCTCCAGCGTAATTGGAAATTGAGCGCGCGCTTCCGGCGCCGCGAGCTGCGCAATTTCGTGACCACGACAATCCAGCAACGTCAGCGTCCCGACCGGCGGTTTTAGCAACTCGCCAGGGATCGGCAACCACCAAATGATTGAAAGTGCTATCGCCGCAATAAGCGCCAAAATCAGAGCCACGCGTAATACAGGCGTACAAAAGGGCCGGGGCATCGCCGCGCTCCTGACTGCAGCAGCACTCTGCTGCTTTCGGGTGCGTGCATTGGCCAGAGAAATCAATCGCTGGAGATAACGCATAAACTTGAGGGCGACAGCCCAGAGAAACGGCTGTCGTACATCGGCGCGACTTGGGTAGCAGGCCAGCGGAACGCACCTGCAGCAGTTGCGCGAGCCAGAACCGAATATGTGCCCGAGCCTGGATCGACTGCGTCAAAATAAAGGAGCGCAGATCGATCGCGCATCTCAGAGTAGGACAAGCTAAGTACTCGATCCTGCGGATCGGGCGGCGGAAGCTGGTAGAACTTCGCAACCAACGCGAGATTTGGATTCACCACTTCCAGCCCGGCCGGCAACTCGTCTTCGAGCGCTACGAAATTCTGAAGCTTTCGCGAGTTCAACCGGTAGATGATCAGTAATTGATCCCCCAACTTGAAGGGAGCTTCGGAGGTGCCGACGCGGTTTATGTCCGTCAGGTTTTTGACCACGCGTTCGATGCGAAACCCGCGGTCCACGCGGTCAGTATTGACTTCGTTAGTCGAGTACTCTGCCCGGAGCAAAAACGTTAGCGCTCCGTGATTGAGCCCTTTAATGACCAAATCGCTCCCCAGTTTGTGATCGAGCCACGCGATTGACCGGCTGTTCTTTGAAAGAACGCCCTGCGGCCGGATCCCGTTCGACAACTCCGGAACGGCCTCTGTGCCGAGCATCGATTTGAACGCGAGCAGGAGCCAGAGATTCTCCTGAGTCGAAAGCGAACCCGCTTCGTCCATTAACTTCGCCATCCGCTCGCGTGCCTGTTGTTTTCTTTGTTTCGTCCAGGATGGCGGTGAGATGACATTAAACGCGAACGCGCGCATTGCCTCGGTGCGAGTCATGGATGCGAACGTGGCAGGATTAAAGGCACGCTCTTTAATAGGCGTGTCGATTTCCCGCAGGAGCTGTTGCTGCTCGCGCGCCATGATATTTTGCTGATGCAATCCGATTGCCAGCAGAGCCCGGTCTTCGTCGCTGCCATCGTTGCGGTGCAAATACAACTCCTGGGATTCGTTCCGAAAATCGTCGTGATCATCGGATTGCGTAAGCACAAACAGGGCAAAGCACTTTTCAAATCGCGACGCAGGAATCTGGCCTTTCAGGATTTTGGTTACCGCGGCGACGAGTTTCTCTTGCAAATCCTGAGGTGCTTCAAAACCCGCATTGATAGATTCATTTACTGACCACAGAGCCTGGCAGCTCACGAAACCATTGCCAGTGCCGCCACCGGGCCAGTACGGAAGCATTCCGTCACTGAGCAGCGAATCGGCATATTGCTTCATCCCACGTTCGAGCGTGGCGCGATATTCAAGGTCGCGTTGCTGTAAGTCAGGCAAATACGCCATCAGATTTGCAAGCAGACTGTAGCCCAGGAGCTTCGTCGAAATCTGTTCGAAACATCCGTGCGGATATTGGAGAATCATCGGGAGTCCGATGATCTGGGAAAGCCAAGGCGAGGTCGAAATCGTCGCGTTGAATTGACCGCGACCGTGCTTCCATGGCTCGGGCATCACACTGCGCGCATCAAACTGTGGACCTTTGAAGGAACTGGCTATGCTTTCCTTGTGCACGATTGTCGGCGGCTGCACAGGAAGCGTGATCTCCACTGTGTCGGACACTTTGTTGTTCGATTTCGACACTGCTTCGAAGCGGACTTTCGCCGGCGTGAGATTGGTATCTGCAACTTTCGCCTTGAATCGGAACACCGTCGGCGCGTCGCGGTGGGCGGACTGCACCGCACTATCCTGCCCGAGTAACTTCAAGTTTACGTCCGTGACGCAGCGCATCGTGATCTCGTCGTTCTCCGTAAAGTTTTCCCTGGCAACGGCACGCAACTCGACTTCATCGCCGTCGCGCAAAAAACGCGGCAGCGCCGGATCGATCAGGAGCGGTTTCGATACTTTCACCGTCTGCGTCGCATCACCGCCAAATTGGTTCGCTTTTGTCTGGCCGACGGCGACGATCCGATACGTCGTCAGGTTATCTGGAGCGGCGAATTCAAATGTTAGCTTACCGTCAGCGCCGGTTTTCAAACTCCCCTGCCAATACGCGAGGGTGCGAAATTCTTTACGGACATTCTTGGTATTTGAGATGGCTTCTTCACCGCCATCGCCAATCGTAAATCCTTTTTGCGTCAGGCTGAGCTTCGCCAGGTCATCGATATATCCGCGGAGCGCCTCGTAAGTGCGCACGGAGAAAGGATTTTTTGGATAAAATCGCGCGCCAATCGCCGGCAACTTCCAGTCTCCGAGCGTCAGAACCGCGTCATCAACCGCAAAGACCAGAAGATCAACGTCAGGAACCGGTTTATTTTCAGAAGTTACGCTCACATCTCCGTGCACCATTTCACCCGGTTTCACGGTGGCGTTTGCAATGTGCGGTTCGATTTTCAATTCGCGATCCGGCCGGCGCACTTCGATGTCGCTATAGGCGAAGCGTTCTCGCGGCAGTTCCTTCTCGCCGCCGGGTTTAACGAGATAAATCGAGACCGTCGCATTGGGCGCGTATTCCTTTTTGATCGGTAATTCGATGCGACCTGCGTTGCCCTTTACGGGAACAAGCAGTGTGTCGAGTATTTCATCAGTCTCTACTGAAACCCAGGCAACGCCGCCGAATGGCGCTTGTATCGTAAACACAGCTTTATCGCCCGGCAGAAAGGGTTCGGCCTGGTGCTCGATCTTGAACGTAGTCTCGTTAATCACCGGAAGTTCGGCCAGCTTTTCACCCGTGACTGTCGTCTCATCGCTTACGAGTGGCGCTTTGATTTTTGGCGCGCTGACTGAAACGACGTATCGTCCGGTCTCCGTAGTCGGGAAAATCAAGTCGGCAGGCGTTTTCGATTCCTGTGAAGCGACTTTCGCGAATTCGTCGGTGTTCCGGTAACGATAAACAAAGGGCGCGATTTGCTCCTTAACCGTCTTTGTGGACACATGAAACAGATCCGCCTGAACAATGATGCCGTTTACTTTTTTATCCTCCGGATCGAGAGCATCGATCTCGACCTTTACTCCAGCGGGCTCGACGACCTGTTCGTTAGCGCGAACGCCCAGACGCGTGTCTGATGTGAAGAGCGTTCCCATCTCACCACCGGTGAGCGTCTGACCGTCGACTGAAGTCACATCGACACGCCAGATCACGCTGGCGCGGCCAACTGCAGGATTGTCTTTGAACGGTGACTCGCACGAGAGCGTTGCCATGCCGTGCGCGTCGAGTTTCGCATCACCTTCAATCGTTTTTGTCTCCTCTGCATTAGCGTCAAGTGCCGATCCCACTTCGGCATAAGAGTTGAAGCGCTTTCGATAAGAGCCTTCCTCCTCCGGGCCATACTCCGCCGAGGTGGTCCAAGTCGCTTTCCAGTGAACACGCGCGCCGACATTCGGCGCACCGTGGAAATACGCGGAAGACACTCGAGCATGCGCGGTCGGGCCGACTTCCGGACTGGTTGCCTCAACCATGACCGAAAATAACGGCACGCGATATTCCTGAACGCTGATCGTATTCACGCCTTCGTAGTCACGACCGGCAAGCCGACAGCGAATTTCGTAACTTCCGAGCTTTGCTTTTTCCGGGATGTTCCATTCCGCCTCCCATCCTCCGTAAAGCGAAAGAGTTGTATCACCTTGGCCGACAACGCGGCTGCCATCCGATTCGGTTATGGCCCAGTGCACTTCGGCCCCGAAAGGAATCATGAGGCCGCTGAATTCGGTTACGTCGCGCACCAATCCCTTCATCTTCACAGTTTGCCCCGGACGGTACAGATTGCGGTCCGTGATGATCTCAGCATGAGCTCTTCTGTCGGGACGGCTGTAATCGCTTCCCGATGGGTACGACGTGCCTTCGGCAAATTGCAGCGCCGGACCGGTCGAAGTGTCCGCGATAAACAGATGTGTATCCTTCGCCTTGGGATCGCGACGTTTCGGAAAAACCGAATCCTTGGAAAACTGCGCGATGCCGTTCTTGTCAGGTACAGGCGCGAGCAAGTTCGATGTTCTCTTCAGTGACAGCGCGTACGGTCACACCCGCCACCGAGTTGGCATCAGACATTTTCGCCAGACGCATGATCACTGTTGTGGGCGTCCGCTTCTGCGTCAGCAGGTAATCATTGACGCAAATGATCGAGCGATTCCCGACAATCCGTCTGTCAGGGAGTGCTGCGCTCGCTTCGAAAAGATAGGCGCCCGCGAAGCCTTCGTTTGTCGGCGCATTGCAATGAACATCGCGGCGCGTTTCGATATCACCGCTCGTCGCATCGAATGTGCCACTGGCCGAGACTGGCAATTGAAATGTGCTAACGAGTAATTCGGTCTGGAACTGCTTGGTAAAGCCGGTGCGTGGATCAATTACCACCTTGCCGGTAATGGGATCGGTGGCGTCCTTTTCAAATTCTCGAATGCGCGCTGTGACTGCCGATAATTTTTCTGGCGGAATGTGGGCCAGTTTCCATGTCACCTGCGGCGTGTTGATCTGGAAGAACGCAAAGCGCAACTCCTGGCGGGCGCGCGTAAACACCTGCGATGACGGAAAGACCAGGCACGATTCCTTCGGACGGAAGGTTGCGCCCCAGCGCGATTCCGCAGCGAGTCCGTAACCACGCTCGCCGGTTAGTCTTGGCGAAATCGTAACTTTGTAGCGCTGCGTAACATCAAAGCTGCCGGCGATATCAACCTCGCTGCCGCTCGCGAGCAGTTTCATTTTCTGCACTGCCGGCTCGACACGGATTCGTTCCGGCGTCGCTTCCACCGGATCGATGTCGTCGTTGAACTTGATCCGAATAGACGGGACGTCGAGAGCGTGATTAAACGCGCCGACCCATTCGACCTTGAGCGGCTCGGTTTTGCCCACTGAAATCACTTGCAAATATCGGAGTGGACGCCGGCTTTTCGCGTCGAGCAGGCCATTCACGATGAGGTCGAACGTGCGTCCGACGGGAAGTGGCTCCCGCGGCGCGACCCTGAATGCTGTCCCTTCCGGCGTCCCCGCGTTTTTCTCCTCGACGGTTTGAATTACCTCGACCGGGAAACGCTCGCGTGAATCGCGATCTTGAAAATAGATATGCTCGGCAGCTTCAGCGAGTTGAACGGTGTAAGTGGACTCCAGATAAATTTGCGGGCGCGCAGATAGCTCCTCCCGTTCACCAAAATCACTGGTGATCGCAAACTTTGGCGTCGTAAATTCGGCGCTCCAATCTTTCACAATGAACGCTTTCCCGTTCGCGTTCTTCAGGCCGGAAACCAGCGTCAACCGATGATGCGCGCCGGCGACGACGCCGCTGACGGTGAAGACGCCTTCTGTCGGGCTTTTCCAAAGGAAGGTACCACCAAGTTTCGGTTCGCTAACGAACGGAGCAGGCTGATCGCCGATATCGATCAAATCAGGCGCGATCATAGCTACTGGAAACGTGATCGTGATCTGCGTCCCCTCTGCGATCTCGCCGCTGGACGGATCAATCACGATACCGCCGGCATCAGGTTTGCTCAGTGAAGTCTCCTCTTCCTGCTCTTCCTGGGCGTTCACCGCAGCCGGCAAATCAAAAGCGAGCCCGCAGGCTACAAGAAGCCAGATCGCTGCGCAGAATCGGCGCTTCATTCGTGTTCTGGCGCCAATTCTCGAATCCGGCGAAGGTCGGCGTCGGCCTCAGTTATCTTTCCGATGCGGCGTTCGCATTGCTCGCGTTCGTTTAACGCCAGCAGAGATTCATTAATTTCAAGGGAACGAGTTTGCGATTCAATCGCCGCGTTGAAATTTGCGCGTTGTCTTTCGAGCACACCCCTGAAGAACCATTTAGCCGAATCCTTTGGATCCAACTCGGTCGCGATGCGGGCCTCCCCCAGCGCCTCTTTTTCCTGACCCAAGCCACTGAGGTCTTGCGCGGCTTCGAAGTGCGCGTCTGCGAATCTATCATTGATCGCAAGCGCAGCGCGCGCGTCAGCCAAGGCCGGAGTGAATTGACGAAGTTCTCTCAGAATTTTCGAGCGCGCCGTAAGCGCGTCAGAATCGTTGGGGTTTTCCAAAAGCCGCGCATCCAACGTGCCGAGGTCGCGCAGGGCCTGCTCGCTAACGTGTTTGTCCTCCCCACGACGAAGATCTCTGCCAACCGCCAATTTTGCCGCGTCGTCCACTCGATCCACGTCGAGCAAAGCCTCGGCGGTTTGGATGCGCGCGCGCATCGACGCGGGCTGAAGCTTCGATGCGCGCTGGGCGTCATCGAGGGCAAGCAAGGGCCGTCCGGCGAGAGTGAAAATACGCCCGCGCTCAAGCAACAGTCCCGCGACTGCCGGATTGCTGGGCGATTTCGCAATCTGCGCGTCGAGTACTTTGATGCGCGGCAGGAATTGCTGTAACTGTTCGAACTGGGGCAGCCATTCCTTCACTTCTGAATCGGTGGGGTCCATCTTGTTCGCCTTTGTCATGTCCGTGTAAGCCGCGTCCCATTTGTGTAGACGAAGGAAAGCGATTGCCCGGGAAACCCGGCGTGCAGCCGAATCCTTCGCGACGACCGCCTTTGTCCGATAGGCTGCGTGATCCTCCCAGCGTTCCTGCGCGGCACATAAATCTGCCAGGCTATCGTACTCGGTCGCGGCATCTGCCGGTGGCGGTTTCGACGCGAGGAATGCAAGCCAATACCGCTCGGCATTTTGATAGTCCTTACGCCTAAAAGACAGGTCGCCCCGGAAATCTTCAATCGTTGCCGGTGGACGCCGGAGTGCTTTTTTCCATGCGTCGAGCGTTTGCTCCAAACGATCCCAGTCTTCGGTTTCCAGTTCTGTCTGCGCAAGCGTCTCCCAGACGCTGGAATCCTCCGGGGTAATCGCGAGAATCCGCCTGCTCAATTCGATAGTCGCAGGTTTGTCCGCGGCTGCCTTTGCTGCATCCAGTTGGTTTCGCAATTGCGAAGCTTCCTGGCCCGCGCCGAATCCCGTGGCCACGGGAATGATGCACAGCAACGATAGGAATGTGACGAGGCGGGGCAAGGGGACGGCATTATGGATGCCAGCCGCCGCAGTTTGCAATGGCTTTTGTTAGGAGTTCCGCTTCGGCTTGGATTCAATTTTGCGAAATTGACGATGGGATTTGCGAACCTGTCATCGCTGCGGTTCTTTGCAGTCCGCGATCGGCAATCCAAAATCCGCAATTACTGAAATGTCTCGTCAATACACGCTCCAACGCGCGCCGGCATCCCGGGGCGGCGGGATTCATATCGATTACGCTGCCGAACTAAATCAACAGCAACTCGCAGCGGTGACTGCGCCACCAGGTCCGCTCCTTGTCATAGCGGGCGCCGGATCGGGGAAGACCCGCACTCTTACCTATCGCGTCGCTTACTTGCTCGAAAACGGGATCGACCCTCGAAACATTTTGCTGCTTACATTCACAAACAAGGCTGCGCGCGAAATGCTGGGTCGTGTAGTCAATTTGCTGCCGATCGATGCCAGCGGCCTCTGGGGTGGCACGTTTCATTCAATAGGAAATCGGATCTTGCGCCGGCACGGCAGCGCGCTCGGCTATTCGAGCGGATTCACCATCATGGACCGCGAAGATCAAAAGGATTTGATCGGCGCTGTGGTGGCCAGTGCAGGAATTGATCCAAAGGAGATCCGGTTTCCGAAAGGCGATGTGCTTGCGGAAATCTTCAGCTTCGTTGTCAATACAGAGAATCCGTTAGAGGAATTGCTTGCGGGAAAATTTCCGTATTTCCTGCCCTTACTCGAGAAGATTCAAGACATTCGAGAACGCTACGAGAAAAAGAAGAAAGCCACGAATTCGATGGATTTTGACGACCTGCTGCAAAAAACATTGTCGATGTTTCAACAGCACGAGCGAATCGCGGAAATTTATCGGCGACAGTTTCAGTTTATTCTCGTCGATGAATACCAGGACACTAACAAAATCCAGGCTGATCTCGTTGATCTTCTTGCCCGCGATCATCGCAACGTGATGGTCGTGGGCGATGACGCGCAGTCGATCTATTCGTGGCGCGGCGCGAACTTTCAAAACATCCTCGAATTTCCAAAGCGTTATCCGGACGCGCAGGTGTTCAAAATCGAAATGAATTACCGCAGCGTTCCGGAAATTTTGGAGGTAGCCAACGCGGCCATTGCGGCAAACGTTCATCAATTTCGAAAACACTTAAGCGCAACGCGCGAATCCAAAGCGCTGAAACCGGCGTTGGTGGCGCTGAACGATGGCGGAGAGCAAGCGCAGTTTGTCGCGCAGCGGATTCTGGAACTACGCGATGAAGGCGTCGATCTCAATGAGATCGCCGTGCTTTACCGTGCGCATTATCATGCAGTCGAGCTGCAACTGGAGCTTTCCCGGCGTGGGATCCCCTATCAGATCACCAGCGGCATCCGATTCTTCGAGCAGGCGCATATTAAGGATGTGACCGCGTTTGTGCGTTTCGTGGCCAATCCTCGCGATGAAGTGGCGTTTAAGCGCATGGTGAAATTGCTTCCGGGCATTGGTAATCGTACCGCAGAAAATCTTTGGCGCGCCTGGGAAAATTCGCTGAACGCTGTAAGCGCGGGCGTCGACCGCGGCTCCGAAGAAGGATCAACGCCGGCCGCGGTTAAGGGCCCCGGCTGCAGTTTTGGCGAACCTCTGCGCGCGTTGACCGTCCCTGCGAAGTCGAAAAAATCGTGGGATCAGCTCGCGCATACGCTGGACGAAATAGCTCCAGATGGTCAGCCCAAAATGCCATCAGAAATGGTCACATCCGTGGTTGAAGCCATCTACGATGATTACGCCAAAGCAAATTTCACAAACTACGAACTTCGCCACGAAGATTTAAATCAACTCGCAATCTTTGCCCGCCAGTTTAAGGACGTGCACGAATTTCTTTCGCAATTGGCGCTGATCAGCAATGTCGATGCCGAGGCCGGACCAGCTCAAACAAGCGACAAAGAATCCGTCAACCTCTCTTCGGTGCACCAGGCCAAGGGCCTTGAATTTCACGCGGTTTTTGTAATCTGGCTGACTGACGGAATGTTTCCGAGTAATCGCTCGCTGGACGCGCGCGACGCACTTGAGGAAGAGCGGCGTCTATTTTATGTGGCCATCACCCGTGCATGCGACGAACTTTATCTCACATATCCCCAAATGCGATTAAGCGGAGGCTATGGCGACGTTTTCCAGCGGCCCTCACGTTTTCTGCAGGAAATTCCCAACGACCTGCTCGAAGACTGGCAAGTGCGACGGCGCTGATTAGGCAATTGTCATCCGCGGGCAGTTCAGCGAAGTCGAGCAATCTCTTAACGCTTGAGAAAACGAAGTAATCAGAGATGTCTCGATTTCACTCGACATGACAAGATCACGTGGACTTGATGAATCTCTCTCCTGAAAAGAAGATCGCTGGCGTTCTTGTCCCGCTGTTCGCGTTACGAGGAGAAGGCGATTTGGGAATCGGCGATACTGGCGCGCTAAGGGAATTTATTAATTGGGCAGCGGAAATTGGGTTCAAGCTTATCCAGCTCCTGCCCATCAACGAAACGGGGGCCGACAACAGCCCATACAACGCCATCAGCGCGATGGCGATTGATCCGACGACCGTGCACCTTGCGCCAAACTCGCCGCAAGATCTAACGCGGGAAGACTTTGATATCGCGCTTACTGATATCGACCTTCCGACGCTGCGCACCGGCACAATCAAGTATCGCCAGGTCAAAAAGCTGAAACGACGTCTCCTTGAGAGAGCGTTCGCCAATTTCTCTGCTCAGGCTGGCGTGGGTCGGCACGCTGCTTTTCAGAAATTCTGCGCAGAAGAATCCATGTGGCTGCGCGATTATGCATTTTTTCGGGTCCTAATGGAGGAAAATGACGACAGCCCAGCCTGGAATCGCTGGCCGGCGCAATTTCAATCAATGGAGAAAGCCCGAAACTGGCTGAACGATCTGCCACAGGATCGACAGACCGTCATTAGTGACCGGCAAAATTTCTTCTGCTATGTCCAGTGGATCGCGCATAACCAATGGCGCCAGATCAAATCGTATGCTGAATCGCGCGACATCGCGCTGATGGGCGATATTCCATTTGGCGTGAGTTATCGTAGCTCCGACGTTTTCACACTACGGGACGAATTCATGCTGGAGTGGTCGGGAGGCGCGCCTCCCGAGCCGTATTTTAAGGATGATGCCTTTACACAAAAATGGGGTCAGAACTGGGGTATACCGGTCTATCGCTGGGAAAAAATGCGCGCAAACAACTTCGCCTGGTGGCGTGAGCGGGTGCGGGCGGTCCGGTCCATTTTTCATCTCTTTCGCATCGATCACGTGCTCGGGTTTTACCGTATCTATGCCTTTCCATGGCGGCCACGTAAGAATAATCAGTTCCTCCCGCTCGAATGGAATCAGATGCTGGAACAAACCGGTGGCCGATCACCGCATTTCATTCCGCGTGATGACCAAACAGCAGAAAACCGCGAAGCAAATAAACGCGATGGCGAAGAGTTCCTGCGCATTGTTTTGGAAGAGGCCGGCTCCACATGTGTGGTTGGTGAAGACCTTGGCATGGTGCCCGATTACATGCGTCCAAACCTGCGCTCGCTAGGCATCGCTGGATTCAAAATCCCGCAATGGGAAGTGCGCGATGGCGCAATCACGCCGGGGGAAAAATATGAACGGCTTTCCGTTGCGACATACGCCACCCACGATCACAAACCCATCCGCGCGTTATGGGAAGAAGTCTTCGAACATCCGACAGCCACCTCGGAACAATCGAGGGTCGATCTGACAAAGATCGCCGTCTTCGCCGGTTTCCAGCCAACAGTTAGCCAGATCCACTTCGAAGAACCTTTCTACCCGGCGATCATGGAAGCTCTTTTCAAAAGCGAGTCGTGGATTGCCATCGTTATGATCACCGATCTGCTAGCGCACAAGTACCGTTTCAATGTGCCGGGGACAAAGGCAAACTTGAATTGGACCCGGCGAATGCAGCGATCGATTGCACAACTGAGTTCCACCCGCGAAGAACAAAAGCGGATGCGGATTGTCCACGAGTTGCTGATAAAAAGCGGACGCGTTTAAACACAAGTCTGAAGAGCGCGCATGCCCCGCTCAGCTTACCGCTCTATTCTCTTACGCGCTCTTCTCGATCGGGGCGCATACTCTGTTGCCCCATTCAGTCCAGGAACCGTCGTAGTTCCGCACGTTATTTAGTCCCAGGAGATAGGTAAGCACAAACCATGTGTGACTGGAACGCTCTCCGATTCGGCAATAAACAACTGTCTCCTTTTCCGGCCCGACTCCGCATTGATCGAAATAGATTTTTGCGAGTTCTGAAGCCGGCTTAAATGTGCCATTATCGTTGGTCGCTGTTTTCCAAGGCATGCTCTTTGCCCCGGGGATATGACCACCGCGCAACACGCCCTCCTGCGGATACTCGGGCATGTGCGTGATCTCGCCCTTGTATTCGCCTGGCGAGCGCACATCGATCAGTGGTTTGCCGCTTTTACTTTGCGCCAGCGCTTCATCGAAGAAGGCGCGAATTTCCTTGTCGAATCGTTTCCCAGGCAATGGATAATTTGTCTTTGAATACTTGGGTACATCACGTGTCATGGGACGGCCTTCGGCTGCCCATTTGTCACGGCCGCCATTGAGAATTTTCACTTTCTCGTGTCCGAACAACCGGAAGGCCCAGAGTGCGTAGCAGGCCCACCAGTTGGCCTTATCTCCGTAAAAAATGCAGGTCGTATCTGGTGTGATTCCGTTACGACTGCAAAGCTCCGCAAATTTTTCTGGTGAAATATAGTCGCGAATCAGGGGGTCTTGCAGATCAGCGCGCCAATCGATATGCACCGCGCCAGGGATATGTCCTGTATCGTAAAGGAGAACATCTTCATTCGACTCCACAATTCGGATTCCTTCGTCTTTCAGATGTTTCTCGAGCCAATCGGTCTCCACGAGCGCGTCCGGGTGTGCGTATTGGGATAGTTGTGTAGCCATAAGAGAGAAACTTCAGGCGGCGCCCACGACGGGGCAAGGGATTTAAAATTTGTTTGCCGACGTAGTCTTACGACCGTGCCGAAAGGGCGGTCCCCCCAGGGACAGTAGTTCCAGTCAGCGAGAAGCTGCGATGCTAATGCTTTTTCGCTTGTAACAACTTGATCGCGTCGCGCAACTCCGCAGCCCGCTCGTAAAGTTCCTTCGCGATCGCCGTTTCCATCTCGCGCCGCATGATCTCCAGCTTTGAAAGCGGACGCTTCGACTTCACTTCCTCAAGCCATTCGTCAAGAAACGCGATCTCGGAACTCTTCGACACCAACTCCGAAAAGTTCGACTGTTGCAAGAAATCCACGATCGCGTCACGGCCACGCTCAATTTCAACTATCGCCTCAGCGAACTTACCCTGACCGAGAAAAATGGAGGCCTTGGCGCGCGTATTCATCATGAGCACGTAAGGACGGAACTGTTGAAGGCTCCAGGAAAATTCCTCACGATCTGAATGCTCGGAGACGAAGCTGAAAAGGTCGAGATTGCGCTGCGTATCGCGCACTACACCGTCGAAATCATTGATCTGAAACAAGCTCAGATAACGATGATAATATTGGATGCCTTCCTGTTGAAGCTCTGCGCATTGCTCGGCTGTGAGCTCGTAGGTTTCACCCTTGGCTTGGGCACGAGCCGCACGCCTCTGATGATATTCCAGAAGCGATTCACAGTTATGCGGCCGCCGGCCATCGGGCCGTCCGGCCAATTCCATTTGCAACACCCCGAGATCGACCCGCAGTTGTAACTTCTCGCGCCCATCGAGACCGGCAATCTTTCGCACCTTGATGCTGCCGTTCTCATGCGGCCAATCTTTCAGGATGGTATTGAGGTCCAAACTCATCGTAATTGAACATCGAACACTTAAGGTTGCCTTGTCAATAATATCGCAACCGGGTGTTTTGCAAAAATCCGCCTGGGGTGACTGTCGGGCTGCGTTTTCGATTCTTTCGCGGGCGACGCGCCTTCCGCTACAGTGGATTTTGCAGGCAACACGTCTGCCGTTACAATGTGGAAAATGGAAGGCGCAATTGAGTCGTTTATCCGTTTCCTCGCAATCGAGCGTGGTCTTTCTGAAAATTATCAGCTGTCCACCCAAAGATCCCTCGGAGAATTTGCGCGCTGGTGTGCCACCAGAAAGAAAATCGCAGATCCACGTGCGGTGACGTTGTCACTGATTAGCGAGTATCTTGCCGATCGCAAACGCGCGGGGCTCTCCGCTTCTTCGATCAAACTCATCGTAGTGGCGCTGAAGATATTTTTCCGGTTCCTGGTCGCTCGAGGTGAGGTTCAGCGCGATCCGGCTGGCGCACTCGCACTCCCCCGGATCGAGCGTTACCTCCCGGAAACGCTGAACGAATTGCAAATCGAGCAGTTCCTGGAAAAGATCGACACGAAGGCTCTCCACGGATTACGCGACCGGGCAATGATCGAGTTGCTTTATGCGAGCGGTCTGCGTATTTCGGAGCTGGCAAACGCGCGTCTCGAGAATTTCAACTTCGAAGAGCGAGTGGTACGCGTAACCGGCAAGGGAAACAAGACCCGCCTTGTCCCGGTGGGCCGCAAAGCGTGCGAGGCTCTGGCGGCATACCTGTCCACGGAGCGGCCGAAACTTGTGAAGCACCGTAGCAGCAGCGAAATTTTTCTTTCCCAGCGCGGCACGAAATTAACAACCGTCCGTATCTGGCAGATCGTGAAGAAGCATGCAAGCCGCGCCGGACTGGAACAGAACATTTACCCTCACCTATTGCGGCACAGCTTCGCGACACATCTGCTGGGGAACGGCGCCGATTTGCGAATTATCCAGGAAATGCTCGGGCACGCCGACATTTCGACGACGCAAGTCTACACGCATGTCGATCAACAGCGATTGAAAGCCGTACATCGCCAATTTCATCCCCGAGCCTGATTTTCATCCTTTGGAGCGGCGAGCCCATGTGTAGGTGTTTTACATATGTGACACAAAAATGATCATGACGTTCCGGACACTCGACTAAGTTTGCGTTTGATCAGGTATAGAGCATCGAGTATCGAGCATCCGCGCCGAGTGGCCATTATGAGACGAATTCTGTTGTTGATCATCGCGGTCGCTGTCGCCGCATGCGCTGGTTGGTACTACTGGAAGCTTTCCCAGCAGATTTCGAGCGCTCCTGTAGCCGCGCTTCTGCCGCGAGACACAATTTTCTTTGCGCACATACCGGACTTTAATCGGACACGCAATGAGTGGCGTAAATCGGATATTTATCAGTTGTACAGCGAACCAGCGGTGCAGGATTTTTTGCGCAAGCCGCTGAGCAACATTCCCAACACCCCCAAGGCTTTTGGGGCTCAAACGCTGCAGGAGATCCAACAGCTCGACCCAAAAAACGCCTTCTTAGCTTTGACATCCATCGACAATAGCGCTCCGAGCGTTGTGGGTGGGTTCCGTTTTCGCGGCAGCCAGGAGGACGCTGAGAGCATCATCGGCAAGTGGCGCGCGACGCTTTTGGAACAACGTGCCGGCACGAAGCAAGACAAACTTCAATATAAGCGGCACGAAATCGACCTGTTCGACGCGGCTCCGTTTACTCTCGCAACGACGTTTGATCGACCGTGGTTTTTCGCGGCTACAAACGTGACAGAACTAAAGGCACTGCTCGATCGCGTCGACCATCGCGCGACCAGTGCAGAGGAAACGCTCGAAAAGGACGAAGCGTATCGCTTGGCCGTCTCGCACCGGACATCTAATTATGCGGTGTTCTTCTATCTCCAGCCCAAGACATTTTCCGAACGGCTTGCCGCGTTACGTGCCGCCGTCCGGTTAAGCCCCGCTTCGGGAGAAACTACGATGCTCGAGAAAATGCGGTGCGCTGCCGGGACCACGCGATTGGAGAACGGGAAGATTCGCGACGTGCTTTTTCTCGGAATGCCAAAGCTCGAGCATGATGCCACGCTGAACCGGTCATCCCTGACCCTGGGAACAAAAGAGACGTTTTTTTACCTGGCAATGCTGCTTAATCTCGGGGAAAAGATGGAAACACTCGGTCAGGCTGCTCCGCTGGGCGGCGCGGTGCAGAAGATTTTTCAGGACTTAACCACCGGCGGAATCGCAGCCGATGATTGGAAAGCTGCGTTTGGGATCGAGCTGGGAGCAGTGGCGGATTGGCCATCAAGCGCACATTGGCCATCCTTACTCCTGACCCTGCCAGTGCAACACATGGCCAGTGCGAGCAAGATCATCGAGGCATTTACACGCGCGGATGAAGGAGCTACGTGGACACAAACAGAGAAAGATGGTGTGCGTTATTTTTCGAAGCAATCGGCGGCCACACTTGTCGCCATTACTCCCACAATCGCTTTATCTGACCGGATTCTCATCGCCGGTTTCAATCCCGTTTCGGTAGAAGAGGCAGTAAAGCGCGGCGCCGGTAAGTCCTCGGAACTCGCCGATTCGCAAACTTACAAGGCAGCCGAGCGTTTGCTGCCGGCGCCTACGAACTTTTTCTCATACGTTGATACCGCGTTGTTATACTCGCGGCTTGATGCTTCTCTTCGTCCCATGTTGCTAATGGCGGCAGCGTTTATGCCGGCGATAACTCGTTCGGTGGATCTAGCCAAGCTTCCATCGTCAGAGGTGATTACGAAGCACTTGAGCCCGATAGTCTCGTCGCAAAGATACGATCGTGACGGCTATGTGGCCGAGTCGATGGGACCTATTACCTTGGATCAAGCGGCCATCGGCCTTGCTATACTTAGCAGTTTAGGTACGGCGACAGGACACCCGACAGGCGCCGGACTCAGCAGTCTGCTGCCTTCGTCGAGCGCGACGCCTCAGCCGGCAGTAAGTAGCCCATCCCCTACGCCGTAGGTAGGTTACAACGGCGGGATTGTTGCACAGGAGCGCCCCGCTAGATCTTACAATCCAAGCAATATTCGCTTTTAGGCGGCTTCCGCAGCCAGGCGCCATCAATTGCGCCATTTCGGCACTCTTTTGGGAATTCCGACACGCAAGAAAAGTGCTGCAGTTTGGCCAAAACATGCTATCTTTCTCGCTCTATGGCTATTCTAAAGAAAAATGCATTCTCCCGTCGCGTTCCTGATCTGGTAACTGAGGAGCTGGTCGCTGTCCTCTCACGGCGTTCGTCGTTCGAATTTAAGCAATTGTTCGACATCGTGCACGAGAACCTTCGCGCCCGGAACGCTGCCAGCGGTGGCGAGGAAATGCTGCGCTTGCGAGCTTACGAGAAATTGCAAAATCTCGTGGCGCGAGGCGCGGTTAAGAAGAATGGCAAGAAATACAAGGGGTTGCCTTCGGCTTTGGCCAGCGCGATTGCCCAGCAGAATGGCCATCTAGCTGGTGTAAAATAACCGAACCAAGCTCAGCTCCTACGAGGGAATTCCGGATGCTGCGCGAATATTTGCCAGTTCTCCTGCAGATCATCGTAGCCATCCTCTTCGCCGCGTCCGCATTGATTGTTAGTGTGGTGGTAGGCAAAAGCGGGAAACGTACGCTAGCTAAGGATACCCCGTACGAATGCGGTATGATTCCCCAGGGTGAACGCCAACCGCGCTTCAGCGTGAAGTTTTACCTGGTGGCGATGCTTTTTATTCTGTTCGACATCGAAATCGTCTTCATGTACCCGTGGGCGGTTGCGTATCGCGACGCCATCAGGCAGAGCAGTGTTATTTTCTGGAGCATGCTGAGCTTCATCATGATCCTTATGGTGGGATACGTTTACGCAGTCCGGAAAGGCGCATTAGATTTTAAGAGGTAAAGGCCGAAAAGAGTCGGCGCTTGCAAATGCTCCGGACGTGTTCCTCTTTGCAACCTTAGTCAGCCCAGTTCCCCATATTTCCTCTCGCGTACCCGGGCAGAAGACGACAGCGCTCTCACTCACCCCGGCGACGCTATTCAGTCCACTGCCACCGGGCGTTCACTTCTCGCGAGTTGAATTACCGCTTCATTTGCGGCACTTAATCCGAAACCTCTGAGCCGGTCGACGACGCCAGCTGTTGCGATAGGATTTACGATAAGAAGTGATGAGGAGCTTGACGCGAATCGTTTCTTTTTTGCCACGGGAAGATTGGATCGTGATCGGTTGGGTCCTGGCTATCAAGGTACTGCTGTTCTATTTCGGCGCGACAAGCCAGGGGGTGCTGTGGGATAAGTATATAACGAATCCACAGCAGTGGTTCGAAATATGGGGTCAGTGGGATTTCGGATATTACCAGAAGATTGCAGAATTTGGATACAGCGGCACCGACGGATCCGCAGCGTTTTATCCTTTGTTTCCATGGTTGCTCCGTGTGGTTGCTTACTTCACTAAGAGTTACCTCGCAGCTGGACTCATCGTTTCTGGCATGGCTTCCGTTGTCGCAGCGATCCTGCTGCGCAGACTTGTCCAGCTTGACTATCCAGCGAGCGTCGCGATGCGCAGCGTATGGTTTTTTCTAATTTTTCCGACCGCATATTTTCTTCACATTGGTTATAGCGAAGGCCTTTTTCTGGCTCTTGCATTGGCTAGTATCTTCGCAGCCCGTGTTGATCGATGGTGGTTGGCGGGAGTGCTTGGTGCGTTTTGTTGGATGAGCCGTGCACCGGGCGCTGTTTTGGTTCCCACGTTAGCTGTTGAAGCAACACAGCAATATTGGCGAGAGCGTCGCTGGAAGTGGCGATGGCTTTGGATTGCGATCGTGCCGACTGGCTTTGCAGTATATTTGCTAATTAACTGGAGCGTTAGCGGAGATCCATTCGCCTTCCTGCAAACGCGCAAGACGATATTCGAACAGTCGTTCGCCTCACCGTTGGCGGGAATTCGCCAGGCAATTTGGGCTCAATACCCAACTCCCGGTGAAGCGGAGATGGTGGGCACACAGGAGCTGTTTTTCGTAGGGCTCGGCTTTGTGTGTATGATCATTAGCTGGATCAAGCTGCGGCCAGCTTACACCATGTGGATGACTGCATCCTGGATTCTTTACTCGAGTGTTAGCTTCTTTCGGAGCGTACCGCGTTACACGCTAACGATGTTTCCGATTTTCGTTCTCTTCGCTCTGCTCGGAAGAAGTCGTTTTTGGGCCGGCGTGCTTACCGTCTGGTCACTATTGCTTTTCGCGTTGTTTGCCGTGCTATTTGCCCATGGTCAATGGGCATTCTGAGTTTCTGAATGAAACCTACACGTGCGAAATTGCGATCGGGGATCTTCTTCATGGAATAACACCACCTATATCCGTGTGAGGCACCAAAGGACAGATGCGCCGTGACAAGTATTCCAGACGTCCCAGGGCCACCCGAAAAAGAACCTTCTGCAGTTCCTCGATTTGCGCCACTCCTCTTCGTACTGAGCGTTCTTCTTTGGTTCTACACCACGACTGGTGGACGACAGGTTTTTGTTAGGGAAGTTCTCGGCGACGCCTACGACTCTCAGGCGGAACATTTCCTGCGAGGCGATGTGGACGTGGATGCGCAGGCAATCAGCCATGAAGCAATGATCGTAAACGATCATGTCCGCATGTACTTCGGGCCGTTCCCCGCGTTTCTTCGAATTCCATTGAATTTCATCTACCCGGCAGGTCATGGAAAGTGGTCCCGAATTTCGGGATTTTGTGCTGGCGCTATTGCGCTGTTTGCATTTGCGGGGCTTGTGCGCACAGCCTTGCGCTGCTCCCCGCTTTCCTTTGCAGCGCACAACCGGCTGGGAAATGCATGCCTCGCCGGGTTTGCACTCGGCTCGCCGCTTCTTTTACTGCTTGGAAATCTTTCTATTTACGATGAGGCGATCATCTGGGGTTTAGCCTGGTCGCTGGCTGCGCTCCACTTCGCTTTGCGCTCACGACAAGCTGATGGCGCTGCTTTGACGCGTTCACTGCTCTGGTTCTCGCTATGTGCCGCCGGAGCTCTACTTTCCCGAGTCACTTTCGGCATGCCTTTCGTCCTGATTGCCCCACTTCTTGCCATGCGAATTCCGCGAGACAATCGGATAACTAATTTTTTCGTCCTTCTTCTGCCGCTGGGCGCTGCTCTCGTCTTTTACGTTTGGCTAAGCTACGCAAGATTCGGCAGCTTCACCGGAGTAAACTTCGATTATTATGTCAACCTCATTCACAGCGAATTCGCGCATAAATACGGAGTTTTGAGCCCGCGTCGTATTCCCCACAGCTTCGCTGACTACTTTAGCTTGCGCTTCCCAGGTCTCGATCGTCAGCCGCCTTTCATCAACGCAAGCCGTCATTCCTATAATTATCCTTCTCTCTTTTCCAACCCTCACAGCGAGGCATATCTTTCTCTCCTGTGGTCATCGAGTTGGCTTGTTTTTACCGCGCTTATGGGAATCGTTTGTCTCGTTCGACGTAAAGAAGTCGATCTGTTTGAGTGGGGCGTTACCGCGGCTCTCTTTGTGCAATTTCTCTGTATCCTTTCGTATTTCCTGCTAGCCCAACGTTACGCCGCTGATCTTTATCCCTTCCTGATCGTCTGCCTTGTTATGTTTCTAGGCTCAAGCAGCATTGCGGTGGTTTGGCGCCGTCATGTGATAATTGGGCTAGTTGTTCTCTCGATCTTAATAAACTCGATCGCAACTATTTCCTGGCTGGTCGATGCCGATCTAAATGTACCCCCAAAGACAAGAGCTGCCTGGGAAAAGCTGTTAGGCCGGCATTCTTATGAGAAATGGAAGTGAGATGCAGCAACTCGCGGTGAAACGAAATTCCGGGCTTTTGGCATTTCTTCGTGTTCATTCGTCATCTCAATCGACATCGGCTCATTTGAGGTGCAGACCGGCACGCAAGTGACACCTACTCCCACGCCAATACCGACTTTGAGTCTTTACCGTGACGCCAACAGTAACTCCTAACTCCAACAGTGACCCCAGGACCTATTCCAATGCCAAGGCTTCGCCCCAGACCGCCGCCTCGGCCAACACCGCGATGAAAGACATCTGATCAGTGTCATTCTTCATCGGTGATCAGCGATTGGCCATCGGGCTTGACACGAAGGCGGTGCGGCATGGTAAAAGGGCCACGCGGAATTAGGAAACGCTCTCGTATGAAGCCTCTCTTTTCAATTTTCTCAGCTGTTTATTTTTTTAGCGCAGTTACTCCGACAAACGCCACGCCCACGTTCGCTACGCGAAGCGTTACAGACGCGGCGCAGGTGAACGTGACTCAGTTTCACAATCACGCTTCGCGAGACGGTCTTTACGTTGACCCCACTTTTACGCAAAGCGCGGCGGTCAATCTGACGCGGGACCTGAACTTTGATGGCACAATCGTCGGCAATGTCTACGCGCAGCCACTTTACCTGGATAACGGTCCTGACGGGAGACGGACGATCATTGCCGTCACCGAGTCGGATAATGTGTACGCACTCGACGCCCTCGACGGCACCGTTGTCTGGGAGCGGAACGTGGGCGAACCGGTATCGGCAAACGATCTCGTCTGCACGAAGTTCGATCCCATGGGTATTATTGGCACGCCCATTGTCGATCTTGCTTCACGCGCACTGTTTTTGGACGCAATGATCACACCGGACGGCGGAGTGACCATCAAACATTTTATCTTCTCGCTTAACGTAGACACGGGCGACATCAATCCGGGGTGGCCGGTGGACGTGGAGATGACAGCTTCGTACAATGGGATCAACTTTACTCCAGAGATCCAACAGCAACGGCCGGCCCTCGGCATCGTAGGCAACATTCTTTATGTTGGCTATGGTAGCATGATGGATTGCAACCCTTATCATGGCTGGCTGGTGGGAGTGCCGATAGATAACCCAGCGAACGTAACAGCGTGGGCCGCGGCCACCGGCCCCGGCACTCATGGCGGAGCGATATGGGGCACAGGCGGCGTCGCCAGCGACGGAAAGAACCCATTCGTTACTACTGGTAACACCTTTGGCACTAATGGTAACTGGGCCAGTGGCGAAGCCGTGATCCGCTTCCAGCCCGGCCCAATCTTTAGCGGAGACCCCGCGGATTACTGGGCGCCCACAAACTGGCTCGATCTCGACAATTCTGATGCGGACCTTGGCGGCTCCGGCGCACTGCTAGTGGATGTACCAGGTGCGACGCCTTCCCATCTGGTCGTTGCCTTGGGTAAGGATCGCAAGGCATATCTACTTAATCGCGACAATCTTGGCGGGATCAGTCTGCCTTTGGCATCAGCTCAGGTTGCCACCAGCACTATTCTCCAGGCAGCCGTCACCTACGGAACCGAACAGGGCACCTTTGTCGCGCTCCGCGCCAACAACGATGGCAACACTGTGCTGTCCGCTTTCCGCATTACTGCCGCCAATCCGCCGAGTATCGATATTGCCGGCGGTTGGAATGTGCCCCGATCCAGCGGCGGTTGCGGCTCGCCCTTCGTAACCTCGACCAATGGCACCGATAACATGATTGTCTGGGTCGTCGGTACTGAGGATCATCAAACCGGGGGCGACCAGCGATTACATGGTTACGATGGAGGTACCGGTGCAATTGTTTACGGTGGAGGCGGCCCGGATGAACTGATGGCAGGAACGCATTTCTATAGCACTACTGGCATTGCAGCCCGGGGACATATTTATGTAGCTGGCGATAATAAAGTCTATGCTTTTGAAGTGCCGGTATCGTCGCCTACACCTACACCTACACCTACACCTACATCCACGCCAACTCCTACACCGATACCCACACCTACACCCACGCCGACTTCTACACCTATACCTACACCCACACCTACGGTTACTCCAACTCCGAGACCTCGCCCAACACCGAGACCCCAACCTGTTCCGCGGCCTCGCCCAACACCGCACTGAAAAGAAATAGTGATCGATCGATAATCGTTGATCAGTGAGTGACCAAGATTCTTTGACAGCGAGGCATCTCACTAATCTGTCATGGAAAGCCTATTCATTTCTTGATTGGCGTTAATTCGTACCTGTCGCGCCGAGGCTTTGCGTAGGCAGACGATCCGCAGGCGCATAGATCTCATTCCGCAGCGAGGCTTGACACTGGGGCAGCTTATTGGCTAAAAGGGAGACTCCACAAAATCGCGTCTCGCCGATGGAATCTCGAATATCTCCGTACTGGCTCTTGATTGCTGGATGGTGTGTCGCCATCTTCAGTGCAATTCCAGCCACAAACGCGCAAGTAAACGTGACGCAATTTCACAATCACGACTCACGGGATGGCCTTTATGTTGACTCTGCTTTTACTCTGGGCACAGCCGCCAATCTGACGCGCGACCTGAACTTTGACGGCACGATCGTCGGCGATGTTTTAGCGCAGCCACTCTACATCGACGACGGCCCAGGCGGCAGGCCGACGATCATTGCGGTAACCGAATCCAATAACGTGTACGCGCTCGACGCCGTCGACGGCTCGGTCATATGGCGGCGCAACATGGGGGACCCCGTGTTGGAAGACGATCTCACATGCCACGGCAACATTGGTCCGTACGGTATTACCGGCACACCCATTATCGATCTCGCTTCACGCGCGCTTTTTTTCAATGCAATGATCACACCCGACGGCGGCTCGACCAAGAAACATTTTATCTTCTCCCTTAGCGTGGACACCGGCGAGATCAATCCTGGTTGGCCGGTGGACGTGGGCGAAGTCGCGATTTATGACGGCACGATTTTTACACCGTCCACACAAGCTCAACGGCCCGCACTTGGGCTCGTAGATAACATTCTTTACGTGCCGTATGGCAGTTTCTTGGATCATTGCGTTTATCATGGCTGGCTGGTAGGAGTGCCAATCAACAACCCGGACGGGGTAATGGCATGGGCGACAGATGCGATTGGCGGATCCATATGGGGAATAGGCGGCGTCGCCAGCGACGGGAAGAATCCCTTCGTTACCACAGGTAACACCTACAATCCTCCCAATTGGGGTGGTGGTGAAGCGGTAATTCGCTTCGAGCCTGGTCCAATTTTTAGCGGCGACCCTAGCGATTATTGGGCGCCCCTCAATTGGCGCGACCTCGACATTCCCTGGGACTTCGATTTGGGCGGCTGCGGGCCGTTGCTGGTGGATGTGCCAGGCGCAACTCCTTCTCATCTGGTGGTCGCGCTTGGCAAGGACACTCAGGGCTATTTACTTAATCGCGATAATCTGGGGGGGATTAGTGTTCCTGTGGGACAAGCTGATGTATCTCCTGGTAACAGCATCATTCAAGCAGCAGCGACCTATCGAACGACGCAAAGCACCTATGTGGCTTTAAGGTCAAGCAAGGAGAAGCTTTCGGCTTTTCGCATTACGGCAACAAACCCGCCCACGATTGTCAACGCTTGGAGCGCTACAAGGAGCAATGGCGGTTGCGGCTCGCCTTTCGTTACCACCACTGACGGCAGTAGCAACTCAATCGTATGGGTAGTGGGTACCGCCGGGTGGGGAATTGAAGGGGACCAGCAATTACATGGCTATGACGGAGATACCGGAGCGGTTGTTTATGCAGGTGGCGGCCCGAACGAACTGATTCCAGGAACCCATGCATATAGTACCACGGGCATTGTCGCTCGGGGGCGCATCTACATCGCCGCAGACAACAAGGTGTACGCTTTTACTGCGCCAGCATCCACCCCCACCCCCACACCTACACCTACACCTACACCTACACCAACGGCTACTCCGACATCTACACCGCGGCCAAGCCCAACGCCAAGATCCCGCCCTGTGCCGCAACGTCGTCCGACGCCACCGCCCCGGCCAACACCGCGCTGAAAGAAATCGCAATTAGCGATCCGTAGCCCATCAAGCTCGCGGTGACCTAAATCGAACCGGGTGGTGCTTAAGCCAAACAGCGCGGGAGAAATTCCCTCGACACCTTTGACGTGCCTCGAGTAAAAGCGATGTCAACGCTAAGGCAATTACTAGGCACTCACGTATGAAGCCTTTATTTTCAATTTTCTCAGCTGTTTACTTTTTTAGCGCAGCTGCTCCGGCAAACGCTCTGCCCTCATTCGCTACCCGGAGCGTTGCAGGCGCGACGCAAGTGAACGTGACCCAGTTTCACAACAATCCTTCGCGGGATGGTCTTTATGTTGATCCGGCTTTCACACAGACCGCCGCAACTAATCTCGCGCGTGACCTAAGTTTTGACGGCACAATTGCGGGCAACGTTTACGCGCAGCCGCTTTACATCGAGGATGGTCCGGATGGCAGATCAATGATCATTGTTGTGACCGAGTCTAATAATGCGTATGCGTTGGACGCTCTGGATGGGAGTGTTATTTGGCAACGCAATTTCGGCGATCCCGTCTCGGCAGACGATCTCACGTGCAACGTCAATATTAATCCCTTTGGTATTACCGGCACGCCGATTGTCGATCTCGCTTCTCGCGCGCTTTTTTTCAATGCAATGACCACGCCCGACGGTGGCACAACCAAGAGACATCTCATCTTCTCTCTCAATGTGGACACGGGCGACATCAATCCGGGCTGGCCCGTGGACGTGGGCGAAGTGGCGGTTTATAACGGCATTACTTTTACACCATCCATACAGGCTCAACGCCCTGCACTCGGTATCGTGAATAACATCCTTTACGTCCCTTATGGCAGTTTGTTGGATTGTGGCGTTTATCATGGCTGGCTGATCGGAGTACCAATCAACAATCCGAGTAACGCCACAGCGTGGGCCACAGATGCTATCAGTGGTGGCATATGGGGAGTAGGAGGTGTCGCCAGTGACGGGAAGAATCCCTTCGTTACCACTGGTAACACTGTCAATACTAACGGCAATTGGGGCGGTGGCGAAGCGGTTATTCGCTTCCAGCCCGGTCCCATTTTTACCGGCGACCCCAGCGATTATTGGGCGCCGCTTAATTGGTTGACCCTGGATAATCAGGACAAGGACTTGGGTGGCTCCGGTCCCTTACTGGTAGATGTGCCCGGTGCAATTCCTTCACATTTGGTTGTAACACTGGGTAAAGATAACAACGCATATCTTGTTAATCGCGATAACCTTGGAGGTATCAGCGCGCCTCTGGCGTCAGCTCAGGTTGCCAATAGTACCATTCACCAGGCAGCGGCGATCTATCAGACCGAGGAGGGTACCTTTGTCGCTTTCCGCGCAGGTCTCTCGTTATCCGGAACTACGGCGATCACAGTTTTCCGTATCACTGCAACTACCCCGCCGACCATCGCCAATGCTTGGAGTGTGAACAGAGAGACCTACGGCTGCGGATCGCCTTTCGTCACCTCCACGGACGGCAACAATAGCATGATTGTCTGGGTTGTTGGCGCCAGCGGTGATCAGCGGCTGCACGGTTATGATGGAAATACCGGTGAGGTCGTTTACGGCGGCGGTGGTCCGAACGAAATGATGGCGGGAACGCACAATTACACCACAACCGGCATTGCCGCGCGCAGTCACATCTATGTCGCCGGTGATAACAAAGTGTATGCCTTTGCCGTGCCTACGCCCACACCAACACCGTCACCGACTCCAAGACCTACCCCGTCACCGAGACCCCGCCCGTCCCCGGCACCTCGACCAACACCGCGGTAAAAAAAGATCGGGATGGGTGATTGGTGATGTCTAGGGCGCGACCACCGAGTGCACGCAAGGTATCGCGTGCGGAAAAATCCTCGACACTGCTGATGCGCTTCGAGTAAAAGGTTTTCTCATCCCAAACTCAAGAACGTGAAAAAGAAATGCACTTTTCAATCGTATTACATTTGCACGCTTGCTATTGCCGAATTGTGCATTGTTATTCTGAGTCCGATTTCTTCGACAAACGCCACGCCATTGGTCGCGGGAAACATTGCGGGCGCGGTACAGGTAAACGTGACTCAGTTTCACAATCACAATTCACGCGACGGTCTTTACGTTGATTCGGCTTTCACGCAGAGCGCTGCAGCCAATCTCATGCGTGACTTGAATTTTGACGGCACGATTGTCGGGAATGTTTGGGCACAGCCTCTTTACATTGACGACGGTCCGGGCGGCATGCCAACGGTTATTGCAGTAACCGAATCTAATAACGTCTATGCGTTAGACGCCATTGATGGCGGCATTATCTGGGAACGCAATATGGGAGATCCCGTGTCGCGAGACGATCTTACATGCCAGGGTGATATTAACCCCATCGGTATTACCGGTACACCGATTATCGATATTGCCTCACGCGCGCTTTTTTTCAACGCAATGACCACGCCAGACGGCGGGATGACCAAGAAACATTTCATTTTCTCTTTGAACGTGGATACAGGCGATATCAATCCTGGGTGGCCTGTGGATGTGGGCGAGGTCGCGGTTTACAACGAAACGATTTTTACGCCCTCCATACAAGTTCAACGACCTGCCCTCGGCATCGTTGCTAACGTCCTTTACGTCCCATATGGAAGCTTCCTCGATCATTGCGATTACCATGGCTGGCTGATAGGAGTGCCACTAAATGATCCGACAAATGCCACAGCCTGGGCCACCGATGCAATTGGCGGCGCAATTTGGGGTGTGGGTGGGGTCGCCAACGATGGGAAGACTCCCTTTGTTACTACAGGTAACACTTACAATCCTCCAGTCTGGGGTGGTGGTGAAGCGGTGATCCGCTTTCAGCCAGGGCCGATTTTTAGCGGTGATCCCAGCGATTATTGGGTACCACCCAATTGGCTAACGCTTGATACTCAGGACAAGGACCTTGGTAGTTGCGGTCCATTACTTGTGGACGTCCCCGGCGCAACGCCCTCCCATTTAGTGGTAGCGCTAGGTAAGGATGGCAATGCATATTTACTAAACCGGGATAACCTCGGCGGTATCACTGTCCCAATAGCCTCCTCTCACGTCTCCAATGGCAGCATCATCCAGGCAGCAGTCACTTATCAGACGAAACAGGGGACTTATGTTGCTTTCCGTGCCAATAGCACAACGCTCTCTGCGTTTCGGATTACTGCGACTGATCCACCCGGTATCGTCAATGCCTGGAGCGTAGCCCAGCCCGGTCGAGCTTCGCCCTTCGTTACGTCTACCGATGGCGTCGATGACGTGGTTGTCTGGGTAGTAGGCGCGGACGTGGGCGGCGACCAACGATTGCACGGATTCGATGGTGACACGGGCAATCCTATTTACGCAGGTGGTGGGCCAAACGAACTCCTGAATGGTTCGCGCCGGTTCAATACAGGCATAGCCGTCCACGGGCGTATTTACCTCGCTAATGACAATAGAGTTTATGCTTTTACGCTGCCGGAAGTAACGCCAACTCCAACGCCCACTCCGAGACCTAGTCCAACACCAAGGTTTCGCCCAACCCCACAGTCGCGTCCGATTCCGCCACGCTAAGTACTATGATGACATCGGCCGCGTTGTTCTTTTGTTCGCATTAAATGGATCGACACCGAAACAACTAAGATCGGCACAATGAGGTTCATGTGGAGGCCGCGGGGCCATGGGATCAGCCAGAGGCGTCCAACTGAAATCGGCCAAACCCTTGCCGAGGTCCGATTTGGCAAAGCAAACGATTTGAAATAGCATCCCGTCGCATCAGAATAAGGTAACGAAGTGATGACAGGAGAAGCAGGAAGCGCTGAGAAGGCGCGAGACGTTTGCCAAAATGTTGCGGCACCGGGACCCTCACGCGATTGGATCGTGGCGATCTTCCTCGCCGTGATCTCGAGCATCGTTTTCTTTGAAACCACCAAGGCGACCATGCACGACTTTGATTACACGAGTCGAATTGCAGCGGCCTTGTTGCACGGGCGTCTTGGTCTGGACAGACACCCCGGATCGTGGCTGAACGAGTTGGTCCCATTCGAAGGCAAATATTACTCTGTCTTCCCACTTGGTGCAGTGCTAAGCGTTCTCCCAGTCGCTCTCTTACAGCGAGCAGGATGGATTCACAGTTTTCCTGCGCAAGCTTTGACAGCGTTGATTGCGGGACTGTGCGTCTTTTTCTTCTTTGGCTTGTCGAGCGTCGAAACCAAGTCAGTTGGCCGACGCATTGTTCTTGCGCTGTTTCCCATTTTTGGGACGTGGACATGGTGTAACCTTGGATTCGGTGGTTCTTGGCAAGTCGCTCTTGGATTCGCGCTACTGGGAGAAGCAGCAGCTCTATATTTTACTTTGGTTCGACCGTGCCCTTTGGTCGCCGGAGCGTTCTGCGCGCTCGCATTCGGAAATCGCACCGAACTGGTTCTTGTCTTGCCAATTTTTCTTTATTTATGGCTGACGAGCCCTAACGGCAGCGAGCCGATAGGATTAGGCACGATTGGACAACGACTTCGCAAGAAGGCGCCTGAGTTGATCTCCTTTATAATCCTACCGTTAGTTCTTGGTATTCTAACAGCGGAGTATAACTTCGCGCGCTTTCATTCTATCTTTGATTTTGGATACGCTCGAATCCCGCGCGTTCTCCAGGAACCATGGTATCAGCACGGCTTATTTTCTCTCCACGCAATCCCAGGAAACGTTTATCACATGCTTTTCAAAGGGATTGGCGACACCACTCCCAAGTTTCCTTATATTCTACCATACGGATTTGGTTGCTCCATCTTCACGGCCAGTCCATTTCTTTTTCTCCTTTTTCGCGAGGGCGGTAAGTATAAGGCGGTGTCTTGGCTCGCCATCGGGTTATTGACCGCGGCGCTCTGGTGCCATGGAAACCCTGGCGGCTGGCAATTCTCCTATCGTTACGGCATCATCCTGCTGCCTTGGATGTTTCTTTTGCTGGTAGGCAACGGACCCGCGAAGCTGTCTGTTATAGAAGTTTCGCTGTTTTTTATCTCGGTTGCGATCAATGCGGTGGCGACATATGAATTTCTTTGGACTAGGAATGTGCATCCCTAGCTGGTCTGTCATCGAGGCAAGACACTCAGGTTTAACTCCGCCGAATTAGAATGCTAGCACTGCTCTATCTAGCAACGATGCTAATGCTTGGAGCTTGTATTTGCCGGCGTTTATACACTTTCAACTCGCTGCTCCATTACCTCGCCGCCTCATTTCTGGTTGGGCTTGTTTTAAGTACATGGTCGACATACTTATTGGCGCTTGCGTTCGCCTCGTCCCTAAAACCGTTGATTGGCGCGAATATCTTATTTTTCGCGCTGGCAGCTGCGTTGATCTACTGGCTTCGACCTCAATCTGTGTTCGATCCGAAACTGTCGGAGTTTCGACCGCCAGGCTCATTAGTTTGGGACACCCTTTTCATGGCCTGCTTTTTCTTGATCGCTTGCTACCTGATGTTCGGGACGCTTTGGCTCAAGGATGGCCATGTGCGCATGGCGTTTGTCGTCTGGAACGATTTTGGCCCTAACCTATCGTTAATGCAAAGTTTCGCCATAGGACACAATTTCCCCACGGAGTATCCCCACTTTATCGGCGAGCCTATTCGTTATCATTTCCTTTTTTGGTTCCAAGCAGGGAACTTAGAGTTCCTGGGCCTTAATATGGCCTGGGCTCTGAATCTCTTAAGCGTCCTTTCCCTCCTTGCGATGTTGATTCTGATCATGACACTAGGCGAGCTGTTATTTCAGTCACGAGCAGTTGGGCGACTTGCGGCTTCACTCTTTTTTTTCCCGACTACGCTTTCGTACGTTCCATTCCTATCCTCGCAACACTCCCTGTCCCAGGCACTCAGATCCATCGTGACACTCAACCATTGGCTCGTGTCAGGCTACCCATATAAAGCAGAAAATGTAGGTACCTGGTCGCTGAGTATTTTCTATGTGCAACGGCACTTCGTGGTAGGAATTGGTACCTTGTTGGTCGTCTTGACCTTTCTAGTTGATTTTTTTCAACGGCGATGGCGCAAGCGCCTACCAGAAAGTGAGGGAGGCGAAATAGCGAAATTATCTGCGATTGAAAGCACAACAATAGACGTTGAAACGGCACCTGGTAAATCCCTTCTCTCGTCGGGCGCCCAGAAATCAATTGGGCCGCCACAGGCAAATCGGTCACAATTGGTGAGTTTTATCTTCACCGGGTTCTTGCTTGGACTAATGCCGTTATGGAACAGCGCCGCGTTTGCGACAGCTTTTGCAGTGGTCGCCGCGACGTTTATCCTGTTCCCCTATCGAGGTTATGTGCTCGCGATTTTGATTACAGCAGGGGCTGTTGCGCTTCCACAAGTCGCGTTTCTTTTCCTACGCAAGCAGGGATTCGCGCACGGAAACACACTTATCCACTGGGGACTTGTTGTAGAAAATGCAACGCTGCCGCGTGTCTTATCTTATTTCTACTTTACCTTTGGGTCGAAACTGCTGCTAGCGTTAGCTGCCGTGATATTCTGTACGGCGCTTCCGCGTAAGCTATTCGTCGCACTCTTGATTCTGCCAATGCTCGCCTTTAGCACCCAGTTAACCACTGATATCATAAATAACCATAAGTTTCTCTACATTTGGGTCCTTCTCATCAATCTATTTGTCGCCTGTACGATCTGGCGAGTAGCCAGAATCCATTGGGTAGGGAAACCAGCAGCGATAGTTCTACTGCTAATTGTGACTCTTGGAGGTGCGATTGAGTGGTTCCGTATCCACAACGATACGGTCGTTGACGTGCCATTTAGACAAAATCGCCTGTCGGACTGGCTGGAGGCAAACACGAATCCCAGGGACGTGTTCCTAACCGATAGGGTTGTTATTAACCCAATTCTACTGAACGGCCGCCGCATCTTTTATGGCTGGCCGTATTTTGGCTGGTCGATGGGCTATCCGACAGGTGCGCGCGACGTGCTTTACGAAAAAATGTTCACAGAAAAAGATCCGACCAAGCTTGTTCATGTACTCAATGAGAATGGCATCAGATACGTGGCAATTGATAACGGACTGCGATCCGGCTTTTTGAGGGCGAAACTAAACGAACCGATATACAAGCGTTATTTCAAGATGGTCTTCGAAGATAGGGAGAATCGCTTCGGAGCATTGACCATTTACCGTGTTCCTAATGGCAAAATCGATATTAATCGGTCTTGAATCCAGAATGCTGAGGGAACGACGCCGGTTTTGCTTGTCTCGGGCAAACGGATTCAGACTTGCGCGCCTCGTCGGAAACGCCTATTAGCTTTACCCTTATGGTTCATCATGTCGTTCTCTACAAACTCAAACCCGAGGTCACGCCTGCCCGCGTCGAGGCGATGATGATGAATACCCGCATGCAACTTCTGAAAATTCCCGAGGTCTTGAGCATCAAATGCGGAAAACGAATCGACCCCGAATTGCCGTGGCCATTCTTTATTGCCATCGATTTTGAGTCGATGGACAAGTACGCAATCTTCCGCGAAGACCCCATTTTCGTGAAATTCATGGAGGAAGTGATCAAGCCGAACACAGAGGATTCCCTCGACTTGGACTTTGAAATGGATCCGGGCAAGGACGTCCGATTTTCGTAGGCGGTTGGCCAAACGCTCCCTGTTGTAGCCACAGCGCTGTGTCGCCGTGCCGAATGGCAACGGGCTAAGCGTCTCGACAGAGCGAGGCAGCAACAAAAAACGCCTGCCATTGCTATTTTCGCGCGGAACGCGTAATCATCCGATTTCGATGCGGCTCGGCTATCTCTACTCCCGGTATCCAGTCCTTTCGCAGACATTTTGCGACGCGGAGATGCTGGCGCTGGAACGACTCGGTTTGGAACTCGAGGTCGGCTCGATCTATCCCCCGCTCACGACCTTGCGTCATGAGCACATCGCCTGTTTGCGCGCGCCGATTCATTACGCGCCGCCGCAGGATATCCTAAAGATTTCAGAAAAGAACGCGAAGACAGAAAGCAAGTGGCCACGCGATCTGGTTGACCGGCACGAGCGAAAGTACGGCTCCAGTGTGAAGGCAGAGCAGCGCGCACGAAATGCCCTTTACTTTGCCGAACACTTCAAGCGCCGCGGCGTCGATCATGTTCATGTTCACTTCGCTAATCGCGCAGCGCACACCGCGATGTTCTTGAAAGAGATTTCAGGGATTCCATTTAGCATCACGGCGCATGGACAGGATTTCATGAAAGACCTTGGCAATGACGACCTGTTGCGGGAAATCTTCGCCGCGGCGGAATTCGTCGCGGCCGAAACGGACTACAGTCGCGATCTGCTTCGCGAACGCTGTCCGGATTCCGCCATAAAAATTCATCGCATCTATAACGGAATGGATCTGCAGCGTTTTCCAGCAGCGCATTTTGAAATGTCAGAGAACACAGCCCCGCGCATCATCAGCATCGGCCGACTGGTTGCATTCAAGGGATTTGATCACCTGATAGACGCTTGTGCAGAACTTGCGCGCCGGGGTCTTGAGTTCACCTGTGAAATCATTGGTGACGGCCCGCTTCGGACTGACCTTGAAGCAAGAATTAGGAAGCTGAACTTGTCAGACCGGGTTCATCTGCTCGGCTCACTGTCGCAGCGAGAGGTTCTGCAGAAACTCCGGTCCGCTGATATTTTTGCGTTGGCTTCGGTGATGGACGCCCAAGGGGCCAGCGACATTTTTCCGACAGTAATAATCGAGGCGATGGCGGCTGCGCGTCCGGTCGTGTCTACACGCCTGGCCGGAATTCCTGAATCCGTTGTCCATGGTGAAACCGGTTTGCTCGTTCCTCCTGAAGACACGGTGGCATTGGCGGAAGCGTTGAGCCGACTTATAGAGGACGGCAAATTGCGGTTGCATTACGGGCGCGCTGGACGCGAGCGTATCGAACAACATTTCCGAATCGAACACACCGTCGCGCCCCTTATCGAGCTTTTTGAGAAGGCGCAGGCGATTGCGCGCAAGCGGTACCCTGGGTTGGTTTCGCACAAGGAAGCGGCTACACAAGGTCATCAGATCGCGTATATCATCGATCGGTGGCCGGATAAAAATTTCCCACTGCTCGAACGCGAGCTTGAAGAGATGAAGCGTCGCAACGTGCCGATCGTCCCAATCGTCTGCGAATTGAATTCTCATGCGCAGTTCACGCGAGCGATGGAAAAAATGGCGCCGTCGCTGGAATTTCTGCCAGACCCGATGGTCGTAGAGGCCGAATGGCGGGCAAACCACGCGCTCGCGCAAAAGCTGGAGGAAGAACGGGCGCAGCAGAGCATCAGAGCGCCAGGTGCCATCTTTTTGCGACAGGCGCGTTTTGCTCTTGTGTTGGCCACGCTGCTTCGCGAAAAAAACGTGTCGCATGTTCACGCGACGAGTTCCGGAGCGCTCGTCTGCGCGCTCATCTTAAAAGAACTTCTCAATGTTACTGTGAGCGCCACCATTGAGGCACGACCGGCGTTACCGCGTGAGTGGACCCAAAACGCCTTGTCAGAGTGTGTAGGTGGTCGTTTGAGAGATCGCCAATTGGCCCGCGGCGAATCATTTCTTGTTGATAAGACAACGTTCCGTTCGGCTCCGCAGCAGGCGCTTGGCAGAGTCAGTCAAAAAAGCGGGATCGATTTGACTGCTGGGACGCGTTTCTGGCAGGAATGGGCGGAATTACTGATGCGCTGGAGCCGCAGCGATCGAAAATCAAAAATCGAAAATCAAAAATGAAAAAAGCCATTCTGCTCGCTGGCGGCGCGGGGACGCGCCTTTTCCCGCTTACGAAGATCGTTTGCAAGCAACTTCTGCCGATCTACGACAAGCCAATGATTTGTTATCCGCTGGCTACACTGATGCTTGGTGGCCTGCGCGAAGTATTGATCATTTCCACACCGAAGGATTTGCCGATGCTGCGCGAATATCTGTACGACGGCGCCCATCTTGGCATTCGGATCGAATACGCAGAGCAGCCAAAGCCCGAGGGAATCGCTCAGGCTTTCCTGATCGGCGCAAAATTCATCGCGGGCTCCGGCGCATCATTGATTCTGGGTGACAACATCTTTTATGGGAAACTCGACTTTTACCGGGACGCACTCGCCATCGAGCGTGGCGCCTGCATTTTTGGATATCAAGTGCGCGATCCGGAGCGGTACGGAGTAGTCGAGTTCGGCGCTGATGGAAAGGCGATCAGCCTGGAGGAAAAACCGAAGCGACCCAAGAGTCACTTTGCGGTGCCGGGGCTTTATGTTTATGACGAGCGCGTCGTCGAGCTATGTCGGAAATTGCGTCCATCTGCGCGAGGCGAATTGGAGATTACCGATTTGAATTTGCTCTACCTCAAGGAAAACCAGCTCCACGTAAAATTACTCAGCCGCGGTATGGCCTGGCTCGATACTGGAACCACAACGGCATTGCTCGAAGCGAGCAATTACATAGCGACGATCGAACACCGCCAGGGACTCAAGATCGCGTGTCTGGAGGAAGTGGCGCTTCGCACAGGATTCATTACAGAATCTCAACTCGCTGCTACGATCGATCGACTGCCGAAAGGCGAGTATCGAGATTATCTACGTATGGTCTGCGACGAAGGACCAACCGCTGGACCTGAGCCGGTTGGGTGATACCAGGATTCGAATGACTTGTAGCCACGGCGCTGCGTCGCCGTGCTCGGACAACGTAATACAGCGCCTCGACACCGCGACCGCGGTTACAATTATTGCGGTTGTTCGCGCAGCAGATGATTGGTGTCCGCCAGCAACTTCGTTATCGCGTCTGCCTCGGTTGCCTCGTAGTAACCGCGGATCTCACCGTGTCGATCCACCAGCACCATCCGCGTGCTATGAACCGGGATACCCTGTTCGTTACTGCCGTCCGAAACGGCCAGCTTGAAACCATCGTGTGAGAGCTTGTAAATGGCACTTTTAGGTCCTGTGAGGAAATCCCAGCGCGCAGCATCTGCCTGCAATTTCTCAGCGTAACCACGCAACACCTGCGCGGTGTCTTTCTCAGGATCGACACTAAACGAGACCAGATGCACATCGGTCTTTTCCAATGGCTTTTGCAGTTCGCTCATCCGACTGCTGATCATTGGGCAAGGCCCAGGACAGGTGGTGTAAACGAAATCGGCTATCCAAATTTTCCCAGACAACTGCGCGGAGCCAAATGGCTGTCCGTTTTGATTGATCAACTGAAAAGCTGGTACATTGCCGTACGAGGAAACGGTCCGTTGTTTGAGTGCGTTCACTTCGATCTGACGCAGCCACAGCAAAATACCAAGCGTGACGATCGGAATGAGAACCAGGGTCAGCTTCCATGCAAAGCTACCACGCGACGGCACCACGTGCGCTGTTGCGGCATCTGTATTCATCCCAAGCTCATCTCCCCAAAGACTTCGCAAAATGGTTCGACACCAGATGCATCGCTGTGTTCATGATTTTGTTACAACTAGCGCAGCCAGCAGCAGCGGAAGATAAACAATCGACGTAATGAATAATGCCCGTGCAGCTGCCGAGGTCCGTAGTTTTAGAAACCGCATGGCAACCGCAATAAACATTCCGCCAAGCGCCAGCTCGATTGGGAGATAGGCGAACGTGACGACTCCAGTATATGCGGGCAGGGCTCCCAATATCAGGAGAAGGATGCAAAAAAACACACTTTGACTGGCGCTGCGCTCGCCGGTGAGATCGTCACTCGAGATCATGCGGAACCCGGCCCGCGAATAATCTTCTCGATACATCCAGGCAATAGCGAAGAAATGCGGCAGTTGCCATAGCAGAAGAATCGCGAAGAGGCTCCACGCTCCAGCGTCGATTGCTCCCCGGGCCGCTGCCCAACCAATGACCGGCGGGATCGCACCGGGGATCGCACCAACAATCGTGTTCGCCGTACTGGCACGCTTCAGCGGCGTGTAACCGAAGATGTAAATCGCGATCGTGATCGCAGAGAGGATCGCGCTCAACGTGTTACAAACCAACGCGAGATAGCCGACACCAAAGAAAGAAAAGACCACGCCAAGCGCAAGTGCTTCGGCTGGTCGCATTCGACCTGCCGGCACCGGGCGCATCCTGGTGCGGTGCATCAGAGCATCCGCCTTGCGTTCCCACCACTGATTGAGCGCAGCTGCTCCCGCAGCCGCGGCCGCTGTTCCAAACACCACCCGAAATAATGCCGCATAATCGACCGGCGATTCCGATCCGAGATAAAAACCGACTGCGGTAGTCAGTAAAACAAGTGACGTCAATCGCGCTTTGACCAGCTCGAAGAGATCAGAAATGACCCTCTTCCGCGCGAACGCATGTTTTATATCTTCGACTTCGACGGCAGCGGTTTTCATGCCGGAATTGGTAGGGCGCTATGCCTGTCCGGCTCGGACCCGCCGGGCGCGCCGTGTCGCGACACCGCCACAAGTCGCCAACAAATGGCCGAGATGCTCACGCCAAAAGATAGCATGACCGCGCCCACCGCGACATGCGCAGTCGCTATATCGGCGGCCTTATTGCTCCAGATCGTCCAGGCGCCCAACGTCAGTTGAACGAAAAGAAACACGACCCACCACATCGATAATTTCTTGAGCACGGAAACCTCACGCGCGTCTTTCCAAACGCGCGAACAAAATCCGATTACGGCGATTGCAATGAGCACTGCAACGAAACGATGCGCCATCTGCAACCAGATTTGGAAAGCATCCACGTCCGACAAACCGTGCGCATCGCGCCAGGCGTTGATCTTTGCCAGTGCTGTCGCGCTTGTATCGGGAATCCATGCGCCATTTGCGGTGGGAAAATCGAGAATCGACAGATCACGATGTTGATGACGCATTGTCGCTCCCAGCGTGAGCTGGGCGTAAATCGCCAGCGTAATCGCGATGGCCACTACTCGAATCGGTACGAATTTCTTCGGATTGATACCGATCTCCTGAAGAGACCTCCAAAAGCTCGTCGTTACAATTGCGATCAAAACAAGCAGCGCCAGAAAAGCTTGGGCCACACAAGCGTGAAAGATGCCGATTTCATCCTTCAGCATCGTAACACGAAGGCCACCGAGAATTCCCTGCAGGATCACGCCGGCGAGCGCGATCAGGCCAAGATTGCGCACCCATGGTCGATTTTCACTGCGCCAAAGCCAAATCGCCAGGATAATCGTGAGGAATCCAACCGCTGAAGCGATCAGCCGATGCGTATGTTCGAAAAGAATTCCGCCGACCCATTTTGAGACGGGGAATAGAAACATGTTGTAGCCGAACGTGGTCGGCCAATCCGGCACCGCAAGCCCGACGTTCTTGCTTGTGACCATTCCGCCGCTGCAAATGAGGAGCAGTGCGGCCACGCAAAGAAACCAAGCGAAACGGTTCAGCCATTTAGTCGATTTTCCCACAGCGGGAGAATACGACGAATGAGACAGATGGGACAACTGCGACCGGGTGCGCTGCTGGCGCGAAAAAATCTTATCCGCCAGGCGTCGGAGATGCAGCAGGTCCAGCTGGTTTGTTTTGTGGCTGAGGCGCGCCTGGAGAGGGCGAAGGGACGCTTTGCGCACTGCCGGCGAGCTCGGCGCGTTCTTTTAGCCAGGCTTCGTAATCCTGCGGCGTATCTACAACTAGAGTGCCTTTCATTCCGTAATGACCCAGACCGCACAGCTGTGCACAGATCACTTCGTCCGTTCCGGTCTTGACCGGTGTGAACCAGATTGGAATCAACGAACCGGGGATTGCATCGCCACCGATCCGCATGCTAGGGACAAAGAAATCGTGGATCACGTCCTTTGAGGAAAGCTCGACAATGACCGGCCGATTCACGGGTACATGAAGTTCGCCAGTCGTGACAATATCATCCTTTCCGGCAGGATCGTTCGGATCAAGACCAAGTGGATTCGAGTTGCTCTCAAAGCTGATATCACGGCGGCCAAATCGTCCATCCGGTCCCGGCAAATGGTAATTGAAGCTGAACTGCTGCGCGACCATATGAACAAGCAGCGCTTCCTTGCCCGGCGGAAACTGATTCACGCGTTTCGCCCAAAGTGGAATCGCGAAGCCGAGGAGGAGCACCGCCTCAATTAAGACGACTGAAAACTCCAGATGCGTTGAAATGCCGCTCGTCACACCCAGGTGACTAGCACGAGGATGTCGCCCCTTTCTGAAGCGAATTAACGTAAAAATAAAAAATGCGGACCATCCAACGAAAAGCGCCCCCATGAACCATTGGCAGAACTCAAGGATGTGATCGATTTGATATCCGTGTGAGGAAGCGTTGGGCGGTTGCCCCAAAAATTCGTTGATCAACGCGAGGCTATTCATACTTACTCAGATCTTCCTCGGTGATCTCCTGGTGCGGCTCCGCAGGCATGCGTCCATGCCGCCAAAGATGAAAACTGAAAGCTCCGATTCCGCCCAGCACCGACATTACAGCGCCAAAAAGAAACCAGATCGCAACCGCCATATGCTCGGTAGATTTTCCATCCTTTGCGCCATAGCAGAACGAACACGCCAGCGCCTGTCCAACAGGCGAAAAAATAAGTAGCACTAAGGCCGACAGAATCTTGGTTTTCATGTGATAATCCGCAGCCGCTTCATCTTCCTATAGAACCAGACTCCGTAAATGATCAGCGCAACGGCGGTCACAAAAGATGCAATCGCACCGGCGAGATAAATAGGCGCGCCCTCCACCAAATCGACCCAGACGCACCACAGTCCGAGCCCCAGCGCAAGCAGCGTTGAAAATACGATGAAAACAATATGGAAACCTTTAAGGGACATTTAGCGAAAGATCGGAAAGTCGTACCACGCCAGTAATATAAGCCAGAAGAGGCCCATCACAAAAAAGCCGGTGAAAAGCAGAATGCGGTAAATGAGGCGTCTTTCCGCAGCCAAATGCATGAAAACCGCGGCAACGGCGCCCGCCTTGAGCATGGCCACCAGCATGGCAATTGCAATGTTGGCCTTGTCAGTACCGAAATGGACGTATGACAGCGCAACCGTTATCACGGTAAACGTGAGCAGGAGCGCGCCCACCATCAGATAGCCTCTGACGTGCTTTTGTATGCCGTGCGCGTACTCCTCGTATTCCTTCGGGTCCTGCGAAATATCAGGTGGATTGTTCATAGGCTCAGAGCAGATAAAACAGCGGGAACACAAAAATCCAGACCAGGTCGACGAAGTGCCAGAAAAGGCCGCTTACCTCCACGCGATTCGCCAGATGTTCCGGGTTGCGCTGATAGACTTTTTTGCTGACGGGGAGCCACATATAAATGAACACGAGCACTCCGCCGAGTACGTGCAGACCGTGCAGACCAGTGATGGTGAAATAACTGGCGAAATACGCGCTGTGAGTTGGCAGAAACATCGTGGCACGTTGGACATCCGCCTTATCGATCGTAGCGATTTTGTCAGTAACCGGCAGTGGTATAAAGTGCGGTCGGTCCATCGCCGGATCATCAGGATCAGCATTTACCGGATCTAGTGCCACTTCGTATTCTGTTGCGTTTTGACTATGCAGATGACCCGTGATCTCGATTCGCGGTTCGAGTCCCTTTTCAAGGCGCCGTGTGTTACCCAGGTATTGTTCGTACTTCGCGAGCGCGCTGGGTTTAATGTAAGCGCCGAAATGCTCGAACTTCTGTGGCCATTCGTAGCCAAGTTTGACAACAAGAAAGATAACGCCGCACGAGATGGTCGCCAGCATGTACCACCAGTAGGCGTTATAGCGCCTCATTTTCAACGCTGCCCATGCCAGCACCACGGTGACGGACGATATGATGAGGATCGCCGTGTTCATCGTGCCGACTGGGACATTGAGTAGCCCATGTGGCCACGTCCCCGGCGCCGCATCGATGCGCAAGAAAATGTAGGCGGAAAAGAGCGCGCCAAAGAGCATTACTTCCGACGCGAGGAATAACCAGATGCCGATCTTGGCGTTCCAAAGTCCGGTGTCGGGGCGCGTAGAGACTGTGTACGGAATTTCCATCGGTCGAACTTAGGCCAAAACTGGTTCCGCCGGCGATTTTCGGCGAGTGCGCTCCGCCGGTTCCACCGGTTCGTTCTGCATCGTGAAATCGCTTTCGCGACCGGGCAGACTGTATTCGTAAGGACCGCGATAGGCGACGGGAGTATGAACAAAATTTCCATGTGGCGGCGGTGAAGGCGCAGTCCACTCCAGGGTGGTCGCTTCCCACGGATTGTCATTCACCTTTTCGCCGTGCTTGATGCTCCAGAAGAAATTAATGATGAATGGAATTTGGGCGAGCCCCATCGCCCAGGCTGCCCATGAGATCGGCTGGTTCCATTGAAAACCAGTCAATCCCCAAATCGTATGATCGTTCGCGACGCCCCATCCTTGTCCTCCATCGTACCAGCGTCGATGCATTCCGGCCATCCCCTGCAAAAACATCGGCAAGAAAATCAGGTTCATGCAAATGAGCGTCGGCCAAAAATGCACTTTACCCCAGAACTCGCTCATCTTTCGGCCAGTCGCTTTCGGGAACCAATAGTAAACGCCGGCGAAAAGCCCGAAGATCGTCCCCGGTGCAACGATGTAATGGAAGTGCGCAATGACGTAATAGGTATCGTGCAGGTAAAGATCGGCCGAATTAAATGCCAGCGGGATACCCGTGAGACCGCCAATTCCGAACATTGGAAGAAACGCGACGGTGAAAAGCATGGGCACATTGAAGCGGATCGAGCCGCCCCATAGCGAAATGAAAAATGCGCTTAGGATAATCACCGAGGGAATGGAGATCAGCAGCGTCGTCGTTTGAAAAAATGCGCTGACTGCCGAGCCCATGCCGGTAAGCCACATGTGATGCGCCCAGACAATGAAGGAGAGAAATCCGATTACCAACACGGAAAAGACCAGCGATTTGTATCCCCAGAGCGGCTTGCGAGAGTTGTTTGCCAGAATTTCTGCCACAATGCCGAATGCTGGTAAAATCAGCACGTAAACCTCGGGGTGCCCGAGGAACCAGAACAAGTGTTGCCACAAAAGAGGACTCCCTCCGCCACTGATCGACATTGGCGCGCCATTCACAACGAGACCGCTCGGCAGGAAAAAGCTGGTGTGGGCTAGCCGATCCATCAATTGCATGACGATCGCAGCCTCGAGCGGCGGAAACGCCAGCAATAACAAAAATGCTGTAACAAATTGCGCCCACACAAAAAACGGGAGCCGCATCCAGGTCAGCCCCTTGGCACGCAACTGAATGATCGTGGTAATGAAGTTGACGGCGCCAAGCAACGATGACGTGATCAGAAAAATAAACCCGATCAGCCAAAGCGTCTGACCATTAAACACCGGACTATGTCCCGGGCCGGTATCCGCAATTGCCGCGAGAGGTGTATACGAAGTCCAGCCACTCTTAGCCGCACCCCCCGGCACGAAGAAACTGGTGAGCATGATTACGCCCCCAACCGCGAACGCCCAAAAACTTGCAGCGTTCACCTTCGGGAAGGTCATGTCTGGCGCGCCGATTTGCAGCGGTACGACGAAATTTCCGAATGCCGCAAATGCCAGCGGCACGACTCCGAGAAAGATCATGATCGTGCCGTGCATCGCGCCTAAAGAATTGTAGAAGTCGGGTGTCATTTTTCCGTCTGGCATCGAGCCGGGCCCAAAAATGTGCGGAAGAAATTTGCCTATCACAGGCAGCGCCTGCCCGGGATAAGCCAACTGGAATCGCATCAACATCATCAGGCAAAAGCCAAGAAACAGGAATGCGAGGCCACAAAGACCGTACTGAATTCCAATCACCTTGTGGTCTGTGGAGAAAATATATTTTCGCCACCACCCGAGCTCGTGATGCTCATGTTCGCCGGCGTGTGAGTGCGGATCGTGATGCGTTTCGACAGAAGCAGAAGAATCCATTTCAGGAAAAAATTACCACTTCAATATCTAGATGGAAGCACGGTTTGCAAAGCCGAAAACATTTCGACCGACCAAAAAAAAGGCGCGTCCGGCGCCCCCCTCTCCCGGCGCCGGATCCCTTATGCCACTCCGGTCGCGAATGGGATCACCTGGCATCGCTGTGATCCGAACCCGTATTCCACCATTTCGACAGGCGCACCTTCGGAATTTCAGGAATCGGGGTCTTATCATAGTGGGAGGTGTCGTTGAAAAGGGTCAACCGCGCGCGCGTCGGATTTCGAAAATCCACAATATTCAGCGCGGCCGGTTTTTGGTCGAGATTATCGCGGTATCGCCGCGGATCGAATCCGAGCAATGAACTCAGCAAAAGTCGGATCGTCGCCTTGTGAGATACAACCAGAATGTTTTCGCCGGGATGCTCTCGTACTAAAGTGATCAAGGCTGGCAAAGCGCGCGCTGTCACCGCCAACCCGCTCTCCCCACCCGCCGGGGCAAATGTGTACGGGTCTTTTTCCCATTCGGCCATTTCGTCGGGAAATTTTTTTTCCACGTCGCGCCGCGTCATCCCTTCCCAGTGACCGTGCGAAATTTCCCGGAAACCGTCGCACGTTTGCACTTCGAGATCGTGGGGCGCAGCGAGAATCCGCGCGGTCTCGACCGTCCGGCCCAGTGGCGACGCGTAAACGGCAGCGATCTTCTCATCCTTTAACCTGTCTGCCAGCCGCCGGGCTTCTTCGCGACCCTTTTCGGACAACTCCACGTCAGTCTCACCTGCAAAGCGATCCTCGGCGCTCAAAACCGTGTCGCCATGCCTGACCATGAAAACGCGCGTTGCGGGTGTCGTCATATAATCGATTTGTCATGACGCAAATTTCCTCAAAAGGCAATCGTCATTCCGAGCGGAGCCCAGAATCCCCGGCGCAACCCGCGGCTAACTTCACGAGATGTTTCGACTCCGCTCAACATGACGAAGCAATGTTTGGCGCTACATATTGCCATGTGGAAGAAACGCCGCGCTCCATCATTCACCTCGACATGGACTGCTTCTATGCTGCGATCGAGGTTCGTGACCGACCTTCATTGCGTGGCAAGCCCGTAGCGGTGGGCGGCGCTCGTGATCGGCGCGGAGTGCTGACGACTTGCAATTATGAGGCGCGCAAATTTGGAGTGCGTTCGGCAATGCCAACATTCATGGCCCTGCAACGCTGTCAGGATCTGATTGTGCTCCCCACAAGGTTCGATGTCTATCGGCGCGAAGCGGCTGTTATTCGCGGAATCCTTTATCGTTTCACGTCCCTCATAGAACCTTTGTCACTGGACGAAGCATATCTTGATGTGACTGGCCACCCTGGCGCGCCGGGTTCGCTCGCCCAGGTAATTCGAGGGACAATCTTTCGGGAGACGAAACTCGCTTCATCAGCCGGAATTGGCCCAAACAAATTGATCGCGAAAATCGCCAGTGAAATAAACAAACCAAACGGCCAATTTGAAGTGAAACCTGAGGAGGTGCCGCGTTTCATGCAGGATCTGCCCGTTCGAAAAATCTGGGGAATCGGAGAGAAGACCGAGCAAAGACTGGTAGAACTCGGTGTAAAAACATGCGGCGAGTTGCAGCGCATCTCGCGCCCGGAGCTCGTCGATCTTTTCGGCAAATTCGGCCTGGACCTTTACGATCTCTGCCGCGGCGTCGATGGCCGGCCGGTCGAACCGGATCGTCCCCGCAAATCTCTAAGCACTGAGGAAACGTTTGCCGTCGATCTGACGACTCTGGAGCAATGCGAAGAAAAGCTCGAGGAACTCTTCCAGGATTTAATGGCTGACCTCGCACAAAAGGAAACAAGCCGCGAGATCACAAAGATATTCGTGAAATTGAAGTTCGACGATTTCACGCGAACCACTGCCGAGCGCGCCGGTCTTGCGCCGACGTTACCAGAGTTCCGCGCTCTTCTAGATGAAGCGTTTCGCCGTACCAGAAAACCCGTGCGCCTGATCGGTGCTGGTGTCCGCTTTGCCGAAACGATCCCGGAAAACGCGCAACTGAACCTGCTTTAGTGGCAGTTGGCTCAGCCGCAAGCAGCGGTCTGCAGTTTCTTAATCGCTTCGCGCGTGTGATAATCGAGTAGTCGAAATGACTTCCGCGCAGGAAAGGAAAATCAGGCAAACCGGCTGCGATGTTCGCTTTGATAATCTGACGCGACAACTTTACGCAACTGACGCTTCGATTTATCAGATCGATCCGATCGGTGTGGCGTTTCCCAAAAGCGCACAGCAAGCGAGTGCCGTTATTCATGCGGCGGCTGATGCACGCGTTTCGATCACACCACGTGGAGCTGGCACGAGTCTGGTGGGGAACGCGATTGGCGAAGGTTTAATCCTCGAACTCTCACGGTACAACCGCCAGATAACCGAGCTTGACGTTGAAAAACGCAGCGTACGTGTCGGGGCAGGCGTTGTCCTCGATCAGCTCAACGATTTTCTAAGGCCACATGGATTTTGTTTCGGTCCGGACGTAGCAACCAGCTCACGAGCGACGCTTGGAGGAATGATAGCGAACAATTCTTCCGGTGCGCGGTGCCCGGTTTACGGGACAACCGCGGATCATGTTCTTTCGCTACAGACTGTGCTGGCCGATGGCCGCATCGAAAAAATCGGACCGATGCATGAATCGCTCGCTATCGAGTGTGCTAGAATCGAGAATCTTATTCGCGCGCGAAGCGCGGAAATGGCCGATCGCTGGCCGCCGGGCCTGATAAAACGCTGGCCCGGCTACGGCATTGAAAGGTTCCTTCGCGCGCCAAACGATCTCACAAATATTTTCGCGGGAAGCGAAGGCACGCTTGCCGCGATTTTCTCCGCTGAGATTAAGATTTCGCCGCTACCGAGTGAGAAAGGTCTGGGCCTGATCTTTTTTTCCTCAGTCGATAAAGCAATGCAGGCGACAGTCGAGCTTCTCGATCTTAAACCCGCCGCCGTTGAGCACGTCGATCGTCCTTTGCTCGGTCAAACTAAGGGTCAGCTCCATTTTCAGGCGGCGCGCGACTTGCTCGAGCTCGATACGCAGCCTTGCGAATCAATTTTGATCGTTGAATTCCAGGATAATGACGTCGCAGAACGCTTGTCGATTTTACAATCAAGAAATATCGGCCTGCGCACAAAAATCCTCACTGAGCCGACGGAAATGAATCTCGTCTGGTCGGTGCGCAAATCCGGCCTCTCACTTTTGACCGGCTGCATCGGGCCGGCAAAACCGGTCGCGTTTATTGAAGATGCTGCTGTTCGTCCGGCACAGCTGCCGGAATATGTGCGCGGACTGCGATCGATTATGAAACCGCTTGGGTTAGAGGCGAGTTATTATGGTCACGCCGCCAGCGGACTTTTGCATGTCCGCCCCGTGTTAAACCTGCACGACGCACACGACCTGCAAAAGTTTCGGCAGGTCGCGGATCAAACCTCCGCGCTTGTGCGCCAATTCAAAGGCTCGCTTTCTGCCGAGCATGGTGTCGGCATCGCGCGCACCGGGTACATGCGAGAACAACTGGGAGAAGAGCTGCTCGGAGTCATGCGCGAGATCAAGCGAATGTTCGATCCGAAAAATATTTTCAATCCGGGAAAGATTTTTGCCGATGGATCCGAGCCGGACCGGTATCAACACAGAATCGACAACCATCTGCGCGAGAACTTCACGCGACCGCTGGAAGTCCGGTTTAAACCGGTGCTCGCCTTCGCATTCAAGGATCATTCCTTCATCGGGAACCTGGAACAATGCAACGGCTGCGGCGGCTGTCTGAAGCAGACCGGGATCATGTGCCCAACGTTCATGGCCACCCATGAAGAAGTCATGTCCACACGCGGCCGCGCCAACATCATCCGCGCAGCCCTTGAACTACGCGCTAGCGGAGGCGATCCGTTGTGTTCGATGGAATTGGACGCCGCGCTGAGCAATTGCCTCTCTTGCAAGGGGTGCACACCCGAATGTCCGTCAAATGTGAATCTCGCGCTGCTCAAGGCGGAATTGATGCATGCGCGATATCAGCGCGACGGTCTGCCATTCCGGGAGCGGCTTTTCAGCAATGTCGATTTGTTAGGCAAAATCGGTTGCGCGTTGCCGTCGCTCGCGAATTGGTTCCTCGATTCAAAGCCTCTGCGCATCGCGATAGAAAAAACGGTAGGACTGTCCGCGCGACGTTCTCTGCCACACTACACAAGCAGACGCTTCGATCGCTGGTTTGCGAAGCATGCTGCAACCGGGGTCGCGCATTCCGGCGCCGCAGTCAACGCCCGCGGCCATAAGCGTGGCCCCGTCATCCTTTGGGATGACACGTTTGTGCGTTACCAGGAACCACACATCGGGATGGCTGCCGTGAAAGTGTTGGAAGCGCTAGGGTTTGATGTTTCGCTCGCAAAAAACCGGTGGTGCTGCGGACGACCCGCGTTTAGCCAGGGAAATCTGGACGGCGCTGCAGAGCTTGGAAAACATAATGTTGATCTTCTCTCGTCACTCCAGGAGGACAGTCCGCCCGGGACCTCCACTGCTCCAATTCTCTTCCTCGAGCCATCTTGCTGGTCAATGTTCGTGGAAGACTATCGCGAGCTAAAGATCCAGAGCGCGGAAAAGATAGCGAACCGGTGTTTTTTGTTCGAAAAGTTTGTAGACGATTTGCTTGAGCGCGAACCGGAAGCTCTGAAATTTCAATCTTCGGAAGCGAAGATTGCGATTCATCCGCATTGTCACGCCAAATCAATTTTGAATCCTGCGTTCATGCTCCGGCTCATCGAACGTGTACCCGGGAGAAAAGCGACCGTTCTCGATACCGCCTGCTGCGGAATGGCAGGCGGGTTTGGCGCGCTCGCAGAGAAGTATGATCTGTCGATCCAGATCGCCCAGGATCTAATCGACAAGCTTGAGAATCAAGGACGTGGAACAGAGGTCATCGCCTCAGGAACAAGTTGCCGGCATCAAATCACCGATCTTTCGAATATCCGGCCAAAGCATATGGCCGAGGCGCTTGCGGAAGCTCTGCCCTAGCGGTCACGCGCGGTGTGTAATGTGCCAGAAGCGTTTCTGTTATTGACTATGCAAGGCCACATCTTAGCCTCGACTCCATGAATCCAGTTGTTGCATCCGATAAACTTAAGCGCGCCGAAGTTTGGGCCGAGGATGACAAGTCAGTCCATTGGGCCGGGGCTTTTGCAGTGTATGGCGGCCACGGCACGACCGCATCTTCGACAATCGTGTATGAAATTGAGCCAGGGCATCGTCTCGGCTGGCACACTGACGCTACCGAAGAGACACAGTACATCATTGCCGGTACCGGAGAATTACATATGGAAGATGGCAACACCTACCGCGTCGGCCCCGGAAGTGTTTTTGCCATTCCAACGCCCATAAAGCACGACCTTGTTAATGTCGGTAAGGAAACATTGCGCGCCGTCGCTTTCTTCGCGGCTGCCATGTTTACCCAAAACTTCGACAACGTGATGATGCCGCCGAAGAGTCACATCCTCGGTAGTCCGAATCGAGAAGGCTAGACGCTTTCCAGGCGCGGCTGCAAATCAAACAAGCGGACTTCCTGCACGCTATCCTTTTGGCTTCGGGGGTTCGCCAGGCTTTGCTGCTTCGCCCGGTTTAGAGGGTGCGGCACCCGGCGGAGCGCCACCGGGAAGATCTTCGTCGGGGGCTGCAAGAAGCTCAGGTTCAGTAAATGAATTTGGATGACTTGCGAGTTCTTTGCGTAACGCGGCAATTTGTTCGGCGGTAACAGGACTCGCGTTATTCCCCCACTCGCTTCGCTCATATGTGATAACGTCGGCAAGCTTTTGATCGGTCAATGTTTTGTCCCAGGGCTGCATCACGGCCGAGCCAAACTGCTGGCCCTTCACTTTGACCGGGCCCTGGAGACCTTTGAGCACGATCATCGCCATCCGGTGCGATCCGCCTGTCGTAAATTCAGAGCCTGCCAACGGAGGATACTGACCTGCCACGCCGAGACCGTTGGCTTGGTGACACGTTTGACAATTAGCTGAGAAGACTTTCTTCCCGCGATCGTGCGGTGAAAGTTCTGCGGCTTGTTCAGCGCCTTGCGGACCGGTAACTTTCTTCATCGTGGGTATTTCGCCGCCGTACGGATCAAGCGCTTCGCCGCTGAAATTTCCAGAGAAACGACCCAGATAAGCGCCTCCAAAAAATACTGCCAGTCCGTACACTGCGATCAACCAGATGGAGAGCGGTTCGCGACCCACGCGCGGTTCGCGTTTTTCGCGCTGCACCGCTGCATGGACTTCCTGGACGTCGGCGATTTCGCTGTAATCCATCCCCTGGCTGGAACGCGGCTCAGGTGCTGGTGCGTCCTCGTTCATTTTGCTGGTTGTCCTCCAGACGCAGGCGAAGGTGAAGCCGCTGTCGACGCGCCTGCTGCCGCGCCGGACGACCTGACTCCCTTCAACGGATGTGATTGATTAAGCGACATCATGTAAGCCACAAGACATCTCGCATCGTAAGTCGGAACAATTTCCCAACCTTGTGGAGGCGCGTCGGAACCGGTGAGTTGCAAAGCGTCTGATGAACGCGCATCGCTGATACGGCGAGTTCGGTAAAGAAAACGATAGGACGGCATGTTCGAATCGAAGTTGATGCTGCGCGGCGAATACAGATGCACATGATGCCATGCGGCCGAGTACATTGGTGGAAGACCCGCGGTCTGCTCTGGCCATGGCGGTCCCGCCAAAGGCGGTGCACCCGGACTTGCAGCTGCAGGAGACGCCGCTCCTGGAGACGGAGAGGCAATGCCTGTCCTCGGACCCGCGACCGCAGGTGACCCAGATGGAGAAGAATTTGGTGACGTCGTCGGAGAAGCTGCTGGTTGCTGTTGAGGTGCCGCAGATCCTGGCGGTTGTGCGGGCCGGGTGTTCGTCTGAGCGGTTGACGGTGATGGGCTTTGAGCTGCGCCAGTTGGTGACGGCGCAGAATTTCCGCTTGCGGCCGGCGAAGGACTTTCCTGCTCTGCTGGGGCTCGAGCACCGATGTTCGCAAGGTCCTGTCCCATTCGCATCTTCCCAAGAAAAACCGGTCTCTCGAAAACGTAATCGCGTGGTGCGCTCCGGCGGTCACCCCATTTTCGTTCGATATCAGCGCCAGAATACTCGGCGCGGACTTGCTCGCTGTGGCAATAGACACAGCCGTTCGCAGCGTAAACGCGCGCACCGCGCGTGACCATTCCCGATTGTGGCATCGGATAGATGTCTGTGCCTTCCTCGTCAGATTGGGGATTGAGGTGTCCGATTTGCCAATTGGGGATCACCGTCAATCCCACCCAGGAAAACGCAAACGTCCCGAAAATTCCGAGAAAAAGAGGAATGAGCCCTTTCATTAGTGAGCCGGTTCAGCCCCCTCCGCTTCAACTGGGTTAAGAAATGTCGGCACCGTCGCTTTACGGCCCAGGCCGAACAGCATCAATCCAAAGTGATATGCAAAGATGAAATGCGAAACTGTCAGCAAGATCCCCGACAAGCTGCGTCCGCGGAGGTAGGGCAGCACCGATTCCACACTCTCGCTGAAGGCGAGCGAGGGATTTTCCATGCTTGTGCCTTGAGTAAGGCCGCCGGCGAGAAGCATGAGCGTCATCAGCCCAATTCCGTAGGCCGATGCCCAGAAGTGCAGTTTAATCAGCGATGCATAGCGCCACTCGCGCCCAATCAGTCGTGGCACGATGTAGTACATCGAGCCGAAAATCACCATCGTGAAAAATGCGTAAAGACCGAGATGCGAATAAGCAATGCTCGCCTGCGTAAAATTCACATAGCGGGCGACCGAACGCAGTGAGATCACAACACCCACCAGACTAAAGACGGTGTAAGACATCGCACCGAATACGGTAAAACGAAGCGTCGGGCTGTAGCGCATCAGCGGGAAATAGCCTTGCATAGTCATGTGATGATTAAGCCCGACTGTGGCGACTGGAATCAGGGTGAGGATTGTGGCCGCGATGCTAGCTGTGACCATCCAGGCTGGGAACGGTCCATCAACAAGGCGCTGCATTCCAGTCCAGCTCGAGAACAGTGCGTAAGTCCAGAAACCGATTGTGGCCAAGTGGTAACTGTAAACCGGGCGGCCGATCACCTTCGGAATCATGTAATACGCAGTGCCGAGACCGATCGCGCCGAACCAGAGAAAGAGCAGATTGTTTGCGTACCACCAACCGACCGCTGCCTGCAAAACGCCCTGCACCGGGACGACGAAAAGCATTAGTTGGCCAGCCGCGTAAAGCCACGGGAACCAAAGGAACGCGCCAAGCAAATACCACTGCGAGATATAAATTTGTTCGCCGCGACGAAACCGAAACATTAGAACGGCCCAGGAAGCAACAAGCGTATACGCGACAAAAAGAATAATTGCCGCATAGCTGGGGAACTCCAGCCATTGGTAACCCGTGCTATCGCCAAGGAAAATTCCGCCCACGCCCAGCATTACTCCCAGGTTCCAGAATCCGGCGCCCGCAACCAGCAGCAGCGGATAACGCAGCACTGTCCGGCACAACCGCGCCATCAGCCAAATTGCCGTGCCCATGCCAGCCATGGATGCCCAGCCGTACACCATTACGTTCATGTGGGCTGGGCGCACGCGTCCCCAGGTGAGGAAACTGATGTCAGAAAGCAAATCCGGCGTGTGCAGCTTGAACGAAACGAAGCCGGCAAGCAGCGTGCCAAGAATCAGCCATGCCACTGCCGAAGTGTAAAATATCAGCACCGGCACGCGCGTAGACGCATCGATCAGGGCGCGTTCCAATTGTTCGGTGTCACCCGCGGCGACGGAAACAGACGGCTCCTTAAGTGGGATTCCGGCAGGATTCATTGATTATAAAAGCGTTGAAACATTGAAAAAATTAAGAACGGTCAGGGACTTTTCGTGGGACTGGGTGAAGCAGGCGCTGGTGATGACGACTGAACTGCTGGTGAGGGCGAGGCTGGCGCTTGCGTGGACGGCGAAGCCGCAGGCGACGCACCAGCCGATGCTGAAGAGCCCGCAGCCGGACTCCCAGCCGTGCCCGCTGTTGTTTGCGGTTCCGGCGTAGCGATCGGACCTGCCGGCGCCGGCTTTTTCTTTGCCAGGTCGACGACTGTCAATTCCATTGCACGCGCGATAGGGATGCGAGCGACGCCTTTGTTTTTGTCGATCCAGCCATAAGTCGTCAAAGACTTGTCGGCTTCCTCGCGCAACGTCTTCAAATTTTCGACACGCTTTTTCGCCCGGGTTTCTTCGTAATCGCTTCCACGGGGCGACGGTCCGATGATCGCGAGCACGATCACACCAAAAAGCGCAAAGAGCAGCACGATCGCAAACCACGCCGACCATGGAGCACGCGCATGGGCAACCTGGCGGAGTGATTCAGTACCAGCCATATCAGTTCACCAGGTTCAAAGATTCAATCAGACGCGGGTCGCGTACTGGAAAGAGAGACGTTCGAGGCACGATTCGCAGATAAACAAAACCGAGCGTCGCGCCGATGGCGATCACTGAAACCAAATCCCAGATACTTACGTGCACCCCGGTGCCGTGTAACGCCGGCAACACAATGATGTACACGTCCAAGAGTTGCATACAGACAATCCATCCAGCGATCCAGCAAAGACGCCGCGGCTCCTTTTTGACGGACTGCAAGAGAAGAATCCCAAAACAAATAAAGAACCGTCCGACAACCAGCAGCATACTCAGCGCCCACCACGATTCAGTGTTCCGGGTAATAAAGAATTCTGTCTCCTCCGGGATGTTCGCGTACCAGATGAGCATGTACTGGCCGAACCCGATGTATGCCCAGAAAATTGTGAAAGCCAGCATCCATTTCCCCATTATGTGGTAATGCTCGAGCGTGACGATATCCTTCAAATAGCCAGCCCGTCGTAAGGCTGTGATGACCAGTACCAGCAGTGACATCGAACTCCCCGCTGCGCCGGCGAAGATGTACACGCCAAACATCGTGGAGAACCAGTGATAGTTCAGGCTCATCAGCCAGTCGAACGCGCCAAAGGTCAGACAAAGCGCAAACATTGGCAGGCTGATAAACGCCACCTTGCGCATTAAGATTGTGAAGCGCGGATTTCCATCCTTGTCTTGTTTCACGGATAAGCGGCGTAAAACCAGCGCCGCGCAAAGAAAAAAGCCGAGGAACACGACAGCGCGGATCAGGAAGAAATCCCAATTGAGATAAGCACGCTTCGCATCTAGCGAAGGTTGCACACCGGGCGGGATATCCATCCACGAATAGAGATGGCGTCGAAGGAGAAGGATCGGCACAAAAAGAATCGCCAGCGCCACCAGCAACGCCCCAATATTCTCCAACTGACGCCGGACAACTACCGTCCAGTTGGCGTCCGTAGCGTGATGCACAATCGTCCAGAAAAAGCAGCCGGCGCAAAGCGTGAAGTAGAATGCGAACGCAAAGAGCCACGAATAACTGAATTGGTGCGGATTAAGAAACGCGCCTACGACGCAAAGCACCAGCGCCACGATGGCAATCAATCCCAGAAGCGACGAAAGTCCGGCAAAGCGGCTGCTCTCGAAATATTCGCCTTCGGGTGTTGGGGCAGTGTGAGAACGTTCGCTCATTTTGGTGTAGCCGGTGGCGATGGCGCCGGTTTGTCTAATTCTGCGCGCCGATCCTCGGGAACGTCTGCTGTCGTTGCGTTCTGGCTGCGTTGTAACGCGCGCAGGTAGGCGATAATCGCCCAACGATCGGGCACAATGATGTTCGGCCCGTAAGGCATCATCGTGTTTTTACCGTTGGTGATCGTGTTGAAAATTTCGCCGTCGGACATCTTGCGGATCCGTTCGTCCTGAAGCGAAATGACAGTTGCAAGTCCGTACTGTTTTGTGATCCCGTTACCTGCAGCGGTGGCGCCGTGACACATCGCGCACGTAATGTTGAAGCGCTGTTGCCCGCGTTCCATCAGCTCGGACGTAACTGGGACCGGAATGCCCGTTCCCCAGTGATCTCCCATCTTACCTGTGTTGTAATAATCAGTGCCCTCGCTAAAACCAATATTGGGATGCGACCAGGGTCCTGTAGCCGGGGTCGCTGACCCCGGCAGGCTGGCAGCGGTTGTCCCAGCTACAATGCCGGGTTTTGGCATTTCGTAGCCAATGGGAACCGTGCCTGCGACCGGCAGCCTTGGTCCACGTCCGTCTGCAAAAAGATCGAGCGGTGCCTGTGCACGAACCTTCATTTGTCGGACCATATCGGGGAAAACCTCGCTCGGCGGCTCCGTGCTCTTCCGGCCACGAAATCCAAAGACGGCGAGGATCGCGATGCCGGACAGAATAAAAATGACAAGAAATCCGCGCAGCATATTTCAGTCCTCGTGCACAATGGTGATGTGTTCGCCGCCGGTCTTTTCCAATAATTCGCGAACACCGTTCTCAGTGAACCGTGGATCACGCGATTCGATTGCCAGAAAGAATCCGTCGTTGCTTACGCGACTAAATCGCTCCCAATTGAACATTGGGTGGTACCAGCGGGGCAATCCATTCATGCCAAGCAGCGAGAAGAATGCGGCGAACGCCCCGAAAAGAACCGTTAGTTCAAACATGATAGGAAAGAACGCAGGTACGGTCCAAAAATTCCACGGCTTGCCGTGCACATCGAGCTTGTAGAGAATCGAAGACGGCCCAAATTCGACGACAGCAGCCGTTAGAAAGCCAGTGACGCCCCCGAACAAAACCCACCCGCTCAACCACGATTTACCCAGGCCCATTGCCTCATCCATTCCGTGAATCGGAAACGGAGAATAAACGTCCCAGCGCTTGAAGCCGGAATCACGAACTTGTTTGGCTGCTTCGTAAAGAGCTGCCGCGCTAGAATATTCCGCAGCCATGGCGTACACCTTGTGGCCGGCAGGAGTCCTCATCATCGTGTGCGCTCCTTTGCGCCGGGAGATGTAGATTGAGGTCCAGGTGGGTGCCCGTAATGCGGGTCCGCCTCCGGCACTGCCGTTTTCACCTCTGACATCGCAATCATCGGCAGAAAACGGATGAAGATCAGAAACAGCGAAGTGAAAATCCCGATCGTGCCAATGTAGGTCCAAATATCCACCCAGGTGGGATGAAACACCCTCCAGGACGACGGCAGAAAATCGCGGATCAAACCGCCAGCAATAATGATAAAGCGCTCAAACCACATGCCAGCGTTGACGCACATGCACACAAAAAAGACGACGAACACATTCCGGCGGCACCACTTGAACCAGAAGAGTTGTGGCGACAGGCAATTGCAGAAAAGCATGCCGAGCCACCAGTACCACCAGTAAGGACCAAAGATCCGGTTCCAAAAAGCAAAACGCTCATAGGAATTGCCGCTGTACCAAGCAATGAAAAACTCCATCGAATACGCGTAAGCGACGAAGGAACCTGTCAACAAAATGATCTTTGCCATCTTGTCGACGTGTTGCGGGGTGATGACATCGTGTAGCTTGAAAATTGCGCGCGCTGGCAAAAGCAAGGTCAACACCATTGCAAACCCGCCGAAGATCGCACCGGCAACGAAGTAAGGCGGGAAAATTGTGGTGTGCCACGTCGGCAAAAGTGTGCTGGCGAAGTCGAACGATACCACGCTGTGCACCGAAAGAACCAGCGGCGTGGAAAGACCGGCCAATAGCAGATACGCCATCTCATAATGACGCCAGTTGCGATTCGAGCCGCGCCAGCCGCAAGCGAAAATTCCGAAAAGAAACTTCCTAACCTTTGTGGTTGCCCGGTCCCGCAAGGTGGCCAAATCCGGAATCAAACCCGTATACCAAAACAATACCGAAACCGTGAAATAGGTCGAAACCGCAAACACGTCCCACATCAATGCGCTGCGGAAATTTTGCCAGATTGCCCAATTGTTAGGTATCGGCGCCAGGTACCACGCCATCCAGAATCGGCCGACGTGAATGCCGGGGAAAATCGCCGCACAAATCACCGCAAACAGGGTCATTGCTTCCGCGGAACGATTGATCGACGTGCGCCATTTTTGCCGGAGTAAGTACAGGATGGCTGAGATCAGCGTTCCGGCATGTCCAATGCCGATCCAGAAAACGAAGTTTGTGATGCCCCAGGCCCATCCGACGGGAATGTTATTTCCCCACACCCCAACACCGGTAGAAATTAGATAGCCAATGCAAAAAAGACCGAACGTCGCGACGCTGGAGGTGATGGCAAATGCGACCCACCACCAGCGCGGTGCGGGTTGTTCCACCACTCCGGAAATTCGCTCCGTCAACCAGCTGAAATTGCGCTGGTGCAGAACAAGCGGGATACGCCTAACCTCCTTCTCCGTCTCGCTAATGGTCTGAGGTGCTGTTGGTGCTGCGTCCATACTTAGATCTCAGTTATCCCGAGCCGCGCAGACGGCGAGAGACCTCCAAGTAGGTAACCCATCATACCTGGAACTCTTGTGTGGGTTGCGGAGTCTGTATGAGTTCCTTCGCTCCGCTCACGAGGACACGCCAGTACGAGCGCCAAATCGAAGCCTAACTTTGTTATTTCGGTTTGGTTCATTCCGGCAATTTCTCCACCAGGCTTGCGACTCCGATGTTTTTCGCGTCCGGCATTTTTGGGTTGGGGTTACGAATGCGCGCGAGGTAACTCACTCGCGGGACGACGTTCAGATAATCAAGAATTCGGTAATTGCGGTCCTGTTCCTTCATTTTTGAGACGTGGCTTTGCGGATCTTTAATGTCGCCAAAGACAATCGCCTCCGTCGGACACGCTTGGGCGCACGCCGTGGTAAACGAATCGCGCGGGATCAGCGTATCCGAAGAAGCGCCAGCGCGTGCCAGCGCCGCGATTTTCGCTTCTTCAATGCGTTGCACACAGAAGCTGCATTTTTCCATTACGCCGCGCATGCGCACCGTCACGTTCGGATTTTTTTGCATCTTGATCGTGTCCGGCGCGCCCTTAACGGTGAGCGGCGCGAAATATTCTTCGAAGATGCTGAAAGCGCCGGCGACCTTCCTCTTGCCGACGGGCCTTTGATTGTAATCAAAGAAATTAAACCGGCGCACCTTGTACGGGCAGTTATTCGAGCAAAATCGCGTACCGACACAGCGATTGTAAGCCATGACGTTTAGACCGTCCTCGCTGTGAACGGTGGCATTGACCGGGCAAACCGTTTCGCACGGCGCATTCTCGCAATGCTGACAGGGCATCGGCTGATGTACGATCTCAGCATCCTCCGGCCAGTCGCCGCGGTCCTGATTGTACGGTTTGCGGCTAGCATAATAGCGATCAATTCGTAGCCAGTGCATGATTCGGCCATGCGACACCTGTAGCTTGCCGACCACGGGGACGTTATTCTCCGCCTGGCATGCGACCACACAGGCGCTACACCCGGTGCACACGTTCAAATCGATACTCATTCCCCACTGCTGGGGCGCTTTCAGCGGCGGGTGTGTATAGATGCTTGGCGGCGGGTGGGACAGTTCTTCCTCACCGGGAATCTTTTTCGCAAACTCATTGTTTTCACGGTAGCCTTCCAGCGTCGCCTCACGGACAAGACCGCGACCTTCGATGCTGAACTGCTCCTGCATAATTGAGAACGGATAAGCGCGACCAACTTTTGATACGCTGACACTCTCGATCCCCTGCCCTCCCGCGACGACAAAGTACGGATTTGCCGCCGTGCGTAGAAAATAACCATTGAAACCGCCCTGCTCGGCAATCTTCGGTTCCTCTTTCAGTCCTCCACCCGCGTATGGCAGCGCATTTAACTCCGGCATTTTTCGGCCATAGCCCAGCGGGACAGTAACGGAATTTTCGGCGTGGCCTGGCGATACCAGCGCCGCGATGACTAGTTCGCGCCTGACCGGCTGCCCGCCCTCGCTCTTTTCGTTAATTGTGATCTGCACCAGATCACCAGTCGAGACGCCAAGCTTTTTGGAAAAAGCGGGACTCATTAGTGCCGCGTTATCCCAGGTAAGCTTTGTGATTGGATCAGGTAATTCTTGAAGCCAGCCGTTGTTAGCATAGCGGCCGTCGTCCATCGAATAGCTGGCTGTCAGCACAACTTCGGGTGAATCGGGCGTCGGCGCCGGCGGCAACGTCCACGGACTTTGATTCTGCGGGGTACCTGCATTTGCATTGAAGGCCGAGGGCTGATCACGCGGCTGAACGTGCGCCGCAAAACCATCGTGAAGGAAACGCGACCAGGCGGTTGGAAAATCGCCAGCCGGATTTGTAGACCGGAACGTTTCCTGGATCAGCTCTGGTCCTTCGGTTTTGGGTCCACCTAGCAATGCGTTGAGAAACTCGATTTCCGAAAGACCGCCGAAGATCGGCAAAATCATCGGCTGAATCGACAAGTACTCGCCATCCGCAGTAACCGCATCCCCCCATGATTCCAGGAAATGTGCGGCCGGGACGTGCCATTGGCTCAACGCCGATGTGGCATCCTCGTGATAACCGAGCCGCACGATCTCGGGTACCCGTTTTTGCAGTTCGGACCAATCTAGCGGGAGATTCTTTTGTTTGTCCTGAGCCAATCCGCGCGGCGCGTTGTAAACCGGGTCGCCTCCAAGAATGAAAAGATGCTTGATGCGCCCGTCATTAATGTCAGCTGCGAGTTGCGATATCTCGATTGTTCGTGGGTTATGCGGGGTTTGGCGAACGAGCAAGGTCTGGCCGAGATTTTTGAGTGCCGCGTTGATCGCGTACGCAAGTAATTGCACTCCGACCGGCTGAGATGGACCAACGAGCACCAGACTGGCTCCCGGTTTTGCCATTAGATCATTTGCCAAACCGCTGATCCATGTCTCGTCGAAGGTCGCAGCCCCGGACGAACTCGAGGGCGGTGCCTGGAAATTTCCCATGACCGACCCAAGACTCGAATCGCTTGTTCCCGCCAGAATTTTAGCTGCGAGCGCGTGCGTTATCGCGGCGATCTGGCTAGCCGGACAACGGAGCCGATGGTCTGCCATCGCACCCGTGAGCGTGAACCGACTTTCCACAACATACAGCCGGTTCATGCTGTCTTTGGGCGTGCTCACACGCCGACGCGAGCTGAATGCGCGTACGGACGCCAAATCGCCCTGGCCGCAATCAAGAAAATCGCTGTCCAAAGCGAGAATCACATCGGCTCGATCGAATTTGGGAATCAGGCGTGCCCCAGCGCCAAACGCATTCTGCGTGGCTGCGATCGAGCCCTGACTCAAAAGCGGTTCGTAAACACACCAGCGCATGCCCGGAAGATTTTTTTCCAACTCGGCCCGCAACCGCTCGCGCGTTGGCGAATTTGTTTCTTCCACAAGAAACGCCACGCTGTCGCCGCGATCGGCGAGAAGCTTATTGCGAACGTCGCTGAGGTAAGCCTCGAAATCTTCGCGCTTGCTCGTTTTCCCATCACGGACAAACCGTTTGGATCGGGTTGGATCGTATAGGTCCAGAATCGACGCCTGAGTGAACGTGTCTGTCGCGCCACCAGTCGCCGGATGCAACGGATTGCCCTCCAGCTTGATTGGACGTCCGTCCACGGTTGTGGCGAGCAGTGGAATGGCGCCGTTGCGCCGCGGCATTGCCGTCGCGTAGTAGAGAAATTTTCCGGGAATCGTCCACTCAACGTTTTTTGTAAACGGAACGAGGTGCAGCTCCGGTCTGCGACAACTCGTTAGGCCGACCCCGGCGAGCGCCATGGATGCCCCCATCAGTTTCACAAAATCGCGTCGCGACCATTCGTCGCCGTTCAGCTCTGCTGCGCCCTGTGGAAATTCGCGTTCCAGCCACTGCCGGAATTCGGGCGAATCACTGTATTCGCCCAGGCTGCGCCAGTAACGCTTGCCGTTTGGCGGCTCCGGTGGATGCTTGAATACGCGTTTCATCGGTGGCACCCCTGACAGTTTGTCGGCGGATTGATGTTCCAGTGTTCTTTCAATGTCTGGCCAATCTCCTCCTGGGTTAGTTTCTTCTTCTTTGAAAAATCCTCGCCGGCGTCATGCGGCTGCCCGTACTTCGCCACAAATTCCACCGGTTTCACATCGTCCGGTTTCCAATCGAGATTGAAAACCTGATCTTCGGGCCGCAAAAAATTCTCCGGATGCCGATGGCATTCAAGGCACCACGCCATGCTATGCGGTTTGGCGAGATACACCGTCGACATATGATTGACCGAGCCGTGGCAACTGAAACAGCTGATGCCGCGGTTCACGTGCGCCGCGTGATTGTAATAAACGTAATCGACGGTGCGATAGATCCACACCCATTCCACCGGATTACCCGTTTTCCAGCTGGTCCGCACCGGCTCCAGTTTCGGATTATCCTTTTGCACCTGCGTATGGCAATTCATGCAGGTCTGAGTATTCGGCACATTGGACTGGGCCGCCATTTCCACAAAGCTATGGCAATAGCGGCAATCCATTCCCAGTTGCGTCACATGGATGTCGTGCGGAAACGGCACCGGCTGGATCGGTTCGTAGCCAATTTTGGTGTACTTTGGCGTCGCGTAATACCAGGTAGCTGCGGTCAATCCACAGACCGCAATGATGCCGCACACCACCAGTTTTAGCGGTATCCAGTTGGTCCAGCGTGGAAAGAAGTTGGCCATGGGATATCACGCAAATGCGGCTCCGGACAACACCAGCCACCACAACAAATCAACGTTGAAATCAAAATGCGCTGCGTTCAGACAGTCCAAAAAGGGTTAAGGTTTCTTTTTCGCCTGAGGGGAAACCAAGATTCTATAAATCTGTCCAGCGGTAGCAAAAGAAAATTCATTATTCAATCCCATACCGACAAAAGCGTTCGCTTTTCCGATACAGAAAGCAAACAGTCGGCAAAACTGATGACGTCAAAAGTTCGGCGGCACGTCAAGCACGGAAGCGCGATATTGATTCCGAAGAGGAAGCTGTCAGCTTCAACTCCGCAGCTTTGAGAGGACGTTCGGTGAACTTCACACGAAAACGACTGGTGTTCTTTCTGCTTGGGTTTTTCATTGGGGCAGTGGCACAGGCAGAAGAGGTCGATCTCCTTCTAACAAATGGGAACGTTTACACGGTCAACGACCGCCAGCCGCGCGTCGAAGCCATAGCGTCGAAAAATGGACGTGTGCTGTTTGTCGGTTCAAATGAAGACGCGAAAAAATTTCACCCTGCGAAAATGGTCGATCTTCACGGTCGCACGGTCGTGCCCGGCTTCACCGATTCGCATTGCCACATTTTTGGGATCGGTGAACGCGAAATGCGATTGAACCTGGAAGGGACAACTTCACTTGAAGATTTTCTGGCCAGGGTGAAGGAACGCGTCCACAAAACGGCCCAAGGTAAATGGATCACCGGACGTGGATGGATCGAAACGTTTTGGAAACCGCCGCAATTTCCAAAGCGCGAGGAGCTCGACAAGATCGCGCCTGACCATCCTGTTTTTCTTACGCGCGCAGATGGCCACGCTTCAGTTGCTAATTCGGCCGCGCTAAAAATCGCCAGAATTGACAAGGACACGCCGGATCCTTTTGGCGGCCAGATTTTAAAACAGAACGGCGAACCGAATGGGATGTTGCTCGACAACGCGCAGGACCTTGTAGCGAAAAATATCCCAAAGCCTACAGACGCTGAGCGCGAAGAAGCATTGCTGCGTGGAATCGAACGCGAAATCAAACTCGGATGGTGTGAGATCCAGAACGCCGGCAGTTACAAAGCAGACGTTGATCTTATCCGGAAAGCGTTCGAGGCGAGCAAAATCAAAATTCGGTTCATCAACGCCGTCTACGGTCCCGGCGCAGATGCGCAGAATTTCTTGCGGGACGGGCCGACCATTAACGCTTTCGATCACCATTTCACCCAGCGTACGATCAAAGTGATATTCGACGGTGCGCTTGGCTCTCGGGGCGCGGCTCTGTTGAAACCGTACAGCGACACGCCGGAAACGTCCGGTTTTCTCACAGAGAAACCCGAAGAGCTTCGGCCGATGTTTGATGAAGCACTTCGGCGCGGTATTCAGGTCGAAACACACGCGATCGGCGACCGGGCCAACCGATTGATTCTTGATCTTTACGAACAAGCGTTTAAAGCCGTACCGTCTGACAAACGAAAAATTCGCGACCCCCGCTGGCGAGTTGAACATGCGCAGATTGTCGATCCTGTCGATCTTCCCCGATTCGCTAAACTTGGCGTGATCCCCTCGATGCAGCCTTCGCATGCGATCAGCGACTTGTTCTTTGCTCCCGCTCGACTTGGAATGGACCGTCTTGCAGGCGCGTATGCATGGCAAAGCTTTCTCAAGAGCGGCTGCATCATTGCAGGAGGATCCGACGCGCCAGTCGAACGGGGCGAACCGATGATCGAATTCTACGCTGCCGTTGCGCGCAAAAGCATCAAGGGCGAGTCAGGCGAAGGCTGGCATCCCGAACAGGCCGTCTCGCGTGAAGATGCGGTGAAAATGTTTACGATCTGGCCCGCCTACGCCGCGTTTGAAGAAAGAGACAAGGGCTCGATCGAAGTGGGCAAGCTCGCTGATTTCACTGTCCTCTCCCAAGACATCATGAAAATTCCAGAGGCGGAAATCCTTGAAACCCGAAATGAAATGACTGTGATTGGTGGCGAAATCATTTACCCGCCCTGAGCGCACGGAAAACGTCTGCCTTTCATGAACCACAAGCACGCGCACCAGCTTCTCAGCGCGAGCCATCCGAGAATGGCCGAGCTGATCGCGCGCTCGCGCCGCTACAACATCGCACCGGCGCTTTCGATTCGGCCGTTCGATGCGCTTGCCGAATCAATTGCTTACCAGCAGCTGAGCGGAAAAGCTGCTGCGACTATTTTTGGTCGCGTCCGGGCGCTTTATCCCAGGAGAAAATGGCTCGATCCGGAACAACTTCTGGCAACGTCGGACGAAACGCTTCGCGCGGCTGGTCTTTCGCGCGCCAAAACCGCCGCGTTGAAAGATCTCGCAGCGAAGACAATCGACGGTACGGTACCTTCCGGGCGGGCACTGGTTCGCATGACGGACGACGAGATCATCGAGCGTCTCACCACGGTACACGGAATCGGCCGTTGGACGGTTGAGATGCTCCTGCTTTTCGATCTGGGCCGACCGGATGTCTGGCCGGTTGACGATTACGGTGTGCGCAAAGGTTTCGCTAAAACTTTTCGCCGACGAAAACTCCCCACTCCAAAACAGCTCATGAAGTTCGGTGAAAAATGGCGTCCCTACCGTTCGGTGGCCGCTTGGTACTTCTGGCGGGCGCTGGATGCGCCTGACAAGGCGAACCGGTTTGATTCATGATTTGTTACATCGTGAATCGTAATTCGTCCGAGCCCCGGCCCACGAGTCTCGAATCACGAATTTCGAGTTAACCAAATCTGCGCCGAGCGCCCATTTAACCTTGCGCTCTGTTATACGTCTCGTTAGAACGAGGGTATTATGGCGATGATTCACGTTAACCGGGGTGCAACAAGTCTGGGCGCATTTTCTGAAGAAGAAGTTCGTGAAGGTTTGCGCACCGGCCGTTTTGTTCCAACTGACATTGGATGGCGCGAAGGAATGGCGAACTGGCAGCCGCTGTCACAATTCCCAGAGTGGAGCGCGACCGCGACCGCCGCGCCGCCTGCGCAGGTTGGCGTAGCCGCGAGTTCGGCCCCACGCAGCGGACTGCCGTGGGAGCATCGACAAGAGCGGGGCTTTTTCAATGCATTCGTCGAGACGCTGGTGATGGTGCTGACGAAACCGGGCGAAGCATTCACGGTGATGAAACGCGAAGGCGGTTTAGGTGAGCCGCTCATTTACGCGCTGATCGGTGGATGTCTGGGAGGCATTGTCTCGGTTCTATTCTCGCTGGGCTTGCAGTCGGTCGGCTTCTTCGCCGATCGCCACGACACGTTTGGTGCACTGGCCGGGATGGGCGGCTCCGCCGCATTTATCGTTCTGGTGCCGCTGCTCGTCGTAATCGGACTGTTCGTCGGCAGCGCTATTGTGCACCTCTGTTTGATGATCGTTGGTGGCGCAAATCAACCTTTTGAAACCACTTTCCGCGTCGTCGCTTTTTCTCAAGGCTCCGCCGGTCCTTTGCAGATGATCCCGGTTTGTGGCGGACTGATCGCTGGTGTCTGGGCGCTCGTTTGTAACTGCATCGGGTTGGCGCGCGCTCATGAAACCGATACCGGTCGCGCTGTTCTTGCAGTTTTCCTGCCGCTAATTGTTTGTTGCGGCGGCGGATTGCTCATCGCATTCATGTTCGGCGCGTTGGGTGTCTGGAGCGCATCACATCATTGACGTTTGGGGCACAATGCGACTTCACATCCGGCGCCTTGCCCCAGGTGAAATCGATTACGAGTTACTCTGGCTAGTCGTCTCCCTTGGATCGCTCGGACTAGCGGCAGCCTGGCTAACAATTGGTTTGCCATGGCCGCGCTGCACTTTTCGCGAGCTCACCAGTTTGCCGTGCGTTACGTGCGGCATGACGCGATGCGGGATCCAATTCTTTCACGGTCATTTTCTCGCCGCACTGAGATGGAACCCTCTCGTGTTCACAGCGCTGTGCGCCGTAATCGCGTTTGATCTTTATGCATTGTTCGTGCTTGTCACGCGTGGGCCGCGATTGCGCATCCGTTTTCCGACGTCGACAGCGAAAACAGCTGTCCGCGCATCAGTTGTATCGGCGCTGGCGTTAAACTGGACATATCTCCTGTTGCACTGGCGCAATTTTAGTTAGACACGCACCCGGCTTGTAGCCGAGGGCGCCGACCTCGGCTGGAGGGATCCCCGTCATAGCACCCCCCTGCGGTCAACGCTCGCGGCTACAGGTACGCCGCCGGTGCTCGGAATCGAGCCAATTGGTATTTGGCAATAGCCAGTTGCAAACCTACCCTCGCACCATGCGAATTCTGGTCACAGGCGGTGCGGGCTTCATTGGCTCCCATCTTGCTGAAACCTTGCTGGCAGCTGGCCACACGGTCGCCATCGTCGATGACTTCAACGATTTTTACGATCCGCAAATCAAGCAGGCAAACATCGCTGGTTTCGCCAAACATGTGACCATCCACCATCACGATCTTCGAGATGGTGAGTCAGTGCGAAATTTGTTTCATCGCGGAAAATTTGATGTGATCGCGCATCTTGCAGCTCGCGCCGGGGTCCGCCCATCGATTCAACACCCACAACTCTATTACGACACCAATGTCACTGGGACACTGCATCTGCTCGAGGCGGCGCGACTGACGGGCGTTGAAAAATTCATCTTTGCGTCGAGTTCATCCGTCTACGGCGCCTCGAAAACCGTGCCTTTTTCTGAAGATCAACATCTGACTCAGACGCTCAGTCCATACGCAGCGACAAAAATTGCGGGCGAATTCCTGTGCTCGACTTACTCACACCTTTACCAATTGCGCGTAGTCGCGCTTCGCTATTTCACTGTATACGGTCCGCGGCAAAGGCCCGATTTGGCGATTCATCAATTCACCCGGCGCATTTACGCCGGGCAACCGATCGAGCAATTTGGCGACGGCAGCACGCGCCGCGACTACACGTATATTGATGATGTAATTCAGGGAACGATGGCCTCACTCCAATACGAAGGTCCGCAATTTGATATCTTTAATCTGGGTGAGAGCGAGACCATCCAGCTCAAAGAGTTGATCGTTGCAATCGAAAATACGCTTGGGAAAAAGGCGAAAATCAACCACCTGCCGGAACAACCGGGCGATATGCCCATGACTTCCGCGGATATTTCGAAAGCGAGAAAGTTACTGGGTTATAATCCAACTACCCGGTTGAGCGAGGGACTGCCAAAGTTCATTGATTGGTTTTTGCAACAAGAACGGCGCACACGCAGTAACGCGCCCCGCCAGTGAAGTAGGACGGGCAATCCTCTGGGCTGTTTCAATCGTTTGCTGCTTCGAATACACCTCGGGGCATTATCATTTCCCAAACATATGTTGTAATCTTTGCCGTGATTTCGGAATTGCCATTTGAGCAGCGAGCTTCCTTCATCGCGGGACAAGCGAAATCCGGCACGACGCTCTTAGTGGCGTTGCTCGATAACCATCCCGAATTGCTCGTGTTGCCCGAAGAAACGGCCTATTTCCCCACAGTCCTAACCAAATACGCGCCACGCGGTCGCCGCGCGCAGTTTGATTACCTGACCAAACAATCGCTTTCCAACGTCCTTTTCGGCGGACCATGCAAATGGGGCAAGCGGAACTACGCGACGTTCCCGCGTGAGACATTTCTGGATACATTCGAGCGCGCCGCATTTGATCCTGTCAATGTGGGGGAAGATCTTCTCGTGCTGATGGTCAAAGCGTACGCGGCCGCATTGGACCGTCCGCTGGACAGCATCACCCGATGGGTGGAAAAAACGCCGGCTAATCGAAATCACATTCCGGAAATTCTCGGGCGTTTTCCTCATGCAAAAATTCTGGTCACCATCCGGGATCCGCGTGCCATTCTTGCGGCGCAAATCGCGCTGGAGAAAACAAGGCAAACGGGAAGGTTCTCGACTTATTACGTGATCGCCCACTGGCTGGTCGCAGCTGGATTGGCCAGACGTGTGCGTGATGGTGAGTTTCCAGGTCTTGTGGTGCCGTATGAGCGATTGGTCTGCGAGCCGTCCAGAACAATGGAAGAGGTTTGCGGTTACCTGGAGATCAACTTCGATCCGGAAACAGTGCTGACGCCGACAAAAGTGGGCCGATTTTGGAGTGGTAACTCAGCAGCACGAACCAATTTTTCGCAGATCAGTTCGGAACCGGCCACGCGCTGGCAACGGGAACTATCCGAAGATGAAATCGGATGGGTAGAATGGCATTGCCGCGATCTCATGCCGGAATTCGGCTACGAGCCACAATTAAGCCGACGCGAACTGCGATCATTTGTGCGTCCAATTCGTGGCGAACGTCCGCGAGAATACATAAAATCACGCGCGTATTCCTTGCGCGACCAGATCACCCGCTGACATAATCCCCAGCCCGGGAGCAAGCGAGGGAGTTCTCCAAATGGAATTGGCGCCTTCGGTGGAATTTAGCGTGACGCGAGACCTCGACATCGCCCTACGGCTTCGGTGGGTTCCAATCCTTCCGCTTGCAATCCAGGCCGACACAAGCCATAATGGCGCGAGATGTCGGGATTCTTGTTCGGTTTTCCGAGCCTCCGTTTTCTACGACGATTCAGATTTTTCGATACCACGGTGCGACCCTTTGCGCCCTGGCTGCTTCGTTGGTTGAGTCCGCGGGCTCGCACTTTAAGACAAGACCGATCCCGGCTTGACGAGGCGGAGTTTCCAACGGCGTCGCAGAGAGCCCCCAAATTGTTTGAATGGGCTCCGGATGATTGGCACGCTGTGGACGGTGCATCGATCGATGCGCTCCGCCTATTTAACAATTGGATGCAACCTAAGGATCAATATGAACTCTTATTCAAGTGGGAGACGCTCACAGCGTTCGCGCGGTGGCTCCCGACGCAGAGGCAACGAGCACGCGCGTCAGCAGCGAGTAGAAGCGAAACCGCAAAAAAAGACATTCTGGCAGCGAATCGCCGCGTTTTTCGGAGATGGCACTACGAAAGCCGCAGCTGTAGCGCGCAACGGCGCTCAGCCTTCCCGACTCGCACGCAAACCTGAACGGATCGAAGTCACTTCGCCTCGTCTGTACGTTGGCAACTTGTCTTTCGATGCAACCGAGAGCGATCTGTTCGAATTGTTCAACGGCGTCGGTCACGTCCAAAACGCGGAAGTCGTAAGTTATCGGCACAATCAGCGCTCAAAAGGATTTGCGTTTGTGCAGATGCAAACCGTTGAGGAAGCGAAACGTGCCGTGGAAGAATTGCACGATAAGGAATTTCTCGGCCGCAGGTTGGTAGTAAGCGGCGCCAAGTCGGGCGAGCATCGAGCGCACTGACAACCGGAATTATTGCATCGGGAGAGCGCGCGCCCCGGGCGTGGCTCTCCCGATTCGCTTGGGCCATAAACAGCACCCGCCACATGCTCACCGGGCGGCCTTCAATTTTCGACAACCGGCGTCCCTACTTCTTAATCTCTAGATACGTGCGTGAGAGCACGTGATTAGTCCCAGGCTCGAATCCTTCGATGCGCATTTGCTTCAAGAACCAGCGGCCGTCGATCTTCTGCGCGGATACCACTTCGAAACGCTTGGCAAGTTGGGCGTTCCAATCGTATCCCTCCATGCGCATCAGTGCGCCGCTCGCCTTGTCTACCCACAGCAACACATTTGAATACTGTGATTCTTGTGACGGGGCGCGCAGTTGCAGTTTCCAACAGTTACGAGTGCGAACTTTTTCCTCGCCTAAAACACGCGCACTCGGCCAGTAGAGAAATTTGAAGGCCAGATCCTCGTAGGTCACACCGGTACCGCGAATCTTTTGCTTGAGCTTTGAGGCTCCAAATTGCTCGGCTCCGCCATCGGTCACAAGATCAAGGCGCGAGCTGTTTTCACCGAGTCGCAGTTGCAAAACCTCATCGGGATTTGCGAATGAATAACGAATCAGCGGTCCGTCCTGCATGAGCCGAAATAGAATCACCACCTCATCTTGACGAAGTTGTCCCTGAAGGTCGATTTGCTGCCGCGATTCCATCATACGCACAGAGGCGAGAATGTCCTTTGCGGAAGGCTGGGACTGCGCAAGCGCCGATAAAGGTATCAACAAAGACACGGCTAAAGCGACACGACGAAACAATGTCGAATGTATAAATGACGAACGTGGTCGCCGATCCGTTTTTTTGGTAACGCGCCCTTCGAGACTCGTCATTCCTTCGTCATTCGTCATTCGTGCTTCGTCACTCACTCGCATTTGTTTATTAGCAGCTAGCGATTAAAGCTTAGGGACTGTTTCATTTTCATCGCATGGATCAGTCTGTTTTTCATTTTATTAATCAACAATGGACGAGTCCGGCGCTCGACTTGTTCATGGCTGCCCTGAGCGATAGCGGGATTTGGGAGCCGTTGTTCATCGCCATCGGAGTGAGCGCGCTCTTACTTGGCGGATTTAGAGCGCGAGCGTTCGTCATATGTCTGGTTCTATCTCTGTTGATTACGACCCAGGTCACCGGTTTGTTAAAATCAGCGGTGAATCGCCACCGGCCCAAACAAGTGGAAAATGTGCGGATGGTGCAGTTACAAAGGACGCGTCCGACCTTTCTGACTCTATTCAAGCAACCGACCATTCGGTTTTCCGATTCGTCGGATCGCATGCGGTCGGGACCGTCTTTTCCGTCCGGACATGTAACTACCAACAGTGTGATTGCTGTTTTTTGCACGTTATTTTATCGACGCGGTGGTTGGCTGTACTGGCTTGTCGCCCTGGCTGTCGGTTATTCCCGAATCTATCTGGGTGCTCATTGGCCCAGCGATGTAATCGCGACGTTCTTTCTGGCAGGCGGCGAAGCCCTGCTCCTGCTCGGCTTGTTCGAATTGATCTGGAGAAGCGCAGGTCGAAAATGGGCGCCGCGGCTTTTTGCGCGCTATCCAAGTTTGATTACTGATTCTAACGATAGCGTGCGATCGCAGGGGGCGCCGCAAAACCCCGCATGAGAACAACACGCGCGGTCTGGCTCTTCATTATCGCATTGACGGTGATTCGATTGTCGATGCTGGCAACGACCGATCTCGAATTTGATGAGGCGCATTACTGGATGTGGTCCGAACGACTGGCCCCGGCCTATTTCAGTAAAGGGCCCGGCATCGCTTTTGCCATACGCGCAAGCACTGCGGTTTTTGGGGCAAATGAATTTGGAGTGCGTTTTTTCAGTCCTCTCCTTGCGGCAGGAACCAGCCTTCTTCTGTTTTATTTTGCGCGTCGATTGTTCAACGCCACCGCAGGGTTGTGGGCCGTACTCGCATTGAACGTGACACCCATTTTTAACATTGGCGCGTTCCTGATGACGATTGATGCGTTGTCGATTTTCTTCTGGCTGGCGGCAATGTTCACATTCTGGCTTGCGTTGGAGAAAAGTCCGCAGTTCTCCTGGTTCTGGCCTGTCACCGGACTGTTAATCGGCCTTGGCTTTCTCTCCAAATACACTAACGCGCTGGAGCTTATTTCGATTGTATTGGTACTCGCCCTGGCGCCCCGGCTCAGGCAAGAATTCAAGCATTCGGGATTCTATCTATTCCTCGGCATGTTCGCTCTTTGCACGGTGCCGCCGATCATGTGGAACGCGAAACACGCATGGGTCACCCTTGGACATCTGCGATCGCGGGGAGGCATCGAGCACGGCTTCGGCTTGCACCCGGCCGAAGTTCTTTCGTTCTTAGGCGAGCATTTTCTGGTCTATTCGCCATTTTTGTTCCTGGCGCTGGCATGGGGCGTCATTGCCAGTTGGCGACGGGTAAATCAGCAGTTCAAGATTCTATTCCTGATGTGGTTTGGGTTGCCGGTGTTTCTTTTCTATTTATTTCTCTCGTTGAACAAAGCTGCTGCGCCAAATTGGGATGGGCTGGCCTTTCTCGGTTTTGGATTGCTGGCAATTTATTATTGGTGGGAGCGTCTCGAGGCGCACGCGCTCCTTCGGCTTGGCGCCGCCATTGCGATGCTGGTTGGATTGATCATGAGTGCGGTGGCAATGGATACAGACTTACTGCGGGTGGTTGGATACAGGTTCCAACGAAGCGATCCAAGCAATCGCATGCGCGGTTGGAAAAGCGCCACGAATGCGTTGGAAACAATGCGTAACGATCTCGAAACGAAATCAGGTGAGAAACTTTTCCTGATTGCCGATGCCCGCGATCGCGCATCCGAAATTTCCTTTTATCTTCGCGACAAACGAACCGAGGGGCCTGGTCATCCCCCCGTATATATCCCCGAGTCGCAGGACATGGTGAATCAATTCTCATTTTGGCCGCGCTACGATGAGTTTGTTGAGCTAAAGCCGGGCGCGGCCCGGGCAGAGGGCGAAGTTTATACTGAAGAAAACGGGATCAATTTATTCATTGGCCGCGATGCGCTCTTCGTTCGGGACGGCAAAAAGCAACGCGTCCCGCACAATATCCAAGCCGGCTTTCAATCAACAGAGCTGGTCGGTACGATCCAGGTATCGCGCTATGGGAAGCCGCTACGAACCTGGCAAGTATTTCTCTGTCGAAATTACCGCACACTTCCACTATGAGGACCCATTCGCATAAGCCTTCTGCATGGGTCATCCTGATCCCGCAGTCGCGGGAGACGGATTCCATTGGTCTGGTCTCTCACTCGGTCCGGCATGATCGGTGGTCGACACGACACGACGCTCTGTCCGCGCCATCCGCGTGCTGCAAACGATGAATTCTCCGGAAATTTCTGTCATCGTTCCTCTCTTCAACGAAGAAGAGAACGTCCCCATTCTGCAATCAGAGTTAGGCGCCGCGCTCCAAGGACTCGACTACGAAATTATTTTTGTCGATGACGGGTCAGCCGATGGCACGGCGGAGCGGGTTAAACCGTCGCCGAACATTCGCCTGATTCGTTTCGAGAAAAATTCCGGACAAAGCGCAGCCATTTATGCCGGTCTCACAGCGGCGCGCGGCACGACTGTGGTCATAATTGACGGCGATTTACAGAATGATCCTGCCGACATTCCACGACTTCTCGCTCAAATCACGCAGGGCGCCGATCTTGTATGCGGCTATCGGCTCAAGCGGCAGGACACACTGGTAAAACGGCTGACGAGCCGAATTGCAAACGCTGTGCGAAGTCGCTACACCAAAGACGGAGTGCGCGACACTGGTTGCACTCTTAAAGCGATGCGGCGCGAATGCGTGCGTGCGCTGGTTCCCTTCAAGGGGATGCACCGTTTCATTCCCGCACTCGTCAAAGGGTCCGGCTATCGGCTTGTCGAGGTCCCCGTGAACCACCGTCCGCGCCGCTTTGGCCAAAGCAAGTACGGCTTCGGCAACCGCGCCCTGCGCGCCACCATGGATATGTTGGGTGTGCGCTGGCTGTTATCCCGGCGATTGAATTACAAGATTAGCGAGAAGATGTGACAGATGCCGATGAGACACGCGGGACAGCGTGTCAAATCGCGCTTGTCAACTTAGACGCCCCCGCTAAGCTAGCCCTCCCGTACCGGGAATTCGCATGTCGTTGGCCAATTTACTTTCTGTCGAGCAAATCATCCCTGAGATGAAGGCAACGGAGCGCTGGGCTGCCATCGTTGAATTGATCGATCTCCTCGTTAGTCTCGGAAAAATCAAAACGGAAGACCGGGATCCCATCCTGGCTTCACTGAAACAGCGCGAGGAGACAATGAGCACAGGCATTGGGTTTGGGATCGCCATTCCACATTGCTCTTCCGATCGGCTCGAGGAAGTGGTAGCTGCATTCGGAAGATCGACGACAGGCATCGAGTTTGATGCGCTCGACAACGCGCCGGTCAAGTTCGTCGTGCTGTTCATCGTCCCGAAAAACCAATTTCAAACGCACCTGCGCACGCTGGCCTCAATCGCAAAATTTCTAAACGATCGCTCTGTGCGCGAAAGCCTGGCCAGTGCGAAATCGGCCGAGGAAATCCTGTCGATCTTCCGCGATCGTTCGTAGTGACGCAGACAATCGTGTCTGCGAAAATCAGGGATGACCAGGCAAGATTGCCTGCGTCATGAAGGCGTTAAAATAATTCGATGGAGACCTTCCAATCACTACTCGCAAAGAAGCTTTCCCATGCCCTGGCTGCCGCCGGCCTGCCGGACGGAGGCGAATTAACGCCGGCAACCGATCCGCGCTTCGGCGATTACCAGACAAATGCAGCCCTGGTGCTTGGAAAGCGGCGGGGCGAAAATCCGAGGGAAGTCGCCCAAAAAATCATCGACCACCTTAACGTCGGTGACCTTTGCGAAGCGCCAGTAATCGCAGGCCCCGGTTTCATCAATTTTACATTGCGCCCTGGGGCCGTTGCAGAAAAAACCGTTAGTATTCTGGACGACGAAAGACTTGGCGTCGGGGAGATAGAATCGCCACGGCGCATCGTGATTGATTTCGGATCTCCAAATGTGGCTAAACCGATGCACGTCGGTCATATCCGCAGCACCGTTCTGGGCGATGCGCTGGCGCGTATTTCAACGTTTCTCGGGCACGAAGTGATCCGCGATAATCACATCGGCGACTGGGGAACCCAATTTGGGATGGTCATTTACGGCTGGAAAAATCTGCTGGACCAGCGCGCGCTTCAGCAAAATCCACTGGCTGAAATCGTCCGCATTTACAAAGAAACGAACACGCTCGCAGTGAGTGATCCCGCGGTGAGAGAAGCTTGTCGCCAGGAACTGGTAAAACTGCAAGCCGGGGATAGGGAAAACATCGATATCTGGAACGAATGCGTTGCCTTGTCCATGCAGGAGTTCGAGCACGTGTACGAATTGCTCGATATTCACTACGATATCCAATGTGGCGAAAGTTTTTACAACGACCGCCTCCCGGGCATAGTGGAACGCTTGCTTAAATCAGGGATTGCTGAAATCAGCGAGGGCGCAGTAGTCGTTTTCTTTCGCGATATTCCAGAGCTGGCTGATAAACCATGCATCATCCGCAAACGCGATGGAGCATTCAATTACGCCACAACCGACATCGCGACGATCGATTATCGCCTCGACGATTTGAAAGCGGACGCTGTTTGGTATGTGGTCGGCGCCCCGCAAATTCTACATTTCAAACAAATTTTCGAGATTGCGCGGCGACAGGGTTATCAAGCCGATCTTCGCCACGTCACGTTTGGGAGCATCCTCGGTGAAAATCGCAAACTGATGAAAACGCGATCGGGCGAAAACGTGCCGTTGCTCGAACTTCTCGAGGAGGCATGCAGGCGCGCACGCCAAATCATCGACGAAAAAAATCCGGACCTAAGCGAGGCGGAGAAGATCGACGTCGCACAGAAAATCGGGATAGGTGCAGTAAAATATGCTGACCTGTCACAGTACCGGATGACCGATTACGTTTTTTCGTGGGACAAAATGTTATCCCTGCAGGGAAACACGGCGCCATATCTTCAAAACGCGTATGTGCGAATTCGCTCGATTTTCCGCAAGGCCGGCGAGTCTGTGCCGAAGATTGGCACGCTAATCCTGCGCGAGTCCGCGGAAGTCAACCTTGCCAAACGCCTGTGTCAGTTCGCGGAGATCGTTCCGCAGGTTCTAAACGATTTCCGCCCGAACATTCTGGCAAATTATTTGTTCGAGCTCGCAAACAACTTTCATACATTCTATGAAGCCTGTCCTGTTTTGAAATCGGAGGAACCGGCCCGCAGCTCGCGACTGGCATTGTGTGATCTTGCCGGGCGCGTTCTTTATCGCGGCCTTGATTTGTTAGGCATCAAAGTGCCCGAGAAAATGTAGCGGGTTTTTGTTATTCCGAGTGAAGTCGAAGAAGCTCTGGAATTTCTTACCGTTTGAACAAGGCTCACAAGGAGAACATTGAGAGATGTCTCGACTTCGCTCGACATGACAAGGATTCCAACCTGTACATACCGATTGCAATTTAATCGTTGGTTCACCTTTTCGCAGGCCCGCGAAATTGTCCCGTACCTGGACGCACTGGGAGTCACAGACGTTTACGCGTCACCTTATTTTCAGGCGAGCCCGGATAGCCTCCACGGGTACGACATCACCGATCATAACAAGCTCAACGCGGCGGTCGGCTCACGGGAAGATTATGATTCCTGGGTCGCGGAGCTGCATAGACGTTCCATGGGGCAGGTGCTGGACTTTGTGCCGAACCACGTTGGAATCGCGGAGCCGCTCAACCATTGGTGGATGGATGTGCTCGAAAACGGACCAAGCTCCAGATATGCGCCTTATTTCGACATCGATTGGCAGCCGTTGAAGTCGGATCTCCGAGACAAAGTTTTGCTACCGATTTTAAGCGATCAATATGGGCGCGTGCTCGAGCGCGGAGAGCTTCAAGTACGTTTTGACGAGGGAACATTTTATCTGGTCTATGGCGAGCGCCGATTGCCGATCGCTCCGGGAACGTACCGTTACGTTCTGAAAATCGGGTTACAAAATCTCGCCGAACACAAGGAGGAAGACTTCTACGCGGAACTGCAAAGTATTCTGACCGCGCTCGAATATTTACCAAAACGGACCGAGACCGATCCGAAACGCATCGCGGAACGCATTCGTGAAAAAGAAATCATCAAGCGGCGCCTCGAACGTCGTTGCGCGGAAGCTCCGCAAGTCCAACAGGCAATTGAAAAGGCGCTGGTCCAAATCAACGGGGAGCCCGGAGACCCTCGCAGCTTTGATGCCCTGAATGAATTTCTTAATGCGCAGTCTTACCGGCTGGCTTTTTGGCGAGTCGCCGCAGAGGAAATTAATTACCGTCGCTTTTTCGATGTGAATGACCTGGCCGCAATTCGAGTTGAGCTGCCAAAGGTTTTTGATGCCATTCATCGGCTGACACTCGAGCTAGTTGGCAGCGGAGCAGTGACAGCTCTTCGCATCGATCATCCGGACGGTCTTTATCTGCCGCGCGAATATTTTGAAAAGCTTCAGCAGCGTTGCGCGAAAGCGCTCGGAATTGCATTGCCCAGGGACGGGCGCGCCATTTACATGCTGGCGGAGAAAATCCTCACAGGTGGCGAAACGCTCCACAAGGATTGGCGGGTACACGGCACGACCGGCTACGACTTTGCGAATCAAGCGGCGCAGTTACTGGTCGATTCCTTAGCGGAAACGGCAATTACAAAAACATTCCACCGTTTTATTGGTCACTCGATGCCGTTCGGCCATTTGCTGTACGCAAAAAAGTTGCAGGTCATGAAACTGTCCCTCGCCAATGATGTCGATGTGCTGGGCAACATGCTTGATCGTCTGTCCGAGCAAAACAGATGGTACCGTGATTTTACGCTCGAGGCGCTCTCGCGCACGGTGCGCGAAACGATTGCATGTTTTCCGGTCTACCGAACATACTTGGAGCCGGGACAGCCCGTGACCGAAGAAGACCGGGAGATCGTCGAGCGCGCGATCATCGCGGCAAAGCGGCGCAATCCGGCAATGGAAGAATCAATTTTCAATTTTCTTCGCGACGTCCTCGTCTTCCGTTTTCCGCCAAACCTGGATGCAAAGGCGCGCGCCGAACATACGCAGTTCGTTCTAAAGTTTCAGCAGGCTACAGGGCCGATCATGGCCAAGGGACTGGAAGACACTGTGTTCTACATCTATAACCGGCTACCGGCATTAAACGAAGTGGGCGGCGAGCCACAACAGTTTGGATTAAGCGTCGAGGCATTTCACGAGCGGAATATCGATCGACAACGCAATTGGCCGTCGACGTTGCTCGCCACTTCGACACATGACACGAAACGCAGCGAAGATGTGCGCGCCCGAATGGTGGCGATCTCCGAACTCCCGGACCTCTGGCGGCGTTCGTTGCAACGATGGCGTACCTCGAATCGTCGCTGGAAACGAACGATCAACGACGTCGAAGCGCCGGATGCGAACGAAGAATACCTGCTCTATCAAACTCTGTTGGGGACGTGGCCGACACGAGCCGACGGCGAACCCGAAGGTGTGGCAACTCCGGAGTACATCGAACGAATTCAAGCGTACATGGCCAAAGCATTGCACGAAGCAAAGATCAACACGAGCTGGATCCAGCCAAATCAAAAATGGGACGCGGCGATGAGCGACTTCGTTGCAAAAATTCTGGACCCATCGCCGCGAAACAAATTCCTTCCACTATTTATTCCGGTTGCGAAGGAGCTAGCACAGCTCGGCAGCGTTAATTCACTCTCGCAAACGCTGCTGAAGCTGACTTCACCAGGAGTGCCCGACATCTATCAAGGCAACGAGATTTGGGATTATAGCCTGGTCGATCCCGACAATCGACGCCCGGTCGATTACAAATTGCGTCGCGAAATGCTGGAAGCCCTGGTAACAGTCAACCCACAAGACCTTGTGCGCAGCTGGCCTGACGGCCGGATCAAGATGTTTCTAACACAGCGCGTCCTGCAATTTCGACGTGACCACATTGCACTTTTTCAGCGGGGACAATATCTGCCGCTGACACCGAGTGGCGAATTTGCGGAATGCTGCGTCAGTTTCGCCCGACACCTGGGAGATCAATCGATTATTGTAATCGCACCGCGACTTTCTTCTCGTGTTGGTTTCCCGCCGGTTGGTGAGAGTTGGAAAGCCACAACAGTCGAAATTCCGGAGGCGCTTTCACTGGAACACGCGCACGACCTTTTTACCTGTCATCCTGTCCCTGTTCACGATGGACGAATGAAACTTCTGGACGCATTGTCGATCCTGCCGTTCGCTGCGATCACCAACCTGTAGCCACGGCGCGGTGCGCCGCCGACTGTGCCGATGCTCAATGCGGCCGGGACCTTGCAAAGAGATCGACAACCCACCGCGCGAAGTTGCCAAGGTTGGTCAGCAAATCCGCACCGAAACCTGCGAACGTAATTTGCGGCGAGGCGAGAACCAGCAGCACGCTGAGCAACAACAGGTTCATCAAATAGATCACCACGAGTGAGAAGAACGTGCCCTGATCGCTGAGGTCAGTCTGATTCTTCGGGATCATCCAGCAGGTGAACGTGAAGTGGAATGCCCAAGTCACACCGATCACGGCGTAAAGCCATCGGCCGTACGGCTGCATATTCACAAAAAGGCTGAGCGCCCCATAAATGGCAATTGCCAGGATGCTGTAGAGAGGAAAAAAGTACGGCGCGAGCGCGATCCAGAAATTGGCCTTGTTAGTAACTACATGTCCACCATCACGGCCAACGCGAAACCGACTCACGCGTCCACCCATCAACCAAACCCAGAGCGCGTGAGTTAATTCGTGTCCGAAGACGTAGATGAGGATCGGACGCGGAAGACCAAAAAACGCAATTAACCACAGTACCGCGCCCAATGAGAAAAACCAAAATTCTTCACCTGCCCAAAACCGTTGCACCACCGCTGCGCGAGCGAACGCGGTAAAAAATGTCTGACTTAGAATTGCGCAGATCGGCAGAAGGAAAATCGCAAAAACGAATTTCACCCAGCGCGTCGGCACTGTGAGCGGATCCGATACTGGAACGAGTGTTCGGGCCCGAGCGACGTTACGGACAACCGTCCGGCCGCGCTTGGATTTGCGCTTGCCGCGGTTGTTTCTCGATCTTCTTTTTCGTGCAGCCAAAGTTGCCGCAGATTACGCAGCGTTAACCAGCCAAAATCAAGACGGAACCGCGGATTACGCGGATCGCACAGACAAATTGTGGGGGAAGAGCTACGCCCTCCGATCGAACCGTTACCCAAAAAGCGCGATCACGCGCGGCCCATGTAGGCGCGGGTGCGCGTATCGATCTTGATCGCTTCGCCTTCCTTGATGAAGAGCGGGACGTTGATAGTCATGCCGGTTTCGAGTGTGGCTGGTTTAGTCACATTACTCGCCGTGTCGCCGCGCAGGCCTTCCGGAGATTCGATCACCTTAAGGCTCACAGACGCGGGTAGCTCGATCTGTACCGGTTTGCCTTCCGCATAGAGCACCTGCACGGAAAGATTTTCTACCAGGTAATCTTTGGCGTCGCCGATCAGATTTTCCTGCAAGGTGATCGTGTCATACGTCTCGGGATCCATGAAGTGATATCCGTTGCGGTCTTTGTAACTGAATTCGAGCTGTTTTCGTTCGATCTCAACGAGTTCGACCTTGTCGGTTGAGCCGAAACGAACGTCGGCACTTTTGCCAGTATTGATGTAGCGAATGATCGCCTGGACGAAGGCGCGCAAATTTCCAGGCGTGCGATGATGGACTTCGAGCACAATGGCCGCGTTGCCATTATATTTTATGGCCATTCCTTTGCGAAGATCGTTGGCTGCAGGCATGGGACATTAAATTGTTAAACCGGAGCGCGGACGTTACTTATAGTTAGCGCTCATGCAAGCATGTCATCCCGAGCAAAGCGAAGGATCTCACGCAGAATGCCCGTATACACTAGCCACATTGCACGACCGCTCAACAAATTGTGAGGCCCTTTGCCGTTGCGCGACTCGGGATGAAAGCGCAGAAAAGTGCTACAGTAGCTTTAGCCGCGTAAGGTCCTGTGAATCCACAATCCCAACGGGCACGCTGTCATCATCGACGACAACCAGGTCATCGATACGATGGCGTTCGAGCAGATTAAGAACCTCAACGGCAAGCTTGTCTTTATGCACTGTGACCGGATTCAACGTCATCAGATCTGCAACGAGTCGTTGGCCGATCTTTGAATCGAATTGAAAATGGCGCACGAAATCGCCGTGGGTAAAAATACCCATTAACTTTTGATTTTCGTCGGTCACAACGGCAGCGCCGGCACGCACGCTGGTCATTGCTTTTAGGACGTCGCGCACCGACGTATCAGTCGAAACAATTGCCATCGCCTCACGTGGGCGCATGACCTGGTGAACTCGCACAAGCATACTGCGGCCGATCATTCCGCCGGGATGAAACTTCGCAAAATCCTCCTTGTTAAACCCGCGCGCTTCCAACAGTACCATCGCCAGGGCATCTCCGAGCGCCAGCATCACAGTAGTGCTTGACGTTGGCGCGAGATTCAACGGACACGCTTCCTGCTCGATGTTTACGTCAAGAAACAGGTGCGCATTTTGCGCCAGCGTCGAATTAGCCTCCCCGCACATGGCGATGATTCGCACTTGGAAACGGGAGATCGCAGGAAGAATCCGCACCATTTCTTCGGTCTCTCCGCTTGCGCTCAAGGCAAGTACGACATCACCATCGGCAATTACGCCGAGGTCACCATGCAAAGCGTTCGAAGAATCAAGCACCACTGCCGGAGATCCGGTGCTGGTCAACGTGGCGGCTATCTTGGCCCCGACGTGCCCGGACTTGCCAACTCCCACAACGACGACTTTGCCCCGCGCATCGACCGCCTCCTTGATGACCTCAACGGCCTGGGTGAAATTTTCGCCCAGGCGCTCCCGTAATCGCTTGAGCTCAAAAATTTCTATATCCAGTACACGTCCGGCCTTTTCAAGGTAGTCCATCGGCGTATATAATGTGGGCAGGTGTTGTGACGGGCAAGAACTTGCGCGCCGCGAACGAAAGGAAAAAACATGAAAACATTAGTCATAGCAATCCTCGCTGCGCTCGTTGCAACCGCGTGGGCACAAGAATTCAGAGCCCCAATTGGACCGCAAAAACCGGTGCGCGCGATGCCCACGCCCCCGCCAATCTCGGAACGTCCCGCGGTCGAGGGGGTAGTTCCGCGAGGACTCGGTGCTGGCCGTAATCCGTTCCAGATGCTCAATCCCTGGGCGCCCGCGCGCTACGGGACGTGGGTGGACAGCACCTCTTTCGATCCGAACCACCCCGGAAAATGGAACGGTATTAAACTGTTCGAGATTGTCTTTTGATTTGGAACAATTGCCGCGAGTGTTGTAGCCGCGGTCGTTGACCGCGGCTGAATCAACAACGCAACGTACAGTCTCTACTGATTGTTCAGCACCGTTTGCGCCGCGGGTTTGCCAAGCTCCATTTGTGCGCTCACTTTTTGAATTTGTGCGGATTGCTCCTTAAGCTGCGAGGTTAGAATCTCTATTTGTTGCTGTTGGTGCACGACCGTTGCTTGCAACGTTTCAACTTTGCGACTGAGCATGGCTTGGGGTTGACCGCCTAGCAGGTTAGCTAACGGCACCTTATTTCCAGCGGCATCGGCGGCAGTCGTACCTAATTTTCCATCGGCGTCGACTCCCACAATGGTGACTGTGCCGGCATCAACGGTCGCACCAAAGATGTTGGCGATATAGCAGCTGTCATCCACCTCGCCAAAAGCACCAGACACACCAGGCAGTTGACCGATTGCGATTATATTGTTTCCGGTGGTGATACCAAATCCAGCTACACGGCCCAAGGCGATATTGCCATCACCGGTTGCCTGGCTGAGCGAACCAACCCCGACGGCCGTGTTGCTGGCGCCTGCGGTGTTGTCAAGGAGCGCGCTACCACCGACGGCCACGTTAAAAGCACCGGTCGTGTTCGCGCCAAGCGCTTCAGCGCCGATAGCGGTATTAGAATCGTCCACATTGTTAAGAAGCGCTCGAGCGCCGATCGCAGTGTTACGAATACCTTCAACATTATTAAATAGAGCGAACACGCCATTACCTGTGTTTTGGTCGCCGATGGTGTTGCTTAAAAGCGCGCCGGCGCCGGTAGCTGTATTTTCACCCGCCGTGTTGACAAGAAGTGTGCCGGCACCAACACCGGTGTTAAAATTGCCATCGGTGAGGCTGAGAAGCGAATATATGCCGAATGCTGAATTGTAGATGCCGCTGGCAATACTCTGAAGGGCGCTTTGCCCATCGGCCGTATTGCTTACGGGAACGGGACCTGGATCTGGTGTGTCGACGGCGCTTTGCACATGTTGGCAAAGCGCAAGGCACACCAGCCCAAGTGGAACGAGAAATGAGCGGTATCGAAAAACCGGGTGGTTTGTTGAGTTTCCGAAGTATTGGGTAACCGGTGCGAGTGTTTGGAGGATGGTCTTTTTCATGGTGTGCCGATTTTCCTCCCTTTCGCAATTGTTGGGAATACGCAGAATTGCGTACGAATTCTATTGCCGGGATAACGGTCGTCTGTTAACAGACCGAAGGTGAATCCTCCTCTTTCCGATCAGCGTCCTATTCAGAGATTCCCTTCGTTAAAGTTGACGCCCCGGGAAGCCGAAGTCCTCTTCTGGATTTCACAGGGGAAAAGCAACCACGATATCGGCGTCATTCTTGGCGCAAAGACGGGAACCGTCTGCAAACACGTTGAACATATTTTGAGCAAGCTCAACGTGGAAAACCGGACGGCTGCGGCAGTGATCGCGCTCGAAACGTACGGCTCAGCCACGACGGCAGCCGACAGTAAATCTGGTGCGGGCTGGGCGGCGATCTCCGGTTTTATCACGACGCAGCTCTGTGTCTTGTGCTCCGATAGCTTCGAACTTTACGGCGAAATCGGGCGTCTCGTCGCTTGAGTTCGACCGTCTGGCGACAGTTGCCATTCGCGGCGACGCGAGAAGTTCTTGTCGTTTAGCTCTCCCCTTGAGCGAACTGAGCAAAAAACTCTGTCAGCTGCGAACGCACCGCCTGAAAGGAAAGCCGTTCCAGCGCGCGCTGCTCGGACTCGGCCACAATCGCGCCGCGTAAATCAGCGTTCTTTAACAAATCCAGCGCCATCGAAGTAATCTCCGGAATTGACCGGCCCTCGCCGCAAGTTTTCGAAAAAGCAATTCGTTCAATCGCGCCGTCGCCACCAACACAGGGAATCCGACAGAGGAGAGCGTCGCCTGCTACCTGACCTGGCACATGGCTACGATCCAACTGTAAGACGATCTTATGCCGCGACACGTCGCGTAGATAATGCGGATACGATTTCCAACTCTCAATTACGCGCAGTTTCTTCGACGGAATTTTCAGCTCGGCAAGCAAACGTCGCCCTTTATTTCCATCAAGATTGACGACAGTGACCGGCTCACTCGTCGCGTCACAGAGTTGCCGCGCGACCAGCAGCGCCGCGAAATGATTGCGCGATGGCACGTCCCATTCGCGTGTCCCAACAAAGATTCCAGATTGCTCGCCCGGGGTCAGACAAAAATTCCATCTTTGATCTTCAACCGGATAAGGCGTCGGAATAAATTTCACCCGCCTCAGACTCCAACGAGCGCTCTGATAGATTTCCGCGGCTTCGGGAGTTGTGGCGATGCATCCATCGGCTTGTGCCACAATTTTCATGAAGCGCGATAATCTGGCGCGATTGCATAACTGTTGCGCAATCTGATGAAGTCCGGTCTCCTTTAACGAAACAACAACGGTTCGACCATGTTTCTTCAGATCGGCTAATGCGCGCTCTGAAGCACGAAAGTCGCCGCGCAAAAGCAGGAGAACCGGCGTGTTTTCGGCGATGACCCGACGCGGATTACGATGAAATGCGCCCAGCGTACAGGCAGCAAAAGCGTGGAAGTTGATCGGCGGATGCGCGCCTTCGCCTGGCGCAGGCAGGTTGCGAAACTCCTGTTCCGCATCGTGCCCCGCTGGATTCAAAACGGACAATCGAAAGTCGTCCACGTCGTGTGATGTCATGCTCTAGGAAAAAGCAAAAGAAATCACGCCCTATTCGTCGATATCGCTTGGGGGCGGTGTTGCCGGTTTCAAAAGTCTGTCACCCTGGTTTTCCTGGTCCAGAGTTTTGACCGGTATTGCGCGGCGGATTTCGACGGGTTGCTCGTTCTGCGGTTGCACCGGAATCGCTTTTCTGATTTCAGGAGCGGTTTGCCCCGTTTGATTGCCCGCCCCGCTGCCGTCAACGTTCGCCGTTTTCACCGCGCTCGATGGGGCTGCACCGTCGGGCCTTTGATTTGCAACTGGTTCAGCCGTTGCTTGGGGCGCAGGCTCAGGTTTCAATGTTGGTTTAAGGGAATTGTAAGGATCCTTATCCGCTAACAACGTTGGACTTTTTATCGCGATTGGTGTGACCGCAGTCAGGTCGACGGCCAGCGAAGCGCGCGGCAAATCGCTGGAGGGAAACTCACGCGCGAGACGAGCGCGCGGTTCGCCGTGGACAGTACAAGGCACGGTGGGCACTTGCGCTTGCGTCCCAATTTCCATGTAAGTGCTGCGTCGTTGAACGGTATCGCCGTTCGGCATTTTGACGGCATCGTAACATTTGTCCGTCGCCAGCAGGCCGGATCTCGAACAAATCTCAACCTGCTTGAGATTCGCCGGCTGCTTGATTTCGCGCGGTGGATAACGCTGGGCGGCGGCATTCATGATATCGACCCAAACGGGCAACGCCAGCTCGCGGCCAAATGCGCCCCGATAAATCTCTTGCGGCTTGTCGAAGCCCGCCCAAACGGCACAGGTGAAATTGGAATCGTATCCCGCAAACAGTGCATCGGTAAAATCGTAAGCGGTGCCGGTTTTACCGGCTGCTGGGATCCTCTTCAGGCCAAATTGTGTAAAGGCGGCTTTTCCTGTCCCTGATTCGAGCGCGTCTGCGAGGCACGAATGCACCTCGTACGCGGTTTCAGGTTTGATGACGATTTTCCGGATACTCTCGCGTTTCGCATCCCAAACAAGTGTTCCGTCCTTTTCTTCGATGCGCTCCAAAATATGCGACACGTTTGGCCGCCAGCCGCCATTTGGAAATATCGTGTACGCGAGTGCGAGCTCAGCCAACGTGACCTCGCTGCTCCCGAGAAATGTTGCCGGATAAGGCCGGAGCGGGGAATGAATGCCCGCAGCGGCGGAAAGTTGCAATACCGCGTCGACTCCCGCGTCCATTCCAATTCGGATGGTTGCGCCGTTCTTTGATTTAGCCAGCGCCTGTCTGGCGGTCATAGCGCCTTCGTAACGGTTGTCGGAGCTTTCGGGTCCCCATTCGCCGAGAATTCCCGTCGTTCCACCGATCATCACCGCGCGATTATCTAGCGGCGAGTCTTCCACCAGTGAACCGGGATACATTCCTTTTTCGAACGCAGCCGCATAAACAAATGGCAACATCGCGGTCCCGGCCGGCCGGCGAGCCTGGAGCGCGCGATCGTACTGGTTATGCTCAAAATCGCGTCCACCGACCAGCGCCAGAATATCACCCGTTGCATTGTCCAGGCCGATCACGGCGCCCTGAAGATACTCAGGCGCAGGCTGGTCAGCCATTTTCCCATTTGCCTTCGCCTTGCGAAACGATTCCGCATATTGGGCGTAAGTCTGATGATGGTAGTCGGGATGTTGTTCAATTCGGTCCAGATTCGCTCGCAACGAGTCTTCGGCGACCTTTTGAATATCGACATCGATGGTCGTGTGAATCCGATAGCCCTCGTTTATTGCGCGATCCCATCCAACGGCAGCGATCACCTGCTGGCGGATGTAATCCACTGCGTAAGTCTGCCCCTGTGCATTTTGCCGGCTCCCCACGACGATTTCCTGACCGCGCGCATTCGCATATTGTTCACGGCTGATAAAGCCCAGGTCGCGCATCCGATCCAGCGCGTAGTCGCGCGCCTCGCGTGAAGTTGCGCGGTCGGTCCACGGCGACAATCTGTTGGGACTCTTGATCAGACCCGCGAGCGTGGCGCATTCTGACAGCGACATTTCACGGGCCGGTTTGCTAAAGTACCCCCGCGATGCCGCTTCCGCTCCGTACAGGCCGCCGCCGAAGTAGATCCGGTTCAAATATAACTCCATGATTTTCTCCTTACTGAATTTGTCTTCAATCCGTTCCGCCAGGAAAATCTCGAGGAACTTGCGGCGGAACGTTTTTTGTTTGAGCGAAAAACTGTTTCGCGCCAGTTGCTGCGTAACCGTGCTGGCTCCCTGGCGCACGTGGCCGGCCGTCATATTTTTCAGCGCCGCACGGATGATTCCGAACAAATCGTAGCCATGATGCCGATAAAATTTTGCGTCTTCGACTGCAACCACCGCCTTAATAAGATCCGGAGGCAACTGGTCATACGGAACGGTTTCGCGGTTCTCAACGTAAATCTGGCCGAAGATCTTACCGTTGCGATCGAGGATCACGCTCGCTGATTCCATTTGTTCGAGCTTGCTTAGATCGAACGTTTTGGCCTCCGCTTTGAGGTCGGCGACCAGGCTGGAGACGTAAACTGCCAGAACAACTACAAGTAATGCAAGGATGCCAACGGGAACATAAAACCACGGCCTCAAATACCAGGGTGGCCGAAAGCGAAAGCCCGGCGGGGGCCTCAGATATGTGGCGGTGGATCTCAAAAGCGAAGGAATTTAAGAGCGAAACGCTCAACGCTCAACGTTGAACGTCCAGAGCCTAATTCAGAGCACAGTAGTTGAGCGTCCAGTGTTGAGCCCTTGCCAGCCCGAAGCTTTCAGCGTAGGCGGGTCGGAAGTTGAATACCCAGAAGGGAAATCTCGCTCTAATCAGATTGATTCGCGCCGAAATTGAGCAACACGGCCCTGTTTCCTTCGCCTGGTTCATGGAACAGGCGCTTTACCATCCTGAACACGGATACTATGCCTCCGGCCGCTGCGCTATTGGCCGAAAAGGTGATTATTTCACTAACGTCAGTGTCGGCCCGCTTTTTGGGCAACTCTTGACCACCCAATTCGCCGAAATCTGGGAGCAACTCGGCAAGATCGACAATTTCATGATTGTTGAGCAGGGAGCGCACGATGGTCAGTTTGCGCGCGACGTGCTCCAATCTGCCCAAGAGCGGACGCCGGAATTTTTTCAAGCTCTACGCTACCGAATAATTGAGCCGTTTCCGATTCTGCGAGAGCGGCAATCGCACGTGCTAAACCAATTTCGGAACAAGATTGAATGGTGCGATTCACTTGGGCCATTCACCGGCATTCATTTTTCTAACGAACTACTGGATGCAATGCCGGTACGGCTGATCAATGGCCGCTCGGAGAAATTCGTCGATCTTCGAGATGATAATTTTGTGTTGGTCGACCGTCCTTTCTCAACCAGGGAGTTTAACCAAGCTACGCTCGATTGGTTGGACAGCGTCGCCGCAAATTTGCAGAGGGGCTACGTGATCGCCATTGACTACGGACATTCTCGCGGATCTCGGGAGGACATTCAGAGTCGCGCTCAGCATCGACATCTCGATTCGCCATTTGAGCAAATTGGTCACGCGGACATCACAATGCACGTCGATTGGAGAAGCATTGCCCACCGCGCCGAAGCCAACGGATTAGCTATCGCGGGATTTACCGATCAGCACCATTTCCTGACCGGAATCATCTCTACGTGGCCAGATCTACTGCAGCCCTTCCCCAAAGACTCAGCGGCGTCGAACCCGCCAGTTCAGGTTGCCAGTCCCTATCATAAAACCAAACGCGCCATGCAGACATTGCTCCATCCTGAAATGCTCGGTCGAGCTTTTCAGGTACTCGCGCTTGGCAAAAACGTCGGCACAGGCGTGCCGGGATTGGCTGGTTTTAAGTTCGCGCATGCGCCGCGCCGCGCGCTGGATCTCGGAAATCCAAATCAGTAATACAGGTCGGCCTCACCTGTTCGGCCGGATGCAGGAAATCGGATTCCAGGCGTCCCACACTGCTTCCATGCTCGATTCATTTCCGGAGAACACACTTTAGGTTTAAATGGCCCAGCTTTTCTCGCGGCGCGCGAATGTTCACTCCCGAGTGATCATCGTTGGCGTCGTCGTTCTGGTTTGTGGAGCCGGCTGGGCTACTTCGACCATCTATTGGTCGCCTTACACGACTTACGTTGGCGTGCCGTTCGATCAACCGGTGCCGTTCAGCCATAAGCATCACGTGGGTGACGATGGCATCGATTGCCGCTACTGCCATACCTCGGTAGAAAAGTCGGCGTTTGCAGGATTGCCATCCACTCAAACCTGCATGACCTGCCATTCGCAAATCTTCAGCGATGCGGCGGTGCTGGCACAGGTCCGCGCAAGTCTCGCTACGAGCACTCCTTTAAAATGGACCCGCGTTCACGATTTGCCCGGCTACGTGTACTTCAATCATAGCATTCACATCGCAAAAGGTGTGGGTTGCTCCACGTGTCACGGGCGCATTGATCAAATGCCGCTCACGCGAAAGACGCAGACGCTTTACATGAAATGGTGCCTCGATTGCCATCGCGATCCGCAAAAGTACCTCCGGCCGCGAGACAAGGTTTTCGATGTGGCATGGCAACCGCCGCCTAATCAGCAAGTCGAAGGGGCAAAATTGGTGACTCAGTATCACGTCGATACGACCGGGCATCTGACCAACTGCGGCACGTGTCACCGATGAAAGATTTTCCCCACAGCTATCATAAAAGCCACGCGTCTGATGAATTCGGACCTGGGGCATCCGAATGGCCGGAAGGCGTGAGCCGCCGGGAGTTTCTCCGCCTGAGCGGCGCAACACTCGCGCTCGCGGGACTTGGCGCCTGCACCAAACAGCCGCTGGAAAAAATTGTTCCCTATGTTGAACAGCCGGAGATCGTCATCCCGGGCAAGCCACTGCGTTTTGCCACCGCGACTCAATACAGCGGGTTTGGCCAGGGATTGCTGGTAACCAGTTACGAAGGGCGTCCGACGAAAATCGAAGGGAATCCTAGTCACCCCGCGAGCCGAGGCGCCACAAGCGTGTGGGCCCAGGCAGATGTTCTCGATCTTTATGATCCGGATCGGGCCCAAACGGTCACCACCGGAGGAGCGATCAAGACGATCGACGATTTGTGGAACGCTCTAAGCGACGCGCTTCTATCAGTAAAACCTGACGGCGGCGCGGCACTGCGGATCCTTACCGAGGCGATCACCTCCCCAACTTTGCTGGCTCAACTGGGCGACGTTATGCAGGAATTTCCTGCTGCGCGCTGGTGTATTTGGGACCCGCTGAATCGCGACAATTTCAATGCCACCGAGGGCGTATGCGATTTTTCCAAGGCGAACATCGTTGTAGCACTCGATTCTGATTTTCTTTACGCCCATCCCCAAGCGCTGCGATACGCGCGCGATTTTAGCAACGCGCGGCGCATCATCGCTGCTGAAGGCGCGCGGATGAATCGCTTTTATGCAGCAGAACCTACGCCCACGATTAGCGGATCCAACGCGGACCACCGCATTGCGGTTGCTTCACGGGACATCTTGCCACTGGCTCAAACGATCGCTTCGAAGCTTGGAATCGGCGCAACGCCTCAGACCAGGGAAAATCAAGATTGGATCGAGGCGGTCGTCCGCGATCTGAACGCCAACCGCGGAGCAAGCGTTGTTATCGCAGGTGAAACGCAACCGCCCGACGTGCATGCTCTCGTGTCGCGTATCAACGCGGCGCTCGGCAATGACGGCGTCACGATTTCGCCGGTTCCGCCGCTGACTTTACCAGGAAGCCGCATCTTGTTTCAAGAACTTGTGCATGAAATGCACGGCGACGCGGTGGATGTGCTCGTCGTTCTCGGTGGCAATCCCCGCTACGATGCGCCAATCGATTTCGATTTTGCGGCGGCGTTCGAAAAGGTGAAACTCCGCGTCCACCAAAGTGGCTACTTCAACGAGACATCACGTCATTCACACTGGCACATTCCCGCTCTCCATTTCCTGGAGTCGTGGAGTGACACTCGCGCCTGCGACGGATCGGTGTCGATTGTGCAGCCGCTCATCGAGCCGATGTACGCGGGAACATCCGCGCACGAAATTCTTGAAGCGTTAGTGGGCCGATCGCCCAGAAGTTCGTACGAGATCGTCCGCAGCCGCTGGCAAGCACAAAACCAGTTGCCCGATTTCGATGCAAAATGGCGGCTCGCGTTGAGTGATGGAGTCGTTAGGGAACTGACACCGCCGACGATCAGTTCGGTAGCCCCGATTTCTTCGCTCAACGCTTCAACCGTTCAACGCTCCAACGTTTCAACGTCAAACATTGAGGTGATCTTTCGTCCCGACGTGAGCGTGCGCGATGGCCGCTACGCAAACAATGGTTGGCTACAGGAGTTACCGCGGCAGTTTTCGACGCTCGTTTGGGACAACGCAGCGCTGATTAGCCCGCAGTTGGCCAAGCGCGAGGGTTTGAAGAACGGCGACATTGTCGATCTGAATTTCCGGGATCGCACAATCCAGGCGCCGATCTGGATTCAGCCTGGTCAGGCAGAGAATTCGGTAACGTTGCCCCTCGGTTACGGGCGCGAAGTAGTTGGACGGATTGGACGCAACGTAGGTTTCAATGCTTACGCACTGCGGACCGCCGATGCGCTCTGGTTTGGCGACGGACTGGCAATTCACAAAAGCGGGGCGCGACACTGGTTCGTCAGCACCCAGGAACATCACGACGTGCACGGTGCTCGTGGAATTCTTCACGATGGCACACTGCAAGAATTCGCGTCCAACCCGCACTTCGCGCAGGAGAAGGAGGAACATCCCGCCACCGATGAAACGCTCTACAACCCGGCGGAGTATCCGTACAAGGGCTACAAGTGGGGAATGGTCGTGGACCTGAACGTCTGCATCGGCTGTCACGCGTGCACAATTGCCTGTCAGGCGGAAAACAACATTCCAGTAGTCGGCAAGCAACAGGTCGGTATGCGTCGTGAAATGCACTGGATTCGGGTGGACACATATTATTCAGGCCGCGCGAACGATCCCGAATTTATCCACCAACCCGTCCCATGCATGCATTGTGAGAATGCGCCGTGCGAACTGGTGTGTCCTGTGGGCGCAACCGTGCACGATGACGAGGGTCTGAATCTTCAGGTTTACAATCGTTGCGTCGGTACGCGTTACTGCTCGAACAACTGCCCTTACAAGGTCCGTCGTTTTAATTTTCTCGAATACAACAACGGACTGAGTCCGACCCAGAAGTTGGTAAAAAATCCGGACGTGACCGTGCGTTCACGCGGCGTCATGGAGAAGTGCACCTATTGCATCCAGCGGATCAATGCGGCGCGCATAACTGCCGAACTCGAACGGCGCACGATCCGCGATGGAGAAATTGTTCCGGCCTGTGCGCAGGTGTGTCCTGCGGAGGCGATCGTTTTCGGGAACATGAATGATTCACAAAGCAGGGTCGCACACTGGAAAGGGTCACCGTTGAATTACTGGATGCTGGGTGAGCTCAATACGCGACCTCGAACGAGTTATTTCGCCAAATTGCGCAACCGGAATCCGGAAATCGTATGAGCTCGCGTGACGAATCACGAATCACGAATCACGAATCATCCTCGTTTTCGCCGCTTGGTTATCCGACCAATCTTCTCGCTCCCGGTCAGACGTATGAATCAGTAAACAAAACCATCGGGGAGATTCCGTTCACCCGTGCGCCAGTCAGCTGGAGATTCGGCTTCTTCATCGCGTTCTTCCTGCTGATGATATTTCTGTTCGCGGTCACGTGGCTTTTCGCAAAAGGCGTCGGCATCTGGGGAGTTAACATTCCGGTCGCGTGGGGATTTGCGATTGTGAATTTTGTCTGGTGGGTGGGAATTGCCCACGCTGGCACCTTCATTTCCGCGATTTTACTGTTGCTCTTCCAGCACTGGCGCACCGCGATCAATCGCTTCACTGAAGCTATGACGTTGTTTGCAGTGGCATGCGCTGGTCTGATGCCGCTGCTTCACCTGGGGCGACCATGGGTTTTTTTTTGGCTGTTTCCATATCCGGATACGATGGGCGTGTGGCCACAATTTCGGAGCCCACTGGTCTGGGACGTTTTTGCGGTTGGGACGTATTTCACTATCTCGCTGCTGTTTTGGTATCTCGGCCTGGTTCCCGATCTGGCCACTGTCCGTGATCGCGCAAAAAAACTCTGGCAGAAAAAAATCTACGGCTTTTTTGCATTGGGTTGGCGCAACTCAGCCACGCACTGGCAACGCCATCAGATTGCATATCTGCTGCTGGCCGGACTCGCAACTCCACTGGTGCTTTCCGTACATAGCGTGGTGAGCTTTGATTTCGCCGTCGCGATCGTGCCGGGCTGGCACTCGACGATTTTCCCGCCGTACTTCGTAGCCGGGGCGATTTACTCAGGGTTCGCCATGTCGCTGAACATCATCCTCCCCGTGCGCAAGATCTATCACCTGGAGCACCTGATTACCGAACGGTACCTCAATAACATGGCCAACATCATGTTGGTCACCGGGCTCATCGTTGCCTATGGCTATTTCATCGAGGCGTTCATGGCGTTTTACAGTGGCGATATTTTCGAGCGCTACATGATGATGAATCGCGCATTCGGCCCGTATGGCTGGGTGTTTTGGACGTTGATGCTTTTCAATGTGTTCGTGCCCCAGGCGCTCTGGTCGGCACGGATCCGGCGCAACCCGGTCAGTCTTTTCATCGTGGCGCTGTTCATCAACGTCGGCATGTGGATCGAACGTTTCGTCATCGTTATTACCAGTCTGAACCGCGATTTCACACCTTCGGCCTGGCGCATGTTTTTCCCGACGGAATGGGACTGGATGACGCTGTTTGGGAGCGTCGGTCTGTTTCTGACTCTTCAGTTTTTGTTTATGCGCCTTGCGCCAATGATTTCGATGTCCGAGACGCGCGAATTGGTCGCCGAACCTCAACGAGCAACAGTCAAATGACCCAGCCGTACGGATTGCTTGCAGAATTTTCGACTCACGAAGAACTGCTGCACGCGGCCGAAAAAGCGCACGCAGCTGGCTTCAGAAAGATGGACGGGTTCGCGCCGTTTCCGGTCGAAGGTTTGGCCGAAGCGCTGGGAAAGAGAACGCGTCTGCCGGTGATCGTGTTGATTGGTGGAATCATTGGCGGGGTTTGCGCGTATTACATGGAGTGGTACGCCAACGCCGTTAGCTACGTAATCAATATCGGGGGCCGTCCAATTCACAGTTGGCCGGCGTTTATTCCCATTACTTTCGAACTAACCGTGCTGGCTGCAGGGCTGACAGCATTCTTTTTTTCCCTGGGTTTGAGTGGTCTACCACGTCCTCACCATCCGCTGTTCAATGTCCCTGAATTTGAGCGCGCGTCGCAGGACCGATTTTTTCTTTGTATTGAAACGCGCGACCCAAATTTTCATATCAACCAAACGCGCGCGTTTCTGCAAGGCCTCCATCCATTGTCGATAGCGGAGGTGCCCAAATGAATTCGCATCAAAACGCAGCGGTACTCGCACTCGCATTGCTGTTCCTTGGTTGTCGGCCGGACATGATGAATCAGCCCAAAGCCAAACCTCTTTCAGAAAGCGATTTTTTCTCGAATGGAAGCAATGCGCGTCAACCACCGGCGCACACTGTGCCTCGGGGCGATGCACGCGAGGACATAGCGTTTTACACAGGGCAAACGAATGGAATTTATGTGACCCAGCTGCCGGTAAAGCTGAGCCGTGACCTTCTGAGTCGAGGCCGTGAACGTTTCGAGGCCGTATGCGCCGAATGCCACGACCGCACCGGCAGTGGAAACGGCATGGTGGTTCAACGCGGCTTTCCGCAACCACCATCATTCCATGTGGATCGGCTGCGCAATGCACCGATCGGCCATTTTTTCGACGTAATCACCAATGGCTACGGCGTGATGTATTCCTACGCCACGCGGGTCGAGCCGGAAGATCGATGGGCGATCGCTGCATACATCCGCGCCTTGCAGCTTAGTCATGACGCCAGGTTATCCGACGTCGATCCAGCCGAGCGAGCAAAGCTGGAGAGTAAAAAATGAACGCGGTCCTTGATCGTTCTGTTAGTCGCGCGAAAAATATTTCGTTAGGCGTCGCCGTCATCGGGCTCATCGGATGTCTTATTGGCTGGTTCATCGAGCCGCGCGATTTCTTTGTCGGTTATCTCTTCGGCCATTTTTTCTTCCTGGGTCTTTCGCTTGGATCGCTGGGGCTGCTCATGATCCATCATCTAACAGCAGGCGACTGGGGTTACGCTGTGCGACGGTTTCTTGAATCCGCGGTCGGTAACTTGCCTTTGCTGGCTCTGCTATTTGTCCCAATTTTCTTTGGATTGTCCCAACTCTATCCGTGGGAAAATCCGGCTGTGGTCGCAACGCACGAAACTCTGCGAGAGACACGGATCTATCTGAACGCGCCGGGCTTTATTCTTCGCGCCGCGATTGTCTTTGCGATTTGGATCATCATGGCCAGGCAATTGCTAAAATGGTCTGCGGAGCAAGACGCGACTGTTTCAGTCGAGCCGACGCGTAAAATGCGGAGACTGAGCGGACCGGGTCTGGTGATTTATCCAGTGACCATGACGTTCGCCGCAGTTGACTGGCTGATGTCGATGGAAGCGGACTGGTTCTCAACCATGTTTCCTGTCCTTATTTGCATCGGCCAAATTCTGAGCGCACTTGCGCTGGCGATTTTACTGCTCGAATGGGCGGCCCGTTCATCGCCTCTTGCTCATCTGGCGACAGAGCAGAATTTTCACAAGCTCGGCAATCTGTTGCTCGCTTTCACCATGATGTGGGCATACCTCGCCTTCGGCCAGTTGCTCGTTATTTGGTCGGGAAATCTGCCGCACGAAATCGGCTGGTACTTGCACCGCATCAACGACGGTTGGAAGTGGATTGCGATTTTCATCGCGCTCTTCCACTTTTTTGTTCCCTTTTTTCTCCTGCTGATGCGGTCGGCGAAAAAGCGTCGGCGCATCCTGGCATGCATCGCAGGGTGCGTGTTCGCCGCGCACATTGTCGCCATCTGGTGGACGATTGCCCCGAGCATTTATACGAAACATTTTTATGTCGGCTGGTTCGCTCCAGCTGCTTTCCTAGGGATCGGCGGTATCTACGCGTTCGCGTTTTTGAAGAATTTGGAGGCGCGTCGGCTCGTTCCCCAAAACGATCCGCGGCTCGCGCTTGCTGTGCCCACATGAACACAACCGAGCAAACGCGCGACCACGAACGAAAAGACGTCGATGTACCGTCGTTATTTGCCATCGCCTTCCTTCTGTTTTTGTCCTGTCTAATCATCTTCCTGGTTGTCTGGGGAATGATGCATTACTTCAAATTCCACGAGCCGACCAAGACCGCCGGCCAGCCAACTCTTCCATTGACGAGCACAGGCGAATTTCCCAAGCCACGACTGGAAGTAAGGGGGCCCGTGGATTTGGCGACGTTCCGCGCCGCCGAGGAAGCCGATCTCAATTCTTACGGCTGGATCAACCGGGCCTCGGGAACAGTGCGCGTCCCCATCGATCGTGCCATGGAACTGCTGTTGGAGCGTGGTTTACCCGATGTCGGCGCGGGGCAAACGCCGCTGAGTTTGATGCAGGCGCGCCCTGCAGAAACCGCCATGCCACCTCAATTACCGGAAAGCCAATGAAACAGATCGCGTTCGCACTTGTGTTAATCTGCTCGGTCGCGGAGCAAGCGCGCGCACTAACACCCGGCGATCTGAGTCGCGTGACTTTCGAGCAACACCCCGGCGTGCAGATTTCAGCCGATCTGGTCTTTCACGATCAAAATGATCAGCCCTTTCGGCTCGGCGATCATTTCGGCAAACAACCAACTATCCTCGTGTTGGGCTATTACCGCTGCCCGATGCTGTGCGACCTGATCAATGATGGGTTGATCCAGGCTCTCCATGAGTTGCCGTTGAGCGTAGGCAGGGATTTCCAAATCATCGATGTAAGTATTGATCCAGGAGAAACGGCCAAATCTGCCGCCCAAAAAAAATCGGAATACTTACGGCAATACGGGCGACCCGGTGCGGCGGATGCCTGGCATTTCCTCGTCGGTGACAAGCGCTCAATCGCAGAACTAGCCGATCAAACAGGGTTTCGTTACGTTTACGACCCGCAAACAAATCAATACGCGCATCCAAGCGGAGTCGTCGTGCTCACCCCGGAGGGGAAAATTTCCCGCTACGTCTTCGGGGTAAGACTGAATGCGAGAGAACTGGATGCCGCGCTGGCGGCCGCGAAAGAAGGGAGATCTTCATCCGTCGTCTCGCAGGTCTTTCTGCTTTGTTACCATTACAATCCCATCACCGGAAAATACGGTGGATTAATCCTGGCGATCCTTCGCGTCGCAAGCCTGGGATTTCTCGTCGCGATCGCGTGGTGGATTCTTTCGATGACACGGCAGTCAGCCGGAGGACACGCGCAAAGCAATTGAAACATGGATCAATTCCGTCTCTTCCCGCCGCAAGCCTCCACGGCGTCGCACGAAGTGGATGCGTTATTTTTCGCGCTGACGCTCATCTCGCTGTTTTTCATGGCCGTTATTTTTCTGCCGATCATTTTCTTTTCCGTAAAATATCGTCGGGGATCGCCGGCTGATCGCTCAAATCCGAAGTCCGGTTCATTTTTGATTGAGAGCGCCTGGACCATCGGTCCCATCTTTCTGTCACTCGGGCTCTTTGCATGGGGCGCAGTGGTCTATTTCCGGATCGAGCGAAGGCCGGCTAATGCGATCGAAGTGCAAGTCGTCGGTAAACAATGGATGTGGAAACTTCAGCACGCCGAAGGAAAGCGGGAGATCAACGAGCTGCATCTGCCGGTCAACAGTACGGTGGCATTAACGATGACGTCTCAGGACGTTATCCACAGTTTTTTTGTTCCAGCATTCCGAGTGAAGCAGGACGTTGTGCCGGGAAGGTACACCGGTGAATGGTTCAAGCCGACACGCACGGGTGAATATCACATTTTCTGCGCCCAGTATTGCGGCACCCAACATTCCCGGATGATTGGCCGCGTGGTGGTGATGGAGCCCGCTGCCTATGAACGCTGGTTAAAATCAGGGGAACCGAGCGAATCGATTGTGAAAACAGGGGAACGACTATTTCACGATCGGGGATGCAGCGGCTGCCACGCGCCGAACTCCCAGTTTCACGCGCCTCTGCTCCGAGGCCTCTACCGAAAGCCGGTACCGCTCTCCGATGGCACAATGGTCACAGCTGACGACCAATATTTACGCGATTCGATCTTGCAGCCCGGGAAACAAATCTCTGCCGGCTACGATAACATCATGCCCAGTTTCACCGGGCATTTGAGCGAGGAAGAGATCATGCAGCTCATCGTCTACTTGAAGTACATCGGCAATCAGCCGCCCCCGTCGCAATGAACACCTCGACTTCGGAGCACGAACCCACAAAAAGCGCGACGGAATCAATCGTCGAGCAGCCCGGTGAATTTGCGCGCGAGAATTATCTGAGCGTAGACCACGGAGTCCACTCGTGGTTGCTGACAAAGGATCACAAGCGAATCGGTCTTCTTTATCTTTTTACAATCCTGTTCTTTTTCCTGATCGCGAGCGTGGCGGCGGCCTTAATGCGAATCGAGCTGGTCACACCACAACCGAAGCTCGTCACATCGGAAACTTACAACAAACTTTTCACCATCCACGGCGTCTTGATGGTTTGGTTCTTTCTGATCCCATCGATTCCAACCGTGCTCGGCAATTTCATTCTGCCGATGATGATCGGGGCGCGTGATGTTGCGTTTCCAAAGCTCAACCTAATGAGCTGGTATATTTTTGTCGCCGGCGGCGCTCTCGCGCTCTGGTCGCTGATCCACGGAGGCGTCGACACTGGCTGGACCTTCTACACTCCTTACAGCACTACCTACGCAAACACGCACGTGATTTCGATGGCAGCCGGCGTTTTCGTGGCCGGGTTCTCAACAATCATAACCGGCATGAACTTCATGGTCACAATCCACAAAATGCGTGCGCCAGGTCTGACTTGGTTTCGATTGCCGCTGTTCGTCTGGTCACTTTACGCGACCAGTTTGATCATGGTGCTCGCCACACCCGTTCTAGCCATTACGCTCGCGCTCATCTCCGTGGAACGCTTCTGGGGCCTCGGAATCTTCGATCCAAAACTGGGTGGCGACCCCGTTCTGTTTCAGCACATGTTTTGGTTTTATTCGCATCCCGCGGTCTACATCATGATTTTGCCGGGAATGGGAGTGATCAGCGAATTGATCACGTGTTTCTCCCGAAAACCGATCTACGGCTATGCGTGGATTGGATCCGCGAGCATGGCGATCGCCGTTTTAGGGTTCCTCGTTTGGGGCCATCACATGTTTGTGTCCAGCCAATCGGTTTACGCCGGCATGATTTTCTCGATGCTTAGTTTTCTCGTGGCTGTTCCCTCCGGCATAAAAGTTTTCAATTGGACGGCGACACTGCGCAAAGGCTCCATTCATTTCGCAACACCGATGCTCTACGCATTGGGATTCATCGGTCTTTTCACCATCGGCGGCCTGACCGGGCTGTTTCTCGCCGCGCTCGCGGTTGATGTTCATGTGCACGACACGTATTTCGTTATCGCGCATTTTCATTACATCATGGTGGGCGGAATGGTGATGGCGTTCATGGGCGGCCTTCACTATTGGTGGCCGAAAATTTCCGGACGGTTGTATCCAGAATTTGCGGGCAAGCTCGCGGCCATGATCACATTCATCGGATTCAACCTGACATTTTTTCCGCAGTTCATCCTCGGTTATCTCGGGCAACCGCGGCGGTACCATGTTTATCCGCCGGAGTTCCAAGTTTATCATGTGCTCTCAACTGCCGGCGCGTCGATCCTGGGTGTGGGATATTTGATGCCGCTGATTTATTTCATCTGGTCATGGAAACATGGTCGTGCGGCGGGGCCAAACCCGTGGCGTGCGACAGGCCTGGAATGGCAGACGCCTTCGCCCCCGCCAGAACACAACTTCGAACAAACCCCGGTGGTAACCGGACCGCCCTATTCCTATTCAGCTGAAAAAGATGTCGACCTTGACCTCGCCAGCCTCTGAAGAAGCATTCGTCGCCCAGCAATTCGATGACATCGAGCAGCAGCGCGATGCGGCAAAGCTCGGCATGTGGATTTTCCTTGCCACTGAGGTGCTGTTTTTTGGTGGACTCTTTCTGGGCTACACGGTTTACCGCTTCACCTACGGCAACATTTTTATCGAAACGAGTCGCAAACTCGATGTCGTTCTGGGCGGCACAAACACGGCGGTCCTACTCATTAGCAGTTTATTGATGGCATTGGCCGTCCGTGCCGCAAAACTAGATCAAAGGCGCATCCTGACCTGGTTACTCGTCGGCACCGCCTTCCTTGGATGCGTGTTCATGTCGATCAAGGGCATCGAATACCACAAAGACTATGTGGATCACCTGGTTCCAGGAACTCATTTTGAATGGCACGGCGCCGACCCGTATAACGCCGAATTATTCTTCTGGATTTACTTTGCAATGACCGGGTTGCACGCAATCCATGTGACTGTGGGGATCGGGATCATGCTGGTTCTGACGCTGCTTGCGTGGCTTGGAAAATTTTCTCACGGAAATCACAACACCGTCGAGATCGCCGGCCTCTACTGGCATTTCGTCGACATTGTCTGGGTTTTTCTATTTCCTCTTTTGTACTTAGTGGGACACCGCTAATGGAAAAAGTTGTTCAGCCGAAAGTTTACGTGCGGAGCTGTATCGCCCTGTTGGCGCTGCTGGCTCTGACCTGGATGATTGGCTATGTCGATCTTGGCCCGTTCAATCTCATCGTGGCGCTCGCAATTGCGATCACCAAGGCCATCGTGATCGCTCTTTTTTTTATGCACATAAAGGGTAGCAGCCGCCTTCTGCATCTGGCGGCCGTAGCTGGCGTGATCTGGTTGCTCATTATGATCTCTCTGACGCTGAGCGATTACTCCACCCGCGGCTGGGTACCGTTGAATCATTAGCGAATTGCACATGCGTATCACCGCCACGGTGCGATACTAAATGAAAGACCGATGGAACCCCACGGCCCGCAATTTCAAAAGGAGCTAGGGCGAATCGAAGAGTTGATCAACGCGCTTAATGGTGCCGCCGATTCGGCTGTTGCGGCGCAGGCGCGTGAGTTGGTTCAGGCGTTGCTGGAATTGCACGGCGCCACGTTGGAACGCGCTCTGGAGATTGTTCACGAGAACGATCTTACATTAGTTGATAAACTGGCGGAGGATCCTCTTGTTTCCAATCTGTTGATCCTGCACGGCCTGCATCCGCTCGGTTTGGAGGCGCGCGTGCGTGGGGCGCTGGAAAAGGTCAAACCGCGCCTCGGGCTGCATGGAGGCAGCGTAGAAGTGATCGGAGTAACGCCAGAGGGTGGAATCAGATTGCGACTGGAAGGAAATTGCCACGGTTGTCCGTCATCGCGGGTAACATTGAAATCGTCGATCGAAGAAGCCATTTACGCAGCTGCGCCCGATGTGACGGGATTGGAAGTTGAAGGCGCGGTAGACAATTTCGCAAACGCGCCGGACAGTTTACAACCGAAATTTACAGTGTGCCCCACTGATAACGAACAGGAAACCACAACAAAAAGAGACCCATGAGCAAAAATCCACAGCCCGTGCATGTGGCCGGGACTCCGAAGGGCGAAGAGCAGGCCCTCAAGAGTCATGAGCCCGGTCGTGATCCAAACCGAAAAAATTATCGAAGCGCGCGTGATTCGACCGGAATCAATGCTGATGATCGGGAACCCATCGTTCCCGGAATGGGAAACATTCCCCCTGCCTAGCATTACATCGCTTCTTTAACGCAGACGCGGCTGGCGTTAAGTTTTCCGTGAGCTCACCCCTGGCTAATTTGCGCAAGTTCGCTGGGGTCAAGCCTGAGGGGGAGTCGCTCCGCCGCGCGGCTGTCGAGCAATGCGAGCTCTGCAGCATTCGTGTTCCGCCGCAGCATCGACATCTCCTCGAGATGACGACGCAAAAGATCGTTTGCGCATGCGACGCGTGTGCGTTGCGATTCCAGGACGTGGTTGAAGGGCGATTCAAATTGATCCCGCGCGACGCCCGTGCACTGCCCGACTTTGCAATGGCTGACGCCGACTGGGAGAATTTCGCGTTGCCAATCAACCTCGCCTTTTTCTTTTACAGTTCGCATAGAAAAAAAATGATGGCGTATTATCCAAGTCCCGCGGGCGCTACCGAATCGCTCCTTCCACTCGATGCGTGGAAAGCGCTAGTGAGCCAAAATGCTCTCCTGCAAAAACTGCAACCGGACGTGGAAGCGCTACTGGTCCATCGTGCTGGGAAGGCGCGAGATTATTTCATCGCGCCGATCGACAGGTGTTACGAGCTTGTCGGGACGATCCGGATGCATTGGCGCGGTCTCTCCGGCGGTCAGGAAGTCTGGGACAGAATCGAAAGCTTCTTTTCGCAGCTGAAAGCGAATGCCTGATCTTAATTTCAAAGTGACTGGAATTGAGCCAGCCCAGCGCGGGCTCGCGCCGCTATTGCATTTCATTTTGGAAATCACGAACACGCCTGAAACGGAAACAATCCAGAGCATAATGCTCCAAACACAAATCCAGATTCAATCACCGCAGCGCGTTTACGACGCGGAGGAAAAGAAAAAGTTAAAAGAACTTTTCGGTGCGCCGGAAGATTGGGGAAAAACTTTGCGAACCAGGCTTTGGACGCACGCCAACACGATCGTGCCCCGATTTCATGGCCACACCAGAACAATCCTGCCTGTGCCGTGTACGTTCGATTTCAACGTCGCCGCCACGAAATATTTTTACGCTCTACAGGATGGCGAAGTTCCCCTGCTCTTCCTTTTCAGCGGAACAGTTTTTTACGCTGCGCCGGACGGCCGATTGCAAATCCAAAAAGTTTCCTGGGAAAAGGAATGCGCCTGGCGCTTGCCGATCGCGCGCTGGCAGGAACTGATGGAGCACCACTATCCGGATAGCGCGTGGATCGCGATGCGTCGCGACGTGTTCGATCAACTCTACGAATTTAAGCGGCGCGAAGGATTATCGTCATGGGATGAGGTATTTGAGCGCTTGCTCACGCCCAACGGAAATGTGGCGTCATGAATCGCGAACTTGTCGATAAAGTCGTCCATGCCGTTCTCTACGAAGGCTACATTCTTTATCCGTACCGCGCGTCGTCAAAAAAGAACCAGCGCGAGCGTTTCACCTTCGGACGGGTTTACCCAAAACAGTACAGCGCAGCGCAAGGCGATCGCGAACGGTGTTCGATGCAGACCGAATGCCTCGTGCGCAATGAATCGCATGACGTATCGCTGGAAATAAACGTACGCTTTCTCCAACCATTGGCGCGAGAGACGGGTGAACAGGTCTGGCTCGAAGCAATTGAACGCGAAATAAAACTGGGACCCGTTTCGTTAAGCGCGCCAAAAAGACACGGACAGAAGTTCACTTTCCCAAACGCGCGCACGATCGATGGAACAACGGTGCGGCGAAATGAAATGATTTCCGGACGACTTGAGCTCGAGACGCACGAGGTTGATCGAGCAGTTTCGAAGATCACAGTGCGCATTTTTAACGAAACACCGGTGCCCTCGGACCGCGTGGAGACCCATGAAGAAGTGATCATGCGGACGTTCGCGTCAACTCATACGGTTTTGCACGCCACGGGGGGCGAATTCATATCACTGCTCGATCCCGATCCAAAATACGAAAACGCGGCGAAAGCGTGCCGGAATATCGGATGCTGGCCGGTGCTGGTGGGCGATGAAGCAAAGCACGACCGTGATACGATGTTGGCGTCTCCGATTATTCTTTACGATTATCCGAAGGTCGCAGCCGAAAGCGCAGGCGATCTTTTCGACAGCACTGAGATCGACGAAATCCTGGCCTTGCGCGTCAAAACGATGACTGATGAGGAGAAATTAGAGATGCGAAATATCGACGAGCATGCGCGTCGGATTCTTGAACGAACGGAAAGACTTTCTGCGGAGCATTTCATGCAAATGCACGGGACACTGCGCGAGGTGCGTGCGTCCAATCAGGATTTTTTTAATCCGGCGCAGAAGATCGAAAGCGCGAACGTCCGCGGTGTCGATCTTAAGAAAGGCGACCGTGTACGGATTCGCCCTAAAAAGCGCGCTGATATCATGGACATGGCGCTAGACGGGAAGGTGGGGATCATCGAAGCGGTCGAAGAGGACGTAGAGCACAACGTACATTTTGCACTCGTCCTGGAGGATGATCCCGGGCGCGATTTGGGAATGGATCGCCACATCGGACATCGATTCTTTTATTCAGCGGACGAAGTGGAACCGATTTAATTCGGGAAACTCAAGCGAAAAGAGAATCTGCTACGTCGAATCGAATCGCCCGTCGGGCGCGCGAGTGACTCAATCGAAACTGTGGACGTGACTGAGAGACATCGCGCGCTTTTTTCTCAGGCGCTTTTATACAGCTGCGGGAGTCCTCATCGTGGCGTTAGCACAGGCAACAAGTGCAATGACGATGCCCAGGATAATGTTGTTCCAAAGTATCGCCGTGGTCATGGCGCCGAGTGCGAACGGGGAGATGATCATCCATATCCCAAGGATTACGTTGGCCCAACTCCACCCTGATTGCCATGGTGTGCTCGTGCGAATGAGCGCGAGTAGCGCAATTACAATGCCGACGATCACGTTGTTCCACATTGCTGCGGGTAACCGCGCAAATTGGACCATGAACGGTGAAATGAGCACCCAAATGCCCAACAGGACATTTACCCAACTGGCTCCTCCCATGGTTGACTGAGAACAACGGCATTGATGTTTTGCCGATTGTCCATTTTTCCCTCCTTTCCAAGAGTCGCGACACCCGGTCGGTCTGTTTTGTTCGGCCGCCCATTGGTCGGTTGCCATAAAAATCCGGCCGCAATTCACTCAATGCAAGAGAACGCCGCCATGATTCTTGTATCGGGGAATCCCTGACCCGCGCGCGCTACGTGACCTCATGCAATAATGTTGGAGATGAAACGCATTCTCGTTGCCGGCATCGGAAACATTTTTTTCGGAGACGACGCATTCGGTTGCGAAGTTGCGGTGGAATTGGCCAAACGTCCTTTGCCCGACGGCGTAACCGTCCGCGATTTTGGTATCCGCAGTTACGATCTTGCCTACGCGATTATGGATGATTACGACGCCACAATCTTAATCGATGCTTCTCCCCGTGGCGAAGCGCCCGGAACGATCTACCTGATCCGGCCGGAAATAAATATCGAGCCGGACAAAAATAAACTAGACGAAGGAATTGATGAGGTAGTTAATGCTCATAGCATGAATCCAGTTCGGGCGCTGCAGTTAGTGCGCTCGCTCGGCGGCAAACCGCGCGAGGTCTACGTGGTGGGATGCGAACCTGCCGTTTTAGAGCGCGAAGACGGACAGATCCGATTGAGCGCGATTGTCCGGGCAGCCGTCACGCCGGCGGTTGAAATGATCGAAAACCTGATTGCCGACCTTCGCGCCGGGCGATCGGCAAAATGTTCTGCGGGCAAAAATAGTTGCGACCAAACTTCGCAGCCAAGCGAAATCATATAGGAGGTACTATGGACGAAACGACCAATGTAGCCCTTTTGGCATGGGAAATCCTGGGCGCGATTGTGGCTCTTATTATCATTATCGTAGTAATTGCGATGATACCCGAAATGCGGCGCTATTTTCGACTGAAAAGCATGTAGTGCCGCGCTCCCAAAAATTCAATTTTTGAAAACAGTTATGTAAAAGCAGGAGGTAAAAACCATGAAAGCACCTGAGATGATCATTGCCGATCGTCCTCCGGACGTTAAAGAAATTCATATCGTCTGGATGACGACCGGTCTGGGATGCGACGGAGATTCTGTGTCCATCACTGCTGCCTCGCTGCCTAGCATAGAAGACGTTATCCTGGGCGCCATTCCCGGCCTGCCAAAGGTCCACGTCCATAATCCCGTACTCGCCTATGAAGTCGGCGATGATTTTATGAAGCATTGGTTCGACGCGGCTGCGGGCAAGCTCGAGCCGTTTGTTCTCGTGCTCGAAGGCTCGGTGCCTAACGAAAAAATCAAAAAGGAAGGTTATTGGGCCGCGATGGGTACCGATCCCGCGACCGGGCAGCCCATCACGACTAATGAATGGATCGACAGACTCGCACCGAAAGCGACGGCTGTTATCGCCGCGGGAACGTGCGCCACTTACGGCGGTATTCACGCCATGGAGGGAAACCCCACAGGCGCAATGGGATTGTGCGACTACCTCGGCTGGGACTGGAAATCCAAAGCCGGCTTGCCGGTTGTGAATGTCCCGGGCTGTCCCGTGCAGCCGGATAACATGATGGAAACGCTGCTGTATCTTCTCTATCAAGTTGCCGGGCTTGCTCCGATCATTCCGCTGGACGATCAACTGCGGCCGACCTGGCTGTTCGGTAAAACCGTGCACGAGGGATGCGATCGCGCCGGTTATTACGAGCAGGCCGATTTCGCCAAGGAGTACGGCTCGCCGAAATGCCTGGTAAAAATTGGCTGCTGGGGTCCTGTCGTTAACTGCAACGTGACCAAGCGCGGTTGGATGGACGGCGTCGGCGGTTGTCCGAACGTGGGCGGAATTTGCATCGGCTGCACGATGCCCGGTTTCCCCGATAAATTCATGCCGTTCATGGATGCGCCGCCGGGCTCAGCCCTTTCCACGGTGGTCGTTGGCATGTGGGGAAGCGTGCTTCGGGGACTGCGCGCAATCACAAATCGCGCCGTCAACAAAGAACCAAAGTGGCGTCATCCAGGCGGCGAACTGACCACTGGATACGAACCGAAATTCTACGGACAGAGTCGCAACTAAAAGGAGATATTTATGGCTGAAGTAATCACCGCACCCCAGAGAGGGACATCTGCACCCCAGGGGAACATCGTAGAGATGAACTGGGATCCGATTACCCGGATCGTCGGCAGTCTCGGCATTTTCACAAAAATTAACTTCGACACCAAACAAGTAGTCGAATGTTACAGCACTTCGTCGATTTTCCGCGGCTACAGCATCTTTATGCAGAACAAAGATCCGCGCGACGCCCACTTCATTACCAGCCGGATCTGCGGCATCTGCGGTGACAATCACGCCACCTGCTCCTGTTATGCACAGCAAATGGCCTACGGAGTGAAACCACCGCCGCTTGGAGAATGGATCGTGAATCTCGGTGAAGCAGCCGAGTACATGTTCGATCACAATATTTTCCAGGACAATCTGGTGGGCGTCGATTTCTGCGAGATGATGGTGAAAGAAACAAACCCTGGTGTTTGGGAAAAAGCGCAAAGAACAGAGGCGCCCCACGCAAAGGACCACGGTTATCGGACCATCGCCGACATCATGCACGCGCTGAATCCGTTCGAAGGCGAATTTTACCGCGAAACGTTACAAGTCAGCCGTTACACGCGCGAGATGTTTTGCTTGATGGAAGGGCGACACGTTCACCCCTCGACACTCTACCCGGGCGGCGTCGGCACCGTGCCGTCGATTCAGGTCTTCACCGATTACATGGTGCGTCTGGCGCATTATGCCGAGTTCATGAAACGCTGCCTGCCGTTGCATGACGACCTGTTCGACTTTTTCTATGAGGCCCTGCCGGGATACGAGCAAGTCGGCCAACGCCGCATCCTGTTAGGCTGCTGGGGTTCGTTCCAGGACCCGGACGTTTGCGATTACAACTACAAGACCATGAACGAATGGGGCAAGGCGATGTACGTTACGCCCGGTATCGTGGTAGACGGCGAGCTCGTCACTACCAATCTCGTCGATATTAACCTCGGCATCCGTATTCTGCTTGGCTCCTCATATTATGAAGACTGGGGTGAGAACGGCGAAGTATTCGTAAAGAACGATCCGTTAGGCAATCCAGTCGATCGCCGGCATCCCTGGAACCAAACCACTATTCCTAAACCGCAGAAACGTGATTTTGCCGGTAATTACACCTGGGTCATGTCGCCGCGCTGGCTGGATAAACGCACCGGCGATCACCTGGCACTAGACACCGGTGGCGGCCCGATCGCGCGCTTGTGGGCGACAGCACTCGCCGGTTTGGTCGATATCGGCTACGTCAAAGCGCCGGGGGACAAAACGGTGCGCATTCGGTTGCCGAAGACGGCGACAAAACCGGAGGTCGAATTTACCTGGCACATTCCGAAGTGGAGCAACGCCATCGAGCGCGATCGCGCTCGCACCTATTTCCAGGCGTATGCCGCAGCCTGCGCTTATTATTTCTTTGAGAAGGCAATCGCGGAAGTGCACGCGGGGCGCACGGCCACGTTTACACCTTTCAAGGTTCCCGACGAAGCCATCGGTTGCGGATTTCACGAAGCAGTCCGCGGTGTTCTTTCACATCACCTGGTCATTCGCGGCGGCAAGATCGCAAATTATCATCCGTACCCTCCCACTCCGTGGAACGCTAATCCGCGTGATATATACGGAACGCCGGGACCGTACGAGGACGCCGTGCAAAACACGCCGATCTTTGAAGACAATGGTCCCGACAAATTTAAGGGCATCGACATCATGCGCGCAGTGCGCAGCTTCGATCCATGCCTGCCATGCGGTGTTCACATGTATCTCGGCGGCGGCAAGGTGCTGAAGAAAATGCACACCCCGACGGGCCTCGCCGGATTGGCTCACTGATTCATGGCTAACGAAGGCGGGATACAGGCGACCATCGAAGCGTCGCCGGATGAGATCTACGACATCGAGCTCGAGCACAGTTTGCTCGAAGCGAATGAAAAACTTGCGAAGGAGAATCGCGCCTTGTTGGACCAACATGGAACAACAGCGATCGATTTCATGGGCGCGATTGGATCCGGCAAGACCACATTGATCGCGAAGCTGGTCGAAAAATTGAAGGACAAAATGGGTGTTGCCGTATTTAACGGCGATGCGACGACCAGCAACGACGCCGACGCAATCGCAAAACAGAATGTGCCGGTTGTTCAAATCGCCACCGTCAACGGTTGCCATCTGGATGCGAATCTTGTCGGCAAAGGCTTGCGCAAGATTGACGTCGATAAGGTCAAGCTGCTTTTCATTGAAAACATTGGGAATCTGATTTGCCCTGCCGAGTTTCCACTGGGCTCAAAGGCGCGTGTGGTCGTAGTCAGCGTGACCGAGGGACCCTGGATGGTGCGCAAACATCCACATATGTTTCTTGGCGCGCAGCTTGTCGTAATTAACAAAATCGATATGGCCACGGCGATGGACGTGAGCGTTGAAGATCTGGCCAGCGACGTGCACAAACTCAAGCCCGATATCAAAGTTATTCCGACCAGTTGCAAAACCGGGGAAGGCATTGAGAAAGTCGCGGTCGCTTTGCTCGCGGTCTAAATTACATGCACGAGTTCTCGATCGCCGCGAACCTGGTCGAGAAACTTTCCGAATTCGCTTGCGAGAATCCGGACAAGAAAATTTGCGAGGTTCGGCTCGAGATCGGCGAGCTCAGCCACATCGAGCACGATCAGCTGCGCTTTTGTTATGAATCGATCACCAAAGAAACGTCGCTTGAGGGATCGAGTCTAAAAATCGACAAGGTCGAAGCGTTTGTGGACTGCCCGCATTGCTCTTATCGCGGGCGACCGAAATACTGGGACGATATTCTGGCGGGTGCACCCGTTGTGACATTTCAATGCCCGTCGTGCAGCAAGACTGTCGAGGAAACACAGGGCAAAGAATGCGCGATCAAGTCGGTGAAGTTTCGTCAGATCCAACCGGTGCCCTCATGACTCTGCTTTCAATTCTATTTCTCGGCTTTTTTCTCGGCATGCGGCACGCCACCGACTCCGATCATGTCGTTGCGGTCACAACTATTGTCAGCCGGCAACGTCACATCGGCAGCGCCGCAATGACCGGAGTTTTTTGGGGCATCGGACATAGCATCACCCTGCTCGTAGTCGGTGGAGCGATCATTTTATTCGGCGTGGTAATCCCAGAGCGTCTCGGAATGGGCTTGGAATTTTGTGTAGCGATCATGCTGGTTTTACTTGGCCTGCTGAACTTGCGCGCGTTTAGGCACAGCGTGGAATCGGTTTCGCCGAGCCAGCATCTTCACGAACACACTCATCGGCATGGCGACTTCATTCATAGTCATCCACACAAACATAGTCCGGAAGAACATGGGCACGCCGAGGACGCGGTGCCAACCGCGCGTTTAGACCGACAATTCGGAAACTGGAAGCTCTATCGCGCACTGCGGCCGACAATCATCGGCATCGTTCACGGTCTGGCTGGGTCGGCCGCAGTTGCGCTGCTTGTCCTTCCCGTTATTCGCAACCCGATTTGGGCGATGATGTATCTAGTGATCTTCGGCGTCGGGACGATCGCCGGGATGATGCTGATCACTGCGGCCATCGCCGCCCCCATCACATATTCGGCAAATCGTTTTCGACTTTTCAATCGTCATATAGGTGCTGCCGCTGGCATGCTCAGTTTAATTTTTGGTTTGTTCCTCTTTTATCAAATCGGTTTTGTTGACGGCTTGTTTCGTTAGCCGGAACGGCTCGCCATGAATCGCGAGCGCTTGAGGGTCATCGTGCGCGGCGCCGTCCAGGGCGTCGGTTTTCGCCCATTCGTTTATCGACTCGCATCCGAACTGAAGCTCAACGGCTGGGTTTCGAATTCCTCCCAAGGCGTGTTCGTAGAACTGGAAGGTCCGCGCACTGCGCTGGATGCCTTTTCGATTCGGCTCCGAAAAGAAAAACCGCCGCGTGCTATCATTCAAAGTCTTGAATCATCTTTTCTTGACGCAATTGGGTACAGCGGATTCGAGATCAGGGAAAGCGAGACTGCCGGAGATAAGTCCGCGTTGATTCTCCCCGATATCGCGACGTGCGTGGATTGCCTCGGCGAGGTTTTCGATTCAACCAACCGCCGTTTTCGCTATCCATTTACCAACTGCACAAATTGCGGCCCGCGATTTTCAATCATAGAAGCGCTGCCGTACGACCGGGCGAACACGTCGATGAAAAAGTTCATGATGTGTCCGGATTGCGAACGTGAATATCACGATCCGCTCGACCGCCGTTTTCACGCACAGCCGAATGCTTGTCCCCGGTGCGGTCCTCAATTGCAGTTGTGGGACGAAAACGGCGGCACGCTTTCGGAGAAGGACGACGCTCTGCGAAAAGCGGCCGACGCGATTCGCTCCGGCAAGATTGTGGCGCTTAAAGGCATCGGTGGTTTCCAACTAATCGTCGATGCGCGCAACCGAGCGGCAGTCGGTCGTCTGCGTGACCGGAAACATCGCGAAGAGAAACCGTTTGCACTCATGTATTTTTCGCTCGACGCCGTGCGAGCCGATTGTGAAGTCTCCGAGCTCGAGGAAAGGCTGCTGCTCTCGCCAGAGTCACCGATTGTTTTGTTGGTAGGGCGCGGTGGCCGAGCGCGTCGAACGGATGTCCCGGCGAGCCGCCTCCACCAACTGGCTGAAGCTGTCGCGCCGCGAAATCCGAACCTCGGAGTGATGCTGCCGTATTCGCCATTGCATCATTTGCTGATGCGCGAACTTAGTTTCCCGATAGTCGCCACCAGCGGCAATTTGAGCGACGAACCAATTTGCATCGACGAACGCGAAGCGTTGCAAAGATTGCACGGCCTCGCGGACCTATTTCTTGTCCACGATCGTCCGATCGTACGTCACATGGATGATTCCATTGTGCGCGTCATTTGTGATCGTGAAATGGTCCTGCGTCGCGCTCGCGGCTACGCACCGCTTCCCATCGCGATTAGATCCAAAACTGAAAACCGAGAATCGAAAACTGTTCTTGCGGTCGGCGCACATTTGAAAAACACGGTCGCGCTAAAAATCGATAACAACATTTTCATCAGCCAGCACATCGGCGATCTGGAAACAAAACAAGCGTACTTGGCGTTTCAACATTCAGCGCAGGATCTACCACGCCTTTACGAGGCCAGAATCGATATCGTCGCCTGTGATATGCATCCGGATTATCTTTCGACGAAATTCGCGGCGCAGCTTGGATTGTCTAGCACGCCCATCCAACACCATTTGGCGCACGTCGTCGCGTGCATGGCAGAAAATGAGATTGAACCGCCCGCGCTCGGCGTAGCATGGGACGGCACCGGCTACGGCCTGGACGGAACGATTTGGGGCGGCGAATTCTTACTCGTCAAAGAGGATGGATCTTTCGAACGCGTCGCGCATTTCAGACAATTTCGGTTACCCGGCGGCGATCGCGCGATTAAGGAGCCGCGTCGCAGCGCTCTGGGACTGCTTTACGAGATCTTCAGCGATCGCGCATGGGATTTCCCACAGTTAGTGGCCGGTCTTTCCGAACAAGAGAAGTCTCTGCTTCGGCAAATGTTGGAAAAACAGATCAACGCGCCACTTACGTCGAGCGTTGGTCGATTGTTCGATGCTGTAGCGGCGCTGGTGGGACTGCGGCAGACCTCCAGTTTCGAAGGACAAGCCGCAATGGACCTGGAATTCACACGCCAGAGCGGTGTCGCGGATGCGTATTCATTTGTGGTGACAGCTACAGCGCCAATCGTGGTGGATTGGGAACCCGCCATTCGGGAACTCCTTGAGGATGTTACCGGATGCGTAGGTGCCGGCCTCGTTTCGGCCAAGTTTCACAACGGTCTGATTGAGGCCGCCGTTGCCGTCGCCAAAAAAATCGGGAGCCAAAAAATCGTTCTCGGCGGCGGCTGCTTTCAAAATCGCTACCTGACCGAATACTTGGTCGACCGTTTACGGGAGGAAAAATTCCAGCCGTACTGGCATCAGCGTCTTCCGCCTAATGATGGCAGCATCGCTTTCGGACAAGCGGCCGCCGCGCACTGCAAATCATAGATCGTCATGACCGTCGACCGAAAAAAAGTTCGTGAAAAACAGGAAGACGAGATCATCGACCGAACCGCCCCGCCGGGCGAAGTCGTTTACGAAGCGGTTTACGCCGAAGGCGAGCACGAGCTTCGCCGTGGTACCGCTGAGCTTGCGCTGTCGGGGTTGGCTGCCGGACTTTCGATGGGTTTTTCCATGGTGGGCGAAGGGCTTTTACGGATGCATCTTCCTGAAACCGGCTGGTCGCCGCTTCTAACAAATTTTGGCTATAGCGTTGGCTTTCTCATTGTCATTCTCGGCCGCCAACAACTCTTCACCAAAAACACACTGACTGTGATTCTGCCGCTGCTGCGCGAGAGAAGAGTCGACATGTTGGGTAACGTCGCGCGGCTTTGGGCAATTGTGCTTTCGATGAATTTGCTCGGCGCGTTCGCTTTCGCCTGGCTGGCATGGCATTCGAACGTCTTTTCACCTGAAGCGCGCACAGTATTCCTCAAAATTGGGCGCGCTGCGATCCACCCTGACTTTGCTACCCTGTTATGGCGAGGAATTGTCGCGGGCTGGCTCATCGCGTTGATGGTTTGGTTGCTGCCGTTCGCGGAAGCAGCACGCGTGTGGGTGATTATAATTCTCGCCTATTTGATCGGCCTGGCCCAATTGCCGCATGTGATCGCGGGGGGTGTGGAAACGTTCTATCTGGTCGCCTCCGGCGAACTTTCATTCCTGAATTGCGTTGCGTCTTATCTCGTACCGACGTTGATTGGAAATGTGATTGGCGGAGTCGCCCTCGTCGCTGTCGGCGCGCACGCGGAGTTCTTTGAAGCGGAATCGAAATTGAAATGACTTATGACGTTGGTGTACGGCGAAATTGTCGGTTTTACCATGGAAGGCGGAATGAAAATGGGCAGGATCCGCGTCGCCGGTGCGATAAAGAATGTTCCACTCGACCTGCTGACCAATCCTCGTTGTGGTGATAGGGTACTTCTGTGCGACGGCGTCGCGATCGGCAAGGTGACCGACGCAGTTGCGGCGAACAAAAACCATGTGTCTCGCGATTCCAGGTAAATTGATCGAGATAGCCAACGATTCGAACGGCGTTCGCATGGGCAAGGCGAACTTCGGCGGAATTGTTAAGCAAGTCTGTCTCGAATACACACCGGAAGTTCAAACCGGCGACTACGTCCTGGTGCACGTCGGTTTCGCCCTCAGCAAAGTGAACGAGGAAGAAGCTGCGCGGACCTACAAACTTCTCGAAGAAATGAAACAACTCGGCGAACTCGATACACCAGAAGTAGATCCGTGGCCGACCGCGGAAGCGGGCAACTCCTCATGAAATTTCTGGACGAATATCGCGACGAAGCGCTGGCGACAAAGATTGTCGACGAACTTCGTCGCATAGCCACCAAGCCATGGGTCTTGATGGAGGTCTGCGGCGGACAGACGCACACCATCGTCAAGTATGGGATCGACCGTTTGTTGCCGGATAAAATCGAGCTCGTGCACGGACCCGGCTGTCCGGTTTGCGTCACGTCTCTCGAGATGATCGATAAAGCGCATGCCATCGCCCAGCGACCGGATGTGATTTTCTGCTCATTCGGGGACATGCTCCGCGTCCCCGGCTCAAAAGATGATCTATTGATCCTGAAATCACGTGGCGCCGATATCCGCGTGGTGTATTCGCCGATCGATTGTTTAAAGATCGCCCGCGCAAATCCGGAAAAGAAAGTCGTTTTCTTTGCAATCGGGTTCGAAACGACCGCGCCCGCCAACGCAATGTCGGTTTTTCAGGCGCAGAAACAGGGTATTGAGAATTTTTCAATTCTTGTTTCACACGTACTCGTTCCGCCCTCGATTGCATCCATTCTCCAATCGCCGCTCAATCGAGTGCAGGGATTTCTAGGGCCGGGTCACGTTTGTACGGTAATGGGTTACCGTGAATACGAGCCGATTGCTGCGCGATTCAAAGTGCCAATCGTGATCACCGGCTTTGAACCGCTCGACATCCTGCAGGGAGTTCTGATGACTGTGCGCCAGCTCGAGGCCGGAACTTACGACGTGGAAAACCAATATCCGCGGGTCGTTCAAAAAGAAGGCAACCGTGTCGCGCAGAATCTGGTGAATGAAGTGTTCGAAGTATGCGACCGCAAATGGCGTGGCGTCGGTTCGATCCCCAAGAGCGGTTACAAATTGCGTTACGAATTTCGCGAGCACGATGCAGACCGAATCTTTGAGACCAAGGAGATCGATACACAGGAACCGGAGATCTGCATCAGCGGGCTCGTGCTCAAAGGCGTGAAGAAGCCGCATGACTGTCCGGCGTTTGGAAAGCAGTGCAACCCCGAGCATCCGCTGGGCGCGACCATGGTTTCCGCAGAAGGCGCATGCGCCGCGTATTACGCTTACGGCCGACATTTGGAGAAAACGGAAGCTGCGGTCGCTGCACCATGACGACGGCTGTCGAAAATAAGATCGACAAGCTTAACGAAAGCTTCCGCGAAAAGATCCTGCGCAAATGCGGCGAGAGCGTGGATATGAAGGAGAAGTTTTTTGAGAAATATGCCGACGACATCGAACGACTGAGCCGCGACATGGCCAAACGTTTCGTCGATGGAAAGAAACTTCTGACCATGGGGAACGGCGGTAGTCTGTGCGATGCGGTGCATTTTGCCGTCGAGTTCACGCATCCCATAATAGAAAAGCGCGTGGCATTTCCAGTGATCTCACTGGTGCATGATACAGCCACGATGACTGCGGTAGGCAACGACATCGATTTTTCCCGGGTCTTCGTCAATCAATTGCGTTTGCTCGGTCAACAGGGGGACATGGCGCTTGCGGTTAGTACCAGCGGCAAATCCCCAAACCTGATCTATGCACTGGAAGAAGCGCGCAAAAAACAAATGCTCACCATCGCTTGGGGCGGAAAAGACGGTGGTCGTTTCCCCGAGATCGCGGATTACTGTTTCATCGTGCCGTCGTACAGCATCCACCGGATCCAGGAAGTGCATGCCACGCTGGTGCACGTACTTTGGGATTTGATCCACATCGCGCTCGGCGCCGAAGATGTCATTTGAGTGATGGACGACGCCTCCCTTCTCGGCGCTTCCTGTCCTCTGCCGATCACCAATTATAAGGAGATTGTCCTCGCTCACGGCAGCGGCGGAAAGCTGAGTCACCAATTGATCGAAAAGATGGTGTTGCCACAGTTTCGCAACGAACTGCTCGAGCCACTTCACGACGGCGCAATTTTTTCGTTGAACGGTGAACGTGTGGCGTTCAGCACCGATTCGTTCGTGGTCAGTCCCATCTTTTTTCCCGGAGGCGATATCGGAAAACTTGCTGTTCACGGGACGGTGAACGATCTCGCGATGTGCGGAGCGCGCCCGCTTTATCTCTCGGCCAGCTTTATCCTGGAAGAAGGTCTGCCGATGGAAGATTTCTGGCGCGTCGTCCAATCGATGCATGCTGCTGCCGATTCCGCAGGTGTGAAGCTCGTCACCGGCGACACAAAGGTGGTTGACCGTGGCAAAGCCGACAAAATTTTCATCAACACTTCCGGCATTGGTGTCGTCCCGAACGAGGCAAACATTCATCCGGGACGCGCAACCGGTGGCGATAAGATCATTGTCAGCGGACCGATCGCCGTGCACGGCATCGCTATCATGTCGGTGCGCGAGGGATTGGAGTTCGAAACCGAGATTGCAAGCGACAGCGCTCCATTGCATGAGCTCGTCGCTGCGATTCTTGCCAACGGGATCGATGTACACGTTCTGCGTGATCCAACTCGTGGCGGCGTAACCAGCGCACTCAGCGAGATCGCGCAGACGGCAAAAGTCGGCATGCTCCTCGATGAAGCATCGATCCCGATAGACGAAGAAGTAAAAGGCGCGTGCGAAATTCTCGGACTGGATCCGCTTTATGTGGCGAACGAAGGCAAATTGCTGGCGATCGTTGCACCGCAGGATGTCGATTTTACTTTGAAGACTCTGCGCGCCCAGCCATTAGGCAAAGACGCCGCAGTCATCGGCAAGGTCGTAAACGAACATCCCGGATTCGTGATGATGAAAACGCGTGTCGGCGGCACCCGGGTGGTTGACATGCTCTCGGGTGAGCAACTCCCCCGAATCTGTTGATTTTCGCGGAATAGACCGAGTAGACTCGACTTTCGAGCATCCGAGTCTCATCATTTAATCGATGCGGATGTGGATGGCTTCCCTCTTCTCAAAATGGCCGCTTGTTAGGCAAATCCGCGAGCGCAAGGACGGCACTGGCCTCGAGTCGATGTCGGAGAAGACGCGTTCGATGCACGCGCGCATCGATGACGCAAAGGTCGCGCGCTCCATTTGCCCGTATTGCGGTGTCGGATGCGGACAGGTGATTTATCACAAGGATGGGAAACTGATTTCCATCGAAGGCGACGCGGAGTCGCCGATCAGTCAGGGAAACCTCTGTCCGAAGGGCGCAGCTTCTTACCAATTGCTTACGCATTCCCGCCGCGAAACAAAACTGAAGTATCGCGCACCGCGCTCGAAGGAATGGACTGAAATGTCCGTTGATCGCGCGATGGACATGGTGGCCGAACGCGTCTGGGAATCACGCAAACGCACATTCGTCAGGCAGATTGATGGATCAGCCGTCAATCACACTACTGCCATTTGCCACCTCGGCGGCGCCACGCTCGACAACGAAGAAAATTATCTGATTAAAAAGCTGTTCACAGGAGGCCTGGGCATGGTCTGTGTGTCCAACCAGGCCCGGATATGACATAGCAGCACGGTGCCCGGTCTGGGCACCTCCTTTGGCCGGGGCGGAGCTACGACCGCACAGCAAGATCTGGCCAACGCCGATTGCATCTTAATCGAGGGCTCATCCATGGCCGAGGCGCACCCGGTCGGTTTTCGCTGGGTTATGAAGGCCAAGGAGCGGGGCGCCGCAATCATTCATGTGGATCCACGCTTCTCGCGGACGAGCGCGCTGGCGGACATTTGGGTGCCAATCCGTGCGGGCACAGATATCGTGTTTCTCGGCGGACTCATCAGGCATTTGGTTGAACACAACCTCTACTTTCATGAGTACGTCGTTCATTACACCAATGCGTCTTGCATTTTGTCTGACGAATACCGCGATCCGGAAGACAACGGCGATGGCTATTTCTCCGGATGGAACGAAGACAAACGCGCCTATGAAGGTGACAGTTGGGTTTACAAAGGCGGGGACCTGAGTCGGCCACTGCGCGATCTTACGTTGCAAGATCCGCAATGTGTTTTTCAAAAATTAAAGCGTCATTTCTCTCGTTACACGCCGGAGATGGTAGAGAAAATCTGTGGCATTTCGCCGGATATTTTTCACAAGGTGGCGCACATGCTCGCTGCTGCATCTGGCCCGGAGCGTACAGCAGCGATCTGTTACGCGCTTGGCTGGACACAGCATTCCAAGGGCGTTCAGATCATTCGCGCGGCAGCCATCCTACAGTTGCTGCTTGGAAACATTGGCCGGCCCGGTGGCGGAATTCTCGCGTTGCGCGGTCATGCATCAATCCAGGGTTCGACTGATATTCCCACGCTCTACGACATTCTCCCCGGTTATCTCACGATGCCGCGTAAAGGAGATGAGACTCTTCAGCATTACCTGGATCGCTACACCAAGAAAACCGGTCTCTGGTCGAATTACCCAAAATACCTCGTCAGCATCCTCAAGGCTTACTATGGGAAAAACGCAACTGCTGAAAATGATTTCGGTTACGCCTGGCTGCCCAAACTCACCGGCAACCATTCCTTTTTCGAATATCTCTACGACATGCTCGATGGAAAAATGGAAGGCATGTTTATCATGGGTCAAAATCCGGCAGTGGGCGCGCCCAATGCGCGGCTTCAACGCAAGGCTCTCACAAAATTGAGATGGCTGGTTGTAAGGGACATGGTCGAAGTCGAATCCGCAAATTTCTGGAGTGAGTCGCCCGAAATCGAGCGGGGCGAGTTGAAGCCTGAGGAGATTGAGACTGAAATTTTCTTCTTTCCCGCGGCCGGTCACGCCGAGAAGGAAGGCGCCTTCACGAACACGCAGCGACTTTTGCAGTGGCGCGAAAAAGCGGTGGACCCTCCCGGCGACGCGCGTTCGGATGCATGGTTTATGCATCAACTCGCGTTGCGTCTGATCGCCAAAGCGAAACAATCAGGCGACCCGCTCGATGAACCGTTGCGGGCCCTTGATTGGTGGTATCCGGAAGATGAGCTCGGCGATCCGAAAATGGAAGCCGTGCTGGCAGAGATCAACGGCTGGTATACGAACCCTGTAGCCGCCGTCGCTGAACACGGCGCGAGCGAGGGCGTTCTCTTCGGCGGTATTGACCGCGATGGCAATCCGCATCACGGCCCACAGGTCAATGGCTTCGCCGAATTGAAAGCTGACGGATCCACTGCATGCGGCGCCTGGATTTACTCCGGGGTGTTTGGTCGCGATGGTTTGAACAAGGCGAACTCGCGGAAATCACGAGATTATCTCGGTCACGGCTGGGGCTTCAGTTGGCCTAGCGATCGCCGAATCATTTATAATCGCGCCAGCGCGCGGCCGGACGGCCATCCATGGAGCGAACGGAAAAAATTGATCTGGTGGGACTCCGAAAAATGGACCGGCATCGATGTTGCCGGATTTGTGCAAGGGAAAGCTCCCGACTACGAACCCGAGGTAGGCGCCGAAGGTCTTGATGCGATTCCAGGTGATGCACCGTTTATCCTGCACGAGGACGGGCTGGGCTGGATCTACGTGCCAAAAGGTTTGAAGGACGGCCCGTTCCCGACTCATTACGAGCCGCTCGAGTCTCCTGTCTCAAATGAACTTTATTCCCGCGACACCAATCCGCCGGAGCATTGGTTTCCGCGTCGTGAGAATCGGTTCGCGCCCCCAGGCGATTCGAGATTTCCATTCGTGCTGACCACATATCGCCTAACCGAGCATCATACCGCGGGCGGGATGTCGCGTTTTCTCAGCCATCTCGCGGAATTACAGCCGGAGATGTTCGCTGAAATTTCGCCGGAGCTCGCACACGAGCTTAAGATCCGTAACGGCGATCACGTTTGTATTGTCTCGTTACGTGCAGCGATCGAAGCGCGCGCACTCGTCAGTCGGCGTATTAGACCATTGCAGCTCAATGGCAAAACAGTGCACCAGGTCGCGTTGCCTTATCATTATGGAACAGCCGGTCTCGTGCGCGGCGCCGCGGCCAATGATCTTCTCCCGATCTCTGGCGAACCAAATGTCACGATCATGGAAGCCAAAGCTTGCACCTGCAACATTGTGCCTGGGCGTCTGCCGCGTGGACGCGCGTTCGCCGAGTTCCTGAACAAACACGCTCAACAAACAGGCCCGCTCGTTCTACACCCCGAGGAACCGCCGCCCGGCGCAGGTACAACCGGAGGCGGCCTCGCAATGGAAGGGAAAGAATGAGCATGCCAGGAATGGTAGGGCGCGGCCTCAGGGCACGCCGAAAGCGTGAGACGATCCAAGTCCCACATGAAGCGGCGTTCTGTCCATGCCAGATCTTATGATCGGAGAAGGAACACACAGCACGAACCAGCGCCGGCACAATTACGTGCAGGAAAACGTCGAAGTCGGCTTCTTTACCGATCCGACTGTGTGCATCGGTTGCAAAGCGTGCGAGGTCGCGTGCAAAGAATGGAACGAAGTGCCGGATGACGGCTTTAAGTGGTCGGGAAATTCTTACGACAACACCGGGCATCTCGGTGCTTCTACCTGGCGCCACGTCATGTTTCTTGAGCAGGATCGACAAAAAGGAAATCAGGTCGTTGGCTCTCATTCGTTAGGCAACGGCGAGGATCCGTTTCGCTGGGTTTTTCTTTCTGATGTTTGCAAGCATTGCGAAGAAGCCGGTTGCCTCGAAGCGTGCCCTACCGGCTCAATCGTGCGTACCGAGGTAGGCTCGGTCCTTGTGCAAGACGATGTTTGCAACGGCTGCGGGTATTGCGTCGTCTCCTGCCCATTCGGTGTGATCGATCGTCGACCGGAACCGCTGCCAAACGCCGGCGGGGCCTTTAAGTGTACATTTTGTTACGATCGACAAAAAAGCGGACTCGTACCCGCGTGCGCAAAAGTTTGTCCAACCGAATCGATCGTCTTCGGACGACTCGATGATCTGCGCGCACGCGCGACTCAGCGTGTGGAAGAGTTGCGTCAACACGGTTATGACGACGCACAACTTTACGATCCGCGAGAGACGAGCGTCCGCGGCATTCACGCATTCTTTCTGATTCTCGGCGAACCGGAGGCGTACGGCCTTCCGCCGAAACCGCAAGTCCCAACGATCTATTTGAAATCGGCGTGGACCGCTGCAATTGCGACGGCAATCGCGTCAATTATCGCCACCGTGGTGGCGTTCGCATTTTCATCCTGATGAATGCACCAGAAAAGCGCCTCGACGAACTACGCGAGCAAGCGTGGAAAGACGGCGTCGTTGCTGGCAAAGGTGTCGATGTTGCAGGCGGTCCAATTCCAGTAAGACCCGGCTACTATGGAGAGCCCGTGATCAAACCGCCGGTCTGGACGTGGGAAATTCCTCTCTACTTTTTCTTTGGCGGAATTGCCGGGATGTCGGCGGTAATCGCGCTCGCAGCGGTACTGTTTGATCATGTCGATGTTGCGCGCACAGCCATGTGGGTCGCCGCCATCGCCGGGGCCATTCTCTCGCCAATTCTGCTGATCATGGATCTGGGCCGTCCGCATCTTTTCCTCAACATGCTGCGCGTATTCAAACATCGCTCTCCCATGTCGATGGGCGCGTGGATTCTGACAGGATTTGGTACGTGCACGGTTCCGGGGTTGATCACGCTCGAATTGCACGTGCATCAGATTTTTGACGGCACACTTGATCAATTCCTGGGTTTCGCCGCCGGGATTTTCATTTTTGGTGCGGCAATTTTTGGAACTTTACTCGCGACTTACACAGGCGTGCTCATCGGAGCCACCGCGATTCCCGCGTGGTTTTTGCATCGTACATTGCTCCCGATTCATTTTGGAACTGCCGGATTGGGGTCCGCAGCAGCCGTGTTGGAATTGGTGGGCCACCGAATCGCCGCACTCAACTTTCTTGGATTTTACGCCGCGGCCGTTGAGACAGTGCTTTTGATCTGGCTCAGCGTTGATAAACACGGCGCGGCCGATCGCGCGATACACGAGAACAGATCGGGCTGGCTCATTCGCATCGGCGAAGTGTTGAACGGTCCACTTGCGCTCATTCTGCGGTTTTTCGGTCTGGTTCCATTCGCAGCGATTTCATTTCTAATCGGCGCACTGGTCAGCCGCTTTGGCTGGATTCTGGTGGGCAAAGTTTCCGGCGCCGATCCCGAAGCAGTCTTCGCCTCGCAGCGCTGATGCTGTAGCCGCGGGCGCCGACCGCGGCAGCGATGTCCGTGGCTATCTCTCAAATTGCCGAGGTCAGCGCCCTCGGCTACAGCGTTTCAAGAATCACGCGCTCGACATGGGAATAAATATTGAACGATGGGGGACGCAAAAATCCGATGAGCGTTTGGTTGCTTTCCCGAGCAAAATCGACCGCCAGCGTCGAAGGCGCTGAGACCGCAGCGACGATGGGAATACCGGCAGAGAGCGCTTTTTGTAGGATTTCGAAAGAAGCACGGCCGCTCACCACAAGCAGATGTCGATCCAACGGCAACAACTCATCGAGAAACGCGCGGCCGATAACTTTGTCCACCGCGTTATGACGGCCAATGTCTTCGCGAGCAATTTTCAATTCGCCGCTCGAATCAAAAATCCCTGCGGCATGAATTCCGCCGGTGCGCGCAAAATCGCTCTGCGCCTTTCGCAGTTTTTCCGGGAGCGATAACAACGTCTCGATATCGATCCGAACAGTTACTGCTCCAATCGCCGGAAAATTTTGGCGGATTTCATCGATGCTCGTCTTGCCGCATAAGCCACAACTCGATGAAATCGTTCCGAAGCGTTGGGCGGAATTGAGCTTCGGTTTTATGCCTGACGCAAGACTGACGACCACTCGATTGTCACGATCTGCCGAAATTTCCACGATCGCGTCTCGACGGTGCACGATCGCTTCTGAGACGAGAAAACCAGCGGCGAGCTCATTGTCGTGACCCGGCGTGCGCATGGTCGTAGCCAGAGTTTTGCGGCCGATTCGAATTTCGAGCGGCTCTTCAATCGTCAGATCGTCCCGAAAATACTCGAGCGAACCATCCTGTTTCCGCCGAATGATTTTCCCCGGACCGACGCTTCGCGCTTCTTTCATCTACGATGATTTCAGATATTGTTGCAGCCGGTGGAAATCTGTCACTTGTACATTTCGCCGGGTCATAATTTCGTTGGCCATCACGGTCGCGAACCGGACACGTATCCTATGATCGAAGTGCCCGTGATGGAATGCCTCGCAGGACGCGGGATTCGCGGCGATCGCTACCTGGATTTTAAAGACGATTACAAAGGCCAGATCACGTTTTTCTCGCTCGACGTTTTCGATGAGCTTTGCGTTGCGCTGGGCATACACGATTGCTCGCCGGCTGCGGCGCGGCGCAACGTGATTACACGTGGCATCGATCTCAACGAATTCATCGGCAAGGAATTTGAGATTCAAGGCGTTCGTTTTTATGGAACGCAGGAGAGCGCGCCGTGTTACTGGATGGATCGCGTATTAGCACCGGGCGCCCAGGTTTTTTTGAAGGGGAACGGTGGTCTGCGCGCCAGGATCCTCAGTGACGGAAAGCTTCGTTCTACCGTAGTTAACAGTCATCCTGAGCCGTGCGAAGGACCTCTCCTGTCAAGCTTGCCGCACACTACGACAAAAGCGTGACCATTCAGCCGGCGTGAGGTTCCTCGCCTCGCTCGGAATGACAATCAAGACCGGCGGATGAACATCGCTGCTACATTGCTGGCCGGCGGCGAATCGCGCCGGATGGGCAGAGACAAAGCAACACTTTTGTTTCACGCAAAACCGCTCTGGCAAATTCAACTCAAACTTTTGCAGAAATTGGAACCGACCGAAATCTTCGTTTCCGCCCGCGCCGAGCCGGTCTGGCGTCCGGTCGATGTGCAGTTTGTCGCGGACGATCTTCCATCACGCGGACCGCTGAGCGGTCTGGCTGCATCACTGACGCAGATGCGCGCTCAACATCTGCTCGCGCTCGCTATCGACATGCCGTTCATGACGAAAGAATACCTCACGTTTCTTTGTGGTCAGATTGAGCCATGCCGTGGCGTGATTGCAAAAATCGACGATCGCTTCGAGCCGCTGGCGGCGATTTATCCGCGGGAAGCGCTGCCGAATATTCAGAGCGCGCTTTCTGGAGGGGATTTTTCATTACAAACATTGACTGACTGTCTGGTCGCAGCCGGAAAACTTCAGGTGATCCCAGTCACATCGCAGGAAAGAAAATTCTTTCTCAATCTGAATGAACCATCTGACCTGCAGTTGTAGCCGAGAGCGTTGACCTCGGCCGAACGAGGCTCCCACTTCATACATCCAACTGCCGCGATCAGCCCCTGCGGCACAAACTAATTTGCGCGCCAATGAAAAGCGCTTGCAAGTGTGCGCCCGCGGTTCGATATGTCGGGTGCGATCTGGGATGGTGATGCGATTTTCTATCTTGCGGGCTGCGGCCTTGTTTCTTTTGGTTCCGGCGTGTGCCTTTTCCGGCAGCAACGTCGTGAATCTTTCGCATTACGACATGATGCGGCCGGATTTTGTCTCGATGAAACGTGAAGGCATTATTGGTGTGATTCACGAAGCGACCTATCCGCGGCTTGAGCGCGATGCGAAGTATCTCGACCGCCAAACGGGAGCGCTCCAGGCGGGCTTGTTGTGGGGCGCGTATCATTATGCCGACGGAACTGATCCGGTACGCCAGGCCGACCACTTTTTAAGCGTTGTATCCAATTCCTGGTTTCAAGCTGGTTCGGCGGCGCGATCTCCTGGCGTTCTCCTGGTGCTAGATTTCGAAAAGAATGGTCACTATCCCGGTGGCACGATGCGGGCCGATCAGGCCGTTGCTTTTGTTGAGCGAATCCGCCAACGCACCGGCATATATCCGGGTATTTATTCCGGCGAATATCATCTACAGCAGGCGTTGAACAGTCCCAGGGTCAGTAACGCGCAGAGAAGCGTGCTAACGAATTGTTGGTTATGGATTGCAAATTATCACAAAGAGCCGCGAGCCACAGCGCCGTGGAACTTCTGGTCTCTTTGGCAATATTGTGGTGATGGCAAATGCGGCCTGCCGCGGTCGTCTTATCCGATAAGTGTTGCCAACGTCAAAAAGGCGGAGCGCAACATTTTTCGCGGCAATCAATCGGACCTGAAGGACTTCTGGCAAAATCGCGCCTGGCAGCCTTCGGGGGGAAAAGCTCGGCGCGAAACTGATCGCACAGTCGCGGTCGACTAATAACCTGTAGCCGCCTCATAGCTTGCCCGCCGTGGCGGGTGTCGAGGCGCTCCGTTCGATTATCCATTAGCATGGCGACACAGCGCCGTGGCTACACCCTTTCGGCTTGGCGAAGACCGGTTACTGATTCTGCGACGCAGTCGCTCCTTCTTTTTGGATGCCCCGTTGTGTTGTGAGATAAACGGCAAAACTTCCGAGCCAGTGTCCGCCCTCGTAATGGGCGCCCGTAACCGCGGCGAGACCCGCGCGTCGATGCGCGTCCGCGGCAGTCTGCAGCGCCGCTCTACGCGGATCACCACGTGGCAGGGCCGACAGGATTCCTTCGAGCATCCAGGCGCGACTCAGGTTTAGTCCGTCCAGATGCGCAAGCTTGGGATCGCTCGGATCCGGCGACACAACCGGTTTCAGCCAGTCGCCGTTTCCCGTCCTTGGAATTTGCGGCATGAAATCAGTGAGCCACTTCGCGAATTCCATTTGCGGCAAAACGCGACGCATCGCGTCAGCTTCGCCCAGACATGGCGACAAAAAATCTTCACCTGAAGGTTCGTAGTTGAGGGGACAGTCCTTGTCGGAGAGGAAGAACTTTCTCGCAGAATCCTCAACCAGCCTGGCGAAAGAATCGTTTTTGGTTGAGCGAGCATAATCGAGCATCAGGCCGAGTCCGAATGCTGTTTGATCATGCTCGCCGACACGCACCGGATGCGAAAGTTTCGGCAGCCATGTTTTCAATCGCTCGACCGCGATGTCTTCGAGTGGACGCAGATTCGCTGACATTTCTCGCGCCTGGTCGTCATCCCACTCGCGCAGCTCTTCACATAATTGCAGCAGCCACGCCAATCCATAAGGCCGCTCAAAACTGCCTCGGCCTTCCCCACGAAGATACGCAGCTTCCTGCTTCAAATTTTCGGCGCTAAGACTTTTGCGCAGTGCCTCGCGCGCCTGCGCGGCAAACGGAGCATCTGGAAACGTGCGCAACAGTCTCACGAGCAGCCAATGTCCGTGCACCGAAGAATGCCAGTCGTAGCAACCGCAAAACGTCGGAGTAAGCTTGCGCGGCGGCGCCACGTCCGCGTCGCTATTCAGCACGTGACTGATCTTGTTCGGGTATTCCTTCCCCACACACGCAAGCGCCAGTTTCGCGAACCGCTCAGCTGCCTTTTCGTCGAAGGTCGGCGCCGCGTCTGTTGACGCTGCCGCGACCGACGCGATCAGCAGCAGGATTGAGAGAATACGTCTCATGCGTGTGTGCGACCGTAATCGCTGTTGCCTGGGGACGCGAGCCTGCGGAAAGTCCAAACCATGCACGCTCGTCCTTGTTCGCTGGTAAAATTGACATCTGCTCACGCGGTATTCGGCATAATTGTGGCAGTAACGCACATCACAGCTATCTCTGTCATTGCGCAAACGTCACCTGTGGAAAATCCCAATATCGCCGATAACCCGTTCCTCACCGAAAGCTCGCTGCCGTATCACGTCCCGCCATTCGACAAGATCAAGGACGAACACTTCGCGCCGGCAATCGAGCAGGGCATGCGCGACCAACTCAAGGAAGTTGGAACGGTGGCAAACAATTCTGAAAAGCCAACATTCGACAACACCATTGTGGCGCTGGAACGCACCGGCCGTTTGCTTGACCGGGCACAGCGCACTTTTTCGAACCTTAACGCCTGCAATACCAATCCGACATTGCAGAAGATCGACAAGGAAATGGCTCCGAAACTCGCCGCGCATCACGACGAGATTTTTTTGAATCCGAAATTGTTCGCGCGCGTGCAGCAGCTTTACGACGATCGCAACAACCTTGGGCTGGATCCGGAATCGGCTTATCTGCTGGAGCGCTATTACAAGGATTTCGTGCGCGCCGGCGCGAAGCTCTCCGATGCGGACAAGGAGAAGCTCAAGAAAATCAATGCCGAGCTGGCAACTCTGCAGACCCAATTCGAGCAAAATGTTTTGAAGGAAAAGAACGCATCCTCGGTCGTCGTCGATCGCAAGGAAGATCTGACCGGTCTTTCCGATAATCAGATCGCAAGCGTTACCGCGGCTGCGAAAGCGGAGCACAAGGAAGGCAAATTCGTCATTCAAATGCAGAACACGACCGGGCAGCCTCTGCTTGGCTCGTTAGAAAACCGGCAATTGCGCGAGCGCATCATGCAAACTTCCCTCGCGCGCAACAGCCATGGCGGCGAGTTCGATACGCGCGACATCGTGAAACGAATGGCGCAGTTGCGCGCAGAAAAAGCGACGTTGCTCGGTTATGCGAATTGGGCTGCGTATCAGCTGGAAGACCAAACCGCACACGATGTTCCTACCGTGAACAAACTCCTTGGCGATCTCGCGCCGCCGGCGGTCGCCAACGCAAAACGCGAAGCGGCCGACATGCAGAAGATTGTCGACCAGGAAAAGGGCGGCTTCCAGATCGCGTCATGGGACTGGCCTTTTTATTCGGAGAAAGTTCGCAAGGCGCGCTACGCCTTCGACGAGTCGGAGCTGCGCCCGTACTTCGAGTTGAATCACGTCATTCTCGATGGCGTTTTTTTCGCGGCAAACAAGGAATATGGTCTGACCTTCAAAGAGCGTCACGACATTCCCGTCTACAACCCGGACGTGCGAGTGTTCGAAGTTTACGATCGAGACGGAAAACCACTGGCATTGTTTCTCGGCGACTATTACGCGCGCCCATCGAAACGCGGCGGGGCATGGATGAACGCGTACGTGCAGCAAAGCGATCTGTTCGGGACCAAGCCAGTCGTAGCCAATCATCTCAATATTCCGAAACCGCCGCCCGGCGAACCCACGTTGCTTACGTACGATGAGGTGCGCACTGCTTTCCATGAGTTCGGGCACGCGCTGCATGGGATGTTTTCAAACGTAAAATACCCGCGCTTCAGCGGGACAAGCGTACCGCGCGACTTCGTCGAGTATCCGTCGCAGGTGAACGAGATGTGGGCGACATGGCCCGAGGTGCTCAAGAATTACGCGAAACATTACAAGACCGGCGAACCGATCCCACAGGCGTTGCTCGACAAGGTGATGGCTGCGGAGAAATTCAATCAGGGCTACAAAACAACCGAATACCTGTCCGCATCACTTCTCGATCAGGCGTGGCATCAACTGAATCCGTCCGAGATACCGAAAGATGCCGTCGCATTTGAAGCGGAGGCGCTGCACAAGGCCGGTGTCGATTTTTCGCCGGTGCCCCCGCGGTACCGCAGCTTTTATTTTTCACACATCTTCGGTGGCGGTTACTCAGCCGGTTATTATTCCTATCTTTGGAGCGAAGTGCTCGATGCCGACACGGTCGAGTGGTTCAAGGAACATGGCGGATTAAAGCGCGAGAACGGCGATCGCTTTCGCTCCATGTTACTCTCGCGCGGTGGATCGTCTGACGCCCTCGGGCTATTTAAGAATTTCGTCGGACGCGATCCTTACATCGAGCCGTTGCTAAAGCGACGCGGGCTGGATCGCGCGCAGAGCGCGAATGGAGCAAGCAAATCGCCGGACAAAAATTGAGGGGTTACAGCAAAGCGGCCAGCGCACCAGAATGAAATCCAGTCTCGTCTTCGTAGCCTTCGGGCGCTCGACGCAGCGCGCTGACCAGCACGAATAAACCGCAAACAGTTGCAACGCTGAAGAGGATTCGGAAATGCATCGCCAGATCGTATTCAACGTAAGAAACCCCTACGTATAGCGCAACCATGAAAACAATGGCAAGCGTCGCTTTCGATTTCTTCATAATCTCCTAATGGCCAGGCGATTGTTGTGTTTTGGCAAATAAGGTTCGTGAGTCGGTGTCGAAGCGGCTGCCCCGCTATAAAAAAATTTGGCGAGCCCCGCGGCAGCGACGATCAATTTCACGGTTTTGCTTCGTATAAATTGTTAAAAGGATTTTCCAGCGGCACACGCCGGACGCAGCTGAACCCGGCCTTCTCGCAAAGCTCGCGGACTTTCGCTTCATGAAAACCGAGCGTGCCCAGTCCTGCGCCATTGTTCGCGAGCGACGTCGTCATGCAATAGAACACGCTTACGCCGTGAAACATTGCGCCGAACGGATTGGTGTTCTCCTCCAGTTTGTCGGAGCAGTTGATATCCAGACAAACGTAAATGCCGCCTGGCCGAAGGGCTCGACGAATTGATTGCAACAGCTGAAGTGGATCGACGGCATCGTGCACCACATCGAACGTCGTGATCACATCAAACTGCGCCGGCAATCCTTTCGACACGTCGCGTTCTTCAAAGCGCACCCGGTCCGACACGCCGGCCTCGCGCGCATTAGCCGTCGCCCGCTTGACGGTGGGACCAAAGTTGTCGTACCCCACATAACGCGACCGGGGAAACGCCTGCGCCAGTTTGATGAGGCCGCGTCCCCGTCCGCATCCTACGTCAGCCACTTCACAACCGCGTTCCAAAAGCGCTTTCACGTCAGGCATCGCAGGAATCCATTGTTGCAACAACAAATTCTCAAACCACGTGCACGTGAACCGTTCCAGACCGTCCCACATCATATCGGTGTATTGCGATTGAGAAACGCCACCGCCGCTGCGAAACGCAGTCATGACCGGCTCGAACACGCTGGTGAACGCGGGCAACATCTGATACATGCCGCCGACAAAAAACGGGCCGTTCTCATGCGCGAGGACGGACGCGTGCTCGGCTGGCAGACTGAAACGCTTCGTGGCTCCGTCGTAATCCAGGTAGCCGGCCGTCGCCATACCGCCCAGCCATTCGCGCAAATATCGCTCGTTCATTTTCGTTCGCGAAGCCAGCTCTGCCGACGTCGCCGGCCCCTGCTCGGCGAGATTCTTGAATAGCCCCAGCCGGTCGCCAATAGCTCCGAGCAGCGTCGTCATTGTGCCGCTGATCTGCTGAACTACTTTTCCAACGAACTGCTCCTGACGAGCCGGATCGATCACTCCCGCTTCAGCCATATATTTCTCCAATCGCGGGGGGAAGCCGCACCTTATCAGTGACTCCACCACCTGCAATCAGGAAAATTTGTAAGGCGCGAGCAAACTCGCTCGTGCGGCGAGGGCGCGCCGGGCAAATTCAATTGCCGGTGGAATGCTGCTCCAATTCTGTTAGTTTTATAATCCCGTGAATGAAACTTCTGCTGTGACCCAAGGTGATGGCGGGACTGCCGCCAATTCTACTTCCAGCGCCGCTCTGGCTTCCACTGCCGGTCCCGTTTCGGACCGCGCCGATCTGCGCCCTGAAAATATTCAGGACGCCGTAATTCGTCTCGCTGGAAATTCGCAGGACGGAATTCAAACCGCCGGCGCCTTTCTGGCCCGGCTCGCTGGACGCAGCGAACACGATGTCATGACCTACATGACCATTCCGGCCACGATTTCGGGTGGTCCATCGATTTTCCAGGTGCGCATCGGTTCCGGTGAAGTGTTATCGGCAGGTGACGAAGCCGACTTCCTCGTCGCGTTTTATCAGCACAGTTATCAGGATCACCTCCACTTTCTGCGCGAAGGCGGCGTCCTGCTTTACGATTCCGACAACGTCGAACCGAACCTCGACGACAAACGCTTCGTTTACGTCGGCGTGCCCATCACAGGTTTGACGGTCGAAGCGCTGGGCGGCACGGCCAAGGACAAGGGTAAAAACATTTTCGTTCTCGGGTTGATCGCGAAAATTTTTAATCTCGACGTTGAAAAGCTGAAGAAACTGATCACCGAAAAATTCGGCGGCAAAGACGAGAGCGTGGTGAACACGGCATTGATGGCTTTCCAGGCCGGCTATGCGTATCCAGTCGGCAATGTTCTGACAAAGCACTATCGTTTTGAGCACATCCCGAGAGCGAGCGGTCGCCCGCAGCTCACGATGGACGGCAACCAGGCACTCGCATACGGACTCATCGCCGCGGGAGTGCGGTTCGGCGCCGGCTACCCGATCACGCCGTGGTCGTCCGTCATGGAAATATTGCGCCGTGAGCTACCAAAATATGGAGGCATCTTTGTCCAGGCAGAGGACGAGCTGGCATCGGTCTCGATAGCTATCGGTTGTTCGTATTCGGGATATCTCGCTGTGACCGGGAGCGCTGGCCCGGGAATTTCGCTGAAAACCGAGGCGATTGGCTGGGCGTCGATGGCCGAGATCCCGCTGATCATTTGCAATATTCAACGTGGCGGTCCGAGCACAGGTTTGCCAACCAACGTCGAGCAAAGCGATTTGCATCAGGCAATTTTCGGCAGCCATGGCGACAGCCCGCGTGTGGTGCTCGCAGCATCGACAGTGGAAGATTGCTTTTACATCGCGCTCGAAGCGGCTCGCATCGCGCGGAAATACAGCACGCCGGTATTCATTTTGAGCGACACATCGCTGGCCACGCGAATTGAAGCGTTCGACGAACCGGATCTGCCCAAGCTGATGCAAAATCCAAAGCCCGATCTGACACCGCGACAGACACACAAGCCATATCCTATCGATCAAATCACGCAGCACGCCCCGCCGGGTACGCGTATTCTCGACGGAAAATACCCGCTCCTGGCCGGGCTCGAGCACGACGAGATGGGTCATCCCACCGGCAGCCCGAAGCTGCACATGGCCATGACCGCGAAACGTCGAAACAAATTGCGCAAGCTCGCCGAAGAAATTCCGGTGCCGGAAGTTTATGGCGATCAGGAGGGCGACACGCTGCTCGTCGGCTGGGGTTCAACTTACGGGCCCATTCACGACGCGGTAGTGCTTGCGCGCGAACACGGAGAAAAAGTGGGCGCACTGCATCTGCGACACATCCATCCATTGCCGAACGGTCTCGAGAAAATCTTCGAGAAATTCAAGCGCATCGTTACCGTCGAGATGAACGATCAGGGAGTCTATGGCTACGGTCAGCTCGCCACGATTTTGCGAGCCCGTTTTTGCGAACCGAAAATCAGCAGCTTTACCAAGACCGATGGACTCACTTTCCGGGTGAAAGAAATTTTAGACGGCGTGTTTCATGGCCGCTCGTTTGCGGCGCGACACATTCCCCGCGACGGCGCGGCGATTATTCACGAGGATACGGGCGGAGAAAATGTAAAATCTTTACGAGAAATTGTGCCCCAGGGAGCAGGATAATGAATTGCGGATTTTCGCTTTAACGGTTTAACTTCTTAACGATTCAACCAACTAACGACTCAACGAACTCATGAGCGAAGCAACAACAGGAAACGGCGACGGCACCACTGCGATCGCAGAGCCGCCCAGGGAAAAACTCACCAAGAAAGCGATGACCGCCGACCACCCCACGTGGTGTCCTGGTTGCGGCGATTTCGCGGTGCTCGCCGCGTTCTACAAGATGCTCGAGAAGCACAACGTCGACCACGAAAAGATCGTCACCCTCGCAGGTATCGGTTGTTCGTCGCGCTTCCCTTATTTCGTCAATGGCCATGGCGCCCATTACATTCATGGTCGTGCCGTCCCGCTCGCGTCGGGCATCAGCCTGGCCCGGCCGGATCTGCATGTGTTTTTGTTTGGCGGCGACGGCGATGGGTTCTCCATCGGCGGCAATCATGTCGATCACGGCGGGCGCAAAAACATCAACATGACTTATTTCATCATGGACAACTTCGTCTACGGCCTGACGAAGAAACAAACCTCGCCCACCTCGCCCGTCGGATTTAAATCGAAGACCGATCCCACCGGCGCGATCGATCAGCCGGTTAATCCGATGAAAAAATTGATTGCCGGCGGGGCAAGCTTCATTGCGCGTACCCACGCCGCAAACGTCAATCACATGATTCAAATGATCGAGCGCGCGTTCGATCACCAGGGTTTCAGCGTCATTGAGTGCCTGAGCGAATGCGTGGAATTTTTTCCGGATGTGTTCGACCCGGCCAACCCGCGCAAAGGCGGCAGTTTTGAAGTGATCCAGGAAAAGAAATGGGACAACACACCCGAGGACGAGTTACGACATGACGTGACGGACGAGCTCGCCGCTTACAAACTGGCGTCGCTCCCTTTCCCCGGCGTGTTCGGCGTGTTCTATGAAACCGATCGCCCTACCAAAAACGCGCTGGAGAAAAAATGGATCGAAACAACACGCGAAAAGACCGGTGGCGCGAGCGATCTTGAAATTCTCCAGAAGACATTCGACAAAATAAAATGACTCGAATGTCGCAATCCGCCGCTTTAACGCTTTAACAATTCAAACGAATCGCGCGGACAAGCCAAAACCTTCGATCGGATGAAGTAAGGCCTCTTACTTCATGGTTTCTAGTTTCCCGGTAAAAGCGTTGCGTTCAAATCCAGACTGATTACCCTGAGCGCGGACTTCATCGAATGAAAAGCGGCCGAAATCCGTTTAATTACGTATTATGACAATGAAAATTATGAAACTACGTTCCCTTATTCTAGCTGGCTTTCTCGCACTACCTTTCGCGACCTCGTACGCTCAGGTAGACATATCGGTTAATTTTGCTCCGCCGCCTCTGCCGGTATACGAGCAACCAGCCTGCCCGGAACCAGGCTATATCTGGACTCCAGGTTACTGGGGCTGGGGTGAAGGGGACTATTACTGGGTCCCGGGTGTCTGGGTTCCTCCACCGACGGTGGGCCTGCTTTGGACACCGGCATGGTGGGGCTGGAACAACGGCGCTTATGTGTTTAACCAGGGTTACTGGGGACCAACCGTCGGTTTTTATGGAGGCATTAATTACGGCCACGGCTACACCGGAAACGGCTACTGGGGCGGACGATGGAGTGGAAACACCTTCCAGTACAACACCGCGGTGACACGCGTGAACACCAACATTATCCATAACACCTACGTCAATAACTCGGTGAGCAAACAGATGACCGCTACCCGCGCCAGCTTTAACGGTCCTAATGGAGTAAATGCGCAGCAGACCGCGGCACAAAAAGCCGCTGCGACGAACGCTAAGAAAATGGGGCCAACGTCCCAGCAACTGGCACGTCAGCAGGCGGCGAGCAAGGATCAAAATCTGAAGGCATCGGTGAACAAGGGCAATCCGAACGCCGACGCGATCAAATCATTCAACAAGAACGAAGGTGTGGGGCAAGGCAAAGGAGGCGCCACGGGCTTCGGCACTGCCACAGGAGCCGGCGCAGGCGCCGGAAAAGGACCGGGAACTGCGGCGGGTGCAGGAAAAGCTGCAAACAAATCCGGGAACGTGACCGAGCGTAATCTCCAGGGAGCCGGCGCAGGTAAGGCAGCGGGGGCAGCCAATGGTGGAGCAAACGGCAACAAGCTCAAGACCGGAAATCAGGGCAACAACATGCGAACCACTGGGGGAAACCAGGCGAAAATGCATACCGGCAAAGCAACCGGAGCTGGAGCTGGCGCCGTTCATACACCTCATCAGATGAATCAAGTGTCGCACCAGCCGAAGGCTGTTGCGCATAATCCGCAAATGAGCGCGCATAACGCTCAAATGGGGAAACATCCCCCGACGGCAGCCGGAGGTAATCGCCCTCACCCGCCGGCTGGCGGCCAACCGCAAGGCAAGAAAAAGCCGGGCAAACCGTAAACCAAGGTGGAACGCGTTATCCCTAACGCGTTGGAAAACCGCCCATCGCCTTGAGGACAAGTCGATCCACTGTCGCGATTCATGCCGTGTCGTTGTAGCGGCGGCTGTCTCAGCCGCACGGTCGCGGTTAAAGGCAACGCTTCAAATAGTAACCGTAACGCGGAGGAAGGTTGCGGGAATAGAAGTGGCAGTTTGACTTTTGTTCTGGCTGTCGAACAACTCTTCCAGTTCTTTCTGTAGCTCAGCCGCGCGGCCTTTTTTTTCCGCGGCTTCAAACGCGTTCATGGTCGGCCCATAATATTTTCTGAATTCATCCACCAACGCCGCGGGTGTGCCCGGGAAATTGAAAGTGAACGTGTCTCGCGCGAACGAAATGTTCTTCGCCGGAACTCCTGCCGCTCCAAAACGCTCGATCACGTTGCTTTCAATGCCCCACATCACTGGACTAACGAAGCCTTCCGGCGGTGGCGGCGTGTAATTCGAACTGATCTTCAAAATCTGCGCCACCAGTGTCGGATCATTCGGAATCCAGTTACCCATAACAATGCGACCCCACGGTCGCGTCACGCGCACCATCTCTTTTGCCACGTCGAACGGCTTGGGCGCGAACATTGCGCCGAAGATGCTGACCACGAGATCAAAGGACTTGTCCGGCAACTGCTCCAGATTGGACGCATCCCCTTCCTGAAACTTGAGGTTGTTCAGGCCTTGCTCCGCAGCCCGCTTGTTGCCGGCCTCGACCAGGTTCCGCGCGATATCGACGCCCAGCACGTCTGCGCCCAGTTTCGCCGCGGGAAACGCCGTGGTGCCATCGCCGCAGCCGAGATCGAGCACTTTCAGTTCCTTCGTGATTCCCAGTCGCTGCACCAGCCCCTCCCCGCTTTCGCGCATGGTGTCGGCAATGCGCGTGAAATCGCCTTTTTCCCAGAGTGCTTTATTTGGATTCGCTGGAGGATTCATAACGTAAAGGTAATCGGTTGGTTTTGTTTCGTCGGAATTATTGTGAGTGGTGACAAGACACAATGATTGAACCAGCCGCAAGCAATTCGACCTATCGTTCGGTAACGCAAACGTTACCGAAATGCGTCTCGCGTTTCACCCGCTGTAGTGGCAGGCGTATCGCCTGCGTCGTCTTAGTGGCGTCTGTGTCAGCCGCAATTCTGTAACCGCGGGCGCCGACCGCGGACACCGAGATCCAATGTCACTGAAATGCCTCTGGCGTTTCACGAATGTTGTAGCCGCCTCAGAGTTTACTCGCGGTGGCGAGTGTCGAGGCTTTTCTGTGCTGTTGCCCTCGGCGGCACGGCGACACAGCGCCGTGGCTGCAGCGCGACGTGTTTGCAAGAGCGCCTCTAATCAACAAGCACGGGGTTAAATCCTGTAACGTAAATATTACTTGGAAACTCTCGCGTTTCGTGCGCCGAGGGTTTAGTACATTTCCTGCCCTCACCCCGTGAAAGAGGAACCAACCGACACCCATTCCAAGGCGCTTAGGATCAATATCGATCCGCGCTGGTACGGTACCTTTGCTGAGATCGGTGCGGGCCAGGAAGTGGTGCGCTGGTTTTTCAGGGTCGGCGGCGCAGCGGGGACAGTCGCAAAGAGCATCTCGGCTTACGACATGAAAGTGAGCGACGCCATCTACGGGCACGTTGACCGGTACGTTTCGCGCAACCGGCTACAGGCGATGCTCGACTACGAATTTGGCCTCGACATCGAACGCCTGGCAGCGGAGCGCGGCGATAACACTTCGTTCTTCGCTTTCGCCGATACAGTCGTGGCGCGGAGCTATCGCGGGACTAACGAGTGCCACGGCTGGATGGGAATCAAGTTTCAGAGCCGCGCCAACGATGAACCCAGCCAGATCGTGATGCACATACGCATGCTCGACGAGGAAGCATCGGCGCAACAAGAGGCGCTCGGCATTGTGGGCGTTAACCTTTGTTACGGCGCATTTTTCCTCAGTCACGTGCCGGAGGAACTCGTCGAATCGCTGCTCGATAGCCTCACCACGCGTCGCCTCGAGATCGACATGCTCGAGTTCAGCGGAATCGAGTTTCGCAACGTGGACAACCGCATCATGGCGCTCAAGCTCGTCCAGATCGGGCTAAGCGGCGCAGCGATGTTTGGCCCGGACCGCGAAGTGCTCCAGCCGTCCGACGTGTTGCATAACAAAGCCGTGCTGGTCGAGCGCGGCAGTTTTCGTCCAGTCACCTATGTGAACCTCGACATGTTTCAGTGCGCCCTGGCGAAGTTCAAAAAAGAACCGGCTGTGGAGAACAAACCGATTCTTGGTCTGATGGAACTGACTATGCGCAACCTGCTGGCCGGCGGCAAAGACGTTGACCGTCGTGATTTTCTCGGGCGCGCCGAGGTCCTCGGCGCCTGTGGCATGACAGTGCTCATCTCCGATTACTTCCAATACTATCGGCTGGCCGCTTATCTTGCGTGGCGGACACGCGAACGCATCGGCATCGTCATGGGCGTGCCGAGTGTGTATGAGCTCTTCGACGAAAAATATTATGCCGACTTGCCCGGCGGCATTCTCGAGAACTTCGGACGCCTCTTTAAGAACGACTTGAAAGTTTATGTCTATCCGAAGCAGCGGACACCCGCCGACGAATTAGAAACCATTCACACAGTGCAGGTGAAACCGGACCTGCAACCGCTCTACAGTTATCTGCTCGGTCGCGGCAGTTTCGTGCAGCTTGATAATTATAATTCCAAATATCTGCCGATCTTTTCCCGGGACGTCCTCAAACGCATCGCTGAGGGGGATGAAAGCTGGGACGAGATGGTGCCGCCGCAAGTTGCAGACATTATCCGCGGTCGCGGTTTCTTTGGATACAAGAAACATTAGATCCGTAGCGGCAGGCGTGTCGCCTGGAATTTGGAACACCGATGTTGTATTTCGCATACGGCTCAAATATGCACGCGGCGCAGATGACGGAGCGCTGTCCATCGGCAACGTTTGTTTGTCGGGGAAAACTGCCGTCACATCGGCTTGCCTTTACGCTGAGGTCTTGCAGGCGGCGATGTGGCGTTGCAGACATCTTGCGCGATGAAACGAAAGATGTCTGGGGTGTCGTTTACGAGCTCCTCGAAAATGAATTGGGAAACCTGGACAAGGACGAAGACTTCAACCCCAAACGCCCCGACGACGAAAACGAGTACACCCGCGAAAATCATTACGTCTGGCGCGACGGCGATGCGACACGACTGCTTCTCGTTGCACTCTATCGCGGCCATCCCCAACCCAATCCACCATTGCCCGATTGCGATTACAAAAACCTTATTGTAACAGGTGCAAAGCACTGGCAGCTACCCGCCGACTACATTCGAGAGCTCGAGTCCATCCAGACGGGCGTACAGACATAGGGATGCAGTCCAATTCTCGTTAGACCGTAGCCTTTGCACGGACCAAATGAACTGATGATCCGCTTACGCGTTCTGTCGCTTTTGATCGCCGTTGCCGGAGACAGTATGGCGCAGATGCCGGAGACGACTGACATCTATGCTCCCGGCCGCGCGATCGTTGCTGATCTCGATCGGATCGTGACTCCCAATGACGTGCAGGAGACATTCGAGGCTGTGTTGGGCGGTGCGCGGCAGGTCGTTAACGTGCGTGGCGCCGACCGCGGCAACCCGATCCTGATCTACATCCATGGTGGTCCGGGCGCTGTCGAGATGTCTTTCGGGTTGGCGTTCCAGCGTCCATGGGAAGACTTCTTCACTGTCGTCGCCGGGCGTTCTTATCCGCTCAACGATCCCAAGACGCTCGCGCCGACGTTGACCATCGATCGTTACCGTGACGACACGATTGAACTCATCGAGCTGCTTTGCTCAACCACTTCAGGCATGACCGGTCAATTGAGCAAATCCGTCCGCGCTCCAATTTTCGGTACCGACTCCGTGATGGACGAAAAATAAACAGTCGGGATCGTACTTCGCCTTTATTGCTCGGAGCTTTGGATAATTAGTTCCCCAGAAAGCTTCCTGCCACGAATTATTGAAATAGTTACTTTCGGAAACATAGGAGCCGCCGTGAGGAGCCACCTTCCGCAGTTCTGCGATGGCGTTGTCGACGGCGCGCGCACTGTTCTTCGCCGCATCTTTGTCAATGACTGCTTTCGGCTGGCCGGGATAGGCCGGCTGTTGGGCATCAGCCGTAATCGCTAAAGCAAAAGCTTCAGTGACTAATGGGTTGGTAGCTGTCTGTGTGGCCGCTGCCACCACATTGGCCGCAGCTCCAGCTAAACCTTTGTTAAAATGTAATTCGACGGTGTTGAAACGAGTGCTGGCGAAGAGCGCGTCCACCAGTTTTCCCTGATTTTCCTTTTCGAGTAATGAAGCCGGAAGCCATGCCGACTCGAAACCGGTAATAAAGAATCCCACCTGGTCCGCATCGCCCTTCCACCAACCATGATATTTCCGTGCACCATCGCGTTGATCGCGAATCAGCGAACCGCCTTCGTCGAACTGCCACCACCCTCTCGCTTTTATCGCTCCAGCTCTGAGTTCTTCGAGGATGGAATAGTCCTGTGACGCTTCTTTGACCCATTCAAAGAAGGGCTTCCAAACCTCGCGCGCTTGCGGGCCGGTCAGTCCCTGCATTACAAACGAGAGCTTGAGCGTGTTATCGCCTTCCAACACAGCTTGTTCGCCCCAGCGTGGATTGAAAAGCGCCTCATAATAAAAGCTGACGAATCGGGCGAGTAACCTTCGATAAGCTTCATCCGATCTGGCTTTGATCTTGCCCTTCGCGCCTCCAAAGAATTCCGGTAGCTCATATGTCTCGAGAGTTACCTTTGTCACTACACCCCAACTTCCGCCGCCGCCGCCTTTCAGTGCCCAAAAAAGATCGGCATCGCGACCGGCATTCACCGTCCGCACAATTCCATCCGCAGTCACCACTTCCGCTTCCAAAAGGCTCGATGCCGCAGTGCCGAAACCTTTCGAGAAACTGCCGAAACCTCCGCTTTGGACTAGTCCAGCAACGCCTACGGTGGTGCAACCGCCGCCCTGGACATAGCGGCCAGCTTCAGTCGTCACGGCGTTATACAGATCACTCCAAACCGCGCCGGCTTCCGCGGTTACTGCAGGAACCGGGGCTACTTTACCTTCACATCCTTCGGGAACAAAGCTGTCGTGCAAACGCACGTCACTCATCTTTCGGGTCCAGATCAGCAATGAATCGGCAGAATTTGAAGTGCCTTGATAACTATGAGCGCCACCTTTCACCGCTAGCCGCAACCGGTGTTCCCGCGCAAAATTCACCCCGGCTGCTACATCTGTGGCATTTCGGGCGGCTACTGCATACACGCTTGGTGCGGATACCCAGGCGTCGAACCATCCGGATGTTTCTGTTCCGGCGGGCTGATCGGCGAGCCAAAAAGGATTGCGCATGTTTTCCAGTGCCTCAACGCATAAGGCGCCTTTCCGATCGTCGTTACAACCTGCGAACAGCGGTTGCACTTTGATCAACCTTCCGCCAACCGCATCGTTCAGCTTTTGCCATTCTCCAGCGCTGGGCCAGCCCGCATCCGACGGACGGACACGTCGAACAAGACCCTTCGGAAATTCCGCTCCGAGAAGCCAGTTTTGCCGAACAAGAAACGCCAGACCGCCTAAAACAAGGCGCGTCAAGAAGCTTCTTCGATGCATGGACATTCCATTCGTATCTCCCGCTTTAACGCTTCAACCCTTCAACCCTTTAACGCTTCACGCGGCGACAGCCGCTAGTGCGCACCCGCCGTCCAGCCGCCGACACCGAGCGCCGTCAGCACGATTTCCACTGCCAGAGAGCAAAGGATGAGTCCCATTACACGGACCAGGACGGACGCGCCCTGTCGCCCAATCACCCGCAGAATTCCATCCGAAAAAAGCAGCAGGAGATATGTGATGAAAAGCACCACCACAAGGACCACACCAGTTTCGAGCCGCTCCGGCACCGTATAGACATCGTTATCAGTCAAGACGATCACCGCCATCATTGCGCCCGGTCCGGCGATGGAAGGCACCGCCAGCGGGAACACCGCTAGATCGCGCCCCTCCTCCGGCGATGGCGATCTCTCCGTCTTTGAATCCATTTTGCCGAAAAGCATCTGAACACCGAACAGGAACAGAATGATGCCGCCGGCCACTTTGAGCGAGTGCATGTGAATGCCGATCGCGTCGAGAATGACCTGGCCGACGGTCCCGGCGGCCACGAGGATGATCGTGGCGTAGATCACACCGCGGAGCGCTGTCCAATGTCGCTGTGCCCGGGTGAGCCCAGCTGTCAACCCGGCGAAAAGCGCTACATTTCCAATCGGGTCAATGGTGGTCCATAGCGTTGCGAAATCCTTACTGATCTTGATGAGCAAAGGGGACATGGAAATATGTGCTTTATACAAACGGACAGCTCGACAGCGAGACAAAATTTGCGGTGATACGGCGCACGCTATGGCGTGAAAGTATTCTTCCGATTCAACGCTTTAACGTTTCAACGATTCACGCGGCGAGAGCCATCGTCGTCCAGAGCGAAGCAAAATCCTTACTAATCTTAATTAACAGAGGCGACATGGGTAAATTTGCTACCGCCGATCACTATCCCATTACGGGCTCGGGCGCGGATGCGGCGTGGGACGCGGCCTTGGCAACGGAGTAGGTCTCGGTTCAGGTGTTGGCGTCGGTGTAACCACCGGGGTAGGACTAGGTGTTACTGTGGAGGTAGGTGTAGGTGTCGCTGTAGGACTGGGAGTTGGCGTGGGAGTCGCAGTAGGGTTAGGAGTTGGCGTTACACTGGGTGTCGGTGTTGGACTGGGCAAGCACGCACTAACCACGTCAACAAAACGAGCGATCACTTGCTGGTTTCCTTGGTCGGTAGTCTGCACGGCGGTGACGAGGAAGCCGCCTTCATTCTTGTTAGCGACTACCGAGCCGCGAGCGAAAGACTGGATTGTGCCTTCAAAAACGTTCACTGCTTCGCCGAGCACGAGTCCATCAGAAGACAATAGCTGCACCCAAACAATGCCAGAATTCGGATCTGTCCATCTGACCAGGTAAACCCCATTGATAGGATCGAATGCCAAGCCCGCAAAACTAGCTCCGCTTTGCGTAGCTATCGGTATCAAGGGCCCTATTGGTTCGCCGGAGGCGGTCACAAACTGCCCAAAGAGGGGGTTTGGGGAGCTAAAATCGGTGAATACGACCAGGTACTGGTCCGCTGCTGCGTCGTAGGCCACACCCGCGGCGAGCGTAGAGCCGGGAAAGACGTCACTGATCTCAAACGGATCCGTCAACGGCATTCCGTTGCTATCCAGGAGTCGGCCCTTGAGATCTTCATCCACTTGATCTCGCCAGGTCGAGAGATAATCGCCAGTGGTTGTATTCACACCGATTTCACCAGCTGGCGCGGGCGCTCCAGCGGTGGTGATCGGCGTCGGCGACGCGAGCGGTGTGCCATCGCCAGCAATCCCCCGGAAGTAGATTCCCGGGATTCCGCCACCATCAAAGTCGCGTGCATGGTGTCCAAACTCGCCAGTGACAGAGTTAAATACCAGTGTCTGTTCGAGGCCAGCGTTGGAGACGTGAACGACATCGCCAATCGGAATACCAGAGCTATCCAGGAGCTGGCCAAAAGCATTATTAAAGCCCGGCGTGCCCGGATCGCCCCCTTGGAATCGCCAGGTGACGAAGTACTGATCGGTATCAGGATTGCAGGCGACCGCCGGTTCGATAAAGGTATCGGTCCCCTCTATGATCGGATTGTTTTCACCAAGAAGCGTGCCATCAACCGCGAGACGCTGATCGTATACAGCCCAGTTTGTGCCAATAAATTGGTCCCAGCTTATGAGGAATTCGTCAGCCTGACTGTTGAATGCGGCGGGAGCCGTATCGACCGAAGCGATGTCTAAGGACTCGGACAGAGTCAGGATCGGGCCACGGAGAGTAACACATTGCCCACCCAGAGGGCGCAACGTATCTCTCCGAGAAGACTGGATTTCTCCGAAACCGGATTTGAGATTTTCTCGGTGCGCGGCCTTTGGCGTTTGGCTTGCCAGGCTTGATTGAGCCGTGGCGAACTCGCCTAAAGCGAGCAGAAGACCGGCAAACAGGAAAACGCATAGACCGATTAAGAAACCCGAATTGAAAATGACGAATTGCGCAGGAGTTCTGGTTTTCATGGTCGAATTTTCGTTGAGCGAATGATTTTGGTCTTATCTGGAAACGAACGAACCGGTCAACCCGGCAAAAAGCGCCACGTTCCCGATTGGATCGATCGTCGTCCAAAGAGTCGCAAATGGAGCTGAGGGGTTCAGCGACATAGAAGGTAAAGCCGTGACGGGTAACGGCGAGCAAGCGGGGACGCGAGCGAGTTTCAAATCCTTGCTGATCTTGATCAAAAGCGGGGACATTTTTTGAAAACTCGCCTTAGATTTATACGAATCGCACATCCAGCGCGATGCCAAAGTTCGCGCGGCAGCATCGCGAACGACCGCGCGAAACTTTCTTTCCGCTTTAACGCTTTAACCACCCGCTCGCGAAAACTTTCGGAGTTCAATTCGCCGCTGGACGAACCCGCCGTGGCGGACGAATTATGGCGACAGCCCGCCTTACCTCCCTGTATGGTAGGTGTAGGCCGCCAGCAGTAGCAGCGCGACACCGATCGCGGCTCCGAAGATCCAGCTGCGAGGCACCCGCGGTTCCAGCACCGACTCATCCGGCCGTCTCGGGTTGTAGCGCACCGCCACCGCGCTCCCGCCCGGATAACGGTCTACCATCTTCTCCGCAAACTCCGGCACGCCACGGTCCAGCCCCGGACTTTGCGCAATCCGGCTGCCGCGGAAGAGTTTGCCCGCCACCTCGTACTCGTAAAGCAATACCGGCCGGTAGAGCGTCATGCGGTCCCGAGGGCCTCCGGTTCCACGGCTGACACTCTGCCGGTACTCCTCCACCTTCGCCGACAACACCCGGCCTTGCGCCACAGGCCAGCACTTCATCGCCGCCGCTTCTCGCAAAGAACTCACGACGATCGCGAGGACCGCTAACCCAAAGCCGCCGATCACCAGGGTCACCACGCCCGGACGATGCATTCCCGTGCCCCGTAGGGCAAGTTCCTCGTTGCTTTCCGATTCAACGGCCCGCCCGCGAACTCTTTCGGAGTTCCATTCGCCTTTGGACGAATGGAGCGACTGGGATAAGCGACATAGAAGGTAAAGTCGCGAGGGTAGCGACGAGCGAGAGAGGGAAGCGAGCGAGTTTCAATGGAGCCAAAGGGACCAGCGACATAGAACACGTCGCGATCGGGCATCGCGCGGGCAGACGGCAACGCAGCTAGGGTAGCTGGCGCAAGCACTGGGCCGTGCGAGTGATCAAAATAAAGTCGCGAAGCGTTGATGGGAATTAGCTTTACGTCGGGAGCGGTTTTCGGGAGAAAACTTTACGGCGGGAGGTTGCAACACAAAGTTGTCGATCTAGGGAAACCGGCGACACGCTTTCGGAAGGCGTGCCGAGAGCAGCGAGAGTGCCTAGGAAGCCGGGCACTGCAATTGGGAATGGCAGTAGGAGAGAATCAGTGCAGGCGGCGAATGAGTTTCAAATGATTCTCCAGTTTAACGACCTGCTCGCGAGCGTTTTCGGAGTGTCAGCGGCAAATCTGAAATTGTTGTTCTCACCAAGGCCCGGACCGCTACAATTTTGGCGCATGAGCAAGGCCGAGAAACTATTCGAGAAGCTCATGTCTGCCCAGAGCGACGCGAATTTTCCGTTCGACGATCTCTGCACGCTGCTTACGAAGCTCGGCTATGTTGGAAGGAAAACGAAAGGCAGCCACATAATATTTCAGCGCGGACCGAGTTTTCTTAACTTGCAGCAAAGCACCGGCGGAAAAGCCAAGGGCTATCAAGTGCGGCAGGTGCGCGAAGAGTTGCAAAAATTGTATCTCAAACCATGATGAAAACACCGATGCAACCCGATCCTCGCGACTACGAAATCCGCATTTGGTATTCGGCGGAGAAAGGCGACGAATGCTTCATTGCCCAAGTCGTCGAATGGCCCGGGATCATGGCGCATGGCGATACGCGCGAAGAAGCGGCACGCCAGATTCAGCTCGCGCTCGAAGGCGCTCTGGAAGTCGCAGCCGAACAAGGCATCAAACCGCCGGCGCCAGCATTCGCGCACGCATCGTGAGCGGTTTTCCTCCGATTTAACGATTCAACGATTTAACCCTGTTCAACAACCCGCTCGCGAAAACTTTCGGAGTTCAATTCGCCTTTGGACGAATGGAGCGACTGGGATAAGCGACATAGAAGGTAAAGTGGCGAGGTAGCGACGAGCGAGGGAGGGAAGCGAGCGAGTTTCAATGGAGCCGAAGGGATGAAAGCGACATAGATGGGCCAAGCCGAGAGGCCTTAGGAGCGGGAGCGAATAAGTCAATCCGCCATGGCGGACGAATTACGTGGCGACAGCCAGTCTTACACGAACGGCGGATCAAACGCGAGGCTAATCAGTCAGCCGACTTCATCCTTTTTACTTTTTAATTCATCCTTCCGGTCTTCTCCCTTCGTAGTTCCCAGGTTTCGGCCTTGACCGAACGCATCGTCGCCTCGCTGACTCAATGACCAGAGCAACCCGTGTCTGTCGCGACTATTTGCGAGTGTAGTGTTTGTCGAGCTCCGCTAGAATGTTCGGATCGAACAAAGGCTTCTTGGAACTCTTCGGATTGCCTGGATCAAGGTAGCGAATTGTTCCGAATCTTGGATCGGCGAGAAGTTTCCTACGCATATCGTGATACTCATCGACCACTTTAAAATCTGAGTACCGCTTTTTGCATTCGCTCGTTAACTGGTTGTAGTCCCACGGGTATTTTTCGCGGATTAACTCCTCTGTAAGCTGAATTGCGGTAGCCTTCCGATCTTTGGTAACGATAACAGGTATTGCATCCCTCGATTTCGACCGCACGAACTTTACGTCGACATTCACAGTTATTGAAAATCGGCCACTAGGATCCGCTGTTTTTGGCTCAAGCTCGGCGAGATAACTTAAGAATTTTTTCTCTTCAGTATTAAACACAGTTTTGGATTTCGACGGCGTACCCGCAAAGGAAAGCGGCAGCAGGTACAGATTGAATTCTGACAAATCTCGTTTGAACCAGTCCTCCAACACTGCAACGAAATTTTTGACTGACGCAGCGCCAACTTCATACAGCCGCAGCGCAAATGCCGGCGATTGATTGTAGAAATGCACCGCTGAATCTCTAATCTCCAATAGCAACTCGATGTTTTTCCAAACTGCTGCGTCAAGGCGTTTCTGCTGCACTAGCCTCCTGGCAAGAAACTCGATGCTGTGGGTGAAAGGATTTCCTGAACGTGTGCCTTTGATCTTTGCCCTTTTGCTCAAAGTACCATCCTTTTTCTTTTGCGGCTGGGCGACATACAGGCTGCGGATGTCATTGTCATGATCGACTAACCACTTCGCTTTAAATAAAAGCTCCCATCCGTTTACGGCCAGCACCGCGAACGTCTCATTCCGGTACTGGAAATCGGGTTTGTTGTAGATTTCGATCGCTGCCACGGTTGCCGCGACTGCGCGATCGACGAGTTGTTTCGAGCGAGCTTTCAATGTTTAGGTTCTGTCCAGCAGCAATCGAACATCCTCGAGGCAGGCTACGGCGAAAATCGATCAAATACTTCTTGCTTGTGCCAAGCCAAGGCATCTGGATGCGGCCAATAGCAGGAATCTTTTGGCAACAGTATTTTCCGGTGGTCGAGTTCCACCGCCTATGACGCGAACCTTCTGCACTGCTCTTATCCGAAACCTGACGCAGGACGAGCACCGGCTGGTGATCGGTCATACAACGGACGAGACTCGCGTTCATCGCGTGGTCCATTGCACCTTTCTTTGAGCTGTACTGCATCCACCACGTCCGATCTGGATTGTAAAAGACCCGGTCGCTGTACGGGCTCTTCAACATCGACGAAATGCTCAGCGTGTAAGCGGCGCCTTTCGGCTTGTAGATTCCCTCGATGAAATTGTGAATGCGCACGATGCCAGGAATTGTTTCACCAGTTCGTTGGAAAAAAACTACTGGTTGGACAGTGCCGAAGTACGGTACGAGCGCGCGAAAAATTCGGCGTCGTTCTGCAATCTCACTAGTTAGTGGCGGCGCCATTGCGAAGAGAGATTAGGTGACTTGCCGCGCTGGTTGCAAGAAAGCTTGGGAAGCGACGAAGCAAGAATTTTCTGCTCTCGTTTCGTAGTGGACATTTCTTTGAAGCAAGTTGTCGGCGCGTTCGCCGAAGGTTTGCAGGCGATCGATGCTGGGAAAGTCCCGCACAAATCCACCCGCGCGACGCGTTTACTTACGAGCAGTAAGCCTTCGACGAAGAAGCAGGAACGGACGCTCGATCGATAGGAATAGAACAGTAGCTGCGGCGTAGACACAGAGTTCGACGCCGAGAAGCGCGGACGCAGAAGTGAGATCGATGTTGTGAGTTGTGCAGAATTGTTCGACCCCATTAATGACCAGTTTCTGAATCAAGTATGCGCTGTAGGCGATGCTGGCGATGAACGCGGCGCCGGGAATCGCCACTCGACAGAGCGGCAGACGCGGACTGATCGCGCAAACAAGAAGCGCGGCCATGCCGACAGCGATGAGTGGGAATTGCCAGACGCACGCAGAGACGGTGAGTGTTTCGGTTTCGCCGAGATACAATGCGTACGCGAATAGCCCTAGCGCGGGCAGCAAAAGCCAGGGTGCGCAGTTGATGATGCGTTGCCACCAGGTCGGTCGAAATTTCTCGATTGCGGCCAGCGCGACGCCGAATACGAGCGGATCGAGGCGGGTCCAGGTTGGATAATAGATCCACGCTTGAAACCCGCGGAACGATACGCCGCCGCCATCAACTGATGGATTCTGTGCAGCCAGAAAAGCGCGTAAGCCGATGCCGCCAATAACGATCAGGCATGGAATGATGATGGCCAGGCGCGGACGGGGAAAGAGAAAGAGCAAAAGAAAAGGTAGCGCTAGATAAAATTGGTCTTCGACCGCGAGCGACCAGGCATGTGAGAACGCTGTTCCGCCATGGAGCGCGATGTTTTGCACCGATAACAGAAATTTCCAAAGCGGCTGCGACATGTCGGGATATTCGCGCCATGAGGGCAACAAAAAGTAAATCGCGAGAACTGCGAAGTATGCCGGCATGATTCGCAACGCGCGTCGGGTGAAGAATCGTCCGAGATTGATGCGCTTACCGCGGGCAAGCGGGGCGAGCAATTGCCCGCCGATTAAATAACCGCTAAGAACAAAAAACAAATCGACACCGATCCAGCCGAACCGGTCCACGCGCCCGGGCAATTTGAATCCGAACAGCGCAGCGTGATAAACAACCACCACGATAATTGCGAGCGCGCGGAGAAGATCGAGGCCGGGCTGGCGTTCGCGATTTTGAAAACGCGGATCGACCCCGAGGTTAGTCTTCGATCCCAGTGGCGTTGCAGTCTCAGTTGCGGACTGATGAATGCGCGAAAATTGAAACTCGCTCGTTTCCCCAAGTCGCTCGCCGCTACCCGTCGCGGCTTTACCTTTTATGTCGATGATCCCATCACCTTCATTGCAGAGTCATTAATCATAGTTCGCCGATTCCGGCCAAATCTTTCGATAATTATTCGCGCGGAGTCGAGGCGTGTGCGCGTTATCACGCACCGCAGGCGCCTCTGGGTGCTTGACCCGCCGTTCGCGGGCGGAGATGATGCGATCGTGCTCAGCACGGAACCGGCGCACGAGGCCAGCAAGGTCGAGTTCGACGCGGACGGGACAACGCTTCGGGGATGGCTGTACCGTCCGCGAGGCCGCGCGGCAACCGCTCCCGCCGTGGTCATGGCTCACGGCTACAATTGTATTAAGGAGCTCTACCTGGACCGGTACGCGGCCGCTTTCGCGAACGCGGGTCATGTCGTACTTGCGTACGACCACCGCAATTTCGGGGAGAGCGACGGAGAGCCGCGGCAGGAGTTGGACCCGTGGATGCAGGTCCGCGACTATCGCAACGCGATCACGTTCGTGCAGACGCTGGACGGCGTCGATCCTCAGCGGATCGGCATCTGGGGCACGAGCTACGCGGGCGGCCACGTCCTCGTCGTCGCCGCGATCGATCGACGTGTGCGCTGCGTGGTCGCACAGGTGCCGACGATCAGCGGGTGGCAGACGACGCTGAGGCGGATCGCGCCGCAGGCGCTTCCCGGCCAGCGCGACGCCTGGGACGCGGATCGCCTCGAGCGGTACAAGGGGAACCCGCCGAAAATGGTCCCGATGGTAGCCGATCCCGCCGCGGGCGGCGCGGCGTCACACGGGAGTGCAGACGCGTGGGAGTTTTTTACGGGCAAGAACGCGCCGGATAAGGACAAGTGGCGGTTTAAGAAATGGCGCAACGAAATCACGCTGCGGTCGCTCGAGATGTACTCGGAGTACGAGCCCGGCGCATTCATCGAGCGGATCGCGCCGACGCCGCTACTCATGGTGGTCGGCGATGCAGACGCCATCTGCCCCACCGACCTCAGCCTGGCGGCGTTCAACCGCGCCGGCGAACCCAAGCGGCTGGAGCTCTACCCCGGTGGTCACTTCTCGGCTTACACCGACCAGTTCGACCGCGCGGCGAAGGCCGCGACGGATTGGTTCACGCAACATCTGCGGCCGTAGGGCGACCCGCGCGGTGACAACGGACAGCGGCACCGAGCCGAGCTTGAGGACCGTTACGTCCGCGCGCGACGCGAATCTCGGACTCAAGTGATCGTAAAATTCATGCATCATAAGCGGCTTATGATCGATCGAATCTGCTGGGATCAAATTCGCCGCTTGCCGCACCTGATCTTCTTGGACACCGATCCCCATCCTTCGTCGCCGAGGCCGCGAACGTTTTCAGCGGAAATCCTCGGCAGTTAAGGCAGCTCCTTCGATGATGCTTTTCAAGGTGCCGATCGGAATTGGCTTATTCCCGTGCATGGCGACGATTACCTGACGGCTATTTGGATGACGCCATTTTTGGTGGCTTCCTTTTTGGCTCACTAGAGCAAAACCATGTTTACGCAAGACGCGAATGACCTGTTTGGCGGTGCAAACGGGGAAGCGCTCGTTGACTCGCGATCTCCCGATCGCTCGGTCGCATCACCATGCGACCAATGCAGTCCATCCACCGGCTCCCCAGCACGGCGTATTCACGTGAGCGCGACTTCCAAAACTTTTGCGCCGGCAGACAAAGCGACCGGCGTTGGCTCAAACCAGAGTTCAAGAGCTTCCTTTGCATTTTCGATCGCTTCGTCCTCTGTGTCGCCAGCGGAAGCGCAACCGGGCAATTCCGGAAAAAATGCCGCCCAACGCTTCGTTTCCGAATCGTATTCGACAACTAGCCGCAATGTCATGAACTCACAATAGATCAAACCGAGGCCGGGTAAAAGCGTCGACTTCCACTGTGTCGATCCTATCAGCAAGGCCGCACGCGTTGCGAGAACCAAAAACCGATGAACATCAGTGCGGTTCGTCCGCCAGGTCCCTATCCCGATTGAAACTCGCTCGCTGCCCGCACTCGCTCGCTCCTACCCTCGTCACTAGTTGCCAGTCCGGCTCGGACCCTTCTATGTCGCTGATCCCATCAGCTCCATTGCAAGCAGGGGCTGTCGCCGCGTGATGCGTTGAAACGTCCGCCACGGCGGATTCGTCCAGCGGCGAATTAACCTTCGAAAGTTTTCTCGAGCGGGTCGTTAAAGTGGCAGATGGAAAATGTTCGCCCCCGGCGAATGGAGCCGCAGGGATGCGAGCGACATAGATGGGATTAAGCCGAAGGGCCGACATGAGCGGGAGCGAGTAAGTCAATTCGTCCCGCCGCGGACGAGGCGCCCCACGGGTCGGCCGTTGCAAGGCGACGACGTTGCAACATCTTGGCGGGTGATTGAGGGATTTTCGCGCCGACTGGTTATTCCCGATCTGTGGCAACAGGAGGCAGTGCGCGCGTTGCAACAGGGAAAAGATGTGGTGGTACAGGCGCCGACAGGATCGGGCAAGACTTACATCTTCGAGCTGGTTTATCCGAATCTGAAAACGCAGGCGGTGTTCACCGTCCCGACCCGCGCACTCGCTAACGATAAATTATCGGAATGGCGCGCGCGCGGCTGGGATGTCGGCATATCCACGGGTGACGTCGCGCTAAACCTCGACGCCAAGGTTGTGGTGGCGACGCTGGAGACGCAGCGCGGGCGGTTTCTACGCGGCGAAGGGCCGGGTCTCCTGGTCATGGATGAATTTCAAATGCTGGGCGATCCGATGCGTGGCGTGCATTACGAGCTCGCCGTCGCTCTTGCGCCGAAAGCAACACAGTTGCTCTTCCTGAGCGGCAGCGTGGCCAACCCGCATGACGTGGTCGCCTGGCTGCAACGCATCGGACGTGACGCCGTCCTCATCGAACATAAGACGCGACCGGTGCCGCTGGAGGAAACTGATCTCGGCAATTTGCCGGATTCCCAATTTGTTCAGTCGCGCAGTCCGAGCTCGCCACGGCCAGTCTTTGACCGGACTGGCGGATCTTTCTGGCCGCGCATGATTGGCCGCGCCATGCGCGCGGAGCTCGCTCCGGTGTTGGTGTTCGCGCCGCGTCGCGCCGCTGCCGAACAGATCGCGCAAGTCATCGCGTCGACCCTGCCGGTGCGCGATCCGCTGCGACTCACCCCGGCCCAGGAAGCAACCGCGGGGAAGAGCCTGACGAAACTCTTGCGGAATCGTGTGGCGTATCATCATAGCGGACTGAGCTATGCAGCTCGGGCGGGTGTAGTGGAATCGCTCGCAAAAGCGGGACAACTCGACGTCGTCGTGGCGACGATGGGACTTGCCGCCGGCATTAATTTTTCGATGCGCTCGGTGATCGTGACCGATCGACGTTATTTCGCCGGCAATTTCGAGCGCCAGGTCGAAGCGGACGAGCTACTCCAGATGTTTGGTCGCGCCGGCCGCCGTGGTCTCGATGAAATCGGTCACGCGCTTTACACGAATGATCTGCCCCGGTTGAGCGACGCAAAGGCGCGCCAGCTGAGACGCGCAACCCAGGTTGATTGGCCCAGCCTGATCAGCGTGATGCATGCAGCCAAACAGCGCGGCAATCCGCCTTCGCTAAAGCTACGGCGGGACGCGTCCGCTGGCGAAAAAGCGACAGGACAGAGAGTCGAAGATCGAACTGAGATATCAGCGACGGCGGCCGGGGGCGCGACAACCCCGTTCGCTGCGGCGGCGGAATTGACCCGTTCGTTGTTCAGTGTGCAACGGGTGCCTCTCGGCGTGGAACATTCACTCGAGACCGGGCCGCGGCCCTGTGGACTTTGGGTGACCGATGAGCGTGCCCGGTTCGTCCGGCGGGGAATGATCGAGATGCTCAACTTACTCGAACAATGGGAAGCGAAACCGGCGGCAGAAAGTGTGACGCTCGGTCGCGCTTTTGTGCGCGAAAACGATTGGTGGCGACCTGCGCTGACCGTGCCGCGTCTGCTCGATGGAGTCGGCACGGGAAATCTCTGCCGGCTGCGCGAGCAGAACCATTATGGGCGGGAGTTGCCGGTCGCTACGGTGGTTGCTTCGGGAGAGGTGGCATTAGTGAAATGGCTGAAGAAAGCGATCGGCGCATGGTGCGAGCAGCACGGGCAGCTGATGTCCAGCCACGAAAAACTCTCGCGGCCGCGCGGAATCGTTACCCATGAACAATTTGAGACTGAGATCCGGCCGCAGCTCGATGAACTGGTTAAGCCGGGCGTAATCGTCGACTGGATCATGCGCGGAAAGTTGCTCTCGATCCGGCTCGATTACGCCAAGGTGCCGGTCAACGCGCACATCGATTCGTTAGGCAACGCATTGATCGAGCCGCCGGCGCGCGAGAACCTGCCGGACGTTTGTCGAGCGTGCGATCAGTTGGAGCACGATAAAACCGTCGCCATCGTGAACTCGCCAACGTACGCATGGCGACACCTTGGACTGGTTGAACCGGACGGCACACCGACGAGCCGGGGAATGATCTTCTCATTTTTCCACGGCGGCGAAGGTCTGGCTGTGGCGGTCGCGCTCGAAGATGAAACCTATCCGATCGACGAATTGGTTTTCGATCTGGCAAATATTCGCGCCGGCCCGCGATTCGCCGGCGAAGACGCGCCGATGGGTGGGCGGCTCGGCATTTTGTGTCAGCGAGTTTACAGCCGGGCCGATTATCCAGGTTACCTCACCATGGGCGTGCCGGTGCAATACGGCGCCGGTGCATCGGAAGTGGTGCGCGAGTTGGTGGCTGATCCGCGCTCCAAGCACAAGCTGACCAGCGAACTGTTGCGTCAGGGCGATATCGAACGCGCGCTGGTGGAGTGGCGCAGCATACTTCGGCACATCGTCCTTGCGCCCGTCTATCCGTTGTCGCGATGGACGGAACTGAAAGCGTCCGCCGAAGAGCTTCTCGATAGAACGGCGTCGCCCACATCTGCTGTCGATCTTGCGACATTGGTTCCGTTGCAGCAGCGGGCTGCCGGAAAGTGATCCGCCTTCGTCGCCCTATGCATCATAAGCGGCATACGATAGGAGGACCGGAGTGTATTGTTAGGCAACCCCGCGGCTATTTGAACACGAGGTGAGCGACAGCGGCTTCGAGATTGCAATAAATTATCGCGACCGCCGTTAGATCGAACGCGGCATGCGCGCACATCACCATCCAGATCCGGCCCGTGACGGCGAAGATCGCCCCGAAGACGAGGCCCGTGATCATCGCCTGTTCGACGCCGGGAAGCCCCAGGTTGGCATAATGTCCCAGTGCAAACAACGCGGAGGTGAGCAGCACGATTAATACTTTTGCGCTGGCGCCGGTCCCAAAAAGCTTGCCGAGGCGTTCGAACAGGAATCCTCGGAAAATGGTCTCTTCTCCAAAGCCCGCGCCGACAATCATCGTGAACACCAATCCGGGGAGCGCAGCCCGGTTTCCTATCACGTAATGGTAGGCGGAATTGATTTCAGGCGCGCCCAGCAGCGGCATCACGATCGCCTTCATCAGGAGTTTAAACACGCAGCCGAAAACGACGCCGACGGCAAGGCTGCCAATCCAGCTCCTTGGTCGCACGTAGCCGATTTCGCGCCATGGCGTATGCGATCGCCAGGCCCACAGAAGCACCAAAAGGCCGCCGAGTGGTTTAACGACAGACGTCAAGACAATGACGAGAATCGAGAGAAGTCCAAGCGGCCCGAATCCGCGCAGTTGTGTGGCGACGGGATCGTCAGGCGGCGGTGCAGCTCGGGCTTCCGGAGGGAGCGCAGGAACGTTCTCTGGCAAATTCGGGACGTCGCTTGTCATGGCCGTGCTCGGTCCGGTAGTCACTTATGTGGTGCAGCGCATCGTCGGTTTGGATTCAAGAATAATTACATGTCGGAGCTAGTCTCCGTCGTCCGCGGGACGCTTTGCAGAAGTTCGAGTTCCTGCCACCGCGCGTAGAGGTGCGCGACTTTGTCCCGTGCCGTTTTCAATTGCGTCTCCAACTCGAAAATCTCCGAGCGCGGTTTCGCATAAAAATCCGGCGCGGCAAATGCGGCCTCCAAATCCGACACCGCGTTTTCCGCCGCGAGAATATTCGCCTCCATCGACGCCCATTCACGCTCTTCTTTCCACTTTAGCTTCCGCGGTTTGTCTTTGCTTTTTGTTTGCTGGGCGGCGCCTCCGGCCGGCGTAGGGTATGAATCGCGAATCGAACCGGATGCGTCTCGTTTTTCCAGGTAGTAATCGTAGTTTCCGACGCTATAGGCCACGCGGCCTTCGCCTTCGAAGGCGAGGATCGAGGTGCAAACGCGATTCAAAAAATAGCGATCATGACTCACTACGATGACGCAGCCGCCAAAGGCGACGAGCGCTTCCTCGAGCAAGCGCAATGTTCCGAGATCGAGATCGTTCGTCGGTTCGTCGAGCATCAAAACGTTGCCGCCTCGCTTCAGGATTTTTGCCAACAGTACCCGGCTCCGTTCGCCGCCGCTGAGCTGCGAAATCTTCGTGTTGATGCGATCTTCGCTGAAAAGAAATCGCCGCAGATAAGCCCGCAAGGTGATGCTCTCCTCGCCGAGGGTGACGTGTTCTCCGCCGCTGCCGACTTCTTCCCAAACCGTTTTCTCGTCGTCGAGCAGGAGCCGGTTTTGATCGACGTAATTGATCTGGGTCCTCGCGCCGATCTCCACCACACCGCTGGCGGCGGGCAATTCCTGCAGAATGACCTTGAGGAGCGAAGATTTGCCGAGTCCGTTGCGGCCGACAACACCGAGACGTTCCCCGGCTGTGAGATTGAGATTCACGTGCTGGAAAAGCGTTCGGCCGCCCAACTCCACACTCACGTCGCGCAATTCAATGATGCGATTCGCGAGCTTCGGCGGCGTGGGGATAATCAACTCGACGTCGAGCTCCGCCTCCGGTGCTTCCTGCGCGGCCATCTCGAAATAACGTTCCACGCGGTCCACCGATTTCGTCCGGCGCGCGCGTGGCGCTTTTCTCACCCATTGCAGTTCCCGTTTCAAAAACTTCTGCCGTTGATGTTCCTGCGCCTCCTCGACCGCCTGGCGTTGCGCGCGCGCGAGCAGGTAATCGGTGTAGTTGCCGTCGTAGCTGATGAACTTGCCACGCGACAGCTCGACGATCCGCGTCGCCACGCGATCGAGAAAATAGCGATCGTGTGTGACGAACAAACAGGTGCCGGTATAACGCGCGAGAAAATCCTCCAGCCATTCGATCGAGCCGGTATCGAGATGGTTGGTCGGTTCGTCGAGAATCAGAAAATCAGGACGCGCGAGAAGCGCCCGGCAAAGCGCGACCCTGCGTTTTTCCCCGCCGGAGAGCGTGCCCACGACGCGATCGGATTCCGGCGCGTGCAGATTCGTGATGAGCGACTTGATTCGATGTTCCAGATTCCAACCGTCAGCCTCGCCAATCTGGTCGAGGAGCGTGGCGCTGAGTGGGCTGTCGCCCGGGGCGCGTTCGTATTCGGCGATGAGGTCGAGAATCCGCTGCGCGCCGCTGAGAATGTTCGCATGGACCGTGGCCGCATCGTCCAGGCCGGAAAGTTGTGGCATGTAGCCAGTGACGAGATCACGCCGGCGTGTGAATTCGCCTGAATCGGCTTGCACCACACCCGCCGCGATCTGGAGGAAGGTCGATTTGCCCGAGCCGTTGCGGCCGACAAGCCCAATGTGTTCGCCTTCCCTGAAGGCAATCGTCGCGCCGTCGAGGACGACCTGACTGCCGTATTTGACGAACAGGTTGTTCGCGCTCGCGATGACCGCGATTGACGTCTCTGCCATAGGAAGGTCGAACGTCGAACGCCCAACGCCGGACGTCCAATCAAAGAGCGCGGTCGATGCTGATTAATGCAGCGCTTCTCCTACGATTTCGCTTCGGCTGCCGGTGTTTTCCAACAAACGCTCGAGCCGGTGGCGTTCACGATTTTTATTATATGGGCGAGCTCGCGATCGTGCGTGCCCGCGAAAAGGCGGAGAAAACGCTCGGAGCGCTTGTATTGGCTCGACACTTTGACCGATGGCACCATATCGTTCACCGGCAGCCCGCCACGGACCTACATGGGCGACGGGTTTCACCAAAACCTAAAAAGAATCAAAAATGGAAAACAACTATCTTCACACAGGAAATGCGACGAAGAAAACATCGGCGCGAGCGAGGCCAGTCTTTCGCGCCTTCGGCGTCGTCGCGGCAGTCACTCTGGCCGGTGTCGCTTTGCGTGTCGCTTTGGCGGCTGACCCCGAACATCCGAGTGTCCGAAGCGGCAAATCGCAGATTGTTGCGAAGAATCCTGACGCTTCAAACAATCACGATACTACAACCGTCTCTGTCCACTCCCAGGCAACAAGCGGCAAGAATCCAATTGCCGAGAAGTACGGCACTCTGGTAATGCGCGTCTACTTCCGCGACCGCGCCGAGCGCGACCGGTTGGCCCAGGAACTCAGCGCCGAAGAAGTGCCCACAACAGGAGGCTATCTCACCATAATCAACAATCGCGACGTGTACTATGGCCTGACGGCGCGCGGCCTCCGTGTGGAGATAGACGAAAGCAGCAGTCGCAAACTTAGCGACCCTCAAATCCTGCGCGAAACTTTCTACGGCGGCTACAAGTCGGTGGAAGAAATATACGCCTTCCTCGACCAGAAGGTGGCGCAGTTCCCAGATCTGGTCGAGAAGATCGACATCGGCGATTCCTGGTGCAAGGCCAATCCAGGCGCGTGCGTCCTACCCAGTCCCTGGAACGGCTACGACCTGTTCGTGCTACACATCACGAACCGCAACATACCAGGACCCAAACCGGTCTTCTGGGCGGACGGCGATATACACGCCCGCGAAATCGCTACGCCAGAAGTCGTCATGCGCATGATTGACTACCTGCTCAATAACTACGATACCGATGCCGACGTTCGCTGGCTGGTGGACTATCACGACATCTGGCTTATGCCTGAAGTCAACCCCGACGGCCACCACATCGTCGAGGCGGGAGGCGACGGCAACAGCCCGTACTACTATCGCAAGAACGGCGACAACGTCGGAGGCGACGGCTGCTCCTGGCCTCCCACAGCATTTGACCAGTTCGGCGTAGACAACAACCGCAACTTCCCTTTCCAGTGGGGCTGCTGCAACGGCTCGAGCGGTTTTGTGTGCGACCAGACCTATCGAGGGGTGTCGGCGGGATCGGACCCGGAGGACATGGCTATCGTCAACATGATTCGTACCCTCGTGCCCGACCAGCGCGGCCCCGGCGACACCGACCCGGCGCCTATCACTGCCACAGGCGTGTATCAGAACATCCACACAGATGCGGCAGTCAACCTCTTTACGTGGGGCTGGACTGCGACGCAGATGCCTAACTACGCTGAGACGCGCAACATCGCAGCGCACATGGCCGCGCCGAACGCGGGCGGTAACGGTTACCCCTATGGCTCGATCATCGAAGAGTTATACCCGGTAGATGGAGGCTCGATTGACTGGGCGTACGGTGAGCTGGGCATGGCGGCTTTCTCCACCGAGTTGGGCGGTCAGGACTTCCTCCCCTCCTATTCGTGCATAGATAATCCCGGTTGCGGCTCGTCGCAGGGTCTTTGGCCTGAGAATCGGGGAATGCTTCTTTACCTGGCGAAGATCGCGCGCACGCCGTATCTGACTTCGCACGGACCAGATACCAACACCGTTGTCACCAACCCGGCATCGGTGCCGCAAGGCGTGCCATCACAGCTAACCGCCAGCATTAACTTCGCCTGGTCAAATAACGCATTCAGCCAGAACGTGGGCGCAGCAGAATATTACATTGACACGCCTCCCTGGGCTGGTGGCACGGCCATCCCAATGAACGGCTCGTTCAATTCGCCTACCGTGGCCGTCGACGCAACGATAGACACTGCCAGCTTGTCGGCAGGCCGCCACATTATCTTCGTGCAGGGACGCGGGGTGAGCGACTTCGAGGGCTTCCAGACCTGGGGGCCGATCAGTGCGGCGTTCCTGGATGTGACTGGAGGTCAAACGCCAACACCAACCCCAAGTGTAACTCCCACTCCAACGTCTACTCCAACACCAACAGCCACCGCCACGCCAAGGCCCACTCCTTCACCAAGGCCTCGTCCGACACCAAGGCCCAAGCCGACTCCGCCGCCAAGACCGTGATACCGCTGCAGAGGCAGCAGGCAAGGCGCGACGAAAGTTTCGTCGGAGGCATCAACGTCTTTCGCCATCGACCGATACGCGAAAAAATCGCTGGATAGGTCCTCCGTCCAACACCCAAAGATCACGGGTACCCTGCCGCTGACGACAGCCGCCACTACAGCTGAAAAACCGGCGTCAGCGCCGCCGGCTACAAGTAGGAACCCGGCCTCAGCGCGGCGGGCTACAACTACTCCATATCCGGGTAAGGACCTTTACCGCCTTCGGCGATGAAGCGGTCGATCCGCGCCGTGACCACGGGCAGCGGTACCGAGCCCAGCTCGAGCACCGCATCGTGGAACGCGCGGATGTTGAATTTCGCTCCGAGCGTTTTCTCCGCCTTTTCGCGGGCACGCACGATCGCGAGCTCGCCCATATAATAAGAGAGGGCTTGCCCGGGCCAGGCGATGTAACGGTCCACTTCAGTTTCGATCTCATGCTCGGGTAGCGCGGTGTAATCGTGCATGTACTTGAGCGCCTGTTCGCGTGTCCAACCCTGTGAATGGAGGCTAGTGTCGACAACCAGCCGCACCGCGCGCCAGATCTGGTAACCCAGCATCCCGAAACGCTCGTATGGCGTCTCGTACATTCCCATTTCCAGGCCCAGCTTTTCGCAATAAAGCGCCCAACCTTCGCCGTACGCGGAAATGTAATCGAACCGCCGAAATTCCGGTTGGTTCTTGTGCTCGAGCGCGATCGGAATCTGGAATGCGTGTCCGGGTGCGGACTCGTGGAGGGTCAACGCAGGCAGATTGTAGAGCGGGCGATGCGGCAGATCGTATGTGTTCAGAAGATAAATGCCCGGACCGCCACGGCCTGAAGTATAAAACGGCGCGAGATCGGCCGGAACGGGTTTGATGGTGAAACGCATCCGCGGCAGATAACCAAAGTATTGCGACGATTTGCCGTCGAATACTTTCGCAATCCAGGCGGCGCGATTGAGCAGCTCCTTCGGTGTTTTGGCGTAGAACTGCGGATCGTCACGGAGAAACTTCAGAAATTCCGGAAACTCGCCTTTGAACCCGGATTCGTGCATCGCGTCGACCATCTGTTGATGTAATTTGGCAACCTCCGACACGCCGATCTTGTGAATTTCGTCGGGCGAGAGATCGAGCGTCACAAACTCGCGGATTTTCTGGCGATAGTACGTTTTCCCCTCCGGCAACTCTTCGGCAGCAAGCGTGGTGCGGGTGTGCGGCACATATTCGTCCCGGAAGAATTTGAGCAGGTCGGCATACGCCGGCTGCACGATCTCACGAATCACCTGCGCGGCTTCGGACTTGAGCTTCTCCTGGTCGGACGGCTGAACTCCTACCATCGGTTCCCGGAATGGTGTGTAGAGCAGATTGTCTTCGGGTTTACCCTCCGCAATGGTGCCGATGGATTTCTCGCGTCCCTGCAAAGTGAGGCGTGGCGGCGTGAAACCGCGCGCAAGCCCTGCCCGCATGTTGGCGATTTGTTCACGGAAATAACGCGGGATGTCGCGCATCTGCGCGATCCAGTTTTTGTAATCCGTCAGCGTCTTGAAAGGTCGCCGCGCGGTCTCGCCCACATCGGTCCAGAAAGCAGAATCCGAGTTCGCCGGCATTTCGTAGTCACGGAATTTCTCGTCCGCGACGAAATCCTCAATTTCCGGCCGATAAACATCGTAGTTGATCTGCACCTCGGGCGAGAGCTGGGCGCGCGAAACATCATCGAGCTTGTGCAGCACATCCTGCCAGTAACGTAGTCGCGTCTCCTGCGCCGCCAGATCTACCCTTGGCAGACGATCGGGGACCGGTTTTTCGACTCCTTCGAGCCCGGGGAACTGCTCCAGCCGCCATTTCCATTCTTCTGTGTAGATGGCGCGCAGCCTGTCATCTACGCTTTCCGCATTGGCAAGACACGGGACGCACGACAGCGCTGCGGCACCAAGCAAAACGGCGGTTTTGATATAAGTTCTTGTTTGGCGCGGTAGATGAAGGCCAGGAATTTCTCTCATTTGTCAGGATTTTCGCAGAGTTTTTCGAAACGCGGATCCTTGCGCAGCGGATCCCAGAGCGGATCGAATTTTAGATTCGCAACCGTGACTCCCGCCGGAGTTTCAAGCAGATGCGGCAATGCCGCGATGGCTAAATCGATATCGCCGAAGCGCGCCTGGATCTGCGCAAGTGGCACTTCAGCCTGCGGCTGATTGACTGCGTCTCCGTCATAATCTTTCACCGCCTGCGCGGCCTGCTGCAAAGCTTTCTCTTTTTCGTTCAGACCGGCGTAGGCCTGAGCGAGAACGCTCGGTGTGCCGTTTGCATCGGGTCCCACAACAGTGTCCGGTGTTGGTTTAATCTCGCGCACTGCGCGTTCGAATGTCTGTCGCGCCGCCTCATGCTGGCCTAACCAGTCCTGGCACTGGCCCATTTGCACGAGGAATGCTTTTGCGAACGAATCAAGAGGTTGATTCGGCGCGAGCGATTTCAATTTCCGATCCACGATATTGATTGCCTCACCGAAACGGCGTTCATACATGGCCTGGGTAACGCGGGCCGCGACAACCCAGTCATCCAGGACGTCATCCGGAATTAGCGCGAGCTCCTGACGCGCTTCGTCGATCCGGCCCGCCGCTTGCAGCACGACCGCCTTGTTGGCGTGCTCGCCTGCGGCGTCGGGTGCGATTTGCAAAGCACGATCAATACTGGCCAAGGCGTCGTCGAACCGCCGCAAATACAGATAAAACTCGTTGCCCACCGAAGTCAGCAACTGGACGTCGCGCGGATCAAGCTCGATCGCTTTTTTGTAGCTCGCTTCGGCTTCCTGCCACCGGCCGAGCCGCCGCAGAACAAATCCGCGATACTCATATACCAGCGCGCTGCTCGGCAATCGCTTTCGTGCCTCGTCGTACGCAGCGAGCGCGCTGTTGAAGTCGCGCAGAATGCGGTAGCGATACGACCCCTGTGCGATCCACGACTCACCTGCATCGGGGGCAAGGGCAATGGCGCGATCAGCGGCCTGCTTGACCGAATCGGCGGTATACGTGTTCGGGTCGATCGCATTGAAGTTGAGAAAGCTGCCCAGGATGGCCAAGCGGGCCCAGGCCAGGGCGAAATTTGGATCCAGTTCCACAGCACGCTGGTAATTGCGCTCGGCTTGTACATACGCGTCGTAGTTATAATTGTTATGCTCAATGCTCAGGCCACGGAGATAAGCGTCGTAGGCGGGGGCATTTTGTGTTGGCTTATCTGCGACGGCTTTCTGCTCAGCTCCGGAAAGCTTCGCATTCAATTGATCGGCGATGGCGCTCGCCACCTCCCCTTCCACTCCGAACACATCATCGAGTTTGCGGTTATAGCTTTCCGCCCAGAGATGTTCGTCCGTCGCGGCGCGGATGAGCTGCACATTGACGTGCACGGCATTGGCGATTTTTTGCACGCTACCCTCGAGAAAATTCGCCACACCCAGCTGTTGGCCGACCTCACGCAAGTTCTCGGGCGTACTCTTGTATTTCTGCGTAGAGGTGCGCGAAATGACCTTAAGCGCGGCAATCTTCGAAAGCCTGGTTAGAATCTCGTCCTGGATCCCGTCGGTAAAATATGCGTTCGATTTGTCGTCGCTCAGATTCTCAAACGGGAGCACCGCAATGCTTTTTTCTGAGGGCGATGCAGATTCGCCGGGTCGCCTTATGTTTCGAAAAGTGGTTCGAGTTGCCAAAAACAGGCTCGTTGCCCCGAGGACAATCAACGCGCCGACGACCATCGCCGCGATCGAATAGGAACGCCGCTTCTTGATTGCAGATGGCATCGTTCCAGCCATCGCGCCCTTGATGAATTTTTCCGGGACGGCAGGGTTGCCGATCTCAGCGTTGTAAAAGTTCACAACCTGCAAACGCTCACCGTGTTTCACCTCACATTCCCCAAGATCGTGCAGATACGGCTGCCATTGGTCGTACTGCTCGAGGTCTTCTGCGGCGTGCTTCGATACCAGAATGTGACCGGCGTCACCGCAATCCATGATGCGCTGCGCGATGTTGATCCCGGCGCCGGCAACGTTCGCCTGCTCGTTCAAATCGGTGACTTCGTTAACCGGCCCGCTGTGGATGCCCATGCGGACCCGGATCTCGGGATGGCTCTTTAGCGCTTTGGCAATTTCCTCGGCACAAACCACCGGTGCTTCCGGGTTGTTGCGGAAGGCGAGCGCGCCGCCGTCGCCGGTTGGCAATCGCAGCAGCTTTCCTTCACTTTCAGCGACGCGGAACTGGTCGGTTCCGCGCACGATCTCACGCAGCGTATCAATCTGAGCGCTCTGTTCGTTAATGCGCAATTTGGAATAGCCCACGATGTCGATGAAAAGAACATGGGCGATTTCCAGTCGAAGTTTCGATTTCGGTTCGTCCGCCATCGGGGCATGAACTTAGGCGGTTCCAGCAAGGCGCTCTATATTAATTTTAGCGGAAACGTTGGCATCCGGCTTTTTAAAAAACGAGCTGAGACGGTCAGCGGTACTTCTCCAAGAGATGATCGATGTACGCGCTGTAGGTATCCGCGAGCGGCGGGCTTTCGATGAAGAGAATGTTCTCGGCATTCAATTGCGCGCTCCTGGAAAAATTATAAGAACCAGTGATCACCGTATCGTCGATCACAAGAACTTTGTTGTGCATGTAATTGTGGCGGCCGGGCACCGAGTAAGGCGTTGAGTTTTTCCCGATCAGAGGGGCGCGGGCGATGATCTCTTTGAGCGCGGGGATTTTCCATCGGTTTTGCGGCACTTCCTGCCACTGCACGTAAACCTGTTCCATTTGCGTGCGATCGTAGATGCCATCCACGGCGACGCGCCCGTTACGCATCAAATTGCCCAGTTCGCCGATCAGCGTTCCGGAGTTGATCAGCAAGCTACAGATCCGAACGCGGCGCTGCGCTGCTCGCACGCGCCTGGCGATCTCCGAATCGATTTCCAAACCGCAACCCGGAGAAAACATGACCCGCACCTGAGCCGGTTGACCGGCAAAGCTCACGGGCACGGGCTGTGTGTGGATCTCGCCCGTGTTCTCGAAGTTTTGTTTCTCCCAGAGCTCTTCGAAATCTTCGGCGTAGTAATTGGCTAAAGCCTGCGAGTCGATTTCGACAACGTTGTTTTCCATTAACGTGAAGGCGTCATCAGTCATGTTGGCCGAGCCGGTCCAGACGGCCTCTCCATCGCGTAGAACGAACTTGCTGTGCATCAGTTTCATTCCGGCGATGCGGCGCCACGGATAACCCAGCGATTGCACAAAGACGCCCGTTCCCGATGGGGCCGGGTCCTGGCCAGCGGCGATATTTGGTGGGAACGGCTTGTCGGCATCGTAGCAAAAACGGATTTTTACGCCTGCCTCCGCGCGCTCCCGCAAAGCGGAACTTAGTGAACCTTTCAGCGGATCACTGAATCGCATGTCGTAAATCGCAAAGTCGAGAGTCTGCTTCGCCCCGCGTATAAACGTGGTCAGCCGCGCCATGACTTCGTCCGCGGGTTGTTCGCCTTCAGCGAGAAAGAACACCGAAACATTATCCACGCCGAGACCGGCCATCGTCTGACCTGCGCGACAACGCAAGACGAACTATGTGCTGCGCGTGCGATTTGCTCGCCAGCCTGGCGGTGGATTGTGTGGCCGCCGCGCTTGTCGGCGATCAGCTGGCCGCGGCAGCCTTGGCGAGAGCGCGCTGATTACAGTCAGCGCGCAAAGCTTTCATCTCAGCGCGCAGCATAACCATTCGCGCAGCGACGCCTTTGTATTTCTTCGTGCCGTCCGTGACGGTCCGGTTGACCGCGCCCTGACTGACAAGGCCCTGAAGCTTTTCATAAGCACGCAAGCGCAGCATCTCTTCGCCGCCACTGGCCGCGTTTCGCTCCCGCAGATTGAGCAGGATAATTTCGAATAACGGCTTGAATTCGAAAGACGCCCTGGACGAAAGCACCGCGATCAGTTCTTCGGTAATGTTGTCGGGCGCGCGACGTGTGAAAGAGATACCAGACCTTTTAGACATCTAATACTATAGGCCAGATCCGGAAAATAGCGACCGAGGCCGAAGCGTCGGGCCCGCGGACACCAGATTGCGGGGAGCGAAGCAAATACGATTCATCTCCGTGACGTAACCTTTTGCGGCTGACACAGCCGCCGCTACAGCAGTCGGATGCAGGCGCCTCGACGAGTTAAATCGATTTTTCGCCGAGAACGTGCAATCGATTAGACTGAAAAGCGGACAGAGCATGAAAACGGACGAGCTACCCACGCCGGACAATGTCATTTTTGGCGAGATCCAGGTGCTCCTCGCTGAGAAACGAACTGCCCTGGCTGCGTTGCGAACAGGTATTGCCGTGTTCGCGTTGCCTCTCTCAGTGCTAAGCGCGCTCATTGCCACCTCGCGTTATTACAGTATCGACAAGGTGTTGCCTCTGCTGGCGCCGTTGATGCTCCTGAACCTGGGTCTGGTCGTGCTCGGCACCTGGTTGGTCTTCCGGTCCATCCGTCGCATACGCCATTTCGAGCACCGGATCCGTGAACTCAGCGAGAAATATCGGTCACTCGCGCAGTTCATAGAATAGCGAAGCCGACACGACTGCCACTACAGAAGATCTGCACGTTCAGTCATCATAGTCGGCTTATGATGCAGGCTGTTTGTGCGTGGTGTCGTTAAACTGGTGGAAGACGGGCGGGTTGATTAGCTGATGTAAGTCGCGAAATTCCCAGACCTCTGAAACTCAAACTCTCGCTCGACTGGCTTCTTATTTTCGTTCCGCTCGCGATCGTTCTGCGCTTCTGGCCCGGAGGCAGCAGTCCGACTGCGCTCTTCGTTTGCTCCGCTCTCGGCATCATTCCGGTTGCGGGTTGGATAGGGCGCGCCACCGAAACACTCGCCGGCCGCGTCGGGGAAGGCCTGGGAGCGTTGCTCAACGCCACTTTCGGGAACGCCGCCGAGCTGATCATTGCCGGCATCGCCCTTTCCAAAGGGCTGATCAATGTGGTGAAAGCCTCCATTACCGGATCGATCATCGGTAACGTGCTGCTGGTGCTCGGCCTTTCCATTCTAATGGGCGGCACGAAATACAAAGAACAGCGTTTCAACCGCACCGCAGCGCGAACTTCGGTCATCTCGCTGTCGCTGGCCGCGATCGGCTTGATCATCCCGACGGTCTTTCATCTCGCCGCCGACTCCAGTCCTGGCGGCTGGAGCGCGCTGGTCGAGCAGAAGCTCTCGTTAGCCATCGCGGTTGTCTTGTTCTTTACCTATTTTTGCATGCTCGGTTTCTCGCTCTGGACCCACAAGCATTTCTTTCAAGGCGCCCACGCACATGCCGAAGAAAGAGGCAGGCAATGGTCGCGCGGCAAGGCCATTATCATCCTGCTCGTCTCTACCGCCGTAGTCGCCGTGCTCTCGGAGTTTCTCGTCGGCACGATCGAAAACGTCCGGGACTCCGTCGGCCTGACCGAGGTATTTGTTGGTGTGATCGTGGTGGCCATCGTGGGTAACGCGGCCGAGCACTCGGCTGCCGTCCTCATGGCGATGAAAGACAAGATGGACCTTAGCGTCGGCATCGCGATCGGTTCCAGTCTGCAAATCGCGCTTTTCGTCGCGCCCGTGCTGATTTTTCTCTCCTACCTTTTTGGGCGACCAATGAACCTGGAATTCACGATGCCGGAAGTGGTCGCGGTGGTGGCCTCGGTTTACATCCTGTTTCAGATCAGCGGAGACGGCGAGACCAACTGGATCGAAGGCATCCAACTTCTTTCGGTCTATCTGATTCTCGGGATCCTCTTTTTCTATCTGCCGGAGCCGCAACAGGTCGCACCCTAGGCTTCGCGCGATTTAACTTGTCAGCGCCGACATGCCTAGTAGAGCTTTATCAGCTGTTTCAACCACCTACCTAACGAAATAACCAATTATGGCGCGTAAGTGTAAGGCACCTGGATGTGGGTTTCCTCTTCCGGATAGATATCCACTAGACAAATGTCCATGGCACATGGCACCGGGCCAGGGACCGGTTAAGATCGCAGCTGCACTCGCAATTGCTGCTGCCGGACTAGGCGGCGGGTTTGCTTATAAAAAGTTCAGGACATATTTGAGCGAGAAGAAGCTGCGGCGGGAGCGCGAAGCATCACAAAAGCGCCAGGCGGCCGCGTCGAAAGAACAAAAAGCCAAATCGCCTGGTCGTAAGCGCAGCGCTCAAAAGCGGCCGCGTACGCGAAAAAGCGCCAAGTCGAAGGGTTCGGACTCGGCCTGATCACGCTGTGACGTTCGGATCGGTTTGGCGATTGCGAAACACGGCCAAACAAATGAATCGGACCATTAGCGACATGCACACCGGCACTTACGGTTGTCCGCTGCCTCCAGCTGCGCCGTACACCTGGCCGGTCGCATAGCTGGCATCGTTGGCGGCTAGCTGGACGTAAATCGATGCGAGCTCGGCCGGTTGCCCCGGGCGACCCAGTGGTGTTTTGCCGCCGAACTGTTTTAATTTTTCCATGGTCGCGCCGCCGCTCACCTGTAAGGGCGTCCAGATTGGCCCCGGCGCCACACCATTCACGCGAATGCCTTTTGGCGCGAGTTGCTTCGCGAGTGAGCGCACATAGTTCGTCGTCGCAGCTTTTGTTTGCGCATAATCGTAAATCTCGGGTGATGGGTCGGTCGCCTGCTCCGATGTGGTTGCAATGATGACCGACCCGGGAGGCATGTGCGGTACCGCAGCTTTGATGATCCAGAACGGCGCGTAGACGTTCGTCTTCATTGTCGCGTCGAAATCTTCGCTGGAAATGTCGAGAATGGATGCGCGTGTTTGCTGTCGTGCGGCATTGCAGACGAGAATATCTAATCCGCCGAGCTGGCGTACAGCGTCGCCGACAAGCTTCGTGCAGAATCCTTCGTCCCGTAAGTCGCCGGGGATCGCGATCGCCTGGCGCCCTGCTTCCTTAATCAACGCGATTACTTCGTCCGCATCAGGTTGTTCGATTGGAAAATAATTGATCCCCACGTCGGCGCCCTCGCGCGCATATGCGATCGCGGCGGCGCGCCCCATCCCCGAGTCGCCGCCGGTGATCAACGCCCTGCGACCTGACAATCGTCCGGACCCTTTGTAGCTTTTTTCGCCGTGGTCTGGTCGTGGATCCATTTTACTGGCGAGACCCGGCCATGGTTGCTGTTGTTCCTTAAACGGTGGCTTCGGATACTTGGTTTTCGGATCTTCTAATTTTCTGGTGGTCATCGATTCCGGTTTCTCTGGTGCTGCAAGGACGCGTGAACCGCCAAGCGCAGCCATTCCGGCCGCACTGAGTCCGCCGATCATGCGACGCCGAGTGATTCCCTTTTGCTGTTCCATAATTCCGTATTTCTCTGGCGATGTATTTCACACGCGCCGCACGCCCGACGAAATAGGCGTTCCTATAGTAAGGAAACGCACGCCACATGCATTTTGGTTTTTCCCAAAATGGCAGGCGACATGCCTGCCGCTACGCCGTGTTTACAGACGGCGATTTGGATTTGCGCGACATCGCACAGACAGAATAAGGTCGCCCGTGCGAGGACTTCGGTGGGTTTGTTCTGTTCTGCTGATGACGACTGGTGCGGTTTTATTTCTGGTCGAGGTGAGCGGCTGCGCCAAAAATCGCCCGACGGGCGGGTTGTCCAAGTTGAAGCCGTGCCGATTAGTTGGAATTCGCGAAGAATTGCTTTGCGGTAAGCTGACGGTTTTTGAAAACCGGAAAACGCGCAACGGTCGAACGATCGATTTGAACATCGTCGTCCTGCCGGCATTCGATCAAAAAAATAAGGCCGAGCCGCTATTCGATCTGGCCGGCGGTCCGGGCGCGGCATCCACAGCGGCAGCAGATTTCTACGCCGGACCGGGCAAAGATTACCGCCGCCGGCACGATGTGGTATTAGTCGATCAGCGCGGCACCGGGCAATCAAATCGTCTTGCAATTCCGGAGGAGAAAACAGCGCAGCATTATCTGCGGGAGATGTATCCAGTTGATTACATCCGGGAAATGCGTCGCGCGCTTGAGCAGCGCGCGGACCTGACGAAATACACAACGTCCATCGCCATGGATGACCTGGACGACGTCCGCGCATCGCTCGGTTACGATAAAATCAGTCTTTTGGGAATGTCGTACGGAACGCGGGCGGCGTTGGTTTACATGCGGCGGCATCCCGAACACGTGCGCAGCGCAATCCTGATGGGTGTCGCGCCGACCGATTTGAAAATGCCGTCACACCATGCCGAGAGCGGAGCGCGCGCAATGGACCTGCTGCTGAGCGAATGCGAACACGACGCCACCTGTCACACGGCTTTCCCACAAATTCGCGACGACTGGAAGAACGCGCTGGCGCAGCTGGAGAAACAGCCTGCGCGCGCACAGTATTCTCCATCCAACAAATCCGCGCCGACAACGGTCGAAATTCGGCGCGATGTGTTTGCGGAAAAAATCAGGAGCTGGATGTATGACCGCGGCAAAGCGGCGCGAATTCCCCTCATCGTCCATCATGCGGCGACTGGCGATTTCGCCCCGTTTCTCCAGCAAGCAATTGCGCCGTCGATCCCTGACTTCATAGCGGATGGAGAATATTTGTCTGTGACATGCGCTGAAGACGTCCCATTCCTTAATCAGGAGGAAGCGGCAACGCTCAATGCGACTAATCCGTTCGGGAACTATCGCGTGTTTCAACAAACGCGCGCCTGCGAAATCTGGCCGCGCGGTGAGGTTCCAGCCGATTTTCTCGAACCGGTCTCTTCAAACGCGCCGGTGCTGATTTTTTCCGGTAGCATGGACCCGATCACGCCGCCGAAGTACGGCGAAGACGTCGCCAGGCATTTGCCGAACAGCAGGCATATTGTTATTCCCGAGGCCGGCCACGGTGTTGATGGCTTGAAGGATCCCGGGTGTATCGATCGTATTGCGATCGAGTTTCTGGACAAAGGCGATGCGAAAGATCTCAACACAAGCTGCATTGAGCGGATGGCGGCGCCACCGTTCGTGACGAAGTAGGCATCATGACGCGGGTTGGCGTCTGTAGCCGCGGGCGCCGACCGCGGCCATTGAGATACCTAATCGCGCGAATGCCGGGGTCAACGCCGCCGGCTACAGCAGTTAATTGAAGGGAGCTGCGGTCCGCCCTATGGTGGGCGTGTGTCTTTGAACAGCGCGCACCAGATGGCAACGACGGAAAATCTCTCTCGTGGCTAGACAATACATGGAAACTCCGGTGCCGTTGTCCGGGCCGAAGAAAGGCAAGGCTCGGAAGAGCGCCGCGCTTTCCCCTCTTCGTTTCTGGTTGCTTGCAATGCTGATCGGCTTGGTGGGCGGATGCGGTGCGTGGGTTTTTCGCGGGATGATCGCATTTTTGCACAACCTGTTTTTTCTCGGAAAGATTTCCTTTTTTTACGAAGCCAATGTCCACACGCCGCCCGGTCCGTGGGGACCGTTCATCATTTTAGTGCCAGTCGTCGGCGGTATTGGTGTGACCTGGCTGGTACGAACTTTCGCACCGGAAGCGAGTGGCCATGGCGTGCCGGAAGTGATGGATGCCATCTATTATAACAAAAGCGTCATTCGACCAATCGTGGCCGTGATCAAATCGCTCGCCTCCGCGCTCTCGATTGGCAGCGGCGGATCGGTCGGCCGCGAGGGTCCGATCATTCAGATCGGTTCGGCTTTCGGTTCGGGCGTTGGGCAATGGCTGCGGATCCCAGCATGGCAGCGCACCACGTTGATCGCAGCCGGCGCCGGCGCGGGCATTGCTGCGACGTTCAACACGCCGATCGGCGGTGTACTTTTCGCAGCCGAACTTTTGCTCCACGAAGTCAGCGTCTGGACACTGGTGCCGGTAGCGATTTCGACCGCGAGCGCCAGTTACGTGGGCCGCTTTTTCTTTGGTCCGAACCCGGCGTTCACCATTCCTGAGTTGCGGATCAGCTATTTTCATCTGACCCATCCGCTCCTCCTCACCGCTTATGTCGGGCTCGGTCTGATCATCGGGCTGGTCTCGGTCGTCTACATCCGATCGATCTACGCCTTCGAGGATTTCTTCGACGAGAAAATTCGTAACCCCTACCTGCGTCATATGAGCGGCATGCTGCTGGTGGGCATCCTCATGTATGTGCTCCTCCGTCAGACTGGTGCCTACCAGATTGAAGGTGTGGGCTATGCCACGATCCAGGACGTCCTCTCACACACTCTTAACTCTTTCTGGCTGCTCCTGCTCCTTTTCGCGCTCAAACTTTTCGCGACGTCACTCACCCTCGGCTCCGGCGCATCGGGCGGCGTTTTTTCTCCCGCACTGTTCCTCGGCGCGACGTTGGGCGGCGCCTATGGCATTCTCCTCCAGCATATTTTCCCCGGTATCACGATCAGCCCGGCCGCCTTCGCCGTGGTCGGAATGGCGGGCATCGTCGGCGGAACTACTGGCGCGGCAATCACGGCGATCGTGATGATTTTTGAAATGACACTCGACTACGGGGTCATCGTGCCGATGACAACCACGGTGGCGATCGCCTACGGTGTGCGAAAAATGATTTCCAACGAAAGCATCTACACGCTGAAACTCGCTCGCCGGGGTCATCGCATGCCTACCGCGATGCAGGCAAATATCCAATACATGAAGCCGGCCCGCGAGTTGAACCACGCCGACATCTTTAGGTTGCCGGCCGACATGACCTTGCCGGAGCTGGCGATTATCCTGCCTTCTTATCCTGCGGGCGCTTGTTTCCTCGCGATGGAGAAAAAGAAAATCGCAGGCGTCGTTACCATCAATGCGGCTTTGCAAGCGGTCCGTCGCCCCCGGCAGGAGACCAGCATCGCGGAGATCGCATCCCAGAATTACGCTGTCATCAGCGCGGACACATCCGTCTTTGAGATCCTAACCAAGATACGGCTCGACGGCACGGAAGTTTTCCTGCTGGCGCCGGGTCAGCAAGAAAATGGCAGCCGACGGTTTGCAGCGCTGGATTTCGAAAGAGTCGATCGCGGAATCACTGATCGATGCGATCGAACTCTTTACTGAATAGGGAAGCAGGCTAAAGGCAGGCAGTGGCCGGCCCATATTCCAGGCTTATTTGTCAGCCTCGGCCATTTCATTCGCGAGGAAACGCCTCGACACTCGCCACGGCGAGTAAACTCTGAGGCTACAAGGTTACGCGCGCCAGTGGCGGAGCACGCGATGGCGAGACGTGGCCGTGGCGTGTTCACGCGTAGTGACGATTAATTCGCGGTGGCGCAAGGTCGCAAGTGCAATTTGAATCGCGCTTTTGGAAAGACCTGTCGCGTCGGCAAGCGTTCGTACACTGGCGGCGATCGGTTTCCATTTCTTCCGAGCAGCCTGACCGTAAAGACACAGGTAAACGACATAAGCCGCCGGTTGCTGATCGTGCCCGATCAGATCGCGCATCAGAACATCGAGAACGTAATCGTCGATCGGAATAGTTTGTCGAAATCTGGCCATGGAACCCCGCGCAGCGAGGCAGCTACAATACCGCGCTATACCGATAAACGGACAGCACTTTCTTACCACCACCGATGCTCGCAGCTGGACGCGATCATATCGATCACATTAGCTTCGGCCCATCATGATCAAGCAAATCAAACTTGTTAGCATTCCAGTCGCCGACCAAAATCGCGCGCTGGACTTTTACACAGAGAAACTCGGGTTCACGATCATCACCGATCAGCCGTTCGACGAAAAACAGCGCTGGATCGAATTGCGAGTTCCGAAAGCTGAGACACGAGTGGTGCTGTTCACACCCGGCGGCGACGAAAAGCGTATCGGGTCGTTCATGAACATGTCGTACACGTGTGATGACATCGACAAAACGTATGTCGAGTTGAAAAACCGCGGCGTGGAATTTGAAGGTCCGCCTCAAAAACAACCGTGGGGCACTTACGCGATGTTCAAGGACAGCGAGGGTAACCGGTTCGTTGTGTCATCGGACTGAACGAACAGTGGCAGATTGCAGCGGAGAACAGCAACCGCTACAAATGCGGTGGTGCGCGCGACCAGGTTCGAGTTCGAAAAACGGTTCTGGATCATCTGCGCGATGTATCTCGCCGGGTTTTTCATTTCCGTCTTCGATCATGTTCCGTTCATTGTTGCGCTGCGGCATTTGATTGCTCCATCAATCGTTCCCGGGCAGCCGCAGGCGGTAATGTTCACCCGAATCGTGATCGCAGCCGGCGCCCTGCTCGTTTTTCTCTCAGCGGGATTGCGGACGTGGGGAGCTGCGTATTTGCGAACCGCAGTTGTGCACGATACCGCTCAACATTCAGAAGCGCTCGTAGCCGACGGGCCCTTTCGTTATACGCGCAATCCGCTTTATCTGGGAAACCTGCCGATGGCGGCTGGAATCGGCGTCCTGGCCAGCCGTTCCGGATTTATTTTTCTGGTGCTGGCGAACTGGATTTTTGTTTATCGGCTAATTCGTCGCGAGGAAGAATCCCTGCTGAAAACCCAAGGGGAATCGTATCGCGCGTATTGCAAAGCGGTCCCGCGTTTCTGGCCCGCGCTAAAGCCGCGCGTTCCGTCCGGAAATCTCCGGCCCAGCTGGGGACAGGCGTTCGCGGGAGAAAGCTTTGCGTGGTTGTTCGGTCTCGCTGAGCTGTTGATCGCAGCGACTTTGAACGCCCGAATCGGGATCGTCACGTTCCTGCTTGGGTTCGTCGCACATTTTCTAATTACGGGACGAATCCGAAAACAGCGAAACCCGTAACGGGGACACTGTTAGCGCGACGGATATTACCTAACGATGCTTGATCCTTCCCCTGACAAAATGCGCGAGTAGGGCAATGCAGTCATGCAACTCGGCGCGTAACGAAAACGTTGCCGGTTTCCGTCTAAGCGCGGATCGCGTATCGCGCTAGTTCTTGCCGGCGCGAGTGTAGTTAATTTCCATCGTCTTCTTTTCCTGGCCGCCGTGATTTTCGTACCATTCCAGGGTCATGTGGTTGTTGTCGGCGATCTTAATCGCCTCGCGCACCGGTGTTTTCATTCCGGGCACCGGCTCCATTTCGCTGGTATAAGTCAGCGTCTTGGTCGCGGGATCATACGTGCCGTCGGAAAACTGAATACCTGTTCCCATATTGTCGATCCATGAAGCGACGAACTTTTTCTTTACGTTGTCGTAGCCCTCGATCCCCATCCCTTTGAATTGCATATCTTTCATTTTCCCGTCTTCGCCCGGCATCTGCATTTTGCCCGTCACATCCATCATCACATAACGACCACCCATCACGCTCTTGCGGGTGGCGGTGCCTTTGGATTGTTGCGGCGGCGCGTTCGGATCGGGGTTCATCCAGAACTTGATGGTGTAGGTCCAGTTCCCGTCGAGGTCGGTGAGGAACTTGTGGTTTTCATTCAATTTCGACATCTCCATCATTTGTTTCATCATCTCCTGCATATTCGGCTGGCCGCTGGGAGCCGCCGCAGAACTTGTGGCGGTAGCGGGCGATTCGGCTGAGCTCTGCGCGAATAAGGGAGCTGCGATCAGTGTCGCAGCCAGAATTGTGACTAATAGGGTGGGTATTTTCATGCCGGAATTCTGCCAACGACCGACGACGATTGGCAAGTAACAAGTGCGAAGCCAGAAATGTTCGCGCGACTAACCTTCCCGCGTAACCTTCTCAACATGAAACGAGAAAGTCCGACGATCGAAATCTGTCCGGGGATTTCGCGCCGCACGGTGGCGCATGGCAAGAACATGTATCAGATGATGGCGACGCTGGCGGCCGGGAGCGTCATGCCCGCGCATTCACATCCGCAGGAGCAGATCGTCCATATTATTGAAGGGCAAATGCGGCTTATCGTTGATGGCGTTCCGCACGAGCTCTCAACTGGCGATTCCTTTTATCTCGCAAGCAATGTTCCGCACGGGGCGGAAACGCTGTTGCCCACGCGTGTGCTCGATACGTTCAGCCCTCCGCGAAACGACTATCTGGCGATCGACGAAAAAGTTCTCCACGGTGCATTGTAGAGATTTGAGCGAAACAATTAGGACAATCCGCGCGGAGACAGCCGCCTCTATACTCGCTTTACAGAACGCTTGTTCCTATTTCTTTTCGGGATAGCGCGCTTGTTCTTCGCTCTTGATCCGACGCGCCCGGCAGTCGCGCTATAGAAACCGCGAACCATCGCTTCGCGAATGATCGCTTCCTCGGTCCGATCTGTTGCATTCACCATTCGCTCCGCCAGTTCGGCCAATTCTTTGCCGGAGAGCCGCCGTTGAGCATCCAGTTGATAAGCAAAACGGATCACACCCAACTGGTCCTGGAGATCGAGCCGCTTGATCTCCTTGATGATTTCGTTGGCGGTCATGCCCAATTGTATTGCGAAGAGCAAAAACAAGCAATCGGAGACGCACGGCACAAAGGTCTTACTTCCTGTGATCGATAAAGATTTCCCAGCGCTTCACGCTTTCCAGTTTCAGGATGCCGTGTCTGGTCCAGGGATCATTCTTCAATTTCGCTCGCACTTCGTTTTCATCTTCAGCGTTGAAGATTAACAGAGAACCGCCTTCATCGACCAACGGGCCTCCCATCAAAATGAAACCGTCGTCGACAAGCTTATCGATAAACTTTGCGTGCTCATCCCAAAAGGGTTGCTCGCGCGCGCCTTTTGAGAAATCTCGATTCTGACCGGCCGAAGAAATCGCCAGAAATATGCTTTTCATCTCACGCGAACTTCAAACGTGAGGGTGCTACGTCAACTTTTGGGCTCGTCTGCGATCCGCAACACAACTTTTCCACGTGTGTGATGCGTCGCAGCCTGTTGTTGCGCCGCGATTGCTTCGCTCAGCGGCAGAACCTGCGTCACCGTGGGTTTGATTTTTCCCGCGTCGATCAGTTGTGCAATCTCTGCGAGGTCTTTTGCGTCCGGATGAGATGAGATGCCCGTACCGCGAATCCCGCGTTTCTCGAGCTCGACCGGATCGGGACGCGCGACCAGCGACATGACAATGCCGCCTTTCTTCACGACACCATAAGAACGCGCGAGTGTTTCCTTACCCACCGGATCGAGAACGGCGTCCACATTCTTGGCGACATCTTCAAATTTGGTCTTCGTATAATCCACCGCTACGTCCGCGCCCAGTTGTTTCAGGAGGTCCTGGTTGGCAGTCGACGCGGTCGCGATTACGCGTGCGCCGCGCGCTTTCGCGATTTGGATCGCGAAGCTCCCTACACCGCCTGAGCCACCGTGAATGAGTACGGTTTGCCCCGGTTGTAGTTTCGCCACGCCCACCAAAGACTGCCACGCAGTTAACGCACCCATCGGTACCGCAGCCGCTTCCACGAAGTTGAGAGACTTGGGCTTCGCCGCTACTTCCCATTCTTTGACCGTGACGTAATCGGCCCACGCGCCACCAAAAGTTGGGTAACCGTAAACCGCGTCGCCGACTTTGAGTTTCGTGACGTTTGCGCCTGTCTTCTCAACGACGCCGGCGATGTCGTAGCCCGGAATCAATGGCAGGTGCGTGCCGAATTCCTTTGCGTATTTGCCGCTAAGTGTGAGCGGATCTGCCGGATTAACGCTGCTCGCGACCACGCGCACGAGTGCTTCATCGTCGCCCGGCTCGGGTCGCGGTACCTCTTCAAACTTTAAGACTTCGGGCGCACCGTACTCATGAGCGACGACCGCCTTCATCATTGGTTTTTCCTCTGCGCGCGCGAAACAAGCCAACAGCTGTGACACCGTCGCAACGCCCAATATGGCAGGTATGCAGCGAGACCTTTGCATGGCGCAGCTTCGCGTGCGATTGCGCGAGGCGCGAACCCGAAATTCACCTTCCCCATTGAACCCGGCTGCGCGAAGTGCACAGTAATCGGAACGAGGTGAACGCCCCTGCTACTGCTCAGAATTCCGGTGCGAGAAGAATAATCATCGTCATCGCTGTGACGATGACGGTCTGTCTGGTCTCATTAATCATCGCAGGTGTCGCCAGCCTGGTTTCACTAGCCGACAGAATCCATCCCATTGCTGGCACAATCGTTTTTTGGACCGTTTGCCTGACTGCCGGATTGTTGGCCCTGTACTATGCAATTGCATACGCGAGGCTTCCCGCCGCTCTGGGTCCCCCTGAGGAAGACTCTGGTCCGATGTACGACGCCTATTTGGAGGCTCTTCGTCTCCGGCTCGCCGCCAATCCACGAACGCGCGATCTGCCTGTCGTCACCATGGACGAAATCGAAAAGGCGATCGGCCATCTTTCAACTCAAGCGGACTTAGTCGTCCGCAGAACTGCAAGCGCAGTGTTTCTTACCACGGCGCTGATGCAAAATGGCCGGCTGGATGGGTTGATCGTCCTTTTCACTCAGATTCAAATGGTCGGGCGCATCGCGCGGATTTATGTGCAGCGCCCTTCGCCTCGTGAATTAGCGAGGCTATATGCGAATGTCGCCGGCACAGCTTTTGTCGCGAGCGGACTGGAGTCGCTTGACCTTGGAGAGATGGTCGCACCGCTTGCTGTCTCTGTGGTTCCGGCGCTCAAGGGCGGAATTCCAGGCCTAAGTGGCATCTCGGCGCTCCTGGTGAAATGTGTTTCCAACGGCGCAGCAAACGCGTTCCTGACGCTGCGCGTGGGAGAAATCGCGCGACGCTATTGCGAATTGACTTCAAAATGTCCGCCTGAACTTATCCGCAAATCCGCTACCGCCGCGGCGGTTCAGCATCTTGGTCGAATCGTGCGCGAAAATGGCGCGCTGGTCGTGAGAAAGATTTGGGCAAGCACTGGACGGGCGCTCATCGACAGCGGCGTATCGAAAGCCGAGGACATTGCAGGCGCGACACGCGATCTCTTTGGAAAAATTTCACCCTGGCGTTTGAAAGAAGAAGATCCGGCTGTTCGTCAGTGATTCCCTGATTTCGCGGCGACCGGAGCATCAGAAACGCGCGGATGAATAATGAGCCACTGGCCATTCGTCTTGGTAAGCACAAGGGTTCGACGCGCGATCCGATCTTCGTTCGTGAGTTGAAATGAGACAACAGCAGCGCGCCCGGGCATCAGGTGAATCTTTTAACGATCATGTGCGCGGGCCTTCAGTTGCGAGTCCCTGGCATTTTTTCAAATCGAGTTTCCCCGAAGCGAGAACCGGGATTGCTTCAATGCGCTGGACCTGTTTGGGAATCCATAGGTTCGGCACGCCTGCTTCGTGAAGCTTGCTGCGCAACTGCGCGAGATCGATATCAACTGCGCTAAGCAGAACGAGCGCTTCGCCTTTGGCCTCGTCCTGGACGCCCATGACAGCCACCGGACGCTCGTCTCTTCCAGACAAACCGAGAAGCTCGACAATTTTGCTTTCGATTGTTTCGTGCGGCACCATCTCCCCGCCAATCTTTGAAAAACGCGAGAGCCGCCCTTCGATGTAAAGGAATCCGTCCTCGTCGAACCGGCCGATATCTCCCGTTTTCAACCAGCCATCGCAAAGGACGTCCGCGGTTTGCCCGGGATCATGCAGGTACCCTTCGAAAATGTTTGCACCGCGCAGCCAAAGCATCCCGGTTTCGTACAGCGAAAGTTTTCGGTTCGTTTCCGGTTCGCGAATTTCCGCTGCCATTCCGGGCGCCAATCTGCCAACCGATCCCAGACGACTGGAAGGTTGCACATGTTCTCCTGGCTTTTTCGGCTCCAGATCCGGCAGATTGGTGCTTACCACCGGCGCTGTTTCGGTAAGTCCGTAGCCCTCATAGACTTTTTTGTGGAAGCGTTCTTCAAAATGACTGGCCAGATCGAGCGGCAATTTCTCGGCGCCGGTGATGATCAGGCGCAAGCTGCGAAGCTGATCCGGCTCCGCTTTGCGTAGGTACACTCGCAAAAAAGTCGGAGTCACGAGGAGAAACGTCAGTTTGTATCGTTCGATTAACGCCGCGTTCTTTGCCGCTTCCAGCGGATTGGGATACGTCACAATTCGCACGCCTTCGATGAGCGGATACCAGAGCGTGACGGTCGATCCGAAAGTATGAAAGAACGGGAGCGACGCCAGGATGGCGTCGGTCTCTCGCGCGTCCAACAGTTGCCGGAACTGCGAGACATTTCCCACAACATTACGGTGGCTAACGATAACGCCCTTTGGCTCTCCTGTTGTTCCGCTTGTAAACAGCAGCACGGCTTCCCTGTGACCGCCTTCTTTTGGAATTTGCAAAAGACGCAGGAGCAAACGCGTTGGAGCCACGACAGACACGATCCACCAGAAAAGGATCTGGCGTTTCAACTGCGGGATGAGTTCCTCCAATTTCAAAACGCGTTCCGGCCACGGAAAATCTTTGAGCCGTTCCATGAATTGCGCAGCCGAAATTGCGACGCGCAAGTTGGCGCGCTTGCAGCACGATTCATTCGCTGCGCGACCTACGGTGAAATTGAGATCGACAGGAACTTTGTCTGCCAGCGTGACAGCCAGGTTCGCCAGCATCGATGCTTTACTGGCAGGTAAAACGATGGCAATCCGCTCGTCGGAAACTTCTTTCCGAAGATAGCGACTCAATGCGGCGGCCGCGCCAAGCAACTTCGCCCGGCTCAACTCGCTATGATCGGTCCCGTCGATCACGGCCGTCGCAAATCGTCTGCGCTTCAATCCACGCACGCATTCTTCGGCAAGATGTCGATCTAATGATGGACGGCGACTAAAACAAAATTCGCCGAGTTTGAGTAATTCTTCGCGGACCGTTGCATTGTCGGCGGCCTCAGCTTTGAGCGGTTTGCCAAAGGCAATCGTCACTGGATACGGGATATGCCTGGGGAATTTCGTGAAAAATCGTCCGCCCTGGAATGAGAAGATCGAGCCCCAGAGTTGATCGAGCCAAACCGGCACGACTTGTGCATGAGCGTGGCGCGCGATCAATTCGTAACCCCGTTGCAAACGCAAAAGGACCCCTGTGCGTTCCAACTGACCCTCGGGAAAAAGACAGACGACCTCGCCCTCGGAAATTTTTTCCGCCGCGACACGAATAGCGGAACGCGAATTGCGCGTATTGATTGGAATACAACCCAACCTGCGCAGAATCGGGTGAAGGACAGGGTTATGATAATGTTCCTGGTCGATGACGTATCGAATCGGGCGCGAGCAAGCGAGCTGCAGAACAATGGCATCAATCCAGGTGATGTGGTTAGGCAAAAGGAGGAACCCGCCCTGCGGAAGATTTTCCAAGCCCAGCGCAGTAACCCGATAAAAGCAACGTACCAGCAACCGTCCGAAAAAATAAAGCGCGCGTTCAGCCGCAGACATCGGACTCATCGTTTATCATTTACAATTGGCGGCCGCCAAACTGCAATCACAACTGCCAATGGATTCTGCGTGGAAGAAACCGATGAACGGCGCGCGCACTGCCCTGTTTCTGCTCCTGGCGATCAATCTTTTCAATTACATCGACCGGCAAGTTCTCGCCGCGCTCGAGCCGGATATTCGCGCAACTTTCTTTTCAGCCAACGACGTGAACGCCATGACCAAAACAGGTTTCCTCGGCGACGCGTTTTTCGTCACTTACATGGTTAGCGCGCCGATTCTCGGGTTGCTAGCGGACCGATTCTCGCGCTGGATCATTATTGGTTCGGCGGCGATTTTGTGGAGCCTGGCCAGCGGCGGCTCTGGTCTGGCCGCGACATTCGCGATTCTCTTTGCAACACGCATATGCGTTGGAATTGGCGAGGGCGGCTATGGCCCGGCGGCGCCGACGATCTTGTCCGATCTGTTCCCGATCGAAAAACGAGGTCGCGTCATGGCCGTTTTTTGCGCAGCGATTCCGGTTGGGAGCGCGTTAGGATACGTGGTCGGTGGACTGATCGGTGCGCATCTCGGCTGGCGTTGGGCATTTTATCTGGTTGCCCCGCCGGGTTTGCTACTGGGTCTGCTGTGCTTCTGGCAACGCGATCCGCGCGTCGCTGCAGACAACCTGGTGCAAAAGTCATCACGGCAGAGCATCCGCGACTACCTCAGCCTGTTCCGTACACGCTCCTATCTCATCAACTGCGTCGCCCAAACGTTGATGACTTTTGTAACCGGCGGCTTGGGATTTTGGGCGCCCGCTTATCTCCGTTTTCGAAATCAAAGTCCCGAGGTGGGGATGACAATCTTTGGCTTGATCACCGTAGTCGCGGGCCTGGTCTCGACCCTTTTGGGAGGGGTTGTCGCCGACAAACTGCGATCGCGTTACGCTGGTTCGTACTTCTGGGTATCGGGAATTGGCATGCTCATCGCATGTCCGTTTTTCGTTGCGACCCTTTATATTCCGTTCCCCGCGGCATGGATCACCATGTTCCTTGCGATCTTTTTCTTGTTTCTGAACACAGGACCCTCGAACACTGCTCTTGCCAACGTGTCGCTGCCTGCTGTGCGTGCTACGGCGTTTGCTGCAAACATCTTCGTCATCCACGCGTTCGGCGACGTGCAGGCGTTCTGGCTCCTTGGATATATCGGCGGCCACACGAATATGCGTGTGGCATTTTTGTTCGTGTCAGGAATAATTCTCCTATCAGGTGTCGCCTGGCTAATTGGGGTGAAATATCTTCCGGCTGATACCGCCGCTGTGGAAAACCAAACCAGCTGAGCGTTATCGACCCATCACTGTAGCCACAGCGTTGTGCCGCCGTGAGCAAAAAGGCGATGGTGCTAAAGCGCCTCGACAAAGCGAGGCGAGTACAACACCAGGAACCGCCGAACCTTTACGCTCTCAGCCTATTGTTGTGACTGGAGTGAAGATCGGATTCTCTATCGCTGTTCCCCGGACCCCTCCTGAGGCGTGTTTCCTTCTCGCCTTTCCAGCTTCCGGTGAGGTCGTAAGGGTGTTGGTTTGGGCGTTTCAGCCGAAGTTGCTGCAGGTAGTGGTGACTGCCGTGCGGTGGTCGATTCACCTTCAAGCTGGGCGCCTCCACCAGGTGAAGCCATTGCAGCCGGTGTCCCTCGTGTGTCGGGTCCTCGCGCAGGTAACGGACTTGATGTCGCTGCGCCAGACGTAACCGGAGACCCAGTCGCGTGTGGCCTGGCTGTTAGAGTCGCGCGTGGAGTCGGCGATGCTCTGCCCGGCGTGGGCCGAGGCGAAACTGTTGCCGCGGGCGACGCACGCGCGGTCTGTGCCGAAATAGGAACAATCGCGGCATCGAGAATGAGGAATATGGCTACAAGTAAGAGTAGTGTTTTCATGAGGACAGCGTCGTTTGGCTCAACCTGATGAGAGGCCGACAAATAAGAATGGCCAACATCGTTACTCCTAATGTGAAACAAGTGGCGGAATGTTTAAAATGATTTCCTTGTAAAAGCCTATGTCGATCTTGCGCAGCCTGGTGATTGGTTCGTTAACGCTGCTTAGTGTTTCTGCACACGCAGATGGTGTTCCGGATGATTGTACGCAACTCATCGCCGGCATGGCGCCGTCGTGGAATTCAATGCGCGGCGAACTGCGACTCTTTGAACGTCCGCGCGGCGGTGATTGGACAGCCGTTGCCGGACCGTTTCCCGTGTTGTTTGGGAAAAATGGGCTCGCCTGGGGCACGGGACTGGCAGGACAAAATGAGCCTGGGCTTCGGAAGAAAGAGCGTGACGGTCGCGCGCCTGCAGGCGTCTTCGACATTGGTCAGGTTTTTGGTTACGAGTCGCACCTGCCTCCGGGCGGCGACTATCCGTACCATCAGGTAACCGAAGCGGATGTTTGGAGCGATGATCCGCGTTCGCCTAGCTACAACCGGCATGTCGTGATCGATCCGAAGAATCCGCCGGATAATTACACACACGAAAAAATGCGCTCGGGTGATTTTGCTTATCATTGGCTCGTTGAGATCCGCCACAATTCCAATCCCCCGGTGCCCGGCGCGGGCAGCGCGATTTTTTTCCATATTCGCCGCGGCGTGAATCGGCCGACCACGGGTTGCACAACGATGGCGCAGGAAAATCTTGCGAAGATGATTACCTGGCTTCGCGCCAAACGGCATCCCTGTTACGCATTGTTGCCCGCTAACGAGTACGATAAGAAATGGCGTTCCTGGAACCTGCCTTCCCCGGATGCGTTCCGCAGTAGCGGCTCCGTGAGTTTACCTCGTTGATTGCTGGGATTGTTCAGTTAGTTTCGCTTCATGCGAAGACGTCCAAATCCTGATTCGGAGGCGAACATCCGCCGCATCGACACAAAAGCGCGTGCGAAGAAGCAGACGCATGGATTTCAGGTCCACTTCCTTCGGGGCGATAAAATTGTGACGAGGATGTTTAGCGACAGCGTGTATGGCGGCAAACAGGGCGCGAAACGCGCCGCGCGAAAATTCAAGCGATCGGCACTACGTCGTTTACCGCGAAGAAAGTTTGTCGGTTTCAAGTAAGCACGCCGCGATTGCCGCAGGCTGTCTCACGATAAACTTTCCAACATTCGATAAATCCTGGCGCAAAGTCTTCTGGTCGCGCCGCGACCCAGCCATCGATGACTAACTGCGGAAAGAATGTGCCCCCTTCGATCTCCGTTCGGTTCAGTGAAAAAGGACCAGCAGTTTCGCCTCGATAAAGCCAGATGAACTCCTGGTCGGTGCGTTCTGAAGCAGGGAGCTTCGAAATTTTCTGAAGAGAAACAGAGATTCCCAATTCTTCTTCCAACTCGCGTCTCGCTGTTTCGTCATAACTTTCCGCGGCGACAACGTGACCTGCCGCGCTTGAGTCCCACCTGAGAGGATGCCGATCCTTCCAACGCGAGCGCTGCTGCAAATAAACTTCCCCAGCCGGGTTGAAAATCAGGATGTGAACGGCGCGATGGCGCAAGTTATTCCCATGCACCTCGGAGCGACTGCAATCGCGTAAAACCCGGTCGTTTTTATCCACGACCGGAAAGCGCTCGCTGTTCGCCAGGAACATCTCGGGAGCCGGCGGTGGCGCGACGAAATTTGCCAGGGCAATCCATTGAAGTAAGGAGAGTTCTTCTGCTCGAGTATGCGGATCGAGCGCGATATGGCGCGCAAGAGCGTCCCAGTCATCGACGTGCTCCCGAAGTAATTTTCCCAGTTGTTTTCTTCTCTGGGAAAAACCAAGCCGAATCAATTTCACGAGCAACGTTTCGTCGTGCGAAGGCAATTCCTGCAGGTCTCGCGGTAAGATTCGCAGCACCGCCGAATCCACGTCAGGTCGCGGAAAGAACACGGTTGCTGGAACGGTGCGCAGATATTTCACATGATGATGTAACTGAATGCGCAATGTCAGAGCACCGTAATCACGCGTAGATGGGTGCGCGGAAAGTCGCGTTGCCATTTCTTTTTGTAATGTGAACAACCACAGCGAGATAGGGCTTGGATATTCAAGGAACTTCGAAAGCAACGGACTGGAGATATTATACGGAAGGTTGCCGAGCAATTTAACTCGTCGATGCGAAAACAATACCCGTGCATCGAACTTGAGCGCGTCGATATTCAATATTTCCAGTCGCTCGCAACCGAAACGTTCGCGTAAAAAATCGGCCAGGCGCCTGTCTTTTTCGATTGCTAGAACGCGCGCACCTTTATCGAGAAGGAGTTTTGTTAACGCTCCGAGACCGGGCCCGATTTCCAACACGTAATCGTCCCGGGCGATCTCCGCCTGATTGATAATCCATCGAGCAAGATTTTGATCGTGCAGAAAATTTTGGCCGAGCGTTTTGACCGGAGAGACATGTATTTCCTGAAGCGTCGCCCGTATGTCGGAGAGCTTCATAAAAAGCAAGGCAAAAGAGCGGAGAACCCGGCGAAATTAGTCTTTTTGTTCACAAAACCGTGTGAACAAAATACGCTGTGCGAGCGGATTTTATTCACAAGTTATTCACGGGGGATTACTAGGCATATACCTGATGTGATCAGTTCGTCGATCGACGCCCGTGCATTTCGCTCATTGAGCTTCTTCCAATGCCTGGCGCCGACGTTTCTTCCGGCTTGTCAGATACGTGCGACGCGCATCCTTTAGAGACACGCCTTCGATAAAATACGCCGTCGCAGCGCGACCGATCGCGTATGTTCCCGATCCGGCCACAAGTCCGCAAACCACGTTTCCCCACCCCGGAAAGAATTTCAGGATTGCGCGGGCGCCTTCACGCAGAAGCATTGCCGCGCCGACATTTGCACCGAGGGCGCCGGCGAATTCTGCGGCGGCACGCAGGCTACGTTCACGGCCGCTTACATACATGATTCCGGACACCATCATCAGTTGCAGGCTGGTGAGGATCGGCAGATCTGCGAGCGGAATCGGTTGTGCGCCGATGGCAGTGCAGACGGCAGTCGTCGATTTTATTAGCAACTGCGCCACTTCGCGCTGCGCCTCACGATCCCGGGCTATCCGGATCATTTCCATTCGCGCCTCATTCGGCAGCTCTCGTGCAAGGATCGACATGAGACGACGCGCTTCGACAGAGGGCAGTTCAAGTCCCTGATCGTTATCCGAACGAACCAGCCTCAACGTTTCCAAAAAGACATCGCGTCTCGCGAGATCGGATCTCACGGGATACTCGCCGCCCATGGCGTCGACGCCGTTGTGACCGCGCGCAACAGCCTTTCCCAAAACCGGAACGATAATTTCGATAATTTTGCGTTCCGCTTGCAATGTCTCGTTCCAGCTAAGATAGCTGTTTAAGTCAGCCAGCTCTCGCTGTTCCAGCTCAGGTGCCAGTTCCTCATCCCGGATAAAGAAAATGACATCGGCAGGGCGATATTTGAGTTCGTCCCGGACATGAACGGCAGTGGAATTGTCAACCCCTCTGACATCAATGACCGCAATCTTTCCCTGTTCAGGAAAGACGATATCGAACCAGCGGCAAAGCGGCGTAGGAGCAGTCGGCTCGACAAATTCAACCGAGCTAAAAAGCGCGGAGATGATTTTCCTCGCCGGCACTTTCGCTGAACCGGCAAGAAGAAAACGCGGTGGACGTTGCTGGAGAAATAATTGCTTCAGTGGCGTGAGCTCGCTGAGAACGGCCTTTTGGATTTTGGAAGGCAACCTGCCTGCGAGACGCTCGAGTCGCTCGACAATTTGGAGCAGTGACGGTGTTTTCACGGGTGAAGTCGTCTTGTGATCTTAGGATTTATTAGCGTTCGATACCTCGGTGGTGGAAAATACATTGTCGAACGCAAATGTTCGGCCATATAGAGATTCGCGTCTCTAATCTTTAAACTGAAATCTAAAATCTTTCTTCTTTTCCATGAGCCTAAATATCAAAATTCTCTCGGAAGCAGCGGACCAGGCACGTGGTTTGTGCATGGATGCTGTCCAGGCTTCGCAATCTGGTCACCTTGGACTTCCACTTGGCTGCGCCGAGATGGGCGCTGTGCTCTTTGGTTATGCGTTAAGATATAATCCGGACAAACCGCGCTGGATCAATCGCGATGTCTTCGTTCTCTCGGCTGGTCACGGCAGCATGTTCTTGTACGCGTGGCTGCACATGAGCGGCTACGATTTGCCGATGTCTGAAATCAAACGATTCAGGCAATTACATTCCAAGACGCCCGGGCACCCTGAATTCGGCGAAACGCCCGGCGTGGAATGCACAACGGGCCCGCTCGGTCAGGGGATCGGCAACTCGGTTGGCATTTCCGTGGCGACAAAAATGGCGGCGGCGCGTTTCAACACTGATGATCACAAGATTTTCGATCAGCATGTGATCTGTTTGTGCGGCGACGGGGACATGCAGGAAGGCGTCGCCTCCGAAGCGTGCGCGCTGGCCGGTTTTTGGGGCCTTGATAATTTGATCTACATCTACGACTCAAACGCCGTCACGCTCGACGCCCCGGCGAAGGAAACGCAGAGCGAAGACACCGGCAAACGCATGGAGGCGTACGGCTTCGATGTCCAGGAAATCGATGGCCACGACATGCAACAATTTCTCGACGCGCTGAACGTGGCGAAAAGGCGCGACAACGGAAAGCCGCAATTCATCATCGCGCACACGCTTATCGGCAAAGGGATCCCGGAAGTAGCAGGCACATACAAGGCGCATGGAGAAGCCGGAGCAAAATACGTTGATGCGGCGCGCAAAGCCCTTGGCTTGCCAGCGGAACATTATTTCGTCTCGCAAGAGGTGTACGACTATTTCGCCGAACACAAAAAGAAACTGCTCGCCGATTACGGGAAGTGGGAGGAAACCTACAACGCGTGGCGCAAGAAAAATCCTGACAAAGCGAAGATGCTCGATGATGGATTGGAACGGAAAGTTCCCGCCGATCTTTTCTCGACGATCCCTGACTTTCCCAGGGATGCGAAGCTGGCGACACGAAAAGCCGGCGGCGAAGTGTTGCAGCCGATCGCGCAGGCGATGCCATTACTTATGAGCGGCAGCGCCGATCTGTACGGATCGACAATGAATTACATCAAGGACGGCGGCGATTTCAATCGCGATAACCCCGGTGGGCGCAACATCCGGTTCGGCATTCGCGAACATGGGATGTGCGCGATTCTAAACGGCATTTCATATCACGGACTGTTCCGAGCATCGGGCGCGACCTTCGCGGTATTTACCGATTACTGCCGCGCTTCCATTCGGCTCAGCGCGCTGGCGAAACTTCCCAATACATACATTTTCACCCATGACTCGATCGGCGTCGGTGAAGATGGCCCTACGCATGAACCAGTGGAGACGGTGAGCTCTGTGCGGCTGATACCCAACATCGACGTGATTCGTCCGGCAGATCCCGAAGAAACCGCGGGTGCGTTTGTGGCGGCGATGCAGCGAATCGATGGGCCCACCTTTCTGGCCCTGACACGGCAGACAGTTCCGATGTTGAACGATATCGAGGTGAAATTACGTCGCGAAGGAGTGTTGCGCGGGGGTTACATTGCCAGAAAGGAGAAAGGGAAACTCGACCTGATCATCATGTCGTGTGGGAGCGAATTGCAGCACGCGCTTGCGGCGGCGCAACAGTTAGGCGACGGCGCGCGGGTGGTTTCCCTGCCGTGTTTCGAACGGTTCAATCGTCAGCCGCAAGAATACCGCGAAGAAGTTTTGCCTGACGAATGCCGGAAACGGGTCGCAATCGAAGCGGGCGTGACCGAGATTTGGTATCAATATGTCGGCCTCGATGGCAAGGTGGTCGGGCTCCATCGATTCGGCCTGAGCGCGCCCGGTCCCGAAGTGATGAAAGAGCTCGGGATCGACGCACAGCACGTGATTGATGCCGCGAAGGCGCTGTTGCAGCGTTGATCCAACGGGTCGCGTTTAAAACGCTTCTGCGGGCTCTTCCACGTTGCGGGCGCGAGTTTCAAAGCGCGTAAATTCCTTCAGGAATGTCAGGGGAATTTCGCCCACCGGGCCATTGCGTTGTTTGGCTATGATTAGCTCAGCTTCACCTGCCTTTTCCGCGCGGGCTTCCTCATCTTCCTCGTAAATCTCCGGCCTGACAAGCAATCCAACCAGGTCCGCGTCCTGTTCGATGGAGCCGGATTCGCGCAGGTCGCTCAAGCGCGGCTTGCCGCCAGTGCGTTGTTCCGGTTGTCGATTCAACTGCGCCACTACGATGACCGGAATTTTCAATTCCTTGGCTAAACCTTTGAGTCCCGCGGAAATTTCGGAAATTTCCAACTGGCGATTGTCCTGAGCACGGCGCGACGTCGAGCGCAATAATTGCAAATAATCGACAATGATGAGTCGCACGTCCTGTTGCGCTTTAAGCCGGCGCGCCTTCGCTCGCAGCTCGAGGATTGTTAGACTTGCGCTGTCATCGATGAAAATCTTCGCTTCCGCCAGTTTGGAAGCTGCCGCGGTCAAGCTGGGGAAATCGCGCTCGCCGAGAAACCCATCGCGGACTTTCTGCAGATTCACTCGCGCGCGAGAACAAAGCAGCCGCTGGACAAGTTGCTGACTGCTCATTTCCAGGCTGAAAACGCCCACTGGAAGCTTCTCATTGATCGCGACGTGTTCGGCGATGTTCATGGCAAGGGCCGTCTTTCCCATGCTCGGCCGCGCCGCGATGACAATCATTTCCGCGGGATGCAGGCCGCTCGTCATCCGATCGAATTCGACGAAACCGCTGGAAATGCCCGTGATACCGCCTTTGCGCTCGTAGAGCTTTTCGATCGCCTCGATCGCTTCCATCACCTGGTCTTTCATCGAGAGCAGCTGGCCTTTGAAACGGTCTTCGCCTACGGCGAAAATACGCTGTTCTATTTCGTCAAGGAGATTGCCTACTTCGTCCTGCTCTTCATAGGCGCGTCGGACGCTCTCGGTAGCGGCGGAAATGATTTCGCGCAAAATGTATTTCTCGCGAACGATCTCCAGGTAGTACTCGAGATTAGCGGCTGTGGGAACAAACGTAAACAAGCTGGTGACAAACGCCGCGCCACCCACGCTTTCGAGAAGGTTTCGGTCGCGCAAGACCTGCGTGAAAGTGATCAGGTCAATCGCCTGACCGGCATTCCAAAGGTCGACGAGGACATTGTAAATCGTCTGATGAGCGGGCACATAGAAGTATTGCTCGTTGATTTTCTCAACACACTCGCCGATGGCTTCGCGCGGCGAGAGCAGCATTGAGCCTAGGACGCCTTGTTCCGCCTCCACGCTATGCGGCGGAGCGCGGTGAATATCCTGCGCAGAACCTGTGGGCGAAATGGGAACAACCTTTTCGCGACTTCTCGCCGCCGAACCCCGGCCAGCGCCATTTCCCGCTTTGCGAGGCTTCTCTCCTGTCCAAGCGGACGATTGAGTCGCCATTTATTCCGTTTCTTTTTTCTCTTCTTTCTTTCTTCGGAAAAATCGAGGTTTCGATTTCTTTTCAGATTCGTCCGTTGCAGCGTTCTCGGCCTCGGTCCCGCGGTCGCGGGATTCCTCTGCGGATTTCACCTGAAAAACAAGCTGCGCAATTACATCGTGATGCAATTTGATCGCGACTTCGTGTTCGCCGGTGTCTTTGATCGGACGCTCGAGAACAATTTTGTGCCGATCAATCTCCGTGCCGAGTTCATTTTTGAGGCGATTCACGATGTCCTGTGCGGTAACCGATCCAAATGCTTTTCCGGTTTCGCCTGTCTCCAGTGTGAAGACGAACCGCGCCTTATTGATTCGACGCGCCACTTCCTCAGCATCATTCAACTCGCGCGCTTCACGCTCGGCGCGTTTCTGCTTCAGGGCGTCGATATGTCGCAACGCACCCGGTGTGACCTCAAATGCTTTTCCGCGCGGCAGCAAATAGTTGCGGGCGTAACCGCGGCGGACTTTGACGACATCCGCTTCGGCCCCCAAGCCCGGGACGTTTTCGGTTAAAATGAGTTCAGTCAACGGCATATCGATTTTTAATAAATGCGCTCAGAAATTTTTCAACTCCGAGGGGCTTGGCGAATGTCGATCTTAGAATCAAGTCCAGTGCTGTCAACGGGAGAATGAAAAAAACTCAAAAATTTCGTAACAAATTCTTCTCTTATGTTAGCGAAGCGAAACATCTCTGGCTGTTCTTGCGCCCGCCCGGCTAGATGATCAGAGATTCATCGTTGCGCTCAGAATGACAGGAAGATTACAACTTCAGATCATCCCTAGCTTCATCCGGCCGGCTTCGCTGATCATGTTCTGATTCCAGGGCGGATCCCAGACAAGCTGGACATCTGCTTCATCCACGCCGTCTATGCTCAAGATTTTGCTTTGCGCATCATGTGCGATTGCGGGTCCCATGCCGCAACCCGGTGCAGTGAGGGTCATTTTCACCTCAACGCGCGTGCCGCCGTCATCCTTTTTAATCAAACGGCAATCGTAAACCAAACCAAGATCAACAATGTTGACCGGAATTTCCGGATCGTAGCATTGGCGAAGCTGGTTCCACACATCTTCGTCTGAAACCTCACCGTTTGTTGAGCGGGCTGTTTTTTGAGTCGGTTGCGCCTGGGGCTTTTCAAGACCCAGAGCATCGAGGTCGTTCTCTGCGATGCGCGCCAACCCCTGGTACGTCGCAATGGTATAGCTGCCACCCAGGCTTTGCGTAATCACACCTTGTGTTCCCGCCGGGATCGTCGTCTTTTGACCGCTCGGAATCTGGATCGCCTCGCAATCGCGGCTCAACGTGAATTCAGTGTTCTCGTACATGCATTTACCCTTTGCGAGTTACTATGCCACAGAAGGTGAAAATCACGAATGGCCGCGCCACGTTAAACCGGTGAAACGTTGAATCGCTAAAGCGCCTGTTCGATGTAACGATTTGACGAATTAGGTTAATACACATCGCGCTTGTAACGCTTTTCGTTCTTGAGCTTCTCAACGTATTCATTGGCTTGATCGACACTCTTACCGCCTTGCTCCTGTACAATTCTGCGCAACATCGCATCCACATCCTTGGCCATTCGTTTCGCGTCACCGCAGACGAAAAAGTGCGCACCTTCCGCGTCGATCCATTGCCAAATCTCTGCAGCGTTCTCTCCCATCAGGTGCTGAACATAAATCTTCTTCGCTTGATCACGCGACCAGGCACAATCGAGCCGTCCGAGGAGCCCCTCTTTCTTGAAAGCCTCGAATTCCTCGCCGTAGGCAAAATCGCATCTCTGATGCTGCGACCCGAAAAAGAGCCAGTTTTTTCCCTTTGCTCCGATCGCCTTGCGTTCTTGCAAATATGCTCGGAACGGCGCTACTCCGGTCCCGGGACCGACCATGATGATTGGAGCGTCCGAGTCCTCCGGCAAATGAAAATGCTTCGCGATGCTGGGAAAGACCGGCACCGGCACGCCATCGGCGCGATCTGCAAGAAAAGATGAGCAAACTCCCTTGCGTAGCCGCCCGTGGCTTTCATAGCGGACAACATCCACGATAAAGTGTACCTGTTCCGGATAGGCCTTTAAACTCGAGGCCACGGAATAAAGCCGCGGCTGCAGTTTTGAGAGTAAACCGACAAACTCCTCCGGTTTGAAGTGAGCTGAGGGATGCTCGACAAGAAAATCGACGACTTCCATTCCCCAGAGGTATGTCTGCAGGTCTTGTTTACGGTCTGGAGCAAGGAGGGAGTGCAGCGTTGGCGCAGCACTAGCGCGTTCGGCGATCGCCTTCAAGAACTTGGGCGTCGGCTGAGTAATGCTGTAGTTGCGCAACAGCGCTTCGCGCAGGGTCGTTGGTGTTCCCTTCGGTCGAGGGACCTCTTCCTCGCCGGTGGCCCCAAGCGTGTGAATGATTTCATCCACCAGTTGTGGATCGTTTGTCGCGTATACCGCAAGTGAATCGCCAACCTCAAAACTCAATCCCCAACCGGCCAGGTCGAGTTCAAAATGGCGTGTGTCCTTTGCCGAATCCGGGCCGCTCAAGCGGCGATTGACCAGAAGTTTAGCGGGAAACGGGTTTGTCCGCGAATATGGGTGGGCGGCAACGGAAGCTTCAGCATGCATAACAATTTTGTAGCGGCGATCTCCGACCATCGCAAATCTCATCCATCGTTCCTATCGCGAGTGTTGGACAAACGTCCATGGCTCGCTGCGCAATGGCCGTTTCTTCCGGTGTTTCGGGCTGACTGAGAAAATGAACGGCAGTCTCATCGTGATCATAAGTCAAACGATTCGGCGCTTCTTCGCGACGGAGACGAGACAAGGCAGAACTGGTCTCCACATACCACTGGCCAGGCGGTTTGCCGGCTGTCTGCTCAGTCTGTGTGCGACATCCGAGAAAGTTAGTCCGGGGCACGCGCGCCCTGAATGACCCTGGATCTTCCTTTATTACGGCGAGCTTTTCCTGCTGTTCCGGACGCGAGTGTAATCGCGAAATCCACCTGTCGTTTGAAGGCATCAACGCGGACAACAGACACAGACAATTCGTCACCGACGCTAAAGCGTTTGCGCGACCGTCTCCCGATGAGCTGCCGTCGAGCCTGGTCAAACAGATAAAAATCGTCCACCAACGAAGAGACGTGAACCAAACCGGTCACGAGAGCTTCGGGCAATTCCACCATCAATCCATAGTTGCGCACATCGATAATAGTAGCGCGAAAAATCTGGGGATTGCGGGTGTCGAGCTGTCGTTGAAAGAACTCGAGCTTCTTCATCAGCGTCGCATCACCTTCCGCATCGGCTGCGGTCCGTTCCGTGGCAGAAATGTGCTCGGCGATGGACCCGATTTCGGCCATGTCGGGGTGGTAGGGTCGGCGCGCTGCGCCGACCGGAGGCCGCAGCGAGGCGTCCCTACCAAGGGCGCGATGCACAACCAAATCGGCATAGCGCCGAATGGGGCTGGTGAAATGCAAGTAATTTGCCTTGGCCAACCCGTAATGCCCGAGCGGTTGGGGAGAGTAACGGGCGCGTTTCAAACTTTTAAGCAAGGCAACCTTAAGGGCTTGCTCTTCCGGTTTTCCACGAAATGAAGCGAGTAATCGCTGCAGCTCACCGCGATGAGTCAGATCCCCGACCCTGTAATTAAAGCTGAGAACGAAATCGCGATACTCCGCCAGTTTTTCCGGGTCTGGATTTTCATGGATGCGATAGACGGTCGGAACCGCGCGCTTTTTCAATTCACGCCCAACGGCCTCGTTTGCGGCCAGCATGAATTCTTCGATCAACTGGTGCGACTCATCGTTCTCGACGCGTTCCAATTTTACGGGACGCCCCTCGTTATCGACCCAGACTTTTACCTCTGGAAAGTCGAGGTCCAGCGAGCCGTGCTCAAATCGCTTCCGCCGCAACAAAGCAGCGAGTTCCCAGGCAAGATGCAGTCGTTCGCTCAACTGATCGTGGGCTGGCGCGGTCAAGATCGCGTAAGCCTGTTTGTATGTGAACCGATGCGCACTTCGAATCACACTGCGCGCAAAACGAGCGCTTTTCACCGCTCCATTCTTGTCGAAATCAAGAAATACTGAATGCGTGAGCCGATCGACTCCGGGATTGAGACTGCAAACCCCGTTGCTTAGTCGCTCCGGCAACATCGGTATGACGCGGTCCGGTAGATAAACGCTATTTCCGCGGCGGCGCGCTTCTCGATCCAATGCGCTGCCTGGTTCCACGTAAGCGGCGACATCAGCGATATGCACCCCGAGGCGCCAACCACTCGCGGTCTTTTCAACGTGAATTGCATCGTCGAAATCGCGCGCGTCATCGGGATCGATGGTGACGATAAATTCCCCGCGCAAATCTTTGCGTCCTTCGATTTGCCGGGCATCAATGGTCTCAGGAATTCCCCGGACCTGGTCCAGAACATCTCTCGGAAATTCCGTTGGCAGATGATATTTACGAATGATCGACAGCACGTCGATGCCTGGAGCCGAAGCCGGACCGAGCACTTCGATGATTTCACCTTCGGGATTAACATGACGCGATTCCCATGCTTCCAGGCGAACCACAACTTTATCGCCAACCTGTGGCGTGACCTTGGAAGTTGCCAAAGGCAGGCGGCCCACGCCCGGGTCGCCCTGCGGCGATTTAGAGACCAGCCCTACGTAAACGTCGTGCACGAAACGGGGATCGTCCGGAACCACATAATAGAAATTCCGCGAACGTTGAAGAGTGCCGACAATCGTATCGTGAGCGCGTTCCAGAATTCGAATCACCCGCCCTTCACGCCGCCCTTTAATGCGCTTGTAAGGTTCATCCCGCGATATCCGCGCAACGACGCGGTCGCCGTGCATCGCTATTCCAATGTTTTCGGCTGCGATGAAAGTGTCCGGTTCGCCGGGTTTTTCCGAGGTGAGAAATCCGTACCCGGCTTGATGAATGGACAATTTGCCCGTTATAAGGTCCGCCTCGGCCGGCAACACGTAGCGATTTTTTCGGACGCGCGCGATTTGACCGGCTCGTTCGAGTTCGCGCAGACTGTTCCGCAAGGCAACAATCTTACCGCCCCTTAAGGCAAGCTTGCGCGCGATGTCGGTCTTATCGAGCGGGCGGTAATCTTTGCGCCTCAAAAGAGCCAGGATTTGGTCTTGAATATTACGTCCGTTTGCGGCCATGGCAGCGAAACAATGTCGGAAGGTTTATCGTCGATGTAACGCGATTTCAGTCCGAGGTCGAATAATGCAAAAAGCGATTATTGCTGGCGCAGTGGCAATTGCTCTCGTGGCGATCGTCTCATTCGCCGCGGGAGGAGCCAAGATGAAGATCACAAGTTCCGCTTTTCAGGAAGGCGCCAGTATTCCGTCGAAATTTACATGTGACGGCGCTAACACCAGCCCTCCGCTCCAAATTGCCGAGGTACCCGCTGGCGCGAAGAGTCTGGCTTTGATCGTCGATGATCCTGATGCTCCGAGCGGCCTGTTTACGCACTGGATGGTTTGGAATATCTCCCCTCACACCAATGCCATCGCCGAGGGAAGCACACCAGAAGGGGTGCACGGAACAAATGAGTTTGGCAAATCCGGTTATGGCGGGCCGTGTCCACCTTCCGGGATTCACCGTTATTACTTCAAGATTTTCGCGCTTGATCGCGACCTGGATTTGCCGTCCGGTGCGAAGCGGAATCAGCTGGATGCAGCGATGAAAGGCCATGTGATTGCGCAGGGCGAGCTGATGGGGCGTTACTCAAGGAAAAAATAAGTCTAGCCACGGCGCTGTGTCGCCGTGCCCGGTGCAGCAACCGGCGGAAGCGCCTCGACACAGCGAGGCAGCCCACAGGGTTCGAATAATCCACGTTCGATGATAGTCTCATCCATGATGCGTGGGAGACTTTGGAAAATCGGCGAACGGGTTTTCGATCTCTCCCGACAAGGGCTGATCATAGGTGTGTTAAACGTCACTCCGGATTCATTTTCCGACGGTGGAGAATTTTTCGACTTGGAAAATGCCGTGGAACACGGTCTGGAAATGGCTAGGGAGGGTGCGGAAATCGTCGATGTCGGCGGCGAATCCACGCGACCGCGAGCCGAAGCTGTCACCGCCGAAGAGGAATTGCGCCGTGTGATTCCGGTGATCGAACAATTGCGCCGAAAAAGTGAAGTCATTATTTCAATTGATACGTCGAAAGCGGAGGTTGCGCGCGCGGCGGTTCGCTCGGGAGCTTCGATTGTGAACGATGTGACTGGCGGGCGAGGCGACGAGGAAATGATGCCGCTGATTGCCGAAACCAAATCGGCTTTCATCGTCATGCATATGCAGGGAACTCCTCAGACGATGCAGATTGCGCCGCAATACACGAACGTTATTTTGGAGGTAGCTGATTTTTTTCGACAACAATATGCGCGCGCCATAGTTTATAGTATTGACCCCATGGCGATTGCGTTTGATCCGGGCATTGGTTTCGGGAAAACGCTTGAGCACAACCTCGAGTTGCTGGCGCAGCTTGAGCGGCTCCGCGCGTGTGATCGACCAATTGTGATTGGCGTTTCTCGAAAATCTTTCCTGGGCAAACTGATCGACTCGGCACAGGTCAGCGACCGGCTGGCACCCGCGGTGGCGTTGACTTCGCTGCTGCGCATGCGCGGCGCGGACGTGTTCCGTGTTCATGATGTCAAAGAAAACGTGAATGCCTTAAAAATAACGGAAGCGATTCTTCAGAGAACAAAATGATGCATCAGGTGATCGATCTCTGGTTTCGAGGATGGCGCAGTCTGATTGAAATCCTTCTGCTAACTGTAGCGATTTATTACGGCTACCTTTATTTCCGGGGAACGCGCGGCGCGAAAGTGCTTACCGGACTGGCGATTGTCTTTTTGACGCTGACCCTGATTTCGACCCTGCTCAATCTGGTCGTGATCGGCTGGATCGTACGAAGCTTTTCGGTTTTCCTGGCGGTCGCGCTGGTGGTGATTTTTCAGCCGGAGCTAAGACGTGGATTAGCCGCTCTTGGTGGACATCCAATTTTCTCGCTGACGAGCGAGAAACGCGAAACTGTTCATGATCTGGCCGAAGCCGTCATGCAACTGGCAAATAAGCAGTTCGGGGCACTCATTGCAATCGAACGCGACACGTCGATTCGGGTTTATGAGGAAACGGGTGTGACAATCGACGGAGATTTTTCCGTCGAGCTCATTCTCACCATCTTTCACCCAAAGGCCGCGCTGCACGACGGCGGCGTAATCATTCGCAACGGGCGAATCGCAGCCGCGGCATGTATTTTTCCGGTAAGCCAGCGTGAGACGCTCGACCGAAGCCTGGGACTGCGTCACCGCGCCGGGCTCGGAATTACTGAGGAATCTGACGCCGTGGCCGTAGTCGTGTCCGAAGAGACCGGTAGTATTTCCATTTGTCATCGGCGCCGAATTGAGCGCAATTTCACTCCGGAGACCTTTCGCCAACGCATTGCGGAGATTTTGTTGCATAGCAAATATGAAGAGGCTGATACTGAAAAACTGGCGCGCGAAGTTGATCTCTCTCCTACTCGCGACAACGCTCTGGTACCTGATCAAAAAGAACGTAGCGACGACGCCCTCGCCGTCTGATCGGCCGTCTCCGGTGCCGATTACGGAAACGCGCTGAAAAGCAATCCTAGCGCAAGAAACGCGATAGATTTTCTTCTTCCCAACGCCGGGCGCGTCGATAACCCGGAAATCGGCGCTCGCGACGGTTAAATTCGTCCGTGTGAACCCGTCGTCGCCCCGGGGAGAGCCTCTCGTCGGGCACTACCGAGTGCAGCATCTCGTGATAAAGCACGTACCGCAAAAACCAGGTAGGCACAAACGGCTGATCGAGCGCCCGATTAATTCGAATCACACGATCCTGTTCCTGAATAGTGCCAAAAATGAAATATTCCTTTGGGCGATGCCTTCGCCGCCGACCCCATGTTACTTTGTAACCACGGAGACGTCCGCGAAAATACCGTTTGTTCAGGTCGTTGAACATTGGCCGCAGGTCGAAATGCGCCCCCTCGTGAAGCAGATTCAACTGCCGTTGCATTGGCAGCTTCGGATGCGCGACCTTTCGTTTCGTCTCTTTCTTCGTCTTTTTGTTCCTAGCCATTTGCGTCTTCCCTCAAAAAAACCGACAACCTCTAAAGTAGTTTAGTGGGCTTCAAATCTAGAGACAAGTGAAGTGCCCAAGATTTCACATGAAAATTTACAACCAGTTGAATATCAATCGATTATAATCCATCATCACGGACCGAAAAACTCAATGGTATAATCCCCTGCCAGGCTGGCTTTTGACACAAAATAGTGCTCGCCTTCACGCCATTTAAACGGCGTTGCCGCGGCGCTTAATCGAGTCTTGAGAAACTGTCTCGGGTGGTGGTTAGGACCGATGCAGGCCGAAAAAAAGCTGCGCCACATTTTTGCGAAGATCGCAATGCATGTGTAATTATTTCCATTTCCCTGCGGTGCGCGAGACATGTAATCGACTTCCAATAGAATGACGCCGTTCCTTCGAAAATTGCTCGGCCAAAACTGGCTTCTGCTGTTGACCACGCTCGCGCTCGCCGTTTTTGGTGTGATAGCAATTTACAGCGCTACCTCCACGCGCGCGGACTCTAACGCAGTGGATTTCTGGCGAAAGCAGGCAAACTGGGTAGTCGTCGGTGTCTTCGCTTTTATGCTGACGAGTTTGATTCACTACCGCTGGATTCGCTGGGGTGCCTTGCCGATGTATCTGGCTGGCATCGTGTTTCTGATCCTGACGAAGTTTATGGGCACAAAAGTCTACGGGGCGCGCAGTTGGTTGCATTTGGGTCCCATTAATTTTCAGCCCGCGCAGCTTGCGGTTGTCGCCGGGATAATGGTCTTGGCCCTGTTTCTCACTCAATTTCGCGAAATGCATCCCATGCTCCGATTGCTCTTGTGCGGGGCGATCGCCGCGGCGCCATGTTTGTTGATTCTGATGCAACCCGACCTAGGCGAAGTTATCATCTGGGTGCCCGTACTCCTGGCCCTGCTGTTCGTCGGTGGTCTTCCACTGCGCTATTTGATTTGCCTAATTCTCGTCGGGGTCGCTTTTATCCCTATCGCTATCAATTTCGGTTTAAAACCGTATCAACAACAGCGGATCACCGCGTTTACGCATCCCGATATCGACAAACAGGGCTCCGCATGGGCGATCAACCAATCCCTTATCGCTATTGGATCCGGTGGTTGGTCAGGCAAGGGGTTCAAGGCGCCAAACACCCAGATCGAACTCGGGTTCCTTCCCGCAACTGCCGTTCACAACGACTACATTTTCTCCGCAATCGGCGAGCAGTGGGGATTTATTGGAGGAATGTTTCTTATCGGAGGTTTCGCTTTGCTTCTAATGACGTGTCTTTTTGTCGCTTTTTTCGCAGGCGATCAATTGGGTCTTCTTCTGGTTATCGGAATTACGGCCCTCATCTTCACACATATCTTCCAAAACATGGGAATGACGATCGCTATGCTTCCCATTACGGGGGTGCCCTTGCCATTAATTAGTTACAGCGGCTCATTCGTGCTAATGATCATGTTTGGCCTCGGCCTGGTGAACAGCGTTTGGATACACCGGAAAATCCCCGCGTAGGCAAGTCCACGTGATTCGTTACAGCGTTAAATCGTTACACCGGAGACACTCCACCGAACCTTCATGGCCCTGCAACGGGTCAAGGCTTTAACGTTTCGACGCCTCATTGCCGAGTACACATGGATGCCGATTACAAGGTCAAGTTGGAGGTTTTCGAAGGACCGCTCGACCTACTGCTTTACCTGATCAAACAGGATGAGATCGACATTTACGACATTTCGCTCGAACGCATCACTCGCCAGTACCTCGAATATCTGCAGGCGTTCAAGGAGTTGAATATTGAACTTGCCGGCGAATTTATCGTCATGGCGGCGAACCTTATTTACCTGAAAAGCCGCAGTCTGCTGCCGATTGATCAACAGCCGCCCGAAGAAGACGCCGAGGAAGACGATCCCCGCTGGGATTTAATCCGACAGCTGATTGAGTACAAAAAATTCAAGGAAGCCGCAACGCAGCTCCATGTCCGCGAGTTGGAACAAGAACGGATTTTCGCGCGAGAAGGCACGTCGTCGGTATTGCAAGAACCGCTGCGCCTGGAAGAGGTTGGAATTTTTCAGTTGATTAACGCATTCCAGACGGTGATCAAGCGGATCGAAGCGCGACAGGACGTGCAGGAAATTTTCGCCGAACGTTTCAGTGTCTCGGAGAAGATTGATACTATTTTGCAACGAGTCGCAAACGGAGCGCGGTTGCGTTTTTCCGATTTGTTTGGGGGTGCCGCATCGCGCGTAGAAATCGTGGTAACTTTTCTCGCACTTCTGGAGCTCATTCGTCTAAGGCAAGTCCGCGCCCTCCAGAAAAACATGTTTGAGGAAATTGAAATCGCGGCCGCGGCGTGAAACGCCGCGAACAATATGCCCCGAATCTTGATCGCCGGCTGCGGTTATGTCGGGCAAGCGACCGCTGATTTGTTCCATTCTGCAGGCTGGGACGTGGAAGGCTGGACTGCTTCCGAGAAATCAGCAACAGCGCTATCCGCCAAATCGTATCCGGTCCGGCAAGTCGACATTTCAAACCGCAATCAGGTCGCAGACCGCCCGGGAACATTCGATGCTGTCATTCACTGCGCCAGTTCGCGAGGTGGCGGAGTCGAGTCTTACCGGCAAATCTATTTGGATGGCGCGCGGAATCTGCTCGATCGATTCGTTGGAAACAAGATGCTCTTCACCGGTAGCACGAGCGTTTATGCGCAGCGCGACGGCTCCTGGGTGACCGAGGAAAGCGCGACTGAGCCTGTTCGAGAGACCAGTCAACTCCTGGTTCAAACGGAAAAAATCGTCCTCGCGCGGGGAGGGATGGTCGCGAGACTCGCGGGAATCTACGGCCCAGGTAGGTCGGCGTTGCTAAGCAAATTTCTCGCCGGCACGGCGATCGTTGACCCGGAAAATGATCGTTTCGTCAATCAAGTGCACCGGGATGATATTGCATCCGCAATTTTCCTTTTGCTGACTCGACAAGCGCGGGGAACTCAAATTAATAACGTAGTTGACGATCAACCGACGCGGCAGAGCGACTGCTACCGTTGGTTGGCGCAGAGACTGAATCGTCAGCCTCCGCCGATTGGAAAATTGACGAACCAGCGTAAACGGGGCGACAGCAACAAGCGTGTCAGCAATGCGAAAGTGAGGGGCCTCGGCTGGATTCCAAAGTATCCCACCTTTGCGGAGGGGATGGAAAGGAGTGTGTTGCCAACTTTGGGAGGTCCATTCCCTAACCTGTCATTCTGAGCAACACGAACCTCGATTGTTGCATACATCGCCGGGGAGATAACGATCCGAGATTGTCCGCTTCGGTCAGAATGATGCGCTGCCAGCCGCCTATCCGGCTGGTGCAGTTTGTGCCGACGCCAGATCGGCGATCCGACGATTCTCGCGTTGTTCGCCGAAAAGCTGACGGATTACCTCTTCCACCGGCACTTCCTGGACGTTAATATCGCTCACGTCGCAGGCTTCCAGCAGTTCGCGGCAGGTCTCGGTGACCTTTGCGCGTGGAACCTTCAATTGCACAGATACAGGCGTTTGTTCCGTTATTTCACCGAAAGCCGAAAGATCACGCGTCGCCTCTTTTTCGAAAGTTAGACTCAAAATTTTATACCCTGAAAAGCGATCGACAATCTCATCCAGCGGCCCGTCGAAAAAGATTTTGCCATGATCGATCACGAGAACCCGATGACACAGCTCCTCGATATCCTGCATATAGTGACTGGTCAGCAACGTGACGATATGATGTTCCTGATTGTAAATACGAAGAAACTCGCGGACGCGTTTTTGACTGACCACGTCCAGGCCGATTGTTGGTTCGTCGAGAAAGAGTACGCGCGGTTCGTGAATAAGCGCGGAAATCAATTCCATCTTCATCCGTTCGCCTAACGAGAGCTCACGGACCATCACATTCATTTTGTCTCCCACTTCCAAGAGCTCCGATAATCCGTCCACGACTTTTTGGAACCGTGCACGGTCGATTCCATAAATGGCACGGTTAAGCTCGAGGGATTCTTGTGCAGGCAAATCCCACCACAGCGCATTTTTCTGTCCCATTAAGAGACTGAATTGCCGTTTCATTTCGTTGCGCCTCTCCCACGGAACGAAGCCGAGCACGCGTGCTTCGCCCGAAGTCGGATTCAAGAGGCCGGAAAGCATTTTGAGCACCGTAGTCTTGCCCGCCCCATTCGGGCCTAGAAAGCCAACGAACTCGCCTTCCTCGATATTAAATGAGACGTGGTCGGCGGCGCGCGTTTCATCATAACGCCGCCTGCCCAGTCCTTTGATTGATCCCCAAAGTCCCCTCTCTTTCCGATACGTGCGGTACACCTTGGTCAGGTCTGTAGTCTCAATCACAGGCATACGCGGTGGGAATAAATGATGCCAAACTAGAAATTACCTGCGATTTGGCCGAAGAAAAATGACGCGCAGCCGAACGTTTTCTGTTATGTCCTGAAACTCAATCCATCCTGCGCCAGACGACGTCTTCGTTGTTTCGGCGATCGATGAGGGCATCCACTTTCCCATTATCCGCGAAGCGAAACAAGATACGGCCTTCGACCCCTTTCCGGAAAAAAATCTCGCATCCTTCAGGCAAAAGTTGTTCGCGCTTTCCGTTGCGTTCGACATACAAATTTTCGTCTTCGGCAAACACTCGTCTCATTTGGCCGGGTGCCAGTTCGTAGGTACCGCTGAAATCGGCGAATTTTTTCGGATCGATCCTGGCAACAGCCGGATCTTCATAGTAACGCATAGCCTGACTGGAGGCGATTTGCCAAAGGCCATTCCGCCTTAGCCACGTGTCAGTTACGTGATAACGAGCTGTCAGTTTCTGGCCAAAGATGGTTTCGATTTCGTCGAGATCGTAACTCAAAATGGCGGTATCACCGTGAATAACAGTTTGGGGCTTCGCGACCTTGATTGTTCCTGAATAATCTTTCGGTAACGGCGTAATATCGGCAATTAGCTGCGTCTTGTTAAAATTGCGCCCTTTTTCATCCGCGAAAATACAGTCGTCGGCGAAATATTTTTCCCACGGCTCCTTATTGCCTGGAACTACCGCGTCGAAAAGTTCCTGAGTGCGGCTAACAAGTTCCTCCTTCGTTATCGCGACGGTATCTCCGCAGATTGCCGGTTGCGGACTAAAGAGAAACAGTGTTATGGGAAAAGCCAGAATCAGGGCCCAAACATTCATACTCGATAACTTGTGCATATCGACGGTTATGACGAACGGAAATTGTCCTTGAGAGTGGCGTGTACTTTCTAAGCGGCGCGCTGATCAAACACCTCACTAACTACAGAACATCATCGAGACAGGTGAGCAGATGCGCTACCGTTTCTTCGGTTTCGTCGCCCATGTTGGAAAGACGAAAGGTTTTGCCTCGAATTTTGCCATAGCCAGGATCGATCACCAGATGATGTTTTTCGCGAAGCTTTCTCGCCAGGTCCAGAACGTCTATCCCTCTTTTGTTTTTCACGCAGGTAAGCGTTTTCGAGCGAAATCCCTCCTCTGCAAAGAATTCGAACCCAGCCCCACGAACCCACTCGTGCACGAGCGCGTTTGTGCGCTCGTGTCGAGCGAAGCGCGCATCGAGGCCTTCCTCTAAAATTTCCTCAAGCTTCGATTCCAGCGCGTGCATGTGGCCAATACTGGGCGTGCTCGGCGTCATCCATTCTGCTTGTTGCTTCTTGAACTCGAGAAAATCAAAGTAAAAGCCGCGGTTCGGGATTTTTTCTGCGCGTGCGAATGCTTTCTCCGAAACCGAGAACAACGAAAAGCCTGGCGGCAACGCCAGAGCTTTTTGCGCGCCGGTAAGCATGACGTCTATGCCAAGCGCGTCCATGTCGATCTTGACGCCCGAGAATGAGGAGACCGTATCGAGGACAAGCGCTACATCGGGATACTTGACGAGCGTGCAGCAGATTTCCGCAAGAGGGTTCATCACACCCGTTGAAGTCTCGTTGTGGACGAGGGTGACGGTGTCGAATCTTCCCGTCGCCAATTGCCTATCGATCGCCCTCTGATCAATATGTTTTCCCCAATCGACCTGCAGCGGTTCAACGTTTTTTCCGCAGCGTTTTGCAACATCGAACCATTTGTCCGAAAACGCGCCGCACATACAGCAGAGGACGCCGCGATCGACCAGGTTCCGGACCGACGCCTCCATTACGCCCCATGCCGAAGACGTGGAAAGGAAAACTGCCTGCCTTGTACCGAAGAGAGTCTGGAGGCCCGGGTGAATCGCGCGATAAAGATTCTTAAAATCTTCGCCGCGATGCCCAATCATCGGACGCGAAAACGCAGCCCAGGTTTTCTCCGATACTTCAACCGGGCCGGGAATGAAAAGCTTGTCGTGCGGGATCACAGAAGCAACCTCCAACGTTCAACGCCGAACGTCCAACGTTCAATGTTCAATTTGCTCGCTCAAACGAGCGCGGTTTAGTTGTGAAATGAGATTTCGCTGTTGTGTAATCCCGATCGTCTTTCTTGCCCTGGCCACGTCTTTTGTTTGGGCTGAATCGCCTGGCTATTTCGTTTATGTCAGCAACGAGCGATCGGGTGATATCAGCGTGATAGATGGCACAACGGACGCCCTCGTCACGACTTTTAAAGCAGGCAAAAGACCCCGCGGGATTCACACAGCGCCAGACGGCAAGCGACTCTTTGTAACATTAAGCGGTTCGCCGCGAATGGCCCCGGGCCTGGATGAAAATCGCGCGCCGGCGGACAAAAGTGCCGATGGCCTTGGTGTGATCGATCCGGTGGAGCACAGGTTAATTGATCGGTGGCATGTCGGATCGGATCCCGAGCAATTCGCGATAAGCAAGGATGGGAAGTTTGCTTTTATCGCAAATGAAGACGACGCGAGCGCTTTGATTGTCGATCTCGACTCCGGGCAGTCTCGCGGAAAAGTGAAGGTCTCAGAAGAACCAGAAGGCGTCGGTGTCAATCCGCAGAATGGCGAAGTCTACGTCACCTGCGAAGAGAAAGGCGAAGTATTCGCGATCGATCCCGACCAACAGCGCGTAGTCGCAAAGATCGAGACAGGCGGGCGACCGCGATCGATTGTATTTCTACCGGATGGCTCGCGCGCATACGTCGCCTGCGAGAACGGTGGCTACGTTGCCGTTCTAGATGCGGCGTCGCATAAATTGCTGTCAAAAATCCAATTGCCAACAGGCTCACTGCCGATGGGTACTGTAATGGCCAAGGATGGAAAAGAGCTTTATGTGTCAACAGGCCGCGGGAATGCCGTTGTGATTATCGATACTGCGAAAAACGCAGTCGCGACAACAATTCCCGTGGGAAATCGCGCCTGGGGAATCGCGCTGGACCCCACAGGATCAAAACTATATACGGCGAACGGGGCATCGAACGATGTCTCGGTTGTTGATGTAAAATCGCGTAAAGAACTGCGACGGATCAAAGTCGGCGACGGTCCCTGGGGTATCACGACTGTTTCCAAATAAGGTGCGATAACCGGGAGTGCATCTCTCCTTGATGGTTTATCCGCCGGCGTAATTCGGATATCGTTCGTGCAGTTCGTGGGACAGGCGAGCTGCTTCCTCCGCGTTGCCCGCTTGCCGGTACGCCAGCGCTGCCTTGTCCAGCGCCCGCGGCGTTATGGCTGGATCATCATAGAGTAAGGCGACTCCTTTAAAGGCCTTGCCGGCGTCGTCGAAATTACCGCGCTCCAGTTGGACTTCGCCTGCCAGTAAACGCGCTTCCGCATTTACACGTCCCTCCGGTTGCAGCGACATGATCTCTTCAGCAATTTTCTGAGCTTCGTCCGGTTTATGAGCGTTGATCTTCACCGCGCCGAGTGCAAGTAACACCTTCGCCTTTCCCGCCGGATCTTTCGCTGTTTGCAGATACTTAGCGAACGCGTCCTCCGCTTCTGGCAGGTTCTTCAGCTTGGTAGCGGTGTCTCCGAGATAAAACAAGAAATCGGGTTTAACGCTGCCAGGGTTATCGATTTTGCGGAGAGCGCTCAGGTATTTTTCCGCGGCCTGGAAGTTTTTCTCGTTGTAATATCCGATTCCGAGCCATTCCAAAACTTCTGGTGGCACATTCATGTTCGGGCTGTTAGCCATGAAATCGTTCACTTCTTTTGTGAGGGCCGTTCGATCTTTCAAGTAAAACTGACAGAGCATGATCCGGAGCGACGCAAGGTTGTAATATTCCTCCTTGTTTAGCTGCCGGGCTGAATTGAGTGCGCTCAACGCACCCTTGTAATCCTTTGACTCAAACGCAGCCTTGCCGATGTAGTATTGCGCCTGTGCTGCAACTGAACTCTTGGGGAATTCTCTCAAAAGCTGGCGAAAGGTTTCCACCATGCTCTTGACATTTTCCTGTTGTCCGAGGATCAACGCCTTTAACTGGAGAGCGGCCTCCCGTTCGTGAGCCTTGGGATACTTGTTTAGGATCGCGTTTAGATCCGCAACCGCCGCGGTGTAGTTCTTGTCCTGTTCGTAAGCCAAAGCCCGTTGAGCCAGAGCGGCAGGCACCTGCGGGTCTTCTGGAAACGTTTGCACGTAATACGTAAATGCTTCGATGACACCGGCAGTGTTTTTTGCCTGCGTCTGGCATAAGCCCAGTTTGTACGCAGCTTCCGCGCGCAACTTCGCAGAAAGCTGAGAAGCGCGGAGTTCCTCATAAATTGGCACTGCTTCGCCGCAATTCTGCTGTTTATAGAAGGCTTCGGCTTTTAAAAGTTTCGCCTGATCAGCACGTTCGCTGGTCGGATTTGTTGCGAGAAATTCGTCCACCGCTGGAATGAGCGTCGACGGATCGGAGTTGTAGACGTTGATTAGTCGCTGATAGGAAGCATCTTTTGCTTCCTCTCGATCCGGATACTTCGCAATGATCTGGCGGTATAACGCTTCAGCTTCCTTCGGATGACCAAGTTGCCGCTCGCTGTTTGCTGCCATTAACAATACCTCGGCCTGGGCGGCTTCCGGAAGGTTCTGCTGTTCCTTCCTGTACTCGGCGACCAACTGTGCGTATTGGCCGGTCTGATATTGCAATTTTCGCAGACCAACCTGCGCGATCGCCCGGAACTTTCCAGAATCAGGAAGAGCGCGGCCTTTCCGCAACAAAGCCTCAGCTCTGTCAGCCATGGCCTTGTCGATCTTTCCCTTATCAGCCTGGACAAGGTCGAGTGCAATCATACCGCCGCGCACCGCCGACTCGGCTTTTAACGCCGGCTTCTGGGCTTCATTGGCAAGCGCTTCGTACTGCTTCAGTGCATCGGCTTTTCTTCCCCGACCTGCGAAAATGGATGCTGCTGAGATTCGTGCGTCCTCGCGGAAGGGGTTCGGATTCGCGGCCTCAGCAACTTCCGAATAGATATTCGCCGCTTCCTCCTTGCGACCGACAGCTTCAAGACAGCGCGCTTCGAAATAATGTGCAGAAAGCGCGACGGCAGCTTCTTTTGATTTCCCGGCAGAACGGTGAAAGAGGGGCAGCGCGGCGGCGTAGTCTTTGTCCGCAAAGGCCATCTCGGCGAGTGCATATGCCGCTGGTCCGGCAAATTCGCTGTCGGCGTAATCATTGATTACTTTCTGGAGATTTGTGCGAGCGCTTGAAGCGCGACCGAGATTTCGATAGCATTCACCCAGTGAAAAGTAAGCGTTGGCGCGTCCCGTCCGGCCAGGATAATCGTTGAGATAATTTTGATATTCAGGGGCCGCCAAATCGTAAAGCTTGCGAGTGAACAGGCCGTTCGCGTAATCAAGCTGACGCTGAGCTGCCGCCTCGCCATCATGCTGTGAAGGCTCTGAAGACTCCTCCTTTAGAGAGCGGAGAACTCTTTCCACCGAGTCATCCGCGGGCAGAGCGCGGGGAACAGGGGGTTCGTCTACGGGACGCGCCCGACGAACTTCCGGCTGTGATTGAGCAATGGCGCTACTCGCCGCACAAAGCAGCACCGCCAGTCCCAGAAGACCGGCTAGGCCGCGACTGGTTTTCATCTTGCTGTGGCGAAAGCTATGGTGGTTACTCCTGCCTCGGTACAAATGTTCAACACGCCAACGATGTTCTTGTAGGCACCGGTTTCGTCGCCGCGGATCACTACAGCTTGCTCGGAGTTCAGTTGAACGAGGCTTTTCAATAATTCGCTTAATTCGGCACTGCTCAAAGTGCGACGATTGACCACCACATTACCATCGGCCTTTACGTTAACGATAACATCGCCAATCGGCGCAGACTTTTCTTTCGCAGCTGATGCTTTCGGCACCTTAACGTCCAGCTCGTTTTCAGTCCGGGCCGCGTTCCATGTGAGCAGGAAAAAAATCAATAAAAGCAGCAGCACATCCACCAGGGGCGCCAGTTGAATGCCTGGATGATGCATAGGTGCGTGACCACGCAGATTCATTGGAGTGAGATAGCTCTTACAGTTCCTCTTCGATCAGCACGGGAGTCCGCTGGGACCTGCCATATTGCAGCGAAAGTAAAGCCAACACATGGGTCGAAGCAGCTTCTAATTCCGAGATCAGCTTTTGCGCTCTTCCGCGAAAGAACGCGTAAAAAGCCATTGCCGGAATGCCGATGGCCAGCCCGCCCGCGGTGTTAACCAGTGCTTCGCTGATTCCGCGCGACAGCGCCACGTAGCGCGCTGAGCCAATGTCTGCGCCCAGGGCGCCAAAGGAGTGGATAATTCCAAAGACGGTTCCAAGCAGGCCCAGCAGCGGCGCAATCATCCCAATATCCGCGAGGTAAATCACCCGATTATTCAGGCTCGCCGCGACGCGCGTTCCCTCTGTCTCGGCGATTTCGCGAACCTGCTGCAGATCCGCCTGCGGATTCTTGGTCGTGAAATCGAGCATTTTTTGTACGACCCGTGCGATCGCTTCCCCATGCCGATTGGAAACGGCGAGCAGACCCAAATAATCGCGTTTACGCAAAAGCGCATCGGCGGTTGCCATGTAACCGCTCGAAACCACCGCGCCGCGGCGGATTGTCATCAAATAAACCACCACCAACATCACAAAAAAGATCGACAGCAACAGGAGCGGAATCATTACCGGTCCGGCCTTGAACAGTGTCTCCAGGATAGTCTGCGAGCGCTCGGGAACCAGAGGCGGAGTAGCCGTGGCTTCCTGTGCAATCACAGGAGACGCGCTCGCCAGCGCGGCAAACAGCATGGCCCAAATCTTCATGCAAGAAATTTGGTAATGATATGCAGGGCGATCAATCGATGCAAATGCGCCATTGACAGATCAAACACGAGCAGGCTCTTCAAGTTGCGAAACACAGCAAACCGAAACTCAACGGTGCACCAGAAGAACGTGCGCCGGTTGAATGTCCGGATCGAGTTCCACGTAGTTACGGTGACCGCGCCAGGTGTAGGTCGCCCCACTCATCAGATCCTGCACTTGGTACACGTCGCTTTCCATTTGTCCGAAACTCTCAATCGGAACGTAGACAAATGAATTTTGCTTGCGATACGGATCGAGATTCACAACCACGAGAATGATGTTATCGCGCGCCGCGGTCATCTTGCTGTAGAAAAGGATGGCTTCGTTGTCAGCGTCATGGAACCGCAAATTTGTGTAAAGCTGTAGCGCGCGGTTTTCCCTTCGGATTTTGTTCAGTCGCCCGATCCAATCCTTGATGTTTCCCGGCGCATTCCAATCGCGCTCCTTGTATTGGTATTTTTCCGAATCCAGATATTCCTCGCGCCCTGGTAATGGTGCATCCTCGCATAGCTCATATCCGCTATAGATGCCGTACAGAGGTGAAAGCGTCGCGGCCAGAGCTACGCGAATCATGAATGCCGGCCGGCCGCCCTCCTGAAGGACAAAGGGCAGGATGTCAGGTGTATTGGGCCAAAGATTGGGACGAAAATATTCGTTCATCTCTGTTTGGGTCAGTTCCGTGAAATATTCGATAAGTTCGCGCTTTGAATTTCGCCATGTAAAATAGGTGTAGCTCTGGTTAAAGCCGGCTTTCGCCAGCGCTTTCATCATCTTTGGCCTGGTAAACGCTTCGGCGAGAAAAATTGTATCTGGATATTTCTCGCGGACGCCTCGTATCAAATATTCCCAGAAAGCAACTGGCTTGGTGTGCGGATTGTCGACTCTAAAGATACGCACTCCGTGCTCAGCCCAAAACAACACGATGCTCTTCATCTCCGCCCAGAGCTCACGCCAGTTTTCACATCGAAAGTTTACCGGGTAAATATCTTCGTATTTTTTCGGCGGATTCTCTGCAAATTTGATTGTGCCGTCGGGGCGTTTGTAAAACCAATCGGGATGCTCCTTGACGTAAGGATGATCGGGTGAGCAATTGATTGCGAAGTCCAGGGCGATTTCCATCCCGCGTTTGCGCACCTCTTTTTGAAGCCAATCGAAATCTTTGAGCGTCCCGAGTGAAGGCTCCACAGCCTTATGGCCGCCCGCTTCACTGCCGATGGCCCATGGAACACCCGGATCACGCGGGTCGCATGTAACCGAGTTATTTCTGCCTTTGCGGCTGGTGTGACCGATCGGATGAATTGGCGGAAAATAAATGACGTCGAAACCCATCTCTTTTGCGTCATCCACCCGGGGCAAACAATCCCTGAACGTCGATCCGCGATCGCCCCGGCCCTCCGCCGAGCGCGGGAAAAATTCATACCACGCTCCGACTAATGCCGCCCGGCGATCCACAACCACGCGAGCGGAAGGATCGTACTGCGTTGCAGCGGCACGATCGGGATGCGTCGCCATCAGCACTTCCAACTCGCCTGATTGTGCAATCGAGTGAACCTCTGAATTAGCACCGGTCGAAATTTGCCGGGAAAACTCGAGCAACCGCTTGCGGTCAGCTCGATCTCGCGCACGTCTGGCGGCAGCCTCTACCAACGTCGCGCCTTCCAGCGCTTCACTGCGAAGATCGGAAATGCCGGCTTCAAATTTCTTGGCGAACTCGGCTTGCCAACTTCGAAAAGCATCAGTCCATGCTTCGACAGTGTATTCGTGAATGTCCTCGGCATATAGCGTGCAGACGCCGCGCCAGCGATCGTTATCGACGAAGTTCATGGGCGTTTCCCGCCATGCGCGTTTTCCAAGAACCCGCCACTTCAGGTTTGCCGCCACGATGTCGTGCCCGTCCTTGAAAATGTCCGCTTCCACGACCAAGTCTTCTCCAGTGATGCGCTTGATCGGGTAGCGGCCGCCGTCGATCAGCGGCTGCAAATTCTCTATGACAACAGAAGGAAAAGCCCGAGCCATGGGCCATCAATCAACCGAGATTCATGGAGAGCGAAAGAACAAATCAATCGCATGATTGTGGGCTTGCGCTTGGAATCGGCGAGGATCTTGCGGTGCGTTCCTGCAACCCGAGCCAGCGCGCTCTCTATGTGCGAACCTTTATTACGGGCACAATCTTAAGCCGCGAAATGATATGCACACTCGTATAGTCCCGAGTTGCGCATCATTTGCCGGCGGACTTTCGTGCGCAACACGGCTTCGAACAGATCCTGTTCGAGCCGGCCTACGATTGGATAACGATCCATCAAATTCAGGATCGGCGAGTGACACTCAACGATCCGCGGACCACCATCCTGGTGATCGTTAACGAACTGGGACATGTAGCCTTCGCTATCGCGCGCATTGGCCAGCCATTTGGCGCGTTCGGCGACTGTATCTCCCCTGACTCGGGCCTTGAGCGCGACAGTTTTCTTTTCAAAAATATTGTAAAGAAGCTTCTCCGGAGCGTTTGGTCCGTAGATTTCCTGCGCCGCTTTTAACAGATCGAGAGTAAGCTGATGGCTGTCGGCCTGAAAAAGATCATGGCTGCGGCGCGTTAACCGGTAAACCATTTCGGGGCGACCCATCCTTTGGGGGCGGCGCCAGGTATCCAAATAACCGTCACGCTGGAGAGTGAGACAATGCTGCTTGATGCCCATGTAGCTCATCCTCATTTTTTCCACCAGTTCGTTTACGGACATCCCCCGCGTGCGCTTCAGGGAGTTAATGATTTCAAGTCGCTGAGTGCGGCCAATTTCCGAGATCAGGCGTTGGTTCATAGAATGACAAAAGTGACAATTGAATAGCGAAAAAACTAAAGAGCGGGACTTTATACGTCGCGATCTTTAATACGCAAGCTTAAAGTTTACGCAACGAGCCAAACGAAAAGGTATTACAAAGAAGCAGCCGCCGGGATACCCTTGGGCAGGGAAAACCTACCATTGATTCGCTCAGCCCTTTCCTAAGCCGGAGCCCAAGCGTTCGGACCGACGATCAGGCTACGAGTAAAGGTACTCGTCGTGATATTCGCGCTGCGGCGCGAACTGGACGTTCTCGTTTCCCGCCTCTGGGTACTCGAAGATTTTGCCTTCGTAATTTCTGATGACGATTTTCTCGTTGTCATGATAAAGGATGTACCCGGGATTGATAGGCACCTTGCCGCCGCCGCCGGGTGCATCGATCACGAACTGTGGCACAGCGTAACCGGTGGTATGACCGCGCAGGCCTTCGATAATCTCAATCCCCTTCGCAACGGACGTGCGCAGATGCGACGAGCCGTTGATCAAATCGCACTGATAAATGTAGTACGGGCGAACGCGGCACATAAGAAGTTTGTGCACGAGCGTTTTCATGGTTTCCAAGTTGTCGTTCACGCCCGCGAGCAATACGCTTTGATTTCCCAGTGGGATGCCCGCGTTAGCAAGGCGCTCCAGCGCTTGCTTCACCTCAGTGTTCAACTCGCGGGGATGATTGACATGCACACTCATCCAGAGCGGATGATATTTCGCCAGGATCGCACACAGCTCTGGTGTAATGCGTTGTGGGAGGAAAATCGGCACCCGCGTGCCAATGCGGACAAACTCTATATGGGGAATCGATCGCAATCGCGAAAGCAGCTTGTCGATCCTTTCGTCAGAAAAAATGAGCGCGTCTCCGCCGCTCAGGAGGACATCGCGCACCTCGGTATGCGCTTCAAGGTAACGAAACGCTTCCTCGAAATCTGTGTGCAACTCCTGTTCGCCCACGCCGCTGACGACGCGACTGCGGGTGCAATAGCGGCAGTAACTTGCGCAACGATCCGTAACCAAAAACAGGACGCGGTCCGGATAACGGTGCACCAACCCTGGAACCGGCATGTGCGAATCTTCGCCGCATGGATCGGCCATGTCGTAGGGCGATGCCCAGGTCTCCTCGATACGTGGAATCATCTGACGCCGGATTGGATCCTCGGGATTGTCCTGCGGCACGAGATTAAAAAAGTGCGGCGTGACCGCGAGCGCGAGCTTGTCGCCTGAGAGCAACACGCCGCTGCGCTCTTCATCAGCCAGTACCGAGGTGTTTCTCCAGTTGAGCGAGAGAAGTGACCCTGTTCTTGAGCTGCCATTTCCAATCGTTCCAGAGTTCCTGAGCGATCTCTGGCCAATATCCTGGCGCGTGCGAGATAAACTCTTTTCCGTCCCCTTTTTCCTGGGTAATCATTTTTTTAATTGCGGACGAAAAAGTTAAGGCCCTGAAATATCATGTCAACGCACGCACTTGCTTGTGCGCTACGCACTCGTTAGTCCTCATCCGATTGAGTGATGCCAGGCCATTTGCGAAGGCTCAGGGCACCGCGTGGTTTAGTTGCTCAGACCTTATTTGCCGCCAAGAACACTTAGCTCCCAGCGGTAGCCGTCTGGGTCATGGAACCAAAGCCCCATGTTTTTCGATCCCGGGCCTTCCGGACCGATTTCATCGCCCGGATCCTCAATGTCGGCATCGACGCTCTTCAAATGCGCGAGCGCCTTTCGCAAGGTTGCCATGTCCGGCAGATGAAAGGACATATGATCAATCGTTTTCGGTGAGGGTTTACCTTTGAACAGCGCAATGGTCACATAGTCATTACCGATCGCGATCCCGTTTTCGAAATCGAATTCTTTGCGCAATCCCAACGTACGCTCGAACCATTGAGCGCTTTTCTTCGGATCACACACGGCTAAACCGAAGTGACCTACTTCTCCCAGCGTGAATGGAACTTTCATATGACCGCGGTCAAGCTCAAATCAATCGGTCTCCGCTGGTTCGGAGCCGTTTCGAGAGATGATCGGCTCCATGAAGTGGCGATTGAAATCTTGAAGGGCATTACGTGGCGTGTTGCCTAGTCCACTGGCGCCACGTCGCAGCTCGGACCCGATAAACGCCAGCCAGATGTCGCCGACCATTCCCATTCTTGGACGCAAGCGTGCGGCTGGGCTGCGTGGATGATTTTCGAGATAGTCCTCGACATCCTCTTTTATCACAGGAGGCAGTTCTTCAATTGCAAGCGAGACCATACCCCAGAAACGTGCGCCAACCGTCATCCGGACGTGAAAGCGGCTTCGCAATGTGATTCGTTAAATCGTGATTCGGCACGCGAATCGCGAATCTTGCATAACGAACTATGCCAAGGCGTCAGTGCGCCGAATGACGGATCTCGAATTGCGAATTTCGGACTCGATCAATCTCGTCCCCAAACCATGGCCACGGAAGTCGTGAGGCTGCCGCCCATGTTGAAAGTGAGAAATCTTTTCGCGCTTTCAATCTGCCGTGCGCCAGCCTGTTCCGTAAGCTGTTGATACGCCTCAAAAACCTGGCGAACGCCTGTCGCACCGACAGGGTGACCGTCGGCGATCAGGCCGCCGCCCGCATTCACCGGAATCTGGAAAGGCCCTTTGAATTTTTCCGTGCGCACCTGCGGCAACGCTGTCGCGCCGCTTTTCACAAGCTCGACACCTTTGCCCGATTCTGCGAGTCCGAGAATTTCGTAGGCGACAATTTCAGTGATCGAGAAGCAATCGTGCACCTCCGCGCCCTGCAGATCGCGCGGCGTCAGATTCGCCGTGCGGAACGCCCTCTCGGCTGCTTTACGCGCGATCGAAAACGTGGGCGCATCCTTTTTGTCGAGCGGCAAATAATCGGTTGTATGACCGTAGCCAAGCAATCGGGCAGTTTTGTTTTTATCACGGCCAATTTTCTCCAGATATTTTCCAGAAACCAGAACGACCGACGCTGCGCCGTCAGTGATCTGGGAACAATCGGAAACCTTAAGCGGCGGCGAAACACTCGGATTTTTATCGGAAACTTGCGACGCGCAATCGAGTGTGAGGTCGGCGTCTCGCATTTGCGCAAGCGGATTCAACTTGGCGTGCGCATAGTTTTTCCACGCGACCAGGGCCAGGTCCGCTTCGGTCGCGCCATATTTCTCGATATAAATTTGCGCGATACGGCCGAATAATTTGGGGAACATAAAATCGCCATATTCCGGCTTTTCGTTGTGATAATCGGCAGCCGCGCCGAGCACATCCGAGCCATCGAGCGATGACATGGTTTTCTGTTGTTCTGCGCCTACAACCAGCACGACATCATAGAATCCGCCCATGATCCATTCGGCGCCGAGTAACACCGACAGCGCACCAGACGCGCATGCTGCTTCGGTGTGCATCGTCGGAATACCGCGCAATTTCGGATCGATCTCGGGAATGAACGCGCCGAGCTGTAGCTGTTTTGTAAACTGACCTGCGTTGAAATTGCCAACCGCGCCGGCTTGAATTTCCACCGGATCAATTTTCGCGTCGTCGATCGCCTTCTTGCCGGCCTCGATAATGATGTGCCGGATCGTTTTCCCTTCTTTCTTCAGGTTGCGCTTAAAATCGGTGCGCCCGCCGCCAAGAATGTAAACTGACTCGTTCATAACAACTCAACGTAGCCGATCTTTACGCACTGTCATCCTGAGCGAAGCGAAGGATCACCCGCGACATGCTGCAGTACACATCTGAGGAGCAATTAACGAATGAGGCGCCTTCTCCGACTTCGCGGCGCGGATGATGAGGTGCTAGCCGCCAAAAGCATTGATCCCCGTGATGTCGCGGCCCACTACCAACGTGTGGATGTCGTGTGTGCCTTCGTACGTCGATACGCTTTCAAGGTTCATGACATGGCGAATCACAGGGTAACGATCTGTAATGCCTGCGGCGCCAAGTATGCCGCGCGCATTCCGGGCACATTCGAGTGCCATCCAAACATTGTTTCGTTTCGCAAGCGAGATCTGCGCGGGACGCGCCGAACCCGTCTCCATCATGCGTGTGAGACGCAACGCCAATAATTGTGCCTTGGTAATTTCCTGCGCCATCCAGACAAGCTTTTGTTGCACCAATTGGAAGCCAGCAATCGGGCGACCAAATTGTTCGCGCGATTTGGCGTAAGCCAGCGCTGTCTCGTAGCAATCAATAGCCGCGCCAATCACGCCCCAGGCTATGCCTGCGCGTGCGTGTGAAAGACACGAGAGCGGCGCTCCGAGCCCGGATGCCTTGGGCAAACGATTCTCTGCAGGTATGCGGCAGTTCTCAAACCAGCATTCCGACGTGCGCGACATTCGCAGACTAAACTTTCCTTCGATGTCCTGTGCGCGAAAACCAGGGGCGTCCTTTTCCACCACGAATCCGCCTACGTGCCCTTCGTCGTCTTTTGCCCAAATAACTTTAACATCCGCAATCGAAGCATTGCCGATCCAACATTTGCTGCCGTTCAAAGTGTAATGGTCGCCTTCGCGTTTGGCGCGGGTTTCCATGCCGCCGGGATCAGAGCCGTGCCCGTGCTCCGTTAATCCGAAACAGCCAACAAGCTTGCCCGCCACTAATCCCGGCAGCCAGCGCGCTTGTTGCTCAGGTGTCGCAAAAGAATGAATCGCATGGGTAACAAGCGGCCCTTGCACGGACGCCAAAGAGCGCAGACCCGAATCGGCACGTTCGAGCTCCTGCATGATCAGCCCATAGGCGGTGTAGCTAAGACCAGCGCAGCCGTGTCCTTTCAAATAAGGAGCATAAAAGCCCAACGCACCCATCCGCGGTACGAGAGCCTCTGGGAACTTCCCCGCACGGTGGAACGGAACAATCTCAGGCGCGACCTCCTCCTGCACAAAGCGCCTCGCCCGATCGCGCGCTGTGCGTTCCTCATCCGTGAGAAGCTCTTCAATTCCATAGTAATCCAGCGAACTTGTCGTCACGTTGTTTCGTCCCGGTAATTCTCGTAGTTTAGCGGGACGGCAACGCGAAAACAATGCTGATAGGCAAAGCCAAATGCTGAAAGCGCCTGGCACAAGCGTCTTTACAGCTACCTGGCCGTAGGCAGCCCAATGGCTTTCCAAGCTGTAAGGCCGCCAGCCATGGAGCGAACGTTTTTGTAGCCCATTTTTTGCAGGTTCTCGGCGGCAAGCGCGGAGCGCCCACCTCCCCCGCAATGACAAATAATCATTGCGTTCGTGTCCGGGATTTTTTCCTCGACGTCGAGTTCGATTGTCCCGCGACTCATGTGAATTGCATCAGGAATATGTCCCTCGTCCCATTCATCTTTTTCGCGAACGTCGACAATCACCGCTTCGCCGCTCTTTGATTTTGCCGCTGCTTCGACCGGCGAAATCTCAGTGATCTTCTTCTTCGCGTCTGCGACCAATTTTTCAAAACCAGCGTGCTCGGCCATGGAGCAATATGTCGGCGGTCACAGTTCGCCGCCACGGTTATTCGTAGCGCAGTGCTTCGATGGGATCGAGGGCAGCGGCTTTGCGCGCCGGATAAAAGCCGAAGAAAATTCCAACCGCCGCGCTGAACAAAAATGCAATCGCGACCGAACTGATTGATATCAGTGTCGGCCAACTCGCGTATGCCGAAAGAACTTTCGATGCGCCAATGCCACAGATGATCCCGATCAGGCCGCCGACTGAGCTCAACGTGACGGCTTCAATTAGGAATTGGGTAAGAATGTCGTTGCCCCGCGCGCCTACGGCCATCCGCACGCCGATCTCACGCGTCCGCTCGGTGACGCTCACCAGCATGATATTCATGATTCCGATGCCGCCGACCAAAAGGGACACGCCGGCGATTGCACCAAGCAAAAGCGTCATCACACGCGAGGTGGCGGTAGCAGCCTGAGCGATCTCCTGTTGGTTGCGCACAGTAAAATCATCATCTCGCCCGGGGCGAATGTTATGCCGTTGCCGTAGCAGGGCGATAATCTGTTGCTGGGCCGCCTCGAGTTGCTGCGGATCGGCGATCTGCACATTGATATTACGCAGATTGGCGCCGCCAATCACGCGCTTCATCGCGCTGGTGTATGGCATGATTACGATGTCGTCCTGATCTACGCCCTGCGTGCTCAATCCCTTGGGTGTCAACACACCGGTGATCGTGAATGGGACCTCCTTAATTCGTAAAATCTGTCCAATCGGATTTTCGTTTCCGTAAATCTGTGTCGCCGTAGTGCGTCCGATCACGCAAACCTTGTTTGCGCTGCGAACGTCTTGCGATGTAAACGGCGCCCCGTCTGCCAACGGCCATTGCCGAATATCAAAGTAATCGGCGGACTCGCCGTAAATGCGGGTAAACCAGTTTTGATTTCCCGCTGCTACTTGCGTGGTGGAAACAACTTCCTCACTGACTCCGATGACGCCTGGCACTTCGCGCCGGATTGCCTCGGCGTCTTCGATTTTCAATGTGCCGGCACCGCCCCACCCCGTGCGAATGCCGCTGGAAGTAGTGCTACCAGAAAAGATGAGAATCACATTTTGCCCAAGGCTGGCGATCTGCGCTTCTACCTGAGCCTTCGCGCCGTTGCCGATCCCGACCATCGCAATGACCGCGCCAACACCGATAATGATTCCGAGCGCAGTGAGCACCGAACGCAGTTTGTTTCGTCGCAAAGCCCGTAGCGCGACGTTAAAGGTGGGCGCGACTCTCATGTTGTTGGTTGAAAATTGAAACGTTAAAGCATTGGAGTCTGTTGATGTTGGAGCTGCGACGCCGCATCCGCGGGCTGCGAAACCAGATGATCATCCAGAATCAGGCCGTCGCGCATCATCACGTTGCGCTTTGCGTAGGCAGCGATGTCAGCTTCGTGCGTCACCATGATCACGGTAATCCCGCGCGTGTTAAGTTGCTGAAAAATCGCCATGATCTCCACGCTGGTCCTACTGTCCAGATTGCCGGTCGGCTCGTCCGCAAGAAGGACCTCCGGCTGGTTTATCAACGCCCGCGCGATCGCTACACGTTGTTGCTGGCCACCTGAAAGCTGGCTGGGGTGATGATCTCCACGACCGGCCAGGCCGACGGATGTAAGGACGCCATCTGCCTTTTCGCGAAGCTCTGCGTTTGTCAGATGCTGCGCGCTGTAAACCAAGGGCAATTCGACATTCTCACGCGCAGAGGTTCGCGGCAGTAGGTTAAAATTCTGAAACACGAACCCGATCTTGCGATTCCGTATCTCAGCGAGTTGGTCTCGATCCAGTCCGGAAACATCTGCGCCGTCCAAAATGTAATGACCTGTAGTAGGTCGATCGAGACACCCCAGGATGTTCATGAGAGTAGATTTTCCGGAACCACTCGCACCCATCAGCGCAACAAACTCGCCGCACTTGATTTCAATCGACACGCCGCGCACCGCGGGCACTTCCATTTCGCCGGTACGATAGGTCTTATGAACATCGACTAACCTAACGAGTGCGCCGTTGTTCATATCGATCGGTGGTTCCTTACAATTGTTGTAGCCACGCTTTGTGAGATGCGCATTGCGTGTGTTGCAAACAGGTCAGCTGCGCGCGTCGCAAAGCGAAGCGATTACAGCAGCTTGGAAGCAGTAAGAGCAATTCTCTTCTGTTCACAATCCTCACGGAAACCGTCGGCCGCCGCCGAACGGATTGGCAGCAGGCGATGGAGCGCCAACCGCTGAACCGAGCTCGGCCGTCACCACGCGGTCGCCTTCTTTCAAGCCTTCGACTACTTCGGTCATAATCCCATCGCTAATTCCGGTCTTGATCTGCCTCGGCTGCGGATGACTCGCGCCAAATGGCAAAATATAGACCGTTCGCTGAGCGCCCTGTTGCGCAGCGCCCTGAGCACTACCGGGGCGCCCCGTCCGACTCCCGCCTGTTTTCCTGATCTCAACCGGCTTGGCGTCGGGCGGACGATAGCGCAGCGCCGCGTTTTTGATTTGAAGTACATCATCCTTATACGCAATGATGATTGAGACGTTTGCCGTCATTCCCGGTTTCAATTTCAGCTCCGGATTGCTCACTCCGATAACGGTGTCGTAAGTAACTACGTTTTGAACGGTGATCGGTGCGTTCCGTACCTGGACAACTTTTCCATGAAACGTCTCCATGGGAAAAGCGTCCACGGTGAAATCGACCTTTTGATCGATCTTAACCACCCCTACGTCCGCTTCTGCCACATTTGCGTCGATTTGCATTTTGGCGAGATCGTTCGCAATCGCAAAGATAACCGGCGCTTGTAAACTGGCGGCGACGGTCTGGCCGACATCGACGCTCCGCGAAATCACCACTCCGTCGATCGGAGAAGTAATAGTGCAATGCTCAAGATCGGCCCGGGCTTTGTCCAGCGCGCCCTGTTTGATCTTCACGTTTGCCTCCGATTGATGAAGCGTCGCCATCGCTTGATCGACGTCTGCCTGCGACGAAGTCTTCTTCGCAAACAATTCCTGCGTCCGTTTGGCGTTCACTCTCGCGAGCTCCAGCGTGGCCTGGGCGTTCGCCAAATCTCCCTCTGCCTGAGTGACAGTTGCCTGAAAAAGCGCCGGATCAATTTGCGCGACTACCTGGCCCGCTTTCACCTGGGAATTAAAATCCACAAACAATTTCGCGATATTTCCCGAAACCTGGCTGCCTACCTGTACACTAACTACCGGATTGAGTGTGCCGGTTGCGGTGACCGCCTGGGTAATGGGACCGCGTGTGATGGTCGCGGTCTGATAGCTTGCAGCGCCGCCGTTGCGGCACTGGCGCACCACCGTTGCGATGACTAAGACTCCAACAACGATAAGAATCCAGGGGGCAAAACGTTTCATCAGCGGTGGTTGACTGCGCTTAAAGTTAGAAGACAGGAAAGATGATGCGGCGTTACATCCAAATCTACTCCATCATGCTGCGCAACTCGCTCATCCGCGAGCTGAGTTTCAAGGCAAATTTCCTCTTATGGATGGTCGTGGAGATCCTTTGGTTCTGCGGGCAAATTGTTTTCTTCAGTATCATCTTCGGTAATGTTGACCGTATTGGTGACTGGACAAAGTGGGAGGTCGTGCTGCTCATCGGCACGCATCAAATGATTGCCCAACTTTTTCAGGCATTTTTTTTTGTTAACGTCGCGAACATTCCAGAACTCGTGCGCACGGGAAAATTAGACTCTTTGCTGGTTCTGCCGATCGATAGCCAGTTCGCTGTTTCGACGAAACAATTCGCCCTCGATAGCATCATTAACGCTGGATTAGGCGGTGCGGTAGTTTGCATAGCGCTTTCGCATCTCAACATTGTTCCAGATTGGACATCAATCTTGCTTTACCTGGTTGCCCTGGGGTTTGGCGTCGCTGTGCATTACTCAATCATGCTTGCGCTGGCAGCGGTCAGTTTCTGGATCGTGCGCGCCCAGGGATTGGTTTATGGCTACTTTAATTTCCTGAACATCGCGCGTTATCCAGATGCGATCTTTCCATGGCTGTTCCGCTTGATCTTCGGCTGGATTATTCCGGTGGTCATTATCGCAAATATCCCGGCCCGCCTGCTGATCAAATCGCTCGGGCAGCCCTGGTGGTTGATGCTCCATCTTGTCGCTGCCTCGAGTATTGTTTTTCTCCTGTCACGCGGCTTCTGGAAATTTGCTCTGAACCGTTATTCTAGCGCGAGCTCGTAGGACTCCCGCTGGAATAGTGCCGTCGAGGCAGGGCCTATTCTGAGTAGTGGTTTGGCCTCGGTGTGAAACCCGGTTTTTGGCCAGACGAAATTTTTAACCAAATCCGCTTGCGCTGCCTTGGAAATGTTCTTAATTAAGCGTCCATTTTTCGGGTGCAATCGATTACCCAAAGGCGTCAACGCTATGGCAAAACCAACAAAAAGGAAGAGTTCTACGAAGAAGCCTGCTGCGCATAAGACGCGACCGGCACGCAAGGACCACGTCAAACGGCCAGTCTCGAAAAAGGTCGCAAAGCCGACGAAAACCGGAAAACGTGGACCGTCCAAAAAGGCAACGATTGAGTCTCCGGTAGTCTTGCTCGGTCTGAACCATCGCGAAAGAAGGCTCGATCCGTTTACACGACAGCAGAAACAAAAACTCCTTCAGCTGCGGGACGCCATGGTTGACTCGATGGCCGGCGTTGCCCAAGACACTCTTCGGTCGCGGGCCGAGGGCAGCGAAGCTTCCGCGTTTGGAATGCATCAGGCTGACGCTGGATCGGACGCGTACGATCGCGATTTCGCGCTAAGCTTGCTCTCGCAGGAACAGGATGCGCTTTACGAAATCGATCAGGCGCTCAAGCGAATTGAGTTGGGAACGTATGGAAAGTGTGAAATGTCGGGCAAACCTATTCCCCGGGCGCGGCTTGAAGCCATTCCGTTCGCGCGTTTTACCGTTGAATGCCAATCGCAGCTGGAAAAGCAAAACAAGGCCTCGCGGGTTCGTCAATCGGTGACCTCTCTGTTCGGTTTGACGGATGACGAAGGCGGCGACGCTGAGGAAGAAGAAGTCACGCCGGCGGAAGTGAAGGAGTGACACCGACAAATGGCCCAGGAAATTGTCACACTGGAATGCACGGAGGCCAAGGCTTTGGGTAAGCCTGTTTCCCGCTACATGACCACCCGGAACAAGAAAAGCCCACGCACACCTAATCGGCTTGAGAAAAAGAAATACAATCCGTTCCTGAGACGGCACACACTGCATCGCGAAACGAAATGATGGGTCCTAAAACAGCCAAACGCCGTTCCGCCTTCCGCAGGGCGAATCGCGCCATGCCTCGTCGGCGGATCGATATTGCCATTGAGGCTATTGATTACAAAAATCCCGATCTCCTTAAAAAATTCGTCACCGAAAGCGGCAAAATCCTTCCACGCCGCGTCACCGGCATGCCCGCGCATCTGCACCGCAAAATCACGCGCGAAATCAAGCGCAGCCGGTCGGTGCTGTTGATGAAGTGACGAAGCCGGGACGTTAACGCGCTGCTTTGTCATCCCGAGCGAAATCGAGGGGACCTCTTGCCCCCCGCTGGTTACACTCTTAGTTTGCGTGATCCAGGCTTCGATTGTGAGGTCCTTCGCTCCGCGCGGGATGATCCCAATGAGATTAAGCACTTCCACTCCACGCGCTCGACGAGGGAATTGCAGTGCCCCTGCATCAGACGCTGTCCTTTGATTGGCGTTTCGCAGAAACGCCATACAACAGTTGGATGTTGTCTCTTCCTCTAGGCCTTTCGCGTTTTTTCGCCCTGCTCGATCAGTTTCCAGAATTCGCGAGTCTCGCCCAACTGGGCATCCTCGGACACCGGCAGTTTGCTTCGGAAAAGGAAATCGCGAAACGTGTTCTTGTGTAAGACACGATGGACCCTGATACCTTCGTCAGTCTTGGCGAAATAGATGCGGTAATCTTTCGCACGATAGCGAAATAGTTTTTTTCCTTCGCGCTGGATAACCCCAAAGCGTTCTGAATCGAGCTGGTCCAGATCCTCAGGTAAAATTTGAAATTCCGCGAGCAATTCCAGCTGCAATTTTTTCGGGAGTCCCGAGATCTCGGCCGCACTCAATTCGTTGAAGATGATTTGGAACATGAGGTTTCTGATTCGTACTTCGTTACAACGAAGATCAATTCACGTTTCTCGAATCTCGATTCACGATCAAATGAAAACGCGCTTCACACGTGCGCCAATGCGAGTCGTAATTTCCCAAGAAATCGTCCCAGCCGTAATGGCCAGTTTCGCGCAGGAAATTTCCTCGTTTCCGTCGCGTCCCATCAAAACAACCTCATCGCCTACTTGCACATTATCGATCTTGCTGACATCGATCATCATCAAATCCATGGTCACGCGCCCGAGAAGTGCGCAACGCCGCCCCTGAACCAGGACGGCAGCATCACGATTAGAAAGGTGCCACGGATATCCATCGGCATAACCAGCTGATAACGTTGCCACCCGCATTTTGCGAGGAGTAATAAATGTGCGGCCATAGCTGATCGAACTCCCCTTGGCCATTTCGCGTACGAGAGAAATACGCGTTTTCCAAGTCATTACCGGTTTGAGGAGATTCTGAAATTCCGGAAGCGGTGAAATCCCGTAAAGGACGATCCCAGCGCGCACGATGTCGAAGACTCCTGCCAGCTCGGCGAAACCAAGCACGCCCGCGCTTTGGAGCACATGTGTTTTGTAATCGATTGAAAGCGCGGCGCGAAATTGCTTCATCATGTCGCCAAAGCGCAAAAGTTGATCGCGTGTGTACTTCGGATCCTCACCGGACGATGGCAAGTGAGTCGAAACGCTGTGGATCCTGATATTCGGAAATGTGGAGACCTTTTTCAGAACGTCCAGGGCTTGGTCTACTGGAACCCCCATGCGGCCCATGCCCGTATCGATCTTAAAATTGACGGCGACGGGCGAGCGGTCCGCGACCCGATTGAAGTCTTCTGCCTCCTCAAGAGCAGAAATCGTCGGAATGAAACCATGCTTAGTGATCGTCGATCTCTCTCCTGGGAGAGCGGGGCCAAGAATGATGATCGGATGAGAAAAAGATTCACGCAGCACCAGCGCCTCTTCCAGATTCGCCACGCCGAAAAGTTGCACCTCATCTGCCAGCGTTTCCGCTACGCCGGTTAAACCGTGACCGTAAGCATTCGCTTTCACTACAGCCAGGATCCCGGCGGAACCGACACGTTCCCGGACGATTTTGGCATTGTGACGCAACGCGCTCCGATCGATCTCAGCCCAGCAACGATAAGTTCCCTTCATTTTGGCATCGTGATGTGCGGCTCGCGTAAGTAAATCGGTTCGAGCGGTGGCATAGAAAAGCTGCGCCGTTTATCCCTCGCAAGTCTGGCGAGCACGAGGGCTGATGGGAAATGTACCACGGCGCGCTCAAATTGCGGAAGCGCATCCGAGGTGAAAACCGGCATTGTGATCTCAATCGCGTCGAGCTTGGATTTCAGTTCGGCCTCCGAGAAAAGCGTTGGATCTTCGACCAGGTTATTCGACCGGACATGCGCAAAGAAAAGAGATTTCCTGCGGGCATCGCCGATTACGCAGTATTCGTGTGCGTCGGATTCCATGGCAGAAATCGACGGAAAACCAATCAGACGCGCACCGGAAGAAAGCTGCAATCCGATTGCGGCGGAAATAGCGATGCGAGTCCCAGCGTACGAGCCGGGGCCAAGCCCGACGATAATCGTGTCTGGAGAACCGTATTTCTCTATTACAGCATCGAGGTTCTCGAAAAAGAGAGCTGAATTCTTTCGATCGTTCGGCCATTCGAGCGCGAGATTGGGAGTCTGCTTACCCGACCACGCCAGACTGCCGCGCGCCGTGGAAAGTTCCAGCGCAAGAATTTTCACGTTCCTCGGAAGGTAATGGTACGCTGGTTCTCCGACTTTATCTCAAACAGAATCCAGCGCGCTTGTTCGGGGATGAATTCCGGGAAGCGATCCGCCCATTCGATCACCGAAACTCCGTCGCCAAAAAGATAATCATCGAGGCCTAGTCGCGCGAGGGATTTGCGATTCTCCACGCGAAAGAAGTCGAAATGGTAAACAGGCAGCCGCCCATCTCGATATTCGTGCACAATCGTAAATGTAGGACTGGAAACGGCTGCGTTGCTTCCCATGCCGGCTACCAAACCTTTAGTGAATTGTGTCTTGCCGCTTCCCAGCTCGCCCTGCAAGGCCAAAACGGATCCGACTCGGACATCCTCTGCAAGTCGCCAGCCCACTGCTTCGGTCTCAGCCGGAGTATTGGAAATGAACGTAGCCACGTTTCAATTGCGGATTGCCACTTTTGGATTGCCGATTCAAGCGACCAATTCGAGTGAGCGGTAGTTTCCGGAATTTCTTTCGCCATTCTCGTTGCAGGCGCGTTCTATCACGCGGCGAAATGGCGAAAAGCAATTCATAATCTTCGCCTTCTGACATTGCACTGTCGATCGTCGCACCAGGAGTCAGTGGCAGATTATCCATCTCGATGGCAAAGCCAACTCGGCTCGCTGTCGCAAGTCGCGGAAGATCGGCTCCCAATCCGTCGCTTAAATCCATCATGGCATGAATGGAGAAATTTTTTGTGAGCCACCGCGATTCGACAATCCGTGGAATGAATTTCAGATGCTTTTGTTGCACGGCACCACCCAGCCGGCCAGTCACAAAGAGATCGTCGCCCGCCTTGCCGCCCCGGCGCGATACGCAGCGGTCTCTTTCAACAAAACCAGCGGCGCTGACTGAAATCGCCACGGGCCCAGGTGTGCTGCTCATTTCGCCCCCGACTATCCGGACTTGGAACCGCTTTGCAGCCCGGCACAGTCCGCGATAAATCCTCTCCACCCATTCGACCTTCGTTTGCGCGGGAGCGATGAGAGTGATCAGTGCAAATTGAGGAACGGCCGAAGTTGCCGCGAAATCACTGAGCGGACGCATCATCGCTTTCCAGCCGATGTCAGTCGCGTTCGCCGTTTGCAAGAAATGCACGCCTGCGACAACGCAATCGGTTTTGAGAACAAGAAAGTCCCGGCGATCGCGGGTCTCCACGACCGCGCAGTCATCCCCGCTAACAATGCCTTTTCCAAGCCGAACAAGAGGCAAAAGCCGACTGAGCAGCTGATCTTCACCCACGTCGCCGCAGCGCATCCGTTTCTTCTTTGAATAAATCCGTCTCCTTTGGAGGCTTGTGCCCGCTTCGCCTGGCCTCATGGAGAAAAGATTTCCGGAAATGCAAGCGCAGTAAGCGTCAGCGAATTAAAGAGCGAATGCATTGCCATGGAGACGAGAAGGGAACCGCTCCACTCGTATGCAATCGCGAAACAACTTCCCAGAACGAACAGTGGCGCAAATGAGGGCAAATGCGCGTGCGCTGCAGCGAAAAGCAAGGCGCTGAACATGACGCCCAGAAGGCGGCCAAAATAGCGCTTAAGTACACCGTAGATAAAAAATCGAAAAAGAAATTCCTCAACTACCGGAGCGACTGCCACGGCGAAAACGATGATCATCACTCGCTGCTGAATCGTCCGCGATCCGCTGAAAAACTCGACAATGTTTTGCCTGCTCGAGCCGCCCCCAAAAAGCCGCTGCGTAACGGCGTCAGCCAACAAGATCAACGGATAAGCAAAGAACAGCAGGATCACTGCGGTGCTCAGGGTCCGGATAAAGCTTAGCCTGAAAAACCCGCCTAACGACTCGACGTCAAAACCGCGGAACTGGAGAAAAGTGATTATGACGAGCACCACGCAACCAGTCAGAAGAAAATTCGCCAGAAGATTACGGGCGCTGAACTGGACGGAGGGTTGCGAGATCGATGCGCCAATAGTCAGAAAAAGGAAAAGGATCAACAGCCCAGCCAGTATTGCCTCCGGCAGTCCGAACCTTCGGGTCGTCGTCACCTCGACACCGAAAGCGTTCGGAATTCGCGAACTGATCTGATAAATTAGCGAAATATAGACATAAAGACTGCCAAGAAGATAAAGAATGGAGAGAAGAAGGCTTAAAACAGAGCTGGGAACGACTCCGAGTGCCGCGAAGAGGCTGCCGGATCCCATGCGTCCCGTGTTCTAAGGCGCGTAGTAGCTGGGCAGAAAATACGCCCGCCCGCTTTCAAGTTGTGGAACGAGTTGCTTTGGGAGTGTTAGTTCAATCTTTGAATCGGTCTCTCCGAATATTCGGAAGAAGCGGCTGAGACTAAACGGTGGACCATATTTCACTACCTTGGCGTCGGGCGCATTTCCGAGTTCTTTCGCCTTCCCAAATGCGTCGTCCAACTCACCAAGGCCATCAATCAGTTTGTGTTCGTATGCGTCCTTTCCCGACAAGATTCGTCCGTCGGCGATCGTATTGCGCAAAAGGTCTGCCGGAAGATTTCTTTCCTTCGCAACGATACCTAGAAATTTGTCGTAAGTTTTCATGATAAAGCTCTGAACCAGCTCGCGTTCCTCTGCCGTGATCGGTCGCGCGCCATTCAACATGTCCTTGAACTTGCCGCTTTTGAAAACCACGGAGGCGAGTCCGACCTTGTTGAACAGCTGCTCGTAATTCAGCGTTTGAATAATGACGCCGATACTGCCAGTGATTGTCGTATCGCTTGCCATTAAAAACTTGCCCCCACAGGACACGTAATAGCCGCCGGATGCCGCCAGCGAATCCATGTAAACAACGACGGGTTTCTTCGCACGGACCTTGACCAGCGCGCTGTAGATAGCGTCGGAAGCTGTCACTTCGCCACCTGGAGAATCGACTTCCAACACAATGGCTTTGACACGGCTGTCATCGCGCGCCTGTTGCAACGCCGCACGCATGTCATCGACCATCGAATCTGTAACGGTGCCAGGAAGCGAAGAACTGATCAGCCCGCGCATCGTTATAACTGCGATTTTATCTGTAGTCGCCCGTGCACCCCGCTGAAGCAGGACTTCGCGAAAACGCGGGATTGGCTCAGGCTCACGAATCCCGCTAAGGCGTTGAAAGGCCGCGACGGTCAGTGCCAGGTTGATGAACAAACTGGCACAAAGGGCAACGAACAAGAAGATGCTAAGACAACCGAGCTTGCGATTTGCCGCCATGACAGAACGGAAACTGACGGAGAACCGGCGTGCGCACAAGAGCTTTTCACGTGGTCCACCACTTGGATCGTAAAGGCGCCTTGTCGGAACCCGTCTTAAGTGTTTAACGTTTGAATAAGCATGCCGCGTTCCTAAAGCGTCTTCAGGTATTCAAGCAGGTTCTCCTTGTCCTGGTTCGACAATTGCGTGCCATAGGTGTGGCCATTGTTGCCGTTACCCTTTTCGCGGGTATCGAAAAGGAGATATGGTTGCGTCAGTTCGCCGGTCGGTCCGGTTGGACGAGGAGGCGGTTCCTTGAATCCAACTTTGACGGGATCGAAAACGTCATAGCCACGATGAAAAGTTTGCGGACGTTCGCCTGGCGCATTCAACAAGTCGCGCAAACTCGGCACGGAACCGTTGTGAAGATAGGGCGCACGTAGCCAGATTCCGTCCAGCGGCGGTGAGACATAGCCGTACGGGTCCTGCGTTTCTACCATAGGCGGACGATCGATGCCCAGTTGTTTGACGCGTCGGTTGGCTTCTGCGGCAGCATCTTTCGACCATGAATACATCCGCTCGGGATCAGTCCCAATCTCAGTGATTGGGACTACCTTGTTTGTAAATTCAGCACGCGGTTCATGGCACGCGGCGCAGTCACGGGAGTAAATCTTCTGACCTTCGACAGCCACTTGCTGGTTGATTGGATTCGTTTCGTCAAATGGCCACTTGGGTGGCGGCAAGTTACTCAGGTAATGATCGAGATCGGCCATGCGTTGTAAAAACCACGGCTGCGCAGGCGCGCCGAGTCCCAGTGCCGAATCGATTAAAACCGAGCGCACCGCCGGCGTATCGCCAGTCCAGTTCAACAACATCTGTTTTCCGGCATTATCCTTTCCGCTGCGGATGCCGAGGTTCCATATCGAAGGGAAATCGGTCGGGCCAAACGTGTTGTCCTCTGCCATGCTGGTCATGAAATACTTTGTCAAGTTCATGGCATCATCACGTCCCGGTCCCCAGTACGGCTTTGGCTTGCCATTAGTGACATAGCGTTCCATCCAGGTGAATTGTTTCTCCTGCTGGAGCAGCGCCTTTTTGGTGAATGGGATCAGCAGGTAACGGTAAATCTGCCGGTCGATAAACGAGAGCCCGCCATTGCCGTAGTTGTTTGCGTTAACAAGACGGATCTCGTTCATGATAATGTCCGAGTTGAAGCGAGGGTCGTGTGCTGCTTTGAACAAAAAACGCAGCATGCTTTGCGCATTATTGGTGTGGCCCGGTCCCGCAACGACAACGTGCGGAACTTCATCCTCGCTCAGTCGATAAGTCGCAGCGTGGCAAATTGCGCAGTTGTTCGTGATCCGCGCAAAACCGACGACTTTTTTCGAAAAACCGACAGGAATTTCATGACCCTCCTCCCAAACCACGCCAAATGACTTGTAGCCGCCCGGCCCGGGCATGAGGTCCGGAAAAATACGCGGCAGGACCATCCAGAGATAATACGGGATGCCGCGGTCGCCTTCTGCACCAAGCGAGCCGTATTTGAAATGTTCTTCTTCATTCGCGAACACTTCTTTCTCTTGGCGGAAAAATTTTATCCACGCAAAGAAGCCGCCAAGCGCAATCAAAACCACGACCACACTCGCGGAAACCCAAATGAGACGTTTTGTTTTGGGTTGGAGATTCATTGGCTTATCAATCAGATCTTGATCAAAATGTTTTCAGATACTCGACGATCGCGTCTTTTTCCTGGGCAGACAGCATCGTCCCGTAGGCAGGTCCTTCGTGGCCGACATTTGAATTGCCTTCGTTCCGATCGCGCGGCGTCAGGCCGCCAGGCTTCACTTGCGTGTCGAACCTGAAATATTTTCTTGGGTTGTCGGGATCATCCTTGCTGCGTCCCTGGTCATCGAATCGGTCTACGTCCGAGACAAACCCCAGTTTCGCCTGGTCGAACACGTCATACCCGCGATAAAAAACCGTGGGACGCTCGGTGCTGGGGTTCAGCAGATCGCGCAGCGTTGGTACTGAGCCGTTGTGGAGATACGGCGCACGCAGCCAGACGCCGTCCAGCGGCAAATTGACGTAGCCAAAGGTTTTTCGGAAATGACTAAAGCGCCACGGATAACCGGCGTAGAGCGTATTCTGCGCTATGGCTAATTGTTCTGTATACGAATCGAGCCGGTGACGGTCCGTTGCGATTTTGTCGATCGGCACTATTTCGCCGACGTATTCACCGTTGAAATCCCGGCCGTTGCGGCCGTGGCAATTTGCGCAGTATTGCGTATAGAGTTTTTCGCCCTGCGCGCTGAGTTCGGCGTTGATCGGAAATGGATATTTGGGTGGTTCCTTATCAAGCAGCCATCGCTCGATGCGCGCCATTTGTTTCAGATCGATCGTTGGCGGAAACGCTCCGGTGCCGAATGCGGCGCTTTTGTTGCGCTCCTCCATCATGCTGTTATTGCCGTCCCAATGTGCGTGAATATTTTTCTCCTTACGCGGGCGTTGCAACCAGATGGAGGGCAAATCGCAAAGACCAACCAGTTCGCGCGTTTCCAGTTTCTCGAGAGGAAATTCCAGAAGCGTCTTCGCTGGGTTGAACGTGTCAGTGCGACCGGGTCCTGCGTCCGGTTCCCAATCGCCGAAACGGAAGTGCCCTTTCAACATCAACAGACGTTCACGCATCAAGGGAATAGCGTAATAACGCATGACGAACCGATTGATCAGGTCATATTTCCCGCCGATCCCTTCCATCTCGGCAAGGACCCGCGGCGCATTGAAACGTTGATCCGATGCGCAGGCGAAAATAAAACGTTCGAACGATTCAAGGTCGACGGTGTTCGACGGCATTCCTGTGTAGATTGCGCGTGAACTCTGCGGGGTTTCGCGCACGGAACCGGTGTGACAGATCGCACAGTTCAGGAACACCCGGTCAACTCCCTGAGTATTGCGGCGCGAAGTGCCGATAGGCAGATCCCTTCCGGGCTCGTATATGAAGCCTAACGAAGCGTATTCAGTACCCGGGGTGTACGTTTTCCCAGGCAAATATTCCGGAAACATTTTGGGGAGTACCTTCCAAATCCAGTAGGGAACACCCGATTCCCGCTCGCCGCCGGTTGAGCCGTACTTGAAGTGCTCTTCCGGATCCGCATAGGTGACCGGATCGTCCCGCGTGAAGCGCCAGGCGAGATAACAAAAACCAATCGCGACAAGCGCGACGATTACCAACAAAACAACCCGCCACTTCCGATGTCGGCTTTTTGCAGGTTGGTCTGGGGCATCGGCCATGGCCGCAGAATGCGATTAACCGGATGACGGAAACTCAAGCGCGAAATCAATCAGTCGCTTTTTGCCCAAATAGACTTTGCCCAGGTAAGTGTTCGGCGCGACTTCGCGAATTTCATCGCGGATCCAGTGTGCCAGCAGCGATGTCTCCGAATAATCAAGAACAATGCATTCTTTGGTATCCAGCCAGCTTGGCCCTTTATAGACTTTCGCGATAATCGCGTTCAGGCCAAATGGCAATATCTTGTTTCGCAGGACGCCTTTGGCCGGATCGAAGATTTTTCCCTGCCACGCAAAATGATTTATGAAATTTGCGATGTCCTGCGTGTAAGTCGTCCCCGGTGCGACAATCGCCGTCCCTTTGGCCTCGCCCTTCGGAATTTCGCCCACAGGGCTTTGCGTGAAAAGATCGTCCAGTTGAGCCTGCGACATTTTCAGCATTTCAGCAACGGTAATTGCCATGTTTTCTCCTTTCGCTGGATTGGATCTGGATCAAAACGTTTTCAGATATTCGATTAACGCACGTTTATCGTTGTCGGCTAAATCAGTGCCGAAGTAATGGCCCTTGTCCTCGACAAAATCGGGGCACTTATTCGCCGCTAACAGCTCGGGGACCGCCTTGATTAATTCGTCTGTGGCTTGTTCTGAAGAAAGATTCTGCGCGTGAATCCTCAGCAATGCTTTGGCAATTTTCGCCTGCAAGACAACTAACTGCCCAAAGTCAGGTTCGAGGTTGGCGATCAGATTGATCGGCGTGTCCTTGGGGATGGGTCCGATGTTAATGTAGCCATCTTTATCGGCCAGTGCTTGCATCGGTTTTGGCACAAATTCCTTGCGCAAGTGCAGCGCGCACTCGTTTTGCGTGCGCCAGATCGACGCCTTATTCAGCCGCCTTTCCGGCCACAACAATTTTTCAACCGCATCGTTGAAGGCATCCATCCGTCCCGCCACAGAAGGGTCGCCTGTGAATTTTCCAAGCATGTTGTTGTGCAGAAATGGCGCCGAACTCCAGAGACTAACAAGCGAGGGCGTCCGATAATAGCCGGGTGCGACATTTCTGTCCTTCGGCCTGAATTTTATTGGGCGCGTCTCATCGAATGGGTTGAAAAACTCCAACTCATCCACCGGAGAAAGTTCCTTGTAAGTTTGCGATGAAAAGTTGTCCCAGACGTGACCGGCTTTAGCGTTGGTCGCGAACGCGCGCGCGGAGTTCGTCTCGATCCTGGTTAATGGGTAACGTTTGTCGTTTGACAGGAAATTGTTTTCCAGGAAATCAGGTGCCATAACCGCTGCGCGAAACCAGGCCTTTCCTTCGCCGGAGTGCGGATCGACATTTGGCGGAGGCTGTTTGCTGGAGTGACACGCAGCACAGCTTTCGGCAAAAACTTCCTTGCCGCGCGTCATCACTACCGAATCGGTCGCGATATAGGACTGCCCACCGGGAGCATCGGCGAGATGAAAGGGTTTTAGACGCCGAAAAAAGGCAGCGACGTTCGCCAGACGTTCTTCAGTTGCCCGCCAGAAAACCGAGTGCTCGCGTGCGTAGGGAATTTCAAATGGCTTTTGCGGAGTCAGCCCAATCAATCGGTTGTGGAGCGTCAGCCAGTATTCGGAAAACATGCCGATGTTGACATAGACGCGGATGGTTGCGCCAGCCACGCCGATCGAGTCTGCGCCGTCCTTCAAAATGTGCGGGACCGGCATCTCCTCTTTCTCTCCTGGCAAGGCGAGCGTCCCGCCCACCATTTCTTCCGGGACCGCGATCCTCTCCCTCTCCGCAAGCAAGAAGATTGGGTTAATTGCGTTTGGATTGTTGATGTGATCGGTCGCGATCCGCGAGGTGTCCGAAGTACCGCGCGGCTGCGCAGCAAGCATTTCATAAAAGAATCCGCCTTTTTCTACGTTGCAGGCGAAAACCTTTCCCTCGTTGATGTACTGATTACCAATCGCCGATGCGAGATTCTCCCAGCGCGGATTTTCGGGATCCGCTGGCGGATTATCCGGATACGGCGCGATGTGGCAGGCGCCGCAGGCGACACCGACGCGATACGGGCGAACCAGCTTGTTGTCATTGTAATAAGCCGGATCGTTCATGAAACGATCGCCGTCCCATTTTTTGCGCGCGTCTTGATTGAAATCCGGATTTGGAAAGAGCCTGTATCCGAGAACGCCGGAAGGTTTGCCGTAAACCTTTTCATCGATGCCAGCCGGCTCAGGCTCCGCTTGCTCATCGAGCCACAAACCAAATTCGTCTGGCTTCGTCGCGGCGCGAAACCCCGGTTCGTTCACGACGCCTAAAATTTTGAAGCGCTCACTGCGCGGATACTTGCGGTTATCGAGCATCTTCAAAAGATCCATTAGTCCAAAGCTGTCCTGGGCTGCACGATTCCAGAAATGTTGGTTGCCTCCGCTCCAGAGGTTCCAGGCATTGCGACCCATGATTTCCGCGGGCGAAAGGTTGATTCCGCCGTCCATCGGTTTGAAGATGTCGGCAGTGATTTGCGGAAAATCTGCAGTGGTTTTCCCAGCGGCCTTCGCTTCGTCGATTGGTTCGCTTTTTCCGCAACCGGCCAATGTGAAAGACAGAGAGCCTAGAAGGCAGGTTCCGACCCGGATGAGACGGAGAGAATCGCTCTTGGCTCGGAGGAAAGCCTTCACCGAGCCATCATTGATATGTCTGCTGCGAACGGTGTGGCAAGACAATTCTGGAAGGGCTAACGGCAGATTTTCGCGCTGCTAGCGTGACTCGGCGACGTCTAGCTGCGCCTCTTTCACCAGGCAAAATTACTCCACGAATTCCACATCAATCGGACCGGCGATGTAGCGATTATCATACGCCTCCGTCAGAAATCGGCGGATAGCGGCACGGCCAGGTTCGCCATAATCGCGAGTAAATTCATTGACATACATACCGATAAATTTCCCGGCGAGCTTTGAGTCCATATCGCGCGCATAAGGAAGAGAATGCCGCACCGCCGCACGCCGGTGCGCCAGACCGTAGTCGATACTTTCACGAACAATTTCGCTTAAATCGCGGCGGATCTTCTCCGGAATATCTTTGCGGACAACATTTCCGCCAAGAGGCAATGGCAAGCCGGTTCGTTCTTTCCACCACGCACCAAGGTCGACTATTTTCTGAAACCCCAATTTTCCATAGGTGAGTTGTCCCTCGTGAATGATCAAACCGACGTCCGCTCGCTCACTCCGCACAGCATCGAAAATTTGATCGAACGGCACAACGACGTAATCAAACTTTCCGAGAAAAAGTTGCAGCGCGAGAAATGCGCTGGTCATCGTACCGGGCACGGCGATTTTCTTATTCTTTAAAAATTCCCGCGGCGCGGACTCGTCAACGCGTAGTTCCGATTCGGTCGTTGGGCGTTTTCGGATCACAATCGGTCCATAGCCGTCCCCCATGCTCGCGCCGCAGGGCAACAGAGCGTATTTGCCTGCTACATATGCATAAGCATGGATCGAGATCGCGGAAATGTGCAGCTCGCCTCGAAGTGCACGCTCATTCAACGTCTGGATATCTTCGAGTCGATGTTCGAACCGGTATCCACGCAAATCGACTTTATTCTCCGCCATCGCGTAAAACATAAACGCGTCGTCCGGGTCTGGAGAGTGCCCCAGGGTAAACAGAGTATTACTGTCCTTCGTCATCGGTTCCGATTCAGTCCTTACCCGGACCGTATTCATGCTCTGTAGACAAATAAAGCTCTGGATGTTCCCCTAATTAGAGAGGCGGCCTCGATTGGAGAAGGATCAGCTCTGCGACGCCTGACGAAACGTCGAAAGCGTTCGAAAGCAGGCCTTCCTAGAGATGTCGCAGTGGTAGAGGGTTTGCGGATGTCGCCCAGGTAAAAACAAAACAGCCCCGAATTCCTTCGGGGCTGTTTGTAATTTGTTTATAAACTTCCGGTAAACAGTCTTATCGGTTCTCGACCACTCGAGGCGTCGGCCGAACCATCTCAAGCCGGGCGCTCACCTTCTGAATTTGCTCCGCCTGTTGCTTGAGAGCTGCCGTCAGGGTCTGAATTTGTCCATCCTGCAAAGCGATCCTCGCCGCTTGTTTTTCAGTCGTGACCTTCAATTCCTGAACGAGGTTTTTCTGCTTGATCAACTCCTTCATCGAGAGAGGCGAACCTGCAGCGGCGGTGCCGAGCTGGCCGTTTGAATCTACGACAACGGGATCACCTGAGACTCCGACACCGAAGATACCTCCGACAAAGCAGCCTGTGTTAAACGAATCGCCGATACGAATGGTTTCGTCTTCAGCGGTAACACCATCGGCTGCGTCAAAGCCGATATAAATATTGAAGCTTCCCTCGACACCAGATCCTGCTGCGTCACCGATGGCTACGTTCCCGGCTCCGCTTACGTTGGCGGCCATTGCTTCAACACCCATGACGTTATTGAATCCACCCGCGCCGCTTGAATCGCCGACATTCGCGCCGAGCGCATCAAAGCCGACCGCGTTATTCGAATTGCCATCAATGTTGCTGAACATTGCCCCCGCGCCAACGGCTGTGTTAGCGCTGCCATCGCCGGTTCCGCTTGAGTCATTGTTCCCCAGCGCAACGTCGCCAAGAGCCGTGTTGCCCGAGCCAATGATATTGTTGAAAAGCGCGCTCTCGCCAATCGCGTTGTTGCTGTCTCCGTCCGTGTTAAAAAGCATCGAATTAGCGCCGACGGAATTGTTGAACTCGCCTGTCGAGTTGCTAAACAGCGCGAACGTGCCGCATCCGGTGTTGTTCGCACCGGTGGTGTTGCTTAAAAGCGCACCAGCGCCAACAGCCGTACCTTCATTCGCAACATTGAGCAGAAGCGCTCCAGCGCCAACACCTGTGTTGAATTTAGCGCCAAGATTGACCAAGCACGCATCAAAACCAAATGCTGAATTGTATATGGCTCCTGAGGCGATGCCCGAGAGGACATTTGCCCCATCCCCTGTGTTGCTTAAGGGAAGAATACCTGGATCTGGCGTGTCTACGGCGCTTTGCACTTGCGGGCTAAGCGCGAAGCTCACCAGGATTAGCGGGATGAGAAGGAACCCGCGCCGTAACGGCAGCGAGCGAGCCGGATCTCGTCCGCATGAGACTAACTTTTTGAGTTGATTGAGTGGATACATGAGTTGTGTGTTCTTTCTCTCCCGGTGTTTATTTTGTTTTTGTGTTTTTCCCCGGATCCGAACAAGCGAAGAATCTACCGGGTAAAAATCCTCTGCCTGTTCTGAGCCAGGCGCGTGTGATAACGAATTTCGCCCCGTAGTGTCAATACATTTTTTTTGAAATTTTTCAAAGAAGGCACCTGGCAGGGCAAGCCCCCACTCCCCGTTTTTATGCTGTCGCGAATTACAGCGCCGATTGCTGTTTGCGTTGATGGAACTGTTCCCGTAGCCTCAGCCGCATGGCACGGACCGGTCTCGGCAAAGGCCTTGGCGCATTGATTGGCACTTCCCCGGTCGCGCCTCCGACACAGGCTGACGAGTCGGGTGAGCGTGTGCACCAGATCAATCTCACAACCATCGTCCCCAGCGCACTGCAGCCACGCAAAGATTTTGCGCGGGAACCGCTGCAGGAGCTAATCGATTCGATCCGGCAACATGGTATTATTCAACCGCTGATTGTCCGCCTCGCGATGGCGAGTCCGGCTGCTGGCGGACAGGGGCTCGCTCGATTTGAATTGATTGCCGGCGAACGGCGCTGGCGCGCGGCGCAGGAGATTGGCCTTACCGAGGTACCCGCCATCATTCGAAGCGCAAATGACCTGGAAGTACTCGAATTGTCGCTAATCGAAAACCTGCAACGGGCGGATCTGAATCCAATCGAAGAGGCCCAGGGCTACGCGAGGCTGGCGAATGAATTTGGGATGCGGCAGGAAGACATCGCGCTCAAGGTAGGAAGAAGTCGGGCGGCCGTGGCAAACGCGCTTCGACTTTTGGATCTGCATCCGCAGGTACAAGTCTGGCTGACTCAAGACTTGCTCTCGGTCGGTCACGCAAAGGTGCTTTTGGCGTTAAAAGCGCCTGAGGAACAGCTCCTGGCTGCTGAAACTGTTTTGCGCCGCAATGCTACCGTGCGGGCTACAGAGCGCCTGGTCGCCCGGCTGGCCGGGATCGGCCGGAAACGCAAGTCTCGACGCGCCGGGACTGAGCCGGGCATGATGCCAACGGAAGTGGAAGATTTGCGGAACCGCTTACAAGAACATCTCGCTACGCATGTCACCATCCATCATGGAGACAAACGAGGCCGGATTGAAATCGAGTACTACGGAAATGACGATCTTCAGCGGATTGTGACTGCTTTGGGCCTGCCAGAACAGAAGTAGTCGAGAGCTGGAGTAATGGTGTTACTGGGTGAATTCATCACTGTCTTGCTCGACTACTCCGTTGCTGCTCGTGGCTCTGGCCTCGATCATTTATCCCGACACGTTACTCGCAGCCCAGACAAAAACCTGGGAAGAATTTTCGGGCGAAAAAGCTCTCGCCCATGTTCAGCGATTGGTCGATTTCGGACCGCGTCCGTCTGGATCTGACGCTATCGAGAAATCCAGGCATTACATCGAGGACGAACTCCGCCGCTTCGGTTGGCAGGTCACACGACAGGCCTTCAACGATGTCACCCCGCGGGGCAAGGTAGAGTTCGTAAATTTGATTGCCCGTTTCCCTGCGCAAGTGAAGGCAGTGCCCGTGTTTCTATTGTGCTCACATTACGACACGAAAACATTCGACGCTGTCAGGTTCGTGGGAGCCAACGACGGCGGCTCCAGCACCGGGTTGCTGCTGGAACTAGCGCGCGTAATCGGGCAGCATCCAAGCCTTGCAGCGAAAATCCAGCTGGTGTTTTTTGATGGCGAAGAAGCCTACGACCATTTTTCGGACGCCGATGGACTGTACGGAAGCAGATATTTCGCAAAGCATCTCGGCGGCGATGGAAAATTCCGCGGAGGGATCTTGTTCGACATGGTCGGGGATAGTTCCCTCGACGTCACACTTCCTGCAGATTCGCCCCCCGAAATTGCGCGGGATATTTTTGCGGCAGCGGAAGCGCTCAAATTGCGAAATTATTTTACGTACCTTGACCGTGAAATGATCGACGACCATTCGCCCCTGAACGCTGCTGGCATTCCTACGATCGACGTGATCGATTTCGATTACTCCTGGTGGCACACGGCCGGGGATACGATCGATAAGATCAGCGCCCAAAGCCTCCAGATCGTTGGATCAGTGGCGTTGTATTACCTGTCTGAACTCGCGCTGACGCACTGACCCGGGTGCAACGCATCATGAGTTAGGCGACTTGCTAATTTCTGCATTGCCTCACGTCAGTTTTCCCGGCACTTTGAGAAGAGCTGCTGCCTAAACGGAGCCCCCAAAAGCCTATGCCCCATGCAACGCGCAAAAACATCGGTGTAATCGGGCTTGGAATTATCGGACGCGGCATTGCAGCAAATCTGCGCCGAAAAGGGTTTCCAGTCTACGTTTGGAACAGGTCGCCCCGTGCCGTTCCGAATTTCGTCGGGTCCCCCCGGGAAGTGGCTGAGATTTGCAATTACATCCAACTATTTGTTTCCGATGATGACGCTCTGCTGCAGGCCGTCGAACAACTAAGCGGAAAACTTACTCCGCATCACCTCGTCCTCGGGCACTCAACAGTCGCTCCCGATTCAATGCGCGCCGCGGCTGAAATTGTCGAACGCCGCAAGGCGCAGTTTGTCGAGGCGCCATTTACCGGCAGTAAAACGGCCGCCGAAAAGGGCGAGCTGGTTTATTACGTTAGCGGGAACGATGCAGCTGTCCGTGAAGCGCGTCCCATTCTTGAGGCCAGCAGCAAAGAAATCATCGAAATCGGATCGACAATTGGCCAGGCCAGCGCCATCAAGATCGCAACCAACATGATCACTGCCGCAAGCGTCCAGGCAACCGCCGAAGCTTTGGCGCTTGTTCAAGCTTTGGGTTTACCTTTGGAAAAATTCGTCGAGGCGATGCGTAGTAACGCCAGCAACTCTACAACCCTCGCAATGAAACTGCCAAAGATGCTCAACCGGGATTTTGAGCCGCACTTTTCTGCTAAACACATGTTGAAAGACATGCAGATCGCTAACCAGATCGGGTTGTCACACTACCTCGACTTGGGCGTGACGGCTGCAGCTCGCGATCAATTACTTGAGCAAATGCACTGGGGCCATGGAGACGACGATTACTCGGTAGTAGCTCGAAAATATTTACAGAAGGCTGCGCGGGATGCGGGCGAAGAGTTGCCGCTGGAGGATCAGGAAGAGCAAACCGCTGCCGACGAGCCGATCTCCAACTCCATTGAAGCAGAAACCCAGCGCCAGCAAGATGCGACTCCGGAGGTTTCGCCTGCGCCATTGGTCCGTTTGGCAAGTAGTAGAGCCGCTAATGAAGCAACACGATTGCGTCCGGGTTTTTTCAAGCAACTCCTGAGTCGGCTATCCTCCGGAAAGGAATGACGCCACGTTCCGATACCGGACGGGCGATCTTTTTCGACCTTTCCAGACGCGCAAAGTTTCGTATTTCAGGAACGGACCGGTGTCGGTTCCTCAACGGTCAAATAACGAATGATATTCGCAAGGCGAGTGAAACGTCTGCGATCGAAGCGTGCATTCTCAATGCTAAAGGCAAAATCGACGCACACGTGTTTGTTTCCGTATCTGGAGAATGCTTTTTCGCGGACGCGGGGCCCGACCTTCGAGAGACGCTCAAAGTCCGGCTGGAGCGTTACGTGATCGCCGACGATGTTCAGATTGAGGACGTCACGGATCAATTTTCTCTCTTTCATCTTTTGTCACAGCAACCTCCCACAACGGACCATGGGCGGATTGTTTCGGTGCGCCGTTTTGTCGAGTCGGGATGGGACATATGGGGCGATGCTGCGAAGCAGGCCACCTCATTGCAGGCATTATCCTTGCGATGGACCCTGGGCGATTCCGGCGCCGCAGAGGTTATGCGAATCAAGCAAGGAATTCCCCGCTGGGGTCGCGAGTTGACGAACGAGATTATTCCGATCGAAGCTAATCTCGAGCAACGAGCAATTGACTACCACAAGGGTTGCTACATTGGCCAGGAAGTGATCTCGCGAATAAAAATGTCGGGCCAGACGAACAAGCGATTATGTGGGTTGATATCCTTGGACAATGTTCCTCTTCAGCCAGGCATGAAACTTGCCCCCCCTTCCGACGCGGGGAAGGAAGCAGGTTGGATCACGAGTGCGATACGGAGCGAAAACATCGGAAAAGAAATCGCCCTTGGATACGTGAAGCGCGGTTTCAACAGTGTCGGCACGAAATTGAATGCTGTGACGGTGGGAGAGGCTGCGGCGAAAGCGCTATCGCCGGTTCCAGTCGAAGTCGTGCCGCTTCCTTTCGTTTAAAGCGAAGGCGGGGCCCCGCCTTCATTCGCCAGTTGGCATTCGGCATTTACGAAAGCCGTTACGCTTGCCGAGTGAATGCTTTTCGATTTCATCATTAGCATGGAAACTCAATTAACGTGGTACGGACACGCAGCGTTCAAAATCAACACCGCCACGGGGAAAACGCTGCTGATCGATCCGTGGATAGAAAATCCGGCTTTCACAAGAGGCAAGGACGAACTCGCCAGCCTCGATCATGTTGATCTTATTTTCCTGACGCATGGACATGGCGATCACGTCGGCAATACAGTCGAGATTGGAAAGCGAACGGGAGCGAGTCTGGTTTCAAACTTCGATCTCAACGCAGCAATTGTTTCAACACTAGGGTACCCGAGAAGCCAGGCAGGGAATGAGACAACAGGGCATCTCGGCGGTGAGCTATCGCTCCTTGATGGCGAGGTAAAGGTGCAGTTCGTCCCGGCGTGGCACGGTTCATCCGTTCACAAGGAGGAAAGTGCGCCGCCTGTGTATGCCGGCACTCCGACCGGCCTGATCATTACGCTACGTAATGGATCAACGATCTATGACACCGGCGACACAGATTTGTTTTCCGACATGGCGTTGGTGAAGCGATTCCATAAGATCGACGTCATGCTGGTTTGTATCGGGGATCATTTTACCATGGGGCCCGCCCGGGCGGCAGAAGCTGTGAAACTAGTGGCTCCGAAGATAGTCATTCCAATGCACTATGGAACCTTTCCCTCGCTGACAGGCACGCCGGAAGTATTCAAACGCGAACTTAAAAAGCGCAAAGTCAGAGCGCGGCTGCACGTGATGCACGCTGGTGACACGATCGCGCTCCACGGCAAAGTGAAAAATTAAAAGGTCAAAACTGACCTCTCACCTCAGGTATTACCGTGGTCGCTGCTTCACGTGTCCGCCAAAGACGGCGGGCCTCAATCACTTGCCAGCAAATCAGTGCCGGAATCCCAAGACCGATTTCGCGCGCTCGCGAGACCAGGGACAGCGCGAAGGCGCCGTCACCCGGAATGCCAAGCAAACTCCCGACCAAAAGATAGCCGCCTTCCTGTACTCCAAGCCCGGCTGGAACTGCGAATGCCGCCGAGCGAATCGTTAACACCATGCTTTGTAAAATGAGCGCATTTAGAAATGAAGCGGGCAGGTCGAGGAACCAAAGCGCAAGCCAAATTTCTCCTGACCCGATAACAAGCGAACCTATTGTCCATACACAGCAGGCGACCACGGCACGCCGTCGCGCATAAAGTGAGCGAATGGTTTGGTCCCAGGTCTCGCCGCGCTGCATAAGCGATTGCCAGTCTTTCGAGCCGGCCAATCGCATTATGATTCGGCCGAGAAAGCTGAAAATTCCCAGGCGCTGGACAAAGTAGAAACCGGCAAAGGCAAAAAGCGCGATCACGACTCCGACCAAAGTTGGACGAACGAAGCTGTGTTTTCCGGTTGCGGTAACAAGCAGCACAAGTCCAAGCAACGTAAATCCAGCCTGCACAAAAATGCCGAGTGTAATGTCAACGACCACTGTCCCTGCGGCGACCGGAAGCGAGGCGCCATGAATTGCCGCCAAACGCGCGCGTACAATGTCGCCGCCGATTGCGGCAGAGGGCACCAACGCGCTGATGGACTCACCAATCCAACGCATCCAAAAGAGCTGGAACAGCGGTAGGCGATCCGGTCTTGGGAACAACACCCACCAGGCCGTCGCATCCAGAAATATCGGAATGAGATGGTAGACAACGACGCCTAAAATTCCCCATTCACCAGCAGCAAACGCCCTGAGGACCTGTCCGACGCCCTGGTGAATCAAAAGAGCGATGAATAGCGTCGCTCCTGCGAAAGCCAGCAGGTAAATCGTTAGTCGAATCTTACCAGGCGCGCTCATATCGAGACCAATTTGAGCGCGCGCAGGAACATGCGCCCATATAGAGAGAGGATTCGCCTGTATCGGAAATACTCCTTGCTAAAATAACGCCTATTCGATACATCGCTTTCGGGTTGCTCATTCGATATGTCGATATCCGGGACGCCTTAACCATGAAAAGCAATCCCTTCTTTGCCTTTCTATTTTTTGTTTCTGCGACGTCAATGCTCGCCGGGCCGTCCACGTTTGAGGCCCAGCCTTCGCCCACGCCATCAGATGAGAATTCGCGCGATCTTTTTTCCTATGAAACGACTTATACGTTTGGCAGCGATTTCAAGGAATCAAAACTCGGTGATGGTGATTCTCTCTATAACGATTTTAGCTACGATCACCGTTTTTTAATTACTGGCCAATGGTACTTCCGTGCCGGCGTCGAATATGAGCGTTATGATTTCGGCGGTACTGACAACGGTTTGCCTGATCATCTGCAAGCCGCGTCCGGTCATCTGGCTGTGGAGTACGTTGTGCAGGACTTTCCCGGCCTGAGCGCCGAGATTGATCCGGGATTGTACTTTCAAGACCAGGTTTCTGGCGATGCTTTCGACATACCGTGGAAAATTTATGTGACTTTTCCCCTGAAGAAGGACAAAATCTTCGCCGTTATCGGTTTGGGCGGTGGTATTTATCAGGATCCAGTAGTGGCGCCGGGTGGCGGCATTATCTGGGTTTTTAACGACAAGCTTCGACTTCAGGGCGTCTTTCCGAGGCCGGCGCTTATCTATACACCCAACGACGACTGGGAGTTCAGGATCACTGGCGAGCTTAATTACACAAGTTTTCGTACGGACGATGTCGTGACGACGGAGCAAAAATTGCAATTGCACAATGCCGTCGTTCAATACAGCGAGGATCGCGCCGGGGCGCAGATAGCTTATACAGGTATTAAACATCTGAAGATCATTGCCGGCGGAGGCGTCACTGTTGAACGCAACTTTGACTTTTTCAGAGCCAACCAGTCAAAAAGGACTGATCCGGCTCCCTACGTTAGAATCGCCGCGGAACTAAAGTTCTAAGGGAAAATTTCGCCAAGTTTTCTCGCAAGCCCCTGGTCGCCACGAATCTTTAATCGGCCAGTCAGGTAAGCCCACGTGCCGCCCATTTGATGGTTGGAAACTGCGACCCAATCCCTATCTGTCGCGACGAACGTCACACTTGGATTGTCGATTTTTCCTTTTCCCATCTTGTACTTCCCGTCATCCACGTCGATCCACCATTCGCCGCCTTGCGGTCCGCTCAAGTCCCATTGATACCGAGCGTGTAATCCCTTTGCCTTCGCTGATTGGAAACTGCTGCGCATCGAGTCGAACACTTGCTGTGGTGTCGAGGCCATGTGTTCGCCGGAGACGGCGCTTGCTGCAACCACGCAAGTCCCCAGGGTCAACGCGCCGATTAGGAATAAATGGCGACCGCATGATCGATAATGAGGCGCTTCCGGCTTCATTTTTCCTCTTTCCCTCGTCTTTCGTTCTTCGTCATTCGCGCCGCCCTACTGCTCGATACGTTTTAGAAGAAACGACGCGCCGAGAAATGTGATTAAGGCGCCCGCCAGCAGCACTAGAAGATCGCCAACGTAAAATTGCGCCCCGGCGTGGTACATGTTTACCAACCGAAATGCGCGGCAAAAGTGAGTAAGTGGAAAAAGTTCGGAAACGTACTGGATCGCCTTCGGTAGTTGTCCCAGAGGCGCGAACGCCCCCGAGAGTACAAATACCGGTAAAAGAAAAAAAACAGAAAACTGTATGGCTTGGGTTTGCGTACGTGAGAACGCGGAGATCAAGAGGCCGAGTCCGAGCGAACAAAGCAGGAAAAGCAGGCAGACCACAGCAAGAGCAGGCAATTGATAAAAGATCACACCAAAATGCCAGCTGCTCACCAGCATGATCACTATGACCAGAAAGATAGACACCACAAGGTAAGGCAACATCTTGCCAATCACGATTTCACGACGTCGCAGTGACGTGACCATTAGCTGGTAAAGCGTGCCTGACTCTCGTTCTCTGGCGATGGTGCAAGCCATCAGTGTGACTGTCAGCAATTGCAGAATCAGGCCAATGATACCGGGTACAACGTAATCGATAACGCGCGATTTTGGGTTATATAATCGCTTGGTATTCACAGACCACATCTCCATCATGGAGACGAAGCGTTTGCGGATTTGGACTGGAAGCTGCTTGCCCAGTTCAAAGACCTCTTCCGGCAGATTCTCAATCATCTGGTCCCGTTGTTTTAGCTGAAAGTCGCCCAAGCTCTGTCGAATGCTACCTTCCACGGCATCGGACGTATTGATGTCGCTGCCGTCGACATACAGCAGCAACGGCTTCGGGTCGCCGTTTTCCAGGTTCTCATTCCAGCCCGCGGGAATGATCAGCGCAGCCTGTACCCCTTCAGCGATTAAATCCGGTGCATTTTTCGTATCCGGCGATCCGTACCGCCACTGAAACGTTTTGTTCTTCGAAATGATATCGACAAGTTCCCGTGCGCGTGGAGTGTTGTCGCGATTGATGAGCAGGCTTCTGACGCCAGTTAGTTCGCTTGTTTCAAAGGCGTGGCCAAAAAGGAGCGTAAACAGCGGCGGCAGAGTCAATACCAACAGCAGCACACGCCGATCGCGCAGGATGTGCAAAAATTCTTTGTAAGCGACACTGGCAGTCGCTTCGAATGATAGCCACTTCATGGAGTTAATCTTTTCAAAACCTCGTCGTAGCCCTGTGAATACGCGGTGAAAACGTCTTCCATATCCGGTTCTACCCAGCGTTCGCCTAGCAACTGAAGATCATTGAATGGCCAACGCTCGCGCCATCCGGCCACCAACTGCTCGGGATCCGCCGCGTAAAGGCGCAAGCTGCCGCTGCGTAATGAAACTCCGAGGAGTTCGGGAAGGCCGCGCAGTCGAACCAACGCCGGCATTAGCGGGTCGACGTCTATCTCGAGTAATCGCGTACGAAAGCTCGACTTTAAAGCGCGCGGTGAAGCTTTCGCCAGCAGCCGTCCATCCTCGATAAAACCGACTTCAGTGCAGCGCTCGGCCTCATCCATGTAGTGCGTGGTAACGAAAATCGTTTTGCCTTCGTTACTGAGATCGTAAAGCAAGTTCCAGATTTGCTGCCGGTGCACCGGGTCGAGACCCGCCGTCGGCTCGTCAAAAAACAGCAGCGCCGGGTTATGCACGAGCGCGCATCCAATCGCCAGCAGCTGCCGCATCCCCCCCGATAAGCTTTGCGCAGCCGTATTACGCTTTTCTTGCAAATCAATCACCCGCAGCAGGCGGTCGATTCGCGGCTCTAACTCCCCGCCGGGCACACCATAGGCGCCCCCGAAGAACCGGAAATTTTCCAGGACCGTCAGATCTCGATAAAGACTGAAGCGCTGCGGCACATACCCGATCTTGGTCCGCACCAAATATCGATCCTTCCAGACATCTGCGCCTTCGATCGTCGCATGGCCAGCAGTGGCGTGGGTCAGGCCACACAACATCCGCATCGTCGTGGTTTTGCCAGCGCCATTAGGGCCGAGAAAACCAAAGATCGTTCCCGTTTCGATTTGAAGAGAAAGATCCCGCACGGCATGGACGTCACCGTAACTCTTGCTCAAATGGTCAAGCACGATCACCGGTTCGCTCATATAGAAACCCTATTGCGGTGATCCAAAAAATTTGCAACCATTTGGCGTTGGCCATCACGTATGTTGCTCATGAAAGTTAAAATGCTGAATCTGCGGCGGCACTTCTTTGTAAGGGCGGGCAGCCTCTTACTCTTGCTGTCGGTGTTGTTTCTGGGCCCAATAACCGCACACGCTGACGCTGTTTCTGATCTCGCCTCATTTTCCATTTTCGGCAAGGTGGATCTCGCCCAGCTTGCGAAAAGCGATGTGAAAACGGCACACGGACCCCCGATGAGCAATCCTCGGTTTCTTGCCGTGCAAAGCTGCTATGTCGTGCCAGGGTCGGCGCCTGCCCAACAAATCGAAGCGTTGCGTCGTTGGGATGCAACAAGGCATCGCGAGCTCAAGGTCTTCCTGCACTCCGATCTTCCCTCGAATCCTACACCCAGTAACTTCGACAGGTTGAAAAACGCGCCGAATAACGCGTCCGTGCGTTCATTCGTCGCGGCGACGCAAAAGCTCAGTTCCGACCTGCAAATCAGTAAGGATGAAGCAAAGAAATTTTCAACCGGAACTGGAGGCGGAGGGGTCATACCTGAACCAGTCGCAGGGTTCTGGGCGGACGTTTTGACTGCCCGAACGAAAAGTTTCGTGTCTGGGGGGATGTCCGCACAACCTCCGTACGATCACGCCGGCCCGTCTATTCGGGCGAGCGATGAAGTAAATGGATTGTTGCGCGAGCAAGGAAAAATTCGCAACCAGTTTTCCGGTTTCCTGGGCGCCACAGGTATTGGGCGCGGTGCTGGATCGCTCAAGCCTGAATTATATTGGGAGCTTCTTGATGCGGATGATCAAGGCGTGGTAACGCTGGGCGCCTCTTACAGCCGCGGCGGAACCGGCGGCACCTATCAAGCTGCTGACGTCCTATATTACGCAAGTGGTGGCTATTACGTTGCTCTCACCTTGTTTCAGATGTGGCCTGTTACCCTGGAAGGGAAACCTTCCACGCTTGTCTGGCGCGGCGACATGATCTCCGCTGCCTCGCTCGGCTCCCTACATGGCGTCGAGCGGCTCGGCTCGGAGTCCGTGATGATGAAAAACATAACCAAAGCCGTCACACTGTTTCGCCGCGATTCGAGTGGAGGTCGTTAGCCAGTGAAACGCCTTGAGTGTCGAGTTTTCGCAGTTGTCTGCGCAGCATCGTCGTTGTTGCTTGTGTCGCGAATTTTCGCCGAGGAAAACGCTGGTAGCTGGTCTGAATCGCTAAGTCACGTGCCTTTTGAATACACGGCGGAAGACGCCTATGTCGGTGGCGGTGACGTCCAACGCGGGCCCAACAAGGATGTGCGCGATTTCGACGAAAACGATTCAATCGTACATTTGGTGTTCACACCACGAACTAAAATCGGCATTCTACGGTTTGGCGCGGAGTGGGAGCGATTCTCATTTGGCCTTCCCGATCATGCGGCTCTTCCGGACACCCTGCAGTCAGTCAGTCTGGTTACTGGATTGGACATGCAGTTTTCCGATTCAATCATCGTCAGGGCCGAAGGTCAGCCCGGTGTGTACGATACTGAGTTCGATAATTTAGGCTGGGACAATTTCAATCTTCCGTTCCTCATAGGCGGCACTTACATTTACAGTCCTAATCTGCAGCTCGTTCTCGGCGTGAGCGTCGATGTGGAGCGGAAATATCCGGTTATCCCTGCTGCCGGGCTTCGCTGGAAAGTCGCATCGCAGTGGCTTCTCGACGCGGTCCTGCCGACTCCGCGTCTCGAGTATGAGATGAATAAAGACGTGTCCCTTTACGTAGGGGCGAATGTGAAGCAAACCAGTTACCGTGTGGATGACGATTTCGGGAACGCGAATGGAATCCCGAGGCTCAACCATGCGATCCTGACGTATAGCGAGGTTCGGACCGGCGGAGGCTTCGACTGGAAAATTTCGCCACTGGTGACGTTCACTGGCGAAGTCGGTTATCAGCCGTATAGAAATTTCGATTTTTATCGCGCTGAGGTGCGCTATCACCAGGACGGAGGCGCACCGTACGGAATGATTTCGTTGCACGGCGCATTTTAACCATAAGCGGCATCGTTATGGCCACCGGGTAGTCGGCTCTGGCTCCAACAGGCTAGTTCACTGCAATGTTCGGTCTAACGCGCCGATCTTGCGCGTCTCCGGCCACCGCCACGCGACCCCCAATACCACCAGGATTGTTCCAATTCCCCCTGCAACGACGGAAATCACTGGACCAAACAGCGCAGCCGTCAATCCTGATTCGAGCGCGCCAAACTCGTTCGATGTGCCGATGAATATGTTGTTTACCGAAGAAACGCGTCCGCGCATTTCATCTGGAGTGACTAGTTGCACGATGGAACCTCGAATGATCACGCTCACACTATCGAATGCCCCGACAAGAAATAATATGCCGAGCGATAACCAGAAGATTTTTGATAAACCAAACAGGACAGTCGCAATTCCGAACCCGAGGACGCACCAGAGCAAGGCGCGGCCGGCCCGCTTCATTGGCGGCAGATGTGCTACGACCATCGCCATTGCAAATGCACCGATCGCCGGGGCCGCACGCATCCAGCCGAGACCAACCGGTCCACAATGCAGAATTTGATCAGCGAAGATCGGCATTAGTGCTGTCGCGCCTCCCAACAGCACCGCGAACAGATCCAGGGTGATCGTCGCCAGGATCACTTTTCTGCCAAATACAAATCGGAGTCCGGCTATGAGACTTTTCCAGGTGCTCGCCTCACTGCGGTCACGCCTTTGCGTGCTGCGCCGGATGGGAAGCACGAGAAGAAAAAATGAAAGGGAGCACAACGCATCCAGGAGATAGACAAACGGGAAGCCGATGTACGCAATCATTAATCCGCTCAGTGCAGGACCCACAACGGATCCAATTTGAAAAACGCTATTGTTCCAGGTGACCGCGTTTGCAAAGGCATCCCGAGAAATCAGCGTAGGAAAAAATGAACTGCGCGCCGCCCAACTGAATGTCCGCGCCATCGCTCCGAGTAAAAGAAGTAAATAGATCAACGGAATCGACACATCGTCGAAATGGAAAATTGGATGATGCCGTTCAAAGATCGCGGCGATCTCCGTTAACACGCGATTACTCGCTCGTAGCGGCGCAATCGCCGGAATGGTGAGATGGTTCCATGAAACCAGAGCCAAGGCCACCGACGTGAGCATACTAAAAATTTGGGAGACCAGAATGATGCGCTTTCGACTGAACCGGTCCGCTAAATGGCCGGCGGGCAAGGACAGCGTCACAACCGGGACTACAATTACCAGGCCAACCAGACCAAGCGCGGTCGCCGAGTGGGTGCGAGCATACACCTCCCATTCAACAGCCACGGCCAGCATCAGACGACCGGTGATCGAAAGTAGATTGCCGGCCGTAAACAAACTGAAGTCCCCAGAGCGGAAGGCCGCATAGGGATCATGCGCTCGACGCTCCAATTCGATTGGCGCGGGGACCGCCGGACGTTCACCCTCAGGCGGTTGATAAGAACTTGGATCGACTGGTGGCGACATGCTCGAGCCCAGATGCTTGCTGGAGGACGACGCAGGTACTCTTCGATACCGGCCGGATTCAAGTAGCTGGACGCACGAGATTGTAGATTGAGCAGCCAGCGCCGCAACCTATGGCGTTTTAGTATCTGTTCGCCTGCTCGAAATCTCGCGCGGGCGATTGGCAACCATCGGGACGAGCGAGCCATCCCGTGCCCAAAGAATTTGCACAAATCCCGCCGATTTTTCTTCCCTTCACCAAAATGAATGCGGTAGAGTCGGCGGCTTCAGAGGAAAATGGATAACATCATCGAGGCGAAAGAACTGCAAATTGAGCGTAAGCATTTCTACGTGGAGCTCCGAGAAAACGAGCGCGGGAGATTCTTGCGCATCACGGAAGAAGCTCATGGGCGCCGCAACAGCATCATCGTGCCGAGTACGGGCGTCGATGACTTTACCGCCACAATTGCTGAAGTTCTGACGAACAACGAAGGTGCACCAGCTTAACCCCTGCCCAAGATAGGGTCGTCTTCCTGTGACGACCGGCGGCACAGCGTTGGATCTCTACCATTTGCCTCCTTGCAACATGCGCTTGGGTCCAATCTGATCTGCTCGCGGGATCGTTGACAGAGCGACGCCCGAAACTACTTTGGCCCTTCCGTTCCTTGTCGATTTTTCCATTCATTAAGTATGGCCAAAAGACGTAAACCTGCGGTTCGAAAATCACCTCGGCGCACATCAAAAAGACCGAAATTGCAGCCGAGTCGGCACGCTCACGTAAAAAAAGCGCGAAAAACGCGCTATGTTTATTATTTTGGCGACGGTCGCGCGGACGGATCGGGTGGCATGAAATCGCTGCTGGGTGGCAAAGGCGCGAATCTCCACGAAATGACACGAATCGGGCTCCCTGTGCCGCCGGGATTCACCATTACCACCGATGTATGCACTCACTTTTACACTCATAACCGGACTTATCCGCGAGAATTGGAGGAGGAGGTCGCGGCGGCTCTGGCAAAAGTCGAAAACTCGGTGGGAAAGAAATTTGGCGATAAAGAACGGCCTTTACTCGTGTCCGTAAGATCGGGGGCTCGGGATTCCATGCCCGGAATGATGGACACCATCCTGAACCTTGGGATGAACGACCAGGTCGTTGAGATCGTCGCGAAAAAAACGAACAATGCGCGTTTCGCCTGGGATTCGTATCGACGTTTCCTGCAAATGTACGGAGACGTGGTCATGGGAGTTCAGAAGCGACCAGGCGAAGACCACGAACCGTTCGAGGCCGTGATCGAGCATCTAAAAGATGAACGCTACGGCAAGCACGACTTCCCGGATGTCAGATTGACGGTCGCTGATCTCAAGGAGTTGGTGCAACGGTTCAAAGGATTAATCAAAGAACGCACTGGAAAATCTTTTCCGCAAGATCCGCAAGCGCAGCTTTGGGGCGCAATCGGGGCGGTTTTTGGATCATGGATGAACGATCGCGCGATGGTTTACCGCCGGAAATACGGTATCCCGCACGACTGGGGAACAGCCGTGAATGTACAGACGATGGTCTTCGGAAACATGGGCGAAACAAGCGCAACCGGAGTCGCCTTTACACGCGATCCGGCGACCGGCGAAAAAGCTTTTTACGGCGAATATCTGATCAACGCCCAGGGCGAAGACGTGGTCGCGGGCGTGCGCACGCCTCATCCAATTGCCGATCTGGCCGGGGAAATGCCTGCGGCCCACAAAGAATTGATGAAAGTCCGCGCAATCCTGGAACGTCACTTCAAGGACATGCAGGACCTGGAATTCACTGTGGAGGAAAATCGCCTTTACATTTTGCAAACTCGCAACGGTAAACGCACCGGCCATGCTGCCGTCCGTATTGCGGTCGATATGGTCGGCGAAAAATTGATTACGAAAAAAGATGCGGTGCGCCGGATCCCGGCCGATTCGCTGGCTCATCTCCTGGCTCCGGTTTTCGATCGACAATCCGCCAAACAAGCGAAAAAGATCGGCACCGGTCTGGCCGCCGGACCCGGTGCTGCTTGTGGCCACGTTGTTTTTAACGCGGAGGAAGCTGTGATGCGCTCAGAGAAGGGCGAGAAAGTCGTGCTGGCGCGCATTGAGACATCACCGGAGGACCTTCGCGGCATGATCGCGGCGGAAGGCATCTTAACTTCACGTGGCGGCGTTTCTTCGCATGCGGCCCTCGTTGCGCGGCAAATGGGAAAGGTGTGTGTCTGCGGCGCGACTGGGATTCAAATCGATTACCAGAAACGCACACTCAGCGCCAACGGCACAACCTTGAATCGCGGCGATTACATCTCCATCGATGGAACGGCCGGAGAAGTGTTTGCTGGTGAAGTCGCAACTGCGCCGTCGGAAATCGTGCAGGTACTCATCGATCGCTCTCTGGACCCGAAGAAGAGCCTCACTTATCGGGAGTACGCAAAACTGATGAAATGGACCGATGAATTCCGCATTCTCGGCGTGCGCACCAATGCGGATACACCGGAACAGGTGGCAAACGCGGTTGCATTCGGTGCCGAAGGCATTGGGCTCTGTCGCACGGAGCATATGTTCTTTGAAGGCGACCGGATTGATGCTATGCGAGAGATGATTCTCGCTGGAACGACGGCTGAGCGGGCGCGTGCTCTGGCAAAACTGCTTCCTTATCAGCGCAACGATTTCATTGGCATCTTCACAGCGTTAAAGGGTCTGCCTGCCACGATTCGCTTTCTCGATCCACCCCTTCACGAATTTTTGCCGGCTGATCACACGCAGCAAAACGAACTTGCAAACAAGCTCGGCGTCGAAGTTGAACAAATCGCGCGCCGCGTGCATGAGCTGCACGAGTTTAATCCCATGCTCGGTCACCGAGGCTGCCGCCTGGGCATCGTTTATCCGGAAATTTCCGAGATGCAGGCACGCGCCATTTTTGAAGCCGCTGCCGAGGTGCAGGCCAAGGGAATTAAGGTCCGCCCCGAAATCATGATTCCGCTCGTTGGATTCCCGCGCGAGCTAAAGCTCCAAATCGACATCGTCCGGCGCGTTGCCGTTGAGGTGGCAAAGGAAAAGGGGACAAAATTCAATTATCTTGTCGGAACAATGATTGAAATTCCACGCGCCGCGCTTGTTGCGGATCAGATCGCGCGAGATGCCGAGTTTTTTAGTTTCGGCACAAACGATCTTACCCAAACGACGCTGGGAATGAGCCGGGACGATTCAGGAAGCTTTCTCCCCGCTTACGCCGAGCTTGATATCGTCGATTCAAATCCTTTCGCCTCGATCGATCAGAAAGGCGTGGGTCGCCTGATGGAAATAACTCGCGACTTCGGACGCAAGACGAGGCCAAATATCAAACTGGGAATTTGCGGCGAACACGGTGGCGAGCCCGCGAGCGTCAAGTTTTGTCACCGGCTGGGCCTGGATTACGTCAGTTGCAGCCCGTTCCGCATTCCGATTGCCCGATTGGCAGCAGCACAAGCAGCACTCGAGACTTAAAGGCTTGGTCACATTTCAGGACATCGAAGCGGCGCGCAAACGTATAAAGGGCGCAGTTTATTATTCGCCTTGTCCACCCTCCATCCCGCTCAGTGAAATCACGGGCATGGAAATCTTCTGCAAGCTGGACAACTTGCAGCGCACCGGAAGCTTTAAGGAACGCGGTGCGCGCAATGCCCTCGCGCAACTGCCGTCCGACCAGCAGAAGCGCGGGGTCATCGCCGCTTCTGCCGGCAACCATGCCCAAGCGCTCGCCTATCAGGGCAGGTTACTTGGCATACCGGCAACGGTCGTGATGCCGCAATTTTCGCCCCTCATTAAAGTAAGTAACTGCCAGAACCTCGGCGCTACGGTCGTTTTGCACGGAAAGGATTTCGGCGAAGCAAAGACGTATGCGCACAGGATCGCGAAGGAACGAGGCCTGGCCTACATCGACGGCTACGATGATCCGGCGATCATTGCGGGCCAGGGAACGATGGGTCTCGAGATCGTCGAACAAATTCCCGATCTTCAGGCGGTAGTTGTTCCTGTAGGCGGCGCGGGTTTGCTCGCCGGCGTTTCACTTGCCGTAAAGACCCTGCGACCGAACGCGAAAATCATCGCCGTCGAAGCCCAGAACGTGGCGAGCTTTTCAGCCGCGCTTGAAGCCGGCAAACCGACGAAGATTGAAATGTATCCGACGCTCGCAGATGGACTCGCAATTCCACAGGTCGGCGGGAATGCGTTTCAGATTGCGCGATCGCTCGTCGATCTGACCATCACCGTGACTGAACAAGAGATCGCTCTGGCGATTCTTCGCCTGGTTGAATTAGAAAAAAGTGTCGTGGAAGGAGCCGCGGCCACACCACTGGCAGCATGCATGTCCGGAAAGGTAAAAGACCTCGCCGGCAAGCGAGTGGTCCTTTTGCTCTGCGGCGGCAACATCGACCCGAACGTTCTAAGCCGGGTAATTGAAAGCGGCCTCGTTGCGGATGGACGACTGGGACGATTCACCGCCGTGATTAGCGATCGACCCGGTGGCCTGGCTGAACTGGCAGCGCAGATTGCTTCGACTGGAGCAAGTGTTAAACAAGTCGTTCACGACCGTGCGTTCGCCAGCCCGGATGTCTCAGCCGTGAACGTTCTTTGCACGGTCGAAACCCGCAATCATCAACACCTGGCTGAGCTGCGCGCCCTGTTGAAAAGCCGTGGCGTGGAAATTCACGAAGCGACCTAAAAAGGATGGGCGATTGAGCTCAATCGCCCTACCTGAGCCCGACTTGAAGCACGATTCGCTTTCCGTAGTCTGCTCCCATGCAACGGCGTGAGAAAACCAGTGACTCGAATTCATTCGCGCGCCGTCACATTGGCCCGAACAACGACGAAGTGCGCGCCATGTTGAACGAGCTCGGTTTCGAAAATCTCGATTCCCTTATCGATGCCACCGTTCCAAGAAATATCCGGCTGAATCGACAAATAAACCTGCCGGAAGCCAAATCAGAGATCGACGCGCTGGCCGAGCTTCGGTCCATTTCCAGGAAGAACAAGGTCACGCGCTCATTCATCGGCTGTGGTTATTCGGACTGCATCACGCCACCCGTCATTCAGCGAAACATTCTCGAAAACCCGGGTTGGTACACCGCTTATACCCCTTATCAGGCTGAGCTCGCGCAAGGCCGGCTGGAGGCGCTCCTTAATTTTCAGCAAATGATCATGGACCTGACTGCGCTCGACATTGCAAACGCGTCGCTCCTCGATGAAGCCACCGCCGCCGCCGAAGCGATGGCGCTTTGCCATGCGGCCGTTCCGAACCGCAAAACTTTTTTTGTTGCCGACAATTGTCACCCGCAAACGATCGCTGTTGTGCAAACACGCGCCAAGCCGTTGGGGATTGAGATTAAGATCGGCGATTACTCGCGCTTCAAATTCGATAAAACCGTTTTTGGCGCACTGGTCCAATATCCCGCTACCGATGGTGCGATTTACGATTACACGGATTTCATACAGCATGCGCACGATGCCGGCGCGCTTGTCGTAGTCGCGGCCGACATCCTGGCGCTAACGCTATTAAAACCTCCAGGAGAGTTCGGCGCCGATGTTGCGGTTGGTAGCACGCAGCGCTTCGGCGTGCCCCTTGGATTTGGCGGACCGCACGCAGCGTTTTTCGCCACGCGCGATCAATACAAGCGTCATATGCCCGGGCGGCTCGTGGGCGTTTCACACGATGCTGAAGGGCGACCCGCGTACCGACTCGCGTTGCAAACGCGCGAGCAACACATCCGTCGGCATAAAGCCACGAGCAACATTTGCACGGCGCAGGTTCTTCTGGCTGTCATCGCCTCGATGTACGCCGTGTATCATGGTCCCAGAGGCTTGTGGGCAATCGCCGAACGCGTCCATGGCCTGACAAGTCAACTTGCAGATGGTCTGTGTGGACTCGGCTTGAAAATCACGCACGAAAATTTCTTCGACACGGTCCGCGTCGAAGTCGAATCGAGCGCGCTTATTTTAGAGCATGCACAAAAGGCGGAGTGCAATCTGCGCGCGTTCGGCTCGCACGCGGTCGGCATTTCATTCGACGAAACGACAACTCCGCGTGACATCGAACTGTTGATATCGGTCTTTCGCGGTACACACGTGCGCGACCTGGGCGAGGATGACTTCGGCGAGCCTCCAATTCGCATTCCGCAATCCGCAATCCGCCGTTCCGAGATTCTGACTCATCCGGTGTTCAACACGCACGACACGGAGACAGAAATGCTGCGTTATCTCAAGAAGCTCGAATCCCGCGACCTTTCGCTGACGACTTCGATGATCCCGCTCGGTTCGTGCACGATGAAATTAAATGCCACAGCGGAAATGTTTCCGATTTCGTGGCCGGAAATTTCCAAACTGCATCCGTTCGCGCCTGCAGAACAGACAGCCGGTTATGCCGATATGTGCAAACAGCTCGAAAACTGGCTTGCCGAAATCACGGGATTCGACGCCATTTCATTGCAGCCTAATGCCGGATCGCAGGGCGAATATGCAGGCTTGCTGGCGATCCGCGAGTATCACGCGTCGCGCGGTGAATCCCATCGCAATGTTTGCCTCATTCCGACTTCGGCCCATGGCACGAACCCGGCCAGCGCGATCATGGCCGGTTTTAAGGTTGTTTCAGTTGCCTGCTTAAAAGATGGAGATATCGATCTCGCTGATCTCCGAGCCAAGGCCGACGAACACGCGCACGACCTGGCTGCGTTGATGGTGACCTATCCTTCCACACACGGTGTGTTCGAACCGACAATCCGCGAAATTTGTGACATTGTGCACGGGCACGGCGGCCAGGTTTACATGGACGGCGCCAATATGAATGCGCAGGTCGGTCTATGTCGCCCTGGCGACTACGGCGCCGACGTTTGTCATTTAAATTTGCACAAAACATTTTGCATCCCACACGGCGGCGGCGGGCCAGGCGTCGGACCGATTGGCGTGGCCAGACATCTCGTTCCATATCTTCCGCGAGAATTCATTCTCGATCCGGAGACCGGTCGAGTTCTGTTTGGCGACGGAGACCGGGGCAAACGTCCACCGATTGGCAGCGGCTCTGATTATCACCACGGCGGAGGCAACGGAGGCAACGTGGCTGCCGCACCGTACGGTAGCGCCAGCATTCTGACGATTACGTGGATGTACATTTGTATGATGGGCGCTGAAGGATTGAAACGGGCGAGCGAGATTGCGATTTTAAACGCCAATTACATCGCGAAACGGCTCGATCCTTATTTCCCCGTGCTTTTTAAAGGCAAACGCGGGCTCGTCGCCCATGAGTGCATCGTCGATCTTCGCCAATGGAAGAGTGCAGACATCGAGGTGGAAGACGTAGCGAAACGGTTGATGGACTACGGATTTCATGCGCCAACAGTCTCCTGGCCGGTCGCCGGAACGATGATGATCGAGCCAACCGAGAGTGAACCCAAGCACGAGCTCGACCGCTTTTGCGACGCGATGATCTCCATTCACGCCGAAATTGAAGCGGTTGCCACAGGAACGATGGATCGCGAAAAGAATATCTTGAAAAACGCGCCGCACACCGCGCGGCAAATCGCGTCACAAAATTGGGACCGTCCCTACACACGCGAGCAAGCAGCTTTTCCCGCGCCTTGGACACTTGAGCACAAATTCTGGCCAACCGTTGGTAGAATCGACAACGTCTACGGGGATCGAAATCTTTTCTGTTCTTGTCCACCGATCGAAGACGTTCCGAACGGGTAGCACGCGCATCCCGCGTGTTTGTTTCGGCGTCGCGCCGAAACAGTCTATCGGTTCGCAGCGCCTGGCTGGAAACATGTACCAAGAAAATGTGCGTTACCCCTCGGGAGCGAGTTCGGGAGCAGCGACGACGCGTGTGGGAACCAACCGTAACCCAGAGCCGTTTGTTTCTTCGCCCGCAGCGGGACCAGCTTCGTGATATTCGGCGTCACTATTTACTTGCCAGAGATCGTAAAGCTTGGTGTCGGCGACAATATTTTCTGCGCACAACATAGCGGTCATCATGGCATGGTCCTGGTTGTTGTATTTATGCATCCCGTTGCGGCCGACCAAATGCAGGTTCGGATAACGCGTGTCCAATTCTTGGCGGATCGTGGCGACATGCCGCGCGTAATCGTCGTCGTAAACGGGATACGCTTTTTTCTGGCGAACAACGCAACCATCCAGGAAGTCCCCTTCCCTGGCCAGCCCGATCTTAACGAGTTCGCGCTTGGCGAGCTCAATCAAGTCAGGATCGCTCGAATCCCACAGACCGTCGTGTTCGAAACAGAAGTATTCGAGACCGTAACAAACCTTGTCCGGCTCAGGCACCATCTCCGGCGACCAGGAACGGAAGTTTTGAACGCGACCAACCTTAACGCTCGGATCGTGAATGTAGATCCAGTTGTCATCAAACATCTGTCGGTCTTTCAAAATCAACATCACCGTGAGGAAATCGCGATACTTCAGGCTATTTGCAGCCTGCTTTGTTCTCTCACTCACTTTCGGCGATAATCCGCAGACCAATTCCCTCATGGGGGCAGAGGAAATGATGTGTTCGGCTTCGACGGTCTTTAAGTCATCTTCGCGATCTTTATATTCAATGGCCCAGGTTCCAGTGATTTCATCGTAAGAGCAGCGGGTGACTCTGCAGGCCATCTCCAGCCGGCCGCCTAGCGCTTTCAATTTTTCTGCGCAGGCCTCCCACATCATGCCGGGGCCTCTCCGAGGATAGCGAAACGAATTAATCAGCGTTTTAATTACCCTCGTTCGATCGCCATTATAGCGCTGTGGAATAAGCGCATTTCTGATCGCGCTTCCGAGCGAAAGTCCCTTGATCCGCTGCGCAGCCCAGTCGGCGGAAATTTCCTTGCAGCTCATACCCCAAACCTTTTCGGTGTAACTTTTGAAAAATGTGTTGAAAAGGCGTTTGCCGAATTGATTGCTTACCCACTCTTCAAAATTGCGTGGATTGTGCACACGGAACAGGCGCGCCTTCATCCACGAAAGAAGACAGAGCGTTGACCTGAAAATTCCCAGCTTGAGGAGAGCTTCGAACGGTTTCAGCGGATAGGAGAAGAATTGTCCGTCGTAAAAAATCCGCGACGACCGCGGCCGCACGAGCATGTCGTTAGGCAAAATCTCGGTCCATAGATCTTCGATTGCCTTTGACTTGGAAAAGAAACGATGCCCGCCGATATCGAAGTGAAAACCCTTGTAAGTAACGGTACGCGAGATTCCACCGACATAAAGAGGATCAGCCTCGAGGACAACAACATCGACCTCCTCCTTTGATAGAAGATAGCCCGCCGTTAGACCCGCCGGTCCCGCACCAATAATGACGACTCTTGCTTTCATCTTCTTCTATGCAACCCAATTGCCCCGGGTGAAATTCCATATGTACCAGCCCTGTACGCACAGTCCAGCAGCGCTGAGCAGCGCGACTACCGCGATACCGAACCCCCTAACGAACGCCGGTGGCATACGAAATTGCCTCAGAAAATTTAATAACGCCAGCACGATCAACGCGTGCACGCAAAATTCGTAACGCAGCATGCTTTCCATATCGACGCAGGCCACTCCGCTAACGGAGAGATAATAGATCACAAACGCGCAGAAATAGATGCCAGCTCGAACAGGTAAATCGGCCGTCCGTCGAATTGCCGGAAGCAGTTCGCAAAGGGCGATACCAGCAAAAAGCACCGCTCCCAACGTCATTGACATTTGACTCGCCTGAGTCGGATCGTCCAGTGCCGGAACGAACCAACGATAGCTGGCAGGCTTAAACACCGCCAGATAATCGGGAACAATTCCCCAACCGGCTGCCTGGGTCAGCATATAAATATCCCAATGGCCCCAGCGCAATTGAGAATAAGTGAAGAACCCTACGGCGCCGAAACTTGCCACCAGCGTCGTAAAGATCGCCGGCTTTTCCTTGCGCCACCACCGCCTCGGCTCAAGTAAACTGTGCCATCCAGTTTGGAAAACCGAGCGCACCAGCGGAAATGCCGCACACACAATTCCGACAATCCGCGTCGCCGACATTAAGATGCCGTGTGCGATTGCCAAGACTTTCGCAGATCGCCCTGCGGCAGAGCTCCAATAAATAAAACCAAATAGCGCCATCAAGAACAACGATTCTGAATAACCGGCAATCAGAAAAAACGCTGCGGGATGCGCGGCGATTAATAATGCGGCGCAAATTTGGAGCGCAGGCGAAATATTCCAACGCCTGCAAAATAGAAAAAAATAACTCCAGAGCCCCCAGGCAGCGAGTTGAGCAGTGATTAGCAAGGCTGTGCCGGTGCTGATATTGAGTCCATAGCGAAACGCAGCCGCAATCGCAGGATAAGCTGGAAAAAATGCGACGTTTGATACTTCCATTACCTTGTGATCGACGGGTGGGACGATGGTTTGGTATCCGCGATCTACGATGTTCATGAACCAATAGCTGTCGTGCTGGATCAGCGTGGCGTAGCGGTCCGAAAAAGAGCCTTCCGGCGCGAGAAGGCCCATCGCCATCGCAAGTTGCAGCAGGGTAATGATGAGTCCCGCGAGTAAAGGCCTGAGCAACCAAAGTAAGCGGGTCATTACATGATAATCGCTGCGCACGGTGCCTTTGTTTGTGAAAGTTCGGTTATTGGCGCGCGAGCTCTTGAAGCATGGTTGGCTGCGCCGGCGGGAAGAGGAAACGAGACTGGGAATCCGACAAAATCGCGACAACGCTCGAAATTATTGGTGGAGGCGAACTCAGGTTGCATTGTTCCACAGTGTATACGCTGATTTAGTGATAAAGTTTGACGGCGGTGTGATCTCGTTTATTCGCAAAAGCCACTCGGCGGTTCGCGTCTCAGGCAGTTGGCAATTCTCCTCTGCAGGCGCTGAGACCATTTATGGGGCGGAAATCACGAGCACGATCTCGCCCTTCGGCCTGTGCGCTTCGTAATGCGCAAGAAGTTCACTGGCAGTGCCGCGCCGAAATTCCTCGAATTTTTTTGTCAACTCTCGGGCGACGCAAAGCTGCCGATCTGCCATGATATTGCTACAGGCGCTGAGCGTCTTCGTTAATCGATAAGGAGACTCAAAGAAAATTACTGTTTCACCGGATTCAGCGGCGGCTCCCAACTCGCGCGCGCGTTGTCCACTTTTACTAGGAAGAAATCCGCGGAAAGAAAACCTCTCGTTCAAAAATCCGGAACCAACGAGAGCGGTGACGATCGATGATGGCCCGGGAATGATCGTAAAGGGGACTTCACGTTTAATGCATTCGCGGACGAGTCGCGCACCCGGATCGGACAGGCCTGGTGTTCCAGCATCGGTAATCAGGGCAATGCTTTCGCCTTGAGCGAGGCGCTCGATGAGCTGCGACGTGCGCATCGCTTCGTTATGGGCATGGTAGCTGATCAAAGCTTTCTTGACTCCGAAATGTTTCAGCAACATTCCGGAATGCCGTGTGTCCTCAGCGGCAACCAGATCAACCGACTTTAGGACCTCCAGCGCGCGCAGGGTAATGTCGCCCAAATTGCCAATAGGCGTGGCGACGATGTAGAGCATCGCATATGATCGGATCAAAATCGGTCTTTCGCCATCAAACGCATACAGCTTTGATTTTTGATAAAGCCGCCTGTTTGGCGCTAAGCGAATCCGTAGTGGAGCGTAACATGAAGAGAATCTCTTACCTATTGATGTTGGTGCCGTTGGCATTGGTTAGCTGCGTAGAACAGCCAGCCACGGTGACGACGACAACGACCACGCAGGAAGTGACAACAACGGGTCCAGCTCGCGAGGTGCTGGTGACGAGACCTCCGCCGCCAGTCCGCGTCGAGACGCAGACTGTGGCACCCGGACCAGGATACGTTTGGACGACCGGTTATTGGCGATGGACAGGCACCGACTACGTCTGGGTGTCGGGCAGTTGGATAGTCCGGCCCAGACCAGCTGCGGTGTGGGTGGCAGGCCACTGGCTGCGGCGGCCCGGCGGCTGGGTCTGGATTGCGGGTCATTGGCAGTAAAAAACAGACCCAGCAGTTGTCAGTGCGCGGTTGGCGGTCGGATCACCGCCAGGCGGCGACGATCGCCGACCATCACCAGCCCAGGATTTTGGCAAAAATGAGGGGAGCGACAATCGTGGCGTCGGATTCGATAATGAACTTCGGTGTGTCGATATTCAGTTTTCCCCATGTGATCTTTTCATTGGGTACCGCGCCGGAATACGATCCGAAGCTGGTTGTAGAATCGCTGATCTGACAGAAATAGCCCCACTCCGGAACAGGCGTTGTTACCACGTCTTGATTTAGCATGGGCACAACGCAAATCGGAAAATCACCGGCAATCCCGCCGCCAATCTGGAAAAAACCAATAGACGAATCCTGCGACATCCGACGGTACCATTCCGCGAGCGCGATCATGTATTCGATGCCCGAGCGAACCGTATGCACATCGGTGATCGCCCCTGTGATGCAGCGCGCAGCATAAATATTTCCCAACGTCGAATCTTCCCAGCCAGGCACAAAGACTGGAAGATCCTTGTGCGCAGCGGCGATCATCCAACTGTCGGCGGGGTCGATCTCGTAAAATTTCTTTAGCCGACATTCTCGTAAGATTTTATAGAAAAATTCGTGCGGAAATTTTCGCTGCTTCTTTTTCGATTCGCCCACCCACTCCTCCAGTACGATGTGCTCGATCCTTCGCATCGCCTCCTCCTCGGGAATACACGTATCAGTCACCCGATTGAGATGGCGCCGGAGCAGTTCATCTTCCTGCTGCGGACTCAACTCGCGATAGTTGGGAATGCGTTCGTACTTGCTACGCGCGACCAGATTGAAAAGGTCTTCCTCCAAATTCGCTCCAGTGCAGGTAATCGCGTGCACCTTGTCCTGCCGAATCATTTCTGCGAGAGAAATTCCGAGTTCTGCGGTGCTCATTGCCCCAGCGAGCGTGATCATCATTTTCCCGCCGCCTTTGAGATGCGCGGTATAGGCGTCCGCGGCATCTTTAAGCACTGCCGCATTGAAGTGACGAAAATGCCGATCAATGAACTGGCTGATGCTGCCCATCTTCACTTCATCCACTCTTCCAGTCTATGCTTCTCGATTTGATGCAAAACTTATACCGTGATAGTCAAGCGTTAATCACGATCTTTTTTGCCGAAATTCTTACGGCATGGCAGCAAGGATTCGTGCCGCCAGGGTGTCTGGCATTAGGCCAAGCAGGAGAACGGATGCGGCGAGCACCGCGACAGTGGTTCGCTGCAGCAAATAGGACGATGGACGATTGGACAACAAAGAGCTGTCGGGCGAGGACTCCACGAAAATCGCTTTCAACACCATCAGATAATAATAGAGCGACACAAAACTGCCAAAGAGCGCTAACGCGACAAGCCAGAGCAGGCCATAACTTCCACCCGCTTTCAGTGTAGCGCTGAACAAATAGAATTTTCCGAAAAATCCGGCCAGCGGAGGTATTCCTGCCAGGGAGAGCATGAAGATAGCCATGCAGCCAGAGAGCAACGGAGCACGCCGAGCCAGTCCGGAAAAATCTTTCAGATCGTCGCCACCGGTTTCGCTGCGTACGAGAGCAACGACTCCGAACGCACCGACTAGGGTGATTGCGTAAACAACAGTGTAGAAAAGGGTTGCCGAAAAACCATCCCTGCTTCCGGCGACCAGTCCAAGCAGAGTGTAGCCAGCGTGGGCGACAGCGGAGTAGGCAAGGAGCCGCCGAACATTGCTCTGTGCAAGTGCCACTAGGTTTCCAACCAGAATCGACAACGCAGCCAGTACGGCGAGGACCGGCGACCAACCCTCCGTCATCGCGTGCCACGCGGCGCTGCCATGCATCGTGCCAAAGCCGACCAGCACGATTTTTCCAAGCACGACGAACGAAGCAACCTTTGACCCCGAAGCGATAAACGCTGCACTCGGAACGGGCGCTCCCTGATACGCATCAGGTGCCCATAAGTGGAACGGCGCAGCGGCAATTTTGAATGCGAAGCCGATCAGCGTCATGATGATGCCGGTCGCAAGCAAAGGTTGATCCGATGCGGTCGCCAATTTTTCCGAGATCGTAACGAGCCCGGTGCTTCCGGACATACCGTAGACCAAGCTAATTCCGAAAAGCGTAAATGCGCTGGCCGTACTGCCAAACAAAAAGTATTTCAGGCCCGCTTCCGCCGATCGCACATCGGCCTTGTCAAATGCAGTCATCACGTAAAGGGAAAGGCCTAGCAGTTCAAGGCCGATAAAGATCATGAGCAACTCTTCGCTGCCAACGAGCAGCATGAGACCGACCGTTGCCATAAGAATGATCGCCAGATATTCGCCCGAATGAGGCAGAGATTTTTCTCCCTGCACCAGAGATACCGTGAAAAATGCAAGCACGAGGCAAATGATTTTGAAAAGCGATGTCAGCGGCGTGATCACAAGCATCCCTCCAAAAAGGCTCGCATAGCGCGGCAGCATCAGCACCGCGGCTATCGCGATGGCAATCCCGAGCATGGCAACCAGCGAGCACCGGCCTGAAACGGCATTCGCGCCAACTGGGCTGGCTGCCGGTCTAGCAGGCGAGACGCCTGCCACCACAGTGGTTCGCCTGCTCATTAGCCCAATCGCAAGCACGACCAGAGCGCTGATCACAACAACGGCTTCAGGAAACGCTAGCTTAAGCAGCTCCAGATACGACATCGTTGAAACCAGAGATCTCATTTTAGAAACCTCATCGCTTCCACTGCCGGGATGATGCGATCGAGTAGAACCTTCGGATAAAGTCCGACTGCAAGCGTGGCGAACATGAGCAAACAAGCCCCACACTTCTCAGCAAGCGTGATCGATTGCTCATTCCAATCCGCATCCGTAGGACCACGACCCGTCTGCACGCGTACGTCACCAAAAAAGGATTTTATGAGCGCGCGCAAGGTGAAGGCCGCTACAAGAACCATACCGGCGCCGGTGATCCAAACCGCGATCGGATAGGTTTTCCACGCGCCAATCAGAATCGTGATTTCCGCTGCGAACCCGCTGAAGCCGGGGATGCCCATCGACGCAGCGGATGCAATCACGAAAGTGACCGCGGCGAAGGGTAGCGCATGGCTCAAATTCATTTCCGAGAGAGCGTCGAGCTCGCGCGTGTGAGTGCGCCGATAGAGCATCCGTCCGGCAACAGCGAACAACAGCGCCGCAATCACCCCGTGCGAAAACATTTGCAGGACGGCTCCGGAAACACCGAGCGCGTTTGCCGTGGCCAGACCTAGCAGCACGAAACCCATGTGGCTGACGCTCGAATAACCAATGACAAATTTCAGATCATGCTGACGCAATGCTACTGCGGCCGCGTAAACAATTCCGACCACGGCAAGGACGGCGAGCCATTTACTCCATGCATGGAATCCCTCCGGGAACAGATTCATCGCAACGCGCAGGCCTGCATAAGCACCAAGTTTCATCACGATGCCGGCCAGCAACATCGACCCGGCAGTAGGTGCAGCGACATGGCCGGTTGGCGCCCAGGTATGCAATGGCCACATGCCGGCAAGCACAGCGAACCCAAGGAACAACACAGGAAATGCCCAAGATTGAAGTTCCGGACTAAAGTGGAATCGCGCCAGTTGAATGAGATCCAGTGAGCCGGCGGTCACATAAGCGACAAGGATTCCGGCGAAAACGAACATCCCCCCGAAGAACGAGTAGAGCGTCAGCTTCATTGCGCCATACTCCCTGTTGGTCGATCCGAAGATGGCAATGAGAAAATACTTCGGCACAATCACCAGTTCGTAGAATGCAAACAGCAGAAACAAGTCGGCGCTAAGGAAAACTCCGTAGCAACCTCCGACAACGAGTAGCAACCAGAAGAAGAATTCGCGCTGACGATCATCGACATCCCATGAAAACAACACAGTGCTTACTGCGGAGATGCCTGTGACAAGAACCATCGTAAGACTGACGCCATCAAAAGCGAGATGGTAATTCATCCCAAGGGCTGGCACCCAGGGCACACTTACGATCGTCATGAAATGAGCAAGATCCGCAATTGGTGTACGAACAAACGTAATAACGTCCAGGACCAAACCCGCGAGAGTCGTAAACAGCGCAATCCAGCGCGCAAACGCTCCAGGGAATAAGAGCAGCAGCACTGCGCCCCCGAATGTAAGGTAAATGGTCCAGGCAATCATGCGGGTTTGGTCACCGATAGTGCGGCTGCCTCTCCCGCACATGAAATCCAATTTCCCGACGCGTTTTTTCCGGGGGTGCCATCAATTGCCGGATGGCCTCAAGAATTCCAACGATTTCCTCATCATGTTTTCCAACGCGCCTTTCGAGTTCTGAAAATTTCTGTGCGAGTTCACGATTTGTGTCGAGCACCTGACGAAGTTTCACGAACGCGCGCATGATCGCGATATTCACCTTCACAGCGCGCTGGCTCCTCAATACGCTGGAGAGCATCGCAACGCCTTGCTCTGTGAAAACATAAGGACGTGACCGCCGACGCCCGCCCCAACTTGATATTCCGAATTGGAGTTTCAACTTTGCAAGTTCTTCAGGCTTAAGCTGAAACATGAAATCGGATGGAAATCGTTCAGCGTTGCGCTTTACAGCCTTATTCAGGTTCCCAGTCGTCACGCCATACAAGGTCGCGAGATCAGAATCGAGCAGCACTTTCTGGCCGCGAATCCAGCGAATCGATTCCACCACGCGCTCAGCGGGAATGATCTCCTTGCTCATTCGCGATGAATCTCAACCAAACAGCCGCGCCATATGAGTCACGGTCGTGTTGAAAATGTTGAACATGAATTGCGGTGTGAGGCCGATGGCAAACATGAGCAATGTCACAGGAATGATGGCAATCTTTTCCCTGAGCAACAGATCCGGGAAAGCGGCGCAGCTTTCCGCCAGCGGTCCGCTGAAGAGGGCCTGCATAGCGCGCACGAAAACGATCGCTGTAACAAGCAAGCCAATCACCGCAATGGCCGTAAACGGTGCCGTGATGGAAAATGAACCTTTAAAAATCAGGAACTCGCCAATGAAACCGTTTAGCCCAGGCAAACCCAGTGACGAAAACATGGCGACGCTCATCCAGCCACAAAGAATTGGTGTCCGCTGCATCAATCCTCCGAAGTCATCGATGCCGCGCTGGCCACGGCGTTGCTCGAGCAGCCCGACCAAATAAAACAATGCAGCCGCAGTGATTCCGTGATTGAAGATCTGCATAAACACACCGCTCAACGCCGACTGCGTGTCGATCGCGGCACCAACGGATGAGGTAGCTACCGCGAACAAGCCAAGCATGCAGTAGCCAAGATGGTTGACCGATAGGTATGCGACCATTCGTTTCAAGTCGGACTGGGCCAACGCTGCCAGCGGAGCGAAAACAACCGAACAGATCGCAAGCGCCACCAGCCATGGCCCAATAATTCTGATTTCGTTTGGAAAAAGTGGAAGCAGCAGGCGCACGAAACCGTAAACGCCCATTTTCGAAAGCGCGCCCGTTAGTACCATTGCGACACCGGTCGGCGCGTTTTCATATGCGTCGGGTAGCCAGGTGTGAAATGGGAACAGTGGCACTTTAACCGCAAGCCCAAGGAAGATTCCCGCAAAAGCAACCCAGGCGACTTTACCAGTAAGCAATCCGTTTTTACCCTGACTGGCGAGCGTGGCGAAATCGAACGAACCCCTGGCCAGATAGATTCCGAGGAATCCGAGCAGCATCGCCACGCTTCCGAGAAACGTGTAGAGAAAAAACTTCGTCGCAGCGCGGTCGCGATTTTTTCCTCCCCAGATTTTGATGAGCAGGAACGCGGGAATCAGGCTCATTTCGTAGAACAAGAACCAGAGAATAAAGTTCTGAGCCGTGAACGTGCCGTAAAGCGCTGATTGCATGATTAGCATCAGCGCGCAAAAACCGCGGTCCATCCTCTCCGCGAGCAACGCAAAGGGAATAATCAGCGAGGTAAGTAACACCAGCAGCAGGCTTAAACCGTCGATTCCGACGAGATACTCGGCGCCGATTGCGGGAATCCATGCGTGGCGTTCGACCAATTGAACGCCGGCCGCGCGAATATCGAAGGAGTGCCACGACAGCAACGCGTCAGACGCAGCCAGCGCGTTAAACAACAGCGCGATTGGACGCGCGCTTCTCCCCGGGGCCGCAAAGAGCGTAAGCGCACCCACCAACGGAATCAGGATGAGCGCACTGATCAAGCCAACCATGCGTAGAAAAGCAATAGTGCCAACACACCGATCGCTATGGCACCGAGATATGTTTGGATTTGTCCGGAGTGCGCAGTCGACATCAGGCGACCCAGGCCGCGGGTGCCCACGGTCGTCTCATCGACGCCAGCATTGATTCCGCGCTCATCTACGCTGGTGGTAAACATTCCGAAAACTTGACCGATCGCACCGACTCCGCGTACCAGGCGATCCCAGAAATGGCGGTCCATCCAGTCGGCCAGACTCGCGCTGGTCCAACTGAACGCGATGACTGTGCGAGCATAAAGTTCATCGATCCACATTTTATTTTCGAAGAATCGGAATAATTGGGGCTGCGCGAATTCAACCGGATCGATGTCAGCGGGACGCTGTCTGTCTCGCATGCCAGCTCTGCGATACATCCAGATGCCGAGCGCAACGCCCGCTCCCACAAGGGCGAGCGAAAGAAAAAGCGCCGGCTCAATCAGGCGCGCAAGTTCGACGTGCGCAGACCTGCCTGTTAGATAGTCGTGCAGCCAAGGCCATGCTGGCGTCAGTACAATGCTGAACAAAATTGCACAAGTCGCGAGTGCAATCAGCGGGATCGTCATGACCGGCGGGCTTTCATGGGCCCCCTCAGAGGCGGCGCGCTGGTCTCCGAAGAAAACGTAGATGATTTGCCGGGTCATGTAGAGCGCTGTAAGGACGACGCCGGCCAGCAGAAAGTAATATGGTAAACGCGAGACCGGCCAATGCGCGGTCACATGCAGGACTTCCTCCTTTGTCCAAGCACCGGAAAAGAAGAGCGGCACGCCACTGAGAGCCATCATGCCGATCGCATAAGTCGAAAACGTGACCGGCATAAGGCGGCGCAAACCGCCCATTTTCCGTATGTCCTGTTCGCCATGGCACCCGTGAATGACTGAGCCAGCCCCGAGAAACAACAACGCCTTGAAAAAACCGTGTGCCAGGAGATGCATCATTCCGGCGGCGACGCCGCCCACGCCGAGCGAAACCATCATCAAGCCGAGTTGAGAAACAGTCGAATACGCGAGGATACGTTTGATATCAGTCTGCGCTATCGCGATGAGCGCGGCCATTAGTGCCGTAGTTACTCCAATCCATACGACGACCGTAAGCGAAGGCGTAACGCCGTTGATCGCACCTAACGAGAAGACCGGGTAAACGCGTGCCACCAGAAAAACGCCGGCAGCCACCATCGTTGCAGCATGGATTAGCGCGCTGACGGGAGTCGGACCTTCCATCGCATCCGGCAACCAGACATGCAGCGGGAACTGTCCCGACTTGCCTACCGCACCACAGAAAATCAGCAACGCGATAAAAGTGACACTGACGCCGAGCATGGCGAGACCGGCGCTTTCAAGACAACCATTCCCGCCATCGTAAAAGAGCAATGTGCCGCTGCGGCCGTAGAGCCAAAGCAAGCCAAGGAAAAAGCCCATGTCGCCGATGCGAGTAGTGATGAATGCCTTTTTTGCCGCCGCAGCTGCGCTCGGTCGCTCGATCCAAAATCCGATGAGTAAATAAGACGCCAGGCCAACCAGTTCCCAGCAGATAAACAAAAGAAGCAAGCTGTTCGAAATAACGAGCCCCAGCATTGCGCCAGAAAAAAACGAGAGATACGCAAAAAAGCGGACGAAATTCTTGTCGCCTGCCATGTAACCGATGCTGAAGACGAAGATGCATAACCCGACCAGCGTGATCATCATCAGCATGACGGCTGTGAGCGGATCAAGAAGCCACCCCAGACGCAGCGCGTGATCGCCGAAGGTGAACCAGGTGAAATTCTGCACGAAGCGGAATCCTGGTGGATCGAGCGTCGGAATGAACGCGAAGAATGACATAGCGAGTGCGGCGAACTGCCCAACGACCGCCAGCGCTGCTGCGCCTTTGTGACGTGCCTTCGGCAAGCTCAAAATTGCCAAAGAAACCGCGAACGGGACGGCGGGGATCAACCAGAGATGAGGGATGATCCAGCGGCTCATCCTTTGAGCTGGTCGAAACGGTCGACGTTTGTTGTGTGATAGTGCCGATAGACCGCGATTACCAGCGCAAGGCCGACTGCGGCTTCAGCGGCGGCAATGGCGATTGCGAAAATGGCGATCATCACACCCGTCGGCGGCTGCGATTGCGGACTGAAACGCCAAAACGCAATGAAATTGAGGTTTGCCGCGGCAAGCATCATCTCGATCCCAATCAGAATAAAGATGGCGTGTCGACGGCTCAAAACAGCCAGCAGGCCCACCGAAAAGAGCGCCGAAGAGACGATGAGGAAGATTTGAAGCGTCGGTGTCACCGCTTCTCCTCCATCACAAGAACCAGTGCGCCGATCAACGCTGCGGTGAGAAGAAGCCCTACACATTGCAATGGCCAGACATAACCGGTCATCAAAGTTTCGCCGATTCTCTTAACCGTAAGCGCTCGAATATGCGGGGCGACAGTGGCAACCGATTGCGTCTTAAGAACTGCCCACAGCAAACCGACGAATACCGCAATCGCCAGGAGCGCACCACCCCAGTTAACGCCGCGATCTTTTCCCACGTCACGCCGCGTTAGGAGAATCGTAAATACGATTAGTACCGCGACCGCACCGACATAAACAAACACGAGTACCAGGCCGACAAATTCTGCGCCCAACAGAAAGAAGAGCGCGGCGACGCCGACAAGCGCCACGGCAAAACTCAGCGTTGCGTGCATGAGCTTTTGGAGCGTGGCGGCGCCTAGCGCCGCGGCCAGTGTCAGGATCGCGATAAGGACGAATGCGGCACTATTCATTCGGCGAAACGGTAAACGCGCGGCGCGAACTTCCTTTGTGTGTCGAGCAACATTGACAAGATGGTGTAAACGATTGCGATTACCGCAAACGACCAAAGCCAGCCCCGCAAACCGCGTCCCGCATAATGCCAGACAGCCGCTGCGATGACGCAGGTAAACGACATCGGCAACATGAATTTCCAGGCAAAATTCATGATTTGATCGATCCGGGTGCGCGGCAATGTTCCGCGAAGCCAAATGTAAACGAAGAGCAGCGTGCTCAGCTTCGCGAAAAACCAAACGTAGGACGGAATAAATTCCAGAACCTGAACCGGCGAATGCCAGCCACCTAAAAACAAAGTCGCTGCGAGTCCGGTTATGGCGAACATCCCAATATATTCCGCCATGAAAAAAGTTGCGTATTTGAAACCGGAATATTCGGTCATGTGACCGGCGACAATTTCCGACTCGCCCTCTGGGACATCGAATGGAGTGCGATTGGATTCCACGAGACCGGATACAAAAAACAAAATGAACGCAGTTGCACCCCATGGCGTAAAGACGAACCAGCGCGGCACGACGCCCAATGTGTATCCAGCCTGCGCAGCAACAATTCTATCGGGTGTAAGCGAACCGACTACCATCACGACCGGAAGCACAGTGATAATGAGGGGCAGTTCGTAGCTGATCATTTGCGCGATCGCCCGCATTGCACCAAGCATAGAGAACTTGTTATTGCTTCCCCAGCCGGCCATGAAAACTGCAAGCTCCGTTGTCGATCCAATGGCAAAGAAAAAAAGGATGCCGGCGTCGATTGTGAACGGCGTCATGTTCCTGCCATAAGGGATCACTCCAAGGGCAAGAATGGCCGCAGCAGCGATGAGAATTGGCGCCAGGAAGTGGACCAGCTTGTCCGCGCGCGCCGGAACGATGTCTTCCTTTATCAACATCTTGATGCCGTCGGCCACTGGCTGCAAAAGCCCAAATGGCCCAACGCGGTTCGGTCCATAACGATTTTGGATCCGGCCGAGGATCTTCCGCTCCAGCACTGACATCAGCGCGAACAGCGTCAGGAATACGGCCAGCAACGCGCAAATACTGAGCAAACTAGACGCGATTTGAGTGAGCCAGCCGGGCGCACCCGTCAGCCATGACAGCAGCCACTGCTTTGCACTAACGAAGATTTGGTCAATTGACTTGCTCACGTCGGATGAAGAAAACCGTTAACTGATAGGTAAATCAAGACAGAACGCGCGGATGATTTTCTTAAACCGGCTCATACATAGTATGTGCCCTGAGCATGCAGAGTGCTTTTGGCTTTGCAGGCAGCCTCGGGCGCAGTACGTTCGGCGTGCGCCATGCGAACGCTGGTTTTGTTGATCGCCACCTTTTTGGCGAGTGCCGCTTTGATCGAGGGAGAGATCAAGACCCCAGAAAACGCCCCGATTGAAATTACTTCTACAGGGGAAACGACATATGAAAACGGGCTGGCCACGGCGCGGGATAACGTCGCGATTCACATTGGCAACACAGATATTTACGCCGATTACGCACAATACAATCCCACCACGCACGACGTGGACTTGAGAGGTCATGTACGGATTTATCGGGACACCAGTCTCTATCTCGCCGAAAGCGGCGTTTACAATACCGAGACAAAGAAACTTCGGTCTACAAATGCACGAACGGTGGATCAGCCATACTTTTTGACTGGCAAAAACGTAACCTCAATTTCTGACGAAGGTTATGTGATACAGGAAGGCACCTTTACAACGCATGATTCACCGAACGCGGACTTCCATCTCCACGCCCGAAAGATTCGCGTTTACGAAGGCGATCGTGTGATTTTTATGAACGTGACCGCATATGTTGGAAAGGTGCCGGTCTTTTGGTGGCCTTACCTGTATCAATCGCTCGACCGGTCTTTTAGTTTTACGATTTCACCAGCATACTACAGTGCCTGGGGACCATCGCTTCTCACTCAGGTGACATTCCCAATCACGGAAAACATCGAGGCGCGCCTCCGGCTTAATTACTATGGTCGCCGTGGTCCAGCCATCGGCTTTGAGCCTGTTATTGATTATGGGAAAGACCAAAGCAGTACAGCGAAGATAAAAACTTTTTACATTCAGGATCAAAACCCGAACCTGAATCAAACGGCTGTGCAGCGACAGGATGTTCCGACCGGGCGATACCGACTCAGCCTGGAAGATCGGACGAATTTTACGGATGACATTTACGGCATCGCCAATCTGACCAAGCTGAGTGACCAATACGTGATGCAGGACTTCTTCGAGGGTGAGTTTCGCATCGACCCTGTCCCGGACAATGTTATCGCGGTGGCGAAAACAGATTCTTTTTATACCCTGACCGGCATCGAGCGTTTTCAGGCAAATCAATTTTTCACCACGACAGAACGTTCGCCTGAAGTCGTATTGGACATTAAACGCCACGGCCTTTTTGGAGGACCCATTTTTTATGAAGGCGAAACCGGCTTTGCTAATTTGCGGCTACAGTTCCCGGAGGGTTCGGGCTTCGAGGATTATGGTACGTATCGTTTCGACACATTCCATCAACTGACTTATCCAAATACATACTTTGGGTGGCTCTCGATTGTGCCGCGGGTTGGCTACCGCGGCACTTATTATGGCAAGACATGGGATTTGGGATCGACAATCTTCGTACCACCATCAAACCCGCTCGAGCCTAACTTTATTCTTCCGCCTCCCACGCTGGCTAATCCAGTGAAGTTTGATGGAGATACATTTCGCTCGGTTTTCGACACAGGTGCCGAGGCTTCATTCAAGATCTCGCGTACATGGGAGGGTGTTCAGAGCCGGACCCTCGGGCTGGACGGACTCATGCACGTCATTCAACCGTTCACGGACTTTTCTTACGTGAAAGAGGATGGGCCTAATCCAACGGCAGTTTTGGGGTTCGACCGGTTTTTGCCTTCGACACAGCCGCGTGCGCTTGACTTTCCACAGTTCACCAGCATCGACTCCATCGATGATTGGACGGTGTGGCGGGTTGGCGTTCGCAATCGTCTGGAAACGCGGCGCGACGACAGGACAATGACCTGGCTGGAAGTCGACTCCTTCGTTGATGTGCAATTCGAGAACCCCTACCAGCCCACTGATTATTCAAACCTCGTGAACAATGTCCGCTTTTCGCCGCTGCCTTGGATGTCCCTCTCAGTGAACTCTCAAGTGCCGGCTTTTGCCAAAGGCTTTACGGAAGTGGATACGATCGCGACCGTTCAACCGCTGGCTAGCCTGCAATTAAATGTTGCGCATCGATATCTAAACGGTAACCCCTTTTTCCAAGACAGCAGTCTGTTCGTTGTTGGCGGATATTATCGTCTCAATGATAATTGGGGCTTTGGAGTTCAGGAACAATATGAAGCGGAGACCGGCCTCCTCGAAGAACAGCGCTATTCTATTTACCGCGATCTCACCTCTTGGGTGGCCTCATTCGGGGGAGTGATACGCGATAACTCCGGCGTGAAGGAATACGGTCTTCTTTTCACGATAACGCTCAAGGCTTTCCCGAAATTTGGATTCGATCTGAATTTCGATCCCACATCTCAAGGCGAATGAGCGAAAGGGCACGAACGACACTCGACAGGCTGGATTTGTTCGGGCACTTGTGCTGCGGCTAATTCGCCCGCACCATTCCTTCCATCATGGACCTTTCAATCATCGGATCCGGTTATGTTGGCCTTGTGACCGGTGCCTGTTTCGCCGATGTTGGACATAATGTCATCTGCGTCGACAATGACGTGCAGAAAATCAAGCTGCTGCAAGCTGGTCAGATACCAATCTATGAACCGGGGCTTGAAGAAATAATTCATCGCAATGTGTCGGCGCAGCGGTTGCGTTTCACCGGCAGCATACAGGAGGGTGTGGAGAATTCGCAGATCGTTTTTATAGCCGTTCCTACTCCACAGCAGCCGGATGGCGATGTCGATCTTAGCTTTATTGAGAAGGTCGCTCGTGAAATCGCGGGAGTCCTAACCGATTACCGCGTGATTGTTGACAAGAGCACGGTGCCGGTGAAAACCGGCGAAAAAGTGGCCGAATCAATCAAAAGATATAACCGCCATGGCGCAGATTTCGATGTCGTCAGCAACCCTGAATTCCTGCGCGAAGGCTGTGCGGTGAACGATCTGATGAAGCCTGATCGAATCGTGATTGGAGCCCAAAGTGAACGTGCAATCGACATCATGAAGAAAATTTATGAGCCGTTTATGGCGCCGATCCTGGTGACTGACATTAACAGCGCCGAGCTCATCAAGCATTGCGCCAATTCGTTCCTGGCGTTGAAAATTTCGTATATCAACGCGGTCTCGGCGATTTGCGAGACGACTGGTGCCGATGTTGAAAAAGTCGCCGACGGAGTCGGGATGGATCACCGAATCGGCCGTGATTTTCTTAATGCTGGAATAGGCTATGGCGGTTCCTGTTTTCCGAAAGATATTGCTGCCTTTATCAGGATCAGCGAGCGGATTGGCGTTCCATTTAATTTACTCAAGGAAGTACAGCGCATTAACAACGTTCAGAAAGAGCGCTTTCTAAAGACAATTCGGGAGACACTGTGGGTGTTGCGAGAAAAGCGAATTGCAGTCTGGGGTCTCACATTCAAGCCGGATACAGACGATGTCCGGTCGTCTGTGGCAATAGAGCTCGTATCAGAGCTGCTTCGCGAAGGAGCCCACGTCGTTGCTTATGACCCAAAGGGGATGCAGAAAGCCCGCGCCATCAAAGCGATTGCCGACACCGAATTTGCATCATCGGCCCTTGAAGCGGTGAACGATGCCGAAGCGCTCGTCATTGCCACCGAATGGAACGAATTCGCCAACGTCGATCTCGCTGTGCTGAAGGAAAAAATGACAACGCCGATCGTCTTCGACGGACGCAATCTATTAGACCCCGAAACGATGGGCCGACTCGGTTTTCATTATTATTCGATCGGGCGCGCCAGCGTGAAGCCGCAATAGTTATTTGTTCACAATATGGCGCAGCTTTCTGCTCGCCGAATTGCACTGAAGGCGCTGCGCACGTGGCGAAAAGAAAAGCGCTTTGCCGATTCGATTATCTCGGAATTTCTCGCAAAGGCAGATCTGTGCGAATCGGATCGCGCATTTGCCTTTGAACTTTTTTACGGTGTCCTGCGCAATTTAACTTTGCTGGACTTCTGGATCGGCTGTCTGCGAAGGAGGCAGTTAGATATTGATCTTCGCGATGTTGTGCGGCTTGGGTTGTATCAACTTTTCCTGCTCAAGACAGTTCAACACGCGGCGGTCAATGAGACTGTAGATCTAGTGCCTCGGCGGCAGCGAACGATCGTCAATGGCATGCTTCGAGCAGCCATACGGCAACAGAATGAGTTGCTTTCGCGCGCCGACCAAGAGCCCCTGTTTATTCGAGCCTCGCATCCGCAATTTCTTGTCAAACGCTGGCAGGCGCATTTCGAGACGCAACAAGCGGAACGGCTTTGCGAATGGAACAACCTTCGCGCACCAGTTTATGCGCGCATCAATTTGTTGAGAGTCGATCGAACAGAATTCCTCCGGCTTTATCCGGAATCCCGTCCTTTGCCTGAGCACCCGAACTTCGTGAAAGTCAGTTCGTTGCCTTGCGCCGCGTTGAGCCAGGGACATTGCTACATTCAAGACCCCAGCACAACGATTGCCTGTCAGTTATTGGATCCATTACCCGGACAAAGGATCCTCGATGCATGCGCAGCGCCTGGCGGGAAAACCGCACTTATCGCAGAGCAAGTCCAAAACCGCGCATTCATTGCGGCCTGCGATCGAGAACCTCGGCGCATCCGGGAGATGCGCGCCAACTTTCAACAACTTGGCGTACAGGTCGCGTCGGTCGCGCAACGCGATTGGCTAAAATCGCCACGGTCAGTGTTTCGCTCGACTGACGGTTTGTTTGACCGCGTCTTAGTCGACGCGCCATGCAGCAACACCGGTGTTATGCGCCGTCGTGTGGACGTGCGGTGGAGATTAACTCCGGCCGACTTCGCGCGCATGCAGGAACGGCAGATAGCGATTGTGCATGCTGTAGTTCGGTTATTGAAACCCGGCGGTGTCATCGTTTACAGCACTTGTAGTCTTGAGCCGGAAGAAAACGAAGATGTTATCCGGCAGATTCTCTATAGTTTGCCAACTCTGCGGCTGGTTGAAGAAAGACATTCTCTTCCCTTTCGAGATTGTTTCGATGGCGCGTTCGCAGCCAAGCTTGTTCGAAGACCTTGATGCGCTCGGCTCTATTTGCATCCAGGGAACGTAGTGGAATGATAAGCGCCTATGCAAGATGTCCGGTTTGATAAGCTCGCAAAATTACTGGTGGAATATTCCATCCGCCTCAAGCGCAATGAAATGGTCCTCATCGAGGCATTCGATATTCCCGACGAAATGACCATCGCACTGGTACGCGCGGTGCGAAAGGTTGGTGGAGTGCCATTTGCACAGACCTATCACGCCCGGGTCAACCGCGCCCTTGCGCTAGAGGCCTCCGACAAACAGCTAAATCTGATCGCCAGCCACGAGCTGGGGCGGATGAAAAAAATGGATGCGTACATTGCAGTGCGCGGAAGCAACAACATTACCGAACTATCCGATGTGCCGCCGGAGACGATGAAATTGATCGCCAGGAAAATGCGGGCGGTGCAGGATCAGCGAGTCAAAAAAACCAGATGGGTGGTCCTGCGCTGGCCAACACCCTCCATGGCACAGCTTGCCGGAATGAGCACCGAGGCATTTGAAGATTTCTTTTTCGAAGTCTGCACACTCGATTATCGGAAACTTCTGCCAGGCATGAAGGCCCTCCATCGCCTCATGGAAAAAACGGATCGAGTCGAGATTAAAGGTCCCGGCACCAATCTTCGTTTTAGCATGAAGGGGATTCCAGCTGTGATCTGTGGCGGCGACCGCAATATTCCCGATGGGGAAGTCTTCAGCTGCCCGGTGAGAGATTCAGTCGAGGGTCATGTGACGTTTAGTGCGCCGAGCATTTATCAGGGGATCGCCTTTGATGGCATCCGTCTCGAATTCAAGAATGGAAAAGTGGTCGGCGCGACAAGCAACGAGACGAAAAAGCTCAATAAGATTCTTGATTCAGATCCAGGCGCCCGTTATGTCGGTGAATTTTCGCTCGGATTTAATCCGCGCGTCCTACATCCCATGCGGGACATTTTGTTTGATGAAAAAATCGCCGGCTCGTTTCATCTAACGCCTGGCCAAGCTTACGAAGAAGCGGACAACGGAAACCGAAGTCAGGTCCACTGGGATATGGTGAACATTCAGCGTCCCGAATATGGCGGCGGAGAAATCTACTTTGACGGCACGCTGATTCGAAAGAACGGCATGTTTCTTCCGAAGCAACTACGTTCGCTAAACTGGCGCTGAACTGCAGAACAGCCGTTTCCCGCCAAAGAAAGTTTTTCCGGTCAGGCTCGCTTTGGCGCGCTAACAGGGTTCAGATGCAACATGCCAATTTCGCCGCCTTCGCCAAGCTCCAGATTTGCTATTTCAAACATTGGCGCTCCCTCAGCCGGAGCCGGCCCGGCACCCGGCAGCTGAACAGCGACCTGCTTTGAATTTGAGTTCAGGATAACAGAAGCAATTTCAAGCGAGGGCGCGAACTCAAGCGTAGTAATCTGGAACGGCACCGTGACAAGTACCGATGCCCGCCCCTGGCGCGATGGTGTCAGCTGGACTGGGGCGGTCTCAGAATTGGGAACCACCTGCAATCCCGCAACTGCAAATGACGGCAAACCACCAGGCGTGGGCCTCTGTTGCTGAGAAGGCACCATTCGGATCGTGCCAAGTGCTCCGGCGGCAGGCTGAATCCTTGCCACTTCGAAACCCACCTGCAAATTCAGAGCGGATTGAGGTTGTTGAGGCGAAGGCAGCCGCATCGTGACCAGCTTCGAAATGGGCCGCACCTTCAGGGCGCCCATTTTGAAACTGGGTGTCAACTGCATGGCTGCAATTTCGAAGGAGAAAGTGATCTGCACGGATGTTTGCATCGCGGCAGCTGGTTGTTGCGGTTTAGCCATCGGCGGAGCCGGGGCTTTGTTTACGGGAGCGGTTGGCGTTTGGGTTATTTCAGGCATGATTGCGGGTGTTGTTGTTTGCGGAAATATGGGTTCTGCGGAAACCGCGCTTGGCGAATCAGTGGAGACCGTGGCACCCCTTGCGAGCACTGGCGCAGGAATCACAGTCGAAACTGTCTGGTCGGACTCTGATTGTTCGACGCCGACCGAGTCAACCGGAAACTCCGTCAATGCTGTCTCGGCAGGCTCTGCCATTTCTGCATCTTGCGCTCTTTCACTAGGTTCGTCCTCAAACGGCAACGAGGTTTCCTTCGCACCGTGGAACGCGTCACTAGCCTCATAGGCGGGCCATGTGATCTCGTCGATTTGCTCGACGCTTTCGGGAATCTCGGCAGGCACCTCGGGCGCTGTGGCAGTAAATTCGGTTAGTTCACTGATTGCCGGAACCTCTGCCATCTCAGTCGTCTGCAGAGTATCCCCGTGCAAGCTCTCACCGTTTTCTACCGTTTGTTCGATAATTGGCCCGACGAACGCTTCACGTTCTGATCCAATCAGCGAAACCTCCCGATGCGCCTCTCCCATTTCATAGGCCGAATCTCCCGGCGGCGTCGGTCTCAGATCTTCGGCCAAATCAACAGCGGCACTGGAGTTGCTCAAGGGCATGGCAGCATGTCGCAATGATGGTTTCGATGGCTTTAAGTGCAGCGAAACCTGACGTGGCCCTCCGATAAAACCGTTACCAGGGAGAGCATTCTTTTTCGGTGATGCCGTCGTCGTTCGCGGCTTAAACAGGGCCGGTACGGCGGCAGAGGCTTCCCTCGGGTAACTACTCGGCACGTTAAAGGCATAACGACGGCGAAAGGTTGGCGCGATGACCCAGGCGATTATTAACAGCGCGGCCAACAGTAGTCCGCCGACAATCCACATTCTGCTTCTTGCCACACCGCTGGATGGCACACCTTTGGCAGCCACCGTTTCTGCGGCGGGACTCACAGAAGCACTTGTTTGCGTAACAGCCGTCTGATCATTTTGTTCCTTGGAAACGGGCGATGCCTGCGGTGATTCAGCAGGGGCGGCCGCGGCCGTCGAATTACTGCCATCTGATGGTGATGCCGAGGCGGGCTGTTCGGGCTGAGCACCTGTTCCCGTCGCGGAATCATTGGTGGAGGAGGCAGCGGAAGTCGGCCCAGTCGCTGATCCGTTGGCGGCGATATCCAGACTGCCACTGGGCGCGGTCATTGTTGAGCCCAAAGCCAGCCCTTCACCTTTCGAGCTGTCGCTCTGGGTGTTTGCAGCAAAAGCCTTATCTGGAATGGGACTCGGCTCGACTGCCGGACTTCCCTCAGCCTGGGCTGTGTCGAACGCGGGTGTCGGCATGGTTGCGGCCGCGGGCCTTTGCATCCAACCGACGTCGTAAAAAGCGTCAGCAAAAACGCTGTTCAGCGCCGACGAATAAATCTTATTGGCCGAGGCAGTCCAGTCGGCGGCCTTCTCCGGGTTCTTATGTTGAAACTCCCACGCTGCTTGGGCGTAATAGAGTGCGGGCGTATCTCCGGTAAATTGAAACTCGTCCATCATCGCGTGTGCACGGCTCTCTTTTCCCTCAAGCAAAAGCGTCATGTAAATCTTGAATTTGATGAGCTCTGCAGCCTGATTTTTATCGCCGCCTGGCGTGCGTTTGTACAATGCCTCGAAACGGTCCCGCGCTTTCGCGTATTCTTTCTTTTTAAAGGGGATTTGCGCCAGATTGTACTGTGCCTCGCGAAGTTTCGGATCCAGCTTGGCTGCCTTCTTAAATGCCGTTTCGGCCTGGTCGAACTGCTCCTGCTGCGCCAGAATCTCGCCGCGTAAATTAACCGTCGCCGCCTGATTTGGATCTGCCTGATCCGCCTCATCGATCAGTTTAAGAGCTGCCGCGAAATCGCGCTGGCGCATGGCCTGCTGTGCCTGCTCGAACTTTGAACGAGCAATAGCCTTCGTCTTTTCCGAGCGCTCAGCGGCCGTCATGAGCGGCAACGAAGGCCGCGCTTCGCCGACTGGCTTTTGCAGCCATCCAACTTCGTAAAGTGACTCGACGAAAAGTTTGTTCAGCTGCGGTGGAAAATTCTTTTCTGCTACGCTGATCCAGTCGTTCGCTTCCTTTTGATTTTTTTGTTGGAGCGCGACGGCTGCCTTTACGTAGTCAACCGCCGGCGTATCCGGGGAAAGCTCCAACTTGGCCTGTATGGAATCGACCATGTTATTTTTGCCCTCCATAAGATACGTGAGGACGATCTTGTATTGAATCAGCTGCGATGCTTCCTTTGCCAGATCCGATTCGCCGCTGGAGAGAAGTTGTTCGAAGCGATTCCGCGCTTCGGGCCAATCTTTTTTGAGAAACGGGATTTCCGCCATGTTGAAGCGCGCGTTCCAAAACTTGGGATCAATTCGGGCAGCCTCCTGTAGCGCTGCTTCCGCCTGATCGTAGTTGCCCTGCCGCATCAGGATCACGCCGCGCAAGTTCTTCGACGCGGCAAGATCAGGTTGACGGGCATCGATGGCATCCAGTTGCTTGAGCGCTTCGGCAAATTTGTTCGAATCGAACGCGCGGAACGCTGCATTGTACATCTCCTCCAACTCCGCCTTCGTAGGGGCGACATTTTCCGCTCCAAACGAATCTGCGGTGAATAACCTAAGCACCAGCGCGGCGACCGCCGCCATCCCCCACACTCTCATGAAGTAGCGATTGAAACCCTATTCGGCGCGTCTGACAAGTGGAAAGTTGTTCAAGTGCTTCGATTTTTCAGCTGCGTTCGGAAAAACACGATACGCGAGAACAGTAAGCAACGATCATCTTAGCCGGCTATAAATCAGCCATTGAGGTTCGCCACGATCCGCAATCCTTCCAAAGTAAGGTTCGGATGAACCACACCGATCTCGGGCAATCCTCGCGCGATCAGTGGGGCGTATCCACCGGTCGCTACGACGTGAACTTTCTTACGAGGAAACCGCTCCGCTTTAATTTGGGAGAGGATTTCGCGAACCAATCCGCGATAGCCAAACACGGCGCCCGACAGCATTGCCTGGACCGTCGATTTGCCGATCGCGCTTCGCGGTTCCTTCAACGAAAGCTTCGGCAAGAGTGCTGTTCGCTGGTAAAGAAAGTTAGTCATCGCTTCGAGTCCTGGCGCGATCACACCCCCAATATAAGCCCGATGCTCCGAGACAATATCGAAAGTCACGGCCGTACCGAAATCCACTACGATCGCAGGACAGCCGTAAAGTGCTGTGACTGCTGCGGCGTTCGCCAGTCGATCCGCGCCAATCGATTGGGGCTTAGGATAATCAATCTCGACACCCATTTTCAGCTTCCAGTTCAGCCAGACGATCTTCGTTTTTCTCGCACCTTTCAGAATTGCACAGTCCTTGCCAGGCACGACAGAAGAGACAACCACCTTCTCCACATTTCGTTTTCCAAGAAGCCGGGAGACCACGCCGCTTGAAAGTTTGCTCGTGATCATACGCAAAGGAGTCGAGACCTGCTCTGCCGACGCAAACGCAAACTTTGCGTATGAATTACTTATGTCGACCAACAAATAATCCGAGCGACGCGCCACGATCAAGATGCAGACACCTAACGACACGTGTCGTCAAGCACCTGTCCCATCATCTGAGGCGGCACTCCCATAAACTGGCCCCTGCTTGCTTGCGACCCACTTTCGCAACGCGTAGCGTCGCATTGTGAAAAAACTCGTGCATCGGCCGCGTCGGTTGCGACGTTCGCCTGCTCTCCGAAACCTCGTGCGCGAGACACATTTGAATCCTCACAATTTTGTTTTGCCGCTGTTTGTAAGTGAAAAAGTGCAGCAGCGCAGACCGATTCCGAGCATGCCGGGAGTTTTTCAGCTGTCTATAAACGAAGTTGCCGATGAAGCGTGTGCCGCGCAGGATCTGGGGCTCCAGGCCGTTCTACTTTTTGGAATCCCCCAGCAAAAAGACGAACAGGCCAGCGGCGCCTACGCCGAAGACGGAATCGTCCAGACAGCGCTCCGAGCGATTAAATCAAAATGTCCGGATCTTGTCACGATCACCGACGTCTGTCTGTGCGAGTACATGAGCCATGGCCACTGTGGTGTGACACGTATCGATGGAGACCATTTCCACATTCTCAACGACGAGACTGTCGATTTATTGGTGAAAACGGCGCTCTCTCACGCTACCGCCGGCGCGGATATCGTGGCGCCGAGCGACATGATGGATGGTCGCGTTGGCGCGATTCGCGAAGCTCTCGATGCCAAAGGCTTCGATCAAACTGCAATTATGAGTTACGCGGCTAAATTTGCGTCGGCTTTCTATGGACCATTCCGCGAAGCAGCTGAGAGTCCACCGCAATTTGGTGATCGGCGCTCTTATCAAATGGATTTTGCGAATGCTGAAGAAGCCTTGCGTGAAGTAAGACTGGATATCGACGAAGGAGCGGACATCGTGATGGTAAAACCTGCATTGGCATACATGGACATCCTCTGGCGAGTGCGTGAGCGGTTTGGAAAACCGACCGCCGTTTATCATGTCAGTGGCGAGTATGCAATGGTCAAGGGCGCCGTCGAGAAAGGAGTTCTGAACGAACGCGATGCCGTACTCGAGATTATGACTGCGCTTAAGCGAGCGGGGGCGGATATCATAGTCACCTATTGGGCGCGCGACCTCGCGAGATGGCTGCGGGAGTAAAACAGGCCCGCGGCGAAACCGAGAGGCACGCTCGACTGAAGCGGCTGGCGTTTTTTTGGGCGCAGACTCAGGGGTACTCCGCGTGTGCTATGGAAGTAAGTCTGCCGAAATGCCGGTATCGCGCCGATGTTGCTGCATACCGATTAGCGCCCAAGAAGGTTGTATCTACCGCGATTTTTGAGTGCAAACAGGCGCTCTGCGATTTGCGGCGAGACAATTGCCAGAGTGAAGCTGCCTGCCAGCGCCTCCAAGCGATTTCTCAACGCCGCCAGCTTCTCGAAAGCCACCTGCGCACGCATTACCCGACCTTGCGTAACGGCGATTCCCTGTTTCCAGAATTCGATCTGCCTGATTTCACCGCGATTGGCCACCGCGGTTACGTCCGGCTTCTACGCGAGCTGCGCGCCCTGCAAAATCGCCTCTATGATTGCACCAAGTTCGACAAATTGCTTCGCTACCGCTGCGCGAATTTGTGTTTCCTGGTTCTTCCCGAGAAGTTATTCCGCGATTCAGAGATTCCCGTAGGGTGGGGCGCTCTTGTGGAGTCCGACGGTTCGGTAACAGTCGCCCGAAAACCAATCTGGCACGAAACAAGAGTAGATGATCAGGTCCGGCTTTTGCAACGAATCGCCGTGGCTGGCACCCGAGCAATCAATCACAAATTGGAAATTACATTCGACGACATCGGAGCGTGGGTCTGGGGATCGGCTTGTCCGTCGTAGCCCTTGGGTGCAGGCGGATCACCCGGCGCCTTCGTTGAAGACTAGCCTAGGCCGGCACAAGCAAATTGTGCCCAGTCATCACCTTCGGTTGCGGCAGTCCAAGCAAAAACAAAATAGTCGGCGCTACGTCGGCCAAAATTCCGTCTTCGCACCGAAACCTGGCAGCGTCGTTGGCCACATAAATGAAATGCACAAGATTGCTCGTGTGCGCAGTGTTCGGAGAGCCATCGGGGTTGCGCATCTGTTCGCAATTACCGTGATCGGCGGTCAGAATGGCTTTTCCGTCAAGTTCGAGGAGTTTCGGAATGATTCGCTCCATGCATTTATCCACGGTCTCTACGGCTTCGATTCCCGCTTCCACCACGCCTGAGTGGCCGACCATGTCGGGATTGGCAAAGTTGAGTACGATTAGATCGTAGTTTGCCATCCGCGCGATAACTTCTCGAGTAACTTCGAACGCGCTCATCTCCGGCTTCAGATCGTAGGTGGCAACTTTTGGTGAAGGGATCAGTTTGCGGTCTTCACCCGGAAAGGGTTTCTCGATACCGCCGTTAAAAAAATAGGTCACGTGCGCGTACTTTTCTGTTTCCGCGATACGTAATTGCCGCTTGCCGGCAGCGCTCACGATTTCGCCCAGGATCTGGGCGAGCTCTTGTGGCGCAAAAATAAACGGTGAAGAGTACGTCGCATCATATTGTGTGAGAGTGACAAAATGCACTTGTGGCCATACCTCACGATCGAAACCCTCGAAATCTTTCAGCAAAAACGCCTGCGATAATTGGCGCGCACGATCCGCACGGAAATTGAAGAACAATACCACGTCGGCATCGCGCACCCGCTGCTCATTTGCATAAGAAAAAATCAGCGGGGGCATGAACTCATCCGTTTTGCCGTCTTTGTATTGCTGAGAAACAGCCGCCGAGGGCGAGGATTTGCAGAATTGGCCGCGACCAAGAACAATTGCGTCCCAGGCTTTTTTTGTGCGGTCCCAACGGTGATCGCGATCCATCGCAAAATAGCGGCCTACAACAGTAACGATTTGCCCTCCGCTTTTCCTGAGTTCTTTCTCGCAAATTTCAAGATAAGCAGCGCCGCCGGTTGGTGACGTGTCTCGCCCGTCCGTGAACGCGTGGACGAAGATCTCTGAAACGCCAGCGTCCTGCGCCGCGTTTGCAAGCGCGATCATGTGTGAATAATGACTGTGGACACCTCCGTCTGAAACCAAGCCCATCAGATGAAGCCGGTGACCACGCGCGCTGGCGAAGGTCTCCTGCAAAACCCGGTTACGCGTTAGTTCGCCCTCTTTGATCGCTTTGTTAATTCGCGTCAGATCCTGGTAAACAATCCTGCCAGCTCCCAAATTAAGGTGGCCGACTTCCGAGTTGCCCATTTGTCCTTCAGGCAGACCAACGTCGCCTCCGCTCGCGCTCAATTTGGAACCTGGATAATCCCGGTAGAGCTTGTCGTGAAATGGAGTCGAAGCCAGAAGGGTTGCATCACCATTTTCCTTGCGCTTCTCGCTTCCGCCTGGATTGATGCCCCAGCCGTCGCGAATGATAAGCATCACGGGACCAGCCATACGTCGCGCACTTTGCCGATGAATGACAAGATCGACAAGCGGTTCTTTCGGTTGTCACGCAGCATTTGCGGGGGTCATAGACCGCCGCTACAGGGAACATAATGAAGTGGCGTAACCAGTTGCTGGCGCTTTTTTGTCTCCTTGCCTTTGCTGGCGTTGGCGTTCTTTATTTTCAGCACTGGGTCATCCGGAAGCCTTTCGGAATTATTTTGTTTGTTGGAGAGGGGCTTTCCCCTGCGCGGCTTGCTCCTACTCGCACCTATGCTGCTGGAGCCGGCACACGCCTAAACCTGGATTCAATGGCTCATGCCGCTTTGGTGATGAATTATTCAAAGGATTTCGCCGCTCCAGACCAGGCAGCCGCCGCAACCGCAATTGCGACTGGGAAGAGAGTGGCAAATCGCGCCCTGGCAATCAACGACGGGAAAGCAATCAAGAATATCGTTGAATTAGCCCGGGAATACGGGCGGGCGACGGGACTTATAACGGACGCAAAGCTCACTGATGGTACCAGCGCTGCTTTTTATGCTCATCCCGCCGACTCGAGCGATGCCGAGAAGATCGCGGCTGAGTTTGTGGATCGGGGAAATATCGACATCGCGATGGGTGGCGGAGCGGCGCAATTTCTTCCGATAACAAAAGGCGGAGAGAGACAGGACAGTCGGGATCTCTTGCTCGAGCTCCGTGGCAACGGGTTTGATATTGTTCGAACCCGAGCCGAGCTGGACGCGGTTCCTGCATGGCGCCGCCCGAAGCTGGTTGGCGTCTTTGGTAAAGAAGATCTCGCGTTCGTGAACCAGGTAGAGGAGAGAAATCAGCAGCCGAGCCTCTCGGATATGGTGCGACGAGCAATCCAGTTGCTCCAGTACAATGTTGGCGGGTATTTGCTGGTGGTAGACGCGGGGTTAATGAGGAAAGCAGCGCAGGAAAACAATGCGGAAAGGACTCTCGGCGAAATGGTCGAACTCGATCGTGCCGTGGGCGTTGCCCGAAGTTACGGCGGAGAAAAATCGACCATTATAGTTTGTGGCGATGTGGCGATCGGCGGATTAAGCCTGAACGGATTTCCTTTTCGCAAGGATAGCGGGATTGCCCTGTTAGGTTTTAATTCTGCCGGACAGCCTTGGTTTACCTGGGCAACCGGCCCGCATGGCGATAAATCGTACGGAGCCGCCAAAATACCGGGTACACCAGATGAAAATCCGAGCAAACAATTGCAGACGGAACAGCCGGAGCCGGCGGCGGTATATACCAAGTCCGCGTTGGTAACTGTTGAGGATGTTGTAGCGTTTGGAAACGGTCCGGGAACAGATGCGCTGCAAGGTGTCGTCGATAGCACAGATCTGTTCAAAATCTTGCGTGACGAGTTGTGACGGCGTCGGCTTCGCGGCCGTAAATCGTTAAATCGCTGGATCGTTAAACCGATGGAAACGATTCGCCCGCGCTCGGCACTATTTCGCTGTTTCGCGGTACGGCATCCCGAGTTGATATAATGCGATTTCTTGATCGAGATCCCTCCCGAGAGAATCATCGCTGCGCATCCGTGCGAGTTGCATCGCAGAGCGGGCAGTTCTAATCGCGTTCGCAAACTCGCCTTTCTCTGCGTACGCCGCTGCCAGGGTACGCAACACAAGAGCATTCGTGCCTCCGACCAGTCGATCGGCTCGTCCCGCAAGCTCAACGGCCTTCGGACCGTTTCGGACTGATGCGTCTTGAGATGTCGCCAGCAGCCAAGCTAGATTGGTCAGCGTCGAAATCGACTTGGGTGCAACCTCCAACGCTTTTTCGTAATGTTGGATTGCCGCCGCGGGCTCGCCCTTTTCCTCGAGCGCGATGGCCAGCGCCGTGTGACAATCTGCATCCAAAGGCCAGTGCACCAGTGCACTCCGACAAACCTGGATGGCGCTGTCGAGTTCGCCTTTCTGCAGTAACGCTTGGCAAAGTCCGTAAAGGGAGAGAAAGTGATCGGGGCGGACCATCATTGCCTTATGGTAATGATCGATTGCGTCGTCGATTCGGCCTTTTCGAAGCAGCGCGTCGCCTAACGAGACCTGAGCATCCGGATCCGTTGGTCGCATGCGTACGGCCCGTTCGCAATGTCGGATAGCCTCGTCCACCTGACCTTTTCTCACCAGCGCCATACCGAGATTGTACTCGGCGTCCCACGAGTCGGGCTGCATTTGCAGAGCCGACCGGTAATGAGCGATGCCGTCGTCGATCTCGCCTTTCTGAATGAGAACAAGACCCAGATTCGTGTGAGCCATCCAGCATTCGGGGTTTCTCGCAAGTGTAGTGCGCCAAAGTGTTTCAATATCGGTGTACGTCGCGGCTTGCCGCCACGTCAACGTTCCCAAGCTTGCAACGACTAACAACGCGACGCTTACAATAACTCCGCGGTACTGCGCAAATTTGTCCGACAAATTGACTATGCCCGCGCTCGCAAGCGCAATTGGTCCGATGCACGCCAGATATTGATAATGGTCTGCCACGAACGTATAGCGAAACGTGAACAGCATGATAAATCCCAGCACGGGTGTAAGCGTGGCAACGAAAAACGCGGCCGCGACTTCGACACTGCGTCCGAAATATGGCCTAATGAAATAAATGGCCACGCACGCCATAATGCCCGCGACCAACCAGATGTAGTCCATCAAATTCGCCGGCGAGATGTTCCATCTCGGATAAATAAAGGTGAGATTCGATGGCCAAAAGATTTTGCTCAGGTAAAACCAAACAGCGTGGCTTGCGACGAGAATCCGTTCGATCGGGCTCAGAAAGGTGAATAGGCCGGGGTTCGTGCCCTGATGGTAGCGTTCCCACCAAACCGCGAGTAACCCCGTGCCAGTAGCCAGAACGACAAAAGGAAGAATTTGGATCAGACGGCGCACTGTGATCGGCTTTTTCCCCAACCAAAGGATCAGGAACAATGCAGCCGGGAGGGTGCAAGCGGTTGCCTTCGCCGAGAGCGCCAGCACATAGCAAACCAATGCCAGGCAATAAAAGATCGATGGACGTCGGGTTCGTTCGTCAACAAACACCGTCCAGGCAAGCAGCGTCAGCAAAAAGAAAAATCCCATCAGCACGTTCTTGCGTTCGGTGATCCATGCCACCGACTCGACCTGCACGGGATGTAGCGCGAAAATTGCCGCAGCTAACCATGAGCCGGGTACTTTTAACCGCGCTAGCACCGCCCAGACCAGAAGTGCATTGCCAACATGAAGCAGAAGGTTGACCCAGTGATAACCAGTCGTGTTCAAGCCCCATAAGGCGTGCTCGAGCCGAAATGTGCTGTAAGTGAATGGGAAATACTGCGAGGGGGAATCGAGAGAAAACCAAATCCGCTGCCAACCGTCCGGGGCAGTTAACAATTGGTTTTTGATGATATAGTCGTCGTCGTCCCACAGAAATCCCCCATGCCACGCAGGTCGGTACGCAAGAATCGTAACGGCCGTCAGAACGACAGCGAAAATCAACACGCGACCACGCGGGGAAAAGATGCGCCTGGCGATTTGGTGCATACGCTAGCCGCTGCCGATCGAAATCAACTCGCGATAGCTTTTGGAGTTGGAGTGCGGCGACTCGGGGGCGCCTCCTCTGTTTGGTGCTCCACCCGAAATTTTGAGCGCCACCTTCGGTTGCAACCTTGCGTTTCTCATCGAAATAGGAGCTTTCGTGGTGCGTAAGACCGACCTTAACGGAAACCTCGTGCAGTTTGCATGGTGGGCTCTGGCGACAATCGTTTTCACTCTCGTCGTTGCAATCAGGATTCGTCTCTTGGGAATTCCGCTCGAACGCGATGAGGGCGAGTACGCTTATGCCGGCCAGCTCATATTGCAAGGCATTCCACCGTACCAGCTCGCCTACAACATGAAGTTCCCGGGCACCTATGCCGCCTACGCCTTGATCATGTCGGTCTTTGGACAAACCACCGTCGGAATCCATCTGGGTCTGCTCGTGGTAAATGCAGCCACTGTCGTCCTGGTCTTTTTCCTGGGTCGGCGACTGATGAATCCCATCGCAGGGCTTGCAGCTGCGATGAGCTATGCGGTGTTGTCGGTAAATCCATCGGTGCTGGGGTTCGCCGGACACGCCACACATTTTGTGTTGCTCCCCGTTCTCGGTGGAACTTTGCTCCTGTTCAGCTCATCGGATCGTCAACGGTTAGGAAAGCTATTCGCAAGCGGGTTACTTTTTGGGATCGGGCTGTTGATGAAGCAACCGGCAGTTTTTTTCGCTGCTTTTGGAGTGATTTATCTCCTCTACAGCAATCTGCATCGCCGAGTGCGCGCTAAAAATATTCTCGTGCAAGGCCTGACGTTCAGTGTTGGCGTCGTTCTTCCATTAGCAGTCACTTGCCTGCTTCTCTGGAGAGCCGGCGTGTTCGAGCGGTTCTGGTTTTGGACAATCGATTACGCGCGTCAATATGGTAGCCTGGTTCCTTTCAGCCAAGCGCCGCAATTTTTCTTTTACAGCGCAAAAGAAGTGCTTGTGGGCGGGTGGCCAATCTGGATCCTGGCTGGAATTGGCCCCGTGGCTGGCTTATTGCAACGACGAACGCGTAGCGCCGCAATTTTTCTGCTCGGCTTTTTCTTCTTCTCTGTATTAGCGTTATGCCCCGGATTCTATTTTCGCTTGCACTATTTTGTCCTGGTGCTGCCAGCTGTTTCGCTACTTGCGGGTGTTGCAATCAGCAGATTGTCCGATCTCATCGTAACTCGAGGAATTCTGGCTCCATTCTTCTGCTTCCTGGTTTTCGGAGCTGCTCTTGCCTTGCCGATTATTGCCGACAAAAAGTTCTTTTTCCAAGCCGCTCCGGCTGACGCTTCCCGAATGATTTATCCGGAAAGTCCTTTCGCAGAATCCATCAGAATTGGAGAATATCTGCGCGACCGAACAAGCCCAAGCGACACGATTGCTGTGCTAGGCTCCGAGCCGCAGATCTATTTTTATTCTAATCGGCATTCCGCAACTGGTTACATTTACACTTACGGCCTGATGGAAGCCCAAAAGTATGCGAACCAAATGCAACAAGAAATGATTCGGGAGATAGAACGTGCTCACCCAAAATTTCTGATTTTTGTGGTAATGCCAGACTCCTGGCTGCAACGGCCGAAATCCGAGCGGAAGATTTTCACCTGGGCTAATGAATATACGGCGCAAAACTACACTATTGCCGGTTTCGTGAACATGGTCGCACCGGACAGAACAGATTACTATTTTGGTAACGTTCCCCAGTCAGTGCCACAACTCGGCAAATACGTTTTGATCTACGAGAGGAAATCCGATCAATGACGAATTCCGAACGAATGACCGGGGGGGATACCTAATGACCGGGCGACGAGATTCGCACCCTTTCGAGTTTCGTTTTCCAGATTTGATTCGTCATTTACGCAGGATCGAGGGATGCAGCAAATCAGTAACGCTCAATTAGCTCCATCACGACCCAATCGTCGCTGCCAGGTGATTGGCATCTGCATCGCGCTGGCCGCGCTGACCTGGCTTGTTTTTGGCCAAACCCTTTGGCATGACTTCGTCAACTATGATGATCCGCGCTACGTCTATGAAAACACGAAGATAACAGGCGGGCTAAGCATCAGCGGCATTGCCTGGGCATTCACTCATGTTCATTCCATGAACTGGCATCCGTTGACCACCATTTCGCACATGCTCGACTGCCAGTTATATGGGCTAAAAGCGGGGTGGCATCACTTTACCAATGTTCTCCTGCACACCATCGCAGCGGTCCTTCTTTTTATCGCACTCCAGCAAATGACTGGTGCATTTTGGCGTAGCGCCTTCGTAGCGGCGGTGTTCGCAATCCATCCGTTACGCGTGGAATCGGTTGCCTGGATAGCAGAGCGCAAGGACGTCCTGAGCGGAGTCTTCTTCATGCTCACACTGCTTGCCTACGTGCATTACGCACGTTCACCACGGATTACGCGTTATCTCGTCCTTGCATCCGTCCTTGCCTGTGGACTCATGTCCAAACCGATGCTGGTAACATCGCCGTTTGTTCTCTTGCTTCTCGACTACTGGCCGCTCAATAGAATCAAAGGCCAGGTGTGGATGCGCGTGTTAGAAAAAGTCCCGTTGATTGCCCTTTCGGCCGTTTCGAGTATTGCCACGTTAGTCGCACAGAAAGGCGCGGTTGGCTGGACCGAGGAGTTGCCGATATTAGAACGAATCAACAACGCGGTAGTCAGTTATGTGCTCTACATCTGGCAAATGCTCTGGCCGGTCAACCTGGCAGTGTTCTACCCGCATCCGGAAAACCGGCTACCGCTTTGGGAAATTATCTCCTCACTCCTTCTTTTAATTTGCGTTACCTCCATAGCTATCACTCTTCGAAAACAACGGCCCTACCTGATCACAGGTTGGTTGTGGTACCTAGGAATGCTTGTGCCGGTGATCGGAGTGGTGCAAGTCGGGTGGCAGGGACGCGCTGACCGATACACTTATTTGCCCCAGATCGGTCTATACATGGCGGTCACATGGGCGGTGGCCGATATCACAAGCTTGTGGCCACGTCGCCGTACAACTCTGAGCGCGGCTGGATTACTGACCATCGTAGTTTTGAGCTGGAGCGCCTGGGTGCAAACCGAGTATTGGCGCGATAGCGAAACGTTGTTCAAGCACGCGCTTGCAGTAACCACAAACAACGATGTTGCCGAAAACAACCTCGGAATAGTGTATTTGCGACAAGGTAACTTGGACGAAGCCATCTCGCTGCTACAAGCAGCCGTTGATCTTCGACCCGACAACAGTCCTGCCCATGAGAATCTTGCCAAGGCTCTTCTCCAGAAAGGTAAAGTTTCGGACGCCCTAATTCACTACCGCAAGTTACTTGAGTTGCAGCCCGACAACATCGAAGTCCACAACATTGTGGGCACAATTCTGATCCAGCAAGGTCGCGCCAGAGAGGCCGTTGAGGAATGGCAAAAGGTATTGACCATCCAAACCGACAATGGAAACGCCATGAGCAATCTTGCATGGGTGTTCGCGACCTCACCCGACGATTCTCTTCGCGACGGCAATAAAGCGGTTCAACTTGCTTCCGAGGCACTGCGCATTTCCGGCCGGCGAATCCCAATACTCTTTCGCACATTAGCAGCGGCTTATGCGGAAGTTGGTGACTACTCCAAAGCAATCGAGATTGCGCAGGAAGGAATGGACTTGGCTAACAGCCAGGGAAGCCCTGGCCTTGTCGCCGAGCTACAGGGAAACATTGCACTGTACCAAACACAGCAACCGCTGCGGGATTTTAGTCTAACACATGCCAACTAGCCGACCAATAGTTACTAACAAGAAGCGGCACACTGGTAAGAAGGTAGGGCGTTTTGCAGAAGGCCGCCCTAACTCTGCCATAATCGTACTCATATACATCGTCCTTGTTGGAATTAGCCTGGCCGTGTTCGCCCAGACAATTCATTATGATTTCGTTAATTTCGATGATCATTTATATGTCTACGATGCGCCAGGTATTAAAGCCGGATTAACGATAAACGCGATAATACATGCGTTTACCAGCTCTCACGCGAGCAACTGGCATCCATTAACGACTTTGTCACATATGCTGGACTGCCAGCTCTACGGGTTAAATGCTGGCGGGCACCACGCTACGAACGTCATCTTGCACGTTATTGCCGTGCTTCTGCTGTTTCGTGTGCTGCAGCAGATGACCGGCGCAGTATGGAGGAGTGCGATTGTCGCGGCGCTTTTCGCGGTGCACCCATTGCACGTGGAATCCGTAGCATGGGTGAGCGAGCGAAAAGACGTTTTGAGCGCAGTCTTCTTTTTTCTCACGCTCGGAACATATGCCTGGTATACGCGGGCAGTATCGGCAAGGCGCTATTTGGCGGTTGTGGTTCTGTTCGCGGCAGGGCTCATGTCGAAGGCAATGCTGGTAAGCACCCCTATTGTGCTTCTGCTGCTTGATTACTGGCCACTACGCCGTTTTGAACAATCCGTTTCCAGCGGTGAGAACCTTACCGGCAGCGGACAAAAGTTTGTCACACGGTTCTTAATCCTGGAAAAAATTCCCTTGATAGTTCTTTCAACAGTCGCCTGCGTTATCACGTTCCTTCTCCAGAAACGCGCCACAGGTGCAATCCCGCCGCTGCCGTTTCTCTGGCGTGTGGAAAACGCTTTCATGTGTTACGTGATTTACGCCTGGAAAACAGTGTGGCCAACCCACCTCGCGGTCTTCTATCCTCATCCAAACGACACTCTGCCGATCGGCGAAGTGATCCTCGCGATTGTGTCGGTACTGGCGATCACGGCTACGGCAATCGTTTACCGACGCCGCATTCCATACCTCTTAACCGGGTGGTTCTGGTATCTCGTTATGCTCGCCCCAGTGATTGGCATCGTCCAGGTTGGAGAACAAGGCCATGCCGACCGTTACACGTATCTCCCTCATGTAGGTCTGTTCGTAATTGTGGTCTGGTTAAGTGCAGACGTAGCAATGGTCCGTAAGTCACCGCCACGTCTTGTCGTAACCACCGCAGTCGCATTCTTAGCTATCTTCGCCCTGGCATGGGCGGCATTCACACAAGCTTCTTATTGGCGCAATAGCGAGACTCTTTGGAACCGTGCTCTCGCGGTGACGGCCGACAACGACGTAGCGCATAATAATCTCGGATACCTTTGCGTCGATCGCGGCGATCTGGACCAGGCAATCTTACATTTCGAAGCTGCCGCAAAGATCAGGTCTGGTAAACGAGATGCCCACTACGACGCGGGTTCAGCTTTTGTGCAAATGAATCTCGCCGACGCTCTTGCTAGAAAAGGGCAATCCGACGAAGCGATGGTCCATTACGAGGAAGCGATTAAATTGCAGCCGTATTATGCAGATGCCTATTACAACCGCGGAAACGTTCTTTTTTCAAAAGGTCACGTCGACGAAGCAATCGCTGACTGGGAAAAAACTCTTCAGATACAACCCAATGACCCGGATGCCTACACTAGCCTCGGTAACGCTCTTTTGCGAAAGGGCTCATTACACGAGGCAGTCGCCGATTACGAAAGGGCGCTAGCGTTAGCTCCCGAGGATCCCCATTCTCGCATCAACATTGCCTGGGTGCTTGCGACAGCTCCCGATGCCTCGATCCGCGACGGGAAAAAAGCGGTCGAGTTCGCGAAAAAGGCGGTAAAGCTTTCTAATACTGAAGATCCAAAGTTTCTCCGAGCGCTGGCTGCTGCGTGCGCAGAGGCGGGCCAGTTCTCGGAAGCGATCGAAGTGGCTCAACGAGGAATAACGACAGCTACCAGCCAAAACAACCTCGAGATTGCGCACCTTCTTCAAGGCGACATCGCTCTCTACCAGATAGGTCTTCCGCTCCGCCAAACACTTCCCGGGAAGTAACGACACTACCGGCCACGTTTTTTTCCAAGTTTGCACGGCATGCTCAATGAGCGGCATTACAGAGGGGTCTTATCGTTCCTTGTGATACGGCAAGCCCAGGTCGTAGAGCGCGATTTCGTCGCGCAGCGCATCGGCTAGAGTGGAGTTTCCTTGGACTTCAGCTGCTTGCAAGGCCTGTTGAGCGGTTTGCTTGGCCTCACCAAAACGGCCAGTTTCAGCATATGCCGCAGCCAGGATGCGCAGAACAATCGTGTGATTGTCACTTCGGGAGCTTTCCGAGTCCGCCTGTTCAGCCAAAATCACAGCCTCTGATCCGTTTCTAAGCGAGGAGTCTGCGGAGGTTGCCAGGAGCCAGGCCAGATTACTTTGCGCCGGCACATTTTCCGGAGAAACCCTAAGGGCATTTCGGTATTCAGTGATCGCTTCTCGGACGTCTCCCTTTGCAAGATAAGCGCTTCCCAGATTCGCATGGGCATCTGCGTTATCCGCCTGCAGCTCGAGTACTTTCCGGTAATGCGCAATCGCCTCATCCGTCTGACCCCTTCGGAGTAAGGCGCTCGCAAGGTTGTACTGGGCTTCAGCCTGATTTGGGGATAGAGCCAGGCATTTCGAATAACGGGCAATAGCCCCATCCAAATCCCCCTTTGAAAGAAGCGCGTTCGCCAGATTGCAAGAGGCTTCTGCGTAATCTGGCCTGATCTTCAGCGCTTCCTCATAATGAGTAATTGCCTCGTCCACACGTCCGATCCCAAAAAGCGTGACGCCAAAATTGTTACGGGCTTCTGCATCGGCAGGGTTTATTTCCAGTGCCCGCTCGTAATGAGTAACCGCATCGTTGAGCTGCCCCTTCTCCGCAAGAAGTCGGCCCAGATTGTAATGCGCCTCGGCATAACTTGGCCGCAGCTTGATGGCCTCCTGATAATGAGCAATCGCCTCATCGGTCTTCCCCCGTTCATTGAGAGCAATGCCCAAATTATAATGTGCCATCCAGCAACCGGGATTCTTCCTTAGTGTCGCTGTGTAAAGGGAGACAAGATCATGGTAGGTGGCTGTCTGTCGCCATGTCAAAAAAAGGAGCAGAAGCAGGAGTATTCCCGCGGTTGCCGGCACTAGAAACGTTTTCGATCTAACAACGGCGATATTATTAGAAAATTGTAGGGCGTCTGTGTGAGACACCAACCGGGATGGTGTTTCACCGAAATGCCCTATAGCAGTTACAATTGCTGCGCCACCTAGCGCCAGCGGTCCCATGCTCGCCAGATATTGAAAATGATCGCTCACAAAGGAGTAACGGAAGAAAAAAACGTCGAAAAAGCCGAGCACCGGAAACAAGGAAACAACATAGTAGGCGGCGGCGAAAAATACGGCCCGACCCCATTTCCTGGAGAACCACCACAAAACGAGCAACGCAGCTAACGCTGCGAAGAGAGGCAAATAGGCGCTTAGTTGGGAAGAATCAATATCCCACCGCGGATAGATAAACACCAGCGAATGCGGCCAGGCCAGTTTTCCCAGATAAAACCATATTGCGCGCCCCGCGATGATAAGGCGATCCGGCCAGCTCTGAGCCCATTCAGCACCAATTGCCCCAGCGTGAAACTTTTGCTCGAAAATCGTCCACACGCTGGCAATCGCCGATACGAGCGCAAATGGAACGAGCGCTGCAACATTACCGCGATTGATCCGTCCTCCTCGCCACCAGACACACAGGGCAAGTACAACAGGTAACATGACCACCGAAGGCTTGCTTAAAGTCGCGAGTATGAAAAAACACAACGACAAGGCGAATAACATCGAAGAGGGGTCTCCAGCGCGCTGCCGAGGATTCGTAGAGGCCGCCTCTCGTTGATTCACCGCATTCTGCTCCTGTGATACCTGAACAATTTGCGACGTGTGGTTCCATTTCAAAAAACAGAAAATCGACAGGAGATAAAAGAGGCACGACTGCGTGTTTTTGAGCTCAGTCACCCATGCGACCGATTGCACCATTACGGGATGCAGCGCCCAGAGAGCAGCTCCCAACCAGGCGCCACGAACCTCGAGTTGCCACAGAATCTGCCAGAGCAAGACCGCCGACGCGGCGTGCAGAAGCACGTTCACAAGATGATATGGCCAAGGGGTTAAACCAACGACCTTATGTAGAGCCCAGAAAGTCGTAAGCACCAACGGGTAATAGACGGCCCTCGCGGTGGTCCAGATTTCCTTTAATCCCAACGGACCGATAATGCAGGGATTCTGGGTCAAATGCGATTCATCGTCCCAGATGAATCCGGCATTAAGGACCCTGGCATATGCAACGCAAACGAGAGCGATCAACAAAAGGGCCAAAATCCACGTCTGCTGCCACAACGGTCGTCGTGCGCTCTTAAGGTCGCTGGTTTGCATAAGCAACGCGCTGCGCACGATAACAAACATTTCTCTATACGCGACTGACATTTGGCGTGTCGCGTCTGTGATAGCGGCGAATTGTCGTCGTATCCAAAAGCAAAACGGCCGGGCTCTAGTGGAGCCCGGCCGCTGTAAATTATTCTAGTCTTCGCTTTAGAAGCGCTTCTTCAATCCGACATACCAGAACCGGCCCTTAATTGTCGCAATGGACTCGTCGTAGCCGTTCTCAAACGAGCCAGCCACAAACGGCGGATCTTCGTCGGTCACGTTCTGCATGCCCAGCGTGACGGTGGTGTTATTAAGCCACCACTGCCAATTGCTGCAGCCATACTCGGCCGTTGAGACGGGTACCACGTTTTTGTCCTTGCCATCTTTCATCTTCACATTCTTCCCACCATCCTTGGCATAGCCAGGGACTTCAGCCGGGGCAGGCGGTGGCATGTTAAACGTGTAGTTCAAGAGCAGATCGAGCGTCGTCCATGCCGACACTTTGCGCGCACGGATTTCATTACCGTTCGGCGGCGTAAGACTCGTACCGCCAAGGGGGCCACTCCGGGGCTCGTTTAGCTTCGTCGATCCTGTAAGGCTGGCGTTGTCGTCTTCATACTGACCAGTCCAGTGCACGATCGCGCCCACATCCAACCCCTGCATCCATGTGTCGGCTGGACCGTCGTAGAACATACTGAAGTTAGCCCGGTTCCACGGCAGCGAACTGGTTAGAGCAAATCCTGGCGGCAAAAATTCACCCGCGATGCCAACCCGCTTTACCTCCGGGCTAGCTTGAAACTCAGCCCGCGACAACCAGGTGCCGTTGACCGTGGTGGTCAACCTTCCCCAATCGCCGCCGCCAAAGATCGTCGAATCCAGTATATAGATTGCCTCGTAGTCTAGACCTTCGAAGATCGCGCCAGAGAGGTTCTTGCTAGGATCAACAACCAGCACGACTGGGCCGGGCTCAAGCGGGTTGTTACCAGCAGCACGGGCTACAATCGCCCCGTTGGGGTTTGTAACAGTTGACGCACCCGGTCCTGGCGGTGGATTTTCCAGGAGAATGGTTTGCGCGCCGAGGGCTGTTACAATGTCGCGCATATCGATGTGCCACCAATCGGCGCTCAACGTCAGGCCCTTGACCCATTTCGGACTGTAAACAATTCCGTAGGTCCATTCATAAGCCGTTTCCGGATGCGTGAGCGGGTTGCCCAGGACGCGTTCCTCAATCTGTGGTTCGGTCTGAGTAGAGAAGGGATCGGCCACGATTGGGAAGTTTTGCGACGAAGCGGGCGTAAGCTCTCCCAACGTCGGCGCGTGGAACGCCTCGGAATAGCTGCCGCGCAGCGTCACAGCGCCGATATACTTGGGATCAAGCGGTTGCCAGCGAAGTGAGATCTTCGGCTTCTGCGCATTATACGTGGTGTGCACTGACGGCCCGCCGGGGAACAATCCCGAAGGCAGAACCCCGGAGGTGTTCTGACTGTACCATTCCTCCCGCTCGGCAAAGTCCACCTCAAAGCTGTAGAAGCCAGGAAAGTTCCACGTGGGACTGGTAAACGGCACGCGCACTTCCTCATAGATTCCCCAGATGTCCCGGTTCACACGGAAGCTTTGCCCGTCCACCGAACCGATCGATGAAAACGTGTTATTGAGCGCGTCACGATCGCGAGTGAACCTGGGCGCGTCGTACTCGCCGCCAATCGCGAACGAAATCGGCCCTGCTGGAAGACTGAACAGATCGCCGTTAAACGTGGCGTAATAGATAGGCAATTCATACTCGCCAGAGTTATGCAATGTCACATAGACAGATTGCCTGGCCCTTGGGCTGTTTTCGCCGTTTTGTCCAAAGAACGGATTAAACGCGGTCGCAGGATTCGTATCCAGCAGGGCATCGCGCAACCCGGGCTGGCTCACTTCGCCAACGGACAGATCCTGCCCTTCATTCCGAGAATAACGGAAACCCGCTTCCCAGTTCCATGTCTTGAAGTAATCCCCAAATTCGCCCATCTCACCCCGCAGACCGACATCGAAAAGTTGGTCCCAATAGGTGAACTTTTCGCTTCTTGAGCCCGTATCGTTGATAGAGCGAAAACGAACGCCAGTTGTCATCGGAGTTGGTATGCCGTTAATAACCAGAGTCGCATCCCCGACTGTGAAGGGATTGAAGGGATTCGAGATTGGCACACTGATGCCACTCGGACTAAAGAAGGCGTTAGTGCCCGGCGCTTTAAATGGATCCGGTGTAAACGGAGCCGCGGCTAACGACGAATCGAAGTACGAACGCGCATACTTAAAGTCGGCGAACACTGTCAGGTACTTGTCGCACAGGTCGCGGGTGAACGAACCGTAGTACACCTGGCGATCTCCCGGCGGCAACGCTGGCGTAACAGCGGCGAAGTTATAGAAGAAGTAGTTGCCACCACCCCGGTATTTCGTACCGGTTTGAGGAAAGCCAGGAGCATTGAAGCCGTTTGGATTCAAAATACCAGGGGCTCCCGGATATGCATTTGGATTAACCGCAAAAGGGTTAGCGTAAAATGGAGAAGTCGCAGCATTGGGTGCCGAATGTGGCGGCGGGCTGTTTGCGGTAAAAAACATGCTCGGAAGCAAACGGCGACCCTGCACACGGCCAGGCTCATTGCCGCTGCGCGCATCAAATCCTCCAAACGGAACAAAGAACCCGTTGGCAGAAACATCGCGGTCGCGGCTGAAAACACCGCCGAGGCGCTCCCAGAAATCGGCAATGACCACGATATCGGTCTTGTCATCTCCAGTGCCGGCTTTGAGCCATGCCTCCCACTCGCCCATTTCATTGGAAGCCCCCATGTTTGTGTTTCCGTAAGTGGCCCCGATCTCCAAGCCACGGAATTTGTGGACCAGGAAGAAGTTGACTACGCCCGTTATCGCATCCGATCCGTAAACGGCCGAGGCGCCGTCTTTGAGAATGTCGATGTGGTCGACCATCGGAAACGGTATCAACTGAATGTCCGGGCCTCCGCTAAAACCGGCGACACCCAGCGAACCATAGGCGACGCGCTTGCCATCGATTAGAACTAAGGTCTCTTTCGGCAACAAACCGCGCAGGTTGATCTGGACGGTGCCATCACCGCCATTACCAATGTTCTGGTTCACGGTTCCGCCCGCCTCCTGCGGGAGGAATGTCTGCAGGTCGGTTGCGTTTCGGATACCCAATTTCTCGATGTCCTGCGGCCGGTAGGTATCCACGGGATTGGGGCCGGTCTCTTCCGCGGTGGGAATGTTTGAGCCGGTCACAATGACGCGCTCAACCTCAGCCTGGGACGCTGGCGCAGCCGGATTTGCCGGCACAGCTGGAGCCGGCAACTGAGCGAATGCGGTCGATGCAAAAATCAGAGGAAATCCCACGCTCGCTATCAAGGCGGCGCCAAGAAATCCAAGTTTATTTAGCACGTTTTTAGTCATTAGTTTCTCCATTGGTTTGGTTAGGTTTTGACACGCTTATTAAATCTCTGTGGCGCTGACAAGCTTTTTTTTCACTTTTTTCAAAGTTTTTTTGAACGGCTTTTCGGGCCCGCTTGTCGCGTCAAATTCCTCGTTTAGTTGAAGGTGCCAGGGGGTGACAAGCTTTTTTTTCACTTTTTTCAAAGTTTTTTTTGAACCTCGTCCGCGTTGAATCGAGCGGATTTGCGGGAAATTTTGGGCTGAAGATTTCAGCGCCAGAATTGCAGATATCGAATCCGAAGGACAACGACCTTCAACCGCGGCTCACTCTGGTTTGGAGACCACAGTCAGTTTCCCGAATTCGCGAGCCGACGGAGCCCTGCCGAACGCTTGTGCGAAATGGGTCTCCAATTGAGACCGAAATGGCGAATCGGTTTCGATGACGAATGCGGCGTCAGGATCGAGACTGGGCTCGCGCCAAGGGATTTTCTGCGGATAAACGCGGTGGGGGTACTCAAAAATCGCATTAGAAACGGCCAGCCTCTCGCCGCTTTCGAACAATAACGGATAAACAAATGAGATCGTCGTCCAGACGGATGTCACGCTGTTTTGACGCAGATACTGTTCAACGCCGTCTATGTCCGTCCCGGGAATTCGTGTCATGCAGTAATTCCTGCCGTCCTGGCATAAGGAGAGAGTCTCGATCTGATTTTCCTGTTCAACCCTGATCATGATGGCTATGCCCGTTAGCAGAATCGCGACGAGCGCACCGACGCCGGCGAGCCGCAGCAGCGCCTTCGACGAAGAAAAGGAACGTTCCAATATTCGCCCTGTCAGGACCGACAAAAAGAAGCATCCTCCGAGGAAATAGCTGGGCACACCGACAGGCTGCGTAAGATACGGGACAAAAGAGGCCGCGGTCAGCAGGAGCATATCAAAATCTCGTTTTTGCCAGTGATCCGGCAGATCGCCCCGCAGCGCTCGCATGATTTTCGAGGGTGATTTTGCAAACGGCCATATCGCCGCACCCACGGCGAAAAGCGAAATCGAGTAAAACAGCCAACCGTATGCCGGTGTTTCAGGATAATACCAGAGCACGGTGTCCGTGCCGAAGAACTTCGGCATTTCTTCCAGGAAGATTCGTCCGTACGCTGAAATGTGGACGAGCGACGACAATCCGCCTCCTGGCCTCTCAATAATCAGATACTGCCAATTGCTAAAGTGATGCGTGAAGTTAAATGCAATCACTGGGGCGTATCCCGTCACTAAACCGACCAAAGCGAACGCCGCATTATGTAGTGAGAATCTGCGGCGTAAAATCAGGAGCAGCCAAAACGTGCCAACGAGCGGAATCACAAGCTCCAGGCACCAGATGCTAACACCCGACACCAGCCCAAAGAAAAATAATGTCCTTTTTTGAGGAGGCCGATCTGATTCGATCGATGCAAAAAGCATTGTCAGTATCGGGATCGACAAGAAATACCAGGAGTAACCTCGGACTTGAAAATGCCACTTGAGAAGTGATGGGGCGAGTGCAAACGCGACCGTTGCCAGAAGTGCGGCCTGCTGGTCATAAAGCACAAGGCACATCCGATAAAACAGAAAAAGGCACAGCAAAGAGAGCACGACGATGCAGCCTTTGAGCGAAATGACGCTAATGCCGAAGAATGCGAACGCAATTGCGGCTAGATAAGCTTCCCAGGCTGCACCGGCGTTGTACGGCTGCCCATACATGTAAAAAGGAAAATAGCGTCCCTCCAGGATGTGTTTGCCCATCAGCCCAATGATCGCCTCATCGCTATGGACGTGGGTTTGTGACGTCAGCAGGATCAGAAACCGCGCCGTCGCGATAAGAATGAATACTCCAACAAACAGCGCGTGCCGGCGCATTTAAACGCGGATTCCCATTACGTCGGCGCGATGGTCATGTGAGCTTGGGTTGATTGCCATTTGCCGACTTCTAATTTGGCAGATGGAATCCGAAATCGGATTCCAATTTTTTCCATAGCCAATCGGCCGACGAATCCTTATTGATCAATGCGGAATTTGCAGCGACGAGCGCTTCGGCTTTAGCCACGTTGGCATTCAAGCAGTAGAGATACGTCAGCAGCAAGGTTTCACGAACACCTAACGTCCCGCGATCTTTCTGACTTTCCAGAAGCCGAATCGCTTCATCCAAATTGCGTTGTGCAACCGCGCCGGCAATGAGGTCCGGTACAATTTCTTCCGGCGGCGATCCCGCTTCGCGCGCGACTCGCTGCGCGATGGCAAGTCGTTGTTCGTCGCTACCCAGCGTTTCCAAGACTGGGATGCGCAGCCGCGTGCTGCGTAAAAAAAGATCGAGTTCTGCCAGCTTGTTGCTACCAACCGTTTCCGAAAGGAACCGGGTCTCACGAACGGCGAAAAGGGACTTCAGGGAAGTACTTAGTCCCTCCGGCCAGATGCGGTTGATCAGCGGCGACCCTTGAAAGCGTTCTGCGACGGATGATGGCTCCATGTAACTCGCGGCGAACTCAAAATTCTCTTTCTCATCCCACGGCGCATCGCTCAATCGCTTTGGATAATTGTCTGTCAGCGGCGCGACGTTCCGCGTAACGCGATCGATCTCGTCAGCGTCCATCAAAAACAATGCGGCCAGCTGCTGTGGGACCTCGATGCCAATGCGTCTTAAATCCGGGCCGGCCGCCGAATCGCTCCACAATCGCCGCAACTCCTCTTCGTTCACCTTGCGCCCGGGGCCTTTGATGCCCATCATGATCCAATTCTCATCGGCGCTTCCCCACACCGATGCATTCGAAAACACATCGTGAAACGCGCGAAGAATGGCTTTTGCCTCATTCAGCTTTAGTTGGTCCAGCGGTAGCCAAAAGGTCGCAATTCCACCTTCCTTGAGGCGCCCTTTCATCAGAGAAAAAAATTCCCTGCTGTAAAGATTGACCGAGCCCGCATTTTTCGGCGGAGGCGGTTCGCCAGAAATGATGTCGTATTGGCGCGGGGCGGCTTGAAGAAAGAAACGGCCGTCCTGAATAAATGTAGTCGCCCGTGGATCGTGCAGCGGATTGGTATAACCGATTCCAGAATAGGAATCGGCCAGGCGAAATACTTCTTTTGAAATATCCACCACGTCCATTTGCTTGACGTTTGGTCCGTCAAGAAGCGCGTCGGCTGTGATGCCACATCCGTAGCAGATCAGTAAAACGTTTTGTGATTCGGGACGAAAAGCCAGCGGAAGATATGCAAACAATCTCATGTAACGCTGGCCGGGCGGATTGGTGGCCGACATTGAGAACGCGTTGCATAGGAGCCGGTAGTAATATGGTTCGCCGGCAAGATCGCGCCGGAGTAGTTGCCACGTATCCGAGGTGCCCTCGATCCGCTTTACGGTGCGCGCCAACAGCTGTCCCTCGCTTTGCGTTTCGTAAGGACGACTCGCATGCGCAAAGTGCGTCTCGGCGCGTCGATAGGGAAAAATTGCAAGCACGAAAGCCAGAACAATCCAGAGACCAATTAGAACGCTGGAGGCGACGCTGAGCTTTGGAGCGTTCGGCAATGTCCACCTTTTCGAAGCGGGCTCCGGTCGCCGCGTTGCAAAGGCCGCCACAATGCTCAGCAGCGCATAGCCTGCGGCGCATGCAATCAGACTCCACTGATAGCCGATTACTGGCAAAAGGACGAAACTTGCCAGGAGCGGACCGAGCGCTGCGCCCATCGTATTAAACAGAGTGGCGATCCCAGTGCTGTTCATCCGGTCGCCAACAGCGGCTTGCACACTTGTGGCGATGGATGGAAACAGGATTCCCGAAACGAACGCCACCGGAAACATTAAACCGGCGGATAGCAGCGTGATCCGCCACCAACTGAGGTCAAATACTGCGACGGATGCTGGAACCAACGCACTCGGAAATAACCAGTACGACAGCAACACCAGGATCGCGGCAACCGATAACAGGATAGGAAGCAGCCGATCCAGGTGCACCGAGCGTTGGTGTATCAGGCTGGCCAGTACGCTCCCGAGCCCAATTCCCCCGAGCACAACTGCGAGCATCACGGCGAAGACCGTCGAACATGACGGGACGTATAGTCGCAGAAACCGAAACCAAATTACTTCCAGGGCGAGTAAAAGACCGCCCGTCCCAAAGCTCACGAAAAGGAGACGCCAAGGCGGCCGATACCCCACATTCACCTGGAGTGGAAACGTCCGCTGCAAAGAATAAGTGCTGCCGCCCCCATGCCATTTCGCTACGAACAATGCAACCGCTGCGGCAATACAACTGACCAAACCTGCAACCACACTAGTGCCTCGAAGCCCGAAAGCCGCTATGAGATAACCTTCACCAAGCACAGCACCAGCCACCGCGCCCAAAGTATTCGAGCCGTACAGAAACCCGATCGCGCGTCCAAAATTGGTTTGACGCAACATTGGATCTTCGATCAGCACCGGAAGCGTCAAACCCATCGCAGTTGTCGGCATAAGTAGAATTAGGAAAGACAAGACAAACCGCAGCCCGAGAAGTGTGGGCTGAGAATTCCACAGAATTTGCCATACGGGTCGCAACACTTCGCCAAGCAGCGGAAGACCAAAAACAATCGTGCAACCAAGCAGAGCAACCAGCACTTCCAGAAAAGCATAAAGATGAAGCGCTCGCCATCGCCGAATTCTCGATGATGCGGCGATCGCATTTCCCAGCGCCAGGCCTGCCATGAAACTAGAAAGAATCAACGCCGCGGCCCAGATCGAGTTGCCAAAGGCAAGGCCGCTTAACCTCAGCCAGAGCGTCTCGAAGGTCAGCGCGCCCATTCCAGACAGGAAGAGAACGGCAGAGAGAATTGCAACAGGCATCCTCAGAGGGAGGCCGTGCTCCCCACATGACGTATGCGCCGCAGGAGCCGGATGAGACCTATTCATCGTTGCGAAAACCAGTGGCAACCCTCAGAATAATCGCTCCCACGATCCCTGCCAAAACCGACCCCGCAAGGATCCCTGACTTTGCCGTGTTACCTGGCCCAGTCTCATCGAATGCAAGCATAGCGATAAATAGCGACATCGTAAAACCGATCCCTGCCAGGCAGGCGTAACCGAGCAGAGACCCCCATCCGACGCCGCGTGGAAGTTCGGCGATTCCCGATTTGACTGCGCCAAACGCTGCAGCCGTAATGCCGATCGGCTTGCCAATCACAAGCCCGAGCACTATTCCAAACGCGACTTCGGCATGCTGGAGCGGGCCACCGATCCTGACGCCTGCATTGGCAAATGCGAAGAGGGGCATCACGACAAACGCTGAGAAGTTGTGAAGCGCGTGTTCGAGACGCAAAATCGGCGCGGTGACAGCTTTGCTCGTATGCTCAAGCGCAAAGAGAGCTTCCTGTTGTCCCTTGCTGGTTAGAACAAGAAGATCTCCGCTCTCAGTGCGATCGAATCGATTCAGGAGTCCCCGCGCCTTGCGCGAGAATTCTACCGCATTGATCCTCGTGTGCATCGGAATCGTAAACGCAAGCGCTACGCCAGCCACCGTGGCGTGCACGCCGGATTCGTGCACGAAGTACCAGAGCACAATTCCCGCGAGCAAGTATGGCCACAAACGGCGGACTCCGACCGCGTTGAATCCAATCAGGATAGCAACCATTACAGCCGCTCCAGCCAAAGCGCTCCACGCGATTGTTTGCGAATAGAAGATCGCAATGACCAGGACCGCTCCCATGTCGTCAACGATCGCAAGCGCAACGAGAAATATCCGGGCGCCGACCGGCGCGTTGGGAGCAATTAGCGCGAGTGCCCCAAGAGCGAAAGCAATGTCCGTTGCCACTGGAATGCCCCAACCCCGAGCGCCAAACCCGGTCATGTTGCACAATAAATAGATCGCAGCCGGCACAATCATGCCGCCTATGGCGCACGCGATAGGAAGCGCGGCTTTGTTCACCGACGCCAGTTCTCCGACGATTAGCTCGCGCTTGATTTCCAAGCCCACCAACAGAAAGAACATCGCCATCAGGCCATCGTTGATCCAATCATGGAGCGTCAGCGACAACGGATGTTCTACGATTCCCACTGTTACCCGTATCTGCCAAAAATGCTCATACGCATCGGCAAGCGGAGAATTGGCCAGCACAAGCGCAGCAATTGCGAACAGTAGCAACACTGATCCGCCAACCGTCTCGGTGCGGAAAAAGTGCTGGAAAATGGGTGGCTGGATTTTTCTAACCACGAATGCTTCCCCTCGTTAAAACCTAAATCCGATGTAACCGTGTAGGTATCTAACGAATCAAGCTCTACAACTTATCATGTTCACCGGTTTGATTGAAGAAGTCGGCAATGTAACCGCAGTCGGTGCAAGCAAAAACGCTAATCAATTGAAAATTGCCGCTCCCCTTGTCGCGAAAAAGATACGACCGGGCGACAGTATCGCCGTTAACGGTTGTTGTCTCACGCTAAGCTCGCGGCGCGGAGACCAGTTAATTTTCGATCTTTTGGAAGAGACTGTGGCTCGAACAAATCTAAAAAAAATGCGGTTGAAGCAACCGGTAAATCTTGAGCTCGCTCTGTCTGCGACGCAGCGCTTTGGCGGACATTTCATCCAAGGACATATCGATTGTGTTGCCCCAATCATAGCCTATCAGAAAAGTGGCGTCGATTTTCGGTTGGAAATCGAGTTGCCGGAGGTGTTCGGCCATTATGTCGTGTCTAAGGGCTCGATTGCGGTAAATGGAATCAGTCTTACGGTCGCCGAAATTCTTCCGAAAAGTCTCGTCGCGTGGGTCATTCCTTACACGAAAACGCACACCAATCTAGACAAGGCACAAATTGGTGATCCGTTGAATCTCGAATTCGACATTCTCGCCAAGTACGTTGAAAGAATGCTCGCGTTGCGACGTTAAATCGGTAAAACGTTGACCCGTTGAATCGTTCCGGGAAGTATCGCCGTGGGCGACCTCGTGTAGTGGGTGTTATCTCGTCGCCCACCGAGCTCGATCTCGCAATTCGTATCGCCGACCCACCGGATTTGTTTGAACTGCGACTGGATCGTCTTGTGCGCCGGCCTTCTCAGGGCCAGGGCGCGGCGGGTGTGATTAACCGATTGGAGACCAAAATTTCGAAGTTGCGCGCGCCGTTTATTATCACCGCGCGGCATCCGATGGAAGGCGGCGCAAATCGATTATCGGCGTTGCAGCGACATGATCTCCTTTTCCGATTCCTGTCCCGGGCCCGTTATATCGATATCGAATTGCGGTCAGCGCCCGCTTTCAGTTCGCTTCTTCGGCTAGCTCGACGGCAAAAGGTGCGCCGAATCATTTCCGCGCATCACCTAAAAAGCACCCCCTCTCCCAGTCGATTAAGAGCTCAAGCGCACGCGGCAAAAACACATGGTGCGGACATTTTTAAGCTGGCAACACGCACCGATACTCCGGCGCAACTGACGCGTTTGATCGACTTCGCTACGGGCAAGCATGTTGACATTCCCGTAAGCGCGATGGGGATCGGCGAGCTCGGCACAGCTTCGCGTCTGCTTCTCGCCTGTTCTGGATCGGCCCTTGTATACGTTTCACTGGGCCGAAGTGACATCGAGGGACAGATGTCGCTTGATCAGCTTCGCGCGTTCGGAATAGCTCCGCCACATTGAAGCGTAAATCATCAGCGTTTTAACGCACGACGAATTACGGTCCGATCGCTTTGCTCTTTCTCCAACGCATATATCGTACAAAAAAAACGTGCTATGTCGTCATCCGTAACCCTCCCAACACGAGTCCCAGTTATGCCGTTGCCTGGCGCCCTGCTTTTCCCGCATGCCCTGCTGCCGCTTCATATCTTTGAGCCGCGCTATCGCGAAATGTTAAAGCACGCCCTCGCTCATCACCGTATGTTCTGCGTCGCGTTGCTGAGGCCGGATTGCATCGATTGGGATTCGACCGCTGACTTCTTTCACATCGCCACCGTCGGCCTCATTCGGGCATGCGTGGATCGAAGCGACGGCACATCGAACTTAATTCTCCAGGGACTGGAACGTGTCAGATTTAGTGCTTTCCGACAGGAGTCGCCTTTCCCGATTGCGACGATCGAGTCGCTGGAGTCCGACTCCGTCATGTCTGTGGAAACCGAAGCGCTCGCGGCGAAAGTGCTGGAACTTTATTCGAACCTCAAAGGAGATGGACCACGGCAGCTGCCACCCAAGGTAGACCGGTACCTTGCCGATTTGAGCGACCCTGAATTGCTCGCCGATTTAGTCGCCTCAACGTTTGTGAGTGATCCGCTTCGTCGTCAACGCGTCCTCGAGGAGCTGTCAATTAATAAACGGCTGCGGTTGGTGATTCAGTATCTTCGAGAAGAAAACGGAAGCGCGGCCGCATAACGCCATCTGCATCTCTCTGCTCGCCAAGCCACAACCTTGACGAAGCGTGTTGAGACGCGCGGGGTACACAAAACACACCCGGCTGTGCGTTGCACGGCAAGTCGGTTACAGAGCTCCAATCCGCGCGTGTTCTTCCATCAAATATCGATCCGTCATGCCCGCGATATAATCGCATACGGTGCGATGCAATCCCTCAGTTCCGATTCGTTTCGCCGCCGTCTCGCCCAGTTTGTCAGGATCCGCCAGGTACACCTGGAAAACCTGCCGCAGCATTTCGCATGCGCGCCGATTGACTTCCGAGACGCGCGGATCGTAATAAACATTTTGGTACAAAAATTTCCGTAAATCGCGATTCGCCTGGAACAAATCATCGCTATAGCGAATCAGAGGCACCGGCTGCTGGCGTGCTTGATCCGGGCTTTGCATCCCGGCATCCGCAATGGATTTTGCGCTGGTCGAAACCAGATCGCGCACTTCCGTGTCGATGATGTCTCCAATGATTAGCTTGTGCAGTTCGGGCTCCCGAGTGTCAGGGTAGCGCGCTAGCACAGCCCGCAAGCTCCGGCGCCAGACCTCGTTTTTTCCCAGTTGTGCCGGATTCAGAATTTCAAAATCGACTGCGTCATCCAAATCATGACTATAATAAGTGATCTCGTCCGCCAGGTCCGCCACCTGCGCCTCCAGCGATGGACAACGATAGCCTTGTAAAGTAGTGCGCGCCTGGGATGCCGGCAGTTCTTCCATCTCATGAAATGCTCCGTGTTTCCGCAAGCCTTCACGCACTTCGAATGTCAGGTTCAGACCTGGATAATTTGGATAGGGGTCTTCAAGCAACTCCACCACTCGCACGCTCTGGCGATTGTGATCGAAGCCGCCGTGGTCCCGCATGCATTCAGCCAGCATTTCTTCGCCCGAATGTCCAAAAGGCGCGTGTCCCAGGTCGTGCGCAAGAGCGATTGCTTCCGCCAGATCTTCATTCAAGCACAAGGCCCGGGCAATGGTTCGGCTGATGGAGGCTACCTCGATCGAATGCGTTAAGCGCGTGCGTAAGTGATCGCCAGTTCCGTTCAGGAAGACCTGGGTTTTATATTCCATTCGTCGGAATGCACGAGAATGAATGATACGCGCCCTGTCCCGTTGAAATTCAGTGCGAAAGGCATGGCTTGGTTCTGAATGTTTTCGGCCGCGCGAATCGCCAGATTTTTCGGCAAATGGCGCCAGCACGTGGCGCTCGGTCGCTTCCATTTCTTCGCGTGTTTTGCAGACAGCCGCGAGGCGCGCCACCCGAGGTTCAGAAGAATGCTTCGTCACAATTGATTCCCAATCCTATTTCTCGATCTTACTTTTCGAAACCTCAAATCTGATATGTCCAATAAAACTCGCAGCAAAAAGCAAGTCACGCCCGAACGTTTGATGGAATTGAGCTTCGCTTATGCGCCACCGCTAATCATCAGCGCGGCGGTGAGCAACAAAGTTTTCGATTCATTGGAAAACGGAGCGAAAACATCGCGGGAGGTTGCGGAGCAAACCGGGGCGTCGCCTCGCGCTCTGCGGATCTTAATGAATGCCCTCGTTGGTCTGGATCTTCTGAAGAAAGATAGGAAAGAGAAGTATTCGCTGACGCCGGAAAGCGCAGCCTTTCTTCTTAGCAACCAAGTGGGGACGCATGCCGGGTTCTTCGGGACGATTGCCCCGCAGATCATCTCACGTTGGCTACGATTGCCCGACATCGTTCGCGAAGGTCGTCCGGCCGTTGCAGTGAACCAGGAAACCGAAGGGACGGAATTCTTCAGCCAGTTGGTAGAAAGAATCATTCCAATGAGCTATCCGCCCGCGCAAAAGCTGGGCGATCATTTAAAATTGGCGGGGACGCGAAACGAACTTCGCGTGCTCGATCTTGCTGCAGGTTCAGGCATTTGGGGGATTGCCCTCGCCCAAAAATCGCCGCGAGTGCGGGTCACCGCAGTCGACTGGCCGGGAATGATCCCGACCACGAAACGAATTACACAAACATTCGGCGTCAGCGATCGCTTCAATTATATCGAGAGCGACATATTGTCGGCGGACTTTGGCAGCGGCTACAACGTTGCGACTCTCGGCCACATTTTGCATAGCGAAGGCGAACAACGCAGCCGCGAGTTGCTCAAGAAGACTTTTCGCGCGCTCAAATCCGGCGGTACGATCGCAATCGCAGAATGGCTGGTGAACGATGACCGCACCAAACCGCTACCCTCTCTGATGTTTGCCGTGCAAATGCTGGTGAACACCGAGAAAGGCGACACCTTTAGCTTCAACGAAATCAAGAGCTGGCTCGAAAAGGCTGGCTTCAAGAAAGTGCGAAAGCTTCAGGCACCGGGACCTTCGCCGTTAATTCTGGCAACAAAACCCTGATTAAGAATCGGCTTCTCATCGCCGATGTGAAATGCTTTCATCTCACCCGATGAAAAAGGAGAAAGAGAAATTGCGCGCCGAAAGGCACGTTTCCTATCAAAAACCGGCGCTGCGCAGCGAAGCATTTGCCCGGGCTCTCAGCGACGCAAAATTGTCTATTGCCGGCTCCGGCGGCCTGCGGGCTCTTTTTGAACAAGCCGCGAAGAAGGCGGCGAGTGTGCCCAAGGACGCATTTAAAGAAAACTGGCCGTATCTTCAGACGATGCTGCGACTGGTCCGCTCATACGAACGTGGTGAATACAAGCAGGTTTCGAGTGACGCTTTGTTGTGGATCGTAGCGGGTCTTAATTATTTGGTTGATCCGTTCGATTTGATTCCCGACCAGACTCCATTTCTCGGCTACGTCGATGACGCGACCGTTGTCGAATTTGTCGCGGCTAAAACCCGGCAAACACTCGACGATTTCATGACGTGGGAGACCACGCCGCCATCCCGGTAGTAAGGGGTCGCTTCAGACCAAAAGCAGCGCCGGATTTTCCAGAAGATGGCGCAGTTCTTTTAGATACTCGGCGCCAAGGGCGCCGTCGATCACGCGGTGATCGCAGCTCATGGTAAGAGACATGCGATGGCCCACCACGACTTGGTCGCAATCGTCCACGACAGGAACTTTTGTAATCCGACCAACCGCCAGGATGAAACTTTGCGGCGGATTAATGACGGCGGAAAAACTATCGATCCCCATGCCGCCAAGGTTTGAAACGGTGAATGTGCCGCCCTGAAATTCTTCTGGCTTCATCCGTTTGTTCCGCGCGCGATGCGCCAAATCCTTTGCCAATTCGCTAATCTCGCGCAGCGATTTACTTTGCGCGCCCCGAATGACTGGAGTCAACAGGCCATCTTCAATCGCGACCGCAATTCCCAGATCGACATCGGCGTACTGCACAATCGCGTCACGGTCGAAGGAGGCGTTCACTCGCGGTACCTTGACTGCAGCTTGCACTGCTGCCTTCAAAACAAAATCGTTTATCGTGATTTTCGCCGTATCTGCATTCTCGCCCGCAGATTTCAATTCCTCGCGCGCCTCCATGAGGGGACCGGCGTCCACAACTATGTCGAGGTAAAAATGTGGAACCGGGCCGAGGCTTTCGACCAGTCGCTGCGCAATCACTCTGCGCATTCCGGACAGTTGAATGCGTGCGCTTTCGCCTGCCTTTACCGCCGCCGGAACCTTGGCGACTGGCGCGGCTTGCTTTGATTTAGCAGCGGCGCGTACGTCGGTCTCGGTCACACGACCTTCTGGTCCCGTGCCTTTCACGCTGGAAAGGTCAACACCAAGCTCCCCGGCAATTCGCCGCGCGACCGGCGACGCCTTCACTCGTGCTTCTTCAGGCTTTCCAATCCTCGGCGCTGGCTTTTCAGGTTCCTCTTTCTCTTCCGCCTTTGGTGGCGCCTGTTTTTTCTGCTCGTTCGCTTCGTTTTTCGGCTGTTCTTCTTCCTTTGATTTCTCGTCTTTTTTCGCCTTCTCGGGTTCTTTTTGCTCTTCCCTGGCCTTGGGTTTTTCCTTTTTTTCTTCTTTCTCTTTTTCCTTCTCGCTTTCCTTCGGCGCTTCCTCACCCTCACCACCGATGAACGCGATCTTGTCACCCACATTTACCTTGCCGCCCTCCCGGACATAAATCTCCGTCAAGGTTCCGTCCTCGGGTGATTCCCATTCCATCGTGGCCTTGTCGGTCTCGATCTCAGCAAGCACTTCGCCGGCCGAGACCTGGTCGCCCTTCTTTTTTTTCCACGCGACGAGAGTACCCTCGGTCATCGTGTCGCTTAGCTTGGGCATCTGAATTTCAGGCATGGGAGAAAAGGTAAAGGAATTCCAAGACTTACAACGTTTACAATGCCCGCGTTCTGAATTTTGTAACGGTTGTAATTCTTTTGATTGAATTCACGCGTAGCAAACCTGTTTTACGGCAGCCAAGAGCTTGTCGGCATTTGGCAGGACAGCGTGCTCGAGCCGCTCATTATAAGGCATCGGTACATCTTCCTGTGATACGCGGATGATTGGCGCGTCGAGCGCATCGAAAATGTTTTTCTGGATGCGGTAGCACACCTCCGAGCCCACCCCGCAGAAGGGATGATCCTGTTCGACAATCACCACGCGATGAGTTTTTGCGACCGAATCATAAATCGCTTTCTCGTCGAGCGGTTTGATTGAACGAAGATCGAGAATTTCCGCGGAAATATCTTCCTCCTCCAGTTCGGCGGCAACTTTGAGTGCCAGTGGCACTGTCTGCGAATAACAAATAATTGAGACATCGCCGCCTTCACGCTTCACTTCAGCTTTTCCAAGTGGGATGAGCAATTCTTCATCCGGTGGCTCCACCATTCCTTTTGAGCTGTAGAGCAACTCCGCCTCCAGCACGAGGACAGGGTTGTTGTCGCGCACGGCCGTTTTGAGCAATCCTTTCGCGTCGCGCGGAGTGGCCGGGGTGCACACTTTCAGGCCCGGCACGCTGGCGTAAAAGTTCTCCGTCGCATGCGAATGGGTAGCGCCCAGTTGGTGCGCCGGGCCATTTGGTCCGCGAAAGGTGATGGGAATATTAAATTGCCCCCCCGACATCGTGTACATATTTGGGGCGTTATTCACGACCTGATCAAATGCCACCAACGAAAAACTGAACGTCATGAATTCAATGATCGGCCGCAACCCGACCATGGCCGCGCCAACACCCAAACCAGCAAACCCGTTTTCACTAATTGGAGTATCAATAATCCGTCGCGGCCCGAAGCGCTGCAGCAATCCCTGGCTGACCTTGTACGCGCCCTGGTACTCTGCGACTTCTTCGCCCATCAGAAATACATTCGGATCGCGCTCCAGCTCTTCCGCCAACGCTTCGTTTAGAGCCTGACGATATGTGATTTCTCTCATCGCCTCTCTTCTCTATTGACGACTCTATCGGCTGCGGATTCATCGGATTCTACGGCGGAGCCTGACGCTGCACCTCCGTTGGCATATGTATAATTGTAAAGTGTATCGAGCGGCGGCTGGGAACTTTTCTCGGCAAACTTCACCGCCGCCAGTACCGTTTCTTTTGCCCGCTTGTCGAGCAGATCGAACTGTTCATTTGTTAATTTTCCCTCCCGGGTGAGCTGCGCTCGCAAACGGGTGATCGGATCATCGAGGCGATATTTCTCCAATTCCTGTTTCGTTCGATAACTGGCCGGATCCGACATGGAGTGGCCTCGATAGCGATAGGTTCGCATTTCCAGGAACGCCGGGTGCGCCTCTTTACGAATGGACTCGACAATCTCAGCAACCTTGTCACGAACTTCGCGAAAGTTCATTCCATCGATAATTTCTCCTGGAATGTCGTAACCTTCCGCGCGATCGACGATTTGCCCTAGCGACGTCGAGCGCTTCACGGAAGTACCCATGGCGAACAGGTTGTTTTCACAAATGAAAACGATTGGCAATTTATAAAGAGCTGCGAGGTTTAGCGCTTCGTGGAAGGCGCCTTGATTGATCGCTCCATCACCGAAAAAGCAGAGCGTCACACGATCTTCGCCACGGTATTTGATGGCGAAAGCCAATCCAACTGCCAGCGGAACGTGAGCGGCGACAATGGCGTGACCACCGTACATGTGATGCTTCTTGTCGAAAAAATGCATCGAGCCGCCTAGGCCGCGTGAGCACCCCGTTTCTTTTCCAAAAAGCTCAGCCATGCATGCGTCGGCAGTCGTACCGCGAGCAAGAGCGTGCGCATGATCGCGGTAAGCGGTGATAATGTAGTCATCATCACGCACGGCAGCGATAGCGCCGGTCACAACTGCTTCTTGTCCAATGTAAAGATGACAAAAACCGCCGATCTTCTGCGCTTGATACTGCTGGCTGGCGCGTTCTTCGAACCGCCGAATCAACAGCATCAGCGAGAGCATCTCGACTTCGTCGCGCTGCTCCACCGGCTGCATGACGGCTCAAGCCGCGCGCGGAACCGCGGCACGGGCGCGTGAGCCGTCTGCACTTCTGCCAAGGTTAATAGAAAGGACAAAAAGCAGTGTAAACAAAAGATCGCTGATCAGCGAATTGCGGAAGAACATCCAACTGGGGGTAGCGCTGTAATTAGGTAATCCGGTTGTCAGCGCTTGAATGAGGCCCGCCACGGTTTTTGTGTAGCCAGGATCGCTCAACCACGAAAACGCGTTTGTGATAACATAAAAAAATATCGATCCAGCGATGGAAGCGGGCAAAAGCGTTTTCAGCGATGTTCGGTTCTGCAGAAGAAGGCCGGCACATCCAACGGCAGCCAACGCGACGTACCGGACAACGATTTGTGAATCGAGCAGCGGCGCGCCGTAGCGGAAGTTAAGTACTGCATCAGAAATAAAAAGCGTAACCAGCGGTATCGAGAACTTGTATCTGTTTGGAAAGTACGCCGCGCTACAGAGAGCGATTGCCGCGAGCGGCGTGAAATTGGAAAGCCAGGTCGCCCCCGAATGAATCAAAAAGCCGGTGGTAATGCGATAGGCCGCAACTGAAAGCACAAGCAGAAAAGCTGGAATCATCGAGAAGAATCTATCCGTCCGACAAGATATGCAATTGGCATTTACTGCAGCAGCGCCTCTGAGAGACCGGTACGCGGGGGCGACAACTGGCTCGATATTGCTTTCGGCTGCGGAGCGATTGCTCCAAATTATTTCGCCGTTCCTGCGAACACCTTATTGAGCCGCGCCTTGCGTCGATTCGCAGCATTTTCGTGAATGATCCCGCGCTTGGCAGCTTTATCGATAGCTGAGATCAATGCGCGAATTTGTTCCGTGCTCGGCTTTTTGTCTGAGCGAACCGTTTTCTGCATTGTTCGGAGACGCGTCACGACGGCACGATTGCGAAGCGATCGTCTTAAAGTCTGGCGGGCGCGTTTGGCGGCTGATTTCGTGTTTGCCATTGTAAATCAAAAAATGATGGACCTGCACGCTCGTCAACGCGTTACGATTGTCAACCCTTCAGGTTTCCCAGGCGTGGATTCACCCCCCGGACCCGCAAACGGCGTAACTGTCCAAGGTCGAGCTACAACCGTTTATTCAATTCCAGCTTCGCTTTTTGCTTCTGCGCGGCAAGCGCCCCACCCTTTCGCATTTGTTCGACTGAGAGCGTATCGTCGGAAGCCGAAGCAGAAAGTGTCTCGTCGTGGTTCTGAGGTTTTGGGCTGGCAGCGACGATAGTATTAGTTGGCTGCACTCGCGGCGCCTTTGAAACTTTCGGCAAGTGTTCGGGGGTAATCTGCACAAGCGCCCCCAGGGGCACGCGATCATAAAGTGTGGCCACGTCGCTCGACTTCATTCGAATGCAGCCATAACTGGCCGGGCTGCCGATTCTCTTCTCCTGCGGCGTGCCATGAATATAAATGCCACGGCGAAAAGCATGAGCGTTTTGCGCTTCAAGCCCGCGCAACCAGATGATACGCGTGGTCACCGGATCGCGGCCGGGAGCATTGGGCTGAAGAACTTCGCCAGTCAATCGCCGATTATGAAAGACGGCGCCTGTCGGTGCATGGTCTCCAATTTTTTTCTCAACCGCCAGGTAACCCAGAGGCGTTGTCATTCGTCCCCAGGAATCGCCAAGCCCGAACATGGACGTGGACACCGGGTAAGTCGCCACTTTCTCGCCGTTCTGTACAAACATTAGCTTCTGATCACGCACGCTGATGATAATCTGGCTGGATGTATCGACCGGCGTGACGGCGAAGGCCGGCACAATCGACATGACACTAAAAACTACAGCTAGAGGCCGAAGCATCCGCAACCTTTTAATCAAGAATTTGAATTTGTCACGCGGGAATTGCTTCGCCCGCGCCAGATCTGCCAAAATTGATTTTTGACCAGCGACTGCTCAATGAACAGACACAAACGTACAGGAAACCGCCTTGGAACATCAGCAGAAAGGGTACTGAAAAAAACTGGCCATGCGAGATCGCGAATACTACGAAGTACGTGAAATAGATGGCGAAACCCAGTTCCGCCAACGGAAGCGCTGATTGAAGAGGCCGGTATTTGCAGCCTCGCCACCGCTGCGATTTTCGTTCAATTCCATACTTGGGTGTGCGCGTGAAGTCAGATTTGTGATTGATTAGCGCCTCCAGAACGGCTCGGGCATTGTTGAGGGACAGGCCAATTCCCAAGGCAAGCAGGAATGGCAGAAAAAGGATCTCTTTCATCCATGTCCGTGGATGCAGTTCACGTTGGGCACAAATATAAAACACCGCGACTGAGGCCGACGCCGCGAGAAAGATTGGAATGTCGATAAGCACGGTGCGCATCCATCCACCCTGAGGGCCTCCGGACGAGGGGTGCAAGAGCACGCAGAGACAGGCGAGCAGCAAATAGGCGAAGTTCGACATCAAATGCCCGGTGGCCTCAAGCTTGATCGGAAACGGAAGGTGGCTACGCCAAATTGTGGGTAATAATTTCTTACAGGTTTGAACAGACCCTTTTGTCCAGCGATGCTGTTGAGACTTGAAGCCGTTCATGTCCACCGGCAATTCTGCCGGAGTCACAACGTCCGAGAGATAGATAAATTTCCAGCCGGCGAGCTGAGCGCGATAGCTGAGATCGAGATCCTCGCATAGCGTGTCATATTGCCAGCCGCCGCTCTGTTCGATACAGGAACGCCGCCACAGACCGGCGGTTCCATTAAAATTGAAAAACCTGCCGCTGCGGCTGCGCGCGGTTTGCTCCAGTAAGAGGTGTCCGTCCAAAAAGATGGCCTGCATCCGGGTCAGCAACGAATACCCACGATTCAAATGGCCCCAGCGGGTCTGGATCATTCCCACTTCCGGGTCAGTGAAGTAATGAATAGTTCGCTTCAGTAAATCCCTTTCTGGGACAAAATCGGCGTCCAAGATACAAACGAATTCGCCTTCGGCTGCCTGGAGACCTGTTGCCAAAGCGCCGGCTTTGAAACCGGTGCGATCGACTCGATGAATGCGCTGAACATTGAAGCCGCGCTCTTGTAGTTCCTTTGCACACGCGGCGGTGATGTCGCGGGTTTCGTCGGTTGAATCGTCCAGAACCTGGATTTGCAGAAGCTCCCGCGGATAATCCAGTTCACTTACGGAATACAGCAACCGCTCAGCGACGTACACTTCGTTAAAGATCGGAAGCTGCACCGTTACCTTCGGGAGCGCTTCAAAGTGACGTGCCGGAACTGGTGCCCGCTTCCGGTTTTTCAGGTACAAATAGATGATGAAATATCTGTGGATGCCATAAGCCGAAAGCCCAATGAGCACGCCGAGATAACAAATCGACCAGATAATGTGTCCGAGGCTTCCTTGCATGGGAGTTCTACAGCCCCGAACGGTTTTCGGGGTAAGCCCGACATGATGCCGCTTTCACCATTTGCGTCAATTCAAAAATCGCACGTTTGCCTCTGAAAACCGCCGCCGCATTCTGTTGATACACAACAATCTCCTCTCGATTTTCGTAATTGAGAGGGCGAGCGGTCTGGCAATCTCCTTGATTGGTGGGAAACAAGCAATTCTTCGTGTGGATTGGGCTGACCCCTATTTATTCTGACTTGTTCTCTGTTGGCGACATTCATCCTTGCCTGAAGCAGCGAGTAGAGTAACCGTGATGGGCCAACTTTCGCAACCGATAGGCATCAGTTGGAAGACACAATGACGAAACGAAGGCGCGAGCGTTTCGAACGTTTCAAGATCATATTTCCTATTCTCCTGGCGGGTTGGATTCCATCAATCCTGACCCTGATTGTCTCCTACACAATCCTACGCGATACCTTGGAATCAAGAATCCTGCGCGACCGCCAAACCTTGATTCAACTGGTAAGCCATCTGGTCGCCCATGATCTAAGCCGCAGCAGTAGCGTTATCGAATATTATCAAACGCTGCCCGAGGTGGTGCAGAATTTAAGCGCGCCGGATCCACAACTGACTCAACAATGGCTCAACTCGGCGTTTTATTCGCACCCGCAGATCGATGGGATGTTCATCACCAAAGCCAATGGCGACTTGATCGCGTCGATCCCCACCGCTTCGGAGATGATCGGCAAGGATTTTGGTTCCGCGTACTGGCGCGAGCAAGCGGCGGCCGTAGACGCAACCTTTGTCTCGCCAATTCATTCCCGTCTGTCGGATAACCGGCCGGTCACCGATATCGTCGGTGCTGTACGTGCCCCAGACCGAACCATCCTGGGTTATGTCGGCGTTTCCGTCCTTGTAGAGAGAATTGGCCGACGCTTGTCCACGATTGAGTTTGCAGATCGGCTTCTCTTTGAGGTACTCGACCAAAATGGGGTGGCGCTTTTCGCCAGCGATTTCAAGCCAAATCCCGCAACGCCCGCACCCAAGGCAAACGAAGGATTGCTCAGAGAGATCTACCAGAGCAAAAGCGGCCATTTCGAGCGGCACAATAATCTTTATTCCTTCAGCCCGATTGAATCCACTGGTTGGGTGGCTGTGGTGGAGCAACCGAGGGCCCTGGCTTACAAACCGGTTCATGATCTTTTGGGTCGGATGACTGTATTGGCAGCGTGGTTGATCGTTCTCACGGCGGTCTTCGCATGGCTGGGCAGCGGGTATTACCAACGCCAGGTGGAAGCCAAGCAGCGGCTGGAACGGGAAGTAATCTTCAACGAGAAAATGCTCGCGAACATGCCGAGTGGCATCGCCTTCATCGATCCGGTTTCGCGTCGTTTTCTCCACGCCAACCATGCCTTTGCCCAAACGGCGGAACGTTTTGGCGATATGCCAGCCGGTCGCGATATCACGGAGATCACATACGACGATGTGAAAATCACTCCGCCCGGGGCAATTGAAAAGGTGCTTACTTTTGGAACACCTTTTCAGCTGATTGAGCACCCGTTAAAAGATAAAACCGGAATGACCCATTTTTTGAATATCAATTTGCTTCGACTGCAAGGCTCGCAGGAAACTGTTCAAGGCGTGCTCTATTTGGTCGAAGACAAGACACGAGATGTCACGCTCCGACAGGAATTGATTGGCGCGAATGCTGCAAAGGATCAATTCCTGGCGCTGCTATCACATGAGCTGCGAAGTCCACTCTCGCCGGTAATCGCGATGGTAGGCGAGTTGGAAGCGGAGTTATCAGATTCACGCCCGGTCAGGGAAGCGCTCGAGGTCGTCCGGCGCAACGTCGAATTGGAAGCGCGGCTTATTGACGATTTGCTCGATGTGACTCGCATTGCCAAGGGGAAGTTGCAATTGAGTTTTGAACCGATTTGCGTGCATCAAATCCTGCAGCGCGCTTATGAAATATGCCGGGAGGAAATCGCTGCCAAAAATCTCGAAGCGGACTTTCATCTACGCGCTACTCAAACCTACGTGGAGGGCGATCCGGCGCGACTGCAACAGGTCTTTTGGAATTTAATCAAAAATAGTGTGAAGTTTACCCCCGAAAAAGGCCGAATCACTATCGAAACGCGTAACCCCTCGCCGGGAAAGATTGAGGTTCGTGTTATCGACACGGGCATCGGCATCGACCCGGAAAAAATCGATAAAATCTTTAATGCGTTCGAACAAGGGCAGACCGAGATCACCCGGCGTTTTGGAGGACTCGGGCTCGGTCTGGCGATTTCGAAAGCTCTGATCGATGCGCACGGCGGAAAAATCGGGGTCGAAAGTCCTGGTAAGGATCAGGGAGCCATCTTTTCGTTGGAACTAAACACCGTAGTCATGCCCGCCAGCGTGGATGGCGAGAGAAAAGAACAACCCGTGGGTCCGGAACGAGAATTGGCCGTTGCAACGCATCGACGCGTCCTGTTGGTGGACGACCATCATGACACTTGCATCGGAATGAAAAGAATGCTGGAGCGTCGCGGTTACGAAATTACCGTCGCGCATTCCGCTGACCAGGCCGTGGAGAAAGTGCGCACACAGGATTTCGATCTGCTTATCAGCGATATTGGATTACCGGACCGCAGCGGCTACGACCTAATGCGCGAAGTGCGTCTAAATAAGAATTTACCCGGAATCGCACTTAGCGGCTTCGGCACGGAACAAGACGTAAGCCAGGCCAGAGCGGCTGGCTTTTCCGAGCATCTTACCAAGCCTATCAATTTTGAGCGCCTGGAAAAGACGATTCAGAATCTGCTCGCGTAGCCGGGTCTCTACCCGCTGGACGTTCTTGAGCGTCGCTTATCCGCCGTTCGGTGCGATCGTTTCCGCCTTAGTCCTGCGCTCGTCCGCTTCCTTCAATTCTCGAGAAAGCTTCTCGACGCGTTGACGCATGATCTTCCCGGCTTTGAACTTCACGGTTGCGCGTGGTGGAATCACAAAACTGCTTCCGGGCTGATTGGGGTTCCGACCGACTCTTGGCTTGGTCAGACGCGGCTGAAAAACGCCAAAATTGCGTAGTTCAACCGGGATGTTGTTAGCGAGACTGTCGGTAATTTTATCAAGCGTCCGCTGGACCACATCGAAGACTTGATGCTGGACCATGCCGGTTTGGTTACTAATGGCGACGACGATGTCGCGCTTGGTTAACTTTGCCATATCAATGTAGTATTCGTTCCGCGTTGCCCTTGTGGTGGCTCAATGAAGCACAAAAACAGGATTTTTTAAACTGGATAACGTCTTCGACAAGAAGATCAAGCAATCTTAGAAATTGCGGGGTGGGTTCTCGACTGCGTCGGATGTCTTAACGTTTTAAAGAACCACCGCCTCCGTCGGGGTCACGGCGAGCCAGCCGCGGTCGTGTCCAATTCTCACGCGGACTTGGAGCGGGATAGTAGTCAGGCGCCGTTTCATGGGCGGTGCGGAAGTGCACTTTTGCCACAGCGCGCAATGCGCCAGGCCCATTCATTTCCACGAGTTTTTTGGCACTCTCTTTTACGGCAGTAGATACCCCACGATCCAAACGCAAACCGATTTCCTTCCCCTTGCGTTCCAGCCAATTAATGAATGCCTCTCGGGCGAGAATCGATGCGGCCGCCACCGCGATATCTGATTCCGCCCTTGGTCGTTGCTCGATATTGATCTTGCTCCCGCGCCGCAGCAACGATTGCTCCACCACGCGCGCGTCGGCAAACTGATCCGAAAGCGCCCTTGGACAATCGGGCTTTTTCTCCAGTAAATTCTCAATCACTCGGGCATGCCCCCAGCCAAGTAGTTTGTTCAAATTGCCAAACTTCTCGTAAAGCTCGTTATACTTCGTCGGCCCAATCAAAACGGTTTCCACCAGGCCCAGCGAACTTTTCCGGATTGTGTCCGCCAAAGCGCGAATCCGCGCATCCGAACCGATTCGTTTGCTGTCCACGACCCCAGCGTCAAGAAGAGAGCGCGCGATCCCCCGGTCGACGTAAGCACCTGCGATGACCAGCGGGCCGAAAAAATCTCCCTTGCCGCTTTCGTCCACACCAAAGTGCGGTTGGAACATTTCCGGCAAATGCACTTCCTCGTAACCCAGCTTTGCTTCACCGAGAATCTTCGGCTCCAGCTCGAACTGCACAAATTCCTCCGCGCCTTTTCCCTGTACGAGCACTTTTGGCCCTTTCTCGTACACCGCGACGCTCAGCTTGCTCTTTTGCGCAAAGAAAATCGTCCACTGCTTTGGCGCAAACTCGAAGCCGAGTTCTTCGAGTAAAGTTCGCAGCTGTGGGACCTGTTCGTGCGAGAGCGCGTGGGTATAAGAATTCAACGCCCAACGCTCAACGCTCAACCCGCCTTCGGCAAGCCTTGGGCGTGGTGGGCGCTCAGCGCTCCCCTGTTTCTGTGTTCACTCCAAGTCGAACCGAAGAATCTCTGGCACATTTGGAGATGTCTCGACTCCGCCCGACATGACAATTAGAAGCCTGTGGTACAAGTGAGCTCATCCCCACGCATTCGCGCTTTTCGCAGGTCCACCCTGCATTGGTTCCACCGCCACGGCCGCGATCTGCCTTGGCGCAAGGCCCGCGATCCCTACGCGATTCTCGTCTCCGAATTCATGCTACAGCAAACCCAGGTGGCCACGGTGGTACCCTATTATAATAGATGGATCCGCCGATTTCCGAATTTCGCGTCGGTTGCGCATGCTTCACAAAACGAAGTGCTCCACGCCTGGCAAGGTCTCGGCTATTACAACCGGGCGCGAAACCTTCGTGCTGCTGCCAAAATCGTGCAGAATCATCACTGCGGGACCTTGCCCGGCGACATCGCTGCGATTCGCAGACTGCCCGGCGTTGGCCGCTACATCGCGAACGCCATCGCAACCTTTGCCTTCAATCAATCAGTCCCAATCGTCGAAGCGAATACCTCGCGTGTTCTGGCCCGATTACACAACGTGCGCGACCCAATCGATTCTGCAAAGGGCCGCGAAAAACTCTGGGAGTATGCCGCGCAACTTGCCCCGAAACGCAATTCAGCGTGTTTCAATTCGGCGCTTATCGATCTGGGTGCACTCATTTGCCTGCCGCATAAACCGAAATGCATGATTTGCCCGGTGAAGAAATTTTGCCGCGCAAGAAATCCGGAAATCCTGCCGATTAAGAGATCCAAACCACGGACAAAGCGACTTATCGAAAGACATGCATTTATTCTTGGTGACGGCAGGATCCTGCTAGAGCAATCATCCACGCGCTGGCGTGGGATGTGGATTTTGCCGCGACTGGAAAGAAGGGCGTCTGGCCGCCCGCTCTATGGATCGACATTTCCGTTCACCCACCATCGGATTGGGTTGATTGTGTATCGTCGTGCAACGCCAAACAGAATTGGCCCGACGCAGCGGTGGTTTAAATCCATTGACCATATCGCGATGCCCTCGCCCCACCGCCGTGCGACGCAAGCCCTTTTAGCGCAAAACAAGTAGCACGACCACTCCGGCTGCGGTCGTCAGAATTGTGATAGGAATTCCAAAGCGCGCGTAATCCCAAAAACCGACCTGGATATGATCGCGCGCCGATTCCACCACAATCATGTTCGCCACTGAGCCGATGATCGTGAGATTGCCGGCAAACGTCGTCGCAAGCGCCAGAACCTTCCACATTAACGTAGGTTCGGTAAATCGTGCGATCCAGTTCCCTGCCACAAGCACGAACGGGACGTTCGAGAAGACATTCGACCCGAGCACAGAAAACCATGCGAGGTTCCACGCTTGCGCCGGCGGACTCAATCCAAAGATCGGCTGCAGCCGCGAATAAATCGCATCCGGCAACCCGGTATCGCTCAAGCCGTCTACCACGACGAAGAGCGCAGCAAAAAAAAGGAGCAAGTGCCAATCAACCAGCTTGAGCACGTTGTGCGTGTCGCGCCGCGCGAGCACCATCACCAGTGCCGCTCCGGCCATCGCCGTCCACGCCAGGTTCAATCCGGCGAGAAAACCGGCAAAGATCGACACGAATACAACGCAAACAAGCGCGAACAAACCGCGTTCGAGTTTTGGAGCCGTATGTTCCGCCCGGGCAATTGACGTCTCCCGCAACATTTTCCGAAAACCGAAACGCAAAATAAAAAAATTGATCGCCAGTCCAACAAGGGCCGCCGGCAGCAGAGTGCGGGAAAACTCTGGAAACGAAATACGCGAGAAATTTCCGATGATCATGTTTTGAGGATTGCCCACAAGCGTGGCCACGCTGCCGATGTTCGCGCTCGTTGCCAGTGCGATCAGAAACGGGAGCAGCGGCAGCTTCCCGCGACGAATAACGGCCACAACAAGTGGTGTGAGCATCAGGCAAATCGAGTCGTTCACCAAGAGCGCCGAGAGAATTCCCGAAGTGAGCGTCACGTAAAGCAGAAGGCGCACGGGAGTTTGCGAAAAACTCAGCACCAGCTCCGCGGCCCATTCAAAAAAATGCGCAAGATAAAGGTAGGCTGAGATGAGCATCATGCCCAGCAGTAATACCAGCGTGTCGTAGTTGATTGCGCGATATGCCCGCTGCGGCGTTATTACGCCGGTGGCAATCATCAGCACCGCACCTAACAAGGCGGCAGCCGGGCGGTTCAACGGCAGAATTTTGAGTTGGCGGCCGCTGATGAGAACGTATGTGATTGCGAAGATCGCGCTTGCGACAAGCTCCCGCTGCCAGTGGTTCACACCCGTGAATAACGGATGGAGGCTTGTACTTCAACGCCGTCATCTTCGCTTCGCATCATTGCTTTCGATTGAACCTTGAATATTTCTCTGCGATAACCTTTTCCATCGAGCTATGAGAAGCATGACTGGATACGGCAGGGCTGACGGGGTCTATGCCGGGAGAAAATTTAGTGTGGAACTTAACTCTGTGAACCGAAAACAGAGCGATATCGTAGTGAATCTCCCGCGAGACTTCGCCGAGCTCGAGCCGCGGATTCGCCAGACGATCAATGAAAATATCTCGCGCGGCCGGACCAACGCCACAATAGCGCTTCACAGCGGCCCAAACGGCTCGCGCAACCTGGCTCTCGACACCGAATTGGCCCGCTCCTATCACGAAGCGATGCGTGCCTTGCAAAAGGAATTGAACGCTCCGGGCGAAATCACGATCAGCACAATCCTGCAAGCGCCCGGAGTGATGCGCTTGCCTGAGCAGGCGTTGGACGCTGAGGAAGCCTGGCCCGCCATCGATCGCGCTTTGCGCGGCGCTTTGGCGGATTTAATCAACATGCGTGAACGCGAGGGCAAACACCTGGCCAAGGACCTGATCCATCGCCTTAAAGCAATTCGCAAAAAACTCAACGAAATCCGCGCATTTCATCCCGATGTGGTCAAAAGATATCGTGGCGTGCTTATCGATCGCATCCGCAACGCTGGTTTGCCGATTGCCAGTGACGATGAACGTTTGTTAAAGGAGATCTCGTTCTTTGCTGATCGCGCAGATGTGTCCGAGGAACTGACGCGTCTGGAAAGTCATCTCACTCAATTTGCGCACCATCTGCGCAGCAAAGAACCGGTCGGGCGCACACTGGAATTCATCGCCCAGGAAATGTTTCGCGAGCTTAATACGCTCGGCGCAAAGGCGAATGATGCGACAATTTCTCAGCGCGTCATCGCCTGCAAGGCGGAGCTGGAAAAGATTCGCGAACAAGCCCAAAACCTTGAGTAAGAAATTCAGCCGCCACGGAATTCTTTTTGTGGTTTCTGCTCCATCGGGCGCGGGCAAGACGACACTGGTGGAAAGAATCCGTCAAAACCCCAATCTTTTTTATTCGGTCTCCTGCACAACGCGAGCGCCGCGCGCCGGCGAAATTGACGGCCAGGATTATCGATTTCTTTCCGATGCAGAATTCCGGGAGCGAGTGGCGAAGGGAGATTTTCTGGAGCACGCGAAAGTGCATGGGGACCATTACGGCACCCTGCGCGAGCCGATCGTGACAAATCTAAACAGCGGAAATGATGTTTTGATCGACATCGATACGCAAGGTGCTGCAGTGATTCGCAGTTGCGGCGATCCGCTTATCCGAGAGTCCTTAGCCGACGTTTTCATCATGCCCCCCGACCTCGACGAATTGCGGAGGCGCCTCTTCAAGCGCGGAACGGAGACTGCGGAGCAGATCGATTCCCGCATCGCCACCGCCGCCCGCGAAATGGAACATTGGCGTGATTATCGCTATACTATTATTAGTGGATCGGTGGAGGAAGATTTGCAGGGGTTCCAGCAAATCATGGAAGCAGAAGGCCATTTGAGCCGGCGTTTGATCGAGAAATGATTGCAGAAGGCAGAGATTCCAAAAAAAGACGCGATAAAGCGAGCGCGCGAAAGGTTGTGCGCATTCGGCCGGGCACGAAATCGGTCGTGCTCGGGGTAACGGGATCGATTGCCGCATACAAGTCAGCCGAGCTCGCTAGTTTGCTGGTCAAACAAGGCCACGAAGTCTTTGTCGTTATGACGCAGGATGCGACTGAATTTATTTCTCCCCTTACGTTGCAAACTCTTTCAAAAAATCCGGTCACAACCAGTTTCTTCGACGAAAAAGAAAGTTGGCGGCCCGGGCACATCGAGCTCGCCGATCGCGCAAACTTGTTTTTGATCGCGCCGGCGACAGCGCAAATCATCGCCGAGCTCGCGCATGGGCTGGCCGATCACCCCCTTGCGGCGATCGCGCTCGCAACCCGTGCTCCCATTCTGCTCGCGCCGGCCATGAATGGAAAAATGTGGGAACATCCAGCCACAGTGGAAAACGTGGAAAAATTGAAAGCGCGCGGCGTCGAATTTATAGGCCCCGAAGAAGGAATGCTTGCGTGCGGCTACGAAGGCATTGGCAGACTTTGGAAAGTGAACGACATCGCGTTCCGCGCGGAGTTCCTGCTCGCGCGTCAGGATAATTTGATCGCGTGAGATTCCTCATCACGGCCGGCCCCACACGTGAGCCGATCGATCCGGTTCGTTACATTTCGAATCGCTCATCCGGAAAAATGGGCTACGCCATCGCCGAAGCGACTCTCGCTGAAGGGCACGATGTCACGTTGGTTTCAGGTCCGGTGATCCTCGAAGCGCCAGGCGGCGCGAAGCTGATTCCTGTTTTGACCAGCGACGAAATGTTCGAGGCGGTACACCAGCATGTCGACAAATGCGATATCTGCGTGTTGTGCGCCGCGGTCGCGGATTACAAACCCGCCAATCTTTCGTCGACAAAAATCAAGAAGCGCCCGGCGCACTTTTCGCTCGAGTTAATTCCCACACGGACATCCTCGATTCGTTAGGCCATCGACACGACCGACAATTCGTTCTCGTGGGTTTCGCTGCGGAAACAGATCACATGGAAGAAAATGCCATGAAAAAACTGCGCGCAAAGAAATGTGACATCATGGTCGCAAACGACGTTAGCGGCACAAATTCGGGAATGGAAAGCGACTTGAATGAAGTTACGATTTTGTTTCGAAATGGCGAAAAAAAGAAAATTTCTCGCGCGCCAAAAAAAATTATCGCGCGCGAGCTCATAAAAATATTTTCAAATTTCACAACAAAAGTGTTTGACAAAAAAAATGTGATGATTAACTGAACTCGTTTAAGTGAAGTCATTCCCAACTCTTCACAGAGTTCCGCGCGTGTTGCGGATGAAAGGGGGGAATTAGTCGATGGCAAAGAAGAAAAAAGCAGCAAAGAAAAAATCAGCGAAGAAAAAGAGGCACTAACGCCCCACGCTTGATTAACGGCTCCGAAGGCTTTCGGAGCCAGAACCCTAACTTCAACCCCGGGAGGAGAATCAATTTTTCCTCCCGGTTTTTTTTGCCTCCGGTTACCGCGCCCTGTGAGAAGCGTCCTGCTGACATGTATCGCACTTTGCGCATCACCCCACCCCGCGGGGCGCCGGCCACAACTAATCGTTTGGCAGAGTGCGAGCGCAATTCTATTTGTGTCTGATCGTGAAGCATTATCTGGATGCCGCTGAAAAGGCTGCGCGCGCAGCAGGCAAATTGCTTCGGAAAAATTTCCGGCGGCCGCAGCGGGTCAACGCCGTCGCTGCTCACGATATCAAGCTGGAGATCGATATTCAGACACAGGAGCTAATCACCAGGCTGCTTCTCAAAGAATTTCCCAAGCATGCGCTTTACGGCGAAGAAGGAATCGTGGGCGATCAATCCAGCGACCACCAATGGGTCGTCGACCCGCTTGATGGCACCGTGAATTATTTCTATGGCATTCCGCATTTCTGCGTCTCGATTGCGTTGCGTCTTCGCAACGAGGTTATGGTTGGCGTTATCTACGACCCCATGCGCCGTGAGCTGTGGAAAGGACAAAAGGGTGAGATCCCAAAATTAAATGGCGATCCTTTTCACGTGAGCGATCGCGCAGATCTCGCCGAAGCCGTCGTCTCGATCGGGCTCGCGAAAACCCAAGAGACGATCGACACAAATTTTCCATTGCTTCAACAAATGATTCATCGCGTGCGTAAATGCCGGGTGCTCGGCAGCGCTGCTCTCGACTTGGCTTATGTCGCCTGCGGACGGCTCGACGCTTACATTGAGAAGGGAATCAGCCTGTGGGACATCGCAGCCGGCTGGCTGCTGGTTGAAAACGCCGGTGGAACTGTCGATCTTCGCCCACGCGAGGACATGAAAGACAAATACAGTATCATTGCGTCGAACGGCGTTATTAATCTCAAACTGTGATGGCGATGATTCGATGCGGAATTGGCTACGACGTACATCGGCTCGCTGAAGGCCGAAAACTGATTCTTGGCGGCGTCGAGATCGCGCACTCGCGCGGCTTGGAAGGACACTCGGACGCAGACGTCTTGTCTCACGCGATCGCTGACGCCATACTGGGCGCAATCGGCGCCGGCGACATTGGTCAACATTTCCCAAATACGGACGAGTCCATTCGGGGCATCAGCAGCATCGAGATTTTGAAGCACGTGGGCCAATTGCTCGCGGAAAAAAAAGCCCGAGTGCTCAACATCGATGCAACAATCATCGCCGAAGAACCGAAGATTACGCCGCACGTTTCCCTGATGCGGAAGAACATCGCGAATGCCATCGATGGCAGCGAATCCGATGTAAGCATCAAAGCGACAACAAATGAAAAGCTCGGAGCGATCGGGCGCAGCGAAGGCATTGCCGCGATGGCGGTGGCTAGCGTTGAAGTGGTAGGGCGCGACCGCAGGGCGCGCCAAAAAGTGTCTAATGGCGTTGCGCTTCTTTAACACTTGGTCGCGCAAGATCGAAGAATTCGAGCCGCGCGACCCGGAAGCGCGACCGATCAGCATCTACACGTGCGGGCCGACCGTCTATAGCCGCGCGCATATCGGAAATTTTCGCGCTTACATCTTCGAAGACTTGCTTCAGCGCCACCTGGAACTACGCGGTTACAAGGTGCATCGCGTGATGAATATCACAGACGTAGATGACAAGACCATCCGAGGCGCACGCGAAGCCAAAGTGCCGCTGGCGAAGTTCACCGAGCAATTCAAAAAAGCCTTCTTTCGAGACGCCGAGACATTGCGGATCAAAAAAGCCGATGAATTCCCGGCTGCAACCGACCAGCGTTATATCGGCAGGATGATCGAGATGATCGGCCAGCTCATCGCGCGCGGTCTCGCTTATCAAGCGGACGACAAATCAGTTTATTTTCGCATCAACAAATTCCCTGATTACGGCAAGCTTGCACACTTCGACCTTACGCAATTGCAATCGACCGGACGTGTGAAGCACGACGAATACGACAAGGAACACATTGGCGATTTCGCGCTCTGGAAAGCGTGGGATGAAGAAGATGGCGACGTAAAATGGAATTCGCCATGGGGGGTGGGTCGGCCGGGCTGGCATATCGAATGCAGTGCGATGGCGACGGCGTTACTGGGAGACGAAATCGACATTCATTGTGGCGGCGTCGATAACATTTTTCCGCACCACGAAGCGGAGATCGCACAGAGCGAAGGCGTGACCGGAAAGAAATTCGTCCGTTACTGGCTGCACTGCGCGCATTTGCTGGTCGATGGCCAGAAAATGGCAAAGTCGTTAGGCAATTTTTACACTGTTCCTGATGTTCTGGCCAAGGGTTACAGCGGGCGCGAACTTCGTTACGGACTGTTGCGCGTACATTATCGCGTGCCGCTCAATTTCACCTGGGAAGGAATGAAAGAGACGCGCGAGTCTTTAGGCCGGATTGATGAGTGGCTGCAACGTTTGCGCGAAGTTGCAGAAAAAGAGAACATCCAAGGCCCGACCCACGATGCCCAACATCCAACGCAGAAGTTTGAAGAAGCGCTCGATGACGATCTGAACATTTCCGCGGCATTGGGATTCCTGTTCGAATCGATTCGCGACACGAACCGCGCGATGGATGAAAACAATCTCGACGCCGCGTCGGCGAAGGCATGGCTGGACTGGTGGAAGCGAATCAACACTGTTCTCGATCTCGAACCCGACACAAAGGTTGAGGTGCCACAAGAAGTAGCGCAGTTAGCAAAGGAGCGCGAGGAAGCACGACGCGGAAAGGATTGGAAACGAAGCGACGAACTCCGCGATCAAATTTCTGCGCTAGGCTGGGAAGTGCGCGACAGCAAAGACGGCCCAAAACTGTCGGCGCGTGAAGCGCCTTGACCGCAGAATTTGCGCTAGCAACCAGCGGATGCATTCGTCATCTTGAGCATTGAAAATGTTTGCGCCATCCGATTTTCTTAATCTTGAACACACGGCTCATCCGAAGTTGTTCGAAAAACAGAATTACGTCTGGGATGCGCTCAAACAAATTGCCAGTTACCTGCAATTTCGCCTAAAGCCCGCCATCCTGGGCGAGCTCATGGGCAAGCCGTTTATAAGCAACCATGTTTTCATTGGCAGAGGTACGGTCGTCGAACAAGGCGCGGTGTTGAAGGGTCCTGCATGGATCGGCGACAATTGCCATATTCGCAGCGGCTGCTACGTGCGCGAGAACGTGATCGTTGGCGATGGCGTAGTCATGGGCAATTCGTGCGAATTCAAAAACTCCATCCTGTTCGATGAAGTGCAGGTCCCGCACTTCAACTACGTGGGTGATTCGATCATTGGTCATCACGCCCATCTGGGAGCAGGCGCGATTCTCTCAAATGTAAAGCTAGATCACGCCGAAATTGCAGTCGTAACGTCCGATGGCCACATTCCGACAGGCCTTAGAAAATTCGGCGCAATCGTTGGCGATCGCACAGAAATCGGCTGCAATGCGGTGATCAATCCCGGCTCAGTCATCGGACGCGATTGCATGATTTATCCCAGCGTAAACTTTCGCGGTGTCCTTCCTGACGGCAGCGTGGTCAAGCTGCGACAGGAACTGCAGGTAGTCGAACAACGCCCCCGTTAGCGTCAACGACTGACGGGAGGACCAAATCACGAGGTCAACGCGGATGGGGGGGGATTCGAACCCCCGGTGCCTTTCGGCACACACGCTTTCCAGGCGTGCACAATAGACCGCTCTGTCACCCATCCTCTAGAGCGACCTCAATGGTAGTGTCGGTCCAGGATCGTCGCATCTGTATTCGCTATTCGGAGCGCCGCTACAGCTGCAGTCGCCGGAACAATTCATCGAGTGGCAGTTGAATGCCGATGTAAAATTCGCCGAAGTCCGCGTACTCAGCGCTTACCGGATCGAAACGCATTTTGTAGACGATCGCCTTGATCTGGAATGTATCGCGCGCAAACAGCGTTACGCCCCACTCGGCATCATCAAGACCAGTCGAACCCGTGATGAGCTGTTTCACTTTACCGGCGAACTCGCGTCCGACCGCGGCGTGTCCTTTCATCAGTTTGCGGCGCTCATCATACGGCAGCGCGTACCAATTCCGCTGTTCGCCCCGGCGTTTGCTCATGTTATAAAAGCACACGACCGGCCAATCCGGCAGCGTTGGATAAACGCGCTCCTGTCGGTAATGCTTCATTCGCTCGCGAAATGTTGCCAGTGCTCGATCGAGTTCAGTGGGATCTTTCCGCACACCGGGCTCCAATGTCTGTGCGTACTCGTTTTCGCGCGTGATATATTCGCTTTCCTCGGTAAGCGACAGATAACTGTAAACAGGAGTCAGCACGTCTGCGCCTAACGAAAGCGAGAGGCGCTTTTCGATTTTGTTTGCATTATGCAGGTCGGGCGTGATCAACATGAAACCGAGGTCTGCTTTCGGCGTCACCACACCAAGCACGAGCAACTGAGTCGACTCCATCGCACGCACTTCCTGTACGAGTGACGACAGATTTGTTTTTGCGGCAGTTTGTTCTTCACGGCTCAGTAATTGCCATTGGCCGTACTCGATTCGATAAAACAAATGCAGACAATGCCAGCCTTCTTCGGGAACAAGTGCGACGTTCTTATCGGTCATTGCGGTTAGTTTCATATCCAGGAACTCGTGGTCAAGCAGTGTTGTAGCCACGGCACCGTGTCGCCGTGTCGGTCCAACGCGATTAACGCCTCCGACAACAGCGAGGCGCCAACAAGAGCTACTGCGCGGGCGTCGCCACTTTCGGTAAATGCGCCATACAGTATTCCTCGCCATCGCGGGCCACGCGAAAGTCCAGATTCGGATCGCTTAATTCGGTCGCGCCGCACACAGCGCATTTGTGAAGCGGCTCGGCTTCGCTTCGAGAACTCTGCGCATAGCGCTTTCTTCGCGCCGAAACTTCGCCGCGATGCCGGGCATCATGAATAATTTCCGGCCCAAAAAAGATTAAATAATTGGCCAGGGCAGCCACCAGGGCCATGCGATAGGAATTCGTGCCGACAACAAAGCCGAACAACAAGAACGCCGCCGAGATCCAGGCGATCCATTTGATTTTCGCCGGCAAGACAAAAAACAAATAAATGACCTGATCGGGATAAAACCGCGCGAACGCGAAAAACAACGACGCGTACAACATGGAGTTGGAGAAACGCGCCCCGAAGAAAAATGCGGCCACCGTCGTGCCGATCATCCCGACGATGAAATAAAGCGTTAGCCGGAACGCGCCCCATGCCTGTTCCAGGCCTTCTCCGATGAACCAGAGAAACCAAAGGAGAAGGAAAACCCACAAAAAGCTGTCGGTCTGCGGAAGAAAAATGTACGTGATCAGTCGCCAGACTTCGCCGTGGCGAATCCGCCCGGGATCGAGGTCAAGCATGAAACGAAAACCAGGACTCAGACGGACCAGCAAAAAAGTCAGTGCGGTAAAGGCAACCACGATGCGCATCAGCCCTGGGATGCCGAGAAAACCGAAGCGCCGTTCCAGTTTATCGAGCCGAGTCATCGCTCGCGGACAGTAACGCAACAATCCTTCACCTCAATCCTCTCTCTTTCAGGACGGAGGAAGCCGAAATCCGGCCCAATCACCGAATCATGCGAACGCTTGCGCTGCTATTCGTGCAGTCTAGCTTGGCGCGTGGGCGAAGCTGCGACAAAGAAAACGCCACTTTACGAAGAACATGTTCGCCTCGGCGCGAAGATCGTTTCGTTCGCCGGGTGGCTCATGCCTGTCCAATACACGGGCATCGTCGAAGAACATCAAGCCGTGCGAAAAAACGTAGGCATGTTCGATATTTCGCACATGGGACAATTGATCGTGGAAGGAGCCGGCGCAAGCGAATGGCTCAACGCCATGCTCACAAATAATGTCGGCAAACTCGATGTTGGCACGGGTCAATATACCTTTCTGCTGAACGAGCGTGGCGGAATCATCGATGACTTGATCGTTTATCGAATTGACCAACAGAAATTTCTGCTGGTCGTAAACGCGGCGCGCACAGACGAAGACTTTGCCTGGTTACAAAGCCATCTTCCAGTCTCAAACGCAGTTCAACTCACCAATCGCAGCGCTGATTTTGGTGCAGTCGCAATTCAAGGTCCACGGATTGCCGAGTTGTTTCATGCGTTGCTCGGCGGTAATACCGGTCTTCCATCGCGAAATTCGATTGTCGATTTTCCATTCGATGGAACGACTGTTTCCGTCGCCCGCACTGGTTACACCGGCGAGGACGGGATCGAAATCTTCTTTCGCGCGACCGATGCGGTGAAGCTTTGGAACGCCGCGCTGGAAAGAGGTAAACCGTTCGGAATCAAGCCATGCGGCCTGGGAGCGCGCGATACGTTGCGGTTGGAAATGTGTTACCCGCTCAACGGTTCCGATCTGTCGCCAGAACGAAATCCCATCGAAGCGGGACTGGGATTCTTCGTCGATCTAACAAAACCCAACTTCATCGGCCGCGATGTTTTGGTGAAGACCAAAGAAAAAGGACCGTGCGAAAAGCTTGTGCCGTTTCGAATGAAAGAGAAAGGACCGCCGCCACGACCGCATTACGCCGTGTTCGAGAACGGTGAACGGATTGGAGAAGTTACAAGCGGCACACTTTCTCCGAGCTTGAACTGGGGCGTGGGGATGGCGTATCTCTCGACGGCGCGCGCGAAGATCGGAACGCAAATCGATATCGAAATTCGCGGACAAAAATTTCCAGCTACCATAGAAAAGAAACCGCTCTATAAGAAATCATGAATGTCCCTGAGGAATTGCTTTACACCGAATCACACGAATGGATTAAACGCGAAGGCGACAATGTGCGCGTCGGCGTTACCGATCATGCTCAGTCCGAATTGACCGACGTGGTTTACGTCGAACTGCCAAAAATGGATCGGCAGGCAAACGCCAAAGAAGCAATCGCTGTTGTCGAATCCGTGAAGGCGGCAAGTGACATTTACGCGCCGGTGAAGGGAACGGTCGTGGAAGTAAATAAAGCCCTCGAAGCGGATCCTGGCTTGATCAACCGCGAACCCTACGCTCAGGGCTGGATCTTCGTTCTCAAACTGGACAACGCCGACGACCTTAAACAACTGAAGGACGCCGAGGCTTACAAAAAACAGATCGGTTAGACCCGCTCTCGATGAGAGCAGTTAAGGCCATTACTCACGTAGCGACGGGGTGGCGGAGTGAGGTCTCACTTTCTCATGAACGGGAGAAGTTCTTCTGCCATGAGGATTAAGTACTTCAAATCACCGACGGATTTTCGGAGATGGCTAGAGAAGAATCATGCGCGTACAACAGAGTTGTGGGTTGGTTATTATAAAACAATCTCGGGGCAACCGAGCATGACCTGGTCGGAATCGGTGGATGAAGCACTCTGCTTTGGCTGGATCGACGGGATTCGCAAAAGCATCGATGATTTTCGCTACACAATTCGGTTTACGGCGCGACGACGGGGAAGCATCTGGAGCGCGGTCAACATCAAGCGCGCGCTGGAATTACGCGATAGGGGTTTGATGGAGGTCGCTGGGGTGACCGCGTTTGAGGCGCGCAAAGAAAACAAGTCTGGCATTTATTCATACGAACAAAGGAGCGCCAGTCTGGATGCGCCTTATGAGAAAAGGCTGAGCCAAAACAAAGCCGCGTCGGATTTCTTTTACGCTCAGCCGCCCTCGTATCGAAAAGCAATCGGGTGGTGGATAGTGAGTGCAAAACAGGAGGTAACGCGGCTGAAGCGGCTGGCAAAACTCATAAGAGAATCGGCTAGAGGAGAACGATTAAGATAACGTTCTGAGACGGCTGAAGATGGCGTTGATTAGGTCGCCGCACCGATCAAGCGCGACATGGGCCGACGCAATGAACGATAGCCACGGCTGCCAAAGTAGTATCACTGGTCTGCCTTTTTAATGGCGAAGCCGATGTAACCCCAGCGGCCCCATTCGTAATGGGAGGTTCGCTGCGTGTCACGGCGACCGGTCTTTTTATCATGCGAATAGGTCTGCGCAACGAATTCGGGAAACGCAGCATTCATTTGCACGTCGTGCGACACGAGTAATCCGCCGTCGCGCAGGCGGGGCCAAAACTGGCGGAACTCCCACAGCATATGCCGGTAGCTGTGCGAACTGTCGTGGAGAAACATGTCGATGGTTGAAGGGAGCTCACCCCCCTTGAGGAAATCTTCCACTTTGCCGCGCATCGGCACGAAACCGCCGGCGGCCGATCGCAATTCGTCCGGAATCAAAGCGCCCTGATCGCAATCGTGGCTCAATTCGATGCTGTACAGTTTGGTTGCCGCGAGCTTTTCATCAGCAATGCCTTTCAAGATGAACGCCGAGGACATTCCAATGAATCCGCCGGACTCGACGATGACTGCTGGCCGAAGCCAACGCGTCAATCCGTAAAGCGTAGCGCAATCAATCGCACCCATCACTCCCTCGCTGCCGAATGCATCACGTCGCCTGATCATCTCAGCCATGAAATCGCTTGCCCGGATTTCAACCGCAAAACGCACCACCACGTCCCACATCCCGTAGTAGGATGTCGCTGGCGACAGCTCACGCTGATTTGTGTCTTTCCCTTCACGCCACCACGAACGCAAGGATTCTGGTATTCTTTTCATCAGTGCGGAGCGGAAATATTCGGCTGCGCTTTGAACTGATGCGAATGCTTATTTGGGGTGTCGTTAAATCGGTAAAGCGTGCGAATTGTTCAGTCTGTGGTGCGCGTCTCGGCGTAAGTCGTGCTTTTTTCCTGGCCAAGCTGTGCTTAATTCTTCCGTTTTCCCCATGAGCAGCAAATCGAAGCCGCGCGAGGCGGAGCTTAACTTTGAAGGCGCGATGGATCGGCTCGAAAAGATTGTCGAGCAAATGGAATCCGGCAAACTCCCGCTCGAAGATCTAATAGTACGCTACGAGGAGGGAATGAATCTGGTAAAGGTTTGCCAGGAGCGACTTGCCAAGGCCGAACAAAAGATCGAAATCATCGCTCGCAACAGCGCGGGAAAGGCGATAGTGAAGGATTTCGAGCCCACACCGGAACCGGCTGCTCCGGCCGAAACCGTAGATGAATCCGAAAGCACAAATGATGAAATCAAACTCTTCTGAGGTATCTGAGATTTCTGAGGGGACCGCGGCGCCACCGCGTTTGCTCGATGGCATCCGCTCGCCTGAGGATATCAAAGCGTTGCGCGAACAGGATCTGCCACAGCTCGCGCAGGAAGTGCGAGAAGAACTGATCAGGGTCCTTTCCCAAACCGGAGGCCATCTTGGCCCAAACCTCGGTGTCGTTGAACTGACGATAGCCATGCACCGGGTCTTTAACACGCCACAGGACCGATTCGTGATGGACGTGAGCCACCAAGGTTATGTCCACAAATTGTTTACCGGGAGGCTCGATCGTTTTAATACCATGCGGCAATTCGGCGGCCTGAACGGCTTCCTTTTGCGTTCCGAGAGCGAACATGATTGCTACGGAGCGGGTCATGCCGGGACAGCGCTTTCCGCCGGACTCGGTATGGCGGTCGGGCGCGACCTCCGCGGAAGCGACGAGAACATCGTCGTGGTGGCGGGCGATGCCGCATTAACCTGCGGGATCAGCTACGAAGCGCTCAACAATGTAAAAGCGCACACCAAGCGTTTCATCGTCGTGCTAAACGACAATGAGTGGTCGATCGCAAAAAACGTTGGGGCGATTGCAAATTATCTAAACAGTATTGCCACGAGCCCGACGTTTGCACATTTGCATGAGAAGGCGGCACATTTCGTCCGCGCGATTGCCGGGAGGTCGGTGGCACACTTCGCACATAAAGTGGAGGAAAGCGTCAAAGGTTTGCTGGTGCCGAGTGTCATTTTCGAAGAGCTTGGCCTCCGTTATTATGGACCGATCGATGGCCATGATATTCCATTGCTCATCCGGACATTTGAATTTTTGAAAACGCAGGAAGAACCGGTCCTGTTGCACATTCTCACCCAGAAAGGGAAGGGATATGCGCCGGCGCTCAAGCAACCGGATAAGTTCCATGGTCTCGGCAAATATAAGATCGAGAGCGGCGAGACTGCGCCAACACCAACTCCCACCTACTCGGAAATTTTCGGCAAGACGCTCGCGAAATTTGCCGAAACAAATCAGAAGCTTGTCACAATCACAGCGGCGATGCCGAGCGGCACTGGGCTCTCGCATTTCGCCAAGGCGCATCCCGGCCGCTACTTCGATGTCGGCATCGCGGAAGAGCATGCCACGCTTTTCGCCTGTGGACTTGCGACGCAAGGATTGCAACCGTTTCTCGCAATTTACTCCACGTTTTTCCAGCGTGCCTATGACATGGCGATTCACGATATCGCAATCCAGAACCTGAACGTGAAATTGTGCATGGATCGCGCTGGATTAAGCGGCGACGACGGGCCAACGCATCACGGCTTGTTCGATATCGGCTACCTCCGACACGTCCCGAATTGGGTCCACATGCAGCCAAAGGACGAGGACGAATTCGTCGACATGCTTTGGACCATGGCGCATTACAATTCTGGCCCAATTGCCGTTCGTTATCCCCGCGGATCCGGGACCGGCGCAAAAATCAAACCGGAACCGAAGCTTCTCGAGATCGGCAAGGCGGAAGTCGTAAAGCACGGGCGTGATGTGGCAATCTTTGGCTTGGGTAACATGTTTGAAATGGCCGAGGAAGCAGCGCGCAAACTTGAGGAAAAAGGCATTTCCGTCGCGCTCATCAATCCACGCTGGATCAAACCGATCGATACCGGGACGCTTGAATTTTTCGCACGCAGCGTTGAAGTCGTGTGCACGATTGAAGACCACGTGTTGCACAACGGTTTTGGATGCGCCGCCATGGAACATCTGCACTCGAAGATGATCAACACGCCCGTGGTACGCATAGGATGGCCCGATCAATTCATCGAACACGGTGCCGTACCAATCTTGCGCAAAAAACACGGCATCACCGCCGACGCGCTGGTGGAGAAAGTTCTGCCGCTTCTTCGCAAAAAGTCGAACCTCAAACCTTCCGTGGCCTGAAATTCGCCGTCGAACCTTGGCCCGCTTCGCCCAGCGATTGGAAAAAGCGAAGGGCGCCTTCGTTTCCGAAAACGCCCTTCTTATTTGGATGGCGATAAGCCGAATTCTGTCCGGCTAATTTCTCAGCCGGGATGATCATTTATCTCTCCCGGATTGCTCCGAGAGCCTGGCGGATTGCCTCCGCTATGATGCGACGATACCCGAGGATCTTTCTCGGGCCGGCTGCCCTTCCTCTGTTTTGTCTTGCACCGCATGGGGTTTTTCGTGCCTCGCGAATTACTTCGTGAGCGGTGAGCTCTTACCTCGCCTTTTCACCCTTGCCTGCACTTAAAGAACCGGCGGTATCTTTTCTGTGACACTTTCCGTCATCGCAGTTTTTCAACTGCGACGCCCGCGTGTTTTACGCGGCATGCCGCCGTATGGTGTTCGGACTTTCCTCCAGCGAACCGCAAGCGGCTCACCAGCGATCATCTGCCATCGGCAAATAATTTATCACAAACCGTGCTGAAGAAAAGACCGCCACGGATGGCAAGAGATATCTCGACTGTAGAGCGGCGACGCTATAACACAGGACAGCCAATTCGTGCTCCGAAATGATTGTTTCTGCTCTCTTGGTGCTTCTGCCGATTTTGTTCGTGATCGGACTTGGTTACGCCGCAGGCCGCGAAAAGAAATTTACCCCAGAGCAAGTGATGGGACTCAATGAATTGGTATTGGTGTATGCGCTGCCCGCGTTGATGTTTGTCGGAACAGTCACGACGACGCGGACCCGTTTGCTCGAGGAAACAGCCTATTTGCTGGGCGTGTTTCTTGCAACGATTGGATTGTTTGCAGCCGCTGTCTTAATCAGCGTATTTGTTTTGCGTCATTCGTTAGGCGAAGCAGCAATACACGCGAATCTCGTGACGTTTCCGTCAGTTGCGTTTTTGGGCGTGCCCATTTTTACGGGCTTATTCGGTTCTGCCAGCATCGTACCAGTAGCAACGGCAACGGTAATTTCATGCGGCATACTTGTCCCGTTGACCGTTGTTCTCCTGGAAATGCATCAGCAGCGTTGTAGTCGCGACGCGGATAAGATCGCGAGCAATGCGCTTGTGCACTGCCTTTTGAACAGCGCAAAAGAGCCAATGGTCTGGGCACCGCTTCTTGGCCTATTGTTGGTGCTGGCAGACATTGCTATGCCGCAGGAAATTGACAAGATGCTCAAGCTGCTCGGCTCAGCGACCTCGGGCACCTCTCTCTTTTTGGCAGGACTGATTATTGCCAGCTATCGGATTCGAATCAGTCCGGAAATTCTCGGGAATGTTCTGGCAAAGATGATTGGCCAGCCCGCACTCATGGCGCTTCTTGTCGCCGCACTTGGAATTCGAAATCCACTCGGGCAGGAAGCGATTGTTTTGTGCGCGATTCCCGCGTCCGTGGTAGCTCCACTGCTCGGCTCGCGGTATCACGTATATGAAACCGAAGCGGCGTCTACGCTCGTGCTGACCACGCTTACGATGATTGTCACGCTACCTTTGACTATTGTTCTAATTGGCGCGTAGGATGAGTTGAAACTCTGTCCGACAGAGAGCATCAAAACGGCGCTGGCACGGCCATGAAAAAAATCGCGATCATGACGAGCGCGATCAGAAGTTTACCAACCATTGCACCGAGATTTCCCAGTAAACTTCCCCAGCCGGCGCGGCCAGCATCTATCATTCGTTTGCCGGCGATGAATTCACCGGCGACCGCACCAATCACCGGTCCAACAAATAATCCGGCGATCCCGAAGAAAACACCAATCACTGCTCCAAGCAGCGCGCCGAACATCCCCCACTTTGTCGCTCCGAAATAGCGCGCACCAAAGTAGCCGCTTAGAAAATCGAGCCCATACGCTACAAGCGTGAGCAGTATGAGCGCCGTGATCGTCCACCAGCCGATGCTCTTCTCAGGGCCGAGCATTACCCGGTGAAGGATTGCGCCTGCCAGAATGATAATTGCCCCTGGAAACACGGGCAGCACCGTGCCGATCAAGCCGATTGCAAACAGAATAACTGCGACCACCCACCAGAACAGCTCCATGTCATCATTTAGGGATTTAACGATTCCCACTCAACGCTTAGCGCTCTAACGAGCCTTTGACCCAGCCACCTCAATTCCTATAGTGAAAGTCCCTCCTTGTTGAATTCAAACCGGAGAATCATTTATGTCACTCGCTGTTGGAACCAAAGCGCCAGACTTCACGTTATCGACCAAGACCGCTGACGGGCCAAAGCAAATCAAGCTCAGCGACAATTTCGGAAAGAAAAACACACTTTTGCTTTTCTTTCCGATGGCCTTTACGGGCACGTGTACCACAGAGATGTGCGAGGTCAGCCAGGGAATGAACGCTTACACCGGTTTGAACGCAGCCGTTCTCGGAATCAGCGGGGATAATCCGTTTGCGCAGGAAGCCTGGGCACAAAAGGAGAAAATCACTGTGCCGTTGCTTAGCGATTACGAACACAAAGTCGCGAAAGATTATGCCGTGATGTACGATTCATTCCTGCCCCAAATGAATCTCGGCATGGGAGGCGTGCCGAAACGGTCGGCATTCATCGTCGATAAGAATGGTGTGATCCAATATGCAGAGAGCAACGATGACGCCCGCCAGTTACCCAATTTTGACAAGATCAAAGCAAAACTGGCGGAACTGAAGTGAGATGCTTGTCATCTCGAGCTCCGCTCGGAATGACAACGGACAATGAAGGACGAATTTAAGACGCTAAAGAAGTTTGACGCCGGCAAAGGTCGGGAAGGATATTTGTTTTCGCTTCCGGCTCTGGAAGAACAGGGAATTGGAAAAATATCGCGTTTGCCAGTGAGCATCCGGATTGTGCTCGAATCGGTGCTACGCAATTGCGATGGCCAAAAAGTCCGACGCAAAGATGTCGAAGCGCTGGCGAACTGGAACGCGAAATCCCCAGCGAACGAAGAAATTCCATTCGTAGTCGCGCGCATCGTTTTGCAGGATTTTACGGGAGTGCCGCTGGTGGTCGACCTGGCTGCGATGCGCAGTGCGGTGAAACGTCTCGGTCGTGATCCGAAAATCATTGAGCCGCTCGTACCGGTTGATCTGGTGGTGGATCACTCGGTGCAGGTGGATTTCTTCGGTTCGGCAAGAGCCTTGGAGTTAAACCTGGATATGGAATTCAAGCGCAACCGCGAGCGCTATCAGTTTCTTAAATGGGGACAGCAGGCATTCAAGACTTTCCAGCTCATCCCACCGGGCATCGGCATTGTCCACCAGGTAAACCTGGAGTACTTGGCCAAAGGCGTTCTTTTCTCTCAACCCCCGACTCTTAACTCTCAACTTTTCTTCCCTGACACTCTGGTCGGAACTGATTCCCATACGACGATGATCAACGGTCTGGGTGTCGTTGGGTGGGGTGTGGGCGGAATCGAAGCGGAAGCGGGAATGCTGGGCCAGCCGGTTTACTTTTTGACGCCGGAAGTCGTGGGAGTGCACATGAGCGGGCAATTGCGCGAAGGCGTCACAGCGACCGATCTCGTTTTGCACATCACACAATTGCTGCGCGCGCAAAAAGTCGTCGGCAAATTCGTCGAGTTTTACGGCGAAGGCGCTGCATCGCTGCCGGTGCCTGATCGGGCCACCGTCGGAAACATGTCGCCGGAGTACGGCGCGACGATGGGATATTTCCCGATCGATCAAGAATCGATCGCTTACTTGAGGGCGACGGGACGGAGCGAAGAGCAATGTCTTGCGTTCGAAAATTATTTTTGTGCCCAAAAAATGTTCGGCATGCCGCTCAGAGGCGAAATCGATTACAGCGTCGATATCGATCTAAACCTAGCCGACGTGCAGCCGAGCGTCGCCGGGCCCAAAAGGCCACAGGATCGAATCAATTTGCCGGAGTTGGAAAAAACATTTCGCGAGTTGCTCGAAAAACCGGTCCGCGATGGCGGGTACGGCAAGCAAGATGTCGACCTTCGCAAAAAACACCTGGTGGAATTGAATGGCAGCCCTCCTCGCGACGACGCGATGGCGTCGACCGATACGAAGGAGGATCAGGGAATTAACCCCGGGGACGAACTCAATAAGATTGAGATGATTGCAAACCGTCCAACGCCCGATCCGGGCAAAGAGATTGAAGCCGAGTCCAGCGACGTTTTTACGCAAGGGCGCACTCACGTCGGGCATGGCAGCGTCCTGATTGCGGCAATCACCAGCTGCACAAACACCAGCAATCCGAGCGTGATGATTGCGGCGGGATTGCTTGCAAAGAAAGCTGTCGAGCGCGGTCTCCGGGTTAATCCTGGAGTTAAGACCTCGCTCGCCCCCGGGTCGCGTGTTGTTTCCGATTATCTTCACAAGACAGGTCTGCAGAGATATCTGGACCAGCTCGGATTCAATCTGGTCGGTTACGGTTGTACCACCTGCATCGGCAACTCAGGGCCACTGCACCCGAACATCGAGAAGGCGATCCACAAATACGACCTTGTTGCCGCCTCAGTTCTTTCGGGAAACCGCAACTTTGAAGCGCGCGTCCATCAGCACATCAAAGCGAACTTCCTGATGTCGCCGCCGCTCGTGGTGGCGTTCGCGCTCGCAGGCCGGGTGCACATCAACCTTTCGCGCGAGCCACTGGGGAAAGATAAAGATGGCAATGATACCTATCTGAGAGATCTGTGGCCGAGTCTCAGTGAAATCCGGGACGCGATGCAAACTGCGCTGACGCCGGAAACATTCCGCAAACTTTATCGCGATTTTGCAGGTCAAAATCCGAAGTGGAACGAAATTCCGTCGAGCACGGGCGACATTTATGAATGGGACGAAAAGAGCGACTACATTCACGAGCCACCGTTCTTCCAAAATTTCTCGATGGAGCCAGGTCACATTGAAGAGGTTCGGGGCGCTCGCGCCCTTGGCATTTTCGGTGACACGGTAACGACCGATCACATTTCACCTGCAGGAGCCATCAAAGAAAGTTCGCCCGCAGGAAAGTACTTAGTGTCACGCGGAATCCAACCGCGCGATTTCAATAGTTACGGCAGCCGGCGCGGCAACGATCTGGTCATGACGCGCGGAACATTCGCCAATGTGCGGATCAAGAATTTGATGGTCCCGGGAACGGAAGGCGCCGTGACCAAATATTTTGCGAACGGTGAAGGTGTGGAGATGTCGATCTTCGACGCAGCAATGAAATACGCGGAGTCTAATACTCCGCTGGTTATTCTTGCCGGCCACGAGTACGGCACCGGTTCATCACGCGACTGGGCTGCGAAAGGAACGCGTTTGTTAGGTGTGAAGGTGGTCGTCGCTGCGAGCTTTGAACGGATTCATCGCTCAAATCTCGTGGGCATGGGCGTGTTGCCATTGCAATTTCCCGATGGAACAACCGCGCAATCACTCGGGCTCGAAGGTTCGGAAATCTTTTCGATTGCTGGTCTGTCGGACGCAATCAGGCCCGGAGAGACTGTAACGCTCGAGATCGAAAACAAAGATCGGCAGAAGCGTTCAGTACTCGTGAAGGTTCGCATCGATACGCCAATTGAAATCGATTACTATCGACACGGTGGGATTTTGCCGTTTGTCCTAAGGCAATTGCTATCGAGATAACGATTGTCTAAAGCGTATCTCGAGCCGCCTCCAATATCTCGCGTTTTTGAACTTCGATCGGGGAACCGTCGGCAATGAATGCCGAGCGCGGCCGCTCACTCAATGTTTCCGCGAATTGTTCGCCGTAAAGAGCCGCCGTATCCGCGTTGAATTCGAAATTGGTTGCGAACCAGATTTTCCAGCGTGGGTGTTCCACTCGGTATTCGCTGCAACCGTCCCGCATACAGGTGTATCCCCAATAATGGTCCGTAATAAACTCAGCGTGTGACCCGCTGGGAATTGATTGCTGTTCACCGGACGCGATCATCCTGAGAAATTCCCATTTTTTTTCGTGTCGCCAGGAATATTCGACCCTCAATTTGCCATCGACGTGCTCTATATTGTGTTTCATTGGGAGGGCCAAATAGCGCTCTCCGTAAAATGCACGGGCAACCAGAGCAATTGCACGACGAGGCACAAGCTCGCGGACGAAAACTACACCGCGTCGCCAGGTGTCGGCCGATTTTCTCCTGACGTAGAAACGTAGATTCACTTCTTCGAAATCGCGATGCAGTGGGATTGGAAAGCCCAGGAGACGGGTATCGAGAAACAGAAATCCGACAACGCTAATGAACGTTTCGCCGTTCTCATAATCGATCTCGGTGCCAGCCGGAACGAGCGGTTCAACAAAGGTGGGGTCGACGAGGTAATTCAGCATCGCCAGATAGCGCCAGTTAGCTGTAAGAAATGGTTTCACGTGGCAGATACGGCGGGTCACAGGCCGCCATTACAGATCAATCGTTGACTGGGCGGACGCGATACCGGAGAGCGAGTCTTTCCGGCTCGGGAACCTGACTGAGATCCGCACGTTGCGTGGCGAAAGTCCAGTCAGACCAAGTTTCGTTTTCCTTCCGTGGCGTAGCTGGAATTTTTAAGTCGATAAACTGCGACGCAACCGGTTCATTGCCGATTGAGGCCAGAAGCGATCTGGTTTTGCTATGCGTCAACAGTGGGACATGTCCGGGAACCGTAATATGTTCGCCATCTTTTGTGATCGTGCTCCAGTCAATGAAAGCGTACTGATTTTGCCGATTGTCAGCGTAAAGGCTAACCCGGACGCTGTATCCGTCAGGTTGATCTGGGATCTTAAATGTTGCCGGGGCGCGAAGCTCGAACTGCAACTCAAGGAGTTTCCCATCGATCCTTGGGGGTTTATCCGAGAGCAGATACGGAACGCCCGCCAACAGACCGGCGAGGCCGCAAACAATCAGAAGCGACCAACCTTGTGCAGCGAAAAATCCAGCGACTCCTTGCTGCCGGACCAGGATCGACAAAATGATACCAATCACCAAGCCCACTAAAATCCCGACCGGCGCACACACAAAGACGACGAACATCCCTCGACCGCCCTCCATGTCGGACATGTGCGCAACCCTGGTTAAGTAATCGCCGACGAAGAAGGCAAGGAGGCAGCCCACGAACGCGGTGACAAGCGCAATGAATACCGCACGGAGAACGCGCATGAAGATTAGCGGCTGGCCTGATTTGAGCCGATCGAATAATCGCCGTTAGATTTTGCGGTCGATCCACCGCCAACCGCAAATCGGCCAAAGGTCATTCAGATCCCTGGTCAAGGTTTTCCGATATTGCCTTCTGTTGGCCGGTGCTCTTGACGCTAAAGCTCCCTTTTGCAGCATGAGCAAGACTTTGCGGGTCGTCGATTATCTCTCCTTTTGACCCGCCGGAATTGTTCATTGCCCCTGCGTCCCCGATTGGATCTCCCGCGGATTTCTTCGCAAAAATAAAATGTGCAGTGACTACGCCGCGGTTTTGATCCGAAACTGAAACCGCAGGCTGCTGCAGTAGATTGAGTTCTTCACTGCTTAATTTTGTAATGGGCTGGGCCAGAAATTCGATTTCCCTATTCAACGCATCAGATTTGATTTTTAACTTGTCCAGCTCCGTCAGCATCAACTTTCTTGCATCATCCCGACGAGCTTCTTCCTGACGTTCGCGCACAAGGATGTTTCGCAGGACTTCGTTTTCCCTTGTCAGGTGATCCATCTCCTCGCGGTTTTTGCCGGTCCGCTTCACCCTCTGAAGCTGCGCACCGGTCTCATCCAAGTGCACCCAAAGCTCCCCGATTCTGGCGATAAGATACTGATTCTGTTTCTGACTCTCCGCCAGTTGCTGCTGCAGCTGCGTAACCTCCTGGTTCACTCCTGCCAGTTCCTCCGCCCTTGTTGAATTGTTGTTGGCGGACTCGTCTTTCTCCGCATCCGCCAGTTTTAGCTTGAAATCGCCATTCTCAGAAAAGAGCACCGGCGCTGGTTGTTCCGTTTCGCGCCCTGCTTTTAGTTGGCCGAACGCTGCATCGCGTTGCTGCTCTACCGCAGCGATTTGCTTGGTGGCCTCGGCAAGTTTTGCGTTGGTTTGGTCCTTTTGGCTTTCTGCTGCTGCGCGGGCCTCTTCGGCAAGAACAACTTTATTTTTCAAATCGGCAATCTGTGCCCGCAATTGCTCCGTGGTGCTGCTGGCCCGCGACGTCTGCGTCTGCGCGAGTTGATCGCGTGCCCGATGTTCTGATTCTTTCCACGCTTCAATTTCGTTTTGAGCATGAGTGAGATTGGAACTTGTTTCCTGCAGACGCGTGTTAACCGCTTCCTTGTCCTTTCGTGCGGTTTCAAGATCAGTGCGCGACTTTTCGAGCGCCGTTTGTAGTTGATCGACCTTGCGGCGTAATCTCGTCGTTGCTTCTTCAATCGCTGCATCGCTCGATCCTTGGGAGACTGTGTCGGGCCCTTGCGGAGCTACCACCTCAGGGCCGGGCTCGGACCAGGCCTCATTCTCCGGAAGCGAAGGAACAACCTCCGGCAAAGGGCTTGCTGCTGCGCTTAGTTCATTTTGTCTCGATATGCGGTCCTGAACTTTCAGGATTCCGTCGCTGATCTTACGGCCACGATATTCTACGATAGCTGGCTGCCAATCCGGATGCCCCCTGCGCAATTCTTCGATGAGGCTTCCCGCAAACCGAAATTTGGCGAGCGCAGTCTTGAATCGGTTTTCGTGCTCCAGCTTCTCACCCTGCTGCGCTGACAGATAAGCTTTGAGAAAAATTTCGCTCGGATCGTCCTGCTGAGCCAAAAGCGGAATCGGCAAAAGCAGGAACAAGCTCACGAGAAAGGCCGAGACGACCCGCCTCACGCCACGGCCAGGCGAGATGATCATCAAGCTGCCGTCAAATCTTGGTTCCACCGGCGCCGACAATTAGTGAAATGATTTGGAAAAGTCGAGTCCTTTGTTTGCAAAAAAAGATTCGAATTTTAAGCTCCTGTTTCCATGCCAGCGATGGTGGTCGTAGCTCAATGGTAGAGCCCCAGATTGTGGTTCTGGTTGTTGCGGGTTCAAATCCCGTCGGCCACCCCTAAGTCCCTATTCAACAGCAGGGTCCATTTCGAGCGATTTTGTCACTTGAAGTTCTATTCATCGAACAAGTGCTCCACGGTGGCCGCAAGCTTCTGCAAAACTAGACGGGCGACGGAGGGCAACAACGACGTTGGACGACCACTTCTGGACGACGTCGCACGGCTACTGGGTTAGACCACTCTATGGGTTGCCAAAAAAATTACAGATCTGTCACTTTTCTATTGCAACTAGTATTGCGGATTTGTAATCTCGCCGGCCATGTTCACAAAGCACAACGACACATGGCGATTTTCGACGCAGTTTCAATCACTCATTAACCATTGTTGGCTTGTCGTCCTCTCGACAACGATTCTGCTTTTCACGGCGAGCCACTCGGCTAAGGCGCAAACGGCGGAAGCCGGGCGAGTTACCGTAACTGCTGAAGCGGTGGCGAGTCCGACGCCTCATGACAATTGGCACGAGATGCGCCAGCACATCATGCCCGAAGTATCAGGAACACAAATCACGGTCACAAAAAAGGCGACGGTGATCAAGCTGGATCAACAACCGCCTCTGGAAGATAATGATCTGCAGGGACTTTTTCTTAAGGCGCCGGGTTTCCTGGTGACGGAACAACATACGCCGGGCCAATTCAATTTCAGTTATCGGGGCCTGGGTAATCCGCAGGAATCGGAGTTCACGCTCGTGCTTCGCGACGGGCTGCCACTGATGAGTGATTGGATTGGTTTCCCTACTCTTTACTATCTGCCGCTACCTCAAGCCATAAGCGAGGTTGAATTTATACGCGGCGGCAACAGCTTGCTCTTCGGGCCGGAGCCGGCGCCGGCAGTGAACTTTGTAACCAAATATCCTGCGCCAGGTTCGCCATGGAATTTCTATACCGAACAGATCGGTGGCGCTTACGGATATTATTCCACTTTCAATGTGATTCAGGAGGCTATGGGTCCGTTGGAATTTCGTTTGGATGGGGGGTACGTGCGATCAGACGGACAACGTGATAACAGCTGGTACAATCTGTGGCAAACCGATCTCTACGTGGGTTGGAGGCCTGACGAGCACCAGTTGTTGGCACTCGATTTTTACTCCAGTCGCTTTGAAGGTGGCGATCCGGGACGGATCACCTATAAGCAGTTTGTAAATGACCCAAACTTTTCGTTCACTCCATACAATGAGGACTGGGTTGATCGGTACACGACTATTCTCCGGTACGAACGCGACTTTGGAGACGGCTGGCTTTTGCAGGCCAAAGGATGGTTTACTCATCAGGAGATCGACGCGCGCGCAGCGGCAAACCTTAATCCTGGAGCGCCGCATCCATTTCCCTTTAGTACTCTTTTCAGTTACGAGGAATTCAATAATGGCGGGGCCGACATACGCCTCCGCAAGTTATGGGGCGACGACACTATTTTTAGAGGCAGCGCCTTAACGTTCGGCACCGTTGTTTATCATGGCGATGCGCCGTTTCAACGATACACGTTAAATGACGAGACGAGCGGCCCGAATTTTCTATACGCATCACGCGGTACCACCTCGGACATCGTCCCTCTCGATCAATCCAGGACGTCCAACTATCAGTCGATATTTTTCGAGGATCTTGTCCGGATCGGGAAATTTCACATGGTTGGCTCATTCCGCCTTGACCATGAAGACGTCGAAGTCGATTCATCGGCCGCCCCCTGGTTAGCAGCCGTTCCTCCCACTGGGCCGGCAAGCATCAGCGCCGACCATTGGGTGCCGCTGTGGGGATTTGGAATGGGTAACGATTTCGGTAACCGCAACGAAACCTATTTCAGTGCGTCTTCGGGTTGGCGGCCGACGCGGTTTTTCGATATCGCCGGGACCAGCCGTACCATCGCATTCGGTGAATCGATACCGGACCCGTTCCATTCGCTGGACTTCGAATTAGGCGTGCACGGTACGCCTTATAAGGGATTTTGGTATGACGTTGGCTTGTTTTGGATGCTGTTTGATAACAGAACTGAGACCCAAAATATCAGTAATACTGATTTCATCATCCTGAATACCGGCAGCACACGTAACCGCGGTTTGGAGGGCGAGCTTTACTACGATCTTCTGGCCCCCTTCCAACATCCGCCGATGCCTGAGGTGCAACCTGAGCCCGGCAAAGGCGTGGTCGATGCGAGTAAAGCTTTACCTGTACCCGGCGTGCCGAAGGAATATCACCCGCTCAAATTGATCGCTTTCAGCAATGTTCAATTCCTCGATGCAGTGTACACTGAAAGCGCTCTCCTGATACCTGACACCAACAAAACGCTTGTCGGCAACGCGCCGGCCTTCGCGCCAGACTTTCTAATGAAAGGCGGACTCCAGTTGAGAAAAGATAATTGTTTTGATATTACGTTCACGGCTGTCTACGTTTCGCAGCAATTCTGGCAGGACACAGATATTGGTAACGCGCAGATCCCGAAGGCGCACATTCCGGCCTACAAGGTTTTTAATCTGACAGGGGATTGGTATCTCACGAAGAATCTGCGCTTGATCGCAGGCATCACCAATCTCACCGACGAGAAATATTACGACCGCGTCTTCGCCAACGGCATCGAGCCCGCGCCGCGCCGCTCCGGATACGCCGGTTTGTCGCTCTCATTTTGACGGGCACGCGCGACGATGTGAATAGTGAGTCGTGAGCGGTTGACTTATATCTGGTCGCCAATCACATACCCCTCACGTTCTCAGCGGTGCCTGTAGCTCAACTGGATAGAGCTTCTGACTTCGGATCAGAAGGTTGGGGGTTCGAATCCCTCCAGGCACGAATTGCCTTCGCCGGATCTGCGGCATTGAACCGTCGCGTTAAGATCCTAATAATGCTTCGAATGTAAGGGGTGCGCCGACAACCCGCGTTGCCTCGACAGACGAGAACAACTATTCATGTATCGAAGCGATGGACAGACGACGAGACGAAACGTTTATGCGCGCCGCGCTCAACGAGGCAAAGAAGGCTCTCGGTCAGACTAGTCCAAATCCCACGGTCGGAGCTGTTCTTGTCGTTGACAATCGGATTGCGGCAAAAGGACATCACCGGGGAGCAGGCCGCGATCACGCTGAGATTGAATGCCTTCGCAATTTCAATGCACCGGTACCGGCGCGGGCAACGCTTTACGTCACGCTTGAACCGTGCTCCACAAAAGGACGAACGGCTCCCTGCACAGAGGCAATACGCCAGGCCGGTGTCAGAAACGTGGTCGTAGGCGCGATCGACCTAAACCCGCGTCACTGCGGCAAAGGAATCGTACAATTGCGAAATGCGGGAATCGTTGTGCGAGTTGGTGTTTTGGCTGATGACTGCAGCCAAATTAACGAGGCATTCAACAAGTGGATTGTCACCGGACGTCCTTTTGTTACGGCAAAGTGCGGAATGTCCCTCGATGGTCGATTGACGCGACCTCCCGGCGAGTCTCGTTGGCTCACAGGACGTCGCGCCCGCCATCACACACATCAACTTCGCGCCCAAGTGGACGCGATCTTAGTGGGCGCGGAAACAGTTCGGATGGACAATCCCCGGTTGACGGCGCGCGGCGTTCGTGGCGCACGGCAGCCCTGGCGGGTTATACTGACTCGCTCAGGAAACCTACCACGAAGCGCTCATTTGCTTTCCGACCAACTGGCTTCTCGAACGCTAATTTACCAACGCAACTCTCTGGGGAGAGTCCTAAAAAATCTGGGCGAGCGAGGTATCACAAGCGTTCTGATTGAGGGTGGTGGCGACGTTTTGGGAGAGGCGCTCGATTCACAGCTCATTGATAAAGTGCAGCTCTATTTGGGTCCGATCTTGACCGGAGGACCGGTAATTGCGTTCCCAGGACGGGGAGCAGAAACCCCTGCTAACGCACTTCGTCTTCGCCGTCTTTCGTACCGACAGTTTGGCGAAAGCGTTTGCATCTCAGCATATCCAGAGATTTCTGAACTGGAATAAGGCGGAAAACTCTCTGTTCTATCTCCTGTTTAATCATTAGGAGGAAAAACAATGAAAAGACTTCTTTTGATTGGATTGGCGGCGGGAGTACTAGTTTTCGCTCCGGCGCAGCGTTCCGATGCTCAAGTCTACTTTTCGATTGGGTTCGGAGGCCCAGGTTATTACGGATATTATCCGTACGGCTACTACTATCCATATCGATACTATTACCGGCCGTACTACCGCGGCTATTACTACCGGCCCTATAATTGGTACGGCGGGCAGCGCTATTACTACCGTCACCATCGCCACCATAACTATCGGTACTAAAGTGCCGTAGAATCAGAAATCCAACAAGCTGGCTCGAGAGTAACCTCGAGGCAGTTTTTCTTCAGTAGCCGACCGTGCTTTCAGGGATGCAAGAAAAGCCTCGGTCGTTACACTATTTCTTTGATTTAGGAGACTCTACCGGTTTTGTAGCCGGAGCCTTGGTTGGTTGGTCGATCTGAAACTCTTTTTTCAACTGTTGAATCAATACGGGGAGTTCTTTTTGGCGTTCCGCTTCGATTTGCTGCCGTAGCACTTGCTCCACTTTTCTGCGTTCCTGAATGTAGCGCGATTCAAATTGAGCGCGTTCCTGCGGGGTCAGGTGGAGGCCTGACTCGCGAACTGCCGCGTCAGTCTCACGCCTGATGGTCTCGCGTCGCAAATTTTCTCGTTGGCGCAGGACATTCCGCTCTGCCGGACTCATGCGCAGCCAACGCTCTGCATTGCGTTGAAAATTTTGGCGTGCTGCGGGGGGCATTGCCATCCATCGCTCACGCATGTTCGGGCCTGCTGGCCGATGCGGAGGTCCGGCTGGCACGTGCCCAACAGGCCGATGCGGTTGCGGCTGCCCTTGTACGGCAGCGCAGGATAAAGCGAAAACCGACAAAGCGACGATTCGTTTACAAAGTCGGCTTATCCTCCCACACGCTATTTTCATCCCAGGCGATCAATTCATCCAGATCGGCTATGACGTCATAATCTTGTGGATCGATTTTTGCCACCACATCTGAGTCATTCGTAGCCGGCGTCTGCGAGACTGGGTGATGCGTGGCAATAGTCATACCGATCACGAGAACGACCACAGCGGACGCCGCGGCAAGTCTCCGCCAACTCAACCATCCGCGCATCCGCCCAAAGCGAGTCGCTTCGTGGCGGACGCTCCTCACCACGTTGCGGGCAAAGAATGGCGAAAGAGTGGGCTCCGGAACACGGCCGAGCATATCCCACAACTGCTTGTCATCTTCACGCTCCATAGTCTCCAGTCAATTAAACTACCTCTAGAGTGGGAAAGTTGCGCTGGAATGGCAATCATATTTACAGTCCCGGGGCTTCAAGGAAGCCCTCGAGTTGCCGAATACGAGTCGGATGACGCATTTTACGCAAGGCCTTTGCTTCGATCTGGCGGATACGCTCACGGGTTACCTGAAACTGCCGTCCTACCTCTTCCAAGGTTCGGCTGTATCCATCAACCAACCCAAATCGCTGCTCAAGCACCTGTCTTTCACGCTCGGTGAGCGTCTCCAGGACATCCTTTATTTTTTCCTTCAACAAGACAATCGCGGTCATGTCGCTCGGATTTTCGGCGCCCCTGTCTTCGATAAAATCGCCAAAATTTGTTTCCTCGCTCTCGCCCACTGGAGACTGAAGCGAGATTGGTTGCTGCGCCATCTTGAGAACCGACCGCACCCGATCCACTGGGAGGAGGACTTCTTCGGCCACTTCGTCGGGGGTGGGTTCGCGTCCGTATTCCTGCACCAACTGCTTCTGCACACGCATGAGCTTGTTAATCGTCTCGATCATGTGAACCGGGATGCGAATCGTGCGCGCCTGATCGGCAATCGAGCGGGTAATGGCCTGGCGAATCCACCAAGTCGCGTATGTGGAAAACTTGTATCCGCGCCGATACTCGAACTTCTCGACTGCCTTCATCAAACCCATGTTTCCTTCCTGAATCAGGTCAAGGAACGACAGACCGCGGTTGGTATATTTTTTTGCGATCGAGATAACGAGACGCAGATTAGCTTCGACCATTTCAGTCTTTGCCTTGAATGCCTGGCGCATCCAGTTCTTCAGCATCTGATACTCTTTTGCATATTCGGGAAGCGGAAACCATAGTCCCTTTTCCAGTTCGCGAATTTTGTTCTGAAGCTGCAATCGCCGCTTCTTGCTGCGAGGGTTTTTGGCCACCTCAGTTTGCAGGTAAAGCGAGTTGTGGTGCGCGTCATCCGCCAGATGTACGAATTCCTCCGTGACCTTCTGCTTCAGGTAAAAAAGAGGATAAAGCTTTTGCAAGGAAGCCATCATTCTTTGCAAGGCCCGGAGCTTCTGCGGTCGTTTTTTTAAGGAATTGCGCGAGACCTCGCAAAACTGCCGCGTGATCGAGGCGCTCAATTGTTCCACTTGTTTGCAGAGACGCGGGAGATTTTTCATATACCTCTCGCGGCTTTCGATTTTCTTGTCGAGAATCACCCGATCGAACCGTTCCCTGCCCTCGATCAGCTTCGCGGCCAGCTCCAGGTGGGCCTGCGCGATAAAACCGAAGCGATTGATGTGCTTCAGTACCATGTCTTCGGCTTCCTCGATTCGCTTGGATATCTCTACCTCTTGTTCCCGGGTCAGAAGCGGTACCTGGCCCATCTGCTTGAGATACATCCGCACCGGGTCATCCAAGATATCGACCTTGGGTTCGGTTCTCTCTTCCTCTTCCAAATCCTCCTCTGCGTCCTTTTTCCCGTCTTTGTATCGATCAACTTCCGACGCCTCGATAATGTCGATTTCCAGACGGCGCAGCCGCGTAAGAATAAGGTCCAATTCATCGGCGTCAGTAATTCCCTCGGGCAACGCCTCGTTTAAATCATCAAACGTGAGATAGCCTTGTTCTTTCGCCAGTTTGATCAGCTCGCGAATGCGACTCTGCAATTCCATCGCCGAGTACAGACGCGACGCTACCATCTGCTCTCGCGGCTCTGGTAAGGATCCGTTCCGTCGTGGTGAGAGAGCCGTGCGTTTGGTTTTGACCGAGGCGATCCGTGGCCGCTTCCTAAGTTTCCGACGAAGCCGAAGAGCAACAGGTCTTTTTGACGGACCGCTGCGCTGGACTCGTTTGAGCCGTTTCATCGACGACTGTCGGCTTCCCCCCTTGTGTTTCGAATGCCTGGCCAAGATGATGCGGTTAGGATTTGACTAAGACGTTCGATTTGCCGCTCGGCAGTAGATCGACAACTAATTGTCGTCCGGGCCGTCAGGCCGGAAAAGTTCGTGGAGCTGTTCCTGCAGGTCAAGGATTTGTTTCTGCAAATTTAGTACCTCGCCGGTGCTCAGGTCTGGGAGTCTTATCTTGTTTACAGCGACATCCAGTTGACGGCGCAAAACAGCCTGGCGAATGCCAAGCCACCACTTTTCGACCATCGTCCTAGCGTTGGGAGGCGACTTTTGCAGAAGCCACGAAGAGACCAGTCGCTCCTCCGGCGGGGAAAGCGTGACCATAAAAGCATTGAGGGAGGCGGCGTCATCAGGGCGCAGGTCGCTTTTGAGGATGCAGGCTAGGATTTCTCCATCCGGGACTTGCTCCAGAATTTCGTTCCAACTTTGCTCGCGAAGAAATTGTCGCGCTTTTTCATCTCGTAAAGCCAGAAGGCAAAGCATCGCAATATCGTGCCGTGGCATCGGAGCAGCTCCGTCTGCCTTAGGTGGACCATGCGCGTGAGATTGATCGCCGGACCGAAGCGATTCGCTTCTCTGCCTTGGCAGGAGCGACTGAAAATCTTGAACCGTAACACCGAGACGCGCGCTGATTTTGCTCGAAACTTCTCCCCGCATGAGGGGATCGCGCACGCGCGAAACGGTCTCCGCCAGGCTTTTGGCCAACTGCATCTTGGCCCCTAAGGATGCCAGGTCAACTCTGGAGACCTCACGTTCGATCCAGTAATCAAAAAAATCGCGCGCACTGGCAACACGGTTTTCAAATGCCTGTTTCCCTTCGCGCCGGACCAGTGAATCAGGGTCTTCGCCCGCTGGCATCTCGGCTACTCGCACGATCAAGTCGTTCTGGAGCAGCGCATCGAGGGAACGTTCAGCGGCCTTCTGCCCAGCTGCGTCGGCGTCGAAGCAAAGAACTACTTCATTGACAAAACGCTTTAAAATCCGCGCCTGACCTTCTGTAAAGGCCGTTCCCTGTGGCGCGACCACATTCGTGATTCCTGCTTCGAACAGGCTTATCAAATCGAGTTGCCCTTCGCAGACGACAGCGCTGTTGGACTCGATCAACGCACGCTTGGTTTTGTGCAGACCGAACAGCACACTGCCTTTTCGAAAAAGCGGCGTCTCCGGCGAGTTCAAATATTTTGCTGCTCCCTCCGCCTCTTTCAGGAGCCGGCCGCTGAAGGCGATTACTTCACCGACGTCGTTACAAATTGGAAATATGATTCGGCCACGAAAGCGATCGTACCCGCTGGACTCCTCACTGGGCGCGCTCTCTGCACGATCTCTTTTTTTTGCCAGTCCGCTCGTAATGAGATCGCGAGTATGGTAGCCCTGCGTGCGTGCCCAGCTTCCAAACGCGTCCCACTCATCCGGCGCGTAACCAAGCTGCCAACGTTTGGCGATTTCCGCCGTAATCCCGCGCTTTTTTAAATATTGCCGCGCCGGTTCCCCGACATCTCTTTTCAGCAAGTTTTCATGAAACCATTCGGCAGCGGCGGCGTGCAATTTCAACAATGTCCGGCGCGCCTCATATTGTCGATCTTCATCCGCTGCGGCCCGTGTTTCCACCAGTGCGATTCCGACGCGCATCGCCAGCTTGCGCACGGCCGAGGGAAAATCGGTATGCTCGTAATCCATGACGAAGCGGAAAACGCTTCCGCCCGCGCCACAACCAAAACAGTGAAACGTCTGTCGACTCGGACTGACAGTAAACGACGGCGTTTTCTCCTGATGAAAGGGACAGAGTGCCTTGAAATTTACTCCGGCGCGTTTAAGTGGAAAATACGAACCGATCACTTCGACAATGTCATTCGCGGCAGAAATCTGCTCGATCATTTCCGAAGGGATTGTTCCCATGCGCGCCTGATTATTTTTGCCTCGTTTGGATTTTGAAGCGATGCCAAACTTACGCAGTGCGCTTTGGTTTCCAAATAACTACTAGAAGTTCTCCGGTGATCCCGAGCGTAAGCGACGGATTCCACGGAATTACGGTTGGTTTAGGGCACGCGATTCTTCGACGCTCCCAAGCTTATCCGGACGGAGCGAAGCAACTCGAACGGGCTTCGCTCCGCATAATCATCGCCGTTGCGACCGCAATCCTCATTGCAGCGCCTATGACCGCTCGTGCTGGCGAGGCAATTCACAAAGGCGATGTGGTCGTTGTCCCGTTACGCGGCGAAGTCGCACCTTCACTCCTCGCATTCCTGCGACGGGCGGTGAAAACAGCCGAGAACAACGAAGCGTCTGCGATCATTTTCGACATGAACACATATGGTGGCCGGCTCGATACAGCGTCCGACATCGTTAACGCGCTGAATCAAATCAAGATTCCTACTTACACATTCATCAATACAAACGCCGGTTCTGCCGGGGCCCTTATCGCCATTGCCACCAAACACATTTATATGGCCCCGGTGAGCGCAATAGGCGCCGCCGCACCGATCCTCCCTAGCGGCGAGGATCTTCCCGCTACCGCGAAGGAGAAAACGATTTCGTATTGGTCTGCGCTCATCCGTGGTTCGGCGACCAAGAATGGACACAATCCCGACGTCGCTGAGGCATTCATGAACAAGGATAAAGAAGTAAAGATCGGCAACCGCGTCGTTCATCCGAAAGGAGCGGTTCTTACTTTTAACGCTCAGGAGGCAACTGAACAGATCAATGGCAAATCGCTCCTGGCAGAAGGCATCGTCGATTCGGTCGCGGATCTAACCAAAAAAGCCGGACTCAAAGGTAACATTTTCACGATCGAGCCAACTGGCTTCGAGCAAATCGCGTTTTGGATCACTGCACTCGCACCGTTGCTGCTGCTGGGAGGAATTCTCGGTGCATATTTGGAATTCAAAATTCCGGGCGCGACATGGCCCGGAATTATATCCGCAATTTGTTTCGCGCTATTCTTTCTCGGCCATTATCTGGCCGGGCTTGCCGGCTGGGAAGTCGTCGGCCTTTTTATTCTCGGACTGGTTCTCGTGCTGATCGAGGTACTTTTCTTCGCGCATTCGACGATCGTTTTTGGTCTGGTCGGCGTGTTTCTCATTCTCGGTTCGCTGCTCTGGACGATGATCGATCGGTATCCAGGTCAGAATTTCTTTCCAACGGGCAAGATGCTTGCCGTACCGCTGCTCAACATGTTCATCGCAATCGTGGGTTCATTCATTGTCATGGTTCTGCTCGCGCGCTATCTGCCGCGCACTAGCATTTATCGACGGTTTGCATTAATGGACTCAAATCCGCCGGGTCCATCGCTCGCCGGCGTGCCACGTCAATTCGCGACTGCGCTCGCGTTAACGCCGGGAATGCAAGGCACCTCGGTGACTGTTTTGCGACCCAGCGGAAAGGCGCGCTTTGCCGATCACGTTGTGGATGTTGTCACCGAAGGCGAATTCATCGCGCCGCAAACACCGGTCACCATCATTCAGGCAGACGGAATGCGCGTCGTAGTCAAGGGCTCTGGTCAAATCTGAACAGAGCGACCCCTTCGAGCCTCCTAGCCGCCGGCGACGACGCGGATGAATTCGATGCGGTCTCCTTCGGTCAATCGCCGTTCCGACCATTCATATCGATGCAAGGCAAGGCCGTTGTGCTCTACCAAAATTGATTGAGGCGGTAGTTTGTAACGATCGACAAGCTCTGCAATCGTATTCGCGTCTCGCGCGTCCACGGGCTCACCGTTGAGTGAAATCTTCACGCTCCGCAAAGGGCTTGATCCCAATCTTTCCAGACCGGTTCGAGGCCTCGGCTGCGAAGAAATGCAGCGATTTTGGCCGGCGAACGTTCGTCGCTGATCTCGAATTGGCCGGTGGCGAGCTGATCTTCGCCGTCCTGGTAATCGGGTGCAACGATGCGACCACGCACGGTGCGATGGAGATGTTCGCGGCCTCGTCGAGTGTAACCGCCCGGCTCGGTGTGACTGCCGGCGCTCATCATTGTGACCCCGATCAACGCCAGTGAGTCACGCAACGGCGCACGCTCACGAGTGCTCAGCACGATACCGAGCTGCGGAAAAGTGATCCGCAACGCGCATACGAATTGCGCCAGTTCGCGATCTGTCATCGAGAAAAGCGGACGAAATCCGCCGGCAGCAGGACGCAACCGAGGCAAGCTAACAGTAATTTGCGCCTGCCAGCAGTGTTTAAATAAATGTTCCAGGTGCGCCGCGAGCGTTATCGCCTCATCCTGCCAACGCGACAGGCCGATCAGCGCGCCTATGCCCAGACGGCGAAAACCAGCTTCATAACCGCGCTCGGCGCAGTCCAGCCGAAAATTAAAATCGCGTTTCGGCCCTGCGGTATGCATTTCGGCATAGACTCCGCGATTGTACGTCTCCTGATAAACGACGAGCCCTTCGGCGCCGGCCTCCACAATCGGCACATAATCCTCCGTATCCATCGGGCCTACCTCGATTGAGATCGACGAGAAATCACGCGAAAGAGCGCGGATGCATTCGGCGAGATAACCGTGGCTTACAAATTTTGGATGCTCGCCGGTCACAAGAAGAATCTGCCGAAATCCCTGACGGGCGAGATGTTGTCCTTCGGCGATCACTTCGTCCACATCAAGCGTGAGGCGAAGAATTGGATTATCGCGGGAGAAGCCACAATACTGGCAGTTGTTGACGCACTCGTTGGAAAGATAAAGCGGCGCAAACAGGCGCATCGTGCGTCCAAAATTTTGAAGAGTGAGCAAGCGCGAAGTCTGCGCCATCGCTTCGAGCTCTTGATCGGATTTCGGCGTGGTCAGTTGTTCGAAGCGCTCGACCAACTCCGATTTCCGTAAAGCCAAATTGTCCAGTATTTCGACGAATGACATCCGAATAATCTCGTGCGCAGACCGTCGTTCGCAAACGTCAATCGCAGCTGGTGAACCTAATGACCAAAAACAAAAGCGGCGTCCGAGATTCCAGACGCCGCTTTAGCAAATGCCGAGTATCGATATTTAGAAGGCGAAGTTAACGCCAGTGCGAACCATGCCAAAGTTATTCTTCGGTCCATCAACAAAATTCCAGCTGAAATCACTGACCCAGCCGATATGTGGGGTCAACCGAACTTCCATGCCCCCGCCGACCTGGCCAATTGCCCGCGACTCAGAACCGGTTTGGTCAGTGCGAATGATTCCGTCGTTTACGACAACATTTGTCTTTTCGCCACCGCCGAAGATGCCGCCGCCTCCGCCAAAAATGTAAGGCGAGAATCGCGTGCAAGGAATCGGGTAGCGCAGCGTCAACGTGCCTAAAACGGAACCCACTGCACGATTCTCGTGTCGGGTGCCGGACTCAAATACGCCGTTATTAAGATCGACGAAAACATCCTCAAATGTGCGCCGGGCATCTACCGCCCATCCTTCAATACCGAGACCAAAATACCGGTGGAAAAAGTATTTGAGGTCTATACCACCGCCGAATGCGTGATCGGATTCGAGGTAGCGGTCGTCCTGCCAATTGTTTCCCGTGAAAATGTACGTACCCCACAGACTGACGTTAAACTCGTTGTCTGCGTACCATTGCGGACAGGGTGGCGGCGCCACCTGTTTCATTTCCTTTCCCGAATACGTTTCAGTCCCGGCAAGCGCTGCCGAAGTGAGTGCAGCGATGCATAACAGCCCCACCACTGATTTTTTCATCCTATTTCTCCTTTGGTTAAGTCTCCCCTCAGTTTTTAGCTCCAAACACTCCTTTGGAACACGTCAGGTAAATAACGAAACTCGTTCCTACCCTGGATGCCGGACTCTTGGGCCAGCCTCTGGAGATTGCAAGGAGTTTTTGGTGTACGACGCCGCCTTACGAGTGCAGTTCTGTCCCGGTATTCGCGTCGGTAATGACGAACTTTTCGTGGTGAAATGTGGGATCGCCGCGAAAAGTAAGCCGACTCGCGTAACGACGCTCTAACTCCACCAACAATTCTTCGTCTTCTTCCTTTAACCGTTTCAGTACACCGGGATTCAAAATCACCCGGATGTCGTGAATGCTGTCCTGGTACTTGCGCATGACGGTATTGAGAGTCCGATGCAATTCTACGCTGGTGGACATGGAGGTCTTCACTACTCCCCGCCCTCCGCAATAGGGACAATTCTCGTAAATAGTGTCGCTCAGGCTTTCCTGTGCTCTTTGGCGGGTCATTTCCATCAGACCGAGCTGGGAAATGGGAAGAACGTGTGTCTTTGCTTTATCGCGATTGAGCCGCTCCTTCATCAAACTGTAGACTGCCTGCTGGTCTTTGCGGCTCTTCATATCGATAAAATCGGCTATGATCAGCCCACCGATATTGCGTAGTCGAAGCTGGCGGGCGATTTCATCCGCCGCCTCAAGATTCGTCTGAAAAATTGTCTTCTCCACGTCGCGTCCGCCTTTGTTCCGCCCTGTATTGACGTCAATCGCCACCAGCGCTTCGGTCTCGTCGATTACAATGTAACCACCGCACTTCAGCCAAACCTGGCGATGGAAAGCGTCATCGATTTGTTTTTGCACTCCGTGAGTTTCAAAAATCGGCATCGCTCCATCGTAATGATGGACACGATTTCGAGCGCGCCGTGAGATCTGGCCGATCATTTCAGTCATCCGTTCCGTTGAAGCACGATCATCGCAAAGGACTTCGTCGATTTCCTCGGTGAGAAAATCGCGCACTGTCCGACCGATGAGATCCGGCTCCTCAAAGAGACGGCAGGGAGCGGGTTGTTCGCGAATGAGTTGCTCAACCTGAGCCCACTGATCCAGAAGGAAACGCAAATCTCTCACGAAATACCTCGCCCGCTGACCTTCGCCGACAGTGCGGATAATCACTCCGACGCCGTCGGGAATCTCCAGTTCCCGGACAATCTTCCGCAATCGGTCACGCTCTTTCTGGTTCTCAATTTTTCGCGAAATGCCACTTCGATCGCTGAATGGCATTAGCACCAGGTAGCGTCCGGCAAAACTAAGATTGGTCGTCACCCGTGGTCCTTTTGTACCAATGGGGCCCTTGGTTACCTGTACGATCACATCCGAGCCGACTGGATAAATACTCGGTATGTCTTTGACAGTGATCCGTTTTCTGGGGCGCTTGCTGCCACGGCGATCGATTTCCTCAATCCCACTGTCGAGCGCAGCCGGAATTGCGTCCCAAAAATGAAGGAACGCGTTTTTCTCGAAGCCGATGTCAACAAACATCGCCTTCAACCCCATCTCGATGTTTTTAACTTTACCCTTATAAACGCTGCTGACGATATTCCGTGAGCTCTTACGCTCGACGCTGTATTCCTCCAGTCGTCCATTCTCGAGCAGGGCCACCCGAGACTCGAGCTTTTCCACACTGAGTATGAGTTTCTTGCCGGTCTTTCGTGAGGAAAGACCCAAAAGTTTTCTTACTTTGTCTATCATAAAACGAAAAGGGTTGTCCGATCAGAAGCGGAACTGACCAAATGCACTGCAGCGATGATTCTGGTCGGGTGTTCATCGTGGTGGTGTTCCACGCCGGCGGTTAGGCGGCTGCGGCGGTGGTGCAGGCGCCGGTTGACGGCGCACTCCGAAAAGCCGTTGAAAGAAATTGCGGGGAACTGGCGTCGCAGCGGGCAGGGCGCGAGCCACTGCGGGGCCTCGCTTGCGCACTTTGCCTTGAGAATCCGCTTCCGGTTCGACATCAGGCGATGCGTCTGAGCTTGCCATCTGCGCGGTGCCGGTTGGCGAGTCGGGGGCATTTTCTTCGTCCTGGCTGCCGAGATTCCCGCCTTTGTCATTAAAAGACACCGATTTGATCAATTGGAGTGGATTGGCGTGATGCGCGGGCGGGAGCCAGGCCACCTGCATGTCAAATTTGCCTTCATCCAGCGCGAGCGAGCGCTCCAAGATTCTGTCGGCGATCGGCCCCGCGACTTCGCCGCCGTGTCCGGAGGCGCCCTGCACCATCACTGCGACGACGTATTTCGGATGGTCAAAGGGCGCGAAACACACGAACCACGCCACGTTTTCCTCTTGTCCACGGTCAGTTGCTTGCGCCGTACCAGTCTTCCCCGCTACGACCCACTCTTTCAAACGTGCTCTGCCGCCGGTGCCACCATCTTCATTAACGACCTTCCAAAGACCTTTGCGAACCAGCTCGATGTGTTCAGGGGAGATTTCCTGGCGCAAATCAGATCGCACACGCGGTGGTGGCGCTGCCGGATTTCCTTGTTCATCTAACACCGGAGTACCGTCTTGCTTCAAAACTTTGTCGATCAAGCGCGGGTAATAGCACATGCCACCATTTGCGATCGCCACATAGGCCATTGCCAATTGCAAGGGCGAAACCAGCGTGTATCCCTGACCGATTGAAACATTGGCGGTTTGAGCTTGTGACCATCTCTCCTGAGGATGGTGAATCTGCATCCACTCAGGCCCTGGCATATTGCCGGTTTGTTCGCCTGACAGGTGCAAACCCGATTCTTCGCCCATGCCTAACATCTTGCCAACGGCGTCAATCGACTGAATCCCGGCCGCGTTGCCATATTGATAGAAAAAGGAATCACATGAAACCTTGAGCGCATCGGCGACTCCGATGGTCCCGTGCGTGTAATGTTTTTCGGCGACCCAGCATCGGAAAAAATGGTCGCCGTAACTCACCCCGCCACCGCAGCTGTACTTGGCGCCTGCGAGATTTTTAGTGCCCCGCAATCCGGCGAGTGCCGTGATGAGCTTGAATGTCGAGCCCGGTGGCAGGCAACTAATCGCGCGGTTGACCAACGGATCGCCCTCGTCCTTCTGCAGGGCTTGCCAATCTTTCGCCTTGATGCTCGGGATAAAGGTATTCGGATCAAAGGAGGGCACCGAAGCCGCCGCCAGAATGTTGCCATTGTTCGGATCGACAACTACCGCGCCGGCCCGACTCACTGCGCGCAACGCTTCCTCTGTAATCGCCTGAATGCGCGCATCGATAGTCAGCAAAACATTGGCGCCTTGCTCCGGGGGATCTTCCCGCAGAACGCCATCAATGGTTCCCTTTGCATTGCGCCGTAAATAACGCACCCCAGGTTTTCCGCGCAGATATTCATCCATGATTTTTTCGACGTTCGATTTCCCTTCCACGTCTCCCTGGTAAAACGTGAATTTCTTCGCGTCCTCCTTATCCACGTCGTCTGGCAAGCCGACGTAACCCAAAAGATGCGCAGCAAGCGCACCGTAAACGTAAGAACGTACGGGTTTGATCGCCAATTCCACTCCGGGCAAGCCGACATCGTGCTCGGAAAATTTCGCCAAAGTTGGAAAATCGATGTCTTTAACGTAGGAAAACGGAACTTCGGTATCGTTGCGATAATGCTTTTGCAACTTGCCCGCGTTGTAATCGCGCGCCAGATCGAGGTCGTTGAGGCGTGGGACGACGCCATTATTAACGATCTTGATAATGTCCGGTTCCTTCAGGTCCTTTGGCATTCCATTAATGGTCGCTCGATACTCGGCCGTGGGCGGCGAACCGAAGCGCTCCCGATAGCCTTTGACCATTTCTGGCAAATAAAAATCAACCTCATAACTCGCCCGGTTCTGGACTAGGGTGACGCCATTGCGGTCTTTGATCTCGCCACGCACAGATGGAATGCGCACCGTCGCCTGGGAGCTACCTCGGAGCTGGGAAGTCCAGTCCTGGCCATGTGCCACCTGGATCCACCAAAGCTTGAGACCGAGCGCGCCCAAACCCATCAGCATAAGGACCCCGACCAATTGAATCCGCACACGCGAAGTCACACGGCGCCTGTTCATTCAAGTCGCCCCCTTTCCGGTTGATAGGAGTAAGCGGTAATCCGTCCTATCCACTGTAAAAACCAGAAAAGAATGGGGGCCATAGCCATGGCAATGAGCCCGGGCCCGCCGATCTGCCACCAAATTTCGCGGGTGAAAACAATAGAACCGCGGCGGAACGTAATCATTAAATATTGCGCCAGAACTATCAATGAGGTGAACACGCCGCTCAGAACGCAGTGCACTTCCCAACGCCCGCGTGCAAACAGCGGTCTAAGCCCATGCATTACTCCTGCGAGTACACCGTAAATGAGTATCGATGATCCAGTTGAAATTTCAACTTTCCCTCCGATTACCTGCACGGTCATGGCATCCAGCAAAATCCCGGCATACAGAGCGAGCGCGAGCATGAGGGGAAACGGCAGGGCCATTGCACCATAGAAAACAATCACAGGCGCAATGTACACGTGCGCGTTGCAAAGCCAGGGTAACGCCGGAATAAAAAACTCCGCAATCTGCGCCACCAAGACAAGTAGGAGCAAAACAAAAAAGAAAATCATTTTCGGCCAGTCACTACGAACACATCCTCCAGATGCGACAAATCGACCGCGGGCGTAAGTTGTGCTTGACCATCCAGTTCTCGTACGCGGAAGGTTTTCACAGAGCCAATCAGCAGACCCGACGGGAACACCCCGCCAACTCCCGAAGTATAAACTTTTTGACCAGGCTTCAGGTCAGCCTGCTTTGACAGAAAATTCAGGTTCAAAACCGGGGTGAGTCCCGTCGTTACCCGTTCGCCAGAGACGATCCCCTGTTCTCGACTTCCTTCAACCTTTGCCGCGACCCGGCAGTTTTCATCGGAAACCAACAAAACAACTGAGACGCTCTCGCTGACGGTGGTGATTTTTCCCACTAACCCCTCATCGGTTGCGACAGCCATGTCGATTTCTATGCCATCTCTCTTACCGCGATTAATCGTAACCGTTCGCCACCAGGTCGAGGAATCACGCGCAACAATTTCCGCGGCGATCAACTTGAAGACTGAGCGCTCACGATAATTAAGAGCATGGCGCAGGCGATTCACCTCACCCTCGGCATCCCGTAAACCCTGGTTAGTCGCCCTCAGTTCTCGGTTTTCCACCTGTAAGGCAGTATTTTCATGCTCTAATTGATCGAGCGACTTCAAACCTGAACGCACCGATGTAATCTGCTTTTTTATTCCGGAGCCTCCGGTGAAAAACGGCGCCAACAACTGATACACACCAGCCTTGAACTTCTGGGTGGTCGTCGGGCCGAAGCTGAGAAAGTATCCCAGAATCGCGCCGAAAATCAGCAAGGCGATGATATTAGTGCGGCTCATCGCAATTGCGGATTACGAATTGTAGATCGCGGATTAAACAGGGTCGATATCTGCGCAAGAATCGACATCAGTCCGCAATGCGAGATCGCGAATCCGCAATTCTTCCTACCGCCACTGGCGATCTGCCGAGGCCACTTGACGCAAGAATTTAAGTTCATTGAGGCATTTGCCGGTCCCTTCCGCCACGGCGCTGAGCGGATCTTCAGCAACATGGACAGGCAAGCCTGTTTCCTCGCTCAAAAGCTTGTCGAAGCCCCGCAGTAGCGCGCCGCCGCCCGCCAGCACCAGCCCGCGATCAACGAGGTCTGCCGAAAGCTCAGGCGGGCAACGTTCGAGGGTGATCCGCACAGAATCGACAATTGTCGAGATCGGTTCAAGCAACGCTTCGCGCACTTCCTGTGAAGTGATCATTAACGTTTTAGGCAAACCGGCGACCAGGTCGCGTCCCTTAACCTCGACGCTGGTCTCCTTTTCGCTCGGATATGCAGACCCAATCTTAATCTTTATCTCCTCGGCTGTACGTTCACCAACCATCAGATTGTAGGCGCGCTTCATATACTGCACGATCGCCTCGTCCAGTTCGTCGCCGGCGACGCGCACGCTTCGACTAAACACAATCCCCGACAGCGAAATAAGTGCGACCTCCGTCGTGCCCCCTCCAATATCGATAATCATGTTACCCGCCGGATCCTGTACCGGAAGTCCCACTCCAATCGCGGCGGCCATTGGTTCTTCGATCAAATAAACCTCACGCGCTCCGGCATGGGTCGCCGATTCACGCACAGCCCGCTTTTCCACTTCCGTGATTCCGGACGGCACGGCGATAACAACACGCGGTCTAGCCTTTACCCGGCGATTGTGCACTTTAGTGATGAAGTGGCGCAGCATCGCTTCTGTCACTTCGAAGTCCGCAATGACTCCATCTTTAAGCGGCCGGACCGCGACGATGTTTGCCGGTGTGCGGCCGAGCATGCGCTTGGCTTCATCACCGACAGCCAGCACTCGGTTGGTGCCAGCCTGTACGGCCACCACTGATGGCTCGCGAAGCACGATCCCTTGATCCTTTACGTAAACAAGTGTGTTTGCCGTACCCAGATCGATCCCGATGTCGCTGGATAACCAGCCGAAAAGTCCGTTGAACATGAATTATTTATTAGCAGCAATTCTTCAGCCTGAGAAGAAGCGCGTTCATCCGCCTGAGGCGGCCTGTCTTCACATGGCACTCCCACGAGCGCGATTCGGCCGGCTGAAACGCCCGTAACATGAAACAGAGCAGCACGCCGTCAAGCGGCATTTCTGTTGGACTTGTGAAGTGTTGGAGCAGTGGAGTGCTGCCGAATGCTTGCCATTACCCCATTACTCCTTTACTCCATCACTGATGGGAAGAGTGATTGTCGCTTCGTCCATTCTGGCCGCCGATTTCTCACGACTCGGTGACGAAATCCATCGCGTGGAAGCCGCGGGTGCCGATTGGATCCACTGCGACATCATGGATGGACATTTCGTCGATAACATTTCCTTCGGTCCGGAGATTGTCGGACGGGTGCGCGGCCTAACAAGTCTGCCCCTTGATGTTCATCTTATGATCGAGCATGCCGATCACTACGTCCCGAGATTTATCAAAGCCGGCGCAAACTCAATCACTGTTCACGTGGAACCGAAGGCGAAACACAGCGTGGTGGACACATTGCGGCAGATTCGAGAAGCCGGTTGCCGCGCCGGGCTCACTCTAAATCCCGAGACCTCCTTCGATTCAGTCGAACCGTTTCTGGACAAGATCGACATGCTATTGGTGATGACCGTGCATCCGGGTTTCGGGGGTCAATCCTTTCGAACTGATCAAATGCCAAAAGTTAGGCATGCAAGATCGCTGAGCGACACGATCGACATCGAAGTAGACGGCGGCATCAACGCCGAGACCGCGCGAGTATCGATCGAAAACGGCGCAAACGTCCTCGTCGCCGGCACGTCAATTTTTCACGCGAAAGATTACGCCAAGGCGATTCGCGAATTGCGCGGCGATTCCTGAGCAGAAACTGAAACGCTAAGAGCCAAGGACCAATGGCGTATTCCGTTTCGGTGTTTGCGCTTTGCTCTTAGCGCAATTACCCCGCCATCATCGGCTCGGCTTCTTCTGTGGTTTCGGCCATCACCTCGTCGGTTTGCGTGACCCGAACCACTTCTTCGATCGTTGTTTTGCCTTGAGAGACCCGTCGCCAGCCGTCCTGCCGCAAGGTTTGCATGCCTTCAACAATGGCACATTGCTTGAGCTCGCCGCCATCGCGCTTTTGCATGATCAATTTTCTTAATGGCTCGGTGATAACGCAAATCTCATAGATTGCCGCACGACCCTGATAGCCGGTCTGGCGGCATTGATCGCAACCGGCGCCACGCTGGAAACGGGTGCCCAGTTCCTTTACCGGAAAACCGATCTCAGCGAGATATTCGCGCGGATAATCAACCAATTGCGCGCAGTCAGGACAAATGGTGCGTACCAACCGTTGCGCAATGAACGATTTCACCACCGAGGAGAGCAGAAACGGTTCCACGTCCATATCGAGCAAACGTGTAATTCCACCGACGGCGTCGTTCGTATGCAGCGTACTGAAAACGAGGTGACCTGTCATCGCCGCGCGGATTGCGATGTCCGCGGTTTCGATGTCGCGAATCTCACCCACCATCACCACGTTGGGGTCCTGTCGCAGAATGTGGCGGAGACCTTTTGCGAACGTCAGATCAATCTCCGGTTTCACATCGATTTGTGAGACACCCGGAATTCGATATTCAACTGGTTCTTCAATGGTGATGATACGGCGCTGGACCGAGTTAATGCTGCTTAAGAAGCAATACAGCGAGGTCGATTTTCCACAGCCGGTCGGACCGGTAAGAAGGATGATCCCGTTGGGCTGCGCCAACAGATGCCGAATGGTTTTCTCCTGCTGGTCGCTGAGCTCGAGCCGATCAAATCCGAACTGTTGTTGGCTGCGGATGAGCAATCGCAGACTGATCGATTCGCCGTTGACCGTTGGGATTGTCGAAACGCGCACGTCAATGTTCTGATTGTTCGACTGCAGATTGATGCGCCCGTCTTGCGGCAGACGGCGCTCCGCGATGTCCATGTGCGACATTACTTTCAGGCGCGAGATAATGGCCGATTGCAGGACTCGCAATTGCGGCGGCACAGCGACCTCGTGCAAAATTCCGTCGATTCGATACCGAATCCGCAGATCGTTCTCCAACGGTTCGACATGAATATCGGTCGCGCGCTCGAAAATCGCTTCGCGAATAATCTGGTTCACAAATTTCACCACCGACGCCTCCGGATCGTCATCATTCATATCGATGGCGGTCTCGGTATCCTGCAACGCCTCGAAAGAACGATTCGTCTTAAGAATCTCATCGAATGTTTCTGCGCCGACGCCGTAGAGAGTCTTCATCGCCCGCAGAACCTGCGCACGCGGCACCAGCACCCATTCCACCGGCTTTTTCGAAAGCTGCGATGCAAGTTGGCGGCCAATAGAGTTAAAAAGATCGTACGTCGCCAGCACCACTGCGTTTTCCTTCACCTCGATGGGCAAAATGTGATGTTGAAAAACAAAGCGACTCGGTAAGGCCGATAATGTCGCGCGATCAATCGCTTTTGCATCGATAGACGTAACCGGCACGCGGAAGAAGTTGCCGATCGCGCCGAGAAAGCGCTGCTCATCAACCTTGCCGGAATCAAGTACCTGGCTCACCCAGGAACCGCCGTTCAGGTTCACTGCAAGTTGTGCCGCGTCTTCAGTCGAAGCAACACCGCTTTCCAACAGCAAATTAATCAGCGATTGATTGGCAGATGAGCTCATTCAGGGGACGTTCATTAGAATCGACAATGCAGAATTGGAAGCGTTCGAATGAAACCGATTTAAGGCGTTTCGCAAGGTCTTTCACGCATAATGCGTAATCAAGAAGCTGCGTTCTCGACACCGCCGTTTTTAACGTATTGACAGAAACCGCGCTCTCCTTGAGCGCTCAAGGTAGATGCAATGCGCGTCGTACCGGTTCGGTGAGGGTACCCGTCACACGCATGGAACAATTCTTTTGCAGTCGTGCAATGGCCTCGCTTACTTGGGGCGTAAACACGCCGTTGACCGGGCCGCAGTAATAACCAAGTCGACGCAGGGCCGTTTGCATAGAGCCCACATAAGCGGGTTGCGCAATGAGTTGCTCGCCATCCTTGAAGTAGTAACACCATCGCCACTTGTACCGTGGTGCAAAGTCAGTCGCATTCAGAGTTTTCCCCTGGTGGAGCAGAGCCCATTCGTCTCTCTGAGCCAATGGATCGATTGAACGAATAAAATCGTAGTCCAGAATATCGTAATCATCGGCCAGCGCGATGGTCGCGCCAAGACACAGGGTTAACGTGAGAGCTATTCGTTTCATAAAAATAGAAGCAAGTTAACGCATATCTTTCGGTTCGGGAATATCAGGTGGTGGCAAGGTTAACTGTTTGCCCTCTTGCGTTTTGGGGCAATCCGGACACTCGTTCTGATCCAGGTCCGCGCCAAAATGAGTCGTGTTCTCCCACTTCTGGCGCAGCCGATACTGATCCAGCTTGGTCAGGGTCACCTGCGGACACATGAGAATGACTAATTCCTGCCGTTGTTTGCCACTTGATGTGCTGCGGAACGCGGCGCCAATGAGAGGAATGCGTGAGAGATAAGGAAAACCCTGGGTCTGCTTCTGCTTTTGCTCCTGGATTAATCCGCCCAGAATAATGGTAGACCCGTTCGCCGCGGAAACGTTCGTGCGAATATACTTGGTGTCGATTGTTGGGACCTCATTACCACTGATGAGTACGTTTCCATTCGGAACGAGGCTGTCGATCTTCTGCAAAATATCGAGCGACACGACCTTCTCGGAATTAATAAGCGGCACGACCTCGAGCTGAAGCACGACACTTTTGTACTCGATGCTTGATTGAATAGAAGCTTGTGTGTTAACAACCCCGGCATTCGTCAGAGTGCTCGTCGGCACGGGAACTTCCTGGCCGGAAGCGATGATAGCTTTCTTATTGTTGCTTGTGAAAACCGTCGGCCGCGACAAAACTTTGAAACGATTCGTGGACTCAAGGAGGTGCACTATGGCAGCGAAAGCGTTGCCGGCTGCCACGTAAAGGTTGGTCCCGCCGCCCACACTCTGAATAATATTGCTGAAGTTAATCAGGTTTGAGGGATCGAGAATGTTGGGCGCGGCCGAGCCACTGGGCACCGGAACTCCGGGATCGTGTGGCACATTAGTAGTGCCAAATATGTTGTTATTGCGCGTGGTGCCGAGGAACCTGTTATGGTATTTTGCGAACCAATCGACACCGAACTCCTCGTTGTTGCCGAGCGTCAACTGGCCGATCACCGTGCTCAGCGCGACTTGCGGCGCCTGGACATCCATTTGATCCAGGATTTTCTCCACCTTCACCACAACGTCTCGATTTCCGAGGATGATGATGGAATTGGCGCGCTGGTCGGCGATGAGCTTGGAGTTTCCGACCGTGACGGCTTGCGGCGTGGTGTTTACCGGTTGCGTCTGGAGCTCCTCGGAAATATTCAATGTGCTGCCGCTCCCACCCGTACCCCCGAAACCAGTCGTGCCACTGTTCTGGTTCAAGTAGGGATTCGCGCCTCGCTGTTGTTGTTGCTGCTGCGGTTGCGGACTCGCGCCAGGCAGCCCGCCGCCGGGTTGCGCGCCAGCGCCCTCAGTGCCTGGCTCCGTCAACGCCTGAACCAGCACGGGCAGAACGTCACCGGCCGATACGTATTGCAAATACCGCGTGACGGGCTTCGCAAATTCAACGTTGGCATCAAATTGATGAATCAGTTCCCGGATGAAAGGCATGTTGATCGGGCGCGTCACGACGTGAATACGGTTGGTGCGCACGTCGGGAGTCAGTTTGATTTTACCTACGATGATGGCTTCCTCGGATAGCACCCCTAATCCCGGGCCTTCAGCCTGCTGGGGTTGCGGAATCGCTCCAGGCAATTTCACATTGCGAACGCCCGGCTGAGTAGGCGATTCGGTGCCCTTCTCGAAAATGTCCTTGAGCATATCGGAGACTTTGCTCGCATCGGCGCGATCGAGCTTGATGAACTCACTGACAACTTCCGCAGGTGCCACGTCTACCTGGTTTATTACACTTGCAAGCTGTCGGATAATGTCGGCGTTCTGCGTCACCAGAAGAGCCGATGCTTTCGGCAGGGCGAGAATATTGATCGTTCCTGAGCTTCCCTGAAAATATGCCATCAACACTTGTTGGAGTTCCTGTGCATCCGCGTACTGCAGATGGAACAGGAAGCTGATCACCGGGTTCCCCGCAGGGATATCCGCCAGATCGGAAACGATTGGCACCGGCGCTTTCCGAGGATTTTGGCCCGCGCCCACAACGTCGATCAAGTCCTTGCCAGCTGGAACGAGAGAAATTCCGTTCAGGGACATGCTCATCTCGATGATCTTGATCGCTTCTTCGCGCGACACATCCTTGGCGATGAAAATGTTCACCTTGCCCTGCACGAAATTGTCCATGACCAGCTTTTTGCCGGTGAGCTGCTCGTAGAGATGCAGCACATCGACGACATCACTGTTTGGAAACTGGAGGCGAACCGTAGAAGGCGCGTTTGGAGGCGGAGGCGCGGGCGCTTCTACCGGCTCAGATCTTGCTGCCTCGGAAGCGGGAGTTGCTTCGGGACGAGGCGGTCTGTTCTGACCGGAAACGGCCGTCGCGCTGGCAAGCACAAGCGTCGCGATGCAGAAAAAGCGGTGCACAGCCTTATTTGGATGGATGGGCGACGCTAGTGCATTTATGAGACCCGTCAAAATATTTCCCTCGGTTGAAACAATCCTGAAGCTGGACCCAGCAGGGCAGCTAGCTTACAAGAGATTGCTGTCGCCGCAAATGATCAGTCCTCTGAGTCTGGGTAGAGTGCATTGCATCGCGATCGCGTCTTGTGGCCTCATGGCGATGGTGGTCGCTCCCTTTGCAGCACCCGAACAAACCGCCAGTTCAGCAACTCAGATTCGATCCGTTCTCCAGAAGCAGCAGGATGCCTGGAACCGGGGCGATATTGATGGATTTATGAATGGATATGCTCGCTCGGCATCGACAGTCTTTATTTCAGAAGACACAATCAGGCGCGGCTGGCAAACTGTGCGCAATCGTTACAAGCAAAAATATTCCAACCGGGCCAAGATGGGGACGCTCATGTTTTCCGACGTGGAAATCACGCTGCTGTCATCTGATTCGGCAGTAGCATCCGGCCAGTGGAAACTGAATCGTGCAAACGATCAGCCGCACGGCCGATTCACGCTCATTCTTAAACTCCTGCCTGAAGGATGGCGAATTGTACACGATCATACGTCGGCGGCTCCGCCGACGCCGTGATTCGAAATGCCCGTGATTCGTCGTTCCCCGATTTAACAAATCACCGGGTCTCGAATCACGATCTCAAACGCGTTAACAACTTCTCGTGGATGTTATCAAAACCGCCATTGCTAAAAACTGCGACGACATCATTGGGCCGCAGCATCGGAACGATCCGATCCACGATTGCATCGGCGTTCCGCTCGTAAAATGCAGGACGGCCTGCCTTGCCAATCGCAGCCACAACTTTCTCCGGATTTAGTCGCTCTTTTTCCGGGATTTGTTCCAGCTTGGCCACCTGCGACATGAAAACTCCATCGGCTAACTTCAAGGCGTCGGGAAGCTCCCGTTGAAAGACTGCTCGCCGCGTTGTGTTGGAGCGGGGTTCGAAGACTGCCCAGAGGCGATTTCCGCGGTATCGGTGGCGCAATGCTTCCAAGGTCTGGGCAATTGCAGTCGGATGGTGACCGAAATCGTCGATCACTTTTACGCCTCGCGCTTCACCGCGAAGTTCCTGTCGACGCGCGATTCCTGAAAAGCTCTTGAACGCGCTGTCGATTTTTGCCTTCGGCACATTATAAAATCGCGCTGCAATCGCCGCCATTGCGGCGTTGCGAACATTGAATTCGCCTACAAGCGGAATTTCGAATGCCTCATCTCCGAGCTTGAATCTCGACCCCGCAGCCGAACAGACGACATCGCAAATTCGCTGCGCACAATTCTTCGAGAAACCCACTTCAATCATCTGCGCAAGACAATCTTTTGCCACCTCGACGCAATTGGCGTCGTCGCCGTTCACCACCACCATGCCGTTCTGGGGAACAATGTTGAGCAAACGCCGGAAGCTAAGCTTGATTTCATCAAGGCTGTTGAAGATATCGGCATGATCGAACTCGATGTTGTTGATGATGAGCAGCTCTGGCAGGTAATGAATAAATTTCGAGCGCTTGTCAAAAAACGCTGAGTCGTACTCGTCGCCTTCGATCACGAAATACTTTGAATCATTCAAGCGCGCTCCCTGGCCGAGATTCTTCGGAAGTCCACCGATGACGTAAGCCGGTTTACGTCCGGCTTTCTCCATGATCCAGGCAAGCAACGCCGTTGTCGTTGTTTTGCCGTGCGTCCCCGTAACAACGAGATTATGGCGCCCGCGCAAAAAATAATTTTTAAGCACTTCCGGCAACGAAAGATAAAGGAGCTTTCTGTTCAGCACGGCTTCTACTTCGGGATTGCCGCGCGTCATCGCGTTGCCAATCACCACGACATCTGCATCCGCAGGAATGTTCTCCGCGCGATAACCCTCTTTCAATGAGATGCCTTTTCCCTGAAGAAAGGTCGACATCGGCGGATAAACATTTTCATCCGACCCGGTGACTGTGAATCCGCGCTCATTCAGCGCTGCTGCCACCGAGGCCATGGCTGTGCCGCAAATCCCAAGGAAATGAAAACTCTTTGGCGCTTCCTTCACGCGGATTCTTTACGCTGCATAGCGAATTTCGCCAGCAAAACGAAAACGCGCGTCATCCCGAGCGAAGCGAGGGACCTCACAGAACGTGCCTCTTATCCGAGGAACATTGCGCATGATCCCGCGTGACGGCGTGCGTATTTGTGAGGTCTTCGCCGTCTTCGCGGCTCAGGATCACAGAACGCGATCCGCAACCATCACTTTTTCTCGAACACCTCCACCGCCGCCCAGGCTTCATCCGGGGGCGTCTGCTCGTATTCGAGCGCGCGATTCAGATACATTTTGGCAAGTAAATCGTCTGGATAAAATTCCAGGAAACGAGAAAACAGAATCTTTGCCTCAGTAAAATCGCGGCCCCGGAACTTCTCTAATCCCTCTTCGTACGTCTCCAGCCACTTCAGGAATTCCGGATCGCCCTCTTCGTTCCGGGCGCCAATAAAAGTGAAGACATCCACCGGTTTGGTCTTGCCTTTCACTTGTACGCGGGCAACCGAGCGAAGGTAAACCTCGTCTCGCACCAGCTCGGCGGCTGTCGCACCGACCAGAATATCGAGCCCATAAACTCGAGTAAGACCCTCAATCCGCGACGCGAGATTCGCCGAGTCGCCAATCACCGTGGGATCCATGCGCTCGTGCGAGCCAACATTGCCAACAATCACTTCACCGTGATTGATGCCAATGCCCATGCCAAACCCCATTCGCCCCTGTTCGCGCCAGTTTTGATTGAGCTGTCGTAACTCATGCCGCATTCCCAGCGCCGCGCGCGCACACTTTTTCGCGTCCTCTGCCATGCCAAAGCTGCGCACATTGCCCCATACGGCCATGATCCCATCTCCAATGAATTTATCCAGCGTACCACCGTGCCTGAAAACAACCGAGGTCATGCGGCTGAGATATTCATTAAGTTGTGCAACTAACGCCTCGGGGTCGCCCTTCTCGGACAACGTGGTGAACCCGATCAAATCCGAAAACAGGACGGTGACAGGGAGGCGCGCGCCGCGGAGCGAGCTGTAGTAGCTGTCCGGATTTTCCAGAACCTCTTTCACCAAATTTTTCGAGACATAACGTTCGAGGGTGCGCCTGGTGCGTACCCTCTCACGCCATTCGAGTGCGTACTCCAACCCGAGCGAAAATAATCCGCTTAACACCAGGGCCGAAAGCACGGGAACAGTGAGGAGAAGAAGCCCTGTCTTATCGTAGAGAAGTCGTGCCGAACCAAGATACGCGCCTGTAAGCACAACCAGCGTACCAAGACAAAGTAACGGCCGACGCAAAAAGGCGACCAGCGACCACGCCACCAACCCCGCCGCGCCGACAAGGACAAGGCCAGTCTTTGCCGGGGTCTGGCGCAAAAATTCATGGTTCATCGCCGCAGCCATTGCCTGCAGATGCAGCGCCGGACCTAGCGTGGTCGGGCTCATGGGCGTATCGACGAAATCGTGCTCGACCTGTGCTGACGATCCCACCATCACAATTTTGTTCTTAAAAAATGAGCCGTCGGCGTAATTAGCACGCCAAAACTTTGGATCGAAAACTTCGTATAGCGGACGAGGCGCAAACGCATCCGGCGACGTGAAGCGAATCATGTGACCACGAAAATCCTGCGGCACATCATTCGCGTGACCGATCTTGGCGAGTGCACGGGCCGAAAGGGATTGATAGACTTCTTCGGTCGAGTCGGGCGGTAGATCGGCGAGTTGCCGGTCGGTCACGCGGTAAGTTACAGCGCGAATCTTTCCGTCGATTGGATCGGTCCAGAAATTGACGAACCCGACGCGATTATCCTGCAATTGGGGCGGTGGAATCAGCGTATTGTTCGGCGTGACGGCTTGAGCTGTATTCGCCATGTCGAAATTTGCGCCGATCACAACCTCATCACGGTAACGATCAAGCGCAGAGTGAAAGGCTGTATCCCCGTCGTTGGGCGGACTAAAGATCATATCGAATATCACCAGACGCGCACCCGCCGCGAACAAACGATCGAGCAAAAGCGCCCAGACTTCCCGCGACCACGGGAACGGCTTCTCGGTCATAAGCTGAAAGGCGCGGTTGCTCGCAATCTCTTCAGCGGTCAGCGGTGGCAACTGCAATGTGCTTTGATCGATCCCCAGAAAAACAAAGTCGGACGGTGCCGGCGTCTTCCGGCCTTCACGCCGAAGGAAGTCCTCAAAGCTCTGTTCACCGCGCCACGGCGCCGAAATAAATGGCACGCCCGGAAAAAAATGACCGGAAACGATCAAGCCCGTCCAAGAAATGCAAATCAAAGCGAGGACCAGGAGACGATGACGCCCGAGCCAGTGCATGCGGGCCGAATTTAGCACTAAAACGTTGAAGCGTTAAAGCGTTACGTAACCGGCCCGTTTAACACTTCAAGGTTCAACGCTCTTAGCGGTCGCCTCTACAGAAAGCAGTTGTCATTCTCGACTCACTACCTATTGTTCGTCTCCCGACGCTGCCGCGTCGTGACGATCTGCGCACCTGGTTCCGGGCGACGGGACCGTATCAGCGAGTGAGGTCGCGAAGATCGACAATTGGAACAAACAGCTTGCTGAACGAGGAACCCCGAAGTGATTTGGGGAAATAACAATGCCAAGAGCTACTAACGCGCCCGCCAGTCGGGCGCGACGCAAACGAGTCTTAAAGAAAGCGAAGGGTTACCGCGGGCGCCGTTCAAAACTTTTCCGCTACGCGAAAGACGCGATCATGAAAGGCCAGTATTGGGCGTATCGCGATCGCAAAACGCGCAAACGCACGTTTCGTTATCTCTGGATTCAACGCCTGAACGCAGCTGCGCGTGCCAACGGAATGACCTACAGCCGGCTTGCAGAAGGATTGAAAGCCGCAGGCATCGGCCTCGACCGGAAAATTCTCGCAGAGCTGGCCGTTACGGATCAAGCCGCATTCCAGTCGGTGGTCGATCAGGCAAAGAGCGCCCTGGAAAAGAAAAACAAGAAGGCGGCGTGACCCTGCCGTAGAAGCGATGAACTGTTGATGCGTTGCAGCGGATTCGCTTCGACGCTTAACCTCTTTAACGCTTCCACGTCTCATGCATCCACTCGAACAGCTCCGTGACGACGCCTTGCGCGAAATCGAAGCTACGGCTGACGAACAGGCGCTTGAGGCGGCGCGCGTAAAATATCTCGGCAAAAGCGGCAGCGTATCTGCCTGGGGCGAACAGATGAAAACGCTCGCGAAGGCAGAAAAGCCAGTCATTGGCAAACTCCTCAACGAGGTTCGCAATACCGTCACCGCCGCGATCGAAACCCGCAACGCGCAATTCCGCTCTGAAAAAGAATCGGACGCGCTTGCCAGAATCGACATCTCGCTGCCGGGAACGCGCCACGAAATCGGCGCGCTGCACCCGCTCACACAAATGTGGGAACGTTCTATCGAAATTTTTCGGCGAATGGGTTTCGCTCTCGCGGATGGCCCGGACATTGAAGACGAATGGCATTGTTTCGATGCGCTGAACACGCCGCCGGAACATCCTGCGCGAAACGAGCAGGACACATTTTATTTGCCGGACGGACGTTTGCTTCGAACGCACACTTCCACCGTCCAAATTCGAACGATGCAAGCCGCGCCTCCGCCGATTCGTGTCATTGCTCCAGGTGCTGCCTATCGTCGCGATGAACTCGACGCCACCCACAGCCCGCAGTTTCACCAGATCGAAGGACTTTATGTCGATGAAAACGTTAGCGTCGCCGATTTGAAAGGCGCTCTCGAGTTTTTCATGCGCGAACTTTTCGGTTCGGGAACCGAAGTGCAATTTCGTCCGCACTTCTTCCCGTTCACCGAGCCGAGTCTCGAGGTTTATGTGAAATCGAAAGCACTCAAAGGTGGCGAGCGCTGGATCGAAGTCGCAGGCTCGGGCGTGGTACATCCAGCCGTTTTCGAAGCAGTCAACAAAGCGCGCGGTGACAAAGCTTACGATCCCGAAAAGTGGAGCGGCTACGCGTTCGGCCTTGGCATGGATCGCCTGGCGATGATTCTGTTCGACATTCCCGACATCCGCTTCTTCGCGCAAAATGATTTGCGGTTTCTCCGCCAATTCGCATGAAATTCTCCGTCAATTGGTTGCGTGAATTTGTCCATCTTCCGGAAAATCCCGGAGAGATCGCGGAATTGCTGACTCGGGCCGGCATTGAAACCAAGAATATCGAGACGCACGGAGCGAAGGTCGACAAGGTGATCGTTTCGCAAATCGCCGCGTCGTCGCGACATCCAAATGCTGATCGGCTTACAGTTTGCGAAGTGACCGACGGTAGCGGCACAACACGCCAAATCGTCTGCGGCGCGACAAACTACAAAGTCGGCGACAAAGTTCCGCTGGCCTTGCCGGGCGCAGTGCTGCCGAACGGAAATGAGATTCGCAAAAGCAAACTGCGCGGCGTCGAATCCGAAGGAATGCTTTGCAGCCCCACCGAACTCGGCCTTGGCTCGGACGCGAGCGGTCTTTTGATCCTGTCGCCCGAAGCGAAAATCGGGGCGCCGATCTCGGATCTCTTCCCGAGCGACACGATTCTCGATGTCGAAATCACACCGAACCGTGGCGATTTGCTGAGTCACTTCGGATTGGCGCGCGAAATTGCGGCGCTCACAGCAAAAGATCTTAAGTCAACATCACGCGAATCGAAAATTCCCGTCAAGAAGACCGGCGTGAATATCACCTCAACGCGCGAATGTCCGTTTTTCTCCGTGCGCAAGATCGACAACGTAATGGTGGTGCCGAGTCCGCAATGGTTACGCGCGAAGATCGAGAGCGTTGGGGTTCGCTCCATCAACAACATCGTCGATATCTCGAACTTCGTGATGCTGGAGCTGGGACAACCGACGCACGCGTTCGACGCGGACAAACTGAATGGCGGCGTCAACGTGCGCCTCGCGCGTGACGGCGAGAAATTTCTCGCACTCGATGGAAAGACTTATTCGCTCAAGCCGGACAATTGTGTTGTGGCCGACCAGGAGCGCGCGGTCGGGATCGGCGGTGTGATGGGCGGAGAAGAAACCGGCGTGACTGAGTCAACCAAGAATGTATTGCTGGAAGCAGCTTATTTTTTGCCGGCGAGTATTCGTAGGACCGCGCGCGAATTAAATCTACCGAGCGATGCCAGTTACCGATTCGAGCGCGGCGTCGATCCCGAAATGGTGCTCCGGGCATCGCAGCGGGCCACCGAATTGATCGAGGAGATCGCAGGCGGAATTCCAGCAAAGGAAATCAACGTCTCCGGCAAGCTGCCGGTGAACCCTGCCGACGTTTCATTGCGATACGAAAAATGCGATCGCGTTGTTGGGATCGCTATCAAACCGAAAACGGTCGACGACGTTCTAACCAGATTCGGTTTGAAGAAAATTAGCGCGGCCAAGATAACGCAATGGAAAGTTCCGAGTTACCGGCGAGATTTGCAGCACGATGTCGATCTCATCGAAGAAGTCGTAAGAGCCTACGGCGTCGAGAGAATCCCGGGAACGGATCAGAGCCGGTTCACGCCGTCGAGCAAGGCTGACCGGGCGCACGATTTGGAATTACAAATGCGCGAACGACTGGTTGCAGCTGGCCTTACTGAAGTGCGCACGTCGAAGTTGCTTCCCAGGAAAAGATTCGCGTTTGCGGAAAATGCGATCGAGTTACGCAATCCGCTGAGCGAAGATCATGTGGCACTACGCCCCAGCTTGTTGTCCGGGTTGTTGGGAGTACTTGACCACAACGTTCGTGCTGGAGCGAAAGGTCTCGCGATCTTTGAAACAGGCAGGGTTTTCGAACCACCTGGCGGCGTAGAAAAGAAACGAATAGCTATTCTGCTTTGGGGTAACCGTGGCAGTGAAGTTCACTGGCGGACCGAAAAACGCCCGTTCGATTTTTTCGACCTGAAGGGCACGATTGAATTGACGAGAAAAGACAAATTGTCTTTTCAGCGTGCTCCTCAAAAAAATAGGGACATGGCCCTTACTGTCGACATTCTTGCAAAGCATGAATTGATTGGCATGGCCGGACAGCTATCCAATGCGCTCTCCTCGAAACTCGATGCTCCGGGTGCGGTTTTTGTTGCAGAAGTATCGCTTGATTTTCCGGAAACGAGCCGAGGACTTTACGCGACTTTCCGCGAACTTGGAAAATTTCCGGCAGTCACGCGCGACATTGCAATGATTGTGCCTGATACTCTGAGTCACGAAGAAATATCTGATGTAATTCTTCAGAAGGAGGCTTTGCTGGAAACAGTCGCTTTCTTCGATCGCGTCGTCGGCAAAGAGGCCGAGCAACTGTTCGGTCCGGGAAAAAAGTCAGTCGCATATCGATTGACATATCGCGACCGGAGTCGCACACTCACAAGCGAGGAAGTGAATGCAGCGCATGCGAAAATTCGCGAGCGGTTGCGAAGCGACCTTGGTGCAGAATTGCGGGAGTAGTTCTTTGAAAATTTGAGAGTCGTTTGTTGAGGGTTGGGAAGAAAACCAGTGCTTTTCGCTCAACTCTCAACCAGCGGCTCTCATCAGTCGCGGGTGATTTCGGACTTTACCCTGCGATGTTCGAGATTACAGGTGGGATTCCCGAACCGATATTTGGCTAACTTGAGGAGGCTGAGTCGCTGGGAGAAGATGGCAGGCCTTAATTGGAAGTCAGATGCTACGGCGACGGTCATCCGCCCGTTACGAAAAGGGAACGGGAGATCCGCCTAAACGGCATCAGCGGGGTAATAATTTAAAAGCCCGGATCGAATTTTCGATCCGGGTTTTTCGTTGCTGCGCTAAAACGTTGAAGCATTAAAAAGCCATAGCGCTGTGGCCGCTCGGCTTTGCCGCTTCAAAGATTCATCGCTCTAACAAATTTGAAAATTCTGCCTCACGATCCACAGTGCGCGGTGACATGCGCGCACTCCTAGCCCTCGAAGACGGTCGATTTTTCGAAGGCGAATCATTTGGCGCAACCGGCACCCGTGTAGGCGAAGTTTGTTTCAACACAGCCATGACCGGTTATCAGGAAGTGTTAACCGATCCTTCTTATCGCGGGCAGATTGTAGCGATGACATATCCGTTGATTGGCAATTACGGCACGAATTCACTCGATCAGGAAAGCTGTTCGCCGCATGTGCGCGGCTTTGTCATTGAAGAACTGACCGAAACCCCAAGCAACTGGCGCTCGGAAATGTCGCTCGATGAATATTTGAAGAAATGGAACGTTCCCGGCGCGCAGGGGATTGATACTCGCGCGTTAACGCGGCATCTGCGCACGCGTGGAGCGATGAAAGCTTGTTTGACTACGGAAGAAATGTCGCCCGAGGAAGCAACGCAGGAGGCGATCAAAGGTGAGGGCGTTATCGGAATGGATTATGTCCGCGAGGTTTCGGCGCGCGAAATTTACCAATGGGATCCCGAGGACAAGCTGAGCGAGCCGTGGTCGGTCAGATCCACTAACGGCGGAATCACACCCATGCTTCCGCCTGTCCGGTTTCGTGTCGTTGCCTACGATTATGGAATCAAAGAAAATATCCTGCGGCTTCTGCGGCAGAAAGGTTTCGGCGTCACAGTGGTGCCAGCGAACACCACTGCCAAAGAAGTGCTCGGGCTGAATCCCGATGGCATTTTTCTTTCCAACGGGCCCGGTGATCCTGCGGCCCTCGCGTATGCGCATCAAGCAACGCGCGATTTGATGGGGCAGAAACCGATTTTCGGGATTTGCCTCGGTCATCAGATTCTTGCATTCGCGTTCGGCGGATCGACCTACAAACTGAAATTTGGCCATCACGGTGCGAACCAGCCTGTGAAAGATTTGAACAGCGGCAAAGTGGCAATCACGGCGCAGAATCACGGGTTTGCCGTCGATCCGGAGTCGCTGCCGTCCAATGTCGAAGTGACGCACATAAATTTGAACGACGGCACCGTGGAAGGCATGCGGCACAAGGAACTGCCGATCTTCAGCGTCCAATATCACCCTGAAGCCGCGCCCGGACCACATGATGCATCATACTTTTTCGATCAGTTCGCCGATTTGATTGAGAAAATCGTGTAAGGAGACAGTCTTGTCTGCCGCGGCAAACTCGCAGACACGATTCTCTGCGTCGCTGCATTGACCAATCCCGGGAGAGGCCGACATTTGCCTCATGTTCAATTCAACAACAAACAAGCATGCGATTATTCGAATCGCAGTCGCTTCGACATTCGTGGTCGCACTGACAGCTGCCCCACTAGCGATGGCGCAGGAGCACGAGCATGGTGACGACACGGCCGCTTCAAAGGAAGTCACCGGCGAAGTAGTCGATATGATGTGCTACGTCGATCATAATGCCGTCGGCGAAAAACATGGCCAGTCCTGCGGTGCCAAGTGCATCAAGAGCGGCGGACCAGCGGGAATCGTCAGCGATGGCAAAGCCTATCTGGTTGTCGGCGAGCACAAGCCGATGAACGATCAACTTGCTGAATACTGCGGGAAGACGATCACAGTGAAAGGCAAGCTGGCCGAGCGCGGCGGCATCGCCATGATCGAGAACGCCGAGATCGTCAAGAAATAACGAGGCTTTAACGGCTCGTCATCCTCAGCGAAGCGAAGGATCTCTCACGGGGTCGAGCGTCACGGCAAGTACGTTCGGGTAATACTCGCTTCGATTGTGAGGTTCCTCGCTCCGCTCGGAATGACCATTGGGATCATTTGTAATATGGTCGCAATGATGGCCGCAGTTTTCCGACTCTTAGGGCCGTCTCGATTTGCAAATCAGAAACCGGCGTATCCGTGAGTTTGCGAATCTCACCGGCTTCGAGCGCCGCGATGGGCAATCCGCCTGAGAACAAAATACGATTCGCAGTGAACGCGGAGATTCGTGGCCCCGGCGTCAGAATTCCTTGCAAATTTAGCGGGTCCGCGGCACTCAGCGGGATCAGCTGGCCGTTTAGCGACGCCTTGCGAATGGAACGCAATAAACCAATAGCCTCCGGCAAGGCAAATTGTTCGCCGCTGATTCCTCCCACAAAATAGCCACCACGAATCTCGCCTCGCGCTTCCAATCGCCGATAAATTCGTCCCAGTTCATACCACGTCACCGGGAGACTTTCGCGTTCGAGCAAACGGCGAAACACGATCCCATACCGATGCAGCAACAATCGCGCAAATTTTTCAACAGCTGCGTCCCAGGCGGCATTTTCCGCGCCATTTCTCAATGTTCGCGACGCGGCATCCGTTCTCAGCAATGACCAGCGTCCCGCAAACTCGATGCTGGCGAGGTTTGTTTTGCGTCGCCGTTTCCCAATATTCCGGCCAAACGTCGGACGCTTATTCGACGGGACCAAAAGAGCTCGCAATCCGTCGAAACTATCTGAAGTCACCAAACCGAGCGCGGCAAGTTGCGACAAAGCCTCTTCAACTTGAGAAGGAAGCAGGCCGCTGCGGCGCACCAATTCGCTAAAGAAGAGAGCCCCGCCATCTGTAAGCGTATCGAACAGAATTCGGCTGGCACCGGAGAGTTCTATCTCCGAATGCGCTTGCGTTAACGTTAGCCAATGCCGGAGATTCTCGCGTTGATAAAGCGCGATGGGACTTGTTCGTAAAGGAGCGCTCGTCCGAGTGTTTGAATTTTGCGGCGCGCTCAAGCGTGCCCAGCCAACCCGGCCTGAAAAACAAAGCCGGTCGAGCCATTCAGGATCGTAGTCGGGAATTCGCGCGGCGAGGACCGCAGATTCCCACGCGGCCAACGGCAGCTCGCACCCGTCCAGTTGTTCGAGAACAGATTGCAAACCTTCAGGGCCTTCACGGTGGTGTTCCGGATCAGCGCTCTGCCACGCGAAAAGAAAGCGATAAAAATCCTGCGGGGAGACGGGTTGAATCTCCGCGCGTAATCGATCGATCGTGAGCCGATGAATTCGCGCCAGCAACCGGCGGTCGCACCACTCCTGATCCGTTGCCTGCGGTCGAAACTTGCCGCGTAAAACAAATCCCTCGGCTTCGAGCCCCAGCAATGCCGCTTCGACGTCCGGGCGCAGCAAGATCAAAAGCTCTGACAACTCATCAACCCCGATCGGCCCGCAAACTTCCATTCGGCCGCGAACCTGTTCGCGAATCGCTTCCGCGCGTTCCCAGGTTTTTCCACGCACCGACTGGGGAACACTCAAAACAGGCTCGACACGCGCGCTCGGGTAAATCGCTTGAATCATTGGAAGCCGTTCCGCAGCAATCCAGAACACCTTAGTCGCGCCAGCATTTGGCAGTGTGCCATCGCTGTGGCGCTTTTCGGGAATCTCCTCGCCGTTAGAAAGCGGCCCAGCAACGCCACACTTCAAGACCTTGTAATCGTTCGGATATTGCGTGGGAAGAATAAGCTGGGTCGCCCGGTTTTCGGCGACGAGTACTGATAAGAATTGTTCCGCACTCTTGCGGTCCGATGTTCGCTCCAACTCCTCTGGCGCCATTACGCCGAGCAGCATCAATGCGTCGTGCAATTCATCTGCATTCGTTGCTTCAGGCCACGCTTCGTTTTGCACTTTGCCAATCGCTTCCGCATCGAGAACTCCTAACGCATCGCTGCCATTGCGCTCGGACGCGCGACGTGTGTAAACCGCCTGGGTCCGGCGTTCCTCCAAAGGCGCATTATCCAGAAAAGCGTATGGCCGGGCGTTGAGAATCTCAGACGCGAGCGCGGACGGTTCCGGTAAATCGCGCGCCACACAGCGGATCTCGCCACGTTCGATCTTGCGCAACACTTCTTCCAAACCTTCGATGTCCATCGCTTCGGTCAAACAATCCTCGATCGTCTGCTTTACCAATGGATGGTCCGGAATTTCGCGATCACCCACGATGTGTTCCAGACAGGCGAGCTGATCTGGAAAAACTGCCGCCAAAAGATTTTCCGACTCCATTCGCTGCAACGGCGCGGCGATTTTTGCGCCACCACGAAACCGAGGCACTGCCAATGAACGCGTCGCATTCCAGCGCCAGCGAATAGTGAACATCGGCGCGTCGAGCAGGGCCTGAACGAGCAGGTCGTGAACCGTTTTTGAATTCAGATAATGAAAAACTTCTTCGAGTGGAAACGAATGCTGTGTGCCCAGTGAAATCACAATCGCGTCGTCCGTAGCCGCTGCTTGAAGCTCGAAATTGAAGGAGCGACAAAAACGCTTTCGTAAAGCAAGACCCCACGCGCGATTGATTCGATTGCCGAAGGGCGAGTGAAGAACAAGCTGCATCCCGCCCGATTCATCGAAAAAACGTTCCATGACCAGAGTTCGCTGTGACGGAATTGCGCCGAGCGAGCGATAAGCGTCAGCGAAATAGTCGCCCAACTGCTCAGCCGCTTCAGCTGGCAACTTCACTTCCTGGCCGAGCCATTGAGTGGGATTTTGGCCTCCAGCGAGTCTCTTTTCCATCTCCGTCCGCAAATCGGATACGGCCTGCGATAGCTCTGATGTACGCGCCGGAGCTTCACCGAGCCAGAATGGGATTCCCGGTGGCTGGCCTTTGGCATCTTCGACGCGGACGACGCCGGAGTTGATTCGGAGAATTCGCCACGAAGCATTGCCCAGCTGGAAAATATCGCCGGCCAAGCTTTCCACCGCGAAATCCTCGTTCACTGTGCCAACGAAAGTTTCCGACGGCTCAAGGATCACGCGGTAATCGGTGTTGTCGGGAATCGCACCGCCAGATGTGAGCGCAACGAGCCGTGCGCCGCGCCGTCCACGCAAACGATGATTGACTGCATCGTGATGAATCAACGCAGAGCGTCGGCCGCGCTTGGTGCTGAAACCTTCCGCGAGCATTTTCACCACGCCGTCGAATTCTTCGCGAGTGAGATTGCGATATGGCCAGGACGAACAGACAAGTTTGAAGATCTCATTTTCATCCCAATCTTCCGCGGAAGTTGCGGCGACAATTTGCTGGGCCAGGACATCCAGCGGCTTTTCAGGAATGCTCAGGCGATCAAGCTCGCCACGTTGGACACAACGCAGTAATGCCGCGCATTCGACGAGCTCGTCGCGGCTCAACGGGAAAATGCGACCCTTCGGAAGGCCACCTCGTTTGTGCTCGGCCCGCCCGACCCGCTGCAGCAGGGTGGCGATGGATCGCGTCGTGCCGAGCTGACAGACGAGTTCAACCGAACCGATATCAATGCCTAACTCCAGGGAAGCCGTGGCAACGAGCGCTTTCAGGTCGCCTCGCTTTAATCGATCTTCCGCATCCAGGCGCAGCTTCGCGGAAAGACTTCCGTGATGCGACGTCACTGCCTCTGAACCAAGCAGCTCGCTCAAATGGTGCGTCACGCGTTCGGCCATTCGACGCGTATTCACGAACACCAAAGTCGTCTTGTGCGCCTGAATCAACTCTGCCAATCGATGGTAGATCTCCTCCCAAACTTCATTCGACATCACCGCCTCAAGCGGCGACTTGGGAAGTTCAATCGCCACATCCAATTCGCGGCGGTGACCGATGTCGACGATTTCACAATCCGGATCGCCGGCTTCTTCCACCGCATGCGCTCCAACCAGAAAACGCGCTACTTCTTCGATTGGTTTCTGCGTCGCGGACAAACCGATTCGCTGAAGCGGTCTCGCGGCCGCGGATTTCGTTAACGCAACCAAACGCTCCACGCTCAGGGCAAGATGCGCGCCTCGCCGGTCATCCACCACGGCGTGTATCTCGTCCACGATAAGCGTTCGGGCCGTGCTCAACATGCGCCGGCCGGAGTCGGAAGTGAGTAGCAAATAAAGAGACTCGGGCGTAGTAACGAGAATGTGTGGTGGGTTTTTGATCAGCGCCTGGCGCTGCGCCGCGGTTGTATCGCCCGTGCGGACTTCGGCGCGCACGTCGATCTCATGACCTTCGGTTTCACGCAGCAACGCGCGAATTCCAGCGAGCGGCTCCTGTAAATTTTTCCGGATATCGTTGCTCAATGCTTTGAGCGGTGACACGTAAACGACCTGCGTTTCATCGGGCAAATCATCCAGTGTGCCTTTACGGAACAGCGCATCCAGCGAAGCAAGAAACGCTGCTAGCGTTTTGCCGGAGCCCGTGGGGGCAGAAATCAGCGCGTGACGACCGGATTGGATTGCCGGCCATCCGCGCAGTTGCGGCTCTGTCGGTGATCCGAATGTCTGCTCGAACCACCGTGCGACCGCAGGATGAAATCGGAATGACTGCATGGAAAACAAAACCAATTTATGTGAAGACACGACAAAGAAAAGCTACGGAGCCTTTGTCATCCCGAGCAAAGCCAGACCTCCCCAGTGAAATGTAGAGCACGCAAGCTACGTGGTGCGCTCAATCAGATTTGGTGAGATCCCTCAAATCCGTTGGACGACTACGTTCGTGTTCTCAGCGTGATCACTTCCCGCAACATGCGCAGGCTATCCTTGAAAAACTGAACCTTGCTCCCCTCAGCATGGTTCCAGCGCACTGGAATTTCTCGGATTCGCAATCCAGCATGCTGCGCGAGATAAAGCAGTTCAACATCGAAAGCGAAGCCATCGATGCAGGCGGCTTCAAGGATAGCGCGGCAAACGTCGAGGCGAAACGCCTTAAACCCGCATTGAGTATCCCAAAATGGCAGGCCGGTGGCGAGACGCACCAGCAAGTTGAACGCGCGGCCGGCCTGCTCGCGTCGCCACGGTTGATGGATGCCGATCAATCCCCGATTCAGCGCCCGAGACCCAAATGCAATGTCGACCTCCCCGTTTGCAATCGGCTCGATCAATTTGGGTGCCTCGGCCAGCGGCGTGGAAAGATCCGCATCGAAAAACAGACCGATCGGTTTCTGCGCAGCAAGCAATCCGGAACGAACGGCCGCGCCTTTGCCCCGATTTGGAAAATTCTCGAGCAAGCGCGTCTCGACTTTTGCATCGTTCAATCTTTCACGCGCAATGGCCGCAGTTGCGTCGGTTGATCCGTCATTCACCACGATCAATTCGCTCTTCGGCGCATTGGCCGCGAGATAATCGAGCGAGAGGCGAAGCGTCTCTCCAATGCGCGCCGCTTCGTTGAAGCAGGGAATAACGACGGAAAAGGGTGGAAGCATGGGAGTTCGTTAAACAGTTGAAGCGTTGAACCAGGTCTCCATTTCAAGCGCCTTAACGCCTCAACGCTTTAACACTTCAACGATAGATTTCGATCACAAACTTGCCGTTTGGATCGACGTAGCCGCGATACATTCCAGCTGTATTGAATGGCAAAGCAATGTTGCCCAGGCGATCGATGGCGATCAGTCCGCCGGTACCGCCAAGTTTCCCGACCTTGTCCAGAGCGGCCTGCGCCGCGTCCTTGAGAGACATCCCGCGATATTCCATCAAAGCCGAAACGTCACGTCCAACTGTTGCGCGGATAAAATATTCACCGTCGCCGGTCGCGGAAACGGCGCATGTTGAATTGTTTGCGTAGGTGCCTGCACCGATTACGGGCGAATCGCCAATACGACCGGGTCGCTTGTTTGTTGTGCCACCCGTTGAAGTCGCTGCCGCAAGATTCCCGTTTTGATCCAGTGCCACTGCACCCACTGTGCCGTGCCGATCTTGATCGTTAATCAGAAACTTTTTCCCGGTAGCGCCCGTTCGACTCTTTTCAGTAGCCTTCATCTTCTGCAAAGCATCCCAACGCTCCTGGGTAAAAAAATATTTCTGGTCTACGGGTTCAATACCATTTTCCCTCGCGAACGCTTCTGCGCCTTCGCCATCCATCATGACGTGTCCGGATTTTTCCATCACCAACCGGGCGAGGTTGATCGGATTTTTGATGTGCTTCAACGAAGCGACCGCGCCGGCGGCAAGTGTTTTCCCGTCCATGATGGCTGCGTCCATCTCGTTCGTCCCGGCGCTTGTGAACACCGAGCCTTTGCCTGCGTTAAAATGTGGATCGTCTTCAAGTACGCGCACAGCGGCTTCCGTCGCATCCAGACTTGAGCCACCACGCTTAAGCGTTTCATAACCGGCCGTGAGCGCCCGTTCGAGTCCGGTGCGATATTCGCGCTCGCGCTCCGGGGTCATGTTGCTTCGCTCGATAGTTCCAGCACCGCCGTGGATTGCGAGTCCGATTTTCTTCGTTTCCATGCCTGGTTGATTGTCTGGTTCTCCCTCGTTTGGAGCCCTCGCCGGAGATGATTGCCTGGCGTCTGCCAGGAGCGCCTCCGCACTAAATAGCACCGTGACCAACAAGCAATTTGTTCTTCGAAACAGTTTCACACCGCGTCGTGGTTAGCGTGGTCGAATTTCAACATCTAAAGGCCACGCGTCGAAAGCTTTCACGAAATGCCGAACTGTTGAAGCACTAAATCGTCCCGTCCGTTTCGGCTTTGTAACCCGTTTAACGTTTAACATCTCAATACTTTGCTCTTTTCCCGATGGAGAAGTGAGGCAACTTCTGTCCATGCCGAACGCTGAACCGCCGCCCGTTGTCATTGCCGAGGGAGTCGGCCATGTCACTCGCTATTTTCTTCGCGAAGTGGGCAGCGTCTTCTGGCTGATTGCGAATACGTTCGAAGAAACGTTCGAGCGGATTCAGCGTGGACGCCTCCCGTTTTCTGCCGCCAGTTTTTTTCGCCATACCGAGCGGGTCGGTGTCGACTCGGTGCCGCTCGTAGGGCTGGTTTCCTTTTTTCTTGGCCTGACGATGGCGTTGTTGACCGGCTACCAGTTGCAGCGTTTCGGAACGGAGCGACTGATTCCCGGTCTGGTTGCGATTGCTTTTACGCGCGAGCTTGGGCCTTTGCTTACAGGCATCATGATCGCAGCGCGCATCGGCGCGGCGTTTACAGCGGAGCTCGGCACCATGCAGGTTTCCGAAGAAGTCGAGGCGATCGAAGCCATGGGCATCGGACCGTTGCGCTTCCTGGTCGCGCCACGAATGCTCGCCCTGGTCTTGTTGATGCCGTGCCTTTCTACTGTTTCGAACATGGCGGCGATATTCGCCAGCAGCCTGGTCTGCAAAGCCTACTTCAGTATTGCTTTCCCTTACTTTTTCGACCTCGTGAAAGATTCATTGCTAATCCGCGACATTGTCACCGGCATTTTGAAGAGTTTTCTGTTCGGTCTATTGATCGCCGCGATCGCCTGCTACAGGGGATTGACAGTGAAAGGCGGCGCCGCGGGAGTGGGCAGTTCGACGACGTCCAGTGTTGTTACTGCAATCACCGCAGTGATTGGTTTCGATACGCTCTACAACGTCGTTTACACTACGTTCTATCCGACGTGAGCACCCCGCTGCAGATGGTCGAACTGCGCGATCTGCACATGCGGTTCGAGGAAAAGAAAGTGCTCGACGGCGTCTCGCTCAAAGTCGAGCCACGCGAACGTCTGGTAATCATGGGCCAGAGCGGTGGTGGCAAGAGCACGATTTTGCGATTGATACTCGGCACCCTGCGCCCCGATTCCGGTTCGATTTTCTTCAAGCAATTTGAAATCACGCGCCTGTCCCGCCGCAAGCTTCAACGAGTGCGACGGCACATTGGCATGGTCTTTCAGTATTCAGCACTGCTGAGTTCCCGCAATGTGCGCGACAACGTTGCGTTGCCGCTGGAAGAGCTGACCGATAAATCGCGCAGTGAGATCGATAAGATTGTCGATGAAAAACTAGAACTTGTTGGCATGGCCGATTCCAAGGAGCTGCTGCCTGAGGAGCTCAGTGGTGGAATGCGAAAGCGGGTTGCGCTGGCGCGCGCGCTTGTGCTCGACCCCGAATTGCTTCTACTGGATGAGCCCTCGGCCGGACTCGACCCAGTCATTGCGTCGGTGATCGACGAATTAATTATCAGCCTGAGCGAGAAATCGAAGGTCACATCCATTACCGCCACCCACGAAATGGACAGCGCCTTTCGCATAGCCACGCGAATGGCTATGTTGTACCAGGGAACAATCATTGAAGAAGCCAAACCTGAAGAATTCAAGCATTCCAAAAATCCGGTGGTCGCGCAGTTCGTGAGCGGCAGCACTGAAGGTCCAATTCTGGAAGGTAGTCTCGATGCAATTACAAAAAAATGAAATTCTGACTGGTCTGCTCGTGATCGGCACGATCGCGGTAGTCGCTTTCCTTCTGGTTTTGCTCGGTGCACCAGGGTTGTTCCGACCGCTGGTGACCTACCAGATTTACTTCGATAACGCGGCCGGGCTTAAACAAGGCGCCCCGGTAATGCTGGCCGGTCGAAAGATCGGACAGGTCCAGAAATTATTTTCGCCGGTGACGCCGCAGGAAGAAAAACAGGCCGAAGCAGCAGAAGCGGCATTGCATCGGTCCGAAGCAAATCCAAGTCCAAGCCCATCAGCAACGCCGGGCAAACCGCGATTCGAGGTGCGCGTGGATGTGCAGGTGGACAAGAGCGCCAAGGTGTATCGCGACGCCAAGGTGCGAATGATGCAGCTCGGGTTGCTGGGAGACCTGGCCATCGATTTCACCCAAGGTACGAGTGATTCCGGCCGTGCGAAAGATGGTGAAATATACGCCGGCGAACGCACACCCGATCTGGGCGAAGCCGCAGCAAAAATGCTGGAAGTGATCAAACCGGTTGCAGCCGAAGCAACCAACACGATGAAAGACCTTCAGCAGACCGCGCAAAACCTAAATCGTCTCACGGACGAGAACTCCGAGCTCACACTTGCGCTGGGCCAGTTCAAAACGTTCGGCCAACATCTGGTCGACCTGACTGCGCCGGACAGTGCGCTTTCGCATTCACTGGCCAACATCGAAAAGATCAGCACCAGTCTTACGGACAACGACAACATCCAAGTCACCCTGCAAAACCTGCGGAGCTCATCGGAAAAACTAAAGGTCGCAACGACCGAGCTCCAGCCAGCCGGCGAAAACATCAAGCAATTCAGCGAGACAATTAAGACTCAACCGTGGCGCTTGATCTGGCCCACTACAAAGAAGTACGCCGAAGCATCGCCCAGTCCTGCTCCTGCCGTCGCTGGTCAGCGAACCATCACCGTGCGCAAAACGGCGAAAGCAAAGCCACGTCCGCGCGCCACGCCCGCCGAGCGCACCAGCCAGCGCTAGGGTAGAGCGCGCGCCTCGCACTGATGTTTGTGTTCTCGTAATCAGGAACCTTTTCGATCAGATGGCCCGCGAAAGCTGTCCCTAGCGTTGGAGACCGGCGTCAACGAGGTCGGCTATAGAAAGCAGCGCAATTTGCCCCGATTACGGCCCGTAGCTCTTGGTAAATTTCTTACGCGATTCTGTCTCGGGCCCGGAAGAGCTGTCGGCAGCTGAGGGCTCCGGCTTAACGGTCGATGATTGTTCCGCCGGTTCTGGTGACGGCGCGGCTTCCGGCGGCTCGGGCTGCATAGCCTCTTTAGGCTGTTCACGCGCGACTTCGACGTATGCCATCTGCAAATTGGAAAGCGCGTTGCTCAATACTTTTGCCTCTTCAGTCGTCAGATTGCCGCGCGTTTTTTCCTGAATCATGGCCAGTTGATCGATGAACATACGTGCCAGGTCGAGGTTCACTTCGCCCTGACCGGTTTTTGGATTTGGAATTTGCCCAAGAAACAGCGCTGCGTTTTGGGCGTGCATCACCACAAATTCGATAAAGCGCTGTGACAGCTCGCCGCTCAGTGTGGTTTTTTGGACTTCAGCCATGGCTCATTTATGTTTCGCAGCTGCGGAACCTTCCGGAGGTCGGACCGTTGCCAAAACATACGGTTGATCGCGAAAATATTTCGCAGCCACTTGTTTAATGTTCTCGAGCGTTACTGCGTTCACATCGTGGTCGAGTTGCTTGTAGTAATCAAAGCCGAGTCCGTAGAGTTCGTCCAGCGCGCAATGATAACCGAAAGCGTCGTTGCTTTGATTGGCGATCTCCTGTTGCCCAATCAATTTCTTTTTCGCGCGCGCTAATTCTTCAGGGGTCAGACCTTCCTTTGCCAGCTTGTGAATCTCATCAAGCAACGCGCTTTTCACCGGCTCGATCTTTTGCGGATCCGTGCCGAGATAAAACGCAAAAAGTCCGGGAACAAGACCCTGCATCTGGCTTGCGCCGACATAATAAGCCCAACCTGGGTCACGAATGCGGATGAAGAAACGCGAACCGAGATCGCTGCTCGCTTCGTCGATCAATTCCAGCGCATAGCGATCCGGACTCGATAAGCTCGCGCCGCGAAAACCAACCATGATCACGCCTTGCGCCTTGTCTTTGCGACTTTCAACAGTCTCTGGTTTGCCCAGCGGCGTGGACGGCTTTGCGTCGGTAAGAGCCAGTGCGCCAGGCTTCATTTTGCCGAACGTCTGTTCCACAAGCTGCTTTACCTCGGCTGCTTTAACATCTCCGAAAACATAGATAACGCCGTTTTTTGCGACTACATAACGATCGCGAAATTCCAGCAAATCTTTTTGCGTTAAATGCTGAACGGACTCCACCGATCCGTTTGAGCGCAGCGCATAGGGATGCTGCTGAAAGAGCGCCTGCCTCATAATGTTGCGCGCAACCGTCGTCAGTTGTTCGTCCTCCTGCTGGATCCCCGCGATCTGGATTTCTTTTTCACGCGCGATCGCCTTCTCCGGCATGGTGGCATTGAGCAGGACGTCAGAAAGCAAGTCCACGCCAAGTTTCAGATCGGGTTTCGTGACATCGACCGATACGCCAAAACTGTTGTTGCCCGACTCGCTCGAAATGGAACCGCCTACCGTTTCGATCTCGTTTGCGATTTGCTCGGCGGTGCGCGTTTTGGTCCCTTTCAACAGCACTTTCGCCATCAGATGCGTGATACCGTTGTCCTGCGGATTTTCCGCAAGAAGGCCGCCGCGAAAAACCGCGCCCATCGCCACAAGTGGTAAACGAGGATCTTCGCGAACCAGAAGACGCAGTCCGTTTGATAATTCAAATTTCTTGATCTCACCGGCAGCGGCGACCTTCGGACCTTCCGTTTTGGCAGTCAGCGAACCCTTTGGATTCAACGAGATCACCGTCAAATTGTTTTCCGTCAGGTACTGCGCGGCGACGCGTTTGACATCGTCCAGGGTTACTTTCTGGACCGCGTCGAGATAATGGCGGCTGAAATTAAGATCGTGCGTGAGCAACCAGTTTGACCCGACGTCCGAGGCCTGGCCCCGCATGGTCGTCAGCGCTCCGAGATGGTGACTGAGCATGATTTTTTTTGCCTTCGTCAATTCATCCGCGGTGACGCCACTTTGTTTTACTTCGTCAACAATTTGCAACGCCAATTGCTCGGCTCCTTCGCGCTTTTTTGGATCGACAGTCGCATCGATGCCGAACAAACCGGGATCACCTGGCGTGTAGGAGAATGCCGATATGCCAAACGCGAGACCAGCCTCCTCGCGAACGCGCCGGTACAGACGCGAACTGCGGCCCTCACCAAGAATCGTCGAAAGTAGATCAAGCGCGGGTACGTCCGGGTTCGTGACCGCTGGGATGTGCCATGCCAGTGAGAGATGCGACAGTTCAGTGGCAAATTCCTGATTCACTTCGCGCCGGCCAAGTTGCGGCGGTTCCGCCGGAATGAATACCGGCTGAAGCGATTTCTCCGGATAGGGCTTAAACAAGTCGCCAAGTTGTTGTCGCACTTTTTCCGCATCGACATCGCCCACTACGATGAACGTGAGATTGTTGGGGACGTAACGTGTTTTGTAATACTGCATTACCTGCTCTTGCGTGAGCTGGTTATAGATTTCGATCTCTCCGATGACTGGGAAGCGATAGGGATGCACCTGATACGCGGTGGAAAAAAGCAGCAGCCCTGCCATGCGATCGGGATCATCCATTCCCATGGCAAACTCGCGGCGAATCACTTCCTGTTCTTTTTGATATTCCTCCGGCGGCAACGTCGAATTCATCATCGCATCCGCCAAAATATCGAGGGCGCTAGCAACGCCATCTTTTGGGACGTCTATCCAAAAAACCGTGCGATCGAACGATGTGTAAGCATTAATGTAACCACCAACGTCCTGGATTTTTTGCGCGATTTCATTTTTCCCGCGGGCCTTTGTTCCCTTGAAGAGCATATGTTCCAGAATGTGGGACAACCCCGCGCCGAGGTGCTGATCCTCGTCGATGCTTCCAGTAGCGCACCACGCCTGTACGCTAGCCACAGGAGCGCTATGATCTTCCTGCACGATGATGGTCAGCCCGTTTGGCAAAATCCACTTGTGCGCCGAGCTCGGCGGGAACGTGATGACAGGGGAAGGTTCAGTGGTAGCAGCTTTGAGATTGACCATCATAAATAATAGAACCGCTGAGGAAAACTTTGCTAGTGGGATGCGAGCCATGGATTGGGCCGGACGCCGGCGGCGTCCTCAGCGATCAGTCGTTGCTGATCACTTTCTGGATGCAGTCGCCTTCGGCGCCGGCAAACCCGCCCGTGCCTTGGTCGCCGCTGGTTTTTCCGGCGCGAACGGCTTCACAAAAACCTGTTCGAAATCATAGACATTTCTGAAATCTTCTATCGAATCTTCCTCGGTTTTTCCGAATATTCCGGCGCTGATCAGATTAAAAACCATATTTCCAATATCCCCGCACGAATGAATGCCCCAATTATCGAAAACCGTCATGACCATCGGTCCAAACTCCTTTAGCGCGTACTGGCGCAGACCCTCCAGGAGTTCCGGACCCGTCACGTGGCGGACGCTGGTCCCTTTGACTTTCTTCTGCTGTTTTGTCGTGAAATCGAGCGCATCACGCAGAAAAACGTATGAGTCCCGCTGGTACCGCGGGTCGCTCCTCACAATGGAATCAAGCGCTTCAGCAAATCCAATTTTTTGCATGGGATGAAAAAGGCGCGTCTTAAACGCGCTTTGAAGCATAATCGCCAAACACGGAACCGGCAACTACCGTCCGGCAAATGGAGTTATTGGAGCATTGGAGTGTTGAGAATTGGATAGCATCACGCAGCGATCTAGATAGTCCTTCACTCCGGCCCGGAAGACTCGAGCTGATCTTCAAGCGCATCGAGATACACTGAGAGCGGGTCGCGTCGCCTCAATGCGGAGACCTCTGTTTCATTTGCCGCCTTGAGGTAATTTTTGAAAGCGCCACTCCGACTCTCCATTTGTGTGGCTTCAAACCAGTTCATGTAATCATCAATCTCGCCCATTCGAGCGGCGAGTTGCTTGCGAGTAACGTCCAAATGCGACAGGCGTTTTGTAATTCCCTTCCTTTTCCCACGGGCGAGCAACGCTGCAATTTGCTGGTACTCGCGGGCCACCGGACGCATAATTGGATGCGCAGTCCCCACAAGCAATAGCAACGCCTGGCTCATTTGGTCGGTCGCGGCTTTTTCTTCTGGCGACGCTTTGCGGCGCGTAAGCTCGGTAAGATTCACCGTTTCTGGTCTGCCGCGATTGCGTGTCCCTCCTGAAATCTTGAACTGCAACAATTCATCAAGTCGTCGTTCGCTTTCGGCAAAGGTCAGCAACTGGTACGTTGGATAGTTGCTCAGCCGAACAACCATCGAACGCCATTTCTTATCCAAGTCCTCGCGTAAACTCGGAAACCACGCCTTCAAATCACCAATCGGATCATTCGACGTCCGCGAAAGATTCGCGATGTAACGGGCCAAATGGGCGTGTCCACCTCCCTGCTGAAGGAGCAATTGCACGAGTACGACGGAATAGGCCCGGTAAAGGATGCGTCCAGCGGAATCGAGAAGACCGAATCGCTGGCCCAGGAATTCCTCTAATGACTTTCGTTTCTCGGTTGTTGAAAGCGCCTCTATCAGAGGCTCCCGTTCTCGGCCCGGCGTCAACGCCAGCACACCTTCCAGCAGCCAGTCCGGCGGTTCGACAAGTCTGGAGCCGGGCAGTAGATCGTTTTCGTCTCGATAAATCATCTCGAGCAGAACGGCGCGCAGTAGCTGGCGCTCAATCAACGAAGCGTCGAGGTCTTGACCGACCGTCAAATCGAGTTGCAGCTTCACACCAAAGCCGGTCTGGCTGACTCGCAAGTCGGTTGGTGGAACTTTGGGCAGGTTCGCCTGTTGTCGTTGCAAACTAATTATAACGGAAGTTTTCCATTCGTCGCGCTCGCGCAATAGGGCGAGGAGATTCGTCTTAGTCTGCTCTGAAAGTTCGGAAATCGTCCCTCGCAGCGCCGCATCCCCGCCGTAGATGACGAATTGTCGCGACGGACTCACGCTATGTGCCGGCAAAGCCGCACGAAACGTGTGACAGGCGAAGACAGACAGTATGAGAATGGCAGCCCGCTGGACCATCTTCATTTCTGCGAAACGATAATCGTCGCGACCGGGTACTGGCGAGCAAGTAATCAGAGCGAAACTCTGCTTTGTGCCTGTACGCGAGCGCTGACATCCATCCGATTTATTCTTCAGCCACCGTAAAAAAAACCGAGACTTTCTTGGGAGTGCGGTGTCTAATAATTAGAAACCCCACCTAACATGAATCATTCAAGGCTTGTATTTTCGTTGAGTTACTTTTTTGCCGTAACATTGACTTCCCCGTTGGTGACAGCTGCGCCGCACGGCGGTGGCGGCGGTCATTCTTTCGGTGGACGCCCCGGAATGGCCGGGCGCCCGGGAATGGTTGGACGGCCTGGGATGGGTGCGCGGACATGGAACGGCCGGGCATGGAATGGACAAAATTGGAATGGCCGAAATTGGGCCGGGCGTAACTGGAACGGGCGCAACTGGAACGGCAATTGGCATCATAATCACGGCCATAATAATGTGATCTTCATCGGTGGTTTCGGCTTCCCAGGGTGGTGGGGCTGGGGCTATCCTTCCTGGGGCTACCCCTATTACGGATATTATGATTACGGTTATCCGTACGGTTACTACGGCTACGGATATCCCGGCTATGGCTACGGGAACTACGGCTATGGTAACGGATACGGGGACTATGGCTACGGTAACGGGTATGGGTACGGCTACGGCAACAATAGGCAATACAGCTCTCCCACCCGGTCGAGAGTGGCTGAGCTCCAACGCCGACTCTCCCGCGCTGGATATTATCGCGGGTCAATCGACGGCGTCCTGGGCCCTCAGACACGGCGAGCAATCCGCTCCTACGAAGCAGACCACGGTTACGCAGACGCAGGCTAATATATACTTCGCCCGCTGATTCCCTCGGCGGCGGAGTTGATACATTTTCGGTTGGTTGACCGGCGGAATTCGCAAGGGCGCAAAGGGCGAACCGCCGGTCGCCTATTTTCTAGTCCAAAAGCCAGCATGAGCGCAGGCGCTGCGAGTTCTCTAACCCCCTCAAAGACCAGCCGTAATTTTTTCCTTTTCATCCGGACACTTTCTGGGATACGACACGCTCCTGGAGGAAGTCTATCTGTCCGATTAACCATCAGATTCCGCTGGGCCAGCACCTTCGCGCAGTGCTTCGAGCGTGGCTGGTTATTGTTGTTTTGGGATGGATCGGCAACTCCGCGAGGGCGGATCTCTTTCCGCCATCTGGACCTGTTGTGTCTGGGAAAACCGCCCGTATTCGTTTTGGCAAAGCAGCTGCGCCGAAGAATGCACCGCTCGCAGTCAAACGCGCAATCTGGGCAGCCAATCAACTTCGCCACAAACCATATCGCTACGGTGGCGGTCATAAATCATTCGATGATCACGGCTACGATTGTTCCGGAACAATCTCCTATGTGCTTGGAGCGGCGGGTTTAATTAGTTCGCCGATGAGCTCGACCGAGTTCCGCAGCTATGGAGAGCGCGGCCCAGGCAAATGGATCACCATCTACGCGCGTGAGGGGCATACCTTCGCCATTATTGCCGGGCTGCGACTTGATACGACACCATACGACCGATATACCGGCAAATGGGCGCCGCGCTGGCAGACCATTTATCGTCCACCGCGAGGATTTGACGCCCGGCACCCGATTGGGTTGTAACCTCGCCAAATTGCGACGTTCGTCGCTCTGTTTGCGTTTCAGGGGATGGAAAGATAAGAATGATCCTCATGCGAACGTTTGCTCTCATTAGTCTCTTGACGCTGGCTTTCCTCTTGCCCACGCAGTCGGCTCCCGCCGCATCGGGGGATGATCCGATCCAGAATCTGGATGCATTCATCACCAGAGCGTTAAAGGAATATCAGGTCCCGGGCGCCGCGGTGGCAGTCGTGCAAGACGGCAAAGCGGTTTTGCTCAAAGGATATGGCATCCGCGATGTGACAAAACCGGGCGCTGTGGACGAAAATACGATCTTCCAACTGGCATCAGTTACGAAAACATTAACCGGCGCGGCGGCGGCAACGGTTGTCGACGACGGTAAACTCGATTGGGACACACCGATCTTCAATTATCTGCCGGAATTTGTCGGCTACGACCCGTACATGACACGGTACATGACCGAACGCGATTTGCTTGCGCAGCGCACGGGTTGGCCGGCCTACACAGGCGATGCGCTTGACAGTTTTGGCTATGACCGCGCAGACATATTGCGACGCCTTCGGTTTTTCAAGCCGCGATACAGCTTGCGCGAGGTAGCGCAGTATTCGAATCCGGGATTTTTCGTTGCCGGTGAAGTTGCCGCAGCCGCGTCGCAGCAATCATGGAACGATCTTGTCGAAAAACGCTTGTTCAAACCTTTGGAAATGTCACGGTCCGGGACGCGGACGAAAGATTTGCAAGACCCCAACGCCACCTCCGCGCACGCGCTGGTCGGTGGCAAAGCTGTCGTGGTCGAACCAACAAAACTGGACATCACCGGAGCGGCTAGTTCCGGCACGTCTACGGCAGCGGACATGTCGAAATTGATGCTGATGTTTCTCAACAAGGGCGCGTATGACGGCAAACAGATATTGAAGCCCGAAACAGTCGAAGAAATTTTCAAACGCAGCATGGTCAGCAAAATCGATTTCAGCGATCTGCCGCCAATCAGCGACAAAACCGGTTTTTATTATGGACTCGGTGTGGGCAGTTATGATTATGCGGGACACCAGGTCATTGAAAAAGGTGGCGCTCTCGCAGGTGTGCGGACGACTCTGGTGCTTGTGCCTGATAAAAACGCCGGAATTGTCGTTCTCGCCAACCTCAATCTGACCGCGTTTCCCGAAGCTGTGCGCGCGTATTTTCTGAATCAACTGTTGGGCCTTGATCCCGAAGCGGATCAAAAAGCGATTTTCGAGTTCAACCAACAACTGAAGAAATTCCTGGCGCCCCCGCCAACACCAAAGAATCCGGGGAAATTCAATGGCACACTGCAATCGCTAGTCGGTACTTACGAAAATGATTATTATGGCCGTTGCGAGATCCTGCACGATGGCGATGCATTGAAAGTCCAATTTGGTCCGGCGAAATATGTCGCAACGCTAAAACACTGGAATAATGGCGCGTTCCTGATGCAATTTCCCGGCGCAACCCAGGTTCCCTCGACCACAACATTTATGATCGGTGAGGACGGAAGTGCTGAGGGCTTCGCAAACGAAGCTTTGGGGATTTTTACACGCGTCCAGGAAAAGAAATGAAAGCTGGCCGGCGATATTGGAGCTTCGGTCGTGCCAAGGCCTGACAACTTCGGTTTCATGCCATCGGAGTCGCGACAGTTACGCGCTCTGAAAACGCCAGCTGGCGTTCAGAAGTTTCTCGACGAGTTGCCTTACAACCTCAGTTATACCGCTCGCTCGCCAAAGAAAGTCCTCCAGGACCGCGTCGCGTCATGTCTCGAAGGCGGGATTTTCGCCGCAGCTGCGCTTCGCGTTCTCGGATTCCCTCCGTTGATCTTCGATTTGGAAGCAGAACAGGACACTGATCACGTCGTTGCCATTTTCAAAATGCGCGGCCATTGGGGTGCCGTGGCGAAATCCAATTTCACCGGGTGCCGTTATCGCGACCCGGTTTATCGCAGCCTGCGCGAACTGGCCATGAGTTATTTCAACATTTATTTCAACCTGCGCGGCGAACGTACGCTGCGGCGTTATTCGCGTCCGGTAAATCTCGCCCGATTCGATCACCTGAACTGGATGATCACGGATAAACCGATCTGGTTCATTGCTGAGTATCTTTGTGAAATCCCACACATTTCGTTGCTGACACGGGCGATGAAGAAAAACCTTACCCGTGTCGATCGACGCACGATGCGAGGCGAAATGGTCGGCCACAGAAAATAATAAACGCCGCCGGAGCACACTAAATGACTATCGACGAGTTTCGAAAGATGGCTCTGAAAATTCCGGGGGCCGTCGAGCTGTCGCACATGAACCATCCGGATTTCCGTGTTGGCGGAAAGATTTTCGCATCACTTGGTGTGCCGGACAAAAACTGGGGGATGGTAAAGCTTACGCCGGAGCAGCAGCGCACATTCATCGAGAAAGCACCTCAGATTTTCAAACCGTCCAGCGGCTCGTGGGGCCGGCAAGGTTACACGAACGTTTATCTTGCCTCGGCGAAGGCCAGTACATTACGCGTCGCGCTCGTCGCTGCGGCGAAGAATGTGGCCAACAGGAAGAAAAAGAAACGAAACGCTGTCTGATGAGATAGAAAGAGCGCGCAAACGAGCGCTACCCAGCGTTTCGGAAAAATGCATGCTCGAACGTTGGTTGAAACGGGCCGGAGTCAGTCTCACCGATTCGAAATTGGGAAGTGATTTCGAATTGGGTGGCGCAATGGATTTCCACCTCCATTCTACCGTGCTTTGCCACTGACGAGCGCACAGTCTGGAGCGCGAGCTCAGGGCTGTTGCAATCCCTGCTGAGATGTCCGAGTACGACGCGCTCGATTTTTCCCGGTAACAATTCCTCGATAACGCCCGCCGCTGCTGTGTTCGACAGATGGCCATGCCGCGATTGGATTCGTTGTTTCACCGGCCAGGGCCGATGCGTATCGTTCTGCAAAAGTTTCTCGTCGTGATTCGTCTCGATCACGAGCGTGCGCACCTGGCGCAACCGTTCGACGATCATTTTAGTTACGTAACCGAGGTCCGTGACGAATCCGAGGCTGCCGGAGCCCGCGTGAAAGACGAATCCAAGCGGATCAACCGCGTCGTGCGGGACGGGAAATGTTTCCACGGCGATATCGCAGATCGAAAAGTCGGCGCCGGTCGCGAAGATTCGCCAGTTGCGGTGTCGTTCAAACGGGCTGTCGCAGCGAACCGCTTCTGCCGTCAATGCGTTACAATAGATCGGCACATCAAATTTGCGGCAGAGAACTTCAAGACCGCAAACGTGATCACCGTGTTCGTGTGTGAGAAGGACGCCGTCGATCTGCTCCGGCATGATTCCGCACTGCTCCAGGCGCAGCACCAATTGCCGCGCGCTCAGTCCGCCGTCGACAAGAATCTTGCAGTGATCCGTTGCGACCAGCGCGCTGTTTCCCGCGCTCCCGCTGCCGAGCATGGTCAGGCTGAACACGGGTTTCAAGTTAGCCCCGTTGCTTCAGCTTTCGCAAACGGAAACGATAAATTTTATCGCTAAGGCGAACACTCGCCCCCATCGTACGGCGGTTGCACCCAGGACGCCCTGTTCAACAGTGGCGAAGTAGCGACTGACACGGGTACCGGTATTTTTGCCGCATTGTCCGCACCGGCCTGGCCGTACAGTTGCACTTTTATTTTTCCGCACGTCACGCTGGCAGGGAACGGTTCCGCAGGGGCGAATCGATCGTCCAGCTGAATCTTGCCTGGGCTGAGAACCGGATTATCCGGGCCATAGAGGCCGGAGTCCATGCTGTTACATGCGCCAAAGTTCGAACTGTCACTGTAACACCCGAAGTAGTACGGCGTAAGCTTGTTTTGTAACATCACAAAGCTGTTGCCGTGTACCGAGGGCAGCGTATACACCTCGATCCTGTCGGGATCCGTACTGTTGGAATCAAAAAAGTATTCAACTCTTACGTGAGTGTTGGCACGGATGTTCGGGTCTTGCTGCCAGCCCACGTGAAGCGCCGGGTCGGTATAGACGACCATCTGAGTAAACGGCTTGCTACCGACAAGGGTGCCCTTGAACGTGCCGGTCCATTCGGCGTACGCTTTGTTACTATCCGGACAGTGCTCCTCTCCGGGTAAATCGATGTCCGAGCAGTTACCGGTAGCTACCGGCACGATGCTGAGCGAAGGCGTGATCCTGCTGATATCGGTTGACAACCTCGGGAACGGAAAGGTCCCATTGGGTGGCAGCCAGGTGCCCGCCGCGTGGGTGAGTTGTCCGGTCATTGGCAGAGGCGTGGGCCCGGTCGTAGGACCTAGATAAAGCCTGCCTCCTGGCGTAGTGATCTGACTGGGTTTGAATGTAGAGGTACGGCCCGAGGATTTGCTCGCCATGGACTGCGCTGGGACGCTCAGTGTAGCGACATCAGTGTTCGTTACCCGGTTTTTGAAGTTGACGGTGATGGCTTGGTTGGTTGGATTGTACGCTACGAAGGAGTTGCTTCCTCCCGCACCCTTGAATGCGCCATAGGCCGGAGTGTCAGCAACGATCGATGTATCCACTTGCCCGAGCAGGGAGTTGGTGTACACCCAGTACTTGGCCATGGTATTGGGTCCGAAGAACTGGAAAGTATGCTCTCGCGCGATACGCGTCAGCGCTGCGGTAAGCCCGGTCCCGTTAATACCCTCGCCGCTCGTCGGCATCCGTGCCTGCCAGGCTGCGATGAAGGTTTCAAACGGGCTCTGGAAATTGGGATTTCCCTCCGCGCCCGTATCCAGCAGATATTGCTTCCAGGTTGCCTGGAGCCAATCCTGGTTCCTGCCCACATAAAGTGTATTGGCGCTCATCGGGATGAGGTGGATGAAATAGGTCGCATCGATGCCGCCGAAGAAAGTCTCGCGCTTGACAAACCTCTGATCCAGGATCCCGGCCAGCGTCGTATGCCAGACGCCGCCGTCAGGTCCTCTATAGGTCACGAACTCCTCTGGCCAGTTGCCGTTGTAGCGGACATCATTAGGATCGATTGGGGGCCGCGGTACGACATTGGGCAGCGTTGCGTCCTGATTAAACCAGGTACTGTTCCGCTGCGACTATCTCCTGCTCGTACATGTACATGCCCATATCGCGCCATTCGTTGTTGCCCAGCAGAAAGCCCAGCTCGATGAGACCGGTGGAAAAGTTGATCGCTTCGCTCGTGGACTCCTGATCGGCACCGTTTTGACTCGTGCCATTAGCCCAATTATGTCCGTAGAACGGACTGAAGTTACGCAGAAATGGGTACGCGACGTCGTTGCGATCGTAGTTCGCCACATCCTTGCGTAGCTCGTCAAAGAACGGCAGATAACTATCGAGCCATGGTCGGTCGTAACGGCCGATCGCTGCAGCCGCGCGCAGAAAATATCCAAAGTGAAAATGATGATCGTTCAGATTCTGAACGGACCCGAAGCCCGCCGGGAATCCGTAGGTAGTCTTAAATGTTGGGTTGTACTGGATAAACTGTGCCGTATAAACGTCAGCCCATTGTCCGACCAATTCCTTGAGCGCCTGTAAAATGTAATCGCGCATCTCTGCCGCAACCTGAGTCTTCGGTTTGCACAGGCAAGCGTGCAGGCTGTTAGTCGAGGTGTCATTGCCTGTTAGCTTGCTGGAGTGCGCCAACTGATCCGCGATCATCATCGACTCGATCAAAGTGGAGAGGCCTTGCTCGTAGGTGTTAAACTGTTGATTATCGTAGGTACCGATGTTGCGAAGAAACGAATCAATATGGTTCCCACCTGTCTGAAACTCTTCCTTATAGAACCAGTTGCGCATCGTTTCGTAGATGTCTTCCACCGCTAACTGCCTCGATTGAAGTGGATTTTGCAAATTGGAATCGGCTACCAGATCCGGGAAAAACGGCAGAAAACCGTCGGTATCGATCAACTGCACGAATGCGCCGCTTTTGTAGAGCCTCAGCGGGCCCATAATACTGTTCCAAGTGTACCGGCTATCCACCAGCGGTCTCTGGCCGGGGTGCAACGACTTGAAATGATGGGGAAACAGTAACTGGATAGGGTCGGACGCCGTGCAGTTCGGTAAAAACGGCTGGGTGGTCAGCCGGAGCTGCAAAGCCACATGGTGATCTGTCGGCGAGTAGCCCAATGTGACTGGCTGTCCATTTATGTTGACAGAAGTTTGAGAACCGGGGATGGGCGGATAGTCGATCTGGGTGCCGACAACCTTTCTACATGCGAAGGGCATCAGGTCGCTCGCGGCTCGCTGGAGCGAGGTGGTATCGAACCGGATGTTGTGCGGCATCGCTAGCACTACCGCCTTCGTTGCCGTGCTGTTCCTGAACATCGATTGCTTGCCGTTGGTGGCGTCCGTCCGCACCCAGGTCCCTTGATCGGCGATGACCAAGTATGCGGCCTTGGATACAGTCTGAGGGATAGCGTTGTCTGGATTAAATGAAGAATCGATCGTCAGTCCAAGCACGCCGTTCTCGTTCTGCCAAACAGTAGGCGCACCGCCCTGGTCCGTCGGGCCTCCGGCCCATACCAGAAAATTTGCCTGTCCCTGTTTCCGCTCGAGCCATGTGAACGGCGATCCGTTCGCCATCGTGATCTCCATCTCGTTTGTGCCATCCTTGTAGGTCAGCACCGCACCCCAGTCCGAATGTTGCCGCACCTGCACGTTCGTCCAAGGCCCCCTCGTTGGCTTGGTCGTGCCCAGCGGATGTACGCCTTCCAAGCCGACGGTCACCACTGCCTGGACTTCGGGCGCGAGGAAACCGCGGTCAACAATGTTGTTGGCGGCATTGAACGAGTCAGTTGGCTTAATCTTGCCGTCAGTCTTCACCGCAATGGCGTTCTGGTTCCATAGCCGCAGACCGTGGGGTGGCGGAAGAGGAGGCTGCTGTGAACCACTCGCACCGGTGAAATCGACGAACTGATAGTAGAAGGGTTCGCTGATGAATCCGCTTGAGCGAATCACGCCGTCACTCCAACTGAAAGCCCAGCCCGAGTTGGTTGCATCGACGTACCACTGGAGCCCGACCCCGGTCCACCAATCATTCGACTGCACCGGTCCGGCTGTCGGCTCGTAGGCGATGAAGAACGGTTGATTTGGAGCCTGATGCTGCGAGGAATGATCCGGGTCCGGTGCCTCGCCTTCCCCTGGCAATACGTAGAAAAGCGAGTTGAACTCTCCTCCGCCGCCTTGCGTACCAGGACGCGGATTGATCGCGTCGCTGCCCTTGAGAATGCTAACGGGGCCGGTTGAAATGATGTCTGCGCCCTGTGCGATCGACGCAGCAGCGAGAAGAAATGCAGATACGAATATCAGTGGGGACGCGGGTGTGACTCGAAGCGAGAAAGCGCGTACAGATTTATTTTGGTGTTTTTCCATTTTCTGAGTGGAGCTAGGACGTTTGGATTGGTTTTTCTCCGGAGAACCACAAGCGAATCACGAATCCTTCGGAAGCGTTTTGGCCCACGTTCGGATGGAGCCCGGGGTTTTACTTAAAGTGCAGAAGTTCGTCAACACTATTCTCCAAAAAATCTTTTCGATGCGATCTTGACGAGAAGTAAACGGCTTTATCGCCTGGCTCGACATGACTCGCGCGAAGAACTACATTCCAGACGCTTGAAATTACGACTTCTCATTTTCGTCGCCTTAGTCAGCGCGCTATCTAAAAGCACCAGTTTTGGCGCAACCGATGTATCGACTGGAAATACCGGCAACCTGGATTTCAAACAATGGGGATTGCTCGCGATTCAGGACGGTGGCCGGCGCAAACCGGTAGACACATTTGCAAAAGAAACGCTGATTCGAATCACCGGAAGATCGACATACACGGATAAGACGCGTCGATCATGGGATCCGAACGATTTCGTGTTGTCGGCTTTGACTGAGACGCATGACTGGAAGAATGAGCCAATGGTGCTCGTCTCATCAGGGCAGTTAGTCGAGCAACTTGGCCTCGATAGAACGCAGCGACGCTTTTCATTCGCGCAATTAACCGGATCGAGTGAACTGCAGCGGCTCGCGACTGAGGCGCAAGCACTCAAGCGGGCGGAGAAACCGTTGTCGCGGGTTCAGCAGGAAGCACTAAGTGTCAGCGACAGGCTTACACTTCTTGCTCATGTAATGGATGGAAGCGCATTGCTCATCGTTCCCGCGCCCGCCAAAGAAACAGATCCGTGGGTCGATCCATCAGGATGGTCGAAATACTATTCCGCCACACAGCTCGCGCCTGTCCAGACTCAACTGCAAACGGTTGCAACCGGGTACGTCAACAGTGATGCGTTTAACTTCAGTCGCGCCGCGAATCAGCTTCGCGAAAATCTGCGGGTATTGAGTCCGTCAATTTATCCGCGAGACCAGCAATTGCGGCTCGAATATTTTTATAACCATTTCGAAGCGTTTTATCGCGCAATCTGGTGTTACGGAATTGCGCTGGTAATCCTGATTGCGGCACATCTTCGCAAGCGCGGAAGCGCGCTGCAAAACATCGGCGTCGCAGTAGCGGTGGTCGGTCTCGCGTTTCAGGCGGCGGGGATCGTGATGCGGTGCATGATCGCCGGCCGACCGCCGGTGACCAACATGTACGAATCAATTATCTGGGTTTCGTTTGCGGTTTCATTTTTCGGGATGATTTTTTTTGCGCGTTACCGGGCACCCGTCTATTTGCTCGCGGCGTTACCGGTGACACTTGTCGCGCTGTTGCTGGTCCATCAGATGCCAATTGCCATGCCTGCGAGCATTGATCCGTTGGTCCCGGTGTTGCGCGATAACTTTTGGCTGACCATTCATGTGCTCACTATCACGCTCAGTTACGCGGCGTTCGCGCTGGCAATGGGCTTCGGGCACATCTTATTGTGGCGATACGCACGCAATCCGGCAGCCGCGCGCGCAGATGCTCCCATGCATTTCTGGCTATATCGAGTGCTTCAATTGGGAGTTCTATTGCTCGCGGCCGGAACCATTCTCGGCGGCGTCTGGGCAAATTATTCCTGGGGCAGATTTTGGGGTTGGGATCCAAAGGAGACATGGGCGTTGATCGCGTTACTCTGTTACATCCTCGCTTTGCATGGCCGGCTGGCAGGTTGGTGGACTCAATTCGGCCTGGCCGTCGCGAGCGTGGTCTGTTTTCTCGCTGTGCTAATGGCTTGGTACGGCGTGAACTTCGTGCTCGGCAAAGGCCTGCATAGCTACGGGTTTGGCATCGGTGGCGAGACTTATGTGGCGATATTCGTCGCCTTGGATCTTTTGTTCGTAGCGTTTGCCATCTGGCGGTACCGAAGAAGTGCGATCGCCGCCGTTGCGCCGGGCGAGATAAGAGCCGAGCGCGCCACAGTCTAGCTGTAGCCGGGATCGTTAATCCTAGCGGAGAAGATTGTCACTTAGAGCCAAGAAAGGAAAAGAAAGTCATGCCTCTAACCCGCCGCGATTTCCTCATCAGCGGTTCGCTGTCCCTGGCTGCTGGAGCATTTTCTTCGCATGTCCGGGCCGAGAATATAAAGCCGGGCACGACTGCCGACTTCAAAGATTGGGGGTCGGTGCGCCGGCAATTTGACCTGGCTCCAGATTACATTCATCTCGCCTTGTTCTTTCTGGTGTCCCACCCGAGGGCAGTGCGACAGGCGATCGAACAATACCGGGAAAAAATCGATTCAAATCCGTTGCTTACTATCGACAGTGCAGTCTTCGAGCAGACTAACGAGAACATTCCGCAGCAGGTCTGCCGGGCTATCGCCAGGTACATCAGTGGCGATCCGCAAGAAATCGCGCTTACCCAGAACACAACAACCGGCCTGGCTCTTCTCTACCACGGACTGCCGTTGCGCGAAGGCGATGAGATCCTGACGACCGCTCACGATCACTACGTGCATCACGAATCTATTCGATTGGCGACGGGGCGCTGCGGCGCGACCTGGCGCAAGATCCCACTTTTCGATTCATACAACTCAATTTCGCCTGATGAAATCGCGGAACGTGTGCGCAAGGCGATCGGACCAAAGACGCGAGCCGTCGGCGTGACATGGGTACACTCCAGCAGCGGTGTGCGTCTCCCGATCGCGCGTATCGCAGAAGGCGTTGCTGAGGTGAATCGCGGCCGCGAAGAAAAAGATCGTGTGTTGCTGATCGTCGATGGCGTGCACGGGTTGGGAGTGGAAGATCCGAAGATCACCGCCCTGGGATGCGATGCTTTTGCAGCCGGCACGCACAAATGGATGTTTGGACCCCGCGGCACGGGCTTTGTTTGGGCAAAGCCCGCAGTCTGGCAAAGAATGCGCCCGGTGATTCCCAGCTTTTTTTCGCTCGAGCCTTTCGAAGCCTGGGAACAGGAACATGAGCCCCAGCCTCCAGCGCGAGCGGCATGGTTTTCGCCAGGCGGTTTTCAAGCTTACGAGCACTACTTCGCGTTGCCGTCTGCCATTCATTTTCACGAGAGCATCGGGCCCACTCGAATCACAGCGCGAATTCACGAATTAAACGCTCAAATGAAGGAGGGACTCGCGCGGATGCCGAGTGTTCAGCTCTACACCCCACGTGACGGGAATCTTTCGGCGGGAATGGTTTGCTTTGATGTAAAGGGAATGAAACCCGAGCAAGTGGTGAAGCGGCTCCTCAATCAACGCATTGTTGCTTCAACGACTCCTTATCGCGTGTCCTATGCGCGGGTCGCATGCAGCGTCGTCAATTCTCCGCAAGAGGTAGACGCGGTGCTGCGCGCGATACGTGACCTGGCTTAGCACGCCGGGATCACCGGTCCCGATTATAGTGTTGCCGTAAGCGCGTCGATAAATTCCCGCTCAGTTTGGGCGTGCAGTAGTACCGATCGGGTCGGATCATCCTTCACCAATCGGACGAGAGCTCCAACGCAAATCAAATAATCATTCACCAAGCGTTCCGGAACGCCGATGACAAAAATCAAATGGGCGCGAACTCCGTTGTGACCGAATGGAATCCCTGCGTGACTCCGTCCAATGCCAATGACTATTTTATCAACCAGGTCCGTGCGCGCATGGGGGAATGCCGCGCCGTTTTCGACCATACTGGGGTGCGCTTGCTCGCGCGCCAGCACTTTCTCAAAGAAAGCTTCCGGTTTCGCAATCGCCGCATTTTGCGCCAGCAATTCGATAATCTCGCGCACCGCGTTTAGCGCTTTCCTGGAGCGCAATCGCAGGATGACCTGTTTTTCATCGAGAAGATCGGTTAGCGCGATAGCCATTGGGAACGGAGAGATTTATTGGATTATCCGGCAAAGCCAGTTATCCAGTTAAATAGCGACCCGTGGCAACTGAAAACACCGCATTAGCACAAAACGAAGAGAGGACCGTCTCCTTCCAACGGAGCCTTTACGACCCCGGCTATGTCAACGCGATGTCCCATTTTTACCGCGGCGAGATGGGCCGGATCATGGTTTGGCGGCAACGGCTGGACGTCACCTCGAACTGGGCGATCACCAGTAGTACCGCCATTATAACCATCGCGTTTTCCACGCGTGAAGTGCCTCACATTATTTTCTTCTTCAACCTCGCCATTGTTTGGGTATTGCTCTGGATCGAAGCGCGTCGTTACCGTTTTTACGACGCCTTTCGCGCGCGTGTCCGGATGCTTGAAGCGCATTTTCTCGTCCCAATGGTGATGGAAAATCGCGAGCTACTCCATGGCGAATGGAAAAAGCTCGTCTGCGAAGATTTGATATTGCCTTGTTTCAAGATCAGCAAGCTGGAGGCTATCGGGCGCCGACTGAAACGTAATTACATGTTCATTTTCATTCTCATCCTGATGGCTTGGGTGGTGAAAATATTTTTGCACGCCAGCGCGCCGATTAAGGATTTCGTGTCATTTTACCATGCGCTCCGCATCGGGAATATACCGTCCTGGTTGGTGGCGCTGATTTTTGTCGGCACATTTGCGGCTGTGATTTCCATCACCATTTACGTCAGCAACAAATCGTCGGGAGAAATCTCTGAGTTTGGAACGCACCGTTCGCTCTGGCGGATTTAATGTCATTACGAGCGAAGTCGAGAGGGGCTCAGAATGACTGCGTTTGAAAAACTTTGCGAAATCGTCGCGAAGCTTCGATCTCCGGATGGCTGTCCCTGGGATCGGGAACAAACTCATGAATCGTTGGTGCCTGCTTTGATCGAAGAGGCATACGAAGTGACCGGGGCGGTGCGCGCCAGGGATAGCGCAAATTTTCGCGAAGAACTTGGCGATTTACTGCTGCTGATCGTGATGCACGCCGAGATCGCGAGCGAATCCGGTCAGTTCGACATCAATGGAGTGCTCAAGGATGTAACGAACAAACTGATTCGGCGTCACCCGCATGTGTTCGGCACCAGCGATGCGCGGGACAGCAGCGCAGTATTAAGACAATGGGAATCGATCAAACGCGCTGAGAAGGCGGGCAAACATTATCTCGGTGATTTGCCAACTGCGCTCCCTGCCTTGGTGCGCGCACAAAAAGCACAGTCGAAAGTTGCCCGCGTCAATTTCGACTGGGTCGAAATAGGCGACGTGATTGCAAAGGTTGAGGAAGAAATTCAGGAGTTAAGGCAGGCCATCCTGGAACAAAATCAGAAATCGATCGAAGACGAAGTAGGCGATCTGCTGTTCGCAGTCGTGAATCTCGCGCGCAAATGCAAACTCGATTCAGAAAACGCGTTGCAAGCCGCAACTGACAAATTTGTGGCACGATTCAATCTACTGGAGAACGAATTGAATGCGCGCGGCAAAAATTTGGGCGAGGTCGATCTTGCGGAGATGGACGCGATTTGGAACCAAATCAAAATGACCAATAACCAGTGACAAATGACGAGCTTCAAATGGCCAGCGCGATTGTTTCAATCGTCAAAAAAAATTGGTTCGACCCAGCGGTACAACGTTTTAGCCTTTCAACGCGCTAAGCATTTGTCATTGGACATTTAACGGCGATATTGCCCGCCCCGATGAATCTTCTGATCAATCTGCTTTCAGTATTTTTTGTTCTGATTGCCCTTCTCATGGTGCTCGTCATCCTGATGCAACGCCCAAAGAGCGAGGGTTTGGGCGCTGCATTTGGCGGGGCGGTCACAGAAAACATTTTTGGCGCGCAAACGACTAACGTGCTGGTCAAGTTTACTGCTTGGTTGGCCGGCATTTTCTTCGCGCTCACGCTTGGTTTGTCGATCTTGTATGCCCATCGGGGCACTGGTAGCGAGAGCGCGTTCCGGCGTGAGTTGATGAAACAGCAGAGTGCACCGGCAACTTCGCCTGCTCCAGGGGCTGCTCAACCTTCGCCTATTTCTTCTCCGGCGAGTTCGCCAATTCAGGCTTCTCCTGCTTCTTCCCCGGCATCCTCGGCGCAGCCAACAGCGAAGCCGTAAAAACGGCGTTTCGCTAAAGCTGACAGGAACAACGGCGGCGTTGCCGTCTTCTCTTGCCTCGGCGGCTTGAATGCCGCCGCTTATTCACTGCTGCGCCAAAGTTCGCCGAATTGTTACTTCTTCGTCATACGCCTGTAACAATCGGTTTCTAGCCTCCACCGCGTTCACCAGAACCGAGTCCCCTCAGTGCAGCTTAAAACCACCACAAAAAGGAGAAACCGAATGTTCATCAAGAAAACCCTTCTACGTGCACTGGGCGTGAGCCTTGCAGCACTTCTTTCACTCGCGGCACAGCCGCTAAGAGCTCAAGGATCCGACGATGCCCGGCTGCAAAAACTCGAACAGGCCGTTAGCCAGCTACAAAAGCGCAACGCCGAGTTAGAACAGGAGGTCTCAGGATTGAAGAAACGCACAACGTGGGCGCCCGTGCTCGGACCAGATGGGAAAGTCAAAACAGAAGTCACCAGTGACGGAAAGACATACGTCGAGAAAATCGTGCCCGGGTTGGAAAAGCCCGAAATATGGAAATTGTCCCCGTGGCTCACTGAATTGGAGCTCTTCGGTGATATGCGTCTGCGGTATGAATATCGCGGCGGCAGACTTCCCGACCACTTTCAGTTTGGGCAGGATAACGCAAATGATTGGCAGGAGCGCGAGCGTGAACGTTACCGTCTTCGCATAGGCCTTCGTGGAACCGTGCTGGATGATTGGTTCTTCGGGGTCCGGCTGGAGACCAGCGCCAGCGCGCGGTCAACGAACGTGACTTTCGGCGGTGACACATCGACCAGCTCCCCCGGTGGCGGCGGACCGTTCGCAAAAGGGGATGACGGCGTCTATGTCGGCCAGGCATACGGAGGCTACAAAGGCTTCCCCGGCTTTACATTCACCGGCGGTCGAATGCCGAACCCGTTCATCAATACTCGAATGGTGTGGGATGACGACATCAATCCGGAAGGCTTGGCGGAACAGTGGAAACATACGTTCACCATCGGTGCCGGAGCAGCGGCGCCAGTCTCCTATGACAAGGACGGGAAAAATGTAGCCCCGCCACCTCTAGCCGAACCGTTGATGAAAATCGACGTCTTCGCTAACTTCGGTCAGTTTGTTTATGACGATTCAAACCCGTCAAACCCAATTGGACCACCCCCGACAACGACGCAGCCAATAGGCGGTGAGACTCAGCAGGTGCCGCTCGCCAATGCATTCATGCTGGGCTGGCAGGTTGGAGCGAAGTTCGATTTCCCGCATATCGCGTACTTCCAGCTGGCACCAACTCTCTACAACTACACCGGCGACGGCAACACGTTTAACATTCATTACTCAGGCGATCCCGGTGGCAATCAAACGGGTATCAACAGTCTTTTGGTTTTCGATATCCCCGCCGAGATCGGCTGGAAAGTTGGGAAAATTCCGATGCGCGCCTTCGGGGATTTCGCAACGAACTTCGATGCGGATGATCGCGCTACGGCAGCGGGCCACGCAGGGGGCGGTGGCCAGCGCTACGCTTATCAAGCTGGTCTCGGTATTGGTCAGCTAAAGAAGAAGCACGACTGGCAGATCGAGGGCTATTGGCAACACCAGGAACAATTCTCGCTGGATCCCAACCTGATCGATTCAGACCTGTTCAACAGCCAGCTGAACCATCAAGGCTTCGTCCTGAATGCCGGATACATGCTGGCTGATGCAGTCCTCTTGAACTTCACTTACTCGTATGCCTGGCGCATCAACGGCTCCTACGGCACAGGGGGAACGGGGGACATAACCATCAATCCGACCGACCAATATCAATTATTCCAGGCGAATTTGAATTTTAAATTTTAAGCCAAGAAAATTTCATCTGAGCAATTACGATTTGGTTAGGTCAATCAGAGCCCGCCGGGAAGACGCCTCCCCGGCGGGCTTGTCTTCGATCGAATCGTTGTTTCCCAGAAAGGCAGCATTGTAGGCTCGGCCAGGTCGCCACAGCGCATGTGATAGGCTCCGCGGCATGAAAGCAAAGGCCAAACGCAAAGCAGCCCGTCGTCGAGGAGACCGGGAGTCGTCGCCGGTCACGATGCTTGAATCAGAACTTCACGCGTTGCACCGCGATTTGCGAACGACCGCCAGGGCATACGTTGCCCGGCTTGAAAATGATCTGCTTGTTTGTCTCGCCGTTCTCAGGGCATGCGGTCCGATCGAACACGTCTCCCGCGCAATGCTGCACCAAGTCCGCGATCTCACCATCGTTGTTCGTAATCGTAAGCTGAAACCGGAAAAGGGCCGACGGAAGGATTTGCGCAAGATCGACTCTCTCATTGGGGACCTCGTCTCGGCCATCGGGCAAAAAAATTGATCCCGAAGCCTACACGAAGGCTGTCACCCAGACCTGGCATCCGCGTTTCAATCGCATTCTTCGTTTCCTCAGCGGCCATCTCTTTGGGTTCACACAAAACGTAACAGTAATTCTTTAGCTGGGGCACGCAGCGATCCCTACGCTCCGTGCTCACTGGGAATGCAGCCGTTTGCTTTTCGCTGAATGGTTCGGCGCGAATTTTCACGACTGGCCGAATCCTCACGTTTTCGTCTTGAAGCTGTAATAATCGGCTCCTAGCCTCGACGGCGTTCACTGAAACCCGAGTATCAAGGCAGCTGAAAGATGATCAAAACAAAGGAGAAAACGAATGCGTATCAACAAAACCATCTCGCAAGCAGCCAGCGCCAGCCTGGCTGGAATCATTTCGATTGCCGCGCAATCGCTCGGCGCCCAAACAGCGTCCGACGAAGCCCGGCTTCAAAAACTCGAGCAGGCCGTCAGCCAGCTACAGAAGCGCAATGCCGAGCTTGAACAGGAGGTTGCATCATTAAAGAAGCACTCAGCACGGACGCCTGCGCTGACACAGGAAGGCAAAACCAAGACGCAGGTGACCAGCGAGGGAAAGACATACGTCGAGAAATCCGTTCCCGAGTTACAAAGTGGGGACAAATGGAAATTGTTTCCGGCAATCACCGAATTGGAACTCTTCGGCGACTTGCGACTGCGATACGAATACCGTGGCGGCAGATTTCCCAGCCAGGATTCGCCGCACCCAAATGATTGGTATGAGGAGGAACGTGAACGTTACCGTTTGCGCGTCGGATTGAAAGGAACGGTGCTGGATGATTGGTTTTTCGGGCTCCGATTGGAGACGAGCTCGAGCGCTCGCTCGACGAACGTTACAATGGGAGGTGACGCTGGCAATGGCAATGGCCCGTTTAACAAAGGCAACGATGGCATTGCCGTGGGACAAGCCTATCTAGGTTACAAAGGTTTTCCCGGCGTCACTCTGACAGGGGGCCGGTTTGCGATTCCATTCGTGAAGACGCTGCTGGTGTGGGACGACGACATTAACGTGGAAGGCTTGGCGGAGCAGTGGAAACGCACCTTCACATTTGGAGGAGAAGCCCCCCCGCCTGAATCATTCAGCAAAGACGGTAAAACAGTGGCGCCTTCGCCGTCGGAGCCGTTCTTGAAATTGGATGTTTTCGCAAACTTCGGCCAATTCGTTTATGACGATTCGAATCCGACAAACCCGATCGGCGCGCGACCGACGCAAGTGCAGCCTATAGGAGGCGAGACTCAGCTTATCCCGAACACCAACGCATTCCTGCTCGGTTGGCAAATCGGAGCGAAGCTTGATTTTCCGCACGTCGTTTACTTCCAACTGGCGCCAGCGCTCTACAACTACACCGGCAACGGCAAAGATTTTAGCATCCATTTTTCAGGCCAGCCCCCAGGTCCCAGTCCCAGTCCCACTCCCAATCAAACGGGCATCAATAGTCTTTTGGTTTTTGATATACCTGCCGAAATAGGCTGGAAAATTGGAAAAATTCCGATGCGTATCTTTGGGGATTTTGCAACGAACTTCGAGGCTGACGATCGCGCCGCGGCCGCGGGCTTTCCAGGCAAGGGCGGCGACCGCTACGCATACCAGATCGGTCTCGGTATTGGACAGTTGAAGAAGAAGCGCGATTGGCAGATCAGCGCCTGGTGGCAACACCAAGACCAATACGCGCTTGATCCGAATCTGATTGATTCTGACCTGTTCGACGCCCGTTTGAACATGGAAGGCGTGGGCGTGCGCGCGGGGTACATGGTAGCCGATGCTATTGTTCTCCAACTTACCTATGCCTATGCCTGGCGCGTTGATGAGTCGCTGGGTACAGGCGGCACCGGCGATATCCCCATCAATCCCCTCGATCAGTATCAACTATTCCAGGCAGACCTGAGCGTTAATTTCTAGCCCGTCAGGTTAGCGGCTCATCTTGCCACACAAACGTAACAGTAATTCTTTTGCAACGGCACCGGTTGATTCTTACGCTTGCCCCTGACCGGGAATGCAAGCGTTCACCTTTCCCCGAAGGGATTCAACGCAGATCTTCACGGCTCAACAGCGTTTCTCGTTTGGGAAATCGCTGGAGCAACTGCCACTGCCAAGGCGTTATAAAGCTGGTTGGATTTCCGACGCTCACCTGGGCACACGCGGCTGCAATGCCACAGCGCTGCTCGATTTTCTGCGCCAGAACGACTTCGAGACGCTGTATATAGTTGGAGACCTTATCGATATCTGGTCGCTGCGCCGTGGAATTTATTGGCCGCAGCAACATAACGACGTCATCCAAAAAATCCTGCGCAAAGCTCGCAAGGGAACACGCGTAATTTATGTCCCGGGAAATCATGACGAACTCGTGACCAGTTTCCTGGGCGCTTATGGAAACATCGACATCAGACAGAACGCCATCCATGTGACAGCGTGCGGGGAACGTATCTTAATCATTCATGGCCATGAGCTCGACGCGGTCGTGCAAAACGTGAAGTGGCTCGCCTTCGCAGGCGATCTTGGCTATCAATTCTTGCTATCCATGAATCCGTTCATCAATTTCGTAAGACGACGGTTTGGTCTGGGCTATTGGTCGCTGAGCGCCTATGCAAAGCGACGTGTGAAAGACGCCGTTAGCTTTATAGGCAAATTCGAGGCCGCCGTCGCGCATTACGCGGAGCGCCATCAAGTGGATGCCGTTCTATGCGGCCACATCCATAGTCCGGCCATCCGGGAGTTCGGCAAGGTCACGTATTACAACTGCGGTGACTGGGTGGAGAGTTGCTCGGCATTGGTCGAAGGTGAGGATGGCATCATAGCGCTCGTGAACTACGATCCGTTCCCAGCTGGCCAGCCAGCGGCGAGCCCATCCGTCGATTCACTGGAGCCACAAGGAATGTCTGCGGGCTAAAGAGTTTGTGGCAAGCGCCTGTCTTGGTGTCTCCGCCCAAGGCATTGCAGCCCCGGTTCGTGCAACACATCGTCTTGCGATGTCACCGCGTCGTCACGCGCTTTTGACAATTCGTAACCTGACGGCTCTCACTACCGATCGAATGTTCGACCATGAACGTGATTACAGTGAGGAGAACGGTTTTCCACGGAATCCCCAAGGAAGCATCCGTGAAAAGAATAGTGATCAACGGAAGATCGAAGAAAACTTCCACCACCATCCGATCGTCCCGCGAATTAGCCCGCGCTTATTTCGCGACGGAAAACCGTTTGGAGTTTGCATTTGAGGCACTTTTCTTTGCGATTATCGTGGCGATCTCAGCCTGGCCAATCCTCGCAGCCGCAGACGCCTTGAACGAATTCTTCCAGCGCGCACTGACTTAATGCGTGGCGTCCAATGCGGGCGGAATCGCGATTCCGCCCGTAAATTCCGTTCAAGCGCTCGCAACGGCGTGAAAACAACGTGTTCGACCTGGTGTGTTCGCCAACGCGAAATTCTCGACAGCAAGCTCATCGCGTTTAGCATGTTGGCCTTGTGCAAAAAAATGCTCGGGCAACAAACAATCGGGAAATCGAACGCAAATTTTTGCTCAAGCGGCTGCCCGACAAACTAAAGGGCTCGCGGTGCTACATTATCGAGCAAGGTTATCTGGCGAGTGAATCGGCGGGCAGACAGGTCCGTCTCCGCAAAAGAGGCAAAACCGCATCACTGACTTTCAAGGTGGGCCGCAGCGCACATCGGGAAGAACGCGAGATCAGGCTCAGCCCAAAACAATTCGACGCACTCTGGCCGGGGACAACCGGCAGAAGATTGCGCAAGGTGCGTTGCGAAATTCCCTGGAAAAATCTCGTCATTGAGATTGACATTTATCAGGGGAGACACGCCGGTCTGGTGGTGGCCGAGGTGGAATTCCCCAACCGCGCCAGTTGCCGAAGATTTAAACCGCCTTCCTGGTTTGGACGGGAAGTGACCGGGGAGAAACGTTACAGCAACGTGCGACTGGCTAACGAGTAAACACAAGCATTTATGGGCTTCAGTTTAAAGTTACGCGAAACGCTGCCCGATGGACTAAAAAGAATCTTTCGGGAACAGATCGAGTCCGCTCTCGAATTGTGTCGACACCCAGCAAAACAACGAGGCGTCACTGTACACGAAGTGCGTAAACACCTTAAAAAGCTACGTGCGGCGATGCGCCTGACCATTCCTGAAATAGGCAAAGACAAACATGCACGTGAGGATCGCTGCGTACGCAAGATCGGCCGGCTCGTTTCGGACTTGCGCGATGCGCAAGTGCGTCTGCAAACTCTCATACAATTGCGCGGCCAGACTGCGAAAGATCAAGCAGACGGTCCGTTTCCACGCCTTGAAGAATTATTGTCACTGGAACGAGAAAGTTTTTCTGCAGCATTTGCCGGCTGGCAAAAACTAGCGGTCCCGCAGCTCGAGCGGGTGCAGGCGCGCCTTTTGAATTGGCCGCTGGACGATCTGACATGGAAGCAAGTTTGGGGCGCAGTCTGCAAGATCTACAAACGCGGCCAACGCGGCCTCGCAAAAACAATTAACCACCCGGAGCCGGAAAATTTTCACTCCTGGCGAAAGCGGGTGAAAGATATCTGGTATCAATTGCGCATTTTGGAGCCCCTTAATCGCGTTGTCCTGACCGAGATTGCGCACAACGCAGAAGTCCTGGGCGAGTTGCTTGGACGAGAACATGATTTGGTCTTTCTTTGGGCGCGCCTCGAAAAGGAATGCGGTGATGAAGTGCTGCGCCAGGAACTCATACATCTAGAGAAGCTAACCCGTAAACGAGGCAACCGACTGCGCAGGAATGCCCTCGAACTCGGGCGACGTTTCTATGCCGAACCAGCGAAGGCTTTTACCAAACGCATCTCGATATTTGTGGGTAAGCGGGTATGAGAAAGGTTGATTAACCGTCTGGGTAGCAGTCGAGGTATTTAATTCCGGACCCTGTGTTGAAAATGACGACGCGGTCACCGGGACGAATTTTGCCTGCGGAACTAAGCGACTTTAAAGCAGCGAAGCAGGCTGCCGCTTCGGGAGCAACAAAGAGCCCCTCGCTCGAGCCCACTTCGCGCCCGACACGGATCATTTCTTCGTCATCGACAGCAATGACACCGCCGTCGGACTTACGAAGAATACTCAGGATCAGAAAATCTCCGATCGCTTTTGGAACGCGCAGACCAGAGGCCATTGTGTGCGCATTAGGAAATTCGACTGCGCTTCTCTCTCCGGCATCGAACGCACGCACGATTGGCGCGCAACCAGCGGCTTGCACCGCGAACATGCGAGGACGTTTCTTTCCAATCCAGCCGAGCGCCTGCATTTCATCAAAAGCCTTCCACATTCCAATGAGCCCGGTGCCCCCCCCGGTGGGGTAAAGAATTACATCGGGCAATTGCCAGTCGAATTGTTCGGCCAGTTCGTAGCCGAGTGTCTTTTTACCCTCGACGCGATACGGCTCTTTGAGCGTGGACATGTCGAACCAGCCTTCTTTTGCCTTACGTCGGGCAATCTCAGCGCCGCAATCCGTAATCAGACCATCGATCAGTGTGACGTGAGCGCCCAACTCACGGCATTCAATAATGTTTGCGCGCGGTGTATCGCGCGGCATGAAAATGTGGGTTTCGAGGCCGGCTCGGGCACCATAGGCAGCTAGCGCTCCGCCGGCATTACCGGCGCTAGGCACAGCGAGCCGAGTCGCACCAAGATGTTTGGCCATGGATACGGCGACGCTCATCCCGCGCGCCTTGAAACTCTGCGTCGGGTTTACTGATTCGTCCTTGACCCAGAGATCGACGTCGCCGCCAAATTTTTTCGCGCGCAATAAGGGTGTTCCACCTTCGCCTAACGAAACCGGCTCTGCGTTGCCGGGCAGCGGCAGCAGTTCGCGATAACGCCACAATGATTTTTCTCGCTTCGTCAGCGTCTCGCGTTTCAGAGTCCGACTTGCAGCGCTCAGATCAACAATCGCAAAGAGCGGTTTATGGCAGGAAAGACAGAGATTCTGCAGGCACGACCATGGATGCTGAAGCCCACAGGCGGTACATTCAAGATGGGTCAGAAACATGGGACATTAAACGTAGCACGTTTGCGGGTTGTGTTAGATTTGCGGAGATGGATTTGATGACTCTGACTGAAATTCGTCGGGCAGCACAAAACGGTGCGGTGTCGGCCCGGGCGCATGTGCAGGTGGAGAGCGCCGCGCCCAGGCTCACACGCGAACAGCAGCCGTACTGTGAGCTGACTCTTGCCGATGCGTGCGATCGCATGACCCTGCGTGTCTGGAGCGATCATCCCGCGTACAAAACCTGCAGCTCACTAACGCCCGAAAGCTTTATCGAGCTCTCGGGCGAGTTTCACCGTCACCAGCAATACGGCCTCGAAGCGCGGAAATGGACTGTGCGCCCCCTTGTCGACCAGGAAAAAAGTGAATTACTCCAAGGTCCCCCGGAGTTGCGCGCCAGGCAGAACGCAGACTGGGAGTTTATTCAAAGCGCAACCAAAGCTATTACCGATCCGCGTCTTCATTCCTTATGTGAAGCATTCCTAAACGAATGGGGCGACCGGTTTCGGCGCACGGCCGCTGCGCGCAATTATCATCACGCGCGCCGGGGCGGTCTCGTTGAACACACCGCCCAAATGATGCGCGTTGCAAAGGGGATCGCACCTCTTTATCCGCAATTGAATCTGGATCTTTTGGTTGCCGGAATTCTCTTCCACGACTCTGGGAAACTCTGGGAGAACGCGCTGCCTGAAAACGGTTTCGTCATGAATTACGATGAGCGAGGCGAGTTGATAGGACACATCTCAATCGGCCTCGAGCTCGTGAACGCTTTATGGAGAAAGATAAACGCCGACAACGCGGAGGCCTGGAAAACCCTTGTGCCGACTTCGGAAGATGTTCGCCTCCATCTTTTGCATTTAATCGGAGCGCACCACGGTGAGATGGAATTTGGTTCACCGGTCACCCCGAAAACTCCCGAAGCGATGGCCCTTCACTACATTGATAATCTCGACGCCCGTCTCGAAATGTTCGCTGCGGGTTACGCAACAGCCAAACCGCTAGCTGCGCGCATCTTTGATCGCGTCCGTCCGTTGCCGGGAAACTTGGTTAAATCGCTAGAGAAATTCCAGGAATCGTAGAATTACCGCTAAGGGGGGGAGCCGGCTTTTGTGAGAGCCTATTTCGCCAGTTCGCGGAACCAACGCAACGCGATCGAGGTTTGTGCATCGTTGACCTCATGACCGCCACGAAAAGTCCCGATCCGAATCCGCTTAAAGCCAGTTCGTTTGATCAAACCCACGACGGCGTATTGTTGCTCCACGGTCGCGATTCTGTCCTCGTGCCCGGCACTAAAGTAGATTGGCGTATTCAGAAAATCTGCGCCGGGCCGCAATCGCGCATATCCGTCGCTCAGGTGATCTTCATTTGCGCCGGTAATGTAAATCCCCGTGATGTGACAACCGTATCTGGCAAGAAACGGCGCGACATAACCGACGCCTTTGCCTCCTCCGGAAAATCCTGCGCACGCCATCGGCCATTTCTCCGAGCCGGGAAAGCTCCGGCGAAGCGCGTCGACTGCAGCCAGTGTCATGGACTCGCGCCATGCGACATTGTCGTTCCTTGCATGTTGCGGACCGTCTCCCGCGAGGAGCACCCAGCCTTCGGAAAGTCCGACTCTTTGGTAAAACTGAGTCAGATCATTTCGGTTCTGCCGTTTAAAATCGCTCGTAGAGCAGGGTATCAAAACGGGCCAGCTCTTCGTCGGATCAAAATTTGCGGGCGTTGCCAGCACAGCCACTGCATATGGCGGTACCGGATTACCACCTTGCCCGGCGTATGATTTTTCCAATGCCGTCAAAGGAACATTAGCCTGGACGGTTGAACCCGGAGAAAAGGGAACGCCAGCGAACTTGAAAGACCCTCCAGTTGCAGCTGACGTCAAAACGCCTTGTAACGCGACGAAGACCGCACTGACTATGATTAACCTCTTCAAAAAAATTGCTTACCTAATAAAAGCTTCTCGCCTGGTGCTAAAGTGTCAACGATCCAGTTAAAGCGAAATGGCGATGCCAGTTCGATGAAAGCTTGAGGTACCGGCGGTTCGCTTAAGGAGCACAATCGAATCTCCGTGATTTTGTCGACCCCAGGCGCCGCTTAGCCTCCGCCTGATAGGTCTCGTCGATTTCAAACCCGACAAATTTCTTTACACCGCAGCGCTTGGCAGCAACGGCGGAATTTCCGATTCCGAGAAACGGATCGAGCATCGTTTCGACTCGTGAGACACCGTGCAGTTTGATGCACCACTCCGCGAGTTGAACAGGAAATGTCGCCGGATGCGGTCGCTCCTTAACGCGGCTCTGAATTGTCTTGTAGGGAATGAACCAGGTGTTGCCGCGACAGCGCACATCGCTTCCGCGAGTGTGCGACCAGCGCGCGATGTTGCTTTTGTCCTGATAAGGAACGCCGAGCGCAAGCCGATCGATTTCAACGCATCCCGACTTCGTAAAGTGAAAGATGTACTCATGACAATCGTTAAGGAACCGCTTTGAATTGATCGGCTTAAAATGACCGTGCGACTTCGGATCGCCCTTTCGATCTTCAAGCGTGATCGACTTGATCCAGTGAATGGTGTTCTGCAAGACAAATCCGCCGGAACCGGACGTCAACTCGATCGCAATTTGGTGCGGCAACATTGGATTCGATGGCGCAGAACCGATGTTCAGAAAAAAAGAGCCGTTCAATCCTAGCAGCCTTCGAATTTGTGCTGTCCACTTGGCGCACCAATTCAAATACGATTGTCGATCCTGGCGGTCGACATATTGTCCGTAGTCAATTCCCAGGTTGTAGGGTGGCGAGGTCACGACAAGATCGACGCTTTCATCTGTCAGGCGCGACATTCCCCTAATGCAATCTTGCTGGCGAAGATCGAACTGGGTCATTGACAGTAAATTCTGGCGTAGCCGCGAGGATTCGTACAGTCAAAACTGCCTGTGGGTTCTTTTGATCCACGCTCGCACCCTTGAGCGAATTCGTTTATTCTTTTCCAATGGCCGACAAGCCTTCAAAACTGAAGATCGCCGATCGCGAGTTCGGCTCGCGTCTACTGATTGGCACCGGAAAATTCGCGTCCAACGAGCTGATGCGCGACGCGCTCATTGCCAGCGGCGCAGAGCTGGTGACAGTGGCGCTGCGACGCGCCGATATTTCAGGAAAGCGCGATCCGTTTGCGAACATTCTCGATTTTATCGATCCAAAACGTTTTCTCCTTCTGCCGAACACCAGCGGCGCGCGCAACGCGGATGAAGCCGTGCGTCTCGCGCGGCTAGCCGCGAACGCGGGCCTGCCAAAATGGATCAAACTCGAGATTCACCCGGACCCGCGTTACTTGTTGCCCGATCCGGTCGAGACACTGGCTGCGGCTGAAACTCTTGTGAGAGAAGGCTTCACGGTTCTTCCGTACATCAATGCAGATCCGGTCTTGGCGAAGCGATTGCAGGACGTCGGTACTGCGACGGTCATGCCGTTGGGTTCGCCAATCGGTAGTAACCGCGGCATAGAAGCACGCGCCCAAATTCAGATCATTATCGAACAGGCCACCGTGCCGGTTGTTGTTGACGCAGGCCTGGGTGCGCCGAGTCACGCTGCTGAAGCGATGGAGATTGGCGCCGACGCGGTTTTGGTTAACACAGCGATCGCAATCGCTTCCGATCCGATTCGCATGGCTAAAGCTTTCAAGAAAGCCATTGAAGCCGGACGCGAAGCTCGCGAAATCGGACTCGCGGAAAGGCTAAACGTAGCGGCTGCGACAAGTCCGTTGACCGGATTTTTCACTCAATAATTTCAAGCCGAAGGTGGCACCGCGACGCAAGTCCGGCGCGCTAGTCTAGTCGAAATCAGCAGGCAAACTCGGATCTCGCTGGAAAGAGAATGCACGTTTTACCTGCGACACTATCACTCGAGACTCCGAAAGAGCGGGTAGTTCGTCTTCGCCAAAGAAGCCCGCCGCCTCAGTCTCAAGACTCGTCTTCGCCGAACCTCCCACAAGGTCACATAGAAAAATGATCTTATAGACATGAAAAGGACACGGCGGATGCCCCTGCCTGTCGCGATCGTAAATCGCCATCAGTCTAGCAGCGCTCACGTCATACCCAGATTCTTCCCTTGTTTCACGCACAGCGGCTTCGCTGGGGGACTCTCCTGGATCAACCCATCCACCGGGCAACGTCCAGCCATCGCCTCGCTCCTTCACAAGCAATATTTTGTTCTCGGAGATAACCGCCGCTCGTACATCGATTTTTGGAGTCGCAGGCCCGCGTTCCTGTGTAAACATCGCCTTGATCGTCCGGAGTTCGCCATCAGAATATTTGGCTGCGATTTCTGCAGCCACGTCTTCAACCTGTTGATATCGCTGCAGATCGAATTCGTTTTTGGTGTAGTTTCGCCCATTTTGCGCAATCGATTGAAGCCTGCGAACCCAGTTGACCCAAATGCTGCTCATCACCCGAATTTGCGAATGCGGATCAATGGTTGTCGACTGCTATAATGTAGTCTCACTTACGAGCGCTTCCCGATGCCTTATGCCGCGTCTCGTTTCCTTCTGCAATCGTTTCAGGCGGCTCGACAAGGCAGCCTTTGCTGCGGAATTCATGCGATCGATAAATAGAATTCCGTTGAGATGATCGCCTTCATGCTGAATCGCGCGCGCAAGGAATCCGCCCGCTTCGATTTCGACTTTCTCGCCTTCCACAGTCTGCGCGCGCACCATCACCGATTTCGCCCGTTCGATGTCGCCTGTGATCTCGGGAAAACTTAAACAACCTTCTACTCCCACAGCGGCTTCGCCGCACAGCTCGATTTCCGGATTGATCAATACCAGCGGCATCGCGGTCTTGGGATCGACCTCTTTGCCATTCAGTTTCAAGGTGCTCGGGCGATCTTCGACTAGCGAAACATCAAGTACGGTAAGCTGCAAAACTTCACCGACCTGCTGCGCTGCCAGACCCACACCATTCGCCGCGTGCATTGTCTCGACCATGTTCGCCGCCAGCTCGCGAATCCGATCGTCTATGTTCTCGATCGGTTTGCCTTTGGCCCGAAGGATCGGGTCGCCGTACTCCAAAATCGAAAGGATCATTTCTCTTCCCGGGTAAACGCCGGCAAATTCCTCACGCCTGCCAGCTTCAACGCGTCCATGACCTTAATGATCGTGCCAAACGAAGCCTTCTTGTCAGCCTGGAGCGCAAGCGTGGATTTCCGTGGTTCAGGCAGGTTACGCACGGCACCCTCCAGTTCATCCACGCCAACAACTCGTCCATCGAGTTTGATCTCGTCATTTTGATCGACACTTACGATAGCGTGCTCAAGTTCTGAGGGCTGTTTTTTTGCCGTTTTGGATTCCGGAAGATTAATCTGAACTTCCGGCTGGTCTTTCTTAAAAGTTGTTGAGACGACAAAAAAGATTAGCAGGATGATGAGAATATCGACGAGCGAGACGATGATAATGACCGGCGCCCTTCGTTTTCGTACCGCAAACTTCATGGTGTGAAAGGCGCCGCGCGTTTCACGCTACAGGCGACGAAATCGGCATTGAGCTGGCCGCAGATCCTTTTGCGCCGAATTCGCGCGAAGATCGCCCGTAATAGCATTTGCTAATCAATTCGACCACCAGCGTTTCCATCTCCACCGACATCACTTCAACTTTCCTGGAAAAATAGGTGAACCCGACCAGCGTCGGCACGGCGATGGAAAGCCCGAAAACCGTCGCATTCAACGCTTCGGAGATTCCGAGCGCGATCTGATGCGTATCCGATGCGCCCGAGCTCAATCCGAGCTGGGAAAAGACATGCACCAGTCCCGAGACGGCACCGATCAGGCCAAGCAAAGGCGCAATCCCTACAATGACTTCCAGAATAATGAGACCTTTTTCCAGCCGTACCATCTCGTGTCGCGCACGTGTTTGGACCGCTTCCACGTTTTCCGAGCGTGGGCTGCGTAAATATTGCAGCGCCACCCGAGCAATCCGCGACAGTGACGAACCATCATGATGCACCACGCGTGACAGCCGCTCGGGACTTTCACCCGGGGTCAACCGTTCTATTTCGTTCTCGACTAACGGCGGCATGACCTTGTTGCGTCGTAAAGCCAGGCCGCGCAAAATCATTATTGTCACCGAAACGATCGAGCAGGCCAGCAGCGGCCACATGAACAGGCCGCCCTTCGCGAAGAATCCAAAGATAGTATTCACGGTTTCCGGAGTTTCGATGGTTATCGCCAATACCATCATCGGCTGGGAAAGATCGTGAACGGAATGTCCATGTCCAATCCGTCCGGAGGCAGTGTGGCCGCTAGATCTTCAGGGATGGGAGGCAACTGCGCTTCCTGAATCGATTGAATGCAAACGTTTGCCAATGTTTCGTTTGATGTGTTTTCGACAACTTTGAGGTTCTTCACATGTCCGCTTCGATCCACTACAAAGACTACGCGAGCCGTGCCGATGTTAACCAAGTCGATCTGCCGTTCGACAAACGCGTACCAGCGAGAGCCAATCGCATCCAGGAGAAATTTCATGTACCGCCCCAGCGGCGTACCCAGCGCATTCACGGAGGAGACGCCGCGATTCGTGATCCGGCCGGAGATCTGCGTTCGTTGTTTGAGAGGCCGATACGCAGATCGCGCTTGCGGAGATGTAGTCGACTTTTCGACGGGCGGCGTCCGCGGTTGTGTTAACATCGCAAATTGCTCCGCTGCGGTAACCGGAGCTGGTTGCGTGTCGGGCGCCGCGGACGGGTTTGGATTTTCCTGTGGGGCTGCACTTGGTTGTGGTTGCGCGCCCTTTGTCTCCAAGGTGTGCTGATGTGTTTCCAAATCCAGAAACGGGCGATCTTTGCCGGTCTGCGAAGGCAACGGCATTTCGCCAGTGGCAGCTAGCTCGCTTGCTCCAATCGAATTGGCGTTCGATTCAAACGTCTTCTCTTTTGGCTCTGGTGCTTTTTTGGATTCATCCGTCTCTATAAATTCGGAATTCTTCGGGGCCGTGGGCGACAGATTGACGAACGTGAGTTCGGACGGCTTGTCCTCAACGGGAGTCGCCGGCGAAAAAACGCCGCCGAACACAGCGAGGAAAAAGGCGACAAGCAGGTGAATGAGAATCGCCGCGAGTATCGCCAACAAAACCGTTCGCCCTTCATATTCGTGGTCCCGAAGGCTTTCGGGGTTGCCCGGCTGGGCGAACATAATGTCAGCCGTCGTCATGAGAGCGGTTTCTCAGTAATAAGGAAAATTGGGCTTGGAGCTTTCTCAGCTTAAGGCAGGAATACTATCTCAGCCTGCAGGCGCTGACAAATTGCGCGGCCCGGTCATTTTGGTTTGCGTAGTGTAAACCTTTCGCCGCTGTGCGCTTGGCTTCGCCTCCCGTGCATTCCTCCCGTTGCCGTTTTGAGGCCAGAAAGCCTTCGGGTCGAGCAATCTCTTGATGCCCCTGACATTCCTGAATCCATGTGTGCACGCTCCTTTTTGTCGTTCTCAGCAGAGCCAGGCACAGTCGAGGAATCTCTCGACACTCCCAATGTTCGCGACGTCATGCGCGCGTGATGAAACAGGTATTGCTGCGCGTAACCGCCATGTTCGCCAAAATATATTGCCGAGAATTCGCGTAGCCGCCCGTCTGCGACTTTTTTCTTTCTCGGAAAATATTGTTGCTTCAAAACCCTCTCGATCCAAACGTCGATCGGGAATGCGCGCAGCCGCTCATAGGCAAACAGCATTACACAGTTAGCAACCTTCGCTCCGACTCCGGGCAGGGCGCAGAGTTTTTCTCTGAGATCGGCATCGGGGAGAGCCGACCATGCGTCCAAGCTTGCCTTTCCTGAGCTGACGAGTCGCGCCGTCATAAGCAGGTTTCTGGCGCGATAGCCCAGGGCGCATTTGCGCAAATCATCCTCTGAGGCTCGCGCAATTCGCTGAACCGGCGGGAACGTGTAAACCACATAATCACCAATCTTTCGCCGGTCACCAAAGCGACGACGGAGCGCGAGGGAAATTTGACGAATGTGCGCCACCTGTTTCATCGACGAACAAATGAACGTCGCCAAACATTCCCATTTCGGTTGACGAATAATTCGCAGACCGTGACAAAAATCGCACGCAGCATTCATAACCGGATCGTCTGGAAACGACGCGTGGATTTCCGCGAGTGGATGATCGAGCGCGAAATAATGCGCCACGACGCTAGGGAGCGCACGCGACTTGGCCCGCGCCTGCGGGAGCGATGGCGCCTCACCATCGCGAACTTTCAGGATGTTCGCGTGTTGCTCGACATAAACTGCGCGATCGCCGATCGCTCCCACGAATCCGTTGCCGACCTTTTCCCAATGAAACACTTGGCCGGAGTTGAGTGTCATCGCGAGATCGAAGTCAGGTGCAGGAATTTCGATCAACTTCATAAGGTGGATCGCGTTGTCCTCAACGCGATGTCAATCCAGGCGCCATAGGCGCATTTATCTTAGCATCGTCTTCAGGAGAAGCCGATCACCTTGTGCCTTCCAATGGGGACCGGACGCTTGGTCATAGGGACTCGGTGTCTTCGACATTCGACATTCGTCATTCGTCATTGATAAATAGCATCGACATGGACAGCCGACTCGCGATCGACAGTGCGGTTTTGCTGCTTTACTTCGTCCTGATCATTTCCATTGGCCTTTACATGGGCCGGAAGGAGGAAAGCCTTAAGGACTTCGCGCTGGGAGGTCGCCGAATTCCATGGTGGGCGGTCCTTGCTTCGATCATCGCTGCGGAAACAAGTGCCGGAACTTTTTTCGGTACGCCAGGCGAAGGATTCGCGCTTCGCAACTTCACCTATTTGCAACTCGCGCTGGGCACCATCCTGGCGCGCATCCTGGTCAGTTACATTTTCATCAAACCCTACTACGACTATAATGTTTACTCGATCTACGAATATCTCACCGCGCGCTTTGGTGTGCCGACGAAAAATGCGGCTTCCGCCATCTTCATGGTTACGCGGCTACTGGCTTCCGGCGCGCGTCTATATGTCGCAGCCATCGCGCTCGCGCTCGCCTATGAAATGATTCGGGGCGTTCAGCCCGGTCAAAGAGAAACGCTTTTTATTTATATCAGCTCAACCGTGGCCATCGTCATTTTGACCGCCATCTATACAACGTTGGGCGGAATCAAAGCCGTTATCTGGACCGATTTCATTCAGGCTTCAATCATGATCGGTAGCGCACTCGTAGCGGTCGGGTTGCTCTATTCGCAGATTCCAGGCGGCTGGAGTGAAATCGTCCAACGTCACGGCGGCTTCGGTATTTCCGATTTCTTCACGACTGGCTTAAACCCAGCGAAACACGGATGGGACAAGATCAAGGGAATGTTCGAGGTCGAGTACACCATCTTCGCCGGGCTCATCGGATCGACTTTTATCACCATGTCCACGCACGGCACCGATCAGGACATGGTGCAACGCATGTTGACTGCACCGGACATCCGCCGCAGTCGCCGTTCGCTGATCATGTCCGGCCTGGCGGACATTCCCATCGTGCTCACTTTTCTCAGCATCGGTTTGTTGCTGTGGGTCTATTATCAGGCACATCCTGATCCAACACTGCCAAAAACGCCTAACGAGACTTTTTGCCACTTCATCTTGTACGAAATGCCGGTAGGGCTGCGTGGCTTGCTCATCGCCGGCATTTTCGCGACGGCAATGGGCTCGCTCAGCACCGCGATCAACGCGCTGGCAACAAGTTTCACTCGGGATTGGTACGAGCCCTACATCAATCCTGCATCGACGAGCGAACAAAGTCTTCGCGCCGTGCGCTGGGCCACGGTGTGGTTCTCGATTCTGATGATTATCGTTGCATCGACAACATCGTATCTCGTAATCGTTCACCCGAATGTGCGGATCATCCCCATAGTGCTTGGGATCTTCGGTTACACCTACGGCTCGCTACTCGGGGTCTTTCTTTGCGGAATATTTACCAAACGCCGCGGAAACGACTTCGGCAACGTCATCGCAATGATTCTTGGATTTATTGTGGTCGCGATTTTAAGCGGCTTACCCAATAATATCGCAGGAATTTTCGGCGGCAAACTTTACACCCAACCCGTCTGGCTGCCCTTGATGGCATTTCCGTGGTGGATTTGTTTCGGCACCATCGTCACGTTTTGCATGGCCATTTTATTCCGGACAAAACACGAGCACCAGCCGCCAAGTGCAACTTGACACCGAGAGCAAAGCCGGAATTGACCAGCCTTGAGTCGCTAATTACTTGACGCGTCACCGCGATCCTTTATACGCAACATTCAACTATTGAAATCCCATGGCTCACGTCGTCACCGATAAATGTAACGAATGCAAGTTCACTGATTGTGTAGAAGTGTGCCCCGTTGCGTGCTTCTACGAGATGGACAAACAAGTGGTCATTCACCCGGAGGATTGCATTGATTGCATGGCGTGTGTTGATGTGTGCCCAGTGCACGCCATCTATGCGGAGGCAGACCTTCCGCCCGAGTTCACGAAAGATATCGAATTCAACGCGACTGAGGCTCATCAGCTGAAGGACTCAGGCGCGGAGGCGATCACAGTGAAAAAGGATCCTTTGCCCACAGCAGCGGAGCGAAAAAGCGCCTTGGGTTATTGACCGCGATAGTGCCTGCCGGTCATGCACGACCTGCTGCTGGATATTCGTTATGCGCTGCGCGTGCTCTGGAAGTCGCCCGCGTTCACGCTCGTAGCTTTGGTCACTCTGATGCTCGGCATTGGAGCGAATGTCGTCGTCTTCGGAGTAGTCAATTCAGTGCTGCTGCGTCCGTTGGATGTGAGCGACCCGCAGAATCTCTACCAGCTTCGCCTCAAGCCGTGGACGAGCTTTAAGGAACTTACTACGTCCTATCCTGCGTTCGAAGACATTCGGCAGCGAAACACCACCTTCAGCGATATCGCGGGTTTCTATGGATTCTGTCACGCGAGACTGCGTTGGGGTAACGTCATGAGGAGTGTCGACGGCCATGCAGTCACCGGCAACTATTTCGATCTGCTGGGAGTGCAGCCGCAGGTGGGACGATTAATCCATGCGGAGGACGAGCATGGCCCGAATTCAGCGCCTTACATCGTGTTGAGCGATAGTCTTTGGCGAAGCGTGTTCAACGCAGATCCGCGCGTACTCGGCACGACGGTGACGCTCGGCAAAGATCCCTTCACGGTGATTGGCGTGGCCCCAGCGCCGTTTCACGGCACGGACCGATTTGTCTGGCCCGACTACTGGATACCCATTTTGAACTACTTCGAGCGGGATTACCTGGAGAACCGGACGGCCCGACCTTTGGCAGTGCTTGGCCGGCTGAAGCAAGGCGTGACGACCGAGCAGGCTGCGGAAAATCTCAGTGCAATCGCGACCCAGTTGGCAAAGGAGCATCCGAACACAGACACCGGAACGCCGCTGCGGCTGGTCCCTCCAGGATTGTTTGCAGACACCGGTGACGTTATCCGCGAATTTCTTTGGAGCGTGACCGGACTCGCTCTGCTGGTGCTGGCGGCGGCGTGCGCTAATCTGGCCAGCCTGTTTGCGGCGCGCGCGGCGGATCGCAGCCGGGAACTGGCGCTTCGTGTCGCTTTGGGAGCGACCCGATGGCGGTTGGTACGGCAACTGTTAACCGAGGCGATGGTGTTGTCGATGCTAGGGGGAGCGGCGGGGCTGGTGATCGCGGGTCTGCTGCTGCGTGTCCTGAACCAATGGGCATCGCCCTACGGCCATGTGGCAGTCAGCGCGGATACGCGTGTCTACCTGGCAGCTCTGATCTTGACCTTGGTAAGCGCACTGCTGTTTGGGATGATTCCAGCGCGGCAGGTGTCGCAGAGCAGTCCGTTGCAGGCGATGAAAAGTGGACCGATAGATTCAACGCCGCGGCGCCGATTTACTCTGCGGGACCTGTTGCTCGGCGCACAAATTGCGATCTGCACGTTGCTCGTGGCGGCCTCGCTGGTTGCCGTCCGCGGCATGGTTCGCATGTTGCACGCTCCGCTGGGTTTTCAGCCGCAAGGCGCGATGCTGGCCGACATAGACCGTGACGCGGCGGCGGTCGACGTGTCGTTTGAGAAACAGAAAGCCATACTCGAGGCGGTACACAGGATTCCTGGCGTGACGACAGCGGGTGCGGTGAACCGCGTACCGTTTACCGGCGGTCTGCGCGGCGTTCCGGTTTTCCCGCCAGGAACAACAGACTTCAATCTGAACAATTCTGTGCTGGCGCCATACGTGTATACGATGTTGCCGGGTTACCTTGAGGCTGCGGGCACCAGGCTACTAAATGGGAGGGATGTCTCATGGCATGACACCAAAACGACGCCGTATGTCGCGATTGTGAACGAGACCTTCGCGCGGAAGATGTGGGGCGAAAATCCCGCGATTGGACAACGCTTTATTTTACTGGGTCACTTAAGAGAAGTGCTGGGTGTGGTGGAGGACGGTAAGTATAACAACATGCAAGAGCCGCCACAGCCGGTGGTCTATCTGCCTTTGACACAAAACGAACAACCCTGGCTGGTCTTCGTGGTACGATCGCCGCGCGCGTACAACGAGATGGCGCCGGCGTTAGAACGCACCCTGAGCGGCCTCGAGCCGAACGCGCTGATCACAGTGCAGAGCTGGCACGATGTGCTGGACGACGTGAACGCGCTGTTCCCCGCACGAGCATCGACAGCAGCACTGGGCGTCATGGGCATTCTGGCGGCGATGCTCGCGGTGACCGGCATCTTCGGCATGGCGGCTTACAACGTCAGCCGCCGAATGAAGGAGCTCGGCATTCGCGTGGCCCTCGGCGCGCGCGCGAAGCACGTAATGAGCGCTGCGGTTGGGCGGCCAATCGTGCTGCTCGGACTTGGATCGTTGGCCGGACTGCTGTTAGGCGTCTTCGCCAGCCGGTTACTCGAGCAGATTGTGTATCAGGCGAATCCGCAAGATCCGGTAGTCGTCATCGGCGCGGTGCTAATGATGGCGCTGCTGGGGATTGCAGCGTCCGCAATTCCAGCCCTGCGAGCGCTTGCCGTCGATCCATCCAAACTCCTACGGGAAGAGTGAGGCGGGTGAAATGCGCTTCGCGTTAGTCGCTAACGAGAAAAGCAGGCAATTTATTCGTGCTTCGTGGTGCCGGCGAGCCTGATTCCCAAATCGCGCAACTGTCTAGCATCAACGTCTGCTGGTGAATTCGACATCATATCCATGCCACGATTGTTCTTTGGGAAGGCTATCACATCGCGAATACCTTGTTCGCCGGCAATGAGCATGACCAGGCGATCAAAGCCGAACGCGATTCCTCCGTGGGGCGGGGCCCCAAGATGCAGTGCGCGAAGCAAGTGACCAAACTGCATTTGCCGATTTTCCGGGCTGATGCCGAGAGCCTCAAACATTTTGTCCTGCAACTCCGGCTCGTAAATTCGCATACTGCCGCCACCGATCTCGACACCATTCAAAACGACGTCGTACGCCTCGGCACGAACATCGGGGAATTTCTTTTCGTTAAACATCGACATGTCCTCCGCTTTCGGCCGGGTAAAGGGATGATGCATGGCGTTCCATTTGTTTTCTTCCGGGCTCCATTCAAACAGCGGAAAATCAGTGACCCAGAGGAAATCCCAGATTTCGCCAACAGACGTAAGCTTTTGCATCTCTGCGATGCGCAAGCGCAATCGTCCAAGCACTTCGCAGGCGATTTCCCATTTATCGGCGCCGAAGAAAACGCAATCGCCTTCCTCGATTTTCAGTTTCGATTGCAGGGCTGTCTTTTCAGCCGCTGAAAAGAATTTCACGATGGGTGATTTCCATTCGCCATTCTCAATCTTAATGAAGGCGAGCCCTTTCGCGCCGTACAACTTCGCAATCTCGGTTAATTCGTCCGCCTGCCCGATGGTGATGCCGGCAAACCCTTTTGCGTTAATGGCTTTAACGACGCCGCCGGATTCAAGCGCGTTACGAAAAACTTTGAAGCTGCTCTCGCGAAAAATTTCGCCGAGATCTACAAGTTCCATGGCAAAACGGCGATCTGGTTTATCGCTTCCGTAGCGGCCGACTGCTTCGCGATAGGTGAACCGCTCAAACGGCGTCTTGATCTCGATGTTGCGCGTGGCTTGGAAGATTGCTGCGAGCATGCCTTCAGTGACGGCAAAGATATCGCCCGGAGTTACGAATGATGCCTCGATGTCGATCTGAGTGAATTCCGGTTGCCGGTCAGCCCGCAAATCTTCGTCACGAAAACATTTCGCGATCTGAAAATATTTTTCCACGCCGGCAACCATCAGCAGTTGTTTGTATTGCTGAGGCGCCTGTGGCAGCGCATAAAATTTTCCAGGCGTGATTCGACTTGGCACCAGGAAATCGCGCGCCCCTTCCGGAGTACTTTTCGAAAGAATCGGAGTCTCAACCTCGACATAACCCTGGCTGTCGAGATAATCGCGCGTTGCCTTCGCAGCGATGTGGCGCAGCCGCAGGTTGCGCGCAAACCGCGGCCGGCGCAAATCATAGTATCGATGCGTCATCCGCAAATCTTCGTTGTGCGGTTCGGCGTCAATTGGGAACGGCAGATCGTCCGCCCGATTCAGAATCGTCAGATCTTCTGGGATGATTTCGATATCGCCAGTGGCAAGGTTTGAATTTTCTGTGCCCGGCAGCCGCGCAGCCACATGACCGGAAACCTGGATCACATCTTCGCTGCGAAGTGTATGCGCCTGCTTCGCCAGTTGCGTATTTTCCTCGGGTCGAAACACGATTTGCGTCAGGCCCTCGCGATCACGGAGATCAATGAAAATTACGCCGCCGTGATCGCGCGTGACATTTACCCATCCAGCGAGCTTGACCTGCCTGCCGATGTCGCTCTTGCGAAGTGAATTACAATTGTGCGTGCGATACATGGCTACCACAGAAGGCATGTCATTCTGAGCGGAGCGAAAAATCTCTCGAATTTGGGTGACGGCAAATAATTAGGAGCGGTCCTTTGCTTCGCTCAGAATGACCGCGAAAGAACACGCTCAATGTGCGATTGCAACTCGTGATTGTCGATAAGCAATTCTTCCCGCGAGGCTAGCGTTTTTACTTTCACCTGGGGCCATTCATCGCCAAACAACATTGCAACCCGCGCGCCAAGTTGCTCGGCAGTTTGGAATTGTTTGCCAACCTTTTCGGTCGTGAGTGGATAATCCACTCGATAGCCGCGGTCGCGAAATTGTTGAATTTGCGCAAGCGCATCGCCCCGGCGCTGTTCCTTTGCGATAACCACATAAATGTCGATCTTCCGGTCGTTCGCGATTGCATTCTCCATTTTCTGGCGCCCGTGAGCTGTTTCATTGATTAACTCGCCCAGAACAACGTCGCCCATTGCGAAACCGAGCGCCGGCATGGAGACATCGCCATCACTAAGTTGCGCGATCAGGTTGTCGTAACGGCCGCCACCGGCAATGGCACGAAATTTCCCGGCGCGGTCGAACACCTCGAATACGATACCGGTGTAATAGGCCAGTCCACGCACAATGCCGACATCGATCGCCACGTAATCGGCAAGTCTGCGCTCGCGAAGGCCACCAACAAGCTGGTCGAGCTTCTGGCTCTTCCCGCCGCTCTTTAGAATTGAGAAGATCGGATCGGCAAGTTTGCCCAGCTTCTCCGCCGTTTTCTCGCGTGGTTCGCGTGCGGATTTATCGATGGCCTGTAATAGTTCACCCCAATCTTCCGGAGAGACACCTTTTTCGCGCAAAAAATCAGTCCAGAAATCCCGGTCGCTTATTCTTACGACAAAATCTTTTTCGGTGAACCCAAATGCCCGCAGGACGTCGATGCAGAGCGCCACTAACTCGATATCGGCTGCAAGATTCGCTTCTCCGATAACATCGCAGTTGAGTTGAAAATGTTCGCGCAATCTTCCGCGCTGTTGTTTTTCGTAACGGAAAAATTGACCGATGGAGAACCATTTGAGCGGCTTCTTAAACCCGCGTTCATGTGTGGCGACCACGCGAGCAAGCGAGGGCGTGAGCTCGGGACGCATGGCAACTTCCCGTTCCCCCTTATCAGTAAAATTGAAAAGTTGATCGACGATTTCCGCGCCGCTCTTTTTTTTGTAGAGCTCGGTTGGTTCAAGAACGGGACCCTCCCATTCAACGAACCCATAACGCCGTGTGACTTCGCGCCAGCGAGCAAAGATATAGTTACGCACAGCGCATTCGTCGGGCAAGAAATCGCGAAAACCGGGTAAAGCTTGCATAAACACGTCGCTAGGTTGCTCTAATGCAGTGAAAATGATTGTGCACCTCGATGCGGCCACAGAAGGCTGAATTTACGATATCAGGACATAACTGAAAAAGCTCTGGCGCCAGCGAGCCGGAGAAATACTCAATGGATAACATCCATTCAATCAAAGCAGAGAGATAAATATGAAACAAACGAGATTAGTGAAAATGTTGGCAGTTGCCTTGGTTTGTACGACAGCGGTTGCAACTGTGCTCGCGCAGCAGTCTACGACAACGACAACGACAGCGGACCCGGTAACCGGCACAACGACAACTCAAGCAACAACGACAAACAGTGCCGGCACGATCGTGACGTATACGCCGGATTCGGATTATTTCATGTTCCGAACAGCGCCGTCTGCGGCCCCAGTGCGTTATTACTACACGAGAGACACGGCCATTGTGGATCCCGAAGGCCACACCGTAAGTTGGTCGGCCGTTCGGCCAGACATGCCGGCAACCGTTTATTACACGACGGTTGGTGACCGGGTAATGGTGCGTAAAGTGGTGTTGAGCCGCCCGGCGGGAGTGATCAAGCACGAGGAAACAACCACTACGACGACAACAAGACCTTAACGGAAAATCGTTCCTGTCAGAAATCAAAAGCGCCCGCGACAAAGTTCGCGGGCGCTTGCTGTACGCACATTCGCCGTTGGTAGGCTATGGCGATTTCCAGATGCCCGCTTCTCGCGTAGATTTGCAGCCGCATGGCTGTGTTAGCAAAAGAGAAGCCGGACTTGCAAAAAAAGGTGCACGAAGTGCCGCACAAGCCTGGTGTGTACTTGATGCGCGACCGATTCAATCGCGTGATTTACGTAGGAAAAGCGCGGGACCTGCGCAAACGAGTGGGTTCGTATTTTCTACCTTCCAAGCTGGCTCAGGCCGATTTGAAAACGCGCGCCATGCTCGACGCGACATGGGATTTTGAGACACACACAGTTCGCAGCGAAGCAGAATCCGTTTTACTCGAAGGTAAACTGATCAAAGAATACCGTCCCCGTTACAACGTCTCCTTCCGCGATGATAAGCGGTTCCTTCTGGTCAGGGTCGATCTTTCTGAAGAATGGCCGCGTTTTCGGCTCGCCCGGTTCAAAAAGGACGATGGCAGCCGCTACTTCGGTCCGTATGCGCATGCCGGGGCCCTGCGGCAGACACTGAATTTCATGCGCAAGAAATTTGGGGTTCTCACATTTGGGCGGGGCTCGCCCACCGATCGCGAGCTGAAATCAGCGACGTATCAGGTGCCGGTGCGTTTGAGTGAAATTAGCGCGGAGCAATATCGCGAGCGTATTGCGCAAGCATCTGAATTCTTGGAGGGCAAATCGAGGGAAATGATTGCGACGTTGGAAGAGGAAATGCGTAAAGCGGCCAAGAAAATGGATTTCGAGAAAGCCGCTGAACTACGCAACATGGTTGAAGACTTGCGCAGCACGACAAGACCGATGCGTCGATTCACCCGTGGTAGCTTGCCGAGCACGATCAATCCGATGGCGGATGTTCGCGCATTGGCTGATGCACTGCAGTTGCCGCAGGTGCCGCATGTCATGGAATGTTTCGATATCTCAAATATCTCCACCACGCATGTTGTCGCGTCGATGGTTTGTTTTCGGGATGGCGTGCCGGACAAGGATAACTATCGGCGTTATAGAGTGCGAACAGTAGAGGGACAGGACGATTTCGCCAGCATGGCCGAGGTGGTCCGCCGCAGGTATTCACGTGTTTTGCTGGACGCACGCGGCGCAAACTCGGATGTGGCCGAGTTTTCGCAGGAGAATGCAGCCGATGCAGTGGCGCGAATTTCCCGTCATCCCGAGCAAAGTCGAGGGACCCCTTTGGAAAACCCACACCTAACTTCGCGGGATTCATCGACTCCGCGGCGATCCGTTCGGAATGACGAAGGTTTGGTTGCCGTCCGCTTGCCAGACCTGATCATTGTCGATGGTGGAAAAGGTCAACTCTCCGCCGCGTGCTGCGAATTGCAGCGATTAGGCTTGCACGATCTTCCCATCATTGGTCTGGCCAAGGAACGGGAAGAAATTTACCGCCCCGGACGGGCGCTTCCGCTCCAACTTCCAATGGACTCCGGCGCGTTGCGATTGCTCCAACGCATCCGCGATGAGGCGCATCGGTTTGCGAATGCCTATCATCAACTACTCATGAAGAAACGCGTCGGTGAAAGCATTCTTGATGATTGCCCCGGGGTGAGTCAGAACCGCAAAGGCTTACTGTTGCGAAGATTTGGCTCGGTGAATCGGCTGCGTAGAGCGACGGTGGAGGAAATCGCTTCCACGGAAGGGATTGGCCGAAAGTTGGCTGAAGAAGTGCATCAATTCCTGCAAAAGCATTGATTTACCTGTAGATGTTGCAGATTCACTTTTTCGAATGAAGTCGCTCTGGGGAATTTTGGGGAGTTTGTGGATCGTCTTCTCGATCCAGGCAACGCTCACTTCAGCGTTTGCCCAGGTGCTGGCGCCATCTGCTGTGTCCAGCGCGACTCCGAGCGCACAGTCACACGAAGAAGAGGCGATCATCCCGACATTCGAGACGCAAAAACTGGCGCGCACCTACATCCTCGATGTTCCAGCGCCGCGCGGCCAGATCACAGACCGCAATGGCGAGCCGCTTGCGCAAAATCGTCTTAGTTACAATCTCGCCATCAATTTCCCCACGCCGCTTGATTTTTCCGACGCGCAGGTACTCAACTTCGCCAGGGAAAAGATCGACAGAACTGCCAGGCTCATTGGTCGCAAACTCAGGATTTCTGACGAAGCGATTCTTCGTCATTACCACAACCGGGGAATCATGCCGCTGGAGATCGCACAGAATCTTAGTCAGTTGGAGTACGAACAGATCAAAAACGATCCGCCGCCCGGGGTCATGGTGCGGCCGATCTACGTGCGCGTTTATCCGAACGGAAAAGTGGCCGGCCAAATTATCGGCTACACCGGCAAGACCGGGCGAAACCCCGACGGCATCGTTGACAATCACGAGACACTCTGGCCTGAAACGGAAGGACGCGAAGGACTCGAGCAAACGTTTAACGAGATGCTCACAGGCAAGCACGGCGAATACAAACTCACATTTGATAAAGATGGCCGGAAGACCTCCGAAAAACTAATTACTCCGCCTGACCCCGGGTACAACGTGGTCACCACGCTTGACCTGCATCTTCAGCAACTCGCTGAAAAGGCGCTGGAAGCAAAGGCAAAACGTGGCGCCATTGTGATTATCGATCCAAACAATGGCGACATTCTGGCGTTGGCCTCCTGGCCTACGTACGATCCAAACCTGTTTGTCCCATCGATCTCGGCCGAACAACTCAAAGTTTTGCAGAACGATCCAGACATTCCGCTTTTGCCGCGAGCGTATCGTTCGTCATATCCGCCTGGATCGACCTTCAAAATTGCGGTTGGCATCGCAGCGCTGGAAAGCCAGGGCCGTGTATCCTGACGATCAATACGAATGCGTTCCGTCAATCCAGATTGGCAACATCACTTTTCACAATTGGAAGAAAGGCAACCGCGGCGCACTGAACTTCGTCCAGGCGCTTACCGAATCTTGCGACACATGGTTTTATCAGGTGGGGATAAAAACCGGCGCGCAACCGATCATCGATTGGGCTTTACAACTGGGCTTTGGCGCAAAGTGCGGTGTTCCTTTGCGCGGCGAAGCGGAAGGCCGCGTTCCCAACGATGAATACATGAAGGCAACGCATGGTCGCAGGTTGCTCAACGGCGACATCGCAAACATGTCAATTGGCCAGGGAGACACGCAGGTGACGCCGCTGCAAATGGCGCAGGCAATGGGCGTTGTGGCCAATGGCGGCACATTGTATCAAACACGGCTTGTTCAACAGGTGCAGACGTTCGATAACCAAATAGTTACTGCCTATCAGGTGCGAGCGAAGAGAACGCTAAACCTTTCATCCGAGACGCTGGACGAAGTGCACACCGGAATGGTCGACGTTGTGAATGGCGCGGGCGGCACCGCGCATCAAGCCAGCCTCGATAATGCCGAGGTGGCCGGTAAAACTGGCACGGCCCAATGGGGACCCAAAAATAAAGAACGCACCGCTGCCTGGTTCGCCGGATTCTTGCCAGCCGACCAACCGCGATATGCGTTCGCGGCGGTTTACGAGGGAGACGTCGGCAGTAAAGTGCATGGAGGGTCGGCGGCTGCCCCGATGATTGCCGATATTTTCAAAGAAATTTACAAAGGCGAAAAGGTAATCACCCAACGACAGCATCGAGTTCGCGAGCAACCGGAGATTCGCCGCGCCGAGCCGGTAGAAGATGAAGACGAGTCGGATTAGCTGCCGAGAGCGCAGACCTCGGCAATTCTAACCAAATCGCGGTCAACGCCCTGCGACTATAGTCATGCGGCCGCTGTTTTTTCCGGCAGCTCCATGGTGCCTTTGAACTTCGCCGGCGCTTCTTCGATGCCGAAATTCTCGGAATAGAGTTCCTCGACCTTCGTCATGTCGTCGGCTGTTAGCGGCAGGCAATCCGGCGCTTTCGCAAATTCAACTAGCTGTTCTTCGTTGTAAATGTTCGGCAACGTCGAAGCCACGCGATCGTCGGCAAGTAACCATTGCAACGCCGCTTGCCCAAGTGTGCGCTCGGAATTTTCAAGGAAGCGCAATTTCTCCACCTTTTTGACTCCATTCAGCAACCAACTGCGCGGCCGATGGCTTCGATGATCCGTTGACGGAAACGTTGTTTCCGCAGTGTATTTTCCTTCCAGCATTCCAGACGAATGCGTCACGCGGATAAGAAACATAGTGTCTTTGCCCTTCTCGGTGACCGCATCCTGCATGGTGCGCCCGGGATGCTGCTCAAGCATGTTGTAAATGTGTTGCACGCTGGTGATATCACGCTCGCGAATACAGTTCGCCCCCTCGTAAAGCCAGCCGATCGCTGGACCAAGTGCAATTCCGTAAAAGCGAACCTTCCCTCCGGACTTCAATTTTTCGAGCGTCGTCCAGAGCGCTTCGTCATAAACCTGTTCCATCCGGATGTTGTGCAGTTGCAGAAGATCAATTCGATCCGTCCTAAGGCGCTTAAGCGCCGCGTCCGTTGCGCGCGTCACCGCTTCCGGGGAAAAATCCTGCGGAATCTCGCGCTGACCACGACCGCGCGCCTCACCGTGATGAACAAAATCGTAGCCGACCTTGGTTGCGATCACGATTTCGTCCCGCTGGTTCGGAAACGCTTTGGCAATCAGCTCCTCGCTTAATCCATTTCCGTATGTGTCCGCGGCATCGAACAGAGTGATACCGAGGTCCAACGCCCTGCGCATGAGAGCAATCGCCTCACCCTCGGTGAAATTCCCCCACCAGCCGGTGGAAATCGTCCACAAACCAAAGCCAACCTCGCTAACCGTAAGGTCGGTGTTTTTATAAGTGCGGAAACGCATCACCTAAGTTTAGAGGTCTAACGCGCAACGCTCAACGTGCAATCCTCAATTAAATTGGATGTTGAACCTTTGGTGTTGGACGTTGAGCGTTTCGTCGTGCTCAGTAAATCAGACACGGCCCTTTTAATCGTCGCTCACGGCTCGACCGTGAACCCTGATTCCAGCGCGCCGAGTCTGGCGCATGCCGCAGAGATTCGGCGTCGGAGAATTTTCGTTGATGTCGGTTGCGCGTTCTGGAAGGAAGAACCGAGCTTGCGAGATGCTTTGTTTTTGTTCGATCCAGAATCGATTCGGGAAGTCTGCGTGGTGCCGAATTTTATCAGCGAAGGCTATTTTACGCAGACGGTGATCCCCCGCGAGCTGGAGCTGAATGGCTCCACAACAGAACGACCGAGCGGGCAAATATGGAAATATTGTCAGCCGGTCGGGAATCATCCGGCAATGACGGAATTGCTGCTCGAACGTGCAACTGCGATCGCACCTGGCGTCGACCCCGCCGAGACCAGCTTGTTCATCGTGGCACATGGCACGGATTTGAACGAAAACAGCGCCGTCGCGGCAAAACGGGAAGCAGAAAAGATCCGTGCGCTCGGAAAATTCGCCGCGGTGCTGAACGTTTACATGGAAGAACCGCCACTGGTTTCGAATTGGCGGAAATTGACGAGGACTCGCAATGCGGTCGTGGTTCCTTTTTTTATCTCAGACGGACTCCATAGCTACGAAGATATACCGAAATTGATTGGTATTGTTGTAGACGCGGGTGTTGACCGCATCCGACCGAGGTCAGCGTCCCCGGCTACAGCGGGCGGCGCGATTTTCCAGCAAAACCCATACAAGATCGACGATCGTTTGCTGTTTTATGCCCCTTCGATCGGCACCGACCCCGGTTTTGCCCAGATCATCATTGAGCAAGCGTTGAACGCAAAGAGTTGAAATCGTGCTCGCGCTTGGTTTGTTTTTGCGCAAGATTGCTATCCCTCGAATGAAGGAAGCCACTTGCAAGAAGCTGCAGGAGATCGGTGCGTTTGCGCTCGCTGGAGGCTGCACTCGCAAACGAATGAAGCAACTTGTGGAAATGATTCGTGCGGCGCGCAATTACCGGTGGCTGGCGGTCTACAAGATCGTTAAAGATGAATTTGTCATTCTCGCCGGCACAGGTAACGAGCCGCCGACGTATCCCCGCTTTCCGATTACGCAGGGGCTATGTGGCGCCGCGTTAGACTCGGGAAAACCGATCATTGTCGGCGACGTACACAAGGATCCGCGCCATCTCCCTGCGTTTCATACGACGCGGTCGGAGATTGTTGTCCCGATGAGGAACAACGACCACCGGCGCATTCTTGGAATCCTGGACGTGGAGAGCGACAAGTTGAACGCGTTTGGCGAAGAGGACCGAGAATTTCTGGAGCGGGCTGGTGGCTTGATTGCCCATTGTTTGCACTAGCACGGCGTGTCCGTCGGTCGCGCCCTACCGATGCAAAATCCCGTCGAGCGGGTTTTCAAAGCGGTTCCTTTTTGTTTCGGCCAGATTTTAGTTCGAAAAATCGGCAACAGTTTCGTCCTATGCCATCGAGACGACGAGGAGCGCGATGATTTGGAACTGTTTGAAAACCCGGAAGACGCGATCGAGATCGCAAAATATGACGACGACGGAAACTATCGCGCGCTAAAAACTGCGCCGAATTTACGGCATGACTGGCGCATGAACCCCCGGACATCTGATGAATTAAAACACGCTCTCGATCATCTTTATCCCGGCAGGCTGGCCGTCTTCGTGGCGTGGCAGTGCGGGCAACTGGGCACTACATCGCTGCGCGAAACATTGGATCGCCAATCGGGGATGTATCGAATCGCTGCCAAGATTTCAGACGCGCAGATTGACGATCTGGTCGCGGATTTTTGCCGATCTAATGGCAGTTGTTTACGCACGATCTTGTGGAAACGCGATCAGCGCGGAACGACCGCCTCAACAAAGCTGTCGAAACAAAAGTTCGATCCAACCTGCGATCAGGTCCAAGCATTGGATGAGCCGGGGTCATCCCATTTCTCCAAAGCCACATCGGACATGGCCACCCCGGCTACGATTCCACTTCTGTGCCAGGAGCCGTGCAATCTTTTGGTGGCTGCATGCCGGAAAGAAGTAAGAGGGGAATGATTCTTCGCGCCCGCGCCATCGTGACGATGGATGGACCGCCCATTGAGAATGGCGCAGTCGCAACTTCCGGAGATCGGATCGGCGATGTTGGAAAATTCGACCAGATCAAAACACGCAATTCTGGGCCCGTGGTCGATCTTGGCGAGCGTGCGCTGCTGCCAGGCCTGATCAACGCCCATTGTCACCTCGATTACACATGTTTGCGTGGGAAAATCCCGCGCCAAAAATCCTTCACCGATTGGATCCAAGCTATTAACTCGGAAAAATCGAAACTCGCGACGGAGGACTACGTCGCCGCGATCAACGAAGGATTTGCCGAGGCACAAGGATTCGGCACAACAACCATCGCAAATCTAACCGGGTTTCCGGAATTGATTCGCGAGTTTCCGGATCCACCAATTCGGACATGGTGGTTCGCTGAATTAATCGATGTGCGCTCATCGAATCGGACAAACCAAATCGTCGCTTCTGCGCTCGAGGAACTGAAGTTCGCGCAAGATTACGGGTTAGCGCCGCATGCCTTGTTTACGGCATCCAAAAATTTGTATCAATGCTGTGAAGAAGCCGCCGCAAATGTTTTGCTGACGACACATCTGGCGGAATCGCGAGAGGAAATGGAAATGTTTCGCGATGGATCAGGTCCACTTTACGAATTCATGAAAGGTATTGGACGGCCGATGGGGGACTGCGGGGATGGCACACCCTTAATGCGTTTCATGACAGCCAAGGATTCCTCACCTTCTCTTCGCTTCGCTCGGAATAACAACGATTGGCTCGTTGTGCATCTAAACGAATTGAGCGAAAGCGACTTCGAGTTGCTGGAAGAAATGAACACAAGATTTCATGTCGTGCATTCGCCGCGAAGTCACCAGTATTTTGGTCACAGCCCATTTCCATTCGAGCGGCTGCATGCTCTCGGGTTTAACGTTTGCTTAGGCACCGACAGCCTGGCCAGCAACGAGAGTCTGAGCTTATTTGCAGAGATGCGCGTGTTTCAACGCAGTGTACCGGAGAGCTCACCTGAGAAGATCCTTGAGATGGTAACAGTAAATCCGGCGTCGGCGCTGCGGCAGCAGAACAGCCTTGGCCGGATTCGACCCGGATTTCGATCAGATCTCATAGCGATTCCATGGAGTGAGCACGGGGATCTGTTCGAACACATGGTGGCGTTCGATGGGGACATTGACTGGGTCATGATAAACGGGAGGACTGTAACGGAATCGGTTGGCGATTGATTCCGTTGGTTTTCAGAAATCGTTCTCCGCTGAACTGCTTGCTCGCTGTCTGCGACGCCGGTAAACTCGGCGTATGGCCGGACAAGGAATGCAGACCAGACTGCTTCCCGCGCAGAGTCTTGCGTTACAGCAGGTTCTCTCGCCCCAATTACAACAGAGTCTGCTCGTGCTGCAGACGCCCCTGCTCGAGCTGCGGAATCTCGTTCAGCAGGAAATGGAAACAAACCCCGTTCTGGAAGAATTGTCCGATGAGCCTGGTCCGGATACACCGAGCGAAGGCGAGACTGACGCTGATGACAATTTCAAAAACGAATTCGAGAAGCTGGCCAGCCTGGATGAGGAATGGCGCCATTACATGGCTCAGTCGTCCGGCCCCGGCTCTGACGGCTTTCGCAGTTCACAGGAAGAGAAAGATAAGCGCCAGTTCCTTTTCGATTCCATTGCGGTACAGGAAACGCTTCAGCAAAATTTGCTGGGACAACTGAATCAGAGCGCCCTCAACGTTAGCGACCGAAAAGCTGCCGAATTAATAATTGGCAACATCGATGACAATGGATTTCTCCAAAGCACGCCGGAAGAAATGGCCCTCAACTCGGGAATGCCCAAGGAAGACTTCGACAGAATGCTGGGTTTGATCCAGGGCTTTTACCCGCCGGGAGTCGGGGCGCGCGACTTACGTGAGTGTTTGCTCATTCAACTTGGGCGCGAAGGAAAAGAAAACAGCCTGGAGTACAAAATCGCGTCCGAATACATGGAGGATTTGGGCAAGCGTCGCTTTCCCGAGATCGCACGCCGGATGGCGATCGGTGTGGAAGACATACAAAAGGCAGCCTGCAACATTGGGCGGCTGAATCCGCGTCCCGGTCAGGTGTTTGCTACTTCGCCGCAAAACTATGTGCTGCCGGATGTAACGGTGGAAAAGGTGGACGGCGAATATCAGATCATCCTTAACAACGAGCAGATTCCGCATTTGAGGATAAGCAATCTTTACAAGGATATCTTTGCGTCAGGTAACACGCAGAGCAGTGAAGTTAAGGATTACATTCGCGACAAAATCCGGAGCGGGAAATTTCTTATCCGTTCTATCCATCAACGCCAGCAAACGATTTCCAACATCGCGCAGCAGATTCTCGGTAGACAGCGCGATTTTTTTGAGCATGGACCATCGCATCTGAAGCCAATGACCATGGGTGAAGTTGCCGATGCGGTCGGCGTGCATGAGACGACCGTCAGTCGCGCGGTATCAGGAAAGTACATGGCCACGCCCCAGGGTGTTTTCGAAATGAAATATTTTTTTACGTCCGGCTATCAAACCGCGACCGGCCAATCGCTGAGCAATACCAGCGTAAAGGAAGCTGTCCTTGATCTAGTGAAGCGCGAAGATGGCAGTGCACCGCTGAGCGACAGTGAAATCGTTGAGATCCTGAGTGAGCGTGGGATCCCCATCGCGCGGCGCACCGTAGCCAAGTACCGCACCGAGTTGAATATTCTGCCAAGTCACATGCGGCGGAAATATTGAGGCCACTCCTGGCATGATCCCTTAAAACGTTCCATTGCAATCGTGTCACAAGATGCGAATCACAATTCACATCTCACCATGAATCCTTCTCTCCGCGCCACCGTCATAGCCGAATGGCGAGGTCTTCCCGAGAGAAAGTTGCGAGCGGACCGGTGGCAGTCGCCGTCCACGTTGGTTCCAAAATTGATGCAACGCCTCGGGTTGCGCGAACGTTTACATGAGACTGAGGTAATTGATGCCTGGGGAAAGATCGTTGGTGAATTCATTGCTACGCATTCGGCGCCGGTGGCGTTGCGCGAAGGCGTTCTCTACGTTCGCGTGCTACAGCCAGCCTTGCACTACGAACTGGAACAAATTTCAAAGCCCGAAATTTTGAGGAAATTAAAACAGCGCTTCGGCGGCAAGACGATTCGCGACGTGCGCTTCCGCGTCGGTTGAATTCAACCGCGAAGCGGAGACGTGCCGCGGCGCAATCCGGGAACGTTCGAACGTTGCTCCGCGCCCCCGCCTGCTGTGACCTCGGCCGAGACGGCCGGCCCTTTGCGCATTCCAATACCGAACGCGGCAAGATTCAAAACAATCATTACCAGAGCGAAAAGGTACATCCCCATGGCTAGTCCGATGGCGGCATGCATAGCCAAAATGCAAATCAACCAAAACAGACGGGTCTTCTTTATCCAAATGAAAAATGGGTAACCTAGTTCGATCAGGCAGATCGAAATTCCAAGAATTGGCAGCGCGTATTTGAATCGAACAAGAACGTCCGGGGAAATGAGATCGAAGGGTGGCCGGGTCAGCGATTGCCAGAGATTGGAGCCATTCCACCAACCACTGCCCAGGCATTTTGCCAGACCACCAACAAAGTAAACAAGGCACATGTGCACCTGTAAAACCCGCCGCCAAAAACCTAAAAGTTGTGAGTCCTTCGGTTCTATCTTCAGCAGCCAGCAATCGAGTGAGTACCGGTCTGGGAGAGGCGACAACATCAAGTAAAACAGACCTGTAGTCATGAGGTTGTCAGCACCGTATGCTAACAGCCCGCCGCTTTCAGCTGCGCAAAGATGAAGAAACCATGCAAGGATCGCAGCCTGGCGGCAGAAAAGTCCCAGTAACAAGAGAAACCCCATACAAAGCAAGCACGCCCAGCTAATCGAAAGCATCGCGTCTTCGCCGATGTGGGCATAACCTCCAATGGCAACAAGCCAGCCAAGCTTTGGAATCAGTGGACTGTCGAAAGATGTAATGGCTTCTCCAAGTTGGCGGCTCACGAGACCTTTGCCAGTGCTGGCGAACAAATAGTGCCAGTCATTCCGTAAGAACAGCGCGTACACAGTTACTTGCAGGCCCAGGCCGATACGCAAAGCCGCGAGCCACTTGTCCGTTTCCTGCGGAAATAGAAACTCCATTATGCGTTTCTGCATCTCGGACACGCCGCGCAACGGAGTCATGGTATTGCTACCAACGGTTTCGTAGGAGTTGTGTTAAAGCGATGCGATGACGTATGCGCATTTCGAAAGCTGCGATAAAAAACAAAGAGACGTTTCTCACGCACTTCAGTAATTGAGTGCTTTCGGAGTGCGACGAGTCCTCGCATCGTTTCAAGAATCAGGGGATATGAGATGCGTCTTTCTGCCTGTCTTGCTCACGCAGGCTGAAGTCGTAACTAAACATGGGTTGGAATGATTCACCTTTTCCATGCTCAAAGTCACCGATGTCAGGCGAGGTAACCGTCCCGAAGGTGGCCCGGATTTTTTTTACCTCAGGACGCTCTCTCCAGACAGAGAGCGCAAGCATCTTAACCACTACTTCCCGTAACGGTTCATAACGTTCGTCTGCCAATCGATCTAATAAACTGGTCAGACGCAGCCCAGCTGCTTTACCGCTAACGTGCGGCGATTCATATTCTACGCGCCCGTCTGCGTAATATAGTTCCAGGGTCAACTTGTGATAACCCGGAATGTTGGGAGCGAAAAAACTGTATCCAGCCTGGATGCCAGCGGCATGAAGATAAGTAGCTATGCCTTGTCGCACCGGACTAGACGCGACGGCCTCCTTCCCTAGGACAAACGCCGCAACCAGTTCGGCCTTGCGCGCGCAACCATCAAGTGCTGACGGTAAGATGGTTGAGCCTTGCGCAACAAGCGAGAAGATCCCGGCAGCGCAAACCGCCGTGATGAGAAAGAAATGTCCCGCGAACCAGGCGGCGTAAATGCGCTTTGAAAGCATCGCGTTAATCCTAACGGCACCTTGCAGCCTCGGCGATTGATTTCAAAGCTCGCGAACAGGCAAGACAAATCGTGCGTAGTTCCGCACGGACTTTTTAACGCGAGCGCACGGTCGAGTAAGGCTTGGAAACCTTATTTTTCGACCCGGAGCGGTACACAACATGGCCAGACCCGAGGGGTTCGGGCCTGGCCAAATCTATTCGTCAGTCAAACAGCGATTTAGAGTGTCGCTGCCACCAGTTTCAGGTTCTCGGTCGCAGCCTTACTCTCGGTCGTTCCGGGCAGGACCATCTCGACACAGAAACTTCGCTGAATCTTTTGGTCCGCGTAGAACAGTGTGGCCTTGTCAGTTTGAATATTCTTCAGCGAACGGGCCGCAGAGTTTTGGTTCTGAGTGGGCGCATGCATTGCAAGGGCACTAAGACTAATAACAGCCACAGTAACCAGCATTGCTACGACCAAGCGTGTGGTGATTCTTGCTTGGAGCTTTTTCATAAGTTGGCACGGTTACAGGTGATGTGAATAAGTGTCAACTAGAAAAATAAAAAAAATGTTATAGTGGCACTTGAGTCAGAGCTGGTCAAGTGGGGCAGATACCTGAAATACCTGTAGTACTTTCCCTCAAGGTAAACGAGGTAAACCGAGGCACAACGGCCGAGAACGCAGAAACAAGAAGCCAGACACGAAGCGCACAGAGCACGGCGTCTGACAATGGAAACGCTTCATTTTGGTTCTTTTGAAACCTGGCTTAGGCGCAATCAAACTCGTCATGCTAGCCGCGAGACTTTAGATGGACATGAAAAACGCAGAGACATTTTATTGCACGACGAAGAAACAAAGAACCGGCGGCTAATTTGCTCCGCGTTCCTCGTTCTTCTTTGTTCTTTTCTTCCTCTAGCGAAGAAATCGCCGATTCATTAACCTTTCCTGTGGCGGCGGAAAAGGGACGGAGCACCGGCCCCCTCCTAAAGCACTTCGCGCGATTTGTTACTTCGGTGCGAGGGAAGCAACAAGTGCTTCAAAGCGCGGGTCGCCCCGCAACGGGTCCCAAAGAGGATTGAGGCGCAGATGGCCATAGCTCAAATCATTAAACAACCTGGCTGTTTCAGTTAATTGTTTGATGGCGCGATCTTTTTCCCCCGTCCACGCATAAATGACCGCTAGATTTTTCATCAGCAATGCACCCTCGGCGGCACTTTTGCTGACCGGTAGCAGCTTGATCGCGCTTTCACCCTCGCGGATGGCGTCTTCCTTATTTCCCAGAGCAGCATCGACCACACCAAGTGCGCAGAGAGCAGCCGCATAATTTGGTTGGCCATGCACCTTTTGCTCGAGTTCTCTTCGCGCATTCTTGAAGGCGGTGCGAGCTGCAGCGTCATCGCCGCGGAGACGCGCAGCAAGTCCCTCGCACCAACTGTTAGGGAACGGAATGTTATCATCGTAGCATTCCCCACCATCAGCCGGCATAGCGGCAATCGCGCGATTAGCTGCGGCAGGATCGCGTTCCCGCAAGGCAAGAGCGAGGCGTTTTTCAGCCACATAAGGCGCTGCGTTCGGGTCCTCGGCCAAGATTGTCTCGATCGCCGCATGCAGCGGTTTCGTGTCGGCGCGCCACTCGAGGTCAACCCAAGCGCGCCATACTCGGGTAGGAATATCTTTAGGAGCAATGGTTAGGGCGCGGTCCAAGGTCGCGGCCATTTCCTTGTAGCGGCGCAGACCTGCATAAGTGATAGAGATTTGCTGGAGAATGGAAAAATCGCGCGGATCCAGCTCCAATGCCTTGTTCATTTCCTCGATGGATTTCTCCCACTGCCCCTGGCGCCGATCGATATAGCCGGTCAAGAGAGGAATTCGAGATTCGTTAGGCAAAGAATGCCCAGCCGCAACTAACTCCGACTTAGCCCGGTCGTAATCCCGATACGCCCAGTAATAATGCTGAGCCAGCGCCAGATGCGTTTCTCCTGACTCGGGCCGGAGACGACGAACTGATTGGAGGTTTGTCTCGGCCAGTTTGAGGCGCGTATCGGTGTGATCGAAACCGAGGAAATAAATGCGATCATGCGCACCGGCGAGCTGACAATACGCATCAAAGAATAACGGGTCGCGGGCAACAGCTTGATCAAGCAATTGCACGGCTTGGAACAAATCCTCTTTCGCCCGGGAACTAAATGCAATGCCATTGATAAGGTCTTTTGCCCGGAGGTAAGCATCGTACGCAACAAGGTCCGTAGTGGGCGGCTCCTGGATAGCGGCCTTCTCTGTAGACGATGGTTCTGCTCCCAGTTGATCTGCGACTTTTTCCGCGATCTCGCTTTGGAGCGTGAACACGTCATTCAAATCCCGATCGTATTCTTGCGCCCACACATGCGCGTCCGTTCGCGAATCAATTAGTTGGGCATTCAAGTGGATTCTGCCCGCTTCTCTGCGCACGCTTCCCTCGAGCACGTAAGCCACATTCAAGGCACGACCAATTTCCTGTGTGTTTCGGGCGCCGCGGTACTTTGCCACGCTGTTATGGCTGATGACCTTTAGATTGGCCACTTTCGCCAGCTTGGTAGAAACGCCGTCGTAAACGCCGTCAGCGAAAAACGTATTTTCTTTATCTGGACTTAGGCTTTCGAAAGGCAGAACTGCAATGCCACTTGCCGCAGGCGGAGGCGCCATCTCGCCGTTCCAAATCATCACTCCAACTGCCGACCCCAACACCATCAGGAGCGCGCCCATCCCGGCGATCACCGGATTCCGACGCGTCCAGCGCCAGGCACGAGCAGGCGGCGAAACTGGACGCGCGATAATGTGGCGGCCTTCCAGCCAGCGTTCGAGGTCTTCGGCAAGAGCACCCGCAGAGCGATATCGAGCCGCTGGTTCACGCTCCAAGCTTTTCGAGCAGATCGTCTCCAGATCCCGATCCAGCGAGGGCATCAATGTTCTCAGCTTGGGCGCCGGCTTCTCGCTCGCTTGCTGGATCACCTTCAGCGCGTGCTCACCCAAAAATGGCGGACGACCCGTCAACAAATCGAACAAAATCGCACCCAAACTATAAACATCAGATGCCGGACCAAGGCTTGCCGCCGATCCATTCACCTGCTCAGGCGCGATGTAACCGGGTGTTCCAAAAATTGTCAGTGTGCGAGTCAGATGACTGCTGGTGTCCAGCCATTTGGCTAGGCCGAAATCGCTCACCAGCGGTTCCCCGCGGCCATCCAGTAAAACGTTGCCCGGTTTCAAATCCCGGTGCAGAATCCCTTGCCCATGCGCGTATTGAACTGCCCGCGCAACCTTCACCATCAACGCTGCCGCGCGCCGCGGTTCACTACGTAGTGCCGGAGCTGCCTCTAACAGGCTGCCCCCGCCGGCGAACTTCATGCTGAAAAATGGCAACCCATCATCGCATTCGCTTACTTCATAGATAGGCAGAATGTTTGGATGATCGAGGCTCGCTGCGGCTTGCGCCTCACGCCGAAAACGCGCCAGTGTTTCCTGGGAATCAGCGTGGTACGATAGTATTCGTTTCAGTGCAACGACGCGGCGCGAGTGCCGTTGTCGGGCCCGATAAATGACGCCCATCCCGCCGCGCCCAATTTCTTCCAGAATTTGATAATTGCCTATGCGCCAATCGGCGTCGCACACGTCGAGTTCGCCAAGCACGTCATCAAGCGTTTCCTCCTTGGCTGAAGTTGCGACGGACGCGTCACCGTTGTGGCCATTGGTGCCGACCCCTGCGGAAAGAAGGCAGCTTAGACAAAGACTTCGTCCGACGCGCGAAATGGATCCGCATTCGGGGCAAATTCCCGGCTCCTTTTGGAGATCCACCGGGGCAGGAGTGGGAGTGTCGCGCATGAAGAGGTCAGGATGGTAGATTAAGTTCGGTTAGTTGCAAACCATAAAATGGAAAAAATTTGCCCACTTATTCACACAGATTGGGTGTTTTTTGCATGCGAGATCGTGAATCTGTTTGTCATCTGATTACTCCGTCTTTCGGTGCGAGTGATGCGAGAATTTTTTCAAAGCGCGGGTCGCCTCGGAGCGGATCCCAAAACGGCAAGAGTTTCAATTGACCATAGCTAACCGTGCTCGGTGGACGAACAGCGATGGCCAGCTGTTTGCACGCCAAATCTTTGTCGCCAATCCACGCAGCAATCATGGCCAGATACTTGACCATCGTCGGACCAACCAAGGCATCCTTTTCGGGCGGAACCAGTTCGACGGCGCGACGACCTTCACGCAGTGCCTCTTCCTTCCGGCCGAGAGCTGCGTCAATCAAACCGAGCACGCAAAGCGCCGGGCCATAATTTGGTTCGGCTTCAACCGTTTTCTCCTGCTCAGCGCGGGCCGCAGCGAATGTTGCGTGTGCGTTGCTATCATTTTTCGTCATGCGGGCGATAAGGCCGTCGATTACCAGGCGATTCAAATGAACCGAGTAGTCGGTTAGTGGCGTGTCTCCGATTGCATCTAACACGTTCTTTGCTACTGCGGCATCGCGCTCGGCGAGCGCGCAACTCAACCCCTCGTCAGCTGCGCTAGACAAGGCACCCGCTCTTGCCGCTCCAATGGAATCGATTGTCTGATGCAATGAGTGGATATCTGCCTTCCAATGGAATTGGACGGCCGCAAGCGCGATTTTTGTGCTAACGTCGTTCGGCTCAATCGCCAGCGCGCGATCCAGCACGGATTTTTCTTCTGCGTACCGCCGGAGAACACCATAACTGAGCGCGATCTGCTGGAACGTTTCAGTGTTGCGCGGGTCCAGACTGCCTGCGCGCTCCAGGTTTTGCGTAGACTCCTGCCAGCGTCCCTGGCGTCTCTGAATATATCCCATCATCCGAAATATCCGCGCATCATTAGGCAATGTCTGCTCCGCAACGCCCAATTCAGCCAGAGCGCCATCATAATCGAGGTGTCCATGATAAAGGTTTCGCGCATTCGCCAAATGCGTCTCACCTGCATCCGGGCCAAGGCGAAATGCCCGTTCGATGGCCGCATCGGCCAGCGCGAGGCGTGCAGGAGTATGGTCGAAGCCGAGAAAATAGAGCTGTTCATGTGCATAGGCCAGCTGGCATTGCGCCTGAAGAAAAGAGGGATCGCGACCGACGGCCTGATTCAACAAGTCGACTGCCTGCAGCAGATTTGCTTTCAGGCCGCTACTGAGACGTAGCGCCAGAAGATTCTTGGCACGATTATAGAGCTCGAACGCAATGAGGTCTGTGGTTGGCGGCTGCTCTACGGCCAGTTTCTCAGCGGTCGAAATTTTCGCGCGAAGCCGCTCGGCGACTTTTCGTGCAAGCTCACTTTGGACCGCGAACAGATCATTCAAGTCGCGATCGTATTCCTCCGACCAGAGGAGAGTACCTGTGCGAGCGTCTGTCAGTCGAACCTTGAGAAGAAAACGCGCGCTCCCGCGACCACGAGAAACAGTACCCTCTAGAACGTGAGAAACCCCAAGCGCTTTACCAATTTCACGAACATCGCGCTTTCCTCGATACTTCATAACGCTGGTGTGGCTGATCACCCTGAGATCACGAATGCTGGCGAGCTTGGTCAGAATGTCATCCTGAACGCCGTCGGCAAAAATTGCGTCCTCTTTGTCGTCGCTCAAACTTTCGAAGGGCAAAACAGCAATCCCAGTTATTACTTGAGGGCTCGTCGTGCCGCCCTTCCACATCATCGCCGCTGCAGTCAATCCCAACCCGATTAGGAGCGCCGCCATTCCCGCAACAGTTGGATTTCCCCGCGTCCAGCGCCAGGCGCGAGCAGGCGGCGAAAGCGGCCGCGCGGCGATAGGCTGACCTTCCAGCCAGCGTTCGAGGTCTTCGGCAAGAGCATCCGCAGAGCGATATCGAGCCGCTGGTTCACGCTCCAAGCTTTTCGAGCAGATCGTCTCCAGATCCCGATCCAGTGAGGGCACCAATGTTCTCAGCTTCGGCGCCCGTTTCTCGCTCGCTTGCTGGATCACCTTCAACGCGTGCTCACCCAAAAATGGCGGACGACCCGTCAACAAATCGAACAAAATCGCACCTAAACTATAGATATCGGCCGCCGGAGTCAGTTTGCCGCCCGCAGTCCCGGCTGGATCCATCTGCTCTGGAGCCACATAATCAGGTGCGCCGACGGCTGTGAGCGTGCGCGTCAGGTTACTTGCCGGTTCCAGGCATTTGGCCAGACCAAAATCGCTCACCAGCGGTTCGCCATGCCCATCCAGCAAAATGTTCGCCGGTTTCAAATCCCGATGCAGGATCCCCTGCCCGTGCGCATATTGCACTGCCCGGGCTACCTTTGCCATCAATGCTACCGCACGCCGCGGTTCGCTCCGCAACACGGGAGCCGCCTCCACTAAACTTCCCCCCGCGGCAAACTTCATGCTGAAAAACGGCGCGCTATCATCGCTTTCGCTCACCTCATAGACAGGGAGAATGTTCGGATGACCGAGGCTCGCCGCAGCTTCCGCCTCACGCCGGAAGCGTACCGCCGTATCCCGCGAATCGGCGTGATAAGATAGAATTTGTTTCAACGCCACGATGCGGCGTCTATGTCGCGCTCGATAAACGACTCCTATTCCCCCACGCCCGATTTCTTCCAGGATTTGATAATCGCTTATCCGCCACTCGGCGTCCCGAACGTTGAGCTCGCCGAGCACATCCTCTAGGGTTTCGTGCGACTGAGGAGTGGGGACTCGGCCGCGCAGACCCTCGGCAAGCAGGCAACTCAGACAAAGACTTCGCCCAATACGGGATGCCGATCCACACAGCGGGCAGGTGACGGGTTCCTTTTGCAGACGAATTGAAACAGGAAGGCCGCTCATCGGATGCTGAAGGTTTAGAGAACAACAAACACAAGGGAGCGAGGCGGCGAGAGTCGAGTACCGACTGTCGGCTCCGTCACTTCCTCTATGCATTCTCCGGAAATGGCAGAGCAGAGTTCTAAAAAAAATTCAAATCATCAATGCTCGCGAATAAGCATGATGACCGCCTGCCCTGAACAACAGGAAAATGACTGAATCCGAATGACGAAAATTGAAGTAATGAATGACGACCAATCAAATGACAATGACCGTAAGATCGGCATCTCCCTCATTCGACATCGACCTTTGTCACGGTCGCAAATATCCGGTTTTGGATTTCCGAATACGGCGAGTCCGATTAACCGGATGCCGGACGAAAACCGATGAGAAGGTTTGTCTGGTCTATTCCGCTGCGCTCAACGCCGCACAGAGATAGCGGAGTTCGTCGTCGATCTCGTTAGGTCCTTCGACGGTTTGAGCAACTTCTTCGCGGAGCAACGCGCGATAGCGTTCGCGTAGCCTGTGCACAAGACGTTTCACTGCCGCTTCCTGTAGCCCGAGCGTTTTTGCGAACTTCGCATAGGAAACATCTTCTCGCTCGGCCGCGAGGCAGGTGTTTAATACATCAAACACACGTCGACGACCGCGCTTCTCGCATTCATCGCCCAACCGCCGCAAGGCGCGCTCGACTACCGTCGCCGCCCAACGGACATCGAAGATTCTTTCCGGCGACCAATTCTCCGATTCCTGCTCCGGAATCGACAAGTGCGACGGCGCCTCAGCCATCCAATCGTCCCACGAGACGAACTGAACGTCGCCACCCCGTTTCCGGGCGTGACGTTTGTCCACAGCGTCGTGCAAAAAGTTCTGCAACGCCTTGAGCACCAGTGAACGGAACCTTCCCCGGCTCCGGTCAGCCCGCTGCAAGAGTCGACCCTTCAGTACCATGGCGAAAAAATCCTGTGTCAGGTCTTGAGCGTCGGGCACGGAGTGACCTTGGCGGCAGATGAACGCAAAGACTGGCCGCCAATAAATCTTGCACAGTTCGGCAAGGGCGGCGTGTGCCTTCTCTTCGTCCCCATCGGAGTCCGTGCATGACAAGACGACGCTCCACCGGGTCGTCATGAAACGATCGGGGCGACGGGCCTGAGAGGCTTCGGATTTCACAGCCGCGGATCATCTCATTTGTACGATTGTTAGGCAAGCCGAGAATTTTCCGCCCGCTGCCGGAATACTACAACGTGCGTTGAATCTCTGTTTTCCAGAGTCAGCATCGGACACGGAAGCAACTTCCAAAGCTCGGCGTTCGGGTCTCTAGACAAAACATGCCCGGACCAAAATCGGCGTCGGCATTCCAGCACGGGATTGCCCTGCATTATCAAGTTCGTAACGCCACAGAGAAAGCCTTCGGCTTCTTCAGCAGTTACTCCGCAACGACGATTTTTCTCTATTTATTCCAGCCATCGTGGCACGGCATCAATCATTGCAGTGTCCAGGACCGATCGTTCCTTCGTTGTATTCCGTAAGCGTATCGGTCAGCTGGCTAGTCTGGCTGGGTGCCAAATAACCGTTGCCATTCGGCGGAACGATCAACCCTCCGATCATACTGTCCGCGTCAGTCACCGCTTGTTGCGCCGCTGTCGGATCCGCTCCTTTGGCTATGTTCAATTTGGCTGCAATGAGTTGGTGCGCCAGTATGACCAGGCCGTTGCCTTGTGCCGGGCGATTCAGGATCTGAAGTAGTTGTGAAGCATTATAGCTGACCGCGCCAAGCATCAGACTCTGCAGCGGCCAGGCGTCGCAGTGGTTCTTCCAGTAGCCTTGACTATATGTGCAATTGTGTCCCGGATCGCACGGCAAGGTAGAGCAGGCGATAGTGTTACCCCACTCGCTCGCATCGCAAGACTGAGTTGCGTTCGTCCGGCACCGGAACACGTAAGCCGTGTCACACAAGAGCGGGTCGCCCGAGCAATCGCTGTGCACTCCAAGTGAGTCGAACAATCGGTCATCGCCGATGACCACTTCGATGGTTTGATTTGGCCCCACACTGTTGGAGAAAGCCGCCTGGCAAAACTCTGATGCGTCGTCAGGCCATTGATTCCCGTTGGCAACAAAGTCCGCCATCGTCATCCATTCAATGACAAATCCATTCAGAGCGCCAGATTCTCCAGCGATGACATCGATGGCTATGTTTGAAGAGGCCGATGTAGAACACGCGATAGTCGGCTCGTCTACCTGACATGGTATAGGCGTAGGAGTTGCCGTCGGAGCAGGTGTAGGCGTAGATGTAGGAGTTACCGAAGGGGTCGCCGTAGGGTCAGGTGTTGCTGTAGGCGTTGGCGTAGAGGTAGGGGTAGGCGTCGCGCTCGGGCTCGGGCTAGGGGTAGGAGTCTCTGAGCAATGCATTGCGCAACAGAGCTCTCCCTTATTGTAGTTAGCCAGTGTGTCGATAAACCCTTGAACGTTCCCAATCGGTATCGTGTCGTTGCCAACTGGCTTCGAAACCAAGTCGCCAATAATCGAGTCCGCCTGCGTAATCGTATCATCGATGCATTCGTGCCCCGCGCCGTTGGCGACATTCAGTTTGGCGGAAATCAACTCACGCGCCATCGGGTTAAGCCCGTCGCCGGGAAACCCAGGATATTCCAGAATGTCGAGTAATTGTTCCTTGGTGTAAGAAACATTTCCAAGATTCAGCGATTGAACCGGCCAAGCATCCGGATTATCCCGCCAGAATAGCCGTGTGTAGACGCAATTGCCGTGTGGCGTGCACGTCGGCGTCGGAGTCACGGTCGGCGTTGCTGTTGCGGTTGGTGTGGGTGTCGCGGTTGGAGTTACTGTAGGACTGGGCGTCACCGTTGGACTAGGAGTTGGAGTGACCGTGGGGGTCGGCGTTACAGTCGGAGTAGCTGTGGGTGTCGCTGTCGGAGTAGGCGTTACAGTTGGACTAGGCGTAGGCGTGACCGTAGGGGTCGGTGTAGGCGGCAGTCGCCGAGGACGAGGCGTCGGCTTCGGTGTTGGATCCGGAGTAGGCGTTACAGTCGGAGTAGCCGTAACCGTAGGTGTTGGCGTAGCAGTTGGTGCAGGTGTTGGTGTTGGCGTGCAACATATCTTCACTGTGAATCGAATCACGTACCAGGGGTCCTTGAAAAAGATGGTAGTGCGTGTCCAACAAAAGCAGTACCCGCCAACGGAGGTTTGTCCTGACCAATTTCCGCTTCCTCCTCCGCCAATTAATCCTGCAGGAAGATTCCAAAATGCGGCGTTTTTGGCCGCTTGCGGCCAGGATGAGTTCACTATTGCCGCTTTCAGATCGCGAACATTCTTTTTAACTGCAGCCTTAAAGTTCGTCCCTTCTGTGATCGACACACTTCCAAGCGCATCCGGTGGCAACTTTAAAAGGAGTTCGTGTGCATATTGCGCCGCCTTTCCTTGTATCTCTGCAGCTGAACTAAGTTCTTTCGAGTGATAGTGACGGCTTTTCTTCTTCTTGGAATGCCTCGCTGCTTCCAAAGGCGCGAAGGGCGCAAAGGCCACTACAATAGCCAATGCGGCTGCCACTTGTTTGAGAAATCTAGTTTTCATTTTAATGTCGGGGGGGAGGTGCTGCGTCACACTCCAGCAGTTGGTGTCTTCCTTGCTTAGGTCTTTATCCGGAAAGCGCTGCACCAGGTTCCGAAAAAAAGATCGCTACGTTATTCGATCGTGTTACGTAACTCGCTAGCCGTGTTATATCTCCGACGTTATTCTAAAGAAGAAAGACAACTGACAACCAGCTGGTTCCTCTGCGCGTGTTTAACTTCGCTTTAAGTAGAGCTGTTATCCGCCGAAGGGGATAGCTCTACGATACGGACTTGGGAAGCGGGCCTAAGACCGAAGCGCGTCCTAGGTCTTTATCCGGAAACGACGTTGCAAAGTTCTGGAGAACTTAAAATTTCACTGCAACTGTCGGAAGCGCGACCGGTTTTTCTATCGCGACCTTAAAATCATCGTGATTTGCGGCGCCAAAAAGAGTCGGGCATGTCGCCATGCATAATGACCCTTGCTCGTGACAGCGGTGTTTGGAGTTAGTATGCTCTCCGTTTTCATTTTTTATTGCTCAAGCCCTGAGAAGATTTGAAGTCGCCACGGCGACCGAACTCTCATCGCCGGGACAGGCTGGCGCTTGATTGTTCCACGGGGTGCACGCGCTTGGGTGCCCAGCCCTTTTAATATCTTGTCACCTTGTTATCCGGAAACTGCAGGAGGGAGTTCTCAGAAATGAAAATTGTTCGATTCTGCCGATTTGTCGGATAGGCAGCCTTCAGCGTTTGAATCCGTGATTCCGGTTGTACCAGAAGACCGCCGAAAAATTTATCCGGCGCGATCCGACAGCACAACCGACCCCGCGAACGGATTCGAGCACAATTTCATCGAAGACCGAATTATGTGCGATCAGCGGAATGTTTATGTCGATCCTGGAACGTCAGCTCGGCAATGCCCGATTTATCGAGCTCGCCCAGGCCTTCCGCTACCATGCGATCATATTGGTGCTTGGTCGCACGCGCGAGTGGCAAATCGAGCCCGAGACTGCGCCCGAGGTCGAGAGCGATCCCACTATCTTTGGCAGCATGCGCAGCGGAGAAAAAGCAGCTGTGCTCGCGATTCTGCATATCTTCGCCATCGGTTTCGAGCACGCGGGATGCAGCGCCAGTCTGGGAAAACACCTTTCTTAACATTTCCAAATCCAGACCAAGAGCGGCGCCCAGGGCCAGGCCTTCCGCCAGTCCCGCAGTGTTGATGTTCATCACCATGTTGACGAGCGCCTTCACCTTTGCAGCTTCGCCAGCCTTGCCGATAAAGCGCACATCGGAACCAAGCTCCTTTAGAATCGGTTCGGCTTTGCGGAACGCGTCCTGCTTTCCGCCACACATCAAATAAAGCCTGCCTTCGCGTGCCTGGGTAATGCTCGAGGCCATGCAGGCTTCGAGCGTTTGCGCTCCAGCTCGCTCCGCCAGCTTTTCAACCTCGACGTGTACCTGTGGCGAGAGTGTTGCGCAGTTAATGAACAGCTTGCCGCGCGCATTAATTAGCAGATTATCACCGTTCCCAGCAAAAATATGTCGCATCGCGTTGTCATCAGTCACGACCGTGAAAATCACGTCAGATTCTGCCGTCACTTCCGACAAGTCTTGGGCAGCGGCGCAGCCAAGCTCGGCAGCGAGTGACGTAGCCCCCGCGCGATTCGTGTCGTAAACCGCCGTGATGTGAAATTGTCGATCCTTCAATCTGCGCGCCATGTTCGCGCCCATGCGGCCCACTCCAACAAAGCCAATATTCATAGGGAAATGTCCTTTACCGACTGGTCAAAAACTGAAGTTTTTCTATCAAACTTTCCCGGCAAAAAACGGGTTGTGCGCCTTCTCTTCCCCCACCGTAGTCATCGGGCCATGTCCCGGGCAAATGATCGTTTCATCCGGTAATGTGAGAATTTTTTCGAGATTATTCTGTAACGCGTCCTGGTAGGAAACATTTCCGCCACCCATCGATCCGGCAAAAAGCGAATCGCCTACGATCGCAATTGGGCGCGTGAGACCCGTCACTACATAGGTCATGCCTCCTTGGGAATGACCCCAAGTGAGTCGCGTATTGATTTCCAGGTTTCCGAGATGGAAATGCTTTCCTTCATCGATGGACTCCGCGCCGGCGACAGGTTCGCGACCGGGAGCAAAAACATTCGCGCCTGTTTCTTCGCGAAGGCGCGGCAGATCCGCGACATGATCCGGATGCGCATGGGTAAGGCATATTAGTTGCACGTTCAGTTTGTGGCGCTTGGCAAATCGCAGCATTTCGCTGCAATCACCCCCCGTGTCGAAGGCAGCAGCAACGCGCTTTGCCGGATCCCAGACGAGATAAGCGTTCACGGTCATGTCGTGATAGGGCGTGTTGAACTGCGCGAATCCGTCGCGCTCTTCGACTTTTTCTGGACGCCATTCGCCTTTCGCGAGTTCGCAAAGCTGCCCGCCGCCAAGGCCCAGGACCGGCGCCACACTTAGCAGCGCTTGCTCATCAAAATCTCCTTCGCGCAGTTTGCGGATCGTTTGCAAGTCGACGCCCGCCTTTTTTGCCAGTTCGGAATCAGAAATGCCCAAACCGCGTTGCGCTTTTCCGACGATATCACCAACGTTGTCTTCGAGAGGGATCATATTCTGTCGCCAAAATTCTTTTTCTTAAGTGTTAATCGGTTGTGACTCTTCAATGACGCGCAAATGACCAACCTGATTTAGCGCAGCTTTTTCTATCGATGCGGCAATGCCGATAACGGAGAATGTTGTGCCCGTTTCTTTTTCCATGGATGTCATTGCAACATTATTAATGCCGCATGGAACGATCTGATTAAAGGGCGAAAGATCGCCGCAGACGTTCAACGCAAACCCGTGCATGGTGATCCAATGGCGCACGCCTACGCCAATCGAACCAATCTTGCTGTCCCCGACCCAAACACCGGTAAGTGACTGGCGCCGGGAAGCGGTGATGTCATGCTCGAGAAGAAGATCAATGAGCAACTGTTCGAGCCAGCGCAAATATTTGTGCAAATCCTGACCGCATCGGCGAAGATCAATAATAGGATAACCGACCAGCTGTCCGGGCCCATGGTACGTGGCCTGACCGCCTCGATTGATCACAAAAAGGGGATGCGGCAAAGGTCCGCCTCGAACGTCGTCATGGCCGGCCCGTTCTGCGGGCGACAAACTCGACCGGTCCGGTGTCCGCCCAATCGTGTAAACGGGCTCATGCTCGAGTAAAAGCAATTGGTCTTCCACCGAACGGTCGGAACGCTTCTTCAACACAATTTCTTCCTGCAACGCGAGCGCATCGGAAAACTTCATTCGGCCGAGCCAACGCACCTGAAGATCGACAGCCGATGCGTTCATATCCGCGCTGCTCCGGGGACGCCCAGACGTGCGACCTCCTGCGAGCGCAAATGCGTCAGCCCGATCGCCAGCGCATCGGCGGAATCTGCATCCGGCGTTTCCGTTAACCCGAGAAGGGCGCGCACCATGAATGCCACCTGATTTTTGTCCGCCCCGCCGCGTCCAACGGTGGACTGTTTGATTCGTTTCGGTGAATACTCAAAAACAGGTAGTCCATTTTCTGCGGCAGCCAGGATGGCGGCGCCGCGCGCGGCTCCGAGCAGAATCGCGGTCTTATAGCTCTGCACGTAAATGACCGATTCGAGCGCGCAACAGTCCGGTTCGTGTTCCCGAATGAGTTCGACCAACCGATCGCGAATCGCGACCAGACACGACGAAGAACGCAAGGAGCTGCCATTGTGGATCGTCCCGAAATAGAGGGACTGCGGTTTGCCATTGTTTGCATCGACAATCGCGACACCGGTGTTACGCAAGGAAGCGTCGACGGCGAGCACGCGCATTATTGTTAATCTTAAAATCGCCCGGCCTCGGTTCAACATGGAATCGACAAATTCGCAAACAACCGTTTTACTCGCGGCTAAATGTCGAACGCTGTGCGCAAACCCACGCCAAACGCAGAATTCATCGGCTGCCTAAAGATCATTGTCATTATGATCGCTATTCTTTGGAGCGTTCCCTCGGCACTCGCTACGACAAAAGGTTTAAGTCAAATTGTGACGCCAGATCTGCAAGGGGAAGGCGATCTCTCGTTGAGTCTGCAAATTCAAGATAAGCGCATTGCCAATCCGTATGAATTGCAAGCCGAACTGGGGTTAACGAAATGGGCTGAGGTAGCGGTGTTTCGCGGATTCCAACCGGATGATTGGATCTTCGGGACGGAGATCGGATTGTTAACGAAAGAGCCTTTTCTTCTTTCAGTGGGATTCGTGAATTGGTCGCCTCACCTGGGCGTAGATCCACAACCCTATATCGAAGCGGGCTACTACACCGAGCATAACAAAGTAATCGTGGGAGCCATTCATGCCGGCTACAAGAACGAAGCAATCCTCGGTTATGCCTACGACTTCAATGAGAGATGGCGACTGCAAGTCGATTGGCAGAGCGGTTCTGAAAATTCGTCGACGATCGGTTTCACCTGCAACGTCACACCCGATTTCCAGTTCAATCCAGCAATCTACTTCAGTAACGACGATCCGAGCCGCTTAATGGGCTACATCGTCTTTACCTATACATTGCATCTCTGGGGCGACAAAAAGGGAAATGGGGCGACAGCCGCAAAAGATGTCGGGCATGTTCCCGGTGCAAAATGATTCGCGAAAAATCGGAATCCCCACGGAGCCGCATCAGCGCTGGTCTTCTAATGTTCCGGCGAAGGAACAATCAGATCGAATTTCTGCTGGCGCATCCCGGTGGACCACTCTTCGCTCATAAGGACGACGGGATATGGACCATCCCAAAGGGCGAGGCGGCTCCGGGAGAAGATCTGCTTACACGCGCTCAGATTGAATTTGAGGAAGAGGTCGGTTTCCGTCCCGAAGGTGTTCTGGATTGGATTGCGCTTGGGTGGATAAAACAAAAAGGCGGCAAAACTGTGCACGCATGGGCTTTCCAAGGCGATTTGCCTCAACCATTCGAGATGAAATCAAACTTGTTCGAAATGGAATGGCCGCCACATTCCGGCAAGCGCAAGATGTTTCCAGAGGTTGACCAGGCGCGCTTTTTTTCTGACGAAGTTGCCAGACGCAAGATCAAGGAGACCCAGATACCTCTTCTCGACCGTTTACAGGCGGCCATCAAAGGCTAATCAGTAGAAACGTTGACTTGGCATTTTGAAGGAGGCCTTGCCTCCCAAACCGCGGTCGAATCTGGTGTACGCGACGATTCAATTCCATGACGCCTCCGATTCGCAACGAACCGTTAATGGGCTCGACATCGTGGATGAAACGTCTCTCCCGTATTTGGAGCACCGAGAACATCAAGGTCGCCAGACGAGTGCTCGTCTCCGTGGTTGGAGCTACCGTTCTGGTGATCGGAATTGCGCTTTTGGTTTTGCCAGGACCTGCATTCATCGTTATTCCCCTGGGCCTGGCTATCCTCGCAACTGAATACGCTTGGGCGCGGCGCTGGTTGAAAAAAGTTCGTCAAATGGCGAGCAATGTTGTTTCGAGTCGCAAAGACATGCCACCTGGAGATACTCGGGTTTAGCTTTACGCGAGCGGGCAGCGATTAATCAAAACTTTCGTGCAAAACGACCACGACTCGATCACCGTTACGCCAGAGGTTTGCAGTTCTGCGCACCCCGTTACTTCAGACCCGGACGATGAAATCTTTCTTGAAGGGCCGCGCTCGCGTTTCGAAGAGTTCTTCACCCTCTTGAAGGTGATGCGCGATTTTCTGCGCGGTTTTCGGACTCTCCATTTCGTCGGTCCATGCGTGACTGTTTTTGGTTCAGCCCGGATTAAGTCTGGGGAGCCGTACTATGAACTGGCTAGGAAAATGGGCGCGGCTATTGCGCGACTTGGCTTCACTGTTATCACCGGTGGTGGCCCCGGCATCATGGAAGCTGCGAATCGCGGCGCCAAGGAAGCCGGTGGCCGTTCAGTTGGGTGCACCATCGAGCTACCGTCCGAGCAACCGACGAATGCATACCTCGATCGCTGCGTCCGCCTGCATTATTTCTTCGTTCGCAAGACGCTCCTTGTTAAATATTCCTATGCGTTCGTTGTCATGCCTGGCGGCGCCGGCACGCTCGATGAGCTTTTCGAAGCGCTCACCCTGATTCAAACCGCGAAGATTAACAACTTCCCCATTGTCATTATGGGCATCGATTATTGGAAAGAACTGCTCCATTTCATCGAAACGATGGCGCAGCGAGGCATGATCGCCGCCAAAGACCTGAGCCTGATCTACGTGACCGATTCGGTGGACGAAGCCGTTGCGCATATTCAAAACAAGGCGATCGAACCGTTCGGGCTCAAACGCATCACCCGCCCGCGACGCTATTTCCCTTGGCTGGGCGAGAAAGGCATGTCCGATGATCATACCGCGATCGATCATCCGTGAGGTTCAGATCCGGCCTAGTGATTTTTGAACAAGCTTTCGAGAGAACTTCCCAGTTGTGCCAGAACGAGGAAAATGCAGCCGATGACACCGAAGACCAAACTCACAAACCAAAACGAGCGCTTCCTTGTAAGCGCGGAAATTGCCGCGATGGCAATCGCGATTTGAAACATGGTCACACCGCGCGCGAACACCTCGTGCTTGTGAAAGTTCAGTTTCGCCGCGGTCTCCTTGCGCTCGGCTTCCGATTTGATCTCTTCCTGCTGTTTCTCGTAACGATCCCGTTTTGATTGGTCCGATTGGTCGTGCACGCCAGCGAGTGACATTTTTGCATCCAGCACTGAAGCTTTGATGCCCTTAGCCTGGTAATAGTTCCATTGATCGGACGCTTCAATTTGGTTCATCATCGCCTCGTTAACGTGTTGTCCGGAGAGCAGTCCCGCGATCGCGGCCAACACCGCAAGAATAGCTGTGCTCAATGCGACCCACGACATCCAAGGGTCACCGCTATGTTCTGCTGTCTCCCTTACTTTTTCGTGCAAATGCTCGAGAGGAACTTCTGCTTCTTCCATGCGGAATCTTAGGGTCGACGGTTACCGATTCAAGCGGGCATCGACAAGTGACCGGAGAGCAGCTTAATTCAGCAGCGAAATTACGATGAGCCAGGCTGCCACCACGCTTCACATCTGCCAAATCTGCAAGAAACCAAAATCATCCCAAGGCGGAATGGTGGCGGAGCTGATCCGGCCATCTCTTTTCGAATTCATCAAGAAGCGAGTACCTGGCTTGGATAGCAAAGGCTTTATTTGTTTGGATGATCTGGGCGCATTCCGCAAAGATTATGTGAAAGAAGTCCTGGAGGAAGAAATCGGCGAGCTTTCAGCGCTTGATCAGGAAGTCATCGAGAGCCTGCAACAACACGAGATTCTGTCCAACGACCTCAGCAAGCAATTCGATAAAAAGCTGACCTTCGGTGAGCGACTCTCCGATCACATCGCGGAGTTTGGTGGCAGCTGGAAATTTCTCATCACCTTTGGCGCCGTGCTCTTCGTTTGGATCGTCATTAACGGCGTGCTTCTCGTGACGCATGCCTTCGATCCCTATCCATTCATCCTCCTCAATCTGATTCTTTCCTGTCTCGCCGCCGTCCAGGCGCCGGTCATCATGATGAGCCAAAACCGCGCCGAGGCGCGCGATCGCTTACGGGCAGAGAACGATTACAAAGTCAATTTGAAAGCCGAGCTCGAGATCCGGCACCTACACGAGAAACTCGATCATCTACTGCGCCGGCAATATAACCGTTTGTTCGAGATTCAGCAGATCCAAATCGAATTGCTGGAAGAAATCGGACACAAACGAAAAAGCTGATTGTTCAGGGAGCGGCAACACCCATTCGATGTTCGCTCCCGTTTTTTGGGAAAAATTTACGATCAACTAACTTGAATCGGCAGAAGACCGTTGACGTCACGCAACGTTGTCGCTAGCAATAATGCGCGGCTACTCGCCTCAGGGAGCAGAGAAGCTAACCAAAAATCTGGAGGGAACCTATGTCTAGTTTCAAAGCAATCTGTTTCACATTCTTCCTCGTGCTCTTTTCGAGCTTTGAAGTTTTTGGGCAATGGTCTCCGGTTGATTCGGGGACGACTAGCAATTTGAACAGCGCTATTCTCCTTGATTCCGGCACAGGTTTCGTGGTGGGAGATACGGGAACGATTCTGAAAAGCACCGACGACGGAGCGACCTGGTCGCCGCTTACATCGGGGACAAGTACGACGTTGCACGGGGTCTATTTTCTCGACTCCGATCAGGGAGTTGCCGTCGGCGATAGCGGCACGATTCTCCGCACGACTGACGGTGGCGCTGCCTGGCAAAGCGTTGCCAGCGGCGTAGCAGATAGTCTCAGATCAGTCTCGTTTAACGGGACAAACGGAATTTGCGGAGGGGATTCGCAGGATATTCTTTACTCGACTGACTCAGGAGCGTCCTGGCAGATCAGTCAGAGTGGATTCTTCGGCGGCGGATTCCCGGGCGCTCAGATGCTGAGCGGCACAACCGGATTCGTCGCGGGAGAGAATTCGATCTTTCAAGCGTTCGTTGGCAATACGACTGACGGCGGAGCGAGTTGGACTTTTCAGAACTTCTATTTCGACGGAAACGAGGGCGGCGCTAATGATGTGTTTTTCTTCGATCAAAACACCGGCCTCGTCTCAGGAAGCGTTTTTGACGGGACGGGCGCAATTGCAAGAACCACTGATGCGGGGATGAATTGGTCAACGTTATTCTTCGATCAGCCGATCGAAGGCGTTACTTTCCCAACACCGACCAGCGGCTTCGCCGTTGGTTCGGGGGGTAGAATCACGCACACGACGGATACCGGAGCTACCTGGGTCGATCAAATAAGCGGAAGCACTGCAAACCTCCACGATGTCGCGTTTGCCAGCGATGCATTGAGAGGCGTAGCGGTTGGCGATGGCGGCGTTATTCTAAGGACGACAAATGGTGGCGAGCCGTCGCCGACTCCAACACCGACGGTTACACCAACGCCAAGCGTAACTCCAACACCCACTGTCACACCTAGACCTGCGCCAACGCCCAGATCCCGTCCAACCCCAAGGCCGCGCCCCACGCCGCCACACTAACACTTCAACAACTCACCCTAACCGATGAAACACCCATCCAATTCTCAATGCGCTTTTTCTAACGCTCGTCTTTTAATGAGCCTCGTCCTTGTATTACTCGGCTGCTTTTTTGCACTCGTTGGGTTTGGTGCCAACTCGAAAGGGCCCGCTGAGTCAAGCGGCTCGCTTCAGAGCGCACCGGCTACCGCTAATGTCCAGCCACAATCAAACGATGTTGAGCGGAGAGGCGGTTCCCAGCGTTATCTCGACGAAAAAGGAAATCGCGCCAACGACATTACATCCGGAGCTGCTCTGCCCGCAAAACATCTCGCCAAAAGACCTGTTGGAAGCGCGGCCTGGGTTTCACTCGGACCCCCGGGAGGAGATGTATTCGATGCTGCTGTCTCGACCCTGGATACCAACGTAGCGCTCGCTGGTCTCGCGCCGGGCGGTAGTTTTGGCGGTACGCTTTATCGTTCCAGTGACGGAGGTAACACGTGGGCGGAAGTTCAAGCTCTGGACGGCACGAGTGTCTTCGACATCGAGTTCGCACCAGACGGCACTGCTTACCTGGGTACCCAGGATAGCGTTCGGAAGAGCACCGACGGCGGTCTAAGTTTTGTAACGTTGAACCTTGGCATTGGCGCCAACGACCAGGTATTCGATGTGGCGATCGATCCTTCCAATCCGTCGAATCTTTGGACAGGAGTCGCCGATGCCAGTGGCGCGCAACCAGTCAACGTCATGCGCTCGACCGACGGCGGTGCGACTTGGACGAATCGCACGCCACCGCATGCACCGTTATCCTGTAGCGGTATCGCGGTTGATCCCAACGATTCGAACACAGTAATTGCTGTTTTCGGCGGAGCTTTCGGCGGCGGTGAGGTATGGGTAACAACGGACGGTGGCGATTCGTGGACAGATCGTTCGGCAGGTCTTCCCGGCAATCCTCTCAACGCGGTGGTTTATGATGGCACACGTCTGCTCGTCGGCGGCGGGTTGCTATTCGGCTCACAATTCGTCGGCCTATATGAGTCGCCGGATTTGGGTGTTACTTGGACTCCGTTGCATGATAACACCTGGCCGGTCCTGGTAGTCGAAGATATTGCTGTCGATCCCAACGACGCTGCGAGAATTTTTGTGGCTATAGATGGCGGCGGAGTCAATCGCACCACTGACGGCGGAGCTACTTGGCAGATCGGTATTGGGAATAGCCAGGCATTGGCCGGACGCTCGATTCGGTTTCGACCCGGCGACTCACAGGAACTTTTTCTGGGTACCAGTTCGCTCGCAGTGTATCGTTCTACGAACGGTGGCGACACCCTTGTCCAGTCCTCGGAAGGAATTTCTGAACTGGATCTCTTCTCGATTGACGCTAATCCACTCAACCCGGATGAGATCGCGGTCGCGTTTCAGGGTCAAAACAATGGAGGAGTGTTTTCCTCTACCGACAGCGGCGCGACCTGGCTGCTCGAATCTGCGCCGCCGACGCGATACAGTAATGTGCGCTTTGCGCCCGATGGTACGCTCTACGCCATTTCGAGCGGGCCATCGAGCATAGCTCCCGAAGGCTTGTACCGCCGCGAGAACAACGGAATCTGGACATCACTCGGTCCCGACCAGGGTCCTTTGTACGAATCCGACCTAAACACCATGCGTTTTAGCCTTAACAACTCCAACCTAATCCTGCTGGGTGGCTCTGATTTCGGCGTAGCCGGTTTCGAAGCAACTATCTGGCGCAGTACCGACACCGGCGGGAGTTGGACTAAGGTTTATGAGGTAGGCGATTTCCACCGGGTAACCGACTTTGAGATTATTCAGGATGGCACCGACCAGAACATGGTCGCGGTTTGGAACAGCGAATCAGGCGATAACATTGGTGGTGCGCTGCGTTCAACCGACAACGGCGCATCATGGTTTGACTCTTCCACTGGCCTCCCCGCGTTCTTCCGAAGTCCTCGATTGTGTGCTTCACCCACAAACCCGCTGAGTCTGATCGTGTCCGCCTCGCTTAGTTTCCAGTCAGGCGGTCTATTCCGTACAACCGATGGCGGCGTTAGCTGGGCTCCGACCGGGTTTACTGGAAACCAGACCCTTGGAGATGTTGCCTGCCATCCAACTGATGATCAGACGCTCTTTGTCACGCAATTGAGCGGCGGCGACGCTGTGCTGCGCTCGCAGGATGGCGGAACCACGTTCGCGCCATTCGCCAGCGGACTTGAAAACGTCGTTGCTCCTGTTGAATTGGCGTTTGCCGGAAATTCCCGGCTGTTATTGGCTAGCGCCAAGGGAAGCTACGCCACGAACCTGTCGACAGGGACACCCACTCCTACACCTTCACCAAGCCCAACGCCGACAACAACGCCCACCCCCAGTCCTACCCCGACAGCTACACCTACACCGACGGCATCTCCCAGGCCAACTCCAACGCCAAGGTCTCGTCCGACCCCGAGGCCGCGCCCCACACCGCATTAAGGGCGCCGCCTCAAAATATAAGGAGGATAACTAAAAATGAATAAACGACTGCTTACTATTATCGGAACACGTCTTTTTCGAGGCGTGTTTTTCATCGCTCTGTTGTTTAGCGCCATCGGTGCGATACGGCTTGCACAGGGCCAACAGCAGACTACCAAGAAGTTCCAGACCAATTCCGAGGCGCCACGCAATAATCTTTCTGGCGCCAACGGCATCAGGACGATCGTAAGAGTTCACGATAATGCGGAACGTTCGCAGACCGCCTCACCGCAACAAATTTACAGTGTCACGAGCCCTGGGTCTCCGTCGGGTACTATTTGCGGAGTCGAATCACGCGCCGCACACGGCCAACCTGCCCCTAATACCAATGGCGGGACGCTGGATCCCGTGGCTTTCATCAATCCTACCACGGTTAACGCATCCGGGCGCGTCGCATTTAATTCGCAGGTGGATGGCTCAGACCGCAACCAGGGTGTGTTCGTTGCCGACGCAGACGGCACCATCAGTGCAATCGCTATTGGCTGCGGCCTCCCGGGCGGTAGTGGAGACACAACTTCCAGTTGCGGTGATGCTTCACCCATAGGTGGACATTTCGGTGGCTTCTTTTTCGGCACCGTCTTCACTCCGGATATCAATGACGCGGGCGACGTACTTTTCTTTTGCGACGTCAACGGCGGCGATTCACGACGAGCACTGTTCCTTTATCAGGCTGCTTCCGGTCAAATTGTCAAGATAGCCGCCGTTGGTGATCCTTCTCCGATCGGAGGCACATTCGGCGCGGTTGGTCCGGGCTCCATCAACAACAACGGGAAGGTCGTGTTCCTAGCCTCGCAGCTTGGTGAAACAATCAACAGCAACTTGTTCATGTGGGACAATGGCGTTGTAACAAAGGTTGCCGCCGTCGGCGATCCCGCGCCGGAGGGCGGAACTTATACCGGCCTTGGCACTGAGAGTTTCGGCTTCCAGGACGGAACCTCTATTCCCACTGGTCCCGTTCCCGATATTAATGACTCAGACCAGATTGCCTTCCGTGCCATCGTGAGCGGCGGCATCACGAGCCGCGGCATCGTCGTTCGCACTAACCAGGTCGATGAATGGTACGTGAAGGTTCCTGATGCTACGCCTATCGGTGGCACCTATCTGGATATGCAGGCACCTTCAATTAATAGTTCAGGCCAAATTGCATTCTTTGCCGATTACCATCCCACTCCGGCTACCACGAACTCCGGTTGGTTCGCCGGAGCTCCTGGAAATTGGCGAAAAGTCGTCGTGTTTTTCGATTCTATCGACGGCGGACAATGTCTTGGCCTGGCATTCTCTCGTAATCCAATGCAGACAATCGACCCGGCAGGGAATGTCGTGTTCTGGGCCAACCTTGATAGCAACGGAACAAGCGACCGCCTCGTCCTTGGGTTGACTGACGGCAATTTGTTGATTGCCGCGCGGCGCGGTGATCCCACACCGATCGGCGGCACATTTGGCTCAATGGACTCCTGGCCCGCAATAAATGGCAACATCGGCACCCTCAATGTCGCGACACCTGGTGCTCAAAATGGCGCGCTCAGCGCGCACATGGCTTTTAATCACTGCCCAGTCGGCACACCTACACCCACTCCCATGCCTACGGCGACACCGACGCCCAGCGCTACGCCAACACCAACACCGACAGCCACACCCACCGCTACGCCGACAGCAACGCCTACTCCTACCCAGACTGCAACACCCAGCGTCACGCCAAGGCCGGCTCCAACCCCAAGACGCATTCCAACACCAAGGCCTCGCCCTACGCCACCAGGCTAATACGCAAGCTAGTCACCGATTCCTGGCAAGAAACATGAAAGTTACGCGCCTGAACATTCCTTGTTTTATCTTGAGTCTTACTGGTCTTTGCACCCTGATATTACCTATCCACATCGGACACGCTGAAAGCCGCCTCGCAGCGAGTCTGTCGACCAAAATCACAGCTGGTTCATCAAGTCGTCAATGGGTCTGGCAAAACCCGCTACCACAAGGTAACACGTTACAGGATTTCTCCTTTATAGATACAAATAACGGATTTGCAGTTGGAGCCCGTGGCACAATCGTCAGAACAACGGATGGAGGAAACAGTTGGGATATTCTTTCGAGCGATACGAACGACGATCTTTATGGCGTTTCTTTTGCGGATTCCAATATCGGAACAGTTGTAGGCAATTTTGGAGCCATTCTAAGAACAACAGACGCAGGAAATCATTGGACGATTCAGAGAGACGGAAATACCGACGTCCTGTTTGGCGTTTCCTTTACGGACGCGAACAACGGTACTGCGGTAGGTTCAGATGGCTTAATCCTAAGAACCACAGACGCTGGCGCAAACTGGACAAATCAAGCTAGTGGAACAACCAGTTTTCTTAATGACGTGTCTTTCACAGACACAGATAATGGCACTGCAGTCGGCGACAATGGTACAATTCTCAGAACCACAAACGGAGGGACCAACTGGGTCAGTCAAACAAGCGACACATTAAATAACCTTAATGGAGTTTCTTTCACGGATGCCAATACGGGCACTACTGTTGGGTCCAACAGCACCATTCTTAGGACGACGGATGGCGGGAACCACTGGTTCAGTCAAAACAGTCCAATTCCCTCTGATCTTCACGACGTTTCCTTCACAGATTCAAATACCGGGACGGCTATTGGTCCTGTCGGTTTAATACTCAGAACGACAGATGGAGGAGATCATTGGATCAGTCAGACAAGCGGAAGTTTGCAAATACTTTACGGGGTCTCTTTTGTAGACGCGAACAATGGTATCATAGTCGGCTTTGCAGGAGAAATCCTGACAACTACTGACGGGGGATCTAACTGGATCACTCAGACCCGTGGTACAAATCAGACCCTCTACGGAGTGACATTCACCGATCTAAATACAGGTACTGCTGTTGGGGCTTCTGGAACGATTCTCAGAACGACAGACGGAGGAAATAGCTGGATTAACCAAACGAGCGGAACAGCCAGTCAACTTAACGAGGTTGTTTTTACTGATGCGAACACGGGAACTGTAGTTGGTGAAGGCGGTACTATTCTCAGAACAACCAACGGAGGAAATGGGTGGAATAGCCAGGTAAGCGGAACAACCAATCTGCTGTTTGGAGTTTCTTTTGCAGATGCAAACACAGGAACGGCCGTTGGGGCAGAAGGTACTATCCTCAATACAACAGATGGCGGCAGTCATTGGAACACGCAAATAAGCGGCACGACAAATTTCCTCTTTGGAGTTTCGTTCAGTGATCCTAATAACGGGACGGCCGTTGGCTTCACCGGAACAATCTTAAGGACAACCAACGGAGGAAGCAGCTGGGGTGCGCAAGCAAGTGGAACTACAGTTCCTCTTCACGGAGTCGCGTTTCCAAACGCTAACATCGGCACAGTGGTTGGGAATAGCGGTACGATCCTCAAAACCACCGATGGGGGCAGCCACTGGGTGGTTCAAAATAGCGGAACAACTGACCACCTCTGGGACGTTTCATTTTCTGACGCAAATAATGGAACTGCCGTTGGTGAAGGAGGCACAATCGTCAGGACGACAGATGGAGGAAGCAACTGGATTGGACAAGACAGTGGTACCTTCAATATTTTGTACGACGTCTCTTTTACCGATGCTAATGTAGGTACCGCCGTTGGCGACATGGGCACGATCCTTAGAAGAACAGGATCCGGGCCAACTCCAACGCCAACACCCACCGCAACCCCTAGCGCCACGCCTCGAGCAACTCCTCGGCCGCGCCCCACGCCGAGACCGCGCCCTACGCCGCCGCACTAAAACAAGCGTTCGTACACTCCAAAGGGCGTGAGGGATCGATGGGCACTCTTGAGAGATCTAAGAAACGGTTGCGGCCAGGGATTTGCGAATCTCTGCCGGGTGTTGCTTATGAAACCTCGCCGTCTTTCCATCTAAATCGATAGCGCCGCAGAAGCTACAATTGTCAGCCAGTTAACAACTAAACCACAAATCCTAACAAATAATACTAATAGACCTATGAGAGTAACAAATCCTAGATTCGCTATAACTGTGTTGAGCCTTGCAGTCGTCTGCGGGCTCGTGCTCGCCCTCCACACCGGACAAGCTCAAAGCGGAGCGGCGCTTACCAACTCAAGCAAAGTCACAGGTGGCGAACCAAGTTCCCAATGGGTTTGGCAAAATCCTCTACCTCAGGGAAACAATCTCCGCGGCGCTTCCTTTGTGGATACCAACACTGGCACCGTAGTAGGCGAGAAGGGTACAATCGTCAGGACCACAGATGGCGGGAACAGCTGGACAATTCAGGCGAGCGGTTCCACACAAACCTTGTGGGACGTTTCGTTCACAGATGTAAATAATGGAACCGCTGTCGGCGAAGGCGGCACCATCGTTGGAACAACAGACGGAGGTGATCATTGGGTCACGGAGACAAGTGGCACAACTCTGCAGCTTCGTGGCGTTTCCTTTACCGACGCGAATAACGGAACAGCTGTCGGTGACGCGGGCACCATTCTGAGGACGACAGACGGCGGAACCAGCTGGCTTCCTCAATCGAGCGGGACCGAGAATTTCCTTTTCGGTGTTTCCTTTATCGATGCGAATACAGGAACCGCAGTGGGTGGCGATTGCGCGATCAACGGGGAAAGCACGGTTGTTAGAACAACTGATGGAGGACAACACTGGGTTACACAGCCCAGTCCAGGAACGACGTGTCTGTTCGATGTTTCGTTTACCGATGCCAATACTGGGACTGCGGTGGGCGATGGAGGCCTGATTCTCAGGACGACCGACGGTGGTGATAACTGGTCGCCGCAGGTTAGCGGAACAACTAAAACTCTTTCCGGTGTCTCGTTTACCGATCAAAACAACGGGACTATTGCCGGATTCGAAATAAGCGGCACTGGTATAATTCTCAGAACAACGGATGGAGGAAGCAGCTGGGTTGAGCAGACGAATTACTCGCTCCCTCAAGGCGCAAGCGGTTTCTTTGATGTGTCCTCCACCGATCCGAACAGGGCGACAATCGTTGGCGACGCGGGCATCATTCTCCAGACCACAAATGGTGGAGAGCAATGGAACAGCCAGCCGAGCGTGACATTCAATTTCTTGTATGGTGTTTCGTTTACCGATGCGAACACCGGAACTGCTGTAGGCTATGAGAATCCCGACGCCATGATTTTAAGGACAACCGACGGTGGTAACTCCTGGGTCCGGCAAAACAGTGGAGTGAGCGATCCCTTTGCCGGGATCAATCTTTTCGGAGTGCACTTCATCAGTTCCAACATTGGAACCATCGTAGGCCAGGATGGCATCATTCTGAGGACAACCGATGGTGGTAATAACTGGGAACAACAGACGAGCAACACTACGGATTGGCTTTATGGAGTCCATTTTATCGATGAAAATAATGGAACAGTTGTTGGATTCCTTAACGGGACAATTCTCAAAACCACGGACGGCGGAGAAAGTTGGGTACCGCAGATCAGTGGCACAACGAGCGGATTGTTTGGAGTTTACTTTAGCGATCTTAATACTGGCACAGTCGTGGGCGGAGTTACCGGCGAAAGTGTAATTCTTAGAACGACCGACGGCGGCCAAAACTGGGTCCCACAAAACGCTGGAACAAACAACCAGCTACGAGCCGTTTGGTTTGCAGACACCAACACAGGTATAATCGTAGGTGATCAGGGCACCATTTTGCGAACCACAGATGGAGGACAGAACTGGGTTAGCGAGGTCAGTGGCGTGTCTGAAACTCTTCTAGGTGTCTCTTTCGCCGATCCACTTAATGGAGCAGCGGTCGGACAACTCGGCACAGTCGTAAGAACAACTGATGGAGGACAGACCTGGGCACCCCAGGAAAGCGGCACGAATCAGGATCTTTATAACGTTTCATTAACTGAGACAAACACCGGAAACGCAGTCGGCGGCTTTGGGGCGATTCTAAGAACAACTGCTCAGGGTCCTACCCCAACCCCAACAGTCAGTCCTACACCCACTGCTACACCGAGAACTACTCCAAGGCCCCGCCCGACTCCGCGACCTCGCCCAACACCGCCACAATAATGTAATGTGACGTGGGGCCACTGAAAAACACGACTTTTTGAGACAACGCTTTAGCCTTGAAACTCAAACCTGCGAGGTAACATGAAAAATATGACAAAATTACTAGCAACATTTCTCTTCGTCGTGATCAGTGCAGCTACGCTTGGGGCAGCCAACGGCGGCGAGACCAATACGTTTGTCGAAACCTACGATGATCAGACCGATGTCGGTTTATGGCATTGCAGTACGGGCGTGCCACGAATAATTGAAACCAGTGGCGGAAATCCAGGAGCTTATCTTCAGCAGGGTGGCTTCAGCAGCTCCATCCCGACATGGGCGAGCATCTCGACGCGTTTTCAACCGGGATTCCCCGATCTATACAAGATTGACAGTATCTACACCGGCGATTGGACCACCCTCGGTGTTACCAGCCTAATTGTCGACCTGAACGTCATTCAAGTTGCCACTTGGGCGACCGATCGCGCAGTCACGCTCGAGTTGTTACAAATGGATGACACTGGCTTTAACGTCACTTACGACGCAACATATACGTTACCTGACCTTCCTGAGCCACCCATAGGCTGGCAGACATATTCGTTCCCCGTCGATGCCAATTCACCGACAATCCCGCAGGGATGGGTGTTCACCCACGGCGACGGCACGCCTGGTACGGACGCAGAATGGTCTCCGTTTCTTCATCGCGTTGATTTGACCAGCATTGGCTTTTACAAGCCTGGATTCGCTTATCCCAGTCTGGGCACTTGGATACTCGGGATCGACAATATCGAAATCGGCTTTCAGGCAGGCCCAACGCCAACCCCAACCATCACGCCGACGCCGACTGCCACGCCTACTCCGACGGTCACACCGACTCCTACCACCACACCAAGCCCAACCTCAACGCCTACGGCTACACCGAGAGTGACCCCGAGACCCCGCCCGACTCCACACCCTCGACCCACATTACCGCACTAGCTAGCAATCGGTGATCACCTGTAGCCGTGGTCGCTGACCGCGGCTGTGTGTGCTCCTGTCGCAAAGTATTGCGAACATTTGCGTTTGTGTCGCAGTCTCACGATTCAATCGAGCCGTGAATCGCGAGACGTTGACACGCGGACGCGTTTCACTTAACATCGGCGCTCGCGAATCCGCCCTCCACTCTCTTGGATCCGCGGCACTTCTGATCATGAAAAAGAAATCCGCGTCTCCATCTGGCTTCCGTCTGGGGCGGAACTGACGACCTCAGCCCCTCTAACACCGGTGGGAGATACTCCGCGCAATCGGGTCCAACACCAACGCCTAGTCCTGCGCCATGCACGGGCAGATGTGGACCAACCCCCAGGCCGCGTCCAACTCCACGCGTTCGCCCGACTCCACGGTAGGCTGTGATCTAAGGGGTAGTGATCAGTCAACCAGGGTCGGCGACCCCAGCTCCAGCACACGCCGTCGCTTCTCGCGGGAAAGGTAACAGTTTTGTTACTTTTTTGCCAAGGCCTGTCTTCAGAAATGGCCTTTGAACAAGAAATTTTGCTTGCCGTTCTTTTGAATCCCTGCGCAATATCGCGCCCTCCACCGCTGAATCGCAGAGCACCAGCTACGGTTCGGTCGATTTTAAAGAAAATCCCAAACGCTGGCGCGCAAAAGAAAGAATAAAACCATGAAACGATTTAACACAGTAGTCAGGGCGACTTTTTTCCTTGCGACGATCTTCGCGATTGTATTTTCATCGCAAGCTGAACCGGGCAACAAACATCTCGCCACGACGCAACAGAAAAATCCCGCTACCCCAGGGATCCGCATTGTGGATCAAAACGGACGAACAGCCGTGAGTGGCGTGCCGACGGGTGGCGGCCAAATCTTTGATGTAGCAGTGGGGAAAGGTGGCGATGTCTTTGTGCCTGACTCAGTCAACATCTCTGTAGGCGATACCGTGCGATGGACCTGGGCCGAGAGCGGCCACAGTGTCACCAGTGGCCCTCCATGCGATGTTGATTCCCAATTCTGTTCGCCTGACGATACGAACTGCCCAGCGGGAGTTCTTTCCAACATAGGCACGGTCTATGAGCACACGTTTACGGAGCCCGGCGTTTATTCTTACTTCTGCCACGCGCATTGCATCATTGGCATGACTGGCGTGGTCAATGTTTCGGGTGGTTGCGCGCCATCGGGTTGGTCAGCAGGTCCGGACATGCCAACTGTGCTGGTCAGAGCGGTTGGGGTTCATTTCCAGGCCGACGGCAACTTCTACACCGTGGGTGGCCGTATCTCAGATAATGCGGGCGATGATTTCCAGCACGTGCTTCAGTACAATCCCAACTCCAACGCCTGGACCCAGATGGCTTCGACGTTGCCTGACAATCAGATGAACAACATGGCTTGTGGCGTGCTCACTGTTTCAGGGACGCCTTTGATCTATTGCGTGGGCGGTTCGGCAGCCGGAAATACCACCGCCACCGCTCGCGTGTTCACTTACGATCCAGCCACCGATACGCCGGCCCTCCTTGGCACGGACGATTGGCCTGGCGATGCTGCGGGCACAATTCTGCCTGGTGGCTTTGCAGTGGCCAACAACAAGCTATACATCCTCGGCGGGTTTGACATCAACGTGGCTTCCACAAACGAGATCTGGGAGTTTGATCCAAATGCTGCGGCAGGCTCCAGGTGGACACAAAAGGTGAACACGCCTGAAGGGATCATGTATGCGCCTACGTGCACCATAAACGGCATCATCTATGTAGGCGGTGCATCGGATTTCCAGGGTGCTACAGTGGTGGACACCACCAACTCGTTCAGTTTCGATCCGGTGGCGAACACCATTGGTACCATCGCAGCAATACCGAGGGCGACAGGGGAGACCCGAGGGCTGAACTTCAATGATCAGATGTATGTGATCGGCGGAGGCCGGGTGGCGCCCAATCCTTCCAACGAGGTGGATATCTACGATCCGGGCACGAACTCTTGGACAACCGGCGATCCGTTCGTTAATGCACGTCGAAATTTCCCCACTGACACCGACGGTACGACCAGAATTGTGTTGTCAGGTGGCTACGACATTGACGGCATCACACCATTGATGTCGACGGAGATCTTCTGCGCAGGAGGAGGGCCAACTCCCACGCCCACGCCAACGCCCACTGCTACGCCGATTACTACGCCCACGCCAACGCCCACAGCAACTCCAACAGCCACGCCGACAACCCCGACACCAACGCCCACCGTTACGGTGACGCCGACAGCTACGCCGAGTGTCACACCCACTCCGCCACCCACGGCCACACCAAGAGCAACACCGCGGCCGCGTCCGACGCCACACCCGCGTCCTACCCCGCCGTGATCGGCGCGAGGCTCCAATTTCTAGTCATCCATGATCCGCTGCCCGAAGCCGCATTCGCGCAGCGGTAGCTAAATTGTTTTGCGGGAAGGTGAGGCGGTGACTGATCGCCCGTGGGCACCACGGCGCGCCAGAAGGCAACGCGTTTTACGTTTGTTGCCAATCGAAAACCACGTCCATTGCCGCCACGCCGCCGATCGGAAATCCATAACCATTGTGGCCATCGGGCATGCAGAGCGCGTAACGCGTGATCCCGGGCAACGTGGCGACGTTGCTGATCTGCTGGTAAACGGCGTCGTCCATTTCGCGAACCAGCTTTTCCGTCGCAATGATACGCACCCGTACGCGCATGCCTCGCTTGTACGTCGCCAGCAATTCCCAAACCGTGTCGGAGATTTTTTGCAGCTTATCAATGATCGCCACGCGTTTTGCGCCTCACGAAGAGATCCTTTTCAAGATGCTTCCTTCCGTATTCGCCTGTCATCCTCAACGAAGTGAATGATCTCCGATTTGCTCGAAGAGCACACAAACAAGCGTAACGGGCCCCTGGTTCATGAAGACCGCAAAAGAGCTCTTAGCATTTAGTCGTGGCGCTGCGGCGCCTGACAACCTGCGATGAGCGAGCTGTGAGCTTTGCTCCGGCTTTAAGAAACGAATCGACCCACCAAAAAACATTTTCATCGCGCACCACGCGCCTCATGCGCTTCATGCGCGCGCTGCGTTCGGTCTCGCTCATTCGGAATCCTTCCGAGATTGTGTCGGCCATTTCTTCGACATCGTAAGGATTCACCAGCATTGCACCGGTCTTGAGCTGCTCCGCCGCGCCGGCGAAATGACTAAGGATAAGCACTCCATTTTCGTCGGCGCGGCAGGCGCAATATTCCTTAGCCACCAGATTCATTCCATCCTTGAGCGGGGTGACGAAAGCAATGTCGCAACCGCGGTAGTGCGCCAGAAGATTTTCGCGATCGAGGCTGCGAAAATGGTACTGCACCGGCAACCAATTGCTGGTGGAAAAGCGCCCGTTGATATCGCCGACAAGGCGATCGATGCGTTGCTTGAACTCGTGATATCTGGGAATTTCCACCCGGCTAGGCACGACCACCTGAATGAGCACCACACGTCCGCGCAGTTCCGGATGGCGTTCCAGCGCATTGCGAAATGCGCGCAATCGTTCGGGAATTCCCTTGCTATAGTCGAGGCGATCCACGCCCAAGATCAGCTGGCAATCCGGAAACGTGGCGCGCAGCTTCTGAGATCTGCGCGTGACCACGTCGGACATGGCGCCTTTTTCAAACGAATCGAAGTCGATCCCAATCGGGAAATGTCCCACGCGAATTGCGCGTTTTTCGAAACGAACCAATTGCAGGCCGCGCCGAGGAACGATCCGCGCATCCGACATCACGCGCCGAACGCATCCGAGAAAGTTTCGAACGTCGCGCCGCGTCTGGAACCCAAGCAGATCGAATTGCAGGAGAGCGCGTAATAGCCGCTGCGGTTGAGGCAGCTTTGAAAAAATGTCATACGGCGGGAACGGGATGTGCAGGAAAAACGTCAAGGCTGCGCGTAAGCCTCGCTCGCGTAATGCCTGCGCGACGTACATCAGGTGATAATCGTGTACCCAGATGAAGTCATCAGGTTGCGAGCAGCGTGCGATAGCCTCGGCGTAATGGTCGTTAACTTCCTTGTAAGCCTCCCAATATGCCGGCTCGAAATTGCAAAAATTCTGCAGATCGTGAAACAGTGGCCAGATTACTCCGTTTGAGTAGCCGTAGTAAAATTCATCGCGTTCGGTTTCGCTAAGAGCAACTGGCACTACCTTGTAACCGGCGTCACGTGTAGCGACGGCAAGAGGTCCCTTTGGAATTTTGCCTGCAGTTCCCGGCCAGCCGATCCAAGTGCCACCGCGTTCGCGCAGCACCGGTTCCACCGCAGAAACGAGTCCCCCGGCAGCTGGTGTAACGGTCCAAAGATCTTCGCCTGTCGAATCCAGCGCGAACGGTAATCGATTGGAAACGACGATCAGGCGATTCATGCTACAACGGGTAAAAGTTACATTGTTACAACGCATTCAGTCTGGAATGCTTTTAGCCTTGTAACGTTGTAACTCTTTTAACTCTTTTTGTTAAATCGAATATGCTTCCTTCTGCTCTGGACCACGTTCAAGAGATAGCACCGCACGGTGATCCGTTCGCCGTTTTCCTGGACTACGACGGCACACTTGCGCCGATAGTCAGTCGGCCTGATCAGGCGGTGCTTTCACAGTCCACTCGGGCAATTCTGCGCGCGCTCACGGCGAAAGTACCTGTCGCAATCCTCAGCGGTCGAGAGCTCGAAGACATTAGCAAGCGTGTTGATATTGAAGGACTCGTTTACGCTGGCAGCCACGGATTTGACATCGCCGGGCCCGACGGCTTGCGCAGACAAGAGGCGATAGAGTTTTTGCCGGCGCTCGATTTTGCTGAAAAGGAGATCCGAGAAAAACTCGCTGGCATTCCGGGCGCACTGACTGAGAGAAAATGTTTCTCCATCGCTGCGCATTACCGCAACGTAAGTGAACACGACTTTCCCAAGTTACAGCGAGCCATGAGCGAAGCGGCCGCGCGACACCAACAGCTGCGCATGATCGATGGTAAAAAAGTCTACGAGTTGTTGCCCAACATCGACTGGGATAAGGGCAAGGCCGTGCTCTGGTTATTGGAAAAGCTGGGTTTGGAGCGTCCAAACCCGATTTATATTGGAGATGATCGCACCGATGAAGATGCCTTTCGCGTACTCGAGCGACGCGGTGTAGGAATTCTTGTAAGCGAAAAACCGAGGGCTACTGCGGCCAGATATACACTCAGGGACCCTTCAGAAGTGGAACGCTTCCTTCGCGAACTCGTTGCGACATTAACCTGACCACTCAAGTATCAGGTCGCTTTCCTTTCCAGTCTCGCCGCAGTGTTGAATGGCTTCCCGAATTGGTTCAGACATGAGCACGCCATCGCCGTTTGTGTCTTAGCGTGGCTGCAAGCATGGTTTCGGAAATGGACGTTGGGGAAAGTGCGCGTAGTCGGATTGCGTGGCGGCTGCTGCCGTTTCTGTTTTTGCTTTACTTCGCGAATTATCTCGACCGCACCAACATCGCTTACGCAACGCTCGGAATGAAAGGCGATCTCGGCCTGACCGATTCCGTCTTCGGCACCGCGAGCGGAATCTTTTTCATTGGTTACTTCGCGTTGCAAATTCCCGGAGCGCTGTTGGTCGAACGCTGGAGCGCGCGACTTTTGTTGGCGATAACGTTGATCACATGGGGAGCGCTCACGACGCTGACCGGCTTTGTCCACAGTGCGCATCAACTCTACGGCGCGCGTTTCCTGCTTGGCGCGGCTGAAGCGGGATTTTTTCCCGGCGTAATCGTTTATCTTTCGCATTGGTTCATTTATAAAGACCGAGCCAAAGCCGTCGCGCGTTTCATGGCTGCGATTCCGATTGGTTTTATCATTGGCGGACCGATTGCTGGAAAAATTTTGGGCGTCCACTGGCTGAGTTTTTCGGGTTGGCGTTGGCTCTTTTTGTTGGAAGGAATTCCGGCGGTCATTTTCGGCGTTGCGACGCTTTTCGTTCTTCCGGATCGGCCTGACAAAGTGCGGTGGCTTGACGCGGACGAGCGCGATTGGCTCGTTTCGAAGCTGGAAGAAGAACGCCGCGCGAAAGCAAATGTCGAATACATGTCGATCTGGCGAGCGCTTCGACATCCGGCGGTGTTGATCCTGACAACTGGATTGTTTTTTACCTACACCGGCGGCTACGCGTTTTGGTTTTGGATGCCGACGATGCTGCAACGGCTCACCGGGTGGACGGACGTCGCGCAAATCGGATGGATTGGCTCGATCCCATTTCTGGGGGGACTCGTTGGCATGTTGGCGCTGGGCTGGAGTTCCGATCGCACGGGCGAACGCCGCTGGCATTTTGCCGCTCCACAATTGACCGCGGCCGTCGCATTGATCGCGTTGCTCGCGTTTCCGCATTCGAACGCGTTACTTGTCGCACTGTTTACGCTGGTGGGATTTGGGACTGTTGCTTATTTGCCGGCGTTCTGGGCGTTGCCTTCGGGGTTCTTGAGTGCTTCGGCCGCTGCGGCGGCCGTAGGCTTCATTAATTGCACGGCGAGCATCGGCGGCTTCTTCGGACCGAAGATGATCGGCGACATCAGTCAGCGCAGCGGATCGTTCAACGGCGGATTCGCGGTGATGATTGCCTGTTTCGTGATCGCGTCCGTATTAGTGCTGATCTGTCCGCGCCAGCGCGCGGCGTAAAATTATTTCTTCAGCGCGACTCCAAACGGTGCGCCGGTTTTTACGCGAATCTCGTCCACCGTCGCGTTGGAATGGATTTCGGTGAGCACGAGGCCGCCGCCATCGGGTTTCACCTCGAACACGCACAAATCGGTAATGATGAGATTAACCACGCCGAGGCCGGTGATTGGCAGCGTGCATTTTTTCAAAATTTTCGGACTGCCATCTTTTGACGTGTGTTCCATCACTGCGACCACGCGCTTCACGCCCGCGACAAGGTCCATCGCGCCGCCAGGTCCCTTGATCATCTTTCCGGGAATCATCCAGTTTGCGATGTCGCCTTTGTCTGTCACTTCGAACGCGCCGAGAATCGCAAGATCGATATGTCCACCGCGAATTTGTCCAAACGAATCCGCGCTCGAGAAAAACGCGGAGCCCGGCATCGCTGTGATGGTTTGTTTGCCGGCATTGATCAAGTCGGGGTCTTCTTCGCCGGGTTTGGGAAATGGGCCGATACCGAGCAGGCCGTTCTCAGACTGAAGCGTAACGTGAATTCCTTCGGGAATGTAATTGGCAACGAGCGTCGGAATTCCGATGCCGAGATTGACGTAGTAACCGTCGCGCAATTCCTGGGCGGCGCGTTTCGCCATTAGTTCGCGCACCGGATTTTCTTTCTTCGACGCGGCCGCGCCCTGAACCGTGCGGAACTCAATCCGCTTCTCGTATTTTGCGCCCTGAATGATTCGGTTAACGAAAATGCCCGGCGTGTGAACCTGGTCGGGATCGAGCTCGCCGATCTCAACCAGTTCTTCGACCTCGGCGACGCAGACTTTGCCGCAAGTGGCGATCATCGGATTAAAATTTCGCGATGTTTCGCGGTAAATGAGGTTGCCGGATTTATCGCCCTTCCATGCCTTCACGATCGACAACGCCGCGGTGATACCCGGCTCGAGGACGTAATCGTCGTCGCCAAATTTTTTTGTCTCCTTGCCTTCAGTCAGTTTGGTGGCGAAACCAGTACGCGTGTAAAATCCCGGAATTCCCGCGCCGCCCGCGCGTAATCTTTCGGCGAGTGTGCCTTGAGGGATAAGCTCGAGCTCGAGTTCGCCGGCGAGCACCTGGCGCTCGAACTCCTTGTTCTCGCCGACGTACGACGCCATCACTTTTTTCACCTGGCGCGCCGGCAGTAAAATTCCCATGCCGAAATCGTCCACGCCCGCGTTGTTGCCGACGATCGTCAATCCTCTCACGCCGCTCTCGTGCACTGCGGCGATCAGGTTCTCTGGGATGCCGCACAATCCGAATCCGCCGGCAGCGATGGTCATGTTGTCGTGCAGTAATCCATCCAGCGCGGCTTTCGCAGTCGCATATACCTTGTTCATCTAGAAAGGATAGTGCGCATTTTTAGACGGTAGAGCAACCATCGACAATCGCTTGCCGCCATGATTTTCATCGGCAGATTGAAATCGCAACTTTCATGAAGACAACACTTGCTCATCAACTTGCTAATTATTCCTCTTCGGTCGGGTTTGAAGATCTTTCGAAAGAAGTCGTGCACGAAGTAAAACGGCGCATTATCGACTCGCTGGGCTGCGCGCTGGGCGCGTGGAATGAAGAGCCATGCGTCATAGCGCGAAACGTCGCTTCCGATTTTTCGGCTAGAAACGGTGCGACAATCATCGGCACGATCCATAAGGCGCCTCCTGATTGGACAGCATTTGCCAATGGCTGTTGCATTCGCTATTTCGATTATAACGACACTTATCTTTCAAAAGAGCCTGCGCATCCGAGCGATAATATTTCAGCGGCCCTGGCGGCGGCTGAAAGCGTGGGCACGACTGGACGGCAATTGATCGCTGCCATCGCACTCGCGTATGAAGTGCAATGCCGGCTATGCGATGCCGCGAGTATTCGCGCGCGTGGCTGGGACCACGTGACTTACGGCGCGTTCTCCACGGCGCTCGCGTGCGCGCACCTGATGAAGCTCGATCCAGAAAAAACGCGCCACGCTGTAAACATTGCTGGAGTTGCATGTGCGGCAATGCGCCAGTCGCGTGCAGGGGAACTCTCGCACTGGAAGGGGGTCGCCTTTGCAGACGCGGCACGCCGCGGTGTTTACTCGGCGCTGCTTGCACGCGCAGGAATGACCGGCCCGGCGCCAATTTTCGAAGGGCAAATGGCCTTCGAAAAACAACTGGGCGTTTCGCTGGGAAACGTGGGAGAAAAATTCCGTGGCGCGCCGCAAATGATTTTGAATACGAGCATCAAGTTTTGGCCGGCCGAATATCACAGCCAAAGCGCCATTGAGGCGGCCCTCTCGTTGCGCAAAGAAATTGACGATCTCGCAAAGATAAGATCCGTGACAATCGAAAGTCACGACGCCTCCGTCGATATCATCGGTAGCGAGCCGGAGAAATGGAAACCGGAGACGCGCGAAACGGCTGATCACAGTTTGCCATACATCACTGCAATTGCGCTGCTCGATGGCGAAGTAACGGAAAAACAATTCGACTGCGAGCGCTTTAGCCACCCGGACATTTGGAAATTTTTGGAGAACGTGAAGGTGGTACGCCATGCAGAGCTAAGCGGTATGTATCCTGATGCAGTTGCGAACATCGTTCATGTCGATCTTACCGATGGAAGGAGGCTAACCAAGCGCGTGGAATACCCAATGGGGCACGCGAAAAACCCGCTGAAGGATTCAGAAGTGGAAGAAAAGTTCTTTGCACTCGTTGAGCCGGCGCTTGGTGAAAAACGTGCAAAGAGGATTGTCGATCTTGCGTGGAAGCTGGACGCAGCCGCGAATATTGATGAACTGATGAAAGCGTTGGAGATGCCGCACAAATAGCAAGGAAAGTCGCGACTTCGCTGGACATGACAAAAAGAAGCAAACCGGCGCGATTACGTGAATTGATTGGACAAGGTTGTGTCATGCTGCCCGGTGTGCCGAACGCGGCAATCGCGCGGCAAGTGGAGCGTGCCGGCTTTGATGCGGTGTACATCAGCGGCGCGGGAATGGCGAATGCAACCGCCGGCGTGCCGGATATCGGGTTGCTCTCGATGACAGAGGTTGTGAGGCTGGCCGGGTATGTTGCGAACGCGGTGACGATCCCCGCAATCGTCGATGCGGACACCGGTTTCGGTGGCACGGAGAATGTCGCGCGCACCATTCGCGAACTCGAAAAAGCGGGCCTGGCTGGCTGTCACATTGAAGACCAGGAATTTCCCAAGCGCTGCGGACATCTTGCCGGCAAATCGGTGGTCGACGTTGATGAAATGACCGGGAGAATCAAAGCGGCGGTGGACGCCCGCCGAGACGACGATTTTGTGATCATTGCGCGTACAGATGCCCGAGCAGTCGAAAGTTTCGATCGTGCCGTGGAACGATCCCGCCGTTATCTCGAGGCGGGTGCGGATGCGATTTTCCCTGAAGCCCTGCAAAGCGCGGATGAATTCAAGAGGTTCGCTCGCGAAGTGAATGCACCCCTCCTCGCGAATATGACTGAGTTCGGTAAAAGTCCTCTTCTTTCGTTTCAAGAACTCTCAGACTTCGGATACAGAATGGCAATTTTTCCGCAGAGCGCGTTTCGGATTTCAATGAAAGCGAGCGAGGAATTTTTGCGCGATCTGAAGAAACAAGGAACGCAATCGGGTTGGATCGATAAGATGCAAACGCGGGAACAGCTTTATGAATTGCTCGATTACGACCCGGCAGCGGAAAGTTGGAAGGGTGGATGTTGAATCTTAACTGGTTAAGTCCGATGAGTTGAACGATTGTGATTCACAAGTAAAGAGAAACCAATGGCTACTGAAAAGAAACCAGAATACAGCCCGGGATTAGCGGGTGTGATTGCAGGCGAGACGGCAATTTGCTGGGTCGATCCGAACGCGGGTCTGATGTACCGCGGCTATGACATTCATGAAATGGCGCAGAAAGCGAGTTTTGAAGAAGTTGCTTACCTGCTGCTTAATGGGGAGTTACCCAACGGGAAACAATTAGTCGAGTTCACGCAGCAAATTGCCGCGGAACGATCGTTGCCAGGTCCGGTGACCCAAATGCTCCGGCTTCTCCCGGGCAAGACTCATCCGATGGACATGTTGCGTACCGGCGTGTCGATGCTGAGCGCTTTTGATAAGGATCTGAGCGACAATTCGCACGACGCGAACATCCGTAAATCAATCCGCCTGATTGCGCGTGTTTCGACCCTGATCACTGACGGCTGGCGCATCTCACATGGTGAAGAGCCCATCCCAGAAAAGCCTGATCTCACACAAGCCGGCAATTTCTTCTACAAATTGGAGGGCAAAGTTCCGCAGGATTGGCAAATCCGAATGCTGGATACAATTTTCAATCTTTACGCCGATCACGAATTTAACGCGTCCACATTTGCCGCACGCGTGACCGCTTCCACACTGGCGGGAATCTACGCTGCGGTCACCTCAGCGGTAGCGACGCTTAAAGGTCCGCTGCACGGCGGTGCCAACGAGGAGTCGATGAAGATGCTCGAAGAGATCGGGACACCTGATCGCGCGGAAGCCTGGTTAATGAGAAAATTGGGGACCAAGGACAAGATCATGGGGTTCGGCCATCGCGTTTACAAAAAGGGCGATTCACGGGTGCCCGTAATGCGTGAGATTGGGCGCGATCTGGGCAAGCGAATCGGAAAGGAACAATGGGTGCCAATCTGCGAAAAGCTCGAGGAAGTAATGGACCGCGAAAAACATCTTTGTGCCAATGTCGATCTTTACGCGGCGCCGGTGTTTTGGATGCTTGGATTTCCACCGGAATTGAACACGCCTCTCTTTGCAGCCTCACGCGTGGCCGGCTGGTGCGCGCACGTGACCGAGCAGCACGATCATAATCGGCTCATTCGGCCGCGCTCGCTTTACATTGGGCACGAATTGCGTGCGTATCCAGGTTCCCATGTCCGCGGTGAATAAATCGATAGTTTGAATCACGAAGCGGAAAAATGCTGCGGCTTCGGCGATTGGACTTGGCATCGTCTTCGGAGCAGCCGATCCACCTTTTGCGAATTCGGAGGTGGAACGCGTTGTCTTCAACGCGTTGGCAGAAAAACTGCGGCTCTGCCGCCTCATTAATCTCAGCATGATTGGCGAGTCGCTTCAGGAACAGTACGCACCGAAGAATGCCTGTTGGGGTTGTGGTCCGGCGAATACCGAAGGATTGCATATCCGCAGCTTTCCTAAAAACGGGGAAGTGGTTGCAGAGTGGAGACCAGAAAAAAAATACGAAGCGTTTGAGGGGGTTCTGAATGGCGGCGTCATCGGCACGTTGCTCGATTGCCATTGCAATTGGACGGCAGCCTATCATCTGATGAAGCACACAAGGGAGGATCATCCGCCGTGCACTGTCACGGCGGAGTATGCAATCAAATTGCTCCGACCCACGCCGACGGATGGCACGGTTTTTCTCTCCGCAAAGGTTGTCGATCTGACCGACGATCGTGCGACGATTGAAGGGACACTCACCGCGCGTGGAAAGGTATGCGCAACGTGTCGCGGAATTTTTGTCCCGGTGAAAGAAGGTCATCCCGCGTTTCATCGATGGTAAAAAGTTTGTTGTCGCTAATCTTCCTGGCTGCCAGCGCAACGTTTGGCGAAAATGATGCGGCAGCTCGCATTGCGGCAATAGAGACACGAATCGGTGGCCGAATCGGCGTGGCCGTGTTCGATATCAGCAACAGCAAACGTATTAGTTATCGGGCAGATGAGCGATTTCCGATGTGCAGCACGTTCAAACTTCTCGCGGCTGCTGCTGTGTTGAAACGCGTCGATGAAAAACAAGATAAATTGGATCGATTCGTGTCTTATGACGCGAAAGCCATCCTGGAATATGCGCCAGTCACAAAGGCACATCTCAAAGATGGCGGCATGACGCTGGGCGCGCTATGCGCCGCCGCGATCGAACAAAGCGATAATACAGCCGGCAACCTCCTCCTGGAAGCCATTGGCGGACCTGCGGGCCTGACGAATTTTGCGCGCACCCTCGGTGATAACGCGACGCGGCTTGACCGCAAAGAACCGGACCTGAACAGCGCCATTCCCGGCGACGAGCGCGATACAACGACGCCTGCGGCGATTTGTTCCGACATGCAGAAGCTATTGCTCGGCGGCGTTTTATCAGAAGCATCGCGCCGTCAGCTGGAAGATTGGTTACGGCACAATGAAACTGGAGCAGAATTGATCCGGGCGGGAATTCCGAATAGCTGGAAGATTGGCGACAAGACCGGGCGCGGCGCAAACGGCGCGACGAATGACATTGCCGTCCTGTATCCGCCTGATCGCGCGCCGATCTTTTTGGCCATTTATTCGGTAGGCTCAACAGCGAACGCAAACGAGCGAACGGCAGCCATCGCCGAGGTCGCAAAAATTGTCGCTGAATCCATATAACCAACAAAGTCCCGAGCGACGCTTAGAATTCGACGCCCGAATTTCGTCGATGCAGGCTGCGAGGGAGCGGAGTCAATTTGCGTCATGAAAACATCAACACTTCGTATTGTTCCACTTCCGACGGATATCGCTGAAAACGCGCGCCGCGCCGCGGAGTCTGGGGCTGAAGACCACGTTATCGTGAAGGTGGATTCGGCAACCGGTTATCCGTGCCGGCACTGTCTGCATTGGGCTCAACCTGGTGAGCGCGTCATTCTGTTTCCGTACGCTTCGATTCCAGCCGGTTATCCATATTCCGAGACCGGACCGATTTTTGTTCACGCTGAGGCGTGCAGGCGTTACAGCGCCACTGGAGAATATCCGGCTGATTTTCGCAATGGCCGTGTGTTGCGCGCCTACGATTCAAATTACAACATGATCGACGCCGAAGTCGCGCAGGAAGGCGATCCGGAGCCACTGGTTGAAAAGCTCCTGCAGAATCCGAAAACGGCATTTGTTGATGCGCGTAGCGTTACTCGCGGCTGTTTTACGTTTCGAATCCAACGCGCATGACGAGTCGAATTGTTGCCCGAATTTCGTCGATGCGTCGATACACTGGAACGCCTAATTTGTTAACATGAAAACAATGGAACTTCTTCCGCCGACGGAAATGATGTATCGCGCGTTGGTGAATCGAGATTCGAGTTTTGAAGGCATATTTTTTGTCGGAGTGCGAACGACGGGAATTTTCTGCCGGCCGACGTGCGCGGCAAAAAAGCCGGCGCCGGAGAATGTCGATTTCTTTGCGACGTGGAGTGAAGCGCTTGGGAGCGGTTATCGTCCATGCATGCGATGCCATCCCATGGATCCGAATCAACGCCCGCCTAAATTGATTGAGCGTCTCCGCAGGGAGGTCGAACGCGCCCCAGACGGACGGCTCACAGACAAGGAGCTGACGGCACTGGCGATTGATCCCTCGACGGCGCGCCGTCAATTCAAAAGGCATTATGGAATGACCTTCCAGGCTTATCATCGCGCGCGCCGAATGGGTCTTGCTCTGAGCCAGGTAAGAGGAGGTGATCGCGTCGAGAAAGCGCGAAACGGCAGTGGCTTTGAATCGGAGAGCGGTTTTCGAGAAGCGTTCACGAAGATTTTTGGTGAGCCGCCGAGCAACGCGAAGACGCACGCACCTTTATTTGCGGAGCGAATCGATACGCCACTCGGACCAATAATTGCCGTTGCCGACGACGAAGGTTTGCGTCTGCTCGAGTTTATTGACCGCCGCGCGACCGAACGCGAGTTGTCCACCTTGCGAAACCGATTGCGGACAAATGTAGTACCGGGTAAACACCGTCATCTGGACGTGGTCCGTTCCCAATTGGCCAATTACTTTTCGGGCAAAAACCTTGAATTCGACATTCCACTGGCGCCGGTTGGTTCGCCATTTCAACTGCGGGCCTGGAAAATTCTGCAGTCGATTCCCCTCGGCGAAACACGCTCGTATTCCTGGATGGCGAAACGTTTGGGAGATGAAAATGCGCGCCGGGCTGTGGGCCGGGCAAACGGCACAAACATGATCTGCATCATCATTCCGTGTCACCGTGTGATCCGTGCGGACGGCACGCTTTGCGGATACGGCGGCGGTTTGTGGCGCAAGAAATGGTTATTAGACCATGAGCGACGCTATTCGGCGAAGTAACCGGTCGGTTCATGTTAGGGTTCGTCATAGCATTCTCAGCACGGATTGCTGATTGCTAATTGCTAATTACTTCCCGACCACGCGATGTCCGTTCCCAAAGTCATTGCTGGTGTTGTCTTCAACGTCGCGTTTTACGCGCTCCTGCTCTTTGTGCCGGCTGGCACGTTGCGCTGGTGGCGGGCATGGGCGTTCCTGGCTGTTACCGTGATTGTGATGGCTGCGGCCATCTTCAGCATTTTACCTGATAGCGCTGACCTCTTCTCCCAGCGCGCCAAGGGGATCATACAAAAGGGACAACCGCTGTGGGACCGAGCGCTCGTAATTCTGCTGGTCGTCTCGTACGTCGGGCAGATCATCTTTATTCCGCTTGATGTGTTTCGATTTCATGTTTTGCCAAGACCGGGTGCGCTCATTTCGTGCGTTGGGCTTCCGCTTTATGTAGCGGGTTGGTGGATCATGACTCTCGCAATGAAAGCCAATCCGTTTGCCGTGCCAGTCGTCAGGCTCCAGGAAGAAAGGCACCAACGAGTCATCGACACTGGTATCTATACGGTCGTGCGGCATCCGATGTATGCAGGCTTTGTCCCGATGGCGATAGGCCCAGCCCTGTGGCTACAGTCATATGTTGCCGCCGTTCTGGCAGTCGTTCCCATCGCGGTATTAGCAGTGCGAAGTGTACTCGAGGAACGGTTCTTGAAGCGCGAATTAAAAGGCTACGAAGCCTACACAGAAGAAGTCCGCTACAGACTCATACCATTTGTCTGGTAGAATGTGCCCGAGCTGGACTCGATGCACGCATGGCTCCGTGAAAGGTATCAGCGGCCTGAATCCCTACAGGTTACGCTGTAGCGACCGCATTTGTGGCGATCGATCGGGTGATGACGCCCGTCGTTAAGGCAAAAATATTTCGCACCCCGCGCAACTGTTGAATCCAAAGTCCATGCAGCCTGCATCTCAGTGGAAACAAAGGAACAATCGTCATGATCCAGGATTTCAGGTTTGCTGTGCGGCAACTTCTCAAGACGCCGGGATTCACGATGGTGGCAGTGTTGACGCTTGCGATGGCGATCGGCGTTAACTCGGCCATTTTTGCCCTAATCAATGGAGTCGTGCTGAAGCCGGTAGTGCCGGTTCGGCCCAACGAAGTCGTGAATGTGTTCACGGCTCGACAGAATGCGACCCACGATTACCGCCAGTTTTCCTACAACGAATACCGCGAGCTGCGCGAGAACGGCGGAGACTTGTTTGTCAATGTTGCCGCGCTCGAGTTCGCGGTCGCAGGCATCGGGCGTGACCACGAAATGCGGCGCAGCTTCGCTTTTCTGACTTCGGAGAATTATTTCCCAATGATGGGCGTGCGGCCGTTTCGCGGCCGGTTTTATAACGCCGAGGAATGCAGACCAAATGCGAACCTGGCTGTGGTCGTGGCAAGCTACGGTTTTTGGAAGCGCAACGGCGGCCGCAATGATTTTGTCGGCAGCACGCTTCACATCAACGGGCAACCTTACACCGTCATCGGCATCGCGCCGGACGGATTCAGCGGCGCGAGCGCGTTGGTCGCGCCCGATATCTGGGTGCCGATCGGCATTCGTTCGCAGCTCGGTTCAGCTTTCGGCGATTCCGAAGCAACGCACGACCTGTTAAATCCGAAGAATTACACGTTCAATCTTACGGCGCGGCTGCGTCCCGGCCTGACGATGGAGGCGGCGAAAGCGCGTTTGCCCGTTCTGGCCCAACGATTGAACGCAACCCAACCAGAGGGCAGCGAAGGTGCGCGGGAGTTGCAAATTCAAACGCCATCGCGATTCAGCCTGAGCACCCAACCGGAGGACGACGGCCCAATCACGTTGGTCGCGACATTGCTCATGGCGATGGCCGGCGCGGTCCTGCTCATCGCGTGCCTGAATCTCGCGAACATGCTGCTCGCGCGCGGCACATCGCGCTCGAGGGAAATCGCAGTCCGTCTGGCTGTCGGCGCGTCACGCTGGCAAATTGTCAGGCAGCTGTTGTGCGAAGGATTTCTGCTAGCCCTTTGTGGCGGCGCCATCGGCCTCCTCTTCAGCGCCTGGTGCAACGACCTTTTATTTCAACAACTGCGCGGCCTGCTTTCGTCCGTGAATTTTTCCTTCGTCGTCAAACTGCACCCGGATGCGGCGGTCCTTGCAGTCACATTGTTCTTTTGCCTCATCGCGACAATGCTTTTCAGCCTCGGCCCGGCGCTGAAGGCAACCAAGGTCGATCTCGTTAATGACCTTAAGGAACAGGTCGGCGAACCGGCCCGGATCGGCCGCTTGAGTCGTTTCTTTGCACCGCGTCATATTTCCGTAATGGCGCAAATCGCGCTCTCGCTGATGTTGCTTTTCGCGGCGGGATTATTCTTTCGGGGCGCGCTCAAAGCAGCTGGACTTAACCCAGGGTTTATCGCGCCCGGCGATCTCATTACTGAGTTCGATTTCACCCTGATCAAAAAGGCGCCGGTTGATTCGCGTCGGTTGATGTTTGAGATGATACAACGCCTACGAAAATTGCCCGGCGTAACTGCCTCAGCGATCGGCACCATGCTGCCGTATTCCGATTTCACCACCGCGCGCCGCGTTCTTCGCACAAAAGACACCATGCCTAACGATCCGAAGGCGCCGGACCCGAGCGTTAACTCGCTGTACACCGCTATCACGCCCGGCTACTGCGAGGCGCTGGGCATAAAACTCCTGCGGGGTCGCGATTTCACTCAGGACGAGTGCGAAAACAAAGAGGCGCGCCGCGTAGCGATCATCGACGAAGAAATGTCGAAAAAGCTTTTCCCGAACGAAGACCCGATTGGTCAACATATCCGCTACACGCAACCTCCAAAGGATGGCTCGCCTAACGATATGGAAATAGTCGGTGTCGTGAGCAAGCACCGACACGACGTTCAGAACGATTCCGTCATTTGCCGTGTGTTTGTCCCGTTGTCGCAGGGATACAGCGGCCAGACCTATCTGCATGTACGGCTCAACACGCAAGATCGGCGTGCCGTCATCGCGTTCATGCCCACGCTCCGACAAACCCTGCGCGAGTTCGATCCCGATCTGCCGCTGCTGCAGATGGTCCCGTATGTGGATCTGATGGAAAGGTCGCCAAATCTTTGGATCGTTAAACTTGGAGCCACTCTTTTCGGGGCTTTTGGCACAATCGCCCTGTTGCTGGCTGTCGTGGGTGTGTATGGCGTAAAAGCTTATTCCGTCGCGTGCCGGACCCGGGAAATCGGAATCCGCATGGCACTAGGTGCCCATCGGCGCGACGTGTTCGCCCTTATTATGCGACAAGCGGCGATGCAAACGGCTCTCGCCGTCGGCATCGGGCTTGTTCTTTCATTGGGGGCAGGGCGCGTCCTGGCCAAAATCTTGTATCAAGTAAGTCCAACCGATCCGCTGGCGCTCATCATCGCAAGTTTGTTGCTCGCAACTGCCGCGCTTGTTGCGTGTTTCTTTCCGGCGAGCCGCGCTACTCGGGTGAATCCAATGACGGCGTTACGAACCGAATAAAGTGGGAGGAACCCATGCGAGCAATTGCGCGCCTCCGATCAAAAAGCGAGCCCGAGGGCAGACAAAATTTTGCGCAAGGGGCGTCTGCAACATGATGACTGTCCCAGACGAGCGAGCGGAGCGTTTGGCGGAGATCTTCCGGGAGATTTTTGCCCTGTCTGAAACAAACCGGCGAAACCATTCGGAATCCGCGGCAGTCGCTGATTCAATCAAATTATTCGATGCGCCGGGCACGAATGGAACTCCTGAGACTCCGAGAGGGAAACAGGCCACCGACCAACGTAGTCAGGCCGAAGATCAGGAATCTCGTAGCTAGAACACTGCGGCTGCACGCCGGTCTTTGGTCAGAGGAGAGCAGGATCTGTAGCGGCGGCGAGCCTCAAAAGATTCGGCTTCACACCAAAAGGAATTCAAATCTCATACAGCGCAGGGGCCAAAAAAGAAAAAAATGAATCCTGCTCGCGACCGGAGTAGCGAGCCATTCAATTCCTTTTTCCCGCCAGATTGTTGTTGGCTGAAACTTTGTCGCTAACAATCCGTAGTAATACTTACGCGGCCCAGTAAGGCGCGACGTGTCCCGGTTAAGGCGCGGCGCTGCCCGGTAGGCGCGGCATTGCCCGGCAAAGGCGCGGTTAGGCGCGGCAAGGCAAGGCTTCAGCGCGGTCAGTGTTAACACATTGGCCGCGCTGTTTTTTCCTGTGCATTGATGACGTTATGGACAGGCCATTGCCGAAATCCCTCAAGAAATCTGCGAACTTAAGGCATAAAAAGGATCCGCGCCCGGGGTGACTCGAACACCCGACCCACGGATTAGAAATCCGTTGCTCTGTCCGGCTGAGCTACGGGCGCACAACGCGACATATAGCGCGTTTCGTGACGAAATAAAAGCTAGTGGACGTAGCAAGGCACAACAGGTCAGCGTGGCGACCGAGCGGGGCTCCAAGCCGTTACGCGGCGAACGTGTTCTCTTTACCTCAGCGGACCGATAGCTCTCTTAAAAAGCCCATGAAAAACCTTGCGATACGGCTTAAAACGCTTCTGGCAGAGGCTACCGTCCAGGCAGCCGGACTCTCTGCAGCGCGAGACCTACATTTGAGCCAACAATAACAAGAAGAAGATCAAGAAGGGCTATCGTCCAGCCGAAGCGCAAGAAAGCAACTCCCACAAGGAAAAAGCAGGCAATGCCGAGCATTCCCTGCACGATTTGTCCCCCGAATGTCTTAAGGAATGTTCCCCCGCGAGGTTCAAGAAATCCTGTGATCGTGCTAAGAAGTGTGGTGGCACCAAGCAAGCAGAAAAGCATAGTGTGCACGAGGCATTCCAAAGAAAATTACCATCCTTAATGGTCCTGACGCGCCATTTAGCTGAAGACGTTGTGGGAAGGAAACACGCCTTTCTCCTAGCTCATTATGTAACGCCGGGCCACGCCGAGGGCACCGAGGGCTACACCGAGCAACATGACTGTGGTGCCACCGTCAGGAACTCCTACACCCGCGCGAAAAAGCGACCATTTAGTAAGGAGACACCCATTTCCGAAGCCGGGAATCGTGATAATTCCATGCAAATCACCGACGTACCAGACTTCAGAGCCGAAGCCAGCGTAATTCGCAAGCAGATACGTATACAAACCACCACTACCTAGATTTATAGTTGTCCCACTCCCGGAAAGGGCTTGGACAGCCGTAGGCAAAGGACCAAAAGCATTGTTTGAACGAAAATAGATCTGGCCATTGGCGATATCGATGGAACCAAGAGCCATGCCCATTAAATGGTTTACATAAGTGCTTTGATTACCTGATGAACCACTCGGCAACAGGAATCCCAGTTCGTGGGAATCTCCAATGCTAAGGGCATTGGCGTTCTGGCTGGCCGCAAGTGCTGCCGCGCAAATGGCGATGCAAAGCAAGAGTTTGCTTCTCGGAAATGTGCTGATCTTCATACCTTACAGAAAGCAATCCTTGTGCCTGAAACGCGGGAATCCCAAAGACGGTTAATAAATAGCTGTTTACCAGTGTGTTACAATTCCAAAGAACGACCCCCGATTTCAAAGTATTGAGTGCCGAATCGTAAATTGTTCTGACGCTCGTAAGCGTTTCCTACGTTTTCGGCCAACAAGGGGTGGGTCACATTAGGCCCCGCTCACCTGTGTTTCCGGCTACAAAGCAAAATCTGCGAGCGTACCACTGTCATTTTCTACGGTCGCCGCGACTTGACCGGGAAAAGCGAATTCAGAAGGGGCGATGGTGGCTGTGATTGACGGGTCGCCGCAATCTTGATAAAGGCTGGTTCGCAGACCGCCCCGTTTGCGCGCCATGGCGAAAGAAGCTTCATCGACTGATGCGACGCTGCGATTGCATCAAGCATTACAAGCCGAGTACGTCGCTCTGCATGGCGAGCTGCCTTCCGATTATCCGAGCGCGAGCGAACCCGAAACGCAACTAAAAGGGTTATGGGCGGCAGTTCACGCATTGAAGGAAAAACGCGCAGCGCTCTGCATCTCGGGTGGCGGCATCCGGAGCGCCACGTTTGGACTTGGAATTTTGCAGGGCCTGGCACGTTGCGGGCTACTCGATAAGTTTCACTACCTGTCCACTGTCTCGGGCGGTGGCTACATTGGCAGTTGGCTAAGCGCGTGGATCAAGAATGATCCCGATGGCATCAGCGGCGTTGTCGGAGAGCTGAAGAGCAGGCCCGATTCTACCCTGGAGCCTGAGCCGCAGCCGGTCCGGCATCTCCGAGAGTTCAGCAATTACCTGGCGCCGCGAACCGGTCTGACCTCTGTCGATTTTTGGACGCTGATTACAACGTTCGTACGCAACATGTTCTTAAACTGGTTGGTGTTGATCTCGTGGCTGGCAGCCGCAATGATGATCCCCAGGTTATATCTTGCGGCAATCAACCTGCAACCGAACTGGCCTGCCTGGGGCCTCGACATGGACCCCGCAAAGTACGCGCAAATGGCGAATCAGGTAAAGCACGATTGGGACATCTGGCTCAACATTCTGCTGGCAATTGGAGGCGCCTCGATTGCGGTAGCGATGGCCTATGCAATCATCGATGTTCCTTCCACGGGCAATGCGCGATTGCCACAACGTCGCTTTTTGGAATTTCGCCAGCTTCCATTAGTCATCGCGTCCCTCGTGCTGGCGGAATGGTGGGCTTTGCTGCGCAATGTTCACGGTAGCGAACCGTTTGTAGCCGGCGACTGGTTATCCAGATTTATCCTGTTCACCGTTGCCAGCTACCTAACCGGTGGCGTCTTTGCGACGCTTATTCTTGCCTTCCGTAAGCAAAAGCGGCGAGGACGCGTCTTCGATTCGCTCTGGCGACTCACTGTCATCGCGCTGGCAGCGGTCGTCGCAGGTTCTTGTCTGTGGATGATCGCGACTCGAATGTTTTTAGAACCTCCTATCCAATTCACATTGAGCCGGGACTGCGAGGTGACGCCCATCCCCTGGAGTAAACAGAAAATAAAGATCCCACAAGGCACTCAGGGCGTCATTACCCAAATCGAGAGAAGATATACCATCGAAACACCTGAGAAGAAGGGGCGCATCAGCGAGAACGATCTCGGTCCCTTGGAACTTAAACCAGACGAAAAGCCTCCGATTCAATACACATTGGAGCACGATTGCGAAGCGCTTCCAACTCCCTGGCCGACTCCCTGGAATAGAGAGAAAACGAAGTTCGCAGCGGGCAGTCGGGTCGTCATAACGCAAATCCAGAAAGTATTCACTATCGAGACTCCTCAAGGTACGGGGCGCATAACCGACAAAGACATTGATTCATTGCAGCTTAAACCAAATCAGAGGCTTCCCGACCGTTTCCCGCTGCCAGCGCCTGCGAGCAATGCCGTCAAATACGTCTGTTTCGCGCCCGCGCTGATCCTGGCAGTGCTGCTGTTAGTTAATTTCCTGTTTACTGGCCTCACCAGTTGGGTGACAGAAGATGAAGATCGCGAATGGTGGGGACGATCAGCGGCTTGGATTCTCATCACGATCTTTGGCTGGATCGTGATCAACGCAATCGTTCTTTGGGGTGCCCAGGCTATTTCCGCAACGCCAAATCGACTGGGTGTTTTTCTCGGCGAGGTAAAGGCGACACCGCAGGCAAAAGGTCTTCTTGGCGCGTTTGGAGGCGTGACCGGTCTCATCAGTGCCTTCCTCGCTATCCGATCTAAGCTGAGTAGTAAGTTTGGCGAGAAAGCCGGCGTTCAATGGATTCTGATTGTTGTCGCGGTCGTTTTCTTTGTGCTGCTGGCAATCATAATTTCCTGGGCGCTCGTATTGATTGGATCGCAGCCTTGGGCACAACACACTACTGCGTGGCTTTTAGGCGGGACACCGGAGCAAATCACAGACCCAAATTCCTGGCGTATTCAGCTGTTCGTTGTCGTGTTTCTCACGTGCGTCATGTTGCTTTTCGGAATCGTCATTGGTTTTTTTATCAATGCGAACAAGTTCTCTCTGCACGCCACCTACCGGAATCGTCTGATTCGCGCGTATCTTGCCGCCTCCCGCACAACCCGGAACCCAAATCTGTTTACGGGCTTTGATCCCGACGACAACATCAAGCTGGGCGACTTATCTTCCGACAAGCCTCTTCATGTGCTGAACGGAGCGCTCAATGTGGTCAGAGGCGAGCAACTAGCGTGGCAGGAGCGCAAGGCTGAATCCTTCACTATGAGCCGGCTACACTGCGGTTCTTTTAAAGTCGGTTACAGACCATCCACCGATTATGGGGAAGCGATCACACTCGGAACAGCAATGGCTATTTCGGGCGCGGCGGCCAATCCCAATATGGGCTACCATTCCTCGCCAGTGCTCGGTCTTTTAATGACGCTTTTTAATGTCCGCCTGGGCTGGTGGTTGGGAAACCCGGGATCGCCAGGGGCTACAACCTGGCGTCGAAAGGGACCACGGTATTCCGTAGGACCACTGTTTTCTGAAGCGCTCGGAAATACCACCGACCGTTACAAGTATGTAAACCTGTCAGACGGCGGCCATTTCGAGAATCTCGGCCTTTACGAGATGGTGCTGCGCCGATGTCATTTTATCGTCGTAAGTGATGGAGGTGAGGACCCGGAATGTGCCTTTGTCGATCTCGGCGAAGCGGTTCGGAAAATTCGTATCGACTTTGGAATCCCGATCGAGTTCGGCACAATGACCATCTATCCTCGCAGCGCAATCGACACGCTAAAAACTCCTGGTCACAACTGCGCAGTGGGTCGAATTCGCTACTCAGTGGTCGACGGCGACGATGCTCCCGATGGCATCGTGGTTTATATCAAGCCGGCCTGCTACGGCGACGAGCCCCGCGATATCTACGAATATTTCAAGACCAATCCTACATTCCCCCACGAGAGCACGAGCGATCAGTTCTTTTCCGAGTCACAATTCGAGAGCTATCGGATGCTCGGTGCATACACCATGGAGAAGTTTTGCACCGATTGTGATGGGGATTTCGGCTGTTTCATTCGCGACATTCTAAAAGGCCACCTTGATATCGAAGCCCCCGATTGGCTGTCAGTATTACTCGAAGCGCAAGGGAAATCCTAACAAGCCAGCGTAACTGCCTGAGAACCCAAAAGCCTGAGCTTCGAGCGGCTAAAGTTCGAGTCACCGGAGTCAGTGCAACACCTACACCACAAGTAGGTCGCACCTGACTAGACAATTTCGGACGGTTTTCATAAACACGCCTACGAAAAGATCTGAATCAGGCGGAGCACATTCTCCCGCTGGGTTCTTCGCCGCGTTCGGACCCCAAAACCAACCAGTTAACTCAGCGGGGAAGAGGAAAGAAAAAATGATGAATCCATTTATTCATGTAAAAAGATTAACTTCAGTATTTCTCGTGGTGTTTGCGCTTGGGTGTTTTGGACTTTGCCCAATATCGAAAGGGGCGGAGCCGACGACGCCGGACACCGCCTTAGCAGGAGGCAACACGGCGGATGGGCTACTCGCCCTTTCCAGCCTCACCACCGGCATATACAATACGGGAATTGGCTTCTATTCAGTTCTGAGTCTAAGCGATAACAGCTTTGACACGGGTGTTGGCGCGGGCGCGCTGCTTCTCGACACGGCGGGCACGAATACAGCCGTTGGCGCGGGCGCGCTCTTAAATAATAGCGTTGCCTCCTTTAACAACGCATTCGGGACTTTCGCCCTATTTAACAACGACTCAGACGCGGCCGGGTTGGCAGAGTTCAACAACGCTCATGGTCGCAACTGCCTACTGAGCAATGTGGATGGCGACGAAAATGATGCGTTCGGCGATGACGCCATGGAATCAAACACGATGGGTGTCGAAAACACAGCCATGGGGGATGACGCGCTCGACAGTAACACAACCGGAAATTCAAACACCGCTATTGGTAAAGAGGCCGGAAATTCGATCGTCGATGGCCATGACAACGTCGCTATAGGCCACAACGCCGGCATTGGCGTCGTACACAGCAGTAACATAATCGCAATCGGGGCCCCCGCTGCAGGCATTTATGCTGACCTTGGTCCCACCTGCTTCATCGGCAGCATCTTCGGTGAGCCCACTGGGGACCCCGGCAGCACCACTGCCGTGGTTATCGATTCAAATAACAACCTGGGCACCTTTCCCTCGTCCCGCCGCTACAAACATGACATTCAGCCAATGGACAAGACCAGCGAAGTCATTCTGGCGCTCAAGCCAGTAACCTTCCACTACAATAACGATAAAAAGAATACGCCGTGCTTTGGTCTAATCGCCGAGGATGTGGCCCAGGTGGACCGCGACCTGGTGGTGCGCGACAAGAACGGTGCACCCCAGACCGTGCGCTACGAGCAGATCAACGCGATGTTGCTCAACGAGTTCCTCAAAGAGCACAAGAAAGTTGAGGAACAGCAAACAAACATTGCGGAGCTGAAGTCCACAGTGGGGGTTCTCACAGCCCAGCTCAAAGAGCAGGCCGCGCAAATCCAAAAAGTGAGCACCCAGGTTGAGATGAGCAAGCCTGCCCCGCGAACGGTCGCCAACAAATAGTTGATTTCTGTAGCTGCGGTAATTGATCGCGGGCCGCGATCGACGATCTCGGCTGCAGCAAAGAAGCCGCCCCGCTTCTCTGCGTGGCGGCTTTTTGTTTCAGCTGGAGTTCATTGCAACACAGCATCGGCGATGCCGGTGCAGCAAATTTGTGGTAAGCTCGCGAGATGGCCCGCATTTTCGCCCTGCCGGTCACGCTCGTCGTTCTGGCGATGGCGGCGTGGGGGGCGGATCAATCCGCCGGAAACAAATCCGAGGAACCCGATTCGTTCGACGTCGAGCCCCCAATATTGAAGCAAAACCTCTCGGACGAGCAGTTGCCGGACGACGATGTGGCGCGTTTGGAAAAGCAATTGGAACGTGCCAAAAAAAATGCCGCGGGCGCTGAACGCCTCTGGAAAATTGGCGTGCTGGCGAAAATGGAAGTGGAGCAACGCTCGTTGAAAGTAGTGCGGTGTGAATCAGATCTGGCAAATGCTCGCGTCGCTCGTGCGAAAGAAGAATTCGCCGAAAAAGAGTCTCAACTTGCAACTGGTGAAATCACCAGGGACGAACTGGAATCAATGAGAACAGCGCTCGCGCAATTAACCGAAGCCGCGCAAGTCGCAACGGCGAAACGCGAGCGCGCCGAGCTTGAGGCCGCGGAAGCAAACTTACGGCGCCAGCAAAAGCTTCTTAAACTGGGAATCGCAGGAAAGGATGATGTCGATCGCGCGCAGGAAAAACTCGCCGAGCTAAAAGCGCCAAAGAATTGATCCGGTGAAGCGCCTCTACCTCGTTTTGTGTGTTGTCGGCTTTTTGCTGCCTTACTGGCAATTTGTCCGATGGGTGGCAGAACACGGGCTCAATTTGTCGCTTTTCGTTCAGCAGTTGTTTGCCAACCGAATTAGCAGCTTCTTCGGGCTGGACGTCTTGGTTTCGGCAGTAGTGCTCTGCGCCTTTATCGCTGTAGAGGGATCACGTTTGGGTATGCGCAATTTTTGGCTCCCGATCGCCGCCACAGGCCTAGTCGGGGTGTCACTTGGATTGCCCTTGTTCCTTTATCTTCGCCAGGTTCATCTGGATCGGATCGCTGGCGAATAAATAAGAAAACGGATTCCTTAAAAGGCGTCAATACCCCGCCGCCATTCCATCCTTGCGTGATTCACTTGCTCCCACATAGACGCGCTGGCCATCGTGCATTTCGACTCTGATCGCCTGGTAACCGCCGTAGCCGCCGACGTCGAAACGCATCTCGTGTCCTTTCTTGCGCAATTCCCGTACGGTCTCATACGGAATGCCGCTTTCGACTTCGACGTACCCGCCTGATTCAGACATTTTTTCGCCGGTTGGTTCGTTGTCGCCTTCGTGCTGCCAGCGAGAGGCATCTCCGGCTTCCTGGACGTTTAGTCCGAAATCGATTTGGTTTGTCAGCACTTGGACGTGGCCCTGCGGCTGCATCCCGCCGCCCATGACGCCGAACGCTTCCCATGGTTTACCATCTTTCATCACGAAACCGGGAATGATGGTGTGAAACGGACGCTTGCCCGGCGCGTAAACGTTCGCGTGGTTGGGATCCATGGAAAAAAGTTCACCGCGATCCTGAAACATGAATCCGAGTCCGGGCACCACGATGCCACTGCCCATTCCGCGGTAATTGCTTTGTATGAGCGAGACCATGTTGCCTTCGTCATCGGCCGTACACATGTAAATCGTGTCACCTTGATCGAGCGCCGGATTGCCCGCTTCGACCTTCTTTGCCGCGTGATTGGGATCGATCAACTTTCGACGCTCCGCTGCGTAATTTTTCGAAAGTAGACCGGCAAGCGGAATCTTGGCGAATGCAGGATCGGCATAAAACTTCGCCCGATCGGCCCACGCGATTTTCTTTGCTTCGATCATGGCGTGAAGCGTTTCAGGCGAATTGCGTCCCATGGCACGCAGATCGAATCCTTCGAGTATGTTCAACATTTGCAAAGCCGCGATGCCCTGACCGTTCGGTGGAAGCTCGAAGACCTGATAACCACGATAAGTCGTCGACACCGGCTCGACCCAGGTCGATGTATGTTTTTCGAAATCAGCTTTCCGCAAAAAACCGCCATTTGCCCGCATGAACTCGTCGACCTTGTCCGCGATCTCGCCCTTATAAAAGGCGTCGCGGCCTTTTTCTCCGATCAACCGCAAATTCTTTGCAAGATCAGGATTCTTAAAAATATCGCCCTTTGCCGGTGTACGGCCTTTTCCGTCGAGGGTATAGGTCTCGAGAAACGCCCCTGGCAATCCCTTATATAACCGCGGACCAAACGCCCAGTAATAAGCAATCAACTCCGTAACCGGAAAACCCTCTTCGGCATATCGAATCGCAGGCGCAAGATCGTCGCTCAATTTCAGCTTACCGAATTTCTTGTGCAGCTCCGCCCAGGCATCCACTGCTCCGGGCACGCTGATTGGCAACATGCCGGTAGGAGGAATTGTTTCACGATGCAGTTTCGCCAACTCGGCCTTCATCTGATCATAGCTCAAACCGAGTGGTGAACGGCCACTGCCATTGATTCCGTAGAGTTTGTTTTCCTTCGCGCTATAAACGATTGCGAACAGATCGCCGCCAATTCCGTTGGACACAGGCTCCATCAAACCGAGCGTTGCATTTGCGGCAATTGCCGCATCCACGGCGCTGCCGCCGTGTTTTAAGATATCGACACCCACTTCCGTAGCTGCCGGCACGCTTGTGCAGACCATTCCATGTCGTCCCAGAACTTCCGATCGCGTGACGAAATTCCTTCCAGTAATGCGGTCGATCTGGGCGTTAAGTGGAAAACTTACAATCAATAGGGCGAGCAGCCCAAAACCGATCTTAATCGAGCGCACCATCCACATTAATGCTTTCTATTTAAAGAGTGCACTTGATTTTAAGCTCCATCTTATATTTGATTGCTCACCACCAAATGAAAATTTCGTCCGATGACCAAAAGGCAATCAGTCTGATCCTTATCTGCCTGGGATTTCTGTTTTTCTTGATCGGCACGGCGGCTCACTTTAAATCGAGTTTTCAGTCACGCGCTGAAATTTCGACGACAGGGTTCGTCGCAGCTGCGGTTTTCGCAGGGTTGGGGATCCTTCTGTTTTTGTTCTCCTTGGCAAGAAAACAGAGCTGAGAAGTATCACCTGCGACCTAGTCGTTATCTTCAACAGCGGTTCGGGGATCAAGCATACCGATTGCTACGAGACCTGCCAAAGAACAAAATCGAGAGTCTGCCGTTTAACCTTGTAACTTTCTTAACGATCGCTTCGCGACGGAAAAAGTGGCGGCGATCCTACTCAGATCGCCGCCGTCCCCACCGCTCTGAACAATTAAGTTATTGCTGCATTGCGTCGTGAAGCTCCTTGTGAGCGTTCATCATGTCTTGATGCGCCTTTTGGATGGCATCCAGCTTCTTCTGCTGATCAGCCGTCAGCAACGGCCGAATCTGCGTCAACGAGCTGTCGATGACTCCTTTTGCTTTCTGCATCGCCTCCTGATGAATGGCAGCGAGTTGCGGCTTGGCCGCATCGAGAATCGGCTGAACCTTTGTCTCCTGATCAGAGGTCAGGTTCAACTGCTTGGTAATTCCCCGCAGGCCAAACGCGTGCCCGTGCTCCCCAGACCCATTAGGACCGGGTTGCGCCTGCACAACGACAAAGCCGCCAAGCGCTATCGCACCCGCGGCCACAAACGTTAGTATGTTTCTTTTCATGGTTTGTTTCATTTAGACTTCGCGAAATGTTGTTTCGCTTCTCCAACTCATGACTGGCAGGCCGGCTTGCTGGTTACAATTTTTCTTGTGCTGGCTCGTTGCAAAGGTCGACAGGGGCTTGGCACAAGCGCTTCTACATCCAAAATTGTAACCAAAGCGCTACGGTAGCGGTCATTGCTACTGGTGTGGATGCGCTCTCGATTACATGGATGATACTGATGCAAGTGCGCTTGTTCATGCTGCGCTTCAGCATGACGATGAGGCGGCTCGTGTACTGGTGCGCCAGCTCTATCCGCTCGTGGCCAAAATCGTCCGCTCTCATCGCCCGCATCGAACGGATGAAGAGGACCTTTGCCAAATGATTTTCATCAAAGTATTCCAAAAATTATCGCAATTTTCCGGTAAAGTGCCGCTGGAGCACTGGGTCTCACGGATCGCAGTCAATACTTGCCTGAACCAGATTCAGTGGGAGAAAATACGACCCGAGCTTCGTCACGCGGATTTGAGCGTGGAAGAACAGACCGTGATTGAAAACCTCACAACTTCCGCCGACGAGTTGGCCCCTGACCAGAGTTTGGCCTCGCGCCAACTGGTTGAGCATCTTCTGGCTGCGCTCAAACCAGTCGAACGGCTCGCCATCGATTTGCTATACTTGCAAGGACGTTCAGTTGAAGAAATCCGCAAAATCACAGGCTGGAGCGCGGCGCTCGTTAAAGTGCGGGCGTTTCGAGCACGACAAAAAATGAAAGAACAGCTCGCCAGGATTTCGGCCAAGGAAGAAGTATGAAGAATCGAGAAATCGATCGGTTGTTGCAATCAGCCGCGCAGGCGAGCGAGGAGGTTCCGGTTGAAATGCCGTTTGGATTCGATACCCGCGTCGTGGCGCTCTGGCGTGGTTTCGCGACGAAGCCGAACGCTATTGCGTCGCTGCTCCGCCGCGTTGCGATTTTATCGGCCGCAGTGATCGCTATTTCGACATTGGCAGCTGTTCGCGAAATCAGACAGACCCGGGAACAGTACAACGACTTGACTAACGAGTTCGCTATCGCCGACACGGCCATTCAGGACGAGTTTTCACAATGAACGGCGCGTTGAAATGGAAACTTGTTGCTGGATTTGTCCTTGTATTCGTCGCCGGTGGAATCGCTGGCGCCGCTCTGGGCGGATTTTACGCTCGGCATCTTTTCTTTGAGAATCATCGTCCGGGACGAGTGGGCGATAGAATGAAAGAACGCCTTCGCACGGAGCTCAGGCTGACACCTGAACAAGTGGCAAAGATTTCGCCAATTGTCGATGAAACGGCTGCGCAGCTTCGAGAAATTCGACGCGACACTGGCCGACGCGTGCATAAGATCATGACGGAAGCGCATAAGGAAATCGCGGTGAATCTCACCGACGAACAACGGCAAAAACTACAACAGATCGAAGAGCGGCACCGGCGATTGCGCCACCGTCACGGCCCTCACGAGTCCGCACCCGAACCGTCCGCCAGTCCCTAGGTAGCCACGCACTAGAAACGTACTCCGTTCGGAAAGAAAATTCGTTCGCGCTCCACATCGGCGCCACGGCTAATGAAAAGGTCGCGTAGTTCCGGCGTGTAATACTCGCCGTTATAGAGAGGATTCAGTCCAAAGAAAACCTTGCCGCCCGGGGCGAGTTGCTGCCGTAAATCGTCCAGGAAAAAATCCCACTCAGCTGTCCCCCAGCGTTGCTTCGACGGATGGTAAAGATAGAAGTTGGTGGAAAACGCGGTGATCCAATCAAATTTTTGGCCAAGGTCAGGCAATGGTTCAAACGCGCTGATCCTCCAAACTACGCGCGGAACTTCGAATAACTCGAGCAGTTCGGTAAAAAGAGCGATGTGCTCGATGTCCACGCCCAGAACGGAATGACCGAGGTTTCTGGCGATGAATAAGAAAAATCCGCCGCCGCAACCGAGATCGAGCACGCGTTTCGGCTCTGAACGATGCAGTTTCAAATCCTGCGCGCGTTCCCTATTTAATCGCAACCACGGTTCGATGTTTGCGTATTTGGCGTATCCGGCAGTGGAATTTGCGTAGCGCTGCTGAATTTCCCGGGCGCGTGCCTGATCTATTTTCGCCAGCATTGGCTGAAGCGGAATGCGAAAAATCGAGCGTTGCGCTCTGCGCCAGCCGCGGCGGTAGCTCAGTGGTTTGGCAAATTTGAGAATTTTTCGGGAAAATTTCATTTCAAAAATCGATCAACTGTAGGGCAACTGCTCCGGTTGCCAACCATAGTGAAAGCGGGCGATCCGCACGCCCTACAATTTCTTCATGATTTCGCGAAGAAGTCCCGGACCGTGATAAACGAATCCGGTGTACAGCTGAACAAGCTTCGCGCCCGCATCAAATTTTTCGCGAGCGGATTCGACGTCGCAGATTCCGCCGGACGCGATCACAGGAATTTTGGAGTTTGCAGCAATGTTGCGCACCAAAGCGGTCGATCTCTCCCGGAGCGGTGCACCACTCAAACCACCTTGCTCGTCTAGTTCCGATGGAATCAAGGAATGATCGAGCGTCGTGTTCGTCGCGATAATCGCCGACACGCCGCTTTCTTCGCATACCGCAAGGACCGCTTCTAATTCCAGCGGCGATAGATCAGGCGAAATCTTTACAACGAGCGGTTTCGCGACCGGCCCCGGTTCGCTTCCGATCGCGTGCAGCAATCGTGATAGCGCTGTCGGTTCCTGCAGTTCCCTTAGGCCGGGAGTGTTAGGCGAACTCACATTTAATGTCACGTAATCAGCAAAGTCGCGGAGCAATCGAAACGAGTACAGGTAGTCGTCGGTCGCGCGTTCAAAAGGAGTCGCTCTCGATTTGCCAATATTAATTCCGACTGGAATTGCAGGCCATCGCCCGCTCTCGCGCAGGCCGCGCAACCGTTTCGCGACGGCATCGGCACCATCGTTGTTAAATCCGAGGCGATTAATCAGTGCTTCTTGTTCAGGCAGTCGAAAGATGCGGGGCCTGGGATTTCCTGGTTGAGCGATCGCGGTCACGGTCCCAATTTCAATGTAACCAAACCCAAACGCCGCCCATGCCGGCAAGGCGACGCCGTTTTTGTCCAGCCCGGCGGCGAGGCCGATTGGATTCGGAAAGGTCACGCCAAACAGAGTTTTTGGTTTCGACGGCGGCGTGAATCGTTTTAGTGCGCGCAACGCAGGAACAAAATGCGAAGCCGTGCGAAGCGATGCGATCGCGAAATGATGTGCGGTCTCCGCGTCAAGCAGAAACAGCAAAGGCCTAACGAGTTGTTCGTAGAAATTCTTCATGTCAACTGCCCCTTCAGAGCGCAGTTCTCATTTCCCGATACAAAACTGGCTGAAGACAGTGTCGAGAATCTGTTCCACATCGACAACACCGATTACTTCGCCGACTGCACCCAATGCTTCATTGAGATGAATCGCAGCGTATTCCGGCGACAACCCGTGGGCCTGTTCTGCCGCGGCCCGATCGCATGATTCCAGAGCGCGACGCAAACAATCGCGATGGCGTGCATTAATCGCGAGCGTGTTCTCCGGCCTTAGATTTTGCTTCGTGATACGGGTCAAAACCTCGCTTTGCAACTCCGGAAAGCCTTCCCCCGTGAGACAGGAAATTCGCAACGCATGGAAGTCTCTCCAGTCATCGTTCTCAGGCAGGTCGCTCTTGTTTAAGATCACAATTTCGTTGGAATCAAAGATGAGGCCTTCGAAATGCGAAGGTTTCGGAATACTACGATCTGCAATGTGGAGCCGCAGATCCGCAAATTGCAGCGACTTCTCCGTCCGCGAGATGCCCTCGCGCTCCAGTTCGCTCGTCGACGTTCTTAAACCAGCTGTATCAAGCAAACGAATAGGAACGCCGTCCAGATTGACGGTCTCTTCGATGGTGTCCCGCGTCGTGCCGTGCGTATCGCTCACAATGACGCGATCATAACCGAGGAGTCGGTTGAGCAAGCTCGATTTCCCAGCATTCGTGGCGCCATAAATGACGACGCGTACACCTTCACGCAGAATGCGTCCTTGCTCAGCTGTAGCAACCCACCTCGTGATTTCTTCGCGAATGGAATCGAGTCGCGCGCCCAGTGTTTCACCTTCATCTGGCGTGATCCCCTCCTCAGGAAAGTCGATTGACGCATTAATGTGTGCGAGCAGTTCGATCAGCTCATCACGAATTTTCCTGATTTGTTGTCCAAGCCTGCCTTCGAGCTGTTCAGTGGCCGAGCGAAGAGCGAGATCGGTTTTCGCGCGGATCAGATCAATTACCGCCTCGGCTTGCGTGAGGTCCATTTTGCCGTTGAGAAAGGCGCGCTCGGTGAATTCGCCAGGACGCGCGGCGCGCGCACCGGCACGCAAGCACGCTTCAAGAACCTTTGCAGAAACCAGCATTCCTCCGTGGCAACTGATCTCGACCAAATCCTCTCCCGTGTAGCTGGCCGGCGCGCGGTGGACGGAAAGCACTACTTCATCGATCAATCGACCTTCTGAGCCAAGAATCTCGCCAAAATGCTGTACGTGTGATTCAAATTGCGAAGGCATCTTCTTGCCATGGAAGATTTTGTCTGCGACCGGGATCGCCTTTATACCCGAGACGCGGACAAGCGCTAAAGCGCCTTCTCCGGGGGGAGTTGAGATGGCAGCGATAGTGTCAGAAACGGTCATGAGTCCAACCAATTCTAGGGCAACCGTTTGGGTTGCCAAATCCGACAGTTATCATCCATACTCGCGACGCCCAATGCGATTGTGGCTTGGGATTACACCCGTTTCCCGATCGAGATTCTCCTGCCTGCTTACTAGCCGCGCATCACTTTCTTCAACGCTGCGATAAGTTTCTCGTTCTGCTCCATTGTACCAACGGAAATGCGGATCCATTCAGGCAACTTGTACCCCTTAAGCGGGCGTACGATGATGCCCTGTCTCAGCAGTTTCTCGAAGATCGCATGCCCGTCGTCAACGTTTACCATCACAAAGTTCGCCGTCCCGGGAACAAATGAAATTTTCATTTTGGTAAATTGTTCCTGCAAATAAGCGCGGCCTTCATCGACTGCCTGCTTTGTTTCGCGTAGATGCTCGCCATCCCCGAGCGCTGCGATTGCGCCAACCTGTGCAATGCTGTTTACGTTAAACGGCTGCCTTGTTTTGTGAAGGACTTGAACCAGATCGGCGGATGCAACGGCATACCCGATGCGCAAGCCGGCCAGGCCGTGAATTTTCGAAAACGTGCGCAGAACCACAATGTTCCGTCCTTCGCGAACGAACTGCAGGGTATCAGGCGCATCATCGAGAAATTCGAAATAGGCTTCGTCGAAAACGACAATTACGTTGTCAGTAATATGCGACATGAAATCGTCGATCGCCTGCTGCGAAAGCAATGTCCCGGTTGGATTATTTGGATTGGGGACAAAAATGAGCCGGGTTTTCGGCGTGATCGCAGCCAGCATTCCGCCCAGGTCCTGCTGATAATCCGGGCTGAGCACTTCGACTGTGCGCGCGCCAAAAGAGGTCGCGATCAATTTATAAACGATGAATGCATACTGCGATGTGATGACCTCATCGCCGGGATTGAGAAAGGCGTGACCAAGAAACTCGAGAACTTCATTTGAACCATTGCCGAGAATGACGTTCTCCGAAGCGAGGCCGAGTTTGGTTGCGATTGCTTTGCACAGACAAAATCCACCGCCATCCGGATAAAGGTGACCTTTTTCCAATGCGCCATGCATCGCCTCCATAGCCCTGGGAGACGGACCCAACGGATTCTCGTTCGAAGCCAGCTTGACGATTGCATCTGGATCAAGGCCCAGTTCGCGAGCCGTTTCCTCGATCGGTTTTCCCGGCTGATAGACCGTGATCCCGCGCAATTGCGGGTTCGCCAGCTCCCAGATCGAAATCATGGAATAATGGAGTAGTGGAGTAATGGAGGGATGACAACTCCATTAAGGTTGTGGCGCGAATGGTCCATCGGCTACAATGTCAGCAATGGCGGAAAGCGAAATTATCTATCTAGACAACAACGCTACCACCCAGCTTGATCCCGCTGTCATCGAGGAGATGCTTCCGTTTTTAACGAAGTATTACGGTAACCCTTCGAGTGGATACGGTTTCGCAGCCACAGCTAGAAAAGCCATCAATCTTGCGCGCGAACGGCTCGCTGCGTTGCTGGGCTGTGAACCCACGGAAATTGTTTTCACAAGCGGCGGTACAGAATCCAATAATGCGGTGATCAATTCGACGCTTCAGGTCGAGGCGCGTTGTAAACATGTAGTCACGAGCGCAGTCGAACACAGCGCGGTGCTGCGCCCCTGCCAGGATCTCGCGAAACGAGAATGTGCAGTCACATTTCTAGGCGTAGACAGCCAAGGCAATCTCGACCCTGGCCAATTAGAAGCCGCCATTCGTCCGGAAACGGCGCTCGTTTCGATCATGTGGGCAAATAATGAGACTGGCGTTGTCTTTCCGATCGAGAAAACCGCTGAAATCTGTCGCGAGAAAGGCGTGATGTTTCATACGGATGCCGTGCAAGCGACCGGAAAAATCCCGATGTGCCTGCGCGATACGGCGATCAATTTCCTCTCTCTTTCCGCGCACAAATTTCATGGTCCGAAAGGGGTAGGCGCGCTTTATGTCAGCCCGCGAACCCGCTTCACTCCGTTAATTGCCGGCGGCGCCCAGGAAAACGCGCGGCGCGGCGGAACGGAAAACGTTGCATCGATAGTTGGCCTTGGAAAAGCAGCCGAGATGGCAATGAAGTACCTCGCAGAAGGAAAATGTCATATTCCCTCCATGCGCGATCGATTTGAGAAATCGATGCTCGAAACAGTTAGCGGCGTATCAGTGAACGGTGCAGGTACAGCACGGCTCTCAAACACCTCGAGTCTTTCATTTGAAGACATCGAATCCTCTGCAGCGCTTCTCCTGTTGGATCGACAAGGTATTTGTTGTTCGGCTGGCTCGGCGTGCAGGACCGGTTCACAGGAGGCTTCGCACGTCCTGCGGGCGATGAAACCGAATGCCGATGGCGCCCGGCGAAGTCTGCGTTTTTCTTTTGGCAGGTTCAATACTGACGCCCAAATCGAGAGTGCCATCGAAGTCGTCCCAAAGGTCATCGAAAAACTGCGTCAAAGCGCTGTGCGAACCGCCGCCGGCGCTTACTCATCTCACGCGGCGAATTTGTGAACTGCGTCGACCTCCGGGGTAGCGCACGCAGTCCGAATAAGCGCGAATTACGTCCATTCGTAGTCAATTCTTTTGCGGTGCCAGGGAGGCGACAATTTGCTCGAAGCACGGGTCGCCGCGAAGCGGATCCCACCACGGCATCAGTTTCAATTGACCATAGGTAAGGGAACTGGTGTAGCGAACGGCCCCGGCCAGCTGCTCACAAGCCGCAGCTTTGTCGCCACTCCAGGCCGCGATCATCGCAAAATATACGATCATAATGCGGCCATTGACCGCATCCTTTTTTACTGGAAGAAGCTCAACTGCTCGCTGGCCTTCACGCAACGCTTCTTCTTTCCGCCCAAGAGCAGCGTCGATCAACCCGAGCACCACTAACGGCGGGCCATAGTTTGGTTGAGCTTGGACGATTTTCTCTTGCTCCGCGCGTGCGACAACAAAAGCCGACTGCGCTTTTCTCTCATCTTTAATCATACGAGCAATAACACCTTCCAGGAATGAACGACTGAACTGAATCGGCCCGTCACCGAAAGCATTTTCACCAAGCACCTCCAAGGCATTGGAAGCCTCCGCGGGATCGCGTTCTGCCAGCGCGTAAATCAGCCAACTGTCAGCCACGCTTTGCAATGCAGCAGGCTCTTTCGCCCGTATTTCATTAATCAACTCATGCAGGGCGCGCGTATCGGCGTTCCAGTCCAAGTCCACCACTGCGTCCATGGCTTTGGTGGCAGCGTCGTTCGGCTGGATAGCCAAGGCGCGATCTAGGACCGATTTTTCTTCAGCGTAGCGGGCCAGATCACCGTAACTAAGCGCAAGCTGCTGAAGCGTGTCGAGGTTGCGCGGGTCGAGCTCAAGCGCCCGCTCCAGGTTTCGTATGGACTCGTCCCAGCGTCCCTGCCTCCTATGAATATAACCAGTTAGCTCGAGTATCTGCGAATCATTTGGCAGGCTTTGGCGGGCAATCTCCAATTCAGCCAGAGCGCCGGCGTAATCGAGGTATCCCCAGTAAAGATTCTGTGCGCGCGCGAGATGCGTTTCGCCTGCGTCCGGACGCAGACGAGAGGCTGTTCCGATGGCTGCTTCGACCAGTGCAAGTCGCGCCGACGTGTGGTCATAGCCATAAAAATAAAGCAGACCATGAGCTACGGCGAGCTGGCAATACGCATGGAAAAACGATGGATCATGCGCCACTGCCTGATTCAGTAGGTCGGCCGCCCGTAGCAGATCGTCTTTCGTGTCAGCACTAAAGCTCACCGATAGAAGAAGATTTTTCGCGCGGATGTAAACATCGAAAGCAGTGAGGTCGGCCGTCGGTGGCTGTTCGAGGGCTCGTTTTTCCGCGGGTGAGATTTTGGCGCGTAGTTGACCGACGATCGCCTGCGCGATGTCGCTTTGAACTGCAAAGAGGTCGGCTACATCTCGATCGTAGGTTTGTGCCCACGAATGCGTATCAGTGCGCGTGTCGATCAGTTGCGCGTTAACTCGGAGCCGGTTGCCGATTCGCTGGACGTTACCTTCCAAAAGGTGGGCAACACCCAGTTGCTGGCCGATCTCGCGCGAGTTACGCGGGTTTCCGCTTTTGTAAAGGTTCGCAGATGTACGACTGATGACCTTCAGATCTGCGATTCTCGCGAGGTCGGAGATAATTTCATCCTGGACGCCGGCTGCGAAAAAGGCGTTTTGTTTATCATCGCTGAGATTATCAAACGGCAATACTGCGACGCTCTTCTCAGGAATAAGCATCGGCACAGACGGAATTGCGCGCGCTGGGACGGACGAAGTTGGCGCCCCGGCAGCACCGGGCCCGGTGCGATAGCGAACAAAAAAGAAAGTACCAAGCCCGGTGAAGGCAAGAACTGAAACCGCAGCCGCCACGAGCCAAGCCCTCTTCACACCTGACGGATGTCGCTCGGACGTTGCGCCGGTTTCAGCCTCGTTAGAAAACGATGTTAAGGCATGGGCGTGTTCTGCGTCGGCTGCGGAAGCAGCCTCGGCCGAGTGCTCAGTAACCTTGGCAACAAATCGATAGCCCCGACCCGGGACGGTGACGATGTAGTTGTGGGAACCCGGGGTTTCACCGAAGACCTGTCGAAGTTTCGAGATCGCTTGCGCCAGGTTGTTTTCCTCAACAATCGAATCGGTCCAGACCGCCTCCATGATCCGTTCCTTGTCGAGAACGGCGTCACGGTGCTCGACCATATACAGCAACGTTTCAAACACTCTCGGTGTGAGGGGAACCGGTGTCCCATCCATTCGGCGTAAGAGTCGCTTCGCTGTGTCGAGCTGAAACCCGGCGAAATCATAGATGTGAACAGAGCCTGTCTGCATCGCGGTTTCAGAACAATTCAGAAAAATTCAGCCGCAGCCTAAAGACTTTCATAAGCGCGTCCCGCATTTTCCGCCACGCGCAGGTTCGGTTCATATCCCGCCCGCGCACACCGAAACAAAAACCGACAAAAACAGTAAATCAAAAACCACAAGGAAGGACAAGAAATGAAAAAGCTCCCTGAAGAAAATGCAATGCAACGTATCTGCATACTGATCGTCGCCGCCGTGTTCGCATGGTTTGGACTTTGCGCGGCCCCGAACACTTTCGCGGTTGTTCCCGCTCCGGACGGAGGCTATTCCGGCGGCAATACGGCAGAAGGGCAAAACGCCCTTTTGGGCCTTACCGACGGCCTATACAACACAGGAACCGGGCTGTTCTCTTTGCTGAGCCTCACAAGCGGCAGCTTGAATACCGCTGACGGGGCTGGGACACTCCTTTCCAACATCGCAGATCAAAATACGGCCACCGGTGCCGGCGCGCTTTTAAACAACAGCACCGGTGAGGACAATACAGCCAATGGAGCGTTCGCGCTTTTTAGCAATACCACCGCCGGCGGCAACACCGCCATAGGGTCTAACGCGCTTCTTAACAACACCACGGGCGGCACCCTGGGCATCACAAATAACTTCGCTGTCGGTCCCAACGTGGCAATCGGTCAACAAGCGCTCGAGAACAACACCATCGCCAGCGGCAACACCGCCGTAGGTTATCAAGCACTTAACAGCAATACCACTGGGCTCAATAATACCGATCTGGGTATTAGCACAGCTGTCGGCTTTCAATCCCTGGCACATGCCAGTGGTCCGGACGCTGGCGCCAACGATGGATTTGGGTATCAAACACTCTTTAATCTCACCAGCGGCGGCAGCGATGTGGCCATTGGCGCCAACGCGCTACTTAACCTCACCAGCGGGGACGCCAACACGGCCGTGGGTGCTGGAGCCGGAAGCAATCTCACAAGTGGCGATTTCAATGTTTTCATTGGCCAAGGCGCTGGTTCAAACGTTACGAATGCCAGCAATGTCATCTGCATAGGAGCGGACGCGGCAGGTAATAATGCCGGCCTCAGCTGTTTTATCGCCAACATATTCGGCCAAACGTCGGCCGGAGGAGTTGGTGTCTTTATTAATTCAAACGGCAGGCTGGGGACGTCTACGTCTTCCCGGCGATTCAAAGAGGACATCAAACCGATGGGCAGAGCAAGCGAGGCGATCCTCGCCCTCAAACCAGTCACCTTCCACTATAAAAGGGAGTTGGATGCCGACAGAATCCCGCAGTTCGGCCTCGTAGCTGAGGACGTGGAAAAGGTGAATCCCGATTTGATCGTGCGCGACAAGGATGGGAAGCCCTACAGCGTGCGCTACGAGCAGGTGAATGCGATGCTGCTAAACGAATTCCTCAAAGAGCATCGGGAAGTTGAAGAACTTAAAGCCGCAGCTGTCAGGCGCGATGCGACCGTTGCTGACCTGCAGTCTACGGTGGTGAAGCAAGAGAAAGGCTTTCAGCTGAAGCTAGCGAAACAGGAAAAGCAAATCGAAGCGCTAACCCTCGGTCTCGAGAAGGTAAGCGCCAAGATTGAGATCAGCGGTCACGCACCGGAAGTAGTAATCAACCGCTAAATGGGAACGGCAAGTTACTTCCGTGTTAGCAGTCTGAGCTCAACAGGCACCTGGAGATTTAACTGTTTAAAGAAATTAACAAAAACCGAAACCATAAATATGAAAGGAAAGTAAACATGAAGCGTTACACTCATCTCGTCTCGATCCTCGGGATCTGCATTGGGCTTTTGCCGAACATAAAGGCTGTAAATCCGCCACCGGACGGCGGCTATGTTGGGGGCAACACTGCAGAAGGACAGAACGCACTTCTTAGCCTCACGGATGGCACATATAACACGGGTGTTGGTTTGTTTTCACTCCTAAGTGTCACTGAGGCCAACTTCAATACCGGAGTCGGTGCCGGCACGCTACTCAGCAACACTGCCGACGAAAATACGGCTACTGGTGCGGGAGCGCTTTTGAGCAATACCACCGGCACCGCCAACACCGCGACAGGAGCGTTTGCACTCTTTAGCAACACCACCGGCGAAGCGAACACGGCCAGCGGTGACAGCGCGTTACTCAGTAACAGCACTGGGTCCTCGAACACGGCTTATGGTACACTTGCGCTGTTCGGTAACACCACCGGCAGCGACAATACTGCCACCGGTGATAACGCACTCGCCAGCAACACCACCGGCGAAGCGAACACGGCCAGCGGAGTTGCAGCATTAGTTGGCAATACCATCGGTGGTTCGAACACAGCCACTGGAGTTAGTGCCCTCGCCGGGAACACTACGGGCAACAACAACACAGCCACGGGCGTTGCAGCGTTAATCGACAACACCGAAGGGAGCTTCAACACGGCCACTGGGTTAAGCGCGCTCCATGACAATACGGTAGGCAGTTCCAACACGGCGGCTGGTGATCACGCGCTTTTTGAAAACATTGAAGGCAGCGGTAACACCGCTGTAGGTGCTGCTACACTTTCCGCAATCGGCACAGGCAACAACAATACCGCGTTAGGTACGAATGCCGGTGACAATCTAAGCGGAAGCGATAGTAATAATATCGATATCGGCTTCGACGTTCATGGCGTTTCAGGCGAAAGCAACACAATCCGGATTGGCAATCCAGATATCGCTACCACTGTCATCCGCGGTATCAGCGGTCAAACAATTGCCAGTGGCGATCCGGTGCTTGTAGCCGCAAACGGCCAGCTCGGCACCGCGACATCTTCAAAGCGCTTTAAGGAGGATATCCAGCCGATGGACAAAGCCAGTGAAGCGCTTTTTTCACTCAAACCGGTGACATTCCGCTACAAAAAGGAGATTGATCCCGTTGGCACACGGCAGTTCGGACTCGTGGCCGAAGACGTGGAGAAGTTAAATCCTGAGCTCATAGTCCGGGACGAACGCGGCCGCGTAAACAGCGTCCGCTACGATAAAATAAACGCGATGTTGCTCAATGAGTTCCTCAGAGAACACAACGCGTTTATCGCCGAACAACGTAAAGTTGAGGAATTGGAGGAGGGAATGGCGGCTCTCAGTGCGAGGGTCCGAGAGCAAGCCGACCAAATCCAGGAGGTGAGCGCGCAAATCAAAATGAGCAAAGCCGGTTCACTGGCACAAGTGGCGTTCCTGCCTGCTGCAGCCGTAGCCAAAGACGAGAGGAAGCCCTAAAGGTATGTTGGATCCATCATTTGCGTCCGGCCGGGATTAGCGACCCCAGCTACAGCTAAAGCTTGCGCGTTGCGTGGATCCAGGGAACTGGGCGCATTCCACTTTCGTACAGCGGACGGAATTCCGCCGCCCCTAGCTTTGCGACCGGTTCGACAATTTCCTTGCAACGCAATATTGTGAGAGTCTGATTCGATCGTGATGGAAACCCCGCGTGATCCCACCGCTTCGCGTTACGAGCACGCGGCGAAAGGCCTGCGCCGGAGCGACCTCGATCGCGATCCAATCAAACAATTTGGAAACTGGTTCACAGCAGCGATTGAGGCCGGTATTCGCGATGTCAATGCAATGAGCCTGGGCACAGCTGGGGCCAATGGCAGACCATCAGTGCGTATTGTGCTGCTGAAAGGCTTCGACCAAGACGGGTTTGTCTTTTTCAGCAATTACGAGAGCGAAAAAGCGAAGCAGCTCGAAGCCAATCCGTACGCCGCGCTGGCATTTTACTGGATCGAACTGGACCGACAGATTCGCATTAGCGGTAAGGCCGAAAAAACTTCGCGCGAAGAATCGCAAAGCTATTTTCATTCCCGTCCAGTCGGGAGCCAGCTGAGCGCCTGGGCGTCGCGGCAGAGCCAGGTGGTTGATGGACGCCGAGTGCTGGATGCGCGCATGGCAGAGATGACGGAGCGCTTCGGTGACAAGCGCATTCCGTTGCCGCCGCATTGGGGCGGGTATCGATTGAAACCGGATACGATCGAGTTCTGGCAGGGTCGCCCCAACCGGCTGCACGATCGTTTTCGTTACACCCGCCAGGCCGGCGCCTTTTGGCTGATCGAACGGCTGGCGCCCTAGGAGTGAAGAATCCCGACGGCCGAATCGAGATCATCCAGGGAGATCTCACGAAACTCGATCTGGACGCGATCGTGAACGCAGCCAACACGTCACTTCTTGGCGGCGGTGGAGTCGACGGCGCAATTCATCGCGCCGCCGGACCTAAATTGCTAGCTGAATGCCGGACTCTCGGTGGCTGTCGACCGGGTGAAGCGAAAATTACTCGCGGATATCATTTGCCCGCTCGCTTTGTAATTCACACAGTTGGTCCGGTCTGGAGCGGCGGAAAACAGCGTGAGCCTGAAACTCTGGCGAATTGTTATCGGAATTCGTTGCAACTCGCGGTTGAAAATGGAATCAAGACAATTGCTTTCCCCGCGATCAGTTGCGGCGCATATGGTTATCCGATTTCAGATGCAGCGCAGATCGCGTTGAAAACTGTGCGAGATTTTCTGGCGACTGATGACAGGATTAACAAAGTAACTTTTGTTCTCTGGGGCGAGGACATTTACGATGCGTATGGCAATTGTTGTAGTCGCCGACCTCTGCGGTAAGATAGAAGCGTTGCGTGAACATCAGCGCCGCCATTTCGCAGGGCAAAACGGCTACGGAACTAGAGAGGCGCAATCAAGCCACCGCATACGATTGCATTTGTGTATGATTAATCCGAACGAAAACGATCTTACGAGGGACGAACCGCTGCCGCCGCAGGTTCAGCCGGGCGAACAAGAAATTGGCTCGGGTGGGCGTGAGCAGTTTCGTCAGGCAACAAGTAAATTTTCCACGGCTGTGAGCCAGACGTGGGATGAAACGAAGGAGAAAGCCAGCCGCGCGCGGGAGCGTACGGAATATTTTGTCCGCGAAAATCCCGTGCCGACCATTCTTGGCGCGCTGGGGCTGGGAATCGCGATCGGGTTGGCGATTCGCTTCGCATCCGGCAGCGAGCGAAAGGCAGAAATCGAGCTGAAGTCGCCGCTGGGAAATCTTAATTGGAGTGTTCTTTCGTTGCCTTTTCTGTGGCCGTTGTTCAAGTCGGCCAGAGAAAAATATGAAAGTTCAGCCGATGCGGTGAACGAAGCGGTGAAAGATGGCGTGAAACGACTGAAGAAAATCGACGTTGACCGCTATGCAAAGCCGATGCGCAAACGCTGGAAAGCCTGGACGCGTTGAGCGCTGATTTCATCCAAGCTCGAGAAAGCTATTGATGAGATCGGCGAGCGGATGTGGAAACTGGGCCATGAAGGCATGGCCACCACCATTGAATTGAGCCAGCCAAGCGCCAGGGATGGCGTTTACCAATCTCAACGCGTTGGATGGCGGAATCACGATGTCAGCCACGCCAGTAGTAACTAGCACGGGCACATTCATATCTCGCAGACCGTTAGCGACACCAGTCCGGTGCCAAGCGTGCATCGCCGCGACCTGGCGATTAATGAGACTCGGAGATAATCGGGCGCGCGCCGCGGCTACCGTATCGCCGAATTCGCGATAGATGGATTCCGCAACATCGCCCGGAAAAAGTAATGACAGCAATCGACGCGCCTGATCATGGGACGTCCCCGACATATCGATGAGTTTTGACCACACGTCAGCCGAGGTAACATCTGCGTCAGCTCCTCCAGGGTCGGTTGATAGTAAGATGAGTTTATTAATACGACCGGGGTGCTGCACGGCGAGCGTCTGAGCAATGAAACCGCCCATTGACCATCCGAGCAGGTTTACGCGCTCGATGCGGAGCGCTTCGACTACTCGAAACACATCATCGGCGAGTTGGGCAATATCAAATGGCCGCCCGTCGTCCGTGGAACGACCGATCCCGCGATTGTCGACGACAATCAGCTCGTTGGAAGACGCAAGCCTGTAGGTAAATGAGGGATCCCAATCTGCACTTGTGGCCGCGAAACCATTGAGCATCACGAGTGGCCGGCCGCTCCCAATTCGACGATAAGCGATTTGAGCTCCTTGGACGTGGAGCTCCTCGAAAGATTCAGCGGCCATCGGCGACGTTAGGAAGTCGCGCGACGATGGTCAAGATGGGCCTTTGCCGCTCTGAATGCGCACCAGGTCGATAATGTCTCCGTGGCGCCGGTGCAAATTGGCTCGCTAAAAATTAAGACGGGAGCCTTCAATAAACTCAATCCGCTCGGTGTTTGAAGGAATGCGTCTTCTCGCGGAAAGTATCGATCTTCGCATGGCAACCTCGAATTCATCTGAGCGGCCCGCCTGGCAGCGCAATCCGATCTTCGAATTTTTCGCATCACTTAAGCTCGCGGTCGTCCTGCTTGCTGTGATCATCGTCGCCGCAATCGCCGGCACGCTCTACGAATCGAGCTTCGATGCGAAGGTTGCGCGAGCTTATGTTTACGGAGCCCCATGGTTCAATGTTTGGCTTGTTTTGCTGGGAGCAAACCTTACCTGTTCCGCGCTCTCTCGTTGGCCGTGGCGCAAACATCATCTCGCGTTTCTCATCACGCATTTGGGTATAATCACGCTCCTGTTCGGATCGTTGATCGGAAGAATTTGGGGAACCGAAGGAACAATCACGCTTTTCAAAGGCGAACCACCAACGAATCGTCTCCTGGTCGACGAACGCCAACTACGCGTTCACGATGTCGATGGAATCGTGAAAGGCTACCCCGCCGAGTTTTTGCATCATCCGCCGACGCCGCAGCGACCGCGCGACCTTGGGGTACTCGCTAGTGGCGCGCGTTTGAGCATTGTCGGTTACGCGCCTGCGATCGAAGGAAAGCTCAATCCAAATCCGCTGAACGATGGCGGCGCGCCGGCACTGCATTTCGCAATTGCCACGGCGATGATGAATCAACATCTCGATGGCTGGTTGCTCGCTGACGATCCGCAGAACGGAAATTTTTCAATGGGTCTGGCCAATATTGAACTCAAGCGCGGCACCGCGGAAAATTTGGGTAAAGACGGATCGCCGATCCGTCCGTCTTCGGAAAGTGAAGCGAATCCGAAAGATCATGTGACCGATCTTGAGGAATCAATATTCGCCTTTAGCAAAGCCCCTGACGAACAGATTGGTCGTGTTCGCAAAGGCGGCAGCACCGGAGCGAAAGTGCGCCTTGAACAATCACAGAACGGCAACAAAGGGCGGGTTCTCGTTTCACTAGGCGAAAAAGAAGCCGGTTTCGACGTTGCAGAAAATCTCGGCCGCGACGTCGAAATCGCCGATACGCCTTTCACGATCAAAATTGACAACTACTGGGCCGATTTTCGGATTGAGAATGGCAAGCCCAGCTCCCTGAGCGACCGGCCGAACAATCCCGCGGTGCTTGTAACGATCCGAGGCAAAGGTGTTCCCACTGGAAAAGCAGAAACGAATCCACATGGAAGCGGTAAGGATCTCAGCTCAACCGGTGGCCCTCCGGCAATGCCTGCCCCTGGCGAAGAAGCGCCGAACCATCTAACACTGTTCGTCGCTAATGATGGCGCGATAAGTTACGAGCTCGCTTCACGAAAGAATGGCAAATCGAGCGGCAAGATCGAGTTGAACAAGCCGCTGCCGACCGGCTGGGCTGATTGGCAACTGACAATTGATAAGACGCTGCCGCATGCGGCGAGTTCGATGGATTTCAACCCCTCTAATTCCGAAACAACCCCGGCGAGCACCGATTTGCCGGACGGAGTGCGTATTCGGATTCAGCAAAATGGCGAAGCTCTTGAGCGATGGGCTCCAGGCGGTTGGCAGATTACAATTCCCACTTCGCCTAGCCCAACGATGGTTGCCTACGGCTGGAAAAGCGTTTCGCTCCCGATTGGACTGGAACTGCTGAATTTTGAAGTAAAGCGAAACGAAGGCAGCGACACTCCTGCGGGATTCAAAAGTACGCTGCGCGTCGTAACTGCCGACGGCGAGACTGCCACCGGCCAGTGTTGGATGAACCATCCATTCAGTTATCCGGGCAATTGGTGGCGTACCTGGACGGGACTCACTTATAAAATCTCTCAGGCATCTTGGAATCCTGAAAACCTCGGGCAAAGTACCGTGCAGATTCTGCGCGATCCCGGCTGGCTATTGAAATGGATCGGTTCGCTGCTCGTGGTAATCGGCGTCTTCATGATGTTTTATCTCCAGCCGTACCGGAAACAAACCGAAGGCGAGCCCATTACGCCTTCAGGTTGGAAAAAGGCAAACGTTACGAAAGCGGAAACTGTCGCGGAAATCGTGCGCTAAGGTGCGAAGGGCCAGGTCAGGGGTTGAATGTTGAGCGTTGCACGCTAAACGTTTTGGATCTCACATGGAAAACAGAAAAACCATTCAGTTACTGGTGTTTTTCGTCGCGGGTTTTGTCGCGTGCGCGTCGCGTTCAGAGCCACCAGGAACCGATCAAACCATCCCGGGCGCGACCAAATGGGGTTATTTCGACGGCGAGCCAGTGACCAAATGGAATCCAGACGGGCGAACAATGACGCTGTTAACTGAATTACGTTACACTGATCCGACTGGTAACGTTTGGGTCGCCCCGATTGGATCAGTTGTCGATGGTGCATCTATTCCGCGTTACCTCTGGTCGTTCATGGGCGGCCCGTTCGAAGGAAGATATCGCAACGCCTCGGTGTTGCACGATGTCGCGTATGGAGACAAGAAGCGACCCTGGCAGGATTGCGACCGCATGTTCTACTACGCAATGCGTTGCGGCGGGGTGAGCGCGATTGAAGCCAAGACCATGTTTTATGCGCTCTATAAATTTGGGCACCACTGGAAATTTCAGATCAAACGCGCAAAACCGGTGAAGTTCGAAGGGCAATTAGTCGCACGGGCCGAGCCGATTCCACGAGCGATTCCGGTCAATCCGACTGAAATCAACGAAGCTCGTGATTGGATTCGCAATTCCGACCCGAGTCTCGAACAAATCGAACAAAGAGCGAACACGGAAGCGTGGTGAAGGTTCGTGTATCAGGCGAACGGTCGCCGGTGCGACTCCTCAGCACGTTGGATAACCTGGCCGCCGTTTGGCCGGTACCGTTTGCCAGCGTCTTCAGAGAAGTCGATCCGTCTGCCAGTTGTTAGTTGCGCTAAAAAGCAACGGGCGCCCCCGGAGAATTTCAATCCGGAGACGCCCGGCTATGGGTCTATCTGTGGCGCGACCTAACCCATCGGTAGCAAATAACCTTGCGATTGGTTCATCTCGTGGATGAGTCCACCATCGCAGTCCGGCGTTACAAACAGATGACGACCTTGCAAAAAAATGGTGACGTTTCCATGTCATTTTCGTGAATGAGCAGTCGCAGGACGCGACAGCGAAAGTTGTTAATTGATCGAAACCAACTCCGGAAAGAGGCGTCGATTGTCGCCCCGATTTTCTCAATCGCTCTGAAGCACAAATGGAGTTATAATCATGGGGCGATGTCACGGGCGAACCTGCACAGTTGTATGGTTCTTTTGTCTGTAGTCGCTACCGTTTCGAGTCAGACCCTGGCACCAAAGCCGCTCCCAAAAGAGCCACTGGAGAAATACGATAATCCGCCGCCGTTCGCGCCGGCCGTAGCCATTTCGCCAGCGTTGGTGTCGCAGTTTGGTCCTTACACAAGCTATCAGGTCAACGTGAACGCGAGTGGTAACAACATCGTTGGCGACGCCGCGAATGAGCCCTCCATTTGCGTTAATCCGACAAACGGAAACAAGATGAGCATCGGCTGGAGACAATTTGATAGCGTGGCGTCAAACTTTCGCCAGGCGGGTTCCGCGTATACGGCCAATGGCGGGAGGACATGGATTAACCGAGGCGTTCTTCAACGTAACGTTTTTCGTAGTGATCCAGTTCTCAACTCGGACAACACCGGCCGTTTTTTTTATCTTAGTCTTCTCCAGAATTTTTTCGACGACTTGTGGCGATCGCTCAATGGCGGTCAATCGTGGACGAATATTGCTGCGGCCGATGGAGGCGATAAACAGTGGTTTACCATCGATAACACCAACAGCACAGGGCACGGATTTCAGTATCAATTCTGGAGCACCGACGGAAATAATTATGGCGGCAGACAATTCAGCCGCTCAATTAATGGCGGACTTACCTGGTTGAACCCGATCAACATTCCAAACACTCCTGCGTGGGGCACACTGGACGTCGATTCAAATGGGAATCTTTTCATTGGCGGCGTAAACCTGAACACCAATCAGATTTGGTGTATTCGCTCCACCAACGCAAAGAACGGCGCTGTTACCCCAACCTTCGATCGAAGCACTGCGGTAAATCTTGGCGGTCATATCGCCTTTAGCGAGCCGATCAATCCGGAAGGACTAGTCGGCCAGGTTTATCTGGCAGTGGATCGGTCCGGCACGAGCACGAACAACAACGTTTACATGCTTGCGAGCGTCCAGCCTACCGGCGCTACCAATGGTAGTGACGTGATGTTCGCACGCAGCACCAACGGAGGCCAGACGTTCAGCGCGCCGCGCCGAATCAATGATGATCCTGTAAATCATGCGAAGTGGCACTGGTTCGGAACGCTTTCAGTCGCGCCCAATGGCCGAATCGATGCTGTTTGGTTCGACACGCGCAACGCGGCGAACAATACGAACTCCCAACTCTTCTATTCGTCCAGCTTCGACGGAGGAAATACCTGGTCGCCCAGTGTCGCAGTCAGCTCCTCGTTTAACCCGTTCCTCGGCTACCCGAATCAGAACAAGATCGGCGACTACATCGCGATCGTTTCCGACAACGCTGGAGCAAATGTCGCATACTGCGCAACCTTCAATCTCGAAGAAGACATCTATTACGTTCGGATTTCCCCGCCGGCACCACCCCCAGTAAAACGGGCTGTAGTAGGCGACTTTAACAGCGACGGTAAACCAGACTACGTGCTTCATGATGCCAACACACGCCAAACCGCGATCTGGTATCTGAATAACAATGTTTTTATCGGCTCCGCGTACGGCCCAGCTCTTGCACCAGGCTGGGGGTTGAGGGCTGTGGCCGATTTCGATCTCGACAGTCATTCAGATTATGCGTTGTTCGCTCCTAGTACGAGTCAGACAGCAATTTGGTATCTGTCTGGACCAATCTTTGTTGGGGGCGATTTCGGGCCGACTCTTCCCAATGGCTGGGAGTTAGTCGGGGCGGCCGATTTTAACGCGGATGGCAACCCCGATTACGTGCTTTACAAAACCAGCACCCATCAAACCGCGGTCTGGTATCTCAATAATAATGTTTTGGTCGGTGGCGATGTTGGTCCAAGCCTCCCGAGCGGCTGGACGTTAGTGGGCGTAGCGGATTTCAATGGCGATGGCCATCCAGATTATCTCCTATTTCATCCGAGTTCCGGTTACACAGCTATCGCCTATTTATCCGGAACAACTCTTATTGGTGCAGCCTGGGGGCCGACGGTTCCAGGCAACTGGGCTTTGGTAGCCACAGCCGATTTTGATGGTGATGGGAAACCCGACTACCTGCTTTACAACGGCGCTACTCGTCAAACAGCGATTTGGCATCTCAATAACAACGTTTTCGTCAATGGCGTCGCAGGCCCAACTGTCCCCATTGGTTGGAGCCTGGTGTCACCGTGACCCGATGCAGATAGAACGCCGTCTCTTTCGATTATCGTTGCCCTGTGCGAAATCGTTCGGTCCGGGCTCCGTCTTACAAGAAGCGCGGGAAGAAGCGACAAACCGCCTTCAGGGATAAAGCTTCCGGGAGGATCGTCTCCACGCTTTTGACGTCAGTTGCCTGACGAAGCCGTGCCTGCGTTCTTCTCCAACGCTACAGCCAGCACTTCATCCACATTTTCGACCGGGACGAATTTGAGTTTTTGTTTCGCTTCCTCCGGAACATCGACGAGATCTTTCTCGTTCAACTTGGGGATAATCACCGTAGATATCCCGGCACGCATCGCCGCGAGACTTTTTTCCTTCAACCCCCCGATAGGCAGAACCAGACCGCGCAAAGTGATTTCGCCAGTCATAGCGACCTCCGGTCGCACGGGAGTGTTGCTGAACAATGACGCCAGCGCGGTGAACATGGCGATTCCCGCGGATGGCCCGTCTTTTGGAACCGCGCCAGCCGGTACGTGCACGTGAATGTCCATCTTGCGAAAATCTTCAGAATTCACGCCCAATTGTCCGTCGCGACTGCGAAGAAGACTCAGCGCAGCCTGGACGGATTCTTTCATTACCTCGCCGATTTGTCCGGTAAGCGTGATATTGCCCTTGCCGGGATAACGTGTCGCTTCGATGTGCAGAACTTCGCCGCCGGTAGGCGTGTAAGCCAAACCCGTAACAACCCCGGCCTTGCTCGTCTTTAGTCTGGTCTCGCGCACATACTTCGCCGGGCCCAGCATTTCTCCTACCAGCTCGGGCGTGACCATTACGCGCTCGATTTTTCCACGCGCGACCTGCGATGCAATTCCACGACAAACAGACGCGATTTGACGTTCCAGTTCGCGGACGCCTGCTTCGTGCGTGTAATCGTTAATGATCTGGCGGATCGCTTCATCCTGCCATTCGATTTGCTCGAGCTTAAGTCCGTTTTCCTCCATTTGCCGCTTCACGAGATATCGCTTGGCGATCTCAAGTTTCTCGCGCTCGGTGTAACCGGGTAGAGAGATTACTTCAATCCGATCCCGCAACGGGCCCGGAATGCCTTCAATGTAATTAGCGGTACCGATGAAAATCACCTGTGAGAGATCGAACGGCACGTCGAGATAGCGATCGACAAACTTGTCGTTTTGCCGCGGGTCGAGCACTTCGAGCAATGCACTTGCCGGATCTCCCCGAAAATCCGCGCCGATCTTGTCGAGCTCGTCCAGCATAAAGACAGGATTACGCGTCCCACACCGGCGCAATTCCTGAATGATACGGCCGGGCATCGAGCCGATGTACGTGCGACGATGACCACGGATTTCGGCTTCGTCGCGCATACCGCCCAGGCTGATCCGGATAAATTTTCGACCAAGCGCATCGGCAATCGACTGTCCAAGACTGGTTTTGCCCACGCCAGGGGGGCCAAGAAAACAGAGAATCGCGCCGTGCCCCTGCGGATTGAGTTTGCGGACTGCCAGATATTCGATCAGGCGTTTCTTAACTTTTTCCAGATCGTAATGATCGCGATCGAGAATTTTCTGTGCCTGGTCGAGATCCAGATTGTCCTGGCTCAATTTATTCCAGGGCAAATCGGCAATGATCTCGATATAACTGACAATGACGGAGAACTCCGGGCTGGCTGAGGGAATAAAGTCGAGTCGCTTCAATTCGCGCTCAGCTTGCTTCATCACTTCCTCCGGTGGGTTGGCTTCCTTCACGCGGGCGCGCAATTGCTCGGCCTGTTCCTCGCCGCCACCTTCGGCTTCTCCCAGTTCGCGTTGAATTGCTTTGATCTGCGAACGCAGATACGCCCGCCGTTGTGCATCGGAAAATTGCGACGCCACATCTTTTTGCAGTCTTTGCTGGATCTCGGCGATCTCAAGTTGCGCGGAAATTTGTTTTTGAATTGCGCGGACCCGCTTCTCTACGTCGAGCTCCTCGAGTAATGCCTGCTTCTGCGGAACGTCCACGTTTAGGTTCGGCGCGAGAAAATCAGCCAGCTGTTCCGGACTCTCGATGTTCAAGATCATCAGGCGCGCTTGTTCCGGCGCGTCCGGGGACAGTTCGAACAGTCTCGCAGCCGAATCACGCAAGTTCCGGAACGTAGCTTCCCATTCCTTGCTCTCCGGCGGTACTATAGACTGAGGCAAATCGACCTCGGCCCGGAGAAACGGCGACGTAGCGACGATTTTGCGAAGCGAAAGGCGACGAAGCCCTTGCACGATCACCAGGACATTGTCCTCTGTCTGGCGAATCAGCTTGAGCACCAGCGCGGCCGTGCCAACTGTGTAGAGGTCCTGTGACGTCGGATCTTCCTTGCTCTCATCACGCTGTGTCAGCAGCCCAATCACTTTTGTTCGCGGCAAAGTGTCGTCGAGAAGCTTAAGCGACGCCGCGCGCTGGACATTCAGCGGAATAATCGTCCCCGGAAAAATGACGATTCCGCGCACTGGCAGGATTGATAGCTCCTCAGGGATATGCGGTATCTGGCTTTCGCCTGTTCCTGCGGCGATGGTGCTCTCCGTTCCTGGTTTGGAATCGACGCTGGCCCGTAACGTGCTGAGTTCTTTTGCGCTCATGATTCCTTTAGGGGCAGCGAAATCCAAAGCAGCCCGTTTCGTTGCTCGGCGTGTGCTTGTTCGACTTCCACTTCGGCAGGCAACGGCACTTCGCGTATGAACGGGCCATAATCGATTTCCATCGCCAGCAATTGCAGCGCGCACCCTTCGTCGTCGGTCGGCTCGGGAAGCTCGCGGGTGCCGCGAATCAGCAGCCGTCGCGGCTCGACCGTGAGATCAATGAGCGCACGTTCAACACCCGCCAAATCGACGCAAATACGAATGGATTCTTCGCAGCGGTACGCATTGATGGCCGGCTCCCAGGCATGCGGCGCAAATTGGGAAAATTGCAAATGTGACAGCTCCGAGGTCAGGTCGTGCAGCGCGCCATGCAACCAGCGAAGCTTAATGTTTCTAATTGGGTCCATTGGTGAATCGATGTAACACTTAAATTCGATCCTCTGCCCGCCATTTTCAATGGCGATGCCGTGCCGCCTTTCTTTTTAATCGAAAACCAATTCAAATGGGGCCGCGGCACTTATCTCACTTTTCCCGGGCCCCACAAGGCACGGCCCGGTTTCGCGCCGGTGTGTTCTCCGTCCTTGAGTACTTGTACACCGTTTACGAAAACGTGCTTCATACCGACTGCATATTGATGCGGTTTCTCGTACGTGGCACGATCGGTGATTGTCGAGGGATCAAACACTACAACGTCGGCAAACATCCCTTCCCTGAGAAACCCGCGATGATCGAGCCCCAGATTGGTTGCAGGAAGACCACTCAGTCTTCGAACAGCTTCATTTATAGGAATCAGTTTTTCGTCACGCCCATATTTGCCTAGGACGCGCGCGAAATTTCCGTAAGCGCGCGGATGTGGATTCGATTTCAGGAAAACGCCCTCAGGTGCCTGCGAAGCTTCATCAGAGCCAAAAGAAATCCACGGCTTCACGAATTCTTTCTTCACGTTCTCTTCCGACATGATGAAATAAAGTGTGCCGACACGCGATTCGTCTTCTGCTATCAAATCCATCGCGGTGTCGATAGGATCTTTGCCGCGCATCCTGGCCACCTCAGCCAGTGTTTTTCCGGTAAGGGGCTTCAGTTTTTCGGATTTGAACTCTACCAAAAGAATGTGCTCCGGGCCTCCAGCGTCCAGATAAAGGTTTTCCCACGCGCCGGTAGGTTTCTGGACCTCGGCCTTGATTTTCTCGCGCGTCGCCGGATCGCGTAGCCGCTTGAATAACGCAGGATAACCGCCGTCTTCGGTCCAGGGCGGAAGCGATGCATCGAGCCCGGTTCCTCCGGCGGTATAGGTGTACATATCAGCGGTGATTTTTAGTCCCTCCCGCTGGGCCGCTTCGATTCGCGAAAGCAGATCGTTAATCTTTGGCCAGTTCTGCCGGCCAGAAACTTTGATGTGATAGACTTCCGCCGGAATTTTTGCCTCGCGGCTGATGCGAATTAATTCATCAAGCGCCTCAAGCACGCGGCTACCCTCGCTCCGCATGTGCGAGATGTATTTGCCCTGGTATTTCGCGGCGACCTTGCAGAGCTCAATCAGTTCCTCGGTCTTCGCGTAAAATGCGGGGGGATAGATCAACGAAGTGCCAATCCCCAGTGCGCCGGCTTCCATTTCCTTGCGCACCAGTTCGCGCATTTGATCGAGTTGATCTGGTGTCGGTGCCTTATCCTCGAATCCGATCACGTATTCGCGAATCGTCGTGGCGCCGATGAACGACGCCACATTGCACGACACGCCGCGTTTTTCGAGGTACTGCAGGTATTCCGCGAGCGTGTTCCATGTAATGTCGTATTTAATGTCCGTTTGCTGACGAATCTTGTGTTCGCGCACACGATCGTTGATGGGACCCATCGATTCGCCTTCGCCCATGATCTCCGTGGTCACCCCCTGCCGAATCTCACTCTGCGAACGGCCATCTTGAATCAGCGATTCGGTAGACCACGAAAGCATGTTGATAAACCCGGGAGCTACCGCGAGTCCTTTCGCATCGATAATGCTCTTTGCCTTTGCTGTCTTGAAATCGCCGATACCCGCAATTCGATCGCCACGAATTGCAACGTCAGCCTGCTTCGCCTCGGCGCCCGTCCCGTCATAAACCGTGCCGCCTTTAATGATGACGTCAAAATCCACCGGTGGGGATGGTGAATGATCTTGAGCGAACATTGTGCACACAATTGTTACCAACACGCCAAACCAAAGGAAATTTCGTTTCATGTGCGCGAATTCTAAGTTGAGGGCCGGCGTTTTCAAAATAATGCGATGCAACTGGCGACTCTGTCATCCTGCCGGCTACAGCCAAAAAGGCCGCGAGCGCCGATTTTTATAGTGAGATCTGTTTGCTGAATCGACGAGTGGATCAAAACAGATCGCCGCGATAAGGCACAGGTCCCGTTAACCCGAAACGCGTTTCGGATTCGAAGGGAAAATCAGAATTCAATGAAAGGGGGAAATCTGATGAACACAATCACAGACTCGAAATTCAAACGGTCCAGTCGCACATTCTTCCTGTCAATCGTTTGCGCAGGCGCTGTTGCAACGCTTCTGGGCGGCTGTGCAGAGAGTCCCTACGCGACGGCGTATGACACCGGTCATTACTATCCGACCGCATATTATGCGCCCGATTACGGCTATTACGGCAATCCGTACTCCTATTATTACGGCCCGACGTATGAGAGGACCATAGTACGCTCCGGCACTCGCTACAATGATGCTTATGGTCCGCGGTACTACGGCAGCAGAATTTACGGCGACTGGTATTGATTTGCGACACGCGCTTGGGTAAGGCATCGGCGCCGTCCGCTGCTGGCGGATGCGCCGATGCCCCTTTGGCTGCGCAAGCTAAATCGCCGTAATCAGGGAAGAATCTTACGACCGGTGGCGCCCCGAGACAGGCGGCGCAAAATTTATTTTAATTTGGCTTTGTTTGCTTGAGCCGTTGTCATTAAATGAGCTGATGAAGACATCGGCGGCGGTGGGTACAAACACGAGTCAGGGAACGGCAGCCATGCTCTCGATCTTATGCGCGATACTTCTTGCACTTTCGCTGGGTGGATGTGCTGGAACGTATTACTCTGAGACTGCCGCCCCCGAGGCCCGATATAACACTTACCACGCACCGTTTTATTATCCGTATTATCCGTGGTACAGTTATTATGGCGGCGCGTATTATGAGTGATATTGAGCGGTCACTTTTCTGTCTCCTTAAGCAGCTCCGCTAACTGATCTTTCCATAAGGCCCCTAGGGTGTGGCTGCCGTGGCCACGGGTTTTGTCGCTGAGCGGAATCACGATTGCGCGGCCATGCGGAACGCGCTTGATCTCCTCTTCCAGGATGCCGAGTTCTGGTGGATTGATCAAATCGTCCGCTGAATTAATCGCCAGAAGTGGCGCCTGGATTTTTTCTAGATTCGGCCCTGGATTGTAATCGTGTGAAGCTTCGAGCGCGTAGAGCACGTCATTGGCGTCATCACTCTTGACGATTTGCTCGACGAACTTGTCGAGAACCTCATCCGTTTTCGCAAGTGTAGGCGCGTCCTTCTGACGCAAGACTGGATTGCTGCTCATGAACCACAGCATCTCGGCTGCCGTGCGCAGGCTCGGCGGCTGTGTTTTGTACTCGCCACCGTTCCAGGCGGGATCATTGCGGATGGCGTCAATCACCATGCGGCGCCACGCGCGATTGCGCCCTGAAATCTGTGTCGGCAAACTCGCCAGCGGCATGAGCGCGTCCATGAAATCGGGATGCAGTTCGCCCCACAGCCAGGTCTGCATTCCTCCCATTGATGTTCCCGTGACGAGTCGCGCGTGATTTACGCCGAGGCCGTTGGTCAAGAGGCGGTACTGCGCTTCCACCATGTCCAGATAAACGTAACGCGGGAATTTTGCGTGCATACCGTCACTCGGTTTGCTCGATTTGCCGTGACCAATGCCATCCGGCAACACGATGTAAAACTTCGTCGCGTCGAGCGGCTGACCTTTTCCAAACAGTTCGCCGGCAAACTCGGGGCGAATAAATTGTGCGCCGCTGCCAGTCGTCCCGTGCATGATCAGAACGGCATTCGTCGTTTTGCCCTGCGCATCTTTTTCCGGTTTCCCTAGCGTCCGATAATGGAGACGCAACTCCGGCAAGGTTTCGCCCGAGGCAAACTTGAAATCGCGAACTGTATAATCGCCTTCCGTCGGTGCCGGATACTCCGCGCCTAACACGAACCTCGGGGCCAGGGTCCACAAAAGAAGCGCAAAAATTCGGATCGTTGGATTCATGTTAACGATTTCGTTGCCGTTCGGCCTGGATTCGTTTGAGCAACTCAGCGTGGGTCCGTTCAAGATCGCCGGCGAATTTCACAGTGGCTTGTAGAGCTTCGGGATATATCTCGAATCGTTTTCTCAATTTCTTCGTGGCCGGATCGTAAAAAAAAGAAATGTCCTGGTCGAGGTTCGGCACAATCAGTTCGTCACTCAATTTTTGATAGCGCGCCATGCTGTTCAATCCCCAGCGGATAACTGACTCATCGTTTCGCACAGCCAGGAGCGTCTGCACGTCAAGCAGTTGAACGCCTCCGGATTGCAGCATCGTAGCCCAGTCGCTTGGGCTGTAGTCAGTGATGAAAAAAAACGGCTGGAGCCGCGGCATTTCACCGGCATCGAGCGCGCGTTGGAACTCCGCGGCTTTTTGTTCTTCTTTCGCACGATTAATTTTTCCGCTTTCGATTCCTTTACGCAATTGCTGCTCGAACGAAGCCAGAATCTGATCACGCCGTTGCGCGTCCTCGCGGTGTTGCTGATAGCTATTGAGCCAAAACGCCGCGTAAACACCAACGAACACCAGAATTAACTCGGCAACCCAGCGCCCGAAGCGCGCGAAACGTGAGCGTTTTTCAGTTGTTTGACTCATGATTCACGGGAACAATTCAATCAATGAGACAATCGTGGTCAGTCAACAATTTGACGAATTTCGTCGCAGACTCGGTCCAAAACGCACACGCGGGCGACGCACCATTTCATCATTTGAGATTCGACCGCGTATTTCCGGACGACTTCTACGCGGAAATGTTGCTCGCGATGCCGGTGACAGATGACTACCGGGCAATGTCTGGGAAAAGCAAAACGGGAAGCAGCAGGGCCGACGGCAAACCGACTCGCACCAAGATCGATCTTTTTCCAGAGTACATCCGCCATTTGCCCCCGATGAAGCGCGAAATCTGGGAGGCAGCCGGGCAGACGTTGCGCTCCAAAGAATTACAGAAAGCGTTCGTGCAACGACTCGCGCCCGGCTTGGAACGCAGATTCGGTCGTAATTTTGCAAAAATGAAGATGTATCCGGTGCCGATCCTCACTCGCGACATCCCCGGATACCGCATTTTTAAACACACTGACAGCCTATGGAAAGGAATTACCGTGCAGTTGTATCTGCCCGCCGACAATTCGACACCACACATCGGCACGATTTTTCACGAAGTTCTTCCAAATGGGAGAAAACCAAAGAAAGCGCAGATGCCATTCTCGCCCAATAGCGGCTATGCATTCGCAGTGGCTGACAATACATGGCATTCCGCCGACCCGGTCGGATCGGAAGTGAAAACGCGCGATAGCATTCTGCTCACTTATTTTGTCGATGGCGGCCCGTGGCGATTTGTCCGCAATCGCGGCCGCCGAGCAGCTAATTTTGCGCTCAATGAGCTGCGTAACTTGAAACATCGTTAGGCGGCATTACAGGAAGATGTAGCCACGGCGCTGCATTTGCCGTGCCGCGGCAGCAATACGCCCGGGTGCGCCTCAACATAGCGGGGCGACTACAACTCACCGAGGCAACGGTCGCTCCATGTTCGCCAGCGCATAGGCAAGAACTGCGACGACGGCGGAATTCTCGGCCAATTCTTTCGGGACAACTTTGTCCAACGTGTCGGCGGCAGAGTGGTGATAATTGAAATAGAAACGGCTGTCCTGGATCGGACTAAAGGCAGGCACACCAGCTGTCTCCAGCGGCTTGATGTCAGCCCCACAATGTTCGACTAAACTAAGCATGCCCGCGCCTGATTCCTGCAAAATTCCTGCGACCGGCTCTAGCATCTTTTTCACTTCTGGTTTTGCCTTGATGTTGATGCCAAGCGGATGATCGGCCCCACCGTCGGTTTCCATGGCCGCGAAGTGATTCAACATCTCGTTTTGATGATCTTTTGCGTACTGCTTTGAACCGGCCGATCCATTTTCTTCATTCATCCACGCAATTATCCGAATCGTGCGTTTCGGTTTGAGATGGAGTTTTTGGATGAGGTTCGCCACTTCCATCGACACTGCGACACCGGCACCATCGTCAATCGCGCCTGTACCGAGGTCCCATGAGTCCAGGTGACCGGAAACGACGATCATCTCTTCGGGATGTTCGCTGCCTTTCAGATCGCCGATAACATTTGCGCTTTCGACATCTGGCAGAGTTTGCGGCGTCAAAACCAGTTTCATTCTCACCGGTCCCTGCCGGACCAGGTCAGCAATTAAATCCGCATCCTCCGATGTGACGGCCCCGGCGGGAATTTTGGGTGCGTCATTTGCGTAATCCGTCTCACCCGTGTGCGGAAGCCGATAGTCGGCTCCGCCAACCGAACGAATCAGACAGGCGAGCGCGCCTTGTCGCGCAGCTGCACTTGGACCATTGCTTCGATAAACAACCGCTTCGCTGTACGCATCGCCGCCGCGACCTTCCGCGGCCATTTGCTTATCGAACGGATAATTGAAAAGCACGATTTTGCCCGCGACTTTGTCCCGGGGCAGCGATTTCAGCTCATTAAAATTTCCAAGGACGATGACTTCTGCTTCGATTCCGTTCGGAGGCGTGGCCACACTTGCCCCCAGTGCACAAAGCACAATTTTTTGCGTTGTGCCTGGCGCTTGTCCGGGAAATTGAACCAACGCGGCTGTCTCTTCGCCGCGCACCCAATGCGGCACCATCGCTTTTTCGAGTTGTACTTCGCAGCCGATGCCCTTCAACTGTTCGGCGACGTACTCAACTGCTTTGGCTGCCTGCGCGGATCCGGTCAAACGTGGCCCGATGTTATTCGACAAATGCGCGACCTGCCGATACGCATAGTCGCTGGTCAAAGCGGCCTGCCGTAATTGTTTCAGGTCCGCGAGTGTCTGCGGCGAAAAGACAGCCGGTGTCGGCGATGGCGACAATGTTCCCTTAGCGGTTGCCTGCGCCTGGATTGGCGCAGTCCAGAAAAACAATAAAAGCGAGAGAAGAAGGGCCACGCTAAGACGATTTTGCAATCCACGCATTTCCAACTTTGTCAGAAGAGCGTGTGATCATCAATTGCTGTGTCAAGGTCGATCAGCTCGCCGCGGCGAGCCGATGGCGGTTGCCCGAGGCCAGATATTCTTCAACGTGTTGAGGACCACGCGTTCCACCTTTGTCGCGGCTCAATGAGGTGGCTAGAACCGCCCCTTATTTCTCCTTGCGAAACTCGATCTCTTCGCCAAACAGCTCGGGGTTGCGAGCGTTTTTTGTCAAAAGCGCAGCAACCGCGGCGGAATCTTTGGTTTCCTTCGGGACTACTTTGCGGTTCACGTTTCGTAAACTGAGGCGCTGGCCGTCATCCGACAGTTTCCAAACCACATAAGCGTACTTCCGATCGTTCGAGTTGAGGTCCTGAACACTGGCAAACGGTGTTTCCGCGACGTCGGAGTGATAAGCGCGGAACAAGTCGCCATCGTAATAAACGGCGTAAGTGCTGTTGTCCCACGAGCGTATTCTCATGTTCTCTTTGCCATCCAGTGAAACCCAATTCCCAAGCAGTTGTTCCTGCACCTTGCGAGTTGGACTCGATGTGATTGGAACTTCGTACTCACACGCGCTGAATGCGAGAATGCACAGACAAACAGCGGCGCCAAACGTTATTCGTCGGCAGATCACATTCGAGGAGCTCACGGAGTCTTGGCTGCCTGTGGGAACCGGCCCTCATCAAAATCGATCAGGTCGGGTATTGTGACAATGTCGTGGCGATCGGCGATTCCCGCTTCCTTTTTTCGTTGTTCGAGCCGTGGCGTGATTGAATCCCGCCATCCGAGTTTCGATGCGAACCCATTCCAAACAAACAGATCGCCGTCATTTAAGCGGCGGCCTTTTTCAAAGCACCATTCGAGGATCTCCTCGTCGGTTCCGCCTTGGAGGACCCGATCGCGAAGATCGCTATAGTCGACACGCAGAAAATTACAGCACGTTCCATCGGCCGCTTTCGCTCCGCCGAGGTTCTCGTGATAATCCTCATGCAGTTCGCCGTGTGCGTACAGGCGAATCTTGTCGAGCATTCGCGGGAAATACATCATGCCGCAAGTCGTCTCTTTCGGGCTTTTCGGATACGTCGTCATGCCAGAGTAATCGCCGTGTCGCCATGTTCGCGCAACTGCTAGCTTGTCTGGTTCGAGCTGCGATTTGTAAGCGCCAAAATCCGCGCCTTTTTTGCGCCGTATTCGAGTGAATGAAAGCGCCGGATTTCATCGAGCCGCCGCTGGTTGTTGAGAGTGTCCAGGTACCGCGTGTAGCTCGCGGCGAGCTGGCTTGTCTCCAAATAACGGCCGCGCAAATTTGCATCGCGAAATGCCTCGGGGCATTGGCGCGCGAAAAGATGAAAGCGCAGCCAGCGCCGGTCCATACGCGAGACTCGCTGCGTTTTTCGAAAGAACGCGATAAACAAAAGCAGAACCAGATAGGTATCGACCTGCGCCTGGAGCTCCAGATTTCGCGCAAAATCCTCGGAAGCAATCTCGCGGGTTCCTTTTTTGAACTGAAGCGCCGCATGCAACGCGTGATTGAGTTCCTCTACGAACATGATCAGCGACCGGATGTTTCGATCGCCGACTCCCGCGCGCGGATCGTGTTGCTCTAGTTGTTCGATGAGCCAGCGCGAATAATAAATGCCGACATAAAGCTGGTCGCCTGCGCGTCGCAAAAACGTGCGCGCAAGTTCGCTCAATTCGACGGCGGATTTTCCAGCCAAAATAGACAACTGCCCGCAGCGTGTCCTATCGATCAGGCAATCTTCCAGATTGATCCCGACCTGCGCGTAGGTTCGCTCAAATAATTTCTGGATCTGGCTGAAGAGCGTCTCGTTCACAAGGAAAGCGAAGGTCGCGCGTCGTCATCCAGGTTCAGCAGTCGATCGGAGAGTTGGTTCAGCGCGAGCCGGACATCGCGGAACCGATCTGCCAATCCTTCGAAAACATCATCCAGTTCGCACCGACGCGCGGCAGCGTGCGATGCAACCAGTTGATAGTTGGTCCGGCCAACCCGTTCGTAGAATCCGATGTCCGGACCGCCGCGCAAACTGCGCTGTCCCGCGACCGCGGGATGAAAAATTCCGCTGATGAAGAGCGAATAATTGCCGATATGCGCCCGAAGCAGAAACGCTTGCTCGGGACTCGCCCGGGTCAACGCAATCAGGATGTCCGAAATGTATTGCTCGCCAATGGACGAATCCGCCGTAGCGGACTCGGCGCGCCCCGAAGCTTGCGGCCCCTGCAATTGCTTCGCGCGCGAAAACGTTTCCAACAATGACGCGACATAATCGCACAATTTTCGGTCGCCAATTCCGCCCTGCTGCAAAACATGGCGGGCCAGCACATAAAAATAAAATTGCGACGATATCCGAAGATGCCCGCAGTGATTTAAGATCGCATCAACCAGCTGTGGATGGTCCAGAATGGAATCTAGCGTTTCGACGTCGCTCAACAGATCGACAAGAGAGACCTGACCAGTTTGCGACCGCGCGAGCGTGCGCACGATGAAGTCGAAATCAGCCGCAGTAAACCGCGCCCGACAATTCGCCCTGATCATCGGGACTTTATTATCCGCGATGCGCGCGCTTATGGCAAGCCCGATTGCTGATTGTTGACGCCACAAGAGGCGAAGGTTTTCTAACGAAGCCTGTTAATGAAATTGGTATACTCTTCGTGAGTCCCAATCCAAAACCACACCGCCATATCACATTCCCGACGTGCGAGAGCACGATAGCTGTCTCCAATTCGAACTGACCAGACAATGCCGAAAAGCGGTTTGAACCGCATCGAGGGATGGAAGGGATCCCGTAGCCAGAGTTGAAACTTCTCTCGCGCGAGACATTGGACGTGACCTAGCAGCCCATGGAACTGGTGCCAGAATCGCCGATGCGTTCTGGACTTCACGGCATATCGCGGAGGCGACCTGCTTTGATATCATCTTCCACTTCGTGGAGAATCGTATCGAGCTTACCGCCCGCGATGTCGCGCTTCATCTGCTCGTCCCAGTCATCATCATCCCAACCGTGCAACCATGCCGCCAACTCGGCGCGCTCTTCAAACGAAAGCCGTTGGATGGCAGTCTTGATTTCAGCCAAGCTCATGTTGGCAAAACTCAACTATTTGTGTCGGGCTTAATGGCTACGGGTTTGTTTGGTGCAGCCTGATTTTTCTGCCCTGCATTTTCAGTTGCGATATCCCTGATTTGCCGCGTGATCGCGACCGATTGGAACGTATCGGCGCTGGAAAGCTGCTTTAAAAGCTCCTGAATCTTTGCGGCTTTTTCGTCTTGGATAACCATATCAATCTTTCGTTAGCGCGCTAAGGGTGGCAGCGAGTTGATCTTTTGAAATCGTCGCTGCCTGTTTCTCAGCCATCAATGTAAGAATTTTACCACCGCTTAAGCCGACAACAAGCGAAGTCAGAAGCTGGGCGACAGTGAGATGTAGCTCGATCGTTCTTCCCGTTACCAAATCGTACGATGCCAGCGGACCATAAACGCCCCAGACCACCAGCGCAGCAACCGCGCCAACCAACACATTACCGATCCAACCGGGCCGCCAGACATTCGCCCCGGGATCAAACCGCGGATAATTAAACTCGCCGCTAATCGCGGAGTTAACAATTCCGCCCACCGCTCCAAACGCGGCGATTAGGAGAATAATTTGCCAGATCGTCATAAAACCTCCGCTTTCGACATTGCACGGTTTTGGGAATGAATTAAAGCAAATTTGACAAAGCTCGGCCTAACGAGTTCCCGAATCATGGCCACCGCCTAGCGCGATCACACGAATGTTGTAGCCACCGGCCTGTGGCCGGTTCAGTTCGATGGCACTTTCACTCTAGGACGAGGACCCAATGGGCCGTGGCTCCAGCGGCCAGCTTTATTTAACTCGCATCAATGCCTTGGTTGGCGAGCAATAGGAACGCGTAAATCCTGTCGGGTTTTTGGCATCCTCACACCTCCCAATGATCGAGAAACAAACTGGTCAACTGGCGGCTCGGGACAGATGCCTGAGTAATTACGCCGACCAGATATCGGCCAAGACTCGCTTGAAATTACCGCCCAGGATTTTTTCTACTGCCGCGCTTTTGTATCCCCGTTTCAACAACGCATCGGTTACGAGCTCGAGTTTCCGTTCGGTGTTCAGGTCCGGGATATAAGCCGGCCGGTCCTCGCCTGGCGCAGCGATACCCGCGGCTTTCCGCTCCTCGCTCCTGCGTTTCAGTTCGGCAAGTTCCTCTTCGCCGACGTGCAAAAAGGGAACGTCCGTCCCGATCCCCACATGATCTTCGCCGCAAACTTTGACCGCGTGGTCGAGATGCTGGAGAAAATCCTTGAGCATCGGCTGCTTCGGCGGCTCGGTTAGAAACGGCAGCATGTAAATTCCGATCACCCCGCCTTTCTCCGCCAACGCCTTCAATTCGCGATCTTCCTTGTTCCGCGGATGCATATAAACAGCGCGACAGCCGGCGTGGGTGATCAACACCGGTTTCTTCGACGCCGCGATGCCGTCTGCCGTCGTCTTTGTGTTGGAATGACTGAGATCAAGCGCAACGTCGATCTCATTCATTTTGGCCACGGCGCTGCGGCCGAGATCGGTCAGGCCGTCCGTGTCGCCGTCGAGACAACCGCACCCGAGCGGTGTCCGATGATTGTAGGTAAGCTGCATCAGGCGCACCCCGAGACTGCGGAACAGCTCGATCCTGTCGATCTTGTCCTCGAGCATGTTCGGCGATTCGAACGAGTAAATGACGCCGAGCTTTCCTTCGTTCTTCGCGCGATCGAAATCGGCCGCGCGCTGCACTTTGAAAAACGCTTCCGGCTGCTTTTCCATCAACAGCTCCGCGTTCGCGATCGCGGCCACGGCCTCCTCAAAATTTCCCTGCGGACCGCCAAGTGTCGACTTCACTACGTTGACACCGGACCCGACAATCCGCTTGGTCACGCCCGCCGGATCATCATTCGAAATCGGAAACCCGATCGCGCCCAGTACGTTCCCGTCGATTACCAACGCCTTGCGATACAATTCCGCCGCAACGGGCAACACCGATACCGTTGTGGCGTCAGCGGTCGGTTCGCTCGACCACAAAGCGTCCGGCTTGATCGCGGTCAACGTCACCGCCCCGCCCAAGGTTTTCGTAAATTGCCGACGACTAATCATCTCAGAAAGTCTACTGCAATCCGCTCGGCAATCGTGGCGAGGAAATGAGTTTGGCGAATTCGCCCCACCGTTTCTCAGGATCGCTGCCGCTTCGTTTCTCGATGTAACGACGCACGATGTCTTCCCCGAGATTATAGTTGATTACGTAACTTCGGTAACGCTGAATGAATTTCACCCGCTGCTGAGCGCGAGCTGGTTCCATCACTGCGTATTTTTGCAACGATTGCACCGCAGCGCTCTGGTCGATCTCACCGTTGATCAATCTTCGCGCGGCCTCGTTCGTGGCATAGTCGAGCTGCTTCATTAAATCCTGCACAGCGTAATATTCGTCTGCGCGTGAGGCATCGATTCCCGCTGCCGGAAACAAAACTTCTTTCTCGAACTTCATTCGCTCGGCCTTGGTCGGGAACGCAACCTCGCGTCCGAAATTCGCTGTCCCTTCCGCGACGAGCGATTGCGGTGAGAAGAGCGGGTAAACCGAAAACTCCACCCAGCCGCGATCGCGGACCAGGTTCTTTTCCAGCAGCGAGTTATAAACGTGATGGCCGGGATAACCTTCGTGCGCCGAGAGATCGACCGCGCGATCGATGTATATCGGCAGATCAGTATTCACCTGAATCACGCTGTGGAAATTGCCTTTGTACCAATTGTAACCGCCCCATGGCTTATTGGTCACGTACTCGACGGTGAAACTCTCGGTAGGCGGAAGCGCAATGTGTGCCAGCGTTCGGGCTCGGCATTCCTTGATCGCGAGTTGAAACACGTGATCGAGTTTTTCCTTCGGAATCAGAAACGGCTTCCGCCATGCCTCGTAGCGCTCCCATAACGGGTCCGAGCCCGACTCGCGATTTGTGCCGGGAATTTTCTTCTCGAGTTGGGCGATGATCTGATCGAAATGTGAATCCCCATATGTCGGCGCGACAGCGTCGTAAAGCGCGCGAGACTCGTCGTCGAACTTTAATTTTTCGCCCTTCAACATCCGGACCCGCGCCGCCAGCGCGGAAATTTGTTTCTGCAAATATTCGCGCCGCAATTTGAGGATCTCATCATCCGACGTTGCTGCGTCGGGAATTTTCGCCAGGATCGCGACCAACTCGGCGGCTTCGGCACCGATCGCATCCAGCGACTTTTTTTCCTTCTCCACCCGCGTCTTCCACTCTGTCGGTCCGTAAAACGCGTCGACGTAATCGGGATCATGCTGTCCCAGGGCCAGTACCAGATGGACGTACCGCTCGGCGACAGCATTCATGACGTCTGCCGCCGCTGGCGCGCTTCTACTCACAGTCAAAAACCCGCAAAGAACGAAAAGAAATAATATCCGGCACATAGTGAAGACTAAACCCCGAGCTTTCCCCACATCATCAGCAATTCGCAAATCTATTTTTGCTCCATCGTGAAAGCAAAACAGCCGAGCCCTTGCGAGCTCGGCTGTTTGTTATTTGTTGTTTCGACTCTCGATTAGTAATCCATGCCGCCCATACCGCCCGGAGGCATTGGAGGAGTTTTTTCCTTTTCAGGAATCTCCGTGACCAATGCTTCGGTGGTGAGCAGCAGGCCCGCGATGGACGCGGCGTTTTGCAACGCAGAGCGCGTGACCTTGGTCGGATCGACGATACCGGCCTTCACCAGGTCGGTGTACTCGTCATTGGCGACGTCGTAGCCTTCGTTGCCTTTGCGCTTTTTGATTTCTTCAACAACGAGCGCGCCTTCGCGACCCGCGTTGTCGGCAAGTTGACGCGTCGGCTCTTCAATGGCACGACGGACAATCGCCACGCCGACTTTCTCATCACCTTCGAGGCCCTTGATGTTGTCGAGCGCTTTCTGCGCCCGTAGCAACGCGACACCGCCACCTGCGACGATGCCTTCCTCAACGGCTGCACGCGTCGCGTGCAATGCGTCTTCGACCCGAGCTTTCTTCTCTTTCATCTCGGTCTCAGTCGCAGCGCCGACGTTGATGACTGCAACACCGCCCGCGAGTTTCGCCAGGCGCTCCTGCAGTTTCTCGCGATCGTAATCGCTGGTCGTCTCTTCAATCTGACGACGAATCTGAGCGACGCGGCCCTGGATATCGGCTTTTTTGCCTTCGCCTTCGACAATGGTGGTGTTCTCCTTGTCGACGGTAACGCGTTTGGCCTTGCCGAGGTCTTCAAGCTTGATGTTCTCAAGCTTGATGCCGAGATCTTCGCTGATCAGACGCCCGCCGGTCAGCACTGCGATATCTTCCAGCATCGCCTTGCGACGATCGCCGAAGCCCGGAGCTTTCACCGCGCAGACCTGCAAGGTACCACGCAATTTGTTTACGACCAAAGTTGCAAGCGCTTCGCCTTCCACGTCCTCGGAAATGATGAGGAGCGGACGGCCGGCCTTCGCGACTTTCTCGAGCAACGGAAGCAGGTCCTTTAAACTCGAGATTTTCTTCTCGTAGATGAGGACGTAAGCATTCTCGAGAACGGCTTCCATCGCCTCCGCGTTGGTCACGAAGTAGGGCGACAGATACCCTTTGTCGAACTGCATGCCCTCAACCACGTCGAGCGTGGTCTCGATCGATTTGGCTTCCTCGACCGTGATCGTGCCGTCCTTGCCCACTTTGTCCATGGCGTCGGCAATGATCTCGCCGATCGTCTTGTCCCAGTTGGCCGAAACGGTCGCGACCTGCGCGATCTCGGTGCGATCACTGACCTTCTTGGATAGTTTCTTCAGGTCCTCGACGATTGCATCGACACCTTTCATGATGCCGCGCTGCAACGAAGTCGGGTTCGCGCCGGCGGTGACGTTGCGCAGACCTTCGCGGTAAATGGATTCCGCGAGGATGGTCGCAGTCGTCGTGCCGTCGCCCGCGACGTCCGAAGTTTTGGAAGCGACTTCGCGGACGAGCTGTGCACCCATATTCTCATACGGGTCTTCCAGCTCGATCTCTTTCGCGACCGTCACACCGTCCTTGGTGATCGTCGGGCTGCCGAATTTCTTGTCGAGAATAACGTTGCGACCGCTGGGGCCGAGCGTGGCCTTTACAGCCTTCGCCAGTTTCTCAACACCGCGCAGCAACGTGTGCCGTGCGTTTTCATCGAATTGTAATTGTTTAGCTGCCATAATGTTTCGTTAATTGGTTGAATCGTTGAATCGGATTAGCCGATGATGCCGAGGATGTCGTCCTCGCGCATGATCAGGTAATTCTCGTCGTCGATCTTGATTTCGGTGCCGCCGTATTTCGAGATCAGCACCTTGTCGCCCTTCTTCACCGTGAAATCGACTTTCTTACCGTTGTCATCGATTTTGCCGGTGCCTAAGGCGACCACTTTCCCCTCTTGTGGTTTTTCCTTGGCGGTATCGGGGATGATGATTCCGCCTTTTTTTACTTCCTGCTCTTCCATCGGCTGCACCAGCACCCGATCTCCGAGCGGTCTTACATTAACTGTTGCCATAAGTTGTTGTTATCACTCCTTTGGTTTGTTGTTGTGCCGGCGTTCCGAAATTTCCGGAGCCATCGGCAAATTGTTTCCCTTATTTTTTCTTGTCGTCGTCAACGACTTCGAACTCCGCGTCGACTACGTCGCCTTCGGGTTTGCCCGCGCCTTGTTCGGCGCCGGGATGACTGCCCGTTTGAGGACCAGGGTGCGGACCGGGTTGTGGACCGGCCTGCGCTGACGCTTGCTTGTAAAGGTCGGCGCTGACTTCCTGGAACTTGTTCTGCAATTCGTCGTACGTCCGCTTCATTGCATCGGCATCGTTGCGATTGATCGCGTCCCGCACCGCCGCGATGGCGTCTTCGACCTGCTTTTTCTTGTCGCCGGAAATCTTGTCGCCGAGTTCTTTCAACTGCTTCTCGCATTGATAGGCGAGCATGTCAGCGTTGTTCTTGATCTCGATCGCTTCCTTGGCCTTCTTGTCCTCTTCCGCGTGCGCTTCCGCTTCGCGCTGCATCTTATCGACTTCGTCTTTCGAAAGCCCGGAGCTGCCCGTGATGGAAATTTTCTGTTCCTTCCCGGTACCGAGATCTTTCGCCGACACGTGCAAAATCCCGTTGGCATCGATGTCGAAGGTTACTTCGATCTGAGGAACGCCGCGCGGCGCCGGTGGAATCCCATCGAGATGGAATGTACCGAGCGTTTTGTTGTCGCGCGAAAGTGGACGTTCGCCCTGGAGCACTTTGATCTCCACACCCGGCTGATTATCGCTATAGGTCGAAAAGATCTGCGATTTGCGCGTCGGGATCGTGGTGTTGCGCGGAATCATCGGTGTAGCTACGCCGCCGGCGGTTTCAATCGCCAGTGTCAACGGTGTCACATCAAGAAGCAGCACATCTTTGACTTCGCCCTTAAGGACGCCGCCCTGGATGGCTGCGCCGACCGCAACCACTTCGTCCGGGTTCACACCCTTGTGTGGTTCCTTGCCGATCAGATCGCGCGCGACCTGTTGTACTTTTGGCATGCGCGTCATGCCGCCGACGAGCACCAGTTCGTTGATGTCCTTTTCACTGACCTGCGCGTCCTTGAGACACGCCTTTACGGGCGGGACGGTTCGCTGAACCAGATCGTCCGTGAGCTGTTCCAGCTTTGCGCGGGTCAATTTCTTCTGGATATGCTTCGGCCCGCTGGCATCCGCTGTGATAAACGGCAGATTAATTTCGTATTCCTGAGAGCTCGACAACGCGATCTTCGCTTTTTCGGCTTCTTCTTTGATTCGCTGGATCGCGTCCGGCTGCTTCGTGAGATCGATACCGGTATCTTTCTTAAATTCACTGACGATCCAATCCATGATCTTCGCATCCCAGTCGTCACCGCCAAGGTGCGTGTCACCGTTGGTCGCTTTCACTTCAAAAACGCCATCGCCGATCTCAAGAACGGAGATATCGAACGTGCCGCCACCCAAGTCGTAAACGGCAATCTCCTCGTCCTTCTTTTTGTCGAGACCGTAAGCCAGCGATGCTGCAGTCGGCTCGTTGATGATGCGCAAAACTTCCAGACCCGCGATCTTGCCGGCGTCCTTTGTGGCATTGCGCTGCGAATCGTTGAAATACGCCGGCACAGTAATGACCGCCTGCGTGATTTTTTCGCCGAGTTTCGCTTCAGCGTCGGCTTTCAGCTTGGACAAAATCATCGCCGAAATTTCCGGCGGCGAAAATGTCTTTAGCTGGCCGTTTACTTCGACTTGCACATGCGCGTCACCATTAGCGGCCTTCACAATCTTGTAGGGCACGCGCGTCTGCTCTTCGTGCGCCTCATCGAACTTGCGGCCCATGAACCGCTTGATTGAAGAGACTGTGTTCTGCGGATTGGTCACCGCCTGACGCTTTGCGGCCTGGCCGACCAATCGCTCGCCGCTCTTTGTAAAGGCGACAATTGACGGAGTCGTCCGTGCGCCCTCGCTATTTTCCAAAACTACAGGGTCGCCACCCTCCATCACAGCCATGCAGGAGTTAGTGGTCCCCAAATCGATACCTAAAACTTTAGCCATAATTGAAAATTCCTTTCTGATTTGAGTTCGCCGACAAACGGACTCGCTGTGGCTAAACTCTTAAGTTAAAATCTACATGTTCCTCAGCAAGCCTCGGGCCAGGCGCGGGCGCTTGAGCTTAAGCTGCTCTTCGCTAGTGACTAACGTCAATTAGCTATTGAGGCGGCTCGGCGGTATATGAGACAATTCGGCTCGATTCGACCTTGTTTCGGCGGGCGGCCGTGTCAATGAGACGCATCGCCGCGATTTTCGATTCGCATCACTTGAGCAGTGTGAACACCTGCGTGTACGAGTCGTCCTTCTTCCGCGTACTGGTCAATTGGCCATGGGCGCCCATGTATCTCCCAGTTCCAGCCAGAATGGAACGCACGACAGCCTGGTCTGAACGAAATTCAGCCGTGGTCGGTGGATAATCGGCAGCGCCCAGAACTATGATTTGATCCTGACCTCGGCAAAGGTGAAAAACAGAAGCGTGGCACGTTTCTCGGAGTTTGGATTGGCCTGAGCGGCAAGCTTAATCAACGTTTTAGAACCAAATGCCTCGCCAATCAACCGACCGCCGAGGCTCGAATATATTGGAGCGGAGAAATAATACGCGTCGCCGGGACTGTTTCCGGGCGGCCCGAGGTCAAGCGGCGTCAGTGTGGGCGCGTCTTCATAGATTGTAAGAGTTTCGGTAGAAGGATCGGTGGAGTGCGGACCACACGGCGCCAACTTTTGAACTCTTTCGAAAAGCAAAACCGGTTCGTGCGGCAGCTTCGCGAAAACTTGGTTGCCCGCTCGAATCTCGCAATCACAAGATGCAGAGGGCGGCAGTTCCGTTGGGGGACGGCCATGGCCGCCGCTCCAGAGATTGCGTGCGAGATGAAAAGAAATTCTGTTTCGCGAAAGCGCGCACCGCGATAAAATTTCCGCGTGCGACAATATCACGAGCTACTCCGACTCGTACTCGAGAAAGGTCAACCGCGAACGGATCGCACCGGCACGGGCACATTATCTGTCTTCGGCGCGCAGACGCGATTTGACTTGCGCACGGATGGACTGGGATTCCCGCTGCTCACGACCAAAAAGCTGCACATCAAATCGATCATCTACGAACTGCTCTGGTTTTTGCGCGGCGACACGAATGTTCGGTACCTCAATGAACATGGCGTGACCATCTGGGACGAGTGGGCCGACAAAACTGGCGATCTCGGCCGCGTCTATGGCGCGCAATGGCGCGACTGGCGCGGTGCAAACGGCGTGCGGGTGGATCAAATCGACAATCTGATTACGCAAATCGAATCAAATCCGCAGAGTCGCCGACTCATCGTAAGCGCATGGAATCCGGCGGAAATCGACAAAATGGCGCTGCCACCATGTCATCTTCTTTTCCAGTTTTACGTTCAGGACGGCGAGCTCAGTTGCCAGCTTTATCAACGAAGCGCCGATCTGTTTCTTGGCGTTCCTTTCAATATCGCCTCGTACGCATTATTTACGATGATGGTGGCGCAGGTTGCTGGTCTCACACCCGGCGATTTCGTTCATACCTTTGGCGACTTGCATCTTTACAAAAACCATCTGGAACAAGCGCGCGAGCAGCTTTCACGAGAGTTTCGATCTTTACCGCGGATGAAGCTGAATCCGGCCGTGAAAAACATTCACGATTTCAAATTTGAAGATTTCGAGCTTGTCGGCTACGACCCGCATCCATCGATCAAGGCGCCCATTGCGGTGTAAGTGCCGGATAGAGGCCGGCGTGTCCCGCGGAACGAAGCGCAGGTGTGCAGAAAGACAGAGCGCCTACCCGAAGAAAGAAGGCAAAGCGCGCGGGCTACGGCCGTTGTTCGGGCGCGGCCTTATCAACACTATTGGCACTGGCCGTCTTCGGTCCACGCGAGAGATCCACCAGATCCGTCAAGATGTTAAGTGTCTCGTCGCGCTCCGGGTCGATCGCCGGTGTCTTGGTATCGTCGTCACCGTCAGCGCCACCGCCGATTAAATCCGTGTCTGCATCGGAAGCAGCGTCAGAATCAACCTTCGGAGTAACGCCGTTCTTTTTCGCCTCAGCCAATTTCCCGGGGTACATAATTAATTGGAGATTTGGTTTATCAACCGTGTCGAGCGTCACCCGGTAAATTCGGGGTTCCTCCTCATTGCGCGCCAGGCGCTCCTTCGAACGGATTTCCTTACGCGCTTTGTCGTCCTGAAGCTCTTTCTTTCGCGCATCTTCGTTCAGCGAAATTCGATTCTCATCGAGCTTGTGACGCAAGCGGCCAATGTCGTCCACCACATAGTGAAATTCGGGGTCGTTCTTGACGCGTTCCTCCGAGCGTCGACGCAGTTGATCGATAAATAGGGAATGACTATCCGACCACTTCGTATATCTCGCCTTAGCTACCTCGTCGTAGGGAAGGGCGTTCTTTAACGCGCTCTCGCCGAATTCCGGAAGATCACTCAGACTCGGCAGAACAACGTCTGAAGCCACACCGTGGAGTTGGGTGGACCCGCCGGCAACGCGATAAAATTTCTGAATTGTCAATTTCAACGCACCATCCTCATCGCTATGGCCGCCCAGCAGTGAAGCGAACCTGCCAATCGGAAGAATCGTCTGTACGGTCCCTTTACCGAATGTGTTTTTGTCACCGACAATCACAGCCCGACCATAATCCTGAAGAGCTGCCGCGAAAATCTCACTCGCGGACGCGCTTTGCCGGCTGGTCAACACGATCATAGGGCCGGAATAAGCGATGCCCGGGTCGGGATTCGCAGAAACTCTGATGCTTCCGTTATAATCTTTCGTCTGAACGATTGGGCCGGATTTCAAAAACAAGCCTGTGAGCGACAGTGCTTCCTCCAGCGACCCACCACCATTTCGTCGGAGATCAATAACCAAGCCGGCGATGTTTTCTTTCTTCAGCCGCTTGAGCAACGCCAGCACATCGCGCGTCGTGCTTTTCTGGTGTTTGTCCATGTCAGCATAAAAAGAAGGCAGAGTAAGCCATCCAAGTTTGATGGGATCGCCGTTTTCGTCTTTCCTGATAATGATATCGGCGCGCGCTTCTTGGTCTTTCAGCTTAATTTCATCGCGGACAAGCTCGACATTTTTCCGGCGCGACGGGTCTGTTGCATCTGAAGGGATCACCAGCAAGCGCACATGCGTGCCTTTCTTGCCGCGGATCATCTCGACAACCTTGTCCAACCGCATTTCGCGGACATCGACGTAGTCGGCCGGCCCCTGTGCAACGGCAGTGATTCGATCCCCGACCTTGAGTCGTCCATCGGCCTGTGCCGGCCCGCCCGGAACGAGGTTTTCAATTTTCGCGTAGCCGTCTTCTGAGCGCAGCATGGCGCCGATACCCACAAGCGACAGACCCATATTGATACTGAAATTCTTCATGTCGGCCTTGCTTAAGTATTCGGAATGCGGGTCATATGCCTGTGCGAGCGCATCGAGGTAGAGCTTCATTTGCTCGTCCTTATCTTCCTCATGGACGTTCTTAGCGAGGCGATCGTACCGGCGTGAAACCAGTTGAGGTGCTGGCTCGATTGGATGTTCGCTCAGATGTTCCTGCAAGAGATCGTTGGTGATTCGACCACGCCAGAGTTGATCGGCTTCCGCCTCATCTTTTGGCCATGGCGATTTTTGACGGCTCAATTCAACCGTCGCGTTGCTCTTGAAGTCGATCGGTTGCTTCAAAAGCTCTTTTATTTTAGCGACACGATCATCCACCCGTTTCGTATAGAGAGCATAAATTTCATAGGCTGGTTTGAGATTTCCCAGCAGGACGTCCCCGGCCATCGAACTGCCATACTTGGCGGTCATCTCATCGACATCCTTCTGGGTAAAAAAGAAATGGCTGAAGTCGAGCATCTCCAGATACGTCTGTAGAAATTTTTTCGAAACTTCCTCGTTGAGTTTCTGGCGCGTGTAATGGCCCTCCTCCAGGAGACGGCCGACCGACATGGCAACTGTTTCTCTCGATGCAGCCCTGGCCGGTGGAACGGCAATTACGGCGGTTAACAGAATGGCGCAAAGCGCTAAGGATCGTTGCAAAGATGATCTCATCGGTGAAAAGAAGGGTTAGTTAGGTTCGCAGATTTCAGCATGAAGCGCAAGAGAACGAGACAAAATCGGCATGTAAGTAGGAATGAGACAATCCACAGTCGGGAACATTCAAATATTCGTAAAGGCTCTCTGCTTCAGCTGTAGCCAAATCCCGCTACAATTAAACCCGATGAATTACAAGAAGTTCTGCGGTGGCATTTTTGAAACGAATTGTTACCTGCTTGAGGCGCCACAGGGCTGGATTCTTTTCGACGCACCTGAAGGTGCCTGTGAATGGGTCAAATCGATTGGTATCGAACTCAAACTCTTGCTTCTGACACATGGTCACGTCGATCACATCCAGGATGTCGCCAGGATTAAACGGCAGTTCGGTTGTCCCATTGGTTGTCACCCGGTCACCGCGCCGATGATTTCCGATCGAGAATTTTTCCGCAGCTTTGGTTTCGCACTGGAGATCGAGCCGGTGAACCCTGATTTTCTGATCGAAGAAACGGCGAGCCGGGATTTTCTCGGTGCGCAATTCCAAGTGCTGGAAGTTCCGGGGCATTGCCCGGGCAGTCTCTGCTTCTTTCTGCCGAACGATCGATTGCTTATCGGCGGTGATGTTTTGTTTGCCGGCAGCATCGGCCGCGGAGATCTACCGGGTGGCGATATCGATCTGTTAATCGAGGAGATCAGGAAAAAATTATTTCCACTCGGCGATGAAGTCACAGTGCTTCCAGGGCACGGCCCGCCGACGCAGATCGGACGCGAGCGCCAGACGAATACTTTCGTCGGCCCACGGTAGCGCCCACAATCTCGAATCCAGGAACTAACCAAGATCGGCGAGAAGAGAAGCGAGTGGCTTAAGGTCGTCGATCTTCGCCACGATACCCCGCAGCGAGCGCACGGCGATTGGAACGTATTGCAGAAAATGCTCATGGCCCCGAACCAACCCCAGAAAGCCATAAGCACCCAGAGCCTGCATCAGTCGTTGCATCGCGCACAATTGCAGCGTGTCGTCGAACTGTCCGTCAACTGTGCACCCATTGTCCGTCTGTTTTTGCCGGTAATAACTAATCAACTCAGATCGCTCTGCGTCTGAAAGCTCGACATACGGATCAAAAAGCAATGACGCCAGATCATATTCAGCCAATCCCGGTCGCATCCCCTGAAAATCAATTAGTTTAGCCTGTCCGTTCTGAAGAATGATATTTTGCGATTGAAAATCGCGATGGACTAAAACCCTTGGCAAACTTGCCAGACGTCTTGCAATTTCGCGCAGACTGGGAAGGGCTGCCAGCTCCTTGCGCTTTGACTCGTCGACCCTGAAATAGCGGCCGAGACAATTGTTGAAAAAGTATCTCTGTTCCCAGCGGTACAGCGCAGCGTTAAACTCTGCGGGCAAATGCTCCTTCATTTCCAAGCACACGGACTCTGGCAGACTGTGAAGCTTGATGATTTCATCGAGCGCTGATTCATAAAACGCGCGACGGACGAGCCAGCTATCACCCCGATAACTGTGGAGATCCTGCTCACCCAGGTCCTCGATCCAGATCAGCCCCTCCGATGCATCGTGAAAATAAATTTTAGGGACTCGAATTCCGTGGGCATCGAGAAATTTCGCGATCTCCACGTAATGCCGATTTTCTTCACGCTCCAGGTGGTACTTAACCAGGATCAGCGTTTGATCCGCCGAGCAACGTATCCGATAGAATTTTCGATCGGATCCGCCTTTTTCGATCGGGCGAATTTTTATGTCGGCCACATCCAGTAGCGGAAAATGCAACCGCGTTCGCCGGAGAAGAAATTCGGTCCTCATTTTAGATGTCACTGTTGCAATGGATCCCGCTGACCTTTTTTTGGGAGCGGACAATACAACCGTGAAGCTGACTTTTGGAAGCAATTTGTGCGCCCGGCCACAAAATCGTGTCTTCGAGGATGGCTCCCGCGCTGACCTGGCAATTTTCTCCAACAACCGAGCAGCCGCGCACCTGTGCGCTCGGATCAACGAAGGCTGATTTCGCGACACGCTCGGGCCACTGACGTAACTTGAGATATTGAGGCACCCAGTGTTCTCGCAGAATTGTGCGATGCACGTCGAGATATGCACCGCGAGAGCCAATGTTGAACCATTTTCCGTCGTTCATTACCAGGCCGCCGATCCTACCACCCTTGCCTATCCAATCCGCAACAATCGGAATGAATGAAATCTTCTGTCGCGGCGGGATCTGTTGGAAAATCGTCGGATTCCAAACAGCGATGTTCGCGAAATCAAGATTTCCGGTCCTGCCGTAGCGATTCGCGATATCTACGACGCGGTGATCGCTCAGAGCCACGTCCGAAGCCAAATTTGTGTTGCGCAATGCGAGCGTGACATCGTTCCCGCGGCGAAAATGTTCGTCGATCAAGGCTTGAAGGTTGATGTCGGTCAAGATGTCGCCGCTGTAAGTCAGGAATGGCCCGCTGCCGAGATAGCGTTCCACATTCTTGATTCCGCCGCCCGTCTCAAGCAAATCCGGCTCGTGAACCAGCGTAACCGAATGATTTTGATACTCGTTATCGTCAAAGGCGTTTTCAAATAGTTCGGCCTGCTTGTGCGTGTTAACGACGAACTTTTCCACACCCACATCGATTAACTGATCGAGCGCGAAGGTGACGAGCGGCTTTTGAAAAATCGGAATGAGGGGCTTCGGCAAATCGTTCGTCAGCGGCCGCAGGCGTGTGCCAAGTCCAGCGGCGAGAACGAAAGCTTGCGTGATCATATTCATCGCACCACAGACACGGGTAAGGCGAAAGGAACTGTTTGAAACGCGATTAACTCAATCGTGCGGAATTTCCAGCGATTCGTTCACACGCAATCTGTTCACAACGAGTTCGCCGATCTCAAGATGCTGGATTTTCGCTCGCCCTATGACAAGACGTCCAATGGCGGCGGCGCCCACCGCAACGGCTCCAATCGCCAGCGCGCCTAGTGCGAACGCTCCGACGCTCTGCGCTCCGATCGCCAACGCTCGGATGCGCGTTAGCCGGAGATCACTTCGTTCTGCTTCGTGCATGCTTTGGTACTATAGGGCTGCCGATTCCTTCATATCGGAGAGCGTCGCACAGGCAATCGCCGCGAATCGTCTTTTTTCCGTTTCCATCCTGGTTACAGGGTAACCGCGCGGTTACTCAGTAATCCTAGTAGGTCAAGTTAGGGCCGGCGGAACGCCGCCAGCCAGATCGCTGCCACGGAATCTCACGCTTCTGTAAATAGAGCGTGCGCGTGCCAAAGTCGATGATTCCATGATGGCGCCGCAGCGTCTCGGCACCAAGCAGGCCGGCAACGGGCGGCGAACCACCCAACAAGCCATCGTGAATTAATCCTTCCAGATCAACCACGCCTATGTCCTTCCCAATAATATCCACCGAGCCCACTGATAATTTCCGAATCGTCGCAATGCGCAGGCCGCGATCCTTCAGATTCACGGCCGAAGAACTATACTGCGTCTCGCGGGTAGCAATTCGCATTCGCCGAACGAAAGAGCGATGCAACAGCGTGGCAAACGAGCCAGTATCGACCATAAACTTGGCAGATTTCCCATTAATCGAACCACTCACATACAAATTGAAACCGTCGCTGACTTGAATCGGAACCGCTTGCAATCCTCTTCGGTCGAAACCGGGGACGCCGCCCAAGGCATCAGGATCGGTCTTCAAAATGAGCAACTGCCGCTGACAGTCGAGCACCGCCTGGGTTGGAAAAAGGATATCCGCTCCGATAATTCCATCGATTTGCTCCTCGTGAACCAGTCTCGCAGCACGAGCAGAGTTTCCCAGATCGACAGTAACCACCGGTTCATCGATCAAAGTTAGCCCTCCGAGCCGCAGTTCGCGCGCGATGGTCACATTATTGAATGCGCCGTTAATCTGAATGCGCGCCGGGAGGTCCGATTTGGCCGTGATTGGTCTGAGACGAAAATACTTGCGACGATTCACGGCGATTGCGCTTACCGGCGCGCCACTATCAATCGTGAGCCATGCCTCTCTGCCGTTGATAAACGCGCGTACCATCAAATGATTTTGTCGAGAGCGCACAAGTGGTAGCGCTTCAAAGTGCGGGGCTACTCGCGCGTAAGTGACCTGCGGCGCGGCAGTCAATCCGGCGACCAACACCAATGCAGCGCACGAGATTGACAAAAACGTCCGGCTCAATCGACGCTGGTTTGAACACGTCACGGGGCGTGAGATTAACACGGTTCTTTTTACGCGAAAGCACTTTCGCGTTTTAGAATCGATTGCCCACGAACATAACCCGAGCGTTTTGTCGTTGCGTGCCATGCCCGAGTGATGATTTACTCTCCGCCAAATTCAACCGGCTCACATGACGACGGCGATAACCGAAACACCTGTAACCGAACAAAAATTCGTCAGAGGCCTTGGTCTGCTTGATTCAACCATGCTTGTTGCAGGGTCGATGATCGGCTCGGGAATTTTCATTGTGTCCGCGATCATCGCGCGGCAGGTCGGTTCGCCCGGTTGGTTGCTGGTTGTGTGGATCGTGACCGGTTTACTGACGCTGATGGCCGCGCTGTCGTACGGCGAACTGGCAGCGATGATGCCAAAGGCTGGTGGCCAGTACGTTTATCTGCGCGAAGCGTACAGCCCGTTCTGGGGTTTTCTCTACGGATGGACACTTTTTCTAGTAATTCAAACCGGCACGATCGCGGCGGTGGCTGTCGGGTTTGCGCGTTACAGCGGCGTGCTTATCCCCTGGTTTTCTGAATCCAGCTATCTGATCCCGCCGATCCGTCTTGGCGGCTGGTTCAGTGGCTACGCTGTTTCACTTTCTACCGCGCAGTGTCTCGGTCTGGCCATGATCGCGCTGCTGACCTTCATGAACACACGGGGATTAAATCTCGGAAGGCTCGTGCAAAATATTTTTACCACGGCCAAAACGGGTGCGCTCATCGCGTTGGTCGTCCTGGGAATCGTCGTTGGTGTTAAGTCAGGAGCCGGTGCGGAGAACTTTCGTGACTTTTGGACTTTGAGAGGCGGCCTGCAGGATGTGGGAGCAGGACTTACGGCAGCGACCGCGTTCGGTCTCTTTGTTGGGATCTGTGTGGCGCAAACGAACTCGCTTTTTTCCGCTGACGCGTGGAACAACATTACGTTCATCGCCGGAGAAGTGAAAGAACCGCGACGCAACATTCCGCTCTCTCTGGCGTTTGGCACGCTTCTGGTTATCGGACTTTATCTACTGGCGAACGTCGCTTATCTGGCAACTCTTCCGTTCGCTTCGATCCAAAATGCGCCAAGCGATCGCGTCGCTTCGGAAACAGCCAACGTAATTTTTCCTGGCGCCGGGGCGGCTATCATGGCGATCGCGATTATGGTTTCAACGTTCGGTTGCAATAATGGACTGATCCTCGCAGGCGCGCGCGCTTATTATGCAATGGCACGCGACGGTCTCTTTTTCCGGCGGGTGGGTGAGTTGAACAAAAAACATGTCCCGGCGTGGGGCCTTATCATTCAAGGAATTTGGGCTGGCATTCTCGTGCTCCCGCGCACCGTAAAGGCCGACGGAAGTTACGGGAATCTTTACGGCAACCTGCTCGACTACGTAATTTCTGCCGCGCTAATTTTTTACATTCTCACAATTGCCGGACTGTTCTTGCTGCGCTGGAAACGTCCGGATGCAGAGCGCCCATACAAAGCCTTCGGATACCCGTTTGTTCCCATTCTTTACATCGTTGGCGCAACCACAATTCTTTTAGTTCTATTCGTCTATCAAACCGCAACCACGTGGCCCGGGCTAATAATCGTGTTGACCGGGGTGCCGATTTATTTTTGCTGGAAATTTCTTGGGGCAAGATCAGCACCGGCTTGACTTGCTCCGTCCATCCCGATCAGCACCACCAAAGACAACTGAGCCCATATGAACTTATTTCGACGAAAAAGTGTTACGCAACTTCAGGCTGAAGCACTGACCGACGACCGCCTGAAACGGGCGCTTGGAGCGACTAACCTGACGGCGCTTGGCATCGGCGCAATCATTGGTACAGGCATTTTTGTGCTGACCGGCACGGTCGCTGCGCAGAACGCGGGGCCAGCGGTAGTTTTATCGTTCGTGCTCGCGGGGGTGGCCTCGATCTTTGCGGCGCTCTGCTATAGCGAGTTCGCGTCGCTCGTGCCAATGGCCGGCAGCGCCTATACATACGGCTACGCGACGCTCGGCGAACTGTTCGCATGGATCATCGGCTGGGACTTGATCTTGGAGTATGCGCTCGGTGCGGTCACAGTCTCCATCGGTTGGTCAGGCTACGTCGTCTCGTTTCTGCGAGACATCGGCATTCACATTCCGCCGCAGGTGTCGGCGGCGCGCGGGACGCTCATTACTCTGGCGGACGGAACACAAGTTATGGCAATCTTCAATCTGCCAGCCGTCATCATCATCGCTATCATTACACTACTACTCGTGGTGGGCATTCGCGAATCGGCGACGGTCAATAATGTTATCGTGTTCGTGAAAGTGGCGGTGGTGCTGCTGTTCATCGTTGGCGCAGCTCACGCAGTGAATCCAGCCAACTGGCATCCATTTATCCCGCCGAGCACCGATGTGCGCGGGCATTTCGGTTGGAGCGGCGTCATGCAGGGCGCAGGGATTGTATTTTTTGCGTACATCGGATTCGACGCCGTCAGCACGGCGGCGCAGGAAGCGAAAAATCCGCAGCGAGACATGCCAATCAGCATTATCGGCTCGCTGCTGATTTGCACGGTGCTCTACATTGCAGTTTCGTTGGTGGCCACCGGCATTGTCCCGTACCTGCAACTCGACGTACCTGATCCGATCGCCGTCGCCGCCGACCATGCGGGCGTGGGCTGGATGGCCTCCATAATCAAGCTAGGCGCCATCGCGGGCCTAAGCTCGGTTATTCTGGTGATGTTGCTGGGCCAGTCGCGGATTTTCTGGACCATGGCAGGTGACGGTTTGATGCCAAAGTTTGTGAGCAGGGTTCATCCAAAATTCCGTACGCCGTGGATCACAACGATCGTGACAGGAGTTTTTGTCGCCTGTTTCGCGGCGGTTTTCACGGTGCGCGAAGCTGGCAGCCTCGTTTCCATCGGTACCCTGCTGGCCTTTGTGATCGTCTCAATTGGCGTCCTTGTGCTGCGAGTGCGCGAACCAGAGTTGCCGCGGACGTTCAAGACGCCCGCCGTGTGGTTCGTCGCGCCGATGGGCGCGATATCGGCGATCTATCTTATGGTCTCGCTACCGTGGCTTACATGGGAGCGACTGATCTACTGGTTTGCCCTCGGTATCGTGATTTATTTCGGCTATAGCATCTACAACTCCAAACTCGGTCCGCGCAAAGTCCCCGGCGAAACCGGATGGTCGCGCGCCTTGAAAATCGCGGGTGTGATCTGGATTGTATTCGGCTCGCTCGGCTCGATTCTGTGGCTGGCTCGTTATCGCACGGACTACATTCCCGGCCCGCTCGGCATCGTCATTGGTGCCGCTGGCTTCGTGCTCGCATGGAGTCTGGGCGCCCTGCTAAACTTGGTTGCGCAAGTTTCCGATCATACACATGCCCGGCACTTGATGATGGAAACACCAGGCGAAAGCGCACAGTAGCCACCTTTACCAATCTCGCCGAGTCAGCGTTAGCGTTGGCGAAACGCTCAGGTGATAGATTTAGCGAGGCAAAAACTTTAAGATCCGGCTGAGGTCCAGTCACCCCCGAATCCTCGCCGCGGACTGCTTGCATCTGATCCAAGAAGGACTCTGGTACGTTTCTTAAGCTTTTCGCCATCGACCTGATTGAAAGCACGCCGTGAATCGGTGATTTCGGACAGCGCCATGCCCGCCCTTTGAAGAATTTTGCGCCCTTCAGAACTTAACGTCTCATGTTGTTCACTACTCGCTGCGCGCGTTTGAAAACGCGAGATTACGGTGGCCAATGCATTGTCATTCGCTCCGTACAACTCAACAAGTTGTTGAAAACTGAGATGAAATGGAATTGTAGCAACATCCGCGTCCTCAGATTCCGATACTTCCCTGGGCGGCATCATAACCTCATTGGACATCACCACGGAATGCCACACGTCAGCGGGCTGGTAATATCCAATCTCCATGCGACACGAACGATGCCGTTGCGACATTGTAACATGATGCATTCCAGCCATCGGTTCGACAGTCGCTTCTTTCTCCTCCAAGCCTTCTCCAGAATGAATCCGGAGATGAACCCTTCGACCGAAAGGCGCGGCATCTTTGAAGATCAATGCCCAATCAAGATTCCAATACGCGAAGAGTGTCCATGGGTCACGCGCAATGGCGATGAGGCGCTGTGGACCATAAAAACGCGGTAGTTCCAAGCCACTGTCCAAATCGTGCGATTGCTTCCCTTTTGCGAAAGACACGACTGGTTTCCTGGAAATGTGGAATATCTTTCTCACCTTCACTTTCCGAAAGGTGGCTCAAATCGACAAAAGGCCAACCACAGATTTCGCTCTCGAAACGTCGATTCCGCGATTAAAAACGTTTCGACTCGCATTGGAATTTTTCCGCGCGTTTTCGCGCCTTTAACGCATAGTTCTCGTGTAATGAGCCCAAAAATCATCGGTCTCGGCGAACTTTCAGAGCGCAGCGGGCGCATGCGTTCCGAAGGTAAAAAGCTGGTCGCGACGAATGGCTGTTTTGATTTGCTGCATGTCGGACACATCCGCTACTTGCAAGCTGCGCGTGCGCTCGGTGATTTGCTCGCAGTTGGCTTGAATGGCGATCGCTCAGTCAGCGAATTAAAAGGACAGGGACGTCCGATCGTCGCTGAGCACGATCGCGCAGAAATTCTTGCCGCACTACAGTGCGTAGATTTCGTGACGATTTTTCCAGAGATGCGAGCCACGCAGTTTATTGCTGCATGCCGGCCTGCGATCTATGTCAAAGGCGGGGATTACAGTTCGGAAACCCTTAACGAAGAAGAGCGTACGCTCTTGAAAAACATCGGCACCGAGATTTGCTTTATTCCATTTGAAGCAGGCTACTCGACTTCGCGCCTTCTTGAACAAATATGCAAAGGCGGGAGCTGAAAGTTGTAACGCACCTCTCCCATTTGATGTTCATATCGTTAGAGCTCAGAAAAAATTAAGTGAAACGGTTGCCAATTGGAATTCTAGGGTCAGGAAAGGGAAGTAACTGTCGGGCAATCCTCGAGCGTATCCATTCAGGCAATCTCGCAGCGGAAGCGCGGGTTGTAATCTCGGACGTGTTGGATGCGCCAATTCTCGATATAGCCCGGGAGTTTTCGGTTGCTAACGCCTACCTGCCTCCTGGTCGATTGCGCACGCGGCTTGATCCGGACGTGGAAAATGAGCTCGCGAATATGTTACGCGAGGCAGGCGTTCATCTCGTGGTACTGGCGGGCTTTATGCGCGTGCTGCACACACAGATGCTTAAAGCTTTCCCACGGCGTATCATCAATATCCATCCGTCGCTTCTACCTAAATTTCCAGGGCTCGAAGCGTGGAAGCAAGCGCTGGCCGCGGGAGACGAAGTAAGCGGCTGCACTGTACATTACGTGGATGAGAAAATCGATCACGGCGAGATCATCGCTCAGCGTGAAGTGCGGATTTTGCCACAAGATACGCCCGAAAACTTGCATGCGCGGATCCAGATTGCCGAGCGCGAGTTGTATCCGGCTGTAATCGCGGAATTCTGCGAAAGATACCAGGCGGCGGCTCTGTAATTTTTCCAATCACGCCGGGAGTGACCCATGCGAGCGTCTACAGCTGTTCTGCCTTTTGCTCGCGACCCAATACTTCTTCCAAGGCAACAGTCGGTTTTTTCTGCTCGTACAGCACAGCGTAAACCTGATCAATAATCGGCGTCTCGACGTTCAGCTGGCGCGCGCATTCAAAGGCACTCCGCGCTGTGGGAATTCCTTCGGCTACCATCCTCATGGATTGAGTGATCTGCGCGAGTGACTCGCCTCGCCCCAGACGTTTGCCGACTGTATGATTGCGGCTGCGCTCACTATAACAAGTTACTATCAGATCCCCCGTTCCACTTAATCCATAGAAAGCTTGCGCTGTTCCTCCCATGGCGACGCCAAGACGCACCAGTTCCGCCAACGATCGCGTTACTAGCGCCGCCTTGGAATTGTCGCCCAATCCAAGGCCGTCGCTGATCCCCGCTGCTATGGCGAACACATTTTTTAAAGCGCCCCCCAGTTCGATCGATGTGACCTGCTGGCTAGTGTAAATGCGAAAGCGTGGACTTCCCAAAGTCGCTTGCAGACTTGTCGCGCAATGAGCGTCGTTGGAGCCAATTACTGTCGCCGTTGGGAAGTCTTTTACGACCTCGGTTGCCAGATTCGGCCCCGACAAGACAGCGATCTTCTGCTCTGGGAAAAGTTCGCATAGGATTTGACTCATTCGCATCCCAGTGCCGTGCTCGATCCCTTTCACGCAGCTCAGCAACACTGGATGAACATTGCTGATAGCTTTTCTCACTCTGACTGCAACCTCTCGCAACGCCATTGATGGGGTTGCGAAAACAATCAGATCCGCACCTGCGCAATCACTCAGCTCGGACGTAACACGCACTGATCCGGGGAGTTTGAGTCCCGGAAGGTAATCACTATTCTCGCGTGTTTCTCGCATGCGCCCGATGCGATTGCTGTCGTGGCCCCAGAGTGAAACCCGACACCCATCTTTGCCCCATAACCACGCCAAAGCCGTTCCCCAACTGCCCGCCCCGAGAATTGCTGTTCCGCCGGTTTTCACTTTCGAGTAAAGCGCGGCTCCGTTCCATGCATAAGCCGCAAAAGATTTGAACGATGCCGCCAAATCACAACCGCTGCGAGACAAACCGACAAGTAGAATAACGATTTTCCAGCACTCTGACTTAACCAGGTTATAATCAGAATAATTAGAGGTAATGCGGCTGCGGCTGTAACTGAGGCCACGGACACATAACGCGTGAGCAAGAACGTCACTATCCAAATACCGGCGCCGAATAACGCAGCGACCGGTGCCAGGGCAAAAAGCGCTCCGCCTGAACTGGCGACACCCTTTCCCCCCTTGAAACCTAACCATACGGGAAAAGAATGCCCCAGCACACTCGAAATTGCTGCGGCGATTCCAAATGTTTCTGACGAAATCCATTCTGGCTGAATACGCATAGCAATCAAGATCGACACCTTTACCGCGGCAAAACCTTTAAAGAAATCCGCTGCGAACACGGGATAACCAAAGCTCTTTCCAAGTACGCGTAAGACATTGGTCGCACCGACGTTGCCGCTCCCGCACTCTCGGATGTCTACCCCGGCGATTCGACCGGCAAGATAGCCGAACGGAATCGATCCCAACAGATAGCTCCCGATCACTACGGCCGCGAGCGTGAGCATCGAAATATCATCCTGGATTAGCCGCTACACCAATGGAATTGTTTATACATAAGCTATTCTTATACAACCATATAGATATTATGGCAACATCAGATGGCGTAATTCCGCTTATTTGTGCAGCCTGTCCTATTGAGGTCGGTCGATTCGTCGCCAATTTTTGCCTCGTTTCAGAACGGAGCCCAGGAATTTGGTCATAGTCCGTCCATTCTGGAATCACCTGCTGCCGCTTGCCTTCAAGCTGCCGATTCTGGTCCGATTGTCGTGTAGCGTAACCCTCGTATTTGAAATCCGTTTCTACTAACTGCCAGATTGAGATAGGCAGCAGGGAAAGAAGTTCAGATGGCAGGTTTACCGCAGCAAAACCTGGTCGTTTAAACAATTGCGAGATTGGGACACCATTGACCTTTGTCTGAGTGGCCAGCAAACGGGCCCGCTCCAAGAGCTTCATCTTTTCCTTGTGACGTGTCCACCGAGTCGGGTTGACTAATCCCGCGTCAAACGCCCGTCTAGTCAGGCGCTGATCCGCATTGTCATGTCGCAAAAACAACCGGTCTTCGGCCCGGCTTGTAAACATGCGATAGGGTTCGTCTGTACCTTTGGTGACCAGATCATCAATGAGCACGCCTATATATGCGTCCCTTCGCTCCAACACGAACGGCGAGCGACCCTGAATTTTCAAGGCCGCATTAGTTCCCGCAATCAAGCCTTGAGCGGCCGCTTCCTCATATCCCGATGTACCATTGACCTGACCGGCAAAATACAATCCTTCTATTAGCTTTGTTTCAAGCGTGGGAAAAAGCTGGGTTGGGGGAAAATAATCGTATTCCACGGCGTAACCCGGGCGCATTATCTCTGCTTCCTCCAGCCCGGGAATGGAATGTATGAATTCCAGTTGAACGTCATACGGCAAGCTCGTTGAGATACCGTTTACGTAGTACTCTCTGGTGTGGCGCCCTTCGGGCTCGAGAAACAGCTGATGGGACTCTCTGCTTGAGAATCTTACAACTTTATCCTCGATAGATGGACAATACCGCGGACCGGTTCCCTTGATTTGGCCGGCATATAGTGGAGACCTGTGAAGATTTGAGCGAATAATCTCATGGGTGCGCTGGCTGGTATGGGTTATCCAGCAGGGCATTTGTTCCACGTGGAACTTTCCTTCGCGAATCTGGTTCAGGGTAAAGATCTCGGCTCCGTCATTAGCAATTTCCTCCAAGCAAAAAGAGAAGGTCGGAGGCGGTGCATCCCCGAGCTGAATTGAACACTGAGAAAAGTCAATCGAGCGTTCATTTAAGCGACACGGCGTGCCTGTCTTGAAACGCCCGACCCCGAAGCCTAATTGCCGAAGGTTATCGCTAAGGCTCGAACTGGAATCGGCCATCCGTCCGCCCGGTTTGGTAGCATCGCCTATATGCAGGAGACCGCGCAGAAACGTACCTGATGTAATCACTACACTTCGAGTAGCGATTGTCAGGCCCATATCCGTTTCTACCGCCGCTATTTTGCCATCCTTAACAAAAATACCTGAAACCGTCCCTTGTTTGAGATCAAGATTGTCCGCCGATTCCAGAAGGGCCTTCATGCGAAATTGGTAAGCCTTTTTGTCGCATTGCGCTCGGGGGGCTTGAACTGACGGCCCCTTAGCCCGGTTGAGCATTCGAAACTGAATTCCCGTGGAGTCGGCATTCAAACCCATAGCGCCGCCCATCGCGTCTATCTCTCGGACGATATGCCCCTTGGCCAAGCCACCGATCGCTGGGTTACACGACATTTGTCCGATTGTGTCCAAATTTTGAGTTAACATCAACGTGCGGCACCCGATGCGTGCGGCGGCTAACGCCGCTTCGATCCCGGCATGACCGCTACCGACTATTAGCACTTCATATTCTGTAGGTAGCCTAAACGCCATGTAATTAACGTAATACCTTGTTATTCAATTCATTACATCAACAGACCGATTAGCAGTACTCGGTTGTCGGCGGCCTGGTAGATTTTGCGAGGTTTGTAATGCCCCGTATGCCAGCCGCCCAAGTACGACAAAGAGCAACGCCGTTGTTATGAATGCACCGCCCCATATCCAATACTCGATCGTGCGAGGATAACTTTTCCCCTGCATAATGCGCATCGCAAATTGCCCCAACGTCCCGATGTACACATACAAGAAGAGGCCAGGCGCCCGGCCGATCGACGCCCACAGCATGTAGCTGCCAAATGGGATTCGCGTTAAACCGTAAAAGTAATTCAGAAGACTTGTGGGGAAAAGCGGATGCAGTTGACTCAGAAGAATAATCTTCCAACTCTCGCGTTCTACCGCGGGTTCCAGAGCGCGCAGTGTCGGGTTACCTGAAAGCTTTTTTCGAAACCACCGTCCGGCTATCTTTCGGCTTAGCGCAAAGGAGATTGCTGTCGCAACGATATTGCCCCCCAGTACAATTAGAAATCCCCACCACAATCCAAAAAAGAAACCGCCGCCGACAGCGAGAATACCGCCGGGAAGCAGCACGATATTACAAGCCGCGAAAAGCAACGGGTAGCAAACCGCTCCCCAGGGACCCCAGCTTATCACCCGCTGTTGCGATACCTCGACGAAACTTAGGATCGGGAGGTAACGCGAAAGCAACATTATGATTGCGACGCCAGTGACAAGCGCTCCAACTTGCCACCAAATCGCACGACCGACCTTCAGCATCCCGAGATTCTGCTCGCGTCACTAGCCTCACGCAATCGAAAGCTGTGTCTTCCGCGCTGAACTTATACCCTCGATCAGACAGTCGAGGATTCCGCCTTGCTGCGACGCGAAATGCCAAGACTATCAAAGATTACCCGGGTTGCGTCGGAGCGGTTGAGCGTATAAAAATGAATACCGGCGACGTCATTGTCCAGAAGATCGTGACATTGTTCTATTGCGAAATGAAGGCCAACGCGCCTGACCATCTCCGGATTGTTTTGGCAACGCTGTAGAGCACGGAGAAGCTTGGCCGGGAAGCGTGCGCCGCCAGCCAGCTCGGCGATGCGTTTGAATCCGCTGATAGAAGTAATCGGCATGATGCCAGCAATAATGGGGATATGAATGTCCGCCAGCCCACAGCGTTCGCGAAAATCGAGAAAGTCGCGGTTATCGAAAAATAGCTGGGTCACTACGTAGTCGGCACCTGCGTCCACTTTCGCTTTGAAGTAGTCCATTTCGAACAATCGATTTGGCGTGGCAGGGTGCCCTTCCGGGAATCCTGCCACTCCGATCCCAAAACCTCGGCGGTCTGGATGCGTGCCGGACTCATTGAATCGCCGAATGAATTTGACCAAATCGATCGCATGTTGAAATGCGTCCCGCGATTTATCGTACGCAATCCCAGTCGGCCTGTCCCCGCCGAGCGCGAGAATGTTTCCGATGGCAGACTTGGCATATCGGCAGAGGATCGCTTCGACTTCCTCTTCGTTGTGGCAGACGCACGTAAGGTGAGGGACCGGGTCGAGCTTTGTTGTTCGTTGAATGCGCTCGACAAGGTCGTGCGTTAAATCACGCGTTGATCCGCCGGCGCCGTAAGTCACGCTCACAAAGTGCGGCATGTACGATTCGAGCTCGCGAATCGTTTGATAGAGAGTCTCGGCTGTCTCCGGAGTTTTCGGAGGAAAGAACTCGAACGAAAATGTCGGAGAATCCCGCAAGATGTCAGTAATGTGCATGGACTCAGCCCCTATCTTCGTTCCTGCCGCAACTTTCGGTCAACTCGACCAAAGCACAATTCAAGGCACAATCGCGAACACGCGCGCTGGAAACCCCGAGCCGTCTTTTGGTTTTGGAAAACTTACTACCACAATTGCGCCCGCTTCAGGAACCTGGTCGAGATTAGTAAGCAGCTCAATTTGATAATGGTTTGTACTAAGAATGTACGTTTCAAGTGAGTAATCGTTTTTGCTCGCGGCGATCCCCGGATCGGTATCTGTCGTTTCATGACCTGACGCTGTGATTCTGCGCTCTTCGTAAAGGTACTTCAGGGCAGGCAAACTCCATCCCGGGTAATGCGCGATGCCATTGGCGTCTTTGTTTTCCAACTTTGCCGCGTTGGGCCATCGCTTCGACCAATCGGTCCTCATCGCAACAAACGCCCCGGCCGGGATCGACCCGTTGTCTTTCTCCCAGTGTTTTACCCGCTCGAGCGATAACGTGTAATCCGGATTCTTCGCAACCTCGTTATGGACATCTATGACAACAAGAGGCAGTAGCATTTCTTTCGGATCGATCTGATCTACGGTCCGAAGCCCCTTTATGAAATGCGCCGGGGGGTCGACGTGTGTCCCCCATTGACCAACGAGCGTATAAAGTTCGGAGAAGAAACCTGTTCCCATGACGTCAGGACGCTTTTCGTACCAGAAGATCGTTTTGCGTCCTTCATCGGGAAATCCCGGCCAGTGCGGGATCCCTGGTGCGAACTCGTGGGTCAGATCGACGAACCGTTTGTGCGCAAGAATCTGTTGAATTCGCCAGAGCGATGGTTCGTCGCTACTCCATGCAGACGGAAATGCCGTGAGAAAAAGGACGGCACTTAACAAGGAGATCTTCTTAGTGAGCATTTGGTCTTGTTAAAGCATTTAGCATTAAGAAGCTAATAAGTTCGAATAACTTTGAATAAGTCTCGTCCTTCTTCGAAAAACCGCAGTTGTCGGTGTCACGTATTGACATTATCAACAGGTCATCACGAGTCTAAATCACCAATAGAAATGAGCCGTGTGTAGATCGACTTATTCTTAAGTAGAAGAAGAAGATCAGATGGATAAACTTTGATTCAAATTGGTACTGTCTGTGGAAAACTTTTTGACACTGAAAACCGAAACGAGAACCGATTGTCCTACTGGAAACAACACTAAAATGTTACCGGAACAGGTTCGTCTTAGTAAGACAACAGCAATTCCAAACAAGTGTGAGTTTCAAGCCTATAAAAGCGACAGCCTTTTCGAGCATGCCGCTTGGGTTTATGCATTCTGTCGCGAACATCTTTTCCGTGATGATACAAATCGTATTGTCACGACTCTTTGGCCAGACGGACGTCCTCTTCCGGGCACAACCCTGATTGAACTGGGCTGCGGACCAGGGTTCTACTCGTGTCGGTTAGGAGAGCGTTTCCGGGAGATGTCGATTACAGGAGTCGATCGTTCGGCAAAGCAAGTTCAATGGGCCAGCGGGCGAGCCGATGCTCTTCATCTGACCAACTGCTGCTTCAAACGAATCAATGCTCTCGAGCTGTCGTGCCCCGATGCAGCCTTTGATGTTGTTCTGGCTTCGCGATTGTTCACTATCCTGCCGGAACACGCCGGCGTCATTGCGGAAATGCATCGTGTATTAAAGCCAGGAGGCCGCTGTCTTGTCGCCGAGCCGCGTCATGCTTTTTGGGCATCGATCCCCCTTTTCGCGATGTGGCTGCTCGTGGGGTTAACTCCGTCGCATAATGGTTACCGAGAACCACGTAAAGCGATGGTATTTTCCGCAAATGCGTTTGCGAATCTTTTTCCAACACAACCATGGAAAAAGATCACAACCTGGGAGGATGGACGCTACCAGTACGCTCTCTGCGAGAAGAGATAATGTAAACGGCAGGGCGACGAATGAAAACGATTCATCGTGTTCTTGATCCAGACAGGCCGGGTGAAACGCTCTGTTGTCGTTGTGCATTGGCCCTTATGACTAAAGCGCCACGTGCTGGGAAGGTAAAAACACGGCTTGTTCCACCACTCATGAATGAGGAAGCCGCCGAACTCAACAGGTGTTTTTTGCAGGATACGGCCGCGGCGATTTCGACTTGCTCCCGTAGCCTGAAAGCGCGCAAGCGCGACCAACCGATCGCATGTGGGATTGCCGTCTATACGCCAGTCGGGGCGGAGTCAGATTATGCCGATGTTTTGCCGGTCGATTTCAGTTTGCTGCCACAGCGCGGCGACGATTTCGGCGACCGTCTTTATTTCGCAGCCGAAGACTTATTTAGATGCGGCTTCGATGCGGTTTGTCTGATTGATTCTGATAGCCCAACCATTCCCTCCGAAAATTTCGTCCGAGCCGTGGAACTTCTTTTATCGCCGAACAACCGCATTGTCCTGGGCCCTTGCGATGATGGTGGTTACTATTTGATCGGCTTGAAACAGTTGCACCGGGAAGTCTTCGAGGGAATCGACTGGAGCACGGAGCTGGTTTTCGAGCAAACAAAACATCGCGCGGCGCAGATTGGTCTCGAAGTTTGCGAGTTACCTCGCGGATTCGACGTGGATGATCGAGCGACTCTGCATCGACTTTGTGGGGAGCTCCTGGGCGAAAGCGCGCGTGAAAATATCGCGCCGGAGACTACAGAGTTCTTGCGCCATCTCGTCGCTCGCGACGGCCGGGAACGCGTTTGGTCCTAGCAATCGAGCACCAAATACGCAGGCTACGAGCAATCGGAGCGGTTGCCCTACGACGGCTACATGACTAGCCTCACGTTTGGATGGCAAAACGTACATTAGTTACCGGCGGCGCAGGCTTAATCGGCTCACATATAGTCGATCTTCTTGTGAAAGAAGGCTGGCAGGTTCGGGCGCTTGATAGTCTTGAACCACAAACGCATCGTCGCGGAAGGCCCGCTTGGATCAACAAGAAGGCAGAATTCGTTGAGGGCGATCTGCGCGATCGCGCTACGATTGCCGCCGCGCTCGACAAGATCGACGTCGTTTTTCACCAAGCTGCCTACGGCGGTTACATGCCGGAGATCGCAAAATTTGTGCATGTGAACTCGCTCGGAACGGCCCAGATGCTCGAAGTAATCCGCGAGAAAAACCTGCCGGTTAAGAAAGTCGTTGTTGCGAGCTCCCAAGCTGTCTACAGCGAAGGTGCCGCCGACTGCCTGAAGCATGGATTGGTTTTTCCAACGGTCCGTCCGGTGGAGCAATTGCGCAAAGGCGATTGGCAGGTGCATTGTCCATTTTGCAACGCCGTCACAAGGAGTGTTCCGACTCCAGAGAGTGCGCCAGTCGGTGGCGAAACCGTTTACGGCCTGACGAAAGTTGATCAAGAGCGACTGGTCCTCCTGTGGGGGAAGCAGCTTGGTATTCCCACAGTAGCCCTGCGTTACTCCTGCACATATGGACCGCGCCAATCGATCTTTAATCCTTACACAGGCGTCATCGCGATTTTTTGCACGCGTTTGCTGAACAATTTGCCGCCTGTGCTGTATGAGGACGGGGAACAGACGCGCGACTTTTCATTCGTGGACGACATCGCCGGCGCGAACTTGCTTGCTGCAGAAACAGACAAGCTCGACGGACTGCCGGTGAACATTGGCAGTGGGCGGGGCACGCCGATTCGTGAAGTCGCCGAACAACTTTCCGATGTTTTGGGGATCGGCATCACGCCTGAGACCAATGGCGAATTTCGGCCCGGCGAAATGCGTCACCTTACTAGTGATACCGCGCTTGCTCGATCGGCCGGCTACAAACCGGCTGTTGATCTCGGCGAAGGGATCAGTCGCTACATAGATTGGATCCGCGCACAATCGGACATTCGAGATTACTTCAGCGAAGCCAGCGAAATTTTGAAGAACAAAGGCATTGTTCATCGAGTAGCGAGATGAACATAGCGACCACGATTCCAGATTTTAATGCACCGGTCGTCGATCATGCGCGCAAAGATTTTCCACTGCTCCGCGCCAGCATGATAGTGGGTGAAGCGCTGGAGCGCATCCGGCGCGAGGGCGTGGGCGAACGGGTCATTTATTTCTATGCGATTGACGAACAGGAACGGCTGGTTGGTGTCGTTCCTGTTCGTCGTTTGTTGACAGCATCGCTGGAAACACCGTTGCGCCAGGTCATGGTGCCACGCGTCGTGGCTGTCCCCGCGAGCGCAACGATTCTTGACGCCTGCGAATTCTTCGTGCTCTACAAATTTCTGGCATTTCCCATAGTAGACGAGCAACGGCGCGTCGTGGGCATCATCGACGCGAACCTCTTCGCCGAAGAAATGTTAGAGGCTGGCGACAGCGACTCCCGACCAATTGGGAGTCCGGTTGCGCAGCTGAATCCGGAATTCTTTGAGGCGCTTGGGTTTCACATCGAACAAATCCGTGGAGTGTCGCCATTGCGCGTTTTCAGGTTTCGTTTCCCCTGGTTGCTGGTCACAGTGACCGGAGGAACGCTATCGGCAATTTTAGCCGGTCTTTTTGAAGCGACGCTCGCGCGTAGTCTGGTGCTGGCATTTTTTCTAACGATGGTGCTTGGGTTGAACGAAAGCGTCAGCATGCAATCCATGAGCGTAACGATTCACGCGTTGCGCTCAGTTAAGGTGACGTGGCGCTGGCTTGGAACAGCATTCCGTCGTGAACTGACGACCGCGCTTCTGCTGGGTGTGGCATGCGGTCTGGTTGTTAGCGTCATTGCCTGGATCTGGCGCAGCGATCTTCGTGGCGCGCTGGTGATCGGCGGTAGCATCGCGCTTTCGCTCGTCACGGCGTGTGCGTTTGGCCTGGGGGTGCCGTCACTTCTTCATCGATTCAGGCTGGACCCAAAAATTTCCGCCGGTCCCGTTGCGCTCGCGCTGGCGGACTTCGTTGCCCTCGTGATTTATTTCACAAGCGCGTGGCTGGTTTTGCGATGAGTAGCGTCTCGGTGATTATCCCCGCGCTTGATGAGGAGGAACCGATCGCCGGAGTCGTGCTCGAATGCCTAGCGACTGGTCTGCCTAACGAGGTGATTGTGGTTGATAATGGGAGCACAGATCGAACTGCCCGGTGTGCACATGAAGCAGGTGCGCGTGTAGTCACCGCGCCTCGTGGTTATGGGCGTGCTTGCGCCGCTGGCGTTCGCGCGCTTTCTCCAGAATGCAGCATCGTGGTTTTTCTTGATGGCGACGGCAGCGACGTGCCCGCTTTCATGAATCGGCTTGTTGATCCCGTCGCGCGCGGGACGCACGATTTCGTGATCGGCTCGCGAACACGCGGACAACGCGAACCCGGCAGCATGAATCTGCAGCAAATCTTTGCCGGGCGATTTGCCGGATTGATTTTGCGACTCCTCTACGGAGTTCGTTATACGGACATGTCTCCGTTTCGGGCCATTCGCCGTGATGCACTCCAACGCCTCGACATGCGCGAGCAGACTTATGGCTGGAATCTCGAGATGCAGATGAAAGCAGCGCGTGCCGGGTTGCGCATTCTGGAAATCCCCGTAAACCATCGCCGGCGTGCCGGCGGCGAGTCGAAAGTATCAGGCACGTTGCGAGGCACATTTGCCGCCGGTGCGCGCATTGTTATGACACTGGTACGCGTCGCCCTCGGATAGTCGATTCCGGCTAGAAGATTCCGGAGTTTTCGTGTAGCGTCGCTGAATGCTTTCGACGCTCGATTTGGAGAGATTTCGCACCACGCCGCTTACCCGGGAGCCGTTCGAGTTTTTGATTGTTCCAGAGTTTGTGAAGACTGAGGCGCGTGCGGGAATCGACAAGGATTACCCCGAGGTTGGCCGGGCGGGTAGCTTCCCGCTTCGCGAGGTGACTTACGGCCCAGCGTTTGCCAAGCTAATTGAAGACATGCGGAGCGAAGAATTTCGCAAGGCGTTTGAGGAAAAATTCGACATTGATCTAACTGGTCGCCCCGACATGATCACCGTGCGCGGGCGTTGCAGCGAAAAAGACGGCAAGATTCACACTGATTCGGAGACAAAGATCATCACGATCCTCGTTTACATGAATTCGGCTTGGGAATCTTCCGGTGGCCGGCTTCGGTTGTTGCGATCCGGGACGAATTTGGAAGATGCGCTTCTCGAAGTGCCACCAACCGAAGGGACGCTCCTGGCGTTTCGTCGTAGCACTAATTCATGGCATGGGCACAAGCCGTTCTCCGGTCCGCGCCGGGTCATTCAGTTTAATTGGGTTACAAGCGAGGCAGTAGTAAAGCGCGAGCAGAACCGGCATCGCTTTTCCGCGTGGGTGAAGAAACTCCGCGGCGCGCTCTCGGGCCAAAAGCAGGCAGCGTAGTTGCTGAGGGGCCGGTATCGGCCACGATAACCGAACGCTTGGGCTTCTGAATTTGACGTTGGCCATTGAGGGTTGAGCATTGAGCTTTGAAAGTTAAAGCCTTTTTCTGCGACATAGCACTTGAACGGCCAGATCGATAACGCGCGGATACAAAACGTGGATACATCCGAGCTGCAATCCGCCGAATTCTCGCGCATTTTGCTAATCAAACCTTCGGCACTGGGTGACGTCGTGCATACGATCCCGGTGCTTGTGAAGTTGCGCAGACGTTATCCGCAGGCGCGGATCGACTGGCTAATTACGCCCGAGAACGCGGAAATCGTACGTTCCCACCCGGCCCTCTCCAATATAGTCCTTTTTTCGCGTCGCGATTTCTCAAGACACGGCCACCGATGGCGTGCCGCGCGTGCGTTTTTGGGTCTGCTCAAACAAATTCGCAGGACTAAATACGACCTGATCATCGACATGCATGGACAGGTGCGTTCAGCTTTCTTCACCCTCATCAGTGGAGCGCGCGTACGCATCGGATTCGATCGCCCCGTCAAACGTACACTTACAGTTTCCGCTGAGCACGACCTAAGGAACGTACCAAGCCATGGGTGGCGTGGAGCGCGCGAGGGTTCCTGGATCGCTTACACGCACCGGATTCCCATCCCGACGCTCGATGTTCACGCAATCGACCGTTATCTCTGGATTGCGCCATTGCTTGGGCTCGATGGCGCTCCAGCCGATCTCACTATTCATCTTTCAACCGATACTCTGGGTAACGCAGAACGATTGCTTGAGGAGCACGGAGTGCCCGCATCCAAGCCACTGGTTGTGCTCGTGCCGGGGACAATCTGGGAGACCAAGCATTGGACGATCGAAGGATTCGCGGGTGTTGCGCGGCAATTTCTTCAGAGGGGATTTGCCGTGGCCCTTGCGGGGACAACCCGCGACCAGCACCGATGCCGACAAATCGCCGCCGCGGCACCTGGGACGTGCGATCTTTCCGGCAAAACTACGCCGGCAGATTTAGCGGCACTGATTCGACGTTCCGAGGTGGCCGTGACCAACGACTCTGGGTCGATGCATGTTGCTGCGTCGCTTGGTAAACCGATGGTCAGTATCTTCGGCCCAACGAATCCGGTCCACATCGGCCCATACCAGCGACCCGAATCCGTGGTGCGCGTGGACCTGCCGTGTTCGCCGTGCAATTATCGTCGCCTGATTCAATGCCCTTTCGGTCACGCCTGCATGAAGCAGGTTACATCCGCAATGGTGGTCGAGCGGGCACTAAAAATTCTTTCGACTGCGAAAACCGTGGCTGAGCCCGCTGATTGTGTTTCGTCGGCCAACTGTTGAAATTCCTTCCTGGCATTGTTTTCTGTTAAGAGTCGTAATTTGATTCCGTTACCGCGCCGAGTTTGTAAGCTCTGTAAATGCCGTGAGTAAAACGAAGGCAATTTTAGCTGGGCTACTTGCTGGGTTGCTGGCGGGAGCCGTGATGACAGCAGCGATGTTATTGCTCGCTGTGATGGGCGTAGCCACACCGCTCGTGATCATTGGCGATCGGCTTTCGGTTTTCATTCCACCCGGCCCGTTTCTCTCCCTTATGGGGAAGCTCGGCGGATACAATCATCTCAAACAACTGGGTGTGGGGTCGACGATTGCCGGTCAACTCGCCGTTGGCGCAATTGCCGGAGCGATCTTTGGATGGTTCTCGCGGCACAATCCCGCGCGAGCTTCAGCGTTTTGGACCATCTCGATCTTCGTTTTATTGCCTGTCGTTGCTTTTGCAGTCGTGCTGTGGCCGGTTTTGGGCACGAGTTACATTGGCCTGCCCATCGGCGCTGCACGTCTGGTTACGCTTGTCTGTTTCGCGCTTTGCGTTTTTCTCTTCGAACGAACACTAGTGACTGGTTTCCGATTTCTTGCGCAAGGAAGGATCGGGGCTCAGCAGAAGTACGAATTTAGTCCCGCGATTGGTCGGCGCGCTTTTGTGCTGGGTGCGATTGGAGCTGTGGTTACAGGTGGCGGGATCGCGTTGGGTCGCAAACTTTATCGCGTTGCAACGTTTAGCTACGACGGCACTCAGTATAAAGGGCGCATCGTTCAGCCGATTACGCCTAACGAATTGTTTTATTGTGTGACCAAGAATGTGGTCGATCCCCGCGTCGATGCCAATCTTTGGCACCTCGAAGTAGGCGGGCTTGTCAAAAACGCTGCCACTTGGCGATTCGACGATCTAATGGGCTTCGAAATGAAGGAGCAGGAAACAACGCTGATGTGTATTAGCAATGGTTTGGACGCGGGACTGATCAGTAACGCTGTCTGGAAAGGTTTTCCGTTGCGGGACGTTCTGGATCGCGCGGTTCCGTTGTCCGGCGCCGCACGCGTTCGGTTTCATGGTGTCGACAATTACACCGATACGGTTCCACTCGAGAAAGCCCTCGAACCGACAACGCTACTTGCTTATGAAATGAACGGCACACAATTGCCTGATCGTCATGGTTACCCGTTGCGCCTCATCGTTCCGGGTTACTTTGGCGAAAAACATGTGAAATGGCTCACTCGAATCGAAGTAACCGACGCGAGTGCAAAAGGATTTTACGAAGCGCAAGGCTGGGGCCCCGATTTTATCACGCCGACAAGATCCAGAATTGACGTGCCGGATTCGTGGTCGTCGTTTGTGTTAGGTAAGTTGAATGGGCCGATTGAAGTGAAGGGGATCGCGTACGGTGGCGACCGCGGCGTCTCTCGCGTGGAATTTAGTAGCGATGGCGGAAAATCGTGGCGCGATGCTGAGATCTATTATTCCGGTGGCAATCTGGCATGGTCGCTCTGGAAAACCCAATGGATGCCAGATGCGGCAGGAGATTACACGCTGGTCATCCGGGCCACCGACGGTAAAGGCGATGTGCAGGAATGGGACGAAGATAGGGGTCCATTTTCCGGCGCAGCGGGTTTGCATCAGATCGGCGTGCAGGTGACGGCGTAGCTGGCCGTGTCGGGCACGGGTCTGGCGTCGTAGATGACTTCCGCTGTCAGGGTTTTCCAGGCGTTGATGGCGACGCGTTCAACTCGGAACAACTTGCGCTGTGTGCTAAGTTTTATCGATGGAAAGACTGATCATTGTTGGAAGCGGTTGCGCCGGCTTGACAGCGGCAATTTACGCGGCTCGCGCGAACCTTAGCCCTTTGGTTCTGGAAGGCCGGCATCCCGGCGGACAACTCTCGACCACTACGCTCGTTGAAAATTATCCCGGTTTTCCGGACGGGATCGATGGACCGCAGCTCGTACTCAACATGCACAAACAGGCCGAGAAATTTGGCGCCAGATTTTCATATGCGGAGGCGAGCGATTTCGATGCCAGCAACCGGCATATTCGGATCAAGGCCGATGATGAATGGTTGGAGACGGAAGCGCTTATCATCGCAACTGGAGCTTCGGCGCGATATCTCGGACTCGAAAATGAAAAGAAACTGATCGGCCACGGGCTGACTTCGTGCGCTACCTGTGATGGCGCGTTTTACAAGGGCGTTCCTGTTTGCGTCGTGGGTGGCGGCGATTCTGCGGCGGAGGAATCATTGTTCCTGACGCGTTTCGCTTCAAAGGTCTATTTGATTCATCGACGCGACAAGATGCGGGCCTCCAAAATCATGCAGAACCGCGTATTTGCGAATAAGAAGATCGAACCGATCTGGGACGCGGTCGTTACTGAATATATCCCGGACGAAAAAGGCGAAATTCGTGCGGTGCGCCTGCGGAATGTCAAGACGAATGAAGAGCGGGAATTAGCCGTGGCGTGCGTGTTTGTGGCAATTGGTCACGATCCCAACAGCGGGGCTTACCGAGGCAAACTCGATATGGATTCGGACGGCTATTTGATAACGAAGAATTTGGTCGAGAGCAGGCACCCCGGGGTGTTTGTAGCGGGTGACGTAGCCGACCGCATTTATAAGCAGGCGGTAACCGCAGCCGGCTCAGGCTGCGCAGCAGCCATGGACGCAGAGAAATATCTGAGCGAACTGGAATCCGTTCCTCGATCGTCGGTTCGGTAGCCGTCTGGCTACGTGAAGCGCCGCGCTGGTCTTTTCCGTTTTGGCGCATTGCGTCGTCCACAAGACGATGGCTACAGTGCGAGCTTGAAGATCTGCGACCTGACCCAGTTTTACTCTCCGCTAAGCGGAGGCGTAAAACGGTACGTTCACGAAAAAATCGCGTACATCAGCCGCGATTCGTCTGAGGACGCGCACGTGCTAATTGTCCCCGGGGCGAAAAATGAGGTGACGACAAATGCGCGATCACGCGTTTATTCGATTCGCTCACCACTCGTATCGAGAAGCTCACGCTATCGCGCTCTACTAAATCTCCGGGCCATTGAAGAAATCCTGGAACGTGAGCGTCCTGACCTGATTGAATCGAGTGATCCGTATCAGATCGGATGGAAAGCGATTGCCGCCGGGCGTGCACTGAGAGTTCCGGTCGTTGGCTTTTATCACTCCCATTTCCCGGAAGCATATCTCCGCGGCGGCACGAAATTTTTAGGTAAACGTGGCACGCAACGCGCCATGAAATTGACGCGTGCTTATGTGCGTAAACTTTACAATCGCTTTCAAGCTACGCTGGTGCCGTCCGAAACACTGAGTGATCTGCTTTCCGAGTGGGGCGTGCGCAATGTGCGGCCCGTGCGGCTCGGAGTGAACACCAGCATTTTCAAGCCGACGCCGGATGACAGAGCGGCGACTCGTGACTCGTTGGGCGTCGGCCGCGGGCAGACGTTGCTTCTCTACGCCGGCAGATTGGCCACGGAAAAAAACACGCAAACATTGTTTCAAGCTTTCGAGCTTCTGGGCCAGCGAGAGCAGAATAGATTTTATCTTGTGGTCATCGGCGACGGACCCCAGCGAAACAAGATTCAGAAGCTGCAACGTCGCATCGGAAACGTTTCTTGGATTTCGTACTGCGCAGACTCGGTTGATCTGGCTCGTTACTATCGCGCTGCCGATCTTTTCGTTCATCCCGGGGTTCAGGAAACGTTTGGACTTGTTGCGCTGGAAAGCCAGGCTTGTGGCACGCCGGTCGTTGGAATTCGCGGAAGTTACATGGACCGGATTATTTGCCATGACCAGAAATCGTGGGCGCAGAAGAACAATCCGGATGCGCTGGCTGATGCCATTGAAGATTTTAGCGCTAAAAAATTGTCGGTTTTGGGGAGGACTGCTGCAGGTGCAACGGAAAGACTTTATAGCTGGCCGCGCGTATTTGAGGAACTATTTTGCATTTATCGCGAGGTTCGCGCAAACTACCGCCGACTTTAGATGGCGAACGACGAACACAAGCCGTTCCTTATTCGTGGCTATCGCAGATCGGACCGCGAAGCGGTAAGAAAGCTCTGCTGCGATACCGGATTTCTCGGCGACCCGATCGATCCCGTTTATGAGGATCGGGAATTGTTCGCTGATTTTCTCACCACCTATTACACCGATCACGAACCTGGATCGTGTTTTCTCCTGGAGGTTGATGGAGAAATCCGTGGTTATCTTCTGGGCTCACGGAAGCCTCTGCAAAACCAGGTATATGCGCTATACCAAAACGTCTGGCTCTTTTTTCGCGCGCTAACGCGTTATTTCCGCTACAACGAGCGTTCGCGTCGTTTTGTTCGATGGATCCTGGTGCACGGTTGGCGCGAGGTGCCAGCGGCGCCGCGACGCATGCCGCATTTTCATATCAACCTGCTGCCAGATGCCCGCAAGGTTTCTACAACGCGCGCCCTGATGAGTGCGTACCTGAGTTATCTTTACCGCTCCGGTGAAAAACGCGTTTATGGGCAGATCATCACGTTCGAAAGCCGGCGCGGAGAAAAAATGTTCGAGCGCTACGGATTCAAAGTGCTCAACCGGGCGGAGATCACAAAATACAAGGCGTTTTATCCGGAATCCGTTTATCTCAGCACGGTGATCAAGAACCTGGAAACGGCTGAGCCACTCTCCGTCACGACGCGTTCACGCTTCTAGCGGCCACAACTTGTTCAAAGCCGAGGTGTGCGTTAGTATGGGCCGCATTTTTGCCGGCATAGCTCAGCTGGTAGAGCAGCTGATTTGTAATCAGCAGGTCGTCGGTTCGAATCCGACTGCCGGCTCCCAGTTCTTAACCGAGAGGCTCAAAGAAATTGCCTGCTTCCCATTCACACAATGATACTCTAGCAGCGTGATGACTGGGGCCGATCCTGGGTATGATTTTGATTTCGCTGTCGCAGGGGGCGGTCCTGCGGGTTCATCGGCTGCTATCTCGCTACGGCAGCGCGGTCATTCCGTCGTTCTCTTTGAGCGTGAGACTTTCCCGCGATTTCATATCGGTGAGTCGTTGCTATCGACTGCGAACGACTCCTTCGCGGCTTTAGGCGTGACCAAGCAGATGGAGGCTGCAAGTTTTCCGGCGAAATGGGGTGCGCGCCTTTACACGCATGATGGTCAGAGTGGACGATACGTTGACTTCACTTGCGTTCGAGAGGTTACGAAGCCTCAGACTTATCAGGTACGCCGCGACGAGTTTGATCGCATTTTGCTGGAACGGGCTCGGGAAGTAGGTGTAGACGTTCGAGAAGCGTGCAACGTGGTTACATGTGAATTTGCAGCAGATGCTGCAATTGTCGACGTTAGGTCGCACGTCGATACGGCGACCCGGCGTATGCGTGTGCAAGCTCTGGTTGATGCCACAGGGCGTGGAGGATTGATCGCTCGAAAATTCAATCTGCGCACCGAGGAACCGCGGCTCGCCAATGTAGCAATATACTCGCACTATACGAACGTGCCGCGACTGAAAGGACCGCGGCCGGATGATATCCGACTTATCGCACGCGACGACGCCGGCTGGTTCTGGCTTATTCCGATTTCAAAAGAGTTAACGAGTGTCGGCGTCGTTCTACCAAAGGCCCTTTACCGCAGATTGGCGAATGGTTCGCCGGAGGAGACGCTCAATGGCACGATCTCGGATACGCCGGTTCTAGCGGAGTTAATGCGCGAGGCCCGGCGAGAATGGCCGGTACGCGTTGAGAAGGATTTCTCTTACAGTGCTTCGGCGTACGCTGGCCGTCGCTGGATTCTGGCTGGAGACGCAGGATCGTTTCTCGATCCGGTATTCTCGACCGGGGTCTCAATCGCCATGGAATCGGGGATCGAAGCGGCTGCAGAGCTCCATCGCGCTCTGGTGAAAAATGACTTTTCAGATGCGAGTTTCGCGGCGTTCTCTCGTCGTCAGCGTAAACGATTCGAGACGTTTCGCCGGTTTGTAGTGGGCTTCTACACACCGCAGTTTCGCGACGTTTTTTTCAGCCCGGAACCACCGAGGCTCATCTTTCGATCAGTCGCCACTATGCTTGCGGGCAAGTGGAACGCGAGTTTGTGGACTCGTTTCCTGAACCAGCTGTTCTTCGGGATGATATCCATCCAGAAACGTTTCAAGATAGCCCACGGCGTTTTTCGACGCGACCAAGATGCCGGTTATCCTAGCGAGATGTCTTCCAAAGGTTCTATCGCCGAAGAGGCTTGACCTTTGCGACTCTCACAACCCAACAACATCGTAGCCTTCCGATCGCCTTAGCTGACGAACTTGGGTTCGTTTGCTTCTTCAGCCTGGGTCTCGGGAATGAGTTGATGCGTCCCGCTTCCGACGAGGCGTTCAAACAGCGGCGAGGCCATAAGCGTCGTGATTACTGCCATAATCACCAGCGTGGCGAAAAGTCCCTCTGATATGATGCCGCGCTGGAGCCCGATATTGATAATGATCAATTCCATTAATCCACGTGCATTCATTAGTGTGCCGATGCCGAGCGCTTCGCGATTTTGAATGCCGGTGGCCCGTGCGGCTGCCCAGCAGGCGACGCCTTTGCCCAGAATAGCCGCGATCAAGACCGCACCACACATGGCCCAAAGGAAGCTCGTGTTGAGCAAACCGATCTTTGTATTCAGCCCCGAATACGTGAAAAAGAGCGGAAGCAGCAGGGCAACCGTAAGGGGCTGAATACGGGCAATAAGATCCCGCACAACCACTCCACGTGGCATCGCGGCGCCCATTACGAACGCGCCAAATACTGCGTGCAAACCGATCAGGTCGGTGAACCACGCACCTAAGGCCATGAGCGCAAGTCCGACAACCAACCCGGCTTCGGTGACGGTACCGCTTTTTGTCAACCAAACTTTGGCACGAAGCAGCAGGGGGCGCACAATCAGCAGCGTTAAAGCCACGTAAGCGATGCCACCGGTGATGTTGACGAGAGCATGGCTCCAATTTTTCTCGAAACTGGCAAGCACGACCGCGAGAAGGCACCACGCCGTGGCATCATCAATTGCCCCTGCACCCAGCGCCACAGTTCCCATGGTCGTACCGGCAAGTTTTTTGAAATGAATAATCCGTGCGAGCATGGGAAAGGCGGTGATGCACATGGATGCGCCAAGAAAGAGCATTGCCTCCGAGCGTGAAGTCGTGCTTGGAAATAGCGTCGTGTGGTCAAATAGAATCCAGGCCAGGCCCGCGCCCAATACGAAAGGTGTCAACATTCCTGCCGCTGACACGGCGATTGAGCTTGTCAATCTGCGGCGCACGATATCCACACGGAACTCCATTCCAACCACGAACATGTAAAGCGCCAGACCTAGTTGTGACGCTGGAAACAAATAACTTTGGGTGTCACGCATTTTCTGAGCGCTGTCCCACGGAAAAAGCCAATGTTGGGCTTCGGGACAGAGCAAACCAAAAAGCGATGGTCCGAGAAGCACACCGGCAAGCATTTCCGCCACGACCTGCGGCTGGCCGAAACGCAGAGCAATCGCGCCCACCAAACGGCAGAACAAAAGGATAACAGCAAGCTGAATAAAAAACTGGATCGCAAGATGTAAGTTGTTCACGAACTCAGTTATGTAAGGTCGATGTTAGCGGACTGAGCTTGGATCGGACAAGGTCAACCTCACGCTTTTTACAAACTGTACGACCCGGTTGGTAATCAATTGCACGCTTGCGTAATAAGATCACACCAAGAAAACTATCTGCTCATAGAATGGAAGCTCATATCAAGCCGGCTCAAGCCGATGATACGGACTTTTATGACGTCGTAATCATGGGAGGCGCACTGTCCGGTGGCGCAACTGCAACCCTCTTGCTTCGGCAAAATCCCGGCATTCGCATATTGATCCTGGAAAAATCGACTAAACTTTCGCGACGCGTCGGTGAAGCAACGGTGGAGGTCAGTGCGTATTTCATGGGTCGAGTGCTAGGCTTGACACAATATCTGAACGAATCGCATCTCGCGAAGCAAGGATTGCGCTTTTGGTTTACAAACGGCGACGTAAAGACATTGGCGGAAGCGAGCGAACTTGGGCCGCTGTACCAGGTACGTGTGCCGTCGTATCAACTAGATCGTGCCTCGTTTGATGAAGAGGTGCTGCGCCGTGCCGGCGCTGCTGGCGCGGAAATTCTACGTTCGGCGACAGTAATTGACGTGCAACTACAGCCTGGGAAAGAACAAACAATAACATTTCGCAACGACCATGGCACAAGGACAGTTCGTTCGCGCTGGGTTATTGATGCATCCGGCGTGGCTGCAATTCTCGCCCGGAAGGAAGGCTGGTGGAAATCGAACACCGAACATCCAACTGCAGCGGCATGGTCGAGATGGAAAGGGGTCAAGGATTGGGACAGCCGCGAACTGGCCGAGAAATATCCTTCATGGTCGCGCGCTGTCTACGCGACGCGTAACACTGCCACCAACCATGTGATCGGCGATGGCTGGTGGAGTTGGTGGATTCCACTAAAAGGCGGTGACGTGAGTGTCGGTGTGGTTTTCGACCAGAGACTGGTCGATTGGCCCCAGGATGGCGGAAAACTCGGCGAACGGCTCAAGGCTTTTCTGATGAAGCATCCGGTCGCGCGCGAAATTCTTGTTGACGCGCGATTTGACGAGGAAGATGTCCACTGGCGGAAGAATCTCGCTTATTACAGCACCACTTTTGCTGGGGACGGCTTTGTTTTGGTCGGCGATGCGGCCGCGTTCATGGATCCATTTTACAGCCCGGGTATGGATTGGATCTCATTTACGACCTCACGTGCTGCGGCACTGATCGGTGCGCAGCGAAGAGGCGAAGCGATAAGTACGTTAGTTGAGCGCCACAATCGCGATTTGGCGAGGTCTCATCGTTGCTGGTTCGAAGCCGTTTACAAAGACAAGTACGAGTACATGGGCGAATTCGATTTAATGAGCACGGCATTGATCTTCGATCTTTGCCTATATTATTTGGGCGTAGTATCCCGGATATTCAGGTACGGCGAGAACGCTCTTTTGGTTCCGCCATTTTCAGCTGCCGGCGTCGGGCCGATTTTTCGTTTTATGCGAACCTACAACCGCCGTTTTGCTGAAATTGCGCGTCGCCGTCGCAAACGTCGAATGCTTGGCAAAATGAATCGCGCACATCGGTGCCTGATCCCGGGTTTCAAATTGCATTCCACCAATGCGAAACTCTTTGCTCAAGGCTTCGCCAAATGGGCGCGGGTGGAACTTGGCGAGCTATTTTCCTTAAGTGCGTCTTGACGACCCTCGTCGAGACTGCAGGCGAAATCCCAGCACTCCCGCCGCTGTTTGGGGTAACAATTGAATTTGTTAGCGCGAATCGGGATGCCGCAGGTACAGCGCCATGCCGCCCACGTCGATGACAGCGAAATTCGACGAAAGATACTCCTGCCCGAGAACACCTGCGTTTGATTCTGTGGCCGAGTTCGAGAGCAGTATGTCCTTCGATACATGGGCCACTACCACTTCGACGTTTGCGAGCTTGAAGTTGCCGATTGCCAAGTCCTTGACACCAGTGCGATTTACTCCTTCAACTAATCCTCCGGCTCCGTCTGCGCCGTAGCCAGCGAGAGCGGTCACACCCGTTCCAGATTTCACTGCAACCTGGGTGTCGATCAGCGTAGTTGCGGATCCCCAGTGTCCACAATAAACCGGGTGGAATGTCCGTTCATCGCTCCATCAACATCGAAATGATGGTTTGCATTTAGCCGCATTGCGATCCGCGTAAATCCGCGACTAGCCAGGAAACTTGCGAGGCTCTGGCTCACTGCGGGACTGCGTCCGCTGGGATTCATGTAAAGCATCTGACGAGTGCAATCGATGATCATCCCGAACTTGACCATCTCATTAGCGCCAAGGATGCCATTGATATGCGCCGGAGCCTTGGAACTCGCAATGTGTGATCCTGTAGCCGGGTCGGTGTGATCCGTGTTGAAAGTGGAAAAATCTGCGATCGCTACGGGGACGTTCGTTACGGTGCAATTACCCATTGCGATGCTTCTTACTTTGCTGGCGCCAAATCGCTCCCATGTGCGGCCGAATAGACCTCCGACGTTCGAGTCGGTCTTTTCCACAGTGAGACCGAACGTATTCACACTGTTGGCGTCGATTACAGTATTAGGCGACCCGGTATCGATCATTAGCGCAGCCCGCCGATTGTTGATGGAAACCGGAACAAACAGATGATTGCCGACACGTCGCTCCAGCTTCGCTCCGCCAAGACCTTGTTTTACGAGAAAATCGGCAAGCGTACCGCTAGATGGTTGTGCTTGTACGCGAGACACTACTGGCGACGTCAGCAGAAGAATTGCAAGGAACAGTCTCTCCATCGGATGAATTGCCGAGCTGACAAGATTGGGATTTTCGAAAATTGCACATTGCCGTCAAGGAGGAAGCATCCAGGAGTTCTATAGCAATTGATAAGGATCCACGTCGACCGTCACGGCAACATCTTCGGGAAATGGCAATTTTTTGAGAGTTTCCCGGACGTGGCGACTCAGGCGCACAATGGCTTCGCCGCGGATCAGGATGTGAAAGCGGAATTGGCCTTGTAATTTTTCCAGTGGCGCGGGCGTTGTATCGCCCAGGATGAATTCCTGTGGCAGTGCTTCTTTCAAATGGCGTTGCAATGTTTCAGCTGAAAGTTTTGCCCGACCCTCATGTGTCGAGCGGACGGTGATTAAGATCGCGTGTTTGAATGGTGGGAAATCACAGCGTTCGCGAAATTCGAGTTCCTGTTGAAAATAGCCCGCGAAATCGTGATGCCTCGCAAACTGGATTGACGGACTAAACGGCGTGTAGGTTTGTACGAAGACTTCACCCGCCGTCTCGCCCCGCCCGGCGCGTCCGGCGACTTGGGTGAGCAGTTGGAACGTGCGCTCGCCGGCGCGAAAATCCGGCAGGTGCAAAGCGAGATCGGCGTTGATGATTCCAACAAGCGTCACATTTGGAAAATGCAACCCCTTTGCGATCATCTGCGTGCCGACCAGGATATCGATCTTTCCTGTGCGAAAGTTTCGCAATGTTTCTCGATACGCTTCCTTGCGAGTCATCGAATCTGCGTCCATGCGGCGCACGACAGCTTTGGGAAAAATTTGTGACACGGTTGATTCGACCTTCTCCGTGCCAAACCCCGCGTAAACGAGTGCATCCTTCCCGCAGTTCGGACATTTCTTCGGCACCGCGGCGGTATGCCCACACAAATGACAACTCAAGCGTCCCGCCACCGCGGGATGGCGATGAAACGTCAGCGCAACACTGCAATTCGGACAGTGGCGCGCTTCGCCGCAATTACTGCACAGCAACGAAGTGGAAAAGCCGCGCCGGTTCAGGAATAAAATGGTCTGTTCGTGTTTTTCCAGACGATCAGCAATGGCCTGCGATAATTTTTCCGACAAAATGGCGGCTTTCCTTTCTCCCCGTCGCTCCTGGCGGAGATCGACAATGCGTATCAAGGGCATTTGCTTTTCGTCTATGCGCTGCGTGAGAGTGACCAGCCGGTATTTTTCTATTGCAGCGTTATGATAGCTCTCGAGCGATGGCGTCGCGCTGCCCAGTACCGCCACGCATTGCTCAATCTTGGCGCGCACGACCGCAACGTCGCGCGCGTGATATCGCGGAGCTTCTTCTTGTTTGTACGTCGTCTCGTGTTCCTCATCGACAACAATGAGTCCAAGGTTTTTCAGCGGCGCGAAGACGGCGCTGCGCGCGCCGATTACGATGCGGGCGCGCCCGGAATGAATTTTGTGCCATTCATCGTGCCTTTCGCCTTGGGATAAATGGCTGTGCAATACGGCGACCGCGTCCTGCATGTCCGCGAACCGGCTTTTAAAGCGTTCAACCGTCTGTGGCGTTAACGAGATTTCAGGGACGAGGACAATTGCGGTGCGACCGCGCTCAAGCGTGCCGCAGATTGCCTGAAGATAAATTTCGGTTTTGCCGGAACCGGTTACGCCATGAAGCAAAATCGGCCGCGCATTTTCCGGCGAGTCGAGCGCTTGCGTGATCTCTTTAAGCGCTTTGGCTTGTTCCTGGTTTAGAATGAGATTCGACGTCGCGATGAACTGCTCGTCCGCATGGGGATCGCGAATCACTGCTTCCTCGCGCAGTTCTGCGAGGCCGCGTTTTGCCAAGGCGCGAAGAGTCTGGTTATCGAGAGAGGTTTGTCGCAGAAGTTGCACTGCGGACATCGGCACTTCCAACCGGGAAATTGCCTGCAAAAGCTCCGCCTGACGGGGCGCGCGTCTTCGCAATTTCTCAATTTCTTCATTGTCGATCTTGCGTGGTTGGACGAACAACTGCTTCTTCCACCCGACTTCGGCACGCCGGATCACTTGTGGCAACAAGCTGCGCATTACAGTTTCGATGGGGCAGCAATAATAAATGCCGATCCATCTCGCGAGCTCCAGTAAATGTTCGCTCAAGATTGGTGTTTCACCCAAGACCGCTTCGATTGACCGGATGCCTTTTACTTCGCTGTGTTCTGGAACGGCGACGACTGTCGCAAGAGCGGATTTGTCTCGAAAGGGTACACGCACACGGGAGCCAACTCCCACCCGGTCAATCAGGCCGTCGGGCACTGCATAATCGAGCTCCCGATGAATGGCGCGATCAATAATGACTCGGACGTAACTGGTTTTTGTCATGAGCGAGACCACGTTAATTTAATTGCTCGGGGCAGCAGGAGCACGAGATTTGATGCCTAAGTGATACGATTCCTGTTCAAACTGCTCCTCTGCGTGATGCTGGCGCTGGCCGCAGGTTTCGCTTATCTCGCTGTGCGCTCGGGCGATCCGATTTACACGTTCTACGAATGGATGAGTCCAGCCCGGTTTCATCAGTACGATCGCCTGATTCGCGCTGTCGCCACCAAGTATCATCTCGATCCGATGCTTGTTAAAGCAGTCGTTTGGCGCGAGAGCCGATTCGATCCGAGAAAGCATGGGACTCGTGGAGAGCGAGGACTTATGCAAGTGAGCGAAAGAGCGGCCAGCGAATGGGCACGTGAAAGCAAGATCACTAATTTCCAGGTAGACCAGCTTTTTGATCCGAAAACGAACCTGGAGGCCGGCGCATGGTATTTGCATCGTGCGTTCGAACGCTGGTCGGCGCAGTCAGATCCCACTCCTTTTGCGCTTGCCGAATACAATGCGGGTGCAAGTCGTGTGGAGCGATGGAGCGGTGGAAGCAGCGTCACTGATATCCCGGTAAAGCAGTTCATGCAGAACATCGACTTTCCTGCAACCCGGAAATACGTCGACTCAATTGTCGAACGCTACCAATTTTACCAACGGCGAGGGCAAATGTGATGATTTCTCAGGAGTGAACGGCCCGTGGGACTCCAAAGGCTTACGGCGACACAATGTTTCCGCTTGTGGAGTAAGAATCGTCCATCTAAGTTCGCGCCTTTCATAGCGCGACAATGAGTCATTCAAGTTTTCGTATAAGAAGTGCAATTATTCTTGCTGGTAGCGTTGTACTCGCCGTTGGCGCCGCAAAAACGAATTTGCGGGGACAAAATCATATTCCAAGCGAGCCTCGTGAATTTGAGGCAAACGTCGGAAGCCACGAGACGCGGACGGAGTCGCAGGATGCGCCCAAGTCTTCGAATGTCAGTGGGATTTCGGCGCCAGCTGAAATTGAAATACCGGCGCCGACGCGAACGAGCTTTATGGCAACCTGGTCAGGTGAAAAGGAGGCTAAAGGTTACCTGCTGGATGTCTCTACGAATCCTTCTTTTAGCAGCTACTTAGAGGGCTATCACGACTTGGATGTAGGAAACGCTACCGGTCGAGTTGTGACGGGCCTGGAACCCGGCACCACCTACTATTATCGGGTGCGCGCCTATGATGTGTTCACTCCGGGCAGTTACTCGCAGGTGATGACAGTTACGACGGTTGCTACCACTGGATTGATCATTCACCCAGCTTTCGATAGTTCCATTATCAATAACCCGAATGCAGCGGCGATCGAGGCGATGATCAACCGAACCATCTCGATTTATGAGTCGCTGTTTAGCGATCCGATCACAATCCAGATTCGCTTCCGCTATTCATCCACCGCGCCAAACGGCACTCCTTTGCCAGCGGGGACTGTCTCGCGAAGTGATTGGGTTTATTATGCAATTCCCTGGAACACCTATATCAATTCCTTGAGAGCGGATGCAACGACGAGCCATGATTCTCTCGCGAACGCTAGCCTGCCGGGTACTTCATTATCGACCTACATTACGGCGTCGAGCGCGAACGGGCGAGCAGTGGCGCTAAATACTCCGACAGGGATGTTTGCAAACGGAACAGTTGGACAAGGCGGGCCGTACGACGGAATTGTTACGCTTAATTCTACAAAGCCGTTTCAGTTCACACGGCCTGCCAACTCGAGCCATTTCGATGCGCAGCGTTCTACAGAGCACGAGATCGATGAGGTTATCGGGTTTGGATCGCATCTAAATATCTCTGGCACATATAGCGGCGATCTCCGTCCACAGGATCTGTTTAGTTGGTCATCCGCGGGCGTGAGAAACTACCATTCAACCGGGACACGATATCTTTCGATCAACGGCGGCAGCACCAACATCGTAAATTTCAACCAGAACCAGAGCGGTGATTTCGGTGATTGGCTGAGCACCGCCTGCCCTCAAACGCATCCTTACGTCCAGAACGCATTCGGTTGCACTGGGCAATCTTCCGATGTCAGCGCAACCTTGCCGGAGGGTGTCAACCTTGACGTAATCGGTTACGACTTGGTTAATTCACCCACACCGACCCCGACACCCACCCCCACACCGGTGGCGGCGGCGGCAGTAGCCGATTTTAACGGCGACGGCCACCCAGACTACGTGCTGCGTAACCCAAGCACGCGTAAGACGGCGATCTGGTATTTGAACGACAACGTTTATGTTGGCTCTGATTACGGACCAACTCTTGGGGTTGGTTGGAAGTTGAGCGGAGTGGCAGATTTTAATGTAGATAGCCATTCGGATTATGCGTTGTTCGCTCCCAGTACGAGTCAGACAGCAATTTGGTATCTGTCTGGACCAATCTTTGTTGGGGGCGCATTCGGGCCGACTCTTCCCAATGGCTGGGAGTTAGTCGGGGCGGCCGATTTTAACGCGGATGGCAACCCCGATTACGTGCTTTACAAAACCAGCACCCATCAAACCGCGGTCTGGTATCTCAATAATAATGTTTTGATCGGTGGCGATGTTGGTCCAAGCCTCCCGAGCGGCTGGACGTTAGTGGGCGTAGCGGATTTCAATGGCGATGGCCATCCAGATTATCTCCTGTTTCATCCGAGTTCCGGTTACACAGCTATCGCCTATTTATCCGGAACAACTCTTATTGGTGCAGCCTGGGGGCCGACGGTTCCAGGCAACTGGGCTTTGGTAGCCACAGCCGATTTTGATGGTGATGGGAAACCCGACTACCTGCTTTACAACGGCGCTACTCGTCAAACAGCGATTTGGTATCTCAATAACAACGTCTTTGTCAGCGGCGTCGCAGGGCCAACTGTCCCTATCGGTTGGAGCTTGATCTCGCCATGAGACCGGCCGCTTCGGTTTAAGCTCTTATTGTTCGGCCAATATACCCTGTTCGGGGCGGGCAGTAGTGGAGTCGTCACTCGACTATCGACGACGCAGCAATCTGGGTTAACCGTTTTATTGATGACGAAAGAGGAAATCGCTGGCGTGTTGGAGCAAGTCGCTACGCTGCTTGAATTGAAGAACGAAAACCCTTTCAAAATTAGGGCTTACACAAATGCTGCGCGTGCGATCGAAACTTTTGGCGGGAATGTGACAAATTTTCAGGATGAAGAGGCGCTCTCGAAAATTCCAGGAATTGGGAAGAGTATTGCTCTCAAGATCAAGGAACTCGCGGCGACCGGATCGCTAAAGTATTTGCAGGAATTGAGCACGGAATTCCCGCCCGGAATTTTCGAATTGTTTTCACTGCCGGGGCTTGGCGCTAAGAAGATCAAGGCTCTCCACGACAAACTTCAAATCAGCTCCATCGAGCTGTTGCAGAAGGCGTGCGAAACCGGGCGTGTCGCTGAATTGCCGGGTTTTGGCGAAACAACCCAGCAAAAGCTTTGCGACATCATTGCAAAACGCGCCGCGTACGCCGGTTCGTTCCAATTCGGGCAGGTCGCATCGGAGGCGGAATCATTACGGTCTGATCTTGCGGCGCATAGCGACGCTTTGCAGGTCGATCTGGCTGGAAGTTATCGGCGGCGAAAAGAAATCGTACACGATTTGGATCTTTTGGTGGCGACAAAGAAACCAGACAGCATCACCAAATTTTTTGTCTCCCATCCGCTGGTAGAATCGATTATTGCGCAAGGCCCCACCAAATCGAGCGTGCGACTCCGATCGGGAGTGCAGTGCGACCTGCGAGTGGTGAATACGACTGAGTATCCTTTCGCGCTCGCTTATTTCACCGGAAACAAGGAACACAACATCGAATTACGTGGCCGTGCGCTGCAACGTGGTTGGACGCTCAACGAATATCGACTTGCTCCACTCCCGGTAGATCCGAAAGCGAAAAAGAAAAGGCCGATTAGGAAAATTCCAATGGTGCACGATGAAGCCGGCGTCTATCGCGCGGTCGATCTCGATTTTATTCCGGCCGAGTTACGGGAAAATTGGGGTGAATTCGAAGCCGCCGAAAACCATGCACTGCCAAAATTGATTGAGAAGGAAAACTTGCGCGGTGCTTTTCATTGTCACACCACTGCAAGCGACGGACACAATTCCATCGAGGAGATGGCGGACGCTGCGCAAGATCTGGGACTTGAGTATCTCGGAATCGCAGACCATAGCCGTAGCTCGACCCAGGCCCATGGAATCGACGAAGCAAAGCTGCGCTCCCAACTCACCAGCATTCGGACCTTAAATAAGAAGTTGGGCGGTTTTCGTCTCTTTGCGGGTGTGGAATGCGATATTCTGCGTGATGGTTCGCTCGATTTTTCCGACGAAGTTTTGTCAGAGCTCGATTACGTGGTTGCGTCTGTTCATTCCGTTTTCAACTTGAGTGAAACGGACATGACCAGTCGTGTGATCCGCGCAATGGAGAATCCGTTCGTTACGATGCTGGCGCATCCCACCGGTCGATTGCTCCTGAAACGAGATCCCTATCAAATTGATATCCCGAAAATTCTCGATGCGGCGGTGCGTACAGGCACATGGATTGAACTTAACGCCGCACCGAAACGCTTGGATCTCGACTGGCGCTGGTGGCCGTTAGCGAAACAAAAAGGAGTGAAATGCGTGATCAATCCGGACGCGCATCGAACGGAACGACTGCAAGATTTGTGGTTCGGAATCGGGATCGCGCGCAAAGGCTGGCTGACTAAGGCAGATGTAATGAATTGCCTACCGCTTGCCAAGATTGAGAGGGCGCTACAGGCGAAGCGCGGGAAGTCTTAACTTTTGAGTTTTAGGCGAAACGTTACTCATCGCTTAAAACCTAAAGCTCAACACTTTTCTCTCTGGGGCATAAACATGGTGAGACATTTGCAGGCCCCGCCGGCTTTGATGAATTCGCTCATCGGCAGTTGGTGACAGCGATAGCCGCGGTCTTGCAACGTCGCGACGAGGCGCGGTGCACCTTCAGGTAGGACAATGTCGCGTTCGATGATAACCGCGTTGCATGAAAAGTGCGTCGCTTCCTCCGGCAAAACATCAATCAAATCGGTGACATGTTCGCGAATTGCGCGCTGGCCGTAATCATCGAAGGCAGACGGAAACCAAAACGCCGCTCCATCCGGCAGTGGGCAAAAGCAGGTGTCCAGATGATAAAAGCGCGGATCGACCAGTTCTACCGAGATGACGAGACAGCCAAGAATGTCAGCCAAGGCACGATGAGATTGAATGTCCGAACGAAATTTGTAGCCGCAAAAAAGCGCGTCGCCACCGAAGAGAGCATCGCCTTCGCCCTCGAAATAGAGGTTCTCCGGCAACCACTTCACGTCATAACAGCGTTCTTCCATCCATTTCGCGAAAAACGGCTGCTCGCCGGCACGCTCTTTGTGACGGAAATTGCTGGGAATGAATTTGCGGCCAACCGTTAGTCCAGCGTTGGCCGTAAAGACCATATCGGGAAGTCCCGGTTGCGGCTTAATCAAATGGACCTCACAATCCAAGTTTGAAAGTGCCGCGTGTAATTGTTCCCACTGCTTTTGCGCCAAGGCCACCTCAGCGCCGCGTGCACGGCTCATCCAGGGATTGATCTCGTACTCGATGCCGTAGTGATTGGGCGGACAGAGAAGCAATTCGCGCATAACGTTCGAAGCTACTCGCGAACGCGAGACTCAGTAAGATAATCAGCCAGCTCCTGCAGAAACGGTTCCACGTCCGTGACCAGGCCGATCGATTGTAGGGGCTGATGTTCAACCGCTCTTTCCACCGCGGTAGGATCGATGTCGACACATACTGTTTTTGCAGTGGGCGCGAGCATGCTGGCCACTGCGAGCGAACGCTGGACCGCGGCCAGCAGCATCACATGAGTTACATCGGCGAGCTTCTGTCGCATGATTTTTTGGGCCTCAATTACGTCTGTTATGACGCCGGGAACCGGTCCCTCATCACGAATCGCTCCAGTCAGTACAATGTCTACGCCGTGGCGGACGCAGGCATGCATGACGCCGCACGAGAGGATTTTTTTCCGAACGGCGGCACTAATTCCACCGGCCTCGCGAATGGTATTGATGGCGCGCAGATGGTTCTCATGTCCACCTCGCGCAAAGGCAAGGTCGGGGCTCACTCCCAACGAGGTGCCGTATAGGGCGCGCTCTACATCGTATGCCGCAAATGAATTTCCGGCGAAAAGACGATTAACAAAACCCCGTTCAATCAGGCGAACCAAATGATGACCCGCGCCGGTTCGCACAATCGCAGGCCCGGCAACAATCGCGATTTTGCCTTCCGCTGCGTGTGCTCGCCGTAACTCCTCACCTAATTCGCGAACGATGGCTGATTTTGGTTCGTCGGCATCAACAATCGTATTAATGAATTGAAAGAGATCGGTGTGCGTCGTTGAACGCTGCAAGGGTACCACGCGTATTCCTTGGTGACCGACCACGATTTCGTCTCCCTTGTTAACGTCAAAGAATTTGACTGCCCGGGCAGTTCCTTTTTTTCGATCAAGCGCTATTGCGCTATTGATCATTGCAGGGCGCACCTCGAGTTCCTTACTGCCAAAGCGAACGAATGTCTGCTGATTGGTTGTAACGTAGAAATCGCTGGGAAACACTCCGTCCGCGGGAGCCTTTGCGAGTTGTACGTTTGCACGTTCAACCACTTCGGCTCCATGCTGGCGAAGCCGCAGCACCAGTTCGTCAAGCGCTTCGCTAGTCTCCGCGGACACTTCAATCCGCGCGAAGCTCTGGTCCGCACGTCTTTCCCCGATACTGATCTCGCCGATCTTAAATGTAGCGCCATGAGTCAGAATTTGATCCAGAATCTTGGGCAAAATAAGGGAATCAATAATATGCCCACGCAGCTCGATCGTTTCCGAAACCATTTGCAAAACCTAGCCAATCAGAAGGGGCGCGCCAGTTGCGCAAGAAAGCCCGTTCGCATTTCCCACCCCCCGGTTCAATTTCCCTGCTGATATGGAAAAACCAAGCGCACGCGGCCCTTCGCCAATTCGTAAGGCGCACTGTGCCTTGGGCCACGTTTTAAGTCGAAAATCGAAGCGGTCACCGCGCCTGTTCGCGAAAAAAATTGCCAACGCCGTGAATCGCGCGACCAGTCGTTAGAAGGGAATGGCCATGCATGGACATTTGTCAGCTGTCGCCGAAAAGATCGCGAGGATGCTGTCGATCAAACCTGAGTACCTGGTGACGCAATCTGCGGAGCTTCGAGTTCTGCGAGAGATGTCCGACTCGGACATTAGAGAGTTTGCAAAAGGTCACGGCTGGCGCGTGATACGTCGTCTCGGGGGGCGGCAGATTGAATTTTATAATGACGCTACATAGCATCTGCTGTAGCCGGAATCTGCCTTCGCGGCTTAAGGAATGGGCTAGTCACCGATCCGACCGACACGTCATTGCAACGACCACTGGACAGCGCAGAGCTGTTGGCTTACCAATGCGCCAGTCGTAGTTAAATGGAAGCAGCGAAAATTTATCTTCTTGTTTTCGGTATTTTGACGATCGCCGGGGGAGTCGTTGGTTACGTAAAAGCAGGCAGCGCCGCGTCAATTATTGCCGGAGCAATCACAGGGGTGCTGCTAATTGTAGCCGCATTCCTGCTTCCGGAACACCACACAATCGGGTTGGCAACCGCACTTATCGTCTCGCTTTTGCTCGCCGCACAGTTCGTCCCCAAATTCATACGAACGGGAAGAGTCATGCCTGCGGGGATGATGTCGATCCTGAGTGTGATTGGGATCATCGCGGTAATTGTTGCCTGGGTAAAAAAATAATCGCGTGGGAACAATTCGTCTGCGGACGTGGCGGCGGCTGGTGCTGGTGATTTTCGGCGCTCTATTCGCGGCCATTGTTTACCGCTGGGTGTCGCTCGAGCGCCTGCAGCACGTTGCGCCGGTGGAAGTGATCGTGACCCCGACACCCAGCCCCACACCACAGGCCCTGATCACCGGGAAACTGGATACCGGCAAATTGTTCAACGGCATCACACTCCATTCAACCGTCGAGACGTCAACCGGTGCCGATGCGATGACCGAGCGTGTCGAGCCAGACAGCTATGTGCTCGACCTAAAATTGAAGGCACGCGTACCTTCGCCGAACAAAACCCTTGAAGAGTTGGCCAAAGTCAGTCCCCAATTACCGACGCTTTTGCCCGGATTGGCGACCATGCTGGCACCCGATCCAGTTTCGCCGCTCTACGCTCAGCTTTACGATACAAAAGTCAGAATGCTACGTGAAAAGCTGGCTCGCCTCGATTTGCTTCTCTCGCGGCATAACTTTTTCGATTGCCAAACTGTGTTGCAGCTTCAGCATCCTGAAACACACCGAAAAGCGCTCCTGGTCCAGGCGGACATGGATGTCGACGCGGATGGCTCTGACGCGGATCGAATGCCGATCGGCACTGGGTCGCCGACAAATTTCAAGCCGTCCACCAGTTATCGGTGGCTCAAGAAAACGTCCGCGCCTAATCCATACCTCGCGGGCAATGAAGACGCATTGAGACGCGCAGAAACTGAGCTAGCTCTTTCAACCACAACTGCTTCCCGCAAACGTGATTTGCGCAACGTGATCGCACAGTTGCGTGCGGAAATCGGAACGTTAAAAAAGTACAGTTTTCTGATCGGTGCGACCGATCCGTTTATTGTGGTGCCGGGTGCATTTATGCACGGAAGCGACCCGATCAAACCCGGCGACTACGCGCTGGTGATTTTTGGTAACTCGGTTTACCCGGCCCTCGTCGGCGATATCGGGCCAAACGACAAAGTCGGCGAGGCATCGTTGCGAATTGCAAAAGAGATCAACACGCTTTCGACGCCTTACAATCGCCCGGTAAGCGATCTCAAGGTAACGTATCTGATCTTTCCCGAAACCGCTGACAAACCATTTGGCCCTCTGGATTTGGAAAAACTTCAGGCGCGCTGCGAAGCGTTAGTAAAAGAAATCGGCGGCGCGAATGTAGCTCTGCATCACTGGGAAAATATCATCCCGCCGTCGCCTACTCCCACTCCAGCGCCGAGCTCTTCTCCCGTAGGCGGGACACCGTCTCCGACGCCAACCGCATCAACTACATCGTCTGCCTTGGCGTCGCCTGCATTTGCATTTCCCATTTCCAGTCCCAGTCCGGCAGCGAGTATCGCGACCGATTCGGTGCGTACGCCGGCGAGTTCACCGTCCGTAACCCCAAGCCCCAGTAAGAAACGTAAGCCGTGAAGACGAATACGTGCGGAGGCTGTCAAAACCTGCCGGCAGCGCAAAAGTGTCCTCGTGCAAAATGATTATCCGTGATGCTCTGGAGGCGGATTTGCCGGCCATCGTGCAGATTTATAATGCCACTGTGCCGACACGCCTGGTGACGGCCGAGCTAGAACCGACCACAGTCGAAGCGCGGTTGCCGTGGTTCAGCGAACATTCGCCGGGGCAATATCCCTTCTGGGTTGCAGAGTCGGAAGGTTGTGTGATCGGTTGGCTGGATTTCAAAAAATTCCTGCCACGCTGTGCGTATCGCGGCACAGCCGAGATCAGTGTTTACGTCGATGAAAAATTCCGGCATCGCGGCGTGGGTCGTCGACTGTTGGAACAGGCGATTGCCAGCGCCCCGTCGCTGGGTATCACGGCCCTGATCGGTCTGATATTCGGGCATAACGAGCCAAGCTTGACGTTGTTTCAGCGTCTTGGCTTCGAGCGATGGGGTTTTTTTCCTTCTGTCGCGCGACTCGATGGCGTCGATCACGACCTCGTGGCCATGGGGCGGCATTGTCCGGCGCGCTTCAAGCCGATCGCGAGGTCGTCGGTGCAATCCCAAGTCACCAGCCAACTTGGCGATAACCTCAACCTCATGTACTTGCTGATGCAGTATCGGCACGAGGCAATTCATTCCAAACTGCTGAAGATCCGGGACAAATATTCCATGTTGCACCTGGACGTTTTGATTCTTATTTACCACTTCGCCAAAATTTGCTCTGGCAACATTCTTGAGATCGGCGCTTTCGTTGGAGGAGCCACGATCGCTGCGGCATTTGGCATACGCGATTCGGGAGTACCGAAGAAGCTCATTGCCATTGAACCCGGCGGCAGCATCAAACACAAGCGGCTCGGTACGCGCAATATTTTCCGCGATCTGGAACGGAATCTCGCCAAGCAAGGCGTATCGGAAATGGTCACTCTTATCAAGGGCCGTTCCTTTGACGCCGCAACAAAACGCGCAGTCAACGCAGCGCTGGGGTCGGACAAAATCGGACTATTAATTCTCGACGCAGATGCTGCGAAACAACGTGACATTCAGTGTTACCGTGACAGGCTTGACGAAGATTGTTGGATGGTAATCGACGATTATTACGGTACCGATTCGAACGCAAAAATTACACCGAGCCGTTCCGACGTCGATGCGCTAGCCGCGGCGGGTAGTTTAGAACCACTTGGCTTTTACGGTTGGAGCACATGGGTCGGACGATGGCGTGGCGCTCAACACTGAAGTTATTCACCAAAAGCGTTAGAGGCTAAAAACAACACCGTTGTAACGATGTTGATGTTTACATTTGCCTAAGGCTCGGGCCCGACGACGAGATGGATCACGCCGCTCGGCGCAGAAACAAAGAAGCCGTTGAAATCCTCGCTGAGTTGCTCAACTTCGTCGCACCGTGTCACGCCATGCACTTTCAAAAAAGACGCGGCAGCTTCGGTGTCGTTTGTTTCCAACTCCAGCCAGATGTCCGGATGACTTAGGTTCGGTACCTTATCGATCCACAGCCGATTTGGGCCGAACTGGAAAATGCAGCCATCTTTTTCTTCCTCGATCAAAGGCAGCCCGAGGGTGTCACGATAAAAGGAGACGGTCTGGTCATAAATGTGGCCGGGGCATTTGATCGCTATGTTCGCTCCGCCGGAGAATTGCGGGCCTTCGAGTTTTGCAACCATTGTCTGCCGTCGGAACAGTAAACCTAAGCTTCTTTGCCGGCTGGCTCGGTCATTTTGACCGGATCGAGAGCGCGCTCCAGTTCTTTTTCGGGCAAGACTCTTTTTTCGCGGGCGATTTCGCGCACGGTCCGGCCGGTTCTCGCGCTCTCCTTCGCTATTTCAGCGGCACGATCGTAGCCGATCTTGGGCGCAAGGCTCGTTACCATTGCCATAGATAACTCGATCAACTCGCGGCATCGCTCTTCATTCGCGACAATCCCGCGGACACATTTATCGCAGAAAACATCGACCACATTCGCCAGCAGCCGGATCGACTCGAGAACATTATGTCCCATCACTGGCATCATGACGTTGAGCTCGAAGTTTCCATTTGCCCCGGCCCAGGTAATAGTGGCGTCGTTGCCGATCACTTGCGCGCAGACCATCATCACTGCTTCGCACATCACTGGGTTCACTTTTCCGGGCATGATGGAGCTGCCGGGTTGCGTTGCCGGAAGTTGGATTTCGCCGATCCCGCAGCGGGGGCCGCTCCCGAGCCAGCGGATGTCGTTCGCAATCTTAAACAAACTGACTGCAATCGTTTTCAAGTGACCGCTGACTTCAACGACCGCGTCCTTTCCGCCTTGCGCTTCAAAGTGATCTTTTGCCTCGTAAAACGCGATGCCCGTGCGTTGCTCCAAGTGGCGCAGCATTTTTTCCGGAAGGTTAACATGACGATTCAGGCCGGTGCCCACCGCAGTTCCGCCAAGCGCCAATTCACGCAAAACATCGATTGATTTCTGTGCGCGTTCTTTGGCGTAAGCTATCTGTTGGGCGTAGCCGGAGAATTCCTGCCCCAGGCGAACTGGCGTGGCATCCATCAAATGGGTTCGCCCAATCTTTATGACATTCCAGAATTCCTTCGCTTTGGCCTCAAGTGCAGCGTGCAATTTTGCCAGAGCCGGGATCAGGGAATTCTTCAACTCTTCGGCCGCGCTGATGTGGATCGCTGAAGGAATGACGTCGTTACTTGATTGTCCCATGTTCACGTGATCGTTCGGATGAACATGCTCACGCGACCCGATTGGCTTGCCTGCGAGTTGGGCGCACCGATTCGCGATGACTTCGTTTGCGTTGGTGTTTGTGCTCGTGCCCGAGCCGGTCTGAAAAATATCCAGGGGAAAATGGTCGTCGAGTTTTCCTTCAACAACCTCTTCGGCCGCCTGGACGATCAGTGCGGAACGCTCCGCATCAAGCAGACCGAGATCGTGATTCGCCTGCGCGGCAGCCCCTTTGATTAAACCAAGAGCGCGAATGAAAGGTCGAGAAAACCGATACCCGCTCACCGGAAAATTTAGCACGGCGCGGTGAGTCGATGCGCCGTGAAGAGCAGACGCAGGAAGCGTCATCTCGCCCATCGAATCTTTTTCTGTCCGGGTCGGCTTTTCCGTCATGCCGAACGATCTGCGCTAATGCTGAAGTTCGCGCCTCGCAGGGTCCCACATTGGTGGTCGTCCTGCGGATCCGCCTTCTGAAAAACAGTGATGAACATCGGCGGTATGTTCTGCAGGAAGTACTCCGACTCGGTGTGCTCGAACAGCGTTGCATGCTGCCTCAATTCGTTCGTGACTTGATAGATGATAAAGCTGCCACCAGGCGCTAGCGCGTCATGTGTTTTTTGCAACAACGCCCGTTTCTTCTCAACTTTAAGGATGCTGAACGGAATACCTGAAAGAATATAGTCGCAGGAGTCGATGCCCCGACTTTTCAGTTCGTGCGGCAACGATGCCGCATCGCCATGGATCACACGCACACGCTGGTCGCCGGCAAACTGCCGTTCCAAATCGCGCGCGAACGCCCGGTCCAACTCGAACAAAAGGAGATTCGAATCCGGACACATCCGTCGTGCAATCTCGCGCGAATGCACTCCTTCGCCCGGCCCGTACTCGGCAATCACGCGTGGCTGGTTAAAATCCATCTTGCTGGCCACACGTTCGACCAGCGCCTTGGAACTTGGGACGATTGACGCGATCTGAAACGGACGTTTCAAAAACTGCTTGAAAAACAGGGCACTCACGAGACGCGAACAGTCGTCTTGCACATCGACGTTGTCCAGTCACGAAGTAGCAGAACAAATGATAGGATTTGCGGCGAGAATTTTGCTGCAACCGCTAATTGCGACCGCCGATATCTCGCTTGACTCGTCTTTGGTCCCCGATCAGTTATCACTGCTGGATCCAAACGCGCGGTTAGCTCAGTGGTAGAGCACTACCTTGACACGGTAGGGGTCAGAGGTTCGAACCCTCTATCGCGCACCATTAAATCGCCGCGGATGTCCACGCAGAGACGTCTGCCGCGGCGAGTTGCACCATAAATTCACGCCGGACCCACGCGTGCTCGAAAGCGAGCCAGACAGTTTGCCGAAAGGAGCAATTCACCTCCGCATTGCGTATAGCGAATCATGTTTTAGGGCGAGCGGACCAAGGTGACTTGCAGGTCAGCCTTACGCCGCGAGGACGTTTAGCGTCGAGACTTCCATTTCCACGGACCGCCCAACAAAATCAAAAAGGACGCGGATCCTTTCTTTTGCTGGAAGTAAATGACTGACCACGACTTCTAACCCTTGAAATGGGCCATGGATGATCTGAACCGATTGGCCGACTTTGACGGAACAATCGACGGTCACAATCTCTTCCGATCCGACTCTCGATTGCAGCGCAGACACAATGTTTTCGGGTAAGGTCGCCAACCTATCTCCAAAATGGACGATCCCTCGAATCCCATGAGAACTTTCAACGGCGCGATGTTGGGTCGAATAAACAAATTTTGCGAAGAGGTACCCAGGAAACATGGCTTCTACGAACCAAACCGGTCCCCTTTGGGTCATCTTTCGGAAGCGCAATCGAGGTGAGAAACACTCGACGCCAAACTGACGCCGCAGTGCGGTCGCGGCCAAATGCTCACGCTTTGGCTGCGTCATTAGACAAAACCATACCGGTTCTGGGTGGAACGCCAGCGTGGCAGATGATTGGGTCACACTCCGAACTACGGAATTGCCGATTCCAAGTTCCGGAAAATCGTAAAGTTTTCCGTCGAATTTTCGGGGTCATCGCTTCAGGCGAACAGCCAATCCTCGGGTGCGGCCCGATGAAAACATCACATCTGTTGGATGTTACGACAAAATCTCAATCAACGAAGGCGAAAGGCTTTCGCAGCGTGCCTGTGATTGAAGCCAAAAAACGGCGCCTGAAAATTCGGAGGATTCCAGCACCGACCATAACAAGCGCTCCAGCGGTACCTTGCGTCTTCCAAGGTACAACACTCTGTGTTTGGAAAGCTTCTCAGATCGCCTAGCTCAGCAGAAAGCGCCGGGCAATACCGAGTGCACTGAGGGCCGCACCGAGCAAAATGGCTGTCGTTCCACCATCCGGAACCGCTGTTCCGCCTGGGGGGACTTTGCCTATGATTGGGGTCGCCGGCTGACGGATCGTCATGACTTTCCTCACGACACCCCCCGCGTCTCCATTGTTCACTCGCTCAGCTAGCGCAGCTTGGGGCGTTCGGTTAAAATCGTTGAGCATAGCAATCAAATGATTGGCGTAATTTGATCTATCACTATTGGCCAAGCCAAGTTCGTGAGAGTCGCCGCTTTGAAGGGCAAGGGCGTTCGCACTCTGGCTGAACGTAAACAATGCGCCAGCTATAGCCGTGCAAAGCAGTGCGAGCTTCCTTGTAGGAATAATGTTAATTTTCATGTCGTAATATAAAATAGCAAGCCCTATGCCAATAGAAATGAACTGTTGTTGAATCCTCGTAATTAGCTATGCAGTAATAACTTACGATAATAGAATTCTTGGATATTTGTGGTCGGTACCCTGAGGAGATCGTAAAATATTCCGACGAGTCGACGCCAGTCCGGTAGGATACAGCCGAAGAACCACGCAGTGAAGATATTACCGGGCGGAGTTGGTGAATGTAATGATTTCCGACATCTGTCTGGATTTCCGACGATTGAAAAACATTCCGAAACGTAGATGGCCATTGTCGATGTCGATCAGGCCAAAGTGGGGTGAGGCCACCCAAAAGTATTAACATGATTTCCTCTGTGCTAATTGGCTGATGGCATGCCGGCCAGAAGAAATGCTAGCAGAACATGGTAGTCTAAAGTGGGCCTGCACGTTCCGTTTCTGGCTATTCAGCAAAAAAAACCGGGCAGGTTTTACCCTGCCCGGTTCAATCATCTTGGACTCGTGGGGATTCGAGCCTTAACCAGCTAAATCTTTAAGAACCGTCGCACCGTGCCAAGAGCGCCGAGAGCTGTGCCCAGCAACATCACTGTTGTGCCACCATCCGGCACCCCTGGGGTGCCCGGGCCAAAGAGTGTCCACCCGGAAAGGGCATGGCCTAGCGGACCATTGAGAGGAATCGTGATTATCCCACTCAAATTCCCCACATACCAAACCTGAGAAATATCGTTTTGACCGTCATATTTGGCAAAGAGGTATGTATATACGCCGCCGGCACCCAGATCTACAGTGGTGGTGGTACCCGTATCATGCCCATTGTTTAGAAATACGGCATTAGGCAAGTTGGCGAACACGTTATTTGAGCGAGTAAAAGGCATGCCCGAGAAAGTACCTGTCCCGCCCGGGGCCAAGGTGATCATATAGTTGACGTAACCTTGCAGGCTGGCAGGGTCAGCGGGGTTGCCCGGCGTGAATTGCATGGTGCCAACGACATACTGGTCATTGAATGCCAGAGTGAGAGCGTTGGCTTTGGGAGTGAAGGCCAGCATCGCGGCACCAAGAGCCACAGCGAGCAGCGCAAGCTTGTTTACGGGAATCATCTTTATTTTCATATATTTCGAATTTTTGGGTTTGCCATAGGTAAAGCAAAGCTCATGCCAAGGTGAGCCGATCGACTTATAAATCCGTAACATCCTAAACATTAGACTGTTAACAAATACGCCATAATCGTCGAGAATATGTGCGTCGATGCTAAATCGTAAATCATTCCGACAATTCCGCTTACGTGCAAGAATACAATCGCCGTAACCGTCTATAGTGGAGTGAATTACATTGCACCACCGGAAAAACGTACCGATTATCGACGGACTGGGCTCCAAAAACGCCACGAACCTTCGCATCTGTAGGCTGGGACCAAGCTTCCCTTAACAGATTAACTGTGGCACGGAATCCGGTTGGGCTATTCCCCACCGGCATGAGCCAGGGCTTGTCTTGCTTGAGTCGCAAGAGGTTCTTGAAGACCGGCGAGCAAAGCTTGGTTAAGGACTCCTTGTGCTTCAGCGTTTTGTCTGATTTGCAGCTGAGACATTCCAAGATAGAAAAGAGAATTAGCGTTGAGCGTTCTTTTCCTGGCGCTTTCCTGTAGTAATTGGATTGCACGCTGGTATTCCTTTTTTTCATAGCTCAATTGCCCCAAAAGCTCGGCAAGTTCGGCGTCGTCCGGCAACGCTTTGCGCGCCTTCGTGGCCAGATCGTAGGCCGCACCAGTCGCGGATGGTTCTTGAGCATACAGCGTAGCCAGACGCTTTTGCGCGGGCACGAAATCCGGTGATCGGCGAAGGATATCTGTATATATCTTGACCGCCGACTTTATCTGACCGCGCTGTTCGGCGAGCGCAGCCTGCGCCATGCAGGCTGGCAGATACTGAGAATCAGTTTGCAATTCTTTTTGAATTTCGTTCTCGGCGGCCACAAGCTCCTTTGGATTTTCATCAAGCGCCGTTAGCGATAGAAATCTTCTGGCATCGGCAGCCCCCGGGAAGTTGGCGCCCATCGCCACGGCTTTTTGCATTATCTCTCGAGCTTCATCGATTTTTCCCAAGGTGTAAGCGGCCCAAGCCAGATCATAAAGAACTGACGGATCGTTTTCGCGCTGCCGCGCTGCTTCTTGAAGAAGACTATAGGACCAGGTAAAATTGCCGGTCTGATAGGCGACCTTTCCGAGAGTACCGGCAACCTGGGGATCATCTGGCATGAGCTCGCGCGCTTTTTTTGCGTAAGCAAAAGCCTTCTCTTTATTTTGGAGCGGCCCGGCATAGAGTTGCGCAAGCTTGGTTACCGCCGCGGCCAATGCCGGATTTGATTTCAGGGCGTGCTCGAAAGCGGTGGCCGCCTTGTCCGGTGTACCTTGTTTTTCATAAGCGTTTCCCAGACGCATCTGGGAGATGGCATCATTAGGCTGCTCTTTTACCATTGCTTCGAGCTGTGGGAGCGACAATTCTGGAGCGGCGCCGGGATTACTCTTGAGCAGAGCAAGCCGACGTTTGCTTTCCTCTTTGCCTTCGAAATTCTTGGTTGCATTCGCCGCTTTCTGGAGCGCAACCCGAGCCAGGTCCGTCTGTCCCATCATGTAGGCCGTCATGCCCAGGTGAAACTGTACCTCTGGACTATCGGGCAGTTTTGCAGCGCTCTCCTGCAGAATTGGCAGAGCTTGTTGATATTCGCCGCGCTTGGACAGAATCCAGCCAAACGTGTCGGTTATTGCAGGGTCGTTTCTTTGCAGATCGCGGGCCTTGCGCGCCAGGTCATAAGCTTTGCCTAGATCGTTTAGCCGATCGGCATACAGGCAAGCGAGATTATTCAATGCGGAAACCGAGTCAGGGTTGATCCCGAGGAGCCGCTGGTAGGCATCGCGTGCTTTTACGAAATCGTTGGTCCGCTCGTACAGGAGCGCCAACGTCATCAACGCTGACGAATCATTCGGATCCTGCGAGAGGTGCGTCTGCAATTGGCTGAGCGCCAGGGGAAGTTTGTTGGTCGCAATATAAGCCTGAACAAGCAGCTCGTATGCGTTGGAAAAATTTGGATCGAGCTGCAGCGTTTTTTGAAGCTCTTTCTCTGCTGAATCCCATTTCTCTTCCGTCGCAAGGATTTTGCCTTCGAAAAAGTGGGCGGCTGCTGTATCAGGCGTCTTTTCGAACTGACGCCGTATCCTCTGCCGCGCGGCATCAAAATGCTTATCCAGCAAATCCAGTTCCACAAGTTGCTCGACTGGCCACAAACTGTCCGGCGCAAGCTCCGCGGCTTTTTCAAACGCCTGGCGGGCTTCGTCATTTCTCTTGGCTTGGCGCAATGTAAGTCCAAGCGCCATCTGGGCCTGTGGGTCGCGAGGAGCAAGCTTTGCCTCCTCACTTACAACCACAGCGGCATCGTCGAACCTATCAAGCGAGCCATACGCGGCAGCCAAGAGCAATGCGGCAGGCTTAAATTCGGGATTTCTCTTCAACAAAATCGTCATCGGCTCGATGACTGCATCGCCATGACCAGAGCGAAGATTGATGTCGGCAAGTAGCAGAATGGCGTCCGTATAGTTCGGATTGAGTGAGATGGCTTGATCTAACACCACCTTTGCCTGGTTCATGTTATTGTTCCCTAGATATGCACGCGCTAATTCGTATTTGATAAGAGGAGAGTTCGGATAGTTTTGGTCCAGCCGCTCCAAGATTTCGACCGCTTTTTTCGTGTCGCCCTTTGCCAGCAGTACCTGGCTTTCCAGCCTGCGGCCATCGATGTATTCCGGGTCGCGGCTAAAAACATTTTCAAGAAGGGACTGCGCCTGGTCGTATTTTTTGTCTTTGAGGGCGAGTTCGGCCAGTAAGGTCCAGCCTGGCAGATAATCGGGCGCCTGCTTGGTCATCTCAGTTGAAATTCGCCTCGTTTCTTCAGTATCACCGACGGCAGACATGAACGCGGCATATTTCAAGCGCTCCATAGAACGAACAGGTGCAAGCTCCGCCGCTTTCTTGAATTCTTCGCCTGCTTGTTTCTGATCTTTCTTGAAGAGATAAAAATCTGCCATTGTCATGTGCGCAGCGGCCGATTTCGGATCTTTAGCGATGGCCTGTCGAAGCGCATCTTCCCCAGCAGACAGATCGCCTTGGCGGAGAAACAGATTCGCTGAAGCGAGGTAGAAAGAAAGGCTGTCCTTGTAAGGAAATTTCTGCAGCCGTTGCCCGGCCTCCTCGATGTCTTCTTTGGTTTGTGCAGCCTCTGCCAAAGCGATAAGGGCGTCGCCGCTATCGGGGATTACTTCGAGGACTTTAAGTGCTTCCTTTCTTGCGTCGGCAGCTCGTCCCAATGCCAGATATGAACGGGCGAGTCTTAGATTATTTTCGGCATTGTTCGGGTCGAGCGTGCTTGCCCTCGCCAGAAACTCCGCCGCGCGAAGAGGAGCTCCTTCTTCCGACCATATTACTCCGATTCTTTCGAATGCGAGCGCATTTTGCGGATCCAGGCGAACCACGTTGAGGTAACTTACTTTTGCTTTGTCATAGTCGCCGGCTTTAAAATAATTGTCCGCCTCTGCGAGATACCGTGTCTTCGTGGCTTGTTTGGAGCACGCGGTGATGAGAATAGCCGCTAGAGCAACCACTCCGATCCTGAGTAGGGTTTTCGATCTTTGCATGTGATAAACGGTTTTAATGTTAGCCGATGTTTGTGACCGCGCGCTCTTTCGCAATACCAAGTTTGTCCATTAATTCGTAAAGAGTCGGTCGGCTGATGCCGAGATCAGCAGCTGCGGAAGTGATTTTGCCGGAGTTTCTCTTAAGCGCCTGCTCAACCATTTCACGTTCGACATGTTCGCGCGCTTGTCTGAGTGTAGTTGCCGAGGAGGACGTCACGCTCACCTGGTCCCGCTCCAATTCGAGATCCTTTGCGGTTACCCGGGATCCGCTCGCCATAATGACGCCCCGCTTCACCCGGTTTTGAAGTTCGCGGACATTTCCAGGCCACGAATAACGACTCATTGCGCGCAATGCCTCGGGGGCGAAGACCACCTTCGGTCGCCCATTTTGATTAGCATACCTTTGCAGAAACTCGCGCGCCAGGAACACGACGTCCTCTCCGCGTTCACGAAGCGGCAAAAGACGAATGGTGACGACGGCAATTCGAAAATACAAATCCTCGCGAAATTTCCCGCTTTTAATCAGCTCCTTTAGATCGGCGTTAGTCGCGGCGACAAGGCGGGTATCGACCTGAATCTCCTGCCTCCCACCCACCCGCTGTAAGCGCTGCTCCTGCAGAAACCGGAGAAGCTTGACCTGAATAGCAGGGGGAAGCTCACCAATTTCATCCAGAAAAAGGGTGCCGCCGCTCGCTGTCTCCAACAGCCCCTTGCGCTGAACGTGAGCGCCAGTGAAGGAGCCTTTTTCATGGCCGAATAGTTCGCTCTCCAGAAGATTTTCGGGAATAGCGTTGCAATTGATGGCGATAAATGGGCCTTCCTTGCGCGTGCTGCGCCGATGGATAGCTGCTGCTGCCATCTCCTTCCCAGTACCACTTTCTCCCAGCAAAAGCACTGGAGCGTTTGTGGCGGCCACCTTCCGAATGAAAGCAAAGACTGCCTGCATTTGCGGACTTGTTCCTAGCATGTCTTCAAAGACATCGGAACGCTGGCTTTGTTGTAACCTGTGGTATTCTTTTTCGAGTTCCACTACGTGGATGCAGCGCTGCAGAAGGATCCTTAGTTCTTCCATCTCAACTGGCTTGCATAAAAAATCATAGGCGCCCGCTCCGACTGCCTCTATTGCATTCTGCTTTTCACCTTGTCCGGAAATGATGATGACCTTGGCCGTGTTATCGATTGCGAGTATATCGGTTAACACCGCGAAGCCTTCGTCACAGTCGTTAGGTCGAGGTGGTAGACCGAGATCAAGCAAGGTTACCGCCGGCGAGTGAGCCTCAAAGGCTTCGCCCGCTGCTTTCCGATCTTCGGCGAAATGGACTTCGTAATGTTCGCTCAGCGCCCATTTCATCTGCGTTCGGATGGCTTCGTCGTCATCCACAATGAGTATTTTCGGTTTCATGCTGTTTTACACTTCAGAGGCAACATCACACGGAAAGTTGTGCCAATACCGAGGTCGCTTTCTACGTGAATCTTCCCGTGATGGGCTTCGACAATTGTCTTGGATTGGAACATACCAATGCCCAGTCCTTTTTTCTTTGTTGAGCGGAACGGCCTGAAAAGAGAATTCTTGATAAAGTGCTCAGTCATTCCGCATCCGTTGTCACTTACGGATAAAGCTACCCAGTCACCCTGCAGGGTTGTCTCCACGGTGATCCGGCCATCCGTTCCGACGGCATCACGCGCGTTGAGAAGGAGGTTCGTAAATACGCTGTGCAATTGCTGTCGATCAGCCGATATCTTGGGGACCTGATCGAACTTGGTCACTAGCTTGGTGGCGAGTGTTCCATTCAAGTTCGCGAGAGCTTCCGTGACAACTAGATTGAGGTCTAACTCGACCGGCTCAAGCCGCAACTCGTGGCGCATGGCATTCATGCGGTTGATAAGATCGTTGATCCGGTTGGCTGCACTCCCGATTCCGCGCAGTGCGTCCTCCCGGAAAGCGGGCTTGTCGAAGTGTGTGGGCAAATTCTTCAGCATTAGGCCCAGAGTTGAGGCTGCGTTCTTCAGGTCATGAATCAAGAATGCGGACATGGTTTGAAACGCCTCCAGCTCTTTTCTTGCCAAGATCTCTTCGGTAAGTCGGAGCTTCAGCAGGCTTGCCGCTACTTGGTCGCCAATGCATTTTAACAGGTCCATCTCCTCCGCCGAGTAACCGAGACCTCTAACCCGGTCTGCGAGGATGATCACTCCGAGCCAATGCTCTCCTCCAACTAGCGGAACGCAAATCGGGCTGCCTCCACTGCGGAATTGGCCGGTGATTTTTGCCATGAGGTCTCGTTCCCACTTTTCCTTTGCTCTTCCGAGATTGAAAGGCCGTGACGACTTGTCTAACTCAGCTGATCTGAGCTCTTCTCCCGTTATCGAGCTGGTCAAAGGCGCGTTCTGCACTTGTTCTCCATCCGCAGTTGAGCTTATCCGAATCAGCCGCTCTCGCCGTTCGTCGAGAAGCCAAGTCGAGACCGACAGGGCTCCAAACGTTTCTGAGATCGCCCGCGACGCGATAGCGCCAAGCGTAGTCTCATCCAGGGCGACCGACAGGCTCTGAGTGAATCGCGCCCAAATTTGACGGAAGTCATGCTGCGGTCTCTTAAAATGGCGGCTCACAAACAACTGCAGACTTTGCCGAGCTCGATCCGAGAGAAGCAGTACGCCTAGGACAACGACGCCAAGAAGAACAACAAAGGCCGCGATTGGAAAACTGGCGCCACCACCAAAGCGAGCGACGATTTGAGCCAATACGCCGACAATGAAAAGGTATACGCCGGTTAATAAGACGGTAGCCGAGGTATGCAAGACGGCACGTGACGGATAAACATCAATTTCGCTGAATCCGCTCCGGACATAAGCAACGGCGATGAGCGCACACCCGATAAGAAGAGCAATCGTTTCGACATTAAATTGGCTTGGGTTGTATTCCGAGAAAAGCACGGCTTGAGATTGAGTATAAATGCGAGCACCAAAGACCACCCCAAGTCCCAAAACCAAGAATTTAATTCGCCAGCGCATCGTTCCCACAGCAGCTCGGAACGTGCGCTCGATGTTCGTCAGAATTAATACTGTTGAAACGAGAATCAGGACGTTCAAAATTTTTGCCGGTTCACTAAGCCTGAGTCCCCATCCGTCGACGGGCGGATTGTAAGTGACGACGAAGAAGAAAGGCCTGTACACAGCCGCCAGCGACAGCATCGGAATCAAAAAAGCTCCGATAACAAGCCACCGAGATCGGACGAGGAAATCCCGGTAGTTCGCTCTGGAATACGTGAGACTAAAAGTTAACCAAACACCAGGGAGGAACGATTTTGCGATTAGGGAGAGTGTCTCCCAAAAGACTGCCCGCTCAGGAAAGAGCGCCTCGTTTCCTATTGCGCCGAACAGACTTTCCAAGGCAAAAATCAGCATCCCAGCGGCGAAACACCCAGTTGCAAGCGAACGCTGTTTTCGACAGGCTGCAGCTGCTGCCAGTGCAGCGCTAAACATACCGGCGATTAAAGCAAACACGGTGCTCGGACTCACAATTATCTCCAAGTCGACACGATCAACCGGATTGCAGCTCCAGTTACGGCACTCGTTTCGTGCCAATCACTAAATCGGAATCTCATGCGTTAGGCAAAAATGGTCTCTAGGTGTGGGCCGTAGCGAAGGTGAGTCCAGCTGGCGTATCAGACGCCGGAGAGCCGGGTCCTCCCAACCTTTTCTCCGGAAACAGGAGCGCTAAGTTCCCCAAAAAACTCGCTAAAAGCGAAAAAAGAAGCGTGAAAGCAGGATAGACAAGGAAAGAAAAGCCAGATATTTCAAATCCGCTACGAAGGTCAGCGTGATTTCAGCGACCGAGTTCGGCGCTCACTCGTGTGCAGCCACCACAACAGCAGCAAGAACGGAATCAGGGAAATTACGAAAAAGAAGGGCCCCCCGCGGCGATGGATTACGCTGTGAATCATCTGCGGGCCGACGTTCACGCAGAGGAGCCCAATCACGAGGATGCGAAAGCCATTCCGTAAAATGCCGAGGGGAATGACAAACAAAACCAGCACGACGCGCCGCCACGACGTCTTCAGAAATAGATTGGCGGCAAGAATGCTGGTCATCAACAGCACCCAGCTCGATCGAATACCGCTGCATTCCTGCGCAACCTCGATCGTGATGTTCGGCAGTTGGAACACGGCGCCTGCCCGGAGAAAAGGCACATTGCTCAAGCGGAAAAGAAGATTGGCTACCTCGGCCGACGCATATTTCGAAGCCAACTCAAGCGCGTCTCTCATGGAATCCGGCATCGGCACCATGAAAATGAGGTATGCCAACGGAAACGCGGCGGCTTGCATCCAGGCACGTCCAAAAAAGAAAAATCCTCCCGCCGCGAGGCAGCACAAGAATGACAGAGTCTGTAGAGTGAGGTAATCAGCTTTGGCTGAGGACTGTCCGCCGAAATGCAACCAATACGTGAACGCGAAGGAACCGACACCGGCGGCGAGGAACACCATCGCAAGCGGTAGATCGACAACGTAATCCTTCGGCAATTGATTACGCCTCACGTAAAGCAAGTATGCAGAAACGAACGGTATCAATAAAATATATGAATACAGATCGCTCCCTGCAGCGTAGTTTATCAGCGCGAGGAGAGGCTGACTAAAAACCACCAGCAATGCGATCGCAAAACAGGCGCCTGCCCAAATCCGCCACATCTTTTTTTTCTTCGTGAGAGTAGATCCCGATACGCGTCCTGTCTGTGTTGGAATCCTGCTTTCGCGAGCAACGGCTCGATCCATTGAAGAAGGTATTTTCAAGGTGTTTCCTGAGCTGACGCCAGAGAATGATTACCGATCTTTGTCCGGCTAGCTCCTTGTAGCCGCGCTCTTTCCGTCTGCGGTCTTCAGTAGGTGTAGGTTACTCCGGCGAAATAGCGATTCCGCGAGTAACCAGGGATCGATCCCATCGAACCCTGCGTGGTATGGTTGTAGTCAAGGTGCAAGGTAAAATGCTTATTCAGTGTATAACGAAGCCCGAGATTGAGATCCAAAGAATCTTGCGTCCCTGTGGAGCTGTTTCCGGTGCCACCCTGATTTTCATCATGATGATAATAGACGCCAGTATTTGCACTGAGCCGCGAAGTTAGATTGTAATTCAGGTTCAAGCCCGTCCGCAACGTCTTTGTGGTCGTCGTGCCTCCGGCTGTGGGCGATTCGTACCCATAGCTCGTCACCCAGTTCAGCGAATGGTTGCTGCTCACGTAATCAACCGAACTTTCAAAGTAAGGGAGAGCCGAATCCCCCTCGTTCTCGAGAGAGCGAAAAGATTCACCGGCGCGTAGGTGAACAATAAAGTGCTCGGTCAAATTATGATTGATCCCGGCGATAAGGAAATGAGTCGTGGAGTCGGTCGGGGCGGTGTCGTAAGTAATCGTTTCATAACGATATTCGCCGACAAGACCCGTGCGGCTGGTCAAGTTAAACACAAGCTTCTCGTTGAACGTGCTGTCGATCCGGTTCTGAAAATCTCCGATCGAGGACTGATCGTACTTGACGCGCTCGAACGTGTAGCTTGTCACCAAGGTAAATCGGGTAGACAAGCGATATGTAAGCGAAAAAATGTCAACCGTGTCGAAGAAATTAGCGCGGACGTTCTCCGGACCAACGTTGGATTGGAAATTGGGTTCGTTCTGGTAAGAAGCATAAATGCTGGTGTAGAAGGAAAGTCGTGTCGAAAAGTTATGCGAGAGCGCCATGGTGACGTTTCCGCTTTTCTCGTTCTGCCCCGTCACATCGAAATTCTGAGTGAAGCGTCCGACACCAAGCAAAGAAAATGCCGTTCGTTCCCCGGGACGAACGTAAGTGAGGACAACATTTTCTGTGGCGAACAACGAGCTTTTGGCGCTTGAGGCTTAGCGTAACGTTGTCGTCGTAGCCCGTGTCCACACCGGCCGTGATTTGAATTGGAACAGCCGGTAACCATCCCAAACCAGCCGCTTCGAATGTCGAACCCGCTGCGTCTTGACCGCGGGTGTTTCCTGGTTGTAGAGCCAGCAAGACGGCGAAAAGGAGTGCGAGCGACGGCGAATCAACGCGCTTGCGGTTACCAGTCCGGTGAATTCGACATGGCAAAATCATGTTTGCAAGTCGCGCCCTGCCGGCACATAAGGTCAAAACAAACTGCGCGAAATGTAGATCACATCTCCGTCCTGTACATATTTCGGGTAGATAGGCTCGCCGTGAATATTCGGCCGAAGATTAATTCTCTCAGTGCGCTGGACTCCGTCGATGATACGAGTCAGATGAATATTGCTCGCGCTACCATAGTCACTTACACCTCCCGCTTCCATGATCGCCTGATACACAGTCATGGGACGATCAAACTGGATTGCTCCTGGTTTATTGGCAAATCCTGACACGATCACGGTTCCCGCACTGTTCTCCAATGTGACCAGCACCTCGGGGTTATCAAGATACTCGTCGTAGCGACGGGTTAGCTCATGTTGGAGATCGATAACCCTCCTCCCGGCTGCCGTCACTTCGCCGAGGTATGGTAGGCTTATCTTTCCGTCCCTGCGAATTTTTTGCGTTTGATCCAAATCGCTCTCTTCGGCAAAGGAAAACTTGAGCACGTCTCCTGGAGAAAGCCTCACGGCTGTATAAGGACCCGGTGGATTTGGCAAAGGCGGCAGAGGGGTCTGGCAGCCGAACATGAGCGCGGCAGAAACCAGAAAGGCGAACAGGCAAGAGCATCCGTTCGGCTTATGGCTGCGACAAACTATGTTCGTGCCGGGCAATTGTCGATCGTACGGCATTTTTCCGCTATCCTGTGTCATGCAACGTCGTTTACCCTACAAATTTGGTGATTGGCAAGATAAATGCGACGGGATCGACGAGAAGAGGTTTACCGTCCCAAAGGCGTTGAATTCTTTGCAGGCGTGTCCAGGCGGCGAATGCATCGCGCGTCTGCCACGTATCTCAATTCGTTGTTGCGAGGAGGGCCTTGCGACAGTAGAAAGCTTCCGAATAACGCGTGGGTGAGGCAGCCTCGGTGGATCGCAGCCGCATCAGTCCATAAAATAATTCCTCGCAAAACCAGCGCTTGTTCCGCTGCGTAGTAAAGTAGCGCATCAGGTTGTTGACTTTTTTGCGCGCCTGAACGTCGCTTAACGGCACAAAGAAGTTAGGGGAGCGCAGATCAGCGTCGTATTTTGGGACCTCGTATTCGAGGATGAAGTGGTCGCGAAAAGTGTTCCAAGTCAACTCGCACACCAGACGATGGTCTTGGTGAAGATCGTGTCTGCAATGCGTGAAGATTACATCCGGCGTGAAGACTTTCTTGAGTTCTTCGAAGCATTGCTTGACCGGCGAACCGAGGTAGGGAAGGAATCCGTCTCGAAAAGGTTTTACGACGATAGTTTTCTTGCGCGCTCGCACCAGGAATGCGTTGGCGCTGCGTCTGGCTTCGATGGTCCGTTCCGGGTTGGCACATAGAACGAGCCAATAAAACTCGAGACTCTTCGACTGCTCGATCATTTGCAACACCGTGCCACCGCAACCGATCTCGATGTCGTCGCTGTGCGCGCCCACGCACAGCACGCGCTTCACGCGATTCAGACTGCACGAAATCATTTCTTGATTTCGTGTTGATGATTCCAGACTGCCCAGGGAGCACTGCCCCGGCTGAAGAGGTCTTCAAGGTCCTGCTTTTCTTTAAAAGTATCCATGCAGGCCCAATAGCCGTCATGTGGATAGACCATCAACCGGCCGGCGCCGATCAGCCGATTGAACGGCTCTTCGACAAGTTCTTCGCCGTCCTTCATGTAACTGAAGATCTCCTGCCGCAACGCCATGAACCCACCATTCATCCGTGTTCCGGACTTCGCGACGTGTTCGATGCTCGTGACGACACCACCGGACTCCATGGTGATAAGATGGAAGGTGGCCCGCGGCTTCACACCTACAAAGCAGGCTACATTCCCGCTATTCTTGAGAGATTCGATGACTGCAGGAAGTGGCACGTCCGAAAGGCCATCAGTGTAGTTGGCAAGGAACATCTCTTCTCCTTCAAGTTGTCTTTGCACAGCTTTCAGACGCTGACCAACGTTCGACGTAAGTCCAGTATCGACAAACGTAATGTTCCAGTCATCGATGTCGCTACTCAGTAATTCAACATTCTTGCCCCCGCGGGAGAGGACAAAGTCATTTGACACGCACTCGTCATATTCAAGGAAATATTTCTTTATGACATCGGCCTTATAACCCAAACACAAAATAAAGTCTTTGTGTCCGTAGTGGGCGTAATATTTCATTACATGCCAAAGAATGGGACGATACCCAATCGGCACCATCGGTTTGGGCAAAGCTTCGGAATATTCGCGCATACGCATGCCCAAACCCCCGCAAAATAAAACCACCTTCACGATGTCTTCTCCGGTTTTTGAAGCATTGAGTTCCTTAAAAACAAGCCGCTGCGCAGCTGTTACTCTTTGATCGTTTCCTCCAGCGGGGTCTCGCCGCCAAAATGGCGATCTTGTTGGGCGCGCAACTGATCGCACAAGCGGCTCGGCGGCAGTTCAATGTCCGCATACGTAATTGGTTGGTCTTTGGGTATATTTCGAAGCAGCCGGCACCCTTCAGAAACACCCATGGGCAGGAGATTCTGCTTTGCGCTGATCGGCGCATTCTCGATCACGCCGTAGGCCATGAATCCGCCGACTCCATCCAGCACTTCGCCAACCTGGAGGTTGCGCTTGGCAATTGTAATCACTTCGCAAATTGGCCCGCCGCGCGGAGTCACCGTGGGATCGCCAAACAAGGCAGCGCGGGCGATGGTTGAGGCGATCTGGATGTGCGGCAGATGGTAAGGAGTGTAGAAAACGTAGCAGGGTCCATCTCCCAATTTGTAATAAGCCAACTCTTTCTGTTTGCGCGGATGGTCCTCGTGCACAATCACAAAGGCTCCGGTGTGAGGTTCCGCCCCCAATGCATAGTCAACCAAGCCATCGGCTAGCAGTTGATCCAACGGCAACAGTTTCGACATCTCTCGGACGTGGGCGCACTTGGGACCATACATGCCTCGCTGTCCGACTTTAAACCCGGTGGCGTTCGCCAGAATACAGGTCTCCATCGAGAGTTTCGTCCCGTCAGCGAAGGAGGTGACCTTCGCGGCGTCCTGATTGTACTTGGTGGCAAACTCGCGCTGTGTTTCCGGGGTCCGGTACCTATCGATCATCCCCTTGAGATTCCCGGCAGCCACAGGCTTCAAACCCACGCTGCGTAGATACCGCAGCAGCGTCATCGCCACCCCCGGTTCGTCTCCGTCGGTATTTGTCAGCACGACGCCAGTCCGTTCAGCGTGGAATTTGAGTATCGGACCAACCGTTGAATCGAGCTCGGCATTGACCAGGACGACGTGCTTGCGGTGACGGATGGCGGCTGAGACGACGTGAGCGCCAAACTCAACGGTACCGGTAACCTCGACGACGACGTCGATATTGCCAGCCTGACAAACGAGGTTTGATTCCTCCACGACAGAAGGCCGGCCTTTATCAACATTTTCTTCAAGCCTGCCGAGGTCTAATACAACCTCAGCATCCGGAACGCCGGCATTGGAAAAAGCCTGAGTCGCCTTTTCGACCGTACGGTTGGCGATCGCCACCAAACGCATACCGGGGATGGGGGTAGCCAACTGAAGCGCAATCATTCGTGCTGTGACGCCAGCCCCGACCAGTGCTACACGCACCGGATTGCCGTCGCTCTCGCGCTGGGCTAAGACAGTGTCCACTGCGTTAATCATAAGAACTTTTTACGCTGCGGTTGAATTACAATGCCAGATGCCTTTGGGCTCATCGCCAGTTATCCGGCCAGTTCCGATCCTGCTCCGATATCGCCGTGACCGGAAGTGGCCAGAGAATGCCGAAAGCCACAGCGTCATAACGCACGCCTCGTGCCGCCTCGGGAGCGTAAAGGGCGGATGTCATGTAACACATTTCCGTGTCGTCGAGAAAGGTTTGGTAGCCATGAGCGAATCCTTCAGGGGCGTAAAGCATTGTACCATTGCTGCTGGTAAGCTCCTCTCCGTGCCATTGGCCCACGGTCGGCGATTCAGGGCGCAAGTCGATGATTACGTCGTAGATGGCGCCGCGGGTGCAGCGGATGAGCTTGGCTTCCTCATGGGGCTTTTCCTGGTAGTGCATACCGCGAACCGTGCCTCGCTGAAAATTGAAGGCGGTGTTGAGCTGCAGCATATTGGGATTCAAACCGTGCTGGATGAACTCTTCGCGGCACCAAGCACGCGCGAAATAGCCCCTGTGATCCTCGATCTTTTTCTGCCGGATCAGGAAAGCTCCTTTAAGTGCTGTTTCGATGAATTCCAAAGTAGATCCTACAAACCGATGCCTTCGTAGCGCTCCACACTTCCACGTTCAAAGGCACGTCGTACGTCAACGAACACTGGAGCGGGATGGCGGCCCCGCAGAAGCGCCGGAACCTCACGGAACTCCGGCCAAGGGGTAACCACTATAAGAGCATCGATATCGAGCAGTGCTGCCGACAGGCTCTCGCAGTAAGTGATGCCCGGGTCGCGGATAACGCGGCGCGCCTCGTCCATTGCAACGGGATCGAAGGCTTTCAGCACAGCACCCCGCTTAATCAGTTCGCGCAGGATGGGGAAAGCCGGACTTTCCCGGACATCGTTAGTTCCCGGTTTGAAGGCTAATCCCAAGACGGCCACCCGGATTCCCATGAGATCCACCCAATGCTTCTCCAAAAGAGCCACTACTCTCCGGGGTTGCGCCTCATTGACCTCGATCACGGACTCCAGGAGGCTCATCGGGAGACCTGCCTTTTGTCCGTGAGCAATGAGTGCCTTGACATCTTTCGGGAGACAACTTCCGCCAAATCCGCAACCAGCCCGCAAGAAAGAGACGATGGGGGGCAAGCTCTCAGTTTTGTGGTTGCCAAAGTACTGACTCAACTGGACTCCCCTCATGACTTCCATGACATCGATTCCTCCTTGGACAGAACAAAGGTTCGCGATCTCGTTCGAGAACGATATGAGGTTCGCCAGGAGGGCGTTTGAGGCGTACTTGATCAGTTCGGCGGTGCGCGTGTTGGTACGGATGCGGGGAGCCGCGGCAAAAGGCCGGTACAGTTCCTCAAGGGTGTCGAGGGTCCGTGCGTCGTTCCCGCCCAACACAATGCGGTCAGGAAACATGAAGTCGCGCACGGCTTCGCCTTGGGATAGGAATTCGGGGTTCATGCCCACACCAAAATCCACCCCGGCCCGTTTGCCGGCAGCGGCTTCAAGAGCGGGAATCACGTGCAGGTCGGTGGTCCCGGGGACAACGGTGCTCTTCACTACCACAACATGATAAGCGGTCTTGTTCCGCAACGTTGAACCAATCTGCCGTGATGCAGCCATCACAGCGGCCAGGTCAATCGTCTGACCATCGAACGGCGTCCCGACAGCGATGAGAGTAAGTTCCGAATCCGAGACTGCAGCTGCAAGATCTGTGGTGGCCTTCAGCGTGCGTCCAACGTGCTTGCGCAGCAATTCATCGAGGCCGGCTTCAAAGATAGGCGATTGCGCGCGGTTGAGTGTTGCCACGCGTTCAGGATTAATATCAACGCACGTCACATGGTGGCCCTTCTCCGCCAGACAAGCACCCGTGACCAGGCCCACGTAGCCGGTTCCGATAATCGAGACCTTCATTAAGCCTCCGATGCCTCGCGATTGCCCGAGTACCAGATGAGGGAGCGTCGCAAGCCTTCGTCAATGGTCACCTGCGGATCGTAACCGAGTTCCGTTCTCGCCTTCGTAATCACCGGACAACGCCGGTTCGGGTTGTCCACGAGATAATCCTTGTCCGCGCTTTGCTGCCGGACGACCTTGCCAGTGTAGCCAAACAATTCCCGGCCCAGCGCTGCGACCCGCTCGGCCAATTCCGCCATGCTGACCTCGGGCGTCTCCACGCCGACGTTATACGCTTCCCCCGACCTTCCCTTGACCAGGATCTTGTAATAACCCGCCACGGCATCCGCGACGTAGCAGAAAGTCCGTCTGGCCGAGCCGTCCGAGAACATCACAATGTCCTCCCCACCAAGAATGTTCCGAGCGAAATCGGAGATGACTCTGCCGTCGGTGATTTTCAGGCCGGGACCGTAGTTGTTGAAGGGCCGAGCCACCTTGATGGGCAGGCCATACTGACGTGCGAAGTTAACGCAAAGGGTTTCACCATACCGTTTTGACTCGTCGTAACAGGCGCGCGGCCCGGTGCAGGAGACGTAACCACGATAGGATTCCGGCGTCGGGATGCTGTCCTGGGTGGGATCACCGTAAATCTCGCTGCTGGAATAGAACAGGACTCCTTCGACCGGCTTGCCCCTGTGTTTCTGCGCCAGGCTGTAATCCAATAGGAAGCGCAGACCGTTGATGTTGGCGTCCATCGTTTCGATCGGAAACTTACGGTAGTAAGTCGGGGAGGCGATCGAAGCAGCGTGGATCAGGTATTCAACGTCGCCTATCGCTGCCGGCAGCGGTTGAGTGATATCATGTTTCAGCAGGCGAAGATTCGGGTCCTGCTCCAGTCCCATCAACCAACGGGGCACACCGCGCATGAAGTTGTCGAGGACGATGACCTGGATGGGCGGTTGAGCACTATGGGTATGGTTCCAATAAAGGGCGCCTTGGACAAGATAGTAGCCGAGGAAGCCGGCACCGCCCGCGACGAGCACGCTCCGACCGGACAACCGCTCAAACTCCGCTTCCAACTGATGCGACAACAAATCTAAATCCGTGACGACGACCTCCGTCGCGGATTTCATGGTTCTTGAGTCATGTTGAATAAATCCGATAACCACAGACTTACTAGCCGCGAGCTCTTCCTGTCAATAAAGCTGATCTGTCGCGTGCGAGTTCGAGCTGGATTTGGCAACGATGAGCCGCAAATACCCTTTCGTTCCCGCCATACGAACGCATCAGCATCACTTACGAAATCAAGCACAAGGGTTCTATTCGTCTCGCAGACGATCCGGGACGCGCTGCCTAACCACCGGCCAGCGTGCCCATCCGGGGTTATCGTGGTGTGCGAGGGACGATTGTGGGTGAAGCTGTTATCACGCTCGCCACACTCGAGTATCTTTTCGCGCGCCCCTTCGCATCCCTCACCAGAACGCGATAACTATAGTCGCTACCTGCTGCCAATCCAGTGTCGGTGTAGCTCGTTCCTCTAGTCGTTCCTACGCGCACGAAACGCGGGCTTCCAGGGTCCCGCCGCTGCACTTCATATTTTTTCTCACCGACGCTGTCGGTTGATGTCGTCCAACTCAGCTCGACTTGGCTCACGCCTGATGCCGACGCCGCAAGATTCCCCTGCACACTCGGCGGCTGCGTCTGTCGCGCCAGGCCTCCCTGCATCGCAACATTCCCGCCCTCCCAGTCGTCAACTGCCAGGTGTGGCTCGGTCGCCGTCCAGATCCCTATACCCGGGCTGCCTCCAGTGAGGTTCTCTGTAGTATCGGTATAAGTCAAAACCGGATTGCCGTTTCTGAACAACGTCAGTTGCACCGGGTTTAAGCCTACTGTCTCCAATCGGATAATGTCACCAGCCACCCACGTCTCGGTACTTCCCTGGCTTAAGGTATAATAAAGCCCGTCCTTTCGCAGAAAAATGCGGTAGTCATTGGGCGCAAATACAAAGGCCAAATAGAATCGGTCAACAGTGGACTGGGCCCGGGTAATCACTCCGTTCCATGATCCCACATTGCTGATCCGCGCCTGAGAATACTGATCTTGGCTAAACGTGTTCCCGATCCAATATGCGTAACAATGTGCACCATCGGTGTCGGGCGTCACTTGATTGTTCACGATAACCAACGTCTGTTCCGATGCCGGCACCGGCTTGGCCCAGTTCGACCCAAGTCCCCCATTAGCGCGGTTGAAGTTGTCCGCCCCGAATGGCGGTGTCGGCGTAGCTGTGGGAGTAGGCGTTGGCGTTCCCGATGGACAAGACTCGCCTCCCATACTGATGAACGTGGCGGGGTTATTTTGATTACTGTATTCGGCAGCAATCCAATTGGCGGAGCGATTCGTATTGGAGATTCGAAGCTCATCTACATCCCCATTGAAATAAAATGCACCAAACGAAGTAGCAACTGCAGCAGCAGGGTTAGATGAAGTAACAGGCGTTGCTGCGACAGGCCCGGCAATCAGCAATCCGTCTCTGTATAATCTCAGACTTGACCCGTCGAAGGTTCCAGCAATGTGATGAAATGCCGTAAGATCTACTCCCGTTCCGTCAACGGCTGCACCGCCCCAGAAACCAACTCGCCAGGTGTTGTTCCCTAGAAGAATCATGTGCGGACCGTTGTTGGAAGTTCCGCCCCACGCCAGAACGGCATTCCCGTCCGTTGAAGGCTTCACCCATGTCTCCATGGTCCACGCTGTTGCAACTAGGAAAGTCCGCAGGATTAGCCAGTCCTATAGCCTGATTACTGCTATGCACAAAATGAGCCGCTCCATTAATCTTCCCGACACTCGCCGTGGGACCGTTGAGTAATATCCCATTGTTGCCACCGGTCGAATCGGTCGCAGTCAGGGTCGTTCCATTTCCAAAATGATACACAGCCTTGAAGTTGGTGTCCCATGTGTTGACCGGATCGGACTGGTTTGTGTTAATCGAGCTATCGCCATACATCAGGTAAAAGACCGTGTCTGTCGTATTCGACACGGAAGGGATCTTTACCCATGCGATCAGGGTGCCGGTGGTGCCATCGTATTTTTCCACTTCCCACTTGAGCTTGATAGTCCCCCCGGAGTCAGCGTAAAACCCGATGTCGAATCCGTTGGCATTGGCTACGTGGCCACCGTTGGCAATCGTCTTAAGCGCCGGATCAGTGAGGCTTACTAGTACTGTGAAATTGGACTGTGTGCTGGGAACCTTGGTATGGTCGATCGTCATTGGCCTCTGACATGCATTCCCAGATGGAGTTGCTGTTGGCGTAGGTGTCGGTGTCGCCGTTGGAGTTGCAGTCGGAGTTGCCGTCGGTGTTGCTGTCGCTGTTGGCGTAGGTGTCGGTGGTGGCGCGTTGGTGTCGGTGTAGCTGTCGCGGAGGCGTTGCTGTTGGCGTAGCTGTAGGCGTCGCGCTCGGAGTTACCGATGGTGTCGCAGTAGCTGTGGGAGTAGGCGTTGGCGTTCCCGATGGGCAAGACTCGCCTCCCATACTGATGAATGTGGCGGGGTTATTTTGATTACTGTATTCGGCAGCAATCCAATCGGTGGAGCGGTTCGTGCTGGAGATTCGAAGCTCGTCTATATCTCCATTGAAATAAAATGCACCAAACGCCGAACCAATCACAGCAGCAGGGTTAGACGAAGTAGCAGGCGTTGCCGCGACAGGCCCGGCAATCAGCAATCCGTCCTTGTATAATCTTAGACTTGACCCGTCGAAGGTTCCAACAATGTGATGAAACGCCGTAGTATCTACTCCCGTTCCGTTGACGTCTGCACCGCCCCAGAAACCAACTCGCCAGGTGTTGTTCCCCGGAAGCACCATATGAGGACCGTTATTGGAAGTTCCGCCCCAAAGCAGAGCGACATTTCCGTCCGTTGAAGGCTTGACCCATGTCTCCATGGTCCACGCCGTTGCAACAGGAAAGTCCGCCAGGATTAGCCAGAACTATAGCCTGATTACTACTACTCACAAAATGAGCCGCTCCATTAATCTTCCCGACACTCGCCGTGGGACCGTTAAATAACGTCCCATTGTTGCCACCGGTCGAATCGGTCGCAGTCAGGGTCGTTCCATTTCCAAAATGATACACAGCCTTGAAGTTGGTGTCCCATGTGTTGACCGGATCGGATTGGTCGGTGTTAATCGATGGATCTCCATAGAACAGATAGAATGACGTGTCTGTCGTATTCGACACCGAAGGGATCTTTACCCACGCGATCAGGGTGCCGGTTGTGCCATCGTATTTTTCCACTTCCCACTTGAGCTTGATAGTCCCCCCGGAGTCGGCGTAGAACCCGATGTCGAATCCGTTGGCATTGGCTACGTGGCCACCGTTGGCAATCGTCTTAAGCGCCGGATCAGTGAGGCTTACTAGTACTGTGAAATTGGACTGTGTGCTGGGAACCTTGGTATGGTCGATCGTCATTGGCCGCTGGCATGCATTCCCAGATGGAGTTGCTGTTGGCGTAGGTGTCGGTGTCGCCGTTGCAGTCGGAGTTGCCGTCGGTGTTGCTGTCGCTGTTGGCGTAGGTGTCGGTGGTGGCGCAGTTCGGTGTCGGTGTAGCTGTCGGCGGAGGCGTCGGCGTTGCAGTTGGCGTAGCTGTAGGCGTAGCGCTCGGAGTTACCGATGGTGTCGCCGTAGCTGTGGGAGTAGGAGTTGGCGTTCCCGATGGGCACGACTCGCCTCCCATACTGATGAACGTGGCGGGGCTATTTTGATTACTGTATTCGGCAGCAATCCAATCGGTGGAGCGGTTCGTGCTGGAGATTCGAAGCTCATCTACATCCCCATTGAAATAAAATGCACCAAACGACAGAGCCAAGCACAGCAGCAGGGTTAGACGAAGTAGCAGGCGTTGCCGCGACAGGTCCAGCAATCAGCAATCCGTCCTTGTATAATCTCAGACTTGACCCGTCGAAGGTTCCAACAATGTGATGAAACGCCGTAAGTATCTACTCCCGTTCCGTTCACGTCTGCACCGCCCCAGAAACCAACTCGCCAGGTGTTGTTCCCCGGAAGCACCATGTGCGGACCGTTGTTGGAAGTTCCGCCCCAAAGCAGAGCGACATTTCCGTCCGTTGAAGGCTTGACCCATGTCTCCATGGTCCACGCTGTTGTAACAGGAAAGTCCCCAGGATTAGCCAGACCTATAGCCTGGTTACTGCTGATCACAAAATGAGCCGCTCCATTAATCTTCCCGACACTCGCCGTGGGACCGTTAAATAACGTCCCATTGTTGCCACCGGTCGAATCGGTCGCAGTCAGGGTCGTTCCATTTCCAAAATGATACACAGCCTTGAAGTTGGTGTCCCATGTGTTGACCGGATCGGATTGGTTTGTGTTAATCGAGCTATCGCCATACATCAGGTAAAAGACGGTGTCTGTCGTATTCGACACCGAAGGGATCTTTACCCACGCGATCAGGGTGCCGGTTGTGCCATCGTATTTTTCCACTTCCCACTTGAGCTTGGTAGTCCCCCCGGAGTCGGCGTAGAACCCGATGTCGAATCCGTTGGCATTGGCTACGTGGCCACCGTTGGCAATCGTCTTAAGCGCCGGATCAGTGAGGCTTACTAGTACTGTGAAATTGGACTGTGTGCTGGGAACCTTGGTATGGTCGATCGTCATTGGCCTCTGGCATGCATTCCCAGATGGAGTTGCTGTTGGCGTAGGAGTCGGTGTCGCAGTTGCAGTCGGAGTTGCCGTCGGTGTTGCTGTTGCTGTTGGTGTCGGTGTCGGTGGTGGCGGAGTCGGTGTGGAGTAGCTGTCGGCGTAGGTGTCGCGGTTGGGGTAGGTGTAGGCGTTCCTCCAGCCAGCTTAAAAGCATAGACCTTGTTGTCCGCGGCAACGTAGATGCGCCCGCGGGCGGCAATCCCCGTAGTGCTGTACGAGCGCGTACTCGCCATCAACTCGTTGGCGCCGCCACCGGCATAGACAACAGCCCCCGTATCTCCGTCGTAACCATGCAATCGCTGGTCGCCCCCGGCACCAGTTTTATCGCCGGTACCGACCGTCCACACGATCATGTTATTAGTCCCGTCCGTAGAGGTGACCCAAGGTGACCCGCAACCGTTCATCGGGAACGTGCTCCATTTGGTGACGATAGTAGGTGGTGCAGTTCCAGTAATGCTGAAAGCTCCGAGTGCGTCCCTGCCGGCGCGAAAAGCAATATACGTGCCTTGGGCAGTTCGGTAGGCGGCCGGCGCGCCAAGTAGGACGCTGGAGGCTACCTGTGCTTCTGCTATCGGCGCCACGCCGAGACCGCCCAGGTTATCTCTATTGAGTAGATGTGCGAACTGATCTTTGCCCAGTTGGACGACAAGATGGGAGGGCGTTGCCCCCGGCACGTCCACCAGTAATGGGCCCGCGCTTTGATCCCAGTTATGCTGGTCGAAGGCCAACCAATTCGCCGGCACCCAGTAATCGCTGGAGTTCCCGCTAAAGATCGGACCCGGTTGAAAACGAATCACTGCATCGCCGCCGCTCCAGGTGGGAGGTTGGTAAGTGTTACCGGTGCCAACGTACGGATAGGTGCCGTCACTGGCCACACCGCCGGTGCTCCATATACCGCCACCGATGGCGCTGGTCGCCCATGCTGTTACACTGGCTGGATTATTTATCGGCACTCCCACCAGCCACCCATGGTACAGGCTGCAATCCCCTATGCTGCTATATGCAACGTAAAGAACGTTGCCCACGATGGCGAGCGCCGATCGTTGCTGTTGGACCCCTGGAGTGAATGTCGTGCCGTTGTATTGAGCTGTCGCTTCTACGTCCACCGGCCAGCCCGGGTTGATGTTACCCGTATCGACGTTAATGGAAATGATGTAGTGTTTGTTGGTCGTGCCGTTATCGAGCGTGACCATCGCGTTCAAAAAGAGCGCCCGTGAACCAAGGTCGACAACAGGCGTGCTGATGATCCCCATGGAACCAACCTCAGTGCAGAAGAGATCGGGGGCCGGCACCGGAGCGCCCAGGTTTCGCTGCCAAATAATAGTGCCACTAACAGCGTCGAGTGCATAAACGTTGTTCGCTTCGGTCACCGCAATGATCGTCGGCCGCCCTCCAGGGCCGTTGTCGAGGTAAAGCGGCTGCGAAAGAACATTGCCTACGATCGTACCGTCGAAATTTAAGTCGCGCGTCAGGTTCGCCGCGGCCGACTGTGTAAAGGCCGAATCGATGTAAAGCCCATCACGCGAACTATTGTTGTGATACTGCGTAACGTTGACCTGCGCGTTTATCGGAACAACCGCACTCCACAAACCTGCGACGACAAGCGAAGAAATGGAAAATATTGTTTTCAAAGGTCGAGAAGCGTTATAACTACTTATGTGTTTGGCATTTAGCATGACGATGTAATTCGAGAGGCCGTGCTACCTGGTTGCAAAAATCGTAAAATATTCCGACGTCACTTTGAGCTTTCGTCATCTTTGGCGGCCGGATATCGATTCGCACGTCAACGACTGGCGCGTCTTTTCCGATGCGCGATCACTGAAGCCAGCCGTTGCCGATCGCCTCACTATACCTTCTCCGAGAACAGCAAGCCGAAGTTCCCGAAAATGTTATGCAGCCGACTGTGAATCGCAGGAGGAGGGAAGAGTCTGTCGTCGAGAGTGGGTTCCGAAATCTCAGAAATTCACGGTAACTTGATTAGAGCAGTTACCCGTGCCCGCCTCGCACACTTTGTACATATAGGTGGCATGGCCGCGGCCATTGGGATGATCCGTGTAGAAACCGTTATTAGGGACCGTCAAGAGCAACAGGTTATTACGGTAGACGTCAACGCTGCTTGAAATCGCCCCGGCCCATGACAGGTCAACCGTCTGCAAACCCTGTACTTTGTAGCCACGCGCGCTGAGTGTGATTTGGCCCGGCGTGGCGGTAGGTGTAGCGGTGGGAGTCACAGTCGGGGTTGGCGTGGCGGTTGGCGTCGGTGTCGGGGTAGGTGTAGCGGTCGGAGTGGCGCTCGGAGTCACCGATGGCGACGGAGTAGGAGTCGGCGTCGGTGGCGGTGGAGTCGGTGTTGATGTTGGCGACGGAGTCGCGGTCGGAGTAGGCGTGGGCGTAGTCGAGGGACACGACTCGCCTCCCATACTGATGAACGTGCCGGGGTTATTTTGATTATTGTATTCGGCAGCAATCCAATTAGCGGAGCGATTCGTATTGGAGATTCGAAGCTCATCTATATCTCCATTGAAATAAAATCCGCCAAACGCCGAACCAATCGCAGCGCCAGGGTTAGACGCAGTAGCAGGCGTTGCCGCGACAGGCCCGGCAATCAGCAATCCGTCTCTGTATAATCTCAGACTTGACCCGTCGAAGGTTCCAGCAATGTGATGAAATGCCGTAAGATCTACTCCCGTTCCGTCAACGGCTGCACCGCCCCAGAAACCAACTCGCCAGGTGTTGTTCCCTAGAAGAATCATGTGCGGACCGTTGTTGGAAGTTCCACCCCACGCCATAACGGCATTCCCGTCCGTTGAAGGCTTCACCCATGTCTCCATGGTCCACGCTGTTGTAACTGGAAAGTCCGCAGGACTAGCCAGTCCAATAGCCTGATTACTGCTATGCACAAAATGAGCCGCTCCATTAATCTTCCCAACACTCGCCGTGGGACCGTTAAATAACGTCCCATTGTTGCCACCGGTCGAATCGGTCGCAGTCAGGGTCGTTCCATTTCCAAAATGATACACAGCCTTGAAGTTGGTGTCCCATGTGTTGACCGGATCGGACTGGTCTGTGTTAATCGAGCTATCGCCATACATCAGATAAAAGACCGTGTCTGTCGTATTCGACACGGAAGGGATCTTTACCCATGCGATCAGGGTGCCGGTGGTGCCATCGTATTTTTCCACTTCCCACTTGAGCTTGATAGTCCCCCCGGAGTCAGCGTAAAACCCGATGTCGAATCCGTTGGCATTGGCTACATGGCCACCGTTGGCAATCGTCTTAAGCGCCGGATCAGTGAGGCTTACTAGTACTGTGAAATTGGACTGTGTGCTGGGAACCTTGGTATGGTCGATCGTCATTGGCCGCTGGCATGCATTCCCAGTTGGAGTAGCTGTTGGCGTAGGAGTCGGTGTCGCCGTTGCAGTCGCGAGTCGCCGTAGGTGTCGCTGTCGCTGTCGGCGTAGGTGTCGGTGGTGGCGCAGTCGGTGTCGAAGTTGCTGTTGGCGTAGGTGTCGCGGTTGGGGTAGGTGTAGGCGTTCCTCCAGGCAGCTTAAAAGCAAACACTTTATTGTCCCCGGCAACGTAGATGCGCCCGCGGGCAGCAATGCCGGTATTCCTCCACTTGTGCATCCCTGCCATCAATTCATTAGGCCCTCCGCCGGCATAGACAACAGTCCCCGTATCTCCGTCGTAACCATGTAATCGTTGGTCGCCATCGGAACCAAGATTATCAGTACTGGTGCCGACCACCCAGACAACCGTGTTATTAGTCCCATCCGTGGAGGTAACCCAAGGTGACCCGCAACCGTTCATACCCCGGTCCACATTCCATCCGGTGGCGATAGCAGGTGGACTGGTTGCAGTAATACGGAAAGTGCTGAGTGCGTCGGCGCCGGCGCGAAAAGCAACATACGTGCCTTGGTTCGTTCGGTAGGCGGCCGGCCCACCATATATATAGCTGAAGGCTTCCCGTGCTTCTGCTATCGGCGCGCCGATACCACCGAGGTTATCGCGATTAAGTAGATGCGCGTATTCATCTTTGCCCATTTGGACGACAAGATGGGAGGGCGTTGCCCCCGGCACGTCTACCAGTAATGGGCCCGCGGCCCCCACGTCGACCGTCTGCTGGTCGAGGCTCGACCAATTGACCGGTACCCAGTAATCCCTGGTATTGCCGCTAAAGATGGGGCCCGGTTGAAACCGAATCACTGCTTGGCCGCCGCTCCAGTTGGGAGGTTGGAAAGTGTTACCGGTGCTAACGAACGGATTGGTGCCGTCACTGGACACGCCGCCAGCGCTCCATATGCCAGCACCGACGGCGCTAGTAGTCCATGCTGTTACGCTCGCCGGGATTATTTATTGGCACTCCCACCAGCCAGCCATGATAATTGCTACAATCGGAGTGGCTCCCATACCCAACATAAAGAATGTTGCCTACGATGGCGAGCGCCGCGCTTTGCATTTGGTTCGCTGCGACGAAGGTCGTACCGTTGTATTGAGCCGTCAGCTCCACGTCCACCGGCCAACCGGGATTGATGACACCCGTGTCCACGTTGAGGGAAACAATGTACTGTTTAAGGGTCGCCCCGCCATCGGGCGTCGTTAGCGCGCCTAAAAAAAGCGCCCTTGAAGCAAGATCGACAACAGGAGTGCTAATGATCCCCGCGGAACCAACCTCAGTGCAGAAGATATCATTTGCCGGCACCGGAGGCCCCACATTTCGCTGCCAAATAATGGTGCCATTTACCGGGTTGAGTGCGTACACATTATTCGAACTGGTTGCAATAATGAGCATTGGGCCGTTTGGACCGCCCTCGATGTAGAGCGGCTGCGTTAAAACGTTGCCTACGACAGCACCGCCGAAGTTTAAGTCGCGCGTCAAGTTCGCCGCGGCCGACTGTGTAAAGGCGGAATCGATGTAAAGCCCATCACGCGAACTATTGTTGTGATACTGCGTAACGTTGACCTGCGCGTTTGTCGGAACAATTGCGCTCCACAAACCTGCAACGACAAGCGAAGAAATGGAAAATACAGTTTTCAAAGGTCCATACTCGATACGCTACCCCCTCTTCATCTTGTAAAGAGCATGGGCCGCGTGTGTATACACCAACAAACAAGCAAGTCCAGCGTCAAAAGGGGACGGCGTTCGAGAAACGTTATAAGCTATTTCTATTGGGTTGTAACATGACTGTGCAATTCGAGAAGCCTGCCCCACTCAGTTCCAAAATCGTAAAAAGTTCCGACGTTACTTACAGAATCCAGACTGATACGTTGTAGATTCCGCACGGGAGCCTATCGAGTGCTTAACGCCGGCCTGTTTAGCCAATGTGGTGGAGCCGGACGAAGTCCTCGGTAGTTCCGGACTACCAATCCGGAAGACGGCGGCGTAACGGGTTTGCCAATCGTGCCTCTTTCGGTTGAGAGGCTCAAGCCCCCACCACGCCCAAGGCCAGTCGGCTCGCACACATCGATCGCCGTCGTGGATTTCCACTATCAAATCCCGCACTGGCTCCCAGTTGAGGTCGAGAGCAGCCTTGGTGCGAACGTCCAAATCGACTCCGGAAACAAACAGGTACCCTCCTGGACTAACCAGTTGTGCTATGTTGCGGAGGCACTTTTCGGCATCGGCTCGGGCCATGTGACAGAGAAAGTTACTCGCGACTACCATGTCTTGAGGCCCAAGAATGCTTATTAGGTCCGAGTCAGTTACATCCCGAACATGCCACGTGATCCCCTCCTTGAGCCACGATTTGACCTTGGCCTGCTCGCCCGCCCAATCGAACATTTCAATCATCTCAGCCTCGGTCAATCGTTCAAAAATCGAAGCACCGACCAACTCGGAGGCATCAGGAGTATAAATGCCTTTCTCCGCGAAGGTCAGTATATCCTTCGAAATATCCACTGCCTCCAGGAGTACTTTTAAGTCCGGCCGTGCCGACCGCACGGTCCAGAGTATTGAATAAACTTCTGCTCCGATGCTGCAACCCAGCACGGCAATTCTTAACGTCGAGCCGTGGGGCTTCTGTTCGGCCAGGCGGCGCATTAATTCCAGGGCTGGACGATTCCTTAGGAAGAACGTGCCGAAGAACTGCTGACGCCTGGCGCTGAGGCAAACCAGGCTATGCAACCATGCTCCGTACGAACGAACGACGTTCAGATTTCGTACCCGGGAAGGGAGACAGTCCCATACCCGCTTGTTCAGCCGCAAATAAAAGCCGACAGGAGATTTTCCCAAAAGCTGGAAGCGTGCCATCTTCGCCAGGATTGCATGATACCCTTGGTTGTTTATCACAATGAAATTCTCTTAGCGCTTTGTTAGTTCAAACGTATTGGAGATAAGGGTGTATTGCTCGTCCAAAGTTGCACGATACTCGTCGGTCTTCTGTTTAATATAAAGCCTAAGCGGCTCGGCATTCTTTTCGAGTTTAACAAGTCTATCGATCAAAGTGTCAAAGTCCAAGTTAGCAAGAGGAAGGCAATATTCTGTCAACCCTATTTCGGTCATCAAGGAATCTAGCTTTCTATGGTCTGACAAGCAGACCACTGGCTTATTGAGCATAAGAGCCAATGCCAGGTTATGAAATCGTGATGTGACCAAAAAGTCGATGGCGGCGATTTGAGACAACAACTGTTGTACCGTAAAAACCGGTTCATTAATAATCTGTGTTTCTTTATTCAGTAATCCACGCTCGCGCAGCGATTCCATGAAATCTTGTTTCACGCCGCTGTCGTACAAGGGATCTCCTATGATCAGTCGCACCGTGTACTTTCGCTCGAACAACCAGGCCACAAGGTCCCCTAAAATGTTCAAGTAGCCGCGATAGCTGGGATTCTTGTGGCGATCACGCAGACCCTCTCGCCCGAGGTAGTCCTTTAGTCCAATACCGAAGACAGGCCTTTGTTTACCTACGTTCTGACATACTGGTAACAACGTGCTTTGCAAGCTAAACGCTAAATCGGGATAAACGCGGTCACTATTCCGAGAGGGACCCATTTTCTCCACGTACTCTTTCGAGGCGATATCTCGATAACTACGATAGTCCGAGAAATTGAGACTTGCCCTAATGAACCACCTGCTCAGAGGATGATATATCGGGCCGACTCCAATGTTTAGGAAGAGCAACCTAGCCCTGCACAGTTTGGCAATGATTGCCCATTTGAATATATCGTAGGGCCAGCTAAACGGTCCGGTCAGGTAATCGGACACCACCTGCGTTCCGGGAACGATGAGCATATGGCTCCCCTTGATCACCTTAAAGCCCTTAGCCCAATGGATGAATTCTAGCGGAACCCGGAAAAGAATCTTTCGCAGTAATCTCATCAAGCCTAAGCGTCGCCCAGACCACAATTGAGAGTCTAACCAAGCTGGATAGGCTTGATGGGCCGCAAATGCAGGGACACCGTGTCTTAGTTCTGTATCCTCGGGGACTGTGGAAAGGCATGTAAATGTTGCATCCGGCACGGCCTTATGCATGTTGTACATAGTAGCCTGTAACGTGCATTCATTTCCCAAATTCTGATTACCAAACACGCCGAAAAAAACGATTTTGTTACTCTTTTTGTTTTGTTTCACTGCGCGATTGAAATTTTTGGCCGGTGTGACCCGAAGCTTTAGTTGATCGCTGTTACACTCAATGTACACGCATGTGGCACGGGGGGGAGCTGTAGTTAGCTGGCGACCCCTGTGTTGGACGTACTGTGCATTGTCAACCGCCCCCGCTGGAAGGCACTACGATCGATAATTTCTTGCAATGTCCGCCAGTTCTTTCAGTCGTTTCTCCCGCAACTCAAGCTGCGGCATGGGTTCGAGTCCGGCAATGGCAAGAATTTCTTTCCAGCGATACGACCAGTCGTGGCGAAGGAGTGCTTCCGCGGCGTTCCGGCGGCTGGCTTCCCAGAGCCGCTCCGGTTGACCAGCAAGCTCAGTCAAAACGTCCGCCACATCGGAGCTATTGGGGTCGATTGGAATAACCGCGTCCTTCCAATCAAAAAGCTGGCGAAACGGCTCACAATCCGGGGCTTGGCCGATCATCACGGCACCTGCCGCCGCGCCCTCGTAAAATCTAGCTGGCACTTCAATTTGCCCTCGAGTCTCCTGCGGCAGGTTAACCTTGCCAGGGGCAACCAAAAAATATCGACTCCGCTTGATCTGATTGGCCAGTAATTCACGGTGCTGCCTATGGTTGGACACCAGGTTTTCCGCGCCAGCCTGGAGCGTCTCATAAACGTAAAACATGTTCCGATCAGCCGTGAACTTAAGCAGCGTCCGGTGAAGACCGTCCAATCGACGGCCCAGGCTGTAAACATCGATCACCCGCGCCGGCGGGTTCGGGTAAGGGCTGAAACGGATTGCGTCAACCCCATAGGGAAGGAAGTGGCAACGCCGTCCAATTACCTGGCTGATCGCGTCTACGCTGCCTTTGAAGCCAACGAACACATGATCGAATCGTTTCAGGATGTGCAGGTAATTTCGGCTATGGACCGCCTCGGCGGAATACAATTCGTCCAGCCAACATACGCTTGTCCTGCACCGATCCTTCCAACCCTGCATGGCGTTCACGTAAATCACATCTCGAAGAGTTTGGAAGCGGCAAAAAAACAGGTCGTATTCCTTTCTAAGCCGGACCGGACGGAGTCCGGGATTGACGGAGGCCAGCGTTCGAGTCACATCCCTCCACAAGAGCCTACGCTGGCATCTTTCTCTAAACCTGAAGCCCACGCCGGGTTCCAGTGGAAAGAGATCAACGTGATCAGCCTCCGTGAAGACATCCTCAGCTTCGTAATTCGCCGCTTCAAACGCCATGCGAGCGACTCCTCTCCAGGTTGGCATGCAAACCCGAGCTGCAGGCGATGACCCCGATGGTTGGGACAAGTGTCGTCCCCCACCTTGGTCGTTCAGCGTGTGCATATTTTCATAGCTTATGGCTGTGCACAGAAATACGGATCGATATCAGCTGATTCGTATATTTCCTCATCGACTCCTGCGGGTGAAAATCGAACCGCATCGCACCACCGCTGCCCAACGCCGGGTACGTGGGAAGTTATTGCGAGAAACCAGATCATTGTTTCATGGTTCCATACTGGACCCAGGGTCGATGAGATGCCCATATCTCATCCCCCGTCAGAATCGTAAACCGCTGCAAACGCGGAAAGGCCGCTCAAAATAAGCTGATCAGTTACGGCGCGGTCAGGCTCCAGCCGTTAGGAAGGGTTGGACCATACGCGGAACCGACGAAGACGTTGTTATTTAGATACCAGATCGCTGTTTGACGAGGGCCAGCGTTGTAAAGCACATAATCGGGTTTGCCGTCCCCATTAAAGTCGGCGGCGGCTACGAATGCCCAGCCCCCGGGAATAGTTGGCCCCGGGGCAGCCCCAATCAGCGTTAATCCTGATAAATAACCGATCACTGTTTGGTTAGTGCTGTTGATGATCACGGCGTAATCCGGGTGGCCGTCGCCGTTAAAATCGCCTACGCCAATCAGGTCCCAACCCGGCGGAATCGTTGGCCCGTAGCCACTCCCTATGTGAACGTTATTGTTCATATACCAAACCGCTGTTTGGCCAGTGTTGGCATTGTAAAGCACGTAATCCGGTTTGTTATCACCGTTAAAATCGGCCGCACCAATAAATTCCCATCCATTCGGAAGAGTCGGCCCGTAAGCGCTTCCGATGAACGTTGGGCCAGATAAATACCACAGTGCTGTTTGATTCGTGCCAGGGGCAAACAGTGCATAATCTGAATGACTGTCGAGGTTGAAATCTGCCATCGCCCGTAGCGACCAACCAGGCACGAGAGTCGGGCCATACGCGCCGCTGACGTAAAAATTGTTGTTTAAGTACCAGATAGCCGTTTGACCCGTGCCGGCGTTCCGAAGGATATAATCCGGGTGGCCGTCGCTGTTAAAGTCGGTTACTGCCGCTCGCAACGCAACCCCACCACCACCTCCTCCTGACACTAATGGATGTGGGTAAGTGTAAGGCGTATAGCCAGGCATCGACGCGTATGTTAAAGTAATGCACATTGGCTCTGACACCCGGGCCTGCGCTAAAATTGACTTGTGCGTTACCAGTCGTGTTATTCCACGAGTAGCACGGTTCGGTCACTTGGTTGTTCCATCCGGTAGGTCGAACTGGCGGGTTGCCAGTAATCAAAGAACCGAGCGCCCGACCGGGCTGATCCAGGGCGTGAACTACCTTACGAATCTCAAGTGAATCGCCTGCGCAGAAGGACATGGCTGGCGGTGTCGGATAACCAGCCGTCATCCGAGTAAGTGATCGTGTTCGATGTGTTGCTCAGAATCTCGCTGAAACTAATGCTGCCTGAGCTGCAAACATCGCTGGTGCGCCTGACAGCATATCCGGCCCAGTAGTTCGTTGTCCAGTTAACGCCGGAGACGGTCACGGTTCTGTTCGAGCTATTGGACGCCGCCGTCCCCGTGAAGAATGCGTTCGGCTCGTTCACATCCCATGCATTTGTCCCGTCAGCGCCGCCCCAGGGGTCAAACGGGTAGAAGTTTCGGAAATTTTCAAGTGTAAACGTCGCTGAATCGCCCCAATATCCGCTAACGCTGTTGTCGTGAAACAGCACCCCTCCTGAGCGTACGCCGCCTACGAACCTGTTAAGATCCGTTCCGGTAAATGTATTGTTATACACTTCCATTGCCCTGCCGCCGCGGACGCGTCCTGTGCTTTCAGTGCCGTGATTAGATATGAGGCCGTTGAAAATATTGTTGTGCCTGACGACAAACCGCCCTCCTCCGTAGGAATCTGTAACGCCTTTTTGGGATTGGTCGCTGTGCGTAAAGGTGTTATCCTCGATGAACAAGAACTGCGATGAGCCAAAGCCAGTCGGCGCCGCCCACGAACCGTCACCCAGGGTTAGTCCGTTCCAATAGGAGTCGTAGATATTGATTGGCAGGCCAGTCCTGTCGATTACGAACGCGTTGTGATCTATTACTCCGATTACCGTATCGAATACCGACGCACCGTTCATGTTGTTCCATTTACAATGGTCAAAACGAAATTTCGAGCCGTCGGTGTTTGAACCGACAACACGCAATATGTCAGATGCCCTGTTCGTTCGGCCTCCGTCCTGAAATTCAATCCCGGTGATGCGCGTTAGATTGCAGCGGCGAGCGTGACCTGAATGAGTTGACCGGATTGCAAGCCGTCCCTGACAACTGTGGCGCCTACTCCTGCACCTTGGAGGGTGATCGCCTTGGTTATTGTAATCCCAGTTGACCATGTAAACGTGCCGGCTGGAATCGTGATCGTGTCGCCGTTTTGGGCCTGGTTGTTGTGAATAGACTGAACGCTGGCTGCCGTCCCATTAGATTGGTAAATCGCGGCCCGACACAGCGGAGCCAAAAAACCGCTGAAAATTAGAGTAAAGAAGACGATTCCAAGTCGTTTCATGACGGAGGCTTCTTGAGAGTGAAAGCCTAACGCCGTCGTTCGTACCAGAATGAATTTTCATGACAAGCATTTTTTTTGTCCCTTCCACTCTTTTTTTGAGCAGGGGTTTTGGGTCGCCGTTTGAGGGGACAAAAGCCTGAACTGAGGGACGTCCGGGGTGCGTTCTATGCCTTCCACACTTTTCCCCGCAAGACCGGCACGCCAGCCATGGCGTTTCGGGTGTCCACTATGCAACGGGCCCACTCGCCAAGGTCATGGTAATTCACCGATGAATGGTTGGTCGCGATGAGAACAACATCGAAGCTCTCTATCGTTGCACGGTTCCACTCGACGGATTTTCTTCCGGCGAATTGCGAGTGCTCGCGGGTCGGTTTGATTACGGGCACATACGGATCGTGATAAGCCACCTCCGCACCCCGTTCCGACAGCAACTTCATCAACACGTAACTGGGGGACTCCCGCTCATCATCGACATTCGGCTTATAGGCTAACCCCAGAATCAGGATCCTGGAGCCGTTGATAGCTTTGCATTGCGTGTTGAGAGCATCTGCAATCCTGTGCACAACATGCTCGGGCATTCGTGTGTTGATCTCACCCGCAAGTTCAATGAAACGCGTATGCTGGCCGTATTCGTGAGCCTTCCATGTCAGGTAAAATGGATCGATCGGGATGCAATGCCCGCCAAGACCGGGTCCGGGATAAAATGGCATGAACCCAAACGGCTTGGTCTTCGCCGCTTCAATTACTTCCCAGATGTCAATCCCCATGGCGGCATAAACCACCTTGAGCTCATTAACCAGCGCAATATTGACGCTCCGGAAAATATTCTCGAGTAACTTCGTAGCTTCGGCCACGCTACACGAAGAGACCGGCACAAGAGTGTCGATCGCCTTACCGTACAGCGCCATCGCGCGGTCGAGGCAGGTTGGAGTGTAGCCTCCTACAACTTTCGGAATCGACTTGACCTTGCTCTGTTCGTTCGCCGGATCTTCTCGCTCCGGTGAAAAGGCCAGGTGAAAATCTTTCCCCGCTTTTATTCCCGATCCTTCCTCAAGGACGGCGCGGAGATCGGTGTCAGTTGTCCCGGGATAAGTCGTCGATTCCAGGACGACTAACGCCCCTTTGGAGAGGTATGGCGCAATTCTTCGACCTGTCTCGAGAACGAACGAGGTGTCCGGCTCTCGATTTTTGCTAAGCGGCGTGGGCACGCAAATGATGATCGCTTCAACCTCTTTGATGCGACTGAAGTCCGTCGACGCCGAAAACTTCCCTGAACTGACTAATTCCGAGACGGCCGATCCTTCAATATGTTTGATGTAGCTTTGCCCGTTTTTCAGCAAGTCCACTTTTTGGGGATCAACATCGATTCCCATTACATCCACGTGCGAGCGCGCGAACTGGAGCGACAGCGGCAACCCGACATAGCCAAGACCGATAACAGCGATTTTCATTTTTCAATCATGCACTGGCGAGAGCGGAGACGCCTGACCTGGATGCGTCGGTTGCGACGGGAAGAACAAAAACCTGGCGTATAAATAAGCCGCGAACTCACTAACTACAGTTTTAAGACCCTGGCTGTAATGCCACCATTCGTTCGCGGGATAATCCGCGTTCGCTACGGCGATGATCCCAACGGGTACGTTCTTTCCGAGCGCTTTTTGGAAGAGCAGGCGCGTGCGGCGCGCGTGTACATCTTCGGTAACGACATTGATGCCAGACACCACCATGTTATGGTCGCGAAACCAGTTCCGCAGCGCAACCGCCGAACCGTACGTTCTGTCGCGGTCCATCACACGGGATGGCACCATCTGCAACGATTGCTCCGGCACGCCTGCTTTTTTCAAAAGATCCGCCCCAACACTGGCCGAGGTCATGAAGTCGTTGGTGTACCCTCCCGTGCCTTCCACCGGTCCCCCTGTCGCAAAAACGCGTTGATAGCGGTTATCCTGGAATTCCTTTACTGCCGCCCGAATTGCATACTCATTTATCCACCCCTCGACTACAAGGATATTCGCATCGACGCGGTGGGTTATCGCAAGAAATGGGTAAACGGCCTTCAAAACAAGCACGCTGAGGAGCAAAAGAGCGGAAATGACAATCAGCCTGCCGCGCCAGGAAAGCGACCACCGCTCCCTGCGATCAAACAATCCCCATATCGCGCGGCGCGGTTTGGGCTGTGCCAATGGAACAGACGCACTAACGCTATTTTGCATTAAAAGTCCGGGATTTCAGTTCCAGGAGAATATCAATGAGCGAAAACGCCACTCGACGCATCGCAGGTACAACCAAAATTAAGATCGCTCCAGCAAAAAGCCCAATGGGAGCGCTGACGAGCACTTGCACGAATGGGCGTGAGTTCACGAGAGGGAGGCGCACCAGCCATGTCACGCCGCAGACGACTATCCAAAGCGGAATGTAGCGGAAAATCCCAGACCACAAATCCGCCGTAGTTACAGGGCCACTCCGTCCGGCAAAATAGTAAACAGCCGGCGTCCCGAATAAAAGTCCGGCTGTGGAGAAAGAAATCGCGAGTCCGACAGGACCAAACGGTAGACCGACAATAAAGGAGGCGATCGTGATACTGGAACAGAGCAAGCTGGCGAACAGCCAATCTTTGCCTCGCCCCTGAGTTTGGAATAGCCAGGTTGAGGCTCCCGTCAGAGGAACCCAAAGGGCCGCAATGGTAAAGCCAGCGAAGATAGGCACTGCCTGTTCGAATTTCGCCCCGAGTACCACAAGAGTCAGAGGACGAGCAAGAGCTAGAAGTAGACCAGTGAAAAGAAAGGTTACCAACGCCATCGCATTGTACACGCGAAGAAAGGTGCGACGGTATCGTTCCGGTTCGGTTTGGACCCGCGACAGGGCCGGAATCAGCACGGCATTGATTGGCATCGTGAATTGTTCCAGCGGTCGCATGAGAAGGATGGAAGCTCTCGAATACAGGCCAACGGCCACTGGACCGAAAAAGCGGCCGATCAAAACATTATCCAAACCGCGAGCAAGCGTGTTTATCAGGTTCCCAATCGTGATGTTTGCTCCGAAACTCAGCAGGTGTCGAGTTTGAGCATTCCGCGAGAATAATCGAGGCCGCCAGCCCGAAAGTAACCAGGACAGCACAAGCCTAATGACGACTTGCATCAGGTTGGCGCCAACCAGCGCCCAGTAGCCGTATCCGGATAGCGCCATGCCGATGCCAGTCAAGTAACCGCCGAGCACGCAAGTAACCTCGATGGTCGCGATGGCGCCGAAACGCATCTGCCGGTTTAACAACGCAATGTGTTGAACCGCCGAGGTGGTAAGGAGAAAGGTAATTGAAAGCGCGAGCGTGATATTTACAAGCCGTGGTTCGCGATAAAACCATGCGATTGCCGGTGCCGATGCAGCAACGACCAGTGTAACAAGACCACCCACACCAACGTTTACCCAGAACAGATTGGACACCTGTGCGTGGTTAATCTCCTGCCGCTGCACCGTGGCTGTAGAGAGCCCGATATCCTGAAAAATCCAGAGAAAACCCATCATGGTCGTTACCATGGCATACAGGCCGAAATCCTTTGGTGTAAGCAGGCGCGCAAGCGCCATAATAAACGCGAGGTTTAACAGGAACTTGATTGCCTGCGCCGCGACCGTGATAAAAGTCCCGGAGATGGTTCGGCCCTTGAGATCACCCAGGAGGTGATCAGTATTAAGATGTTTGTCGTTGGGATCGACCCGTTTGCTCACACTATCCTGTTCGCCTGTTTCTCGCGGAGCCACGTCAACCAAAATAGCCTCACTTTGAGCCACACTCGAATTATTGTTGGTAGTCATGTCGATTTCTTGAACATCCAGGTTAACTGGACTCACGCTGCCGATAGCGCGTTTGATATTCATCAATGCCGCTTTCTTACCCAGGAAACGACTGGTCTCGTTTCTTAACTGGGCAAGCTCGGGTCACGCTGAAGAGAATGCATCATCCTGTCCCACGCTCTTAGCATGGAACACTTGGTCTGATTGTAGTACAATTGGGTTTGCTTTGCAGCCGCGAAGCCAAAAAGCTTTTCAATCCAGGCAAACTTCCACGATACCTTGGGAAGAGAAAGCCGGCCTCCCAGACTCTCGGCAAGTTGTTGTGCTTCCTGTACCAGGTCAGGACGGTTCGGGTAGAAACTAGGCAACCAATCCTGCAAGCAGGTCACGCAGGCCGCGCGAACACGGACACTGTCTTCCCGGGCGCGCAGGTATTCAATCTGTAGCTTCATCGCAAGGACTTGCGCTTCCATTTTCTTGTCCGATCGGCCGATATGACTTAGGCGAGTGCTTGGCGTAATACGGTAGTACACTCTGCTGTCTGGAATGAACCGAATGCCACTACTGGCATCAATTACGCGAGCGAAATATTCGCCATCGTCGTCTACCACAAGTCGGGGGTCCCAGGGCCCGGCCGCCTCAGTCAACTCTCGGCTGACGAGCCAAGTGGCGGTTTGTACATGCAGGTGTCCTTCCCACTTTCTTATCAGCCATTCAGTCGGGGCAAGGTCGAACCAGAGGGCACTAGGAATAAATTTTGCTTTGCTTGGCCGATATCGGAAAGAACCCCATGGCGAAGAAAAAAGTATCCGTCGGTCTTTCGCCTGGTCCGCTTGCTCCATCTGGTGAGTGACCTTGTGTGGGGAAAGCAGGTCGTCTGCGTCGAGCCATTGAATGTAATCGCCGCTACTTAAGGAAAATGCCGTGTTTCGCGCGGCAGCAGCTCCTTGATTTGGCTGCGTAACAACGCGGACTCCTTTCGTCTCAAATTGCCGGGCTATTTGCAGCGTGCGATCAGTAGATCCGTCATCAACCACGATGACCTCTTTATTGGGCCATGTTTGCCCAAGCGCCGAACGAATCGATTCGGCGATCCAGGGCTGAGCGTTGTACGCCGGTATTAGGATGGAGACCAGAGGCGCCATGTGATCAGAAATCAGAGAACCGAAGAGCGTGGGAAAACCTCAAAAGGTTAAACAGTGTAAACATTAAATCGGACGATTTGCAAAATTTCGCTTGGATTTCAGAAGTCAGCGAGAAGATAAGAGATCGGAATAAACAGCCGTTGTTATCTCGGCCACCCTGTTCCACGAGTATCGGTCATTTGCATACTGTTTAATTTGAAGCCGCGTGTTTTCCAGGTTGGTGAATAGTAAGCTCTTGAAGTACTCATCAATCTTTTTGCCAGGTCGAATGGATCCTGCGCCCGGAACACCAAGCCTGTCTTGCCTTCGACGATTTCGTTCTTCAAGCTCGCTACATCAGCGGCGATGGCGGGTAGTCCAAAATTATAGCCAAGGAATAGCACGCCGCTCTGAAACACGTGTGCATACGGTAAAACCAAAGCGTCGGCCGCTTTGAAATATAGCTCCGTCTCTTCGTCAGGGACGTACTCGATCTTCTCGATGACGCGATCACCAATGTTACCACTGATAATGGTCCGCCGAATTTCATTCCAGTAAGTCTGTTCCCCCTTCGGTCTTCCCACAATTAACAGGCAATACCTGCGGTCTTTTTCTAAGAGTGCAGAGAAGGCTGCTATCAGGTACTCAAGCCCTTTATAGGGGGCGATGTTTCCAAAAAACAGCATGGTTTTATCGCCGCTGCTCACGTTCAACCGCCGCTTCGCTTCCGTGCTCGAGAGGCCAGTATTTGGAACTGTGTTATTAATCCCAAATGGAATAACGCTGACCTTGCTCTCGGGAATGTGAAACTCGGAGATCATCTCGCGTTTCATTCCGTCGGTGTGAACGAAGAGGTGGTCGCTCAAGTGATACTGAACTTTCAGTGAAAGCCGATTGAGCCACGAATCGTTGGAATCCCGCTTACCCGCGTTCACATTATGCACGGTGAATACAATGCGCTTACGCAGCAGTTTGTAATAGAGCATCAACAACGTGCAGTCGAAGAGCTGGAACTTATTATTCCAGAGAATGTGAAAAATCTTCGGCTTCGCTCCGGCGCTGTACCGGACGAGACGCCAGTAGTATGCCAAGACTCTGGCCATCTTTTGGATCGGTCTCGTCTTGGGATTCTGGTCCCCTCGCAAATTAAGAAAGTTCACTCGACGATTAGTTAGTAGCTCCGGGACGCTCAAATCGTCGCTGCCGATAAAATCAACGGAGATGCCTTCTGACGTGAGCGCAGCTGCCATTCCGAGGGCATAGGGCTTGTCTCCGCCGCCGGTGAGAAGGGCAACCTGAAGTGGGCGAGGGTGTGGGGCTGATGAGCCGCCTGCGCGTAAGCTACGGGGTGCCGAAGCGGACAAAGCGACATCTGAGGGCGTAGATGGGGATGGCCCTTGATGTCTGATTTCTGGTGTCTGTTCGGTGAGTGGCATCATTTGACGGCACGAATCGCTACGTCCAACTGGCTCATGACTGCGCTTAGCACCTCATCTACTGAAATAGCGCTTGTCGCGCGCTTATCGTATCCCCGTTTGTAGAAAAACTCTTCCAGCAGCGGGGAAACGATCTTTTTTTGAATCCCATAGTCATAAATTTCCCAAGGGCTCGTGCACGTAAAGAGGGTCACGCACCGCGTACCAGTCCCTAGCGCCAAATGCATCGGCAGGCTATCACCGCCAACCAGGCAGCAGTGGTTTCGGACATCGGCCAGATGTTCGAGCAGCGATGACCTTTTCGGCAGTACATTGACGATCAACCCGCTATCTTCCAAGTGTCGTTTTAATTGCTCGTAGTAAGCCCATCTCTTCATCGGCCAGACAGGTCCGGCATCGGCTGCTATGGCAACATCGCCTGATAGCCCGGTTTCAATCGGTTGCGGCAACAAATAGGTCTCACCTGCAAAATCGAACCCAAGTCCCTTAAAAACCAGCTCCTGATATGTCTGCCGATTAAGGAGCTTCAGCCGATCAGCCTCCGACCGGCCATGGGAACTGATCAGACTGAGATCAAACCAGCACTTCGAGTTGTCCGTATAACGCAAGTGCTGAGACGAGTCCAGGTAAGCACCGAAAATCTCGGCTGGCCGGACACTCTTCAGAAACATGGCTATCTCGAGTGTGTCTTCCAGATTTATGGCAAGGTCGTAGGGAATATCTAATGCTCTCGCGCGCTCTTCCCACGAAAAATGACGCATGTTGTCCGACAGTCCGTCCAGCAAAACAGAATTCTTCGCGGCTGTGATCCATGTGACCGAACCGCTTAATCGACGCAGCAGAGGCGTCGTGCGAACAACATCACCAGTAGCGCCAAGTTTAACGATCAAGACGTTCATACGAGCTCAAAACATTTCAGGGTTGGAAGGGGGACGTTCGATACTTTCTCATTTATCTCGTTTGACCTGGTTACAAGCTTACGTTTTCAGCGGCAGGTGTGGCCGGCATGGACCGAGTCGTGTTCTAATTCAGGTCGATCAGTTTTCTCTGGATGAATTCCAGCGTCAAAATTTTGTGTATCTCAGAGGTATAGTTTCGCTGCCCAGTGCTATGAGCTTTGAGCATCGCTTCCACAGAATTCGCTCGAAGGTAGGGTCTGCTGCGCGCACCCGGGTCGAGAAGTATCTCCCTTAACCACGGCGAGAGTTCATCGCGATACCAGACACGGAAGTGAGCGACTTTGTGCCGCCCAAGGAACAGTTCTTCCAGGCGTAGCGGGGCAAGCATGTGATCGAGTTTTGCAAGCCACTGTGGCATTCCGTAATCATAGGCATACTCCGCTTTAAAGGTGAACTCTTGGTACCAATGCAGCAACCGATTGAGGCCGCGAATTGATCCAGAGGCAAGACCGCGATCCGTCGCCATCTTTCCCAACGCTGGATTCCCATCAGCAATGAGTCGAATCGCTGGCTCATTCTGCAACAGTCCTGCTGGCGTTTGATAAGCTAGCGCAACCAGATCGTTATCAAAGTACGGCGTTCGATAAGTGACCTGCGATCGTTCTACGGCAAATTTGCTGGCCATGTACCATGGCGCCTGCTTAAACGAAGTGAAGGAAAGTCTGTGACCTTGAAGCTCGTTAGCGTAGGTCTCACCTGCGTCCCGAAAGGAGTTTTCCAACTCCGGATCGAAAACACCTTCCAGAGGAGCCGGCTTGAACATTACAAGACGTCTCAAGATTTCGCCGCCACAGACACCGCTAAGTCGGACTGGGGCGATTTGTCGGGCCAGTCTCTGAACGTACAAGTCGATCGACCCAGTTACATCCATGGTACCGTCGCTAATATAAACGGCTTTCTCGGCAAGATCGTGAAACTGAGACAAGAACTCGTCGCCCACGAGAATCGTGTTGTGAGGCTGCCGGCAAAGTTTCGCGGCTTCGCGCGCGATCTTGACGTCCTCACAATCACGGTATTTACCGCCCCACGTATAGCATGGAAGTGTGCCGGGCAGCTGATGCGCCCAGGCCAGGATCATTCGGCTATCTACTCCGCCAGTCAGAGACAGGCCGACGGACTCTTTTCCAAGGAAATATTTTGGAAGGACTCGTGTCCAGGTTTCTTTCAACTTCTCGTAAAAGTGGGATTCGCTTAACTCCGGCTGGCTTTCCCATCCTTCCTGCTTGAAGTAAGTCTTTTTCTTTACTGGTTCTCCCCTGGAAAACACCCACGACGAACCTGGCGGAAGCAGGGAGATTCCGGAGAAAAGGGTCCTGTTTTGCAGAACGGCCTCGCAAGAGAGAACCTCGCCCAGGCTACGTAAATCAAGTTGACGAGTGCTGGGAAGGATTTTTAGAAGGGCCTTCGCTTCAGAAGCAAAATAAAATCCGAGCGAGTCTTCGTGATAGTAAATCCGATTTACGCCATAGCGGTCGTTAAACAAAACGAATTTCTGCTCACGAAGATCCAATAACACACCGCTGAACCAGCCGTTAAGCTTCTCCAGGAATCCATAACCCATTTCCTCGTACAAGTGGACGAGATAACTTGCGTCATTTGAGTTAAAGTCATGCCCACGCGTTCTCAGTGCATCGACGTCAGCCTGGTCGGGGAAATCCTCGCCTGAAAAAATAAGGCAGATGTTTTTCTTGTCATTCCAGATAGGAAGAGAATCCCCGAACGCTCCGCGGTGGCAGGTCCATCCGCTCCAGAGACCGAGCTCCTCATTGACATATGTGCCGCTAGCATAAAACGCCTCATGCGTCATGCACTCAACCATGGACTGAATCAGAGAGCGCCACTCTGCCGATGGTCCGTGTTTACTGATTATACCAGCAATTCCAGGCATATCCGATTACCGAGCGGAAGTTAGAAGAGAGGATTCGCTACCAACAGACCTGCCATTCTGGCACTCGTTCGCCGTGCGGGCAGTCCCTTTCCGAGGTTGAAGATCGGGCTTTGGACCTTGCCCCACCACCCAAGTCAAAATTTGCGTCATGAGCTGCGCTTTTCCATCCCAACTTAGGCACTCTCGGGCATAGTGCATCCCCCGCTGCCGCAACTGCTCAAGAAGATCTGGATCATCGGCCAATCTTGTCAGGACCTTCTCGAATCTGCGACACCACGTCGTCTTCGTTAGTGAGTGGTACTTTGAAGCCGACTTCAGGATTAACAATATCTCCTGGTCCACCGAAGTCCACGACCACTGGTACTGCGCCCATCGCCAGAGCCTCAAAGACCACCGCCCCTCCAAACTCGTGAACTGAAGGAAAGACCATTGCATCGACTGCTCCGAGGCGGCGTAAGACTTCATCATGGCTCAGGCTCCCACAGAAAGTGACATCCTTCTCGATCCCCAGCGATCTGATGAGTTGCTCAAGGCTGGCCTGCTCGGGGCCATCGCCCACAATGGTGAAATGGGCTCGGTGCGTTTGCAGCAGCGAAGCGGCTGCTCGCAGAGCGAGGTCACAAGCCTTGTATGGGACGAGGCCGCCGACGAAGATCAACTCAAGCTTATCGCTACGCACCGAGCTGCGTGAAGCACTCCCGCAAAGTGAAGGATTGATGCCATTCTCTCCTGGAACTAAAAACAGTTTCTCGCGATACGCTGCGAACTCATTATAGGTGTGTGACGAGCCCGCGATGATGGCCGCGGCATCGCGATAGGTTGATCGGGCGAAAGGCAGAAAGCGGTAAAAATTCCTCAGGTTGGAGATCCATTCCTTTTGTTTATCGGCTTGTCTAAAACCGGCCGGCCAGGGCAAACCACCATTAATTGGCCCGATTACAAACGGGATAGGACCTCGCCGGAGAAAAAAAGCAAATGGACTCGGCAAGACAGACGAAATAGGCAAGAGGCGTATGACCACATCCCATTCCCCCGCCTTAATTCGACTTCGCGTCTGCCGCCAGGCACTCCATTCAAATGCCACACAAAAGATATAGTTAAAGGCGGTCAAAACCTGGCTCCGGTAGTTATTTTTAAAGATCCAACGAAAGCTCCAGGAATACATACGATCGAGCCACGAAGGGGAGATGACTTCGATGGCATGAAACGGGGACGGTTTGCGGCGCACGGCCGCCTCGTCCTGTCGACGAATGACGAACGTCACCGTGTGACGTCGCGCCAGGGCTTCGCCATGCGCGTACCCAATAAGAGGCCCGGTGATTCCATCCGGGTTACTAGCTGGAGCTAACAGCAAGATGCGCAGCATAATTGATTGGCGGCTAGTGCCAGACGGCCGGATTCCGGGTTTCCACATCGCAGTCAGGGCTCATGTCGTTGAAGACCGGTTGATATGATAAGCTGCCTGACCGGTAAAACTTGACCCGAGGCTGTTGTAAATATCGCAGACTATTTGGCGCCAAGTCTTTGCCGGAAAATCGACTCGTACGCGCGTTTCATAAGCCGACGCAATGTCGAGAGAGACGGCCATCGGCAGGCCGGCTAGCGCTGGGTGCTGCATTCCTAGCGATCGAAGGATTGCACTCAACTTATAATGTGCGGACATCCAGTTCGTGTCGCATCCCAAATCCGGACGAAATTTGGCAGAAGACAAAGTATACGGTGACACGTCGAGATATACCATCTTCAAATACTCTCTCACGTCATTGGGTCGCTCCAATTTCCAACGCGCCACCCACGGCTTAGTGCCCATACAATGAATGAACGTTGGTCCATCGCCAAGCAAACTCCGCAAGTCGCTCGGTTGTCGTGTAGCCCCATACGCCGTCAAACTGGACGATATCTTTACCTCTGCGAAGCATTTTAAGGGGGATATCGGCGAATTCGGTAGAAGTTAAGAGTGCGGTCAATACATCTTGATCGCCCTGCATGTGAATGGGTCTTTGCCGCCATCCATTTTGTTGGCACCTCTGGTATTCATCGGATTGTAGCAATTCCCACCATCGTTTCATCAAGGGATAGTGCCGTCTGGTAACCCGGAGTACACCAGAATTGAGAGAAGCCGGGAGAACGCGACCGACTCGGGAACTGCCACAACTGCGCGCGACGCCCGGCTCCATCGTGGTCGTAGTGATCCGGCGAACACGTGTGCTCTGTGGCCACAAAGACTGCTTCGTCGAGGCCGTCGAACAAGGGATGAATGTCCCTGGTTACAAACATGTCCGAATCGATCCAAATGACTTCGTCGAAGCCAGCATCGAGCAATCGCATAATGGCCTGTGGCTTTACGTTCCAGCCGTAACCATCCCTTAGGCCATCCGCCTGCAGCTGTACTTGCGGGTACGCACTTAGCCATCGACGAAATCCTTCGTTGGCAAAAGGATAGAAAAGGTTGATCGCCCTGTCGGGACAGTGAAGACCCAGGCTGGCCAGGACCACCCTAAGGGAAGGCTCCCATGCCTCTCGGTCCTCATTGACGCAGATAGTCGATTGAAAGAGTCGCATAAACTCGGCTCCGGCTTTTTATCGGCTATTCAGCCGATGCCAGAATTCTCTTAGCCTCATACTTTCCGGGGGATTCAGTTTACGATTAAGGAAATACTCGCCACTCTCAAAGCGGTGGGGGAGCCGGCGGGAGGAATTGAACACTCCATCTACTGATTACGATTCAGTCGCTCTAACGTTAAGCTACACCGGCGAACTTATTGCGTTGTAAAGTCAGGTTGGTGGAAATTTTTTTGTGATACCAGTCTCTGCAACTTAAAGCCAGGTAAAGAATGGGTTCCGGAAGCAACCCGCTAACGCCTCGGTATAAACGTAGTCGGACAAATAGTTCGCCTCTCGGGGTCAACGGAATGTAATACCTCGGAAAGTTAACTTGCTGGAAACCGTTCCGACGTTTGAATTCCACCAGTGAACTCCGACGTTTGTTGCCATAGATGAATTTCCCGTAGATCAGATGAGAGATGGCCTTTTGCTCGCACACCTCTGCAGCTTTTGCGATCAGCGCGTTTTGCGGTCGTTTGTCATAATGCTCGTCCATCGAGATGATATGAAAGATCGTCGCCGTATCGTTAACGTAAACCATCTTGAAGAAGCCTATAAGTTCCTCACCTAAATACGCACCGATAAATTCACTTCGATCCAGATACGTGGCAAGGCTTCGCCTTACGCTATCAACGTCCTGCCCATAGTGCCAGAAGAGCCTTCCGTCGCGGACCTGAATGCTGTTATAAATCTTGTGGACTCGTTTAACCAGATCATCATCGAACGGTATAACTTTCACGACCACACCACGCTTGCCTGCGCGCCTTACATTCTTTCTCGATACTTGAGGCAGACTTTCCCACCAGTCCTCAAAGCAAGCTGTCGGTATTGCAGCCCAGTTATCCCAGTCCTGGTGATAATCATATTTTGGCGTGATCTCAGGTGGCTTTTGCGCAAACGTAAAGAGATCGGCTGTCAGGCCGCTTTCCTTTAGCTTGGTAATAAACGAGTCAGGGTCTTCGACAGTCACACCCTCCACGACGCCTTCATCCTTAATTTCTGCCGTCCTGATCCATTTGCCCGTTACTATAACCGTCCGGCCACAGATCTCGGTTGACGGTACAAAGAGCGTTTGACCGCGGATACGGGTCTCTTCCATTTTGGCGTTGGTGCAGTTATCCATTGGTTTGGCCTAAGATGCCACGCGAACAGCGTCCATTCCTTCGTGCGCCTCAGAGATTAGCTGTTCTTGACCCGACCCACTCCGACGCAACCATTGTTCGAGCATCACCAGGCTGAACAGAAGCTTATGATTGTCCTGGCGGCCAGACTGGTGCGCTTCGAGCAGTCGTCGCACGGGTCTGGGATTGAGCAAACCAAACATAAGTGAGCTCTCATCCAGGAGCACTTCGCGATGCATTCCGTTGAGTGAAGAGCGAAACCATTGGTCCACGACGTTGGCGGCGAAGCCGCGTTTTTTTCCCTTAAGAATTTGCGGAGACAAGTAGCGCTGGCAAATCTGTCGATGCAACCACTTCCGGGTTCCGTTGCGGACTTTGAGATTCGCGCTGAGCCGTTGCCCGTACTCCACCACGGTGCGATCAAGATACGGCACCCGGACTTCGAGACTGTGTGCCATGGATAACTTGTCCCCATACATTAGCAGCTCATCGGGCAGCGAAGAGCGAATTTCAAGAAGCTGAAATCCGCCGAGCTCATCCGTATGCTCCATTTGTGACCGGAGCGCATCCCAGTACTCGACCAACTCGTGGCGACCTCTATCGGGAAGAACATCTTCGCGAAAGAGTCCGTCTATTGTTTCTGGCGACGCGAGTGAAAAAACATCTTGATAACGCTTCAAACGATCTGCGGCGTTTAGCGAACGAACACCACGCTTCAACGTTTCGTTCCGCGGCAATCGATTCACGGCAAAGCCCGCCATCGATCTGACACCGGCTGGCAGCCCCCGCCACCAATTTCCGTAGTGAATACCAAGGTGCCGCGTGTAACCACCGAACAACTCGTCCGGTCCCTGGCCGATGAGGGCAACCTTTACATCCTGCCGCGCGCGCTGCGAAACGAAGTACATCGGAACGATCGACGATGTCGCAATAGGTTCTTCCAGGCATTCTACGATTTTCGGAAGAGCGCGTTCAAACTCAGTCTGGTCGAGCTTAACCTTTACATGCCGCGCTCCTAAGAGCCCGGCGGTCACGGCGGCATCGGTTAGCTCGTCGTCTTCGAAACTCTCGCCATAGCCTATCGTATAGGCCGGCCACGGCCCACCTTGTTCGTTCATTAGCGCCAGTAGGAGACCCGAGTCCAGACCGCCACTTAGAAGTACTCCGACTGGCACGTCACTAAGCAGATGACGCTTAACTGCACCTCTATACAACTCAAGCAGTTCAGAAACGGCTTCCTCCTTTTTCTTAGGAGTCGGAAAAGGAGTCGGGATGAACTTGTACCAGCGTTCTTCGCGGCATTGGCCTTTCTCCACAACGAGCATGGTACCGGGCGCCAACTTCCGAATACCTTGAAATATCGTCAAAGGAGAAGGCGTATATCGGAAACGCAGAAACAGATTCAAGGCTGTAGGATCGACATCAGGCCGTGATTTTTGCGCAGCCAGAATCGCGCGAATTTCAGAACCGAAAGTTAAGGTTCCATTGTCGATCTTGTAATAAATGAGTTTGATGCCCATGGCGTCCCTGGCCAGGATTAGTCGTTCCTTTTGCACATCCCAAATAGCCAGACCAAACATACCGTTGAGGTGATTGAAGACATCAGTGCCCCACTCTTCATAGCCGTGTATGATTACTTCCGTGTCTGAATTCGTTCTAAACTCATGGCCCTTGCTTTGCAGTTCGGCTCGGAGTTCTTTGTAATTGTAAATCTCGCCGTTGAAGATTATCCACACGGTTCCTTCGCTGTTCGACATCGGCTGATGACCGCCGGCGAGATCGATGATCGATAATCGTCGGAATCCCAGACCGACACGCCCGGCGATGAAGAAGCCTTCATCGTCTGGTCCGCGATGTGCAATAGAACGCGCCATCCGCACGATTGTCTCGCGCTCCACGGGTTCCTGGTGCTGAAAGTTAAACTGCCCTGCGATGCCGCACATGTTCAGAGGTCAGAAGTCGGAAGTCAGAGGTCGGAGGTCAGAAGTCACAGCGTTTGCCGCAGAATAAAGGACGAAGGATCACTGATCATGCTTCCGAGCATTGCTCCGACTTCACGACATTTCTCGGCGAAGAGCGCATGGTCATGTTTCGATAAATAACCGCATTCATGAGCGAAATCGAGCCAAGTTTCAGTTTCACCGTTTTCACCATCCGTGTCCGTCAGCTTGCTGACAAAGTGCGCTTCGTACCTGCGTTTTGCCCATGCCTCCCGCAGATTCGTACAAACAGATCGGGAGGAGCGCCGGATTTGATCGACAAGTGAGTACTTTTCCTCTGCGGGAAAGCGTTTGCTTACCTCGAAAATTTCCATCGCCAATGAGTACGCTTTCTGATAAACAATCAGATCTTTCGCTGATTTAATCTGCATTCGTACTCCGGCTAACTTTTGACAAGCGTCCGATGTTTCCTGTCTCGCTCTATCTGTGCTCCGATTTCTGAATTCTGATCTCTGATTGCTGAACTCTGACTTCTGTGTTTCGAAGCCTCGCGGAGATAAAAGGCGAGGCTTCGAAACATCTGGGATTGTCCCCAACGATGCATTGGAACGTTATCCCAGCCCAGTTGTAATTTACGGGAGCGAAACGACCCATCGCGCTTTACCCACACTTTCAAAATATGTGTGACGACCTTCTCCAACGTTCTATCCAGCTCAGGAAAGCGATCGCGCAGCAGTAGGCACAGGTTAATGCATTCGGCCCAATCGTAAAGCTCGCGTTTATAAACCGTCAGTCGGGGAGCTTTGGAAAAGGGGTTCGGCAGGCCCTCGTCGTCGAAAAGATTCTCAAGGTAATACTTAATCCCTTTCGAAAGCGCCTCCTTACACCGCTCGTACCCGGTTAAGCCGTAAATCTTAGCGATGGCTTTCATCACGAAACAGGTATGATAGTGGTCGATAAAGTCTCGTACTCCATCCATAGCGTAGAACCACGAGCCGTCTGGGTTCTGGCTCTCCAACACGAAATTCAAATTTCGTTCGGCGATTTTCCAATAATCTTCGTTGGCAAGAGACTTGGAGGCGCTCGTCAGCAGGAAGGCGCGATAGGCCGCAGCATTAACAACGCCACCTTTATCGAAAGGCGTGTAGGAAGAACTGCTTGCACATTTCGACGTTCTGAAATCCTTAATATCAGCAGCGGCATGTCGCGCAATTGATTCGACGATTACTTTCCATTCGTCCTGTCCAGTCAGTTCGAAAACCTGGAGGAAAGCTTCGTAACAGTAGGGAGTCGTGGTAATGAGTGGCGTTTGTTCTTTGATCGTGCCGTTCCGAGTGACCCAATTGAAGGGATAACCCCAGCAATATTCGTTAAACCCAGGGCAGCGCGATTTTTTGAGCTCGGTTAGAAAATGAACCGCGTTTTCCAGCTGGGACGAATCTCCAGTTGCCTGGTACAGGAAAGCATAGCCCATCGCGTAATGCGCGTCCGCGATTGGAAATCGCATAGGGTGATGAAATAGCCGTCGTCCCGATGGCACAAATGCTTCGCAGAAAATCATGGGAGCGACGGCCGCCGTCCCGATAAGCCCATGGCTATAATAGAGTGCCTTTGCTCGTCCACCCACCGGTCCAGCGAAGAAACTTTGGTAATCCCACGATGTTTCGCCGTAGCTCTCTAACCAATCGGTGAAGTTGGCAAGCACGCGAGAAACATTGTTGCCGAGCTGTGTATCCCCAGACGTTCTGGATTCGGATTTCTGGTTCATTTATTCTTACCGAGCCTCCTGTTGGCCGATTTCCGCATGAAAGTTGTTGATCTTTCGGAGCTTCAACAGGCTGGAGAAAATGTTCCGCAGCTTTCTCATCTGTTCGTGGCGATGAAATCGCATCAAGTCACGGGAGACTGGCCGTTCCATCCTCCGGGCGGCTGCCCAACAGTAACCGGAAAGAAGCGCTGCACCGTCGAGTGGTTGCTTAGTGGAGCGGTAGGCCACACGGAAGAGCTGCCACAAAGGTGAACCGCCTAAGTAATAGTCCTTTTGGCCATACGAAAAGCTGGCTGCTGTTCTGCTCCTTCCCGCCGTACCCAGTGTTCGGTAATGATGGAACCGTTTTTCAGGAAATGACCGCGTTTTCCATCCTTTCATCCGCGCCGTAGTGACCGCAATCCAGTCAACTCCTCCCCCTGGGTTAGGGATGTAACCGCCTACTTCCTCAAAGCAACGGCGCCGGAAAAGCTGACATCCTCCGGCCACATGATTTTCGCCTTCAAAGCTATCCCTGGTCGAATCATAACCACCTCCCTCAGTAAAGGGAGTCCCGGCTACTCCGAGCTTGGGATCCTCGGAAAACTTCCGTATCAAAAAACTCAGGTATTCGGGATCGAACGAAATGTCTGCGTCGAGATTCCCGATTACGTCAAAATCAATCGACCCAATTCGCTCCAGCCCCGCGTTAAAGGCGTGAACCTTGGCTCCAAAATGCCGATCCAAACGCGGCGAACGGTTAACGACCTCGATCCATGGAAAACGTTGCGCATAATCGGTAGCGATCTCCGCGGTCTTATCGGTCGAGCCATCGTTGACGATGACCCAACGTTCGGGTAACAACGTCTGTGCAACCATCGATTCAAGCGTCTTCGGAATGAGACGCTCTTCATTATGGGCGGGAGTGATCAGGACGTACTTCATGATTGATGGCCGATGACTGACAATGGAATATCGAAGGCAGTAACGTTTCGCCTGGTTTCTGTCGTGTTTTGTTTATCTTCCGGCTTCTGCCCGCCATAGATTTGGACGAAGATCTCATCCATGATACGAGCGGTGAGGATGATCTCACGGTAAAGGATAGGCGGTGGAGTGCCATCTCGGACGCTGTTGTAAAAACGCTCAATGAACTCCTTCATTCCGGAGTCCTGGTAAAGCCGCTGCCGAACAAAATTGGTGACGTTGATGCGCGCGTTCCTGAGGTGCTCGCGGGCAGCCCGAAGCGGCGGTACGAAATAGCTTAAATAACTCTTGCAGGGTCGATACTTGTTTCGAACAACGGTACCGCTGATGTGATCGACGACGATTGAACCTTCCGGACCATAGAGACGCAACTGGTTGAGCCCTTTGAGTTGTGTCGAAAAACAGAACGATGCAGTCCTGCCTGTTTTATCTCGAAGCAACACCCTTAATTCGTCCAGGATCCGTTCGTCACCCAAGCTCTTAACTAGCGGACTTTGGCCTGCAATCGCCGTGACCTCCGTTACATCGTCATCAAGAAATTCGGCAAGCTTGGCTACGCCATGACTGATGATATTGTGGAGCAAGCCACCGGGTAGCTTTCGCACCCAATGGTTTTGGTCTTGCAAAAGACTTTTTGCGTACGTCGGGTCGCCTAAGTCATAGGAAAAGTAACTCTCTAAATGCGCCGGCTGTCCACCCACGAAACCTTCTCTCATCAGGCGCCGCATTTCCAGCATCTCGAGCGTAAACTGAAGATTATGGCCCGCAGTGATCTTGATGTTCTGATGTTCAGCGAGCTCGATTAATGATTCCGCCTCCTCGCTGGTGACCGTAAAAGGTTTCTCCAGATAGACGTGGCTTCCCGCCTCCAGGCATTCTCTCGCCAGTATGTAGTGGCTCTGTGGCGGCGTAGTGATGTGAACAACATCGGGTGAAACGGCCTTCAACATCTCCTGAGCATTCGAGAAAACACCCGGAATCTTGAAACGCTCGGCAAGCTGCTGCGCCATGAGCGGTTCCTGATCGCAAACTGCAACGATGCTGCAATCCGGGATTCGCCGGATAGCATGTACATGCTGATCGGCGATTTTCCCGCAACCCACTATTGTGACACGAAGCATCTTGATCAGGCCCCGTTCTTTGTTCCGAACTGCGCAAGGAATGTTTCCATGGCCTGCTTCATGGGCACACGTGGCTTCCAACCCAGTCGGGTTTTGAGTTTCTCGTTCGAGTAGCACTGACTTTTCCAATTGGCCGCGCAGCGGCGGCGGTTAAAAGCAGGCGGAAGCTGGCCCTGTGACCAGTTCGAGTATTTTTCCCAGGCATAGCATGCGCTATAAGCAACCCAGTACGGAACGCTGATCGACCGAAAGGGCCTGGCTGCTTTGTAGGTTTTGAGAAACTGGCGAGCAGTGAGGAGGTCATCATCAACAACATTAAAGACTTCACCATCGATTCCCGGAGTGAGACCAGCGAGAGCAATTGCTTCGGCGCAATTATCGACATAGGTCAGTGGCAAAAGATTCGAGCTGTTTACCTGGATAAACGGTCCGAAAATCTTGATTCCAACGCGGCCGTTTAACTCCTGTTTGCCAGCTCCGAAAACGTAACCTGGCCTCAGCGTCACACAAGGCAGCCGGTATCTTTCCGCGTATTCCCGGACAATTTCTTCCTGTTTAAGTTTCCCAAAACCGTAGGCGTCGAATCGCTCCTGCGAAGCCGTTTCCAACGGACAGGTTTCATCAAGAAGACTGTTATGCTTTAAGCTCAAATTGGAATAAACCGCAAAGGAACTGACATTCACGAACCGCCTTGGCTTTCCCACTTCGAGAAATGCATCCAGCAAATTGCGCGTAGCCAGGGCAGAATTCATGAATGCCCCGGCGAACGATTTCTCGATCCCCGCGGCAAGATGGATGATTATGGAAACATCCTGCGTGGCTTTTCGGCAGTCCTCGCATGAAAGGAGATCGCCGGTAACGATCTCAACATTTCTTCCGGCATCGACGGAACCCAGTGCCTGTTGAAGGCGACCAATTCGGCTGGGCGATCTAACGAAGCAACGTATGTTGGAAAAGCCATACTCGAGGAGGATTTCAACGACTTTGGTTCCAATGAAACCATTAGATCCGGTGACCAAAATACGATCATCTAAGGACACAATGTATTCCGAATTCATGCGGGTCGTCGTTTCTTTTATCGTAATAAACAGCCGCTTAAAACTGGAAATATATAAACGGTACGGCGCTGGTTGCTCCAAAAAAGCTGAGCAACACCACCAGCGCCGCATAGGCCGTAATCCGCACGGGAACGGCGCGCTCGGGGAGTTCCTGCGCCCAGTTTCGATCCTTATTCACAAGCAGGGCCGTAAAGAATACCGCGGCTAGCGCCAGGAGAATATAAGGCGAGACCCACCGGACACCATGGCTCCACGACAGCATACGGCTCAGATACGTGCCTGCATCGGCAAAAGATTGAGCACGGAAGAAGACCCAAGCTACCAGCACGATACTGAGTGTGAGGAAACGCGAGAACAACGTCCACACCGCTCGGAAGACAGGGCGATCCGCTAATTCAGATAAGGGATTCCACGTCATCCAGGCTCTATGAACTGCCAGTGCCATCCCGTGGATTCCGCCCCAGATTACAAAGGTCCAACCTGCACCGTGCCACAACCCACAAAGAAGCATGGTGGCCATGAGACTGATCGTCGTGCGAAGGGCGGCACTTCGAGCATTTTTTCTTGCGATCTCCATCGGTATGAAAACGTAATCGCGAAACCAGGCAGATAGAGTAATATGCCATCGACGCCAAAACTCAGTGATTGTCACTGAGCTGTACGGCATCTGAAAATTCTCGGGAAGTTTCAAACCGAGCAAGAGTGCCGAGCCGATCGCCATATCGGAATAGCCTGAGAAATCACAATAAATCTGAACGGCGTAACCGAGAGCACCCAGCAAAAGGGTCAGCCCATCATATTGGCCTGGCGATGAAAAGATTAAATTAACAGGACCGGCAACCTGATCGGAGATGACCAATTTCTTCACAGCTCCCAGCAGGAGATAAAACAGACCGGATTCGATTGCCGCGGCATTTGCGTAAAGGCGCTGCTGCACTTGCGACAGGAAGTCGCCCGCGCGCATGATGGGGCCGGCGAGCAGCTTTGGAAAAAAGGAAATGAAGAGCGAATAATCCCTAAGGCTGCGAGTCGGGTGGATGCGCTCATAATAAACGTCCAGCACGTAGCTCATGCTGGCAAAGGTAAAGTAAGAGATGGCCGGTGGCAGAATAATATCGTAATGAGGGCGATGGAAATGCATGCCCAACGCGCTCAGGACGAGCCAAATATTTTCAAGAACAAAGTTACTGTACTTGAAGAATCCCAGCAGCCCTAAGTTGGCCACAAGGCTGCAGACAAGCAGCCGTTTTCGATGAATTGGATTCTCAGTCTGGCCCAGCTTGCGCCCGATATAGTAATCCGACAGCGAAGTAAAAATTAACAATGCAATGCATGGTACACTCCAGGTAAGATAGAAACAGTAGCTTGCCGCTAACAGTAGCCATTTCTGTGCGCTGAGGCCGCGCATACAACTCAGCAGCAATATAACTGCCACAAAGAAGCATAGAAATTCAAATGAGGTAAAATTCATAATTGCGCGAGCACCTTTACGAGGAGGCTGGAAATGATCCCCATGTCGGGCATAGGGCTACACTCGGCCAATCGGGCCACATCATTGGCCCCGCTTCACCTTCGTAGCTCAATGAGTGACTCCAGGGTTTAGCACTCTTAAATCCACGAAAAGCTGAGCGCCGATATTCAACCCGGTGTTTGCAGTTTTGAAGTCAGCAACCGCTGCAGATCACCGATATTTTTAAGCTTTAAGACCTCGACAGGTTTAAAACGGACACGGAAATGGTTTTCTACAGCAAGAATAACATTCACATGATTCAAGGAATCCCAACCCGGAACCTGGACTGCGATCGTATCATCCTTGATATCCCAATCATCCAACTTGAGCGCCGTTAGTATAACGCGCTTCAATTCCTGCGTAATCATCGGTTTCAGACCTCCTTGTCTCACTGCTTGATAAGATTCTTTCCTTGTTCGCTTTTCTGCTTGGTTTTCCTGCAGAACTTTTGATCAGCCAACGCGGCGGAACAAGATAGATATTTGTTATGGACACATCGATTGCCATTGCTGCCTCGATTATATTCATTTTCAACTTCCTCTGGCTTTCATCGTCGGTTATGTCGCTCTCCGCGAGCACTGATACGTACTCAGTGCCCAACTCTCTATTTTCTTCCCCAAAGGCAATTACCCTTCCTGGAATTACGCCTTCCACCTTGCCCACGACATCTTCCACGTCCTCAGGATAAATATTGTTCCCGGCTACGATAATCATGTCCTTTTTCCTCCCAATTACGTAGTAGTCGCCACGGTTAACGAATCCATAATCGCCGCTGTAATACCACCCATCACACAACACCTCCCTTGTCTTTTCCAGATAGTTCCTGTAACCATCAAACATCGATCTCGACCTAATCACTATCTCCCCAATCGTCCTATCGCCAGCATCCTGACGGTTTTCATCGACGATTCTCACTTGGCAACCGGCGATTGTTTTGCCCGATGAAACACATATCTTGGCTCGGCCTGCATGCTCGGCAATTTTGACCTTTCCCTGTGCCAGCGCAATCCTATCGAGGGCCAACATTGAGGGTGGCGTTCCCGGCGGTGTCTGTGTTGTCGCAAATGTTGTTTCGGCCATCGCATAACACGATGACATGGCCAAAGGATTAAGGCCGCAGTGCTGGAATTTCTGCACGAACCTTTGATGGCTTTCGTGTCTAACCGGTTCGCTACAGTTGATAATAAGTCTCCAACTCTCAAGACTGATGCCGTCAAGTTCATCGTCAGCGATCTTGTTGGCCATCATATTATAGGCAAAGTTCGGAAGCCAGGAAATCGTTCCACGCTCCCGCGAGACTGCATCGAGCAAAAGCGATGGTGCCATCACCCATTCGAAAGGGTCTATTTGAACAGTTGGTATCCCGAACGCGAGTGGCAGATGAAACGCTGCTATCAGTCCCATATCGTGATATAAAGGGAGCCAACTCACAATTTTGTCATTCTCATTCAATCCAATTGCCCGCCCGTAGTATTTGACATGCTCTAATACCGCACGGTGTGATAATAACACGGGCTTTTGCAGTCCAGTGGTTCCAGACGAATGCTGAAGTAACAAAGGGTCATCACGTTTCACCCTGTTGTGCCGAGTAATAACGCGAGCTTGCTGTCCTTTCGTTGACGCAGGTCCAGTTTTCCATTCCAGGGGGAAATGCAGACCCTTAATCGTGCTGCCTGAGCTTTCGAGAGAAGGGCGAAGAGTTTCCTCAAGATCACGTTCAGTGAAAACCCAATCGAGACCCGAGTGTGAAGACATACCGTCAATGCCTTGCCGGAACTTATCGGGATGCAAACGCGGATTCGGATATGCCAGTATTGCGGGGATCGCACCCACACGAACCATCGCAAGATAAAGCGGGTACAAAATTCTGTTGTGCCGCATAATGATGGCGCAGACATCACCTTTACCGATACCGCGGTCAACCAACCTTGCCGCCAGGCATTCCGCAGTGTCGATTAAAGAAGAGAACGTCCACCTGAACGGCTCTTCTCCCGCGACCCAATGAATGATCGCGTCCCGGTGGGGGACTCTTTCAGCGTTCTTACACCATCGATTCCAGATTACATCATTTTCGTTACCGAGTTCTTTTGTCATAGCAAAGCTCTGGATTGAGATGGCCAATTACAAAACGAGCAAGACCGGGTATGAAAGATCGAGCCTGAAGATTTGAAAAGAAACACTGTCTCGAACAGATAGCGCGCTCCGGGTTGGAACAGGCGGGAACTCTCGGCCCATAGTGCGTTGCTTCAGCCAGCTGAGGAATGCATCCGTTGCGATTCGTTTTCCGGTGCCATTGAGGTGCACCAAGTCACCAAAGCACTCATCTGAATTTAGAGCAGATAGTTTATCAAGGCGCACAAACTGGGCTTGGGGATCGATACGCTGGGCTTCCTCCAAAACGCTTTCGAAGTCGTGCACCGCTTCCGGCGTTAGGAATTCGTGGGCATATAGCGGGGAAACTGGCAGAACCACCACGATGACGGAGCCCTGCTTCTGAGCCCGAAGGAGCATGCGCTCGAAGGCCGATTTTTTCACTCCATTGAACGCATGCTTCCCTCCGGTTTCGCTGCGCATCTGAGCAAGTCGCCAAAGAGTTCTGCTTGGCGTCCAGTCACTTACCTTTGCATCAGTTGCACCAAAATCCATAACTGATTCACGGGGCAGTACCAAGGAATTAGCGCGCTCCTCGGCAGCCGAGGATGATCTTAATCGCTCGGGTAGTAGCCTGCGCAGTCCCACCAAGACCGCTTCCGAGCTTCCCGCGGTGGGAAACAACTTTTGGAGGTAACTCAGCGGATATTGACTCAACAATCGCTTCGAAAATTGCCAACCGGGGCTGCTTTGCCAAAGATCCCAAATGGTTTGTGTTAACGGCACCACGTCGGCACGGCCTTCACAAAGGTGATACTCATTCAGGTCATAGACGTCCACGCCGATTATCATCAGGTTCGTGTTCTTTGCGAAAGTTTGAAACACTTCCCATTCGGATGGCGTCGACGCAGCCACACCCCAACTCTCGATGCCTTGATCTAAGGTTTTTGAAACTTCAGGCCAGGAAAGTCCGAACTGCAGGAGGGACGACCCAGCGCAAAACACCTGTGGGCCGGTCTCAGGCCCAATTCGGCGGTAAATCGGGGTGTAGTTTGGCAGTTTGATCCAGAAGGCCACCAAGTAATTAAACACGATTGCAATAACGAGCGCGGAGCAAACAACAAGCAAGAATTTCGCTTTCCCTGGCACATCTGGCGATACGCCGCTATCGAGGCGCCGAGGTGTCGATAACCCAGCGTCCGCGGCGTTAGGCTGAATTGAAGACTGCATTTTATAAAAAATAGAAAAGCTTATTAGAAAGGGACTCTAAAGTTGTTGAACTCGCGAGGAAAACTGCCACTGCCACTTACCAGCAGATTGCGGATAAGAAAACGTGTAGCTGGCATTCAGTCACCGGAGTTATGCTGCCCTTCAGCCATTTCATTTGTGGGGCTTTGGTTTGCTTTTTTTGCTTTTTCTCGGTTTAGCTTTGTCCCACCCCAGGGCTGCCTTTTCTTGCGAAGGTTGTGTTGCGAGTTCCCTTTCGCATTTCGCGTTGCCTGCTTCGGTAGCGGCAGACCTTTCGTCAGCGGGTGCGGGTAAACATAGGGTGTGTAGCCAGGCATCGGCGTGTCGTTGAAATAATGCACATTGGCGATTACGCCTGGGCCTGCGCCAAAATTGACTTGTCCGTTAACCTCATTCCTGTTGTTCCATGAGTAGCACGGCTCAATCACCTGATCATTCCAGCGTCGGGTCGCACGGGGGATTCACCACTAATTAACGAGCCGCCGCCCTGTTCCAGGTTGATCTAAGGCGTGGTCTACTTTACGGATTTCAAGGGAATCGCCTGAACAAAACGACGTATCCGATGGCGCGTCGGATAACCAGGCGTTGCCCGCGTAACTGATAGAATTTGATGTGTTGCTCGTAATCCAGCCGTAACTTTGAGTGCCAGTGCACAAATGTCAGTGGTGCGGCGAATCGTGTATCCTGCCCATTGGTTCGTTCTCCAGTTAGGGTTTCCAGACACCGTTACGCTTGTACCAGAACTGTTTGCTGCTGCCGTTCCAGTGAAAAAGACAGTAGGCTCGTTCTTGTCCCAGCATTTGTTCCATCAGCGCCGCCCCAAGGAGAAATGGGTAAAGTTTCGATAATTTTGAAGATCGAAAGCTGATAGATTGCCGGAGTATCCGCTAATCGTATTGTCGTGAAATAACATTCCGCCTGAACGTGATCCGCCTACCTGTGAGTTAAGGTTAGTCCCCTGTAGTTGATTATTATACACTTCCATTGCTCTACAGCCGCGTGTGCGTCCCGTGCTTTCAGTGCCGTGATTCGGTTACTAAGGCCGTTAAAAATGTATTGTGCCGAACGACAAATCGTGCTCCTGCGTATGCGTCTATCATTCCCTGCAAGATTTTGCTTGCTATGCGTAAAGGTGTTGTCCTCGATGAATAAGAAATTGGGACGAACCGTAGTTGGCGGGCGCAGCCCACGAACCGTCACCAATAGTCCTGTCCATTCCAGTATGAACCATAGGGATAGATCGCACAGCCAAACTTGTCGAGAACGAACGTGTTGTGATCGATTACTCCGATCACGGTATCGAACACCGTCGAGCCATTCAGATTATTCCATTTGCAGTGGTCAAAACGAAATGTAGAGCCGTTGGTGTTCGAGCCGTCAACGTGCAGTATGCCACCCGGCGCATCAATCGTATTTACTCTGCCTCCGTCTTGAAATTCAATCCCGGTCAGTCTGCGACGGATAGCCGGCAGCGAGCGTCCATCGAATCAGTTGTCCGGATTGCACGCTGTCCTTGATGATTGTCGCGCCGACACCGGCTCCCTGGATCGTGATCCCTTTTTTAATTTGTAATGTGCGAGTCCAACTGGCCGTTCCCCCAGGTATCGTTACCGTGTCGCCATCGGCAGCCGAGGCGATAGCGGCCGCAACATCGGACTGTGATGCGCTGTTTGCGTTAATTGTTCTTGCTGCCGTTAGGCCAGAAGCAGTGAGGACTAGAGTGGCAGTAAGTGAAACCAGAGCCGCAACGCGCGGTGCCCGAGTCGGGAGGCAGCGAAGCTTCCGGATCGGTCTAGGATTGGTCGACATACACCAGTTCTCCGCTTTCTTCCGTGTTCTCAACCCCATCGGATTCTTGGACGCTGGCGAGGAGGATTCGCGGGTAGTCAGTAGCTATGAGGTAGAAAACAAACCAGAGAGGACTTAAGGTTTTGAAGGCTGCTTCTGTCCAGTTGTACAGTATTAATGCCGCGAGGAATCCCAATCGATATCTTCCCCATTCAAAATTCCGAAAAAGCTCAAGGCGAATTTTCCGGAACGTCGCAATAAACAGTCCAATTAGGAGGAACACTCCAATTCCCCCCAAGGTCAAATAGGTTTCCAAATAGCCGTTATGCGCCTCGTTTGGAACAAAATAGAAGATTCCTTCCAACTGCTCTACCCTTTTCCCTAACCAGAAGCTCTCAAATCCCGTTCCAAGAATCGGATTGGTATGCAATCCCAGGAGGGTTGTCCAGAGCGCTGTTCTTCCTGATAGCTCCGAGCCCCTGCCTAGATTCTCGGACATATGCGACGAAATCCCAAACATCATTTCTGCTGCGACAAGGAGAACGAGGGCTGCCAGCATGTACGTCCCAATAAAATTCTTGTTTATAAGACGAAGCCGACAAACAGAACCACGAGTATCCCTACGATCGAGAGATATGAACGATGTGGCACTGTGCGCCTGTGTGAAAAGCCACCAGATACCGATCGCGAATCCGGCGATCAGCCAAAGCTCGTTTCGTCTCCACCTGCTCCGCTCGCTTTGCCAGGTTTGCAGCAAATACCAAAAGAAAAAGTAACCCAGGATCAGACAATCTGCACCCAGCATGTTTTTATCTGTGGTGATGCCTGTGCTCACTCCCCCGCCCCACGGGCTAAAACCCCGTCCCAATTCAGGATAATATTTGATCAAACAGAATGGAGACAGGGACCACGACATAGGCGCATCGCTTCATCAACCGGATTAGCGCTTCCTTGGGATCCGGTTCCGTAAGGACGATCAGCGCCATGATCGGATGACCAAGAATTTTGAGCCACCGCTTGAAAGCTACGAACGGAAAATCAGACCAGGTGATGGAAATGAAACAGTAAAGCAAGAAAACAATGAGCCAACCGTTGTTGGAAATGACTTCTGAAAGACGGACTTGTCTGTTAGCGAGGACAAAAAAGCCCGCTATAATCAGTGCAAAATAAAACCAAGCATCCAGCGGACTTCCCTCTTCCACTGAAGGGCCACCGCTCACAGGCAAGCCGAAGATATTGAGCCATGCGGAAACGGACCTTGAGCAACCAAGCACCAGCCAAAGCAACGGCAGCCAGAGCGCGCCGGTAACATCGGGCTTCTGCCGAATGTCGCGCCGGAAAAGGAAGATAATAACGGCGAGCGTAAGGCAGGAGGCTAATGTTGGGGAGAGGTGGAGACTCATGTCTTAGGTGCGGTAAGCGGTTACAACGATCAAATTGAAGAAGGGAACGCTTTTATTTTCCAGGGATCAGCAGTGCCTGGAATGTGGAAAACTATCCTCCGATCTTCAGATCTGGTCGCTGGAGTTTTCAAGGCGCGCAACAAGCGCGCCGGGTTGCCAACGTAAATCCCCGGCTCGGTGATGTCCTTGGTAACAACCGCGCCGGCGCCAATGACGACTTGATCGCAGATCGTGACCGGAAGAATGGTGGCATTTGTTCCAACGCTTACACGATTGCCAAGTCTTGTTGCTCGCCAGGAGCCCGGATTTGCGTCAGGGCCCCCAGTGACAAACAGATCGTTGATGAACATGGCGCCATGAGAGATGAAGCATTCGTCTCCGATCGTTACGAGCTCACAAATGAATGAGTGCGATTGAATCCTGCATCGCTTCCCGATGGTTACTCCCTTTTGTATCTCTACGAATGGGCCGATGAAGCTGCCATCTCCAATCGTGCATCCATAGAGATTGACCGGTTGCACCACGGTGACGGTTTTACCAAACGTTACATCGGCAATCCCTGCATGCCGGATTTCGGGTTTTGTCACAAAGATCTCGTTTGGTGCCTGAGTTGAAGGAACCTGGGTAGTCAAGAATAGATAAGGACGGTTTATCCGGAAAGGGCAAAGACAGCTACGAGCTGATCTCTGTGAATTTCTTCCCGCGATGCGTTTCAGAGGACGTTTTTAATTCCCGCTTGAGGAGCGTTTCATACGCGGTCACAAGGTTTTGGCCGACCTTCGCCCATTGCAGTTCCTCCGTGACGCGGCGGCGGCCGTAGGTTCCCATTCTCTCTTGAAGTGCGGGCTGGTCCATAAGTTCGGCGATCGCTTCCGCGAATCGAGTTTCGTTGTTTGGTTCAACATACATCGCAGCGTCCCTTGCAGAAAAGCGCGTTTCCTTCAAGTCGAAGGACACGATCGGCTTTGCAGAGGCCATATATTCCATCACCTTGATCCAAGTAGACACGTCGTTTAACGGGCTGGACGGATCGGGATCCACGCAAATATCGGCAGCCGCAAGGTTAGCTTGCAATTCTTCATCGGAGACGAAGCCGGTTAGTTCAACGCACCCGTTAAGTTGCAGGTTTCCAGCCAGATCGCGCAAATCTTGCAGAGAGTCCCCGCTACCCATTATGACGCAATAAAAATCCGAACGCTTCAAGCCATGGAGCAAGTGCCGCAACGACCTAAGTAGATAATCAACACCGTCCTGTGGATTTAGGCTGCCGATGTAGCATAGGATGGACTTGTTCATCGCTTTCAAACGGACGCTGGGTGCGGCCGGCGTCATCCGCATCCGGTTCGGACCATTTCTTACGATGAAGACATCGCGGGGATCCTTGTTCGCGCGTTCGACTTGTATCTGTTTATACGATTCGTTTGTGGCAATCGTGATATCGGCGAGTTTCAGACTGCACCATTCAAACATTCCTAGCAACCGAGTGTAAAATCCTTCTGCGGCGCCATAACGGGAACGGTAAAGCTCCGGGCAGAGATCATGCTCATCGAAGACAAATTTCTTTCCGAGCAGTTTGAAAGGCAAAGCCGCTAAAAAGAGGGTATCGGGAGGATTGTGAGCGTGCATTACGTCGAAGCCGCGCGTCACAAGAATGTAAGCGCTAACTATGAGACAGGCTGACGTGAAGTAACAGTATTCAACAACATAACCAAGAAAGGATTTCAGCTTAACAAGAGCCAGGTTGAGTCGGTTAACCTTTGCGGATGGAGTCTTTTTAAACAGTTCCAGCGTTGGCACGCGGTAAACTTCCACGCCGTCCAAGGTCTCACGTCCCAGCTGGCCCGGTTTCCGAAGCGCGATGACCGAGACCTGGTAACCTGCGTCAGTGAGTAAAGCCGCCTCGTTCCTGACACGAGTGTCCTGTGGAAAATGGTTCTCAACCCACATCAGGGTTTTGATTGGAGATCGCATTATGATGGGACTGTGTTGTAGCAGTTCTACCAGCAGATGCCTTGATAATTGGGAGAAGCCTTCACGGTTTCTCGTGGTAACCGAATTAAATCGATAATCAGCTTTGAATCGCCATTATTGGTTACAGCTTCCTGAATGTTCGAATTATTCTTACCAACGACTACCACGTCACTGGCTTCTATGGCTTCCTTCGCAGTAGAAACCATCAACGATGAAATGTGCGGTATTGCTTGTTCGATGTATTGCTTGTTCGCACCTACAAGTCTCGCTAAAGCAACTTCCTCGTCGTAGATACTCAATTTATATCCTTTGCCGATCAAGGTTTCGATCAATCCAACAATCGGACTTTCACGGAGATCGTCGGAGCCGCCCTTGAAACTGAGGCCCAATACACCGACACGGTTTTTGCCCGTGTGGCGGATTAAATTGAAGGCTAGCTCGATCTGCTTGCGATTCGTTTCGAGCACGGCACCTAGCACCGGCATTTCCAGGTCCAATTGCTTCGCCTTGTAAAGAATAGCGCGAATGTCCTTTGGCAGACACGAGCCGCCAAAAGCAAACCCGGGTTTAAGGTAATAGGGAGAGATGTTCAGCTTTGTATCTTTGCAAAAAATCTCCATTACTTTGTGGCTATCAGTGCCCATCGCCTTGCAGAGATTTCCGATCTCATTCGCGAAACACACTTTAACGGCGTGAAATGCGTTAGAGGCGTACTTGATCAACTCAGCTACTGAAAGGGGCGTACGCTCTATCGGGGCTTTTAAGCTGGAATAAAGAGTGGCAACTCGTTCAGCAGCACGATCGTCATTGGTTCCGATGATCGTAAACGCGGGATTATGAAAATCATGAATAGCCGTCGTTTCGCGCATGAACTCGGGATTCATGCAGATACCGAAGTCCTTTCCATCCTTTTTACCAGATTCTTCTTCCAGCAAGGGACGCACCACATCGTTCACCGTTCCCGGCAAAACGGTGCTTCGGAGGACTACGACGTGGTAACTGTCGGTTTTTCGCAGCAACCGGCCGATCTCGCTCACCACCCTTTTAAGCTGGGCAAGACCTAGACTGCCGTTGTCGTTACTCGGTGTCCCAACACAAACCAGGGAAACGTCACCGAGGCTCTGCGCGCGCGGAGTAGCGTGCAGGCGTTTCGCGGCGACCCCGCGCCGAATCAATTCTTCCAGATCCGGTTCGATAATCGGGCTTTTTCCGGAGTTAATGAGAGAGACCTTAACTTCTTGTAAGTCTACGCCAGTCACGGAGTGGCCCATCTCAGCCAGGCATGCCGCCGTTACACATCCCACATATCCCATTCCAAATACTGTGACATCCATAAAAAAAGTTGTTTTGACAGGGCTAGCCCTGGCTTGAGGTTGGAGCCTTCGCGATACCAGCGCAAAACTGCGCCACTTTGCTCGGCGTCGCGTTCCAAAAGGCCCCCTTATACTGGCGACTCACGTAATCCAGAAATGATTTGTAATGGGTGACCGGATACTCCGTCGGTCCGACTGCGTCATCAAAGCACAAGTAATCAGGATGGACATCAACCAGCGCCATTCCGCCGTGTTGGGCAATCCAATCGAGTTTTCGCAGCCAGATTTCCGGCGTCTTCTCTTGTAACAGTACGAAAAGTGTGAAGTCCTGAGGAAGCGTATAAGGGACCTCGACGTAACCTCTTGAAGAACGGTTGATGACCGATCGTTCAGGTTTGATGGAGCTGCCGTTTGGATGTGGCACCCAGAATGGGAAGATGGTGTGACGGCCGTCGGGCTGCGGTTCAAATGGATCCGTATCAAAGGTAGATGCATCGTACTGGACATTGAGATCGTGCAACCAGTCGAGATGACGCAACATGAACCCTGATCTGAATCCTGAGGCGCCCCACTCACGCGCATAACTGTTGATCTTCGCGGCACGCCGCTTGAACTTGCGCCGAGAGGAAAACAGATGGCCATCGTGTTTAAGATCATGTATCCCAACCTCGAACCCGCTGGCAGTGAGTTCCTCCCTTAATTCTGCAGGAACTCGGTAACTGCCCTCAGGGATAAAATTAAAGGAAGAACGGAATCCAAGGTCCGATTCCAGTTGCATTAAGGATCGGCACCTGCTCAGGCCTCTTTTGCTCTCGACGTCGTGGGTCAGAACAAGCGCAAATTTTTTGCCCTCCGGCCAGCCGGGCCAGTTTTCCGGTGCTCGTTCCGATCCGGGCATAATCGGCCAAACATCCCGGTTGCGCTTGCGTAATCGCATTGCCAGTTTTCGTCGAATCGCCGTTCGAAGAAATTGTGGAACGAAAGGCTTTAGCCCGTAGTAAATTCGATTGCGTAACATGCGTTATCGCTGGTTCATCGCTCGCGGTGAAGGTTCTTAGGGCCACCCAAAGGCGTGTTGAAAGCTTTTGTATGTCCTGCCTGCTTCCGATCTTCAACCCGGTGTAGTGGAAGCGCGAACAGGACTATGAGCAAAAATAACAAGACGAAGAGCATCCTCAGGATATCAATAATCCCAGAGCGGTCGCAGGCTAATTATCGCAGACATTATAACCGCGGTTCCACCATTAGGAAATGCGGCTGATTAAGACTCAGAATCAAGCCACTTTGGGACATAGGAACGCGACTTGTTTACCACGACTGCGACGTTTTTTCGCTCAGCGATCAGCTTCCCGTAGCTGCGCTTAATGACCTCGCGGCTGTTCTTCTCTGCCTCGACCACGACCAAAAGCCTGTCCATGAAAGCAGCCATTCCCCACGTAGGACTCGTTTGATCCAGCGGGGGCATATCAAAAATAATGTAGTCGAAGTCGCTCGCCTTCATGTTCGGCATCATGTCGAAGAATTTTTTCAACCCGAGTTGCGCCGGACCGCCGCTATTGGACGATCCCACAGTAGCGAGATAGAGATTGTCTGCAGCCGAGTCGATGGTGTCCGATGGCTTAAGAGCCTTGTTCAAGGGATAGGCAGGTTTACCCTTGAAAAACGGATGCACCTCCTCCGGTCCCAGGTTTACATCGACGAGGAGCACCTTGCCGTCGTTTGTTTCTGAAAGTGACGCAGCGAGTCCAGCAGCAAGCGTGGAAGCTCCCCCTTCCTCGGAAACGCTGGTAACGCCAACCAGCTTCGGTTTATGCGTCAAGTGATTAAGCTCGAAATAAAGACCGAGGCGATCCCGAATCGCGTCGCAGTACGGCCGGATGAAATGGTCGGCGTCCCACGGAGCCAATTTGGCGTGACGCCGTCCCGTCGTAAGGGCTTCCGAATTCACCGGTGAACCATTACGGGGCAAAGAGAAGTGACCGTTCCTATAGGGGATCGAGAGCATCAGCGGAATGTGTAACTGCGTTTCCAGCTGGAGCGGTCGGCTAACGGTTTGGTTCAAAACCAAGCCACGTAGCAGCGCGAGAGCGATGCCCAGGACGAGCCCCCCACCAGCCAACGCAAGCACAATTTTATCGCGTTTCTTAGTCTCGAGGCCGGGAGGAGAGGGCCGCTGAACCGCGCTAATGTTCGGCATTTTGCTGGGGTCCAAAGCCTCGTCGATCCGAGCCTTTTCGAGCGATGCCGCGAAATACTTGTAATTCGCCTCGTCCATCTCTCGTTTCCGTTCCAAGTCTTCAATTTGCGGACCTAGTTCTGAAAGCTTGCTTCGTTCTCTGCTGAATATCGCTGAAGCCGAGCCTTCAGCGCCTCGACTTTTGCCTGGGTGCCAGCGATCTTGACCTTTACAGACCGCGGGCTGTTTTCAGGTGACGAGTTCTTTGTTCCCCACGCTTTTGTCTTTTTTTCTACGATCTGATTAGCGAGGGCTTTTTGTTCGGCCAGGTCCGCCTCAGCGGCATTAAGTTGTTCCTGCGTCTTTGCCGCCTCGGTGGTAAGGGCCGCCGCACCTTCTTTGAGCGATGCAATTCCTGTCTTCTCCTTTAACGACTTCAGGGCGTCCTCCGTTTGAGTTAAGTGCGCGCGGACCTGATCGGTTTGTTGAGCCACAAAATCGAAGGCGCCCGCAGAGCGGTGCACTTCCAGGTGCTTGACGAAATAACGACTCAACAATTCCTGCAAAACGAGCGTCGCGATCTCAGGATTACGATTCTTATAGGAAACTAGAATGATGTTGCTTCCTTTGCTCGAAATTACCTTCAACCCGAAACGATGCTGCTGGCCGCTTCGGCTTCCGTTGCCGATGCTCCAGAGGGCGGCAATAGTCGTTTCAGACCGATCGCCTGAACGATGTGGGTAAATCAGATCCTGGGGTGGTGGCAGCACCCTTTGGGGACCCAGTGCCTGGGCAACTTGCACTGCCAAATCCCAACTGGTCAGAATCTCGATTTCAGCACCGATTACTCTATCCGCTTCGGCGTTCGCTGCAGCACCGGCTTTCTCTGCTTCAACCGGGTCAATACCGCTCCTTTCCAGGACATAGCGCACCAACAACTTGGCCTGCGATTCGTAAGAAGGTGGATAAAGCAGATAGACCGCGGCAGCGGCAATAATACCGACTGTTGCGCACACGATGATTGTTCGCTTGCGTTTAAAGAGAGCGAAAAGAATATCGCCAATTTTCAAACCGGTTGGGGGTGGGATTTCGCGTCGGATTTCAGCCATAGTTTTAGCCTTTAGTCGAGATGTGGATAGAGGATTGAGCCAGCCAGCCGGTTGAAGACCAGCGGCATCCTGCCGAAAATGTGTTTGTGGAATGCGGAATCGCGGCGGGGCTGAGGTAAACACTGACCCGACGGATCAACTCGAAAGTAATCAATTGTTTCTTCCTTGGTGTCCCATGCAAGCTTGAATCGTCGCAGACCGTCGTTTTCACTGCTCGGTGCGACCGAAGTGTAATTTTTCGACACCTGTTTGCGCCAAAAACTGAATGCCTTGCCACATGACAAGATTATTCGCGCGAAATTCCTGAAACCGCTTGTCAGAGGCGCCGTATTTATATACACCGTTCTTTCCAAAACGGAAGAAAATCGCACCGGCAATTGGGCGCGATCCTCGCTGTGCGAGAACGACAAAGCCGAGACCAGGTTTGATGATGTGCTCGTAAATGTTCAGAAAAAAGGAGACCGGCTGCGGAGGGAGACCGTGACGCCGGCGAGTTTGGGCGTGAAGCCGATAAAAATCGTCGATGGCCTTGCCGATTGCGGACAACGAGTGCGCCCACATCGTTGCGTTGGGCTTTGCGAATAGCCCGGCGAACAGGACTGCTGAAGCGATCCGCCAACTCCTCAGCGCGAAGGCGTAGATCGAGCGTATGTCCGTAAAATTTCGCGACTGGAGCGCTTTCGGACTGAAACAATTTGCCCCCGCGGATTTCCAGGTGTTTCCAGCGGCGTTCCACCGCGAAGCGCATGACTCGATCTTTCACTACGTGGGCCACTTCTGGATCGAAGATGAGCGGCTCACATGAATCGCTGAACGGGAGACACACGCCGCGTCGACCGGTGAATGCACTGCGCACTTCCATCAACGGTAATCAGCGCAGCCAACCTCCGTCCGCGCGAAAACTGAAGGTAAAAAGGCTGATGGTTGTAAGTCTGATGAAGCACCTTTGCCCAGGCACTGGTATGGAAGCAACCGGCGTCGCGATGCAAGGCGACCACAAGGTCCCAACCCGGATTGTGGATGGGATTGATAATCCACATTTGAAGCGATTCCTCGCTCGTTTTCGGCCCTACCAAAGAATTGTCGCCAGAAAACGGCACCGCTTCCACGGATTGTGACCTAATTGCTTGGAGAGTTTTCAAAAAGCCTCTTCCTAGACGTATGCTTCCGCTCCAACAACTTCGCTAACGCAGCTAGCGACATATTCGATCTGTTTCTTCGTCAGCTCCGGAAACATGGGCAATGAAACAAATTCGTTGGCTAGATTCTCCGAAACGGGGAACGCGCCTTTCGTGTAGCCCAGGTTTTGGCACGCCTTCTGGAGATGAACCGGAACCGGGATAATGCACAGCACAGCCGACTCCTTTTTCTTGGAGTTGTCGCATGACTGCGTCGCGTTCCTGCACCCGAATGGCGTAGACGTGATAAACGTGCCTGGCGTAACTCGCCTCGAACGGTGTAAGAATTCCGTCGATTCCAGCAAGAGCCTGATTGTATTCCAGGGCATGTTTGCGCCGTAGGGAATTTGCTTCGTCAAGGTGACGCAATTTGATAGACAAAACTGCACCCTGAATGCCGTCCATCCGGCAGTTCCATCCCATCAGGGCGTGGTAATATTTTTGTGACTGACCGTGATCTCGAAGCATTTGGATTTGTTTCCGTAGCTCAGGGTCGTTCGTCACGACTGCGCCAGCCTCGCCAAAGGCACCAAGATTTTTTCCGGGATAAAAACTGAAGCACCCTGCATCGCCCATCGTGCCTGCTTTTCGGCCTTTGTACTCGGCGCCGTGAGCCTGAGCGGCATCTTCAATCACGAAGAGGCCGTTCTCGCGCGCAAATTTCAAAATCGGGTCCATGTCGGCCGGTTGGCCGAAAAGGTGAACCGGAATGATCGCTTTGGTTTTCTCCGTCAGACTCTTCTGAAGCTCCGCGGGGTTCATCGTGAATGTGTTTTGGTCCACATCCACAAACACTGGTCGAGCCTTGCAATATGTAATCGCTTCGGCCGTGGCGATAAATGTGTTTGGAACCGTAATTACTTCATCGCCTTCACCAATTCCGAGCGCCAGAAGAGCAAGCCAAAGCGCGTCGGTGCCATTGCCAACGCCGATTGCGTGTGAAGAGCCGCAGAATGAAGCGAATTCTTCTTCAAACTTTTCCACGGACGGTCCGCCCGCAAACGCACTGTTCTCGATCACTTCGCGAATAGCGCGATCGAACTTTTCAATTAAAGGAGCGTGATGCGCCTTCAAATCGAGGAAGGGTACTTTCATGTTATGGCTTAGGTTAGTAGAGTGAATTTGTGGAGGAATGCGCTAAGCTTCCCGCGCTACCTGTTTGAGTAAGCGCTGGCGCGCGCGACTCATCCAGCGAACGCTTCAACCTGAAGGATCTCTTCGGGTTTGACTGGGGCAACAACCGGCGCTGTACCATTGTGCTGTGAAAGGGCCACGGGCGCGCCGTTTTTCTTGAGGGAAGCGCTGGCCGCCTCAAGGATTCTGACCATTTCCAACCCCCGACGGCCATCCGTTAGCGGCTGAGAACTCGTTCTAATACAATCTACAAAATGCTGACAGGCCAGCTTTAGCGGCTCCTCCTGATGGAGGTATGGGATGTAACTGTCCCCGTAGTGATACGAGTATTGAAACTCAGCGAACGTGTCGTAGTGCGGCGGACGCTCTACACGTGCATCGTAAATGCGGATTTTTTCGCGTGTCCGCAAATCGTCATAGACGATCATGCGTCGCGTGCCGACGATGGTCATTTCGCGAATTTTACGTGGCTCGAGCCAGCTGCTTTGGATAGTTGCGAAGCGTTTGCGCGAGAAGGACAGCGACATGTTTGTCACGTCCTCTACCCCGGGCGTGATATGAGCGTTTCCCTGGCAGTTAATCGTAGTCGGAAATTCATCCAAAATGTGGAGAATGATCGAGATATCATGCGGTGCCAGATCCCATGCGACATTGATGTCCTTTTGGAATAATCCCAGGTTAAGGCGGCGGCAATTGATGTAGCGTATTTCGCCCAAGTCTCCAGCTTGAACGATCTGGGCAATTTTCTGCACTGGCGAAGAGTAGAGAAAAGTGTGATCGATCATTAAAACCAGCCCCTTGCGTTCTGCGATTTCGATCAGTTCCTCGCACTCGGCGGAAGAGGAAGCCATTGGTTTTTCGATGAACGTATGCTTGCCGGCCAGCAGGGCTGCCTTGGCCAAGGAGTAATGATGCTTGACCGGGGTAGCAATGACCACGGCGTCCACGCTTGTATCGTTGAGAAGCTGCTGCGTGTCTGTCATGCCTTCGATGTCCGGATACAACGCACGGACATGTTTTAGGCGCTCGAGATTGAGATCGCACACAACCTTGAGTTGGCAGTCCGTAAGACTCTTGAAGTTGCGAACCAGAAGAGGTCCCCAATAACCGCATCCGATTATGCCGACTGTGATTTGCTTCTTCATGATTTGGGACTGGATTCTGCGAGACGGTGCAAGATCGCGCTGGGTGAGCGCGCACTTTTTCGAGCCGAGTCTACGAACGTTTGTAGAATCGGTCCCGGTGCGTAGGGAGTGCTGTCTTGTCGATTGGGTTGTGCCGGCAGTCTCGATTCGAGCAGTTGCCCAGCGACAACAGTGCAGGTCTTGAACAAGATTTTCAGGTCCAGGAGGAGCGATAGGTTCCTTACATAGAACAGATCCATCACGATCATCTCGTTGAACGTCGTCTTGTTCTTTCCGTTTACCTGCCAGTATCCGGTCAAGCCGGGCAGACCGTTTACGCGTTCGCGTTGCCATGGCTCATAGTGGGCAAATTCATTTGGCGTGCATGGCCGCGGACCGACCAGACTCATCTCACCGCAAAGCACGTTGAAGATTTGAGGCAACTCATCCAGGCCGCTCGCACGTAGAAATCGGCCACAAGGGGCGAGGCGTGGATCGCCATAAGCGTCCAACTTCGTCATTGGACAATCACCCTTCATCAATTCATGGAAATAGTGCTCATGGGGTTGTGTCTCCGCACTCACCTTCATTGTCCGAAACTTCCATATAGAAAAACGTCTTCCCCCAAGCCCGACACGTTGTTGTCGGTAGAAAATTGGTCCTGGCGAAGCGAGCCGCGTTACTATCATGAGCAAGATCATCAGCGGCAACCAAATCGGCAGCGCAAGCAGAATGCACGTCATGTCGAGGGCCGATTTCCAACCAGGCACCCGTTGGACGGGCGCTGCTGAAAAATCGATTCTAATGCGAGGCGCTTTCGCCCCGTTCCCATTCGAGCTATTAAAGGGCAAGCTGCCGCCCTTGGTCGCCCGCCTGGTATGCGGGAGATGACCTTCTATTCTCATGTGTTGAGTTCCTCCAAATACTGCTAACCCGCTAACCACGCGGGACTGTGAGAGTGAGGAGGTGCCTGCATCTAGGTCTTCCGTTTATCAAGCAAACGTGACCGAGGAGCAGGTCCTCGAAAAATTCACCCTCAAAAATGTGAAAACTGGGGGACAAAATTGGAAACAAAAATTGAAATCAGGCCGGTAGAATGGCGTCTCAACGCAGCCGGGCCGGCATGCCGGGGGAGGCTGTTGGATAAGTCTGGTTTCCCGCACGCTTACTTCTACGGAAACTGGAGGGTGAAGGTTCCAATTATTTTGCGGGACGAAGGAAGTTAACGGCACTGTCACAATCCGCAGATCAAGCCTTAAATGGAAGAGAATCGACGATCGAAGTGATCGATCCGAGTGCTTATTCGATCTCAGAGAGAAGAGTATCGAGGTTCTCCCCGTGAGAGCCCTCCTCTTCAGCTAGTCCCGTTTGCACTAAACACCCGAGGCAAAGTCCGTTATGCATTCGCACCACGCCGCAACAGTGCGGGCACTCGTCGTGTTCGTGGTGGGTGGTTGAATGGGAATCAGTAAGGCCGGTAAGATCCATTTTTTGTTGTACCATCTCGCTGCTGGTTGCTGACTGCGCTCCGTTTGTTCGCTGTTTTGGGGCTATTCGTCGGCCAGAGGAGGAGTCTCTGGTGATCAGCGACCGGGCTCCCAAGGGGACCCCGCAGTCTCGCTAGAGCGTGATGGCCAAGAACGTTAAGTGTGAGGTCGAGCATTACACCGTGCACAAGCACTTCTACGGAAACGGGAAAGCGAAGTTCCCCCAAAATGCTCATCAGAAGGTAAAAAGGTCTGGTTTTTACACAGTTGTCTCACTTACGGTTTCGACAAATGCGAACAACGAAGGGTATGCTTTACTGAACGACGTATGGGACACTCATCTAAGATTTTAGCCACCGCAGTCGCGGCAGCCAAAGAGACGCTGCAGTCATTGCTCGACCTCGATTCGCAACTTGCAAAGGCTGGAAATTTGATTGAGCAGTGTCTGCGCGGGGGAAACAAATTACTCGTTTGCGGGAACGGCGGCAGCGCAGCTGACGCATCCCATTTTGCAACGGAATTTGTCGTGCGCTTTATGAAGGACCGTCCCGCATACCCGGCCATTTGTCTTGCGGGCGACGGCGGATTGCTTACCGCCGCCGGCAACGATTATGGCTTCGACGAGATCTTCGCCCGCCAAGTGGCCGCTTTTGGCCTTCCAGGAGATCTGCTAATTTGCCTGACAACGTCGGGCAAATCCAAGAATATCGAGCGGGCGTTCCAGGAAGCAAAAGCCCGTCAGCTTAAGACTATCGCCTTCCTCGGACGCGACGGTGGATCGACACTCGGTATGGCCGACGTCGACATCCTGGTTCGCAGCGATATCACCGCTCGGATTCAGGAAGCGCATCAGCTTTTGCTTCATGTGCTGTGCGAAGCTTGCGAAGCGAGCTTGGCAGGAACCAAACTATAGAGGCAGGTGCGGCCTGCATTACAAACAGGTACCGTAATGCCGATACGGCCACCACTATGGCGTCACTCGGATTTTTTTAAGAGGCGCTCCCGTTCACGATCAAGTTGCCGCCGCTCGCTCGCTGTCAAACTACCGATTCCCAACTTGGAAATCTTGTCCAGTATGGGATCGATCGAAACCTCAACGTCATCCGGTTCGGCCGAACGATTGGAACGCATTTTGGGCACGACATGAAACTTCGGCTTGGGGCTGAAGCGGGCCTTCAATGTATCCCACCAGACAAGTTCGGGTCCGGCACCGTGCATTTCAATGAAAAGGAACGCTGCGCCAATGCTCGTCCAAACGACCATCAGATCGCTCCAGGCGTGATAAGCGAGCAACTGAAGCGTGTAAACGGCGGCGAGAATCAGTACCACCCATTTGGTCATGATCCGCAGAAACAACTCAGCTCGCGGATAGATGGTGGCAAAGGCAACAAAAATGCCAAAATGCAGCGCTGACGAACCGGAAGCAAGGGACAGGACTGAACGCTGCCAGAGTCCCCAGATCGTCAATAACACCGCAGGCGTCACCAGCAAAATGATATACAGGGTGATGTAAGCGCGTCGGCCGATAAAGCGCTCCACTTCCCGTCCAAACACGAACAACATGTACATCTCGATGGCAAACCAGAGCAGCGCGGATGGGGCATGTACGAACGCATACGTGAAAAGGCGCCACACCTGGCCGGCCCACACTGCCGCGCTATCGAATTGTAAATGGGCTAAGACGGAATGTGCCCCAATCATGACGAGAATCGCTGTGAGAATCGCGGCCGCGACATGCAGCCCAACCAGCATTGTGGTCACATCGACGGGATAACGACCCATCCACGCAACCGGCCGATAATCATCGGAGGTGGTGACCCCGAACATGCTTTCAATTAATGCCGCGCACTGTTTTTGCGCAAGCGTGATTCATGGTTCGTAGATTTCCGCGCCATTACTCTCAGGGAAAAGATTTAACCGTTCAAACGATTCAACGTGGCGAATCCGTTTATTCGTAGTTAGAATGGACACCTTCGTTTCATGAAAAATATCGCACCCGCCATATTCCCGCCGGATGGAATCGGCGATAAAAAGCCGACCAACCAGGCCGTGCTCGATTGGGTGCACGAGATCGGAAAACTGACAAAACCCGAGAACATTTTCTGGTGTGACGGTTCCGAGCGCGAGAATGAATTCCTAATAGCGGAATCCTTGAAACAGGACGGGCTGATCAAGCTGAATGAAAAAAAAGTGCCGCGGTCCTACTTGCACCGTTCGAACCCGAACGACGTTGCCCGGGTCGAGAAGGTCACATTCATTTGCACGCCGACTAAAGAGGAAGCTGGACCCACAAACAACTGGTCGGAACCGGCAGAGACGTATTCGAAACTATACCGGCTGCTCGATGGCGGGATGAGCGGACGCACCATGTTTGTTGTTCCCTACATGATGGGGCCGCCCGATTCTCCCCTGACGAAGGTCGGGTTCGAGATCACCGATTCAAAATACGTCGTACTCAGCATGCGAATCATGACCCGTATGGGCAAAATCGCCCTCGAACGGCTCGGCAACGATCCAAAAGCGGAATGGAACCGTGGCGTGCATTCATTGTTAGACGTTGATCCTGGTCGACGGTTCATCTGTCATTTCCCCCAGGACAATACGATCATTTCGGTCGGCTCCGGCTATGGCGGGAATGTCTTGCTGAGCAAAAAATGCCTGGCGCTGCGCATCGGATCGTATCTTGCGCGCAAACAGGGCTGGCTGGCAGAGCACATGTTGATCCTGGGCGTCGAATCGCCCGAAGGAAAAAAGCATTATGTGGCTGCGGCGTTCCCAAGCGCATGTGGGAAGACGAATTTTGCGATGTTAATTCCGCCTGCGCACTTCAACGGCTGGAAAGTCACCACGGTAGGCGACGACATCGCGTGGATGGAAATTCGCGACGGACGTTTGTTCGCTGTCAATCCAGAGAACGGTTATTTCGGCGTCGTTCCCGGCACGAGTTACAAGTCGAATTCGAACGCGATGAAATCGATTGAGCACGACACGATTTATACAAACGTCGCACTCACCGACGAAGGTGATGTTTGGTGGGAAGGAAAAGACGGCCCGCCACCTAAGCATGCCATTGACTGGCGCGGGAACGATTGGACGCCAGACTCAAAAGAAAAAGCTGCACATCCCAATAGCCGGTTTGCCACGCCGATGCGCAATAATCCAGCTCTCGATCCCGACGTCGAAAAAGGCGACGGAGTTCCGATCAGCGCCATTATTTTCGGCGGTCGCCGCAGCGACACGGTGCCGCTGGTCTATGAAGCATTCGATTGGACCCATGGCGTCTATCTCGGCGCCACGATGGCTTCCGAGACAACGGCAGCTGCCACGGGCGCCGTCGGCCAAGTACGACGCGATCCGATGGCGATGCTGCCTTTTTGCGGATACAACATAGGCAATTATTTCCGGCATTGGATCGAAATCGGAAAACGTCTCACTAATCCGCCGCTGATCTTCAACGTGAACTGGTTCCGCAAAGGGGCGAATGGAAAATTCCTTTGGCCGGGGTTCGGCGAGAACATGCGCGTGCTCAAATGGATCATCGATCGCTGCGAACAAAACGCCGGGGCGGTCAAATCACCGGTTGGCTGGTTACCCAGTCCGCATGATCTAGACCTTGAAGGTCTCGACATCGATCACGGACGCGTCGCAGACTTGCTGGGAATCGATCACGGGGAATGGCAAAAGGAACTCGACGGGCACAAGACATTTTTCGATTCACTTGCAGGCGTGGTTCCAGACGAGTTGCAGAAGCAGCGCGAACAACTGATCGCGCGGTTCGCTGAATAATCACCCGCCGTTTGTCCTCTCGAGCGAAGCGAGGAACCTCTGACGGATGATTCGTTCGGAATGACATGCGTTTGCGCTACTAAAATTTGCGAACCGCTTGACTGGCAGCGAATATTTCCAGTGGGTTCGAAGGTCGCAAAAAAAGAGCGCGTCAAAGGGCCAGGTGCGAAAAATCAAATAGAGGTTCGCGGGGCGCGTCAGAACAATCTCAAAGGGATCGATGTCGATCTCCCGCTGGGAAAATTGACGGTTGTTACAGGGCCCAGCGGCAGCGGCAAATCAAGTCTGGCGTTCGAGACGATTTACGCTGAAGGCCAGCGACGTTACGTCGAAACGTTTAGTCCCTACATGCGGCAATTTCTCGACCGCATGGACAAGCCGCGCGTGAAAGAAATCCGCGGAATCCCTCCTGCGATTGCCATCGAGCAAGCGAACCCGGTGAAGAGCTCGCGCTCGACCGTCGGCACGATGACCGAGATCAACGATTATCTGAAATTGTTCTGGCCACGCATCGCTCGAGCATTCTGTCCGAGTTGCAGCCGGGAAATTCGCCCGGAAACGGCGCAGTCAATCAGTCAGCAGGTCTTACACGCCTGCGCGGGGAAAACTATTCTCGTCACATTCTGGGTTGTTGTTCCGCCGAAAACCGAGCCACGTAAGTTCTTCGAATTTCTTCAGCAACAGGGGTATCTCCGCGTATGGGTCGACAACCAAATCGTGCGCGTCGACGTCGATCCAAAACTGAAACGGCTAGGCGGCCGCGTTCAGGTCATTCAGGATCGCATCGCAGTCTCGGAAGAAAACCGTGCACGCCTGGTTGAAGCTATCGAAACCGCGCTGCGTTTTGGGAAAGGGAAGGTCAATGTTGTGCCGGTCTCCCACCTCAATCAGCCTGCCAGGTCTGCGACCGCGCGCCGGGAGGTCGCGCACTACCAATCTGCAATGCCTTTCTCCACTGGCTGGCATTGCCCCCACTGCGATATCGATATTCGGCCGCCTACACCTGGGCTGTTCAGTTTTAATAATCCACTCGGCGCATGTCCGGAATGTCGCGGATTTGGTCGTACCATCGCAATCGATCTAAACAAGGCGATTCCAGATCGCAGCCTCAGCATCAAACAAGGTGCGGTCCGCGTTTTTCGCGGTGTCGAGTTTGGCGAATCGCAGAAAGATTTGCTTCGAGCGTGCATACGTAAAGAGATCGACATCCATGTTCCATTCGAAGAATTGCCGAAGGCCGATCAGGAGTTCGTCATCGAAGGCGAGAAACGATCAGGCGATTATGCCGACGAAGATTACGAAAACGATCGGTGGTATGGCGTCCGCGGGTTCTTTCGCTGGCTCGAGAGCAAGACTTATAAAATGCATGTTCGCGTATTGCTCAGCCGCTATCGAGCTTACGTTACGTGTCCAAAGTGCGATGGCGGCCGATATCAGCCCGAAGCGCTGAATTACAAGATTGCCACCGAATTAGGAATTCGAAATTCGAAATCCGAGATTCGATTGACACTCCCCGCATTCCAGGCGCTTTCGATCTTGGATGCCCGTGATTTTCTGACGGCGATCGAGATTCCGCCAAAAGATTCGACCGCACGGATGTTGAGCGACGAAATCTGTGCGCGCCTCAATTATCTTTGTGAAGTCGGCGTTGGCTATCTCACGCTCGACCGCTCCACGCGAAGTTTGTCCGGCGGCGAGGTGCAACGAGTTAATCTTACAACGTGTCTCGGTGCATCGCTGGTCAACACGCTCTTCGTCATGGATGAACCAAGCATTGGTTTACATCCGCGCGATGTTGGGCGGCTGGTGCGCGTGATGCATAACTTGCGCGACAAAGGGAATACACTGCTCGTGGTCGAGCACGAGGAACAGATCATTCGTGCTGCTGATAATCTGATCGATATCGGCCCAGGCCGAGGCGAGCACGGCGGCGAGTTGGTTTGGAATGGAACGCTAGACTCATTTTTAGGTGGATCGTGTTCTCCGAACGCGATGGCACCCAAAATCGCGCAGCGATCAAATTTCGGACGCGTTGCGGCTTTAGAGAGGCGATCGTCTTCGGAGAAGCCGATCCACCAATCCTTAACGCGCGATTACCTGACGAATCTTAAATCGATTCCTGTCCCGACCTCGCGGCGAACATCGAAGTCATCCATCAAGATCATCGGCGCCCGACAGCACAACCTGAAAAATATCGATGTCAATGTTCCGCTGGGCGTATTCACCTGTGTCACCGGGGTTTCCGGTTCCGGAAAATCCACGCTTATTCACGACGTCCTGTACCGGAACCTGCTCGTTACGAAGGGGCAGTCGTCCAACCAGGAGCCGGGCATGTGCAAGTCGATTACCGGCGCTCATCGAATCCGCGACGTAATCATGATCGATCAAGCGCCGCTCGTACGCACGCCGCGGTCAACGCCGCTCCTTTATCTCGGACTTTACGATCGTGTTCGCGAACTGTTCGCTGCTCAACCGGAAGCGATGTCGCAGGGACTGGCAGCGGGGACATTCTCTTTTAATTCCGGCAGCGGTCGCTGTGAACGCTGCTCAGGCACGGGTTATGAAAAAATTGAGATGCAATTTTTGAGTGATCTTTTTGTGCGCTGCGCCGAATGCGAAGGCAAACGGTTTCAGCCGCACGTTCTGAAAGTTCAACTGAACGGAAAATCAATCCACGATCTGCTTAAGCTCACCGTAAGCGAAGCGATCGAATTCTTCGTGCAAATCGGCGAAGAGAGGACTTTGTCCGAACCGCTTGGTGTGCTTAAGCAGGTCGGGCTTGGTTACCTACGATTGGGGCAACCTCTCAACACCCTTTCCGGCGGCGAATCGCAAAGGCTGAAACTGGTTAGCCATCTCGCGCAGACAGAGAACGACCAATCCGAAAATAGGGAGGCGATTGGTAATTTGTTTATCTTCGATGAACCAACCACCGGACTACATTTTGATGACGTGGCGATACTGCTGCGATTATTTCAGCGATTGGTTGATCGCGGTCACTCCATCGTGGTGATCGAGCACAATCTGGAAGTGATTAAGTGCGCCGACTGGATTGTCGATCTTGGCCCCGAAGCCGGGGACGCAGGCGGCGATGTGGTCGCCGTTGGAACGCCAGAGCGAATTGCCAGGATCGAGAGTTCGCATACGGGTCGATTTTTGCGAAATGTGCTTGGGAAATCTCAAAAGGCACTGCGGGTCATCCCGAGCCGCGAAGATGGCGAGGGACCTCACAAGGTACCGCACGAGTGGGAGAGGTCCTTCGCTTACGCTCAGGATGACGATGCAGAAATCGCACGAGCTGCTGAGGAGGCACCACGATTTCGAGTTCACGGACGCAACGGCGTGATCCAGGTCCACGGCGCGCGTGAGCACAACCTGAAAAATATCGATGTCAAAATCCCGAGGCAGCAAATGGTGGTCATTACCGGTCTGAGCGGCTCCGGCAAATCCACGCTCGCATTTGATATTCTGTTCGCGGAGGGACAACGACGTTTTCTGGACAGCATGTCGCCGTATGCACGGCAATTCGTTGAGCAGCTCGAAAAACCCGATGTCGACCGGGTCAGTGGCTTGCCTCCCAGTGTGGCGATTGAACAACGAGTCACGCGCGGCGGAGGAAAGTCGACTGTAGCGACAGTGACAGAGGTTTACCATTTTCTCCGCCTGCTTTTTGCAAAAACAGGAACACAGTTCTGCCCCGACTGCGATTTGCCCGTGGAAAAGCAAAACTTTGCCGCCATTGCCAAACAAATCGAATCAACAGCGAAACGCGGACCGGTGAGAATGCTTGCGCCACTGGTCAAGGCCCGAAAAGGTTTTCACACCGAAATCGCGCGCTGGGCGGAACGCCAGGGATTCGACACGCTGTATGTGGATGAAAAATTAATTCCAATCCCGGATTTTCGAAAGCTGGAGCGGTTCAAAGAACATACGATCGATGTAGTCGTTGGTCTCATTGATCAGAAGCGAATTGGGGAGACGCGCGACATCGTTCGTCGTGCGCTGGAAATCGGCCGCGGCACGGGGCGTCTGCTTGACTCGAAAAACAGAGTCACAGTCGTGAGCACCGAAATGAGCTGTCCAAATTGTGGCCGCGCGTTCGAGGAGCTCGATCCGCGCTTGTTTTCGTTTAATTCACCTCACGGAGCGTGCGAAGAATGCGGCGGGTTCGGAGAAATTTTTGACCAGGATCTGCAAACCGCTGCCAACACCGACGGCGAATCGGTTTTGGAGACCGAGCTTGCCGCCGAGCGCGAGTCCGAATGGATCGCGGAAGGCGAAGCGCACGAATGCCCGAGTTGTCACGGTTCGCGCTTGAACGCTGTAGCGCGTCACGTGCGTGTCCAGGGTTACACCATCGATCAGTTTACGAACCTTTCGGCTAGCGAAGCGACGCGCAAGGTCGAGAGATTGAAGTTCCGAGGGACACACCAAACGATCGCTGCCGGTCTGGTTCCAGAAATCCAGCAGCGATTACGTTTCATGGAGAGGGTTGGCCTCGGTTATCTCGCGCTCGGACGCTCAGCGAAAACATTGAGCGGCGGAGAATCGCAGCGAATCAGATTGGCAGCACAACTCGGCTCGAACCTGCGCGGTGTGCTTTACGTGCTGGATGAGCCGACGATCGGTCTTCATCCGCGCGATAACTTGCGATTACTGGACACGCTCACTGCGCTGCGGAACAAAGGAAACTCACTGATTATCGTCGAGCATGATGAGGAAACAATGCGGCGTGCCGATCACATTGTCGATCTGGGTCCCCGAGCAGGGATTCACGGCGGGGAAGTCGTGGCAACCGGCACACTGGGCGACGTCAAAAGAAGTCCAAATTCGGAAACAGCACGCTGCCTGAAGATACCGCTTCGACATCCTACCCGCGGATCGCGCCGGTCGTTGCGCGAGGTTGAACACTGGATCAACGTCCATGACGCAAGAGCGAATAATTTAAAGGATATCGATGTTCGATTTCCTGTTGGCAGACTTTCGGTGATCACAGGAATTTCCGGCAGCGGCAAATCGACATTGATGCACGAGGTGATTTTCCCTGCTGTGCGCGAGCAGTTGAACCAGAAGAAACGCGCCGGAAACGGTGATCTGTTCAAGCTGGTTAGCGGTTCGCGTGAAATCGAAGCCGTTTACGAAGTCGATCAATCACCCATCGGTAAAACATCGCGCTCGACGCCGGGGACCTACGTTAAGGTGTTTGACGAGATCCGGAATCTCTACGCGCAATTACCCGTCTCGCGCGTGCGTGGATATTCTGCCAGCCGATTCTCGTTCAATGCCGAAGGCGGTCGTTGCGAAACTTGTAAGGGTCAGGGCGTGATCAAATTGGAGATGAATTTTCTGCCGCGCAGCTATGTGCCGTGCGAAGACTGCAGCGGCAAACGTTATAATCCCCAAACGCTTGAGGTGCTGTATAACGACAAATCGATCGGCGACGTGATGGAGATGACGATCGAGGAAGCGGCGCAATTTTTCTCAGTCCACCCTAAGATCGCGAGACCGCTTTCGCTTTTGGTCGATACCGGGCTGGGTTATCTCAAGCTGGGGCAACCGAGTCCGACGCTCAGCGGCGGCGAAGCGCAACGGCTGAAACTAGTCACCCAACTCAAGCGTGGCGTTAGCCGTGCGGCGGATGAGCAGATTCGCAAAATGCGCAAACCAGGCTCGACGTTGTATTTGCTTGAGGAACCCACCATCGGACTGCACATGGCTGACATTGAATTGCTTCTTAACGTGCTGCACCGGCTCGTCGATGAAGGGAACACGGTGATTGTCATCGAACACAATGTGAGCGTGATTGCCGAAGCCGATTATATTGTTGATCTTGGGCCCGAAGCCGGCGCGGATGGCGGCAAAGTGGTTGTCTGCGGAACACCGGAAAAAGTCTCGAAGAATCGCGTCAGCCGTACCGCTCCGTTTTTGCGAAAAGCGTTGAACCCATGGCGTTCGAAGACAGCGTTGTCGTGCTGATCCACGCAAAGGGCCAAGCATCTCACACTTGCTGATCGATCGTGGAACTATCGCTTGTACGGCCGTTGTGCGATCTCGGAGGTACTTCACTTTCGTTCGGGATGAGCGGTGTTTTGATTGCGGGTATCGCGGACATCGGTAACAGTCGGCGAACCAATGTTCGCGTATTACCTGCACAATCTCGATCCAATAATTTTCCGGTTTTACGACAATGTTGGCCCTCGCTGGTATGGCCTGGCTTACGTCCTCGCATTTATCGCCAGTTATCTCCTTCTCCTTTGGCTGGCTAAACGCGGGTTTGCTGATCTGTCGCCCCAACGAGTGGGCGATTTCATCACCGGCTGTGCGTTGTTCGGCGTGATCATCGGTGGACGTCTGGGATACGTTTTCTTTTATAAGCCCGAAATGCTGCGGGAGCCGCTGTCGATCTTGCGCGTCTGGGAAGGCGGCATGTCCAGCCATGGCGGAATGCTTGGCCTCTTGCTTTTCACTTTGTACTACGCGCACCGCCACAAAATCTCGTGGACAAATCTGGGTGACAATTTGGTTGTCACCGCGCCGATCGGTTTGTTCTTCGGGCGCTGCGCCAATTTCATTAACGGTGAGCTTTACGGGCGGATGACAAAGATCCCCTGGGCGATGCAATTCCCCAAGGAACTTTTCGATCACCCCCAGGAAGCCGAACGTGCAGTGGCGGCGTGCGCCCGAATCGATCCGTCGCTCACCACACCCGAGGCAATTGTAAATGCCGTTCGCAGCCAGCCACAAGTGGCTACCGCATTGCGCTCAATCCTTTTGCCGCGTCATCCGTCACAACTTTACGAGGCCTTTTTTGAAGGCATTGTCCTGTTTACAATTTTGTGGTTCGTACGGACGCGCAGACGTGAGCCCAACGGCGTTTTGACGGGACTATTTTTCGTCTGTTACGCGATTTTTCGGATCGTAATTGAATATTTCCGTGAACCGGATGCAACATTGATCGGTGCTTTTACACGCGGACAGTTCTTTTCATTTTTCCTCATTGCGATTGGTCTTGGGTTTATTGCCGTGGCAAAAATGCGACCCACGTTTCCGATAGGTCGAAATGACAAGTAGCGTTTCTTTAAAACGGCGTTATTACTTATGCCGGTGACGCGGAAATGCTCTTTGCGACACTGCTAGCAACCGGCGGGGGTCTCCTTTTTGCGTTCGATCACGCGACGATCGCAGGCAAGCTCGTTCTCACTCTGCTTGCCGTTGCCTCCATTTTCAGCTGGTCAATCATGATCACAAAATTGCGTGTAATCCGCTTTGCGCGAAAACAGAACGCGCGTTTTCTCGCGGCATTTCGACAGGATCGACAACCGCTGCGTCTGCTTGAAAAGAACGCGCGCTTTCCGGGATCGCCCGTGTTCAACGTATATCGAGCCGGTTGCGAGGAAATGACATTTCATTTGCTTGGTTCTTCAGAGGTGGACGACACGTTTCGCGCGCGGCTCGAGATCGCTGATAAGATTTCGCCAGCACAAATGGGCGCCGTGAACGCGGCGATGGAACGAGCCGTGGGCGAAACAGCGCTTTCGCTCGAGTCGCAGATGATCTTGCTGGCCACTGCGGTAAGCGGTTCGCCCTTTCTCGGCTTGCTCGGCACGGTATGGGGCGTAATGGATGCATTCACCGGCGTGGCCGAAGCCGGGTCGCCGAACCTCGTCTCCATGGCGCCCGGCGTTTCAGGTGCGCTCATTACCACGGTCACCGCGCTCTGCGTCGCCATTCCCGCGATGTTCGGATACAACTTTCTCGTTACCAGCATTCGCGGGATCATCGTGGAGATGGATAATTTTGCGGCTGAACTCGCTTCTGAATTCGAGCACAAATACGTCGATCACAGTTCGCGTGAATCGACATTTCGCCGATGAGACGCTACTCACAACGCCAGGGCCTTTCCACGCTGAGCGAGATTAATATAACGCCGCTGCTCGATCTGGCGTTCGTCCTTCTCATCATTTTCATGATCACCACGCCGCTGCTGGAAAGCAGTATGAACCTGGTGATCCCATCCAGCCGCGCGACAAATCCGCCGATCAAGTCAGCACAAGTGCAAATCGTCTCCATCGACCGCAGTGACACGATTCGATTTAACAATCAGGCAATCGATTTGAAAGCGCTCACCGCGCAACTGACGGAATTGAAACAGACAAATCCAGACATAGCCGTCGTGATTCGGCCCGATCGCGATTTGCCCGTGCAAAAATTGATTGTGCTGATGGATGCACTAAAGGAGGCCCAAATTACCAAGGTCGGCATCGCCACCAAAGCAGAGCCGAAGTAGATGTCTACGAACCCGCCTTCGCGTAAGTACGGCGTGGCCAGCGGGCGTTTTTGGCGAAACGTCACGCTAATCGCCCTCGCGCATGTCGCGCTGATCGCAGGGTTGATTCGCTGGAGCTCGGAAGCGCGAAGCGCGCCCGATGCGCAAAATTTGGTTTGGTTGAGCGGAGCGGAGGATCTGCTTGCCGAAAAGTCAGAGGGTACCTCGTCATCAGCAAAGATTTCGGCTCCCTCTATTGAGCCAGAACAATTGAAGCCGGAGGAGGCGGAAAAAGAGCGGGCGTCTTTAACTCAAGCAAAAAGCGAAATCGATTTGGCGACACCGCAACCCACACCAAAACCAGCAGCGACTCCCGCAACAAAGCCGCAGCCACCTCCGAAGGTGATGAGGAAAACCGTGCCAGCGAAAACGTTGAAATCATCGGCGCGCCCCAAGTCGAGTCTGCCAAAACCCAAGGAAGAGCAAACCGCCGCGAGTAATGAGAAAAAGAAGAGTCAGAAAACCGTTAGCGCGAACACTAAATCGTCATCCGTCAGCGGCAGTGGGAAAACAGGTTCGATGGGTAAGGGTGCCAGTGGAGGCAGCGGAAGTAACGCATCGGAATTTGGATGGTACGGCAACATGCTGCACGATCGTTTCTACAGTGCATGGATCCAGCCGACGACTACAGTCGCTTCGGGCATCAGGATTTCGACGCTTGTAAGAGTTCGAATCGACAAAAATGGTCAGGTCTCCAGGTTTGAAATCATCAAGCCTTCCGAAAATGTCGTGGTAAACGAGTCAGTCGCGGCAATTGCGAAACGAGTGACTGAAGTTGATTCCCCACCGAGCGGACTCATTAAGGGAGATCACTACGACGTAAAAATTAATTTCGAGCTGAATACAAACCGTGAAACGGTGAGATAACAAATATTCTTACTTTGCATGCCGCTTTCGCGGGACAGAGATCCGCGATTCAATCGCGATTTTTCGCAAATTTCTCTTCGATCATTCGATGCAAATGCCCGGCTATCGCTGGATGATCGAGACGCTGAACGACTTCATCCAGAAAGCCAGTCACAATGAGGCGCTGGGCCACCGGCACAGGGATACCGCGCGTGCGAAGATAGAAGAGCTCATCCTCGTCGATCTGACCGGAGGTGGCTCCATGGGTGCAACGGACGTTGTCGGCGAGAATTTCGAGGCCGGGCATTGAGTTGGCTTCCGCGTCATCGCTTAGCAGAAGATTGCGAACTTTTTGATATGCATCGGTGAAATGAGCGTGCGGCTCCACTCGGATCAATCCACCGAAGATGGTGCGGGCGCGATCGTCTAGGGCGTTTTTGTAAAGGAGATCACTCGCCGTATGCGGCGAGACATGGTCCTGCAATGTGCGCGCATCGAATTCCTGCTGATGTTTGGCAACCGCCACAGCGAGCAGATCGCTGCGGCCGCCTTCGCCGATGAGTCGGCTTAAGCTTTCGAAGCGCGAGTATCGCGAACCGAGATGCAAATTCAGGCTCACAGCCGAAGCATCATGATCGACCGTGGTCGAGTTCATTTGTAGTGCGATGACATTGTCCGCCCAATTTTGCGCGCACACGTACGTGACCTTCGCGCCGGGGCCGGCGACGAGATCGTTTACTCCGCACGCAAAACCCGACGCGTGTTCATTCACGGAGCGGAAGTGTTCGATCACGGTAACTTTAGCTAACTCGTCGGTCACCAGTAGTAAATGCGGGAACGCCGAGGTATTTTCACCAGTTAGCCAATGAAAAATCTCTATTGGCAACTCAATCTCGAGCCCTCGAGGCACGTAAAGGAACGTCCCTGACGAAACTAAAGCTTGGTGCAGCGCCGCGAACTTGGCAGATCCAAGCTTTGCCGGCTGCGACATGAAATGTCTGCGGAACAAGTCCGCGTGCTCAATCATTGCCCGCTCAAGCGGTTGGAAAATGACGCCGCGCTTTTTCAGCTGATCCGAAACCACGTCACGCTCAAGAAGCTCGTCACCAGCGAAAATCATACGCCCAGCTACGTTTTCGAGTCCGCTCGATTGCTCGAGAATAGCCGCGCGCTCGTTGTCAGTTAATGGACCACCGTATTTGAACGGACTTAGATCGAGAAGACCGACATTGGCGAATCGCCACGCCTGATCTTTTCGTGTCGGCTGGGGCAATGACTCAAATTGATTCCAAGCGGCGCGCCGTTGATCACCGAACCAATCGGGGAATTCGCGTACCTCACCTGGGCCGGAAAGAATCGGCGCGGCTTGGTTCTCGATTGTCGCTGTTTCGTTCTTGGTCATTTAATAAATAGGACACCCAGGGCTCATGCGTCCTATGATTACGCTCACCTGCGCGGGTACGGGATCAACCGACCGAGCCTTCCATCTCCAGCTCGATTAGCCGCTTGAGCTCAACGCTATATTCCATCGGGAATTGGCGGACGAGATCGTTGACGAAACCGTTGACGCTCAAGCTCATCGCCTGCGCTTCGGTCAGGCCGCGCTGTTGCATGTAGAAGATCTGCTCTGTGCTCACCTGGCTGACGCTGGCTTCGTGTTGAACAGCGTTACCCGTCCCGCGCACAGTGATCGCGGGATACGTGTCTGTGCGCGAAGTCGCGTTGATGAGCAGGGCGTCGCACTCGGTGTTGTTTTTGCAATTCTTCAGATGCTTCGGCACATGAACCAATCCGCGGTACGTGGCCCGGCCTTTTCCGATAGAAATGGATTTGGAAATGATGTTGCTGGTTGTTTCGTCTGCCGCGTGGATCATCTTCGCGCCCGTATCCTGATGCTGCCCGTCATTGGCGAGCGCGATGGAAAGTACTTCGCCGCGCGCCTTGCGACCCTTCATAATCACGCCGGGATATTTCATGGTGAGCCGCGAACCGATATTACAATCGATCCATTTCACCTCTGCGTTTTCGTGAGCAAGACCACGTTTGGTGACAAGATTGAACACATTCGACGCCCAGTTCTGGACGGTGATGTACTGAATTTTCGCTCCCTTTAGCGCAACCAATTCGACGACGGCGCTATGCAATGTGGGAGTATTAAACTTCGGCGCCGTGCAGCCCTCCATGTAGGTCACCTCCGAGCCTTCATCAGCGATGATGAGTGTGCGCTCGAACTGGCCAAAATTTTCAGCATTGATGCGGAAGTACGCCTGCAGCGGATGCTTCACTTTCACGCCGGGTGGTACGTAAATAAACGACCCGCCGCTAAACACAGCGGAGTTCAGCGCGCTAAATTTGTTGTCGGCGATCGGAATGACTTTGCCGAACCATTTCCGGAAAATTTCCGGATAGTCCTTTAGTCCTTCTGTCGATCCGACGAAAATCACACCTTGTTCGCCGACCGCCTTCTTGATATTTGAATAGACGGCTTCGCTGTCGAACTGCGCTTCCACGCCGGCGAGAAATTTTCGTTCCTGCTCGGGAATGCCAAGACGCTCGAATGTGCGCTTGATGTCGTCCGGCACTTCATCCCAACTGCGCTTGGCCTCAGTCCCAGGGGATAGGTAATAGCGAATTTTGTCGAAGTCGATCGCTTCGAGATCCTTGCTAGCCCAATGTGTCGGGAGTGGCTTTTCCAAAAATGTCTTGAGCCCCCTTAGGCGAAACTCACGCACCCAATCCGGGTCTTCTTTGACGTCTGAAATGTAATGAACGGTGCGTTCGCTCAGGCCGGCGCCGGCATCGCGCACGTGAGCTTCCGGATACGAGAAATCCCCGATGTTGCGATTAATATCGACTGCAGAAGACTCTGTTTTCATTGTGAATTTACCCCCTATTTATCTGTATGCTGGCTCAGTCGCACCGTCGCGCGCCCAATCGTAACCTCTCTCTTCGAGCTCGAGAGCGAGTTCTTTCCGCCCGCTTCTAACGATTCGCCCCGCTACCATCACATGGACGTGATCAGGTACGATGTAGTTCAGGAGGCGCTGATAGTGCGTAATTAACAGTATGCCAAGATCGGGCCCGCGCAATGAGTTTACCCCATGCGCTACGGTCTTGAGCGCGTCGATATCCAGGCCACTGTCGGTCTCATCGAGCACTGCATATTTGGGCTCGAGCATAGCCATTTGCAGGATCTCGGTACGCTTCTTTTCACCGCCGGAAAAACCCTCGTTAACCGCGCGCGACGTGAACGACCGGTCCATCCCAAGCAACTCCATTTTTTCGTAAAGCCTCGCGTAGTAATCGGTTGCCTCAAGCTCTTCGCCTTCGGGCAGGCGTGATTGTAATGCCGCGCGAAGAAAATTGGCGATGGTGACGCCTGGAATCTCGCTTGGATACTGGAAGGCCAGGAAAAGGCCGCGCCGGGCGCGTTCGTCCGCTTCAAGTTCCAGAACGTCCTCGCCGTCCATCAATATTTTGCCAGATGTAACATGGTAATCGGGGTGACCAGCCAGAACCTTGGCCAGCGTGCTTTTTCCTGAACCATTTGGACCCATGAGCGCGTGCACCTCGCCCCGTGGGACGCGAAGATTCAGCCCGCGCACGATCTCCTGATCGCCCACAGAAATGTGGAGTTTCTCTATATTGAGTTCCTTCATAAAGAAGAACCCGAAATATACGCTGATTTAAAGGATTTGCGAACGCGAAGGCTTTCGGATTTACGTGGCTACCCCGCTTGGATTCGAACCAAGAATAACGCCTCCAAAGGGCGCTGTGTTACCGTTACACCACGGGGTATTCCGATATGGGATTTTAGATTCGCGATTTTCGATTTAAGCGCAACGTCCAAAATTCGAGGCGTGACCAGGATTGTGCCGAGCAACTCGCTGGCAAAATCGAGGTTGAATCTCGGGGCGGCGGGACGAGTATGATTCTCTCGCTGCTGGGGTCAAAGAGACACGGTTATGGCGCGCACGATTTTCCTTGAACACTATCGCATTTGTCTAGGCTCTGATGCCACGCCAAACGAACTCGGCCGAGACGGCGAGGCAATTGCGTACGAGGCTGTGGATGAAAGATCCCGTGAACCGGTTGCCCTAACGCTGGTTCCGGTGGAAAGCATCGACCCTGCGCTCCGAGAGCGGTTCGAAGAGCAGGCGCGCGCCGTTCAGAGGCTGCGCCACGTGAATATTGCCAAGGTTTTCGACTTTGGACGCGAAGGCGAAAATTATGTTTACGCCTCGGAGCGACCGCTGGGCGAAACGCTTGCTGCGTGGGTCGCTCAGCACGGTCCGATGGCGGCTGATGCCACGTTACGCGTGGCGGAACAAATCGTGAGCGTGTTCTCTTCCGCCAGTTTCCACAAGCTTCCGTATCCGCCCATTGACCTCTCCCACATCTTTGTTGTGCCGGGACAGACTCCCGAAGGCGGGTGGCCACTGATAAAGTTAACGAATTTCGGCGTGACCGGACTGAGGACAGACCCCGAGACCTCGCCGAAGGCCGAAGCCTCGCTTCCCAGCCGGCCGGGCGAACCCGAGTCAAAGGATGCAGTATCACATGATTCGCCGCTTTCCACGGTGAAGTCTCTCACCGCTGAATCCAGGAAGACCATGGGAGAGGAGAGAACGGAGGATGTTCGTTGGGAGATTTATTCCCTGGGCGCGACAATGTATTTTCTCCTGACCGGCGTCGCGCTTTCCGTTGAGACGGTCCGGCACCCTCCCAAGCTATCGGGATTTCCAAAACCATTGCGCAACTTGCTTTCTTTGATGCTGCACCCCAAGCCCGATCGACGTCCTAAGGATTTGGTGGTGCTTGGAGAGATGATTCGCAGTTGCCTGTTGAAGATTGAACGTCGGTTCGCACTGGCCGATCGATATGGCATCCCGCTCAGGACAACGATTCCACGGCCGGCCCAGCCTCGACCGCGGCGTTTACTGCGAACGGCACTGGCGTTTGGCGCGCTCGTCTTGGCTGCTGCGGTGGTTGCCGCTGTCCTGTTTCCGGAGTCGATTGGCGGAATCTTGCACCGGCCTGACGCGACAAAGTCGATTGGCGTTCTAGTTGGCGTCCCCGAATCTTCACCAACCCCTGCAGCAATCCAAAATGCTTCGCCGCCAGTTGCTCCTGCGACTGTGCTATCACAAGCCGCAAATTCAGCGCTGGCGATAGCGAACCAACCCACACCCGAGAGCGGGTCAGTCCCGAATTCCTCTCAAACCGCATCCCCGGACCAACAACAGTCTCAGGTATCGAACGGGCAACCGGAGGCCGCCGCTACGGCGAACGCTTTGGCGGCCGCTTCTCCGGGCGTGGTTCCGGAAAACGGCACCGCTGAGGGCGAAGCGCCTGCGGCATCCCCAGAGAGCTCCGAGACTGCACAACCGGCCACAACCGGTCAGTCGAGTTCGCGCACCAAAAAGAAACGCGTTGGTTCGACATCGTCGCCTCGCCAGGGTTCGGTGCGTGTCCGAATGGTTGGAATTACCTCAGATGGAAGGCTGATTTATCGTTTGCCGTCGGGTCGCACCAGGGTCGTCACGCCCGACTCGGGAGAAAATCAATTCGTTCCACGCAGGCACCGCCGGACTATTATCCAGCGCGATCAAATCTTTGCTCCTCCACCCCAATTCGGGCCGGATTATTTTCCCGACGATTAGCTCTGCTAGAAGGCATGCGCGCGAGACGCTAGAGATATATTGGCTGCTTTCCGACAGACCTGTTTTTTGGCTCTTGAAACGTCTTAAAAAACCAAAAAAAAAGCTTGCCTAGCGGCACGATTCCCGGCATAACCTCGCCTTCGTGGGGAAACGACCTGCCCTTTGGGCATTCGCAACTGCATCGCTTCTTGTCATTTCCGGCGCAGCTCTTGATGCGCAGGGGTTGGCTCCTTCAACGTTGGATCTCGCGAGTCACGACCAAAAGAAAGCGGACGACATGGTTCAGGTGATCACGCAGAAGTCGGCACCGAGTACTCCGGAGAAGCCGATAAAAGCGATCACGAAAAAGCGAAACTCCGCGAACTCAAGGAAGCCGAAATCGCCGGTCAACAAAGAGGCGGCACAAGTGGTCGCCAACGAGCCTACGCATGCAGCCGCCAAAGAACCGACGGAAGCGATGACGAAAAAGCCGTCGCAAGCAATCGCCAAAGAGTCGGAGCGAACTTTTGCGATAGAGCCAGTCCGACCGATGGGCCAACAACCCGTAAGCCATACAACACAACCCTATTCGCGGTTTAGCTTCAAGAGCCCGGGGGGCAAAAAGGAATCCGTTCCGGTCATAACGCAGTATTATCCCAACCAGATCGTTTACCCATATGCCAAGATTGATCGGCACATCGACGGCAGATTGATGCAGGCTGCCACCATCGCGCAGGAACGCGCCCATGCCCATTCGCGCTCGAGATGCTGGCATTACGTAAAGGACGCATTGCTTGCCTCCGGTGTGATCGATTCCCGCCCGAAAACCGAGCTCGCCAGAGATGCTGCAGCAGAGCTCGTCAGCAATTACGGATTCAAGAGACTTCCCGTGTCAGATCCGTTCTCGGCACCAGTCGGTTCCGTGCTCGTGTATGGCACTTCGCGCAGCGTCGGCCACGTTGAACTCCGCACCCGAGACGGGTTCGTTAGCGATTTCCGTTCAAAAACGCCGTCACGCCGTCCTTTGTTGGGCGTTTACGCCAAATTATAATTTTGTCGCTGCGCCTCAGGTCCGATCATTGAGTCTGGTGATTAGCGGCTTGCCTCGCCGGTGCACACAAATCGCCTACGAAACGCATTTCGTTGCTCGCGACGAATCCTAATCTCTCGTAAACCGAGCGGCCTTCATCCGAAGCGTGAAGTATAAGCCGATTGACCTGGCTCGTTCTTGGACCAGATGATTATTTCCTTGATCAGCAGCCCGGCGATGCCGCGTTTTCGCCATTGCGGTTCGGTAAAGATATTAACAATTATTCCCTGCCTGCTTCGCCTATTGTCGATACATCAAGTGGTCGCGGCAGGATCGGTTGCAGCTGAACACCTGCGCCGCCAACAATCATCTCTGGTTTTTCGACTGGAGCCACAAGCCAGCCAACGTAATCACCGTTGTCAATCCATTGCGTCAATCGTGTCCGCGCTTTGGCACGTAGAATTTCAAATGCATCACCAGAAACGTCACCCATATCTTGGAACATGCGGGCTCGATGCCACGCGATAATTTCGTCGTCCCGTCGCGTGGCGCGACGAACTTGTAAGCTATTAGACACGGCTTGTGGCGCCGGATAGACATCCACATATGCGCCGCGCCGTTTTTCTTCAGATCTTTTCATTTTGACTGAAAATTTCTTTAACGTGGCGATTCAATCTTGAGCGTCCGACGTTCTACGTCCAACCTGAACCTCGGAACGTAGCACGCGTGACAGGGCGTCTGTCGCTGATACGATGCGCGAGATGGAAGTTGCCGATTGGGTATCACTGAGCGACGCGGAACTTCTCGAGCGCCGCATTTCCACGCTTGGTTTGCAGCTTGAGGGCACGGCGTTGGAGCCGCTTATTCGACAGTTAAATGATGAACTGTCGGCGCGCGGACTTGTGTTTCATCCGCCGTGTCACGTCGGTGATGAATGGTTTGTGCCAATCGGGATCCCTGCAATTTTTATCCCTTTTTTCCTGGTTCACGAGCGGTTGAGAGCGTTGGAACGGACGATGATGCTGGAAGTCGAGGGAGGGACAGCCGAATGGTTCATGAAATTGATGCGGCATGAAGCCGGCCACGCTTACATGTATGCGTACCGACTTACTCGGAAGAAAAAATGGCAGGAGCTCTTTGGGCAAACTTCGCGTGAGGAGACACCGGATAGCTACCGGCCGCGACCGTTCAGCCGCAGTTATGTCATGCATCTCGAAGACTGGTACGCACAGAGTCATCCGGACGAGGATTTCGCAGAGACTTTCGCTATCTGGCTTACGCCCGGGCTCGATTGGCGCAAGCACTACGCACGCTGGAGGGCTCTTCAAAAACTGGAATATGTCGATGAGTTAATGCGCTCTTTAGCCGGCAAGTCACCGGTTCACATGCCTGAGTATCGCACCGCTGATTACGATTGCTTGAACGTCAAACTCAAGACGTACTATACGCGTAAGCGAAAGCTCTACGAAGATGCATATCCAGACTTCTATGACGCTGACCTGCGGCAGCTTTTCGGGGCGCCGGCGGGAATCAAAGCGAGCGTGTATCTACAGCGGCGGCGGCGGCGATTGTTGAATGCCGTCTGCCAGTGGACAAACGAAAAAAAATTTCGGGTGAACCAGCTGTTTGCCCGACTGACGCGCCGGTGCGATCAGCTTGGGCTTCATGTGCTCAATGATGATCCGCAACAGGATTTTCGCGTCTGTGCATTTATCACTACGCTGGTGATGAACTATCTTTTTACGGGGAAATTCAAGCGCACAAAATAAGTGAAAAAGAAACTCAAAGTCCTTGTACTTTTCGACGGCACGAGTCCCACAACAGTGGATCAGGATTTCAGCAAGGAATTGAAGACCAAAGACTGGAAAACTGAGGCGGACGTTATGACCGCGCTAGGCGCGCTCGGTTATACAGCGGAGCATCTTGCCATTTACGATGATGTGGATCTTGTGCGTCAGAAGCTGGAGAGTTTCGCTCCTGACATTCTTTTCAACCTGGTCGAACAGTTTCGAAACAATCCGGGATTCGATCAGAACATCGTTTCGTTTTTTGAGATGCAAGGCCTGCCTTTCACCGGTTGCGGTTCGACTGGTCTTACCCTTTGCAAGCACAAAGGCATTTCAAAGAAAATCCTGCATTATCACGGCATCCATGTGCCCCACTTCGTCGTAATTCCACGCGGCCAGCGCATCGCGCGCCCCAAACAGCTAACGTTTCCAATCTTGGTAAAGCCAGTAAAGGAAGAGGCATCTTACGGTATTTCACAGGCGTCATTGGTCGGTAGCGATGAGCAGTTCCGCGAGCGTGTGAATTTTATTCACGAGAAATATGACAGCGATGCGATCGCCGAAGAATATATCGATGGCCGCGAACTCTATGTGAGTTTGATCGGCAACATACGGTTAACGGTGCTTCCCTTCCGCGAGCTGGTTTTCCGGGAGGTGCCGCCTAACGAACCAAAGATTGCAACGTTCAAGGCGAAATGGGACGAGGAATACCGCAAACGCTGGGGATTGGAAAATCAATTCGCCGAAGACCTCGATCCGCAGCTTGTCACCCAAATCGAGGACACCTGCAAACGCATCTATCGTTTGCTTACTATTGACGGCTACGCGCGCATCGACCTGCGGTTAAGCGCAGACAACAGAGTCTATTTCATCGAAGCCAACCCCAATCCAATTCTCGCGGACGACGAAGACTTTGCGCTTTCGGCCGGAAAAGGAGGTTTTCCCTATCCGCAGCTGATCGACCGGATTGTGCGCCAGGGGATGAATACCGTTCGCGATTGACTGGAAAGCGTTACAGCCACTTCTTTACGCGTGGCCAGAACTCTCGCACACTGGCTTTCAAATCTTGGCAGAGATAAATATGCGTCCTTCGTTCAAATGGCATCGCCCAAACACTGCTCACGATTTGACCCAGATCTTCGACTGAAGCGAATTGTTCGCGCAAGCCGTCATCGTGCGTGTCGAGCACCAAAGCAACTTCGCCGGTCCAATCGCGCGGTCCCCACAGAAAGTAGTTTTGATGCCCCGAAATCGCTGGTGGCAGGTTGAACGTGGGACCGAAGAAATCGATTGCTCCAGCCTCGCCGTAGTTTTGGCAAAAGATGGCAGCCCGTTTTTCATCTTCGGGATGCAAGTGATGGTAAACGTGCGCCACCGATGCGACCAGTTCTTGCCAGCCAAATTGATCGGCGAAAATCTGCGGCAGTGGAGCTGTGTGCGACGTCTCAGTACGCGGCAGTTGCATACCAATCGCTCGCATGTACGCGATGAGTCTGCCGGGCGGCAAAATCGGTACGGCCAGTGGCGCAAGTAGGCCGCCGGCCACGAGGATAATGACGAGCAATGCTGGTTTGCACCATTTCAATTGATGAGCAAACACACGTTCCACGGCGACCCCTCCCGCTGCGAAGAGCATCGGGTACGCGGGCGCGAGGTAATAGCTTTTCCCATGCAAAATGATGAACTCGACGAGCACAACCAGGTAAATGATTCCAAGCGCCATATAGCGTCTGCCGCCGCGAGAGCCAAAAACCCAGATTAGCCCGGACAGCCACAACGGAAGTGTTCCCGGGTTCATGAAAACAATTTGCTGCACGATGAATTGTGCCGGGCTTAAGGCGACATTCTTATTGCTGTGAGCGATGTTGCTCAACAGCTCGTAGGTCGGCCACTGTTGCTGCGCTTGCCATAGAATGTTCGGCAAAGCGATTACACACGCGATCAAGCCACCGAACCAAATCCATTTCTGAGCCAAATGACGGCGCTCTGGCGTGAGCAATAGGGCGACGAAAATGCCGATGGCGAAAAACGCAGTGGAATGCTTGTTTTCGAGACCGATTCCCAGCAGAACACCGAACCAAAGCCAAAGGGTCGGTGAGCCACCGTTGATGATCCGAACGAGCAGGTAAACGCAGCCCATCCAAAACAGCGGCTCAAACGCGTTCATCGAGAAAAAATTGCCCACAGCTAAATTGAACAACGCGCAAAGCGAACCCGCGCAGGTGAGCGCAATGCCCCACCCGCGTCCGCCTAGCTCACGCGCCATCAAACCCGTGATTGCAACCGTCGCCGCACCTGCTAATGCAGGGAGCAGACGAATCGCAAACAACGAGCTGCCCAGGAAAACTTGGCTCAGATACAGGAGAAGGATCGAGAACGGAGGTTGATCCACATATCCGAAAGCCAGATGCCGACCGCAGGCGATGTAGTAGAGTTCGTCGCGAAAATAGCCATAGCGTCCGTTTGTCAAAAGATGGACCACGAGCGCCACCGCACTGAAGAGGATTATTAGAATTGGCTCGGCCTTGGAACACCTCTCATTCGCCGCTACTGGAATTGCTTCGCGCATCGTTCGAATAATTTCTTGGACTACGCTGACTCGGTTCGGCGGAGTTTCGCGTAACGGTTTACGCTTTACAATGCCGCAGAACATTACCTGTTTCCCAAAAGTTCCGGGGCGTACACCTTCTTTTTCGGCTAGCTTATCATATGAGAGTGCAAGTGTACGGGTGCAATCACGTGGCTATCGAGGTGGACGACATCAAAAAGGCGGTGGCGTTTTACAAGGACGTTTTCAATCTCGAGCAAATGAACGGCGGCGAAGGCGATGCGTTTTTTAAATTGGGCGAACACCAGTTCCTTGCAATTTTCGAAGTGGAAAAGGTGCAACCGGCAAACCTTCGTCATTTCGGAATCATGGTTCGCGATGAAGCGCAACTGGCAGAGGTTCGAAAGAAACTCAAAGAAAAGTATAAGCTGAAATTAGAGCCGCCGTTTCGCTGTGATTTTCGCGATCCCTGGGGGAACCGCATCCAGGTTGTCGATCTTCACGATGAGTCACTTGTCTGGTTGTTGCCCTATGGCGAAGTCCAGAAGGCTGGTATCAAATTCGACACCAAATAGTCGATGCAGCTCGCTCTGAAGAGTTGTGTGATTCCTCGATCGCGGTTGGAGGATGCAAGAGTCGCTGGCGAAGCACGCGGATAGTCGGAAAGTCTGGCTCGCGCGGCGCAATCTCGACCTGGTTTTACCCGCTGAATGCCCACGAGCTTATCTCGCGGTGTGACCGTACATCGTGCCTACTTCGCCGTGAACCGGGTGATTGCTCTCTTCTCGAAGATCGGAATTGGAGTCTGCCTGTTTTGTGTCTACGCAGCTTGAAAGCAATGCCAGGGATACAATGAGAATCACAAGCAACCGGATACCCATTCTCATATGTCGATCCCGGAGACGACACGTCAAGCGATTCATCGGATTGCCGATTTGTAGAGGGCTGTTTCAGAGCGGAATTTGATCTCTTGCGGTAAGGATTTGAAACGGCTCCGATGAACCCTAACTTCAAAGAGAACGTGATCTCATTTATCGTCCCGGCTTATAATGAAGAACGAGAGCTTTCCGGTACGCTCGCCGCTATTGGCGCCGCGGCTTCTGGTATGTCTCAACCGTTCGAAATTATCGTAGTTGATGATGCATCAACGGATGCAACGCCGGAAATCGCCGACCAAGCTGGTGCCCGAGTCGTCCCGATTCATCGGCGCCAAATCGCCGCCGCCCGAAACGCCGGTGCGCGCGCAGCGCGAGGTCAATATTTGTTCTTCATTGACGCGGATACGCGAATCAATCGGATCCACGTTACCGAAGCCATGGCCGTTCTCGAAGCAGGTTACGCTGGCGGCAGTGCACGCGGTGTAATGGATGGATTCATCCCATTCTGGAGCCGGATTCTGTTACGCGTGTTTTGCACCCTGTATTTTGGCCTCAACCTTGGCGCAGGGGCGTTTCTTTTCACCACACGACGCAATTTCGAGGCAACTGGTGGATTCGATGAGCAATACTTTGCTGGAGAAGAGGTTTATTTCAGCCTGGCGCTCAGAAAGCTTGGACGTTTCAAGGTGCTACGGAAACCCGTTCTCACGTCTGGGCGAAAGCTGCGCATGTATCCGGCCAAAGAAATTCTCGGCACCCTGTTGGTCATGATTCTTGGCGGGCGCCGGGTCACGCGATCGCGAGCGAGACTGCGTCTTTGGTACGACGGAAAACGGGAACGAGACGTGGCATACGAATGACACGGTCCGCGAGAGGTTCCCTGGCATGGGTTGCCAAACAGCGGTCTTCATCTACATTAGCGCCTTCGTTATGGCAGAGAGTAATCAAACGTCCAACCTTACAGAGTTCCAACTGCATGAAAAAGATACCGGCAGCGCGGATGTGCAGGTCGCACTTCTCACCCACCGGATCGAGCATTTGACCGAACACCTTAAGACCAACCGGAAAGATCACTCTTCGCGGCGCGGCTTACTTAAGATGGTCGCGCAGCGCCGAAGTCTGTTGGATTATCTGAGCAAAACAAAAGCCGATCGTTATAAAAACCTGATCGACAAGCTGAACCTGCGCAAATAGCCGCCGGTCATTGGTTTTGCGTCCATCCGTTTGAATTGCTCAAAGCTGTAACTAAAATTAAAAAACAAATATAAACCAGCCGTTCCAGGTACAGTAGTCATCTTGGATTTTAGGTTTTAGTTTCGGATCGTGGCGCTCGCCAACGGCGAGCGATCTCGTGCGGGTTTAAAACCTACAGTCAGGGTGACCGACCTGGAATCGCACATCCAGGAAAAGTAAAATGCAACAAAAGGTCACGGCCCAAATTGGGGCCACTCCAATCTCAATCGAAACAGGCAAAATCGCCCGACTCGCCGACGGCGCAGTCGTTGTTACGTGCGGCGACAGCATGGTACTTGCAAGCGCCGTGTCTGCTACAACCATCAAAGAAGGCCAGGATTATTTTCCCCTAACAGTCGATTATCGCGAAAAAGCAGCAGCTGTGGGGAAATTTCCCGGTGGCTATTTCAAACGCGAGGGGCGTCCTGCCGAAAAGGAAACGCTCACTTCTCGCATGATCGATCGGCCACTCCGGCCTCTTTTTCCGAAGGGTTATTTTTACGACACGCAGATCATCTCAATCTTGCTTAGTGCCGACGGCGAAAACGATCCCGACATTCTGGCGATCAATGGCGCATCCGCTGCGTTATGCATTTCGGATATTCCGTTTGCCGGTCCAATCGGTGCTGTTCGCGTCGGTCGGGTGAACGGCGAGTTCGTCGCGAATCCGACGCACACGCAGCGCTCCGAGAGCGATCTCGATCTTGTTTATGTCGGCACTGAAAACGATGTAATCATGATCGAAGGCTCCGCCAGGGAACTGCCCGAAGCCGAATTTATCAAAGCGCTTGAGTTCGCGCACGGACAAGCGCGCGAGATGATACGGGTCCAAAAGGAATTGGCTGCGATGGCGGGCAAGCCCAAGCGCGAATCGCCGTTGCTCCAGGTGAACCAGGAGTTGCTCGACATCGCTTACCGCGTTGCGGGCGATCGGATTGTGGGGGCGCTTTACACTGAAGGCAAGGTCGCGCGCTCTAAGGCAGTCGATGCCTTGCGTGAGGAAGTAAAGGCGGCGATTCTCGAAAAACATCCGGAGGCGGATCCTTTTGCGATCTCTCAGGCATTCGATTACGTCCAAAAGAAGGCGTTTCGCGTCAGTATGTTGGAAAAACAGAAACGCGTTGATGGTCGCGGTTACCAGGATCTGCGGCCCATCAGTTGCGAAGTGAGCTTTCTCCCGCGCGCACACGGTTCAGCCATTTTCCAGCGCGGGGAGACTCAAGCCGTCGCGCTCGCTACCCTGGCTCCCATCGAGGAAGCGCAGATGCTGGATGCCTACGGGGGTGGCGAACAATCGAAGCGGTTCATTCTGCATTATAACTTTCCGCCATTTAGCGTGGGCGAAACGGGGCGAACAGGTGGACCCGGGCGGCGTGAGATCGGTCACGGCGCGCTGGCAGAGCGGTCGCTGGAACCGATCGTGCCAAATGAAAACGATTTTCGTTATGCCATCCGAATCTCGAGCGAGATTATGGAGTCAAATGGATCAACTTCCATGGCAAGCGTGTGCGCAGGAACCCTGGCACTCATGGATGCAGGTGTGCCGGTAAGAACGCCAGTTGCTGGAATCTCGATCGGACTTGTCACTGAATCTGACGATGGCCACTCCGGTACGGGTGAAAAGCGCTATGAGTTGCTCACCGACATCATCGGCTCCGAGGATCATTTTGGAGACATGGATTTCAAGCTTTGCGGAACAGATGCCGGGGTCACTGGTTTTCAATTAGACTTGAAACTGCCAGGTATCAGCCACCAGCTCATGGCGGAAGCGATCCAGCGCGCGAAAGAAGCACGCACGAAAATTCTCGGTATCATGGGCGGCGCACTGGACAAGCCCAGAGCGGAGTTGTCGAAGTACGCACCACGGATCGAGACGGTCAAAATTAACCCGGAGAAAATCGGCGCGCTCATCGGCCCCGGCGGCAAGACCATTAAGGGAATTGTCGCAGAGACCGGCGCTGAAATTAATATTGAAGACGACGGCTCTGTGCACATTTACGCGACCAGTGGCGAGAGCATGGCGCGCGCGAAGGAAATTATCGGTGGCATGACCCGTGAGATCGAAATCGGTCAAACATATCAAGGACGCGTAGTCTCGACGAAGGAGTTTGGCGCGTTTGTGGAAGTTTTCCCGGGCAAAGATGGACTCGTACACATTTCCGAGCTTGCGGATTTTCGCGTGAAACGAACAGAAGACGTGGCCAAGGTTGGCGACTCTATTTGGGTCAAGTGCATCGGGATCGACGACAAAGGCCGCGTAAAGCTTTCGCGCAAGGCTGCATTGAAAGAACGCGCGGAAAAGGAAACCGGACAGGCCGCGTAGGCGAAGCGAATCCGTCTTCTGGAGGTGATGCGGAAAAGGGCCTGGCGTTATCGCCAGTCACGCGATTAACTGATTTTCTTGGGTTCAAGTCCGCCGGGGCGGATTCGCCCTATGGCGAACTGGTTGCTTGCGCTACATTGAAGTAATTGAGCCACAATGATTACCCCCACGCGGCTTTCATATGTCGTCCTCGCGGTTACAATCATTCTTGCCGGTCTTCTCCATCTTGGCGCGCCGCTGCTTGTCGTGCTGTTCTCTTACTTCGCATTGCGTCAGCTCTATTTTCTCACGAAAAGAAAATGGCTGGCTTTAATCCTGTTTGGCATTGTTGTCGCCGGGATCGCCACGGCAGCGGTGTTTCTTACTCGTGCGGCAATTCTGGCGTTGCCGGACGTTGCTGACACATCGATACCCTCAGCCAGCGCGTGGGCACAAAAGCGCCAGATCGAGTTACCGTTCACTGATTTTGAAAGTCTCAGGCAGGTTGTGATCGACACGCTTGGACAGGAAGCGAATTACCTGAGGAACGTGGCTAATTTTGCCAGAAGCGCGACGGCGGTGCTGGTTTTCTCTGTGCTCGGAATCGTCGCAGCCGGGAGCCTCTTCGTAAAAACAGGCCTCGACCCTTACCGAGGTACTCATCGCGTGAAGAACAATCTCTACTCCATTTGCTGCGACGAAGTTTCAACACGATTCCGCGATTTCTATCGCAGTTTCGCCACGGTCATGGGCGCGCAGATCACCATATCTCTAATTAACACAGGATTGACCGCGATCTTCCTCATCTCCGTTGGAATGCCGCACGCACCATTGCTCATTGGAGTCACGCTTCTGTGCGGTCTTGTGCCGATTGTGGGAAATCTTGTTAGTAATACCATCATCGTCTTCGTCGCTTTAACGGTGTCCTTAAAGCTGGCGATTTTCGCGCTCGTCTTTCTGATTCTGATTCACAAGCTCGAATATTTTCTAAACAGCAAAATCATCGGAGACCGGATTCGGAACCCGGTTTGGTTGACCTTAATCGCGCTGATCATCGGCGAGCGCCTGATGGGCATCCCCGGGTTGATCCTGGCGCCGGTGGTATTGAATTACCTGCGCGTGGAAATGCTGACAGTCGAAGTGCAGCCGGCGCGGGAAGCGGTTGAAGCGGTGAACCGTTAAGTCGGAAGAAATTCTCCGTTGTGACCGTTCATTTTTTTAAATGATTTAACGGCATGAAAGCCGGTTTTCTTGAGAAACTGATCGAGCGCCTCGGTCGGATTGGGCCAGAAGATGTCCAAAATTATTTCCTCCGCCTGGCCCAGGAGAAAGGTTTCCTGGAAACCGTTTTCAATGCGATCCATGAAGGCATCATCGTGACGGATTCAAACGGGCGGGTCACATATTTGAATGATGCAGCTTGCGAGTTGTTTGGACTAGAGGCAGAGGATGCAATTGGCAAGCGCCTCGACGAACGTGTTCGTGGGCTTGATTGGGGGTCGCTCACCCATAGCGGTGGACCGATCAGTCGTGATATTGAAATTTTTTATCCGGGAAATCGCTTCATCAATTTTTATATCGTGCCGTTGCTGATCGAGCATCGCGAAGCTTTAGGCGCTGTCGCTGACGCCGGGCGTGTTGCATCCAACAGTGATGATCGCGGACGACCAAGGTCATCGACCGCAGCGACAGTAGCGGGACAGGTAGGGCACGTCATGATCCTGCGCGACATCACGGAGAGCCGACGCACAGCCCAGCAAACCATCGAATCAGAACGCTTGAATGCGCTTACCTTGCTTGCAGCCGGGGTCGCGCATGAAATCGGCAATCCACTCAACTCGCTGCACATCCATTTGCAGTTGATGGAACGCAAAGCACAAGAGTTGGACAACAATGCGAAGGCGGAACTTCAACAATCGATTGATGTCGCACGGTCGGAGGTTCGCCGGCTGGATTCTATTGTCACCCAATTTCTGCGGGCGATCCGGCCGTCGCGCCCACAACTACGTCCTGAAAACGTGAACACGATTGTTGAGGAAGCGGTGCGATTTTTCACTCCTGAAATTCAGGACCGTGACATGGTCGTCGAACAGGAACTGCGCGCGGACCTGCCGTTACTTCACCTGGACCGCGAACAGATGAAGCAGGTGTTTTATAACGTAATCAAAAACAGCATCGAAGCCATGAAGCGCCATGGCACTCTGCGCATTCGCACGGACTTGGACGACACCTACGTAATCGTCAGTTTCATCGATACCGGCGCTGGGATGTCGGCAGAAAATATGGGCCGCGTATTCGAGCCTTATTTCACGACCAAACCGTCTGGAACGGGATTGGGATTGTTAATAGTTCGTCGCATTGTGCGGGAGCATGGCGGGGAACTCTCCATCGAGAGCAACCAAGACGAAGGTCTCACGCTTACGATTCGGTTGCCATACGTCGACAAGCGCATTCGAATGTTGGAAGCAGGAGAAGACAAAACGCGGCCTCAAGAAAACGTTACTTCATGAATCGGCGCGCGAGGCGTTTTTAGTCGCCGCCAAATCCCTTTTTCAACCATCCTTCGAATTGACGAAAGAGGAGCTGGAGATAGGCGCCGGGCGATTGTTTGAATAGGTCGATAATGCGCGGACTCAGATCTTGCCCGGGATCATCAATTGTTCCGAACAGACGCACGTTGGTCCATAGATAGCCGCCCTGCTTGCGACTAAAGACCTCCTCAGGATTTGGTAGCCAATCGAGATATCCGCGGGTGAGGCCCAGTCTGATCATGCCGGTCAAACGACGCTGCTCGATCGACATTTCTCCCTCGATCCGGAATTTTCCTTTCTCTTCGATAGCAATGTTTTCGATGTCAATCTTTGGATATTTCCACGCAAAGCTGAGCGAACAATCATTGAGCGCCAAGTGTTCGAATGATTCCTTTCGTGCAAGCTCTGCTAGCTTTTCCAGAACGGGAAGATTGTCGATTCGCCCGTCACTCACACTTACCGAGCCTTCGCCGGAAGAGTTTTCCAGCTTTGGATCAACTCCGGTCCAGTGAAAATCTCCGAATGCGCTGCCGCCCAAATGGTTTTTCCATTCATCCGGCAACCAGGAGCGAATTGGGACCTGAGTGAAGTTCGCTCTCAGGTCGACGCTCTTATCTTTGCCAATGCCGGCGCGTGCCTGGGCGTGAACGTTTTCACCGCTGCTGGAATCTGATGCCAGATCAATGTCGTAAAGTGTGAGCAGCGTTTTTGTGATGAGAAGATGCGCGCGGCGGAGATCCTGATCCGGAAGCAAAGCCACTTTTAGTCTGCCGCCGGTAGCAAAGTATTCGAAATCGCGGCCGTGAGGCGTAATCAGTAAATGAGTATCGAAAAATCCGTTCCGTTCGCCACGAAATCGCCAGGTTATGTCGGCCTCAGGCGTTTCAATTTTCTTCAAATACACCCTGGTTGGCAAAAAAATGGCGAACCATGGCTTGGGCGCCACTATTTCAGGATTTGCTTTGTAAACCTGGATCTCGACGTTGCCCGATTGCACGCGCACCTCAGTGAATCTCCACTGCCGCACAAAGACCCCTAACGGATTAAACGTTGCTGTGATCTCCTTGGTATCAAGCGACTTCATCGCTTTCTGTCCATCTCGTGCCTCAAAAATCTTGGTTTGCGCGGTGAACGGGCCGGTGCGTCGGATCGTCGAGTATTGGCACCGGGGGAAATGCAAGCCTTTCGCCGTCTCATCTTCCATCGCGGCACGAAATGCGTCGCTTTCGATGTACCGGGTCATTGCGGGACTATAAAAGACCGCTACGCCGATCCCGGCCGCGATCAGAAAGAAAATCGCAACTACCGCCGAATAGATCAGCAGTTTTTTTCGCACGATTGGCGAGGTTACGAGTTAAATCGTTAAACTGAAAATCCGTTTTATCCGCTTGGGGCCGGCAACGACCAGAGATTCACAGGGTTTTGCCCGTCATTTTCAGCTGGGCAAAGAGAAATGCGTAAATATCGGCTAATTGTTTAATGCGCTCGTTTAGCGCAGTGCCAATGCCATGACCTGCACTGGAACTCGTTCGCAATAGAATTGGGTTCTCGGATTTATTCGCTTCATCCAGTCGCGCGATCATCTTGCGCGAGTGGTAAGGGGCGACTCTCCCGTCGTTCGCACCGGTCATCATCAGAATCGAGGGATATTTCGTCCCATCGACGACATGATGGTATGGCGAATAAGCATAGAGCGCCTTGAATTGATCGGGGTCTTTTACCGTTCCGAATTCAGTCACGTTAAACGCGCCGTTTGGTGCAAGCTCTACTCGCAGCATATCGTAAATACCGACCTGTGAGACGACCGCCCGCACCAAATCGGGATGCTGTGTAATCATAGCCCCCATCAAGAGACCGCCATTGCTTCCGCCTTGGATCGCTAGCTTTTCCGGAGCCGTATATTTCTGTTTGATCAAGTATTCCGCCGCAGCAGCGAAATCGTCGAACACGTTTTGCTTTTTCGTCAGATTACCAGCCTTATGCCAGTCTTCACCGAACTCGCCACCGCCTCGAATGTTTGCCACTACATATACACCGCCGTGATCGAACCAAAGCCGACGCGTAAATTCAAAATTCGGCGACATGCTGATTCCGTAACCGCCATATCCGTAGAGCAATGTGGGGTTCTTCCCATCCCGTTTCAGTCCTTTGCGGAAAATGATGTTGAGCGGAATTTTCGTGCCGTCCTTTGAAGTTGCGAATTCGCGCGTCACTTCGATATCGGCGAATGAAACGGGTGACGTGCTACGCAGTGCCGTTTTCACGGCCTGGGTTTGTTCGTTCGCACAATGGAACCATGTTGCCGGCTCGATATAACTCTGGTCGCGAAACAGAAGAGAACCGTCTTCGAGTCCGGCCATTTCCTGCACGGCGGATATTTTTGGAGTTGGGATAATTGTTTGGCGCTTGCCGTCCAAGCCGAACCGTCGAATTTGAGATGGGCCGCCAAGCAGATCGCCAGTGAAAAGAGCGGCGGCCGTAGGCACGATTTGTTGGATAACCGCTTCGCCAGTTGGAACGATTTCAACGGCTTTATTCAATTCCGGAGTCTCGAGCGGTAGACGGAGAACCTTGCCGCGTGGCGCGCCGTTGCGCGAAAGAAGATAGAGCGCATTATCACGTCCAAGGCGGGCGGCTTTGATTTGATCGCTAAATTGAGTGACCTGCTTCCATCGGCCTGAGGGGGATTGGTCGGGCCCGAGTAAATAGTGCGCGAACTCTCCACCGTCGCCATTTGCAACGGTGGCAAGAATGTATCGACCGTCGCGCGAACCTTCCAAGACGATCTCTGCGATCCGCGGAAACTCTTTTCCGATAGAGTAGGTATCCTCCGTGTCGGGCGTCCCGAGTTTGTGAAAGTAGACTTGTTGATAAAAGTTCAGGTCGGCTTCGGGTCGCTCGCCTTGTCGGGGAAATCTCGTGTAATAAATTCCAGTGCCATCGGCATTCCACGCTGCGCTGCCTCCTGCCGTTGGATATTGAACGTGGGCGATCGTATCGGGCAGCGCTTTGCTCGTGGCCGTCTCGTAAAAGTGAAGCGTCCCCTCTTCGCTTCCACCTTTGGAAAGCGACAGCGCCACATATTTGCCGTCCAATGACGGGACAAACCAATCGATCGCGGTTGTGCCTTTGGCGTCCAGCACGTTCGGATCGAGCACGATCTTTTCCGACTTGAGATCGTCAGCCGATGTGAGCGTGACCAGTAGTGGCTGTTGCTTTGGAGGCTGGAATTTCATCACGAACAACAATCCAGGTCGCGAAACAAGCGAGGAATAACTGGGCGAGGTTTTCGCGTACCACTCCGTCAATTGCTTTTCGATCGCCGCGCGGTCCGGTAACTGATCGAGATATTGACGGGTTCGCTGATTCTGCGAGGCCGACCAGGCTTTCACATCCGCCTCGTCATCTTTTTCGAGCCATTGATACGGATCTTCCACCGTAACTCCCTGATACTCCGTTGAAACAGGTTTCTTGGGAGTTTCAGGGACGGCTCCAGCAACGGACAGACGAAGCAACGCCAACGCACTGATGGCGCTAATAACAAACAGCAAACGATTGGTTATCATCATGTGAAGATAAAGGAAGTGGCGAAGAACGAATGACGCAAGCCCACACGCGACTCGTAAAAAGCTAGATCGTTAAAAAGCGAACCAAATTCAACGACTTAGAGCGCCAACGATTTAACCTGCAAAGTCATTCGGGTTTCTTGCTTCTTTCGTCATTTTTTCCAGTGGTTGTTTCCAAACCAGTCGGCAACCGTGCGCGTTCTGGAATCGAAACGGCATATTTTGGATCTTTGACCTGCTTGCGGACGGCTGCGAAGAGCTTTGTGATTCCCGTCAAGCTTATGCGATTGGCGAGGAAAGATGGGATAAAGCCGCCGGAATCGGTATAAATGGAATAAGTGGCGCGAGTTTTAATCGCGCCATCGGGCTCGAGCAGCCATTTCCCCTCGCAAACTTTTACGCGAATGATGCCTTTCCTTTCTGGGGGGCCGAGTTCATTGGCAGGGGACCAATGACTCATGAAAGCCCAACCGCCGTTGACAGGCCATGACTTCTTCCAGACGCGCAAGGTGTAATCGCGGTCCGCACAAACCTTTGGCGAAAGTCTCTGATATCCGACAATCGAATCGCTATCCCGTTTGATCAGCCGGCATTCGGTCATGTACGGCATGAATTTCGGATAGTTCTGGAAGTCGTCGATCACCGCGCAGACGGCGCCGGTGGGCGCGTCAATCGGGCCGACAGCTTTGAATTCCTTGAGCGGCGAACCTGGGCGCGGCCGGCTGTAGATCACAACGTTATTCTCTTGGGCAGCCAGTTTCCAGTAATCGTCCGTGCTAATGGATTCTTCAGCGGCGAAAGCGGTTGGGTAACCAGTGAGAAAAATGCATATCAAAGCGTGGGAAATCCGCTGATGCATCGGCGGCGAGAATACATCATTTCACTTGCATGGCTATATTTCTTTGATTGTGGGACTTGGTCCGCAGCTCGGCGCGCGGAGGTTTTAATAGTGAAATCCGAGCTCCCCTCGACTTGTTAAAGTAGTCAAAAACGTTACAAAAGTTACGATGTAACGTGGCGAAGCCAATGGATCTACAGCCCATCGTACTTATTGTTGATGACGAGAAGCATACTCGTGACGGGCTGCGAAGTCTGCTTGAGAACGATTACGATGTGTATGTCGCCCCGGATATCGCGGGCGCGAACAACGTTCTGGATCGCGAGCAGATCGACGTGCTTTTGACTGACCTGCGTATCGGCAGCGAAGATGGAATGACCTTGATCGCTCGCGCGCTGAAAATGCCGCATCCCCCTGTTTGCATTATGATGACGGCGTACGGCTCGGTCGATGTTGCGGTCGAAGCGATGAAACGCGGCGCTTACGACTTTGTGACCAAGCCGCTAAATCTCGATAAGGTAGAACTGCTGATCGCGCGAGCGGTGCAAGCCCGCAAGCTCGAGCAGGAAAATCGCGCGCTTCGCGAACAAGTCGATGAACGCTACGGCCTCGAGAATATTTGGGGAGACTCAACTGCTTTGCATGAAGTGCTCGACACAATCCGGCAGGTTGCGCCCTCATCAGCCAATGTGCTCATTGAAGGCGAAAGCGGGACAGGCAAGGAATTGGCTGCGCACGCCATTCACAATCTGAGCCGGCGTAACAAAGCGAAATTTGTGGCGGTGCATTGCGCGGCGCTTTCTCCGCAACTTCTGGAGAGCGAGTTATTTGGTCATGAGAGAGGCGCGTTCACGGGCGCATTCGAGCGGCGCATCGGCCGGTTCGAGCAGGCCACCGGCGGCACGCTTTTCCTCGACGAAGTGGCCGAGATCGATCCAAGCACTCAGGTCAAATTGCTTCGCGTCATGAGCGAGGATCGCGCATTTGAGCGGGTCGGCGGCAATCAAACATTGCACGCAGATGTACGGATCATTGCTGCCACGAACAAAAATCTCGAGCAACTCGTGCACGAAGGAAAATTTCGCGATGATCTTTATTTCCGCCTCAACGTAGTACGCATCACGATGCCGCCGCTGCGCGAACGAAAAGAAGATATCCCGATTTTGGTTCGCGGATTCTTGCGTCACTTCTGCAAGGCGAATGACAAGCCCCTTGTCGATTTGACGCCCGATGCCACGGACGCACTGCTGACGTATGACTGGCCAGGCAATGTTCGCGAGCTGCGGACTGCGATCGAACATGGCGTCGTGATGGCTACCGGCCCAAAGATCACCTTGCGCGATCTACCGATGGCGGTGCGACAGGCCGCCAGGGCTAAGTTGCCGAGTGGAGTTTCAGTTCAAATTTTCGGCGAAAAAACAAGTCCCTTCGACCTAAACGAGACGGAAAAAAAGTTGATTGCTCAGGCGCTTGCAGCCACGAATGGCAATGTGACTGCGGCAGCCAAAAAACTCGGCATCAGCCGTCGCACTCTGCATCGAAAGATCAACGAAATGAACCTGGTCAAATCGCCGAAAGCGCCATAACCGGGCTTGTGAATTGGAAAGCAGATTCAGATGGGAAAACCATCCCCAAGGTCGGTCTATTTTGGCGCCAGCGAAGCGATGACTTTTTCGAAGCGGGGGTCGCCTCGCAACGGGTCCCAAAACGGCAAGAGTTTCAATTGACCGTAGCTGATCGAGCTGGGGCGGTTAGTCACAATCTCAAGCTGCTCAAAGGCGAGGTCCTTTTCGTCAACCCACGCGGCAATCGTGGCCAGATACTTGACTAGTTCAGCGCCGCCAACTGCATCCTTTGCCAAGGGGAGAAACTCAACGGCCTTCGAGCCTTCGCGAACGGCTTCACTTTTTCGGCCAAGACCAGCGTCAATCAATCCAAGCACGCAAAGTGCGGGACCGTAATTTGGTTGGACTTCGATGATTTTTTGCTGCTCCAGTTGTGCGGCGCTAAAGGCCGACCGCGCCTTGGTCTGGTCGTTCGTCATCCGGGCGATAACACCTTCCGCAAAATGACGATTAAAAACGACATTTTCGTTAGCCAGCGTTATCGGATTTTCGCCTGTCGCGATTAAGGCTTCGTTCGCATCACCGGCATCACGCTCGGCCAGCGCGCAAAAGAGCCAATAATTAGCGATGGTTTGTGTTGCGCTCGAACTAGTCGCTCTGATTTCGCTGATCAAACGACGTAAAGGTCGGGTATCGGCTTTCCAATCAAGATCGACGAATGCGCGCGCTGCTTTTATCTCGAGATTGTTCGGTTCGATGGTCAATACGCGGTCTAACAAAGACTCGGTTTCTGCATAGCGCCGGAGAAGCTGGTAACTCAGTGCAAGCTGCTCCAGCGTAAACACATTGCGTGGATCCAGATCAGCTGCTCGTTCGAGATTTCGTACTGCGTCCTCCCAGTGCCCTTGACGCCTCTGGATGTAGCCTTTCAGTTCGAAAACGCGGGGATCATTTGGAAGGGCCCGGGAGGCGACTTCCAATTCGGCTAGAGCGTCGCTGTAATTCAGATATCCACGATAAAGGTTTTCTGCGCGTGCGAGGTGGGTTTCTCCGGCATCGGGAAAAAGCCGAGACGCGGCCTCGATTGCCGCTTCGGCCTTCGCCAGACGCGCGCGAGTACGGTCGTGACCGAGGAAGTACAGAAGATCGTGGCCATAAGCGAGTTGACAGTAAGCCTGGAAAAATTCTGGATCACGTGCAACAGCCTGATTCAGGAGATCGACTGCCTGCAGCAAGTTCGCATCACCGGTCGCGCTAAAGATGGGTGTGGAAAGAAGAATCCTGGCCTGCGCGTAGAGTTCAAAGGCAGTCAGATCGCCAGTTGGCTTCCGCTCGATATCCTGTTTCTCAGCAGTTGAAATTTTGACGTGCAGTCGCTGGGCAACTTCTTGAGCAATCTCACTGGGAATTGCGAATGCCTCTTTCAAGCTCCTTTCGTATTCGTCCGCCCATATCCCTGTGTCTGTGCGGGTATCCACCAACTGCGCATTTACACGTACCTTGCCGCCGGCACGTCGCGCGGTCCCTTCGAGCACATGCGAAACGCCAAGCGTGCGTCCGACCTGACGCAAATCCCTTTTCCCGCGATATCCCATGACACTGGTCCGACTGATCACTTTGAGGTCGGCGATTTTCGCCAGCTTGGTCAAAACGTCGTCCTGGACGCCGTCGGCAAAAAAGGCGTCCTCCTTATTGTCGCTGAGATTTTCAAATGGAAGGACGGCGATCCCTGCGGGAATCCGGCGAATTGATTCACGTTGCCACGTCATGACCCCTAGACCAGCTGCGAGTACGACCGACAACACGATCAGGGCGGTGATCGTCGGATTGCGTTGCATCCATTTTCGCGCATGCGTGAAAAATCCGCTGCGTTTTGCGAGGATTGGCTCGCGATATAGCCAACGCTCCAGGTCTTCGGCCAGTTCCAGTGCAGATGAGTAACGATAACGAGGATTTTTCTCCAAACATTTCAAGCAGATATCGGAAAGGTCGCGATCGATTTTTCGGTTCCACGAACGCGGTTGCCGCGGCTCTGAATCCAGCAGTAATCGAACCGTTTCGAACGCTGTTTCACCGGCAAAAGGCGGATGGCCCGTGAGCAGTTCGTAGAGGACCGCACCTAGTCCGTAAACATCTGTCGCCGTGCCGAGGCCTGCGTTGTTACCTACCGCTTGTTCCGGCGACATGTAACTGGGTGTCCCCATGACCTCCAGCGTTCCGGTCACAGTGCTCCCATGTTCGACCAATCGGGCCAGGCCAAAGTCAGTGAGGTGCGGTTCGCCGTTTGCATCGAGCAGAATATTTCCCGGCTTGATGTCTCGATGCAGAATGCCGTGTTCGTGCGCGTAATGTACGGTGCGGGCGACTTTGGCAATGAGCTCTGCTGCTTGCCGGGTGGATACCGGCCCGCGACTGACGAGTTCGTCGAGACGATCCCCTTCGACGAACCGCATGCTAAAGTAGTAGGTCCCGTCGCGTTCACCGACTTCGTAGATCGGAACAATCCCTGGGTGATTTAGTTTCGCCGCCGCTTCAGCTTCCCTCCGAAGGCGTTTCACGTGCGCGTCCGTCGTCCACTGGCCAATCCCAATAATCTTAACCGCGACTGTGCGGCTGAGGCTCCGTTGCCAGGCGCGGAAGACTACGCCTTGACCGCCGCGACCGATTTCTTCCAGTAGTTCGTAATCGCCAAATTCCTTCGGCATCTCCTTTTTGGGGAGTTCGTTTTTACGACGAGATTCGGCATTCACGTCTAGCCTGCGATAAAAATAAAAGAGTCGTCCCAATCTCAAGCCCCGCAACTAGTTCTCAAGGAAAGACCGCTGGGACTGCCGGCCATCTATTACTCGTGAAAATTTGCCGTTTACGAATCCGCTTTCGGGCGTTTCAATTACGGCGTGACCGAAAAGAGAATTTTTGGAACCGATGGCGTGCGCGGTGTGGCGAACGTGGAACCGGTTACTGCAGAGACCGCACTGAAATTAGGGCGCGCAGCGGCGTATGTTTTCACGCAGTTGAATCCGCGCAAAACTCCTGCAGGCGCGCGCCCCAAGATTGTGCTGGGCAAGGACACACGTCTTTCCGGTTACATGCTCGAAAACGCGCTGGTGGCCGGGATCACTTCACTCGGAGTCGATGTCCTTATCATCGGACCGCTGCCGACGCCGGGCGTGGCGTACATCACTCGATCGTTGCGCGCCGACGCCGGCATCGTCCTTTCGGCTTCGCATAATCCTTACCAGGACAACGGCATCAAATTTTTCCGGCACGACGGTTATAAACTGGATGATCAGATCGAGGATAGAATCGAGCAGCTCGTATTCACCGGTGAGATCGATTCCATTCGGCCGACTGCCAACAAAATCGGACGCGCCACGCGCATCGATGATGCGCTCGGCCGCTACGTAGAATTCGCCAAGGCAAGTTTTCCACGTGGAATGTCGCTTGAGGAAATGCGGGTGGCGGTGGATGTCGCAAACGGCGCCGCTTACAAATCGACGCCTTGCATTCTGCGCGAACTTGGCGCGGAGGTTGCCGTGGCGCACAACCAACCGAACGGCATGAACATCAACGATGGCTGTGGCAGTATTCATCCGGATGAAATCCAGCGCATCGTGAAAATGAGCGGCGCGGATGTTGGCATTACGCATGATGGCGACGCCGATCGCGTCCTGCTGTGTGATGAAGACGGCGAGATGGTCGATGGCGACGAGATTCTCGCCATCGCGGCACTCGATTTCCTAAATGCTGGCCGGTTGGAGCAAAATACGGTTGTGGCGACCGTAATGAGCAATTTTGGCCTGGATGAGACACTCGCCGCGAAAGGCGGCAAGGTGGTGCGAACCAAAGTCGGCGACCGCTATGTGATCGAAGAGATGACGCGACAAAAACTCAACCTTGGCGGCGAACAGAGCGGCCACATCATCTTCCGCGACTTCACAACCACCGGCGATGGCATCATCAGCGCGCTCCAGATTCTCTGCATCATGCACAAGAGCGGCCAACCGCTGAGTAAACTGAAGGCATGTCTGGAAAAATATCCGCAGGCCCAGCGCAATTTGTTGGTGAAAGAAAAACGTCCCCTGACGGAGTTGAACTCGGTCATGAAGCTGGTAAGCGAGGCTGAGAAAGAGCTCGCAGGCAAAGGTCGCGTGCTGCTGCGTTATTCGGGCACAGAGCCAAAGATCCGTTTGCTTATCGAAGGTCGCGAGCTTGAGAAGATCGATAAGCAAGCGGATCGAATCGCTGACGCAATACAGAGCGCGATCGGAGCATAGGAGACATAGGAATTATAAGACACATGAGTTTGTCCCGGGTAATCGAAGCACTTCTATTTAGTGCGCAGAAACCGCTTTCAATCCGTGAATTGACGGAAGCTATCAAGGGAGCCGGCGCGGAAGATGAATCTCCGCCTAACGAATTCGCTCGGATAAGTTTAGCGGAGGTTGCCGCCGCACTCGAACAATTGAAAATCGAGTGCATCGAGCAACAGCGGGCATTTCAACTTAACGAAAAGGCGGACGGTTGGCAGCTGGCTACCGATTCGAAGTACGCCCAGTGGGTGCGCCAACTTTTTCCCGCGCCGAAACCGGCTCGGTTGAGTGCGCCAGCACTGGAGACGCTCGCGATCATTGCCTATCGCCAGCCGATTACGCGTGCAGACGTGGAAGCAGTTCGAGGTGTGAACATCGATGGTGTGCTGCAAACGTTGATGGAGCGCGGGCTGGTTAAAATCGCCGGCCGCGCTGAAATCCCCGGGCGCCCGCTTCTTTATGAAACCACGCAATTTTTTTTGGATCATTTCGGACTTCGGAATCTGGACGAATTGCCGAATGTCGAAGAGTTGCGAACGCGTCATTTGCCGAAGGCGCGTGTTCCGACTGACGCTGGCGACGCCGGCGCGCCGGAGTCATCCACTGCGGCTGCAACGCCCGAATCATAGGCGTTTGCCTCTCGGCAACGCGATTTACGCGTGAATGGCCCTTCATGGTTACACTTCGCACAGCGAAGCGGCCTTTTGCTTCTTGTACTTGCAACACCGGCGTCACGGGGGGCTGAGATCCAGCCCGCTGATTGTGCGCGCGCAGCAAAATATTCCGAGAGCAAACGCGGCGTTTCAACGCTGGTGATCCAGAACAACCGGACGATTTTTGAGCATTATGCCAATGGCGGTTCGGCGCGTGGACGATGGCCAATCTTTAGTGGCACAAAGAGCTTTTGGGGAATCGCGGCGCTTGCTGCGGTGCGGGATGGACTGTTCAAACTCGACGATCCTGTTTCGGATACAATCACTGAATGGAAGAGCGACCCGCGCAAATCGCAGATCACCATTCGTCAGTTGCTCAGCCAGACTGACGGTATGGAAGCCGCCTCGCGTCTTCAGCGCCCGTCGATGAGCGACCGAAATGCAATGGCGATTCAATTACCGGCGATTGTCGCACCCGGTTCGGCTTTTATTTATGGCCCGAGTCATCTGCAGATTTTTTGCGAGCTGTTGCGTCGAAAGCTAAAGGGGCGCAGCACGATCGCCTATTTCGAAACACGCGTGTCCAATCGCCTCGGATTGGGTCGGCTTAACTACAAAAAAGATGCCAGAGGTAACCCGTTGCCCGCAACGGGATTTGAATTGACGGCGCGGGAATGGGCGTGCCTGGGCGAACTGGTGCTCGGACAAGGTACTTATCACGGGCGACAAATTGTTCCGGCAGCTCTGTTGCGAGACGCGTTTGCAGGTTCGCAAGCGAACCCGTCGTATGGCCTCACGTTTTGGTTGAATGAGCAGGCGCCCGGTCGTCGCGAGGCAGACTTGGAACGGATGCTGGATTTGCCATGGCAAAGTGCGCAATGGAACAATGTTTGCATTTGTAAGGAAGCGCCCGCAGACATGGTCGTGGCACTTGGCTCGGGCTATCAGCGCTTGTTCGTTATTCCTTCACTGAATGCGATCATTGTGAGACAAGGATCAAACGCAAGATTCTCCGACGCACACTTCCTGCGTCTCGTGCTGGGCCGTATTCAGTAAATCTGTACGCAGGATTGACTTACTTGTCTGTCTGGCAAACGATCTGACGTTGATGAAAGAAAACTCTGAGGACGAGCAGGCGCTCATCAAGATCCAGCATGACTGGGCTGACGCACGCATGAAAGGTGACAGCTCATTCACCCGGCGGCTTGAGGCACCAGATTGCACGGTGGTCTGGCCTGACGGGAGCATCGTGAACAAGGTGGAAGACTTGGAAAGCATGACCGGCGACATCGCCTTCCCCGAATTTAAAATCGACGATCTACAGCTCCGTTTGTATGGAGACACCGGAATCGTCGTAGGCCAGGGCACAATCAAAGCGCACGAAGGAAAACAAAATCTTCTTGGTGGGAAATTCGTGTGGACGGATACATTTATAAAACAAGATGGCGCATGGAAGGTGGTCGCTTCACAAGTAACTCCAGTCTTAAAGAAATAATCGCTAACAATCGTCTATATCCCTATGAGCAAATTCACAATGGGTTGTGGGGTGGTACTCGCAATTCTGCTTTTTATTGTCGTTATTGCGGCCCTTGCGTTGGGCGGTAGTTACAATCGTCTCGTCCGTTTGCAGCAAACCGTCGATCAGAGCTGGGCGCAGGTACAAAATGTCTATCAGCGCCGCGCGGATTTGATTCCCAATCTGGTGAACACAGTTTCAGGCGCGGCGAATTTCGAAAAATCAACCCTTACCGAAGTAACGAATGCGCGTGCCAGCGTTGGCCGCGTGCAACTTGATCCTAGCAAAGCGCCTACCGACGCAGCGCAGCTCGAACAATTCCAGGCTGCACAAGGACAGTTGAGCAACGCGTTGTCGCGCCTGTTGGTGGTAGTGGAGCGGTATCCGGAATTGAAGGCCAACCAGAATTTTCTCAGTTTGCAGGCGCAGCTTGAAGGCACTGAGAACCGGATCTCCGTTGAGCGAGGGAACTTCAACAATGCTGTGCAAAACTACAACGTGGCGGTGCGCAGTTTTCCGACAAACCTGATTGCTGGAATGCTCGGTTTTCCGCCGCGACCATTTTTCACAGCGCAAGCAGGCGCGGAGAAACCGCCCCCTGTGCAATTTAATTTTGGTCCCGCGCCAACGCCGGCCGCGAATTTGAATCAGGTCCTCGCGCCGACGCCAGCGACTGCTGCGTCGCCATAAGGTGATTCTCAATCTTGCGGTAGCGGCGGGCGGGCGTGCCGGGGCGAAAGGCGGGTCATCCGCGATCCAGCAGTCGACACGGCTGCCACGGCAACTGCGTACCAAACAGGTCGCTCTGTTGATCGCAGCGTTACTTGCTTCGCTTGCTATAGAGTCCCGCGGCGCAGAAGTCATTCCGCCGAAACCCGACCGCTACTTCAACGATTACGCCGCCATTGTCTCGAAAGAAGCTGCCTATCGCTTTAACGAACAGCTCGCGCAGTTTGAGCGCGAAACGTCGGACCAGGTCGTAGTGGCAATTTTCCCGAAAATGCAGAGTGAGTCAGACATCGCAGATTACACTCAACGGGTCGCTCAGGCATGGGGCGTTGGTCAGAAGGAGCGTCGCAATGGGGTTGTCCTCTTCGTGTTCATTCAGGACCGAAAGATGTTTATCCAAGTTGGATACGGCTTGGAAGGAGCGCTGCCCGACGCAACAGCGTTCGACATCACCGAATACAAAATCAAGCCGCATTTTCGCAGCGGCGATTACGAAGGCGGGATCGCGATCGGAATCGATTCGATCTTTAAGGCGATTCGCGGCGAGTACAAGGGATCGGGAAAGACTGTTGCGGAAGGACATCGTGGTGGTGGCGCCCCAAGCTTCTTGTTCTTCATCATTTTTATCATTGCCCTATTTGTAATTTCGAGAATCATGCGCCGACTTGGCGGTTATGGTTATTCATCCGGCCGGGGAGGCCCTGTTTTTTTTCCCGTAGGGGGTGGTGGAGGCGGTTCATCGGGCAATGGTGGCGGCGGGTTCAGCGGCTTCGGCGGCGGGGGTGGGAGTTTTGGCGGTGGCGGCGCTGGATCGAGTTGGTAACGGATGCGAACGAAAGAATTTCTCAGCAAGCTAGATCATGACCGGATCATCGAAGCGATTCGTGACGCGGAATCGAAAACTTCCGGCGAGATTCGCGTCTTTATTCAGCGCGGCAAATCTGATGCTGACCCGGTGGCCGTGGCGCAGAAAAAATTTCAACGACTTGGGATGTATAAGACTCGCGAGCGCAATGCGGTGCTGATTTTCGTAGCGCCGCGAGCGCACAAATTCGCTGTCGTCGGCGATGAGGCGATTCACAAAAAATGCGGCGAGCAGTTCTGGCACAGTATTGTGGATGGAATGCGCATCCATTTTCAGAATGAAAAGTTTAGCCATGCACTGGCCGAAGCGATTCATGAAGTTGGTAAGGTGCTAGCCACGCATTTTCCCAGAACGTCGGCAAATCCAAACGAGTTGCCGGACGAAATCGTGGAAGGATAGGGTCGGCGCGCTGTACCGACCGGACGACGCCGCGCGACGCCCTACCCAAACGAGTGTTTGCAAAATCGCGGATTTCGCCTTTATTCCAACCTCCGCAGCGAGTTTTGTAATTACGCCGTTGGTCCCTGGGTTTCCGTCGCTGGACGTGAGGCCGCACTCGCCAGGGGGAACCCGGTGATCCGAAAGGAAGAAGTAGAAGCGTAGAAGGACGAAAGGCCGCGAGGCCTTACTCATTTCTCATTCACAATTCTTCCTTCATCCTTAGAACCTATGCCAATCCGTTACGGTCGTTTTGAAATGCCGAAGACTCTCACTAAAGATGAGAGCACAGCCACAGATACATACGCCAAATTTATCGCCGAGCCGTTTGAGGCCGGCTACGGTCACACCGTAGGGAATTCCCTCCGGCGCGTCCTGCTTTCCTCTCTGGAAGGCGCGGCCATCACCGCAGTCAAAATCACAGGCGCACAACACGAGTTCGCCACGCTACCAAGCGTGGTGGAGGACGTGACCGACATTGTCCTCAATCTCAAGAAGGTGAAATTCAAAGCTGGACGGTCATGATCACGAGCCCAAAAAACTTTCGCTCATTATAAATAAGGAAGGCGAAGTGACAGCCGGCGACATTCAGGTGGTGCAGGGTTACGAAGTGCTCAATCCGAAGCAGATCATTTGCACTCTCGACAAGAAGCACAAATTTGACGCTGAGCTTGATGTGCGTGTCGGCCGCGGTTTTGCTACCGCGCGAGGAAAACAAGCATCCTGATCAGCCGATTGGTCTGATTCCGATCGATTCGATTTTTTCACCGGTCACTCGCGTCAAGTATGCGGTCGAAAACACTCGTGTCGGTCAACGCACCGATTACGACAAGCTCATTCTCGAAATTTGGACCGACGGTCGCTTGACGCCGGATGATGCATTGCTCCAGGCCTCAGCCATTTTGCGGCATCACCTCGACGTGTTCGTGAACTTCAACGAAGAGGTGATCGAGTTTGACCAGACGCCTGCTGGTGTGAGCGAAGAGAATCTGAAGCTTAAGAAACTGCTCAACATGAGCGTGAACGAAATCGAGCTCAGCGTGCGCGCAGCCAATTGCTTGAACAATGCGAACATCACAAGCGTCGGTCAGCTTGCACAAAAGACGGAAGCCGAAATGCTGAAGTATCGTAATTTCGGGAAGAAATCGTTGAACGAAATTAAGGACAAACTACAACAGCTCGGTTTGAGTCTGGGGATGAAATTCGAACCTGGTCTTCTGGACGTTCCGGTGAGTGGCGATGGCGCCGTCCCGAGCGGAGCCGCTGGCGAGGAATAGTCGCCGGCTCTGGAATCAAATTCGTTGCGCCATGAGACACCAAAAAAAGACTATCAAACTGGGTCGCACAGCCGAGCATCGCAAAGCGCTGCTGGCTAATCAGGTCTGCTCTTTGATCGAGCATCAGCGCATCAAGACCACGCTGGCCAAGGCCAAAGCAGTTCGTCCTCTCGCGGAACGGATGGTCACGCTCGGCAAAAACGGATCGATTCATGCGCGTCGCACCGCCCTGGCGACGCTACGCCAAAAGACAGCGGTGAAGAAATTGTTCGACGACATTGCGCCGAGATCAGCGGAGCGTAACGGCGGTTACACTCGCATCGTGAAGCTTGGTCAGCGTAAGAGTGATTCCGCTCCGATGGCATTCATCGAATGGGTTGATATGGCAGAGGTGGTCGAGGAAAAGCCGGCAGAAGAGAAAAAGGCGAAGCGGAAAGAAGCTGAGCCCAAGCCAAAGAAGACAGAGCCGGAAGCTGTGACGTTGAAGGAAGAGGAGCCGACTGCGAAGGAAGAGAAACCCGCCGAAGTGCCTGCGCCAGCGGAAGAATCGAAACCGAAGAAAAGACGCTGGTTCGGCCGAAAATCGAGCGAACAGGAGTAAGTTCCGGTTCCGATTGCCCAGGGGCGGAGCGCAACTCGGTCATCCCGAGTCTGCGCAGAGGGGGGAAGACTTCGCAAATTTTCCAGCCTCGGCGAAACTGCAAAATTTATTTGCCGACCCTTCTGAGTGTTGAAAATAAGCTTGGCAGCCACGCTTTCCGAGCGAGTTTGACGACAACTGATGAGGGCGAATCCCTATCTCTTCATCGTCATTTTTATTGGCGTAGCATTGGTTTTTCCATTGGTTCCGCTCGCCCTCGCGTGGCTATGGCGGCGAATCTTTCAACCGCCGAAACCAGGGCCGCAGAAAAACGCGATCTACGAATGCGGTGTCGAATCGCTTGGTGAAGCACAAATCCAGTTCAGGTCGCAGTATTATTTGTACGCGATCATGTTTCTTATATTTGACGTGGAAGCGATCTTTCTCGTCCCATTTGCGGTGGCTTTCACCGGTTTGCCTGTCGGTGCGTTCATCGCGATACTGGTTTTCCTGTTGCTCCTGCTCGAGGGGCTCGTTTGGGCTTGGAGTAAGGGATGTTTGCAATGGGAAGGTTGAAGGGTTTGGGCGACGACGCGTTAGAGCGCAGCAATGAGTGAAGAAATCGACGAAGGCTTGCGAGGGGAACTGCAAAGGCAAGGGGTCTGGGTTAGTTCTGTCCAAGAGCTTTATAACTGGGGACGAAAGAATTCGATCTGGCCTCTCCAGTTCGGTCTTGCTTGTTGCGCCATCGAAATGATCGCGACCGCCGCGTCGCGCTATGACATCGCTCGGTTCGGCGGCGAAGTTTTTCGGCCATCCCCGCGCCAGGCCGACCTGATGATCGTCGCAGGAACCGTGACCAAAAAAATGGCGCCGCAGATTGTGCGTCTTTACAATCAAATGGCCGATCCAAAATACGTGATCGCGATGGGCGCGTGCGCCATTTCCGGCGGTCCGTTCAAGCAAGGCTACAACGTCCTGAAGGGAATCGATCGTTATATTCCGGTCGACGTTTATATCCCCGGTTGTCCGCCACGTCCGGAAGCGCTCTTGCACGCCTTCATGGAATTGCAGCGCAAGATCGACGAGCAGAAGTTGAGCGGTGCGGATAAGGCGGCTCATCTGGATTCAGAGCAACCAAGCGAATTCCCCGTGCCCGCATTCGGGAAGCACGATCTCGAGCCCCCGGCGAATCGAACCGTGTTTCATCCCCCGGCGATCGAACGCTCCTGACGAATGGAGTCCCTGGAGCAGATCAAAGCGCGGATCGAAGCCGCCATACCCGAGGCGAAGGTCGAGATCGTGCGGAATCCGAACCCATCACAGCAGCATTCCCTCAAGATAGATAACGAAAACGCGCGCGATGTGGCGGAGTGGTTGCGCGACGACCAGACCTTGAGTCTGGATTTTTGTTCCAATGTCACTGGCGTCGATTGGCCAGACCGGACGATCAAGAAAACAGTGAAGGTGAAAAAAGTCATCGATGGAGAGGAAAAGGAAGTTAACGAAACGACTGAGGAAAAAATTCCCGGCTACCTCGAAACCGTTTACCACCTTTACTCGATGATCCACAAACATGGGCCGGTGATCATTCGGATGCGGACGCCAAACCGTGTAGAGAATGTTTGTCTGCCTTCACTCACGCCGATCTGGCGAAGCGCGGAGTTTCAGGAACGCGAAATTTTTGATCTTTACGGCGTCAAGTTCGACGGCCATCCCGACCTCCGTCGGATCCTGATGTGGGACGAATTCGAGGATTATCCGATGCGCAAGGATTATCGGGAACCGGACGATTACGAATACGAACCGACACCGCATGACGACGTGCTGGAGAAAGCCAAACATTATTATCCGTCCCGACCACAAAGCGATGGAGCCGAAGGCATCGTCGAAGGATCAGAGCCGACATGAGCGCAATCGTAGAAACACTCGAAGCAATGGAGCGACCGCCCGTCAGTATGGGCTCGCGACTTGAGGGCGAGTTACTCGAAGTTTCGATGGGACCGCAACATCCCTCCACGCACGGCGTTTTCCGGATGAACGTTGCACTCGAGGGCGAGATCGTACGCAAGCTCAAGCCGGTATTCGGATATCTGCATCGCAACCACGAAAAAATTGGCGAGAACGCCACCTATCTGGGCTCAATGCCGTACACGGATCGGCTCGATTATTTTTGCTCAATGACCAATAACTGGGCGTATGCGCTCAGCGTGGAAAAACTGGCGGGGATCGAGGTTCCCGAGCGCGCCGAATATCTTCGCGTTATTCTTGCAGAGCTGACTCGGCTCCAGAATCACGCGTCGCTGCTGGGGTTTTTGCTTAACGACATGGGCGCCTGGGGGACCCCGCTCATGTACGCGTTCCGCGAGCGTGAAAAAATTCTCGACCTTTTCGAATCGCTGTCAGGTTCGCGCATGATGTGCGATTACATGCGCTTTGGCGGGTGCCGGGTCGATGCGAGTCCCGAATGGCTCGCGTATGCGAGGAAAATTGTCGACCGTTTCCCGCGCTTCGTTGAGGAGCTGGAACAATTGATCGTCGGCAATGAAGTTGTAATCGCCCGGACGCAGAACGTCGGAAAAGTCTCGCCGCGGCTCGCGATCAGTGCGGGTATCACCGGCCCGATGCTTCGCGCCTGTGGTGTGAATTATGACCTCCGAAAAGTGGACGGCTACGGATTCTATCCACGCTTCAAATTTCGGATTCCGTTAGGCGAACACGGCGACTCTTACGATCGACTAATGATGCGCGTGTTGGAAATGCACGAGAGCGTCGGAATTTTGAAGCAGGCATTCGAACAGCTTCCCGCTGGCCCGATCGTCAATTCGAAGGTGAAAATCCGCGCCTTTCGCCCGCCGGTTGGCGAAGCGTATGGGCGCATTGAAGCGCCCAAAGGCGAACTTGGTTTCTATTTGATTAGTGACGGCGGACCGAACCCGTATCGATATCGGGTGCGTCCGCCGAGTTTCATCAATCTTACGATTCTGGAAGATATGTGCCTTGGCCATACCGTTGCCGATGTGATGGTAATTCTCGGCAGCATCGATATTGTCATGGGAGAGGTCGATCGGTGATGCAGAATCCGCTTTAACGCTTTAACGAATCCAATGATCGGCACGGGCATACTCAAAGGAATGGCAGTTACCGCGCGGAACTTTGTCGGAAGTTATTTCGACAAGGAGCGGCTGATCACAGTCCAGTACCCCGAGGAGCGCACTCCGTTGCCGGAGAATTATCGGAATTTTCCGTTTCTTCTTTATGACGGCGAAGATCCGCACGCCGGTTTGCGCTGCGTAGCATGCAAGATTTGCGAGAAGGAATGTCCACCGCAATGCATTTATATCGTCAAAAGCGACGACAAGAAGCCCGACTACATGGGTAAACCACAGTTTTACCCGAAGATCTTCGACATCGATATCTCGGTTTGCATGAGTTGCCAGATTTGTGTCGAAGTTTGCCCGTTTGAGGCGATCAAGATGGACAAGGACTTCGAGCTCAGCACGCGGGAACGTTTCGATGCGTTGTTGATGCGCAAGGACGATCTTGCGAAGTCTAACGATTACTATCGTCGAATCTCCCCAACCGACGCTGCCGAAGTCGATGCGAAACTGGCCGCTGCAGCAGAAGCTGCTGCAAAAAAGAAAGCAGCAGCGCCTGCCGCAGCGAAACCTTCTACGCCGGTCGTGTCGCCTGCCTCAAACGAGCCGACGCCAACTCGCGTATCGTCATAGGTGGGATTATCAATTCTCGCGGGAATTACCTTGGGGAAGCCCCGCTTTTCAAATTTGTTTTGACGTCCAACAAATAAGACGGCAAAAGCGCAATCAACGGAGGAATGAGAAAAGATGAAAAAGACGCTTCTATTTACGAATATTTTTGCCGTGATCTTATCGCTGGGCTTGACGTGGGGATGCCAGAGTACTTCCGTCGACTCCAGCGCAACATCACAAAAGGAAAACCTGCTGGTGCGAGCCGGATTCAAAACAAAAACTGTGAGCACGCCCAAACAGCAGCAACGCGTCAGCGCGCTGCCACCCGGCCAGGTTTCAACCGTCGGATACGGAGGGAAATTGTACTACGTATATCCAACCGCGACCAAAGATAGAATCCTGGTTGGCAATCAAACGCAGTACAACGTCTATAAACAATCCGTTGTGGCGTATGGACTGACGACCAGTCCCTCTTTTGTGGATGTAACGCATGGTCCACATCGCGTTCTCATTCAGGAATTCGATGGGTTCGGTCCTCTCGGGGAGTGACCGAGAAGTTCAGTAAGAGCACGGGGTCGTCGGGAGCCTGCTCATCGTTGCGGCGAGCCCGGCCTCATTTGCAATCGCGCATCGAAAATTTACAATCCGAAATCGGGTTGCCAGGGTGGCGAAATTGGCAGACGCGCCAGACTTAGGA
>CAVTMK010000003.1:0-513692 GCA_963735805.1 uncultured Verrucomicrobiae bacterium | reverse complement strand
AGGCTCGGCGGACAGCTCCTCGAGGGCTGTCGATCGCTGTGTCAGGGCGGACTTTGCGGATCGCGCCAGTGCGGCGGCGAGCAGGGCGTCGTGACCTTGCCGCCCTGGACTGTCCGCTCGTGTAGAAGACCGTGGTCTTGCACGTGACGTTCGTCGGCAGCGCACGCCGTCCCGTGGCGGAGCCGCGAGCTCAGTGGGAGAGGTCACCTTGGACCGGACGCTCTGACGCTGCAGTCGGCGAGCCTGCGAAGCGGCCCCTCGACGGCAAGAAGCATAGAATCCAACGAGGCGACGGACTACCTTTGGGGTCGAGAAATGCAGCGTTTGTGCGTTCTAGCGGTCGGCTCCGCCGCACTTGTTAGCCGTGCCGGCGGTCGGGGCAGCGACCCGAGGCGGTGGCTTTGCCCAAGAGGCAGCTGTCGCCAAGTCAATCGCTTCGCACGGCATCAACTACAGCGGCCGGCACCAGGACATCGTGCGTGCGCACTGTCGCGGCCTGCGTCGATACGGCGTGGAGCGGTCAGGCTGGCTGAGTCCTACCACCGTTTGAACTGCGACCTCACCGATGCCGACCGGAACGTCTACGAAGCCCAGGTCCTGATCATTCGCTCTTCGTCGACCAGCTTCAGCTGGCAGATCCTGTCCGGCACCCGCCGCCCCTAGCCGGGAGCTGAGCGAAATCGCAAACGCCCGATGGGCGGTTAGCTAGCGCGGCGGACGGCAACCGTCTCACACACCGCCTCGACGCAGTCCGGGTCGAACTGCCCACCCGCGTTCCCCTGCAGCTCAAGGAGCGCCTGCTCACACCAGAGCGGCCGCTGATACGACCGTGCCTCGCTCATCGCATAAAAGGCGTCCGTAACAGCGACGATTCGCGCCGAGAGCGGTATCTCGTTCCCGACGAGCCCGTGTGGGTACCCGGTTCCTGTCCCAGCGCTCGTGGTGGAAACGGACGATCGCCAGCGCCTCTTCGGATCGAATGATCGGCGAGAGGAGTCGCACGCCGGCCACTGGGTGCCGGCGTATCCTCGCCCACTCCCGGGTAGTGAGGGGACCCGGCTTCCGCAGGATCCGACGAGGAACCTCGAGCTTGCCGATATCGTGCAGGAAAGCTCCGAGCCGGAGCGCCCCGAGCAGCGGCTCTCTGACACGCAGCCGCTTCGCTACGTCAACGGAGAGCGCCTCCACGGCAGCAGCGTGGGCGAAGGTATCGGGCTGATCTGTTTGAAACCGACCGAGGAGACGCTGGAGGGCGTTCTCGGCGCGCCCCGGCGGTGGCACGAGGTAACCGATTTCCGTTTCGGGCGCCGCCATGGCATCCCCCTTTCGGGGGAGGGCCAAGAACCCCTTCTCGGACCTCCAGCGGCGGCCCTTGTTTCAAGGGACGCCGGCAGGCTCGTTTCGAAGAGCTGCCCCGTAGGCTGCACGCACGACCCTGTTGACGTTCGGGGCGCCGCACCTCCGAAGGTCATCGCCCAGCCGTGGGATATCCCGACGGAGCAGTGGAGGCGTATCTCACCAAACGACTATGCGCCGAGCCGTTGCCTTGCCGGACTCACATGACGCTTTCCTAGTCGCAACTTGCATTCGTGGCGCTTGCAAGCCTCTGCGCTGGGCGTGGCGCTGGCGCTAGCCGCGCGCGACCGAGGAGTCAGTTACTGAGTCGGAAGCCCCTGCTCGTTGATCCTCCCTAGGGTCAACAATTGTTGTTGCCAACTCGCGAGTCAGAAGTAAAGCTTGGGGTTGGCCGACCCGCGCCGAGTACACCCAAGGGCGCCTATGCGGAATCGAGGGTGAGGAGGGTATGGAGTCGATGGATGAAGTCCTGCGGCTGGTGATCGTCGAAGGCCCTCTCCTGCGGTTGCAAGGGCGGCTTGAGTCGGAGGGGTTCTCCATCGCGGCGTCCGCGCCGCGCGGGTGCAACTTCCTGACGCTGGTCGAACGGCATCGCCCGGATGCGGTGCTACTCGATCTCGACCTATCGGAGTTGAACGGAACGACCCCGATTCGGGCGCCTCGTCGAACGCTTCCCTTGCACCTTCCGGCGATCGTCCTCGGTGATTCCGTATCGCCGGCTGTCATCACAACCGTGTTCGAAGCGGGCGCTCGAGCGTATATCGTCAAGACCGCAGAACTCGACCCGCTCGCGGATGCCGTACGCCTTGCGGTCGAAATGGGATGTCCCAAGGCAGTGGTCGACTCTTCGGAATCGACGTCTTCAGGTCATCTCGAACGAATACCCAGAGTGGAACGACGGCGGCTCATCGATCGTCGCGCAACCGCAGATCGACGGACAGGCGTCTCGTCGACGCCGATCCTCGAGAGGCGCATGAGTGTCGACCGGCGTTTGGCCGTGCGCAGGCGATGATGGTCGGCGGCTCGAGCACGGGTTTGGGTTGACAAGCGGCGCACCTCGTTCTAAAGACTGAGTGCCCGGATTCGCGCGCGCACTGCGGCTCGCGTCTCTCCGGGCTCTGCGGCGATTGGAGCGAAATGTACTGCGGCACTCTGCGGCTGGTCGTCGCTGACGACCACCCCTTGTTACACCCCGTTTTTCAGCGGGCGCTCGAGTCAGACGGGTTCGAGATCGCGGCGTTCGCACGCCGCGGAAGCGAGGTGCTCCCGTTGGTCCAAAGGCATGCTCCGGATGCAGTGCTGCTCGAGCTCGACCTTCCGGAGCTCGACGGTATCGCCGCGATTCGACGTCTCGCGACCCGTTTTCCGGAGATTCCGGCGATCGTTCTCGCCGACTCGGCTTCGCCCGATGACATCACTGCTGCGTTCGAAGCCGGGGCCAGAGCCTACATTCTCAAGACCGTCGAGCTAGATCACTTGGGCGAGGCAGTGCGCGAGGCTATCGACCATGGTTTCGACGGCATCATTGGGCGTTCCAGCGAATCAGATCCCGAGGGCATCCTGACCGAACGAGAGTCTGAGGTGCTGCTGGTGCTTGCGCGAGGTTTCTCGAACAAGGAGATAGCCACGCATTTGAATCTCAGTGAGCGGACCGTGAAGTTCCACCTCACCGGGATCTATCGAAAGCTTGAGGTCGAGAACCGCACAGGCGCCGTCAGCGCAGCATTCGACGCCGGCCTCCTGGACGGACTCGAGTAGACCGCGGTTCCACGGCCGGCCGTTCAAAGAGTGAGCCTGAGGCAGGACCCTCGGGTGATCTCATCACGTGCGCATGCGCCCGCAGGCAGCTCGAGGACGGCGCGGGCTCTTCGGCTTCCGGCGACACGCCAGGGGCGCAAGGCGCGAATGACGCGCGTCACGTGTCCCTCACGGTCGATGAAAACGACGTCGATCGGAAATCGCATGAAGAAGGTGTGCACGCTTCCGGCAGGCTTCAAGAGCATCCCTTCCCCGGCACGGAGCTCCGAGCGGCCCAGCAGGCCGCGCATCCGCGTCAACGGCCCGTCGGCGACGGCACAGCGCCGACAGACGACGCGTCCCTCGTGCGTACGCACCGTGATCTGTCGCAATGAAACCACCCCCGTGGCGAGACGGAATCGGTCCGGCTGGTCGGAACGGCGAAGAGAATCAAATCAGGCCGGGCAAACGCCTGGACCTTCGATTGTCGAAGACCTATTCCGACCGGTGTGCGTCGTCCCGTGAGCAAGGCGCACGCTGATCACCGGCGTTCCAATCCGGATACGCGGGTGGGCGGAGCGCTTCAAAGCGCTCCGCAATGTAAGGACGAGGGGGGTACATAGTGGTCATCGATGCGATCAACCGCGTCGTCGTTTCGGCGATGCTCGCAGCGAAGCGTGAGGACGGACAGACGTTCGTCGAGTACGCGCTCATCAGCGTGCTGGTGGCGGTAGGACTGACGCTTGCGCTCACGACGTTCAAAGGAGCGATCTCTGGCGCTCTGACGAACATCGGCAACGCGCTCTGAGGACGTTCGTGCGGCACGGCAGATGCTCCGCGCTTGGCGGACTCATCTGCCGTTCCGGGGCCAGCGGACAATGAGACCCGTCAGAGATAGGCGAGGCGAGAAAGGGCAGACGCTCGTCGAGTTCGTGCTCGTGGCACCGGTGCTGTTGCTGATTCTCTTCGGGATCGTGCAGTTCGGAGTCGCGTTCAAGAACTCGCTGGTGGTCACGGACGCGGTGCGCGCGGGCGCACGCAAGGCGGCCGTGAGCAGCACCGCAACCAATCCGATCGCAACGGCGCAACAGGCGGTCATCGCGGCTGCCGGCGACCTCGACCCGTCGAAACTCCAGGTCGTCGTCACATCGACGTGGCGGGCGGGTGACACCGTCACGGTATCTGCGAGTTACCCGTACCAGATCAACATTCTCGGAATCGTCGTGACGTCTGGCGATTTGCACAGCACGATGGTCGAGCGAGTCGAATAGCGGCGATCTGAGATCAGAGGAAGATGATGCGGAGACTTTCGTACAGCAGTCGAAAGATCGCCATCGCGGTCACGCTCGCGGTTGCCGCGGTGGCACTCATGATCATTTACGGAGCTCAGGCGCGACCGAACAGCGTTGCGGCAACGTCTGGCAAGGCGGTTTTGATCGCGACCCGCGACATCCCACTCGGGACGTCCAGCGTCCGAGATCACCGACGGACGATGGGTCGTCAAGGAGCGCGTGCCGGCCGACGCCCTCGCAGCGGGTGCGGTGACCAGCATCGGGCAGCTCGCGAATCTGGTGGCCTTGCAGCCGACCTACCGCGGCGAACAGATTACTGCCCGGAGGTTCGGTAGCGTTCAACAGCAGGGGCTTCCGTCCGAGCTCGGCGGCACTGCGCGGATTATCGAGTTGTCAGGCACCGCCACCCAGCTCCTCGCCGGCACGCTCGAAAGAGGAAACCGGGTCGACGTCGTCGGCTCGATCAAGCTGCCGGAGTCGGGGCAGACGCACGTCGCGGCCGTCGTCCTGCACAACCTGCTCGTCGTGAAGGCGCCTCCGGCGGAGACGTCGTCCGGATTGTCGAGCCAGCAGGACACCGTTTCGGCCGAGCTCGAGCTCACCCCGACTCCAGGCGCAGCGTCTCTTCTGGCTCGCAAAGAACGGAGACTGGTCCTTGCTGTCGCGCCCGAGCGCCGGCGCTCGGGATCCCGTGCTGCAGCCGGCGACTGCATCGAATCTGGTGGGAGGTGCAAGTGGCCGCTGAAACTCGTATCCGAGTGGCGGTCGCCGGCGGGGGCGCGGCTGCCACCCTTCTCAAGGGCGACATCGCACGTCTCGAGGGGTTCGAGTTGGTCGCGAAGCAGGTGGCGCACGCCGCTCCGGACGTAGTGCTTCTCGTCCACGACGAGCGCGCCGATCCTCGCGAGCAGCTCGCGACACTCCGCGAGCACTCGGCCGGGCCCGTCATCCTCGCCACCACTGCGCCATCGAGCGAGCTCGTGCACTGGGCCGTCGACGCCGGCATCGCGGACGTGCTCACGCTACCCGCGTCGTCGGAGGGACTTCACTTCGCGATCGAGAAGGCGGCCCGCGCGGCGTACCGGCTCGCTCGGCTCGAGCGTGGACGGGTCGTCACCGTCTTCTCTCCGAAGGGCGGATCCGGGAAGTCCGTCGTCTCCACCAACCTCGCGGTCGCCTCCGCGCAACACACGAGCAGCCGGACGCTGCTCATTGATCTCGATCTCCAGTTCGGGGACGCCGCGATCATGCTCGGACTGACGCCGCGGAACACTCTTCACGAGCTTATCGGCACTTCTGCGACCCTCGATGCCGAGAAGCTCGAGGTGTACACCGAGCGGCACGCTTCGGGCGTCGACGTTCTCTCGGCACCCGTTCGCCCTGAGGATGCCGAACTGATCGGAGAAGAAGCAGTCCGGACGCTCCTTACGGTTGCGCGGGAGGCATATGACCTCGTCGTGATCGACACTGCGCCGTTCTTCTATGGCCCGATGCTCGCCACACTCGATGAGACGGATCAGCTGCTGTTGCTCTGCAATCCCGACGTTCCGACGCTCAAGAACGTGCGACTCACTCTGCAGACACTAGAGCTGCTGTCGTTCCCGGACGATCGTCTTCGCGTCGTCCTCAACCGCGCGAGCACGTCGACCGGAATCGCCCGTGCCGACGTCGAAGCAGCGCTGGGACGCCAGGTCGACATCATGCTGCCGCTGGATCCCGCAGTTACCGTCGCTGTGAATCGCGCCGCGGCGGTGGTGCTCGAGGCGACGCCAACACCGTTTGGACTCGCGATCATCGAGCTCGCGCGGTCGATCGGCGGCGGCGTCACGGCGCCGACAGCACGGGTTTCACGCGGCCCGAAGCGATTCAGCTTCGGGAGGAGCTAGGCATGTCTCTCCAGCAACGGATCAACGGTAACGACGTCAGTGACGCTCTCGTACTTGGTCCTCGACTCGGAAGATCCGAAGAGGACGCCCGTGTCGATCGGTTCGTCGAGCTGCGCGCCGAGCTTCATCGCGCGTGCGTCGCAACGGTCGGTCCGGAGTTGCAGTCGCTCGAGAGCTCGCCGGACGAGCTTCGACGGAGGGTGCTCGATGTCGTCGAGACCGAGCTAGCTCGCGCGCAGGAGAGGATCACGACGGAGGAACGGCAGCTCTTGGTCGCCGGCATCGTCGACGACGTACTCGGCGACGGACCCATCGAGCCGCTTCTGCACGACGAATCGATTACGGAGATCATGGTGAACGGACATCGCCAGGTATTCGTCGAGCGTGGCGGGAAGCTCGAGGAGACGGGCGTGCAGTTCGCCAGCGACGAGCATCTTCTTCGCGTGATCGATCGCGTCGTCGCAGGAGTCGGGAGGCGCGTCGACGAGGCGTCCCCGATGGTCGACGCGCGGCTCGCGGACGGCTCGCGCGTAAACGTCATCATTCCGCCACTGGCCCTGCGAGGGCCCGTGCTGACGATCAGGAAATTCTCGCGCGACGCGCTGACGGCCGAGGATCTGGTAGCGCTGGGATCGCTTTCGGCCGACGCCGTTGCGTTCCTTCGCGCTTGTGTCTGCGGCAAGCTCAACGTCCTCATCTCGGGCGGTACCGGCGTGGGAAAGACGACCCTCTTGAATGCTCTCTCGAGCTTCATTCCGGGTGACGAGCGGATCATCACGGTCGAAGACGCGGCAGAGCTGCACCTGCAACAGCGGCACGTCGTGTCCCTCGAGTCGAGGCCGTCGAATATCGAAGGACAAGGTGAGGTGCGCATTCGAGATCTCGTCAGGAACGCCTTGCGAATGCGTCCTGACCGAATCATCGTCGGCGAGGTTCGCGGTCCGGAGACCGTCGACATGTTGCAGGCGATGAACACGGGCCATGAGGGTTCGTTGACCACGATTCACGCGAACACGCCACGCGATGCGCTGTCTCGCTTGGAGACGCTCGTCCTCACCGCCGGTGTCGATCTGCCGCTGCGAGCGATCCGCGAGCAGATCTCCAGCGCATTCGACCTCGTAGTGCAGGTCTCGCGCCTCGTCGACGGGTCCCGCCGTGTCACCCACATCACGGAAGTTCTGCGGATGGAATCCGACATCGTCACACTCCAGGATCTGTTCCTGGCTCGCCCGGCGGCCGCTGAGAGCACCGCGTTGCTCGGCGAGCTTCTGGCTACCGGACTCCGACCGCATTTCGGACAGAAGCTCGCGACGGCTGGGGTGGGCTTGCCGCCGGATGCATTCGCCGGGGATCAGGTCGTGCGCCCGAGACGGAGGCGCGCGTCGTGAGCCTCGCCATCCCGTTACTCGTCGGCATGATTGTGTTGGGTCTGGTACTCACGCTGCTTGCTCCGCGGCGCATCTCGGTGCAGCGTCAGCTCGAGCCATACGTCGTCAGCGATCGCCGCGCCGAACGATCGAGTATGGCGGGTCCGTCGCGTGCATATGCGTTGGCTGAGTCGGTCGTCGGCCGGCTGCGGATCCACGGCCACCTTGGCGCGATGGTTGCACGCGCCGGGATCGATGTCCCCCTCGGTGCGGTCGTTTGTCTGACGGTCGGAACCGGCGTCGCCGCCTTCCTCATCGGCGTGTCCGTGGCGGGCGTCGGCATCGCGCTTCTTCTTGGCGCCGGCGGGATCGCAGCCCCGTGGCTCGTGCTGTCTGCGCGCGGCAGGCGGCGCGACCGGGCATTTGAGCAGCAGCTGCCCGAGATCCTCGACACGCTCTCCGCCTCCCTGAAGGCTGGACACAGCTTCGATCAGGCCCTGCAGGCAGTCGCGGCGGACATCGGCCAACCGGCCGAGCGCGAGCTTCGGCGAGTTGTCGGCGAGGTGCATCTCGGCCGGGCGCTCGACGACTCCCTGCTGGATCTCGGAAGCCGTGTTCGTTCCGTCGACCTTGCCTTCGTGCTGGCTGCAATCGCCGTTCAGCGAGAAGTCGGGGGAGCCTCGCCTCGTTGTTCGAGCTCGTGGCCGAGACCGTCCGGGCACGCGAGCAGTTCCGACGCAAGGTGCGCGCGCTGACCGGCATGGTCCGAGCTTCCGCCAGCGTGCTCATCGCCCTGCCATTCGTGGCGGCTGTGCTCATCACTGCGGTGGACGGCTCGTACATGTATCCCCTCTGGCACTCGGCCAGCGGCCACCTGCTAGTGGGCATCGCGGCGGCGATGATGACGATCGGTGCGGTCGTGATTCGGCGCATCGGCTCGGTCAGGACGTAGCAATGCTGCTACTGATCCTCGCTGGGTTCTTGCTCGTCGCCGCCACGGTCGTTGCGGTCGACGCACTCGCATCGTCCGATCGGGAAGGACGTGAGGCGGTGCGCATCGTGACGGCCTGGGCAGGCGATCGTCCCCGGCCGACACGCCTCCGTTGGCGCATCGTCCGTCTGCAGCCGGTGGAGGAGTTCCTCCTCATCAGGTCGACGTCCGCACGAACCAGGAGCGGGCTCCGTGAGCGACTCGCGGCTGCAGGAGTGGGTGACCGCGTGACGCCGGCTGACTTCGTGTCGATCCGGTTCGTGCTGGTCGTCCTGGGCGCGGGAGGAGGCCTGCTCATCGGCGGTGCGATCGGGACGGTGACCGCGACTATCTTGCTCTGCGTCGCGCTCGCCGTGTCCGGATACGTGCTTCCCGGAGTGCTGCTCGACCGGCGGGCACGCGCGCGGCGCGAACGGATCGACGATGCACTGCCGGATGCCCTAGACCTTCTCGCCGTGACGGTTGAGGCGGGACTCGGCTTGTACGGTGCGATCGCGAAGGTGGTCGAGTCGACGCAGGGACCGCTCGCTGATGAGTTCGCACTCTGCCTCGCGGAAATGCGGGTCGGTGAGAGCAGCAGCGGCGCGCTGAAGCGTCTGGGCGCTCGTACCGGCTCGAGCGACGTGCGATCGATGGCTCGGACGATGATCCAGGGCGAGGAGCTCGGCCTCTCTCTCGCGAAGACTCTCCGTGGGCTTGCGGACGACGCCCGTCGGCGACGCCACGCGGCGGCGGAGGAGCGGGCCGCGAAGGCCCCGGTGAAGATGCTCTTCCCTGCGGCCCTGTTCATCTTTCCGGCGCTCTTCATCGTCATCCTTGGCCCGGCGGTCCTCACGCTAGGACCTTTCTCGGCTGATGCCTCGCGGCGCGTACGACGAGGAAGGCCAGGCGATCGTGATCGCCGTCTTCTTCATGATCGTGCTGCTCGGCTTCTGCGCGCTGACGCTCGACATCGGCCACGCCTATCTCATCAAGCGACGCCTACAGGCTGCGGCCGACGCTGCCGCGCTTGCAGGAGCGCGATGGTCCGAGCGCCGACGCCTGAAGATGAAGACAGCCGACGGGTCTGTCGCGAGCGCAAGACGCTGACTGTCGAGCGGATCCAGCACATCAACCGGATCAAGGGATTGCTGTTCTCCCAGGGGGTATCCGGTTACGAGCCGCTGCGCCGCGATCGCCGCCAACGTCTCGACGAACTGAAGACGGGCGATGGTCGTCCGTTACCTCCGCATCTCAAGGCTCAAATCAGCCGAGAACTCGATCGACTTGAGCTCCTGATTGAGCAGATCAAGGCCGTCGAGGCCGAGCGGGACGTTTTGTTCGTCCCAACGACAAAGACTGAGCATGCGCCGGCGCCAAGGACGATGTTGATCGACTTAAGAGGGATCGGTCCGGAATTTGCCGCCGTTCTATGGTCGGAGGGCCTTCACCGAAGCTTCGCCAATCGAAAACAGGTGGCGTCTTACGCCGGCTTGGCGCCGACGCCCTGGCAAAGCGGATCTGTCGTGCACGAGCAAGGCATCTCCAAAGCCGGCAATCCAAGGCTGCGGACGACGATGATTTAGCTCGCGTGGCTATGGTTGCGACATCAACCGGATTTGGCGCTGGCGCGCTGGTTCCATGCACGAGTTAAACGCAATGGTGGACGCCTGCGGAAGACGACGAGCGAAACGACCGAAGATCTCAGTTGCTCGGAATCGTGCCGGCGGGAAAAGTGACCTATCCCGGCGGCCCAGTTAAGGGTAGCATCGCGGATGGCGCGCGGCTCGAACCTAACCACTCGCACTTCGTCTTAGTGGAAAGCAATGAGTGGGGCGGCGAGACCGGCAAGATGTTGGAACTGGCGCGCTCATTCAATGGGCCAATCGTTGCAATCCTCGTTAACGGTGGCGCGATTGCTGAGGATGAAACTCTGCAAAGCGTGCGCAATGGATGGCCACTCGTCGTAATTCAAGGCAGCGGAAGATTTGCGGACGAATTGAGCGCCGCGGTACGTGATCGTCAGTCAGCGAAATCCACTGAGGTAAGTGAGATCGCACGCTCCGGACGCGTTGCCGTGTTTCATGTCGATGATGCCGCTGAAAAATTAAGGGACAAGCTACGGCAAATGCTTCTCACCCATTGAGCGTGCCTGGCTAAACAGGAAAAAACGATTATCGGCGACAATGAGCTACCGAGACAAATTGAATGAGATCGGCCCACGGAAACTGCTTGCATGCGATGGCGGAGGTATTCGCGGAATCATTACCATCGAAATCCTAGCGCGGATAGAATCAGAGTTACGCAACAATAGCGGGAATCCACAGCTCGTCCTCGGCGACTATTTCGATTATATCGCCGGGACCAGCACAGGAGCAATTATCGCGACACTAATCGCACTTGGACATAGCGCCGATGAGATACGGGATTTCTATCTTCGGAGTGGCGTGGAGATGTTTCATAAGGCGCGCCTTTGGGAGCGTTTTCGTACGAAGTTCGAGAGCGACAAGCTTTCTGAGATGCTGCGCGATGTAATTGGCGAGGATACAACCTTGGGTTCCGACAAGCTTCGCACATTACTCATGATGGTACTTCGCAACGCAACCACTGATTCACCATGGCCTCTCACCAATAACCCCGCAGCGAAATACAACGATGCCGCTCGCTCCGGTTGCAACCTGAAGTTACCGCTCTGGCAACTTGTGCGCGCTAGCACTGCGGCGCCGACTTATTTTCCGCCGGAGGTTATCCACGTTGACCGCGACTTCATCTTCGTGGATGGCGGCGTAACAATGTATAATAATCCCGCTTTTCAACTTTTCTTGATGGCGACCAGTGACCCGTACCGTCTGCTTTGGCCGACTGGTGAGGAGAAAGTGCTTCTTGTTTCAGTCGGTACCGGCGCGAGCGCGAACGCGAACAACAATTTGAGCCCGGAGGAAATGAACCTGCTGTACAATGCAGGCACGATTCCATCGGCCCTTATGGCCGCAGCGCTCCACGAGCAGGATTTTCTCTGTCGCATTTTCGGAAAATGCCTGACTGGTGATTTCTTGGACCGTGAAATTGGCACCGTCATCGGGCAAGGTATTCCAAACGTGCCGAAGCTATTCACCTACGCCCGCTACAATGCCGAGCTATCGCGCGAGGGCTTGGACGCCTTAGGCCTTGAACACATCAACCCGCGGCACGTCCAGCAAATGGATTCTGTCGATCATATCGACGAGATGCAAGAGCTTGGTCAAACATTGGCTCAACAAAAAGTGAAAGCTAAACACTTCGCTGGGTTTCCGGCGGCGAGATAATTTAGCTGCTTTGAAAGTGACAAGCGCACAAAGACGGCGGGCGACATATCTTGAACATAATACTCGAAGCTGGGAGTGCTACGCTGTTAAGGCAACCGTAGCTAAGAGTCACTCGCTCAACGACACGAATTTCATCATTTGTGGGATCAAGTTTTCCCCACGCGTGATGTTGGAGAATTATCTTGCAGATCGAAGAAAACAAATACGCTAATGGGGCGCAAAAGAACAGGTATATTTTTGCTTATTGCGGGCTCAGTGTTGAGTGCTGGATCAACTCTGTTGTTTGATGTGCCTCGATTAAAACCCGCCGGCGTAGCCGGTGATATCATCACACTAATTTTCAGTATGTTGTCAGCTCCTATGCTCGTTGTGGGTGCCTTCCTTTATTGGCGGAGTCGGCAGTATGCTGACAAGGCGGTCGCGGAAAGGGTAATCAGCGATTCGAAACCGGATGTACTTTATTTGCGCGGTTTTGGGACAGATCCATCTATTGGTAGTTACGTGATTTCGGCGATCAGCATGGGGTTGACTTCCGGTTGGAAAACTGATGAGGAACAACTCGGTGAGGTGTTACTGCCATTTGGCGATTTTGTAGCAATTGGCAAGCCCGGCGAGATCCTACCTACCCCCGGTGCAGCCAGGTTATACGTTTCAGATGCTGAATGGAAAAAAGTTGTGAGAGACCGGATGCAGAATGCTCGACTTGTTGTGATTCGAGCCGGTACAAGTGAAGGCCTCTTATGGGAACTTAAGGAGGCCGTTCAAGTTGTGAATCCAAAGAACCTATTGATCTTGATCAAACTGGGCGAAAAACAATATGAGGCGTTTAGGAAACAGGCAGACCAGATATTCAACGTTACGTTTCCCATAGCCCAAGAACTCAAACGTTTTGGGACAATTTCTGGCTTTCTTCGCTTCTCTCCGAGTTGGAGCCCGAATTTCCTGCCGCTTCGTGCGCCACTTTTTAGATGTGGTTATAAGCGGTATTGCGGACTTCTCAAATTTACGCTCAGGCCGGTTTTTGAAGAACATGGCCTAGCATGGCAACCGCCGCTGGTATCGATAATGCCGATAGTGATGTCAGCAACCATTGGTGTAATGGTCTTGTTACAGATTGTCATGTCTTACTTGAAGGTATTTTCGTGGTCTTCACGATGATTTGCAGCGATCATCGGCGCCCCTTACTGCCCTTTTTAGAGGTGCCGATGATGGGATTCGAACTATAGCTAACGCGTAGGGCATTTCTTTGGCCGATTTCCGGTTTAATCAGGTGCTGCGGTGGCGCCATTGATCAAGTCACCGATACTGCTTGCCAATGCGGGGTTGTCGATAACAAAGAAGAGTCCGCCCTGCCCATTTTGCTGAGTCGCGCAACCCCCGGGAGTACTTTCCGTCAACGCCCCTTCTTGGTTCATGTCGCCGAAAATCGCATAGTGATGGCTACCGGACTTTGAGACGCCAATCTTCGCATGATTGTGGTCCCCAGAACTGATACCGCCCGTAAGGTCAAAGGATATCCCGTTCCATTGTCCGCCGGTAGCAATTTCCACCGGTCCAGGTCTGCCCAGAGCGGCATTCCAACAGCCGATTGGCGTGTCGAACGTTGTGCTGTTGATCTTCGACTCAGACCACCACGTTGCCACTCGTAATGGAATGCCTCCGAGTAACGCCGACACCATCTGCCATGGCGGGACGTGCAGGGCAGATGGTTTCGAAATCAACTCCACACCGGTCGAGAGGGTCACGATCGTGGCAACGGTAGTCTCCGACTGAGTGCCGAGGCTCGCGACTAGATCCTGGACGTCCTGAGGCCCACCGTTGCTAACAATCTGTAGCTTCGCTGGGTCGGTAGCGACGCTCGCGGTCTGGAGACCCTTCAGTACTTGCACTAGATCACCATGGTTTAGCCGTAGCGCGAAAAAATGCTGACTGAATTTGAGGTTATTGTTGTGGGTGCACCCTAGCGTATTGCCGTCATTTTGACGAGGGAGCGCATAGTTGCCGGCGGCCGGCCATGATGGAGTCGTGACCTGCATCAACAATCCCTCAGCGTCGTCGTTCCATGCGATTATGCCTTTCGAGTGCCCCCACGGTGCATCACAAAATTTCGAACAACCGACAATCGGCGGACTATTGTAGAACTGATCATTCCAAACGACGTAATGAAATGACCCATTATAGACCTGGCCAAACGTAGCTCCGACCGGATCAGCGTCGTTATCGCCCACGCATCCCGCTCCTTGTTGGAGTGCAGGAGATTCACTACTCGCATAGACGAATTGCTGACTTGAGGCTGGGGGATTCGAAGCTGTGTACCTTTGTACCTGACCCCCAAAGGAACACTCTGGTGTCGCGCCCGGACCACAGCTGGGAAACGTCGCGGAATTGAACTTGAAGACGAACCACCAGGTAACCGGATGTCCAGTGGTCAGGAGTGGCGTTGGCACCGAAGCGCCTGTGACCGATATTGGTTCACTGCTACTACGTTTTAGCGATATCGGTTCTGCTTCGGTGACCCACTTGGCGCTGACGTAGCCGACTAGTCCATTGACGAGTTTGACCTTCTTCCACTGGGGCACTGCCTCGAGTACTTCGGCACGATCTCGAGGAGAAAATTTCCCGATTCTGGCGCTCCTAGTCGAGGGTAGCGCACGGACCACTACGTACGTCACCACCTCGTCGCTAGGCGTAACGCTGGCGGCACTTAATAGTGCCACCCACATCACTATTACAAAGAATGTGAGGCCCGTCATACGAATAGGTTGCCTGCCGCAATTCGCGAATGTGTTCATGTTTCTCCTGCTGAAGTTTTACGAACTCGTTCGATCGGTTTCAATTGCAAGATGTTGTGAACGCGAAAGTGCCACCAGGTGGACGTATCTGCGAATAATGAGGCCCTTATGTAAAAAAAACAATCTCCTGGACCATGTCGCTGCTCGTTTTTTTTGAGCTAATTTCCTGAGGAATTCGAAATTTCGATTTAAACTGCACCGCGCCGAACGACGCTGTTACTCACGAAAGCCAGCGTCGTCAGATCAAGTTGGGATAAAGTGAGAAAATCAGCTGCGTATCGGTCTAAACTAGGTGCTCTACTACTGAGCTAACCGCCCGTTCTTCGAATCAGCTGATTCAAAGTCACCTGCAATGCCGCAGTGAAGAAATGTCTGCCCTTACCAAATCGGCTACCGATCGAGGCAAGCATGCACGTCCCGAGGTTCGAATCCTACCGCTGGAGCCAAATACAAACCGCTCACGACGAGCGATTTCTTTAGCTGGCAGGACCCGTTTAGAGAGAAATGCTAGCAGATTTGCCAGCAGAACCACTCGGTCTTCTTCCTTCGAGAGGTGATTTGTTTCCAAACGTTAAGCGAAACTCCGCAAAGGACCGGTCTGCAGAATTTCGCCGCTGGTGTCGGATCGCAGGCATCTCGGGCGTCAGCTTGCATTCGTATCGTCACGCATGGGCCCAACGAGCGAAGGCGTGCGGGTATCCTGAGCGGTTCGCACAGGAGGCGCTGGGACATAACAGTCGCGCGGTGCATGCAGCGTATGCGAAAGGGGCGCTAGTCATTCTCCCCGCGCTGGACGAGTACGAACAGGTTTATGCGGCCAAACTCATCCGGTCGCTGCCTTGGGTTTGTCCCAAAGTTTCTGAGCCAGCAAGTCCCCGATCTTATAAGATAAAAAGCCGATGATCACACCGCCTTTGAAACTCGTAGCAGAAATCTGGAGTCCCAAGTTTGCGTCACTGAGCAATCCTCCCAAAAATGTGAGCGACCATGCGATAAGAGCGCCGGTGCAAATAGCGATAATGCCTTCACGGACTTCTTGTCGCCACTCGACTTTTTCGCCACCCACCCTAAGTCGATATACGAATCTCAAAAGAGCCAAAGCTAAGGCACCCACCGCGCCTCCAAAAGTCACTGCCACCGAAGGCGCTGTAACCGCAAACTCCAATGGCTCGTCTAATGGTTTTGGATCAACTCCCGCAACTGGAGATTTTATTTGCGCATTTAGGGTGAGCTGCTGCGTCCCCGGTTCAACGCTCATCAGTGCTTGGTTGCGCAGAGGAGCCCATGCGGATCCGCTCTTGTAATCAAAGACGAACTCAATATCGCTCTTTTCAGGCAGGTGAACTTCCGTCAGATCCAGTTTTTGTCCCGTTTCGTCGACATACTTCCCCGGCAGAGGGTCTTCTAAATCAGGACGTGCATCCTTGAGAGTAACGGTGGGTTTGAGCTGGATATTGGTTAGCGTCAAATCAGGTAACCTTCCTCGAATGAACACATGGATCTCACGCCGCTTTAAAATCGACCCCGAAGACGGATCTACGTTGTAGCGGATCGTGACATCGCTACCCTTTTCACCATATGAAGGCAAAACGATGGCGGCGGTCATCAAAACTGCATAACCCCAGCAACGGGCTTTCATTCAATTCTCTGCGCGTTCAGCTGATGCCGTGTCGGGAGGAAGTATCGCCTTCAAGTGGTCAAGGAAGGTGTTATACATGTCAGTGTTGAAGCGGCCTGTCTTCATGACCTCCGGCATCATCTTTGCGAATCTCCTCCAATGCTCTGTGCGTGCTGCATCCAACACAGCTTTCTGTAACAATTCCTTATTATCGCTCAACGTAGCAAAGATCGTGTCGTTGACCTTCTTCTCTCTGTAGGGAGAGACGAGCGTCGCAAGCCACCAGCTCAGCGCCTGGCTTCCAAACCACTCTTTCTTAAGGCTTTCGTAGTCTGTCCAAGCGTTTTCGGGCTTTTCAGCGCTCAGCGCCGTTGTTCCGAGAGCAGCCGCGGCCCCCCAAACGTGCTTTTCGTTTACTCTTGCGCTCAAAATTTTCGATTGGGTCTGAGAGCCGACCCCTTGGAACCATTGAAAGTAGTCTTCCCAGCAATGAAATGCTTCCTCTGAAACGACTTTGTGGTTTTCCGGACTCCGAGCATAATTGTCCGCCAGCCCCTGACAAAGATTTGCCCGCAAACGCAAATATTTTTCCTGGATCAATGGATCTTCCTCATTGGTGACGGCGGTGTCATCACTACCGCCGATCTTTCGACACATCTCTGTTCCCGTTTGATAATGTTGCGCGGTATCGTACCGATCAAGTTGGTCGCATATCTGAGTCAGCGAATTCCCGTCGGTTGAAGCGTTGGTCGCGATGAATACAAGATATATCAGCAGGCCTATGAAAATTCTTCTAGCGACGAAACCGTTTCTTAGGAGCACTGGTTCTCGACTCCTGTCGCTCCGTGTCTTCAACGTGTAGTTCAAACGCATGAACTCACCTTTCTCTGCTTCCACGGTTTATGATGTCGGCCGAAATTGATCAAGAAAATTCTACCCTCAAGCTGGTTGGTTAATTCTGCGATGATAATTTCTTCATTTTCTAACGAACTTTCTATCTTGATTCACACCCTTACAGCGAGATTTTCACGAACACGTCGGCCTTCGACGACTGCTCATTGCCGCAGGGCTAGAGGGAAACAGCTCCCGTGCTCGTCCGCTGGCTATACCCCAAGCTCGTCAAGAAACTCGGATGGCACAAAGTCAGCAATGTCGAGGTTCAAATCGTCTTTTAAAAACCGCTTAATAAATTTAACAGCGTGGTCTACGTGAAAAGCAGCGTCATCTGGGCTTGGATTTGCATATTTGTGCTGAATGTTATTTCGCTCTTCGTGCAGAAGTTCGAGGTCTGGCCGTTCTGGGATGCTACAAGCCAACTCTTTCGTAAGAATCTCGTAGGCACCCCAAATTGTGATCGTCTCTCTGGGGTTTTTGTAGATTGATTTACCTCCTTCTCGGACTTTTTCTTTCAGGAGCAATTCGATTGCCTGGTCAATGTGCAGCAAAGCGAACTTCATGTCGGTCGTCGTATCGCTGCGAAAAAAATGCCAAAGGCCATGCTCAAGGACCTCCACTGCTGACCGCAACAACGGCGATAGCTTCCGTTTGGAATCCAGAGACTTCTTAGGGCGAGTTGCCGCCTTGCGACTCGGCATGGCTCGACTCCCTATTCGCTACTGTTCCCTAGTTTCTGCTCAATAAAATGCTCGCCCGAGGCGGTAACTGTGTATCGGCTTCGACCTCCGCCACCAGTTTTTGCTGGCATGACAAATCCCCTCTTCACATTCTGGATGATCATCTGACTCGTGTTCGAGGTTTCCATCTTCGCCTCATAGTAGCAGTTCTTGATATCCGCCGGCGTGAACTCGGCCACACCGGCGTATTTTTCCAGATAGTAGGCGAATGCCACGAGAATATCGGTATGCTTCTTTAATCCAAGCCGACGAATAAATTCGCGCAGCGAAATTCCTTTAGACGCCGGAGGACTTTGCGCAACATCGTCTCCAATATCGCTAACGGCCTTCTCCCTTTTTCCTTCCAGTGCAGTGGGTCGGTCAAAACGTTCCAGCATTTCGAGTACAAATCCCTTGTCTCCTTCTGCCTCGAATTCTTGTCCTGCGCGTACAATCTTCACTCGATAGCTCGGCATTTTGTTTCCTTTCTGGTTCATACTGACAACAAACGACTTGTGGCTATCACAAATCCCGCGCAATTCGCCAGACAAATCTGGCGGAGTGCCAGCAGAATTGCCAGCAAACCGCAATGAAACGGCACGCGCGAGTAATCCGAGAGTTCGCTTGATTACCCAGGCAAACTGGGCTTTCGTCCGATCAAATACAGGGGAACGTACGGCCGAATCCTACCGCTGAAATACCGACCGTATCGCCGCATAAACGAGTGCGGAAACAGCTCCAAGAGACCCAGAAAAGAAGGCTCGACGCTGCCTTGCATGCCGCCGTACAATAACTAGCCGTTTTGCATTCTTTACCTTCGAGCCCGATGAAAGCGAAGGTCTTCATCAACTATCGCCGTGAAGACGCCGCTCCTTACGCTGGTCGTCTCTACGACCGATTAACCGCGCGCTTTGGCGAGAATCAGGTCTTTATCGATATCGACCAAATCGAGCCCGGCGAAGACTTCGTGGAAGTGATCAACCGCAAGGTGAGCGCTTGCGATATCGTTATTGTAGCGATCGGCCCTCGCTGGCTGAGTGCAACCGATGCGTCGGGCAAGCGTCGCCTCGACGATGAAGAGGATTTTGTGCGCATGGAAATCGTCGCGGCACTACAGCGCAAAATCCGCATCATTCCAGTCCTTGTTGGCGGAGCACAAATGCCGCGCAAGCAGGATCTCCCAGTAGCACTAGCACCGCTCTCTCGACGCCACGCCATCGAGCTGAGCGAAATCCGTTTTCATGCTGATGTGAATCGAGTGATCGAGGCGATCGAAAAGTCCTTGGCCGACGCGAAAGAAAACGCGGACAGCCTGCCGGGCCCGACGACGCCGATGGAATCGACTCAAAGGACGCCAGCTCCCCATCCGGTTCCATCGACATCTTTGATCGCCGCTTTAAGGAAACCCGAGCGCGTGATCCTAGTCAGCGCTATAGTGTTACTGCTGCTTGGACTCATCTGGTTTCTTGTGAGGCCTGGGTATCAAAAAGTAGCCAAGCAAAGTAACCAACCCAACGTATTTAGGATGAGTCCGAATCCAGCGCGGATTAGTCCGAACGCAGCGACTGTCACTGCAAACCCAGACAAGAAGAGTAGCGCGAGTGGGGAATCGAGTTCTTACAAAACCTTAACGGCACCAATACCTCCGAACGAGAAAATTCCTCCCCGACCAAAACGCTATTTCGACGACTACGCAGGCGTAATCTCTAGCGACGCGGCATTCCAATTTAATGAACAGCTCGCTCAATTTGAACGCGAGACTTCGAATCAGGTTGTCGTTGCCATCTATTTAAAAATGGAAAGCACTGCGCCGATCGACGGCTATACGAGGCGAATAGCAAATGCTTGGGGCGCAGGGCAAGCTACTCGGGCAAACGGTGTTATTCTGTTCGTTTTTGTACAAGACAGGGCGATGTTCATGCAGGTCGGTGACGGGTTGGTTGGCGCACTGCCCAACGTCACCGCGTTCGATATCATCGAACACAAAATTAAGCCGCATTTCCGCAATGGCGATTACGAAGGAGGCATTAGAGAAGGTGTCAATGCAATCTGCGATGCAGCTCGACACGCTGGCTTCAGAGGAAATGGCAAAACAAACGCAGAACCAAGGTCGGGGGCTGCGACATCCCCTTCGGAATAACTGGAATTGATCTGTAGCGAAAACTGTAGCATTGCGGACCATCCTTATAGGGAAAAATCCGGGCAAAATCACCTGATCTTAAATCACTTGAGATGTTCCTCACGTCATGGATTCCCGCCCAAGTCCATGCAACAGGCACAGAGCAGGGGACCCCATTCACCATGGAATTTTGTGCGAGCTTTTCCGCATTGGTTCGCCTTCGGATTTGCGTCGTTGCAACGGATATTGAGTCCGTTGATTGAGTTGCTGGTGCCAGTGACCGCGTTTAGTACTCCTCGAGCTTCCGCTCCAGATCGGCTTCTATTTTGTTAGTAATCTCCGACAGAGTGCGATCTATTAGCTTCTTCAGGTCGTTCGTCTTGTGAACGTCTGCTTTGTCTTTGTCAGGCAACGTCTTGACCAGCAGCGTTAAAACCGTCGCTTCTATAGAGGCTACATGTTGTAGCAAAACTTCGAAGACAACGTGATGCTGACGCAAGAGCTTAGCGATAGAATCCAAGTCGTGTTCCTTATAGCCGTTGTTCATTGGCGTTTTTCTTCGTGATTTCTGCATTTTGACTCTGCTTCGACATGGCGTCATAAATCTCCCACTTAATGTGCTCCCAAGTGCCGTTCTCGAGAGCGTCGAGTGAGGGTGGGAGATAGCAGCCCGGATATGTGCGGGTGAGATACTCCTGAACGTCTTTGATCGTGTAGGCACGCTCCTCCTTCGGCTTTGCTGGTGGATGAGCCTGAACCGCAAGAGCGAGCTGCCGCGGCAAATCGAGAATCAGTCGTTCTGGCGAGTGCCTGCGTGAACTGTATGGAGCTTCCTTTGAATCAAGAGGCTCGGCCCGATAAAATTGCACAAGCGAATCAGCATTGCTCTTCGTCAAAGCAGGAATTGCGACCGACAGCGCGCGCAGCACGTATTGGCGAACAGAATGTACAGATTGTCCAAAGCATTTGAAACATGTTTCGATCCAAAAATCTGCATCGCCCCCTTTGGGGACTACAGGGGTGGGTTGTATTGACGATTGATTAACGGATTGTGTGACACGGGCGTCACCGCTCGACGACACGTGCGTCGCGGGATTGACGCCGCCGATGTCATTAGTGACGTGGGTATCACCCTCGTCCGGAATACCTGACGGCAAACAGAGTTTATAAATATTTACTCCTCGTCTTCCTTTGTTCCGAAGAACGTTCAACTCGCCGTCTTGCTCCAAGATTCTTAGCCAACGCTGAACGTTCCGCACTGACATACGCGCTTTCCTGGCCAGGGTCGCAACAGCGGGGTAGGCGATGTTGTCTTCGTTTGCGTAATCTGCGATCGCCAGAAGGACGACGAGTGCGCCAGATTTTTTCTGCCTCGCACGCTTCCAAACCGCGTTAGTTATTCGAATGCTCATAGTGTCCGGGCAGCCGCCCCTTTGCAGCAAATTTTCTGAGCCACCTGATCGATACAGGGATTTGGTCGGCTCCGTCTGGTTGAGCCCCGCCCCCCTCCCGTCCTACTCTGTTGCGTTTAGATGCGAGAAAGTTGGGATTCGGTAGCCGAATCGGTAGCAGGAAGCCACACTGCCTTCCTTCGTTAGGCCAAAACACGTGACTGGTCGTCAGTAAACCGCCTTTTTCTCCGTTATTTCGCGGCTGCGAAGGAGGAGTAGGAAACCTGCGGTCTCTGCAGGTAAAACCGCCCTCGCTCCTCACTGATTGCCACTTAATTGCCAGATATGACTCGATATCAATCGATGTTGCGATTGCGTTCGGAATCGGGCTTGCACGTCGCGCCGGGGCGATTTGCCCCGTTTCCGGTTTCCCATCTGCGTTGACTTTTGCTGCTTTTTTTTCCGTTGCTACACCGGTATCGCGGGACTCGTCTTTTTTTATGCAGGTATAGGATTCGCGCGTCATCGAGGGTGCTATTACTCGGCATGCAGCGCGTACTTGTGGTTGCCGCATTCGGTAGAAAGAATCGGTAGAGGCTTTCATGAGTGCCAGCTGGGTTTACCAAACAAAAAAATACGCGGCGTTGTGTTCACGGTTTCGTGACCTCTTCGATTGTGAAGCGACGTAGTGCGGCGTCGCATTGGGCGACATCAAATCTCAAGCAGCGTCCCACCCGAATTGTCGGGATCAGACGCGAAGCGACCCAGCGATCGACGGTTCGAACGCTGATTCTATATCGATCGGCCAGACCGCGCCGCGTGAGTATTGGAGTTGAACGCAGTTGAACCACATTGGCTTTATTTGCCAATGAACCCCATTTGTGACCGCCGGAAATTAGAGTCCGATTTCCACGGGTGGCGGTAGAAAGCCTTTCAAGCCGTCCCGAGCGGCTCGCACCGCACGCTCGAGCCTTTCGGGAGTTTTCGGGATCGGCCCACCATATCGCTCCTTTAACCAAGACATCGCCTGACCCAGAGAGAGTCCGAAATCATCAATCAACCGAATACCGGCAAAGCCCGCTAAAAGCGTCGTTGCCGCACGGCCAGCCTGCGGAATCTCGCGTGACGGGCGCTTTCGATTCTTTTCAGCCCATCTCTTGAACGAAGCCGTTATCGTTTTCATCGGGTAGCGCCAATCGATTCGAACCAGGTGTGTCGACGAACGAACATCGATGCCTGTCTTGGGTGATTTGTTAAGGTATTCGAGAAACTCACCCAAGGTCGTGACCGGTTGTTGACCTTCGTCTGCGGCCGCGGCGAAAACCTCGAAGGTTGGTTCCGTGATTTCCCAGAAAGGTTCCGCGCGGAATGTCCAACCAAACTCTTGCAACCGTTTACACCGTTCGTCCGGGGGAAGCTGGCAATATCCCACCGTCGGCCATTCCGGAAATGCAAGAGTGATATCCACGGCGGCTTCGAATTGTCGGTGAAGCATGTCGTTTCGGTCATAAGCCGCTTGGCGGTAACCCCGGAGTCGCTCGGACCAATGCTGATTCAATATTCTCAGCGGAGACCTCTTGAGAGCCGTTTGCTCTTGTAAAAAAGCTCGGGCGTCACTCCATTCCGCAGATTTTCTCCAGTCACCAATCGCATCAACAAACCATTTCGTTCGGCGTAGCTGGTCGAATAAAACTGCAGCGCTTCTTTCAGCCGCGGGAATGTTCCCGTACGCACACTCTGAAGCATCCGGACCTTGCGGGGATTGATGGAATTCTTCATCGGCCCTTACCTGCCTCATTTTTCGCGTCGCGCGACGACCGGTTGAAGAACTAAATTTTATGCTGGGCTTCTTGCCTTTTCTATCGAGGCGCGAGGCTATAGCTTTCTGTTCTTTTTCGGAAAGGTTCGCAGTCTCGATAAGGTGTTCGATCTCTTCCGACGACCTGCGGTCCGCTCCGGGTGTATTCTTCGGTTCATATTGGTCATCAATGGTTGATTCCGCATCGAATGAGATTGTTCCACCCTCTGGTTTTCTCTTCTGAGCGTTCTGTTTTCGAAGATGGGCCCAGATAACATTTTTACCGATCGCCATAATCCACGAGGGGAAAGATCCGCGGCGTGGATCGTATTTTGCTTGGCAGCGAATCGCCTCCTCAATCACTGCCGAGGCAATATCTTCACGATCAGCTGTCCGAATACCTTTGCGCGCCGCCAGGTTGATCAATCGTGCTCGTGTTTCCCGACGCTGTACCTGTAACTCAAACGAATCGCTATCATCCTTAGGTCTGTTCACTTTTCCCTCCAGTCCCCTCGTTCCCTCAATTTTGTTACGCGTACCCGCTGTTCAGGGGTACGATCTTTGCATCATTTGTCGTTTCCGGAGCAATCTGCCAATATTTGGCGGCCTCACTTGGCTTCATTAAATCGCGATAGTGAGTCAATAACATGTCCTGATCGCGGTGGCCCAGTAACAACGCCGTCTGAGCCGGATTCCTGTGGAAAGCATAATGGGCGCTTGCAAAGGAGTGGCGCAGCACATCCTGAGGCCACTTTTCGATCGTGGCAGCCGTCATCGCAGCTCGTCGTAATTTCTGAAGGTTGGGCGGCGCCACGGGACCGGATCGGCCCGTATACAGTTGAAGCCAAGCCAGAAGATTATCAGAAATCTCCGCGAACCTTTTTTTTCGCGTTTTCGCCGCGCTCGCATTCACACGGATCGTGCGTTCCTGAAAATCGAGGTCCTCCCATCGAAGTTTATTAATTTCCTCAGGGCGTAGCCCCGCGAAAGCTCCGATCGCCAACACCGGGACATATTCTCGCGCCGCCACCGCGAGTAATCTGCCGAGCTGTGCAACGGAAAAAGTCGCGACATAATCGCGGACGACCTGCGATTTATCGACCCACTTAATGATGTTTGCCGTTGTGTAGCCGTGGCGCAGCGCAAATGTCCACGCTGCACTTAGCACCGCCCGAAAATTATTTTGTGTCTGCGGCCCGACATTCAAGGATTGAATCCACTGATCGACATCGGTGCTCGTGATATCGGCCACGAGTTGCTTACCCATCGCGGTCTTAAATCGTCCCAACCGCGTTTCAAGATCACGGATGTAAATTTCGCTTTTGCCCTTTGCTCTCCGGTTCGCGATAAATTGGTCGACTGAATCGTTGACGCTCGCGCTGCGATTTCTTCGCTCGATGGCGGCGACATGCTCATCGATCGCGTCATCGATGCGAACCGAAAAGGGTTCCAGCTTTGTATGGGCCTGCGCGACGATACGCGCCGCATCGAACAATGTATAGGGCGTCGATTTGAGCGTATCCAAGGCGCGCACGGCATCTTCTGCCAACGCTCCATCGATGTGCGTTGCTCTCTTCCCGAGATTTTCGCGTCGAATCTTCTCCGCCTCAACGAAAGTCTCCGCGGATTCACGTGTTTCGAAATATTTCCGCACGCGTTTTCCATCAACGTAATATCCCGCAAGTTTGAATCTGTACTTCCCGTTCAAGCGTTCACGAACTACCTTTAACGCGTGCGATCGGCGACGTTTTCTTCGTATGACGCCAACTGGCAGTTCCATGCGCGCAAGGTCGCATATCTGGCACTTAAATGGCAACAATAAAATTGCTCAATCTGTCGATTTTACATAAATAGCTATCAATTAGGTATTTGTTCCCGTAGTTCAACGGATAGAACGAGGGTTTCCTAAACCTTAGATGTGGGTTCGATTCCCGCCGGGAACGGTTAGCGTGATCTTGTGTCTGGCTTCTCGGGCTAGTTGTCCGAACTGCGAAGGAAGCGGAAGGATCTAACAGGGTAGGCCACTTTTTATGAAGAACGCCCCGCCGATGCGTTGGTAGTTATTGCATTTATTTCAAGGTTCGAAAACGAAAGGCGGATAGTGCACTTGATTCGAATACCAATTCCAGGCCGAGCCGCCGGTTTGTTCGAGGTAGCAGTAGGTCAGTTGGGATGCGGGCACGTTTTGTAGCACCAGAGTAAGGGTCTTCTTTCCGCTCACGACTTTCGCCCCACCATTTTGCACTGAGCCAGTGCCGGCATACCCCGTAAGGTTGAAGTTGGTTTGGCCGAAGCTTTCGATCCGGAATTCCATGATGTAGTTCCCAGTGCCGGTGATCCCGTAAGCCGCGGGGTAAAAATGCATCTGGATAGTTGGATTGCGCGATGGCGTCTGCGTGAGATCGAAATTGGCGTAAGGAGTCGCCGCATCCAATTGCACGATGGTGGACATAATGATGGTCAGGTTCGTTTCGCCGAGGCCGACAGTCTTTGCGGGGCTAAGCGTTTCGATCGCGATAAAAAACGGAGGCGGGAAAGGGATGCCATAGAGCGCCACAAGATCTTTGTCGGAGAGGTCCGGTTCGAACTTAGAGAAGTCGATTTTTTCGTTGTGACGCGGTTCGATTTCGCAGCCTTTGCTGCCGGATTTTTTGGCCAACGCTTTTTTCATATGTGAGTTTGGTTGGAAAAGGAAGGATCCTCTGCCTAATTCAGATCCGTTTAAGTGCGTTGTTTAATAGGAGAGCCGCACGCACGTTGTCTAGTTAGGCTAGGCCTAGTGTCTGTGTGGGATATCGCCTGACGTGCGTGTTAACTGCGTGACAAAAACGTTTTCGTATCGTTTACAAAAGCAAGGCTAGAGACGTCGAGATACCGCTGTTCGGGAAGAACAGGTGTCCGATTCCCGAGCAAAAATCGGACAATTAGGTAGCGAGCGTACCTGTCTGGCTGAGACACACAGGGTACGTTCATGCATCTGAGCCTCGATTGATTCGCTCGGCGGCGTCGACATAGTTGCCGGAATTATGCATTTCAAATTTCTGGCGCTCGCGGCTGCAGGGCTGTTAGCGCTCGTCCAAGCGACGGCCGCACAGGATCAACTTAAATATCCATCCGCGCCGACAAGCAATCAGGTCGACGACTACAATGGCGTAAGAGTCGCGGACCCGTACCGGCCCCTGGAAAATCCTGACTCGCCCGAGTCGCGGGCATGGATCGAAGCGGAAAACAAGATCACATTCGATTTTCTGAAAACGATCCCGGAGCGCGGCGGAATTGAGAAACGACTAACCGAAATATGGGATTACCAACGCTTCGGCGTGCCTTTTAAGGAAGACGGCCGTTATTTCTTCTCGAAGAATACGGGTTTGCAAAATCAGAATGTGATCTATACCACAACGAATTTTTCCGAGAAGTCGCACGAACTGCTTGACCCAAATTTGCTGGCCAAGGATGGCACGATCGCGCTGGGCGGACTTGATGTGACTGACGACGCCCGGCTGATGGCTTATGGCCTGGCCACTGCTGGCTCTGATTGGCAACAATGGAAAGTGCGCGATGTGGAGAGCGGCAAGGATCGACCGGATTTGGTGGACTGGGTCAAATTCTCCAACGCCTCGTGGAAAAAAGACGGCAGCGGATTTTTCTACAGTCGTTACGACAAGCCCGATGAGAAAAGCAAACTTCGTTCTCAGGTTTACAATCATAAACTTTTCTTCCACCAACTCGGCACGCCACAGTCACAGGACAAACTGATCTATGAGCGGCCTGATCAGAAGGAATGGCTTTTCAATGCTGAAGTCACCGACGATGGCCGCTATCTCATCATTTCTGTGCAGCGCGGTACCGATCCAAAGAACCGCATCTTTTACAAAAACCTGGTCGACCCGAAGTCCAAAGTCGTTGAGCTGCTGGACAAGGCCGACGCCGAGTACGATTTCATCGATAACGAAGGGCCGGTGTTTATGTTCCGGACGAACCTGGATGCGCCGCTCGGCCGTATCATTTCCATCGACACCAGCAAACCGTTGCCACCAAAGGTTGAGGAGCTAGTTCCAGAATCGAGAGATAAACTCGAAGCGGTCAGTTCGGTCGGCGAGCACTTCGTTGTGGTCTATTTAAAGGACGCGCACAGCGCAGTGAAATTGTTTAAACGGGACGGATCGCCTGACGGCGAGATCGCGCTGCCGGAGCTTGGCACCGCTGCGGGGTTCAGCGGAAAACGCAAAGACCGCGAAACGTTTTACTCGTTTACGAGTTTCACCACGCCGGCGGAAATCTTCCGCTACGATTTCGACAAGCGCGCCAGCGAGTTGTTGTTCAAGCCGACCGTGAAATTTAGTCCTGATGATTACACCACTGAACAGGTCTTTTATCAAAGCGCCGATGGCACGCGCGTCCCGATGTTTATCTCATACAAGAAAGGAATGAAGCGGGACGGCCGGACACCGGCTTACCTTTATGGTTATGGCGGTTTCGATATTTCCAGCACGCCGTCGTTCTCGCCCGCCAATCTCGTGTGGATGGAAATGGGCGGCATTTACGCCGTTGCCAATCTGCGCGGCGGCGGCGAGTACGGCGAGAAATGGCACGAGGCCGGAATGCTTCACACGAAGCAAAACGTGTTCGATGATTTCATCGCCGCCGCTCAGTATTTAGTCGATAACAAGTTTACATCGACACCGAAGCTCGCGATCGGCGGCGGCAGCAACGGTGGATTGCTCGTCGGCGCGTGCATGACGCAACGTCCCGACCTTTTCGGTGCGGCTTTGCCAAATGTTGGCGTCATGGACATGCTGCGTTTCCAGAAATTTACCATTGGCTGGGCCTGGACATCTGATTATGGGAGCGCCGAGAAGCCGGATGACTTCGCGTATCTCTACGCGTACTCGCCTCTGCATCACATCACGAAGGGCTGTTGTTATCCGGCGACGCTTATCACGACGGCAGATCACGACGATCGCGTAGTCCCGGCGCACAGTTTCAAATTCGCCGCGACTCTTCAGGCAGCGCAAGGCTGCGACAAGCCGACTTTGATTCGAATCGAAACGAAAGCCGGTCACGGCGCCGGCAAACCGACAACCAAAATCATTGAAGAAACCGCCGACCGCTGGGCCTTTCTGGTCAAGGAACTGGAGATGAAAGTCTCGAAGTGACCGGGCTCCGATGCGACATTTTCCGTGCTAGGCAGCGATCTGGCCGAGAACCGCGCGCAGCTCGTGAAAGTCCACTGGTTTGGTCAGGTGAAAATCGAATCCGGCTTCCCTGCCGCGCTCAATGTCGTCGGGCGCCCCAAATCCAGTAAGCGCCACGGCCTTTATGGGTCGTTTGCGCTTCGCCTCGGCAACCAGATCATAACCGCTGCCATCCGGCAGAGCGATATCGGCGAGAACGACATCGAACTCTTTTGAGTGGATAATTTTCCGAGCGCTCTCGGCACCATCGGCGACTGAAATTTCGTGCCCGAAATGCGTGAGCAGGTTGGATAACGCTTGCAGGGTATCGAAGTGGTCTTCGACCACCAGAATTCGCAAACTTTTACCAGCATATGAATCTTTCGTCCGATCGTCGTTCATTTTTGCCGTCGCCCGGGGAACCCGTACACCGGAATTGCCATTCCGTCTAATTTCTTCCGGCAATCAGCGATCAAATGCTTCTCGCTGTCCTACGACCGAGTAAGATCGAAAACGTGGCGGACAAAGGCATGGCAGCGTTGAGCGAATAGACACCTGCGTGGCACGAAGTTCGTTTACATAGCAGCATTGTTCGCCGCGTTGGGCGGTCTTCTATTCGGCTACGACACCGGCGTCATCTCAGGTGCGCTCATTTTCATCAAACGCGAGTTTGGCCTGACAACTTTCGCCGAGGAAATTGTCGTTAGCGGCGTGTTGTTGGGAGCGACGATCGGCGCCGTTGTCGGCGGCAAGGCGGCCGATCTTTTCGGAAGACGAAGAGTTTTGCTGCTGACGGCCGCGATCTTTGGGATCGGCGCGCTTACCAGCGCCGTCGCACCGTCGCCTGCGATCCTGATCGTCAGCCGTGTCGTTCTCGGTTTGGCGATCGGTCTCGCCTCGACAAATGTCCCAGTTTATCTGTCCGAAGTCGCGCCTCCGCAGGCACGCGGCTGGGTTGTATCGCTCTTTCAACTCGCTGTCACCGTCGGCATCGTCGTTGCGTATCTGACCGATTACGCTTTTGCCGGCAGCGAGGGTTGGAGATGGATGCTGGGCCTTGCTGTCGTACCAGCGCTAGTCTTTGGTACCGGAATGTTTTTTCTGCCGGAAACTCCGCGTTGGCTAATTCGTGGCGGTCATCATGACGTCGCGCACCGCGTTCTCGTGCGCATCCGCGACGTTCCGGATGTCAATGTGGAGATCGAAGAAATTAAGACGAGCCTGGCACAGCAAGCTGAAAGCGGACACTGGACGGATCTCCTGCGTCCGCAAGTCCGCCCAGCCCTCGTCGTTGGACTCGGCCTCGCGATATTCCAACAAGTTACCGGTATCAACACGGTGATTTATTATGCACCCAAAATTCTTCAGGCTGCCGGATTCAATTCCGCTTCCGGTGCAATTCTGGCGACGGTGGGTGTCGGCGTCGTAAATGTCGCCATGACAATCGTCGCGATGTTTTTAGTGGATCGCGCGGGTCGCCGGCCCCTGTTGCTCGTCGGAGTTGCCGGAATGATCATCACGCTTTGCTTGCTCGGTTTAAGTTTCCGGTATCCTTCGGAACAACTTGCCTGGATGACTGTGATTTGCCTGATGGGTTACGTCGCTTCATTTGCAATCAGCCTCGGACCGATCTTTTGGTTGTTGATCGCCGAGATTTATCCGCTAAAAATTCGCGGCCTAGCCGAAGGGACGGCGGCGACGTTCAACTGGGGTTCCAATCTGATCGTCTCGCTTACCTTTCTCACATTGGTTGAGAAACTCGGTGCCAGCTCAACATTCTTTCTCTATGCACTCGCTTCAGTGGCGTCGTGGCTTTTTGCTTATTATTTCGTTCCTGAAACGAAGGGGCGCACCCTGGAGCAGATCGAGGCCTTCTGGAGAGCAAGGCACGACGCTCACCGAACGGCGGCGTGAATTTTCCAGGGCGAGTTGGCGCCGTAGCCACGGCCCTGCGGGCCATCTACCTGATGTACAACGCAGCGCCAAGGTGATCGGCAACAGGCCGGTGGCCACAAGATTTGAGAAATCGCGCTATCCCAACCGCTCGCGATTGTGCGGTTTCCCAAGATCAAGCAACGGGCCGAGGGGAACGATTCGGGTCGGATTAATTTGAGTATGCGTCATATAGTAGTGACGCTTGATGTGGTCGAAATTGACCGTGTCGTTGATGCCTGGCTGCTGATATAAATCCATCAGATATCCCTGCAGATTCGGATAATCGATGATACGACGCAGGTTGCATTTGAAGTGGCCGTGATAAACAACGTCGAACCGGACGAGCGTGCAGAAAAATCTCCAATCGGATTCGACAATGCGGCTGTCGAAAAGAAAACGACTCTTCGACAAGCGTTCCTCCAGTTGATCGAGCGCCTCAAATAATTTGTGGCAGGCAACCTCGTACGGTCGCTGACGCGTGGCGAAACCGGCGCGGTAAACGCCGTTGTTCACGTTGTCGTGCAGAAAACTGCAGAGCTTCGCGTGCTCGGCTTCGATCTCTTTCGGGAAATAATCGGTGTCCGTGTTTTTGGCAGAGCTATTAAAGACGTCGTTAAACATGCGGCAGATATCGTCCTCTGAATTGTTCACGATCTTTTTTGTTTGCTTGTCCCATAGCACCGGTACGGTCACGCGCTCGCCGTAGTCTGGGTCGGTTGCCTTGTATGCTTCACTCAGAAACTGGAAACCGTTAATCGGATCGGTCGATTCAAATGGCGCGCCTGGCGGAGTTTTGCCACTTGGATCGCGAAAAGCCCAGCCATTCTCGTCCCGGATCGGATCGACAATTGTCATGCCGATCGCTTGTTCGAGCCCTTTTAATTTTCGAAAAATGACTGTTCGACTGGCCCACGGACAGGCTAGCGAAACATAGAGATGATACCGACCCGCCACGGCGGGATAGGGGGTTGAGCCATCGTTCGATATCCATTTGCGAAACGCGTCGGTCTGCCGCTGGAATTCGCCGGACTTGGTCTGCTCGTCTGGAAATTGCGCTTTCATTTAATCGCGAACGAAAAAACCCTAACCGGATGGGGGTTAATTGGTGGTTGAACCGTTAGCGCGGCTTAAAGAGTGCAGCATCGAGGATGGACCAGAGATGGATAATCCATCCCAGCAGGAAGAACCAAAGAATCGCCGCCAGGCAAAACTGGATAATCGCCATTAGTAACCGGCCTTGGAGCAATTGCCCAAGACCGGGAATAAAAAGACTGCAAAGTGCCGCGAGAACATTACCGGCTGAACCTTGGCCTGCCATGCTTCCGACGTTATGAGCAGATGCAAAATCAACAAGCTGATTTTGCGGAAATACATCGCATCCGCACATCAGTCTCAATTTACCATGGATCTGTGCTCGAAGTTCGCGAGCTTCGGTGGTGCCCCTCCCGTTGACAGCGAAAAAGCCGAATGTTACCGTCGCGCGAATTTACGCTGAAGTCTGTAAAACCCGGCTTTCATAGAAATTTGTATAGCGTGCTAAACAGTCAGGTTTTGGTACTCAACCGGCTCTGGCAGGCGGTGAATATCTGCTCTGCTCGTCGCGCCTTCTCGCTGGTTTACGCCGGACACGCCCACATTGTGTCGTCCGATGAGGCGAACAATTTCATGACGCACGATTTCGAGAGCTGGCGCGATTTGTCCGCGACCGCACCGGACCACGAATCGGTCACGACGATTTCTTTTAAGATCCGCATCCCGCGGGTGATTGTGCTTCTGGTGTTCGATCGCCTTCCGAAGAAGGAAGTGAAATTTACCCGGCACAACGTGTTCGAGCGCGACAAGAATACCTGCCAGTATTGTGGAGAGGTTTTCGACCGTAGCGATCTGAATCTGGATCATGTCGTGCCGCGCGACCGCGGGGGAACAACCACGTGGGAGAACGTGGTTTGCTCATGTATCAGCTGCAATACGCGCAAAGGGAACCGGCTACCGCGCGAAGCCCACATGAGTTTGATCCGAAAACCGAAACGACCAAAATGGCGGCCGTTTGTCCACGTCACATTTTCCGCTCCACAACACGACATCTGGAAACACTTCGTCGATCTCGCGTACTGGAACGTCGAGTTGAGCGATTGAGCACTGCTCAGCTCAACCGCGATTCAACGTAAAGTGTTGATTCCTAAAGCGGATCCCGCTTCATCGCTTCAACGCGTTCAGAATCGGCTGCGGATAAACGCCAAGCCAAATCGTAGCGACAATTAATGCGCTGATGGTCAAACGGGACAGGCCGTTCACAAAGATTTTGTCGGTTTTGGCAGCAGACTGCCAGTACATTGCGCGAACAACCTTGAGATAATAGTAGAAGCCACAGCCCACGGTGAGCACTCCGACGACTACGAGCGCTGTTTGATGCTGGGCGATCGCCGCGTAGAAGATAAAAAATTTTCCTAGAAATCCTGCCGTGAATGGTACCCCGGCCAGCGAGACCATCCCAATCAACATCGCAAAAGCGAGAAAGGGTGATCGTTTCGCCAGGCCATCGAAATCCGAAATCTGTTCGCCGGTTTGTTGGGCAACGATTATCAAAACCGCGAAGCTCAGCAGGGTCATAAGCAGGTAAGCAGCGAGGTAAAAGCCGATCGCCGTTGCGTCGAAACAGGCCACGCCGATAAGTAAATATCCCGCGTGTGCGATGCTGGAGTAGGCAAGCAATCGTTTCAGATTCGTCTGCGGCAAAGCCGCGAGATTTCCGTAGATCAAGGTAAGCAATGCGATCACGACAATCAGGCGTTGCGTTTGAGGCAGCGCCAGGTACGGCTGCAGAACTCGGAGCAGGACGACGAACCCCGCCGCTTTCGAGCCCACGGAAAGATAAGCAGTTACCGGCGTTGGCGCGCCTTGATAAACATCCGGTACCCAGATTTGGAATGGTACCGCTGCGATCTTGAAACCGAGCGCGACGAGAACCAACACCATGCCTAACAAGGCCGCGCTCCGGTCCGTAGCTGGATTCGCTATCGCCTCTGTGATTCGCTGCAGGTTAGTCTCACCGGTTACGCCGAAAATCCATGCGATTCCATACACTAAAAATGCCGTCGAAACCGCGCTGAGCACGAAGTATTTGGTTCCCGCTTCGAGAGTGATCGGATTGCGCCGGGTAAAACTGACCAGCACGTAAAACGAAATCGTCACCAGCTCCAGCGATACAAAGATGAAGACGAAATCGACTGCTGACACGAGGTACATCAGTCCAGCACATGTAAAGATAGGGAGGGCAAAAAATTCGCCGAGGCCGGCTTGTGGTGCGGCACCGGGAAAGAAGCTGCGCAGCACCGGTGCGTAGTCCGTCATCATTATCAGCACTACGATTGTGGTTAGCAGCGAGAATTGTTTGAAGAAGATCGACAAGCGATCCGCAGTATAGAAGCTCCAGAAACCGGTCGTTTGATTCGCGGACGCCTCGGCAGAAACGAAGAAGCTTGCTACGAGAACCAACGCGAGACCGGCAATCGCTACGAATGCCAAGACGCGTTTATCGATTTTGGTGGCAAACGCTTCAACCAGGAGGATCACCATCCCCAACACCAGCACTGCGATCTCAAGTTCCGGCGCGGTAATCATACTCATCTGTAGGCGATCTGCCGAATACTGTAGCCGCCTCGCTGCGTCGGGGCGCTGGTGCGGTCTTGCTCCTTGAAGCACGGCGACGCCCGCCACGGCGGGCAGGCTTTGCCGTGGTTACAGTTCAGCCTATCTATGAGATCGGTTTGACTTACGGACGGGTAACTTCGGAGCGACGGCGCTACGACTCGCACAAAAGATTGTGGGAAGAATCCGAAGCAAAGCAGTGTGCCAACCAGAATTGCAATTGGAACCCGGAGACTGAATCGAACATCGACAATCTCTCGCCACCGTTCGCTCAGAGTGCCCATGAATGTTTTGCGATAAGCCCGGAGCATATAAACCGTCGAGATGACGACTCCCCAAAGCGCAAGCACCGTGGCGACTTGAAAAATATGAAAGCGTTCTATCTCCCAACCGTTCTTGAACGCGCCAAAAAAGATCATGATTTCCCCGGCAAAGTTCGCCAGACCAGGGAGGCCGATCGCAGCGAATACGCCGAAGCCAAAAGCGAGACTGGCAAAAGGCATCACCTTGCCAAGGCCGCCAAGTTCATCGAACACCAACGTGCCTGTGCGCTTTCGCAATTCTCCAGCAAGCGCGAAGAGGAGCGCGATCGAAAGACCGTGCGCAAACATTAATACAGAAGCGCCGGTTGTGGCGAGAATAGTGGCACTTGCGATACCGAGAAAAATGTAACCCATGTGCATCACGCTCGAGTAACCCAACATCCAGTCGAGCCGCTTCTGTGCGATCGTGACCAGACCAACGTAGATGATGTTTCCGAGAAGCAGGACCACAAGCAGACCTGTCCAGTAACGCGCCCCTTCGGGTAATAGAGGTAGAGCGAGGCGCAGAAAACCGTACAAGCCAAATTTCTTCAAGACTCCGGCATGCAGCATTGCCGCCGGCGCCGGAGCCGAAGCGTACGCTTCCGGCGCCCAGGTGTGAAAGGGGAAGAGCGAGATAAGAATTCCAAAACCAATAAGCAGCAGCAAGTAAACATGACATTGTGCCTCGCCTGTAATTTGACCGAGGTTGGCTGCAGCCTTCAGAGCGCGAATATCAAAGCTGCGCGCAGATACAGGAAAGCTTTGATAAAGCAAAATCAAACCCAACAGCAAAATGAAACTGCCAATTGCCAGATAGATTGTGATTTTCCAGGCGGCCGCGACACGATTTCCGCTGCCCCAGATCCCGATTAACAAGAAGGTCGGAATAAGCGCGAGTTCATGAAACGCGTAAAAGAAAAACAAATCGATTGAGGCAAAGGCGCCAATTGCGCCGCCTGAAATGAACAGGAGACAGGCATAGAACGCATTTTCATATTTCTCGACCGTGTCCGCGAACCAAACCGCAGCCAGTGTGACAATCGCGGCCAGGAGCACCATGACGAGACTCAAGCCATCGATTCCCGTCGTGAAACTCAAATGCCACTCGGGAGAAATGGTGAACGAGGTAACGTAATGAAAATCATCGCGGCCTCGATCAAAGGAGACGAGGAGAAATAACGCGGCCGCAAATGTCAAAACCGATGCTATAAGCGCAGTCTTACGCGCAGGCGCACCGACCATGATCAACATGGCCGTTACAATCGGGCAAAAAATAATAAACAGAACCATTAGCGGAAAACGGCGAAATAAATGACGGCAACCACGCCTAAGCCGAATAGGAACGCGTACGCTTGCAGATTCCCTACCTGGATTAACCGGAGCAACGCTCCGACTCCCCATGTTCCGCGGCTAGCGCCATCGACTGCACCGGTGTCAATGATCCATCGATCGATGAAAGCCGAGATGTGCGCGAGCAGTCCTTGTGTCCAAGTGATCAGCCAGGCGTAAAATTCGTCGAAATAAAACTTATGACGCAGAACCTCGACATCGATTGGTTCGCTGGTTCGATTACGATAAATGGCAATTGCCAGTCCGCTTCCCACGATCAGTGCGCCGAACGCAAGAGCGGGAACGAAGAATCCAGGTTCCTTTTCTATAGGAAGCGTGAGAAAGTTTCGCGCGAAAAATCCAAACCCACCCAGCGCAGCGAGAACTGCGAGCACAATGAGTGGTCCCGTCATCACGAGCGGTGATTCCTTGCCTTGTCGTGCAACCTCGCTGCGGTTGTCACCAAAGAAGACAATGACCAGCAGCCGCACAACGTAAAAGGCCGTTAGAAACGCTGTGAACAATCCCAGGATAAAAATCGGCGTGTTACGTTCGTAAGCGAGTGCGAGGATTGCGTCCTTGCTGAAGAATCCGCTGAATGGTGGACAGCCGATCAACGCCAATGCGCCAACAGCGAAAGTGGTAAATGTAATTGGAAGTTTTCGCGAAAGCCCTCCCATCCGCCAGATATTCTGCTCGTGATGAAGCATCACGATCACTGAGCCGGCGCCAAGGAAGAGAAGCGCCTTGAAAAAGGCGTGGGTAAACAGGTGAAACATGGCCGCGTCGTTCGAGGCAAGGCCGACAGCCATCACCATGTAACCAAGTTGCGAGAGCGTTGAGTAGGCGAGAATGCGTTTGATGTCGTTTTGCTGTGTTGCAATGAACGCGGCCATCACGGCGGTGATAGTGCCTATCCATGCTACAATGAGAAGCGCCGTCTGGGACGCTTGGATGACGAACGCGACACGAACCAGCATGTAAACACCGGCGGCGACCATCGTCGCGGCGTGAATCAATGCAGAAATCGGCGTCGGACCTTCCATCGCGTCCGGCAACCAAACATGTAGCGGAAACTGCGCTGACTTCCCAACTGCCCCGCAAAAGATTAAAAGCGCAGCGACCGTCACAAATGTCGGATGGCTTGCGGGGACCGACATGCGCGGTGCGATTTCGGCGAAAACGACTGAGCCGGTCGCCATCCAAACCATTAGGATCCCAATCATGAATCCGAAATCACCGATGCGCGTGGTAATGAATGCCTTATTGGCAGCATCTGCAGCCGCGTCACGAAAGAACCAATGGCCGATCAGGATATAAGAAGTAAAACCGACCAGCTCCCAAAAAATGAAGAGCATGACGAAATTGTTTGCCAGAACGATCCCGAGCATCGCGAACATGAAGAGCGAAAGCGCGGCGAAATAACGGGACTTGCCTTCGTCATCCCGCATGTAACCCAGCGAATAGATATGGATCGTTGCTCCGACTCCAGAAACCAGAACCAGCATCGTTCTGCTTAATTGATCCAGCGTAAAGCCGAGCGGCACCTTGAGAGCGCCGCTAACATTAATCCAGGGGAACTCCGCTGTGGCAATACCGGACTTCGTAAAGATCAAACAACTGCATGCGAAACTCACGAGCACCGCCGCCACCGAGATAAAGGCGCTGACCGTTTTCCATCGGAGCGTGAAGAGAGTAATAAAAACCGCGCTAATAAGCGGCCCAAGCAGGATGATCCACGGCAAGATTGAATTCATCAGATCGCTAAAATTTAAGGCTGCTAATGTCTTTAGTGTCGGTTGTTTGGCGCGCCCGGTAGAGAGCGACGAGAATTGCCAGTCCGACTGCAACTTCGGCGGCCGCAACCGTGATGATGAAGAAGACAAATACTTGTGCGTTGTAATCCGGCAATCCGCTCGGACCAACGCGGAACCGGGAAAAAGCAACGAGCGACAAATTCGCTGCGTTTAACATCAGTTCGAGCGACATGAGAATGATGATGAGATTGCGGCGTAGCATCACACCGGCGAATCCGATGGCGAAAAGAACGCCGCTTACGATGAGATAATCGCCGAGTGTAATCATACTAGCGAGGTTCCCGCTTGCTCAAGACCACCACACCAATAGTCGCCACCAGGACAAGAACCCCCACGACTTGAAACGGCAGATTGTAATTCCTAAAGAGTGCTGCCCCGATATTTCGAACATCGTCGATTGTCGATCCTGGTAGCGGCGGGAAGGCTTTGTGGGCAATCTCAAAATGAGCGACTACAGAAAAAATCTGACCTAACAAGATCAACGCGACAGCTAATCCGCCTGCTGAAGCCAGCCAGTTGATCCGGCGTCCTCCTTGGGCGCGGAAATCCAGAAGCATGATGATGAAAAGAAAAAGCACCATCACCGCGCCGGCATAGACCAGCACTTGAATGATTCCTATGAAATAGGCATTGAGCGACATGAATAGCGCTGCGAGGCCAAGAAAGGACACTACCAAGCTCAGGGCGCTGGCCACAGGATTGCGATTAATGACGACGGCTGCGCCAAAAATCACTGTCAGCAATGCAAAGATCCAAAACAGGAAGGGAGACATCAGCAGTAGTGGAGTAGGGGAGTAGTGGAGTTATGGAGAGATAGATTCTTTTTCCCGGCCAGCTCCCCGCCACTACAACACTCCGTTACTCCAATTCTGCTCATTTCTTTTCGTTCCATTTCAGTACCACACCGTGAATGACTCCACCAATCTCGAGCAGTTTTTCCTTGTGATGCACCATCTCTGCTCGTGTGTAACCAGTAATCGCATAATCCTTACGCAGGAAAATCGCCTGCTCGGGGCAAACCTCTTCGCACATTCCGCAGTAAATGCAGCGGATCATATCGATGTCGAATGCTTCAGGGTATTTTTCCACTTTGGCGAAGCGATCGGTGGAGTGGATTTCGCCGGGAATGATTTTGATCGCTCGCGGCGGACAAATGAATTCGCAAAGCTGGCATGCGACGCAACGCACGCGGCCATCTTCATCGCGAACGAGTGCAGGCGCGCCGCGATAATAATCCGGCAGGTGAGTGTCCCATTTTTGCTCGGGATACTGCATCGTGATTTTTGTGCGTCCCAGCAGAAGGTTCTTGAAATGCTTAAACGTGATGGCCAGACCAGCGGCGATGGCCGGCAAATACAATCGCTCTCGCCAGTTAAGTTTTGGTCGTGAAACGGTGATGGCCATGATTAGGGAGAGGAAGGCGAAGATTAGGATGGGATGAAAGCCAAGATTGCCGCGACAATGAAGATGTTAACCAGGGCGATCTCGAAAAAGAAAAGCCAGCCAAGCCGCATGAGCTGGTCCCAGCGAAAACGTGGCAACGTCCAGCGCACCCACATGAAGATAAAAATCATGATGGCGACTTTTCCGAAGAAGACCGCTATGTTGATCAGGCCAAAGATCCACCCGTGCGAGCCGTCTGGAATTCCCGGGAAATGCCAACCGCCGAAAAACAATGTCACCATCACGGCTGAACCGGTAATCATGGCTGCGTATTCGCCCAGGAAGTAAAGCGAGAACTTCATCGAGCTGTATTCGGTATTGTAACCGCCCGCGAGCTCCTGTTCGGCTTCTGGAAGGTCAAATGGCAACCGATTTGTCTCGGCAAAAATTGCGATCATGAAAACGAAGAATGAAATGATCATGGGAATGGTTAGCACCCATTTCCACGGGTTCGTCCAGTCGCCGATGAACGGGGCGATGAACCAGCCGTGTTCAATCTGGTAGCGAACCACACTGGTCAGACGCAAATTGCCCACCAGCAGAAAAACGGGGATGACTGCAAGACCGAGAGAAAGCTCGTAAGAAAGCATTTGCGCGCTGGAACGAATTCCACCGAGAAACGGGTACTTGGAATTCGACGCCCAACCGCCGATGACGATTCCGTAAACGCCAAGCGACGCGATCGCGAACACGAACAGAATGCCGACGTTCACATCGGCAATTACCATCGGCACTCCAAACAACGTGCTGCCAAAGGGGACAACAGCGATGGTGATGATGGCCGGCATGACCGCCAGACATGGCGCAAGCCAGTAATAAAATGTATTTGCGGAGCGCGGCGTAAAATCCTCTTTCAGAAGCAATTTGAACATGTCAGCAATCGGCTGAAGAAGTCCGGCCGGCCCGACGCGATTCGGTCCGAGACGGTCCTGGATCGCCGCGCTAACTTTACGCTCGGCATAGACCGCATAGGAAACCATCGGCAGGATCACTAGAAAAAGAATCCCGACGATCTTGAGCAGCGAAATGACGATGAAAAAGGTTTCTGAATTCATGGCGATCGCCGTGGCTCTGCGCGGCGTCTTGCCTGGATCGCAATAGCTTCTTGGATTGCTTCTTCGTCGCTTGGTTGAGTGGCCGGCAATTCTTCAATTTGCAAAACGTGCACTCCCAGATCGCCGATTTTGTTCAAACTCAATCCGGAAAATTGCGATACTGTCTCGCTGATTCGGTGAAAAACATCGTCGATGGAGAGAATAGAATCGCCGCCGCCGACCGCCTGGAGTAAATCCCGCAAAATCTCCCAATCGTCGCGCGCGTTACCAGGCGGACGCGTGGCGCGATTCAATCGTTGCAATCGGCCTTTGCCATTGACCATCGAGCCGCGTTTTTCAGCAAATCCGCACGCCGGCAAAACGACCGTCGCTTTTTCGGTCGCCTCATTCGACAAGATATTCATCATGATTAACACGGGGAGTTGCGCGAGTTGCTCAACCGGTATGCCCAAATGCATTGTGTTCTCCTTCAAAACCAGTAGCGCCTTGATTTTTCCCGATTTCACCGCGTCGGCGATTGCAAGCAGGTTTGCACCTGGCTCGGATTTCGATCCAAGAATAAGGCGCGCGCCGTTTGTATTCGGGTTGCGGTCTTCGCTAAGCAGGATGTCATCGCCGGCCTCACGTCGCGGGACGATATCGATCCACTCCGTACCCAGCGACTTCGCCAATTGCGCCGTGAGCCAAAGCTCCTCGTTCGTCATGCGCCCCGAGGCAATGATGGCAGTTTCCGGACCGGCGAATTGTTTTAACTGCAGCGCCGCCTGAGAAATGGCCGTAGGCCACGCCGTGTGGGTGAGTTGTCCCTGGAGATAAGTCTGCGGTTCGATTAAACGGTTTTCCGCTTCGAGGTATTTGAAGTTGAGTCGTCCGTAATCGCACATCCAACTTGAGTTGACGTGGTCGTTCTCGCGCGGGGTTTGCCTATAGATCACATCCTCTCGCGTGCCGATCACAGTGTTGCAGCCCGTCGCGCAACTGGTGCAGATGCTCTTGGTTTCCTTCAGGAACCAGACACGCATCTTGAAACGAAAATCGGTGGACGTGAGCGCGCCTACCGGACAAATATCGACGGTGTTAAGGGAATAATTATTTTCCAATCGCTTGCCGGGATGTGCAGTCAACACCGTATAACTGCCCCGATCAACGAACCCAAGCACGTCTTCGTGTGCAATTTCCTGACAAAAGCGAATGCAGCGCGAGCAGAGAATGCAGCGTTCGTCATCGAGCGTAACACGCGGGCCAAGCACGACGTTTTTAGGCTTCTTGACCTTGTTTTCGAGAAAGCGCGATTTGCTCCTCCCAAAATCAACGCTGAACTCCTGCAGCCGGCATTCCCCAGCCTGATCGCAAATCGGACAATCCAGCGGATGATTAATGAGAAGAAATTCCATCACACCGCGCTGGCATTCCTTCACTAAAGGAGAATTGGTCCTGACGCCCATTCCCTCAGCGACATCTTGCGCGCAGGAGATTTGAGGTCGGTGCATCCAGTTGATAATTGGTTTGTTGTCAGGGCCGAGCTCTGGTTTGCGGTCCGGTCCGAACCTTGGAAACCCCATCTCGATGAGACACATGCGGCAATTACCGGGCGAACTCAGCTTCTTGTGATAGCAGTAGCGCGGCACGTAGATGCCAGCCTGTTCGCATGCCTCGATTACGCGCGTGCCTTTCGGGAACTGGTGCCATACGCCGTCAATCTGGACGTTCAGCATCTGCGGCGATGGAGCTTGATCCGACATCGGAGTTTAAATAATTCCTTTCGCTCCGGCTTTCTCCCATCCCGGATCGTGCGCCATGGGAACTACGGGAATCGACTCCTCTTCGATTAGCTCCTCAGGCGTATATTCGGGCGGTAACGGCGGCGGGGGCGGCTTTTTGGCGCGTGCCGCAAATTCTTCGGGAAACTTCTGAACGAAACTTTGCGTTGGCCATGCGCAGGCTTCCCCAAAGGCGCAGATTGTGCGTCCGGCAATATTGTCGCCAATGGTCTTGAGCGTGTTTGGATCTTCTGTTACACCGCCGCCACGCAGCATCCGGTCGGTGATTTTCTGCATCCAAAGAGAGCCTTCCCGGCAGGGGGTGCACTGACCGCAGCTTTCATGCGCGTAGAATTCGTTGATGTTATTGAGTACCCAGACTACGTCGCGGGAATCGTCGAGCACAATGACGCCGCCGGAGCCGGCCATTGAACCCGCTTCGGCTAGTGAATCGAAATCCATCGGGATTTCATCGATCGACATCTCGCGTTCGATAGTTGATCCATCAGATTGGTGTAGTTTGAATTTAAATCGTTCGTCGGCCCGCAAGACTTTCGCAGAGCTTCCGCCGGGAATGACTGCCTTTAGCTGGCGGCCAGGCTTTAATCCGCCAGCCATTTCATAAATAAGCTGACCCATCGTCACTGCGCCGACTTCAATTTCAAAATAACCGGGCCGCTGCACGTCTCCACTGACGGACACGATTCTTGTCCCGGTATTGTTGGGACGGCCCAATCGCGCATACTCCGCGCCGCCCATGGCAATGATGTGTTTCACATGACACAGCGTTTCCACATTATTGACGATCGTCGGACACATGTAGAGACCCAGCACAGCCGGGAAATAAGGCGGTTTGATCCGGGGATATCCGCGCTTGCCTTCCAGCGATTCGATCAAGCCGGTCTCTTCACCGCATATGTAAGCACCTGCCCCCCGATGAACGTAAACCTCCGCATCGAATCCGGACCCAAGAATGTTCTTTCCCAGAAAATTGTGTTTACGCGCTTCTTCGATGGCGCGCTCGAGGAGTTTCGCGCCTTCCGGAAATTCACCTCTGATATAGATGTAGGCCGTGCGCGCATTCAATGCGAAACAGGAAATCAGAATCCCTTCCAATAGCTGGTGCGGATCCTCATGGATGATATAGCGGTCCTTGAATGTCCCCGGCTCGGACTCGTCGGCGTTACAGATGAGATACACGGGTCGTTTTTCATCCAACTTGATAAAGCTCCATTTCAAGCCGCACGAAAAACCCGCGCCGCCGCGACCGCGCAAGCCTGAGTTCTTGACTTTATTGATGATCTCGGCGCGCGGGGTCGTCAGGGCTTGCCTCAATTGCTCATAGCCGCCGGCTCGCAGATAACAATTGATGTCAGTAGTCCAATCGTCGCGTCCGATGTTCTTGAAAATCAATCGATGTTCGAGTGGATGCGGAGATGGTCGATGTCTAATCTCTCGGGTCTGATTTCGGAGAAGCTCCGTCAGTGCGTTCGGGTTTACATTTTCATGCAGCTCTTCGTTTATCATGCAAACAGGCGCCGTGCCGCAGCTAGCAAGGCATTCAACGAACTGGACGCTGTAGTTGCCATCGGCACTAATAGAAATGGGCTCATGCATTCCCGCGCCTTCCTGTTCGCGCTTGATTCCCGTGGCGGAGCATAAATTTTCCATTAACTCAAAACTGCCGGCCATCGCGCAGCTGAGCGTCCGGCAGACACGGATGTGAGTTTTCCCCGCCGGTTTCTGACGGAACATCGGATAAAAAGTGACCAGCTCGAGAATGTTAATCGGCTCTAGGCCAAGCTTCGCAGCGATCCAGACTACCCCCCCTTCGCTGATAAAACCGAAGTGTTCCTGCCACAAGTGAAGCAACGGCATCGCTGCGCTGCGCTGATGCTCCTGCGGATAGCGCGCGATTGCGGCATCCATTTTCCGCTCCAACTCGGCGGGAACACGCGTGTTCGTCGAGTCCACGATAGCGCCAGGTTTATTTCGACAATGTGCTGTCTTTGGATTGCACCTTGTCGTCTTTGAAAACGACCGTCACCGAGTCTTTACCCTGTCGGTAAACGTACGTCGTTTTCTTCATGATTACGAAATCTTCGTTGTTGATTGAGGAGGGAGGACCCAGGATTGACTCGACCTGTTTCTTCGACATTCCCTCTTCCACCGCATCCACGTTGGCCTTTGTGATGCGTTTGCCGGGCGAACACGAAACGCCAAGCGCAAGCAGGAGCACCAGCAGAAATCGGGATATTGATCGCAGCATATTCATCTGTCGCACTCACCCATGACGAAGTCCAGACTCCCCAGCACCGCCGGCACATCGCTCACCATGCAACCCCGCAGAAGCTCAGACAGAATACTGAGATTCACAAATGACGGCGCGCGAATCTTTAGACGATAAGGCACGCCGCCGCCCCTGCTGTTGATATAAAAACCAAGCTCGCCCTTTGGATTTTCCGCGGCGAAATAGACCTCGCCTGATGGCGCGTCGAGTCCTTCGGTTACTACGATGAAATGATGGATTAACTCTTCCATCTTGGTCATGACACGCGACTTGGGCGGCGTCATGTTTTTCCAATCAGCAACGTTAATCGGACCACTCGGCAATTTGTCTATTGCCTGGCGGAGGATCCGAACGCTTTGTCGCATTTCCTCAATTCGCACAAGGTAACGATCGTAACAGTCTCCGCCACTTCCGATTACCACATCAAAGTCGTAATTCTCATAGTCAAGATACGGATGATTACGACGCAAATCGTGCTCGACTCCGCTGCCGCGTAAGTTCGGTCCCGAAAGGGCAAACGCAATTGCCTGCTCCTTTGAGATCACCCCAATGTCTTTCGTTCGATCGACAAAAATGCGATTGCGCGTGAGTAGTCTGTCGCACTCGTTCAGGCTGGGAGGGAATTCGTCGAGGAATTTCTCGAGCTGCGGGACGAAAGTTTCCGGAAGATCCCGGATTTCTCCGCCGACCCGCGTATAAGACGTTGTAAAACGGGCTCCGGTTAACAGTTCGAAAAGATTATAAAGTTTTTCGCGCTCGGTGAACGTGTAAAGAAAGACGGTCATGGCGCCCAGATCGAGCGCCATCGCTCCCAAGCCCAGTAAGTGCGAAGAGATCCTGGAAGTTTCGCAGCAAATGGTGCGAATGGTTTTCCCGCGTGGCGGGATTTCCCAGCCCATCAATTTTTCAACGGCAAGCGCGTAAGCAACGTTGTTCGACAGTGGCGCGAGATAATCCAGCCGATCGGTGTAAGGCACGAACTGATTGTACTGCATGTTCTCCGCGATTTTTTCGTCGCCCCGGTGTAGGAAACCGATGTCCGGCGTGGCTTTGGTGATGATCTCCCCGTCGAGCTCGAGCACGAGTCGCAACACACCATGCGTCGCCGGGTGTGATGGCCCCATGTTGAGCACCATTTTTTCACCAATGTCGTCATTGGCATGATGAAGCTCTGCGTCCGCAGCCACTACTCGTGTCACGGGATCAGGCGATTCAATTTCACGTGTCGTGAAAGGCATGGGAAAATTAAAAAGTTAAAAGATTACAAGTTAAACAGATACATTTACGCTGGCGAGTGAACCAGTGCACGCAAGCAATTTCGGCGAAAGCCTGGTCGAAGTCTGCTGGTAAAGGGTGATCGCCGGGCACGCCGCATCGTTTGAACAGACGCTCCGGCGATCCGCGCTGCCATTTGACATTTGAATCGCGTGAAGCGGACGTCGATGATGGGGTCGAATGAAAAAGATCGCACTGCTTTTCGCTGGCCAGGGCGCACAAGCTGTCGGGATGGGACGCGACCTTGTGGAACAGTTCCGTGTTGCAGCCGAGCTGTTTCAGAGAGCGGATGATGTCCTTGGCAGGAAGCTAAGTGAAATCGCATGGAGCGGTCCGATTGAAGATCTGACCAAGACTTCCAATTGTCAGCCTGCGCTGTTCGTACATGGGCTGGCGTGTTTGTCGATCGTGCGCGAGCTGGTAGGCAATTTTCCCATTACTGGGGCGGCCGGCTTGTCGTTAGGCGAAATGACGGCGCACGCCGCTGCCGGAACGTTCGACTTTGAAAATGGATTGAGACTCGTGCAGCGGCGGGGCGAATTGATGAACGAGGCATGCGACAAAACGTCCGGCGGAATGGCCGCATTGATTGGCGCGGAGGAAAATGTCGCCAGACAGCTGGCCGCGGACGAAGATGTCGATATTGCGAACATTAACGCGCCGGGACAAATCGTTATTTCAGGTGAACTGGCCAAAGTGGAAGCGGCTGTCGGTGTTGCGAAGGAATACGGGATTCGTCGCGCCACAATGCTGAACGTCGCCGGTGCGTATCATTCCCGTTTGATGGAAAGCGCATATGAGAAACTTGGCGCGGTGCTCCAACATGTTCCGATGCAAGGACCGTCTTTTCCTGTGATCAGCGACGTGACAGGCGAGGAAGTGAAAAACCCGGATGAAATTCGTCGCACGCTTCAGGACCAGGTCACCGGCACGGTACGCTGGGTCGATTGTATGGAGCGGCTCGCGAACGCTTGGTTGTGATTTCTTCATTGAATTAGGCCCTGGCGGCGTCCTGGCAGGCTTATTGCGGCGCACTCTCAAAGGCGTCGATGTGATATCGGTTTCCGATGTCACATCGGTGCAGAAATGCGCCGCCATGCTGTAGCCACGGCGCTGTGTCGCCGTGTGAAAAGAGAGTAATTCTCAACGCCTCGACACAGCGCCGTGGCTACAACGTCGACAACTGTGTATTTATCGCCTTAATTCTTCTACATGACACTGCAACAACGTGTGGATTCAGAACTGAAAGAGGCGATGCGGGCTAAGGACGCCACCAGGCTGGCCGTCGTGCGTATGCTCAAATCCGCGTTGAAATACGCAGCCATTGCAAAATCGGGCGCGGAAGCGGAGTTGAGCGACGCCGAGGCCTCGCAGGTGATTCGCAAGCAGGTCAAGCAACGCCAGGATTCAATTGAGAGCTTTGAAAAAGGCGGCCGCGCGGAACTTGCGGAAAAAGAGAAAGAAGAACTGGCGATTCTAAATGGATATTTGCCGCAGCCGATGAGTGACGATGAAATTTCGAAGATTGTCCGTGAAACAATCGCCGAAGCAGGCGCATCCTCACGAACGCAAATGGGTGTGGTGATGAAAGCCTTGCAGACGAAAGTGGCTGGTCGCGTTGACGGCAGAGCGCTGAGCGCGGAAGTGCAGAAGCAACTGAGTTCGTAATTCGAGAATCGAGACCCGTGAATCGATGTAACGATTTAACGGTTCACGATGTAACGTTGTGAGCATGCTCACCGCAATCATCGTTGCCGCCGGTGACAGTCGTCGCATGGGTTTCGACAAATTGTTTGCGACGATCGCGGGGAGACCTGTTATCGGGCATACCATGCGCGCATTTGAGCGGGTCGGATGCGTCAACGGGATTATCGTGGTCGCACGCGAAGATCAACACACCGAAATTAAAGCGATCGTTCGCGATGAAAATTTAAAAAAAGTTCGGTCGATTATTCCCGGTGGCAAACATCGTCAGGATTCCGTTCGCTCCGGCCTGGGTCAACTCGACCCGGCCACAAGATACGTTGCCGTGCATGATGCGGCGCGCCCGTTGATCACCCCGCGACAGGTAGAATCGGTCTTCGAGCAATGCCGGATACACGCTGCGGCGACTCTGGCTGAGCCAATCAGTGATACGCTCAAATATGCTGACACTGAATTTTTTGTCAGCGGCTCAGTGGATCGACATCAGCTTTACGCCATGCAAACACCACAGATTTTCGAGCGTAACTTGATCGAGGAAGCGTATCGAGCCGTTTACGCAGAGAATGCTTCGGTTACCGATGAGGTTTCAGCGGTCGAGCGGCTCGGGCGGAAGGTTGTTGTGGTTCCAAACAAAGACTTGAACTTCAAAATCACATACCCGCGGGATTTGGCGCTTGCCGAATTTGTCCTGGCGCAACAAATCCGGGCTGCCGCAAGTTGAGACGGAGCCTGCTGGTGCGGCGAAGTTAAGCGACCATGGGGTCGATGGGAACCAGCGGTCGAATCATCTCGACTACGGATGCGACATCCTTGCGTCTAAACCGACGGCCGTATTTTCGAATCTTGACGCTCTCAAGTTCGCCGACGCGCACAAGTTGACCGTGTTTCCAAATCCAGGCATCCGGATTGTAGGGACCGATGCGGTGCGGATCAGTCCAGGTGTGGATCGATAACAGGTTAGGTGTTACCGCCGCGGCAATATGCATGGGGCCACTCTCCACGCTTACCACGAACCGTGCGACTCGGATGAGCCAGATCAATTGAAGCAGCGACGTTTGCCTGGTCAGATCAACGCAATTTTCGGGCGTGTTCAATCTGCGGTGCGATTGTCCTACAACCAGCACGCGAGTTGGCGCGAGCGCGTTACAGAATTCCTCGATGACTCCGTTTGAAAGCGATTTGTCCTGCCCGCGCGCGAACGGATGAAGAAGAACGAACGGCGGATGCGCGTCGAAGCGCGGAAGCGGATCGCCACTTGGAATCGAGCATCGAAGTGACTCGCCGCGGCGCCGCTCACGTATTCCGCCAGCTTTAGGTAACGCTCGACCGGATGACTGCGGCGGTTGACCCGCGCGACGCGATCGTAGAGCCAGTTCGCTCCAACGCGCGCATCACTCATCCCGCACACTTCTTTTGCGCCGCTGATCCTTGCAACAAGAGCACTGCGGCGCAGTCCCTGGAAATCGAGCGCAAGATCGGGCCGGATCGCCTGGGTTTTCTTCAACCACGGCAGTAAACTTTGCGCTGCGCCGAGGCCTCTGAGGCGACCGCTTGGCAGTAAGTGAACATGGTTTACATCAGGGTTCCCCCGGAGCAAGGGAGCAAGCTCCGGGTTAATGACCCAAGTGATCTCTGCGCCAGGCTGCGCTTCGCGAAGCAATGCGATTGCGGGAAGCACGTGAACGATGTCACTGAGCGGACCCGGCTTGATGATCAGAATGGACTTTGGATTCAGGTTGAAGCGTTAAAGCGTTGAAAGGTGAGTCGGTCTTATCTCCCAATTGCAAGCCGCTCAGCCAGGAGCCGCGGTAACCCCGCTGCAGCAATCTTCTTTTGCACAGTCGCCAAATCATATTTTATGCGAAATTGTTGGACCACATTATTCTCCGTATCGTAAATGCAGTAGGCGGCGCGCCAGTTTCCATCACGCGGTTGCCCCACACTCCCCATGTTGATGAAATACTTTTTGGTTGGCTCGATGCGAACATGCTCGACTCTTTCTCGTCGAACGTTTTCGTCCCGAATAAACACCATGGGCACATGCGTGTGCCCGAAGAAACAGACGTTGGTGCGCTGATAAGTGAAGCTGGCGGCCGCGTCGAGGTTGTTAAAAACGTAACCCCATTGTCCCGGTGTATCGAGCGTGGCGTGCACGATGGTAAAATCGTGCACACGGCTCTGCAGCGGTAATCCGCGCAACCATTCCTTGTGCTCCTCCGTTAAGTGGTCGCGGGTCCATGCAATGGCACGCTCCGCGATTTCATTAAAATCACCAGGTGGCGCGAGACGTGACGCCGCCTCATCGTGATTGCCTTTAACCACAGGGCAATCCAACTCGCGAATAAGTTCGACGCATTCCGCCGGGTTGGCATTGTAACCGACCACGTCGCCCAGACATACGAAGCGCGTGCATTTCCGCGCGCGTGCGTCATCCAGCACCGCTTCCAATGCCTCGAGATTGGCGTGAATATCGCTGAGGATCGCGAAGCGCATAGAGATCGTAAAAAGGCAGAACCTTATCACGGAAGCGCTTTAATGCCTCAACGAATTACAATTCCGCCATCTTTTTACGCTTAGGCCAGCTCGATTTCTCAACTATTTGGCGCTCTTATCGTTTTTGTCGGGAATCCGCTGATCCTGTGGAATGTTAAGCTTTTCCTGAAGAAATTTCAGTCGCGTGATCAGAGTCGGCAGCCGTTCCTGCAGGCCCTCCTCAAAGAGGCTGCGCAAGCGGTCATATGCTTCGCGCTCGTGTCCTTCGCAGTAGGAAAGCTCGTAAGCTGAGAAACGCCGGTCATAGCTCGCTGCGCCAGGCAAGACCGCTGCCTTGGCGTAAAACTCGGAAGCGCGCTCGTGGTTCTTGTATTTCTCCTTATAAAGGCGGGCGAGCGCTTCGTAGAGCTGGGGACGATCAGGGTTATTTTTTATTCCGCTTTCGAGGAAGTCTTTTCCCAGCGCAAAATATTCGCGCTGCGCTTTGACGCGCAGGGCCAGCCGCGGCTGGCCCTGGTCGTTCATCGCTGCCACGCTAGCATTCCACGCCATGTGCCACGCCGCCATGTCCCAGAACAGAAGCACTCGAGGCTGCAGCGTTGTGATGTGGCGAAACAATAACAGGATCCGGCCCCATTCTGTGCGTTCCCATGCGACGTGTGCCTGGATGAAAAGCGCGTCAGCAACAATCGCCCGAAATCCGCTCAAGGCGGCAATGAAACCGAGTTGGCCAATTTTTTCTCGAAGATCGAGATTAAACTCCACCCCGCGAAAATGTTCCCGGCGATGAAGCACCGCCAGGTCGCGCTCTAGCGGCAGTTTGAGCGCCCCAAGCGCAACCACGAGTGTCAGCGCAAGAAGAACTCGCATCATAATTCTTTTCCATAGAACACGAACGCCGCCAGCAGCGTATAGAGCGTTGTGTAGAAAACACCCAGCAACGCGGTCTTGGCAAAAAGCGCCAGCGAAATGGCAGTGCCCGCGACGATATCATCCACCAGGTTAAACGCCTGCAAGTCGGGAAACAACAGCGCCACGATCGCAAGAAAGACGCGGGTAAGCAGACTGCTGCTGTGTTCCTGCAGCCAGTATTCCCGCGCAGTCGCCTGCAAGTGGCCAATGAAATAAATGAAAGCCATTACGACAATCGTGAAAATATTCGTGCTAGCGAATGTAGAAACGAAGAGCGTCAGGGCGGCCAACAGACATGCTTTCAAGTAAATAATGATGATTCCTGGAATGATATCGATGTTGAAAGCAGAAGATCTTATTGCGCGGAGGGCATCAGCGATTTGTGCCGGGGGCGCACCGGACATTTGGTTCACTGTGGCGTGGATCACAGCCTGTTCGCGCAAATACAACACCAGCGAAAATGCTGCGCTCATCACCAACGTGCTGATTGCCAGAAGCAGAAGAACGCCCGCAATTTTCCCGAAGATATATTCCACGCGGGGCACCGGCTTGGCGAGAATAGTGTAAACCGTTCGATCCTCGATGTCCTGCGGGAGCAGTCGCGCCGTAGCAACGATGGCTAGCAGCGAAGTAAAGATCGAAATGGCGCCGAGTGCGACATCTTTCAGGATTTGAAACTCCTGCTGAAAAGAGAATTGCGCCATGAAGACCGAGCTGCCAATCAAAAGGAGCGCGAACACAAGCAACACGTAAAAGACTCTGAGCCGGGTGAGTTCAGTCAGGGTATTCAGCGTGATGGCAAGGATCCGCGAGAAAGAGAAAGGACGATGCGGTTTCGCCGCCGTGGAATCGTTAAAGCGTCGAAGCGTTGAAGCGTTTTCTATGTTTGTCATGGCTGCTTCGTCAATCGACGGCCGGATTTCGTCATTTCGTGTCACCCTTCGTTGCCTCGAGAAATAATCTTTCGAGAGTGGTCGTCGATTTTCGGCGTTCGAGAAGCTTCGCGTTCGATTGACTGATTGCCGACTCGATTTCGTTTAGGAGCTGGGGAGACGCGTTCGCAATAACGAGCTCGGTTTGATTTTCAATGGCAATCAATTCCTGCAGATGCCCCTCGCGTACCAGTACGCCATCCGCGAGAATGCCCACGCGGTCGCAAATCTCCTGTGCTTGCGCGAGCAAATGCGAGGAGAGCAGAACAGTAATTCCGCGGCGCTTGAGGTCGAAAATCAAGTCACGGATCTCCCGCGAGCCAGCCGGATCGACGCCTGCGGTCGGTTCATCCAGGACTACGAGTCTCGGCTCATGAATCAATGCCTGTGCAAGACCAATGCGTTGCAACATGCCTTTGGAATAAGTGCCCAGACGGCGTTTGCGCGCTTTAGTCAAGCCGACGAGTTCTAGCAATTCGTTTATGCGTTTCTTAAGTCCGGCGCCCCGCAGGCCGCAAAGACGCCCAAAGAAACGCAGCGTTTCTTCTCCTGTGAGATACTTGTAGAAATACGGATTTTCCGGCAGAAAACCGACTGCCTGGCGGCTTTCCACCAGGCGACTGTCGCGCCCAAAAATTTCGGTGCGCCCATGCGTTGGGGAAACGAGCCCGAGAATAATTTTGAGAGTTGTACTTTTACCGGACCCGTTCGGTCCAAGTAAGCCGAACACTTCGCCGGGTTCGATGCGAAGGTTGAGGTCATTGACGGCGATAATCCCGCGAGCGGGATGCAAAGGAACGGGAAAGATTTTCGTTAGTCCGCTAACCGCTACGGCTGGATTAGTCATTGCGAATCTCAAAGCCACGGGCAGTAACCGTTTTTTCTAACTTGTTCTCTATTTGCTTGTGAATCAGCGAGTGAAGCTCTCCTTGCGCGATGCCGTCGAGAAACGCGCGCACTTCATCTTCCTCCCCGGTGACCTGAAGTTCTACGCGCCCATCAGGCAGGTTGCGCACCCATCCGGTTACGTCAAAGCCCTTGGCGGCATGACGCACGCTCCAACGAAACCCAACGCCCTGAACATTTCCCTCATAGAAAACCTGGAGCGAAATCATCGGCCTGCCCTGAAGCTGCTGATGTTTACTGCTTGATGTCAGACGCAACGCGCGCGAACACGCGACATCGGTTCATTTGTACGAATAAACGAGGCAAAAGCTGCTCTGCTCGCCTTCGAGGAGGTCGACGGAAACAAAGTACTGACCGCTGGTTGGTGGAGCAAAGCCGGCCGCGGCTTTTTCTCCATTGTCGTAATTGTCGGCAGTCACCTGTTTTCCCGTTTCATCATAGACGCTGACCGCAATTTTCTTGGCCGGCTCCGTAGCGCCAGCAGAGAACCAATATTGGTTTCCCACGTAGAGATTTACCGCGATCAACGAGTGCTCGTGCGGTTTCACAATCCCGCACCAATGTCCGTCCCGGATCTTGAAACCGTCGTTTGAAAATGCCGCGGCAACATCGAGGGCGTCTTTACGCGCCTGCACCTCGGCATCCGTGTCTCCGCGCGCAGTCCCGCTGATGGCCAGCACAAGAACGGACAATGGAATTAGCAAGCCTCGATTCATTTTGGCGGTTCTTTATTTTCTATTTCCTCCATCACCTTGCTGACCGCTTGGTTAACCTTGCGCACGTCTTCAATATTAGGTGCCTTGCCTGGAGGAAAGGAAACCAGCTTTTCAATTTTTGGGAGTTCGTTGCTGACATCTTTGACCAGCAGCTGGTCGCGCAATTCTGGGGACATTTCGTTGATTTTTGACTGCATGAAATGAACCAGCGCCGGTTGACGCAGAACCTTTGCGCTCCGTTCGTCGTAGTTCTGAATGATCGCCGAAGTGACTACCTGCGTACCTCGAATCCAACCGCCCAGGGTTACCAGGATCACCAGGTCCTGATCGGCGTGCGATTGCATGGAGGATTTTACTTCATTCTGCGTTGCTTCCAGTTCCTCCTGAAGCGTGTCCCATTCGTTGTTTTCGGCGAACTCGTTGATGCTACTGCCGCGACCAAGCAGCTTTTCGCTGACCCCCAGAGCTTTTGCGAGTTTGACGATGTCTGCCCCAATATTTTTGACCTGCTGACCATCCTTCGCTTCCACGGCAATAAAGCCGTCGGCAATCAACCCGCCGAGATTAAGGGCGATCTGCGCGCGATTGCTGTACGTTACTGGGATTGGTCCGCGATATTGACCAGCCCAATTTGTTTTGCCCACCTTTCCAAGCGCCGCGAAAAGTTCACCGGGCGTCGGGATACTGATCGCGTCGCTCATGGCCGCCTTTGCCATCTGGTCCGCGGAGATATGCCCGGTCTGCTCCCCGGAAGCAACGGAGATGCTGCCCGCTAGCACAATAGCGCCTAGTCTGGCCAAACGAATCATCGCTCAGATTTAGCGTGCCCCGGCGAAATTGCCAATATGAATCTCGTTTGGCTGTCGCGGCCCCATTTGGCGTCTCTCAACTGTCGGGAAGAATATATGTGTAACAGAAGAATTGTCAGAGCGTGTTGAAGGTGATTTGCCTGATCCGAAGAAAGCTGTTCTAGTCCGCGCAGAGTATATGGCACGTACCAGCATCAGGCGAATCCATGCACGCGAAATTTTGGATTCACGTGGTAATCCCACCATTGAAGTTGATGTGCGCCTTGAAAGCGATGCGCTTGGACGCGCTGCGGTCCCAAGCGGTGCCAGCACAGGCGAACACGAAGCGTGGGAATTACGCGACGGAAACAAGGATCGGTTCGGCGGAAAAGGCGTTAAGAAAGCGGTTGCCAACGTTAACGACAAGCTCGCGTCGGCTCTCAAAGGATGGGATGCGCTGGACCAGGCGAAGATCGACAAGGAGCTAATCGAACTCGACGGCACGCCTAATAAAAATAACCTTGGCGCAAACGCAATGCTGGGGGTCTCGCTGGCAGTGGCGCACGCTGCCGCAGCCGCGGAAAATATGCCGTTGTTCCGGTATCTCGGCGGATCGGACGCACGAGTTTTGCCGGTGCCGATGATGAACATCCTGAACGGAGGCGCGCATTCGGACGCCCCGATCGATTTTCAGGAATTCATGATTATGCCGCGCGGCGCGCCAAGTTTTTCTGAAGCGCTCCGCTATGGCGTCGAAGTTTTCCACTCGCTCAAGTCGGTCCTGAAAAGTCGCCATCTCTCCACGGCAGTTGGCGACGAAGGCGGCTTTGCGCCAAACCTTAATTCCGCTGAGGAAGCCCTCGAATCGATTTCAACCGCCGTTGAGAAGGCCGGTTACAAGCTCGGCGAACAGATATTCATAGCGCTCGATCCTGCTGCCTCGGAATTCTACGACAGCAAAGACGAAGTTTACGTTTTCAAGAAATCGGACGGCTCAAAGAAAACTGCCGACGAACTCATCGAGTACTATGCCGGGCTTTGTGCGCGGTTCCCCATTATTTCGATTGAGGACGGTTGTGCTGAAAATGATTGGGCAGGCTGGAAAAAACTCACTGCAAAACTAGGTAACAAGATTCAGTTGGTAGGCGACGATCTCTTTGTCACAAACGTGAAGTTCCTACGGAAGGGAATTGCCGAGCACGTGGCGAATTCGATTTTGATCAAGGTAAATCAGATCGGCACGTTGACTGAAACCCTCGAGACGATCGATCTGGCAAAGAAAAATCAGTACACAACGGTGATCAGTCATCGCTCTGGCGAAACGGAAGATGCCACCATCTCTGACATCGCAGTGGCGACAAATGCTGGCCAGATTAAGACCGGGTCGCTTTCCCGCAGCGACCGCATCGCGAAGTACAATCAACTTCTGCGAATTGAAGAAGAACTTGGTGACAAAGCAGTATACGGCGCTACAATCCGCTAAGTGGATCAGACTTACGCCGACTTCCGCGCGCGCCGTCAAGCTAACGTGTGGCAGCGACTGAACCGAACTCTCCGGGTTCTGCTTGTCCTGGCGATCTGGCTGATAATAGTGAGCCTGTTCGTTCCGCCGTACAAGAAACTAATGCAGAGCCGCGCGGAAATCGACAATCTGCAACAGCAGGTAAACGAGCAACAGAACCTGCTCGCCCATCAGACGCGCGAGATCAATTTGCTCAACACTGACTCAACCTATCTGGAAACGGTTGCGCGCGATCGTCTCGACCTGATGAAAGAAGGCGAGACAATTTTCCGTCTCGAGGCGGCGCGTGCTGCAAAGCCGAAATCTGGCAGTTCTACGCGCAAATAAGAGATAAAACAGGTGCTTGGCACAAGCGCCTGCTTAACGTTGCGCCTGTTTTGGACTCGGTGGTTGACACAAGCACCGCCACAACATTTTGCGGTGGGCGCAGCTGCGCGTATCCTTCTTTATGTCAACTGAAGTCTCCATCCCAGATGCCGAGGATTTGAAATCGCGTGTCCGCGAGCTGCGGAGGTTTCTTTGACGTCGAAAAACTGCAGAAAGATCTAGCCGCAATCGAAGGGCGCATGGCTGCGCCCGATTTCTGGTCGAATCGCGAGCGCGCTCAGGCCGATGTGGAAGAAGTTTCGCGACTGCGTTCGCTGATCAACCCGTTTCAAGAACTGGAACGCGAGATCGAAGACTTCGGGGCGTTACACGAGCTAGCGGCGGAAGAAAGCGATCCCACTGCGCGGGCTAATGCCGAAAAAGAAGTCGCGACCGAACACGCTCGCCTTGCTCATACGTTGGATGAATTCGAGTTGCGCCAATTTCTTTCAGGTGAAAACGATCGCGCGAACGCGTTTGTCACCATTCACTCCGGAGCCGGCGGCACCGAATCTTGCGATTGGGCCGATATGTTGCTCCGGATGTACCAGCGCTGGATCGAGCGAAGCGGTTTCAAAGCCCAGACCGTCGACATTCAACAGGGTGAAGAAGTGGGCATCAAATCGGTCACTTTGCTGGTGACCGGCGAGTATGCGTACGGGCATCTTCAGGCCGAACGTGGCGTGCACCGGCTCGTGCGTATTTCACCGTTCGATGCAAACAAACGACGTCACACTTCATTCGCGAGTGTCGACGTTGTTCCTGAAATTGCTGATACCGCTCCAATAGAAGTTAATCCGGCTGATCTTGAGATCGATACGTTTCGCAGTGGCGGCAAAGGCGGACAGAACGTCAACAAAGTCGAAACGGCGGTGCGGATTTTGCACAAACCGAGCGGAATCGTTGTCGCCTGTCAGGCCGAGCGCAGTCAGGGACGCAACCGCGAGCTGGCGATGAAAATGTTGAAGGCGAAGCTTTACGAAATCGAACAGGACAAGAAGCGCGCAGAAATCGATCGGCAATATGGAGAAAAAGGCGACATTGCCTGGGGCAGTCAGATTCGCTCCTACGTCTTTCAACCTTATCAAATGGTGAAGGATCACCGCACTGGGGCGGAAACGAGCAATGTGCAAGCCGTGATGGACGGTGACATCGACAGGTTCATACAGGCGAAATTGCGCGGCGAGAAAGCAGCGAAAGGTGACCGAGGCGAAAACGAAATCTAAGGATGAAGAAGTGTTCACTTTGGTTGGCGGTTTTCGTTTAATTCTCGTTGGACTTATTCGTGGGTTGGACTAGCAGGGGTATTCGGATTTGTTCTGCTGTTTCATTCCTGCGGTCCTGCCTCACTAATCCACCTATACAACGACACTGGCGCCACCATCGTCGTGGCGACGCGCAATGGAAGCGTCTCTGTCGTGGCATACTCGTCCACACAATTCGGCCTTGTTCTTGTGATCGGCCAGCATTGGGGGAGCCTGACCATCGCTGCGCATGGTAGAACATGGCGGTACCTTCAGAGGTTCTTCACCCGCATTCCGTGGAAGTCATGGCAGCGCGGCCCATTCGAAAGCCGAAATGCATTCGTTAGACTCGATTCGCATGGCAGGATCTATCTGACGGCGCCAGATGGCACGGCGGTCGGTCAACCATCAGGTTATCCATTTGCTGCCGGAAAAGAGCTAACCAGATGCGCTGCACGTCGCGACTTCGCTCGACATGACAAGCGCGAAGTTGCTTCCGCTGTAGCCGGGGTCGGTGACCCCGGCATCATCGGAGTCGGTGAAGCCGGCGGGGATCAGCGATCCCGGCTACAGAGTCGTAACCGAAACCGCAGGTCGAAGTCGCCGCCGTTGTGTTTGTGGCAACAGGCAAGACAGGCGATTACGCGGCGCACGCGACGGACTCGCGGAAACTCCTTACGGCAATTCGGACAGCGATAGATGAATCGCGTGGCGTAAGTCCGCGCAGGGAACGGAAGATTGTGACAACGCTTCTCGTTGGCGATTCCCAAGTCCACACAGGCCCGCTGCCATTCGACGCCGTGAGGTGAAATCCTTCGTCGACCGGCGCGAAATTGCGCGAGAATATGCGCCAGCTCATGTCGCAACGTCCGATCGATTTCGGCCGGATGCTCGACTAGACGCGGATTTAACGAAATCAGTTTCACGCGATAATCAGCGCGACCAGCGGCTGTTTTAAGACGTGAATTCCATTCGACCCGGAGCTCGTTCGCGATTCTTGCTGCGCCGAGTGAACCTAACAACTGGCGCGCTGTTTCTTCGAGATTCAGATTTGGTTTGGCGTTGTTGTAGCCGGAGGCGGTGACCCCGGTATCTTGAGGTGCACCGAAGCGGCCGGGATCAGCGATCCGGGCTGCAGTACGAAAGGCAAATTCGAGCTGCCTAAGCAACGGCATACGCGCTCTTTCGCGTATTCAGGCGATCAACAATTTTTCGCACCGCGTCTCCAGCCGCCTTGATTTCGTCGGCCGTTGTCCATTTGCCGAGTGAAAATCGAACTGCGGAGCGCGCGCGTTCCATAGGCAGACCCATGGCAAGCAAAACATGCGACGCAACGACTGATCCTACCATGCACGCGGAGCCGCTAGAGGCACAGACGCCTTCCAAGTCGAGCGCGATGAGTAACATTTCAGAATCGATGCCCAGAAGGCTCACGTTCAGTGTGTTTGCCAGCCGCGGCGCCTTCGCGCCGTTCTGTTTTGCATCCGGCACGTCCTCAGAAATTCGCGTCCAAAGTTCTTTACGCAGTCGTCCTTCACGCTCTTGTTCTTGTTCCCAACCACCCAACGTCCATTCGGCCGCCGCCGCCATTCCCACAATTGCAGCGACATTTTCTGTTCCGGGGCGTCGCTCGTTCTCGTGCGCGCCGCCGAACATAATCGGCTGGATCGAAAGACCACTTCGCAGGAAAAGAAATCCAATGCCTTTTGGTCCGTAAAACTTGTGCGCAGCGAAACTGGCGGCATCGACCAGCGAGAGGTCGGTATCGATCTTGCCGAACGACTGGACCATGTCGCTGTGCAGCAGAACGCCGCGCTCACGGCAAATCCGCGAAATGTCGCGCATTGGTTGAATCACGCCGGTCTCGTTGTTGGCGGTCATGATCGAAACGAGTCTGGTTTCCGGCCGAATCGCACCGGCAAGTTGATCGACATCGATGATCCCAGCACGCGAAACATTCAGCCAGCTTACTTCGAAACCTTCATGCTTTTCCAAGTGTTCGATCGCGTTTAGTACAGCGTGATGTTCGGTCTTGGTTGAGATCACATGACCGCCGCCTTGCATGCGACAACGCGCCAGGCCGAACACGGCGAGGTTGCATGATTCGGTTCCGCCGCTGGTGAAAACAATTTCGTTCGGTTTAACGCCTAGCAATGCGGCCAGTTTGTCGCGCGCGTTATCGATAGCCGCGCGCGTCTCTCGCCCGGCTGCGTGTACGCTCGACGGATTACCGAAATGCTGATCCAGGTACGGCAGCATCGCCTCGCGCGCCACGTCGCAAAGCGGCGTTGTTGCATTGTAATCGAGGTAGATCATCGACTTTTAATCTTATTCTTGTTCTTACCCTTGTTCGTTGGTGCCGGAGCGGCGTCTTTGTGAGGTGCGCGCATATTCATTCGCGCCTCATCGGGTGCCGTCGTAACCGTCTTCTTTCGCTTTTGCACAATGGCAACTTCCTTCTCCTCGTAATAGACCAGCGAGTTCGGCGGAACGCTCTTTGTCAGAAAAACATTGGCGCCGATGGTGGAATTGGCGCCAATGACCGTGTCGCCACCCATGATAGTGGTTCCGGCATAAATACAAACGCCGTCTTCGATCGTCGGGTGGCGTTTTTTTCCGTACAATGCTCGCCCTGCCCCGAGTGAGCGCGCGATGAACGACACGCCTTGATAAAGTTTCACGTGCGATCCGATCTTGGTGGTCTCGCCAACGACAACGCCTGTGCCGTGATCGATGAAAAAGTGTGATCCGATTTCTGCTCCAGGATGAATATCGATCCCAGTGCGGCTATGCGCCCATTCGGTCATGATCCGCGGAATGAGAGGAACTCTATCGTACAGCAAGTGCGCCATTCGATAAATGGCAATCGCCTCCAGTGCGGGATAAGCGAGAATGATTTCCTCGTAACTCCTCGCCGCAGGATCCCCTTCGTATGCGGCGTCAATATCGGTCCAAAGCATCCTCCGCACCGAGGGCAACTGCTTCAAGAACGTGCTCAAGACCTCTTCTGCTTTGGTTTCAGTAGCGTTATCAGCCGGGATTTTGCCGAGGCTCCGACAAATTTCCGTCTTCAATCGCGCGTGCAAGTTTCTTATGCGAACGCGGGTTCTGTCAGCCAGATCTTCCGAACTTACCAGCGCTTCGCTGCGAAAGCCGGGAAACATCAGGCTCAGCAATTCGGCACACGCCGCTTCGATTGCCAGGCGAGACGGAAGCATGGCGGCGGCGTCAAGATAATTGATGCCGCCTGTTTCTCCGTACGTCTGAAGCAGTTCGTCAACCGCGTCGCGGTTCGTTAAGTCCATCGGAGGGAATATGCGCCCCCTTACGAGCGAAAAAAAGCGAAACTATGGAGACGGCTGTGATCGCGACAAGGTTCGTCTGAAACCGAACGAAAGACGTCGCGCGCACTCTCTTGTGCAAAGGATTGAGCGCTACGGTAACTTCAGGTCATCACATGAGCGCGCGGCTGAGCGATTACGCTTACGATTTGCCACGGGAGTTGATCGCCCAGCGGCCGCCAGAATGCCGGGGCGATTCTCGAATGATGGTGCTGCATCGGGACGGACAAACGATCGAGCACCGGCAATTCCGCGAACTGAAAACATTTTTGCGGTCCGGAGACCTTCTTGTTTTGAACGATACACAAGTGCTGCCCGCGCGGCGGTTTTCTGACGACGGCGCTGTTGAGTTTTTGTTTCTGGAACGCCTTGGCCCCAGGCGTTGGAAGTGTCTGGTGAATCCGGGACGCAAAATGCGCGTCGGCGCTACCACGATTGTTGATAATGCGATGTTACACGTAGAGACGACCACACCCGAGGGTGAGCGCATCGTGGTGTTAAGCGAAGATCTTGATCTCCATTCCGGCGGATCGATGCCTTTGCCTCCCTATATAAAACGCGACAGCGACGCGGAGGATACAACGCGCTACCAAACCATCTTTGCGCAAACGCCCGGTGCCCTCGCAGCTCCGACTGCCGGTCTTCATTTCACCCCAGAGATTTTAGGCGAGATCACGCACACGTTCGTGACGTTGCATGTTGGAACCGGCACATTTTTGCCGGTACGCTCCGAGAACGTCGCTGAGCATCAGATGCATGCCGAAAGCTTTTCCATCTCAGCCGCCGCGGCCGTAAGGATCAACAGCGCCAAGCGAATTGTTGCCGTGGGTACGACCGTGGTGCGCGTTTTAGAATCGGCGAGGCGAGAAGATGGAAAGCTGATCGCCCAGGAAAGTTCCACGGATATTTTCATTTATCCGCCACATCGATTTCGAGGAGTCGATGTTCTGTTGACGAATTTTCATTTGCCGCGATCGACTTTGCTCATGCTGGTAAGCGCGTTTGCCGGTCGCGAATTTCTCCTAAAGGCCTATCAAGAGGCAATTCGCGAAGGTTACCGTTTTTACAGCTATGGCGATTGCATGCTGATCCTGTAACCTTGCGACAAGGCAGATTGTGCTATTATCCGCCAAATGTCCGAGCAACCCAGAGGTGAGCTTGTTATTCAGACGATTGCCATGCCGAAGGACACTAATCCGAATGGAGACATTTTCGGCGGATGGTTAACCTCGCAAATGGACCTCGGCAGCGGAATTCTTGCGGCAAAAACCGCGCAAGCGCGCGTCGTTACGGTAGCAATGGAAGGGATGTCGTTCCTCCAGCCAGTAAGGGTGGGGGACACGGTTAGGTGTTATGCGAGAGTAGACAGAATTGGGCGAACCTCGATGACGATCCCTGTAGAGGTATGGGTAACGCGTTACATGACCGGCGAGGATCATCGCGTCACCCACGGTGTCTTTACTCTTGTTGCTGTCGATGAGTCCGGGAAACCGATTCCGGTAAAACGCGGCAGTAAGTAGTCACTATCGCCTTTTCCAAATCATTCCGATAATGGCTCCATTCGCTTATCTGTTTGAGCGGTTTCCCTCGTTCGGACAAACATTTTGCTATCGCGAGGTCGCAGAGTTTTATCGACAAGGCGTTGCGGCGCCAATTTTCTCAATCCGGAATCCGAAAGACGAACCAGCACAGGATTGGGACTCGCTCATCGTAAAGCGTGTGCATTATCTGCCTGAAGAGAAAGAGCTGCTGGATGACGTCCGTCGGGCTTTGGAAAAAGGAAAACCAGAAATTATCTCCGCTCTTGATGAGTGGGGCCGGCGAACTGATTTTCTTCGCCTTTACCAGGCTGTTTATGTCGGGTTGCGCCTGCAAAAGGCGGGGATCAGCCATGTCCACGCGCATTTCGCTGGCATGGCGGCGCGCACCGCTTTCTGGATTGCGAAATTTTTTCCAATCACCTTTAGCTTCACTGCTCATGCTAACGACATTTTTGCGCCACGGAATTTCGAGATTGGCCTGGACAAACTTATCAGCGCAGCGCGGGTAATTGTTACGGAAACCGATTATTCGGAGAAGTTTCTGCGAGAACGGTTCCCCGGACAGGCCGATCGAATCCATCGCATCTACAATGGACTGAATCTTGGCGAATTCGGCCACGCGAATTTCTCTGGTGATCCGCCCATAATTGTGGCGATTGGTCGGTTGATCGCAAAAAAAGGCTTTGCCAATTTGATCCGCGCCTGCGCACTGCTCGCTGAACGTGAAAGACCGTTTCGGTGCGAGATATTCGGCGAAGGTCCGCTGGAAAAGACCCTGCGCGAGCAGATCGTCGAGCTTGATTTGCAGGAACGTGTTCACTTACCTGGTCCCAAGCCGCAACATGAGATAAGAGCGCTCCTTGCTAATGCGAACGTTTTTGTGCTACCCAGTGTATCCGAGGCTGAGGGTGGTATGGACAATTTGCCTACCGTTATCATGGAAGCGATGGCGACGAGATTGCCAGTTGTTTCAACCAAGGTTGGCGGCATTCCAGAGATGGTTGTTGAGAATGAAACTGGCTTTCTGGTGCAACCGGACGATGCAGCGATGCTCGCTGGAGCGATTGAAAAGGTAACTAACGACCGGTCGTTAGGGCAAAAACTGGGCCAGGCTGGTTATGAGCGCGCGCAAAATCTCTTTTCGATTGAGAAGAACGTCTGCGACTTGTGCGCGCTGATCTGTAGCGACACTCCATGAGCGCCGAGCCTTGTAGCAACGGGCCTATGGCCTGTCGGACTTGATGCCAGCGAAAAGCGCCCACAGGATGGTGGCTACAGTAAATCGCGAACTCGATTGACTGCGTGCAGGTAGACGTGATGCGGTCCGCCGCGCATCAGTTCTTCGTTCATCAGACTCACCAGATCGTTTTTTCCTGCGGGCATTAATTGTGGCATGCGCTCTTCGCCCGGTTTCCCGCGTGAGACTTCCAGGAGATCGCCGCATTTGGCGTGAGTCACCAGGAATTCGACCTCAGGTGTTTCCACGGAGACTTCACCAATCGGTTCTCCGTTTCGTTCGCGCAGTTCCACGTCGATCCTTCCACCGGAGGGCCTATCGAATCGAAGCTTGTTTGCGGCTTCTGTCTTTTCACTCTGCCAGCTTAATTGCGACGCAAGCCAACCGGCAAAAAGGACAGCTGTTGATCGGAAGCCGGATGCGAAATCAATTCGCGCCTTGTTGATCTTGGCAAAATGATGATGCGAGGCGGGATGATCGAAGAATTGCGCCAACGCAAAGCGGACATTATCCAGGCGTGTCCAATTCAAATCGCAAAAGACAATGCGCTGATTGGCTTCCTGTTCCGCGGATTCTAACAGACGCATTTGCGCGCGAAAATCTTCCCAGCCCTGACTATCATAGATAACTCGATCCACCCACGCCCAAAGTTGAGAATCCATCGGCTCACGCAATTCTTCCTGCCACCACAGGTAGAACGGCAGATCGGAATCCAAATGGGAGAAAACTATGCTTGGCAATAACGTCGTACAACCGCCTTTGAGCAGGAATGAAATTTGTTCCGAGCAAACCTGCTTGCTTCCGGCTCCGGCGACGTGACAATGCGCACTGATCCAGGCTTCCACACGGTTTTCTTTTGCATTGCAATCCGCTTCGATGACGATAGCGCGACAGGCGTGGTTCTCAGTAATGTTTGCCATCAACTGCGTGTTCTTGTTCAGTGAACCGGTCTCTTCACTGTAAACGGCCAGATTGACCAGTGACGCACGAGTCATTGCGCCTTCGCCTTCCTGCCAAAGCTTTTTGAGTTCCTGGTCGATTTTGCTGACTTCGACTGGAAGGCCTAACGAGTATTCTTCAGTAATAGCAGGCATAGGTTAGAGTCTTCTCCAAGCTCGACCATCACGGGCAAGCAAATCATCCGCTGCTTCCGGGCCCCAGGATCCAGCGGGATAAAAGAACAACTCGGGCGCATCCTTCTTTGCGTGCCACGCGTCCTCGATTGGATCGATGAAACCCCATGCTTCTTCGACCTCGTCTCGACGCGCAAATAGCGTCGCGTCGCCGCTCATCGCATCGAGCAGTAAACGTTCGTACGCTTCAGGGCTCGCTTTCCCGAAAGAGGTTCCGTAATGAAAATCCATCTTCACCGGCTCGATGCGAAAACTAGTGCCCGGCACCTTGGCATGGATGCGCAGGGAGATTCCTTCGTCCGGTTGAATGCGAATCACGAGCACATTCAGGTCATGCAAATCCTTGTTAAACAAGACGGCCGGCGCTTTTTTAAAATGAACGGAAATGTCCGTGGCCGATTTTGGCAGCCGTTTTCCGACCCGCATATAGATGGGTACGTCCGCCCAGCGCCAGTTGTCGATGTATAGTCGAAGAGCTACGAACGTTTCGGTTTGTGAATCGGGGTTCACGTTTTTTTCCTGGCGATAACCCACTACCGGCTCACCGTTAATAGCGCCTTTAGAATATTGAGCGCGCACGACGTTCGCGGCAATTTCGTTGCCTGACCAATGACGCAGGGATCGCACTACCTTGACCTTTTCATCACGAATACTGTCCGCGCTGAGGTCCGTAGGCGGCTCCATGGCAACAAGGCAAAGAAGTTGGATTAGATGATTCTGAACCATGTCGCGCAACGCACCTGCGTGTTCGTAATAGCCGGCACGATTCTCTACTCCGAGCGTTTCCGCGGCAGTAATCTGGACGTGATCGATGTAGTGCGTGTTCCAAAGCGGCGAGAAGATCGCGTTTGCGAAGCGCAGAACGAGGATGTTCTGCGCGGTTTCCTTGCCGAGGAAGTGATCGATTCGGTAGGTCTGTTCTTCACTAAAGGAATTGCGAATAACGCGATTAAGCTCGCGTGCTGAGTCAAGATCTGTTCCGAAAGGTTTTTCGACAATGACGCGTGCCCAGCTGCCCTCGCAGGTCTGGTTTAAGCCGGCGGCTTTCAAATTTTTGAGAATCGGTTCAAACTGATCTGGAGAAGCTGCAAAATAAAAAAGCCGGTTGCCGCGGGTGCCATGGTTTTTATCGATTTCATCGAGCCGCTTGGCCAAGGCTTTGTAACCGGATTCGTCTCCAAATTCGCTCTGGTGATAAAAGATCGATTGCGCAAAGTTCTTCCAGATTTCATCGCGCACGGTTTGCCGTGAAAAGTTGCGCGTGGCTTCTTCGAGATCGTCTCGGAATTGTTCGTCGGTTTTTGGCCGGCGGGCGAACCCGACGATCACAACGGCTGGCGGCAGGTCGCCATCGGCCGCGAGATTGTATAACGCGGGGACGAGTTTGCGATGAGTGAGATCTCCTGTGGCACCGAAGATCACAATCGTGCATGGCTGCGGCACGGCACGCGCCGACAGACCTTCACGCAGCGGGTTAGGTTCGGGTTGATCGGAAGCTCGGTTCATGGATAACGCAAGCTACGCAGATTTCCGTCGCTTAGGTAATACGAATTTTCTGTACCGATCGCCCTGTGGGCAGCACAAAGTTCGGCGGATAGATGTAATTGCGCCGACCGCTTCGCACAGCGAAGTGGCCACGGATCAAATTGGCAACGGAAATCTTCTCGTTAAGTCGAGAACTCTTCGATGTATTTTCTCCAGCGCTTCAGCATCAGTGCGATTCTCCAGCGCTTCAGCGAGCAGGTCCGCGATCTCCAACATTTCCTCTTCTTTCATGCCCCGCGTTGTGACGGCTGGCGTGCCGATGCGGATGCCACCCGGCTTGAAAATTGGATAGGTATCGAATGGGATGCCATTTTTGTTTACGGTGATGCCGGCCCGATCGAGAACTTCCTGTGCTTCCTTGCCGTTAATGTCCTTCGGGCGAAGATCGACAAGCATCAAATGATTATCGGTGCCGCCTGAGACGATTCGGTAACCATGTTTGGCCAAGCCGGCGGCAAGCGCCTTGGCATTCAGGACAATCTGCCGTTGATATTCACGGAACTGCGGTTGGAGCGCTTCATGAAAGCAAACCGCTTTCGCCGCGATCACATGCATGAGCGGGCCGCCCTGCACACCTGGGAAAACGGTGGCATCGATCTGCTTGGCGAATTTCTCTTCGCACATGACGATGCCGCCACGCGGGCCGCGCAGGCTCTTGTGCGTGGTGGTGGTAACAAATTGTGCATGTGAAATCGGACTGGGATGCTGGCCGCCTGCCACAAGGCCTGCGATGTGTGCCATGTCGATGAACAACACCGCGCCAACCGAATCCGCGATTTGACGCAGTCGCGGAAAATCAATAATACGCGGATAAGCTGACGCACCGGCAGTGATCATTGCCGGGCGGACCTCTTCGGCTTGATTTTGCAACGCGTCGTAATCGATTTGCTCGGTCTTCTCGCTAACGCCGTACTGCGAGACAGCGTAGAACTTTCCGGAAAAATTCGCCGGATGCCCATGAGTGAGGTGTCCGCCGTGCGCCAGATTCATGGCCAGAATCTTGTCGCCCGGTTTGAGCATGGCGAAATAGACCGCCATGTTCGCCTGCGCGCCGCTGTGCGGCTGCACATTCACGTGTTCGCAGCTAAAGAGTCGTTTTGCGCGATCAATCGCCAGCTGTTCGGCAATATCGACATTCTCACAGCCGCCATACCAGCGCTTTCGAGGATAGCCCTCGGCATATTTGTTCGTCAGCACACTGCCCTGCGCTTCCATGACTGCCCGACTGGTGAAATTTTCCGACGCAATCAATTCGATGTTTTCGCGCTGACGTTTTTCCTCCGCCATGACCGCATCGAAGATTTCCGGATCGACCTTACGCAAAGCGTCACCATAACGGGGCTGAGGTTTCGAACCGGTCAATCCAGTCTCCATGTGGTGAGGAAGATGATCCATCGGATAAGAAGATAACTCGCGCGCCCGCTTGGCACCAGGCCGCACCAGTTCGCCCTGCTCGACGAATGCGAGCACGCTAGGGAGAGCATTCTGAATAATGCGTGCGCACTGTTCGTACACCTCGCGGCCAAGGCCAATCGGATCGGGAACGTCGCGCCATACCGTCGTGCCCGGCTCTTCAAATTCGCGAAGCAAAAACGATTTTTCGGCGCCTCGAGGAAACAAGGTTTGAATTGTCTCGAGGTGAGCGCCAGTCATGGCAAAAATATGTGTGGCTCCATCCACCAGGGCGGGAGTAAGTGGTTGACTACGCAGATTGCTGATGTCGACACCTACCTCCGTGCAAACTTCAACCGCATAAAGGCTTGGTGGTTGGCCGCGCACCGCGTGAACTCCGGCCGAAACAACTTCGATGTCCTTTCGGTTGCCCACCAGACGACGCAAAAGCCCTTCCGCAATTGGGCTGCGGCAGATATTACCTGTGCAGACAAAGAGGACGCTTTTCACAATTCGGAAAGCGCGAGCGAGCGCTTTTCAAAACTAGAGTTGAACTGGTCCAAGTCAATTCAGTTGAGGAATTCCGTGTTGCTTTGACCGCCGAACGCGTACGGACGTCCCGGCGGCCCGTCCCTCCCAATAAAAACGAGTTCCAGCACAGATTAGTTATCCGCGAGGGATTTGCAGACGGAATTTGTGCCAGATGTACAAAACCAGAATCGCTCCAATGATGGATACGATTAGTCCGCCAAGATGAAATTTGCCTCCGGTGCTGGGCGGATAAAATAGGTGGGTCACGGCGCCGCCGACGATCGAGCCGACCATACCGAGCACGACTGTCCATGTGATCGATAGATGCATATGCATGAGCGCCTTGGCGACACAACCTACGAGGAACCCGACAAAGACATACCAGATGAGGTGAAGCATGTTTCTCCTTCTAACTTTTGCGATTTGGAAATCAACTCAGCAATAGTAAAATTTTGGATCCGAAGCCACCCAAAAGAAATGACGACTGACAAATGACTAACGAGCGAAAGCGCACATTGGGTTTTGTCGTTGGGATTTCGTCATTCTTATCATTTGACGCTTCTCGCAGGCTTGGTTTGCCGCTATTATTTAACGACGGATGACGATCGATACATTGCGCCACGTTCCGTTGTTCGAATCGCTCGATGACGAGGCGGCGAGAAAATTATGCCAATTGATGGAGACCATCGACCGCAAGGAAAAAACGTTTCTGTTCCGTGCCGGTGACGAGGGAGAAGCAATGTATTTGATCGAGCGGGGCAAAGTCCGCATTTGCGTGCAGACCGCGGACGGACATGAGATGACGCTAACGGAATTGGGTCGCGGCGATTTCTTTGGTGAAATGGCATTGCTCGACGGACAACCACGTTCAGCCGACGCGATAGTTGCGGAGGATGCGCGGCTCGGTGTGCTTTCGCGGGAACATTTTCTTTCTTTCCTGCGGAGCAGCGCCGACATCGCGCTGGAAATGCTCAGCGCTCTGGCCAACCGGTTGCGGCACACCGACGACCTTTTGCGTCGCAGCGCTACGCGCAATGTCAATGTGGAAGAAGCGGCCCAGCGTACGTTCGCAGATCGCGCTGCCGACATTATCGCAGAGTTTGGTGGCAGCTGGAAATTCATCATTGCTGCGGTGCTCTTTTTCAACGCGTGGGTAGTGATAAACACATGGCTGCTCGCCAACAGCGGCTTTGATCCGTATCCCTACCTGCTTCTCAGTACTTCGATTAACATGCTCGCTGTGCTGCAGGCGCCAATCATCCTGATGGCGCAAAATCGGCAGTCTCACAAGGACCGGCTTCGTGCCGAGATTGATTACCAGGTCAATCTCAGGAACGAACTCGCGTTAAATGAAATAATCGAACACCTCAAGACGCTCGAGCGCGACTGCCTGAAGCTGACGTCGGAAAGGCGAGGCGAATAACGAAAGGCTTTCGCCACGTCGAATCGCGAATCCGATGTAACAATTCCCGAACCGCTCCTGGAATCTTGCTGCATTCAACAGTGTGGCTATGATTCAGACCTCCCTATGAAACAGATCTCATTTCTTGTTCTATTTGCGTCAGCCTTTGTACTCTTAGGCTGTAGTGAAGGGCCGAGCCCCGAGCAGAAGGCACGCGAGGCGGACCAGGAGCGTGATGCCCAGCGCCAACAGGCGGATTTTCGGAAGGGCCTTCCTCCAGTAGCTAATCCCGGCCAGGGTTGGTAAGAGGTCGCTCTGCAATCTCTTACTTGGGTTCGTGCTCGTAATCGATATTCAGGGTTCCTTCGTCATTAGACATTCGACGTTCGTCATTCAAAATGATGAATGCGTTCGCGCTGGAAACGATTCAGGTACCGCCTTGAGTGGGCCGGTCTTTCCCTGGCAGCAAAATTGATTCCGTTATGCTCGCGAAAGGTCTGCTACCGCCTCGCCCAGGCGGCTGGCAACTTGCTTAGCTTTCTAGATCAGCAGCGATATCATGTTGCCCTGAGCAATCTGGAGGTAGCGTTTGGCGATCAATTATCTGCCCGTAAGCGACGCGAGATTGCCCGGCAGTCGTTTCAACATTTCGCGCGGACCATGGTCGACTTGCTATGGAGCCCGCGCCTGACGCCACTGAACTTCCTTTGGTATATCGAATTGCAGAACTTCGAAGAAACCACGCGTGACACCGGCGCGGAACGGAGCATGATCATCGCGTGCTATCACTACGGTAACTTTGAGTGGCTTAGTCTGGCCTGTGGTTTCCTGGATCTCAAAGGCACAATCATCTCGCAGGAATTTAAGAACTCATCGCTCGATCCAATTTTCAAAAATTTGCGTGAGCAATCCGGGCATGAGCTTGTTCCGCGGGAGCGCGGGATCGTCCGGCTTTACAAGGCGCTGCGACGAAAAGGGCGCACTGCCCTGCTGGTCGATCTCACCGTTCCACCTAGCCAGGGCGCGGTGGTAATTGATTGTTTTGGATTAAAGACCAGCGTGACTTCCGCGCATGCCTGGTTGAGCGAACGCACCGGTGTCCCGATCATTCCCGCACATTGCGAGCCGCTACCCAATGGGCGTTACAGGCTGGTGTTCCATCCCAAGATCAACTCCACTGATGGTATGTCCCATCAGGAGATCGCCCAGGCATGTTGGAATTCGTTCGAACCTTATGTGCGAAAAAACCCGGCGCCCTGGCTCTGGATGTATAAACATTGGCGCTACCTTCCTGCAAACGCCGACAGGCCGTATCCATTCTACGCAAATTTCTACAGACCGTTCGAGGACATGCTCAAGAACAAAACGGTCGAAGGTGCTACCGAAGGCACCGAAGAAAAAGTGGGCTGAACTGAGGTAACTTGGACCTTGTGCCTCCGTCGTGCACGCTGTTGCGTTGTTTTGCTTTTGTACTGTTCCTCTGACGCCACAGGAGCCCCCCGCTGCGGGAAGTAAGGCGCAGGCTCGCCTGGTTAGGGATTCTTTGTGAATAATTCCCCTCGTTCTCTCATTTCCACCCTGTCGCTTACTTTTTGAATCAGATCCCGTTGCTGTCTTAGCTCCGTCTTGAGAGAGTCGATTTCGTTTTGTTGTTGCTGAACCCTGCGATGTTCTTTCAGAAATTCGTTGAGCAACATCGCGTTGACCTGATCGTAACGCACACTGTAAGGCTTTCCATCTTTGTCGCGCACCACCAGGTCGGGATTTACCTTTTCCACCTCCTCGGCCACAAGGCCCAACTGTGGTGTGCCGGCTGGATCAATCTCCTTCCTGTACCGGAACGTAACCGGTTCGAGCGCTAGAAGCGCTTCGCTGGATTTACCCATTGGCTTAATCTCTTCCTTAAAGCGTTTCGAGGAAGTGGTCGTGCCAAGTTTACCGTCTGAATTAATGAACACGGCAGTTCCTGCAGAAGAGGTGACGCCGAAGACCCGGCCGATATAACAGCTGTTGCTCACATTGTCCCCACCGGTGCCGATACAAATAACGTTACTGGCGGTGGTGACACCACTCCCCGCGAAAAGACCCAAGGCGACATTGCTGCTGCCCGTGGTGTTGCTCTGGAGCGCATTAACGCCGCAGGCCGTGTTGCCTTCTCCCGTCGTGTTGGCCAGGAGCGCAGCAAAACCAGTCGCGGTGTTCTCGGCGCCGGTGGTGTTGCCAAGCAACGCAGTAGAGCCAAGCGCTGTGTTAAAGTCTGCGGTAGTGTTATTCTCGAGCGCCTGGAAACCACTCGCTGTGTTGACGCTGCCGGTGGTGTTGCTGAAAAGGGCAAATGCTCCATTGGCGGTATTGTTCGCTTGGGTGTTGTTAGAGAGGGCGAAGGCTCCGGTGGCTGTGTTCGCTTCACCGAAGACATTGCTAGAAAGCGCTCCAACTCCAGTTCCCGTGTTATTGGCGCCGATGGTGTTGCTCAGGAGGGCGCTATCACCAGTGGCGGTATTGTTGCCGCCGTCGGTGTTGCTCAGCAGGGCATTAACGCCAGTGGCCGTGTTGTGCTCGCCGGTGGCGTTGTTCAAGAGGGCGCTCTCCCCCATGGCCGTGTTGAAGTTGCCGTCCGTGTTGTTAAAAAGCGCGAATGCTCCATTGGCCGTGTTTTGGGAGCCATCGGTATTGTTGAAAAGGACGAACGCACCATTGCCCGTGTTGTCAGTGCCGGTGGTGTTGCTTAAAAGTGCGCCAGCACCTGTGGCAGTGTTTTCGTCTGCGGCGTTGACAAGGAGTGTTCCAGCGCCGACACCCGTGTTGAACTTCCCGTTCGTGAGGCTCAGAAGCGAATACAGACCGACGCCGGTATTATATATGCCTGTGGTGAGACTTAAAAGGGAGCTTTGTCCCTCCGCGGTGTTGCCTCCGGCGTAGCCACCATCAGGTGGTGGACTGACCGCTTGCGATTTTGGCAAAGGGGCGAAGCAGGTGAGTGAAAATATCACGAGGAATAGTAGAATTCGCGTCTTCATAGCATTGAGTCTGGCCAGAATTTGGAGGTGTTGTCGACGTCAAAATGCCTACGCTTCAATGAAGAAATTCGAATGATTCGCGTTTGGCCGCTGCGGCGACTTACGGGATGACAGGCGAGTGACGATTAAAGCTCGGTTGATCAAATGCGAAGATTGCCCCGTGTATCTTGAATTTGGTTATTCTCCGGGGGCAAACTAAAATGCAGCAGTTAGTTACTCACTATATTAGTAGTCGGCGTGCTGTGAAGTTGTCTAATCACCGTCTGGATCTGTGCAGCTTGTGCTTTCAGCGCTAGAGTGAGAGCCGTCACTTCCTTCTCGAGGTCCTGCACTTTGCGATGTTCTTTGAGAAACTCGTTGAGCAGCATCGCGTTCACCTGGTCGTAACGCACGCTGTAAGGCTTTCCTTCTTTGTCGCGCACAACCAGGTCGGGATTCACCTTTTCCACGTCTTCGGCCACAAGGCCCAACTGTGATGTGCCGGCTGGATCAATCTCCTTCATGTAACGGAATGTAACCGGTTGGAGCGCTAAAAGCGCTTCGCTGGATTTACCCATCGGCTTGATATCTTCCTTAAAGCGTTTCGAGGAAGTGATCGTACCCAGTTTATGGAAGGAGTTAATGAGAACTGGAACTCCGCTGACGGATGTTTGGCCAAAGATGCTCGCGATGTAGCAGGCGTTGCTCTCGTCCGCAACGCCGCGCACCCCCGTTCCAATATAAACGTTATTGGATCCAGTTGTTGCATTGGCGCCGGCGGACGCGCCCAGCGCGACGTTGAAAGCTCCACTGGTATTATCAAAAAGCGCTCCAGACCCAACGGCGGTATTGCTGTCTCCGGTATTGGCTACCAGCGCAAAACCACCGATCGCCGTGTTGGAAATGCCTTCGGTGTTGGAATTGAGCGCAGCAATGCCGTCGGCTGTGTTTTGGTTGCCGATGGTGTTGCTATGCAGCGCAAACTTTCCGCTGGCAGTATTCGCGCCGCCAGTGGTGTTGTTAAAAAGCGCTTCAAAACCGTTAGCAGTGTTTTCAAAGGCCGCGGTGTTGTTAAAGAGTGCATTGTAACCGGTGGCGGTGTTCTGGCCGCCTTCGATGTTGCTAAAGAGTGCGGACGCTCCGTTGGCAGTGTTTCCGGCGCCGATGATGTTGCTAAAGAGAGCACGATCACCGTTGGCCGTGTTGAAGCTGCCAGAGGAGATTCCACCTGGCCTGTCCAAGCTCGCCGTACCTCCGATGTTGCTAAAGAGAGCAAACGCTCCATTAGCTGTATTGCCGATTCCGGTCGTATTGGTCAAAAGCGCTCCTGCACCAGTGGCCGTATTTTCGTCTGCAGTGTTGGCAAGGAGCGTGCCCGCTCCAACACCGGTGTTGAAGTTGCTGTCAGTAAGGCTCAGGAGTGAGTACAAGCCAACTGCTGTGTTGTAATTACCACCGTCGCGACTGAGAAGGGCGCTGGTACCCTCTGCCGTGTTGCCTCCGGGGTACCCGCCGTCCGGTGGCGGTACTACCGCTCGCGCGATCTGCGGAAGCACAATGCAGGCCAGTATGATGGAAGTGAAGAGCGCAGGGAATCTTTTTGACGTTCTCATAAACGCCGAGTCTGGAGTGGCTTCGGCCGGCTTGACGAGAAAAATCGCGCGCAATCGCCGACCCGTAACGCGCGCGTCGCGGGCGTGAACCCCGGGCGCAAACCGTGCCCTCTTAGGGGTTGTTAACGACTATTTGCTGCGCGGCCTTACTCGTCTCGATCTCGACGCTCATGGTTTGGATCTGTGAATCCTGTTGCTTGACGTGCGCAACGAGCTTTTCTATATCCTCCGTCAGCTGTGTAATCTTAGCTTCTTGCTCCTCCGATTTACGGTGGGCTTTGAGAAACTCGTTCAGCAACATTACGTTGATTGCAGTGTAGCGTACGCTCTCGATTTGACCTTTCGCATCGCGAATTGCCAGATTAGGATCGACCTTGGCCACATCCTCGGCGATCAGGCCGTAGTCGAGGCTCTGACTAGCGTCGATCTCCTTCTTGAAGCAGTAGGTGACCGGTTTGAGCCGGTAGAGTGCTTCACTGGCGTTATTCATCGGCTGGATCCTTTCCTTGTAACGGCGCGAGGAACTGAGATGACCGAGCAATCCCGTGGTTAGGTCTACGGTTACAGAGTCGGTTCCGGCGCCGCTGACCGTGGTACCGGCAATATTAGCAATATAGGTGCGGCTGTCGACGTCCGCACCACTTACCTGGCCGATACAAATGACATTAGTAGCTGTGTTAACGCCGGTGCCGGCTACGTTGCCAATGGCGATATTGCTGCTGCCTGTGTCATTATTACCGAGCGCCTGAACACCGATAGCGATGTTGCTGCTACCCGTGGTGTTGTTCAACATTGCGGCTTGGCCAACAGCGGTGTTAAAGCCACCGCTAGTGTTTAGAAGGAGCGCCCTATCGCCCACAGCCGTGTTGGACAAGCCGGTACTACTGAAAAGAGCGAATGCTCCTTCGGCGGTATTGCCGCCAGTAGTGGTGTTGCTAAAAAGTGCTCCGGCACCAACTGCTGTGTTCTCGCCTCCGGTATTGGCAAAGAGCGTCCCTGCGCCGACAGCGGTGTTGGCGTCGCCGTCGGAAACACTCAGAAGAGAATATATCCCGATTCCCGTGTTGTATATGCCGGTAGTCAGGCTTAGGAGAGCGGATTGTCCCTCTGCGGTATTGCCTCCTGCATATCCTCCGTCCGGCGGTGGACTCACTGCTCGCGCCGTTGAGCAAAGAGCAAAGAGGCCAAGTGCCAACGCTAGTATTGGCAGTCTGTGCATCATGTTTCGATTCTTCATGGTCTGATCTCCATCTTGCAAACTATTCGCCTTTGATTTCTTCTAATCGCCGTCTTTTTGAAGTTACGGTTCGTCGATCACTACTCGTGAAGCGGGCTTGCTCATCTCAACTTGCGCGCTCACTCTCTGGATTTGCGCGGCCTGGTCTTTGAGCTGCGCAGTCAGGGTATCAATCTGCTTTTGTTGCGCTTCCATTTTATGGTGTGCTTTCAGAAATTCATTCAGCAACATCGAGTTGATCTGTTCGTAACGGACAGTCTGCGGTTTGCCCTCACGATCGCGGACGATCAGGTCGGGGTTAACTTTTTCTACTTCCTCCGCAATGAGTCCAAACTCCGGAATACCTTGGGGATCGATTTCCTTCTTATAACGAAAGCTCACCGGGTTGAGCGCCAGGATAGCTTCGCTCGCTTTGCCCATTGGTCTTATGTCTTGCTTAAATCGCGCCGAGGAGGTGCTCGTTCCGAGCTTACCGTTCGAATTTACAAAGACCGCGGCGCCACCAGAGGAGGTTGCTCCGCTTATTCCGGTGATGAATGTGGCGGTAATATCCGAATCGCCGATCCGGATGGTGTTGCTCTCGCCTGCTACCCCACCAACGTTGTAGCCGATATCGATATTATTACTTCCAGTCGTCAGGTTCGTGCCGGCGATGTTGCCCAGGGCCGTGTTGTTGCTGCCGGTGTTATTGAAAAGCGCCACGTTGCCGCAGGCTGTGTTGCCGTCGCCGGTGTTTAGAGTCAGCGCAGCGTCTCCGATAGCGGTGTTGAAGCTGCCGCCAGCATTGCTTTGGAGCGCACCGTCACCCACGGCTGTGTTTTGAAATCCGGTCGTATTGAGCCGGAGAGAATTCGCCCCAACCGCGGTGTTTCCACCGGCGGTGTTGTCAAAGAGAGTGTTCACTCCCACGGCTGTATTTTCGCTCCCGGTATTGTTAGCGAGAGCAAACGCGCCGATCGCAGTATTGAAGCTGCCATCCGTATTGATATTCAGGGCGAATGTTCCGTTGGCAGTATTCTCAGTGCCGGTAGTGTTGGCAAGGAGCGCGAGTGAACCCGTGGCCGTGTTGAAGCTGCCAGTGGTGTTGTTGAAAAGGGAGAACGTTCCAATCGCGGCGTTGTCTACGCCAGTCGTGTTGCTCAAAAGGGCTCCAGCGCCGGTAGCCGTATTTTCATCTGCGGTATTGAGAAGGAGAGTCCCCGCTCCGATCCCCGTATTAAACTTTCCAGTGTCATCGATCAGTAGCGAATACAAACCAATGGCCGTGTTGTATGTGCCTGTTGTAAGACTCAAAAGCGCGTTCTGGCCTTCTGCCGTGTTGCCGCCGGCGTAACCTCCATCCGGTGGTGGATTGACGGCGTGCGCCTTTGGTGGAAATACAAAAGAGGCGAGTGAAAATATGATGAGGAGTGTTGGGACTGGTGTTTTCATAATGCGAGTTTCACAAGAATCTGATTAACTTGTCGAGAGCGAAAAGCTCTCAATGGATGGTCCTCTCTTTCTTTCAATCTGCGTGATTAGAGTAATCCCGCAGTCTCTCAGTTTTTGCCTCAATGGCGCTTGGGAAGCGCTGCCTCTATTCCAACATTCATGAGTACAACTTGATTCGATCGCCTTCGCGGATTAAGCGTGCTTCGTACCATGTCCCGGTCATTATCAACATTTTCGACTAGTGAGATACTACGGGCTCACTGCGACGCGATTGCAAAAGAGCAGGCTGTGCTGCGTGAGGGAGGCGGCAAAGCTGGTCACGAACGCCAGCGAAAGATGAATCGTTTGCCTGTGCGGGAACGAATCGATCGCTTACTCGACAAGGGCTCGCCGTTCTTCGAAATCGGTCTTTGGGCAGCTTACAAAATGTACGAACAATGGGGCAGGATTCCGGCGGCCGGTGTCGTCGCTGGCATAGGCAATGTCGAGGGTATTCCGTGCATGATTGTTGCTAACGATGCAACCGTAAAGGCGGGAGCTTTCTTTCCGCAGACAACCAAAAAAGTGATTCGCGCACAGCGCATCGCCTTTGAGTGTTCGCTTCCTATTATTTATCTGGTCGATTCGGCAGGTGTGTTCCTTCCAATGCAGGACGAAATTTTTCCGGATGAAGACGATTTCGGCCGCATCTTTCGCAATAACTCTGTTATTTCAGCAACTGGCATTCCTCAGTTCGCTGCAATCATGGGTAACTGCGTGGCTGGGGGAGCTTACCTTCCCGTCCTTTGCGATAAGATTTTGATGACCAAGGGCAGTGGCTTGTATCTCGCGGGTCCTTCTCTGGTCAAGGCAGCGATTGGCCAGGTCGTCGATGCAGAAGAACTTGGCGGCGCGCAGATGCACTCCGAAATTAGCGGCACAGTTGACTTCTTTGAGGGGGACGATCCGTCCTGTCTCAAACGCCTCCGTTCCCTCGTTGGATTGCTGCCCGAAGCGAAAGAACCTAAAACATCGGGGACACCGAAGGAAACAATCAAAGCGGCAAAAGACCCAGACAGCGTTTACAATCTGATCAGCTTCGATGGACAAAAGCAGTACGACACGCGTGACCTAGTTGCGACAGTCGTGGACGAAGGTTCTCTGAACGAATACAAGGCCGACTACGGCAAAACCATCGTGACTGCGTACGCGCGCATTAACGGCAGCCCGGTAGGAATTGTTGCTAACCAGCGTTTACAGGTCAGGACGAAAAAAGCGGGAATTCAAATGGGCGGGGTTATTTATTCCGACAGTGCAGACAAGGCAGCGCGTTTTATCATGGACTGCAATCAAACAAGCTTACCCATCATCTTTTTCCAGGATGTTACCGGGTTCATGGTGGGCCGCGATGCGGAACAGAGCGGAATTATTCGCAGCGGTGCGAAGCTGGTGAACGCGGTTAGCAATTCCGTCGTGCCGAAGATCACGGTTGTTGTGGGCGGATCGTTTGGCGCCGGAAACTACGCGATGTGCGGCAAGGCGTACGATCCGCGATTCATTGTTGCATGGCCAACTGCGCGCTACGCCGTGATGGGCGCAGCGCAGGCATCCGACACTGTGTTCTCGATTCTCGCTCGCGCCCGCGAACGAGGAGACAAAAAGGCGACACACGAAGAACTGGAAGACCTTCGCATAAAAGTGAAGCAAAATTACGAGGAGCAAACCGACATTCGGTACGGTGCCGCTCGCGGTTGGGTGGACGCCATCATTCAGCCGCACGAAACCCGCGATGTTCTGATTCGTTTGTTGCAATACGTCACGCGGCCCATGCCACAGGTGCATTTCCACACTGGTGTGATCCAGGTTTAATTCGATATTTGGCATTCGGATTTCGACATTCACGTCATGCCTACGGTTCTTATTGAAAAGCAAACACCGCAAATAACTGTTCTTACTCTCAATCGACCAGAGCGTCGCAACGCTTTAACGATTGAGTTACTCAGCGAACTAAATGCCGCCATCAAGATCGCTTCCGATGAGCCACGGGAGCGCGTGATCGTTTTGCGGGGAGCTGGCGCCGCATTTTGTACCGGGCTGGATTTGAAGGAAGCAGCCGACCAGACAAAGGCGCATGCAACTGCTGAGATGGTTGCAAACACTTTGATAGCAATTAGCCAAACCCGTCTTATCACGATCGCTGTCGTGCATGGCGCAGCAGTTGCGGGTGGCGCCGGAATTATGTCGGCATGCGATTTTGTTGTCGCAGCGCAACATACGAAAATCGGGTATCCGGAGGTGCGTCGCGGGCTGGTCGCCGGTCTGGTGATGACTTTTTTGCGCCGGCAGGTAGGCGAGCGAGACATGCGTGAGCTGTTGTTAGGGTCCGAGTTAATCAGCGCGGAACGCGCCAAGGAAATCGGTCTTGTGAACCGTGTTGTCGCGCAAGCTGATTTGATGAATGAAGCTCAAAAGTTTGCGCAATCGGTCCTGCAAGGCGCCCCCGACGCGCTGGCACAAACAAAACGATTGATCGAAGAGCTTTCGTCCAGCTCGGTAAAAGAAGATGTCGACCTTGCGCTGAGGTATCACATGCAAGCGCGCGAATCGGAAGAAGCGATTGAAGGCATAGCCGCTTTTAACGAAAAGCGGAAGCCTAATTGGGCGGAATTGTAGCAGGCAGAATGCGTCCGAGGCCTAGGCAGGCTGCGGCGGCGGAGCAACCGCTACTCCTGATGCAGCCGAAGGGCCTTGATACTGCGCGCTGCCGAAGCCAAGGATTAGAAAGAAAATAAACGGCAGCAGAAGCAAACCAATTCCAAAACCGACGCCCTTTCCGAAGCTCTTTGCCACATCGATGCAAAGGACGATCCAGATGATGAAATTCACAATGGGAATCAACATCAAGATTACCCACCAACCGGGCCGGCCGGCGATCTTACATAAGAAATAGGTGTTGAGAATTGGAATAATGGACGCCCATCCTGGCTGTCCAGCTTTTGTAAAAATTTTCCAAAGCGCCGCAATCATCAAAATCGCGAACGCAAACCAGCAGACCCAGAAGACTGGGCCAGGGGCTTTGCCCTGTGATGAGGACGAGTATGAATACTCGACCTGTGCGAGTAATGATAAGGTATTAATGAGGAGATTTTGCATAAGTGATATCATATGGGTTCGGGCGTTAAAGGCTTTGGTCTAACGGGTTGCATCTTGATGGGCAAGCAAAATCTTTAAACCTTTTCCCCATACAGGTTTCAGCAGGTACCCGGCGAGCATTTTAGAGCTAACGAATACGCCTAGTCGCCACCACCGTTTCTTCGGTGCGCGATAAAGCATTAATGCCTCTGATCAGTGGTTCCCTACGTGCCTTTACGAATGGAAGCCACTACGCGATGGTCGAGCGGACAAAATGAAAAGCGTGTCGCCGAAATTCAAGTGGCGGTCAAGGACCGGATGGGGGGTGCCTGTGGCATGGCTGACGCTTTGCGTTGTCTGGAGCTCGACGTGGCTCGTCATCAAAATCGGATTGCGCGATCTACCGCCAATCTCTTACGCGGGTATCCGTTTTCTCGTGGCGATCGTCGTCCTTTTTGCCGTATCTGCCGGACGAGTGGGCTTGTTACCGCGGCGCGGATCCGACTATCTGTTGCTGGCTTTTACTGGCGTGCTGATGTTTGCGCTAAATTACGGTCTCCTTTTCTGGGGCGAACTGCACGTTTCATCCGGTCTGGCAGCAGTATTGCAGGCGACCATCCCAATCTTCGGCATGCTTTTCGCGCACGTAATGCTTCCCGAGGAACCACTGCAGGTGCCCAAACTTCTGGGCGCGCTTCTCGCGGTTGGTGGTGTAGCAATTATTTGCGAACGTCTTCTCGGCTTCAACGGGTTCATGGCTTTCTGGGGCGGGCTTGGCATCATAGTGGGAGCAGCCAGTTCTGCGTTTTCAAATGTGTTGCTCAAGGCGCGCGGGGCCCAACTGGCTCCGGCGATGATTGCTGCCTGGCAAATGATTTTCGGTGCGGCGCCATTGCTCTTGATCGGATTTTTGGTTGAAGGAAATCCGTTGAAGTTTCATTGGAGTGTTGTGTCGATTTTTTGCCTGCTTTACCTCGCGGTAATCGGCTCGGCGCTCACTTTTTTGCTTCTTTACTGGCTATTGCCCCGAATGACTGTGGCCAGGCTGCAGGCGATCTCGCTCATCACGCCACCTGGCGCCGTCGCGTTAGGTTGGGCGGTTGGCGGCGAGACATTTTCCAGCTGGTCGCTCCTCGGCGCGTGTTTGGTTCTCGCTGGTGTGTGGATGATCTTCCGAAAAGGAGACGAGCCGGAGCCGCTAATTCAAGAGGGTTAGCTTACGGAACGTCTTCGCCTCAATAGGTGCGAGGAGTATCGGCTTCGACTTTTGCGAAATGAAGAGCTAGCCTTGTGCTCCGGAGGCGCATGCAATTGGCGAGTCGATCATGAGTTCAGAAATCTCGGCTTCAGTTGGGCGGTGGGAAAAAGGTGCGCGCAATCTTCCGGACGATGTAAGAAGCGTGCAACGCCTCTTGAAAACGGCTGCCGAGATTTTGGAAGCTCCGGAAATCGACCCAAAAGGAGTGGACGGAAAGATCTCGCGACCATCTACGACGTCAGACACTGTAGAGGCGATAGAAGCCTTTCAGAGCCGTTTCACCAGTGCGGTGGACGGAATTATTGCGCCAGGCAGCCAGACGTTGGCCGCGCTGCTGGGAGTTGCAGCAAAAGTGCCAACTGCGTCGGAAAATGTTTTGGACGTTTCTCAATGGCTTTTTCCTTTTCCTACTGTTCCCTCCGAGAGCTGGGAGGAACGGCCTCGGGCGTTTGCATCCCCGCGTGCTGGTGGTGCCCGTTTGCATGCCGGCTGTGATCTCTACTTTCCCAAGGGCACTCCAATTCACGCCATTGCCGACGGCGTGGTCACGCGAGGGCCGTATCCATTTTACTGTGAAACTTTCGCCTTGGAGATTGATCACGGACCTTTTCTTGTTCGTTATGGAGAGATCCAAAGCAAGACTGAGGTTATTGCTGGCGCTACAGTCAAGGCGGGGCAGAAAATTGCCAGTGTAGGGCATTTGATCGGAATTCAAGTGCCTAGCGATATGCTGCACTTTGAACTGTATGACAAGAGTCTGTCGGGTCCTCTTACTGTGGCCAGTGATTCTGGCTCAGCCATGAAGAACGGTGTGCCATTCATGCGGCGGAAAGATCTGATTGATCCGACACTGAAGCTCAATCAATGGCAGGAAAATTTACCGCCCACCTGAGTTTGTCGGCTGGCTAGCCGACCCGTGCCTCCCGATTCGTTAGGTCTTACTGCGGGAAGATATCTGGCGGTGCCGTCGGGTATTTGGCCTTCAGATTTTTGAAGTACTTCGCGTAATCGGTTCCTTCCTCGGCAGGCATCCATTCTAACAGTGTCCAGTCATTCGTCGCCTTTTCTTGCAGAAGTCCGGACTGCGATTCGTAATGCTGCTTCCCGTTTGCCGATTGAGGATTGACCTGTATCCACGCCCAGCCGTTATGGACTTTCAGGTACGGCACGACCAACACTAGATTCTTGCGGCCCTGACGAGCTAGCGCGCGTTGCGTTGCCGATAGGATCGCATTTTTCGCCGTGCTACCATCCGCTGGCGTATGCGCGGTGTTCATCGAGGCGCAACTCGCCAGAAGAAGTGACATAACCAGGGAGGCCATTGGGAGGTAGGTCTTCATATAGGCATTTGTTAAATCAAATTTCGAGCGTGCCGTCAATCGTCGAAAGATGGTACGTTTGAGCGAGAGAAACGGTTCAACCGACCAGCATCAAAAACTCGGGATTATCCGCCAGGTCCTTGATGAATACCCTGGTGAATGGTCGACCGTCTTTGGCATCGTAACGGAGGATCTGATACGAATTCCGACTGGCGACATACAGAGAACCGTCGTCCCCGAATGCCATTCCGGCTGGGCCATTAAGCCCACCGGATTTTGGCGCGACAAAGACCTTCGTGGAGTTCTGGCAAAGGTCATGTCGCAGAATTGAATCGGTCCCGCCGCTTCCAATGAAAAGATAACCGCCGTCCGGACTGAGCAATAAATGGATAGGCTTGTCGACCTGATTGCTTCCTGAAACAAGATTTCTCAGAAAGTGTCCAGTATGACCCTCATAAATCCGTACGCAATCGGCAGCGCGATCTGCGATATATAGATTATTATCCGCCGCAAAAATCGCTTCTCTAACTTCTACTAGACCGTCAGACACATGCTTTGCTGATGGGACAAAAGTTCCGGGCGGCAGGTTCAAGTCAGGATCGAGACTCTCGGGGAAAGGCATGGGCAGCCCTGGTTGGCCATGCTTGCCGGCGGGACCGTGATACCTTGCGACAAGACTCGTATTTTGACTTGAAACGTAGAGATCGCCATTGGGATCAAACACTACGTTAAAGGGATGATCGATCCCAGGGTTCGATTCCGCATGGCGGTTTACAAAAACACCGGCAAAGTCGTGCTGCCCGTCTTTGTTGAGCGCGCCGTTAAACTTTAGAATCTGGCTATATTCAAAGTATGCGTTGACCACGTACAGATTTTTGTCTGGCCCGAACGCGAATCCGCGAAGTTCACGAAGCGTGATATCCTCTGGAACGCTCTTTTTGTTTAGAGCTTTCCGAATTTTTTTCCCGTCGGTGGAATAGACGTGAATGTTGTTTAGAGAAGTCCTCTCGTCGCCGCCGTGAAAACTGATGTACCACTCTTTCGGCATGGCTTTATTTGTTGCCCACCTGATTGTTGAAGATACCGCAACTCACTGAAATCTGCAGTCTCGGTTTCAGAGAGTAAAATCGATTCTTACTCACGTTTTAGGCCCCTGTCATCCCGGGACAGCAACGTTGTTCTTTACGCCGGCCGGCCCGAGAATCGCCTCAACGGATTGCCGCATTGATATTTTGCCTTTTCATCAGCTGTTTTTTCGTAAAGTATGTCAGTGCGCGTGGATAAGCGCTGGAAAACTGGAACATGAGCTCTATTTCCGATGGATCGCTTCCGCTTGGAGATCCGCCAGTTGTAGAACATTCGACCCCCGACGGTGTCACCGAAATCGCCCAACGGCTGGTCCAGTTCCCGTTTACTCCTCCTGATGTGAAACTCAATGAGGAGGATGCTCTTTCGGCTTCGAAGGACTGGTTTACGAAGCATGACAAAAATGAAATTGATGAGCTTGATAGTCTCGACTTCTATGCTGCCAGCGGACCGCAAAGCGTGGGCGTTGTCCCAAAGCTTCATAACACTTCAGCGGGAATAGAAATCTATGAGCTGCCTTCGACGCTCAGCAAAGAAGCGTTCGAAAAAACGGAAGGCCCATATCGTCCGGGCGTTACCAAGAAGTACAGCAATAAGAGATCTGGGAAAAAGGTAGCCAAGTTCAAAGTAGGTACTATGGCCCAGTCGGGTCTTGCGTGTTTTTACGTATCCAGGCTGCTGGGGCATCTTGTTGAAGTGCCGCCTGCCACTTATCGGACGATGGGTATTCAGGAGTTTGAGAAGGTAGGAGAGCAAGCCCGAACGACTGGCCATCCGAGTTGTACCGAAGCCTGGGGAGTTCTGCGGTCGATGGTGAAGTCGGGAAGTTCGAAAGTGGTTCTTCCAGATGGAAAGCTTGTCTTTGGATCGATAGCGCAGAATCCGCGCGGGGAGAACAGCAGTCCTGAGGATTATTGGACAAGGGATGCGATTAGGGGGCACAGCTTCTACAAGGTCCTTTCATCAAAGTCCCCGGTGGCCAGCATTTTGAATTTGAACGACGCGAAGTGTCTTCAAGACCTGGCACTCGCACAGGACATGACCCGAGGCGTGATTCTGGATTCAATCTTTCGCCAGGTTGATCGCCTCGGCAACATCAGCATCGCAGTTTTGCAACACTACGTGACCAATAAAGGAAAAGTAAAATGGGATGACAAAGTAACCGACAAGGACAAGACCGAAGCGGTAAGCCCGCTTCTGCCGCTGAAGCGAATCATGTACAAGGACAACGACGATGGCTTCAACTGGGGAATGAATTCGATTTCGGTCACTCCTATTCTCAACGAGACGCATCATATCGATCAAACGATCTATAATCGGTTACAATGGCTGGCAGGGTTGATGCAGGATGCTGAACCAGGTTCGGACGCCAAAGTAAAGGACTACTTTGTGAACGTCGTTCATGTCTCAAGCGATAACTACGATAAGTTGAAAGCGAGCGTTGTTAAGCAGGCGGAATCGCTGAAGAATCGAGTGGATACTAAAGATATTCTGGTAGACCTGGATTTTGCGGGAACGATGAAGAAGCTTTATGCTAAAGAGCTTGAAGCCGCCCTGGCTGCACCCAATGCTGCGCCGAGCCCGGCTACTCCGGTTGACGAAACGTCGACTCCAGCTACCTGAGAGGTGTTAGACCAGGCAGATCAGAAATTTGGCGAGCGTTTTTGACGTGAACACGCCACGCGGACAGGAAACAGTCAAACATGTGGCTCCCAATGGCACAGTTGAGTCCGCCATCCGCTCACTACCTTTTCCTGGACATCCCGAGATTTATAGCAAGAAGGACGTCGACAAAGAAAAGGAACTGGCTGAAATCGACTTCTACAATGGAAAAACACAAAAAGGATTGGACATCGTTCTTATACCAAAAACGTACAGCACGTCGCCTGGGATCAACCTTCACGCGGTTAACCTGCCGGCAGGAACGAGCCATCTCAGTTATGCCGAAGGCCATACGGCAAAGTCCCATTCAAGTAACGACAAAATCATTGCAAAATACAAGCAAACGATCCCCACTCATTTCACTTATAGTCCTTCGATACTGGGTTATTATCATCTGTCGCGATTCCTTGACACCGGACATGTTGAACCTGCCATCGTCCGGACGATGGAAGTGGCCGCGCACAAACCTCTGGCTGATTTGGGCAAGGCAAAAGCAATCGGATCGAACAACCGACAACAGTGGACGGAGCTAAGAGCGCTCGATGAAACCCATAGTAATCCGGCGCTTTATACCGAAGATGGCAAGCAGCTCTGTGGCGCTCTCCAAGCCAATCCCACTGGAGAACAAAGTTACCCGCACCTGAGCGATCTCGGGGGAGCCGCTGCTTTTGCGGCTTCGGCCGAATTTGGCAAAGTAACCAACTCCAGCCCGCTCAAATTAAACTACAAAGACGCAAACGGTAAACTCAATCAGGCTGCTGTTCAGCAAATCATCCAAATAAAGGATCTTTCGGACATGGTGCTCATGGACTTTATCATGAGCCAGGCTGATCGCTTCAGCGGCAACATGCATTCCCAGAAAGTCTACGTGTGGATTGAAAATGGTGTCCTGAAGCAAAAGGCCAAGAAAAGCGATTCCGCGAAGGCCGCCGAACAGTTGAAGGAAATTCCGCCGGAAGCTGTCCTAATTAATCGGATGATCCTCAAGGACAACGACGCCGGTCTCATTAGCGGCAATTCGGCCAAAAGCTACCATCTGCTGGAAAAGATCAGCCACATGGATCCCAAAACCTACAACCGGCTTCTTGACTTACAAACGGAGCTTCAGAAACCAGAAGTCGCTCAGTGGTATCAAACCGAGCTTTTGTTCAAAGCGACGGACTTCGACACGATGAAGAATAACGTTGATCAGGCCGTAGATATTCTAACAGCCCGTAAGGACAAAGGCCTTTTATTGGACGCAAATGTCAGCGCCGTTCTCGGCGCAGAAGACGAGCCGGAACAAGAGCCCGAACCGAGGCCCGAGTCGAATGACGTGGTCAGCACTACGCTTGCGCTTTCTGGTTCCGTCGGCCGTTGGGAAAAAGGCGCGCGCAATCTTCAAGCCGATGTCGAGACTGTGCAACGCCTCTTGGAAGCTGCAGCGCAAAGGTTGCAAGCGCCTGAGCTGGATCCGAAAGGCGTTGACGGAAAGATTGGGCGACAATCAGCGAAGTCGAATACGGTGACTGCGATTGAAGCTTTTCAGAGTCACTCCAATATTTCGATTACTGGATTAATTGAGCCTGACAGTCAGGCCTGGCAGGCGCTCCTGCAAGGTGCAGGCGAAACTTAACTGAACCTGCTGTCGGTCCGTCGATAGGACCTAATGTATCCTACTCTAGGTCAGAGTCAGTTCCTACAGGCTTAGAAACAAAGGTCTAGCTCCATTGCTTTGGCGGCTTTGTCCAAGTTCCATTTACAACGACTTGGGTCTCGTCCACCAATGAGTTGTTCTGGATAAGTCGGGCGACATCTTCCGATTCGATCCGCACACAGCCATGAGAGGCTGCATAATCAGGAACAATTGGGAAATAATGCAATGCGACGCCTCGGCGTTGCATGAACCATGTAACGTATGTAGCGCGCGAGTCACTGTTAAGCCTTCGCTGGAAGCCTTGCACGGGATAGGTTCCCTTCGGCGTGCATTTCGAGCCTGATCTCCGACTCGTAGTCTCATCATCACAATTAAGCCCTCTTAAACCGGCACCTGGTGATGTTTTAAATGGTCCCGTTTCCTGGCTGTCAGCGTTAGGTCCAGTCCAGGTGAGAGTGAGCCAATGATCCGGATCATCCAAGTTTACCGAAATTTTCTGTATGTATGTATCAGGAAAATTGTCGTTTCGTAAAGGATTGGTGCCGCCAGCGGCTTGCAGGAGTGCCTGCCACGTCTGCCCGCCTGGTTCAATTAGTCCATCAATCGAAATATTGGAACGCTTTTGAAAAGCTTCGATCGCAGCCACGGTATTCGACTTCGCAGGCTGCCGCGCAATCTTTCCGTCAACACCCTTCGGGTCAAGGTCAGGAGCTCGTAACTTTTGTGCCGCCGCTTCCAGGAGGCGCTGCACAGTTTCCACATCCGCTTGAAGATTGCGCGCGCCTTTTTCCCAACGACCGACAGAGCCGGTAATCACTGGTGGCGGAGCAGTGCGGACATTGACAGGCGCAACTGTCAAAGCTCGCGGCAGGACTTGGAAGGTAGGCTTTCCTGCGTCCAACGCCTCAAGCTTCTTTGCACGAGCTATTAGGTCTTTCAGAGTCGTTTTTGCGCGACGTGGCTTCTTTGGCTTTGTTTTTCGGGAAATTCTTGCGCGCGTTTTCTTGCCGCGTTTCACAGGGCGTTTTTTCTTTGGCATGGTTTGTTAGATGGCTGTTTCGTCCGAGTGACTTTGAAATTTGTTAATGCATCGTGCTCAGGCGTCGCTTGACCGAGTGCCCAGTCGTAATGTCCTGTGGATCACTAGGGGTCCCTTGCACCTGGACTTCGATCCAATCGGGAGCAGTCAATTTGAAGTTTCGCTTGATAACAGGGCCTGTGAAGTCGTCCACTTCTTTGAATGTTTTTCGGTTGCGATCGTAGAAGTAAGTCTGCCAATGCCAGGGCGAATGTCCACCGCTACTTGCCGTGCTAAAAACGAAGAACTGCGAGTCAGGTGACCATTCCATCTTCTGAACGTTGCGGCCGTGCTCGCCATCCGGGGACTTGAAGTCTTTTGTCGCCAGCACCGTGCCGTCCATCTTGCGGATCTCGACTCGCGATTCGTTGAACGGAGGGTTGGGATGAGTTCCAACAGATAACATGCAAGCTCGAAGCTGCTGGTCTGGCGATGTCATGCCTGGGCAATTGACTGAGTGGGGAGGTGTGGGACCCGGAGTGGGCGGTTGTTGAGCACAAGCGATGACAAAGACACTAATTGCAAGACAGATTGATAAACGCATAAGCGATTCCTTTCGTTTTACAGGTGAACGCCGATTCTAGGAACTTGCTGAAAGGAAAGCAATCACCTTCTGATAGCTCCGAAAAACGGGGTGCGGCCATCCATTTGTCGTTGTCGAGTCATATTGCTGGAGCCGGGCTGCCATCAGTCCGTGGGGAGCCGCTTCAAACTATCTTTGAGATAATTTCCTGCCAGGAGCCAGCTTCGGGATTTTCGCCATTCACACGTTTGCTTCTACCCAAGCGGCGATCGTGCTTTGGCTATGCACCTGGCCAAAGAGTTTATCCGGACAGCTTGTTCCACCCGGGCGACAGTAGCCTGGTGCGAAATCGTGGCCAAAGATGTTCGTCCGCGGAATGTGATACTGCTCAAGCAACCAGCGAATGAGCGCGGCGGAAGCGACAGCCTGCGGGGCCGTGAGCGAATCCGTTTCACTGCCAACGTGTTCGATGCCGATCGAGTTTTGGTTTGCACCCATACAATGATTCGAACGATCGCTGTCGCTCACCATCTGATAGATGTCGCCGTTTCGATCGATGACGTAATGCGCTGAGACCTGCCGACCGTCAGATTTTTGAAACTCCGCCACGGCGCTTGCAAGCGACCCTTCAGTGCAGTGTAAAACAATCTTGTCGATGCTTACGCCATTACGACAAGAGCAATTCGGGCTTTTTATGAACTGTTTGATTACTGGTTTGGCGTGCGGATTACTACTTCCATGTCCAGCTCGACTCACCTTGAGAGAGGGTTCTACCGGAATGGCTCGGCGCGCTGAGATTGTTATCCTAACAATATCATCTGTGTCTAAGCCGAGAGCCACTGCCAGTCCTGGCGATAAGTCTGCAACACGACCGGTCGAAACGTTCGGCCCCCAATCAACCGGGCGCGCATCAACCGCGCGGCCATTCGCCGGATTTTCCACGCGCGCAAGGGCGCGGCGCAAGAATTCCTTTGGTGTCTCGGAATAATTCCAGCGACAGGCGAAATAATATCGATCGGGGTTAAGTCGGCGCCCAAGGCCGCTTGTTCCGGGAGGCGGAGCTGGCAGAAACAAATATGCGTATCTCGGATTTTGAAGATCGGCTTTGGTGAAGAGGGCGAGGTCTTCGTTCGCGGCCATCCCGAGATCATGCGGTCCGCCAAAGGTGGACATCTTGCCTTCCACACGAAAAAGAATTTCCTCCGGCTCCGCCGGCAACGGCCGCACCGCGACGGCCTTTGTTACTCGCGGTTTTCGAGACGAAGACTTCGCCGTCTTACGCGGCTTTTGCCGCGAACGCTTTGTAGCTGGTTTGCCCGACTTGGGCTTACGTTTGCGCGGAGGCATTCGCCTTTACGTGCTTACGGCCAAGCCGTGCCTTTGGTGTATCCAAGGGTCTCCAGAACGCCGCGGTCGAGTCCGCGCAATATATGGCGCATTAGATCAATGGTGCCGTCTGTTAGAAAATACGCGCCATGGATATCTCCGACGTCCGACTTGAAAAAACTCGAACAATCTACGTCCCAGACATTGTCCGTCGGTGAGGATGGATCCGCCAAAGGCGGATGATGAGGAAGACCGGTGCGACCAAGGCGACGCATGCCGAAATGCTTCAGACCGGCAGATGCGCCCAAAACGGTGTCACGTCCGCTGTAGAGCGCTGTGATTCGGTAGGTGAGATTAGCCACAGCATTGCCATCGTTGTTATCAGGAGCGCCCTGATCGAATAAATCGCTGTCAACATCGGCCGCGACCATTAGCAGTTGATTGATAAGACTAACTAGTAGTGGCTGATTTTTACGGGTCCACGCCGCTGCCATCGCTTTCTGGACGACATAGTTTCCCATGCTGTGCGAGATTAGAGACACCTTCGCTTTACAAGCTTTGGCAGGATTGTCTATGGTTTGCTGTTGTTTCTTGGTCAGCCAATCGAACAGCGCGCTTAACACGTCTGTTAAGTCCTGAGCACACAATCGCGCATGCGAGCGATCAGGCTCATAGCCCAGCAGGCTGCCGCGTGATGGCCAGTCATACAGGATGCAGAGCCCGAGACTGTCCGGACCGTCAAAAAGGCTGCTACAAAGCTTCTCATAAAACGCTGCAGCCTTTGCAAACGTTTGGTTGTAACCATGAACGAGAATTGTGACATGGCTTTGTTTCTCGTTCTCCGCCTGATCATACTTGGGAAACTTGTCCGATGTGGCCACCAGTAGCTTCTGAAAGTTGGCGGCCGTAACTTTCCGCCAGTTCTTAATGTCATTGAGCCCCTGCTTATCACTAACCCAATAGGTCATACCATCGGTGCTAACGTCAGGTCCAACGCCCCCTTGGCTCCGGCTATTTATCATCCAGTACTTTGGCATGTTGTTAAAAAGGTTAATCGGTTAATGCACCAGGCGAATCGTCCAAAAGTCATCCGAAAGGTTCTCGCTGAGCAAATAGGTATAGGGCATGGTAAAATAGCCTCTCTTTCCCCAGCTAGTGCCCCATGAATTACGGACCATAAAGCGTTCGATCTTATCGTCGTATCCGACCGCAACGACTGCGTGACCGCCGACTACTCCTTCTTTAGGCTTCGGCATTTGCAGGACCCCTGTCCTGGCGACTTCCGCGCTCTCGAAACTCTCGTACACGGTGAAGCCAAACACGAATGGAAAGCCATCCGCCAGACAGCCCTTCATCTGTGAAAGCATGCGGTCAACCCGCTGATAACCCACCGCTCGGAATTTCTTTGCATCTTTATAGCAAGAGGGTGGCGGTTTCTGTCTCGGCTTGGCGCCGGCAGGCCACAGGTTTGTGTTCGGGTCCGCCGGAGTATCGTCGTATGACCACTCAGTCTCCGGACAAGCCCCCTGCTTGTTGACACTCTTTATTCCGTCGCGAATCTGGGCGCCATTGTCGAGCGGCACGCTGTGCTCCATGCTTCGTTCATTATAGTAGATAAAGAGACGCGATGGGATGAAATCCCGCAGTTTTTGCTTCTTGCGATCGAACTCGATCGCTGCGGCGATTGCGTTTGCGGTGCAGGAACCAATTTGCCCCTGATTATAAACTTTCGGGCATTGTCTGCGCAGATCGGCCTTCGTCGGTAGGACGCGTAGCTTCGCGAGCGGCGCCGAGTAAAGATGATCACGGTTATCAGGAAGGTCCGGCATCCATCCGAACCCGAAACTGCTATTTTTTCTTGTTGTTCTTTTCATTGTTCACGACTTGAGAGTTGAGTTGGAACGCGCAACCTAAGGATTGTCATCTGGTTACTGCAGACAGTGGGCTGGTCACTGACCGCGTTTTGAGCTTTTTACAAGATTTGGCGACCGAAGTTCAAGACTTCTTTCCAGGTTTGCCGGGATCGCGACTGAGCGTCAACCCGCTACTGCGATGCCTTTCCACGGATCGCCTTCCAAATCGTTACTGCGACTACCAACGACGCGAAGAATAAGATGGCGGAAAGAAGTGTCTCCCAGGACTGTTTGCCGTCCTTTCCGCCCTTGCACGACACGCACGCAGCCGAATCGGCCCACCATGCCATATAGGCGGTGAAGAAGGTCAGGTGGGAATCGGGGTTCTGCACGTCGCCGTCACCGCCGAAGTCCAAATTGAACGGCGTCCGTGTGATCGTCAGGTGCAGATGGTTGGGGTTTCCGTCCGCCGGTAAGAGATTCTCAGTGAACTGCACCCCCGACCAGCGAGGGTTCGGTGTCTCGTTTTCTCGTGCAATGACCAGACGCGCGCAAGCGCTTGGGCGCGCCGGGGGCCAGACGTCGACTTCCAGCGAGCTCTCGGCGAATACCGGCGACGCGACAATCTTCGTCACGACCGCCGGGATACCTCCCGTCAGGGCGCGCCAGTTCGATGTGAGACGTAGTGGCCGGTTCCAGGTCGATCCAAGGGTAGGTGCAAAGTCGCTGTATTGTAGATAAGAGCTAGCGAGCAGACTGGCGGGATGAAGTTCGGCATGCCAGTCCGGATGGCCACAATCGATGATCCATTGTCCGCGTACCAGGATGCGATCGCCGGCTTCGGGTCGATAGCCGACAGGATAGTACCATTGTTCACCTTCCACCCCGAGCGCGCCGCCAAGATCTATTACCTGGTTGCCTTTCCGATACTCACTGGCGTGTTTCGACTGACAGTCGCCGCCGTCGCGATCGTTCAGGGTTGATTCATCGCGCGCCAGCAGGTGCCGGTAGTTTGGATCGGTCACGACATTAAGTTCCCAATCGGCGCAGAGCTGGCCCTGATCCGCGGTAGAAAGGTCGGGGCAATTTTGGACGGCTTCGTTGTGCGTCATGACATCGGTGTGCACGCCCATGTAATGGCCATCGGGCATCCCGTTGTGGTCGCCGCTGTAATCGCCGCCGGAAAGGAAAGAGTTGCTGACAGTTCCTTCAGCGTTCAGAAAATTCCTGTTTTGGACCGGGTTCCATTCGGCCATGTCGAAGTCGACACATCCGTCGGAAATGGAAGGCTCGTGCTTTATATGCCAATCGCAGACAGCGCCGGATTGTGCGATTTCGGAGTCCGGTTGATCAGGGAGCGGGAAATTGGTCAGGTTCGACGGTGTCCATTGACCGGGCGGAACGCGAGACGGCGTGCAGACGCCGATCCAACGAGGCGCGCTTGCTCGCCAGGAATTTCCCGCGCCGGAACAGTAGCCGGGAAGGAATGTGGGAAGCCATTTGGTGGCATCGCGATTGAGTGCCTCCAAGTCAAAAAAACCAATTTGCGCGCGCGGCAAATCCCACGGCCGGGCCTGCCAATTTTTTTGCGGGGCGCTGTCGAAGGCGAGATCGGCTGGATACCAGAGCGGCGCGGTGGTGGGCGTAAAGGCAAAGTAGATGCAGCCGTCGTTGTGCATTTCGGCAGAGTTCAGAGGGCGATTGCTTTTCGTGGTGCGTTCTCCGCGATGCCCATCCTGGAAGAGTTGGAAATGTTTTATGCCGGTGCCCTGCGCATCTTTCGTTATTGGCAAACCGACGGGAACTTCCGCGGCGTCAGTTAACAGTTCCGCGACCCGCTCGATTTCCGGGACCGGCGGCGCTACCGGCGTGTTAGTGAAGCTAACGGCTTTCTTGCAATCTTCGAGATGAGCCGCATGACGGTCGATGATGATGAAGATCGTTGTTTTGTTGTCGTTAACGCACTGGTTGTTGATGCCGTTGTCAGGATTCCAGTAGCCGTTGTCGCCTATACCGCCATCGTCGACGTAGCCGAGCGCGAGATGTTCCTCTTGCGGAATGATGAAAGACGGACCGATCCAGTGCAGGATCGATTCGGGGTTGTTGTCGCCGGTGACGCCGACAATCTGCACCGTGCCGTAATATTGTGAATCGAGATGGCCGCTGCCGTCGTCGGGATTCACATAGCGTTTCCACGTCGGGCCGAACCCACCGCTTTGCACGCAACCGCCTGCGTCTAATGTAACAACATCGCCAGGATTAAACATGATGGCGGGATAATCGGTGAGACTGCGATCGACCGAAGGATAATCGATCTTCCACATTTCGTGGCCGGGTGGCGACTCGGTGCAGGTGATGATGTCCGCGCCGTTGGGGTAATGAGCAACCTGTCCAGGTAGGAACCGCGGTGGCGGCGGTGACGCGCACGGATTGGCGCGCCCGACGCATGGACAAAAGAGGTACGCGAGCACCGACACAACATTAAGCAAAACGTATCCATTGAATTTCTGTGTCGTTAAACCATCTCCTTTTAATTTAAATAGCTTCATGAACTATTTCCTCTTTGTCTCAGTGGCTTAACTAGCGATTGAGAACCACGCGTGGAGGCATTTCATATTTTCTTGTTCCAGCTGAATTAATTTTTTGCCGTCTTAACGGGAAAAAATGCTCTTTGCCTGATTCAGATCTTCCTTCGATGGGAGTTTTTTTTACTGAAAACGGTCCCAACTTGTCTAGTCAGGCACGACCTAAGTTGCAGGTAAGGTCTCACCTTATAAGCCCCAATCGCAGTGGTTAGTCTGATACGTCTTCCCTTATTTATCGATGCGCAAAGGATTTAGATTTTGGTATTTCAAACCGCTCCCACGGTGCCTGCTCCTTCACGAAATCTGTTTTCGCTGCCGAAATAAAATGCTTAAACTTCAGGAAACGCCGATGTGGCGAAATGGCAGACGCAACGGACTTAAAATCCGTTGGGCCGTAAAAGGCCCGTGCCGGTTCGAGTCCGGCCATCGGCACCATCTAAAATGCGATTTTGCTAGGTAAAATCGCCGACCAATGATCTGATGGCTGCTCTAACAATGAGCCAAAATATCGATTCGACGTCTGGCCCAAACCAGGGCGGCCCGATCTGGGGCTATGACTTTGTCCCCAACCAACCAGCACGGTCAATCAATTCGGAGGAGGCGGTTAAGTTTTTGACCGCGCACGGTTCCGGTCCACCGAACGAATTCCTCTGGTTGCACTTTTCGCTTTCTAATGTGGCTTCTGAGTCCTGGCTACGACGGTACCTAACCATGCCCGACACCTTCTACGAATCGTTAAATAGCGACATAGACGCCACTCATTTGGAGCAGGACGGAGACGCAATGGTGGCGCGTATTCATGATGTGCTTTATGACTTCACATTTGACGCACCGGTTGCGACTACCACCCTTTGCATAATGCCGCGCCTCGTCGTAAGCGCGCACGTTCGGCCTTGGCGCTCGATTGACCAACTCCGCGAAGCGGTGCAGTCAGGCCAGGTCTTTCGCTCGCCGATTGAAATTCTGGCGCGTTTGTTTCGAGATCAGGCCAGTGTGTTGGTTGACATTGTGCGGAACTCCAAAAAGCAGGTGGGCCCAATGGAACAGCAGCTCCTGGACAAGCGCATTTCTGTTAGTCGTAGCGAATTGGGTGCGCTGCGTCGGATGTTGGTTAGACTCCAACGGCTTTTGGCTCCGGAACCGGCTGCGTTCTTTCGCCTTCTTAATAAGCCGCCTAATTGGATTACGGAAGACGAGCTTCAGAACCTGCAACAATCGGCCGAGAAATTCTCCACATCAATCAGCGACGCAGCGGCCCTGGTTGAACGCGTCAAACAGCTTCAGGAAGAATTGTCGGCCCTCGTCAGTGAACAGACGAATCGTACACTGTTCGTGTTGACGATGGTGACTGTGCTGGCCTTGCCAATTAACCTGGTGGCAGGCTTATTTGGCATGAATGTAGGTGGCATTCCACTGGCCCAAGAGAGGTACGGCTTCTTTTTAGTCGTGTGTCCCCTGGTAGTCTTGACAGCATTTCTGGCATATTGGGGATTGGGCAGACGCCGTGACTAGGAGGCTTTCCAGACGCAATGTCCAATTTGCATCAGTATAAGTTCCTAATCCTTGCGGATGAATAGAAGAAAGCTCCGTCGATTTGAATTGCGGATTGCGGATCGGCGATAGCGGAGTGCAAACTGAAGATCGCAGTAAGACTCATATGTCAACTCGGAGCGAGCACCCACTCTTTATTCCGATTATTCTGGGAACTTCCCGGCGGGGGCGACAGAGCGAGAACGTGGCGCGCTTTGTCTTCGAGCAGACAATGAAACGTGCAGATGTCGAAACCGAACTGATCGACGTGTGCAAGCTTCCTATGAAACTCGACGACGCAGGCGAGCAAATGAAAGATGCAAAATTCTCGGCAACCATTAACCGCTGCGACGGCCTCATCATTGTAACTCCCGAATACAATCATAGTTATCCCGGACTTTTGAAGCACGCATTGGATATGAATCTGGAGGAATACATTCACAAGGCTGTCGGAATCTGCGGCGTTTCAGCCGGTTCGTTTGGTGGTGTACGAGCGATCGAGGCGTTGCTGCCGGTCATGCGCGAGCTTGGTCTGGTAACGATTTTTTGGGACGTAAATTTTGGAAACGTGACAAAGCTCTTCGATGACCAAGGAATTTTGCTCGATCAAAGTTATGTGAGGCGCCTCGACAAATTTCTGAATGAATTGATCTGGATGGTGCGCGTTCTTCGTTACGGGCGCGAAAACGTTCCGCGACCGAAGACGGATTAGTTGGACGAGGAAGCAATGCCGAAAGACGCGCTAGCCGAGCGAATGCGGCGCCTTGGCATTCGGGACGTCGAGCTTGAAGAAACCTTTGCGCGATCCAGCGGACCTGGCGGTCAAAACGTAAACAAAGTTGCAACCGCTGTGACACTGCGTCATCGACCAAGTGGCATCAGCGTGACAGTGCAAGATTCGCGTTCGCAAGCGGTAAATCGCAAGCTGGCGCGGGAACGACTGCTCGAGGCGATCGAGAGCGCTCGAAAAGAACACTACATGGCTGAAATCGCGAAGCGTGAAAAAGACCGGCGAAGAAAATCGCGGAGACCGGCTGCGCTCAAAAGGAAAATTCTCGAATCAAAGCGGAAACGCAGTGAGTTAAAGAAGCAGCGCGCCAGGATCGGCTTTCATTGACCTTACCGCAGCAGATCTTGTAAGCCTTTTGATTCTGTTGCGGACAACTTAATTTTCGGCCAATCAAAATTAGCGCCGCGAAAACGGAATCCAGGTCCGTCCCGGGTGAGGCACGTTGAGAATCGTAACTGATTGTTAGCATCGCCAAAAAGAAGAATTCTTCGCTTTAATACGTCTGGCGATGGCACTTGCGACGAATTGTCTTCAAGAAACAATTCATCTTATGAAAAAAACGATCATACTTGGTTCGGTGCTTTCTGTTTTTGTCCTCACGCTGGTTTCCTGCTCCAGCCCTGAGACGAGTACGACCACAACGCGCCAGACTACAGTCACAACGCCGGTGCCACCGCCGACACAAACAACGACAACGACTACGCACCAAATGGGCGGCTATTAATCGGCGTGGCCCCGGCATCCTGCGGTGAAATACCGGGCGTCGTTTGATGAGTCGTTCTCAGAATGGGCAAGGTGTGCCCGTTACTCTAAGACTTTTCAGTTACCGCTTCGGCGGTTTGGGCTTCTTCTTCAGCCTGGCTGACTACGGGCGCGATCGCTTGAAGTTTTTCGCTGTTGCGTAGATCCATTAATTTTACGCCCATCGTATTTCGGCCGGTTTCGCGAATTTCTTTGACTCGCGTGCGCACCATCTGACCCTTGTTCGTGATGAGCATGATTTCATCAGTATCGCGAACAGTGAGCGCTCCAACCACCTCGCCGGTTTTCTCACCGGTTTTCATGGTGATGATACCCTTGCCGCCGCGCGATTGTCGCCGGTAATCATCGAACCGCGTGCGTTTGCCAATTCCATTTTCGCCGGCCACCAGCAGCATTGCGTTTGGATCGACAATGGCGATGGCCACGACGTGATCGCCTTTTTCAGGGCGAATTCCCCAGACGCCAACAGTGTTCCGTCCTTGATCGCGCAGTTGTTCTTCGTGAAATCGGAGACTCATTCCATCCTTTGTGATGAGCACGATCTCGTTGTTGCCATTTGTTAGTTTCGCGTCAATCAACCGGTCGCCGTCCTCGATTTGAATGGCGATGATGCCGCCCCGGCGAACATTCGCGTAATCGGAAAGATTCGATTTCTTAACAATGCCGGATTGTGTGGCGAAGACGATGTGGAAATTTTCATCCCACGTTTGATCGACAGCGTTCGATCCGGTTCCGGATTTTTTGGATTGAATACGGATCGTTGCCGCGATTTTTTCATCTGGCTTCAGCTCGAGAATATTCGCGATTGAGCGTCCCTTGGCGGCGCGACCCATCTCGGGAATTTCGTAAACTTTTTCCACGTAGGCGCGTCCCGCCGCCGTGAAAAACATGAGGTAATCGTGTGTCGTCGCAGTGAAGAGATGCTCTACAAAATCACCTTCCTCTTCTTCTGTGGCGCCTTCGCGCGTTTGCATGCCGATCACACCTTTGCCACCGCGTTTCTGCGCCCGAAACGCGCTGACCGCTGTGCGTTTGATAAAGCCGCCATGTGTGATGCTGATAATGCAGCCTTCGTTGGCGATGAGGTCTTCCATGTTAATCTCGGCTTGATCCGGCACGAGCTCCGTCAGGCGGGGCGATCCGTACTTGTCGCGAATTTCGCGGAGTTCCTTTTTGATGATGGTGAAAACACGTTGCTCTTTGGCCAGGATGTCCCGGAGATCTTTGATCGATTCGATCAGTTCTTTGTATTCCTTATCGATCTTTTCGCGCTCGAGCCCGGTGAGCTGATACAGCCGAAGATTGAGGATTTCGTCAGCCTGCTGTTCGCTGAATGCGTAGCGGCCGTTCGTCAGGCGGGTCTCGCTTCGAATCAATATGCCGATCTGCTCGACCTGGCGCTTGGTGAATTCGAAGGCAAGCAATTTCACTCGCGCTTCATCGCGACTAGCTGATCCCCGAATGATCCGAAGGAATTCGTCGAGATTGGCGAGTGCGATTAGGTAACCCTCGAGCGTTTCGGCACGCTCCTCCGCCTTACGCAATTCGAAGCGGGTGCGGCGCAGTACAACTTCACGCCGGTGCTCAATATAGCAGGCGTTCGCTTCCTTAAGCGAAAGAAGTTTGGGCCGGCCATGATCAATCGCGAGCATAATGACCGCGAAGGAGCTTTCCATCGCGGTGTGCTTGTAGAGATTGTTGATAATGACTTTCGGATTGGCATCACGCTTCAGCTCGATAACCACGCGTGTATTTTCATCGGACTCGTCGCGAACGGCGCTGATGTCCGTCAGTACTTTTTCGTTCACTAGCGACGCGATGCGTTCCACAAGCGTGGCACGATTGACGTTGTATGGAATTTCGGTGATGACGATTTGTTCCCTGCCCCCCTTGATCTCTTCGATGCCGGCCTTGCCGCGCACCTTCATACTGCCTCGGCCCGCCTCGAGGTATTGCTTGATTCCCGACACGCCGCAGATCGCGCAGCCTGTGGGAAAATCCGGCCCTTTCACGTGTTTCATCAGCCCCTCGAGGGTGATGTCTGGATCATCGATTTGCGCGCAGATTCCGTCGATTACTTCGATCAGATTGTGTGGCGGAATATTGGTCGCCATGCCCACCGCGATGCCGGTTCCGCCGTTAACCAGCAGATTCGGAAAAGCAGCCGGGAAAACAGTCGGCTCGGTACGGGTCTCGTCGTAATTTGGGACGAAATCGACCGTGTCCTTATCCATATCGGTCATGAGCGCGGCGCCCAGATGTGTCATGCGCGCTTCGGTATAACGCATCGCCGCAGGGGGATCGCCTTCGACCGAGCCGAAGTTACCCTGGCCATTGACTAGCGTCTCACGCATCGCCCACGGCTGCGCCATGTGAACGAGCGTTGGATAAATCACCGCTTCTCCGTGCGGATGGTAATTACCGCTGGTGTCACCGCAAATCTTCGCGCATTTGCGATGTTGTCGGCCCGGAAAGAGAGAAAGATCGTGCATCGCGTAGAGAATTCTGCGTTGCGATGGTTTCAGTCCGTCGCGCGCGTCCGGCAACGCGCGTGAAATGATGACCGACATCGAGTAATCGAGGAACGACCTCGATACTTCCTCGGCTACGTTTATCGGCTCAATTTTCTCGTTTGGGTTAAGCATGGTTTTAGTTCTAGCCAGTCGCGGGCGAGTACACGAAAGGACGCTCGGTAAGGAAACGCTCTTCCCAGATTCGTGATAGTTCGTCGGCTTGCCTGATTGTCACCGGAGGGCCGATCTGCGCGCCGTCGGGCAGCGAAATTTGCAAGAAATCCAGCACGCCGTGGATCGTTGACTCATAATCCCGGCACAATTCTTCGTATTCGACCTGGAACGGAGCAACACCGGTTCGGCGAAAAAAACTGTGCCAGATCATTTCCTGTCGTTCGGCTTCCTTTAGAGATTGCTCGATTAACTCGGCATCGAATTGCGGTTCTCTCGACGCGGCTTTTCCCTCCTGTACTTTCCAGAGACCGGTCTGAAGAGCTCGTGCCGTGGACAGTGCTTGTCGCAGTTTGTGGCGCCGGACGATGTGCAAAAAGCGAAGGCACGGAAAAGCCTTTCGCAACATAGTGAGATCATCCGTCTCTGCGTCGCCAAATGCGCGCGTATCTCGTAGTCGAACAAGGAACTCGTCGAGATACCAGCTCATTAATTTAAAGCCGAAAACCCTATTGTGAGTCGTTTTCGAATTAATGACGCCGCGCACATAACCCGGATAGTCAGTATCCGGATCCAGTCCAAGCTCGGCACCGTAGAGAGCTTCCGATTTTGGGAGGAAGAATTGTTTCGGCATGCCCGCCTGGCGAGTGGCGCGCAAGCCGTCCGTCAACAAATTGCTACCCGAACGCGGAATTGTGCAGACAACATAACAGCGTCGCGGATGGCGTAGTTTGTGAAACAACCCCCCCATCTTGGATTACACGTCGAGATTGCGCACATTCAGCGCGTTGTCTTCGATGAATTGCCGGCGTGGCTCGACGACATCACCCATGAGAATCGTGAACATTTTGTCGGCATCGACGGCGTTATCGTCGTTGAGGTCCACCTTCAGGAGCTTGCGTTTCTCGGGATTCATTGTGGTTTGGAATAACTCCTTGGCGTTCATTTCACCGAGACCCTTGAAACGCTTGATCTGCACCCCGCGGCGGCCAATCTCCAAAATCTTTTCCAGAATTTCGGGAATGGAAAACAGCGCATGCGAGACTGCTTTTTCACCTTCACCTTCGATCAACTCAAAGATCGGCTGGTCGCTGGTCGCGTAGTGCGAGACTTTCAAACCTTTGCGGGCCAGTTCGGCTATTATTTTTTCTATCGCAGCCGATTCATGCAGCTCAACCAGTCTGCCCCGTCTGCGGCTCCCATCTGTCCGCGCTGGCGCTTCGCTCAGCGGCAGCAATTCCTGACCAAGCTCAGTGTCGAACAGATTCAAGTCCAGATTTTCCTGATGAAATTTGCGGACTGCTTTTTCGTCGTGAAAATAACGCACGGTCTCGTCGTTGCCCTCGCGCACTTTGACCAGGTAGGTTGGAAGCTTTCCCGACTTCGAGTTTCGTTCTGCGAGATACGTTTCAAAATCACCCCCATGGCGGCGCACCCCTTCGCTTAACTTCGCGAGTTTCTCGAGCGATTCGAGAATATCCTTCAATTGTGTTGCCGGGATTTCTTTATCGTCGGCCAGATTTCTCAATCGGACGTCTTCCGCACCCAGCGAAATGAGTATTTTATTTAACCGGGTATCGTCATCGACATATTCTTCGCGTTTCTTCCGCTTGATTTGGTAAAGCGGCGGTTGCGCTATGTAAATCCTGCCCGCGCGTACCAGTTCGGTCATCTGTCGGAAGAAAAAAGTAAGCAATAGAGTGCGAATGTGCGATCCATCGACGTCGGCGTCGGTCATAATAATAATCCGGCCGTAGCGCAGCTTGCTAATATCGAAACGACCTTCGTCTTTGCCGTTGCCATCCTCCTTTGATTTGCCGATCCCAGTGCCGATGGCCGTAATCATGGCCTGGATCTCGTTGTTCTTGAGAAACTGATCTTCGCGCGCTTTTTCGACGTTTATTAATTTTCCGCGTATAGGCAGAATGGCTTGATAGCGCCGGTCCCGTCCTTGCTTAGCGGAGCCACCTGCCGAATCGCCTTCGACGATATAAAGCTCGGTCAATTCCGGATCGCGCTCGGAGCAATCAGCCAGTTTCCCTGGCAATCCGCCGCCGGTAAGCGCGCCTTTGCGAATTGTTTCCCTGGCTTTGCGCGCCGCTTCTCGCGCTCGCGCCGCGGTGAGAACCTTGTCGAAAACGCGTTTCGCGATCGGCGGGTTCTTATCGAAGAATGTCATCAGCCCGTCATAGACGACCGAGTTTACAATTCCGTCGATCTCCGTGTTCACGAGCTTCACCTTGGTCTGCGATTCGAACCGGGGATTGGGCAGCTTGACGCTGAGCACACAAATCAACCCTTCGCGCACATCGTCTCCGGAAATCGAAGGATCTTTCTCTTTGAGTAGATTGCTTGATTTCGCGTACTGATTAACAGCCTTTGTGAGAGCTGTTCGGAAGCCGGTCAGGTGCGTACCGCCATCTGGATTAGGGATCGAATTGGCGAACGGCAAAATCTGATCGTTGTAACTGTCATTGTACTGCAGCACCACGTCGAGAAACACCTCGTCGCGCTGTCGCGAGATCACGATTGGTTTTGGATGCAGCACCTGTTTGTTCTCGCCGAGCTGTTTTACGAATTCTTCGATGCCGTGTTTGTAGAAAAATCTTTCTTTCTTTGCCGGGTCATTACGCTCATCCGTAAGCGTGATTTCCAGGCCGGGATTGAGAAACGCCAACTCGCGCAACCGCGTTGCGAGACGCTCGAATTTGAACTCCGTCGTGATTGTGAAAATCGTCGGGTCCGGAAGAAAAGTAATCAGCGTGCCGGTTGTCTTTTTGTTTTTGACCTCGCCGATGACAGTGAGTTTGTCCGTCGTTTTGCCCTTGGCGAAAGCCATATGATAGACCTTGCCGTCGCGCGACACTTCCGCCTTAAACCATTCCGAAAGCGCGTTCGTGCATTTCGCACCTACGCCGTGCAACCCGCCGGAATATTTGTACGCTCCTTGTCCAAATTTTCCCCCGGCGTGCAGATTGGTAAGCACAAGCTCAATCGCCGGCATTTTCCATTTGGGATGAACATCCACGGGAATTCCGCGTCCGTTATCACGCACCGAGAGCGATCCGTCGACATGAACGGTCACTTCTATTTTTGTGCAAAAGCCAGCGAGATGTTCATCGATTGAATTATCAAGTACCTCGAAAACCAAATGGTGCAGACCCCGCTCATCAGGATCGCCAATGAACATTCCGGGCCGTTTTCGGACCGCCTCGAGACCCTCCAATTTATCGATTTGCGCGGCGTCGTATTTTTGTTCTGCCCCGATTCCAGTCGACCCCCGGTCGGATGACTTTTCGACCGGAGTTTCTTCTTGAGTTTTTAGCATAGATTAAGGGCGAAAAGACCTTGGTAAGAGGATACCCAAAATGTGGCGATAAACAACTAATATCTCGTAGGTCATTCCCCGTTGATAGCGCTAGGGGTAGGGTGCCAGGGCCGGGTCAAGCTCAAGATATTGTATCCGCTCGTTGGACCCGGAACGAGCGCTCTTGAAAGCATATTTCTCACTACTTGACCATGCGATTTTAAACTCGGAAAATGCGATCCTTGATGCGCGCGCAAACGATTTTAGAAGCACGCTGGATTTTTCTGATTCTGACGTTCGCTATCGTGGTGTCCTGGTTTATTTCGGTATGGTTGTCGCTGGTCTTTTTGGTGCTTTTTTTCTTCACGATCGCCTTTTTTCGGGACCCGGATCGTCCTGTGCTGGCAGATCCGAGACTGATTGTTGCTCCGGCTGATGGCAGGGTAAGCGACATTGTTGATTTGGATGAGAAGGAAGTTCTCAAAACAAAAACGCGGCGCGTGGGAATTTTCTTATCAATCTTCGATGTTCACACAAATCGAGCGCCAATCGATGGACGCATCATTTATCGTCAGCACCACGAAGGTCTCTGTCTCGATGCTCGGGATCCAGATTGTACGGAGAAAAATGAAGCAATGACATGGGCGTTCGAAAATCCACGAGTAACGATTGTCGTTAGGCAACTAACCGGCGCGATTGCCAGGCGCATCGTGGCTTGGGCGCGCGTGGGAGATGAATTGAAAAAAGGAGAACGCTTCGGGATGATTCGCTTCGGTTCGCGCACGGAATTATATTTACCGCTCGAAGCCGAAGTCTTTGTAAAAAGAGGCGATCACGTTTCTGGAGGATCCACAATCATCGCGCGCCTACCCCAGTGATGAACGAACAACCGTCCAAAATTTATCTTTTGCCAAATTTAATGACGGCAGGAAATCTGTTTTGCGGATTTACGGCAGTCTTGAAAATTCTTGAGGGCGCGCTGTTACAGGCGTCCAATCCCGATGCAGCCAGCGATCTTTTTCACATCGCTATTTGGTTTGTCCTCGGCGCGTTTGTTTTTGATTTTCTAGACGGGCGCCTTGCTCGTTTGGGCGGGCACGAAAGTCCATTCGGTCGCGAGTTCGATTCGCTCGCTGATATTGTATCATTCGGGCTTGCTCCTGCGTTGATGGTCTATCGGGTCGTGTTGCAGGAGTTCCCGCGCGCGTGTTGGATCATTGCGTTTATTTACCTGACCTGCGGAGCACTTCGGCTGGCCCGTTTTAATTCTGCGGCAGCGAAACATAACGGTGCGAATCACCAACACACGTTCACGGGTTTTCCTATTCCCGCCGCGGCGGGTTTGATTGCGTCGATCACACTGTTTCTCCTTTGGCTGGCTGAGGGCACACATCGCCTCGGTAACTGGCGCTTCGTTCTGCCTCCCTTACTGCTCTTTCTTTCTTTCATGATGTTCAGCCGGTTTCAGTATCCGAGTTTCAAAGCGCTTAACTGGAAGACCAAGAAATCGATTCCGCGTTTTCTTATCATCATCCTGGTTGTCATTTTTACCGTGCTTAACTATGAGTGGATGCCGGCGGTGCTTTTCCTTGCGTATCTGCTTTATGGCTTGCTGCGCTCCTGGCTCTCGCGCGACTGGCGTCGTGAAATTGAAGAAGAAATCGGCGAAGAACCATCCGAAGAGGCTGCCGAACAATCGCGATGAGGGTCTGCGCGGTAGGTGGCGCGCCTTCCTATAAACGTTGATTCAACTTCCTTAGAATTTCAGGATCGCGGACGTCCGCCCAATCACCAGTTAGCTCGAGCACTTTTACCTTCCTGCCCGAACGCGCAAGATCGCGGACTGCGTCTGTGAGTTCGTACTCCCCGCGCGGCGATGGTTTCAATCTGGCGATGAATTCGAAAATGCTTGACCGAAATGCGTATAGACCGGCGTTATACCAGGGACTTGTTGGTTCGCCTGGCTTTGGTTTTTCTCGAAGATCGACGAGCTCCATTTGCTCGTTCACAAAAACGGCGCCGCCCTTGCTGACATCTTCACCACGGGTAACCGTGATGGACCCTTCGAGATTGTTAGAAAGATTTACGACGCGCTTGTAGTTCGCCGGGCTCATCAAAATATCGCCATAGCTCAAAACGAACGGCGAGCCACCAGTGAAGTTACGGGCAAGATTGACAACACGGCCAGTGCCATCCTGCACGGTTTGTATGACGTATTCGATGTCGACATTGGTGCGCGCACCATCACCGAAAAAATTTCGCACTGTGTCGGCATGATAACCCACAATAAGTAAAATTTGGCGCACGCCTGCATCGCGAAGCCCTTCTAGAATGTGCTGCAAAACCGGCTTACCGCGCACCTCTATCATCGGTTTGGGAAAATCGGCGGTGAGTTCGCGCATGCGTGTGCCGCGCCCGGCTGCCAGCACGACCCCTTTATCAATCTTGGTCATATCGGTGGCTGGCTCATTGCACGTTCAACACTTCTCGGCCAGGGTTGCGGAGCTTCGCCATCCAAGTGCTACCCACTTTTCTTCGGCTGCGAGATGATGAGCGCAGGCAGGTTGGCTTGCTTTATCAATTCGCTTACCGTCGAGACGTCTTCGGCTTTCAGTTGCGCCCATTTCCTTAACTGCTCTTCCAACTGAGTGCTTAACATTTGGAAAACATTAAGTTGTCCCTGGGTAGGCTCCGTATCACCAGACTCGATTGTGTGGCTGAATGTTTCAAAGCGCTCATTCAGCATATCGGGGAAGGCAAGGTTGGCTTCCGAGCCTTTCATGTTTACCTGAGTAAGTTTCTGTTCGATTTCCGACATTTTGTGGTCGAGATCGTCTGCCGCCGCGAAAGCCGGTTTTAACTTGGGATCGTCGCCGAACCGTTTGTGCAACGTTTGAATCTGCGACCTCAGATCGCGGATTTCGTTAACCGCCTGATGCAATCGCGACATCGAATCATTGACCTGTGTCGCCAAAGCAAATTGCTTTTGTACGGCGGCCTCGGCGCCCTTGTTTCGCGGATCAATCGCCAGATGCAGCGGCGCGCTCTTCGCCTTCCCGCCGACGGTCAACTTCACCTGATAATCGCCAGGTGGCGCGAGTGGCCCTCTCGGTCCAACACCAGAGTAAAATGCACCGGGGATCTGAATAGGATCATCGAAGCGCAGATCCCACGCAAAGCGATTCATCCCTTCATTTGCGGGAATTGTTTTTGCTCGCTCCACGCGATCCGGCCACTCAGGCGGCTGCTCACTTTCTTTTTTCTCTTTGCTGGAAAGATGCCTGACGACTTTGCCCGAAGCATCCAGAATATCGAGCGAGACCTCGTCTTTCGGTGCGGTTTTGAAATAGTAATTAATGATTGCACCCGGCGGGGGGTTGTCACCGACTGGCTGGCGCTTGTCGTACTCCTCGGGGTAATGCAAACGCACTGCGTTTTGCGGTTGATAAAGGACCATATCAGTCTGGCCAGATTGTGCGCCGACCTGACGCAGCGGCGTAAGGTCATCCAATACCCAGAACGAACGGCCATGGGTTGCCACGACGAGATCGTCATCCTTTACGACCAAGTCGTGGATGGGCGAGACCGGAAGATTCAATTGCAGTGGCTGCCAATGCGTGCCGTCATCAAACGAAACAAAAGCTCCGAGCTCCGTGCCCGCATAGAGCAATCCGCATTTCTTAGGATCCTCGCGCGCAGCATGGACATAAGCGCCATCAGGGATTCCCGTCACAATCGCGCTCCAGGTCTTTCCCAAATCCGTCGTTTTAAAAATGTATGGCTTGAAATCATCGAGTCTATGCCGATCGACAGCGACGTACGCACTATTGGCGTCATGCGGAGACGGATCGATTAGGCTGACTGTGCTCCACTCGGGCATCTTTGGCGTGACTTGCGACCAGTGCTGTCCATCGTCGGTCGTTACGTGAACAAGTCCGTCGTCTGTGCCGACCCAGAGCGTTCCTTTTTTTACTGGCGACTCCGCGAGCGCGAAGACGGTGTCGTAATATTCAACTGAAGTGATGTCGTTAGTCAGCGGCCCGCCGCTTGGTTGTTGTTTCGATTTGTCGTTGCGCGTTAAATCGCCGCTGATCTGTGTCCAGCTCTGCCCGTGGTCAGTCGATTTGAAAACGCATTCTGCGCCGGTGTACAAAACATCGGGATTATGTGGAGAAAGGGTCAGCGGCGCCACCCACTGAAAGCGATGAATGAGATCGGCAGCTCCGTGACCCGAATTATCCAAAGGCAAGACGCTGACGTCCTGCGTTGCTTCCCGGTTCTTGTCGTAACGATCGATGGAGTTTTCGTAATTTGAATAGATGATGTGCCAATCGCGCGGATCAGCCAGAACGAAACCGCACTCACCGCTCCCGACTGTGAACCAATCTGCGGGCCCGATTGCGCCCCAGTCCGTACGACTGGCGATGCCAACGCTCGTATTATCCTGTTGCGCGCCATAAATGTGATACGGAAAAGCGTTGTCTACGGAAACGTGGTAAAACTGCGCAGTCGGCTGGTTGTTTTGAGTCGTCCATGTCTTTCCCCCGTCGAGTGAGATACTCGCGCCTCCATCATTGGCGTTCGCGATCCGGTTAGGATTTTGCGGATCGATCCAGAGTCCGTGATGGTCCCCGTGACGAGCTGGCAGCAAGTTGAAGGTTTTTCCGCCATCTACCGATCGAAACAACCCAGTGTTCACAAGATAAACCGTGTCCGCGGATTTCGGATCAGCATAGACCTTGCTGAAATACCATGCGCGCTGACGAAAGCGCCCGTCATCATTTACACGCGTCCAATGTTGTCCGGCATCATCAGAACGATAAAGGCCGCCTTCCTTCGCTTCGATAATGGCATAAACACGGTTGGAATCGGCGCCGGAAACCGCGATGCCAATCCTTCCGAGGATTCCTTCAGGCAGGCCATTGCCCTCAAGACGTTTCCAGGTTACGCCATTGTCTTCAGACCGATAAAGCCCGCTGCCTGGACCGCCGCTTGAAAAAAACCACGGCTGCCGTCGCGCCTGCCACAAGGAAGCGAAAACAATGTTCGGATTATGCGGGTCAAAAACCGCATCGATCCCGCCGGTGTTTTCGTCTTTAGACAAAACTTTCGTCCAGGTCTTCCCACCGTCCGCCGTCCGAAATATTCCGCGTTCTGCGTTCGGACCAAACGCATGACCCAGCGCCGCCACGAGCACAACGTTTTCATTTCTTGGATCGACAACTAATGCGCCGATTTGGCGGCTATCTTTTAACCCAACGTTTTCCCATGTCTTTCCGCCATCGATGGATTTGAAAACTCCGGTGCCATAAGTCGTATTGCCGCGGATGGCCGCTTCGCCCGTGCCTGCATAGATCACATTGTGATCCGACGGCGCGACAGCGATTGCTCCGATTGACGAAATAGCTTGTTTGTCAAAAAGAGGAGTCCAATTCGCCCCGGCATCAGTCGTTTTCCATATCCCGCCCGCAACCGCACCAAAATAAAAAGTGTCCGGCTCCCCGGGCACGCCTTCGATTGCCAGGGCGCGCCCTCCGCGAAATGGTCCAACCTGTCGCCACTGCATTCCTTTGAACAATTTTTCATCAATCATTCCCGATGGGGCGGGAGTAGGGGATGGAGCTGGTCGAAGAGAAGATAGGAAAAGGAACGCGGAAATGCCGAAAACGAATTGGACCAGCGAAAGATAACGGCAACGAGGCGTAATCATCCGCCTAAGGTGAAAAGCGCGCGACTTCGTTCAACTGGAATCGCGCTCGCGAACGGAACGACGCTGCTGCGAAGATTTTCACAGCGCGCCGCGGAATGTCTGTTAAGCGTTGATTGCAGCCATCCTCGGGGCGGGGGCTTCCACGGCAGTTCCACCAGATTCGCCGCCGCCAAAATGTTTTGCAGCGAAGTATGAGCCAATTACTAAAGCGGCCGCAATAAACTGAGCGACCAGTGTTTCAACAGTCGGGAACACCGCAAACCAGAGCCCCATCCAAGGCGGCATATAGTTTTTCAGAGAGCTGATTTCAGTGGTGGGAATCCAATGCGCTAGCTGCATTTCCTGTGCTTGCTCACCGACCATTACCAACAAGACGACTCCGAGCAGAATACCGGTAGCGATCAGCATCTTGCGATATGGCAGACGTTGTTGAAGGACAAAGGTCAGAACCGCGACCAGCCCCGTTAGCACAATGCCCAGCAGCGCGCCTTTCAACACAACGCCTCCGCCCAGTCGCAGATGATAGCTTTGCAAAAAAAGCACAACTTCGAATCCTTCGCGATACAGGGAGGTGAATCCGAGCAAAATCAGTCCAAGCCAGAGACGCTGATGAGAGATTTCAGCTGTGCGCGCGTTTTCAAGTAACGCCTTGCGCCGACGATTGTGGGCGCGAATCCAGCCGCCCCAGTAAATCTTGTGGAAAAACCAGTTCATGATGACAAGCAAAACGATGACTGCCAGCAACCCGGTCGCGGCCTGCAAATCGAGTGCCGACATATTGTCACTAAGTGAGCCGACGATGCGTACTGCGATGAACCACGTTACCAAGCTGGCGACAAACGCCAGGCCGGCGCCCAGCGCGACTGGCCGACGATGGGTGCGTTTGGCGCCCGTCATGCTGGCAGTGATCGCTGCCAGAACCAGGATGCATTCCAGTCCTTCGCGAAAGACAAGGACTCCGATGTCTAGAAACGCCACCGTCGGGCTGGTGTTGGGCCGGGTCGGATCGGGTGCTCCCTGTGCCGCAACTCCCTGCCACACGAGCATCGCTGCCACGCAAAGTGCAGCTGCAACGATGCCGATGCGCAAAGCAGGCTTCATTTCGCCTTAAAGTTTATCACATACGAGCGCTGCTGCTGTCGGTTGCTTGCTTTTTTTTAGCGGCTGATTGCGGCTTCGTCCGGTTTCAGGCGACCATTGCCGCTAATACTTCAATAACTTACGATGACCGCCGCCGCATGCCCGAATATGTTCTTGGTCACCACTTGAAAGGCGAGGGGAACCGACTCGCGCTGATGTCGGAACTACTCGATCCAATGCATCGCCGGTATCTTCAATCGCTAGACGTCCTTAAATCGGGCGCTCGGACACTGGAAGTCGGCTGCGGCAACGGCTCCATTTCTGCGTGGCTTGCCCGGCAAGTCGCTCCAGATGGACGAGCCGTAGCAGTCGACCTCGATCTTTCGCTCGTCGATGTGCACTTGCCGAATTTGGAGCTTCGTAGGGCTGATATCGTTGCGGGGCCAGTGGAGCCTGGCAGTTTCGACGTTGTAACCGCCCGTGCAGTGCTTCACCACATTGCTGACGCCGAAAAGGCGATCGTGAATCTCATTGCATGTTTGCGTCCCGGAGGTGCCATCCTATTGATTGAGCCGGATTTCCTTCCCGTCACGATCGCCGAGCCGCCCGAAGTACATGCATTCTGGAGTGGGTGGCTTGCATGGTCACGACACCGGGGAATCGATTATCAAATCGGCCGTACTCTGGCACCGAGATTAGCGGTCTTGGGTCTCGAGCAAATCGCTGGCACCGCGGAGAGCCCAGTATACAACGGGACCAGTTTGTGGGCGGATTATTGGACGCAGACCATCAAAGAACTTCGCGAAGACTTGGTCGGTTCTGAGAGCCTTAACAACGCACTGATTGACAATTTCCTTGGCCATTGCGGCGATCCTGCCTGGTGGACGCAGACGGTCGCTTTCACCGCAGTTCACGGTTATGCCCCGGGTCATTGAAATTGGTTTGCTTTACCCGTGTCGTTGCTGACGAGTATGGTCAACTAGACAGGAACGCCGTCGGCAGGTGCTGTTGTGATTTCCGGTGAAAGGAGTAATTTTCGCTAGTGCAACGAGCCCGGGGTTTCACGTTAATCGAGATCGCTCTCAGTATCTTCATATTGCTGTTATTGCTTGTGCTGGCGGTGCCGAGCCTTACCGGCGTGATAGCAAATAGACGTTTGAAGCAATCGCTGGATGATTTTAACAGTCTTGTGCGTGAAGCGCAGACGCGAAGCGTCACCGAGCGACGTCCCTACTTGATTGTCTGGGCTAAGAACAATGTTGCAGTGCGGCCCGAAGCCTTTGCGGAAGATGAGGAGGTTAAAGCAAAAGCTGAGTTTCGTCCGCGCAAAGGAAGCACATTAAGACTCTCATTGCCGGTGGCCCTGGCGGACAAATATCCGCCTGAATGGATTTTCTGGCCATCGGGAACCTGTGAACCCGCGACTGTTCGTTTTCAAGGTGCCGCTGGTTCATGGACGGCGAATTACTCGCCGCTGACCGGACGGCCAGAAATTACGAGTTATGCAGTGCGATAACAGAATGGAAACGCGAAACTATCGCCGCGGATTTGCCCTGTACGAAGTCCTCCTTGGCATCACGATTTTTGCCCTCGGCGTCATCGCACTTGGACACGCGGTGGAGAATTGCCTGAACGCAAGTGCGATCAACGCTGAAGAAGGCGCTGTGCGACAGATTTTGTCGAATCGCATGGCGGAAATTCAGACCGCACGAGGGGTTCCAGATGATTCCAAGGAATTCAAGGTCGCCAGCAATTACGGGGCAATAAAGGTCGTCCAAAAGGCCGCGGCAGCCGGACTGACAGAACCGGATAACACGCTTCTCGATGGAATCTATCTTGTTACGCTAACGGCTCAGTGGCAGCAGGGCGGCATCCCTGAGTCAAAACAGATCAAGTTTTATGTTTACCGCCCAGGCTAAGGGGCGAACCTTTCGCGTCGGTGGTTTCACATTGCTAGAGATCATGCTTGCGGTTGGAATCCTCGGGCTGATGTCGCTGGCGATTTTTCGTTTTGTTCAATCGAACATGCTCGCGCTGCGGCTGTCATCTGATACAGCCGCCATGGACTCCCAGTATGACGGGTTGCGCGATCTCCTCAGCGCGGAATGGCAGAACCTCGGTTCCATTCGATCAAGAATGTACGGTGAACCGTTCAAACTTAATGATCGCGAGCGTGATTGGGTGCGTTGGACCTCCGGCGCTGGTCCTGGGGTTCTTACTCGGTATGCTCCAGGGGACTTTACAGTTACGCTGCGGCTGCAACCGGAAAGCGAAAAGAGCGACCGGCTGGACCTCGGCTTTTTGCGAAAACCCAGAGATGATTCCGGTGCCGGCGAAGGACACGAGACATGGGTGCCATTGATTAAGAATGTGACCAGTCTCCAGATCAATTACTTCAGTCCAAACTTGAACAACTGGATCGATCGCTGGTCAAACACGTCCCAGTTACCATGGCTTGTAAGGCTGACTGTGGGACGGACTGATTCACCTGTGCCATGGGAGGTGATTATTCCACTGAAGCGGACGCCGTACTGAGAATGAAGACTTCAAATTCGAAATTGCGTAATGGCGCAGCACTAATGCTTGCGTTGTGGGCGCTGTTCTTGCTCAGCGCGATGATCATTTCATGGGCCTTGGAGATTAACTCGCGGCTTGCGATTTCAGGCAATGCAAGCCGCGTTTTGGACGCCGAAGCCATGGCCTCATCGGGCGCCGACCTTGCATTGCATCCACTGGTCAAGCCGGATTCTGCGAACTTGCATGGACAACTGGGCAACCAAGAAGGCTACGATGTCCAAATGATGGGAGAATGTGGTCGAGTGAATTTGAACTTGCTCGCGCCCGGGGGAGTCGAAAACACAGCGCTCAAGGAAATTCTGCGCCAATATCTCAGCCTCAAAGGGGTGGAACTGAATAATGCGGACAGGATGGTAGATTCATTGCTTGACTGGACGTCGCCGCCGGGACTTCACCGGCTCAACGCGTGCCCAGAGAGCGAGAATTATCAACCAGCGCATGCAGCACTGACTTCGGTGGACGACCTAAAGAAAATCTGTGGGTGGACTGAATTTACATCTAAGCCGGGTTGGGACGAAGATTTTACACTCAGCAATTGTAACGGAATGCTCGATCTTGGGTGGGCTTCGCGAGACATGTTGCGCGCTGTCGTGCAAGCTTTCGGGATAGGTGGAGATGATAAAGTAGATCGCTTTTTGCAACTGCGGAGAGGACCTGATGGCATCGATGGAACAGCTGATGATTTCCAATCCGGTGGCGCCCAAGGCCAAACGACGCAAGGAGGCGCCGTTACTGGATCATTACCGCCGGAGGTTCAAACTGCGCTCGGTCTTAACCAGCAACAACTCCAGCAGATTCCGGGCTTGACGTTCGGCTTTAAAAACACTCTGGTCTTTCGCGTCACGAGCGTAGGGAGATCGGGCGACATTACACGTACTATTCAGATGATAGTGTTAAAAGGAGGCAGCGCCGGCGGCCGCCCTCAGATAATGAGTTGGAAGGAGCTTTGACCTCGAGACAGGGATGCCATCGATCTTCATAATTCCAACGGCGCATGGATGGAATTTCCTGCGTTCAGTCACGTCGACACCGTCGCACGAAGCTGCGGCCGGCAACGCCAACCAGAACGGCTCATGGAACGTGCGCAAGCTGCAGACACTAGGGGAAGCGGTGCCATTGCTTTCCGCAACTGACGATTTTGTACTTGGGTTGCCGGTCACTGCCGTGCTCGCGCAACGATTTCGATTACCAAGTGTCGATCCGGCAGAGTTTCCGGAAATGATTCGGATCCAGATCGAGAAGGTATTGCCGTTTTCGGCCGACGAGGTAACCACCGATTTTGAAGTGATCGAGCAGGACGACAATGAAAGCGTGGTCTCGGCTGTGGCGATCAGAAACGAACAACTCGCCGAGATTGCGGCTCCCTTGTTTGATCGCGGTTTTATCCCACGGCAGGTGACCGTTTATGCCGCGCAGCGAGCCAGCACTCATGCCCCCAAGGGAAATGCTCTTCTAATTTATCCGGAAGGCGAGACGCTGGTCTACGCCATGACGGAAAACGGCAAACTGAGCCTTGCGCGAGTCTTTGAAAATGGCAACGGGGAACAATTGCAACTGGAGTTGCCCCAATTGCGAATGAGCGCCGAACTGCAAGGTATCAACGCTTCCTCTACAAATGTGTTGTTGGATGAAAGCTGCTACCAAATGCGGGACACTGTGCAGGGAATCCTGGCTAGTTCCCCGGAGATCGTTGGGATCGAGTTGCCACCTGCCGCAGTAAAATTAAATCTATTGCCAGAAAGCTGGCGCCGTCGTCGCTCGCAACTGATCAGGCAGGCAGAATGGCGAAATCGACTCCTGTGGATAGGTGGCGCTTATGTGGCGCTTCTCTTTCTTATGTTCGCGTATCTGGGCCTGCTCCGATTTCAGATCGGAAATCTCGACCGACGCATTGCATACGACGCGCCCCAGACGCAGTTCGTCCGCGCGACGGAAGCGAACTGGAAGGCACTGGCTCCTGCGATCGATGCGCGTTACTATCCGGTCGAAATTCTGCTGCATCTCTTCGAAAGTTTGCCATCACCCGAGGTGCGGATTACCGCTTACAACCAATCCGCGCGAGAGATTTCCGTAGATGGCGAAGCAAATACAACTGCTCTCGCTTATCAGTTCATTGAAAAGATCAAGAAGAATCCTGATTTGCGAGTCTTTAAATTCGAAATGCCTGCGCCGCGCATTCTGCCAAACGACCATGCGCAGTTCCGGTTGGAGGGGAAGCAGCGATGATGCCGGCATGGTATCATAGGATGAATCGGCGTGAGCGCGTGCTCGCTTGGGTAGCGGCCGGCACGGTGTTTTCATTACTCAACCTTTTTATTTTGGATTGGATTTTCGGCGCGCTTGCCAGCGCACAAAAGCAAATTTCGGTTCGCAGGGCGACATTGTCCGAACAAACTCTTTACGTGAAAGAACGGGATCTCTGGACAAAACGCGACGCATGGATCCGGGAACATCAACCGACCCTCAAGAATCCAGCGGAAGCGTCCGCGCTGCTTGACCAATTAAAGGAGATAGCCGGCAAATACAATGTTCTAGTCGAGAATCCAGCGATCGGTTCCGGCGAAACAACGCCGTATCATCAGACGGTTTTTGCGTCCATTGAAACAAAGAGCCCGTGGCCGCCCCTGGTTCATTTTCTTTATGACGTGCAGCGACCGGATGGTTTCATCGTGTTTGAGAACGTTAATCTGGGGATCGATGGCAGCGATCAGACCGTGATGCGTGGCAAGTTTAAAATCGCCCGCTGGTTTGCTCCGGCGCAACGAACCAAGTAATATTGGGTTAGTCGATTTATGAAATATTCGCTTACGGTAATGTCAGTCGCAGTTCTGCTCGGGGTAATCTGCGCGCAGGCCGAGGATGTTCTGCCACCACGGTTCACTTACAATCGTTACTCAAAAATGGTGGACAATTCGCCGTTCGCAATCGCAACGGCAGTGGCAGCGCCTGCAGCGACACCCGATTTCGCGAAGGATCTTTACGTGGCCAACGCCGCGCGATCATCTGAAGGCGATATGGTAACGCTCGCTTCGACTTCCGATCACAGTTTCAAAAAATATCTTACCACTAACGCACCGGTAGATGGCTACAGTATCGCTAACATTGAATGGTCGGACCGCGTCGGTGCGACGAAGGTGACCATCAGCAAAGACGGAAATTTTGCGACAATCACTTTTAATCAGGCGCTCCTGCAACAAGCCGCGCCGACCGGCCCATTAGCTGCAAGAACGCTCATGGCGCCTAACGTTCCTGGCTCGCCTGTTCCACCCAAATTACCCGCGGGACTGCCTGCGGAGATCCAACAGTTGGTTCCAACGAACCGACAAGTTCGAACCCCCCATTCCCGGGGTATGATTCAGCGCAGCCCCAGGGGGGCGAGGGCGCAGGGATCGGGCAGCAAAAACTAGGACCGAAATACGGCCTCGCAGGCCGGTTAGCCGCCGCCCCAATCGTCGTCAGCCGTGTCAGTTTGCCGATCCGCCCCGGCAGAATAAAGGTCGTAGCCGCCTGGATCCTTAACCCCTGGACAGCGATAAATGTAATCGTTTCCCCAGGGATCTTTTGGCAGTTCTTTAAACAACTGATACCATCTGGCTGGCCTCGGGTCCTTGTCTGGCGGAGTCACCAGCGCCTGAAGGCCCTGTTCCGTGGTTGGATAAAATCCGTTCATGCTTTCATACAACTGCAATTGTGTTTTGATCGCCTGGACGTCCGCTTGAACCCGCATGGTTTTCGCGATGGCAGTCGTGTTGCCGAGTTTTGAAATCGCTACTCCTAATATGATCACGATGATGCTCACTACGAGCATGATCTCGAGCAGCGTGAAGCCCTGTTGTTTTCTTTTCATTCTCATTTCGATAAAGGAGTCACCCTTCCCATTCTGGCATGGTAACAGTACCCAGCTCCTTAAGAATTTCTAGTGCCGGGTGCGCAATAGATAATCCGACTTGTCCCAGAGATACTTTAGTTGAATTTGTGTCGCGCGGATTGCCGAAGCGTCAGTGTCCGTCCCATTGGTAATGACCAAATCGTTCGTGCCAACTGTCAAACTCGAGGCCGGTACAATTTTCTGGGCGCGCAGCCAACCCGTGTAGTTGAAGCGCATCTGCGTAGCGAGCGGCTGCGATTCACCGCGGTAACCGGGGTCGGATAGGTCAGGTAGCATGAGAGAAGCGGGCCCAACATCCTGGCCGTTGAGATAAACTTCCGGTGGAGCGTCAATGCGCGGGTTGGCGACTTCAAAAGTCAACAGCGCCGTCAGCGGTTGCGCTTCGATTGGAAATTGGAATGCGGCACTCTCCTGAGTTTGTCCGTTAATCCGGATTGTTTCTGCCGAGAGCGTTGCCGTAACGGTTCCAAAATTCTCTACGTCATCAGGTGGCGCGTGCAGTGTCGGTACCGATGAGAAAGGTTCGGGAATTACGTCCCGATGTTCTGTGTTTACAGGATGCACGACTTCACTGCTTGCCATCCAATCGAGATACGCTCCTCTAACCGTTTTTCCATCTCCCGGTACTTCGATATCGATCGAGGAAGCGCCGGTCATCGGAATGAGCACCGAATCAGAGCTGGGCAGATTCATTCCCGCCCCAAGCGTGCCAGAGCGCAAAACGTGTGTGCCGGATTCGTCCCAGGCGACTAATTCGGGCTGCTGCTCCGGTTTGTCATCGAAGAACAGGCGGAAAAAGAGAACCTGATAATCAGGGCTCGGTTGCGTCACTCGAATGCGAAATACGCTTTTGGAAATGGTAGTGCCCCCCTCTGTCGTTTCGGCGGGTAACATGGTGAGCGCTTCAACCCAGGCGGGAGCGTTCTGCGGTTTTGAATTTTGAGGCTCGTTTTGGCGCAGATCAAGCCAGGCGCTCTCTGGGATCTGCTGCTGCATCGCCTCGGTGGGAGCCGGGAGAGCATTCGTGAAGGCTTCCTGTGCGTATACGCGACAGATCGCGGCGAACGATATCGCAAAGACGGCGCGAAGTAACATTGAGCGGGCGAGATTATTCGAGCAGAGGCTTGATTGCAAGCTCTCAGTTTTTAGTGCGGCCTGACTTGCAGGCTGTGCGTCATCTCGAATACGGCCGACAGGATACTGAAAACAACCAACCCGACCAGGCCGGCGATCACGACGATGACGACCGGTGGAATAAGCTGCGAGATCACGCCAACCGTCTTGTCCAATTCGCGCTCATAAACGTCGGCAATAGCCTGCATGGTTTCAGCGAAATGCCCCGTTTGTTCTCCCACCGACATCATGTCCGTGAACAAGTCAGGGAACATTTTTTGCGCTTGCAGAGCGGCGGAGAGAGTCGCGCCGTCGATTACTGCCTTCCGGACTTCGCCCAACTTGAGTTCGAGGAACCGGTTTTCTGCAATTTCCGTTACCAGATCTAACGCGCGCAGCAGAGGGATTCCATTTTCCATCAAAGTTCCCAGCGTGCGTGAAAATTGCGCGTAGTAACGGTGTCGAACAATCCGCCCGTAGCCGGGGATCATTAGCCGGAAACGATCCCAAGCGGTACGCCCTTCGTCGCTGCGAACGAGAGCGCGGAAGCCGATGACTACGCTAATCCCCGCCAGCAGGCCAACCCACCAATACCCTGTAAGTGCGTGATGAATCTGCAGCAGAATCCGCGTAGGCAATGGAAGCGCTCCGCCGGTTTGTGCCATAAATCCAGTTAACTGTGGCACCATGAACGTTATGAAAATTGTAACAAGCACGGCGCCAGCCAGCGCAAGGAATGCCGGATAAATCAACGCCTGTTGTACCCGATCTCGCAGCTCTTTGGCCTGCATCAGGTGTTTAACCAGTCGGAGCAGTATCTGCGGCAGCGCTCCGCTCGCCTCGCCGGCAGCCACCAGATTTACGTAGAGCGGCGGGAAAATTCGAGGGAGCGCACTTAACGCCTGTGAGAAACTACGGCCATCGACTAACGCCTGATGCAGCGTATGCGTCATCTGCTGGACGCGCGGTTGCTTCAAACGCTTTTCCAAAACCGACAAACCTTCGTCCAGCGTCATACCCGCTTGGAGCAAATGGGCGAGCTGTTCCGTGAAAACAAGCAACTGACCGTGTGGAATTTTCAGATTCTGCGTGGGTGCTGCGGTTCCTGCGGCATCGTGTGGTGCTGTTTTGGGCTCGGGCCCCACCAGGTCGATCCGGACGGGAATACATTTTTGCAGTTCAATTTGTCGGATCGCGATCGCTCGATCTGCGCAATCGAGTACACCCTCAACCAAGCTGCCCTGCGCGTCGCGAGCACGATATGCAAACTGTGGCATCGGGTGAAAAATTAATCGCAAACGGAAGATCGCAAACTGGAATCTGCTCCGCCAAGGTCGAATGGGCAGAAACTTGCAAACTTCAAAGATTCTTTCAGACAACGTAAGCTTTGAACAAATAGGAGGCATGCAGGGTTGCCCTTAATTACCGTGATCACGAAAAAATATTACTTGCGATGCTAATTGATCCTGCTAAGAGCGGCGACATGAAGTGTGCAACCATGTCCGTACTTGTCTCCATTGCGTTCGTATCGCCAGTGTTCGCGGTTTTACGACCGCTCTTCCCTGCAAAACCGCCGCCACCGTTTAGCAGCGAACTGATTACCATCGGGGATGATTCGATTCGATATTCTGCTGGAGAAACTCACACTACAGCGTTGAGATAGACTTTATCTGGTCGCAATACGCGGCCTTTGTAATTGCGAGCAATGGAATGCGCACTTACAAAGTTGCGTTGCGACGATGAGAGGGCTACACGAATGCCGCCTTTACGGCATCATTGATCTCGGTTACGTCCCGCTACCGCGGGATTGCAGTCGTATCGCGGAACAAATGGTCCGCGGCGGGATCGATCTAATTCAGCTTCGCGGAAAAGGAAAATCGATCGACGAGTTAGTCAATGTCGCATCTGAGATCCATCAAATCACCGTACAATCTGATACACCTCTGATTGTGAATGACCATGCCGACGTCGCGGCGCAAGTTCCTGCCGAAGGAGTGCATGTCGGGCAGGACGACGATTCAATTCTTTTTGCTCGTCAAAGAGCGGGAAGAGATTTGATTGTCGGCAAATCGACACACAGCCTTGTTCAGGCGCTCGCGGCACAGAACGAAGGCGCTGATTACATCGGATTTGGTCCGATCTTCGCCACGCCAACAAAACCGGATTACAAGCCAATTGGAGTGAGCGACATCAAACAAGTCCACATCGAGGTCAGCATTCCAATATTCTGTATCGGCGGAATAAACATCGACAATCTTCAGCAGGTAATCGATGCCGGAGCAAAGCGCGTTGTCATGGTTTCGGCCTTGCTCAAGGCGCATAGCATTGTTGATTACGCGCGCTGTGCAACCGACATGCTTGCCTAGCAAAACCATTAATCACTGACTGCCTTTCAACTTTTGTAACCCATTTAACAACTTAAACTCTAATGTCTGTTCTCGTTGTTGGCTCGATTGCAATCGACACAGTTAAAACGCCGGTAGAGGAACATTGTGATTTGTTAGGCGGATCGGCTTCCTACGCCGCACTGGGTGCAAGTTTCTTTTCACCGGTTCGATTAGTTGGAATCGTAGGCAACGATTTTCCCGAATCTGAATTTCAGTTTTGGAAATCCCGCAAGATCGACAGTCAAGGCGTGCAGCGCGCGAACGGAAAGACTTTTCGCTGGTCCGGCGAATACTCCTGGGACCTGAATACCCGCGAGACGCGCTCTATCGCGCTGAATGTCTTCCAGGATTTTAAGCCTGCATTGCCGGATTCGTATCGCGAAACCGATTTCGTTTTACTGGCTAACATCGCGCCGTCGTTGCAAGCCCATGTGCTCGATCAGATGAAACGCCCCAGGTTCGTGGTCGCTGACACCATGGATCTCTGGATCGAGACAGCGCGACGGGACCTCGACGCACTGCTTCAGCGTGTGAACCTCCTTATCTTGAACGACAGCGAGGCACGCGAGATCACGAATGAGACGAGTCTCATCAAGGCGGGGCGCAGGATTCGAAAAATGGGGCCGCGGTATGTTGCCATAAAGAAAGGGGAGCATGGCGCGCTGCTCTTTGGCGAGGGAGATCAATTTTTCAGCTGTGGCGCATATCCACTCGACGACATTCACGATCCGACCGGGGCAGGTGACACATTCGCCGGCGGTATGGCCGGTTACCTTGCGGGCACCGTGAAAAAAGTGCACTTCAATGATTTACGGAGGGCGATGATTTATGGCAGCGTACTGGCCAGTTTTTGCGTGGAAGCGTTCAGTCTGGAGCGCTTGCGCACCCTTTCGATGGAAGAGATTGCAAAGCGCTACGAGATGTTCAAACTGATGAGCCAGTTTGAGGTGCCGGCGGCATGACGGTTCCCGAACCGGAGTATCGCAGATTGCTCCGCCGCGCATTGATCACTGTGGCTCTATGCAGTGCCGCGGTTTTGGTCTGTTACTTCTGGATTGATCGATCCGTGGCGTTCTTTGTCTACCGCCACCGCATCAATACGGTTCAAGTTTTTCGATGGCTCACTTATCCGCCGCCGGAAGTCCAGAATTGGTCGGCTCTGGTTTTGACAATCTTAGTGATGCGCCGGGCTTGGGGACCATTTCTACGGTGGCAGAAAGTGCTGCTCGTCGCCTGTCTTAGCTTGATCGTTGCTGATGATTTCCGAGTGTCGTTAGGAGACGTTTTCGGTCGCTATTGGCCCGAGACTTGGACCCATGACAATCCATCGCTCATTGGCACTGGTACCTACGGTTTTCATCCTTTTCAACGTGGTGACGACATCGGCAGTTTTCCCTCAGGTCACGCTTGCAGAATCCTGGCGTTCGCTGCGGTGTGGATAATTGGCATGCCGGGCAGTCGAGCCGTACAAGTCGTCGTCATCGTTCTCTGCGTGCCAATGCTCGTGAGCCTCGTAGCGATGAATTATCATTTTGTCAGCGATGTTATTGCCGGCGGCGTTCTAGGCGGCCTCGTTGCCGTGTACGCAGGGCATTTGGCACGGCTGCAAACACCGTGATTCTCATCATGCGCAAGTTTTTCATGTACGCGTTCTCGACCGCGGGTTTTTCAGGCTGGCCCTGCAGAATCGCGCTTGTTGCTGTGGCTATTCTGTTGACGGCGACTGTCAAAGTTGGAGGCCGGGACGTTTCTAGAGATTGGATTGTTCTTGAGGATTGCCACTTGATCATCAATCCGGCGAACGATGGAGATAGTTTTCATGTCAGTGCTGGCAATCATGAATACATCTTCCGTCTCTATCTGGTCGATGCGCCTGAAACAGACGAAATGACGCCGCGACGTTTAATCGAACAGGCACAATATTTTGGGATCACCGTGCCACAGGCCATCGAAGTGGGACGCACGGCCAAAGAGTTCACGCAAAAGAAGCTATTTGGCCCATTTAGGGTGTTTACGCACATGTCAGACGCGATGGGCCGCAGCAAGCTTGAGCGGTTTTACGGGTTTGTTCAAACTAAAGATGGGGATCTGGGCGAACAACTGGTTCGCAACGGGCTTGCGCGGAACTATGGCTTTAAAGCCGCACCGCCAGGATCAAGAAATTCGCGACCAGAAGTAGAAAAACTTCAACAATTCGAGGAAGAGGCAAAAAAGGAGAAAATCGGAGGATGGGGAGTTAATGCCGATCGACTAAATGCGCATGCTCAAAGGCCGGCGGCTTTTAGTATGTTCGTAACCGAAAAGAACGCTCGAGCCCGGCCGCTGGCTCCGGCGAGTATCTTTTCGCAAGTTTCAGCAACACCGTCATCGAGCTCTTCGGCCGCCTCTGACGGCGCAACTGAACCAAAGCAGTCGCATACAAAGGAAAAAATCGAGGCAGGCCAGATCGACATCAACAAGGCGACTGAGAAAGAATTGAAAATGATTCCTGGTATCGGAGCGGTCATCGCAGGTCGAATTATTGCCGCACGACCGTTCCGCAGCGCCGATGATTTGAAAATGGTAAACGGAATCGGCGATAAGAAATACGCCAAGGTCCGACCGTATTTTCAGTGATCGATTTGGGTCACGAGCACAAACTGTGGAACAAAAAGAAACGCGCCCGAGAGGATTCGAACCACTAACCTTCTGATCCGTAGTCAGATGCTCTATCCAGTTGAGCTACGGGCGCCCGAGAAGAACCGCTAATTTGCGAGGGAAGCGCATAGCGGTCAAATAAGGCAACAGAAAATTAAAAATTTCCGGCCACTTTCGCGGTTAGAAACGAATTGCTGTCGCAGGGTTATGGAGTCGATCGCGCGAAATCATCCACCCTACGATCCGCACCGACGAAAGCGGAATCCTCCGTTTATACGTCGGCAAACAAAAACCTCACGTCTGTTTCACGCGCGAAACAGCGCACCCGGAGAGTAATTATGAATAAGCAAAACCCGAATCGCCTTGACCTCGATCACACTGTCACCCGCCGAAAATTTCTCGGCACGACTGCCATAGGCAGCGCAGCGCTGCTGACTGGCGGAATCACCTCGCTTTTACGGCCGTCTTCCGCGCTGGCAGACGAGCCGTTCATTGAAGCCACGATTCCTGAGCTGCAGGCTTTGATGGCTTCTGGACAGCTGACAAGCAAGGATCTCGTAAAGGGTTATCTCAGGCGTATCGGGTCGCTGAACCCGCTGCTTAATTCAGTCATCGAGACAAACCCGAATGCCATATCCATCGCGCAACATCTCGACAATGAGCGTCGCAGGGGACACGTTCGCGGGCCGCTTCATGGGATTCCAGTCTTGGTCAAGGACAACATTGCGACTGACGATAATATGGATACGACGGCGGGATCGTTTGCTCTACTTCGTAGTCATGTGCCGGCGGATGCGGTAATTATTCAACAACTCCGTGAAGCTGGCGCCGTAATCCTCGGCAAAGCGAATCTGGGTGAATGGGCAAACTTCCGCGGTAATGACAACGTGTATCCTCTCGCGGTTGGCTGGAGCGCCCGGGGCGGAAGCACGAATAACGCGTATGATCTGAGTTACACATCGTGGGGATCAAGCGCTGGTTCGGCCAACGGTGCAGCAGGAAACTTGTGCTCTGTGGCGGTCGGTACCGAGACAGACGGATCAATCACCGGGCCGTCTGCGGTTGAGAATATCGTTGGTTTGAAACCGACCCTTGGGCTCGTCTCACAAGACGGGATTATTCCAATTGCCCATGAGCAGGACACAGCGGGCCCGATGGGCCGCAGCGTTACTGACATTGCGATACTACTCGGCGCGTTGCAGTCGCCCTTTGGCGAAGTCATTGGGCATCAGCTGCCAAACGATTACACACAGTTTCTACAGCGGGGCTCGCTCCAGGGCGCTCGGATCGGACGCGATATTCGCTTTTTCGATTACAGCTATTACGGCAGCGGGATCCCAGGGGACGAAGAGACGGTTGCGTTTGCGGAGAACGCGTTGGCTGTGATGGAAAGCCTTGGTGCCACTATTGTGGATACCGATACTGGTGATGTGTTCGCTTACACCGATGACGAGTTTACCGCGTTGCTGTATGAATTCAGGGCCCAAATTGCGGATTATCTCGCAACGCTCACGCACACAAACATGCGAACCCTGGCTGACCTGATTGCTTTCAACAATGCGCACTGCGAACAGGAATTGGTTTATTACGGTCAGGAGGTCTTCGAACAATCGGAACAGTTCCCAGGTTACCCCAACGATCCGAATTATATAGCGGCGCGAACGCATGCTCGAAATACCGCGCGCTCGGGAATTGACGATGCGCTCGCTGCCAATAATCTCGATGCAATCGTCGCGCCACACCTAACTAACTCAACCGGGCCCGCCGTGTCGGGTTATCCGAACCTGTCGCTTCCCGTGGGCATTCGCGATAGCGGTCGGCCGGCTGGTATGCTGATGTACAGCACGTTCCTGCATGAACCACAATTGATTGGTTTTGGTTATGATTTGGAGCAGGAACTGAACGTGCGAAGACAACCGCAATTCCTGGGCTCTGTGATCCCGATACCAAATGCGGACCTTTGCAACGGTCAGCCCAGGCAACCCCAGGTGTTCACTCCGAGGGCGCACGTCCGGCACGGACGGATCTTCTAAGATCATCAGCCTTCATGCTTGAGCACGCGAGCAGATTGAGGATTCTGCTCGCGTGACCATTTTTGTGGGATGCGGTTTTGCCGCAAAATATCTCGAAGGTGGTGGAAATTTTTCAGTTCCGCTACAATGGATGCTCGGCCTGCGTCGATTAAAACTCGACGCTGTCTGGCTGGAACTCTTACCGGCGACAGATGACCCGCACGCTGATCGTGCCAGAATCGCGAATTTCCAACGACGATTGCGCGAAGCCGGTTTGGGCGGCCGGTATTGCTTACTGTATCAGAAATCCGCATCGGATACGCATGATCTCACCGAGCTGTGTTGCATTGGAATGTCGAAGCGGGTGTTGATCGATCGGTTGGCGGGCCCAAACATCCTGTTGAATCTCAGTTACTCACTTCACCCGCCATTTCTATTGCAATTTGAGAGACGGATCTTTTGCGACTTGGATCCGAGCGAAATCTTTTATTGGATGACCAGAATGGAGCTGGGCCAGTCGTATCATGACGAATTCTGGACAATTGGGCTCAACGTTCACCGAAAGCATTGCCGGCTGCCGAAATCATCTCTGCACTGGAAAACATTTTATCCACTTGCTGACACACGACTTCTCCAACGCCAGGTACATCCGAAGATTGCAAAATTCACCACTATTGGACAGTGGTACTGGAGCGGGGCAGTAGAAGTGGAAGGAGAGTTCCCCGACTTATCGAAGAGAGTCATGTTTGAACCTTATCTCGGCTTACCAACGCGTGTCCCCGAAGCGCGGTTCGAACTAGCAATGAATATCAGCGAGGACGACCCGGAACGGTTGCGTTTGCAGCAGTTGGGCTGGAGCGTTGTCAATCCTCACCGGGTCGCACGCACTCCGAGGGTCTATCGCCGATACATGTCGAGCGCGCTTGCGGAGTTTACGGCCATCAAAGGTGTGGATGTAGCCTGGCAAACCGGCTGGTTAAGCGATCGGGCTGCGGCGTTTCTTGCACTCGGGCGACCGGTGATCACGGAAGATACGGGCGCCACAAGGTATCTTCCACGCGACAGCGGATTTCGTTTCATTCGGAACAGCGATGAGGCGGAAGCAGCGATCAACGAAGTGTTGCGCGATTGGCCGCGGCTATCGAAACAGGCGCGGGCGTGCGCCATCGAGGTTTTCGATTCTGCAAAAAACCTTCGTAGGATCCTCGATCTTTAAGAATTTTGGTCGGCAGGCCGAGCGCCCAAAAGCCGGCTGCACCTCAAAAAGATGCCGCTCGTTTTGCCGTTGCAAAACGATTTTCGGGTGTTACTCGTTGTCCCGTTATGGCAGACCTCATCAAACAAGGCGAGCTCAAGGAGCGAATGAAAAAAATCCCGGAATGGGAATTGGAAAAGAAGCACATCGAACGAACGTTTGAGTACGATGATTTTGCCGATGCGATTGACTTCGTGAACGCGGTGGCCGAAGTGGCCGACGAAGAGGAACACCATCCTGACATCGACATTCGTTACAACAAAGTTCGTCTGGTTCTCTCTACCCACAGCAAAGGTGGATTGACCGAGCTTGATTTTGGTCTCGCCGAAAGAATCGATACCCTGGCCGAATAATAATTGGGTCGGCGCGCCAGCGCGAGCCTAGCCTTTTGGCAAGCGCCCTTCGTCGGCATCAATAAATTGAAACGCCGTCTGAATGTCCGATCTGTGTGTCATCCCGGCTTCCTTTTTGCGGCGTTCTAATATTTCGGAAACTTCATCGTTCCAGCCGCGCTTTCGCATAAACTCGTTCCAGACGTAAAGATCGTCTTCACCGGGTCGCTGTCCGTTGTCAAAACACCATTGCAGAATTTCCTCATCCGTGCCGCCGCGATTCACGCGCTGGACCAATTGATCGTAATCAACTCGCAGAAAGTTCGTACATTTTTCGTCGAATCCTCTGCCAAGATTCGCGTGGTAGTCCGGAGGTAATTGCTCTTCGGAATGCAGGCGGATTTTGTCCAGCATCCGACCGAAATAAAAAAGACCTCCTACTTTTTCGGACGGCCCGCGAAGACTGACCATTGCCATAAAAAAGTTTGGACTTTTTTACAAATGGTTCAAGTGCACGAAAACACTTCCTCACTACTTTGAGATGAGGGCGATGGGAAGTGGCTTGCGTTTTCAGTTAGCCATTTTGCGATTCAATGCGTTAATTGCTGCAATGGACCGGGTTGTTGGAATTGAAACCGAATACGGTTGCCTTTTGGGTGAAGAAGAGCCGCATGTTAATTCCGAGCTGTGGCCGGCAAAGGTAAAAAACTATCTTTTCCGTAATGCCGAAGCCGGTACGATTGATCTGCATTACCGCGACTACGAAGAGCCGCCGGGCAACGGAGGCTTTCTTCTCAACGGTGGCCGTCTCTATCTCGATATGGGACACATCGAGTACGCATCGCCCGAATGTCTACATCTGCACGATCTGGTGGCTTATGAATTGGCCGGAGATGATTTGCTGCAATCATCACTCAGTGCCCTGGGCGCGCAGGATCGCGTTTCATTTATCAAAAACAACGTCGATCACCATACTGGCGCCACGTTTGGTTGCCATGAGAATTATCTTATGAAGCGCGAGGCGCAATTCACGCCTCCGATTCTTGGAACGCTGCTTACTTTTCTGGCGACTCGGCAAATCTTTACCGGCGCCGGCCGCGTCGGTCAGTCCAATCCGCTCGCGTTCGATTTCGAGCCGCCGCAACCAGAGGCACAGGTCAATTTTCAGCTTAGTCAGCGTGCTGATCATATCGTGAACGACATCTATCAATGGGTGCAATTCAATCGCGCCATCATCAACGCACGCGACGAGCCACTGGCCGATTATCGAAAATATCGGCGGCTCCACTTGCTGATCGGGGACTCCAACATGAGTCCCTATGCCACGGCGTTAAAAATTGGGACAACTGCCTGTGTTTTATCATTGCTCGAGGATGGTCGTTTACCACGAAATCTGGTCTTGGCGGATGCCGTGCAAAGCACACGAGACATTTCCCGGGATCCAACTCAGCAATGGATTGTTCATCTCGAGAACGGCAAAACCATCGGGGCACTCGACGTGCAATGGGAATTTCATCGTTTGGCACAAAAGTACCTCCGCAATAGCAGCGCCGAAACTGACTGGCTACTGGAAAACTGGGCGTTCGTCCTGGAAGCAATACCAAACAATCATCAGGCGCTCATAGGCGGGGTGGATTGGATCACAAAGAGATGGTTACTGGAAGCGTTTGTCGAATCCGAGGGTTTAAGTTGGGAGGACCCGTGGCTGCAAAGTATCGATCTCGAATATCACAACATCGATCCACGTCGCGGGTTGTTCTTTGCTGTTACGCCGGGCAAGCGAATCGCAGAATGGAACAATAGTGTCCGGCGTTCCAGTGCAACACATCTCCCTCCAGCAAACACGCGCGCATTGGGTCGTGCCCGGGCGGTGGCGTATTTTCAGAACTGCAATTCGCCTTATGTTATCAACTGGGATTCCATCGCATGCGATAACCGCGATTTTCTCGTCATGGGTGATCCGTTCCAGACTTACAGCGAAGAAGTGGAACGTTTTTTAGCCAAGCCACGAATAATAGACGTCGCAATCGAGGGCGTTGATAGTTAAGAGGTGGCTAAAGCAAAAACGGAATAATCCGTTTCACTCGCCGCTGGTAATCCGGATAGTCATTTGGGAATTGTTTTAGCATTAGGAGTTCTTCCTGGCTGAGCTTGATCCAGAAGCTTACAAATACCAACGGTACGGCAATGAAGGCCGCCAGGTGACCGAGCGCGATCGCCGTTCCGAGGAACATGAATTGTAGGCCGGTGTAGATCGGGTGTCGTACAAAACGATAGGGGCCACGTTGAATCAGTTCATGGTCTTCCTTTAGTGTAACTACACCGCTCCAGTTTCGCCCGAGTATGAGTCTCGCCCAGATCGCGAGCGCAAGGCCGCAGCTACAGAGGACCGCTCCAGTCCAGCCGCTGGAGACGGTTTGTGGGATAAGAATCAAGCTTAACGGATAGGGAAATCTTCTTCCCTGGGTGAGCAAGACATATGCGATAACGAGCAGTAGCCAGTACCGCGCGCGTTCGCCGACACTTTCACGATAGACTGTGCGTTTTGTCGATACTGAAGCCACCAGCCAAACACCAACAAACACCAGCCAGCAAGCGGCAATGAAACGGAGCGCCGAGGAATAGCCAGACATCAACGCTGTGCAAATCGGTTCTTCTTAGCGGGAGACACCAATCGCAACTGGCTCACTGTAATCTCTGCAATGATGAAATGCCGTAGTTGTCCTGGAGATCCTGTGCCTCGGCGGCGACTTGTGCCGCGTCGAGTTCGATCTGTTTTGGATCTTCTTCGGTCTCGATTTTGATGAATCCCTCGATTGGGTGTTTCACCGCTTCGGCAAGGTCGTCTAACGATTTGATTTCTTTACCGTTCACCTTTGTTACGGTCAAATAGGCGAGCTCGTCGTAACCAATTGTGCTATTCGCCGGGAGAACCTGGCTGAGAATCACAACCCGCCGATTTCTGTCAGGAAAGAGTTCGGACTGGAAATGGTCGAGATAGACCAAACGCTGGGGGGCTTCTCTTTGCCAGTTTAGTCCCCATTCTTTGAGATATTGCCGGGAAAGCTCCTGAAAAATCAGACCACCGAGGACATAATATCGCGGCGGCTGATCGAAATCGTAAGGTGCGCTCACATAATCCTTCGTGTTGCGGTGCTCGAGCGTGACATTTAACTGCATTGGCTTGCCGTTGCGCTGAATTCGAAAAGGAACAACATCGCCGGCATATGCATGCGCCGTAAGCAGATTTGTAAATTCGATCTTTCCGTAGAGTGGGTCCACGTAGTTACCGTTTTGATCAATTTCATTGCTCGCAACAGCAGTCACGATGTCGCCCACTTGGAGTCCCGCTTTCATCGCTGGCGTACCTGGCTCCACGTTCGTCACGTAGACCCCACCAGCATCCTCTCTTTTTTCGCCAGCAAATTCGCGAAGGTCGGGATCACGTGTCGGGAAAAATGAGAAGCCAGCGGAGGGGAAGCCGCGATAGTTTTGTCTTTCGGCGTCCTTCAAAAAGTGTGTGATGACAGGCGCGGGTATGGCGTCGAGGAGTTGTGAACGCGAATCGTAACGCAACAGCAATCCAGCAAGCTTATTCTTCTTTACCAGTGGCACGGTGTAGCTATTTTCCCGATACTGCATCGGGATGCTAACGCGGTACGTGAGGAATTCCCCGACATCGATCGGATACGGCATCATTTGGACTGTCGTTACCAAGCCCTCAGTCGCCACCAGCGCGCCGGTGGGCTCCAATTGCCATGCGGCCAGCTTGTCGCCGACGACCGTGTCGGGCGTAATTTCCAGGGGGGTGATTCCGTCGAGGAATGTTTTGTCAACTGGCTCGAGCAGCGCCAGGTTTGATTCGTAGTCAATCACCTGGACGTTGGCCGCGGTTTTTTCTCCAGATTCTGCACGCTCGAGCTCCACGTAATTTTGGTTTGCAACCAGGTCCGCTGTCACAAGGACGCGGCCTTTGGATAAAACCGCGCCGAGTGCGCGCTTTGAAAATGGAGCCTTCTTTTGCCAGGGCCTAAAGTAATCATAGGATTGTCCGGTCACGTTTACCCGAACAAGTGCCAGCTGTTTTTGCTTATTTAATGCAGAAGGTACTGCCGATTCCTTTTTCCCCAGCGCACCACTAGCTGCTACAACGACGAGCCCAAAGGCGATAAGAGAATGCTTGATCATCTTTAGGTCTTGTTTGCTTGTTCGCTTGCTTTTGAGGCGGGCTGTTCCTCAAGGTTTTGCTCCTTCAGTACATTGTAGCGTGTCTTGATTCGTTCGCGTGCAGCTTCTACCTGACTTCGATTAAGGACTAGCGGGGGGCCGTCGCCAATCATTCGGATAACTAATCGCTCCGGCGATTCGGCCAAAGCACTCGCCAATTCGTCAAGAGTCCGAATTTTCTTGCCATTTACTTCATCCACAATCCCACCGCGGTACGGGGCCAGATAGGTGTTAATGGGGTCCGGCAGGATATTTGCCAGTACAATGACATCGGGATGCTGAAGATAAAGCTGGTCGAGAACGAAGTATTCGAAGAAATGACGCACTCGTAAGTCTGCTGACCGATACGCCTCCAGCATGTCCAGGTTTAACGGTTGAAAGAGTAGACCGCCATAAAGGACATAACGCGGCCGCACGTCATAGCTGTGACCCTGGACCGAATAAGGCCATGGTTTGTACAGCTTGATTGTCACTGTCATTGGCTGCTTGTTGCGCGAGATGTCCAGTTTGACCGAATCACCCTTGAACTTTCGCTCGACGACTTCCTCAAACTGTGCGCGTTCGCCATCCAGTTCGACGTTCGCGTCGCTGGCAATGGGATGACCGTCGATAGCGAGAAGAACGTCACCCGGATGAAGAATCCCATCGGATGGTCCGGCCGCGACAACGGAGCTCACCAGGACGCCGCGGTCGTCATCTTTCAACCCGAGAAATCGTCGTTGGGCTGGATTTTGTAACTTCGCATAAGTGATTGCGAGGTCGGGGTACTCGTCATAATGCCCGTTGCTGATGTCCTTCAGAAACCGCTTTATCACCGGTGTGGGAATCATGTAGGCCACTCCTTGAGCCACATCACCGCTGTAGCCTTGAAAGGCGACGCCGACCACTTTGCCGTCTTGCATCACCGGCCCGCCGCTGTTTCCCGGATTGATCTGCGCGCTGATCTGGATTGCCAGATGCTGATCGATCGATGAATGCGTATAGAGCTGGAAATCAACTCGAGACACGATCCCTGTCGTAACCGACATCCGTTCACCTCCAATTGGATAACCGTACGCCGAGACCGTCGATTCCAAGGCAGGAATTCCGCCAAGTTGTAAAGCCAACATGTTTTTGAAAAAGTCCGGGGCTGGCACAGTGATCACCGCTAGATCGCAGTCATTCGCGATGAATTGAACTTTCGCGGGATATTTGTTGGGATCGCCATCGCGCTCTACGGTGAGATAGCGGCTGTTGGCAACTACGTGCGCATTTGTCATGATGCGATTGCCGCTTATGACGAAGCCAGCCCCAACGCCGCGCTCAAGGGCTCCGACGTTCCAGGGCGCTTTGTAGTCCGGTTCTAACGAGGTGGCAGTAATCCGGACCAGACTCTTTTGGACCGGTCCGTTTGGCTTTGGCGGCGCAATCGGAACCGGGACTGGAATTGCCTCTTGTGCAGGGGGACTCGATCTCCATGGACCCAGGCGCTGTGGGCCTTGCGGTTCCATCGGGGGATGTGCCGGCGTGCTTTGCTGTGCGTCCAAAACTGGTACAAGCAGCAAGCTGGCGCAAATAAGAATAAGGATACGCTTCATGGGCGAAAAGGCTGCAAACTTAAATAGCGTACTCGAAAATCAAGATTCGGATTTACATTAACAAGTGGCCTTTTCGGACACAACAGACACGATAGGCGCTGTCTACGTTCAAATCTCTGATGGACAAAAAGAGTTTACACTATTTAAACTCCGGCTCGGTCGAGAATCGATTTCGTCACTGTTTTTGCCTCGAATACTTCGCGAGCCAGGGCATAAGCAGCTCGGGAGTGCTTTGTGTAATCGGCATTGATTCGATTCACGGCTTCGACAATTTCATCCAGGGTTCGAAAAGACAAGAGGCCTGCGTCGCCGCCGTAGAATTTGGTAAAGCCGGTTTCCTGCATTATGACTGGTCGGCCTGCTGCCAGATAACACGCACTCCTGTCGCTAAACCAGCCGGTGTTTAGCCGCACGTATTGGTCCTTTGCGACGGTGAACTCGCCTTTGGAGCGTTGGACGTAATCTCGATATAGCCAGTAATCGACGCTCATTTGCAGGGGCGAGGTGAGCCGCCAGCCGTTTCGCTCAAATTTTGCGCGGGTAGTTCTGTGCTCGATGTTAGTTGCCAGTTCAAATGTTTCGCGTGCTTTCTTCGGCGCCTCGATGAACCGAAGAAACTCGCGCGATTTGCTCCAGAGATATTTCTTGCCGTGCCACAAAATATCTTTCAAACCGCTGGTGGACCAGTTGGCTACGGAGGTGAACACCGCTACACGAGAAGGGGAGCCCCTTGTTCGCCAAAAATCGGTCACCACCGGTTGTCGCGTAGACAACCATTTCAATCCGTGCGTGGGGACCGGAAAGCTTTTCGTGCCGATGTTTTCACCAAAGGTGAAGAGTGCATGATGTCGTCGCAGATATTGTTTTGTCGATTTCACACCTTTGTCGATCTTGATTTGTTCGACGCCTGGATCGCTTTCGATATAGAGAATGCGATCCGAAGAGAGCAGGTCGTCGTTAAACTCTTGGGTGCCGCAGATGTTCAGGATGGCGTCCGCTTCGCGATAGAGTTGTCGAATTTTCTTTAATGACAGGCCGGCAGTCGGGTGCCCAGGTAAATACCGTGCGCAAAACGCCCAGCGATTTCTGAATTCGAATTCCCTGGATAGTCGATTCAAGAGTTTGCCCGTGTAATCGAATTCGTTGGTGACTTCAAATGTCTCCGGGTTGTATGGAATGCGGGCGGAATCTTCGATATAATAAACGTCGTGACCAAGTCGTTGCAGCCCCACTATGTAATGAATGTGCTGCCAGATGACGCCTGCGATGGGCATTGAACCCATGAAGCCCATCACCACAATGCGCTTCGATTTCATCGAAGCGAAAATGTCCGCCATCCAACTTCCGACATTCGATGTGCAATTGTCCGCATTGAGCGTTGAGTTGTCTGTTCTCGAAGCGTTTCGGAGTTGGCCGTTTAGCTGTGGGCGTTAAGACGAATCATTCTTTAAACCGTTTTACTACCACGGCCGGATTTCCGGCAACCACCGTGTTCGGCTCAACGCTTTTGGTGACCACGGATCCAGCTGCGATAACCGAATTTTCGCCTACTATCACACCTTTCAGAATCACCGCATTCATACCGATCCAGACGTTGTTACCGATTTTCACAGGGGCAGTCTTCAATTTGGGACGCGCGGGCCGATTTTTGAAATAGGGCGCCAGGGCTTGGGCGTCAATGAGACGTTGAGCCGGTTCGAGTGGATGAAAATCGGAGTCCGCGATGCCAACGTTCCACGAAACCAGACAGTACGAGCCGATCTCGATCTTCTCATCGGCCATAATCAGCGCGCCGTTGAGCAGCGTGAAATCGCCAATTCTGCAATGACCCTTCATGCCGACAGAAAACGAACAGCCTGCATAACACGAAACATGCTTGCCGATAATGACGGCGCCTGATTCTTTGTTCCGAAGCTTACGGAAGATTTGCGCGCTCTCGCAATAGAATCCCTCGCTAAAGTCGACATTCGGCGGAATCGGATCCGGCCACCAGTCGCCTTCGACGTAACGATCTTCTTTAACGTTGCTCAATGCGCTACCTCCGTCGGGAATTTCCCCGAGGCATATAGTTTTGCGTAAATCCCGCCGCGGGCGATCAGCTCCGGGCCACGCCCTTTTTCGACGACGCGACCGTGTTCTAGCACAATGATTTGATCGAGACCGTGGATCGTCGCCAGCCGATGCGTCGCGATTAAAGTCGTGCGGCCGCGCATTAATTCCTGAATCGTTTCCATGATCGCCGCTTCAGTCGTGGGATCCAGAGCCGATGTCGGTTCGTCCAGTAGCAAGACCGGCGCGTTCTTTAAGAATGCGCGGGCGATACCAATGCGCTGTCGCTGGCCGACGCTTAAGTGTCCGCCTCGTTCGCCCACGGTGCTCCCATAACCATCAGGCATTTGCTGAATAAATTCGTCTGCCTGCGCCCGACGAGCGGCCTCGATAATTTCTTCTTCCGTCGCATCGGGTCGGCCGTAAGCAATGTTTTCTCGTACGGTCGTGGAGAAAAGTAATGTGTCCTGTAAGACAATCGCGATCTGTGACCGCAAACTTTTTTTTGTGATTTCCCGCACGTCACGGTCATCGAGCATAACGAAACCCGTGGAAGGATCGTAAAAGCGCGGCACCAGACTCATCAACGTGCTCTTGCCTGCGCCGGTGCCACCCACAAGGCCGACAATCTGATTTGGCTCAATGCGCAGATCGATGTCACGCAAGACGTGCCGATCACCCGCGTAACCAAAGTTCACGGATTGAAATGCGATCGCGCCTTTGGCGGACGAAATGGCAACTGCATTCGGCGAATCGCGCACATCATCCTCCCGGTCGAGCACTTCGAAACATCGTTTTGCGCCTGCGGTAGCGCCTTCCATTGCCCAGGTGGTATAGGTGAGAGACTCAAGCGGCTGGTAAAGCATTAACAAATAGGCACTGAAAACTAGCAACGATCCGAGCGTGAGCGTCCCGTTAAGAACGTGCACCGACCCGATGTAATACATCGCGGCTGTGCCAACTACCATCAGTGTGCTGATTACCAACGCGCTATTAATGTTTGTCAAAGTGAGCCGCAGATTGGCTTGTAAACTTTGCCGGGCCTGTTGTTGGAATTGGAGGACTTCGAATTCCTCCCGTCCAAATGCGTGGACCATTCGAATCGAACTCAGACCTTCCTGCGCCTGCGCGAGAACTGCGCTTTCCCGTTCCTGGATGGAGGTTGATTCACGACGAATCCGATGTGCGAAAAGGTAAATCGCCCCGACAACCAGAGGCACGATTGCCAGGGAGACCAGGGTTAGCTGCCAGTCCAGGCGTAGCATGATAAGGAACGTTCCAATCAACGTGATCACTGATGCAAAGATATTGGTGAACCCTTTGTTGTAGATTGTCTGGATTGATTGCGAATCGTACGCGACGCGGAAGCTGGAATCGCTCGAACGGCGCGCATCGTGAAATTTGAGCGAGAGAGATTGCAAGCATGAATAGAGATCTGTGCGCAATTTAAGCAACGCCTGCAGGCCGATTTTCACAAAGAGATAGTTTGTTACCCAATTCATCATTCCCCAAAAAAGCTGGATTAAAATCAGACCCAGACAGAGCAGCGGGATCCACAACCGCCAGTCGCTGCGCGCAGCCGGACCCGGACGAAGGAAATCGTCCACGATCAACTTAAACGGCCACGGCTTGAGTAGGTTGAGGCCAACGCCGACGAGAGACAAAAACAATCCAAAGATCGTTTGCCCGAGGAACGGTCGGTAGTAACGGAGAACGCGCCGGTAGATCGACATCTCAATTTGGGATTGCAGATTTTCGTTTTTAGACTGAACTAGGGCGAACTTTATTGCGGTTCGACATCGAGAGAATCCTCGACTTCGCTCGGAATGACAATATGCATCATCTTCTACAAGTCTGGTTCGGCTGGGTTCAGGAATGGGGTTATCCCGGCATCATCCTGCTCATGGCGATGGAAAGTTCGATCTTTCCGGTCCCAAGCGAAATCGTCATTCCGCCGGCTGCTTTTCTTGCCACACAGGGAAGATTCAATGTGTGGGGAGTTATCGCGGCGGGCACGTTTGGTTCGTGGCTGGGGGCAAGCGTGACTTACTGGGTTTCACTTTGGCTGGGGCGCATCGTCATCGTGAAATGGGGCCGCTTTTTCATGATCAGCGAAGCGAAATTAACACGAGCCGAGCATTGGCTGCGTCGTTACGAGGCGGGCGGGATCTTTTTTGCACGGATGCTGCCAGTCATCCGACATCTCATCTCTATCCCAGCGGGAATCATTCGCATGAGGTTCACGACTTTTAGCGTAATGACGATTCTCGGTTCGGCGATCTGGTGCGGGGTGCTGGCTTGGTTTGGACAGACGGCAATCACGCCAGAGATGTTGCGTGATCCGGCGGGGATGGCCCTCGCTTTGAAAGCGAAATCACATCTGATCGTTGCCGCCGTACTGGTGTTGTGCGCTCTGTATTTTGTCGTGATGCGGCTGACGGCGGAAGGGCGGCGTACGTCCTAAGTAATAAAGGACGAGGCGGCGGTCGATTCAACATTGTCGTGTCGCCCTGAACGGCCGAGAAACGTCTTTGCTTTAACTAAATGCAGCCCTGCCCGGGAGAACCGCCACAAGGTTTTGTGTTTTAAAATTGAACAAAAGTGTCGGCACACGGTCAGTTCTAAAGTGCATAAGAGATGAATAACTGCATAGGGCATATGGATGAGATATTCACAACTGGAGATGGTATTGAAATTGCTTCCTCAAATGAAGGCAATCGTATGAAAAGAAATCGGCAAATACTAAAGGCACGAAAATTTTCGGGTTTATCGCTCGGTGACCTCATTCTGGCGGTCAGTTCCTGTACAAGCAATAACAGAGAGACGGTTGCGACCGTCGCGGACCTTTTCGCCAGCGGTCAAGTGCGTCTGCAAGACAATGGACGCTTCTTGCGCGCCCGGGTTTGTTAAATCAGGGATCGTTAGCATTTCTGAGGTCGCTCCGATAAATGAAAGTCGGAGCAACGTTTTTTTTCGCCTGCTTCTTGCGGCGAAAAGCGACGGAATACCGCCGCATTTTGAAGTTGCCGGAATTTTCACGCCCCCACGTCGCTGCTTTTTGGAGTACGGTGCTTTGGGAGCGCTTTTGTTTTCTAAGCTCACCGTCTGGAAGTCCCGGTAGTTATTGAAAACAAAACGCTTTTCCGTCACGCCGGCTGCTTTATGTTTCGCGAGTGATCGATCGATATTCCCGGCCAGAGATGAGCAAAATCTGGTCGGACGAGCGCAAGTTTCAGATTTGGCTGGATATTGAGGTTCTCGCCTGCGAGGCGATGGCGAAGCTCGGCCAGATTCCCACGGAAGATGCCGCGGAGATCCGGAAGCGCGCGCGTTTTTCCATTCCAGAAATCCTCGAGATCGAAAAGCGCACCAATCACGACGTGATTGCTTTTCTCGAAAACGTCGCGGGCTCGGTCGGGCCTGCAGCGCGCTGGATTCACCAGGGGCTCACGTCGTCGGACATTTTGGATACCACGCTGGCCGTACAGTTAAACGAGTCGTGTGACATTCTGTTTGCCGATCTAAAAACGTTGAGGGCAGTAATCGCGCAACAGGCGCGACGGTTCAAAATGACGCCCATGATAGGGCGAAGCCATGGCATTCATGCCGAACCAATCACGTTCGGCCTAAAGCTTGCTTTAATGTATGACGAATTCGGCCGTGCGGAGGAACGTTTAACACAAACGCGGGAGCGGATTCGTGTCGGCAAAATAAGCGGAGCAGTCGGGACGCACGCGCATATCGATCCGAGGATTGAACGAGCGGTATGCCAGAAGCTTGGACTGAAGCCCGCCACCCTTTCTACCCAGATCGTGCAGCGGGATCGACACGCGGAATTCATGACCATGCTGGCCGTAATCGCCTCAAGCATCGACCGCTGGGCGACCGAATTTCGTCATCTGCAGCGGACTGAAGTGCTTGAAGTTGAAGAATTTTTTGGTGAAGGCCAGAAAGGCAGCTCGGCGATGCCGCACAAACGCAATCCCATTACCAACGAGCGGTTAAGCGGATTGGCGCGTGTTATTCGCGGGAACGCCGTGGTGGCGTTGGAAAATGTAGCGCTCTGGCACGAACGCGATATCAGCCATTCCAGCGCCGAGCGAATCATTCTGCCGGACTCATGCATCCTGCTTGACTACATGCTGACGAAATTGCGTGATGTTGTCGAAAAGCTACAGGTTTATCCGGACCGAATGGGGCAAAATCTCGCTTTAACGAAGGGTCTTTATTTCAGCCAATCGATCCTGCTCGCTCTCACGAGCGCTGGTGCGGTCCGCAAAACTGCGTACGAAGCGGTGCAACGCGCTGCGATGAAGACCTGGAAAGGGGAGGGAACATTCGCCGAAAACGCAAAGCGCGAACCAGAGATCGTAGCGAAACTTTCACCAGCGGAGATCGATCGCCTTTGCTCGCTCGACATTCACTTCAAACACGTCGATTCGACCTTCAAGGCTTTGGGACTTGACTAGTATAAATTCTACGTAACGCCGCGGATTGAGTTTCAAGTCAAGCAATCGGTCCTTAGCTTTTCTAGAATCACCGCTGATTGGTAACCGTAGGCTTTAGTAGTAATTGAGATCCACCGGAAAATCGGAGGAATAATGAATTGGAAGTAGGTAGAACTGTAGAACACTTGCGATGTGGCTCCCCTCCCGATAACGATCATATCGAAATCATTCTTATTGGAGCGGTAGGTCTGCTGCTCCCGCATGCGTTTAGCTAGCCGAATATTTGGGTATTCTGTGTCAAGTAGCCTCACGGTATTTTCGTCGTGAATTGTAATATATAGTCTTCCAGATGGACGCAGGATGCGTCCTAACTCGAGGAGCCACGACTCCTGAATATCTTCAATATGTGTAAATACAGAACCGCAGAAGATGAGGTCGAAGTATCGATCTTCAAAAGGAAGATGAGGTACCGTAGTCGTCGTAGCAAAGTGAATTGCGGGCGTGAGGTTTTCAACGCACCAGCGTATGTGTTGCGCGCGCATGTCCACGCCCCACAACTCGGCGTTAGGGGCGACTTCAGGCAGATGCCGTATCATCCTGCCGGCAGCGCAGCCGAATTCTAGAATCCTTTTCGCGCCTCGGACAGAAAACCCCTTCTCCTCAAGTATTCGTATCATATCTGTGACGTGGCGCTCCCCACCCGAAACGTAGGCGTGAGCATCAGGACCGTATCCAAGCCACAGTCCTTGAGGAGGAATGGGCAACTTTGCGCCCTCAGGTAACTTTGCTGTCCGGTTACCTGGCTTTATACAGTAGGCGTCTTCGCCAGGAAAACTTTGAACATATAAACCACTGTTAGCCATTGTACGCATGCGCGGTTTGATCGCTTGCTTGAAGAATTTTGGAAGCAATTTGAATAGCATAGTTACGTCGCTCATCGCAGTTTTGTTACCTAGCTACGATTCGACAAAACCGCTGTTTCGCCTAACTTGAGAGTTGTTTAGGAGCAGTCTTGGGTGAGATCAAACGATAGTTTCATTTCTCTTTATCTCAGCGATTGGTCCGCAGCCAAGGTAAACAGCGCTTTAAGTGACAGCTGTTTTATTCGTATCTTAGCGCTTCGATAGGATCCAGATTGGCGGCGCGATACGCAGGGTACAATCCAAAGCCGATGCCGATCGCGGAGCAGACAAGCAAACCAGCGATCGCCCAGCCATAAGGGAAGATAACATCTACTTTGAGCCACGCGGCCAGCAAATCCCCGGCGATGATCCCGAGAATAATTCCAAGAATGCCGCCCGCCTCAGAAATGAAAACAGCCTCGGTTAAAAATTGCCGCAGGATATCGCGACTACGGGCACCGATCGATTTGCGAACACCGATTTCCTTTGTGCGTTCGCTCACACTCACCAGCATGATGTTCATAATGCCGATTCCAGCGGCAACGAGCGCGATAAGGCTTATAACGAACGCGCCCACTCGTACATAGCCGGCCACGTTAGTAAATGCGCTCTTCAGGGAGTCATTGCTGTAAATCTCGAAGTCGTTGGGTTGGTCCGGACGCAGCCCGCGCGCGATCCGCATGGCACCGATCGCTCGATCGAACGTACGATTGTAAGTATCTTGCGTAAACGCTTGTGTCGCGATGTTTACAGTACGTTTCGCTTCGCCGAAATCCTCGAAAAAGCGTGTGATGGGCATCAGAACGATGTCGTCCTGGCTTTGGCCGAATGCCGTCCCTTTTTCTGCGAGCACGCCAGCGATCGTGTAGGTGTGTCCGCTTACGCGAATGACTTTGCCAATCGGTGTTTCGTGCGGGAACAGTCTTTTCTCGATCATCTTTCCAACGACGACCACGCGCCGCGAAAGGTCGAGGTCTTCATCATTCAAATTGCGACCATAACCAAGCGTGTGAGCATTGGCGGTGAGGAAACTTTTATTGGTTCCCACGATGAGAAGACTCGGCGTTGTCTTGACGCCGTCATAAACTGCTTGGCCTTTCACTTCGTAACCGAAACTTTTGAGGCAGATCTCGCGGGCCTCGCCTTCCATCAATCGGTAATAATGCAGCGCCTGCTTATAGGTGATGTCGTGTCGGTTGCGAAACTTTTCCTGGGCGTCGCCACTCGCGCTGACATTGGCCGGATATTTGGCAAACTGAAAGATGTTGGAACCGAGAAAGCTAATGCCGTTCTCGACAGAGTATTGCAAGGCGCCGATCGCAGTCATTACCGAGATTACCGAGAAAACACCGATGGTGATACCGAGCATAGTCAGTGCGGAACGCAGCTTGTTCGCCCCGAGCGATGACCACGCCATCTTGATTATTTCGCCGAATAACATTTCGATTTTTACTCGTACCTGAGTGCGGTTACCGGATCGAGGCGCGACGCCGTCCAGGCTGGCGCAAAACCCGAGAACAAACCGGTGACTATTGAAACGATCATACTGATAAACACCAAGCCGACCGAAAAACGAATCGGAAACGACGGGAAAGCTTTGCCGATTCCGAAGCACATTAGATAAGCAAACGCGAGCCCGATAAATCCGCCGAGAAGACAAAGCGCTGTCGACTCGATCAGAAATTGCAGAAGGATTGTTCGCCGCCGCGCTCCGAGGGCCTTGCGTGTTCCGATTTCTTTTGTGCGCTCTTTCACGCTAACAAACGTGATGTTCATGATGCCGATCGCTCCGACAAAAAGCGACAATCCAGTGATAAACAGCCCGGCAATCGCAATTGAATTTTTCACTGGATCGAGCGTGCTTTTGAACGCCTGTTGCTCGTTAATCGAGAAATCGTCCTTTTTCTCCGGTGGCAATCCGCGCACGCGCCGCATCAAACCGGTGAGCTCATCCTTCGCATCGTCGAGCCTGGTTTTGTCCTTTACCTTCACGCGCACATCCGATTCGCTTTTAGCCGAAAAATATTTGTTAAACGCGGCCAGCGGCATCGCCACCATGGAGTCCCAGCTGAACAAACCAAGAAACGTGCCCTGCCGCGCATTCACGCCAATGACCTTGAATAATTGACCGTTGATCAACACCGACTCACCGATCGGGTTTTCGGAAGGAAAAAGCGCATCGGCTACGTCATAGCCGATGACCACGACATTGGTGCCACCGCGCGATTCGAGTTCGTTGAAGAATCGCCCAGTTGTACAATCAATCGTCGACGTAACGATAAAATCGGAGGTCGTCCCAAGAACAAAGACGTTGTTTACCTGGTTGCCGCCATGTTTAACGGATCGCATGAAATTTGATGTCGGCACAGCCACGACCAGGTTTGAGTTCGGGGTCGCCGCGATCATCCGATTCAAGGTTTCGGCATACTCAGTTTTAATTTTCTTGCGGTCGCGGAAATTCCACCAGTCATCCACGGGCTTCCACGGCCATTGCGTAACGTAGAGAACGTCATCACCAAGCACGGCCATGCTCTTATCGAAACCTATGGAAATCCCGTTCACGGCGGTGCCCATTAGCGTCACGGCGATGATGCCGATAATAACGCCGAGTGCCGTGAGTGTTGAGCGCGTCAGGTTCGAGCGCATTTGCGCCGCAGCGATTTTCCAGCTTTCGCTCAGCTCGTAGAGAAGACGTTTCATCGCGAGTTTATCCCGCAACTGGCAGGTCGAGCTCCGGAATAAATCCTACGTGATCCATCTCAATCAGTCCGTCGCGCAAATGGACGGTGCGTCGTGCGTGCGCGGCGATGTCTCGTTCGTGCGTCACTAGGATAATTGTGTTGCCGTGCTGATATAAATTCTCGAACAACTCCATGATTTCTTCGCCGGTCTTGGAATCGAGATTACCGGTCGGTTCGTCGGCTAGGATAATCGACGGTCCGTTAACGAGCGCGCGCGCGATGGCCACCCGCTGCCGTTGACCACCGGAAAGTTCGTTCGGTTTATGATGAATTCGATCGCCCAGGCCTACGTCTGTTAGCACCTGGGTCGCGCGCGCTTCGCGCCGTTCAGGATCGATCCCGGCATAAATGAGCGGTAGCTCGACATTGCGCAACGACGTCGATCTAGGCAGCAGATTGAACGTTTGAAACACGAACCCGATCTCGCGATTGCGAACAGCTGCGAGCTCGTCGTCATCCATTTCCGCAACGTTTTTGCCGCTGAACTCGTAGCGGCCGGACGTCGGCGTATCGAGACAACCGAGCATGTTCATGAGCGTTGATTTGCCGCTGCCGCTTGGCCCCATGATGGCGATGTATTCGTTGCGATGAATTTGTAACGTCACGCCTCGCAGAGCGCGTACGAGCTCCTCGCCCATGACGTAGTCTTTTGTGATGTTCTCAATATCGATCACAACCGGGCCGAGCGGTCTGATTGAATTCCGGGTCTCCATCGCAACGCAGGCAGTCGCCTGTCGAGACTATTTCATTCCTTCTTTATCGAGCGTTATCTTGGCGCCTTCTTTTAACTTGCGACTGATCGCGCTGTAACTTCCCGAGATCACTTCGTCGCCAGGCTGAATGCCACTTTTGATTTCCGTGTAAGTATCGTCGGAAATGCCAGTCGTAACCTTCACCATCTGAGCCTTATTGCCCCTTTTTAGGAACACAACCTTGGCCAGTTTTTCACGTTCTTCTTTCTGCGCCGTTTTCTCGGCTCGTTCGTTGACGAACTGTGCGTTGTTATCGCCTTTGTCCTGCGCCGTTGCCTTCTGTTTGCGTTTCTCAATTTCCTCGGGACTCAAATTGCTGTCGCCTGTTCGAATGGTCACGCTCTGCATTGGAACCGCAACCGTGTCCTTGACCACGTTCGTTTCGATGTCGGCGGTGCAGCTCAGGCCGGGCCGGAGGGAGACATCGTGATCGTCAATCCGAATTTTCACTTCGAAGTTTGTCACTTCTTCCTGTGTGCCGGAACCGGTTGTCTTTCCGGTGTTACCTATTTGGTAAACGGTGCCACTGAATTTTCGATCGCCATAAGCGTCGATTTTTATTTTGGCGTTGTCACCGACCTTCACATTCACAACGTCGTTCTCATTGACGTCGACGCGCGCTTCCATGTGGCCCAGGTCGGCCACCCGCATCACTTCAGTGCCGGCGAATTGCCCCGTGGCTACCAGACGTTCTCCAAGTTTGCTGTTTAAAATGGTGATCGTTCCGTCCATCGGCGAATAAATCGTGGTTTTGGAAAGTTGATCCCGCGCCTGACTGGAGCTTGCCTGTGCGCGTTCGATTTCGTGCAGCGAACTTTCGAAGGTGTTTTTAGCTACGTCGTATGCTGCCTGATCCGCGTTGTATTCCTGAGTTGAGATCAGCTTCTTGTCGAACAAGTCTTCGGCCCGCTTAAGGTCCTGCTCGGTTTTCATCATGGTCGCCTTCTGTTGCAGGTTGGTCGCCTTGGCCGTGCTGATCGCTGCTTCCTGTTGCTCGAGAAGTGCCTTGTAGGAGTCAGGTTTAATTTTCACTAGCAGGTCGCCTTTTTTGACCTGCATTCCGTCTTCCACGGGCAATTCAGTAATTTCGCCAGCAACTTCAGGCGAAATCTTGACTTCAATCTCAGGCTGTATTTTTCCCGTTGCCGAAACCGTTTGCACGATCGTTTTGCGAATCGCAGTCTCCGTTGTAACCGGAATTGGCTTTTCGCGCTTGCTCCAGACGATCGAAGCGATGATCCAGAGCAGAATCAGGCCGATCGATCCCAAAATGATTTGTTTTTTTCGCCGGGCGCGACGCTGTTTCGCGGTCACACGGCCGGGCAAGGATGTGCCAACACTTTGGTGCATCGTAGAAGCGGTTCTTGGGGTGAAGAGGTCAGAATTAGTCCGTTGTTTGACCCTTGTAAACGAAATCCCGTTCATAACAAATTTACGACGCGCCGAGGAACCACTTTAGATTCAATTAATCGGCGCATTCCTGGATGAGGTCGATCTGGCTCGGATCTGGTGAATCGCCCATTTTGCATGCTCCGCGATCAGCGGTTCGGAATCGGCTGCCGCATGCTCAAGTGCGGGCAAATCGAACGAATCGCCAACATTGCCCAACGCCACACAGACATTACGCAAGAAGCCGCGACGTTTAATCCGTTTGATCGGCGAATTTTTGAAAAGCACACGGAACTCATCATCGCTCAAAGTGAGATAATCACGCAGCGGCACCCCTACGGTCGCGGAACGGGCGGAAAACGCGGTTTCTCGCGAAGTTCTTGCGAAACGATTCCATGGGCAGGCATCCAGACAATCGTCGCAGCCAAAAATTCTGTCTCCGATAAGTGCTCGAAGCTCCAGCGGGATGGAACCTTTGAGTTCGATTGTCAGATAGGAAATACAGCGTCGCGCATCGATGCGATGCGGTCCGGTGATCGCACCGGTGGGGCAGGCTTTGATGCAGCGCTCACAGGTTCCGCAGCGATCTGCCACAGGGTGATCTGGCGGTAATTCGAGGGTCGTCAGAACTTCTGCGAGAAAAAACCAGGTACCAAGTTGTTGGTCGATGAGCATCGTGCTCTTGCCATGCCAGCCGATGCCAGCTTGCGCCGCGTAATCGCGTTCCAAAACTGGCCCGGTATCGACATAACATTTTTGTCGTCCCTCAAACTCGCGAAGAAACCCGTCGATTTTATCGAGCTTACGCTCGATCAGGCCATGATAATCATCGCCCCATGCATAACGGGCTATTTGTCCACGAGCGGCAGGCATGTCGCGTCCGTTCTGCTCTCCTTGGAAATAGTTCATCGCCAGCGCAATGATTGACTTGGCGTTGGGCAAAACCTTTTGCGGATCACAACGTTTTTCTCGCCCGCGCTCCATATAATCCATTTCGCCATGTGCTTCGTTGCGCAGCCAATTCCGAAACTCGTTTGCATGCGGCGGCGAGCTGCAGACTGCGACACGACACGAATCAAAACCAAGCTCGCGCGCAAATGATACCAGCCGGGTCTTCAGTTCCACTCTCGAGATGTGGCGATCAATTGGACCTGTAGCTGTCTCGGTCATTACGGTGTTGCCGGCGGTAGTTATGTTGACGTTGATTTACGCCAATCTCCTTTGAGCTTGGTCAAAATTGCGATCGCGACTTCTTCCGCGGTAAGTGCCGATGTATCGACACGGATATCGGCAATCTTTGCATAAAGTGGCAGGCGCACTTGCAAGCTTTCGGCAAACGCCTTCCTCGGATTTTTCCCTTGCAGCAATGGTCGGTTGTCAGTTCGCGAAGCTCGATTGAAGAGGGTTCCTTTTTGCCCCGCCAGCCATACCACTGCGCCAAGCCGCTTTAAAAGACCGACGTTTATTTCGCGTAATATGATTCCGCCTCCAGTCACGATGATTGAGCGTTGGTGGGGGGATATCCTCCCCAGAACTTCCGTCTCCGCTTCCCTGAACTTATCCTCACCGCATGTCGAGAAAATTTGTGAAATCGGGATTCCAAATTTCGAACTTACCATCTCATCGATATCAAAGCGCGGAAAGCCGGTTCGCTGCTGCAAACAACGCCCGACGGCAGATTTGCCTGCGCCCATCATGCCGATGAGGACGATCGATTTGTGGGGACAATTCATCACGCGCGATGATCGCTTTGATGATCCATGGCGAAATATTTCATTAAGACTTCAGTTTCGCCAAGTGCGCTGTTAATCGTGCTGAAACACGGTTTTACCGAAACAGTCAGATGCTCTGACGATCCACAAACATCGGTCATCCCTGCTTGGCGTTTCACAAAAACTCCCTACAATCTGCCCATGCCTGAATCAAAGTCATTGGTTGCCGTCATCATGGGCAGCAAATCGGATTGGGAGACGATGCGTCACGCTGTCGAGACGCTAGATGAACTCGGTGTGTCTAACGAGGCGCACGTTCTCTCCGCACATCGGACACCGGACGCGACCGCTGAATTCGCGCGGAATGCCGCGGCTCGCGGACTGCGCGTCATCATCGCCGGCGCCGGGGGCGCGGCGCATTTGGCTGGAGTGATTGCGGCTCATACATGGCTCCCGGTTTTAGGTGTACCAATGCAATCGAAGCTGCAGGGACTCGATTCGCTTCTCTCAACGGCGCAAATGCCTGGGGGTATTCCGGTGGGAACGCTGGCAATCGGCGAAGCCGGTGCCAAAAACGCTGCGCTCCTTGCCGCCGCAATCCTCGCTACTTCTGACGAAGGAGTCCGGGCCAAAGTGGAAACGTTTCGCAAAAAGCAATCCGAAGCGGTCTTGTCAGCGAAGCTGCCAAGGTGAAAACCGAAACAGTAGCGGCGATCCCCGATCGCCGTCGGCAGTCGCGGATCACCGCTACAGAGCGCGCGGTTGAGCTCCTGCGTAAAGGCGAAATCGTGGCGTTACCGACCGAAACCGTTTATGGCCTTGCTGCTGGTGCGCTCGATTCCGTCGCGGTCGCAAAAATTTTCGAAGCGAAAGAGCGACCGCGGTTTGATCCGCTGATTGTGCATCTACCCTCTGAAAACTGGCTCGAGCGCGTAGCTAGGATCGATGGTCCCTCTGGCACGCTTATTAAGAAACTGATCGCGCGATTCTGGCCTGGACCGCTGACGCTGGTCTTGGATCGACAGCCCATTGTTCCAGAAATCGTCACCGCTGGGCTCGCTACAGTCGCTGTGCGAATGAGTTCACATCCGGTTTTCGCTGAAATCATTTCTGCATTCGATGAACCGCTTGCTGCTCCAAGCGCAAATCGGTTCGGCCGGATCAGCCCCACGACCGCGCAACACGTTTTTGACGAGCTACGCGAACGCATTCCGCTGATCATCGACGCCGGCCCGACCGCGCACGGCATCGAATCGACCATCGTCGCTGTCCACGGAGATAGGATCGAAATCCTGCGCCGGGGGCCGATCACTTCGGAACAACTCGCCGAGTTTGGCGAAATCGACATCGTTAGCGCGCGGAAGAATGTTTCTGCACCCGGTCAGTTGCCATCGCACTACGCGCCGAAAACTCCGCTTCGCTTGATCGATAACTCCGAAGCGTTCACGCTCCCGGCAAACCATCGTGCTGGATTGCTGGCATGGAATGCGTCGAATCCAGAAGAAAAATTCGCAGCTGTTCGGACTCTAAGTGAGCGTCAAGACTTACGTGAAGCGGGTGCGAATCTGTTTCGTTGCCTGCGGGAGTTGGACCAGCTGGATCTCGATCTTATCGTTGCAGAACGAGTTCCTGCTCAGGGACTCGGCGCGGCGATTCTCGATCGTTTGGAGCGCGCTTCGCATGAGTCTGATATTCGAGACACGCGTGAATGAATCCTTTGAAAAGCGGATGCGGTTTATTGGGCTTGCTTTGAAATTCCGGGTGATATTGGCAACCAATAAAATAGGGATGGTCGCGAAGCTCTATCAGTTCGGCCAATGTTCCATCCGGTGATGTGCCGGAGATGACGAAACCTTTTTCGTTCATCCGGTCGCGATATTTCATGTTGAACTCGTATCGGTGGCGATGACGCTCCATCACTTCGGTGCTTTCGTAAATCTTTTCTGCGAGCGTGCCTTTGGCGATTTTCGTTGGCCAAGTGCCCAGACGCATGCTGGCGCCCATGGTTTTGACGCCTCGCTGTTCTTCCAGCAACGAGATCACAGGGTCCTTTGTGTTTTTATCGAACTCGGTGCTGTTGGCGTCCTTGATCCCGCAGGGGTTCCGCGCAAACTCGATCGTTGCAACCTGCATCCCAAGGCAAAGTCCGAGATATGGAATCTTGTGTTCGCGCGCGAAACGCGCGGCATTGATTTTTCCCTCGATACCGCGAACTCCAAAGCCGCCGGGAATCAAAACACCGGACACATCGTTTAACTGGCTGTTCACGCCGTCCCGCAACGATTCAGCATCGACAAGTTCGAGCTCGATCCCGCAATCTTCGCTCGCAGCCGCATGCGTCAGCGATTCATATATACTTTTGTAGGCGTCCCGAACATCGAAGTATTTGCCGATCACGGCAATTCTGACTCGTTTGGCGGGGCTAATGACACGTTTTACGAAATTCTTCCACCCTGCGAGCTCAGGCTGCTGCGTTTTCAAACCCAAGAGATCGCACACCAACTGGTCCAGGCCTTCCGCGTGAAGCGTCAACGGCACTTCGTATATTGTGTGCGCGACGTCACGCTCTTCGATTACCGCTTTTTCTGCAACGCTGCAGAACATTGAGAGTTTTTGTCGCAGATCGCGATCGAGCATCCGCTCGGTACGACAAATCAAAACCTGTGGTTGCAACCCAATCTCACGCAGCTTGGCCACGCTTTGCTGGGTTGGTTTCGTTTTTAGCTCGTGAGCGGCCTTAATGTAAGGAACGAGCGTGACATGCATGTTCACCACATTTTGTGTGCCGACTTCGAGGATAAATTGTCGAATTGCCTCCAAAAACGGCAGCCCCTCAATGTCACCGGTAGTGCCTCCAATTTCCGTGATGACAACATCGTATTTGGCTTCGTCCGAAATTTCGCGGATTCGCCCTTTGATCACGTCAGTGACGTGCGGAATCACCTGCACCGTTTTCCCAAGGTAATCGCCGCGGCGTTCCTTCAAGATGACTGATTCGTACACCTGACCACTAGTGAGATTGTTGTGCCGTGTTAGGACGCAACTGGTGAAGCGCTCGTAGTGACCGAGATCGAGATCGGTTTCTGCGCCGTCGTCCAAAACATAGACCTCGCCGTGCTGGAAGGGATTCATCGTGCCGGGATCCACGTTCAGATAGGGATCGAATTTTTGGAGAACAACACGGAGACCACGCGCTTCGAGCAGTGTTCCCAGCGAAGCAGCCGTCAATCCTTTGCCCAGGGAACTGATCACCCCGCCCGTGATGAAAATGTATTTCACGAGGGGATCCTCCGTTTCGCGCGAGCAAGCTTTTGCTCCAGCGCCGATGCGTCTTCTGGGGTGTCAATGCCCGGAGATCCTGCAGCAGTAATGAGCACATGAACCTTTACACCATTTTCTATTGCGCGCAATTGCTCGAGCGATTCAATGCGCTCCAGGGGAGTTGGTTTCCATTTCACAAATCGGAGCAGCGTCTCGCGCTGGAATCCATAAATGCCCTGGTGACGAAGAAACAAGTAGCCAGGGCGACGCAGTGCGTGAGAAGACACAACGGCGGAGAAACCGTCGTTCCGTGGAGCTGGAATCGGGGCGCGAGAGAAATAAAGAGCATTGCCGCGAAGATCGAGGACGACTTTCACCTGATGGGGAGAAAAAGCGTCCTTCGGATTTTCGAATGGATGTGCGGCAGTCACCATTTCCACTTTTCGATCGGATCGCAATTTTTCGACAAGCTTATCGATTAGACGGGGATCGATCAGCGGTTCATCACCCTGGATGTTGATTACGTAAGCAAACCGCTTTGTTTTTCCCGCCAACTCAGCGACTCGATTGGTGCCACTGCGGTGCCTCGGTGAAGTCAAAGCGACCTCCGCACCCCAATCAAACGCCGCGGAGGCGATGCGCATATCGTCGGTAGCGATGACCACCAAATCCAGACTTTTAGCGCGCAGACAGCGTTCCCATACATGTCTCAGAAGGGGCTTTCCAGCAATAGGATGGAGTGGTTTACCTGGAAATCGCGTGGAACTCCACCGGGCGGGGATAATTCCAACCGCTTTGCTCATGCGATAGGTTGGGACGACGGGGCGATCATTACGGTTGGTTCAAAATAATCCGCGCTGCCGCGGGCAAGTCCCGGGCAACCCAATCCGCCGCGCTCCCGGTAATGTCCCTGTCAAATCCAGTTTGAACCCGGATTGTCCGTACACCCGCATTGCGGCCGCACTGGACGTCGATCTCCTTGTCACCAACAAAAAACGAACGCGCCAGATCGATTTGGTGTTCTCGCTTGGCTTGCAAAATCATTCCGGGCGACGGCTTTCGATGACTGGAGTGCTGGCCGGGAACGTCGGGGCAAAAATAAGTTGCATCGATCAAGCCATCACCGAGTTGGCGCGAAACTTCCGATTCAACGGAACGATATTCGTCGACCGTGAAAAAGCCGCGACCGATGCCGCTTTGGTTCGTGATAACAATGAGTTTGAATCCGTTTGATTTTAAACGCTGTAATGATTCCGAAACGCCAGGAAAAACCTTCACCCGTTTTGGGTGAGAACAATAATCTGCGTCTTCGATGATCGTGCCGTCGCGATCGATAAAGACGGCAGCTGACAATTCATTAACCACGCTCGGGATCCTCCCGGAAACTGGCGATCAATTCATCTCGTGTCACAGTTGCTGTTCCAAGCTTGCTCACTACGACGGCGCTCGCATGGTTGGCGATTTCTGCCGCTTCGGTTGGGGTAGCGCCGCAGGCGAGACCGAGGGTAAAGAGAGCAATCGCCGTATCCCCCGCGCCCGAGACATCGAAAACCTCTTGCGCTTTAGAGGGTATATAGTGCGGCGCTTTTTTCTCTTGGAAAAGCATCATGCCGTGTTCACCCAGCGTGATAAGGACGTTTTCTGTTTTCCATTTTTTTAGCAGCGTTTCGCCGGCACGTTTTAAATCGGCGTCCTGCGACGGAGCGGTATCCGGATCGCCGCTGGGAATACCTGCGGCCGAAAACGCTTCGGTTCGGTTCGGCTTGATCACCGTGAGGCCGCGCCATTCGACTAGATTCCGGGGATTAGGATCCGCCGCGACGATTTTGCCGGCTGAACACGCAGCGTCTGCAATTTGCGAAACCAGTTCGGTGGATAAAAAGCCCTTACCATAGTCTTCAAAAATAATTGCGTCGGTTTCCGGAATATTCCTACGGACCGCTGTCGCGACGTCTCCAATTTGGGACGCCGACGGTCCGACAAACTTTTCGCGGTCCACGCGGACGACTTGCTGATGGCGGGCGATGATGCGGGTTTTGACAATGGTATGAAACGTTGCCTCTTCGACTGCGTTTGAGGTGTCGATCCTTTGTTCGGAGAGTAACTCCCTAAGTTGCTCGCCACTGCGATCTTTGCCCAGCAAACCGATAATGGCGACGCGGTCCACGAATTCGCGCAGGTTGCGGGCGACGTTGGCAGCGCCTCCCGGATAAAATGATTCTCCGGTCACTTCCACAACAGGGACCGGTGCCTCAGGCGAGATGCGACCGACTCTTCCCCAGACAAATTCATCCAGCATCAGGTCACCGATTACGGTGATCCGCCTGGAAGATGCGCGGTCGAGGATCTGCTCTAGCCGGGTCAGATCCATAGGGAATGCAGGCAGTAGCCCGCCAGAGGCGATGAAGTGGTTCGGTTAAGGCGATTCAAAATGTTTTCAGCAGCGATTTGTGTACGGCAGTGGTTTTGCTTAAGGTTCGCTTCATTAAATCCTGAATACGAACCCGAAATCAATACTCGAGGCTCCCAATGATTCTGTTTACTAAACATTTGAAGGTAATTCTAGCGGCGCTTTGCGGTTCTGCGCTATGCGCGCAGGGCGCACAGGCTCCGCAGCACATCAATATTAACCAATTATCCACCACTGTGGAAGATGTTGTGGTCCCGTTGCCGAACGAAATTTTCGGAGCATTGAACAAGCTGGGCGCGGTCAATTGGAAGGAACACGTTCGCAGCGATAAGGGGCCGAATTTCACGGAACGGCCGCGCATCGCCCTTTTGTTAGGGACGGTGATCGCAGATGGTTTTATCGCGGTCCAAGCGGAAGACGCGCCGACGGTAAAGGAGATTGGCCAACGGGTGCTGGCACTCGCGAAGGGGATTGGCGTGGGAAATTCAATCACGCCACATGCCAAGGCGATCATCGAGGCAGCAGACAAACGGAATTGGGAAAATGTGCGCCAGGAATTGGATCGCACCCAAAATAGTGTGCAAACGGCAATGAATGAAGTCCACGACGAAAAATTATCACAGCTGGTCAGTCTGGGTGGGTGGCTGAGGGGCACGGAGGTGCTGACCTCGGTGGTAAACCAGCATTTTTCCGCCGACGGCGCCGAATTGCTGCATCAACCTGATCTCCTGTCTTATTTTCAGACAAGACTGAAGGCGATGCCTGAGTTTAACCTTCCGATTCTTCACAAAATTCAAGACGCCTTGGTCGAAGTGAAGCCGCTAATTGACGTAGGCAGTGCCCATATTCCTGCCGAATCAGTTAAAAAGGTCAACGAGATCACGACGCGGCTCGGCAACGGCATTGTCACAAGAGATTAGGAAACTTCGATGAACCGTTTCGCGAAAGTTCTTTTGCGCACCAGCTCTCTGCTGGCAGTCATCGTCATAATGGAGCGGACCAGCTTCGCTTCCGTGGATGACGCACAGTCGTTTGCTCTTCAGGCGGCAGAACCATATGTAAAACAGGGATTTCAAGTACGCGAGGACTACTGGGGAGGCGACCTCGCTTCTGGAGAGAAAAAGGCAGTGCGGCAGCAGTTGTTCAAAGGCAACGAATATTGGTTCTGGCTGGGAACAGAAGTCGATCGAGCGAAGGTGTCTGTTCATGTTTATGACTCAGACGGAAAACTGGCGGAAGAACCAGACAGCTGGGAGAAAGGTCATTTTGCGGCCGCCCACATCATTCCAAAAACCACGGGCAGTTACTTTATCATCGTTAGCGTCGAGCAATCGCCGGAGGAACGGACACATTGGGCGTTGGTGTATGGTTTCCGGTAGAGTGGCGTTAGTGGCATTGACTCTTCGCCAATGCTCCATCGGCAGGGATGCTGATTTCGCGAATTAAATGATGACGGAAACGCGCACGCTTGAGTTTGAGAGTCCGCGCGCTTTGCAGTCGCTCTACGCCAACGACATTAAACTGTTGAAGAATCTTGAGGATTCGCTCGGCGTGAAAGTGACCACGCGCGAAGGCTGGGTGAAACTCGAAGGCGACCCAGGCCGTGTGGACAAAGCGCAGCACGTGTTCGAGCAGCTCGAGAGGGTGCGCAAGCAGGGGGTAGACATTCAAAAGCACGAATTTAATTATGCGCTTAAGGCTGTATCCGAAGATCGCGACGATAATCTGGGCGATGTTGTTTCGACCAAGATTACAACGTCGCTGCGCAAACCCCCGATAGTAGCGCGAAGCGCAAACCAGCGGGCGTATGTCGAGGCAATTCAAAAGCACGACGTCGTTTTCGGAATCGGCCCGGCCGGCACAGGCAAAACTTACCTTGCCGTTGCCATGGCAGTCGCGGCACTCAAGAAGGAGCAGGTAGCCCGCATTATCTTAACGCGCCCTGCGGTGGAAGCAGGGGAAGCGCTCGGTTTTCTTCCGGGCGACCTGGAACAAAAAATTACGCCTTACCTGCGTCCGCTTTATGACGCCCTGCGTGAAATGTTAGAACCAGAGGAAATGGAGCGCGCCATTGCGCGCCAGACCATAGAGGTGGCTCCGCTGGCATACATGCGCGGACGTACGTTGAGTAACGCCTTTGTCATCCTGGATGAAGCGCAAAACACAACTACCGAACAGATGTTCATGTTGCTGACGCGAATCGGTTTGAATTCCAAGTGCGTCGTGACCGGTGACGTCACACAGATTGATCTGCCGGCTAACAAGCGCTCCGGAGTCGTGGAAGCCTTACAGGCATTAAAGGCTGTCCCCGGAATTGCTACTGTGTATTTTACAGAGCGCGACGTCGTGCGGCATGAGTTGGTACGCGCCATTATCGGTGCCTATCAGCAACACCGCTCGCCTGCGCCATCGCCACGGAGGTAAAACCGAAATGTTCGATTTTTTCAAACGCGGAAGACTCGTCAGACGTGGCCTCGCCTCACGGAAAATGCGGCGCCGGCGGGCGCGCAGCGAGCTGAAGCGCAGTTTGGAGCACTCGCTCGCCATCAAGGCCGTAATCTTCGCGGTGTTTGCCGGTGGCATCGCGTTTCTCGTTTTTAGCGGCCAGCAACCCGAGCCGACCAAGAATTTTATTATTGCGCTTCTGGTCCTGACCACGGCGATTACTCAGCTTTGGATCAATCAGCCGAGGAGCTTTTCACGGAACTCGCGCATTCTTCTGATCTTCGGCGTCATTTTGGTGCAACTGGCTGTGATTAAACTGCTGCTCGTGCTTTGTAACAGCGGTAGCTACCGGTTCCTCAGGCCGGAAATGGCGGGGTTGATCATGCCCTATGCTTTTGCGCCGCTTGTGCTGAGCGTATTGCTGGGCCGCCATCACGGGCTTTACGCTGCATTTTTTGTCAGTCTCTGGAGTAGCATGTTGTTTGGGCCAATTGACGCGCCCCTGCTCGTAACGAGTCTGATCAGCGGGTTCACAGCGGTCTCCCTTACGCTGCAGGTGCGACGGCGGAGCAATTTGATCCGTGCTGGATTCTGGGTCGGGCTCGCCATCTGGCTTCTGTCGCTGACGTTTGGCCTTATCGGGCCGATCAATTGGTTTTATCCGATGGCCAATGATTGGGGCATGGTCGGACTGCAAAGCGCTCTCGCTATCGGCAATGGAATTTTGACGGCAACCCTGGTTGGCGGTGCCCTGCCGATTCTTGAAAACCTGTTCGAAATCACAACGGACATTTCCTGGCTGGAAGCGTCCGATTTAAACCATCCATTGCTGCGACGTATGACCATCGAAGCGCCGGGGACTTATCATCACAGCCTGGTCGTTGCGAATCTCGCCGAAGCTGCGGCAGAAGCGATCGGTGCAAACGCAACCCTCTGTCGTGTCTGCGCCTATTTTCACGATGTCGGTAAATTGGTGAAGCCGGAATACTTCACAGAGAACATGAGTTTTGAACGCAACCCGCACGATGACCTCGCGCCGACGATGAGTGCGTTGATCATCATCGCGCACGTGAAGGAAGGCGTCGATCTGGCGCTGAAGTACAAACTCAATCAACGCATTATCGATATAATCCAGGAACACCATGGGACATCGCTTGTCCGCTATTTTTATCAACGCGCGCTTCAACAGCATGAGGATGCGCGCGCCGGCGGCAAAATTATGAAGCTGCGCGAGGACGATATTCCCGAGGTTAAGGAAGAGAGTTTTCGCTATGGCGGACCGAAACCTCAGACAAAAGAGAGCGCAATCATTAGTCTGGCTGATATGGTCGAAAGCGCCTCGCGGAGTCTGGAGAAGCCGACGCCGCAAAAGATAGAAACGCTTGTCAACGAACTGATCGAAGAGCGTATCAGCGACCGGCAATTGGACGACTGCGATCTCACGCTCGGTGAGCTGAAAGTCATCGCCGAACGCTTCCGGTTCACGCTCATGATGATGTTGCATAGCCGGATCGCTTATCCGAAGCCGGGCCAAAAAACGACGACCCTCATTCCACGCGACGAAAACGTGCGCCCAGATGTGATGGTTGCTACACGGAAGCCCGAAAACGCTCCTCCGGTCTCGGCTGCGTAGCAGAAAGGGCCACGAACGCCCAGGGTAGGTTTGAACTTACAATTCCGGCGGTCGAGCGCGGGGTTCCCGGTCTTTAGAAGTGGCCGTGCTGGGAACAGTTACGAAAGGGCCACCTTCCAATGGCGTGACTTTGGTGAAAGCGACATCCGGCATGTCGCTCGGTAGTCCTTCCAGCGGGAAATCTTTTCGCAACGGGAAAAACGGATAGCCGTCCCACATTAAAATACGCCGGAGATCCGGATGGCCGTTGAACTTGACTCCCATCATGTCGTAAATCTCCCGCTCGTGCCAGTTTGCGGTCGGCCAAATGTCGGAAACTGTATCCACGGCGTCTGCGCCTTCTGGAACGCTTAGCTTCAGGCGCAGATGAACTGCATGTGGCATTGAGTAAAGATGATAGACAATTTCGAAGCGAGGCTCTTCGCCGAAATTGTCGATGCTTGTGACATCGATCAGGTAATCGAACGAAAGTTCGTCCCGGCAAAATTTTGAGATCTCGCGGAGATCGTTTGCGGCAATCGTATAACTCGTTTCGCCCCGAAATTCGGTCTTGTTGTGAATTTTTGAGCCAAAGGCGTTGCCTAACGAGTCGAGTAGCTCCTGGCCAGTCATTCGCAATATTGTTGTCGGGCAGGCACTCCGCCTGCCAGCGTGATGGGGAATGCAAGCGAAGCGCTTGCGCTACAATCAAAAATCCCGGCGCGCGTGTTCATCCCAGCGCTTCTTCGAGTTTGTCGGCCAGTTCCGGTTTCTGATTTCGAAACGAGCGTTCCCGGGAGATTTTCTCCTGCAATTTTATTAGCCCGGCAAGCAAAGCCTCCGGGCGCGGAGGACAACCGGAAACATAAACATCAACCGGAAGAAGCTGGTCGATTCCCTGCAGCACGGCGTAGGAGCGATACATACCGCCTGTGGAAGCGCATGCGCCCATGGCGATCACCCATTTTGGTTCAGGCATTTGCTCATAAATGCGTTTTACCGCCAGCGCCATTTTGTAGGTGACGGTGCCGGCTACGATCATCACGTCGCATTGGCGGGGCGAAAACCGCATCACCTCCGCACCAAATCGGGCGATATCGAAGCGCGAAGCCGCTGCGGCCATCAACTCGATCGCGCAACAGGCCAGGCCCATTGGCATCGGCCACAGTGAGTTTTTGCGTACCCAATTAAGTGCAGCATCGAAGCGCGTAAAAATGACATTTCCTTCGATCTTTGAATCGTACGCCGTGGCACGTGTTTCAAGCATGACTAAAGGTAAAAATGCGCAACGAAGCACGCAAGCCGAATCGCGACGTGAATCTGCGAGAAGCTTTAAGGGCGTTCCGGCGTAATGTACTCGAAGATTTGGGAGGTTGGACGCGCTCTCGTTGCAGCAAGAGCTTCCCGATTGTATAGAACGGCGCTTATCCAAATGATGACACCTTTCCGGCGCACTCATCTCGACGATCTCGAGAACCAGAGCATCTTTATTTTCCGCGAGGCCTATCACGCTTTCAAAAATATCGCCATGCCCTGGTCGATGGGTAAAGACTCAAACGTTCTGATCTGGCTTGCTCGCAAAGCCTTCTTCGGGCGGGTTCCTTTTCCCATTCTGCACATCGACACGACCTATGAGTTTCCGGAGATGCTGGAATTTCGCGAATGGGCGAGGAAACATCATAATCTCAATCTCATTGTTAAGATCAACACCGAAGCCCGAGCGCGCGGGATTGGTTACGAGACGCACGATCCGGTAACGGTTACGCATGAGTTAAAGACCGTGGCGTTGCAACAGGTATTGGCCGAGTACAAATGGGACGCGCTTATCACCGGCATTCGACGCGATGAAGACCCAACTCGAGCGAAGGAACGTTATTTTTCGCCGCGCAACGCTCAGTTTGAATGGGATTACAAGGATCAGCCGCCTGAATTTTGGAGCCAGTTCGTAACCACAGCTGGTAAGGGTGAACATGTTCGTATTCAACCCTTGCTCGATTGGACCGAGGTGGACATCTGGCGCTACATCCAGAGGGAAAACATACCCATTCCGCAAATGTATTTCGCTCGAAATGGGAAACGATTTCGGTCTCTGGGCTGCAGCCCCATTACGCGTCCGATCGACAGCAATGCCTCGACGATCGATGAAATCATCGCCGAACTGGAAGCGACAAAAACGAGTGAGCGTGCCGGCCGCGCGCAAGACCATTATGAGCGCAACGCGATGCAGAAGTTGAGAGCGAAAGGATTTCTGTGAGCGACAAGGCAAACGCACAACACTCAACTTCAGACGTTGCGCCAAAGCTGCGCGTGGTTTTCGTTGGCCACGTCGATCACGGTAAGTCCACACTCATCGGTCGCATTTTGCATGACACTGGTTCCTTGGCCGAAGGCAAGGTCGAAGAGATAAAAAAGGCATGCGCAGAGGAGGGGATGGGATTTGAATTCGCGTTTTTGCTCGATGCACTTCTTGAGGAGCAAAAGCAAAACGTCACGATCGACACGACCGAAATCCCTTTCCGAACGCCGCGACGCCAATACGCCATCATCGATGCGCCAGGACACAAGGAATTCCTGAAGAACATGATCACGGGAGCGTCGAGAGCCGACGCGGCGATCCTTGTGATCAGTGCAGATGAGGGCGTGCGTGAACAGAGTCGCCGCCACGCCTACCTCCTGAGCATGCTTGGCATCAAGCATGTCATTGTCGTTGTTAACAAGATGGATCTCGTGGATTACTCGGAGAAAAGGTTTCGCGAGATCGAGCAGGAGTATCGAAAGTTTCTTGGAGAGCTTGGGTTGGACGCGCGGACATTTATCCCTGCTTCCGCGAAGGAAGGCGAGAATGTCGCGCGGACCAGTATGAAAATGAAATGGTACTGCGCCGCGAATGTGCTTGAAGCACTTGATTTGCTGGAGCCCCAGGGCCGCGATGTCGATCTTCCACTTCGCTTTTGTGTTCAGGACGTTTATCGCTTCGACGGTCGCCGGATTATTGCGGGACGGATCGAAACGGGAACGCTAAGGGTCGGGGATCAGCTCGTATTTTCACCCGCCAACAAGTCGTCAGTGGTCGCCACGATTGAGGGTTGGAACGTTCAGGAGAATGGCCCGGCTGTTGCTGGAGATTCGATCGGGATCACACTCAGCGAACAGATTTTCGTCGAGCGTGGTTACGTCGCATCGCATGAAAATGAAACCCCTGTCGAGGCAAATCGTTTTCATGCGGACCTGTTCTGGATCGTGCGCGACCCGCTGCGCGTTGGACATTTGTACAGCCTGAGGCTGGCAACTCAGGATGTGAGATGTGAGGTGGTTTCAATCGAGCGAGTCATGGATTCTTCGACACTTGAGAGCAAGAGCGACGAACGCGAACAATTGGAGCGAAACGAAATTGGGAGACTCACAATTCAAACGCGTGGACGACTCGTCATCGATAACCACGATCGCATACCGAATCTCGGGCGGTTTGTGATCATAGATGACGGAAAAATCTGTGGTGGCGGAACGATTTTCGGGGGCGTTTATACAGACAGAACCATTACCAAGAGCAAAAATATTTTCTGGACCGAGGGGAAAATAACGGCCCACGCCCGGGCACTGCGGAGCGGTCATCGTGGCGCGGTGATCTGGTTAACGGGGCTTTCTGGAGCCGGGAAATCGACCATCGCACAGGCACTTGAACGCGAGCTGTTCCAGCGCGCCATGCATACCTATGTGCTCGACGGTGACAACATCCGGCACGGATTAAACTCAAACCTCGGGTTCGCGCCCGACGACCGGGTCGAAAACATTCGCCGTGTCAGCGAGGTGGCCAAGCTTATGGCGGACGCAGGGACAGTCGTCATCACGGCCTTCATCTCGCCCTACCGGATGGATCGCAGCCGCGCGCGCGAGATAGCGTTGGAAGGCAACGCGGAGTTTATCGAAGTGTTTGTCGATGCGCCGCTGGAAGTTTGCGAAGCGCGCGATCCGAAGAATCTCTATAAGAAAGCGCGGGCCGGCCAGATTCGGGAATTCACCGGGATCGACGCGCCCTACGAAGCGCCGGAGGATCCTGAGATTGTGGTTCGCACGGATCAGCAAAGCGTTGACGAATCGGTAACGACGATCCTGGAGCAGTTATTGCCGCGATTGAGAGCTGTTGAATAGATGCCCGATACTGGATGGCGGATTCGTGATGCGGAATTGAACGACGCTTCAGACCTTGCGGTGCTGATGTGCGAACTCGGCTATGAAACCCAGCGCCCGGAAATGGAGACACGCCTAAAGTTGATTTTGTCGAACCCGGCCTGCAAGACGTTCGTCGCAATCGTGGACGACTGCGCTTGTGGCATGATCGGGACGCTTACCTATCCCAGCTATGAGCATAACGATCCATCCGGGCGAATTCTCGCTTTGGTTACGTCAAGCGCCACGCGCCGGCGCGGAATTGGTCGCGCGTTGATTGCGACTGCCGAGAAGGATTTCGCCCAGAGAGGAATCAGGCGTGTCGGCTTAGATACACGGCTTACGCGAGAGGACGCACACAAATTTTACGAGTCGCTCGGTTACGAACGAAACGGGTGGCGATTTGTGAAGCAACTTCCGGGGAGCGATTGATCGGACTCGATGTGGCGAGATTGGAGCGCTCAATCAATCACCGCAGTTGGATTTATCACGATTCAAGCGGCGCAGCGCACAATGGGCCGCTAAAAATTAGCAACCCAACGCCAGCAGAATGGAGCCAGGGCGCCATAAATAGGTCCATGAGATCCTGGCGTTCATGTTTCCTGGCCGTCGTTTTCATTGCCAGCTGCGCAAAACAAATTCTCGCTCAGGATTCCACACCTGCACCTTCGGAAGCTGCGGGAGTGACAGTCACCGGAGAGGCGATAGGATCGCTTACTTCGGGGTCGCCCGAAGAATCGGCGAAGCAGAAAACGCAAGTTCCGGGGGCCTTCACAGTCAAGACGAACGACGACATGGAATTCGGTCGCGCGTCTAACTTTGAAGATTTACTGCAACGAACGCCGGGCATTTTCCTACAATCGGAAAACGGCTCCGAAGTTTCGAAGATTTCAATTCGAGGGTCTGGGATCACGTCTGAAGACGAGCCACTCGGCGTGATGTTTTTAATGGACGGCCTGAACTTTAATCAGGGCGATGGCGAGGCAACTCTGGAGGATCTTGATGTTGCGACAATCAGCCACGCGGAAATCTTTCGAGGCGCCAATGCGTTTAAATACGGTGCGCTGACCCTTGGCGGGGCAGTCAATCTCGTGCCGTTTACTGGGTACGATGCGGCTCCATTCCAGGTCCGGCTTGAAGGGGGAAGTTACGGCTTCTTCCGTGGCGACATGAGCGGCGGCGCGGTGCAAGGGAAGCTCGACGAATTTGGCGCGATTGATTTTCGAGAGCGCGAGGGCTTTCGGGAGCATAGCCGCGAGGACACAGAAATTCTTTTTGCCGATCTCGGTTACAAGTTCAGCGACCAGGTGGAGAATCGATTTTATCTCACAATGGACCGGACCAATCGGAATCTGCCCGGTGGTTTGACCAAGTCACAAATGGAAGACGATCCCTCGCAGGCTAACCCGCTCGCGATAGCCCAGGATTGGAACAAGGAGTTGTCGAACGTTCGCCTGGCGGACAAGCTAAGCATTCGGACTGAAGATATTCAGCTCGATGTCGGTGTGTTCTGGTTCCATCACGATATTGAGAACCGCGGATTCTTTTCGCCCGACTTTCGGGAAGGGATCGAGCAGTTCTATTCGGACAATTATGGCGGGAACGTGAATTTCGTTAGCCGCCAGGAACTGTTTGGCCATCGAAATACTCTTACAATTGGTACGAGCCCGCAGTACGAAGACGAGCCCACCCAAAATTACGAAAATATTTTCGGACACCCGGGCGCAACGACTGCGCGAGGCATAGGCAGTTCGATAAACCTTCCAGCGTATCTCGAGGACCAGCTGTATCTCACACCGCGCTTCTCGATCGTCGCCGGAGCGCAGGCGATTTTCGCGGAACGTCATTTCAAGGACGAGTTCTTCACCGACGAGGCAGGAAATCAATCAAATCGGCAAAATTTTTGGGGATTTAATCCCAAGCTGGGTGCCATTTACGAAATCAATCACCAGACGCAGGCATTCGTGAATTTCAGTCGCAGTTGGCAACCTCCTTCGATAGATAATCTGGTCGATTTTGATAAAGGTCCGAATTCCAGCGTTGTCTACACACCGCTGTCACCGCAACACGCTTGGACCGTTGAAGTCGGAACTCGCGGAGCGTATTCGCGGTTTGAGTGGGAGTTGTCGCTGTACCGTTCGTGGTTTCGTGATGAATTGCTAGAGGTCAACGACGCCTTCGGAAACGATCTTGGCACCAGGAACGTCCCGCGCACAAATCATCAAGGAATCGAGGCAAGCCTGGAAGTTGAATTGCTTAGGAATATTCTGGTGTCGAAACAGCCGGATCGCGCAGGCGATCGTTTGTCGTTCGATCAGAACTACACGCTCAACGATTTCCATTTCGATGAAAACACTGTTTATGGCGACAATCGCCTCCCGGGGATCCCGGTTCACGTTTATGAAGCGCAACTGCTTTACCAAAGCCCGTCTGGTTTCTATGCGGGACCAAATCTGCAGTGTAACCTTTCACGTTACCCAGTTGATGAGGCGAACACGCTCTTTGCGGATAGTTATGTGCTGCTTGGTTTCCGTGCGGGTTTTCGACGGCCCAACGGCTTCTCGATCTTTATCGATTGCAGGAACCTGACAGATCAGCATTATGCGGCGTCTATCGATGTGATCGCAGACGCACGCACCGAACCGAATCCTGAAATTTTTCATCCAGGCGACGGGCGCTCGTTCTACGGCGGAGTATCCTGGAGTTGGTGAACCATTCCGGTCCCACTTCTCAGGAAATCCAAATCGTTTTCGTGTTTGTGAATTCGCGAATCCCAGCCGCGCCCAGTTCGCGGCCGAAACCGGAACGCTTTACACCGCCGAACGGAAGGCGTGGATCGGAGGCGACCATCGCGTTGATGAACACCATTCCGGCCGCCAGATCCGATGTGAAGAGTTCCTGTTCGTCTCGATTGTTTGTCCACGCGCTGGCACCGAGACCGAAAGAAGTGTCGTTTGCCATCTCGATCGCCTGATCCGCGGTGTTTACGCGGAAAATGGATGCGACCGGGCCAAAAATTTCTTCCCGGGAGACAGGCGATTCTCTTGGGACGTCAACGAGAACCGTTGGCTCATAGAAAAATCCCGGGCCGTGAATCCGATTTCCGCCAGTCAATAATTTTGCGCCTGCTGCAATCGATTTCTGAACCTGATCGTGCACGCCTTGCAGAATTTGTTCCGTCGCGAGAGGCCCAATTTCAGTGGCTGGATCCATTGGGTCGCCAATTTTCAACGCGCGCATCCTGTCCACAAACTGGTCAAGAAACTCGTCGTAAATTTCGTCCGCAACGAAGAACCGCTTCGCCGCGATACACGATTGTCCGGCGTTGATGGTGCGCGCCTTGACCGCGGTACTCAGCGCGCTTTCGAAATCCGCGCTTGGCATCACGATAAACGCATCGCTGCCGCCGAGCTCGAGCACGCTTTTCTTGATCTCCCGCGCAGCCGTGCTCGCGACTGTGCTTCCGGCTTTTTCGCTGCCAGTCAGGGTAACAGCTTTCACGCGCGGATCGACAATGATCCTTTCAACATGTTCTGGTTCGATCAGGAGCGTTTGGAAAACGCCCTCATCAAATCCTGCGCGGCAAAGTATTTGTTCAATCGCAAGCGCGCACTGTGGCACATTCGAGGCATGCTTCAGTAAGCCGACGTTGCCGGCCATTAGCGCCGGTGCTGCGAATCGGAACACCTGCCAGAGCGGGAAATTCCACGGCATGATTGCGAGAACCGGTCCCAGCGGTTCGTAGCGGACGTAACTTCGGGCTGCGTCAGTTTGTGCAGGCTCGTCCTCAAGGAAGCGCTCCGCGTTGTCGGCGTAAAATCGACAGCCGCGCGCGCATTTCTGAACCTCTTCCAATGATGCTCCGTACAACTTGCCCATTTCGAGCGTGATGATTTTGGCGAGCCTGTCTTTTTCCAGTAATAACAGCTCGGCCGTTGCTGCCATAAGTTCCGAGCGCTGGCCGAACGCAGTTCGCCTGTATTTCCTGGATGCATTCTCAGCATGACTCAGGCGTTTCTCGATTTCTCCATCGTCGAATGGAGAAAACTCCTTCACCTTTTCGCCTGTGGCAGGATTGATCGAAGCAATTGCCATATAACTATCGTCTAACTAAAGCGCGCCGGCGAAAATGAGCAAAGCTGGAACGCGTTGTCCTCAACTCGTTGGCAGACGGTCCCGCGGATGCGCCGCTCGATATTCGCGCCTCCGATGACCCGTCGGGCCATCGTCTTGAGAACAAGACGACCCACTTATAGGCGCAGCCCTTTCGGAATTAACACGCGGTCGAGCGCGTCGAATAGCCACTGCACAACGAGCGCAAGCAATGCTGCGGGAATAGCCCCCTCCAAGATGGTTACGTTGTCGTTCAAATTCAGGCCACTCAAAATCGGCTCGCCCAGACCTCCGGCGCCGATCAATGCCGCAAGCGTTGCAGTGCCGATGTTGATCACCGCGCTGGTCTTGATTCCTGAGAGAATCGAGCGTGACGCCATCGGCAGATAAATCCGCCAAAGCCGGACAGCGGGGCTCAGTCCCAATGCAATGGCGGATTCGCGCAACGATCGTGGGATGTCCTGCAAGCCACTCGCAGTGTTCCGCACGATCGGCAGCAACCCGTAAAGAAACAGAGCAGCGATCGCGGTCCGAACGCTGATACCGAAAAAGGGAAGGGGGACGAGCAATGCCAGCAACGCGAGTGATGGAATCGTTTGCACAATACTGGCAAAGGACAGAATTCCATGCCCAATCACTCCACCGCGGCTGGCAACGATACCAAGCGGAATCCCAATGATTATCGAAAGCAAAAGCGAAAATCCTGCGAGCTCGAGATGACGCGCCGTCCAGCGTGCAAGCTTGCGTGCAAAGGATTCGCCCTCAAAGGACGCCGACCTTCCGCTTCCTTCAAAATACAAGTTCGCGGCGACCGTATAATTCCTAGTGCGTTCCGCTTCGGCATTCAGCCGGGTCATGCGTTTTTCATCCAACGTCCCTTCCAGGCGGCGCAACGTGCCGATCACATCTCCGGGCGCGGACAACCGAAACAAGAACACGGCCTCATACTTTGGGAAAAATCGAAAATCATCTTCCAGGACCACCAAATCGTTTTCTTCAATCTTTGCATCGGTCGAATAAGCATCCTTTACGTCAATTGAACCATTAGCCAATGCCGCATAACCCAGCGCATGATCGATCCCGGTGACGCTTTGTTGAGGAAGCGCGTAACGCTCGCGCAATGGCCGCCAGCCATCCTGGCGATCGAGAAATTCATGAGTGAGTCCAATCTTGAGTTCCGAGTGTCTTCGCAGGTCACTAATGTTCCGAATACCGAGACCTTGCGCTTCAGTGCGTCGCATAACCAGCGCGTAAGTATTGTTGAACCCGAGGGACTCCGTCATGCCAACACCGAATTTTCCAAGCGCGTCTCGAATTTCCTGAACCGATAATGGTTGGCCGTTTTTTAGAATTTCTTGCGTGATTGTTCCCGTGTATTCCGGGTAGGCATCGATTTGGCCGCCGCGCAGCGCTTGCCAAAGAATGATCGTGCCGCCCATGCCCTGGCGATGCTCCGCAGCAATTCCGGCGTCTTTCAGCGCGTGCGCGGCGATTTCACCCAGAACATACGATTCGGTGAATTTTTTTGAGCCGATAACGACGGGAGCAGTGGATGCGCATGCCATGGGAATGAAAAGGAGCGCTCCAACCAATGAGCAGCGACTTCCCAGTCGCCTAAGACACATGGCGGACAGAAGGCCACTCCCTGATGGAGAACGCAGTTTCATGCCAGCAAGACTCCGCGCTGCGCGTTGATGAATTCCGACACGAAAGGATCAGCTGGTTGTTCGCGCAAATCCGTAACCGAGCCTTTCTGCACGACTCGGCCATCGTTCATCAACACGATCTCATTGCCAAAATAAACCGCCTCAGCCAGATCATGCGTGACGAAGAGCACTGTCTGTTTTAGCCGGGTAAAGATCTCCTTGAGATCCGTCTGTAATGAGGCTCGTACCAACGGATCAAGTGCGCCCAGCGGCTCATCGAGCAACAGCAGTTCAGGTGAAAGCATCAGTGCGCGCATCAACCCGACGCGCTGCCGCTGACCTCCGGAGAGTTCGACGGGATATCGCGCGAGTAGATTCCCGGGAAACCTTGTTAGCTCGCACAACTCGGTTAGCCGTTTTTGCATCTCATGCTGGGATTTCCCGATGTGGCGTGCCATCAACAGAACGTTGGCGCGCACGGTTAAATGTGGAAATAAGCCGCCCTCCTGGATTACGTATCCAATTCGCCGGCGAAGATTGTCGATCGTTTCGGCTGTGATCGGTTCGCCGTCAAACTCGATCGAGCCAGAGTCGGGTTCAATCAAGCGAATGATCAATCGAAGCAAGGTTGATTTACCGCAGCCACTCGGCCCAATAAAAACAGTCGTCTTGCCGCGTTCGACAGAGAGATTAGTCGCGTGCAACGCAGTTGTGTCTGCATAGCGCTTGCTGACGTCGACGAGTTTAACGAGGGCGCTCATTGGGGCAGCGATATTCTGTAGAGGCAGGTGTGTCGCCTGCAAGCATGGATGGTTCTAATTACGCAGCCGACACGGCTGCCGCCCCGGTTCTGTAGCCGCGCGCGTTGGCCGTGGCCGGGTTTATCAACCCCGGCTACAGGAGAAATAGAACACGCCAAACAGGCGCGCGTCGTCGGTCCACAATTTGACGAAATCGAATCCTGCCTGGCGAGCCAGAGCAATGAAACCTTCCGGCGTGTGCTTGTACGAATGCTCGGTCAGGATTCTTTCACCGGCGTGAAAAAGAAACTGCCGATCTTGTATGCGAACGGTCTGGTCTGTCGCGCTGATCAAATACATCTCGATGCGGCCGGCTTCGGAGTTGTAGACGGCGCTGTGTTGCCACCGGCTTAAATCGAAATTTGCGCCGGTTTCGCGATTGATGTGGACTAGTAAATTCAAATTGAATTGCGCCGTGACACCGGCTCGATCGTTGTACGCGGCTTCGATCACGCTCTGATCCTTCTGCAAATCGACGCCAATCAACAACCCGCCCCCTCGACCCGAAACATTGGCAACGCGCTGTAAGAATTCGAGCGCTTCATTTGGTTCGAAATTGCCAATAGTCGATCCGGGAAAATAAACGACGTTGCGAGCAACCTTATGACGCGGTGAAGGCAACACGACGGGCTGCAGGTAATCGGCGCATACGGGGAGGATTTCCAGATTGGGGAAAATTTTTTGAAAAAGCATGCTCGATTTGCGCAGTTGCTTCTCGGAGATGTCGATAGGGACATAAACGGCAGGGTTTTCGAGGCCTTCAATGAGAATGCGCGTTTTCGTGCCTGCACCAGTGCCAAGTCCGATTAGCTCGATGTTCGGTCCCAGTTGCGCCGCGATTTCTGCGTGGTATCGGCCTAGAATATCGATTTCGGTTCGGGTGATGTAATACTCTGGTAACTCGCAAATTTTCTGAAACAATGCGGCCCCTTGCTCATCATAGAAATACTTGCAAGGCAGCGTCCGAGGATCGGAAGAAAGGCCCGCAATAACGTCCGAGAGCAAATCGGACCTCTCCTTGGGGGCCGCAGAATTAGGTTGTGTGGCCGTTAGCGAGTGGGCGGTCATAATGGCATTATCGTTCGGCGCGTGCCTCGCGGTTGCGCCCTATCGACTCATTTCGGATCGCGCGCGAGCCTGATCCCTGTAAATTGCCAGCGTTTTTCCGGTTGAAAGAAATTGCGATAAGTGCGGCGAATGTGACTCCGTGAAGTGGCACACGAACCGCCACGCAAAACGTACTGGTTGCACATGAACTTGCCGTTGTACTCGCCGAGTGCGCCCGGCGCAGCGCGATAGCCTGGGTAGGGCGAGTAAGCGCTGCGTGTCCATTCCCAAACGTCGCCAAACATTTGATGAAGCCGTTTATCGTTTTCCATCCTGGCGCGTGGATGAAAATTCTCGTCGTCGACAAAGTTTCCTTCGATTGGGCAATCCAACGCTGCGCGTTCCCATTCAAACTCCGTCGGGAGGCGCGCCCCAGCCCAATTCGCGTACGCGTCAGCCTCGAAATAACTCACGTGGGTCACAGGCTCGGATTCATCGACCGGGCGAAATCCTGAGAGAGTAAAGTTCCACCATTTGCCATCACGCTTCGTCCAATAAAGCGGAGCCTGCCAGCGTTGTTCGTTCACGGTCATCCACCCCAGGGACAACCAGAATTCTGGACGCGAATAGCCGTTGTCTGCGATGAATGCGAGATACTCGCCATTGGTCACTGGCCGTGATGCAAGCGAAAATGCGTGAACCAACGCTCGATGCCGCGGTTCTTCATTATCATAAGCGAATCCGTGGCCGTCATGACCAATCGCGACAATCGTCTCTTCGAACTCGAGAAAGTGGCAGGGACGGATCGCCGATCCATCCGCCGAGGTTTTCAGCGCGCCCGGCGGTCGCGCCCTATCGCGGAAAACAGGGTAAAGCGGGTTCTGCGCGAATACGTGCTTGATGTCGGTGATCAGCAATTCCTGATGTTGTTGCTCATGATGAAAACCGAGAATGAGCATCGGTTCGATTTCATTCAGCAACTTTTCGTCGGCCCCGGTAAGAAGATTGTCTATATGCGAATCGATCGATGCGCGGTAGCGTTGCGCTTGTCTTACCGTCGGGCGCGAAATTAGCCCGCGTAGATCGCGCCGATGCATGTCACCGGCAGCGTTATAGTACGAATTGAAAAGATAGGCGTACTCGGGAATTTCCGAGCGATAACCCAGGCTAAACTTTTTTAGGATAAACGTTTCAAAAAACCATGTCGTGTGAGCGATGTGCCACTTTGTGGGGCTGACGTCGGGCATCGATTGCACGACGCAATCTTCTGGTTCGAGATTCGCACAGAGCCTGTTAGTGAAGTCTCTGATTTGATGAAAACGAGCAAGCAAGGCCTCGACGCGTGCTGCGTTTGAATCAAAATGATCTCGTTTGGCCGCCACCGAGCGGGTGGCGGACTCAACTGATACTGAGCTCAAAGATTTTCTCCCTCTTGTTCGAGTTCTTCCCGCCGCGCTTCCAGCATCTGGTCGTGGGCGGCTTCCTCAAGACCATCGATCACGAGATGCTCGCCAACAGTTTCCTCTTCATCAGTACCCGCACGTGGCAGCCGGTGTCCTTTGGAGCTGGCGACCACACTCCATTCTTCGGTGAGATCGGCATTATCCGGAGTTTCCTCGGGCGGTGAATTATTTTCAGTACCCATCAATTCGCGGCGTGCCTGTCTCCAGTCCGCATCGGTAAATTCATCAGGGTTGCGCTCGTCGATCATCGCTATTTCCCTTGCGCGCTTCTCCACTTGCTCCGGCGAAGGCGCTCCAAGTCCGTTGCCGTGTAGCTCAATTTTTCCCGGGCGAGGTTGTGAGTAATCGTTCATAACCACTGACGCGAAAGGTCACGGGGGCCTTGTTCGCATTATATTGTGCCTTACAGATTGGAGGCTTGCAATACCAGCGCCAAAAAAAGCCTAGCCGCCGTTTCAAGATGAAGAGGCAAAATTTCGTTCGACTCCAGGGCGACGCGGTCGTTGCTTTTCAAGAATATGGCGATGCAACTGGCGTGCCGGTCGTATTTTGCCACGGCTGGCCCAGTTCATGCACCATGGCCCGACTAACGGACGAACCGGCGCGAGAGCTTGGCGTCCGTATCATTTCACCTGATCGACCGGGCATTAGCGGATCGAGTTTGCGGCCCGATCGAAAATTGGCTGATTGGCCGCATGTTGTAGAGCGCCTTCTTGCGAAACTCGGCATTTGGGAGTTTCGGATGCTTGCGATTTCCGGCGGCGCGCCCTACGCATACGCAACTGCCGCAGCGATGCCCGACCGGGTGCGGGCAATTGCGATCGTGTGCGGCGCGATTCCCATGGCCGAGCTCGAGGATGCCAGAGGATTATTGCCTCTTTACCGCTGGATGCTGGCGCTTTATCGATCGCAACCGCAACTGTTGCGAAGATTATTCTGCATGGCACGCCCGATTCTGTCATTGCGCCCGCCGGTCCGGCTTCGGCCGTTACTTTTGAAAATGCTAATGCTGCGACCATGCGATGCAGAGAGCCTGCGCGACGCAGCAGCGTTCGAATCTGTTTTCGAAAGCCAGCGGCGCGCCTGGCGCGGGTCGGCTGAAGGAGTCATGGCGGATGCGCAGATCTACGCGCAGCCCTGGGGATTTTCCTTTGAAGATGTATACGTACCAGTCCGCCTTTGGCATGGAACGCAAGACCGGGCTTTCTCAATCCACCTGGCGGAAAAAATTGTGAGACAGTTGCCCAATTGCAAGGCGCATTTCGTTGAGAACGCAGGGCATTATTCGTTGCCCATCCGTCACATGGGGGAGATTCTGGGCGACCTGATTTCGTGCTGATTGCAATCGTGCTAGCCAGGTCGAAACGGCGCGACGGCGGGTCGCCTGGATCCTCAAACATGCAGCCATCGTGACTGCGAGTAGATTTTGATCATGGAAGAGGACTTTACAGGGGGCGCAATTCACGATCAGCCGACGCGGCGACAATGGAGCGTCGATCCGCCTTTTGATGCCCGCGTGAAACAATTGGTTCGCGATTGGGACGCGAGCGAATCACCCGAACTGATCGAGGAAATGATCGTGACCGCGCTGAAAATAGCCCGCGATCACATGAGCGTAGCAGATCTTAAGTTGATCAATCGTTCCATAAAAGAAATGCGCAACGCGGCGAAGGTATTCGCGCCATTTCAGCATTTGCGCAAAGTCGCCGTCTTTGGGTCGGCCCGCACACCAGTCGATTCGCCTGTCTACGAGGTGGCTGAGGATTTTGCGCGGCAAATGGTTTTGCACAATTTCATGGTGGTCACTGGTGGTGGGGACGGAATCATGGGAGCGGCACAGCGGGGCGCGGGCCGTGAGCATAGCTTCGGGCTTAACATTCGTCTCCCATCCGAGCAGCGAGCCAACGAGATCATCCAAGGCGATCCCAAACTGATTACTCTTAATTATTTCTTCACGCGTAAGCTAAATTTCGTGAAGGAGGCACACGCGTTCGCATTGTTTCCAGGAGGCTTTGGTACACTCGACGAAACGTTTGAGGTGCTCACGCTGATGCAAACCGGGAAAGCCCGTATTATTCCCGTTGTGATGCTAAATCGGCCCCGGGGAAATTATTGGGAACTGTGGACGAAGTTTATTACAGACCGCCTCCTTAAGCGTGGCTTGATTTCACAAGAAGATTTTTCATTTTTTAAGATCACACGCACTGTTCGGGAAGCCGTCTCGGAAATTTTGCATTTCTACAAGATTTATCATTCAGCGCGCTGGGTAGGGGAACGATTTGTGATTCGAATGAACGATCGCCTGTCAAGAGCGGCGATTATCAACCTGAACAGGCAGTTCGCTGATATCCTGCGCAAAGGCGAGATAGTCCAGGGAACGGCACTCTTTCAGGAAAAAAATGAGCCTGAAATTTGGGATTTGCCTCGGCTAATTCTTACGCCTTTTCGCAATAACTTCGGCCGGTTCCGTCAGTTGATCGACGCAATCAATGCTTCTTCAACTGAGTGAGAGCCTCCGATCGAGGAGCGACTTCCTGCGACCGCATCGAGTCGGGAGACGCTCCACGATCCGCACGCATTCCTAAGAGAGCGACGTCGGCGCGAAGCTTGGCTTTCATCATTTCGTCGAATGAAAAGTGCTTTTTCGCGTAGCAAAGACCATTTTCCGCGCAGTGCTCTGCCAGGTTCGGATCGTAAATAAATTCCATGATCGCATCTGCAAGCGCTTTGCTGTCACCCGGCTCAATGAGCAAACCGTTTTGGCGATGCTCGATGATTTCCGGGATATCGCCCACCTTTGTCGCGATGACAGGACGCCCGCTGGCAAACGCTTCGCGTAACACAATCGGAGAGGCTTCTGTGCGTAGCGACGCAATTACGATCATGTCGCACGCCGCATAAACGTCAGGCGTGTCCCACCGATAGCCCGTCATAATGATCTGAGTCGCCAGTCCGGCGCGGTCGATGGCATTCCTTACATTGATCCCGCGTTTCAGGATGCCGGTTCCCTGACCCACAATAACGAAGCGCGCATCCGGCCACTTTTCCAAAACGAAAGGGGCTGCTTCAACTAGAACGAGCTGGCCTTTGTCCGGCCGGATCATTCCGATGTTCCCGACAAGGGGAGTCGCTGCGCCGACAGCGATGTCCCGGCGGAATTTCATTCGATTGCGCGGCGGCTTAAACTTTTCCAAATCGACAGCCGAACCGATGACTTCAATTTTCGCTGGGGGAACACCGTGTTCCTCGACGAGTTCGCGTTTAATCACCGAAGCATCGGCTACAATGTTGGAACAACCGTGCTTGAAGACAAATGCTCGTCCCTTGCTTCCGATTGGATCGGTAATGCAGCGCGCGCGGCTTAGCGGAATCCCGAAAAAATAAAGCGGCAGACAAAGCCAATGATCTTTCGAGCTGTAGGTTTTAAGCAGATCGACCCGGTTTTGCCGGCAAAATCTCCAGAGGCGCCATGAGCATGGCAGGTCGACGCGACTACCGAGCGGCATCGTTATAAGACGAGTGCCGAGTTCCAGGGCTTTGGAGTGCACCTGACTGCCTGGATTGCAAACCAGCCATGCCCGATGTCCTTGGGTGTTCAGCCAATTGATCTCGAGACAGGTGCGATATTCCTGGCCGCCCCAGCTGCGGCTGCTCTCTACGTAGAGGATGTTCACATGAAATCGGCAACGCCTGCCGTCACTGTAATCTACGCAGCCGCGCTCTGTTTTTCGAGAATGTAATCGTGGATTGTGTTTACGGTCTGCAGCGCTTTGCCAGCGACCTCCGAGGTTGGCACGCCGACTCCAAATGTTTTTTCCATGCTTACCACCAGCTCGAGCGCGTCGATTGAATCCAGCCCGAGTCCGTTGGCACCGAACAGTGGAAGGTCATCTCCGATCTGTTCCGGAGTAACTTGCAACATCAAATTTTTTACAAGCATTTCTTTGATGCGAGTGCGCAGATCAGGTTCTCCCATAAACGAGCCGCGATCTTGCCGTAAGTCGCGCGATTGGTCAAACGCATAGGAGGCCGACGCGCTTTATTTCTTCGATTGGCCTCGAAAGCAATGAGGACTGGTTGCTTTGATCAGGGAAGAGCGACCCTTTACGCTTGATCAGGCTTCCCGTCGCTTGCAGGCTGGCTCTCGCTTCGGGGTACAGTCGATTGCGCCGGTTTTATCTCGGACTTGGCGGTTTCAGTCTCAGACTTTCCAGCCTTATGTAGTTCGTCGCTGAATTCGTCCTTCGCTTTCTGAAACTCTTTTACTGCCTGGCCCATTCCGCGAGCAAGCTCCGGCAATTTCTTCGCTCCGAACAAGACCAGAACAATCAGCAGGATGACGATCAGGTCCGGCCCTGCCAAATTCATGAAACTGGCGATGAGGCTCATGCGCTTCTATGAACATCAGGCTGTTTCCCGAAGTTTCAAGACAAATTCCTGTGGGCTGGGATCGGAGGCTCGGAGGTTGACACGCTCAAGCTACTGTGGAAAAAGGGTTTCCTACGATGCGTCCTACCTGGAAAGGCAGTATCAGCTTTGGGCTGGTTTATATTCCCGTGGCGGTTTATCCAGCCACTCGCGAGGAAAAGATTAGTTTCCGGCAGCTTCGTTCCAGTGATCTCAGTCCGATCAGATACAAAAAGGTGGCTGAGGCAGACTCAAAAGAAGTTCCAGCCGACCAAATCGTGAAAGGCTTCGAATTCGAGCGAGGCCGTTACGTTGTTCTTAAGGATGAGGACTTCGAGAAGGTGCGGATCGAGTCGACACATTCCATCGACATCACCGATTTCGTGGATTTGGAGCAGGTCGATCCAAAGTTTTTCTACAAACCATATTTTCTCGAGCCTCAAAAGGGCGGAGAAAAGGCTTACACGGTTTTGCATAAGGCGCTCAGCGGGACCGGCAAAATCGGCATTGCCAAGGTCGTCATCAGTAACCGCGAGCATCTAGCCGCGGTTAAACCGGATGGCCTGTTCTTGATTTTGGAGCTGATGCATTTTGCCAGCGAAATATTGAGCACCGAGGTATTGAACAATGGTTCGGCTACGGCGGTGAGTGACAAGGAATTAAAAATGGCGCAGGCCCTCATCGAGAGCATGGCCGTCTCGTGGGAACCGGAAAAATATCGCGATGAATACCGGACGGCCTTGATGGAGATTATTGAACAAAAAGCGCAGAATAAAGAGATCACGGCGAAAGCGCCGGCTCCTCCGACCCCGACCAATGTCGTTGACCTGGTTAAGGTTCTACAGGACAGCCTGAACCGGACGCAATCACTCAAACAGAAGCGGAATGCTTCTTCATCCAGTGGTCGGCGGTCGACCAACGCCCTGACCAAACAACGACGACGAACAAGCGCCCTCGGGTAAGCGGCCAGGAAGTGGCGTCTGTTGCAAATTGTGGCGCAGGCATTATAATCAGCCTCTTTTATGGCCAAGACTGCCTGGATCAATCGCAACCAACGCAAACGCGCGACGGTGAAGAAGTACGCTGCGCTACGCGCAGAGTTGAAGGCGAAAAAGGACTATGCCGGTCTTTGCCAATTGCCGCGCGACGCCAGTCCCACGCGTGTTGTGAACCGCTGCGAGGTCACCGGACGCCGGCGCGCTTTTATTCGCCGGTTTAAATTGTCGCGTTTGACTTTCCGCGAATTGGCTTCGCAAGGTTTGATTCCTGGCGTAACCAAGTCGAGCTGGTAAATTTTCTAACGTAGACGCGTCGCTGTGCGACGCGTGAATCGGCCGGCGACAAGCCGGCTGCTACGCGAATCACTGGATGAACTTCCCCTCATTATTCCTCCTGGCACCCATTGCTGATGTGGTGGCACGGCATTGGGACCCGTTGATACTCGTGATCGTCAAGCTGGCAGCGGTTGTTGCGCTGGTAATGCTTAACGCGTTCTTTGTCGTCGCCGAATTCGCGCTGGTCAAAATTCGCGACAGCCAAATCAAGACGCTGACAGACGAAGGCGTGAAACGAGCAGCCGTCGTAAAACAGATCAAGGACAATCTGAACGCTTATCTGTCCGCCTGTCAGGTTGGGATTACCGCGGCCAGCCTCGGACTTGGTTGGCTTGGAGAACCTTTCCTCGCGCGGATGCTTCAACCATTTTTTGCTTATGCGGGAATCGAGTCTGTGCCGGTAATCAAATCCATTTCCTTTGCGCTGGCATTTTCAGCCATCACGTTTCTGCATATCGTTCTGGGGGAACAGGCCCCGAAAATTCTCGCCATCCGCAAATCGATGGCTGCCGCACTGTTTGTGAGCGCCCCGCTGCGATGGTTTTACGCGATCTTTAAACCAGCGATTTGGTTCCTAAATGCCGCCAGTAACTGGGTGCTGCGTCGTGTTATCCGTGTAGAGCCCATTGCTGAAGGAGAACTGGCCCACAGTGAAGAAGAACTGCGGTTAATCGTTCAAGAAAGCGAAAAATCCGCTGAGGTCACACCTCTTGGTCGCGAGCTTGTCTTTAATGTGCTCGACCTTCGTGACCGCGTGGTCCGCGACATCATGACCCCGCGCGGAGAAATTGTTTACCTTGATCTGGAAGACGGTTTTGAGGCAAATATCAAAAAGGCAATTGAGTCCCGGCACACGCGGTTTCCGTTGTGTCGTGAGAAAGTCGATAACACGATCGGTCTGATCCACATCAAGGAACTAATCACGCTGATGCGCGCGGAGCATCCGGACCTGCTGAAGATCAAACGCGATATGATTCCCGTACCCGAGATGATGCCATTGGAAAAGTTGCTCAAATTATTCCTGAGCAAGCATGCGCACCTGGCCCTGGTGGTGGATGAATTCGGCGGCACGGTCGGCATCGTGACCTTGGAGAACGTGCTCGAAGAGCTGGTCGGTGACATCCAGGACGAGTTCGATTCCGAGAAGGAAGAGTTCCGCAAAATCAACGCAAACGAATTCACCGTGGACGGTGCGCTAGGCCTTTACGAGTTGAACGAGCTGGCGAAGCTCGAATTGGAAAGCGCGGACGTGAGCACCATCGGCGGTTACGTGACCCATCTGCTTGGTCACCTTCCGAAGCAGGGCGAAGAGGTCAAGATTGATAACTATCTCGTTACAGTTTCTCAAAGTGACGGCCGCCGTGTAAATCAACTTCATTTTAAGAAATTGAACGCCAGCGCTGCAGAGACGGTGCCGATATCCGGCAAAACGTAGCTCTATCCAGCCGTACCATCTTTGCGCGAATGCAGGCAAATCCGGTTGCCATCCGGGTCCGCAATCCACGCCATCCAGCATACGCTCGTCTCAACTGGTTCGATGAGGACTTTGACCCGGCGTTTGCGACAGACAGCGATCGCAGCGCGAACGTCATCTACCGCTAACGCGACGCACGCCGGCCCGCTCCAGTCCCATTCGGGATGACGTTTATGTCCCGTGCCGTTGAGACAGAGGGTCAACGATCCGGTGGCAAACTCACTCCAGAAATCGTTCCACTCCTCCCCGCGCTTGAGACCAAAAAGCTTCTGATAGAAAGCCCGAGATCGGCGGATGTTTTTCGTGTTATACATCACGAAATCGAGCGCGCGCACGGGAATTGCAGCCCCACGCGATGAGATCTTTTTCTTTCTCATGGCGGCTACGCCATTCCTGCTTGTAATTGCGCCAGCAACGCCGGTCGGCGCCGCAGTTGAACGGTGAGAGCTTCAATTGCGCGCAGAGTAGGAGCACTAATGTAATGCTCCATTCCCTCGACATCGTGATAAATGACGCGGTCATCGAGGCCCAGCAGCCCGAGAAAATCAGTCAGTAGTTTGTGCCGTTGGGCAATCTTATGGGCCAGGCTCTTACCTGCCGCGGTCAAAATAAGTCCGCGATATTTTTCGTATTTTAGCAGGCCCTCGGCGTCCAGTTTCTGGACCATGTTAGTCACGCTCGCCTGGGAAATCTTCAATGCGGCTGCGATGTCAACCACGCGGGCATAACCCTTTGAGTTAATCAATTCGAGGATGCGTTCCAGATAATCCTCGACCGCAGTGGAACTGCCCAGCGCCGAGTTAGAAGTGTTTTTGCGCCGCATGATTCGAAAAATAGAAATTCACAGTCAGATAGTCAAACAAATAAATAATTGTAGACGAATAAAATTATAATGTGATAAAAATAAGTTTGGCTAGCCTAAGATTCGATACAAACCTAGACCGGTGAACAGATCTAACAACAGGGCGAGGGAGCAGGCGGGGGCGGCCTGGCGCAGAAGCGCCGGCCAAGTTTCACTGCCCGAAGTCCACAGGAGCATCGTCGTCCCGGGGACTCCTTCGTTCTGGAGAAAGCTGGCGGCATTCACTGGGCCCGGATTCCTGGTCGCAGTGGGCTACATGGACCCGGGCAACTGGGCCACCGATCTCGCCGGCGGCGCACAGTTCGGCTACGCGCTTTTGGCTGTGATCATGATCTCCAATCTAATGGCGATCCTGCTGCAGCATTTGTGCATCAAGCTCGGCGTAGCCACGGGGCGGGATCTGGCGCAGGCCTGCCGTGATCATTACGCGACACCCACCGTCTGGTTCCTGTGGATTCTTTGCGAGATCGCGATCGCGGCATGCGATCTGGCCGAGGTCGTCGGCTCGGCGATCGGGTTGCAACTTCTTTTTGGCATCCCGTTGTTATGGGGTTGCCTCATCACCGCGTCGGATGTGCTCCTGGTGTTGTATCTGCAGACCAAAGGTTTTCGCTACATCGAAGCGATTGTCATCACACTGATTATTGTTATTGGTGGCTGTTTCACTGCCGAACTGATCTTTTCCAAACCGAGCCTGACCGGTATCCTGCTCGGATTTGTTCCGGGCCCGCGCATCGTCTCAAACCAGGCGATGCTCTATGTCAGTATCGGGATTTTGGGCGCCACGGTGATGCCGCATAATCTGTATCTGCACTCGTCCATAGTGCAGACCCGCAAGTTCGAGCAAACGCCACAGGGTAGACGGGAAGCGATCAAGTTTGCCACGATCGATTCGAGCGCTGCGCTCATGCTGGCGTTGTTCATTAATGCTGCGATTCTGATCTTGGCGGCGGCAGCTTTCCACTGGTCCGGGCACCAGGAGGTAGCCGAAATTCAGGACGCGTACAGATTGCTTAGCCCGCTGCTGGGTGTCGGAGTGGCCAGCGTCCTTTTTGCGGTAGCGCTGCTTGCGTCCGGTCAAAACTCCACTCTTACCGGCACGCTGGCCGGCCAGATCGTCATGGAAGGATTTCTCAACTTCCGGATCACTCCGTGGTTGCGACGGTTGATCACGCGACTGATTGCCATCATTCCAGCAGTAGTCGTAATAGGAGTTTTCGGCGAAGGCAAAACAACGGAACTGCTCATTGCCAGTCAGGTCTGTTTAAGCATGCAACTCGGTTTCGCCGTTTGGCCGCTGATGAGGTTTACGAATGAAAAGACGAAAATGGGCGAGTTCGCGAACCGTATATGGATAAAAATTCTCGGCTGGACAACTGCCGGCATTATCATCGTGCTGAATGTGAAGCTCCTGCTGGATACGTTTTTGCCAGACTCGGTGCTCAACGCCTTCTACAATTTTCTTAAGTTACCAGCTCCCGGATAAACAATATGACAAAGCTCGAGTTGGACGATTTGATGCAGCGAAGCCATGTATAAGCACATTCTCATCCCACTCGAAAACAGCCCGGCGGATGAGACCATCCTGATGCACATCAGACCGCTTGCGCGCATGTCTGGCGCGAGGTTGCTGCTTGTCCATGTGGCCGATGGGTGGGTGGCGCGTAATTTCAATCAACTCCAGCTGGCCGAGAGCCAGGAGATGAAAGACGACCGCGCCTATCTGGAAAAACGAGTTCGCGAGTTGACTGGTGAGGGTTTTTCGTGCGACGCCGTCCTGGCGCTGGGCGAACCTTCCGACGAGATCATCAAACTGGCCCGCGAAAAAGACATCGACCTGATTGCGATGACAACCCACGGCCACCGCTTCATCAGCGACATACTTTACGGGGCAACTGTCGATAAGGTACGCCACGAAGTGGATGTGCCGGTGTTGTTGTTGAAACTGAAAAGCCAGGAAATGACGGAAACCCAAACGACAAAGCAATGAACCAATAACGAAGCGAAGGCGACTCGATCTCGGGCGCGGCTGTTTGTTATTCGAACTTCGCCATTAATTCGTCATTCGACATTCACGCTTCGCCATTTAATTCTTCCTCCCGCTTGAAAGTCCTTTTCCTTACCAATGAGTATCCGCCGCACATTTATGGCGGCGCGGGCGTTCACGTCGGCTTTCTTTCGCGCGAACTGGCGAAAATGATGCCGGTGGAGGTTCGTTGCTTTGGCGATCAGCGCCTTGACCAAGGCAATCTCAAGGTCACTGGCTACGAAGTTGACACGAGCAATTTCACCTGCCCGAAGCCGCTGCGCTCCGTTTTCGGCGCAGTGCGGCGTTGCACGGACTTCAACACAACGAATATCGACGCCAATCTTGTGCATTGTCACACCTGGTACAGCCATTTCGGCGGGATTCTTGCCAAAAAGAATTATGGCATTCCACTCGTGATTACGGTCCACTCGCTGGAGCCGCTTCGACCGTGGAAGCGCGAGCAACTCGCTGGTGGTTACGATTTCTCGCTTTGGGTTGAGAAGACTGCGTTGGAGATGGCGGACGCGATCATTGCTGTCTCTCGCGAGACCAAAGGCGATATCGAGCGATTATTCGATGTGGATCCCATGCACGTGCACGTGATTCACAACGGAATCGATCTGGAACAATATCGGAAGGTCGATTCCATCGCCGCGCTGAAACGATACGGAGTCGATCCAGATAAACCGTATCTGCTGTTTGTCGGCCGGATCACGCGCCAGAAAGGAGTCCAGCACCTTCTGCGCGCAATCCAGTTTATGGATCCCGGCTTCCAAATTGTCCTGTGCGCCGCCGCGCCGGACACGCCGGAAGTGGGGGAAGAAATGAAGGCCGCGGTGAAACACGCAAAAGCCCGGCGACCGGGAGTCATCTGGATCAATGAAATGGTTGACCAGGCGGCGACCCGCGAACTTTACTCACACGCAGCCGTTTTCGTTTGTCCGTCGATCTATGAACCGTTCGGCATTATTAATCTTGAGGCAATGGCGTGCGAAACCGCGGTGGTTGCGAGCGCCGTTGGCGGAATCAAAGAAGTCGTTGTCGAGGGCGAAACCGGATTCCTCGTTCCGCTTGGACAAACAAAGGGAGGCTCGTTCGAGCCGACAGATCCTGAAAAATTTGCGCGGGCGCTCGCCGCGCGCATCAATCAGTTAATGAAAGATCGACAATTGCGCGAAAAATTCGGCAAAACCGGTCGCAAACGTGTGGAGGAACATTTCAGCTGGACGTCAATCGCACAAAAAACGAGAGCGCTGTACAAGACCCTGGTCTGAGACCGGGCGGCGTTCGCTACACCCTACAGCTGTTCGATCGTGTATCCGTGCTTCTCCAGCAATTTTATGACGCTATTCGGACCGGAAAAGTGTAGTGCGCCTGCGACAACCGCAGTCGGTTTGCCACGCTTCAGTTCCGCTTCGATTCGTGGAACCCATTTTACGTTACGGTTATCGACAAGCCGCGCTGCGATCCAGGGAGCCCGTGTTCGTAACCGGCTGTCACCCGCCCAAAGCGCATCGGTATCGCCTTTGCGCCAGGCTTTGTGCATCCTGTTGAATTCCTTTTCGGCATTCCTGGGCTCGTCCAAGGCATCACGCAGAATGAATTCGCTGTCGCGATCAGACAATCCGCCCATAACGGCAACGTGCTCGTCCACTGATTCCAGCCCGGCGATTTCCTTTCTTGTTCTTGTGGCATGATCCACGAAGTAATTGTCCAAACCGTGCGATAACGAGCTCTTGGTGTAGGTCACCGGGCCGACGAGGTGCTGTGCGATCCACCAGGGTTTGTAGGCAAACTCGCTATCGAAGGTCGCGACCTGTCCGCGTTTGCCCCGGCGAGCCTCGGCTTGAACGGTGAAAATATTTTCGCGGAGCCACGCCAAGAGATCCGGATGAATTTTCGAGCGTATATCTTGTCCGGGCGGATATTTCCCGGCCGCTTCAAATTTCCTTTCGAATTCGACATGTCGATTTGGATCAAATTCGAAGAGGAAACGTTTGCTGTCTCTTAACGCAATCTCGTACGGCCCTGGGAGTGGATAATCATTTTTGCTCAGCGCATGGATTGAGCCCACAAGATAAAATGGCGCCTTCGCATTGGTCACCCGCCAAACGCAACATTTCGGGAGCCGATGCTCGGCGCGAGCGGGCATCGCCAAGAGAAGTGTTGCCCCAATCACGAGCGATACGATCCGAAAACCGGTAGTACGTTGGGGAGACAAAAACATTTCCGGTTTTTAACGCGAAAAATCAGTATGTCAATTGCCAGTTTCAACGAACAAGAACGTCGCTCCGCCACAGGACAGATTCGCCGAGGTGAACTCGGGCAGGCCGTCCAAAATTCGAGCATAACGGCGTGAAGTCGTCATTCCTTGAGATTGGCGAGGTTTCCGATACAATTGCGCACGCATGGTCCTCCCGGTGAAACGATGGTTCGCGGTCGCGTTCCTGGCCGGTGTCGTTGCGATATTGCAAACAGCAGCATTCGCTGCGGATGGTTGGAAGATTATCAAGGTAAGCGGTAGCGACTATCTAAGCGTCGAAAACGTCGCGCAGTTTTACGGATTGCCCGCGGGCATCGCCGCTTCCGGTGAGAAAGGGGAAGCCGACACAGTGAAGAATCCGCTGGAATTCGTCAGTGGAAGCCGCGAGGCCATGATCAACGGGGCGCGCAGTTGGCTGTGCTTTCCGGTGATCGAACACGATGGAAAATATCTGGTTTCGCGCACTGACGTGGCCAAAACCATCGAGCCGCTGGTGCGGCCGCATCGCGTTCCAAATGCCGGCAAGGTTCAGACCGTCGTCCTGGATCCGGGACATGGCGGTTACGACCGGGGACAGGTGAGCCGTTACGGATACGAAAAAGATTTCGCGCTCGACGTGGCGCGAAAACTCCGCCCGCTGTTACAGGCAAAAGGACTGCGCGTGATCATGACACGCGAGGGCGATTACTTTGTGCCATTGGAAGTGCGGGCGCAGATCGCTAATTCTGCGCGCGATTCGATTTTCGTCAGTATTCATTTCAATGCGACCAATGATGATCCAAACGCCACGGGCTTCGAGATTTTTTCGTTTACGCCACGCGGAGCGCCATCCACCTCTGAAAGTGCAGTGGCTCCCAGCGCTCTCAGCGCGCAACCTGGCAGCTCCGTAGATGCGCAAAGTACGGCGCTTTCGGCTTGCATTTATCATTCGCTGCTCGGTCACCTTCCCGAGTACGACCGGGGCATCAAGCGCGCGCGCTTTGCCGTGCTGCGTCTGACAAAAGTGCCGGCGGTGCTGATTGAAGGCGGGTTCCTCACAGAACAGGGAGAGTGTAAGTTGATTGCCCAAAAAGAATGGCGCGCAAGGCTTGCCCACGCGATCGGCGTCGGGATTGAGAGTTACCGCGCCTTGGGAACCAGGAAACAACCGCCACTGCTCGTGGCGGATTATCGCAAACAGAACAAGTTAGATCCGAACGAATTCGTGGTTCAGGACGCGGAATTGAAGGAAGCGGATACAAGTCTGATGGATCTGGTTGGCAAATCGAAGTTTCCTCAGCCGCAACAGGCGTCTACTCCTTCGCCGAGGGTGTCGCTCGAGTCGGCGCCCATCGTGCCCTGAGAAGAGGCCGCGCTGCAGCATCCGGACATCGCGGCCCGATGTCCGTATCATTTGGGCCAACTCGTAAGCCGCTAGCTTCGATCCCTTTGATTAACCTTGACTCTGGTTGGACGCGGCAGGCTAATCTTCAAATTCAATCTCAACAAAAGGAACAACCTCATGAAACTGATTACGTACATTACAACCGCGCTCCTCGCGACCATCGCGATTTCATTCGCCGCGCCCGACGACAAGGACGCGATTATCTCCAAGGAAAAAGCTGCCTGGCAGGCCTTCAAGGACAAGAAGACGGACGAATTCAAGAAGCTTCTTTCCGCGGACCTGGTGACCGTTTATGCCGACGGAATGCACAGCCTGCAACAAGAAGTGGATGGTATGTCGAAGACAGACATGAAATCGTTCGATTTAAGCGATTTCAACGTCGTGTTTCCGAATAAGAAGACTGCCATCATTACGTATAAGGCTAAGATCGAGGCGACGGTAGACGGTAAAGACGTCTCCGGGACTTATAACGTTGGGTCGGTCTGGCACACGGCTAATGGACAATGGGTGGGCATCTTTCATTCGGACATGAAGGAAGAGCCGGCAGCGAAATAATCTGAAGCACAAAATTGGCGAAATTGTGAAGGCGCTTGTGCCAGAAGCCTCAGTTAACTCGTTTTGGCCTCCAGGCTATGGCGCCACGTCGGTTTCGCTTTAAACAATAACCGCAGCGCTGAAATTCGCAGTTTTGAGTTTGCCCTTGCGTGACGCAGAACCGTAATCTGGACGGTGCAATAACCGAAAGGAACATATGAGAAAACTTATCAGTTACACAATGGTCGCATTCTTGGCGACGATTGCGTTTTCGATGGCCAGTCCGGACAAGGACGCGATCGAAGCCAAAGAAAAAGCTGCCTGGCAATCGTTTAAAGACAGGAAAGCCGATGAGTTCAAGAAAGTCGTAGATAAGGATATCCGCTGCGTCTATGAAGACGGTGTCTCCAATCTGGATAAAGAATTAGCCGACATGAAGAAGTGGGACATGAAATCGTTTACCATCGGCAACTACGACGCCTTCTCTGATGAAAAAGATGTGATCGTGACCACTTACACGGTGAAAGTTGAAGGTACGTTCGATGGTAAGGATGCTTCCGGCACGTATAACTCCGGGTCGGTCTGGAAAAAAGAAGGGAACGATTGGCTGGCGATTTTCCACACGAACATAAAACAGGGAACGGCAGCGAAGTAGCAACGTCAGGTTGCATCCAGTGACTGGTCACCAACGACCCGCGCGCAGCAGTCGTTGACTTCGTTCGCGCGAGCCCTATTCTGACCGAGAAGCAATAGTGCGGGGGAGCCGCGATGGCTGAGAGTCCGGTGTAAAGCTGGAGACCCCTTGAACCTGATGCGGGTAATGCCGCCGAAGGGAGCGAGGGTCCGGTGCCGGACTGAGAACGTCAACCATGCGCTACCGCGCATGGCTTCTTTGTTTTAACCACAATGGACATGAATCGACACAAAGCTGTAGCCGGAGATGCCGCTGCGCCTCGCACCGTTGACCCCGGCCTAAATGGGTCGGCGGAAACCGCAACCAATGGCAGCGGCTACAGGAACTCCAAAAAGATTTACGTCGGGGGCGAATTGCACGCAGAAGTTCGCGTGCCATTTCGGGAAATTGCGCTTGCCCCGACGAAATCGATGAACGGCGAGATCGAAGTGAACGAGCCGGTGCGCGTATACGATACGAGTGGGCCGTGGGGTGATCCAAGCGTGACGCTTGACCCAGTGCAAGGGCTTCCGCCCTTACGCCGCGATTGGATCCTGAAGCGCGGAGATGTAGACGAGATCGAAGGACGAGTCGTTAGGCCAATTGACGATGGATACCTCTCCGTTGCGCATGCCGCGCATTCCGCAAAGCGCGACAAGCAAAATCCGAAATCCGAAATCCGAAATCCGAAATTTGCGAGACGACCGCTTCGCGCGAAATCGCATCCCGTAACTCAGCTTTGGTACGCGCGGCAGGGAATGATCACGCCTGAGATGGAATTCATCGCCATTCGGGAGAATGGCCGCGCTGTAGCCGCGGTCGCTGACCGCGGTGCCGCAGCCAACGGCAGCGGCTACAATAGGAACGATCTTCATCAGCAACATCCCGGCGAATCGTTCGGCGCGAACACGCAGCGGGAGATCACGCCTGAATTCGTTAGGCAGGAGGTCGCGCGCGGTCGCGCCATCATCCCTGCCAATATCAATCACCCGGAATCCGAACCGATGATTATCGGCCGCAATTTCCTGGTAAAGATCAACGCCAACATCGGTAACAGCGCCGTCGCATCGTCGATCGAGGAAGAAGTCGAGAAAATGCGATGGGCCACGAAATGGGGCGCCGACACGGTGATGGACCTCAGCACGGGCAAAAATATTCACGCAACCCGGGAATGGATCATTCGCAATTCGCCTGTGCCGATCGGCACCGTGCCGATTTACCAGGCGCTGGAAAAGGTTGGAGGCCGCGCGGAAGAGCTGACCTGGGAAATTTATCGGGACACACTGATCGAACAGGCGGAACAGGGAGTCGATTACTTCACCGTACACGCCGGTGTTTTGCTTCGCTACATTCCACTAACAGCCAGGCGCGCCACCGGGATTGTTTCGAGGGGAGGAAGCATTATGGCCAAATGGTGTCTTGCGCATCATCAGGAAAGTTTTCTCTACACACATTGGGACGACATCTGCGAGATCATGGCAGCGTACGACGTCAGCTTTTCAATTGGCGACGGTCTGCGACCGGGTTCAATCGCGGATGCGAACGACGAAGCGCAGTTCGCCGAGCTTTACACGCAAGGCGATCTGACTCAGCGCGCCTGGAAACATGACGTGCAAGTGATGAACGAAGGCCCCGGCCACATTCCCATGCACATGATCAAAGAGAACATGGAGAAACAACTCGAGTGGTGCGGCGAAGCGCCCTTCTACACTCTCGGGCCGCTCACCATCGACATCGCGCCTGGCTACGATCACATCACCAGTGCGATCGGCGCGGCCATGATCGGCTGGTACGGCTGCGCCATGCTTTGTTACGTCACGCCGAAAGAACATCTTGGTTTGCCTAACAAGAAAGATGTCAAAGACGGCGTCGTCACTTACAAGATCGCCGCGCACGCGGCCGATTTGGCCAAAGGTCATCCCGGCGCCCAATATCGCGATAACGCCATCAGCAAAGCCCGCTTCGAGTTCAGATGGGAAGATCAATTCAATCTCTCGCTCGATCCGGAAACCGCGCGCGAGTTTCACGACGAGACGTTGCCGCAAGAAGGCGCCAAGACCGCGCACTTCTGTTCCATGTGCGGACCTCACTTCTGTTCCATGAAGATAACGGAAGACGTTCGCAAATACGCTGCTGAACAAAAAATTTCCGAAGAACAAGTTCTCCAAGTCGGTTTAAAACAAAAAGCCAACGAGTTTGTAAAAAAAGGCGCGGAAGTTTACGCGAAAGCATGACCTGCCTGGTCGGACTGCAGACAACGTGACATCCACGAGTCCATTGTTGATTGCTGATTTCCGGCGGTTCCGCGAGCTGTCAGAGGGACAATGTCAGGCAAGATGAGCTCTTACACACTGAAGCCGGTCGGTGTTATTCGTTCGACGTTGAAGGGCCGTGAAGACGCACCGCGGCAGGGAACGGAGGGTGCTCCGGACGCGTGGCTCGAGGTCGAACCGCAATTTGCGGAAGCGTTGCTGGGATTGGAAGCCGGTGACGAGCTGATCGTCATCACGTGGTTGCACGAAGCGAAGCGTGATGTGCTGAAGAACCATCCGCGCAGCGATCCGAGCCGTCCGCTTACCGGCGTGTTTTATACACGCTCACCTGCGCGACCCAATCCGCTCGGGCTTCATCCCGTCACCGTGCGTGAGATTGAAGGCACGCGCGTGAAGATCGGGCCAATCGAGGTATTCGACGGCACGCCGGTAGTCGATATCAAGTCAGCCTCTACGCGTGCTGATGGGTGATCTGCATGGATTGAGTTCGCGCTCTAAATTAATTCGCCCTGCTGAATATCGCGTACAGTTTGTCTGAAAGGAGCGAAAACGATGACTGACCATAAAACTGGAACACGTGAAGAGTGGCTTGCGGCCCGGCTGGAGCTGCTCAAAGCCGAGAAGGAACTGACGCGACGTGGCGATGAGTTGGCGCAGCGGCGGCAGGAGCTGCCCTGGGTGCGAGTCGACAAGCATTACCGATTCGAGACCGACGAAGGAAAAGCGTCTCTCGCTGATCTCTTTCGGGGGCGCTCGCAGCTGCTCGTCTACCATTTCATGTTTGGCCCCGATTACAAAGCGGGGTGTCCGTCCTGCTCAGCCATCGCGGACGGCTTCAATGGCATCGCAGTGCACCTGGCCAATCACGACGTAATGCTTTGGGCGGTCTCGAGCGCGCCTCTCGTGAACTTGCAGGCGTACAAGAAGCGGATGCGTTGGACCTTTCCGTGGGCGTCTTCGCTCGGCAGCGACTTCAACTCGGACTTCAGCGTCGCGTTCACAGAGGAGCAACAACGCGAAGGAGGCTTCGAATACAACTACGAGCGCGAGGGTCCGTGGGAAGGTGCGGGCGAGGGGGCCACCACTTTCGCAGCCATGAGCGGAACCGATCCGGCGACGTACACGCGCGAACGGCCGGGCCTGAGCGCGTTCGTGCTCGAGGACGGCGTCGTTTATCACACTTATTCCGCGTATTCGCGCGGAGTGGACGGTCTATGGGGAATGTATCAGTGGCTCGATCGCGCGCCCAAGGGACGAAACGAGACCGGTGTCTGGTGGCGCCGCAATGACGAATACGGCACCCAGGACAAGGGCGCATCGAAAGACTGCTGCGGTTGAATGCCGTCTTGGAATCTGATTCCAGAATAGCGACGATGGTTGCGCTTTCGATGACGATGTCGCAGGCTTCGAGAGCAACATGAACATCGAGACGCTCCATATCGGCATGAAGGTACGCCATCCGCAATACGGCGTTGGGGTGGTGAAATCGCTGACCGACCAAACCGCCGAGATCGCGTTTGAGGACGTGCCGCGGACAATTGCCCCGGCGTCTGCCGATCTCCAACCGGCAGAGGCGACGGCTAAGCTAAGCGAGTTAGAAGTGCCTCTGGCGAACCTGATCCACGATACCGCTCACGCAATAGTCGAGGCACTCGGACTGGAACAAAAGGATGTGGTCGTAGAAGGTTTGGCCACACGATGGCAGCGCGGAACCCTGGTCATGCAGCCGTCGGATAGTTCGCTTCAGCCGAAAGAAGTGCCGCTCGAGACATTCTTTCACAAAATCGTGATGATTCGGAACAACCTGCGAGTCCTCGAGCAGAAGGTGAACGCGAGCGACAAACTAAGTGATGCTGACAAGTTCGACCTGCAACAATATATCACCCGCTGTTACGGATCGCTCACGACGTTCAATATCCTTTTCAAAAACAAGGACGATCAGTTCCGAACCAGCCGCTAAGATAACTCACCCCGCTGTGCGAGGATCAGCTTTGACATCGGGAATGCAAAAAGGAAGGGAACTTCTGGAAAAAGGTGCGGAAATTTGGCAAAAGCGTCGGTGTTATTGTCCCGGTCCTGTGGATGGCGAGCTGGAAGGATTCGACCCATCGAACATTCCGCCTTGCCCATGTCCATAACGTCCGCCGCCACCACCGGCATGATGTCCGTGATGTTGTGAAGAATCGGCTGACGAACCTCCGTCGTCAGAACACGAAGAGCTCAAGAGAGCGCTACAAACCGAGAGCAGACCTAGCCACACCCTCACGGACTTGAGACGATTCGAAATTGCCATAAACAGATGAAGTAAATGACCGGACTAAACGAAGTATGGTTACAGAATTCTTCACAACCGTGGAGAATTCCGAACAGCACACCTGCCCGGCATGTTGAAGATGACGCCTCGCCGAAACGATGCTTGCGTGCTACAAATCTGGATTAAGTATGAGCACGCTTGAATGTAATGACGTCGATGAGGCGTTCAACGGCGCGGAGCTGAGCGAATCTGTTCTCGTGCGAGATTGGAATTCACCAGAAGAGGATGAAGCATGGTCAAACCTGTAGCCGGCGAGATCGTTGTCATTCCGTTTCCGCGACGCGATAGCGAAAAGCGCCGACCTGCGTTTGTGATTGCCGATCTTCCAGGCGGCGACCTAATTCTCTGCCAAATCACCAGCCGCGCGCATCTTGATGGCTTCGTAGTTACACTGGATAAGAGCGACTGTGAACGCGGGGAGATCGATCAGCCTTGCTACATTCGTCCGCAACGGCTTTTCACACTCGAACACCACATCATTCTTCACTCACTTGGCAAAGTCACCGAAGCGAAACTCGTGGAGGTGTTAAAGAGAGCGCGCGAGTTCTTCATCGACTAAGGGTGGAACGCGTTGTCCCTAACGCGTTGGCAAAGAGCTCGGCACCGATCTCACTGGAACACCGTCTTTGGTTCAGGCGACACCAGGATTTTTTGGAAGCGCGGATCATTTCGGAGCGGATCGAACATCGGATCGAGGCGAAGCAGCGCCGGAGTTAGCGGCACGCGTGAAGCCAGTGCGCCCTCAGACGGTATCGATAACAGTTTTTGCAACGCGTCGATGGCACGGTCACGTTCTCCCAGTTGTCCCGCCACTCTTGCGAAAATCTCGATCGGCGCGGGACCGTCCACTACATCTTTCTCGAGCGGGAGCACAGTCATAGCCTGCTCCGACAACGCCAATGCCGCGGCTTTGTAACCAAGGCACACATTGACGAGCGCGAGATCTCCAATGAGGACATAGTTATCCGGTTGTTCTTTGAGGAACGGTTCCAATTCGGCTCGCGACTGTCGCCAACTTTCCCGGGCACCGGCATGGTCGCCTGCGACATCTTGCGCCCAGCCTAACCAAAAGCGTAGTTCGCCATTGTTATAACCCAACGCCGGGTCGGGCGTGGCGAGTATTTCCTTTAGCCGAGAGATCATTCCGGCAGGGCGACGTTCCAGGATCGACTGGTAAACTTGTATTTCCAAGGCACCGGTGTCATCGGCGGGCGGATGCAGCGGAGCGAGTAATGCGGCCGCCCGCGGAAGGTCACCCTGCGCCTGGGCGATGCCCGCCTTCTGCGCAAGGGTATCCACATCTCCTGGTGTAACGTCGAGCACTTGATCAAACTTTCGGAGCGCCTCGGGGAAACGACGAACTATCATGTAGGATTGGGCGTGCTGGGTGAGCAATGAAACGTTGCGCGGATCGAGTCGCTCAGCTTCGTTGAAGTAGGACTCGCTCCGGTCCCATTGACCTCGCCGGCGTGCAACGTACGCCAGCGATTCAGGAATCTGGCTGCTATTGGGCAGAAACTGACGTGCTTGCTCAAAGTAACGCACAGCCGCGTCGTAATCTTTCAGGCAGGCATAGTAGTAATATCCCCTGGCCAGTACGGCCTCACCGAGATTGGGCTGAAGAGTGAGCGCTGTTTCAGCTGCCTGGCCTGTTTCTTCACGTAGGTCGACGGTTGGTTGAAGAGTGAGTGTGAGATAGCCGAGCGCATCGACGTATGACAGCAGTGCCCAGGCAAGCGCAAACTTCGGGTCCAAGCGCACCGCTTCTTTAAGATATTTCTGTGCCGCAAGGGTGTTGGCGGGTGAGTTTCCCGTTTTCAGAGTATAAGCAAGACCACGCAGGTAGGCATCGTAAGCTTCAGGGTTGTCTGTCGGTCTGGCCGCGATGATTTGTTCTTCCTCACCAGTAAGCTTCGCCCGCAACTTATCGGCAATGGCTTTTGCTACATCGCTCTCGACGGAAAAGATGTCGGTCAGACTGCGATCAAAGGTCTCTGCCCACAGATGTGAATCATTCGCGGCTCTAATCAGTTGCACATTGACGCGCACCTGATCATTTGTTTTTTGGACACTACCCTCCAAAAGGTTTGCAACACCGAGTTGCTTGGCAATCTCAGAGAGTTTTTTGGACGTCTTCTTATAACGCTGCGTGGACGTGCGCGAGATCACTTTGAGGTCCGCGATCTTTGAAAGCCGGGTAAGAATCTCGTCCTGAATCCCATCGGCGAAGTAAGCGTTGGATTTTTCCTCACTCAGGTTTTCAAACGGCAGAACGGCAATGGATTTTTCATTTGGCAACGGCGTCGGGGCGATAAAGAAAAAAGAGTAGGCGGCCGCTGTCGCAGCGAGGAGCGCCACCGCCAAGGTGAGTAAGAGACCCCGCTTATGACGTTTGATTTTGCTGATGAAAGAGTCGGCATGCGCTTTGGTCTGCGGCGAGGAGCTCTCCGTTTCCAGTTCGCCCTTGAGAATGCGAAGGTCGGCAAGCATCTCCTTGGTCGTCTGGTAACGTTCATCACTGTTCTTGCGCAAAGCCTTTTGCAGAATGGATTCGAGTTTGGGCGGAACATCTGCCAATGCGCCGGATAATGGTGGCGGCTCCTTTGTTAGGATGGAGGCAATACAGTCGCTGGGCGTTTCGCCGCGGAACGGCGGGGTTCCTGCCACCATTTCGTAGAGCACTACGCCCAGGCTCCAAATATCCGAGCGCGCATCCACTTTCTGGCCGCGCGCCTGTTCCGGAGACATGTAACGCGCCGTGCCTAACACTAACCCTTGTCGTGTTTGCAGCGCCGCCGTTGTTTCGCCTGTATGATCGTCCAACTCCAGTCTTGGCTCGGTTAGTTTGGCGATCCCGAAATCGAGCACCTTCACATATCCGTCCGGTCGCAGCATGATGTTCTCCGGTTTGATGTCGCGATGCACGACACCGGCTTCGTGCGCGGCAGCCAGCGCCGAGGCCACTTGCACGGCAATTTCCAGCGCAGCATGCAAATTCATTCTCCCGCGCGCGAGCGATGTGCGCACGGTGATACCTTCGATAAATTCCGTCGCGATGAATAGCCGGTCTCCCTCCGCGCCGATTTCGTAAACCGTTAGAATATTCGGATGATTTAAGGCCGAGGCATTCCGCGCCTCATTTTTGAAGCGACTCAACTGCGTCTCATTCGTCGTCAGGCTATCCGGGAGAAGCTTGAGCGCGGCTTTGCGCCCGAGTCGCTCGTCCCGCGCGAGGTAAACTTCGCCCATTCCGCCGACGCCGATGAGCGACTCGATCCGATAATGGCCAATCACTTTTCCGACCAGTGCGCCGGCCTTGTTGTTAGTCACCAACTCGGGCGCAATTTCGAACGCCGGTACTTCAATAAAATTCTCCGACCTTTCATAAGAGGTAAGCAAAGTCTCCACCTCCCGCCGCAAGCCTTCGTCACCGCTGCAAGCTGCACGAAGAAATGCGGCCCGTTCACCGGACGCACGTTCGAGCGCTGACTGGAAAAGATCGTTGACCTGTTTCCAGCGCTCAGGCTTCATCAGGTTTCTTCCTCGCTGAGTGCCCGGTAAAGCCAGGCCTTGGCCATGGTCCACTCTCGCTCCACCGTCCGGTGAGAGAGTTTCAGAAATTCAGCTGTCTCTTCGACGGTCAAACCGCCGAAGTAGCGCAACTCAACAATCTGACTTTTACGCGGGTCCTGCGCGGCCAAACTTTCTAATGCTTCATCGAGAGCGAGTAATTCCTCCGATCGCGCTTCTGTTACCAGCGCAGCTTCATCCAGGGTTACTTTCATCGCGCCGCCGCCACGCTTGAGTGACTGGCGTTCACGGGCATGGTCAACCATGATGCGCCGCATTAACTGCGCGGCCGCCGCGATAAAGTGGCTTCGGCCTTGCCAGACCGGCTTCGTATCATCGACCAGCCGCAGATAAGCTTCGTTAAGAATGGCGGTGGTTTGCAGGGTATGGCCGGCGCGCTCCCGGCTCATGTAATGGTGGGCGAGCCGGTGCAATTCGGGTTGCACCAGCGGGAACAACTTCTCTAGCGCTCCGTCGTCTCCGCCGCTCCAGTCGCCGAGCAATTGGGTCACCGCTTGTCGGGTGGATGGGGGCGTCGTCATACAGGCTACTCGACGCCGCAAATTCTAACACGATCGAGGGGTTTTAACAGCGCAGCAGGGAAGCGATCAAAAAAACTGCCCATTCGTGGCGGGTTTCAGGCGGGCTTTCCGCTTTACCACATGAACCGGCACAAACACAGACGCCGGAAAAACCAAAATAGAAACCAAACCTTAAGAAAGAACAAACCATGCAAACCAAACAAACAATCAACTTAAACATTCGTTCGACAGCGATAGCCGCCTTTGGGTTGCTATTGGCACTACTTACAGTTAGCCAGACTGCACAGGCGCAGATAACCCCACCCGGGGAATTTGTTGCGCCGGTCGTGTTCCAAGCCGCCGGAACAACCACTGACTCGATTCAGAGCTCAGTCGATGCGTTTCGCACTGCCCTGGGAAATACAAATAACCTCAATAACCCAGGGCCCCTTCCAGCCGGTCGGCGTGAGATCAACTGGGACGGTGGCAATCCTAACGTCCTGGATACCACGTCTCCGGTAACGCCGTTCAACGTGTTCCTGAACACCCGCGGCAGCCAGTTCACCACACCAGGTATAGGTTTGTCCCAGGCTCCTCCGTCGGGCGGACCCCAGGGCGGACTAGCTGTGCTCTTTGCTAATCCTACTTATGCCAAAGCCTTCAGGACCTTCAGCCCATCGCGGTTGTTCACTCCTGTGGGAAGCAACGTTACCAACGTCTCCTTCTTTATACCTGGTACGAATGGCACGGTTCCAGCGTTAGTCAGAGGCTTCGGCGCGGTATTCACGGATGTTGACCAGCCAGATGGCAGCGGTCCTGTCGCGGCGCACAAGGGCAGCACCTTGATCGAGTACTTGGACAAGGACAGCCGGGTTTTATTCACCAGCTTCGTTCCGGCCTCGCCGGGCCATGGGAACCTGTCTTTCTTTGGCATCGTGTTTGGTAATGCGCGTATTGCGGCAGTCCGCATCAAGACCGGCGACGTTGCGCCGGGGCCGAATGACGATAAAAACCATGACATCGTCATGATGGACGACTTTATCTACGGCGAGCCGCAGCTCTTGAGTAGGTGAATGTGAGATTTCCCGATAGAGACTGTGGAAGCGCCGCTCAACTTGAACACAACGGCCCAACCCATAGAACCTAACGAGAATAAAATGAGCTGCCGGGGTGACCGGCAGCTCATTCGCCGTTTTGCCGTTCCTCGGAACGCGGGCAAATCGATCAGCTTGCTACATTCGTCCGCAACGGCTTTTCACACTCGGACACCACATCATTCTTTACCCACTCGGCAAAGTCACCGAAGCGAAACTCGTGGAGGTGTTAAAGAGAGCGCGCGAGTTCTTCATCGACTAAGGGTGGAACGCGTTGTCCCTAACGCGTTGGCAAAAGACGCGCGGCTTTGCCGCCTGATCATTGCGCCGATGGCGACCTATTTGCCATCGTCTTTCGCCACGGCGAATCTCTGATCGGAGAAGCCGATCCACCTTTGGCTACACTTAAGGTGGAACGGTCGCCGCGGCGACTCCCTAACGCGTTGGCAAAGAGCTCAGCATCGATCTCACTGGAATACCGTCTTTGGTTCAGGCGACGCCAGGATTTTTTGGAAACGCGGATCGTTCCGCAACGGATCCCACTCCCAGCGCTGTCGCAGATCAGAAAGCGTGATGCTGGCGTCGCAGTAATCAACCGCGAAGGGTGTGGTGAGAAGACGCCCGATCAGTTGGATCGCGTGATCGGCATCGCCGTTGCGCGCGTAAATCAATGCGAGAAACCCCTGCACGGTACCTCGATTGATCATGTCCTTGGAAACAGACGTCAATTCCTCGCCACGCTGCCCTTCGCGTAACGCGTCATCTTTGCGTCCCATCAACGCGTAGAGAAAACCGAGCTGCGCGTGGCGAATGCCGTCTTGTGGACTCTTAGTCACAACTTGTTCCAATATTGGCCGCGCGGTTTCGAACTCCTGCTGCGCCCCCGTCGCATCCTTACGCATCAGTGCCACACACCCTGCGAGATAGCTTTTTGGCAATGGCACGCCTGTTGGCGCGACAAAGTTCTGCAGCCGGGCTGATGTCAGAGCGCGTTCGGCGGCATCCGGATCACGATCCATAAGAGACACGTCCCACCGGCCGAAAGTGACGACTCCGTCGGGATCGAGATTTGGTGCGAAGCTCTCCAGAACCGACTTAATTGGGGCGGTGCTGCCTTTCCAGAAAAACTCCATGTAGGCGCGCTGTATCTTGACATTGAGAGAATCCGGCGCGAGCGCGAGGACGCGATCCATTCCTTTGATGGCATTTGGCCACTCGCGTATTCCGAAGTAGGTCTGCGCTGCATCGTATAGCGCAACGGAATTACGCGGATCGATTGCTTCAGCTTTTTGGTAAGCGGCTATTGCCTCTGTTAAATTCCCCTGGCGTCGTTGCACTGCAGCAATGTAAAGACCCACATCGCCATCATTGGGAAGAGTCTTCGCCGCCAGATTCAATTCGCGCAAAGCTTGGTCGTAATTGGCGTCCTCGTAGTAGAAATAGAGGCCAAGAGCGAGATGTCCTTCACCGAGGTCAGGTTGGAGCCGAAGCGATTCATCTGCTTCACGATGGGCAGTCTCTTTTACCTCTTCTGTCGGTTCGTACCAGTGATAAATCATGCTCATCACGGCTGAGAGTCGTGCGTGCGCGAGCGCGAAATTCGGATCAAGCGCGATCGCTTGTTTGTAAAGCTGCGCAGCCGATTCGAAATCCTGCAGGAAATTATCGGGTCGCGCCTGGTAATCGCGAGCACGCAAATACAGCACGTACGCGTCAGCATTCGTTGTGGGTTTCGTTTCGACTCGCGCTTTCTCTTGCGGTGAGAGTGTGGCCTGCAATGAATCAGCGATACGCTTCGCGACTTCGCCTTCTACTCCGAATATGTCGGTTAACTGCCGATCATAACTTTGCGCCCACAAATGCGCGTCATTGTCAGCCTGAATCAATTGCACATTGATGTGCACGCGATCGCCGGCCTTTTGGACACTGCCTTCAAGCACATTGCTCACACGCAACTGGCGCGCGATCTCGACCAAATCCTGCGGAGCACTTTGATAATTGGCGGTCGAAGTGCGGGAGATAACCCGCAGCCCGCTGATCTTCGACAGCGCGGTGATAATTTCGTCCTGAATACCCTGTGCAAAGAACGCGTTCTCCTTGTCCGAGCTGAGATTCTCGAACGGCAGCACGGCAACTGATTTGTCCATGCTTGCCGTCGGCGCGACTTGTTGTGGCAGCTGTGCAGGCGGCGATGTTCGTGTTCGCGAAAACTGAAACGTGAGTAACGCGGCCGCAAGCACGGCAGCAGAAACAATGATCGCGGTCCATTTGCGTCCGGCTTTGGGCGTCTTCGCTTCACTCGGCGCAACGTCTTCGGCGCGCCTGATTCCTTCCGGGGTCAGCTCGAACGCCCACGCGAGGATCAACGCCACGGGAAAACCGAGGATTACTGCGGTGACAAACACTTTCATCACCCATGGGGGCGCTTCGAATGTTGGGAAGAGAATGGAAGCGGCCTGGATCAGTAGCCACGCCACGATCGCGTATGCGACGGCAACGCGGTAAACCTTGCGCCGTTTCAGCTCGGTCAAAAACGTGGCCGGATCCATGACAACGGCCGGAAGGTTACAGCAACGCGCTTCTTATGCACAAACAGGAATACGCAGCGCAATGCAGCACGTGTTGTAACTGACGAACGCGACGATCCATTCTTACCAACGCTTAAGGTGGAACGCGTTGTCCCTAACGCGTTGGTAAATACATGCGGCCTTGCCGCCGAGACTCTGCGCCTTCGGCGGTTAAGCCATCGTGTCGCCGCGGCAACACGATCCACCTTGGTGGGACGTCACTGAAATTTCGGGATCGAAACGAGGGGCGGCAAATTGACGTTCAGTCAAACGAATCGCAAGCTACGCGTATGTCTAACTCGAATACGTCGGTGCAACCATATCTGTTTTTAAATGGTCGGTGTGAAGAGGCGCTGGAATTCTACCGCAGCGCTGCTGGAGCGGAGGTGGAGATGCTTAGCCGTTTCAAGGACGCGCCTGAACCGGGAATGACGCAGCCTGGAATGGAAAACAAAGTGATGCATGCCAGTTTTCGTATCGGCGATACACTCCTGATGGCTTCGGACGGCAGGTGCGATGGCCAACCGCGCTTCGAAGGGTTCTCTCTTTCAATTCTCGTACCGGACGAGGAAAAAGCCGAGAGCGTCTTCAACGCGCTTGCAGACGGCGGCAAGGTTACAATGCCTCTTGAGAAGACATTTTGGGCGCCCAAGTTCGGAATGCTTGAAGACCGCTTCGGCGTCGGCTGGATGGTGTCGGTTCAGCACAAACCTTAGACCTTACTGAGTCTTCAGGATTGGGATGATCGCCGTTTGGATTGGTTGCCCGGTGACTTCGATGTCTTTGTCCGAAACGTAAACGTTAATTTCCGATCGCACGCCAAACTTTCCTTCGAGATAAATCCCGGGCTCGATTGAAAAACAAACTCCGGGAATGATGCGCCGCGAATCGCGCGTCTCGAAATCGTCGATGTTCACACCATTCCCGTGGGTTTCTTCGCCGATCGAATGTCCGGTCCGGTGGGTGAATTGTTCGCCGAAACCTGCGCGTGTAATTACGCCACGCGAGACATCATCCACTTCGGCGCCGCGGATCGGTTTGCCAGCACGAACATTTTTTCGCACGAAATCGACTGCAGAATCGCGTGCTTCCCGCACAATGTTGAAAACGCGTGTGTACTCTTCGGGAACAGTTTCGCCTACATAACCAGTCCACGTTTGGTCGGTCGCTACTGCATCCGGTTTGTCCAAGTTTGTAGCCGCATCAATCAGCACAAAATCGCCGCGCTTGATCGGTGAGTTCTTTTCCTTTGTCGGCATGTAATGCGGGTTGGCAGTGTTCGCGTTCACGGCCACGATCATCGGCTCCTGCTGCATTCCTTCCTCGCTGTAACGACGTTGCATAAACTGGGCGATATCCCACTCCGTGGTTGGTAGGTTGGCCCGAATCCGGCGCGCAATCTCGGCAAACGCCTCCTGAATGATGCGATGCATTTTGTCGGACGCTTCCACGTGCATCTGGTACTGAGCCGGTGAAAACACAGCTTCGAATTTTTGTACGAGCTCTGCGCTCGTCACAGGTTCGACTCCGAACGAGCGAACGAGCTCGATCGTTCCGGCATCCACGCGCGAGATGTACGGGATATCGTTCATGGGCGAATACTGCATAGCGATGCGTTTCTTCGATCCCTTCGCCGCCGGGCCGAGCGCTTCGTTCAGCCGCGCATTCAATTCCTGCCAGCCGCGAAAGATAAGTTTTTTGCCGGGAAGCGAGTCGAGTTTGAATTGCTCGATCGACTGCACAATTTTCACCGGCTCACCCGAGGCCGGGATGTAGTAAAACCAGCGGCGCGAGGCGAACATCTTTTCGTCCAGCTTTAAAATCCGGTAGGCGAGCGGATCGCTGTGCCGGAAATCGTAAAAGAGCCATCCATCCAGCTTGGCGTCGCGCAACGCGGCCTGAATTTCAGTCACCCGCTCTGCCGGAGATTGTTCTGCACGCATTGATGAGACAAGAGCTAAACAAAGAATGAATGCTGCGAACACAGAAGTGCATTGTGATTTCACGTCGTATTGAAATATCAGCCAATTGTCCAAGAGCGAAGCACTTTAGTAGATAACATCATCGGATGTACGCGACCTTGTTCCTGAACAAAGTCGAACCGTACTCGCCGCGCCGGAATTGATGAAGGCGTGTCGAGGCGTTCGCGCCCTGTAGCCGCCTCGCTGTGCCGGGGCGTTCTCCTGTAGCGAAGTCTATACCGCCGGAAGCGTCGCAAATTCTTGCTCGTTAGCGGCGTTTCATATTACAAAATCGCGATCCAAATCATCGTTGCATGATCTTTCCACAATTAGCCCAGTTCACCGATATCGTGCTTCTTCTTTTGCGCATCATGGTTGGGCTGGTATTCATCACCAGTGGTTGGAATCATCTCAAAGACCCTAAGGCGCGAAGCAAAGACATCGGAATGAGTAAAGGCTTCACCATTTTTCTAGGTGCAGTCGAAGTCGCCGGAAGCCTGGGAACAATTTTTGGCGTTCTCACGCAACTCGCTGCCGCGGGTTTGATATTGGTCATGCTGGGCGCGATTCAGAAGAAGATTTTCGTCTGGCGCACAGGCTTCTGGGGTAAATCAGGCACAAACGGATGGAGCTACGACACGATGCTTGTCGTAATGAATCTGGTGATCGTCACTACCGGAGGTGGAAACCTCTCTCTGTGGAAATGATCTGTAGTCCGAGTGCCGCTTGACATTACCCCGTGGGTCGAGCAACAAAGGAGCGCCGGATGAAGTTTCTCACACGCCGTTTTGCTAAGGCTCCCGAGGGAACGGCTGCGCTGTTCTTCATTCAGATCTTCTCGACGCTCGGCTTCGCTGTTCTCTACTCAACGCTGGTCCTCTACGCGACGAAGCATCTGCATCTCGGCGTAAAAATGGCCACCACGTTGATGGGTGTGTTCGGCGCTTTCAATTACGGCCTGCACCTTTTCGGCGGTTACCTGGGCGGCCGTTTCCTCTCGAATCGCAAACTGTTTGTCGGCAGCATGGCGGTGCAAGTGGTTGGCTGCGCATGCATCGCGACCGGCACGCTCCCATTGTTCTACGTCGGGCTCGCCCTTTTCCTCACTGGCAGCGGGCTCAATGTAACTTGCATCAACATGATGCTCACGCAGCGCTTTGCCCCGGAGGATCCGCGCCGCGAAGGAGCTTTCCTCTGGAACTACGCCGGTATGAACGTCGGCTTCTTCGTCGGGTTCAGCGCCGCCGGTTATTTCCAGGCGACCCAGAGTTACTCGAGCCTCTTCATCTTCGCCACGCTCGGCAATTTCGTCGCCATCATCCTCGCCCTGTCTATGTGGAAGACGCTGGCCGACCGCAACACGCCGCTGCTCGAGGCGACGCGAAAGCAGTTCCAGGTGCGCCAGCTCGCCGGGATCGGCATTCTCATAGGCCTCGTTCCCGTCGTCTGGTTCATGCTTCAGCGGCCCGGCAGCACCGAAACGATACTCAAGATGATCTGCGCCGCGGTCGCGCTCACACTGATTTACCTCACTGTCCGGCACCAGGACCGCCGCGAGCGACGGAACATGACGGCCTACCTGATTCTGACCATCGGCTCGCTGATGTTCTGGTCGCTTTATCAAATGGCGCCGAACGGTTTGATGCTATTCGCGGTCAACAACGTCGATCTGATGGTCGGCCCCGTGAAGATTCAGCCGCAATGGATTCAGAACATCAACACCGTTTGCATCGTGCTCGGCGGGCCGATTTTCGCGTCGCTGTTTACCCGCATGCGCGAGCGCGGGTGGAGAATCGACATCCCGCAACAATTCGCGGCGTCGCTGCTCTTGATGGCAGTCGCCTTTTTCCTTCTCACGCTTGGTATCAAGCTAGCCGGGACCGATGGCAAGAGCGCGTTCATCTGGCTGTTCCTGAACTACGTCCTGCAGAGCATCGGCGAGCTCCTCATCATGCCGATCGGATACGCGATGATCGGCAAGCTCGCACCGAAGCAATATCAGGGCGTGATGATGGGCAGCTGGATGCTCGTGACCGGCCTTGCGTCGCTCTTTGCAGGTGACTTTTCGGGAATGATTCCCGAACCGACCGGCACCACAATTGTCGCCACCAACACCGGGTACGCGAAACTCTTCACCGAACTTGGCCTGGGCAGCCTGGCGGTCGGCATCATGCTCGTCGCGCTGATTCCGTTTTTACGGAAGCTGATCAGCGACAAGGCCGAGACGCCTATCATCGAAGCGGCGACCGTCGTTCCCGTCGCTTGACGCAGCGTTACCGACTCCTTTGTAGCCACGTCGCTATCTGGAGACGTCTGTAGGCGCGGGCGCTGACCGCCGGAAATAATAAAACCAGTGACGCGAGGCGAGCATCTTTTCGTCCAGCTTAAAATCCAATAGGCGAGAGGATCGCTGTGCCGCAAATCGTAGAAGATCCAGGAGATTAATACGACTCATGACAACGACGGAAACGTTACTGTTAAGCCCTTCTTATGCACAGACAGGATGTCCCACCGGAACTTGGTTGCCCATAACATTTGACAAAGGAACGGACATTCTCTCTAAACCGGAAGCGCATGCCGATGCAATTCGATCCAAACGTTAAGGCTTTGCACGTTGGCGTTGCCAGCAGAACCGGGTTTGGAGAAACTTGACCACGAGCAATGATCGTTCGTCTGCGGGTAATACTTTCGGTATTCGTTATTACTGCCGTAGTAGTGCTCGGTAGCACCTTCGTTACATACCAATTCGGAAATCAAGTGCTGCGCGCTCACGAGCGTGAACAGATCCGTCGCCAGGTCATTATCGACCTCGATGAAATAACTTCGATAGTAAAGGACGCGGAGACCGGCCAGCGGGGCTTCATCATTACTGGTGACGAACGCTATCTCGCTCCTTTCAATGACGCACTGAGTCGATTGCCGACAGAAATTGCAACATTCAAGTCGATGCCGCGCATCGACATCTCTGAGGCTGATGTCGATAAAGTCACCCAGTTAGTCGAACAAAAAATCGCAGAACTGCGCAGGACAGTAGAACTGCGTCGAACCGGGGGCTTTGAGGCTGCTGCAGAAGCGGTACGATCCGGGCGGGGTCAGGAACTGATGGAAAAGCTACGCGGTGAAGTCGCCCGTGTGCAATCCATCAAGACCGCTGCGCTTGAAAGAGATCGTCAAGCCAGTGACCGAATTACCTGGATTCGCACCATCGTCTTTATTGCGGCAGGCCTCCTTAATCTCATCGTCCTGGCGTGGGCTTATCGGCGAATCGCTGAATCGATCAAATTGCGCGACCAGGCACTGGCTGAAGCTGCCCGACGGGATTTCGAATTAAAACGACAAAAGGATCTGCTCGCCGTGACGCTCGCGAGCATTGGGGATTGCGTGATCGTCACAGATCAGGCTGGCCACATTACGTTCATGAACCAGGTCGCTGAAGAAGTAACTGGCTGGAAATTTCACGAAGCGAACGGTCGGCCCAGCACGGAGATTTTTCATATTGTAAACGAGGAGACTCGGCAACCAGTTGAAAGTCCGGTTGAGAAAGTCATGGAGGAAGGCGTGATCGTCGGCCTGGCAAATCACACCATCCTGATTCGCAAAGACGGGACGGAAGTTCCAATTGATGACAGTGGCGCGCCTATTCGCGATGCAAACGGCGTTATGCACGGTGTTGTTTTAGTTTTCCGCGATTTTTCAGAGCAAAAAAATTCTTCTCGCGAATTGCGGCAAGCAAAAGAAACTGCTGAGACAGCGATCAAAGCCAAGGACCAGTTTCTGGCGATGCTCTCGCACGAGTTACGGACCCCGCTTACGCCGGTACTGGCCACACTCAATCTATGGGAGGTGAGCGGAGAACTTCCAGAACCGATCCGGTCCGATGTCCAGATGCTGCGACGCAACATTGAACTCGAAGCGCGCATTATCGACGATCTCCTTGATCTGACGCGTTTAGGACGAGGCATGGTGTCGGTTTCACCGGAAGACACCGATGTGCATGAGTTGGTCGAGTTGTTGATTGGCCTTTCGCAAAGCGAACTTCACGAGAAGGATCTTGACGTGTCTCTGCGCCTGAACGCCTCCCGGCACTGCGTCCACACCGATGCCGCACGATTGCAGCAAGTCCTTTGGAACATCCTGCTTAACGCCATCAAATTTACCGGGAGTGGCGGAAATATTACTATCGGCACGTCTAACAATTCCGACGGAAAAATCGATGTCTCAGTTGCAGATACCGGTATTGGAATGACCCCGGAAACAATTTCGAAGCTGTTCGTACCCTTCGAGCAGGGCGATCCCACGCATCATCGGCGGTACCGCGGACTGGGACTTGGAATGACAATCTCCAACGCGCTGATCAAGCTTTTGGAAGGAAAATTGACCGCTGAGAGCCCGGGCCTGGGACAAGGCTCCACGTTCACGGTGAGCATTCCGACGATTACTGGCGTGCCGGCGAGGGGCGAGCCGGACGGTGCACTCCCGAACGTGGCTGGCAAAGTGAATCTCCTTCTGGTGGAGGACCACCTGGACAGCGCGCGGGCATTGTCTGGTCTTTTAGAGAAGCGCGGTTACAAGGTCGAGAGCGTCCCTACCGTAGCGAAAGCTTTGGAGGTCGTAGCGCGCGAAGACTTCGATCTGCTCGTTTGCGATCTTGGCTTGCCGGACGGTAGTGGGATTGATTTGATTACGGAGATTCGAAAGATCAAAACGACACCGGCAATCGCGCTGACCGGTTTCGGAATGCAGCAGGACATCGAGCGCGCCCGGCAGGCCGGCTTCGATTCGCATCTTACAAAACCGGTCAATCTTCGAAAACTCGAAATCACCATTCGGCGTCTGTTAAGAATGTGACACGCCGACTATTCACCTGCAGCTCTTCGCGAAGCCGTTAAAACGACGGCTGTCGTTCCGTCACACGACGTCTGAGTCGCACTGGCGTTTTGGCTGGCAGTTCTAAAGAGTTTTGATTAGGGAATTATCCGCAGAGAACCCGGAGCTAGGATCATGACTAAGAAAAAAGCGCAGATAATCGGACTCGTTTACTTGCTTTTCTTTCTTATGTCGATGCTGAGTGTCGCGTGCCTGAAAGGATTAGTCGTCAAAAACGACAGCACAGCGACGGCGAACGCGATTGTCACTCACGAACAGTTATTCCATCTCGGCGTTGCTACCGGCTTGATCGGAACAGGATTCTACATCGCGTTGGTCGCTTTGTTTTACGTGTTGTTCAAGCCAGTGAATCGAACTGTTTCGTTGGTTGCCGCCTTCTTCGGAGTTGTAGGCTGCGCAATTCAGGCGGGCGGGAGCGCGTTTCAGTTTTTCACCTTAGCCAACCTGGGAGATGGAGGAACGGTTTCTGTATTCAGCTCCGACGAATTGTCGGGCCGCGCAGTCGGAATGCTATTTTTGAAATTGACCCACCAAGTCGGCAATGTCGCCCTGGTGTTCTTCGGAGTGTATTGTCTGCTGATCGGCTGTCTTATTCTGCGATCGACCTTCCTACCGCGCTTTCTGGGCGTGTTGATGGTGCTCGCAGGTTTAGGCTGGCTAATCTTTTTGTACCCGCCATTAGCCGAGCGACTGTTCGCTTACATCGCAATTGTTGGCGTTACCGCGGAAGTGCTGTTGATGCTCTGGCTATTCGTCATGGGGGTAAACACCGATCGTTGGCGGGAACAGGCAGCGACTTCAGAAACTTTGAGCAGTTGAATTCGTGCATCGTAAGCCGCTTATGATAAGAACTCGGCGGTGCTTACACTGGAGCGATGCGCACGGCGAGAAAGATTTGGTGTTGCCTGGAATGGCTGGGGCTCAAATCCGCCACGAAATTGCTTCCGCTTTTGCCGCGCAAAGCCTGATCGGCCTAACCACGGGCTACGGCGTGACAAGATCGTAGGCGACAATCACTGTTTTATCTGGCGCAGAGGATGATTGGCTCGCACCTGGCTTCACCAGGTTCACCGCATAACTAAAGAGCTGCGCTTCGCGCCCCTGTGTTTCCATCACAATGACATCATGGGAAGACTCTCTTAACAGATCGCCGCACGCCTATTTTCATTATCTTTCTTAAAAAAACGATCTGGACAACTTGCCCTTGAGATCCGGCCCCCAATTCCTTCCCCCACATTGGCCGATCTCAAATTTTAGTAGCTCGTACCTTTGGATAGTCCCATAACTGCGAGCGTGTCGCTGTCGAGGTCGCCAGTCTGGCGCAAGCCGTTGGTACTTTGATAACGCCTGATGGCTTTCTGCGTCTCAGCGCTGAGCACACCGTCTGTCTCGCCGCGGTAGTAGCCCTGGCGAGCCAGTCGTTCCTGCGCTGCGACAATGATCGAATCGTCTGATTGCGGTTTATCGCTGTAGCCATTCGGATCATCGTACACTTCCGTTTGGTAAACACCGGAGTCGTAGTAGCCCTGCGATTGGTCCGGATAGCTATTTTGATCGTGATACATCTGTCCCTGGTAATTGCCTGAGTTGTAGTCGCCGGGGTCGTAATTGTACGAGTTCGGATAATCGTACCCGTAGGTCGACGAGCCGTAGCCATCATTCGGGAAGCCATAGTCGTAGTAGTAATCGTCTGGATAGTACGAAGGCCACCACGGAGAAAATCCCAGATTGAAGATCACCCACGTTCCATTAATAAAGGAGCATCGGTGACCATTCCACCAGTGGTCGCAATTGCGGTTCCAATCGCGATGCCAATCTCCTGAGGTGTGAGCGAAAACGTGTTTTTGCCAGTCATGCCGCAGATGATTGTTTCCATTCCGGAAATTGTTGGCGTTTCGTAGATTATTTCCGTTCCGGAATTGCGTTCCGATGTTTCGCTGGTTCCAAACGCGTGTGACAGCTGGAGTTCTGCGATTCGCGATTAGCGCGATACGATTGCGTTGCGGGATAGTTGCTATCGTGTATGGACCGGAACGCGTGACCAAAGGTCGACTCGAATAAATAGGCCGCCGATATGCGAAGGATGGTAACGAACGCATCCCAACCGAGGGAGAGCGTTGGCCTGAATAAAACGGTCTATTGCCATATGACCGCATCGGCGTCGAGCGGAACGATGAAACACCGCCGGGCCGCATCGGAGCATGAACCGCCGGGGCACTGCGTGTAACTCGCCCTCCCACTTTCGCTGCGGGAACAGCTCCTGGGTTCGCTTGAGCAATCGTGACCGCGCTCGCAACAAGCGCGACGGCAGACAATTTTGTTTTCATGTTTCCCTTTCCCTTTCCTGTTGCCGAACCGTTTGCCTGTACAATCTAACGTAGGCCGCCTGAAATGAGAAGCATTTCTCTGGTAATTCTTGCCCGTGATTGGTGGTTGCTGCTACAAACTCGGACTGGAAACTGAATCTCTATGCCCAGTCTAATCAAAAAACTGTTCCATAAAGCGGAAGCGCCGAAAGACGGTCTCACCCAGCCCCAGCGTGAGGCGATAGTGGATTTGCTGAATTATTGCATGTATGCCGACAATTTGGTCTTCCTCGCCGAGGACAGATTGATCACGGATACGGTCGCTAGCTTCAATTGGGACCCGAAAATACCGTTCGATCAGTTCGATGCGAGATCGGTTGGTAACGCACGCAACGCGAGAGAAAGTCAGGTATACAGGGATCAATTCCTGGCTTCGATAAACGAGAGGCTTGGTACCGCAGCAGTGAAGGGACGAGCATTGGATCTGTGCCAGGAGCTGTTCCTCGCTGATGGCGCGCGCTCGGACGAAGAAGACGCCGTGCTTCAAAATCTGAGGCAGCTGCTCGAATAGAAGGTGTCATTCCTGCGGTTGTAGCCACGGCCCTGTGGGCCGTCACCTTTAACGTGGGGCACTGGTTATAAAGCTGGCGAACAGAACTTCTTTGAAAGTATTCGTCGAGATCCCTAAGCCTTTTCCTGTTTTTAGACTCCAAAATCTGAAATCTGCCATGATCTATCCGACATCTTAAACAAGGACGACCAATTCCGACCAACCGTCTGGCGTTTAGCGTTCGCCAGCTTGTTCGCCATGGCGAGTTCAGACGGAATTCCGACTCTCTTCTTATTTCACTCGCTATCGGAGACACGGCCGCCAGGGTGATTCCGTTGCTTTTGCTATGAAATGCTATTCTCTCGGTAGGCTGTCTGAAGCGGGCCAAGGACGAAAACAGTGTTTGCTCGGACTCCGTTCCCGGCCAGAATTCAGAAACGTCATCGTGATGAAAAAAACTTTTTCAGACAATCGCGTAGCGCCTAAAAGGAAAATTGCTTTTTGGAAACGCTCGCTTCGCCTTGCCTTTAGCCTCTTCCTGGCAGCTGGACTCGCCGTCCAAGTCAACGCGGCCTCCCAAAAGGGTTCAAACGCTGAGTCGAAGGCTACGCCAACGCCCACTGCAACCCCCAACTTCAAGCCCGAATCTGCCACCAGCACGGGCAGCGTGACCGTCGAAGGCAGCCCAATCGAGTATCAAGCCGTGGCCGGCACACTCGTCGTCCATCCCAAAGGCTGGGATGATGCGGCCTCGGCTGCGGACCGGAAAAGCAAGGAGAATGAAGAGAGCGAACCAAGCGGGGAGAGCGAAGAGAAATCCAAAAATCCGACGGCTGAAGCCTCGATGTTCTACGTGGCCTATAACAAACAGAATGCGGAACAGGATAAACGTCCCGTGACGTTCCTGTTCAACGGCGGCCCCGGCTCTTCGACTGTCTGGCTGCACATGGGGGCCTTTGGCCCCCGGCGGGTGATCACGGCAGACAACTCGCATACCGCAGCCGCGCCTTATCAAGTTGTTAATAACGACTACAGCCTGCTGGACGCCACCGATTTGGTATTCGTGGACGCTCCCGGCACCGGCTTCAGTCGCATCGCCGGCAAGAACAAGGAAAAAGAATTTTACGGCGTGGATCCGGACGCCCACGCGTTCGCAGAATTCATCGTTGCGTATCTTAGCAAATACGGGCGCTGGAACTCGCCGAAGTATCTCTTTGGTGAAAGCTACGGCACGCCGCGTTCCGCCGTGCTGGTAGACCTGCTCCAGCACGAGTACTACCTCGACTTGAACGGCGTGATCATGCTCTCGCAGATCCTGAACTTCGACCTGAGCGTGGATCGACCGGAATACAATCCCGGCGTCGACCTACCCTACATGATGGCGCTGCCTACCTACGCGGCGACCGCCTGGTATCATCACAAGTTGCCCGGTCCAAATTCTCCCGGTCAACTCGAACTTTTTCTCAAAGAAGTTGAACAGTTCGCGATGGGGGATTATGCACACGCGCTGGCAGAAGGAGCGACTCTGCCGGAAGCCCAACGCAAGGAGATTGCCGAAAAGCTCCACGCCTATACCGGACTTCCTGTCAGCTACATCCTGAAGGCCAACTTGCGCATCGACGGCGGCGAGTTCTCCAAGAACCTCCAGGACGACACCGACACCACGACCGGCCGTCTCGACACGCGCTTCTCGGGCCCTACCATGGATCCGCTTAGCAAGGAGGCCGATTACGATCCGCAAGCCGCCGCCATTAGCTCCGCTTATGTCTCCGGTTTCAACGACTACGTGAGAAAGTCTTTGCACTATGGTCAGGACAAAACTTATCGGCCAGGAATTGAGCTGTGGAAGATCTGGAATTTCCAGCATCAGCCACCGGGGGCACCCCAGCCGTTGCCGCAGTCGACCAACGTCATGCCGGATTTGGCCAGCGCCATGAAATACAATCCGGACCTGCGAATCCTTCTACTCGGCGGCTACTTCGATCTGGCCACGCCGTTTTACGAAGGTTGGTACGAAATGCACCATCTCCAGATTCCGGAACGGCTTCAGGACCACATTGAATATCGGTACTATCAGTCGGGTCACATGGTGTACGCGCATCAGGAATCGCTCAAAGCTCTCCACGATGACACAGCCACTTTCATCCACTCGACAGATCACCTCGGCAAATAAGCCCGCGGCGTCTTTTGAGCGTGGGCAGCCAACGAGTTTCAATGGAGAGAATGGGATGAGCGATCCGGCAGCCGCCGGACCGCGAGGGTAGCGGTCGAGCGCTGCGGGCGCAGCCGAGATACAAATCTGAAATCTGGAACTAAGCCTTTCCGCCAAACGTCACGTAATCATCAAGATCGAGCAGGTCGAACCATGTCTTCACGTCTTCGCGGGTAGGGTTAAACTTTTTCATGCGCTCGGCAAACATTTCGAGCGTTTCCACGTCGCTATCCGGCCCGCGCTCGGAAAAGTAAGCGCTCCATTGCTGGATCTCCCATGGACTGCGTTTGTTAGGCGCGTTCTCCTGTATCCACACCAGCATCTCACCGTCGCCTTTACCGGTGGCAAGCTCAGCCTTTAAGGCTTCCGGCGTGATTCCAGTGAAGCGGAACCAATGGTAGTCGCCCGGGTTATTGTATTTGAACTCTCCAGCGGTCCCTGCGATCTCGGCGCGACCCTTATCAAGGATCCGCGGAAGGACAACGTAACCCCCTAGCCGCACGCGAGGGCTGCGCGGCGGACGCTGAGTCAGATCGGGAGCGTAATTTAGCTTTTTCGTCATTCAGCAAAGTAACAGCGAATTGCAAACGGTAAAAATGGGATGACGGCGTTTTGCTGTAGCCGCGGACGTTGAGCGCGGTGTCGCACGGAATGAAAAACCCACCGAGGGCAGCGCCCTCGGCTACAACAGAGCTGCGCGAAAAGAAACTCCGCGAGATTTTTGCGAGTTAAAGCCAGTGCGTCCCGGCCTCTAGGAATTGCACGCAGGAACCCCGGGCGACTTAACGCGATCCTCGCTATCGCCTGATATTTTTAAACCGTGCCCGCGTAACACGTGCACTCGAAGAAGATCGGCACGGTTTTCAGCATGGGTTTGATCCACTGCTTTTTTGTCATTCTTACCTGGTTCTACGGAGTTGGCGGACGGAAGTTCCCCGAAAACAGGACTCTCTGCGAGAAAAGTCTCCGTATTGCTGAAAGTCGGAAGCGATGCACCAGATTCTTTGAGACCTTCGCCCTCCAATTTCCGTAGAAATCAGCGTGAACCCCTCGATGAAATCGCGACTGGCACCGCCCCCTCATCCACGACTCGCACGGCTCGTTCTCCTCTACACGCGTGACGAAGACTTCAAAACGGTCGTAAGGCAAGCGCTTTGGGACACCGGCACGGTTCTCCTCATCGCACAAACCGCCGAGGAGGCATTACAAATTGTTTGCCGACGAAAGCGTGAGTTAGATGCCGCTATCCTGGCTTTCAATGGAGATTGCCGTGGGATGACATTGCTGGGCGCCATTCATGGCTGCTGTAAGCAGCTGCCAACGCTTGTTGTTGCTGACAAAGATTCTGAGCAGGCAAGAGCCGTCGCCTACGCGAATGGCGCACGCTTTTGCCTGAGCAAACCCGTCTCGCCAGTACAACTGGCCAATTCGATCGCCGATTTGGAGTCGGCCGCCCCGCAACTCGCCGTCGCCTGACCAGCCGGAGCTTTTGCTTTAATCCTTGGCTCCGCGATCGGATCGATTGGGGCGCGGGGTGCTACGGATATCCTGGCTGCCGGGAACTCCCGCGTTTGCGGGAGGCGCGCGAGTTTCAACTAGGAGTTATGAAGAATAGCCCCATACTTCAAGAGGAGGTTCACAGATGAAGATTTTTGTTGCAGGGGGAACGGGAGCGATCGGTCGACCCCTGATCGCAGAATTGCTCGCCAAAGGACACGGTGTCGTTGCTCTGACCCGTTCTCCAGAAAAAGCGCACGCTTTGGTGCAACAAGGCATAGAACCTGCCATCGCCGATGTATTTGATGCCGATGCGGTCAAAGCGGTTGTCAGCCGTGCGCAGCCTGAAGTGGTGATTGAACAACTCACCGCTTTACCCAAAACCTACACCCCTGAGTCGATGAACGCCGCCGCCGCTCTCAACAATCGCATCCGTTTAGAAGGTGGCGCTAATGTGCTGGCAGCCGCGCAAGCAGCGAGTGTGCGGCGTTACCTCAGGCAGTCAGTCGCATTCTATGCGATTCCTGGTCCTGGATTGGCAGATGAAGATACGCCCTTGGCATTTGATGCCTCGCCTGCGGTTGCAGCAGGTGCCCGCGAGCTAACTGAGCTTGAGCATCGTTTACTGGGAAATCCCAACATGGAAGCGATCGTTCTACGTTATGGTTTCTTCTATGGACCCGGCACCTGGTTCAACCCCGATGGCGATGTTGCCCGACAGGTGCGACAGCAGCAGTTTCCGATCATCGGGAATGGCGAAGGCGTTTGGTCGTGGTTACACATTGAAGACGCGGCGATTGCCACCATTGCAGCAGCAGAGCGCGGCCATCCTGGGATTTATCTGATTGCGAACGATCAACCTTTACCGGTGCGCGAATGGCTCCCTGCGTTTGCTCGATGGCTGAATGCTCCACCACCGCCGCAGGTATCGGTTGAAGATGCTCTGAAATGGGATGGTGGCGCGGATGCGGTTTATTACGGGACTCAGATCCGAGGCGTGTCGAACGCCAAGGCAAAACGCGACCTGAATTTTCAGCCGCGACCGTTGGAGTGGATCGCATCAACGAAGCAAAATTAAGAAACGAGCGCGAGCAGGTCCGGAATAAGCGGCGGATCACCTCCCGCAACTCTGTCAGAATTTGTTAAATGCGCCCTGTCGCCTCGCAACACGCCGATCCGTTCCACAACATTTCGAAGACAGGGACAGCGCCTGTGTATAGAATTTGGGAATGCGAATGCTACTGCTACTGCGCAGTCTTCTGTCGCTGCCGGTTGTTTGTCTGACTATCGGCACGGTATCGGCGGCGAACGATCCCTTCGTAGGCAAATGGAAGGTGAATCCGTCCAAGAGCAAACTCTACGACGAAATGAAGGTTGAGGCCGCAGGAGAAAACAGATACACCTTCACCTTTGGCCCGGGCCAAGTGGACACAGTCGTGGCCGATGGAAGTGACCAGCCAGCTCTGAGCGGAACCACCGTGTCCATTACGGCGAAAGGACCCAACAGTTGGGAGGTCGTCCGCAAGATGAAGGGCCGCGTGCTCCTCAGGGCGCAGTGGACGCTTTCCGAAGACGGCAAAACCCTGAACGACGCCTTTACGCAGTATTTGCCCGACGGTGTGACACTGTTCTCGCAACCTTTGCCCAACGGTTCGACATTGTTTTTGCCCTACGTATACGATCGGACGGCCGGAAATTCAGGTTTTCCAGGCACATGGGACAGCGAGAGTGCGAAAGTAAAGATGGGGATCGAGCTCCAGATCCAGCCTTACGAGGGTGACGGCCTCTCATTTAAACGTTCCGATGAAGAAATGGTTAAGAGGATCAAGTTAGATGGGAACGATTATCCGGACCTCGATCCGAAAGGTGTGGACAAAGGCACCGCATATTCGGGACGCCGCGTTAACGAGCGCAGCCTGGAAATCACATACAAATTCAAAGGCAAAATTACGGGCACCTTGCAGACCGAGCTTTCCACAGATCTCAGGACCTTGACGATGACCGAACGCCTGCCGGGTCAAGGCAGGCCCAAGAGCATTCTTGTGTTTGATCGGGAATAGACGTGTGAGTCTATTCCTGCGGGTCGGACTTTAACATCTCGGAAAAACCTTCGGAATAGCCAGGCCGGTTAGAACCCCGCAGCCTTGCTTGCCGCGTGGCGCAGCTTTACGCGGTCGCACCGCTCCAGCAACCGCGGCGCTTTCATCCGCTCCGCCCACGCCGCGAATGCCGGCGTGGCACCGCGCCAGCGCAACGTCTCGACCTTTTTAAAGAGCGGCGCATCGGTGCGCAGCGTCGCGAGATTCTTGAAGAGCAGCGCGAGATCGCGCTGGTCGCCGAGAATGTTTGACGGGAACTTTTGGATCGGACCGTAACGGTTCAAAAGCTGGGCGGCAGTCCTGGCGCCGATCCCGGGGATGCCGGGGTAGCCGTCGGCCGCATCGCCCACGAGCGCGAGCAGGTCCGGGATGAGCGGAGGGTCAACGCCGAACTTTTCGCGTATCCCAGCCGCATCGCGAATGATTTTGCGGCGGCCGTCGATCTGCACCACACGCGTACCTCGCACGCATTGCGCCAAATCTTTATCCGGCGTCCAGATGGCGATTTTCTCGACCTTCTTGTCTTTCGACGCGATATGCGCGGCCGAAGCGAGTGCGTCATCGGCTTCGAGCTCGATCATTGGCCAGACGACAACGCCCATCGCCGCGAGCGCCTCCTCTAACGGATGGAATTGCGCTAGCAGCGCGGGCTCAATGCCGGTGCCGGTCTTGTAGTCCGGCCAGAGCCGATTGCGAAACGACTCGATCACGTGATCGGTGGCGACGCCGAGATAAATGGCGTCGTTCTCCAGCATCTGAAGAACGGTCTGCAATACGCCGACGATCGCGCCGTAGGGACGGTCCTTGCCTTTGGTGAACCGTCGCAATCCGTAGAAGTGACGGAACAGTTCGTAAGTGCCGTCGACGAGATTGATGATCCGCGTAAAAGGCTTCGCCTCACGCGGTTTATTAGTCGGTGGGCGAGACATCCTGATTTACGCCGGGTGGGGGGAAGCCATTTACGCGGAAATAATGACGTAATTGCGCTCGCAGAAATCGTCTGCCGGATCCACTCTTAAGATATTTTTCACGCCCTAGAGCATCTTCCTGATTCAAGTAAGCTTCATAATAAATAAGCTTCCATGGACCCCGTGATTTCGTGGCGAATGAAGCGCCCCGTGTATGCTCCGATAGCCGCCTCTTCAAGTCCGTCGAGAAACCGATGTAAAACCCATTGTCTTTCGCGGAATGCAACAGGTAGACGTAAAACATCCGCTCTCCTTTCTATCGCGACAGCCGCGTGAGGCGAAGCCTTTTACGCGGTAAGACGTACACGTAGAACACCCCGTTAGGGTAAACCGCCAAGACCGCGTGAGGCGAAGCCTTTTACGCGGTAAACTCAACGGTAATGAAGGCGGATCAGGCACGGTTTTTCTCCAAGCGCGACGACGAAAAGATTATCGTAGTCGCTGTCGGGGGATGTTGACCGGCTCCGTTATCCCGAGCGCTTTGATTATGTCCGGGATGGTGTTGCCGTGACCGACGACTAACGAAGTGGCAGTGGATGTGCGCAGTTTTGCGACGAGCGCAGCCTGGTTTTCGGCCGGCAAGATCGTGACCGTCAGGCCGAGCGCCTTGGCTAGTGGCGCGGCGGTTTGCTGCGTAGGCTTGAACTCGGTCGTGTAGATAACGCTGATTTTTGAATCCCTCAGCATGTTGGCCAACGCTTCGGCGCGAGCGCGGCCGGCTCCCGATAATTCCGCGTCTTTGCTGGCGTCGGCCTTTTCAGCGTGGCGGACGATGAAAACAGTTTATTGGCTAAAAGAGCTGGAGAACGCCAGACCGACAAGGAAACAACAGAGCACGAAACGCTTCTTCATAGAGCAACTCCTATTTCAATTAAGAATTAAGAAAGAAGAATGGAAGCAAAGGAAGAATTAAGAAGGAAGAATTCAAAAGTAATCGCGCCGAGCCGTTAGATGGAAACGGTTTTCAGCTCGTGCTCGCGATTAGTCAATGCAACGTAAATTTAATTCAGATTCGCCTGCACTACGACACCGCGCGCGAATCGCGGCGAGTTTGTCGAGTTGCGCGCGCCGAAAGACGACACGAAATTTATCTGGATTTTCATGCTGAGTAAGACCTTTCGGAATCTTCATGAGCACAAAAATCACATCGCTTTATGTCTGCGGGAACTCTTACAGCGCAGCAACGCAAGCGACTGGCTATCAAGCGTGGCCCGGGAAATTATCTCGGAGGCTTGCCTTCACTTATATCCAAGCCAACAATAAAGCCCAACCGAGCGCACAGCTATTGAGCATCACATCGCCGCCGCGCCGAGGTTTAATTGCTCAGTTGCAAAGTATGCCGACTGGATCAAAGGCCGGTGCGTTGCTCGTTATATGGTTGTTTCCTGCATTAGACAAGCGATTTCGCGTGGCGCAATACCTTCCAGCTTATACATCGGGAATAGACATGGCCTACCAGCAAGGCTTCCGCTCGGTGTTAATGCCGAACCTGCCGGACTTGACCAAGACGATCTACTACCAGCGCACTTATTCGCGCAAGAAACTCCGCGCGTTACGCAAAGCCTTCACCGCTTTCAACGCGCAATACAGCACGATGATAAAGAATTTCAGGCGACGCCATCGCAACACGAAATACGCTACTGTTGACGTCTTTCGACTTTGGAATGGAACAGGTACGGTCGCCGATGGTTTGCATCCAAATCCAAGCACGCACGGGCTGTTTGCACTTTGGTTCTGGAACGCGGTTAAGTAGCGTTCGGAATCTTGAATGACCGCGTGAGGCGAAGCCTTTTACGCGGTCTTTCTATTGACAGTCTATAGGACGCGACGATTCTCCTACAGAATGTCTATACGAAGATATAAATCGACGGAATTACTCCAAGGCACGCTGGATCTGTTAATCCTGAAGACGCTCGTTCATGGAGAGTTTCACGGTCTTGCCATTGCTCATCGCGTCGAACAGATCACTAACGGCGCGTTTGAGGTAAAGCCCGGTTCGCTATTTCCGGCGTTGCACAGCATGGAGGAGGCTGGTTGGCTCGCCTCGTCATGGGGAGAATCGGAGAACCGCCGTAAAGCAAAGTTTTATCGGCTGACCAAAGCTGGCCGCCGTCAGCTCCAAACTGAAACGAACGATTGGCGCAAAGTTTCGGGCGCAATCACAGCCGCGCTCCGCGCGACCTGAAGTCTTCTATGAGCGTTCTCAATCGCATTGCCGCTTTTTGGCGGAACCTGTTTCGAAAGGGAGATGTAGAACAGGAGCTCTCTGACGAACTTGCTTATGCCTTGGACGCTCTTGTGGAAAAGAAAATCACGGAAGGATTGTCCGAAGTGGAGGCGCGCCGACAAGCCGCGATCGAGCTGGGCGGGGTCGAGCAATTGAAGGAAAAGGTCAGAGAAGCTAAGGCCGGTTATTATATGGAAGGCGTAGGGCGCGATCTGCGGTACGCCGTGCGGATGTTTTTCAAAAATCCCGGCTTCACCGCCGTCGCCATTATTGCGCTCGCGCTCGGCATCGGCGCGAACACCGCGATCTTCAGCCTGGTGAACGGCGTGCTCCTCCGTCCGCTTCCGTTTCCGGACGCCGAACGCATCATCTACATCGAAGGCAAAAATCCTGCGGCGGGCATTACCGAGAGCAACATCTCGTTTCTCGACTTTACCGATTGGTCGCAACAAACCGATCTCTTCGCGAGCACCGCCGCCTACTGGACCGGTACCGCCAACTTTGGTGCGGATGGGGCGGAGCCGGAGCGCGTGCCGCGCGCCGGTGTGACGACCGGGTTCTTCTCCGTGCTCGGTGTCCAGCCTGTTCTCGGGCGAACGTTCGTTCCCGAAGACGACAAAGGGTGGCCGCAAACCGTCGCGATCATCAGCCACGGCTTATGGAAGCGCCGCTTCGGATCTGATCCGGCCATCGTCGGGAAACAGGTCCAGATGAGCTCATTCCCCCTCACGATCATCGGCGTGATGCCGCCGGGGTTTGAATACCCGGAGCAAACCCAGGTTTGGGTGCCGACCGCGGTCAATCTCAGGGACGAACCGCGCGATAACCGCGTGTGGTCGGCGATCGCGCGTCTGAATACCGGTATCGATCTGAAGCAGGCGCAAACTCGTCTCAGCGCCATCAATGCGCAGCTCGACAAGCAGTTTCACGAGACGAACAAAGGTTGGGACGTGTTTATTTCGACGCTCCACGAACGGCTCGTTCGCGAGGTAAAACCATCCCTCCTCGCGCTCCTCGGCGCCGTCGGATTCGTGCTGCTGATTGCCTGCGCGAACGTTGCCAATCTCCTCCTCGCCCGCAGCGCCGCGCGGCAAAAGGAAATTGCGATCCGGGCCGCGATGGGCGCGAGCCGCACGCGCGTTCTGCGGCAGATGCTGACGGAGAGCATTCTGCTCTCGGCAATCGGCGGGGCTGCGGGACTCGTCCTCAGCATTTGGTTAACCGATCTGCTGATGTCGATGTTGCCCGAAGGCGCACCGCGGCTCGAACAGATCGGGATTGATTATCGCGTCCTGACGTTCGCTCTCGGCGTCTCGGCGCTTACCGGCATTCTCTTCGGCATCGTCCCCGCGCTCCAAGCCTCGAAGCTCGACGTCACCAGCGCATTGAAAGAAGGCGGACGCAGCGGCGAAGGACATCGGCGGACAAGTGCGCGCAGCCTGCTGTTGATCGGTGAGGTCGCCCTTTCGCTGGTGCTACTGGTTGGCGCTGGATTGCTCATCAAGAGCTTCCTCCGTCTCCAGGAGGTTCGGCCCGGCTTCAATGCGCACAACGTCCTCATCGCCAACCTGGCGTTGCAGGGTCCGAAATACAAAGATGATCAGCCGTGCGTGGAATTTTTCCGGCAACTGATAGAACGGCTGGAAGCGGTGCCGGGCGTGCAAGCGGCGGGAGCCAGCGTCAATCTTCCGCTCAACCCGAGTGGTTATGCGATTGGACGCGGGTTTATTCCGGAAGGCCGGCCGCTCACGGTGGACGAAGCGAAGGACGCGATGTTCTCCACCATCACGGGCGATTATTTTCGCGCGCTCCAAATTCCGTTGCTTTCCGGACGCACCTTCGAACCTCGCGACAATGCTGACGGACCGAAGGTGGTAATCATCAACGAAACCACCGCGAAGCGTTACTTCGGTTCGCCCACAGCCGCGATCGGCAAACGCCTCAGCATCTGGGCTGCATTTCGAGGGCATCGCCGCGATGAAAAATTCATGCGCGAAATCGTCGGGGTGGTCGGCGACACGAAGACCGGTTCTCTCACCGAAGAGGGCGGCATGCAAATCTACGTTCCGCACGCCCAGGACTCTCAGTGGAATTTCATGGGACTGGTGATTCGAACCGCCGGCGATCCGGCTGCCTTTGCTACCACCTTGCGACGCGAAGTGCAGGCGCTCGACAAGGATCAGCCCATCTACAACGTCCGCACGATGGACGACGTGGTGATGAACTCGTTAGGCACGCGGCGTGTTTCGATGCAGCTCTTTGCCGTCTTCGGGATCGCGGCGTTGCTCCTTGCCGCGATCGGCATTTACGGCGTCATGGCTTACACGGTCACGCAACGCACGCAGGAAATCGGCATCCGCATGGCGCTCGGTGCGCAGAGAAGTGATGTGCTCGGACTAGTCGTTAGGCAGGGAATGACGCTGGCCGCGATTGGCGTTGTCGCCGGACTGGCCGGTGCCTTCAGTCTCACCCGCGTAATTTCGAATCTGCTCTTCCACGTCGGCGCGAGCGATCCGATGACATTTATCGCGATCTCGCTGCTGCTCCTCGTTGTTTCTCTAATTGCTTGTTACTTGCCGGCCCGGCGCGCGGCGAGACTCGATCCCGTCATTGCCCTCTCGCGCACCTAGCGACCGAGACCGCGTGAGGCGGAGCCTTTTACGCGGTTCAATGTGCGGCCAGATGATCCGACGACGTATCTCGCGATTTCATTTCTGATTGGCGCAGTCGCGTTTCTCGCCTGTTATCTGCCCGCGCGCCGCGCCGCCAAACTCGACCCGGTGACTGCGCTCTCGCGCACGTAGAGGCAACAGGTAAACGTAGAACGTCCATTCTTCCCAGCCGCGTGAGGCGAACCCTTTTACGCGGTTACGCGGATCCGAGTTGTGCGAGTGCAGCGAATCCGTCATCATCGTCAGGCTTACCGCTGACCCCATGACTTTTCTTCGCCCAATACCATGTCCGCCGTCTCGCCGGGCAGGAGCTCTATTCAAAGACGTAGCTGTCCAGCATGCGTGTTTCGTGAATTCAGAGAGATGAATGCCAAATGTTTAGATTTGCCCCCACCTTTTATGCCCGATGTGACATCGATCACGTTCGAACAGAAAGCGCGGACGGGTTTAGATCTGAAGATTTAGCATTTGCTTCTTGCGAGCTCGTTCATTCCAACGGCTTCAACTTACGGAGCGGGAATGAAGCAAGAATTGAGAAGGAAAAATTATAAAGAATGGAGCGAATTGAATGAATGCAATAGAAGGGATCCGAGCCGGACTGGTATTATTGGGAAGAATAGGAGAGAGGAAGTTTCAAAAAAATGCCCAAGTTAAAACTGGTAGTAGAGAACACCTTCATCGATTCCGCGCAAAGCAGCAATGGCCTTGGACTAACGGTCTTTAAGAGAGTCTTTCATAAAGTTATGAGCGGCGGGGGACCGCTCGGGAAAGTCCTGCCACTCTATCTAGAAGTAAACGGCGGTTACAAGATATTTGTTGCACTTACATTAAACAAAAGTGGTTCCTACTCATTCTTTCCAGAATTGGCTGATGGTTTGCCTTTTGATCATATAACTTTCGTTAAGGATCTTTCGAAGAATAACCATCACTACACAAAAGTTACTGCCGCTGGACGAGAAAAAGTCCTACCGCTCCACGCTGAGCACCTATCTAATGATATGTATCATGGATTATCATTTGCCTGTGTTCCTCCAATGTTGAAGGAGGCCCCGAAGGAAATTCATTACCCAGAAATCGATGCCGAGCATTCAAAGGAAATTTACGCTGCATTCTTAACCTCTGGGCGTCCAGAAGGCTCAATAATCATTAAGCTGGGTAAAAACAGCGGCACCGTCTGCCTCCAATTCTTCCTTATACCAACGAAAACTGATTACAGAAAGATGACCATTTATCCGGAAGCATTTCGAAAGGTACAAAAGGATTTCGATATAAAAGAAGGGCAAGAAACAAATATAGTTAACACTGTCGTTCCGCACGAGTATCAAAGTGCTTACGTTTTAGGTATCGCAACATTCTTGTTTGATAAAAAACTGGATCATCCCTTGTTAATTGTCGGCGCAGCAAGCAAAGCAGGATTCTACTCGAAAATTGATGTGGATTGGCAAAAGCCGGGAAGGACGCCCTAACTCTTGGCCGCTACTGTTTTTTTGTCCGATGACGTTGGGCATGAGACGTACCGCCGCACGAGGGAAAACCGAGCCGAAAAGCGCAGTTGCGAAGCGATTGCTAATACTTGTCACTCCAACGGCTTCAATTCAGCGAGCAGCCACAGAAAGTAAGAAGGCAAAAGGAAGAATTAAGAAGTTCATCAAAAGTGATGAGTGACTCGCCTCATCGGCCTAACGAGTTGGCGCGATCCCAGGCGGCTTTGGCCAGGTGGGCAATGATCGCATCCCGCGTGTCGTCATCGGCGGCGGAATCGGAGACGAATGCGGCCACGGTCAGGTCGGGAGCTAAGGATGAGGGATGAAGGAAAAGTTAAGAAGTCTTCGCGCGCTTCAAGATGCTAGCGAAAATCGCGGTCAGTTCTTCGCATCGACTCGACGCAACCTTTACCCATGTCGAGCTTCTTGCTAGGATTCGGCGTATGCGTCCGTCTCTTACTTTCAGCATTTCACTAATCATCGCAGCAAACCTCCATACCGCGATCGCGCAGTCATCTCCCACGCCCGCGCCTACGCCGGTTACACTCCGTTCGCTCCTCTTGTCGGAGCTTCATAGCACCCACGACAACGCGGAGTGGTTTACCCCAATCAAAGCTGCGCTGGCGGGACTAACTGCAGAGCAGGCGAAGTGGGTGCCGCAAAACGCGCAGGGCAAAATCGATCCGAGCGCTAACCATTCGGTAGGAATGCTCGCTTATCATCTGGTTTTCTGGAACGAGAATGCGCTCGCCGGTCTGCGCGGCGAAAAGCCTGCGAGTCCGGGAAACAACCAAGAGACGTTTAACGATTTCGACGCGGCGCATTGGGACCAGATCGTGCAGCGGCTCGATCGCGTGATGAAAGACCTGGAAGCGGCGGTGGAGAAAATGCCGGAAGAGAAATTAGCGCTGAAAGCGCCCTTGATTTCGCACATCAGTACGCACAACGCTTATCACACAGGGCAGATTCTTTATGTCCGCAAGTTACAAGGTTCCTGGAATCCGGAGAACGGCGTCAAATGAAATTCCTCTCAATCATCTCAGCATCTCTCGTGTTCTTTCTCGGCGGGGTTGCTTCATCCAGCTTTGCGCAGGAATCTCGATGGGGATCGCCGGGGGAGGAGACGGTGAAGTTCATCATTGCGGCCGAGGCGAAGTGGGCCAACTCGGCCTGTAGCCCGCAACCGGATCTTAAGGAGGTGATTGCGGACGACTTCCAAGGGACATCGCCAAGCGGACGGCGCTACGGCAAGAAGGACGCGATCACCTCAGATACCAAGGCGCTCGAGCGCGACTGCCGACTGGGCGAGGTGAAGGTGAGATTTTTCGGCGACTCCATCACGATCGCGTATGGAGCGGAGAGCGCGGTCTCCAACGCTAAAGACGGCAAGGAGACAAAGCATTGTCTGATCTGGACCGACACGTGGCTGAAACGCGCCGGGAAATGGCAGATCGTGGCTGCGCAGGATACGGATATTCCTTGTAAGCCTTAGGCAGTCGCGCTAGCTCTGGTAACGTGAAGGGTCGCGTCCTTGAATCTTGCAAGCGGAAAGGGAAACGGGGTCGCGTCCCTTTGACATTTGAGTGGCGAACGTCGGGCTTCCAAGCGCGCGAGTCGCCTTCAGATTTTTTCCCAAGCCCGCGAGGCGACGGGGTCGCGGCCTTCATCGAATTCGATGTGATCGATGAGGGTCTCGATCGGTTTACCCGTTAGGCCACTCTCTTTTATTCGCTGCGGCAGGACGTGGCTGCGTTCATCGCGCCAGCCGAGCTTGGCGATGAAGCGATTCCAGACGTGGCATTCTTCGTCGGTGCGCGGGGTTCCGTGGGCGTGGGCCCAGTTCAGGACGGCTTCGTCGGGCTCGCCGGCGAGCGTGCGTTTTTTTATGTCCGAATAGGGGATGCCGAGGAAACGGCAGCAGCGCCCGTCGAGCGTGAACTGGTGCTCGCCGAGATTTTCCACGTAGTCCGGCGGGAGCTGATCGGCGGCGTGCAGGCGAATCTTATCCAGCATCCGCCCGAAATAGACCAGACGTCCGACTTTGTCGTAGCAGCTGCGCAGGCCTGGGATGTTTTGCATAAGAGAATAATAATGAGCCGCGAGAGGGCGCGAAGCATTGGTGCGCGCTCTTGAACACGTACAACAATTTCATTTTAAAATAATTTCACGAATCAATTCAATGCCCAGGACTTTTCTGTATTCACTCCGTTCCACTCTTTTCTTGTTCTGAAACTCGGTGCTACCGATTACCTTCCTGGCCACATATTCTTGCTCGATGCCTTTATCGCCGATGTTCCCAGCATAAGCCGCCATGTTTTTAAAAGTGAGATATAAAAATATATTGGGCTGATCCGGTGATTTGGGACTGGCCTGGAAGACCTTGTAATCGATGATTAGCCCAGCTTTCTTCATGGCTTCCATGGTCGGCTTCCATGTCGAATTTAGCCAAGCGATGTACTCTGGAAAATGCCCGTACTCCACTTGTAGGTAGTTCACCTCAGTGACCGGGCCGTCAGTATACTGGCGGTCATTTTGGGCAAGTGCATCCCGGGTAAGTGTATCCTGGGCACGTGCATCAAGCGAAAGTAAGGAAGCTGCGAGACACATGGATAACGTAATAGTCTTAATCATTTTTCTTCACCTGTTGTGATGTTTCTCTACTCGGCTAACATCCGGATTAACCTGACCTGTCCCGAGTGTTTCGAAGTCGATATTAGCACCTGCGCAACGTTCACAAAGTTCATTTTAATCACTATGATATTGCGATTTCGGTAGAATCTTCCTATTGCTGTTCCTCAAGCCTCGGGTGACCGCCATGTTCGAAGACATTCATGCATTGGTCGAATTTGCCGAAGCCGGATCGATCGCGCGCGCGGCAAGCCGCCTGCATCGCACGCCCTCCGCCATAACGCGCCAAATGCAGAGGCTCGAGGCCGAACTCGGCGCCCAACTGCTCGACAGATCCGTCAAGCCGCCGCGGTTGACGCCGCTGGGCATCCGGATCGTGCAACAGAGCCGCGATGTGCTGAAGCACGTCGACGACCTCAAGGCTCTCGCTGCAACGGATGCGGAGCCTTCGGGGCCATTTCGCATTGGTGTTTCGCACGCCCTAGCCGATGGCGCGTTGGTCAAGCCGGTGCAGGCGCTGACAAAGCGCTTTCCGAAACTCAAGCTTAGTCTTCTGAGCGATTTAGCGGGCGACCTCATCGCCAAGGTCCAAGCAGGTCAACTCGATCTCGCGGTCGTGCTGCGACCGGATCCCCATGGTTTGCCTCCGTCGCTCCTTGTCGACATTGTCGCCACGGATCGCATGGTAATCGTCGAGAAAGGTCGATCGAGGGGTGGGCGGACGCCAACATGGCAGGCGATGTCCGCGTCGCAATGGGTTCTCAATCCTCCCGGCTGTCTGCTGAGGGCCGCGCTTCTCGGCATTCTCGACAAAGCCGGGCCACCCGCGACGATCGCAGCCGAAATCCACAACATGCATTTGCAGCTTGCATTCATAAAAGCGGGCTGTGGACTGGGCCTGCTTCCGGAACGTTTCGTTAGGCGCTACGCAGGAGGCGCCATTCGCATGATCAAGCCGAAAGACCTTGATCTTCAGATGACAATCGCCATCGTGCGCGCCGGGCCTTTAGGATCGCTCGAAACTGTAGCCGCTCAATTTAAGGATCATCTCGCGAGGGCATTCGCGAGATGATCGCACTTCGCCATGACTCGCAGGGTGCTCGTCGGGCCTCACGGTGTGCCTAACACGCGCGTCCACACGCCTTCCAATAGCGCAGGCACCCACTTTTCGGCCGGGACAGCGGCTCCAACTCTGACTGAGGAAGACGAGGTCACGATTCGCTGCGCCTTTGCTCGCGCTTCCCAGCTCAAGGATGAAGAGCGAACCTCTTCTAAAGGGACAACCGCCCACCTCGCCGGAGGTTTTTGCCTGGCGTACAACGGTGGGTGGTGCAAAGAGGCATTCGTCCACGGCAGCATCCGTCGTTATTGAAGATCGAAGCGCCGGGTCGGCAGCAAGTTGCCGCATTTTATGCAGGCCATCAACAATGAGCTGCCGAGCTGCAATTAGCGCGATAACGCCAGCCAGATCGCCATTCACCATGGAAGCAAGAAGCGTTTTGGCCCGTTCCAGCCTGCCGCCGATGCGCCACCCCAGCATTCTCAAGACATTGGAAGAGCTTGCAGCCTCAAGCACCAGAGAGGCCGCTGCCGAACTCTCCTCAGTGGCCGTGAACGTTTCCACGAACAATCTTCCTATGCTCTGCTGCACAAGCAGACCGAGCTTTTCCGCAGTTCCGATCCCTCTGACCCATTCGGCCAGGGGCCCAATTGAGCGGGTTCGTGTTTCACCTCGTCGGCCTTAACCTTTAGTCTCGACCACAGTTCGTCTTGCGCGGTGGCGCGGCGGGGGTCGGTACGCGGCCGCATAGTTGGGAATAATCTACCGTTGACCGAGAAAATACGGAGCATTTTCCGGAGAAGCTGCACGTTGCGAACAGGACCATGTCCTATGAAGTCCCGATCCAATCTTGAATCGTTTGAAATTGTCCGGATCTCTGCCGGATCCGTCACGACGACAATGTCAGTGATACCGGGAAAATAGGTGCGTTTCATGCGTGATCACGCAGCCGAACAGCAGTGATTGATGTAAAAGTTTCGTTACTTTGTCACGGCAAATGAATTGAGTCACCTAACTAACTCCGCGCGTCGATGCACTTGGTCAGAGTGCTAATCGACTTTCAATGGGCAGCGCGAATTATGTTTCTGCATTTCTCACGATTCCCGATACGTAGGATTACGCCCTGCAGTTCGAGGTGACCATGATTGCGTGGAACTGACCATCCGATGGAGCTAGCTTGCGTCACCAACAACAAGGAAAAAGGAATATGAAAATCGTAATGGTGTTAACTTCGCATGATCAACTCGGTAAAACCGGTCGCAAGACGGGCTTCTGGCTGGAAGAATTTGCCGCGCCTTACTTCGTGTTTAGAGACGCCGGCGTTCAACTGACACTCGCTTCTCCGAAAGGCGGTCAACCGCCGATCGATCCCAAGAGCGACGAGCCGCAAAATCAGACAGACGCCATGACGCGGTTCAAAAAAGATAAGACGGCACAGGAAGCTCTCGCTAACACAGTCAAGCTTTCGAGCGTGAAGGCGGAAGATTTTGACACCGTGTTCTATCCCGGTGGACACGGCCCGATGTGGGACCTCGCAGAAGACCCCGTTTCCATTGCTCTACTCGAATCGTTTTACAACTCCGGCAAACCAATAGCGCTGGTCTGCCACTCGCCCGGTGTGCTCCGCCATGTCACCTACAAAGGTGAGCCGCTGGTGAAGGGCAAGCACGTGACCGGCTTTACCAATGGGGAAGAAGAAGCTGTTCAGCTGACTCACGTCGTTCCGTTTCTCGTCGAAGACGAACTGCTACGGCTCGGGGCCATCTTTGAGAAGAAGGCGAACTGGCAGCCGTTTTCCATCGTTGACGGCCGGCTCGTTACCGGGCAGAACCCCGCATCGTCGACCTCGACGGCTCAGGCGCTTCTGAAACTCATGACTGGATCGGAATCGGAGTCGTCAACGGACAGCGTGCAAATCGAGCAGAGGAGTTATGAGATGCCCCCGCGGGAGGGAATCAGCATCGCACATTTTCTCACCGTCGCCGATATCGAACGATCAGCTCGCTTCTATGAAACCGTCTTCGGAGGTCGCATTCTGAGCAGAGGCGACAGCTCGGGCGCACCTGCGTACATTCAAATCGCGAATACGTGGCTCCTGGTCAACGTCGGGGGCGGACCGACGCCTGACAAGCCGTCTGTAACCCTCGCCGTGCCCGACCCAAATCACATCAACAGCTTTATGAATATCCGCGTCGCGGATATTCAAGCGTGCTACGAATCGTGGAAAAGTCGAGGAGCCGAGTTCATCACGGAGCCGATCCCCAAGTACGGCGAGACGCGCTGCTACATCCGCGATCCTGACGGTTACATTATCGAGGTCGGACAGAGCACTGACCTCACGTACGGTTAACGCTCCGCCCGATCGCGGCAGGCATTTATTGAGCGCGCGTCTGGCCTCGCCCTGCATACCTGAAAGGTTTACCATCAAGGTATGAATCAGCTTTCGAGATTCGTCAGTTTGCATCCCTACTTCAAGGTGGCTTCGGATAAGATGCCGTATTTGAAGGCGATTCTGCCGGAGTTTGCGGCCAAGACGCAGAACGAAACGGGTAATCTTTTCTATGAGTTCACAATCAACGGCGACGAAGTATTCTGTCGCGAAGGCTACGTCAACGCCGAAGCGCTGCTGGCGCACCTGGAAAACGTGGGGGCGATGCTAGCGCAGGCGCTGGCGATGGCTGATCTGATTCGCATCGAAGTCCACGGGCCAGCCGCACAGCTGGCGAAACTAAAAGAGCCGCTGGCCCATCTGAAACCTGCCTGGTTCGAATTGCACAGCTGAATACTTGCCTGACTGTGTGCGAGGCGAGCCGGCGTAATCGCGCCGAAGCATAGGTCATAAAACTTCAGTTAATCGCGAATGGACGCGAATAGACGCGAATAGGGACGGAAGCTACAAAATCAATTCCTCTTTATTCCCATCCAACATGCGTTCGCCGCTTAGCACGAGACGCTCCCACTCCAGGCGCGCGTGTTTGAAATTCAGGATGATCCCAACGGGTAGAGTAGTGATCCGGGGGTAATTCAACATCTGACCGCGTTCGTGGTCGGTGATGCGGTCAATTGTGTTTGTGTCGACGATCAATTTCTGTTCCACGACAAGATCCGGTACATACTCGCCTTTGTACAAAACCTGGTGTCGCTCCTGTTGAGTGAAGGGAATACCGCGCAGACGAAACTCCGCACACAGGCAGTTCTCATAAATTTTCTCGTGCAGGCCGTGGCCGCGAACGTTTAAGACCTCAATAGCGCATCCCACGACTGTGTACACCTCTTTCTACAATAATAATTCGTGTTTATTCGCGGTTAGTCTGCAGATAACCGCTGAGAGCGTAAAGCTCCATGGAAGCCCCTCCATAATGCAGTTGAGAGCAGCGGCTCGGCGCTACGACTCGAGCCTTGACCAGGATTCAACCGCGAATGTACGCTAATAAACGCGAATGGTAAGGAAGCTATGGGGAAATGAATGGACAATGAAAACGGGTTGGGGGCGTTGAAACGTTGAGCCGTTGGCGGTTGAAGAATTCTCCGGTCAGGTATTTAGAAATAATTCGTGTTTATTGGCGTTCATTCGCGGTTAGTCACTTAAAGCATCAGTTTGTGCATCGTGGAGGCTGTGCGCTGGCAGCGCGAGCACGCACGCAAATGTTCCCGCGCTCACTGCAATCATTAGCAGCAAGCCTAACCGAAAGCCGCCTACGGTTGCGGCCAGGACAAACGAACTGACGCCGAGCGCGGCGCCGATCTGCCGGATAAATTGCTGGCTGGTGGTCGCGCTACCCATGCGGGTAACCGGGACGCTATTCTGCACCACGACCGTGAGCGCGGGCGAGAGCAGTCCCAGTCCGGCGCCTGCGGTGAGCGCCGCAACGATGACCCATCCCAGTCCATGTTCGAATGCGACCATGAAAAAGAGAAGTCCCAGAATATGGACAACAATTCCAATCACACTCGGAAGCCGTTCTCCTATTCGGTGGACTAACCGCCCAGAAGTGAAGGCGAACGAGCTCCATCCAATGGTGAACGCGCCAACCACCAGGCCTACGAACGCGCGGTTGTCATGAAAAGCGGTGTTGGTTGCAAGTGGCAGGTAAGCGCTCAGGCCGAAACCGCTGAAGAAGGCGAGGAATGACGAAGAAATCGACGACGCGTAGCCGGCATGATGAAAGAAAGTCAACGGCAGAATGGGATGCGGCGTTCGTCCCTCATGCCAGACGAAGGTGGCAAGCAGAATGATTCCGGAGCCAACGAGCGCGGCCTGCATCAGTCCAATTTGTCCCTCACCGAGATCGACAAACGCCCACATCAGGCAACTGCCGCCGGCGCCGGCGAGAAGCGCGCCGGCAAAATCGAATCGGCCGACGCTATGTCCGATGCTCTCGCGCATTCCGGCGATCACGAGGAACCCAGCCACAATGGCAATCGGCACGTTGATCAGGAAAGCCCAGCGCCATGAAACGTGTGTCACGATCAGCGTCCCAAGGAGTGGTCCGGCTACACTCGCGACCGCCCACGCGCTGCTGGCCGCGCCCAATGCCCTGCCGCGTTTGTTAGGCGGGTAAACTACTCCGAGCAGAACAAACGGAAGCGTGGCAACGGCACCCGCTCCGATGCCCTGGATGGCGCGAGCGCCGATGAACTCCATCATCGTACGCGCAATGGCGCAGAGCCCGCTCCCGACCGTGAACGCAACAATGCCGATGAGATACGTGCGCCGGCGTCCCCAGCGATCGGATCCCGGTCCCCAGATCGGCATCGATACCGCTGCGGCGAGCATGTAAGCCGCAAACGTCCACGCGTACAGGTGGGGACTGCCAAGCTCAGGCAACGCCACCGGCATGACCGTACTGACGATCGTGTTGTCGAGACCGGCGAGAATGATCGTGAACAACACACCGAGCAACACCAGCACGCCGCTCTGTCTCGAGGAATCCACTTTTGACGTTCTGATCTGAGATTGTTTTTCCGCGCGCTTCAGCGATTGGCTATCATCGTTTTTACGTCATCAGTCAATCCGCGGAAAATGGGTACGAAAGGTGGATCGGCCCGCCGCGGCGGGACGATGGCAGTTGATTCGCCGAAGGTGCGAATATCAGGCGGCAATGCCGCAATGATTAGCTAACGCGTTGAGGACAACGCGTTCCACCTGGTCAGGCGCGAGCCAGCATGAGCGCGGCAAAGACGAAGGACTTGTCCGCAAGACGATGGCAGTTGGTTCGCCGAAGGTGCAAATATCAGGCGGCAAAGCCGCAATGATTAGCTAACGCGTTGAGGACAACGCGTTCCACCTGGTCAGGCGCGAGCTAACATGACCGCGTCAAAGCCGAAGGGTTCGCGCCCGACGTCCCTATAAATTCGCGCGCATTGGGGTCAGTCTGATCAGGGTTCGATGACGGCCATCTGTTGTTGACCGGCATCGCCGGGGTAAAGTTCTGGAATGATTCGCGCACGTTTAGCTGAACGCGTTACTCGCGGACGGGCGGCGACAGTTCCTGGCAGGGATCGGCTGGAGATTGTTTGGATCGAGCAGGCTCCGCTGCGAGCCAGTGCAGCAGGCGAATGCACCGACATGATGGCACGGTTGGAACAAGCGCGACTTTGCTGGCATCAGTTTGAGCGGCAGGATAAGCCCGCGTTCGTTCGCTGGCGGGCCCGCGAGTTTGGCGCGTTGCTTAGCACCGCGCGGGATGTCGAGGATAAGATTCGGGACGCGCAAAACCTGATTCATGAAGTGAAGATGGAAATGCGGAGAAAAATCCAGGATCCGTACAGCGCCTATCGGAGGGTGCTGTTTCGGCGAGAAAATCCCGGCGTCGCCGAAGACAGAGAGACTTCCTCTAACGGATCGCAATCGACGCCTCACCTGAGCGAATTCGAGCAGGAAGCTCTGTTTCAGGAATGGGTGCAAAAATTTCTGGGCACGAACCCGGCCAAGATGGATGACGACGCTTATTCGACCAGCTTTGAAGTTTTTAAGTCACATATGTTCGTTAGGCCGGAAAGCGCGCCGGATCGATCCGATCCCCGACCGGAGGATGTCCGGCGTTCTGCGGTCGATGAGGAACCGCCGGGAACGATTGATCCGCGGGTAAAGGAAATCTATCGGCGGCTGGTGCGTCGATTGCATCCCGATTTGCGCGCCGATGGCGATGCCACCGTTTCTTCGCTTTGGCATGAAGTCCAGGAAGCGTATGCGGCCGGTGACGTTGCCCGGATGGAACTTTTGCTGGCGCTCAGCGATTTATCGAACGCGTTCGGCGCCAGCACAACCCTGTCGCAGATGCGCTCGGCTCTTAGCGAATTGACCCGGTCGGTCCGCGCCCTGGAGTTAAGCCTGGTCGAAGCCAGGCGGGAAGATTCGTGGAACTTTGCACGCACAGGTCCATCGGAGGATCTGCGGTCCCGAGTGGAGCGGCAGTTGAAGCATGACCTCGCGTTGCGACAACAACGCCTGGAGCTTCTCACCGGAACCATCGCCGGATGGGCGACAGGCGAAAAGCTGAAAGTCTGGAAACCGAAACGCTGAAATCGGAAATCGGGTAGGGGCCGGGGTCACTTCTGAACATCTGGCAGCATAGCCGCTCGTTATCGGTTATTGTTAATCGAAAAGAAACCCGGAACCCTGACAGATCATTCGTCACTTTCCTGCCTCGTAGGGCGCGCAGCGAGATGCAGTACAACCCGGACCGGCGTTGCACTAGCATTTCAAATGGACCTGGCTTTTAGGGCTTAGCCCTGCGGAATTTCCTCGAACTCGCCGCGCTCGCGGTTTTTCCGGACGCGGTCCCAGGGAAAGCATTGACCGTGTATGGCAATGTAAACTCCGGGAGGCAATGCCTGCACGAACGAGAGCGCGCTGCCCAGATTGAAGAGCCCGTCGGAACTGCCAAAGGCGTAAGGGATCATCGCTCCGGTTAGCACGACTGTTTTCCCGGTGACAGCGCCAGCCAGCGCGGCCGCGGTTTCCGTCATTGTGTCGGTGCCATGCGTAATCACGATGCGATCCTCGGCCGATTGCAGGCAGTTTTGCACGATGAGATTTCGATCGGCGTCGGTCATCTCCAGGCTATCGGTCATCATGACAGTGCGAATGGATACTTCCACCTGCGACCTTCCTAACCGGAGCATCTCGGCAATGTGAGTGTCCTTGAAATAGAGCTGGCCGGTCCGCTCGTTGTATTCCTTGTCGAACGTACCGCCGGTGGCGAGGATTCGAATAGCCATGGAATGTTCGCGAGTCTCGGACACGGCTCGCCGCCAGCCAATCAAAAATTAAAAAAGTTAAGAAATAATAGGTCGTGTCTAAAGGGCGTGTTGCCCAAATGTGTTGTTGTAGCCACGGCGCTGTGTCGCCGTGCTTTTGCGAGATAAGACGCACAGGCCGCGCCTCGACACAGCGAGGCGACTACAGCGGCGAATTCCGAGCGCAGCCTTTGGGCAACACACCCTAAACTCCGAACTCCGAAATTCTTCGCGAGCAAAGAGCGTTGACTCATTCGCTCCCGCTCGTTTCGGCCTGTCGGCTTGCCCATCTATGTCGCTCGCGTCCCCCGCGGCTCCCTTCGCGAGCAGGCTATTTAACATTCGTTGTTGGAACCCTGCTCAGCTATTTTCGCGAAGTACCCTTGTGTTGAGGCAAGTTCCATGGACCAAACAGAAAAGCGGCGCGAGAATTTACGGCCCGCATGAGCAAACCGAAGCGAATCCAGCGCAGCCGCGCGAAAGGCTGGAAAATGCCGGCGAACGCCATCTACGTCGGCCGACCGACTGTTTGGGGAAACCCGTACGTGGTGGGCTCGAAGCTGATGAACGGCGAAACGCTCACGGCCGAAAAAGCCGTCGAGTTATACGAGCAGCACCTCGCTGAGAATTTCAGCGAGCGCGACATCCGCCACTGCCTGCACGACAAAGATCTCGCCTGCTGGTGCGCGCTCGATGAGCCATGTCACGCCGACGTGCTGCTGCGGATCGCGAATTCACGGCCGAAGTAGCCCGCCGCTCGCCGCGGCGAGTAAAACTCCGAGCAAGCTTTGGGTAAACTGCTCGCGGATTTTCGCAAACGCACAGAATGCGCGACGTTGCTCGCCTGTGAGCGATATTCCGATTACCGAGAAATTCCTTCTCAATGCAGGGGGATGGCAGGCGATGAAGCCGGCGCGCGAGTTGCTAAAAAGCGGCCGCGTCTCTGAGGCCAAATACGAGCCGCCGCTGTTAAGCGGTTACGTGCGCGAAGGCGCGAAGAATTATCGCTCCGGCCTCCGAATCAAAAGCGCGATCGACGTCGAGAATCTTTGCAGTTGTTGGGAGTCTCGGTCGGCGGGGAAAATTTGTGCGCATTCGGTCGCGGTAGGACTGGGCTATCTGAATCCGCCGGCCGCTGTAGTCGCCGCGCCTAACGAGCCGACGACGCCCGAAGCTCCGGCAGGTCCGCAAGTCGTCGCGGCTGATTCGGCTGACGCCGCCCTAACGACACTGCACGTGATCCTGCCGCCCAACTTCGCGGGCGCATGGCAGAGAGAGCAGATTATGATCGTGGTCGAAGCGGAAGTTTCTCGAAACCGCACGCTCGTCTCCGCGCTCCCGAAGAAGAATACGTTTGCAGTCGACACCGCCGATCTCGTGTTGATCGAAAGCTTGCGCGCGGTCCCGGCGGTCTTCGAGAGCGGGATGGCGATCTTGTCACGCGACGCGTTCCTGGGGTTGCTCCCGGCGTTGCAGAATCATCCACGTGTTACTTTCGGCAAAGCGGTTCGGGCGACCATCTCTTCGGCCGCGCTGCGTCCCGAGCTTCTGGTCGAGTCGCGCGGCGAGGGGAGCATCACGGTGAAATGCAACTTCCCGCCGAATGCTCTGCTTCTTCGGAACGCGACCGATGCGTGGCTGTTGCAGAACAACGAGTTCGTCCGCTGCGGCGAAGCGTTGCCGGCTGGTTCGACGCGCCTGATGGAGCGGCCTCTACTGCTCGATGGCGAACGTGCGTTACCTTTCCTCGCATTCGATCTGCCTCGGCTGCGCGATGCATTCGATGTGCGCGCCGGCGAAGGCGTTCGTCTTCCGGAGATTGCAACGGCGCGGCCAGTCTTCGAGCTGCGGCTGGCCGGCACGCTCAACAGCGTCACGGGTGAATTGATGTGCATGTACGGGGACCGGGCGCCAATCAAAGCATTGGCAAACGCCCAGGATCAATTCGTCTTTCGCGATCCACAGAACGTGGATCGAGTGCTGATGCGGAATCTCGACGCAGAGAACGCGGCGGTCGCGTGGCTTGAGCAAATTGGGTTCGCCCGAACCGACGCCGGCGGCTTCGTGCTGCACGGCCAGCCCAATGTTGTCCAGTTTTTCGCAAACGATTATCAGAGACTGAAGTGCGACTGGAAGATTACTCTCACCGCGCAGGTTCAGAATTGGACTAGCGAGATCGAGCGGGTTACGCCGAAGCTCGAGATCGTCGGCTCGGGCCAGGATTGGTTCGAGGTGCGTTACTCGCTTACGACGCCAGGTGGCGAAGTGTTTTCAAACGCCGACATCCAGCGGTTGCTTCGCTCCGGGCAATCGCAGACGCGATTAAAGAATGGTCACCTCGCGGTGATCGACACCGCTGGCCTGGAGGATTTCGAGCAAGTCATCCGCGACTGCGATCCGGCGCAGACGCAGCCCGGGCTTTACCGCATCAACCGCGCCCATGCCGGGTACGTGGAACAGACCGCGCGTGAGCTTGGCTCCGCCGTCGCTGATCGTCGCGAAGCGCTGAAGAAGTTCATCACTGGCCGAGACGCGTCTCCGGATGCGAAGACGAAGCTCGGTCCGCTCGCGGAAAGATTGCGCGAGTATCAACTTGTCGGCTGGGAATGGCTCACGCGTCTCGCGGCGAACAATCTCGGCGGCATCCTCGCCGACGAGATGGGTCTTGGTAAAACAGTGCAGACGCTGGCGTTTCTCCGCGCACACCAGGGCCTGGGCCCGGCACTCGTCGTCTGCCCGACATCGCTGGTGACAAACTGGGAGAATGAAGCACGGAAGTTTACTCCCGAACTCAAGACGCTCGTGCTCGAAGGCGGCGATCGGGCCGCGCGTTTCAAATCGATTGCGGACGTGGACATGGTAATCACAAGCTACGCTCTTCTGCGACGCGACATCGACACACTGCGCGAGATCAATTTCTCGACCGTCGTGCTCGACGAAGCGCAGCACATCAAAAATCCGGAGACGCAAAACGCGCAAGCCGCGTTCGCCCTCCGTGCGAAGCATCGCTTCGTGCTGACCGGTACCCCGATGGAAAATTCAGTGCGCGATCTCTGGTCGATCACGAACTTCGCACTGCCCGGTTATCTTGGAAATCGCAACGACTTCCGCGAACGCTACGAATTACCGATCGCGCGTGGCTCCGCGCCCGATGTGCAACGCCGGCTCTCGCGCCGGCTTCAGCCGTTCCTGCTTCGCCGAAGGAAACGCGACGTCGCGAAAGATCTGCCAGAAAAAATCGAACAGGTCGTGCCTTGCAGCCTAACGAGTCATCAACGCGCCGCCTATGACGCGCTACTGCGCGAGATCCAGCAGGGTCTCGGCAGTTCCGGCAAGAATGTGAACGCCGGTGCGCAAAGGATGAAGATGCTCACTGGTCTGCTCCGTTTGCGCCAGGTCTGTTGCGATCTGCGCCTCGTTGGTATCGATAAAAAAGAAACCTCGGCAAAGCTGGACCTGCTAGACGAACTCCTCGAGGAAGCGATCGACGGCGAACACCGCGTCCTCGTTTTTAGCCAGTTCGTCTCGATGCTGCACTTGATTCGCGAACGCCTGGAGAAACTGGAGATTCCATTCTGTTATCTCGACGGCTCGACCAAACAGCGTCAGGAAATCGTGGATCGCTTCCAGAACGATTCCGCGATTCCAGTCTTCCTGATCAGCTTGAAAGCGGGCGGCGTCGGCCTGAATCTCTCCGCCGCCGACACCGTCATTCATTTCGATCCTTGGTGGAATCCTGCGGTCGAGGCGCAAGCCACCGACCGCGCCCATCGCATCGGGCAAACCCGCGTCGTCACCGCATACAAGCTAATCACCCGCGACACAGTCGAAGACAAAATCCTGGGGCTGCAGGAGAAAAAACGCGCGGCGATCGACGCCGCCATCGACAGCGAGGAACCGCTCATGGCCGGCCTTACCACCGAAGAACTCGAAGAGCTACTCGCATAGGCATCACTCTTCCGCGGGGAGGAATCGGGGTCGCGTCTAACATTTGACATTGGCGCTGTCGCTGGACGTGATCCGTGAATCGTTCAATCGTTACATCGAAGCGCGTAAAAACATCGAGTCACTGCGGGGCGATGGTAAGCGTTTCCGTGTCGCAGTCTCCACTGGGACGTGTCCCGTTAGCGGGCAAGCTCACTCAAATGGACCGTAACCCGGCACGGTATGCCATTCCCTATGCGCCCACGGGGGTCAGGTTGTAACAGCGTGCCAGGTCGTTGATACTCGCGCGCAAAGCAGTCCAGAGGCGTTGTGCCTGTGTTCCATTACTCCCTTTCTCTTTCGCTACTACCTGATTGACGCGGCGGGCGCTGTCCAAGACCTGTTCCATTTGTACTTTGGTTTCCAGATAATTCGCCGTTTCATCGAACTTGCGCCGCAGACGGTTTGTGGTGCGATTCAGATCGTCCATGGCGTTCTGGAGGTCGTCTTTTGATTGTCCGGCTTGATCTTTCCGCGCATCCTTCTTTGCGGAGTCTGCACCCTGTCCGCGCTTCGCCGCTCCGCTGCTCTTCGCCGATCCGGCCTGATCCTTGGCGTTTTCGCCGCGGGTAGTCAGATACTTCTCGAAATCATCCACGCCGTTTTCCACTTTGCGGATCCGGTCAGCCACCTGAGCCTTTGAAAGTGGATTTGTCTCGGCAAACGTGATTGTGAAGAAGCTGACAGCGGAAAAGATCGCTGTGCAAAAAAGTGCAGTTCGCATTCTAACGCGCATAATTTTAGATTTCTAATTGATTGTTGGTATGTGATGACAATGGCAGTGAGCAACACCGCCAAGCTCAGCATAGAGTGACTCTCGCTCGCGGTGAATAGGACCTTAGTCGTACGATCGCCGTCAACTTCGCTCGCCTCTGCGAGAGGTTCGCGTGTTACATACCTGAACCTCCTGACAAAAGTAATCACTTGCAGCTCGTTTGCTGTGAGAGATGGCAAACCGCATATTTGCAGCAGGGCATCATCGCAAAACCTTTAACATTTCTGCTGTCGCTGACGTGTTCCGTGAATCGTTCCGCGTTTGCCGAGCAGCCTTCGTCCCGCGGTCGCGGGACTACGGCTTGGCAGGCGACTAACGAGTTGAGCGACTGGTAGCTGAGCGGGGGTTCGCAGCCTGCGTGGAGCGTGCTTACAGTGGAGCGATGCGCATGATTTGGAGAAAGATTCGCTACCGTCTGGAGTGGCTCGGACTCAAATTCGCCACGAAATTCCTTCCGCTTTTGTCGCGCAAAGCTTGTTATCGGTTGGCCCTTTTGCTTGGCTCGCTCGCTGCCGTGCTTGATCGCCGGGGCCGGCGCGTTGCGCTGAGCAATCTGCGCGTCGCCTTTGGCGATGAGATTTCAGCCGAGCGCCAGGCGCAGATCGTGCGTGAATCCTATCAGCATTTTTCGCGCACCATGCTCGATTTTTTTTGGAGCCCGCGCCTAACGAGTCAAAATTTCTCGCGTTACGTTGAGTTCGAGAACCGCGAGAGATGGGATGAGGAAAACACACGCCCGGGCAAGCCGGTCATTGTGGGTTGCTATCATTACAGTAACTTCGAATGGCTCAGTATTGTCTCAGCCTTCGCCGGTCTCGAAGGTGTTGTCATCGCGCAGGAGTTCAAGAATCCGCTGCTGGATCCGATCTTCTCGGAGTTGCGCCAGAGAAGCGGCCATCGCGTCGCGCCGCGCGAAGGCGCTGTTATGCATCTTTACCGGGCCCTGCGCCGCGGCGAACGCTTCGCCTTGCTCGTCGATCTTACAATTTCCGCGAAACTGCCGACCGTGGCGATCAAGTGCTTCGGGCTTGAACGCTGCGTCACCTTTGCTCACGTGTGGTTGCACCAGCGCACGGGCGCGCCACTCATCAATGTCCATTGCGAGCCGCTCCCCGGCGGACGTTACCGCGTGGTTTTTCATCCCCGGATTGAATTTCCCGCGGGCGCTTCGCTCCAGGAAATGGCGCAAGCTTGCTGGGACCAGTTTGAGCCGGTTGTCCGGAAAAATCCCGCGCCCTGGCTCTGGATGTACAAACATTTCCGTTACCGCCCGGTGTCGGCGAATCTGGCGGCGTATCCGTTCTACGCGAATATTTCGGAGGATTTCGAACGCCGCCTCGATGAAGGCGTGCGTAAACTTCCGCCGATGACTTCGAAGGTGAAGCTGCCACGGACGTGATCCGTGAATCGTTGAATCGTTAAATCGAAGGTGGGCGACAACATGGAGTTACTCCGGAGCGATGGCAGTCGGGAAAAGTAAGAATTAAGAAGTAAAAGTTAAGAATGGAGCGCACGGGAGGCGCGATATAGAAGGGGCCGAGCCGCGGGGCCGCCAGCGACATAGATGGGCAAACCGACAGGTCGAAATGAGCGGGAGCACATGAGTCAAAGGGTGGGCAGCGAGCGAGTTTCAAAGAAGTGGCTGGTCACCACAACAGGGCGGCGCGTAGCCATGCTACTAACAAGAAGATGATTGCAAGGCCGCCGCCTACCAACCAGCGAAGGTCGGGGATAATCGTGCGGCTTGAGACCGGCACCAAATCAAGCTCCACTGCTATAAATTTGTAACCTGCAACCCGCGCATAGCTGGAGTGAGAAATCAGTTTCAAGAACGTGCGCCGGCTGGGATAACGCACGACAGTCAGATTGCCCCAGGTTCTTTCTGGCTGGATGTTGATCAGGTTCCTGGCTTGGGGAGCTCCGATGAAGGTTGGATAGGACGCGTGACTCAACCATAGCCATAGGAGGCTCTTTTCGTAGTGTGCGTTAGCCGCTTCGGGCGTCCCCTTGAACTCCGGCGCGCCGGGCAACGTCTGCAGTCTGGGAAAGAAATGGATGAGATTAAACATGTAGACCGGCTTGCCATCGTCCGCCTCCGCCCATGGGCGAAGACGGGCAACGAACGACTGAACCCCACTCTCGGGCAATGGTAGCTTTTCGATGATCGCCAGGTATCGATCGATCTCGGCTTGAGTGAGTTTGCCCGCTCCTTGAGAATACCAGGCCCGGAAGGCCACGTACAAGATCACGAACGCGGCGGCAAGAATGAGGTCAAACCACATTTTCGTTTCCTTCTTGAATTTGTGACGCTCCGCCGAACCCAATCATGGTGTAAGACCAGTTACTCATCAAAGCGGAAATGGTTTAGCGCCCGTTCCCTGGAGCGCATGCCTGGCCGCGCTAGTCCGATACTCGGTGAAATGCTGTGCCTCATTGCGTGATGACTCTACTGCGTTAGATGCTCCGCAGCTATCCAGGTGGTCCAGTAGACATGGCGACTTAGCTACAACTTCCTTGTTTGTGCGCATCTGGAGTCAGGCAAAGAATTGCGATAACAAGGTATTAACTTGCGCGGGCTCTTCGTGTTGGACCCAATGGGTCGCAGTCTCCAATATTTCAAGGTGTCCATCGTCACAGTACTGCAGACTTTCTCCGGCCATTGCTTCACTCCCGAACTGGTCGTTCTTTCCCCAAATCAGAAGCGCCGGCACTTTCACTCGCGAAGCTTCCAACGCAAACTTCGACGGACACCATAGGGCCGCTCGATACCAGTTAAGCATAGCTGTTAGCGTGCCCTTTCTGCCCCACGACTTCTTATACTGCTCGAGATCAGAACCAGAAAGGACCCCAGGACGAGAAGTATTCCGCAGCGCTCCAACCAGCGGCGCCCAGTCTCGCTTTTGCAGGATGAATTCAGGTAAACAGGGAAGCTGAAAAAACAATATATACCAGCTCCTCCGCAGCTGCGCCGGGTTCATGAAGAGGTTCCTTATAAAAATGCGAGGGTGGGGGAGGCTCAACATCGCGGTGCGGGTAACCCTTTCCGAATATCGGGCAGCCAAGTACCAGGCAACAGCAGCTCCCCAGTCGTGCCCGACCACGAACGCTCTTGTATTTGTCACGGTATCCAACACGCCGACGACATCTCTGGCGAGCAGGTCAATGGAATAGCTGGCAATGCCTGAAGGTTTATCACTTAAGTTGTAACCTCGTTGGTCGGGTATGATTACGCGATATCCCAAAGAGACGAAGTGATCAATTTGCATGCGCCAGGCGAACCAGAACTCGGGAAAACCGTGAAGGAATATTAAGGGTTTACCGCTCGCGGGCCCGGCAAGAACGACGTGTAATGCAATGCCATTAACGTGGACAACGCGAAACTCAAGAGGCGAGCGGATGCCTGATAGTGTCATAAAGCCAGTCAGCGAGCGATTTTCCACGTCAGAGCCCTTAGAACCAAGATTCTTCGCGTTTCGGCGATTAGGTAGAGCTGTTTTCGCCGAATTCGCCTAACCACATAGAAGGTGGCGCGCACACGAAAGATTTAAAGGAAGAGTAGGTGCGCGAGGGCACTTAACGGGCGACAGTTGTCGCGTCATGTCATTCCGCGCACTCAATCTTTCGCCCCAAATTGTTACAGGCCGTCCGCGACGCGGGCTACACCGAGCCGACCCCGATTCAGATCGCGGCGATCCCGCTCATTCTGGCAGGACACGATATCATCGGGATTGCGCAGACGGGCACGGGAAAAACGGCTGCTTTCGTTCTGCCGATTCTAATGAAGCTCGCAGAATCGAAACAAACTGTGATGCCGGCCGATAACGCAGCTCGCAATCGCCAGTCCGGTCGAAGACGCCGCGAGCTCACCGCGCGCGTCGCTGGTGGTTGCGCCGACTCGTGAGCTGGTGGTGCAGATCGAGGAGAACGTTCGCGCTTACGCGAAACATGTTCCGTTGCGCATGGCCACGGTTTTCGGCGGGGTGAGTGAACGTCCGCAGATCGAGGCGTTGCGTTCCGGTGTCGATCTTGTCGTAGCCACACCGGGGCGGTTGATCGATCTGATGGACCAACGAGTAGCCAATCTTTCCGGCGTCGAGTTTCTCGTGCTCGACGAGGCCGATCGAATGCTTGACATGGGTTTTCTTCCGCCGATTCGCCGGATCGTGAAAGCATTGCCGCAGAAACGGCAGACGCTCATGTTCTCCGCCTCGCTTTCGCGCGAAATCGAGCAGTTGACCCACCAGTTCCAACAGTCGCCCAAGATTGTCCAGATTGGCCGGCGCGCGAACCCGGCCGAGACGGTCACGCAGTTTGCCTACGAAGTTCGCCCGCACTTGAAGTCTGCGCTGCTGCTTCATCTGCTAGGCGATCCAACAGTTCGACACTGTTCTTGTTTTCGCCCGGACCAAGCACGGCGCCGACAAGATCGCTCGCCGTCTGGAAAGCAGCGGAATCAAAACGGGAACGATCCATTCCAATCGCTCGCAGAACCAGCGGCTCCGTGCGCTGAAGGATTTCAAATCGGGCGCCGTCCGTGTGCTCGTCGCCACCGACATTGCCGCGCGCGGCATCGATGTGGATGGGATCTCGCATGTGGTGAACTACGATTTCCCGATGCACTCAGAGGATTATGTCCATCGCATCGGACGCACCGGCCGCGCACACGCCATCGGTGATGCGATCAGCTTTATTACGCCGGAAGATCAGGGGCCGTTGCGTTCGCTCGAGCGTTTCATCGGCCGCGGGATCGTGCGGAAAAAGGCGGAAGGTTTCGATTACAATCAGGCTGCGCCGCCACGCGACGAGCGGGGCAGGGGCGGCCGCGAGTCCCGCAGCGAAAGATCGAGCCGCGGCTACCGGGAAATTCTCCGCTGAAGCGGCGATGCCCCGCACGGCCAGATCGGGTGGCGTTTCCGGAATGCTTCATCGAACAACCGTCCGCCGCGCAGATCTTATCGAAGGCATCGTTGATTCATTAGTCAGAATCGGTGAGAAAGCGCGGGCGTATCTAACATTTCAGAGTGTGCGGAGCTCTGATCCTTTCGGACTCTCTGTTCCTCAGCCGAGAAGCGCGAAGATTTCTGTTGGGATTTGTTTTCCCTTCACCGCCACTTCGCCGAGCCGGCGGGTGCGATACTTATCTTTCGCTTTCGCCAGCGTGGCGCCGCTGACAATAACCCGCGCGTCATATTCCGGTGTTTTCGTCAACTCTTCGAGGCGGGAGGCGAGGTTAACTCCATCGCCGATGACAGTGTAGTTGAGCCGCTTTTCCGAGCCCATGTTGCCGGCGACTACAACGCCAGTGTTAATTCCAATGCCGACACCGATAGTAGGCAAGCCGCGCTGCTGCCATTGCTGGTTCAGCTCATCGAGCGCCGTGGTCATCTCTAATGCGGCGCGCAGCGCGCGGTCGGCATCGTCCGCGGACGCGACCGGCGCGCCAAATAATGCCATGAGCGCGTCGCCGACATACTTGTCCACCACACCGCCGTGCTTTTCCACGATGGCGGCCATCCGGGTGAAGTAGTGGTTGAGAATCGCGAGCATCTCTTCGGGGCTGAGGGCTTCGCTCATTCTGGTAAAGTTTCGCAGGTCCGAAAAGAGCACGGTCACTTCCCGCTGCTCACCGCCGAGCGTGACCTTCTTCCGGAGTAACTCCGACGCGATCGCCGGGGAGACGACCTTGCCTAACAAGTCGCGAACACGGTCGCGTTCTGCCAGGCCAGCGCTCATTTGATTGAAGGAGGCGGCGAGCGATCCGATTTCATCCTCCTGCTTAAGTTTGACTCGGTAATTGTAATTTCCGGCCGCTATCTCACGCGCGCCGCTGGCCAACTCCGATACCGGCCGGGAAACGCCGCGCGCGATCCACAAGCCAAGTATCGCGGATACGATCAAACCTACGAGCGCCAGGATCAGGTAGAATCGTTCAAGTCGAAGATAGGGCGCGAGTTCGTTGTCGAGCGATCGCTGCAGCAGTGCGATGGGGTGCGCGTTCTCGGCTGGAAGCGGGACGGCGTAGCTAACGAAAATTTCCCGTGCCAGGTGAAGATCAATTACCTGCTTCGGTGGGAGCGCGCGATTGCGCAGCATTTGAGTAATGTCGCGCCGGTTCGGCAGCGTCGTGCCAAACAAGTCGGCGCCATTGAGAAAAGTGATCTCGAGGTTGGTGTAGACTTTGATTTCACGCGCGAAATCGTCGTCGATACGGAACATTGGACAAAGCCACGCAATGGGGTCCGGCGCGAGCAATGGCGCGACCGCGATGGCGTAGAGTTCGCGGTCAAGGACAACAAACGAGTAGGTGGCATCGTTCGTCTCGGCTTTCTCGATCAGTTTTGGAAAAGGAAATGGCACGCCGTGCAATTGTGGTCGGCGCGTGTCGAAAAGAAGTTCCTCGTCGAGAGATGCGATCAAAACCGCGTCGGCCCTGACACGGCCGCGGAGGCTCGCTAATGCAGATAGCGTAGTCTCACGGTCCTGATCGGCCCCGGCAAAGGTTTCCTGAAACGCGTGATCGCGCGAAAGAATGGCGGCCGCGGTCGTGATCTGCTGGTTACGCTGTTCGATCAGCTTTTCGAAAATGCGGGCACCAGTGCGGAGGCTGGATTGAATCTGCGCCACGGCATGCTGTCGATTTGCCTGCCGGACGAGAAGGTAAATTGCGCATTGCAACAACGTCAGGAGCGCAATCAGGAAAAAGAGCAGCCGGCTCCGAAAACTGCGGAATCGAAATTTCAGCGATAGCCTCCAGTGGTTAAGCCGGGCGCCCGCTTGGCACGCACGTCGTGCTTAAGCGGCAGAGTGAACGGCAAACTTTTTGTGCCGCTGCCGACATCAACCCGTTGGGCGAGCGCTTCCGGTTGGCCTTTCAACGTCGGATGCCACACCTGCACGGTGTATTGGCCAGCGGGCAGATCTTTCAACACGGCGCGTCCGTCTTGTCTCGTCACTTGAAAATGCGGTGTCGGCAGCACGGCGATGTAAGCAATCATCCAGTCATGAATGTTACAGCCGAGAGTGATGAAGCCGACCTTATCGAACACCACCGGTTCCGCGGGAACGCCGCTGTAAAGCGGCAGTTCGAATTTTTTCGCGGGCGAAAATGAGTAAACGTGATGTCGAATATTATCGCTGTTCGGGAAAATGACCGCGGTGCCCGTTTGTACTGCTGTCACGTAAGGAACGAATTGCTTGTCGCGTTGGTCGACGACCGCCTGCTTTTTCGGCGCCGCGTTTACAGCGCCCGCGGCAGCCGCATAGGCAACGGCATCGGAAACCGGCCGGCCTTTGTCGTCCTTGACGATGACCTCCAGCGACCCGGCGATGAGATCGCGTGCGAAAACCAAGACAGTAAGCAGCACCAATCCGCGCGACAGCCTCATCTTAATACGCCACGGCGATGTTCGCTTCCACCACGTGGTTCTCGTATTGCAACGGATCGTGCGTGGTGATGGCATATTCGTACCCGAGCTGAACCGACGCGTACTTCGTCAGTTGATAGGCAACTGAAAACGAAAGTGCATGGGTGCGTCCCAACAATTTGTAGGCGGTACGTAGCGGCTGGCCGAACTCGTCTTCATCTTCGCGTTCGATCGAGAACCGGGCAATATCGGGCCGCGGTGGAACAGCGTATGAAATCACATCACCCTCGCGATAGATGTAGCCCGCGGTGACCTGGAGGGATGAGGTAACATCGAAGACGATGCTCGCATTGGCGCGATGAAGCTGCCGATCGTAGAAATCGTTAGGCGCGACAAAGCTTTCGAACGCATAACCACCTTCCAGCGCGATCCGGTCAGAAAGCGCAATGCCGGTCTGAAAATTGAGGACGTTGTCATAACCGCTTTGTGAAGTGTCCTGGAACCGATCGTAGCCAAACCGGTCCTCCAGCAAAACCCAGGGCGCCTGGCGGCCCAAACCGAACCGATAGCGTAAGCCGGCGGAAGCGCCCGGGCCGATGGTATTAAACGCACCGAAGCGATCCCACAGCTCGCCGCGCAAATCCGCTCCAAAATTCAGTCGTAAATCACGCGCAAGCTGGAGAGCATCGCCGGCACTTAAATCGCTGCTCCATGCCCAATCATCGCGCACATCGGCGGAGCGATCGGAATTCGAGAGATTGCTGTTATAAACCACTCCCGTCTCTCCTGCGAACCGCCACTCTGCGCGCGCGAAGCTCGAAAGCAACATCATGAGAACCATGCTTAGCGTCATTCTCGTGTGCATACGTCAATGAAGAAGCTGAGTTACCCGCGAAACTTCGCGCAAATGCCGGACAAAGGCGAATGGTCGCACGAAAAAAGCATCGTCTGCTTAGACCGCAATTCCTGATGGTAACGTCGCCGCCACCGTTCTTAAACTCACCGAGCACGGTCGGGATCAGCCAGAAGTAAGAAGTAAGAATTAAGAAGAATGGAGCGAATGGGATGAGCGACATGGCCGGTAAAGCCGCGAGGTAGCGGTCGAACGCTGCGGGCGCAGCCTAGATACAATGGAGCGAATGGGATTAGCGATCCGCCTTCGCCGAAGCTACGGCGCGTCAAGCATCGGATGGGTCCGAGCCGGACTGGCGGATAGTCGCTCCGACGACCTTAGCGACGGCCGTAGCTGAGATTTACATTAACAACCGTTGGATGCTTTCTGGAAAGAGCTCGTCCGAAGTGCCTGGATGTGCGGCAGACCGCTAAGTATCATGCGATCTGCCGCCGTGTCCTAGTCTCCTGAGTTCACGCTGCCTTTTGCGCAGTGGAGCGGTTGAGCCACTCCTCGAAACGCATCGGGGCCAGGCGCGCGTTATCACCGGGGATAAGGCTTCGATCGTTCAGCTCTGTGCCGAAGTACAAGGCGTGGGCGTCCGTGATCACCTTCCTCGCATCTCGCGTTGCGCTCAAGAAACGCTGGGCCAATTCATCCATTCGAATTATTTCGGGACCGGCAATTTCGACGGTACCGTTTATTGGCTCGGCGAGTGCGAAGCCAGTCAGAGCGGTGGCGACGTCGTCCGCCGCGATAGGCTGCATGAGAGCTGATGATAACCGGACTGTTTGTCCTTGGGTGGCCGATTGGATAATGCCCTTCACGAACTCGAAGAACTGCGTCGAGCGAACGATGGTGAATGGAATTCCTGATGCCTTGATCAGGTTTTCCTGAGCCACTTTCGCGCGCAGATACCCGCTCGCTGGAAGCTGATCAGCGCCCACGATTGACAGCGCTACGTGGTGGCGTACACCGGCGGTCGTTTCCGCATCAAGTAAGTTACGGCCCTCCTTCTGGAAAAATTCCATTACCGCCTTGTCCTCCCACTTTGGCGCGTTCGCGACGTCAACGACGACCTGAGCGCCTCTTAGCGCTTCAGCCAGTCCCTCACCAGTAAAGGTGTTAACGCCGGTTTTGGGTGAGGCAGCAATGACCTCATGGCCACGGTGCCGAAGATTGTTTACCACTTTTGTTCCGATGAGGCCGGTGCCTCCGATAACCACGATTTTCATTTTTTTATCCATATGTTTTTCTTTTTCTGTTTTTTGATTGACGTCATTCACAATAGGGAACGCAGCCTTGAGGTCATGGTAACTTAAGTTACCAATTTGCCGCTCCGACCGCTACGCTCCAGGAGATTCAAACCCTATGAAAAACGTTTCAATCGCCCGCGTAACTGTCGTTCTGTCTGTTTTCCTTCTTTCCGGCCACGCCGCCTTTGGCGAACCAACACCATCGCCAGCGTCGTCCGCGACAGACGAAACAAATTCTCTTCCGCTCGAGGTCAGTAAGAAAATCGACGAAGCAGCCACGAAAATGCTGAGCGAAAGCGGTGTCCCGAGTGCCTCGATCGCGGTGGTGAAGGACGGAAAGCTGGCTTACACCAAAGCTTACGGTTTAGCCGACATCGCATCGCATCGGCCCGCGACGACCTCGATGATTTACAGCGTTGGATCGATCAGCAAACAATTCACCGCCGCATCCATGCTTCTGCTGGCCGAGCAAGGCAAACTCTCGCTTGACGATCCTGTCGGGCGCTGGTTACCCGAGCTTGAGCGGACGGACAAAGTTACGATCCGCCAGGTGCTCTCGATGACTTCCGGTTACCAGGATTACTGGCCACAAGATTATGTCATGCCTTCGATGATGAAACCTGCTTTGCCGGAGGAAATCTTGAAAGGCTGGTTGCAAAAGCCGCTCGATTTCGAGCCGGGAACGAAGTGGCAATACAGTAACACGAACTACGTCGCCGCCGGCGTGATACTGGAGCGACTCACCGGGATGTCTGTGGTCGACTTTCTGCGCCGCCGCGTCTTCGATCGGCTCGGAATGAAGAGTGTGTTTGATTGTGATAGCTCGGCTCTCCCATCCGAAGCACCGACTCGCTACCATCGCTACGGGCTCGGCCCGGCGCGTCCGGCTCCGAAGGAAGGAAAAGGTTGGCTATTTGCCGCAGGCGAGCTGGCGATGACGGCATCCGATTTAGCCGAATGGGATATCTCGATGATCGACCGGGCAATCCTGAAACCGGAGTCCTACCGCGAGATGGAAACAGCGGAGCTGCTGAAGAATGGCGCCAGGTACTCAATATGGCCTGGGCGTCGGTGTAAGTTTGGTTAACGGTCGCCGGGTACTGGCGCACGGCGGGGAAGTTTCCGGGTTCACGGCGCAGAACGCAATTTATCCCGACGATCGTGCAGCGGTCATCGTGTTGACTAACATGGATGCCAATCGAGCAGCCGTGAATCTGGCGAATAAGATCGGTGAAATAATCTTCGCCCCGACTGGCAATCGTGACTCGCTGGCAAAGGCCAAAGCGATCCTGGTTGATCTTCAAAAAGGTAAGATCGATCGTTCACTTTTTACCGAGAACGCCAACGCTTATTTTGAGAAACAATGTTTGCATGACCTCGCGAGTAGCCTCGCATCTCTTGGCGCTCCCACTGACTTCGAATTGGTCAGCGAAGGATTGCGCGGTGGAATGACGGCGCATCGCTACCGGGCAAAATTTCAAAAGAAAACCCTGGAAGTTAGTACCTACGCCATGCCGGACGGAAAACTTGAGCAATACATTGTCTCCCCGGAGTGACCAGATTCCGGCGAAAACGCGGTTACAGGGTCGGGTGTTGAGAAGTAGAGAAGCGGGAAAGTCCTTTATTTTTTTGGTTACCTCTGCGTCAATAAAGCATGATTAAGTTCTTCCTCGGGGTTGTCGTTGGCATTGGGCTCGTTGTGCTGGCCGGCTATCTTTTTGTGGCGCGCGGCGGAGTTTTCATGGGGACGGATACCAAACCGTTACCGTTGGAGGAGACCATTGCGGGCTCGGCTATTACCGCGTCGATTGGTAAGAGTGCGAATGATCCATCGCCGTTACCAGCAGACGAGACCAATCTTCTGGCGGGCGCCAAGATATATATGCAGGCTTGCGCAGGGTGTCACGGAAAACTGGACCAGGCATCCAGTGGTGCGAAGGGGTTTTATCCGCTCCCGCCGCACCTGCTTCCGCCAGGAACCGGTGTAACCGACGATCCGGTAGGCGCCACTCACTGGGTGGTGAAAAACGGCGTGCGTTTCAGCGCCATGCCGAGGTTCGACAAGAAACTGAGCGATTCGGAGATTTGGCAGGTGAGTCTTTTGCTGCGAAACGCCAACAAATTACCGGACTCGGTCAAGGATTCGCTCCGGCAACCGCAGCAGCAGTAAAAACGTTTCACTCATTCGCTCCGGTTCATTGTAGTGACAGGTGGCAAAGCGGGGTCGCATCGAAGCTCTGATCCATCGTGACGAGCGGCCGCTTGCGATCACAATGTCCGAATTTCTTCGACTTGAAGTTGCGCGAAGCCGTCTCGCACACTTTGCCTTCCTTTGATTGTTACAGTCTTGGCAGCGTAGTCCGCCACCTCGGCGTTAATGGAATGGCCGGCTTTGCCAGTCAGCAAATACACCTTTCCATCTCGAGCTTTGATTCCGGCGGGCAACCCGCTTCTGATGCAGTCTCTGGCGCACTTGGCGTGATCGGGACCGCTCAAGTTGTAGGCGATGTAGCAAGTCATATCGAGCACTTCACCAGTCACCACAATTTCCTGCGCGCCAGCGACAGAAGAGTGGCGGCGCTCCGACCATTTCATCAACAGTCCGGTGACACCGGCCGAGATGAGGATCGCTGCCGCGATCTGACCAATGCGCGACCAATCGCGCGGAAACGGGATCGGCCGTCTGCGCACAATCTTCTCAGACAACCCAGGCGCCGGTTCGATTGCGCGAAGCTTCGCCCGGATCGTATCGTAACATTCAGTTTGCTCTCGCAACCATCGGCCAAGCTCCGGATCGCTTTTGGCGTAGTCCAAAGCCGCTTGAAATTGCGGATCGGAGTCGTCGATCGGTCCGCGGTAGAGAAGCAGGATTTCTTTGGCGTCCTCTGTATTCATTTCGTGTGCGGTAAATTCGTTTCACTTAACCTGCGCAAAAGCTGAATTTTCGCGCGCGCGATACGCGACTGTACCGTGCCGAGCGGAAGCGCCAGGACATCGGCGATCTCTTTATAGGACAAATCTTCCATATAATAGAGGACAAGGGGCGCACGAAAATCTTCGGCGATCTCCTGGAGCATGAGAAGCAATGTTTGGGAGTCGATGCGGTTCACGCATTCGGCCGGAACATCAGGCAAGTTGTGCGCGGTCTCCTCAATCGGTTTATCCGCAAACCGCTTCCGCCGCCGGCAGATTTTAAGAAATTCGCGGTGCAACGTGGTGAAGAGCCATCCTTTAACGTTTGCAGGGTCGTTGAGCTGGTGACCTTTTCTGGCCCAAATGTAAAAAGTCTCCTGCGTTAGATCAGACGCATCGACCTCGCTTCCGGTAAGGCTGAAGCCAAATCGATAAAGATCTCGATAATAAAGTTTCACCAGGTTTTCAAACTTCAGATCGGCGGACATGTCGCCCTTATAACAATATGTGAGTTCTCACGGCGCCGTTTGTTCCCGTCGATAGGGAAAAACAGCAAGCGGTCTCGGGATTGTGGGCGTGATCAGGTTTCAAAAAAATTTCGCTTGCTCGGGAACAATCTTGATTCTGGTGCATCTCATCAACAACTGACAAATGAATCCGCATCGAGATCGAACATCGCTCGCGGCCTTGTTGCTGCCTGCCTGCATCTTCGCCGTCACGGCTGCGCATGCTGATGAACGGCAAGTCAAAGATGTTGACGCCGCAAAGCCAGGGACGGTGTTCCGCGACTGCCCCGATTGTCCGGAGATGGTCGTTGTTTCTGCGGGTTCGTTCAACATGGGTTCGCCAGAATCGGAGAAAGTTTGGGCTACGAAGCATGGTGCGTCACCAGAATCAGTTTCAGATGAAGCGCCGCAACACCGGGTGACGTTGCGATGCTTCGCCATTGGCGAATACGATGTGACTCGGGGTGAATACGCGGCGTTCGTTAGGGAGACCGGGTATTCCGCAGGTGACGGATGTTTTGAATCAAGCATGCCGAAAGCCAATAAGTGGGCGGACGCGCGTTGGCAGAGTCCCGGTTTCAATCAAACTGAGCGAGACCCGGTGGTGTGCGTCAGTTGGCAAGATGCACGCGCGTATGTCTCGTGGTTGAACGGCAAACTGCGTGGACGCGGCTTAAATCCGAGTGATGGCTCTTATCACTTACCCAGTGAAGCAGAATGGGAGTACGCCGCACGCGGTGACACGACAACGCCATTCTGGTGGGGCGAGGATGACAGCGGTGCAGCTGGCCATGCCTGGTACAAAGACAATTCCGACGGCCACACTCATCCGGTGGGATTGAAACCCGCGAACCCGTTTGGCCTTTACGATATCGTGGGCAATGTCTGGCAATGGACAGAAGATTGTTATGCCGATACCTATGCGAAGGCGCCGACGGACGGAAGAGCAGCGGAACGCCCAAACGGCTGTATGCGTGTCGATCGCGGCGGTAGCTGGTTGTATCCAAGCTGGCTCCTCCGCTCAGCGACTCGCGAAAGAAACCCAGCCGACTTTCGCGACGTCGTTATGGGTTTTCGTGTGGCCAAGACTTTGCCTTGAAAGTGAAACCGATGTTACTCCGATGAAATTATTATTCGTCCTCGTCCTGCTAGTTTCCTTCAGCATCACTGCTATCGCTTTCGCCGACTCCGCGAGCGGCGGCCGTAATGTCGATCTGAAGACTTCCGACGGCACGCAGCTGAAGGCCAGCTACTTTGCTGCAGCCAAGCCAGGGCCGGGTGTATTGCTGCTGCATCAGGCCAACCGCGATCGCAAGTCGTGGGACAGTGTGGCCAGCCAGCTCGCGTCGGCGGGGATTAATACGCTTACACTCGACACGCGCGGACACGGAGAAAGCGGCGGCAAAGCTGGCGACAAGATGACGGACGACATTGATATGGCTTTTCAATATCTAGTTTCACAACCCGGCGTGAACCGTGATCTCATCGGCGCGGGAGGAGCAGGCTGGCTCGGCGTCGGGTATTCCGTCGAAGTTGCACGTCATCACTCTGCACAGGTGAAATCGCTGGCATTGCTCTCGGGAGAGACACTCGGCGGCACCCTGGCGCGAGTCGGCTACGAGTTCCTGCATCAGGCGCGGCAACTGCCGGAGCTGTTCGTCTTCTCCGATGATGATGAATATCCGCCGACTCAGGATGCGATGAAGCTGCTCTACGTCACGGCCGGCAGCCCGAGCAAGAAATTGGTCCACTATTCTGCCGCCGAGGATGCGCCGTGGCTATGGTACGAAACGAGCGATGCGAGCAAAGTTCCCGCCAAGGGTGGTCACGGAACGGACATGTTTAAAGTTCATCCGGAGTTGCCCGATATCATTGTGCACTGGTTCGTGACTACGTTGATCAAAACACCGGGTCACGCGCCCGCGGATGGTTTGGCAGCAGCGCCGATCCTGAATCAGCTTCAAACGCCTGGCGCAACCGCGCAAATCACGCAGCAACTGTTAGAGGCTCGGCGCAAAGATCCCCAAGCCCAGTTATGGCCGGAAGCTGCGGTGGACATTATAGGCGAAGACTATCAGCGTGTGGGAGACATCAAGAACGCCATCGAGACGTTCAAGCTCAACGTTTTGGCTTATCCGGATTCTGCCGACGCGCACTCTAACCTTGCCGAAGGGTATTTGGCAGACGGGCAGAAGGAGCCGGCGCGACAGCAAGCCGAAGAGGCTCTCGCTCTTCTTGACTCCCATAGGTCACCCGCGTCGTCGTGGGCAGATACGGAGCAACGTCGCGGAGAGATTCGTCGCGACGTAGAAAAAATTCTCAAGCAGCTGACGCCAGAATCGTAACTGCGAGCGGACAGGCAGCCCTCACCACTCATGATCTTCGCCTGATCGCGACGAACTCGGTCACGTCAACGGCTTCAACTCGCCGAGCATGGTCGGGATCAATTCTGAGACAGTCGGATGAATGTGCATGGCGCGCTGAATCACTGTGTATGGCGCGTTGGCGTACATCACGTCGAGGATCGAATGAATTACCTCGTCGCACTCGATCCCCAGCAGCGACGCTCCAAGAATCTTTTTGGTTTCCGCATCCACCAAAATTTTCATAAATCCATCCGTCTCGCCTTTCTCCCGTGCGCGGCCGACTTGCGTCATCGGACGTTTTCCAATCAAAACTTTCCGTCCTGACTTTCGTACTTCTGTCTCAGTCATTCCTGCTCTGCCCAACGGCGGATCGATGTAAAGAGCGTACGCCGTGATCCGGTCGCTCACGCGGCGATGGTCGCCGTCTAAAAGATTAGCCGCGACAATTTCATAATCGTTGTATGCGGTATGAGTGAAGGCTCCGCGTCCATTGCAATCACCCAGCGCATAAATGCCGGGCACATTGGTGCGAAGTTGATCGTCGACCTGGATGTAACCGCGCTGATCGACTTTAAGGCCGGCCTGTTCCACGCCGAGGTCGTTGGTGTTCGGCACACGACCGACCGCGAGAAGGGCATGCGAGCCGATGACAGTCTTATCGCCGCTGCTGCAATCAACCTGCACAGCGACTTTGTCGCCGCGCTTTTCAAAGCCGATGCATTCAGCGCCCAAACGGATCTTGATATCTTCGCCTTCGAGAATTGTTTTGATGTTTTCGGAAACGTCTTCGTCTTCACGGTGAATCAGTCGCGGCCCTCTCTCCACAACGGTGACCTCACTGCCGAAGCGGCGATAAATCTGAGCAAACTCCAACCCAACGTAGCTGCCGCCGATGACGACCAGGTGCTCGGGTAGAAAGTCCACGTCCATCATCGTTGAATTGTCCAAATAGCGCACCTCATCGATGCCACGGAACGGAGGAATAGACGCGCGTCCGCCAACGTTGATAAAGAATTTGTCCGCCTCGAGAAGTTCGTCGCCGACACGGACCCGATGCGGGTCGGCAAAGCGAGCGTGGCCTTCAATGACAGTCAGGTTCTGAGTGTTCTTTGAGCCACTTCTCCAGCCCCTCGCTGCTCTGACGCACCACTGCGTCCTTACGCGTTTTGACTTTTTTCATGTCAACGGCGATCGGGTCGTGAATCGTCACGCCATAATCGCCGGCCCGGCGCGCGACATGAGCTGCGCGCGCACTAGCCACCAGCGTTTTCGTTGGGATGCAGCCGTTGTTGACACAGGTGCCGCCGAATCGTTTGCGCTCGATAATCGCCACGTTCATTCCCGTGCCTGCCAATCGAACCGCAAGCGATGGTCCTGCCTGGCCAGTCCCAATAACGATCGCATCATATTTAGTTGCCATCGGACACGCCTCCCCTCGAGTTACTGTGGTCTAAAATTTTCAAGTTCCTATCGGCCGTTACGAGCTACTTGCTCACTTTCACTCACTGCGGAGCGATCGCAGGCCGTTGTTTTCTCAAAATATATTTCTGAATTTTGCCGGTCGCAGTTTTGGGCAGTTCATTGACGAATGTCACGTTGTGCGGCGCTTTGAAGTGCGCGAGGTTCGCGCGCGCAAACTCGCGCAGCTCGCGCTCATCCGCGTGCGAGCCTTCGTGGAGAACAACAAAGGCGTGTGGCGCTTCGCCCCATTGTTCATTCGCGAATCCGACGATCGCTACTTCCTGTACGGCCGGGTGTCGCAAAAGCACGCCTTCAACTTCAACAGAAGAAATGTTTTCACCGCCGCTGATGATGACGTCTTTCAGGCGGTCGCGAATTTCGACGTAACTATCCGGATGCACGACTGCGGCGTCGCCGGTATGAAACCATCCGCCGTGCAAAGCACGCTCGGTCGCTTCCGGGTCGTTGTAGTACCCGGTCATAACCACGTTGCCGCGCGCGATGATTTCACCCTGAGTAACGCCATCGTGCGGAACGTCGTCGTCGTGCGAATCCACTACGCGCAATTCGCCTGATGTGATCAACTCAACGCCCTGGCGCGCTTTGATCGCGGCCCGTTCGCTGATGGGAAGGGGCATATGTTCCGCCCGCTGCTCGCACACAGTGATGAATGGCGCTGTCTCGGTCAGTCCGTAAACGTGGATAATGGTCCAGCCCAGCTCTTCTTCGAGTCGCTGGATAGTGGCAGCAGCGGGCGGCGCACCGGCCGTGACAACACGAATTCCTTTCGGCGCGAGGCGATGGAGAGATTCTGGCGCGTTCGCCAGCGCAATCAGAACCGTCGGCGCTGCGCAGAGCGTGGTGACCTGTTGGGTCGCCATCAATTCGAACACAGCGCGCGGCTCAACTTTGCGCAGACAAATGTGAGTTGCTCCCGCGGCCGTTACGGTCCAGACGAAAGTCCAGCCGTTGGCGTGAAACATCGGCAGCGTCCATAGATACCGATCAGCGCAGGTCATGGGTGCGTGAAGAAGCGTGCCGATGGAATTCATCCAGGCATTGCGGTGGGTGATCATCACGCCCTTCGGATGCGCGGTGGTGCCGCTGGTGTAGCTGATTGTGAGCAGATCAGTCTCGTGAATTTCCGGGCGCGTAAATTCACACGAGCTAGATTCGATCATTGCTTCATAGTCGAGCCAGTTCTCGCCTGGTCCGTTCAGAGCAACGAAGTGTTTAACGCCCGGTAGGCGGGATCGAATGGTGTCGATCGTGGCAAGATAATCGCGGTCTGCGCAAAGCATTCGCGAACCGCTATGATTGATCAGGTAAACGAAGTCGTCCGCGGTCAGGCGATAGTTTAACGGTACCAGCACGGCGGCGGTTTGCGGCACCGCGTAGAACGATTCGAGTTGCGCGTGAGTGTTCGGTGAGAGATACGCCACGCGGTCACCGGGGCCGATTCCAAGTTTCTGCAAAACTGCCGACCAACGATCGCATCGATCGAAAAACTGCGCGTAGGTCCAGCGTGATTCGCCATCGACTACGGCGACACGGTCCGGATAGAGTTTACGCGCGCGGCGAGCGAATTCGAGAGGCGTCAGCGGCGTTTCCATTCGTGTAGCTTGAACGGTTGATAGTCCTTGATGCTACGAATCGTCGCGGGTCGTCAATCAAACTCGTTCGTGGGAAAACACAGGGTTGCCTCTAAAGATATGAAATCTGGTAGTCTCACAGAAAGCGCACACCACGCCGGAGCTCTCGCGTTTCGAAAGTAGAAGTGCGATTGATCTGAGTGTTAGCAGCCGTCACCGCTCATGATGTTCCACTGATCGCGACCATCGCTGTCAGCCTGGCCTTTGCATTTGTTGGTGGATTACTGGCGGTGCGACTGCGTTTGCCGCCGCTGGTTGGCTATCTTCTGGCCGGCATTGTTGTTGGTCCGTTCACACCCGGCTTCGTGGCAGACGCGCACCTTGCTCCGCAGCTGGCGGAGATCGGCGTGATCCTGCTCATGTTCGGAGTCGGCACACATTTTTCCATACGGGATCTTATCGCCGTGCGCGGTATGGCGTTGCCCGGTGCGTTCACGCAAATTGTGGTGGCGACCGCACTCGGCGCTGGCCTGGCAATGTTGTGGGGATGGTCGTTAGGCGCAGGAATTATTTTTGGATTGTCGTTATCGGTCGCAAGCACGGTCGTTCTGCTGCGCGCACTCGAGGATCGGGACATGATCAAGTCGAATGATGGACGCATCGCGATCGGATGGCTGGTAGTAGAAGATCTCCTCATGGTGCTTACGCTGGTGTTGCTGCCCGCCCTGTCGAGAATAATGGGTGGAAGCCCGTCCAATAACATCGATCAGGGAAGCCTCTGGCCGGCACTCGGGATCACAATCGGAAAGGTGGCGGTGTTCATCGCACTAATGCTTTTTGCCGGTGTGCGGTTTTTTCCGTGGCTGTTATCACAGGTGGAACGAACCGGTTCGCGCGAATTGTTCACACTCGCAGTGATCGCGCTTGCCCTTGGTGTGGCGTTTGGTTCCGCCAAGCTCTTCGGCGTTTCCTTTGCCCTTGGCGCGTTCTTTGCCGGAGTAGTAGTGAACGCATCCGACTTGAGTCATCGCGCAGCCAAAGAGCTTCAGCCGCTCCAGGATGCTTTCACGGTTTTGTTCTTCGTCGCTGTCGGAATGCTGTTCGATCCTTCGATTCTGATCCGGCAACCGGTTCAGGTTCTGGCCGTGCTCGCGATTATCGTATTTGGAAAGTCGTTAGCCGCATTCGGCATTGTTCGGACTCTGCGAGGCTCGACCCGAACAGCGCTCATCGTCTCCGCCGCACTCGCTCAGATCGGTGAATTTTCTTTTATCCTTGCCGCCCTGGGAGTGAAGCTGAGTCTGCTTCCCACGGAAGGCTTGAACCTGATTGTCGCCGGCGCACTGCTTTCGATCACGTTTAACCCGGCGGTATTCAGCGGCGCGATCGCCGTTGCAGGCGGACGAAAGAAAAGCGTTCCCGCTGCCTGACGCCCCATCAGTTCCTGTCATTTGTAAGAACGCCTGGGGGGTGCGCTTTCCGATCGGCAGAAGCTCAGCCTGAAACAAGGCGTGGTGCTCGCCGCGATTGTGTCATCATGCGGAGTGATCATTGCCTTCTCCAACGTGCCGATGATGAAGAGCCTTTTCTATGGCGTGAGCGCTTCCGATCCGGTCACCTTTACGTGTGTCGCCTTGCTCTTATTGACCATCGCCCTTCTGCCTGCTGGATTCCGGCGCGCAGAGCAAGGCGCGTCGAGCTGTGAGTCAGTAGTGTTCGTTCCGTCGTGGACGTCACGCCAATCGGATCTCTCTTTTCCGAAGGACATGCGAAGCGCCGGCTGCGATACTTCCCTGGATGAGCAGGGCGTTCGTCAAAGAAGATGTCGATCCGCCGGAGCGCAGCGGACGGAAACGATCGGCGTCTGGATTGCCGCCGGGAGCGACTAATTACATCACCGCACGTGGCGCGAAGCGATTGCGCGGGGAACTGCAGAAGCTCCGCGCAGCAAACGCCGATAGCGAGCGCATCATCGAATTAGAGCGCATTCTGGCATCGATCCATGTTGTCGATCCGTCGGACGCGCCGTCGAACAGCGTCACGTTCGGCGCAACCGTGAAGGTGAAGGATAAGACGGGCGCTACTCAAACGTTTACCATCGTCGGCGTCGACGAACTCGATTTCGAACGAGACGCCGTCAGTTGGATTTCTCCGATCGGCAAGGCATTGCTGGCCGCAGACATGGGCGACTGGATTATGCTCGATGATGGACGAAGCGCGAAAATTGTGAAGATCGAGACTTAGTTAATAATGGGTCGGAAACGCCGTCGAAAAAATTCGATTCCTGCGAAGAAGATCTGGAGCTGGATCTTAGTCAGGCGCCCCGTTCTTAAACGATTTTTACGATGAACTCCCCGTGTACGACTTGTGATTCGGACTCGGACTAATTGACACTGAATGCGCCAGCGATAACATCGGCGCCGTGCCGGAGGAGAAGGAGACCCGCGCGGCAACCCGATACGAAACGGTCATCGCGACCCTCATTGGGTGCGTGGCTGTGTGTGTCGCCGGTTACACAGCCTACATGCAGCGCCAACAGGTGCGCGCAGCAGTCTGGCCGATCCTCGAGTTCGAGAGCAGCAATGGTCCCGATATTCACTTTACCCTGGCAAACAAAGGTGTCGGTCCCGCGATCATCCGGAATGTCGTTGTGATGGTGGACGGCCAGCCGGTCAAGAACTGGTATGAAGTGTTCGATAAATTACTCGGCCCAGGAGAACATCGCGGTTCTGAAAGCGACATGAGGGGTCATGTATTCTCGGCCGGTGAATCGATGACCGTCTTTACTCCGCACGATGTGAACGGGAACCCGATCGCTTTCGACAAATCGAATCCGCTCTGGGTAGAGATGAACAAAGATCGCGCGCGAATAACGGTCGAGATCTGTTACTGCTCCACATTGGGTGAATGCTGGACCCTGCGTGGTGGCGCAGTGACGCCCGGCACGACAATTGAGACCCGTCGTTGCCCGACTCCGTCGGCGACCAGTTTCCAGCAATAATTAATTACTGAGGTTTAGTTGAGAGTTGAGGAAAGGAACATGGAGATCAAAAAAGTTGGGTCACAAGCGTCAAACAAAGGTCCGGCTGATTGGTTTACCGGTTCAGTTCGGATCGATCCGTTGTTCGAACCACCTGAACCGGCGCGCGTTCGTGGCGCGAGCGTCACATTCGAGCCGGGTGCGCGCACCGCTTGGCATACGCATCCGCTCGGTCAGACGTTGATTGTCACCGCCGGGCTCGGCTGGGCGCAGCGAGAAGGCGGTAAGATCGAGGAGATCCGAGCGGGAGACGTCGTCTGTTTTGCGCCTAACGAGAAGCATTGGCACGGCGCGACGCCGACGACCGCGATGACACATATCGCCATTCAAGAAGCACTTGACGGAAAAGTCGTTGATTGGATGGAGCACGTGAGCGACGAACAATACCGAAGGAAGTAAGAAGATGCCGCGCACCTACGAGTTCGTACAGCTTGATGTTTTTACGCGGACGGCGCTTACGGGCAATCCGCTTGCCGTCTTCAGTGACGCGCGCGGTCTTACCGATGAACAAATGCAGGCGATCGCCCGGGAGATGAATCTTTCTGAAACAACTTTTATCCTGCCGCGCGAACCACAGGTTGAAGCAAAGGAGGGGAAGCGAGTCCGCATCTTTACGGTCGAGGAAGAGTTGCCGTTTGCCGGGCATCCGACACTGGGTACGGCGCTGTACCTCCACAATACTGCGGCTTCGCACGGGGATGAAGTCGTTCTTGATCTGAATGTTGGGAAAATCAGTGTCGGATTCAGCGCTGACTCTAGTCCGAGCCGGACAGGCGTGCGCGATCGCGTCGCGGGCGATGTCTTTGGCGAGATGCATCAGCGCGACCCGGAATTTGGCATCACGCTGTCTCGAGATGACGTCGGCGGTGTGCTGCGAGGTGGCGCTGAGCAAATCGCGTCCGAATGGCCGAGCCAGGTTGTTTCAACCGGATTGCCCTTCGCGATTGTACCGATTCGCGATTCGACGGCTTTGGCAAATTTGAAGCCTGACCTTGTCAAGGCCGGCGCTTTACTGGATGGAACGGGCGCTAAGTTTTGCTACTTCATCTGTCCGGAAGAACGCGAAGGCTGGGTGCGCGCCCGGATGTTTTTCTATGGCGGAGAAGATCCCGCCACCGGGTCAGCTGCCGGTTGTGCCGTGAGTTGGATGGTGTGGCACGGCGTGGCAAAATCTGACGAAAAGATTCTCATTCATCAAGGCGCCGAAGCCCGGCGACCGAGTGAAATCTTTGTGCGCGCGACGCGCGATGGCGAGAAGGTCACCAATGTCCGGGTCGGCGGATACGCAGTGGAAGTCCTGCGCGGGACTCTCAGCCTTGGAAAATAGGGCGAGGAATCTCTTCTGGACGGCTGAACAGCAAATCATCGCCCTGGACTTGCGGTGCATCAAAACGCTCCTTATTTGTTTCGTGCCTGAACAGGCCAGTCGTTTTATCCTCGCCGAAGGAAACTTCTGCGTCAGCCGATCGAGGGGAATCAGACGTGATTATGAATTCGATTGGCATGAAGCTGGTACGGATCCCCGCCGGCGAGTTTATGATGGGCGCGGAAGAAGATCAAGGCGCCACCCGAAGAGACCACGGATCATTTCTGTACGGGGCCGCCACTAAGCGCGACGCTGGGCCGCGCTTCGATTATCATCTTAAAGAGGGAAGCGGGATTAACTCTAATGTGGCACTGCAGAATCCCACACACGCGCAGCGATCACGACTTGATAAAGGAGATAAAATCAGCCATGCATCCAACCACGTACAACGCGAAAGCCTATTCCGCTGCGAGTGAAACATCACCACTGGGCTCAACCAAAATCCAACGCCGCGATCCAACCGAACATGACGTGCAGATCGAGATTCTGTTCTGCGGCATCTGCCACTCCGATCTTCATTCGGTCCGCAACGAGTGGAGCGAATTCATGGCCACCAATTACCCAATCGTGCCCGGCCACGAGATTGTCGGGCGTGTCACCAAAGTCGGTTCGGCAGTTACCAAGTACAAACCCGGGGATCTGGCCGCAGTCGGTTGCATGGTCGATTCGGACGGCACCTGCCCGCACTGCAAAGCCGGCCTTGAACAGTTCTGCCCGAACATGGTTCTCACATTCAACTCGCCAGACAAGCACCTCGGAGGTGTGACTTACGGCGGTTACTCCGAGAGTATCGTAGTCGATGAACGGTTCGTCCTGCGCGTCCCGTCCAATCTCAAACTTGCCGGCGCTGCGCCGTTGCTTTGCGCTGGAATCACAACATACTCCCCGATGCGCCACTGGGGCGTAGGCAAAGGGAAGAAAGTCGGCGTGGTTGGTCTCGGTGGGCTAGGTCACATGGCCGTAAAGTTTGCCCATGCGTTTGGAGCTCATGTCGTTGTCTTCACGACGTCGCCTAACAAGAAAGAGGACGCGCTGCGCCTCGGGGCTGACGAAACTGTTGTCTCACGCAATGCCAACGAGATGAAAAAACACGCAGGCAGCTTCGATTTCGTTATCGACACCGTCTCTGGCAATCACGACATCAACACATACATCAATCTACTCGGTGTCGACGGCAATCTTACAATGGTCGGCGCTCCCGCGGAACCTCTCGCGGTCCCGGCATTCAGCCTCATTGTGCGACGTCGCAATTTCTCAGGCTCCAGCATCGGCGGCATCCCCGAAACGCAGGAGATGCTCGATTTTTGCGGCGCCCACAACGTCACAGCCGACGTCGAAGTGATTCCTATTCAGAAAGTCAATGAAGCCTACGAGCGATTGCTCAAGTCCGATGTGAAATACCGTTTCTCGATCGACATGGCTTCTCTTAAATCAGAGTGATCAAGGCGATAGGTCCGGAACGCGTTCGCAAATTGTCTGTCATGTTGAGCGAAGCGAAACATCTCTGTTTTGCTTCAGAGAGCCTGATGCACAAATGATCCGAGATTCTTCGCTTCGCTCAGAATGACATTTATGAAACAGTTGGAATAAGAGAAATGAAGAAGCGCAACCTTGGAAAGACCAATCTGGAAGTTTCGGCCATCGGTCTTGGCTGTATGGGAATGAGCTTTGGCTACGGTCCACCGAAAGAAAAGCAGGAGATGATCTCGCTGATTCGATCGGCAGTTGAACGCGGCGTTACGTTCTTCGATACGGCTGAGGTTTATGGACCGTTCACGAACGAAGAACTTGTCGGCGAAGCTCTGGTTCCGTTTCGCGACCAAGTCGTCATTGCAACCAAGTTCGGGTTCAAGCCTGCTTCCGTCGACGACCCCAGATGGAGTGAACTGGATAGCCGGCCAAAACACATCAAAGAGGTTGCCGAAGCTTCGTTGAAGCGGTTGAAGACGGACGTCATCGATCTGTTCTACCAACACCGCGTCGATCCCAACGTACCAATCGAAGACGTGGCAGGGGCGGTAAAGGATCTGATCCGGGAGGGCAAGGTGAAACACTTCGGTCTTTCTGAGCCAGGAGTGCAAACCATTCGCCGCGCGCATGCAGTTCAACCGATCACGGCCGTGCAGAATGAATATTCGCTATGGTGGAGGCGTCCTGAAGAAGAAGTGTTGCCGGTGTTGGATGAGCTCGGAATTGGTTTTGTTCCGTACAGCCCTTTGGGTAGAGGCTTTCTCACTGGCAAAATGAACGAGAACACCACATTCGACAGCAGTGACTTTCGCAACATCCTTCCACGATTTACGCCTGAGGCTCGCAAGACGAATCAGGCTTTAGTTGATTTGTTAGGCGCGATTGCAAAACGAAAGCAAGCTACCCCCGCTCAGATCGCGCTAGCCTGGTTACTTGGCCAGAAGCCGTGGATTGTTCCGATTCCCGGCACCACGAAACTGGAGCGCCTCGAAGAAAATATTGGAGCTGTTTCAATCGAACTTGGGTCGGAAGATCTTCGTGAGATCAATCACGCCGCTTCAAAGATCACGGTGCAGGGAGATCGATACCCAGAACCCATCGAACAAAAGACCGGGCGTTGACAAAAAATGGCGTCTTTCCCTCGTGCGATGGAGCAAAATGAAAATGCCAGAAAGTGCCGGTTTATGCCTCAAACCGACATTTATCTGGCAATAAGTGGCGACGACCGAAGGAACCAAAACCGAATCAGAGTATTCACAACAGACTCTTAACCAGAAGCGACCGCCAACTGATTTAAGATCAGATGATTCTATTTTTGCTTTCCCACGAGAACCGAGAAACGTTACCAGTTTCGCTACAGATTAGGTAACTACAGGCAGGCGTGGCGAGGCCTCGATTCACTTTCTCGACAGGTTGCTAGGGTTGCTGCCAACGGACTGTCAATCCGTTGTTACCGTACTTGGCGATCAATCGTTGCCGAGTAGTTACCACGTATCGTTGCGCAGCGGTGGTTTCCCATTCGTCGGCCAAGTTTCTTTACTTTTCGGTCAAAATGTTACGAGCAAGGAATAACTAACGAGGCACTATCGGTGAAAAATGAGTCTCCTCCAAAGCCGAAAGGTAAAGAGTCGCGCGAAGAACGTTTGTTATTTCTGCTTGGGACCAACCACTTTCTGGACTAACGCCTCAAATCGCGGATCTCCACGGAGTGGATCGAGCCAGGGGTCAACTTTAATCACGTTGATGCTTAGGCCGTCATGGTCGGCAATAACTTGCTCCAACCAACGAACTGCTTCGTCGCGATTTCCCAGACTGAGGTAGAGGAAAGCACGCCAGTATGAGGGCACGTGCCGATGCTGGCTGAGTTCTTCCAGTTCAGCCAGTAGTCGCACGGCCGCATCCTTATCGCCTGACTTGGCTTTAGCAGATGCGAGCAGCACTGGAACAAAAAGATCGTCGCTCAACTGCTGTGCCTGTGTGTATTCAGCAATCGCGGCAGGCAAGTCGCCTTTTAGCTGGAGTGCCATGCCCAGATTATAATGTGCGTAATAAAACGTCGGATCAATCTCCAGCGTCTTTCGCAACTGCGCGATCGCCTCATCGTATCGACGCGCACAAAACAGATTCTGTCCCAGGTCTGCATTGATAATGGGCGAGAACGGATCAAGCTCAACGGCGCGTTTGCCCTCAGCGATCGCTTCTTCAAACCGGCCTAGGGCAAGGAGTGGACCGTTTCCATACCAATGGTGGGCTGTTGCGTAGTTGGGGTTCAGCGCGATGGCGCGCTGAAATTCCGATATTGAACCAGCCATATCGAGGTCACCGATGCACAATATCAATGCCAACGCAGTATGCGCCTCCGCCAGCTTGTCATCCAGTTGAAGAGCCTTTACTGCGGCAGCCTTCGCTTTCGGGTAGGCATCTTGTGGTGCTGTCGCGGTATACGCTGGCAGGATAGCGTAAGCCTCCGCCAGACCAGCATAAGCCAGGGCATACTTTGGATCGCGCGCAATCGCCTGCTCATAAAATGCGATTGCCTTCGGGATGTTGTCCCCACTGCGTTTGCCCCAAAGCGATCGGCCTTTGAGATAAGACTCGTAGGCGGTCAAGTCACTCGTCGGCTGGGCCGCTATCAGTTGTTTCTCCGCGCCGCTTAACTTCGCCTGCAGCGTGTCAGCGACCGTTGTCGCGATGTCACTTTCAACCGCAAAAATGTCAGTAAGCTTGCGGTCATAAATGTCTCCCCAGAGATGGGTGTCGTTCAGCGCGTTGATCAGCTGCACATTAACCCGCACCCGACCCGCCGCTTTTTGGACGCTACCTTCGAGAACATTTGCCACCCCAAGTTGCTTGGCAATCTCGCGCAGATTGCCCGGCGCGCTTTTGTACTTCTGCGTGGAAGTGCGTGAGATGACCTTCAGGTCCGCGATCTTGGACAGGCGGGCCAGAATTTCATCCTGTATCCCTTCGGCAAAGTAGGCGTCCTCTCTGTCATTGCTCAAATTCTCAAATGGCAATACGGCGATTCCCGTTGATGGTTGGCGCCCCACCGCTCCGACTTTCCAGACGATAACGCCTACTGCTGACGCAAGGAGAACGGACATCACCACCAAGGCAGCAGCAGCTGGCTTGCGGCGTATCCATTTTCTTCCGCGAGCGAGAACGCCCGTGCGGCGTGCGCGGATCGGTTCGTATCTTAGCCAGTGTTCAAGGTCTTCCGCCAGCGCGAGCGCAGAAGAATAACGACGCTTTGGATCTTTCTCGAGACACTTCAAACAGATCGTGGAAAGGTCACGATCCACTTTCGGATTTAAGAGGCGCGGTTGTCGCGGCTCGGTCTCCAACAATAAGCGGACTGTTTCAAAAGGGGTGTCGCCGGTGAAAGGCGGTTGGCCCGCAATCAGCTGATATAGTACTGCACCTAGGCCGTAAACATCAGTTGCGCAGTTGACATGCCCATTATTTGCATGGGCTTGTTCTGGCGCCATGTAGCTTGGCGTACCTGAAACCTCGATTGTACAAGTTGCATCGTTTTCCGTCTCAAGCAGCCGCGCCACACCGAAATCGGTCAAATGCGGTTCGCCTTTGGTATCGAGCAGAATGTTCCCTGGCTTGATGTCTCTATGAACGATGCCGTGTTGGTGAGCATAATGAACCGTCCGCGCCAGCTTGGCGATCACTTCGGTAGCATGGCGGGCCGACATTGGTTCGCTTTTAGCAATTTGATCGAGTCGACCTCCTTCGACTAATCCCATGCTAAAGTAACAGCGGCCCTTCCGCTGCCCGATTTCGTGGATTGGGACCACGAAGGGGTGGTTCAATCTGGCAGCAGCTTCTGCCTCAAGACGAAACCGTTTGAGATGTGCTTTGGTCCTCCCATTGCTGATTCCGATGATCTTTAATGCAACAGTGCGGTTCAGACTCTTCTGTCTGGCACGATACACAACACCCTGTCCACCGCGGCCAATCTCCTCCAGTAGCTCATAATCATCGGACGCACTGAACAGTTCTGCTGCGTCTGTGGAGGTGGAGTCGTTATCAGCTCCAAAATCCTTCGCATTGAGGCCACCTACGGACTCCGTCAGAATGCTTAGGCCTGTATCAAAAAGGCAAACACTGCAAAGTCCCTGCGGCGCGGTGTCAAAGATCGTGTTCCCGCATTTACCGCAAACTCGGGCATTCGTTGTCTCGGCTCTCTTCATTGGTCAGCTATTGGTTTTGCAATACAGCGATGAAATGCCGCAACTCATCTTCAATCTCGGCAGGTTTGGCGACCGTCTCCGCAATCTCATCGCGCAACAGAGCGCCATATCGATGACGGAGACGGTGAAACGCTTGTTTTACGGCGTTTTCGGTCATCCCCAACTCCTGCGCGATTTGGGCCTGCGAAGGCCGGTCCGATTCACCGACAAGAAACTGTTTCAATCGGTCGAATAACGCTGCGCTACCCGCCATCCGATATTCTTCCGCAAGTCGGACAAGCACCTGATCGAGCAGTGCCAGAGCCCATTCGCGCTCATAAATTCGATCGGCGGTCAAAGTGTCTAGCGGCTCAAGATGGGCATACTCCCCTCTGACCAACTCTTCCAAACACAGTGCCGGACGGCCGTGTCCGCGTTTGCCAGTCATTGCGCTACGGTGCGCGTTTGCGAGGAAATTCCTTACCGATGCCAAAAAGAACGAACGTAAACGTCCTTTCTCCGGCCCGACTGTATCCAAGCCTTTTCGCTCAAGCAGGAATGCAAAAAAACTTTGGGTAAGATCCTGTGCTTCTTCCGGGGTATGGCCTTGGCGCCGCACAAAGCCATAAATCGGCCACCAATAGTTGCGACACAGCTTTTCGAGGGCTTCGCGAGCCTCTGGTGATTCGCCTTGGGCTGTTAGAACGATGCTCCAATGCGTGGTGACAAACGCAGTGCCGTTTTGCCCGGTTTGGGAAAGCTGCCCGATTGGTCTCTTGGCAAAAGTCTCGATGGAGGGAAAGGTTGCCAAAAGTTTGCTGTGCATTGGGCCTAAAACCTAGAGTAGCTGATTTTTTTCCACTGGACAATGGGCCAGCGATCGTCCGTTCCATCCAACGTATATTTGGAGCCCTCCCCCCGGGCGTCGGCCACGCATCCAGGCCCGCGTCGTCACAAAGCGCCGACGGCGCGGGCCTCTCGCGATCCTCAAACTCAGCGCGCCGACCGGGAATTGTGCGCGTTCATTTCCGGCCTCGCCGCTTTTGTCGGCGGTGTGCCTCTGACGCGAGCTATGAATCCGTGGGCAATGCCCGGCATTGAAGGATCGCCGTAACGACCACAGATCAATCCTTGGTTACTGATTCCGTTTAGCGATGTAAAGGTTGAGCCGGGATAGTCGAAAGTGAAGAAATTGTTTGGCGCGGTAAAGAAGAGTCCATGAGTCACGCCTGAGATGTCTACATATCTGCCCACCACCCAGTTCTTATTGTTATCTCCAAACAGGATTGTCGTAGTGGAGCCCGGAGGATCAATCGGGAAGTGCAGCGCCCCATTGGCGTCCCGGTAGTAGCCGTGAGGGATTCCTGAGATGTCTACATAGTATCCCACCACCAACTTTTTGTTATTATTGATGTCGTAAGCAAGGGTCGCGCTAGCTCCCGGGACGCTAAACGAGGTTAAGGTTCCCCCAACGCTGATGAACGCTTGGAGGATCCCGCTGCCGGGATCAAACGTGCCGGTAAAGTCGCCGGGATCGTTTATCCCAAGCACATTGGTTGTGACCCCGCCGGGAACATCGTATTCTGTGAAAATGCCGTTCGACAGGAAAAACCCGTGCTGGTTGAGATCGCTGGTTTCGTAGTCACCGACTACTGTGCGTGAGTTATTGATGCCTCGGCCTTCGGTAAAACCCACGGTATCGTTAGGGTCGACGATCGGCGCGCTAAAGCTACCATCGCTGAACCGGACAAAACCGCGCACCACCCCGCTCGAATCGATGAACTCGCCAACGATGTCGCCTCTTTCGTTAATCTTTTGCGGTGAGGTGGTCACAACTCCGGTCCCGGGATAATCAAAAGTCGTGACCACTTCGATAGAGCCCGAGTTCGCTGCTTGCTGAGCGAAGGTCCCCATCAATGGGAACACGAATAGAACTGCCAGAATGCTGTTAAATATATGTTTTGGTTTCATAATGTTTATTGTCTCCTTGGTTTAATTTTCCAAACATGTACAAAACGAAATTTCGGCAAAGGTTATGCCGAAACCGCAAAATTTACCGCGACGTTCAGCCGATTCGCTAAGCAAATGATCAACGCCGGCAAAATCATAAAGCAAAGCCGGGAATACTTCCTAAAGGAAGAGCCCAAATGACCCTTAGTCCTGATTTTTCGTTTCACCTTCGTTTCAAGGAAGTAGCCCTCGTTTGACATTTCAGGGGTATAGACAGGAAACATGAAACGAGCGCCTGTTTGGTGGGGGATTTACCTATGAGAGAAGCCCTTAAAACGCTGAAACAAGACAGGCATTAATTCCATGCTCTCGTTTCATGTGGAACCGGCCTCGCTTCGATAAGATCAAGATATCTAATCGCAGTGGGTTGCGACCGAAGCCCACCGATGGCTAGGCATTGGTAAGAATCTGCACAATCTTCTGGATTGTGTTCCAGTTGCGCGTAGTTGCTGGCACTCCGAGTACCTTCTCGATCTTGCCGAGGTAACTAATCGCTTTCATCTGTCGGCGATACACCCCCAAAACAAATCTGCCCTCGATCGCAACGACCTTGAGTAACCAGTCTTCGTCCGAGGGCAGATTAATGGGAAGCGCAGGCGGCGATGGAAGTCGTTTTGCCAACACATTGACAAACCGCGTTATATCGACGCCCGACGGCTGCCGCGCGAATGGGTCCTTTGACGCAAGTCTGATCATGTCGCGCGCGGGACAGACCATGATCTCGCATTTGAATGGCAACTTCTTTGCGATTGCGGAGCGCAGAGTCGATTCACTGACATCCTCGCGCACGACAAATGTTCCGACCGCGCCAATGTTAATGACACCGAACTTCGCCAGCTGTTTTGCGAGCAGCGCCGGTTGACATCGATTTGTTCCACCGACATTCACCGCACGGAGAAATACAACCGAGTTCATAAGTTTATGGTTGCTGGTTGAGATTGGGAGTCGCGCGATAAGCCAAATGTGTTCAGAATGCGGACGACCTTAACGGTGAATAAACTAATCATTTACTGCTTTTGCATCTTTGTCTTCGCTTCAGGTGCAGATGCATCCGGGGTTTTCCCTTCGGAGGAGGAGTTAAAGGCGCATCTGCATCGGGGGATGACAATGGAACAAATTGTTGCTGCTTACGGCGAGGCGGGCAACCAAATGGGACCGCGCAACGGTAAGTGTGTATTCAATTATCTTGCTCCGCTCGGATTGCGAACAGCACAGCGCGAAGGTTACATCGGCTTTGAGGTTCAATTCGACCAAGGACGCGTTTCTGGATGGCGAAGCTTCCGCGGCAATCCTTCCTACGAACCGCCGCACGTTCCGTCGGAAGTGAAGTGGATAGGCAAGTTCTACCTAATTCTTTTTGTCTGTTTGGTTATTTTTGGCCTCCTCGTTAGGCGCGGACGAAGCTTTCTCGGCGAGCTTTCGCTGGTGAAAGCATTCAACGATCGGGAGATTGTCACGGAAGAGATGCCGGTTGAGTTTAGATTTATCAATCATGAAACCACTTTGCAGGAGGTGATCGATCGAGTTGGTGTGCCGACGCGGATGAAAGTTATGCCGGTCGATTCGCGGCAAATTAGGGGCTCCAGGCTTATTGAGACCAATCTTGGTAAGCCGGCCATCATTGTGGCCGAATATGAATTGCCGAACCAGGCGGCTGTCGTCCTCGTGCCTGAATATCCCTTCACGTCTGAAAACCGCATTCGGACAGCTCACTACCGGAAGGCACTTCCAGATGTAGAATCACTAAAACAAAATCCGCCGCGCGTTAGCTGACATTTGTGTGAATGAATTGCAGACTGGCGTGAATTACCGTCGCGGCTGATTTCGATGTAGCAAGAGATGTCGGAAGTCAATGACGCTGAAGTCGAGTTGGTGCAATGTGGTGGTGCATGAAAACAATGTCGATATTGGTCGTCACTATTCTGGTTTTCGTCGCGGCTAATGTGTCAGCACAGCAGAAGATTGTGCGCAAAGAGTTATACAAAGCCAACATTGGGACTCAACCGATCTCGACGGTCGATGTGCTAGAAGTCGTTTTTCAGCCGAAGCAGATGACGGGACTGCATCGGCATCCTTGTCCGGTAATCAGTTATGTCGTGGAAGGCACAATCAGGTTTCAGATTAGAGGAGAAAAGGTACAGATCATTCATACTGGCCAGGTGGGTTATGAGCCGGGCGGCGCCATCATTGAGCACTTCGATAACGCATCGGGCAGAGCGCGCGCGAAGGTTATTCTTTACTACCTGCTCAACGGGCAAAAGGAGTTAATCGAAATGCTTCCACCTACGCAGACTAAACCTCAGTAACCCGGTAAACGTTCAATGTTGGTCGATATCCGCGTGGTGTTGATTGTGTTGATGCTCGGATCAATTCAATTGCTCGCCGAACAGAGAAAAGAACGACCTATGGAACACCCGACTTTTTATCGCACCACACAGATCGATGGCCTCTCCATCTTTTACAGAGAAGCCGGGCCAAAAGACGCGCCGACGATTCTCCTGTTGCACGGACTGCCTTCTTCGTCGCGAATGTTTGAGCCTCTCTTCGCCCGGCTTTCCGATCGCTATCACCTTGTCGCACCCGATTATCCAGGCTTCGGACACAGCGACTGGCCGGACCCGAAGAAGTTCGCGTATACGTTTGATCATATTGCCGAGATTATGAATCACTTTACCGAAGCGCGCGGGCTCACGCGCTACACGCTTTACATGCAGGATTACGGTGGTCCCGTCGGATTTCGCATGACACTTGCACATCCGGATCGCGTCGAAGCTCTTATTGTTCAGGACGCCGTTGCGCACAACGAAGGCCTGGGAGCGAATTGGAAAACGCGACGCGAATTTTGGAAAGATCGCGCTGCGAATGAAAGCGCGCTTCGCACAAATCTTCTGTCATTGCAGACGACACGAACGCGACACGTCGGGAACGACCCGAACGTTGACCGTTACGATCCCGATCTATGGACGGACGAGTTCTATTTTCTTAATCAGCCGGGGCAGGCACAGATTCAAAGCGATCTGTTCTACGATTATCGAACCAATGTGGATGCCTATCCGAAGTGGCAGGCCTGGATGCGCGACAAACGGCCGCGCCTGCTTGTTATCTGGGGGAAATATGATCTGTCGTTCGACCCAGGCGAGCCGGAACGATATCGCGAGGATGTGCCAAACGCTGAAGTTCACGTTCTTGAAGCTGGTCATTTTGCGCTCGACACCGCTGCGAATGAGATTGCAGGGCTTGTCCGCGACTTCATGAAGTCGCCTGGTGAGTGAAACACTTCATTTAAGGTTCGTCTGGATAAATCGCGGACTGGCGTGAACATCAATTTGTCGCAATACAGTGTCGCCTGAGTTTACGAAGCGGTGCGGCGTGTTCGCGGGAATCACAACGATACCTCCCGCTTTCACGTCGCGTATTTCATTGTCGACAGTGATGATGGCGCACCCTTCGAACGTGAACGCGACTTCGACGTACGGATGCGTGTGTAACGGCGGGCCTTGTCCCGGTTTCGCGTCAACAATGTAGGCAGAGAACGGGGCGCCTTCCGTTTCGCCAACGAATTCATACGACATCCCGACAAACGGCAACTGCTGTAGATTCATGAAGCTCATGGCAGGAACATACCAGGAACTCAGCTGATTTGACATGCAACTGTTGGGTTGCATAATGAACGTTGATGGATGCAGTCTTCAAGGCGCTTGCCGATCCAAGTCGCAGAAAATTACTCGATGAACTGCGCAAGGAGAATGGACAGACCTTGAGCGAATTATGCGAGCACCTGGATATGACACGGCAGGCGGTCACCAAGCATTTGGTGTTGCTGGAAAAAGCAAACCTCATCGCCGTCGTGTGGCGCGGGCGCGAGAAGCTGCATTATCTCAATCCGATGCCGTTGCATGAGATCTACGAGCGTTGGATCGGAAAATACGAACGCCATCGTCTTCAGGCGTTGAGCGATCTGAAAAAAGGTCTCGAATCCGCCGCAGGACAGATCCGCCGTGGCGGACAAACCAAAACCAGGAAAACCAAGACAAGATAATCCTATGAAGAAAGAGCAATTCGTTTACGTAACCTACATTCGCACGACGCCGGAGAAATTATGGAAAGCGCTCATCGAGCCTGAATTCACCCGGCAATTCTGGGTCAACACCGTGCAGGAATCGGAATGGAAACCGGGCGCTTCATGGCGCATCAAAGCACCGGGCGACTTGATTACCGACAGCGGTGAAGTCATCGAAGTCGAACCGCCTCGGCGGCTTGTGTTGAAGTGGCGAAATGAGTTTCGGCCCGAATTGAAGGCCGAAGGTTACTCGCGGCTGACCTACCAACTGGAAAAGGAAGGTAAATCGGTCAAGCTCACCGTTATTCACGAGATTGAGAGAGAAGGCTCGAAATTCATCGAAGCCGTGTCGAATGGATGGCCGCATATTCTTGCGAGCCTCAAGAGTCTTCTGGAAACCGGCGAGTCGCTCGAAGAAACTCGCGAATGGCCGCGCGAAGCCTGTAAGTAGTCCACTCGCAAGAATCCCGTTGGGATTTGATTCCCCAGCCCGGCGTCTGTCCGACGAAATCGGCCTATGCCGGGCGAGTGGGGTGGATCGGGTCAAAAGCGATCGCCGCAGGCGCAAATATTTTGGCGGCAAAGCCTGCTTTCAACGATTATTTCCGCTCGCTAAAGTACGGAGAAATCTTGACTGACTGCGGCCAACAGCCTTTGACTAGCATTGTTTGTAAGAGGCGAAGGCAATGCGAAACAAGGAACAAAAAGGAGACCTGAGTGTCCAGGCGATTGCCGGGACGCATGTCGTACTACTCGGGATTGATCTCGTCCAGCAAAAATGTCCGGGCCTGCTTGGATTCGCCTTGCGACGAGAAGATCATACCGAGGGAGAGACGTACTGGCTGTCGGGATACAAGACTTTTGCCAGCGTAGAGCCGTCTCCACCGCCAGGGATGCTTTACTCAACACGGCAGCATCCTATCCAGGGTTTTAGCTGGTCGGATTTTTCCGCGAAACCGGAGCACGATTACACGTATGAAGTGTTTGCTCTGAGAGGTACACCGACCGATCTACAGCTATCCGAGAAAGTAACGGTGAAAATTCGCACTGAGAGCGAACATGGCAGGACGCATCATGTGCATTTTAACCGCGGCGCGGCTGCATCGCAGGAATACACCCGGTTATTCGGCGACAAGCGGCCCGATCAGGTAGGGCCGGCGGCGTTCACCTGGCTTTCGCGAGGCGCAGCGGAATCAATCGCCGATTTCATCGGGCGCGCTGTTGGCCCGGGTTGGGGATTGCGTGTGGGTGCCTACGAATTCACGGATGACAAGGTGCTCCCCGCGCTTGGCGCTGCTCGGGACCGAGGCGCTGATGTGCAGGTTCTTTATCACGCGAAAAATGATGAACAAAAGGTCGCCAATGAGGCCGCCATCCAGAAATTTGGTCTGGGAAACATTTGTTATCCACGCAACGCGCAGGGCCTTACGCTTTCACATAACAAAACCATCGTGCTAACGAAAGCCGGTACGGCGCAGGCGTTGCTCACAGGTTCAACGAATTTCAGTGTCGGAGGAATATATGGACATAGCAACGTCGTCCATGTTTGTGAGAAGAATGATGTTGCGACCGGATATTTATGGCTGTGGAATGAGCTGAAGAAAAATACGACGAAGTCTGCGGATGTTGGGGTATTGGCTGGCAAAACTCCGCTTCCAACCGACCCGCTCGCCACGCAAATCACTTCAATTTTTAGCCCGCGCGATAACTTGAAAGCTCTGGACTGGTATGCCGAGCAGGCCACGGGCGCTCATGACGCGTTATTTATGACCTTTGCCTTCGGAATGAACAAGCGTTTCCAGGATGCTTACCTCAATGGAACCGCCAAACTGCGTTATGCATTGATGGAAGCGATGAGTGGACCGACCAGGACCAAGGAGCAGAAGGCGGCTAACGAAGCTGCAATCATCAAGCTAAGGAAGATGAAGGAAAACAAGTTCGCGATTGGCTCGCGCCTGGGAAAAGGCGCCTTTAACCACTGGCTGGTCGAACAACTCTCCAGCTTAAACGTTAACGTACGATACCTGCATACGAAATACATGCTTGTAGATCCACTGGGAGCCAACCCGTTGGTGGTTTCCGGTTCAGCAAACTTTAGTGAAGCTTCTACCACAAATAACGATGAGAACATGCTCATCATTCGAGGTAACCCACGGGTCGCCGATATCTATCTTGGCGAGTTTATGCGTCTCTATCGACATTTCGCTTTTCGCGACTGGCTTACCCAACACCCGGACGCCGACGAAGTAGAAGTCGGCCACCTGGATGAGAGCGATAAATGGTGGAAGCGCTACTTTGGTGACAGCTTCGAATCCCGGCAGCGCAGTTATTTTGCCAGTTAAATTGTTTCAGCGGCACTGAGGTCTTCTAATACGGTTCACTTCGGCAGATAAACGGCATAGCCCCGCGGCGGCGCCCAAAGATCGACCCAGCCTGACTCGTTAGTCCATTTTTCCTGCGGTATCCCTGCGTCATCGTGACCGCGCCACGCTCCCGGAGCGAGCCGCGTGTTGTTCCACCGCGTCTGAATCCAGGTGCTATTCCAGGTAGCGCGGTTGTTTAACACAAAAATCAATCCGCCTTGGCTGCCGGCACCTGGACGTTGCATGATGTAGAGATCGTCGTCCACGAAAAGGATCTGTGCCGGGCCACCAGCATTTTGTTCGTGAATCCTGATAAGCGCGTCGATGCCATTTTGATTGTTTGGCTGCGCAAGGTCCCAGTTGAAGTAATCCTCCCAGAACACGCACGGGTACCCTTCGTGGGTTAAGATGAAAGCATACGCCAGTAGCTTGTCCTGGATAATGGGACTGTCGCGCACTACATCGTGGTTCTCGACAAAGGTAACAGCCTGCTCCGGACGATCCCAGAATAACACGCCGCGATCTGAGAGGCTGCGCAGACTAAATCCGTAGCTGTCACACAAATCGCGCAGACGCCAGCGCAGCGGAAAATCAAATGCGCCTACTGGATTGTCCGACCACGCGTTTGTTTCATCGAGCCAATCATCGATCGTTCGTTCACTGTCCCAGCATTCGCCGACTGCGTACGGTTTGAAGCTGGTGCCGCCGCGCAGAGCCCGCAGTTCCTGAATAGAACGAACCATCCAGCCGCCGTAACCTTTGACCATGTCATAGCGGAATCCATCGAACCCCACTTCTTCCAACAGCCATCGCGCGTAGTTGATGAGTTCGGTATAAACGAGAGGCGTGCGATGACAAAGGTCTGGCATGTCGCCGAAAGTAGCGCCGTCCCAGGTTTCGTACTGGCTCGGATGAAAACATTTCCAGTCCCGGAGGAATTTGGCGCTTTCAGGGGTAAATTTGGTCCAGCGCGACTGCCCGTCGATTGGATTCAGTTCCTGAGCATCAGCACCACTGTTATGATTGAATACCAGGTCGGCGTATACCTGTAGTCCGAGCGCATGAGCCGACTGGATAAGCTCAAGTAATTCAGCTTTCGAACCGAACCACGTAGGGGCGCCACCTTTCTGATCAAATTCGCCGAGGTCATAGTAATCGTAGGGATCGTAACCCATCGATTTCCACCACGCGGCCTTGTTCGCAGGCGGCAGCCACAGCGCAGTGAAACCTACATTGGCGATCGCCGGTAATTTGGATTGGATATAAGTCCACCACTGATGTTCACGATTTTCCTCCCTGGGACAATCCCAATAAAACGCTTGTAAAATGACACCCATAACTGGCGTTCCTTTTTGGCCTGAAGACGGCATTGCTATGCTACACCGCTGCAACACAGCCGACGAACTTCATTTTGTCATTGTCCAAATGCTAGCGCAGTGTGACGCGAATGAGTAATCAGTCGTCAGCTTTCACCCTTATTACCGGTGCCAATAGCGGCATTGGACTCGAACTGGCGCGGCAGGCAGCGGCCGATGGGCGTAACGTGGTTTTGGTCGCCCGAAATGAAAGCACGCTTGAGTCTGCCGCGAATGAATTGAAACAACGTGTCAGCGTTCACGCTGTTGCCGAGGACCTGAGTCAACCAGGCGCAGCGCAAAGGGTGTTCCAGCGAGTTGGAGCGCTCAACATAAACGTGGATTGCCTGATCAATAATGCCGGGCTCGGTGATTATGGGCCGTTTTTCAAATCCGATCTGGCAAAGCAAGAGAGCATTATTGGAGTTAATATCACTGCGCTAACAGCCCTGACTCGATTGTTTTTACCGGCCATGGTGGAGCAGGGCCGTGGAAATATTCTAAATGTGGCGTCTGTAGCGGGCTTTATGCCGGGGCCATTGATGAGCGTTTATTTCGCGAGCAAAAATTACGTGCTCGCATTTTCGGAAGCCCTGATGGAGGAGTTGCGAGGCACTGGCGTGAAAATGACTGTGCTCTGTCCTCCAGCGGTTCGCACAAATTTTAGTCAAACGGCCCGTACGGCATCGGCGAACTATATGTCGACGACGAAAACGACACCGGCCGAAGTTGCCCGATATGGCTATCGCATGATGCAACAAGGTAAAACCGTCGCTGTTTACGGTTCTCCGTACAAATTGGTGACTGGGCTTCTGGTAAGGTTCGTACCCCGCTTCGCGTTGCGCAGACTAATCCATCGCGCAAACGCGCGAGGCTCATATTAGCGACAACCGAGATTTCAGGCCGGCCCTTAAGCGGATAGACGTCAAGAAATGAAAGCGATTCTGCTTAACTGCACGCTTGCATCGTTGTTGGTGACTGGTTTGTGTAACTGCGAAAAAAAAAGTGGCGACGCGATCGTCATCGGGAAGGATCACGTCGCGGCTGCGAAACAAGGGGAAGAAGTGAAAGACCAACGGGCCACGAATAACGAACAATGGATTATCAAAGCCAGGATGCTCGACAACGGTCGGACAATTGAAATTCGGGCTGATCGACGGCAGTGGGAAAAATTGCGCGAAACCGATCGCGTTAAAGTCATTTATCGAACAGGCAAGTACACGGGGACCGTGTGGGACGCCGAGATTCGTGAGAACTGAGCTTTAGTTAGACGCGATTATTGGCGACTGATTACCCGTGACACGAGAAACCAAAACAAATGCGCTAGAAGGCTATTTTTTGATTACTCCGGACGACCTTTATTGGCGTCCTTCCAACTTGATGAAGATTCCCAATGCAGACTTTCTTGAGCGAACGGGAAGTCAGAATCTCGGAGCGAGGCTTTGGCGTTTTCCGTCGATGAGCGCGGGCACCTTGCACAAGCATATCTGCTCGGAGGAATTTTATTTCGTTTTGGAAGGTGTGGGTCGTATGCGCGTAGGTGATACGACATTAACCGTGCCGAAATTCAGCGGCGTGCTGGTGGGGCCAGATCAGTTGCGTCAAGTGTTCAACGACACCGATACCGATGTACTCTGGCTCATCGTTGGCGCGCCGGAGGAACCTCAGTTTCTGGCAGGCGCAAAGGCGAAACCGGACATGTCACTCATATATCCGGTTGACCCAAAGCAATTGCCAAAAGAATTGGCTGGCATGGAGTGGCCACCAAAAAGTTGACCTGCTGCGGCTGAGAATTCCGAGCGATGAAACCGGTACGCGTAAGAGTGAATGACAAAATGCAGAAGGGTTATGTTTATTGGCGCACCAAATCGATAGGCGGCGAATTCCGCCCGGGGTTTAGACCGGAGTTAAGTCCGAAACAGATGCTCGAGCTCGGGGTGTTCGGCGGTAAATACATGACGGATTGCCGTCACGAATTTCCGGCGAGTTGGTTTAAAAAGGCGAAACTTTGCGCCAAGCGCCATGAGCCTTCGCTGAATTACTTTGGTGTGAACGCATCCCAACCGCTTTCGGCTTGGCGCAAAAAAGGTTGGATTTACCACGACGATCCTCGCGGCTGGTTTCAATGGTATTGTCGTTATTATTCCGGTCGGCGTTGCGAGGACGACCTGCGCCAAATGAAACGCTGGCGCGCTGTGCGACGTCACATTGCGCAGGTGAAAAGGAACTGCCCGCCGCGCAAACTTTCCTGTCGACGCCGACAGCGACAGGCGTTGTTACATTGGGCTTACGATTCGAGAAAAATTTAGGAACGTTTGTGTTTGCCCGTCTAGGTCCTGGCGCTGCAGCAGCGCTGTAAAATCGTCTTCACGATTTTATCGCAAAATTGCGTGTGGCCGTTTCAAGCATTCAACCAGTGGCGCTGTGCGGCGACGCGAACCAGTTCGGCGCGGCTGCGCAGGCCGAGCTTTTGCATCGCGGCGGTCCTGTGTCTCTCTACAACCGGGAGAGTCAATTCCAAGTCGGCGCTGATCTCGACATTGGTCCGTCCATCGGCGACGCGTTTGATTACTTCCAGTTCGTCTACATTTAACTCTTCGACAACCGGCTCGTCTTCCGAGGTTACAGCAGAGCTACGCAAAACCACATTGTCAAAATAGCTGCCACCCGCGGCAACGACACGAATCGCTTTGGCCACGTTCCTCGGCGCGTCCGTCTTTAACACGTAACCTTTCGCGCCTGCAGCGACCATTTCTTCCAGGTAACTGGATTCGTCGTACAATGTGAGGCCAATAATTTTTATTGCAGGCTGACATTGCTTGAGTTGGCGCGTGGCCTCCATCCCATTCATTTCCGGCATCGAGCCATCCATTAAAACCACGTCTGGTTTGGCATCCTCCAGTATTTCCAGCGCGGCCCGACCGCCGTCAACTTCCGCCACCACAGCCAGATCGCCCTCCGCATTGATCATTGTTCTTAACGCCTCGCGCATCCCTGCGTGATCATCCACCAACATCACGCGAATTCTTCGCTTAATTTGATGGCTCTTTTTTCGCATCTGTTTTGGGATTTGGAATACGTACAATTAATGTGACTCCGCGGCCGGGTGCCGATTCCACGTTGAGACTGCCGCCGATGATAGCAAGGCGTTCCTGAATTCCGAGCAGACCCAGATGGCCGCGGTGGCCATTCGCTGCCGAAGGAGTACCGGCTGGATCGAAACCGCGCCCGTCATCCTCGATGATCGTTTGTACATGATCGGCTGCGCGACGCAAAACCAGGCTGACATGCCTGGCTCGAGAATGTTTTGCAACATTATTGAGGGCTTCTTGAATCACTCGGTAGAGTGTCGTCTCGATTTCCGAGGAGAGACCTGCGGAGTCGTATTTTCCCGCCTCGAAATCCACCTCGATGCGGCACCGAGCTGACCAGGTTTCGGTCAAATTGCGAATTGCTTTGACTAGCCCGAGATCATCAAGCGCGGCTGGGCGCAATTCCACCGCTACGCGATGGAGATCACGCGCGGTTTGCGTGGCCAACTCCTGCAGGGGTTGCACTGCGCCTAGAAGTTTCTTCGAGCGGGGATCGCCGTTTAACAATGCTTTGAGGCCGAGATTGAGCGCAGTCAGGTTCTGGCCCATTTGATCGTGTAGTTCCCGAGCAATTCGCTGGCGTTCCTCTTCCTGCGCGTGAAGCAACTTGCGACGCAGGGCTTCACGAGCGAGCTCAGCTTTTTCGCGTACAGCCATCTCGCGTCGAAGCTGCTCGTTAGATTGGGCCAGTTTTGCAGTGCGCAATTCAACGAGACTTTCAAGTTGCCGGGCACGATCGGCCAATTGTTCGTGCGCCAGCCACAGCTGAAGCTCGTTTCGACGTTGGGCTTCCAAAAGATCGCGCACCTGATATTGTCGCCTTCGGGAATTTAGTGCCACCTCGAGGGAACGGACGAGCGTCGTTGTGCCGATGGGTCGTTCCATCAACGTCACACTTCCCGCTGCCGTTGCCGCCAATTCCAATAATTTGGCCAGGCGCGATTCCCCGCCGGTGGTGAGAATAACAACCGGTAACTCAGACCATGGCGGCTGCGCGTTGAGTGCTTGTAGCAAATCGGAAACGTTCGCCGATTCGAGCGCCTCCTCGGTTAGAACCAATGCGCCCGCGCCGAGATTGATCTGTGCGCAACAAACTGCCAGTGAACCGCAAACTTGTGTCTCAAATCCGCTCCGGGCCAGCAACTCAGCCATCGCGGCAGCGTCCTGTCCGACCGGGGCCAGAATCAGTACGCGCTCGCCTGGATTATTTCTTTGCATCGAAACCCGACAACATTTCCCCGGCAGTGCCATGGAATACAGGCGCACCCGTCAAAACACCGTGAAATTCTTTTAATGGTTTGCCGACCCGCACGCCACGGCCGGCTTCCACCTTGAATTCGCGAATAGTTTTCTCGTGAGGACCGCTTCGCTTTTTAATCACCGCCACCGATTGTTTCACCTCGCCGTCAGCCTCGAAGTATCGCAAACTTACCACCGTGTCCGCCAGGTAACTGAGGTCCACGGGTGCTTCAGCGGCAGCCACCAGCCCGTGCTGGGCCAATATAAGAATAGTCACAACGCCTTTAAAATTGAGGTAAGAGGTTAATTCGTGCAGCTGGTTGATAAGATACTTCTCGCCCGGCATTGCATTGAGATAGCCATTGAGAGTGTCAATCACCACCAGCCTGCAGCCGGCGTCTACCTTATGCACGATGTCCGTGGCAAATTGCCCGGGGGAAATCTCCGCCGGGTCTACTTGCTCAGCGGTGAGAATCCCGCTTTCGATGTGTGGTTCCAAATCTATTCCGAGCGCTTTGGCACGCCCCAGCATGATCCCACGCGTTTCATCAAAACAGAAAAGCATCCCACGCTCACCGTTTTTTGCCATTTCCGCGGCATACTGCAATGCAAGAGTGGATTTGCCGGTACCCGCGGAACCAAGAATCAGAGTCGTGGTACCCCGATCCAAGCCGCCACCGAATAACGCATCCAGCTCTTTGATACCGCTGGATACCGGCTCGCGCTTGATTCTCGAGAAATGCTCCGCTGCGATCAACCGGGGAAACGCCCGCAACCCACCGGTTTCGATTGTGTAATCGTGATAACCCTCACGAAACTTAACGCCTCGCAGTTTGAGCACGCGCAACCGGCGCCGTGACGTCCCATAGTCCGGGGAAAGTTGCTCCATCTCTATTACTCCATGGCTCAGGCTCAACACGTGCGGATCAAGGCCAATCGCGCTCTTGTCCACTTTGTCGTCCAGAAAGAGCACCGTGCTTTTGTACTTCGCAAAGTGTTGCTTCAAACTCAGCAATTCGCGCCGATATCGCAAGGCAGTCTCCGCCATCAGCCGAAATTCGGAGAGCGAATCAAATACCACGCGAGCGGGGCGTGTTTTGTTCGCTTCGTCGATCAATAATTTGCTGACTTTATTCAGCTCCATCTCTGCGGCATGAAAAACTGTCGTCTGCGCCTCAGGCCGCAAGAGCTGTTCGATAGCGGACAATTCCACCAGCGGAATGCCTTCCAGGGACCAACCGTGGGAGCGGGTCACCTTCAATAACTCATCCCGTGTCTCTGAAAGCGTTACGTAAAAGCCGGATTCGCCTCGACGCATGCCTTCGAGAAGGAACTGCAATGCCATAGTCGTTTTTCCAGAACCGGGATCGCCTTGAATTAAATAAAAGCAATCGCGAGGCAACCCGCCGCCGAGAATGTTGTCCAGACCCTCGACGCCGATCGAGCAACGGCCAGCTTTCAGGGCTGGGGCACCTTCTGCAGATGGTTCATTTTTCATAAGACGTTCATTTAGTCATTCAGCTGCCAAGACGGTGTAACGTGATGGAGCCTGGGGAAGTATTTCGGGGAACATTCAAAGAGTGAAGATCCATCTGCATCAAACTAGTATTCAACCAGCGTCTTCATCGTTTGTCGCGCACTTCCATGAATATCATTAGCGCGACGAGCGACGAAGAAGCAGGGAAGCTAGCACCTTCGCAAACCCTGTAACAAAGATGAACCCAGACGGGACTAATTCGAATCCTACGATTCAGTAGGATGTGCGATGTCGCGAGAAAGGTTGTTTTGCTGACACGTGAGCCGTGACCGGCGTGCGAATTAGCAAACACAAGAAAGTCCGCCCATGCGACCGCGAACCGCTCCACTATCTTCGGCCGCTGCATTAAACGGAATCTGGGCGCTGCTGCTCCTGGCGTTTGTCGTCGCTACACTGTACTTCGGGCGCGCAGTGTTTGTTCCACTTGCGCTGGCAACCCTAATTACATTTCTCCTTTCCCGATTGGTCACTCGCCTGGAACGCTGGATCGGTCGGATCGCAGCTGTCCTGGTGGTCGTCGTTCTCATGTTTAGCATCTTTACTGCGGCGAGCTGGCTAATAGGTCGCCAGGTCGTTGATCTGGCCGCCAAGTTGCCTGAGTACCAGACGAATATCGCAAGCAAAATACGATCGTTAAAACTGCCTGCGGCAAGTCCTCTTGCGAGACTTTCATCGAGTGTTCACGCGTTGGAAAACGAACTACTTGTGCCAGGTCCAAGCACGCGCATAGAGCCAGGCGGTGCGGGTCTTTCAGCTAAATCGCCACCGCCTGTTGCCAGTCCTATTCCGGTAAAAGTAATCGAAGGAAACAACGCAATCCCGCAGCTACTCCAGGAGACTCTTAGTGCAATCCTTAGCCCGCTGGGCACGGCGGCCCTGGTGCTGTTGCTCGTGATTTTTATGCTGCTAAAGCGGGAAGATCTTCGTGGTAGGATGATCCGGCTGGTTGGCCAGGGCCGGATCAGTGCGACGACACGTGCGATGGAAGATGCCGGCTATCGCGTGTCGCGTTACCTATCGACGCAATTTCTCGTTAATACATGCTATGGCGTTTGTGTCGCGATCGGGCTGCATTTTATTGGCGTTCCTAATGCCGCCCTGTGGGGACTCTTAGCCGGGGTGCTGCGGTTCATCCCGTATATTGGAGCCTGGGTAGGCGCGCTCTTTCCCTTTCTGTTGTCATTCGCTATCTCAAACAGCTGGCTCACGCCGCTGATCACTATTGCTCTTTTCATTGTCCTGGAGGCCATCACCTCGAACTTGGTTGAACCGTGGGTTTACGGAGCGAACACAGGTGTTTCGCCCATTGCGCTTATCATTTCTGCGGTGTTTTGGACGTGGCTCTGGGGCCCGGTAGGTCTGGTACTTTCCACTCCTCTAACTGTGTGCCTTGCCGTGATAGGACGTTATGTTCCACGGCTCGAGTTTCTCAGCATTTTACTAAGCGAGGATCAAGCTCTCGCGCCTCACGAAGAGTTTTATCATCGGCTCCTCTCTCTCTCGATGGAGAACGCGGAAGAGTTTGCCGCGAAATATGCAGAGACGGACTCACTAACGGCGCTTTACGATAAAGTTTTGATCCCGGCAATTGCGGCGATCGAAATCGACGCGCACAACGGTTCAATTACAGCGGAACAAAGGACCACCGCATCGCAACGGATCCAGGAGATCATCGACGATTTGGGCGGCTCGCAAGATTTGGAAATCGATACAGAAGAGCAAAATCCCAAAGAAATCACCAAGGTTGCTCCCGGCATAGGTATCCGTGTGCTGTGTGTTCCTGCTCGAGGATATCGCGACGAACTCGCCGGCGAAATGCTTGTGCAACTACTTCGAAGGCAAGGATTCGAAGCTGAAAACGCGCCGGCCCGACTTGACCGGCAGGAACTGCTCGACCGAGTTATGGAGATTAAGCCGGCATGTATCTGCATATCGGTGTTGCCGCCGTCGAGTATAGGTCAGGGTCGCTATTTAAGCGCCGCAATTGCCGAGCACTTAGGGAGCGTGCCGATTCTCCTCGGGGTCTGGGGTTCCACGTCAAATGCAGAGAAGATAAAAGAACGTCTCCGCGTCACGCACGTAACTGAGGTAGCGGTTTCATTAACTGACGCAGTCCTTCAGATATCAAGAATGACCGCGCCAATTTCCGACAAAATGGTTGCCGCGCCATCGCCACCGGATGAGGAAGCGCGGCTGGCTGAATTAAACGGGTTAATGCTTTTGGATACTCCTCCGGAAGAGGTCTTCGATCAGGTTACCGAGCGTTTAACTAGACTATTCAAAGTGCCAATCGCGCTTCTTACTTTAATCGATAAAGACCGGCAATGGTTCAAATCTCAGATCGGTTTACCGGAGGACCTTGCTGAGGCTCGCAGCACTTCGCGCGACGTGTCGCTTTGCGGCCACGTTATTGCGAGCAACGATGTCATGATCGTCCGTGACCTGGCGTGGGATCCACGCTTCGCTAACAACCCATGGGTAAAAGAACGCGGTCTGCGGTTTTACGCAGGCGTTCCCTTGCGAGGACCGAATGGTTTTCCTGTCGGTTCGCTTTGTATTCTCGACACCAAACCACGTGATATTTCAAAGCAGCAACAGGACCTCCTCAAGTTGATAGCCGGAGATGTAATGGAACAGATAAAACGCCGACCGGTTACGGAAAGCGCAAATGATCGGGAAAGCGAAAAGAAATAAGGCGTTCTTTCCTTTAAAATCCAGCCGAACCGCTCATGACTTCTACGAAAAAACACGGATTCGACTCGATGTTGTGAAAAAAGCTTGGCGAACACAAAGGGTGTGTCTAAACAAGGTGTGAAGATTTAATTCAACTGAAAGGATTTACCGATGCTCTGGACTATAATTGTTATCCTGGTGGTACTCTGGTTGCTTGGCTTCATTGGCCACGTCGGCGGAAGTTTGATCCACCTGCTGCTCGTAATTGCGCTGATCATCCTCATTATCAATCTGATTCAAGGTAGGCGAGGAGTCTAAACCCGCACTCTGGCGCCAAACCCGACGTCATATTTTCAAATAAGGAATTTCGTTCGGCGGGCGATCTTTGCTGTCGTCGCCAAGCTGCGACGGAGCCGGCATCTATCTTTGGACAGAGGCTTGCGAGTTCAGATTCGCAATCGGCTCGTAAAATCTTAACCCTTCAATGTCGCTGCCGAGCTCGCGCAACGGGTACAATCCTTTCGCCGAGCCGCCGCCGGGATCCTGCACCAGATAATCGAAACCATCCTTTCCGGCGATCACAACAAAATGCGTGATGCCGTTCGGCAGTCGCACCCGCACAATGACAGGGTTGCCGTGGGAGAGATTCGAATCGATCAACTGATACGAGGCCAGGTCTTCATACACGTGCCGAACCCGGTCGGGAGCGAACCATGCAGCGCGATCCCAGTAAAGCCATCCCTGATCGGTATATCCGCCAATGGACGTCAAGAACCAGTTCAACTGCTGAGGATCGACATCAATTCCGTAAAACTTAAACACCATCGCCGCAGAGGCCACCGCACAGCCTTCGCCGCCAAGCGTGCCGTTGGCTTCAACTCCGCCCAGCGGATCGTCGCCCCATTTCTCATCGCCCTGACGAAACGACGGCACTGCCAGCTCGGTGCGATGAAAAAAGTAACGCCCGCCCCACGGTGAAAGTTTTCGTTTCCATGTCCAGTCAATCTGCAAGGCCACGCCAGCGACGATCAAAAGAAGAACGAACCCGAAAATGACGAAAGGCCATCGACGTTTCAAAACACTAAACTGTACACGTGACCGCTCGCTCGCGAAAGTATTCGGCGCGTTAAGTCATTCACCATCCGGGCGGAGAAGCGAAATGACTAGTGGATCGAGACTGGTGTTCCAAATTTAACTCGCTGGGCCAAACGAACCACATCCCAGTTGGCCAGCCGGATACAGCCATGGCTTACCGAATGTCCTATGGAATCTGGATTAGCTGTGCCGTGAATGCCTATTCCTTTTTTGTTGAGCGCGATCCAAAGAACGCCCACTGGATTTCGAGGCCCAGGCGGTAACATGAAGAAATGCCCGCTTCGTTCTCCGTGTTTCAGCATCTTTTCGTCGTAACGAAACCGTGGCCACTTGGCTACTCCCTTCACTTTCCAGTCCCCAATGGGCGAAGCGGTCTGTGCAGATCCTACGGTGACGGCGTAAGCCGCGATTAATTTATCGCCTTGGAAGACTCCAAGCATGTTCGTTTTTGTATCGATTTTCACAGACGTCGACGGCGATGACGCTGGGCTCGCCGGTGGATTTTGAGAAGGTTCCGGTTGTTCCGCTGGCGCCTTCTCCGGTTCATCCGGAAGTTCGTTAGCAGCTGGTGCGTTAATCTCGCTGCCCGGCTTGATTTCTTTGACCTGCCCTAACTCGAACGGCTGAACATTCGGGACTCGTAATTGGTCGCCAGGCTTGATCGACTTGGTCTTGCCGGGGTTAAGCTGCTCCAGGAAATGAACGTCGCAATGGAATTTTTCTGCGATTGCATCGGCAGGGTCGCGATACAAAAGCGCTTCTAACTTCGCCTGTTCTTTTGGAGAGCCCGGCAATTTTCCTACATTCTGCAGATCCGCTTGCGTCACGGAGTAGGTGATGAGGACCGGTTCGACGCTGGAAAGATCAAGGCCGTTGGTATCGGGAGCGACATTGCCCTTCGCGTTGGGTGGAGGCGACTGCGACGGTTCGCCGCGAGACTGCCGATAAAGGCCGAGGGCTTTCCAGGTGAATTCGTTATAGCGCCCGTCAATTTTACCCGGACTAAAGTTGGAACCGTCGAGAAAAATTTGCAGACGCGCGGCCGCCTCGATTTCGGCCGAAGATTGCTTTTCTTTGTGAGGAGCCTTGTTCCGTGGATGTTTTCGGGCTGCGACTTGCAGAGGCAGACTCGCAAACAAGAGTCCCATTACGAAAAAACCGATCCAGCGAGACGTCCTCACCAAAATTGTTCGCGAGCGCGAATTAGCCTGGCTGTATTTGGCGCACCGGGTGGCTAGGGCGAAAAGTTGAGTTTTGATGGTTGAGAGAAGACCTCGTCCGCGCATAGTCTGTGCCATGCAGAATGCCCGCGAACTTCGTCTCGCGAAGCGCATGGCGCGTCTTGGCACGGAGACCGCTTTCGAAGTACTCGTGAAGGCGCGAGCGCTGGAAGCAAAAGGCCGGGACATCATTCATCTCGAGATTGGAGAGCCTGATTTCGACACGCCGTCCAACATCGTCGACGCTGCATGCGACGCTCTGCACAAGAGTTTTACTCATTATGGTCCCTCAGCAGGTTTACCTCAGTTACGCGAGGTCATCGCTCAGCACGTGAGCGAGACGCGCAGCGTAAATGTTATGCCGGATGAAGTGGTCATTGTCCCGGGCGGCAAGCCCATCATCTTCTTCAGTGTTCTTGCCCTTATCGAAGATGGCGATGAGGTGATCTATCCGAATCCCGGATTTCCCATCTATGAATCAATGATCAACTACGTCGGTGCCAAGGCGGTGCCGATCCGGTTGCGCGAGGACCTTGATTTTCGGCTCGATGTCGATGAGATCGCCGGCCTGATCAATGATCGGACGAAGTTGATCATTCTAAATTCACCGCAGAACCCGACCGGCGGTATGCTGGAGAAGAAAGACATCGACGACATCGCACGCGCGATCGGCGATCGCAACGTCATGGTGTTAAGCGATGAGATCTATAGCCGCCTGATTTTTGAAGGTGAGCATCATTCCATCATGTCGATCGACGGTTTGAAGGAACGGACCATATTGCTCGACGGTTTTTCCAAGACTTACGCCATGACCGGTTGGCGCATGGGTTATGGCGTGATGCGCGCCGATCTCGCGGCACACATTTCACGTCTGATGACTAACTCAAACTCGTGTACCGCAAGTTTCACGCAGATCGCCGGGATTGAGGCGCTGCGCGGAGATCAGAAATCGGTCGATGCGATGCGCGCCGAATTCAAGAAACGCCGCGACGTGATGGTCGCCGGTCTCAACAAGATCAAAGGCTTCTCCTGTCGCTCGCCTCACGGTGCATTCTACGTTTTTCCCAACATCACAGCGACCGGCTGGCCATCGAAAAAACTGGCTGACGCATTGCTCGACGACGCCGGCGTCGCGGGACTCTCCGGTACCGCCTTCGGCAATTTCGGTGAAGGCTATCTGCGTTTCAGTGTGGCGAACTCGATCGAGAACATTGAGAAAGCGCTTGATCGAGTCGACACGTGGGTGAAGAAAAACCTGTAGTTATCGAAGTTTTCTCTCCACCCGATCAATCGGTGAGAACACAAGACAAGCTAAACGCGAGTGCTGACCCAAAAGCGCACTTGGAATAGACGTCAGTTCACATCCAGCATCACCGCGCAAGCTTGCCACGACGAGCGATAACCCAAGGAACGTGACGGCTGCCAATCGTCCTTCGCCCCGGCTGAGAATTAATCCGTGATAGCCGCCAAACAGATAGACCAAAACAAAAAGCGCTGAAGCGAGAATTGAACCCACCCATCTGTGCGACACGAAGATGTGAATAAGGATATATGCGACCAACAGGCTAAGAATTAAGAGCGTAGTTCTAAAAAGAAACGGTACACCCATTCGTAGGTAGGTCGGAATCACGATGATCATCAAGGTGACGCCGATTACGAAACGAATGACGCGTCCGCCTGGCAGCGCTCGTTCCGTATTGGCTTGTGTCATGTTTTCTCGCGTTGCTCGCAATTGCCACTTTGTTCTTATCTACATTCGTTTCAAGCAAGTAGCCAAGAGTTGACGTAATATGCAGATCCATCTTCTTTAGCCATGCCCGATAAGAAACGAGTCTTTGCCACCTCCCGCATCGGCGATGCTGCCGAGAACCGGCTCCGCGAACGCGGTTATGACCTGGAGGTTTACCAGGGGCCGGACGCCCCGCCGAAGAAATTGATCATCGAGAAAGTGAAGAGCGGCGTCGACGGGCTGATCACCACGCTGCGCGATCCGATCGACGCCGAAGTATTCGAAGCAGGGAAGGGGACTTTGAAGGTGGTGGCCCAGATCGCAGTCGGGTTCGACAACATCAATCGCGCTGACGCGAACAAATACAAGATCCCGTTTACGAATACCGCCGACGTGCTTACCGAAGCCACCGCCGAGTTCGCGTTTTTCATGATGGGCGTGCTCGCGCGCAAGATGTGGCAGAGCGAGCGACTGGTGCGCGAACAAAGGTGGCCCTCGTGGCATCCGTTCCTGCCGTTCCTCGGTGACGAGGTCACGGGCAAAACGATTGCGGTCATCGGCACCGGTCGTATCGGCCTGGCAATGATTAAGAAATGCACCGGTTTCGACATGAACATCCTTTGCTACGATCCGGCGTATCACAACGACAAATACATCGCTGCTACCCAGGAGCTGATGGATCTGCGTCACACGCGCGGAATCCAGAACGAGAAGACGTGGATCAAATATGTCGAGTTCGAGGACGCGTTGCGCGGCGCCGATTACGTGACGATTCACGTGCCGCTGTTGCGTGAAGGTGAGACCGACAAGCCGACTTATCACCTCATCAACGAGCAAACGCTGAAACTGATGAAGCCGACGGCGTACTTAATGAACAGCTCGCGCGGTCCCGTGGTAGACGAGAAAGCCCTCGCGAAAGCATTGAAAGAAAAAGTCATTGCTGGCGCCGCGCTCGACGTCTTCGAGAAAGAGCCTTTACCAGCGGATTCGCCGCTGCTCGATCCGGAAATTGCCGATCGCTGTCGCGTATTTCACCATTTCGCCAGCGGCGCGCAGATCACACGGTTGTCGGTTGACCCCGAAAAAGGCATGGCGGGGCGCACGGTGCAGGGACTGATCGACGTGCTCGAAGGCAACTACGACGGTAACCCGGCCAGGATGCCATACGTGGTGAACAAGGAAGCGTTTAGCTAGTGACGGACAGTTTACGTCGGTCTAAACAGGATTTGCCGGCATAGAAAACCATATGGCCGTGCTTCATAGAGCGACGCCGGAGCGATTGAGCGCGTTTTCCGACGGCGTGTTCGCTGTCCTTATTACTGTGCTGGTTTTGGACCTGCGGCCACCGGAGCTTCCTACTTTTAAGTCGTTTCTGTTGCTCTGGCCCACATGGCTAAGTTACGCAGTGAGCTATTTATTTATCGCCATCGTGTGGACCAACCACCATTATCTCATGCGCTATGCCACGGAGGCGACGCCTCGCCTGTTGTGGTTCAATTTCGCGCATCTGTTTTCCATGTCGCTGCTTCCGCTCTCAACGGCCTGGATGGCCGTGAGCAGATTGGCGCCGCAACCGGTTGCTTTCTACGCAGCCGTTTTCTTTCTTGTAAACGCCACTTACATATGCCTCATAAGGGAGCTCATTCGTCGAAGCCCAGTTGGTGAAGTTTCATCGGTTGTTCGCCGCAGCATGCACTTCCGATCGATCACAACCTTATGCCTTTTCGGAGTGGCCGCATTGGTTGCGTTGAAGTACCCGCTTGTTGGACTGGGAATCTGTATCTGTTGCCTCATCGTTTACCTCAAACCCGATCCACCACGGGTGCGGAAACAGGTCTCCAAGGGATAGGGCAAACCATATGCCGCGGGCGGGATCGAGCTCCACTGCACACACTATGGTATCAGCGCGACGAGTGGACTGCGGAGAGTATCTCATTCAGTCCGCAAGGAAGTCGCGGATCTCAGCTCCAATCTCCTTCGCATGCGTTTCGAGCGCGAAGTGGCCAGTGTCGAAGAAATGGACGACCGCACCGGGAATATCGCGTTTGAACGCCTCGGCACCTTGCGGCAGGAAGAACGGATCGTTCTTTCCCCAAACCGCTAGTAAACGTGGCTTGTGCGTCCGGAAATAGTTTTGAAAGGTCGGATAGATCGCGACGTTGCTCTTATAGTTGCCTAACAAGTCCAACTGGATGTCGTCGGCGCCAGGGCGAGCCAGATAGAAGTTGTCGAGCGAATAACCGTCCGGAGAAACAGCGGTCACGTCTGGCACACCATGCGTGTACTGCCAGCGGGTCGTGTCAGGCGCGAGAAAGCTGCGCAGCGCGTCTCGGTTGCTGGCTGACGGTTCTTGCCAATAGGCTCGAATGGGATTCCAGCCTTCACTGAGCCCCTCCTCGTAGGCGTTCCCATTTTGGGAAATGATGGCGGTGATTCGATCCGGGCGCCGAATGGCCAGGCGAAAGCCGACGGGCGCGCCATAATCGAAGACGTACATCGCGAACCGGGCGAGACCAATCACTTCTGTAAAGCGGTCGATGGCGTTCGCGATATTCTCAAACGTGTAAGTAAAGGCGCCGCGCTCTGGCATATCGGACTGTCCAAATGCCGGCAGATCGGGAGCGACGAGGTGAAATCGGTCCGCGAGGCGCGGAATGAGATCGCGGAACATGTGGCCGGCAGTGGGAAAGCCATGCAATAGGAGAATCGTTGGAGCCTCCTTCGGTCCACTCTCGCGGTAGAAAATCTTGATGCCGTCGACATCCACCTTCCGATACGTCACCGTGTCCATTGAAATCCTTTCGCTCTTATGATCGTATTTCGCATTTCACACCCAGGTAGGATGCTGCCACGACTTGGATGAGATTCGTAAGCGTACACGAATCTCGATCAGCCTCTATAAATCGATGACGACGTTGCGAGTCGGTTGCGAGCAGCAGATGAGAAGATTGCCAGGGGCCGGCTTGTCGAGTGGCTCGGGTTCGTAGCCGACTGACCCGGAAATCAACCCGCTTTCACAGGTGTGACAAACACCGGTCCGACACGACCAACGGACCGGAACGTCGCACGCCTCGGCCAGCTCCAGGATACTTTTGTAGGCTGACGCGCTCCAGTGTGCGGCGATGCCACTGCGCGCGAACGATACTATCGGACCGGTATTAGCGTCGTCCCTGGGCAGATGCGGAGCTGGCGTCGCTGCGCCAACGACACCAGGAGTGATCGACTCGCTGCCGTTGAAGATTTCGATGTGGATCCGTTGCGGCGCCAGGCCCAAGGTCGCAAGCGTCTCTTTCATGTCTGACATAAAGCGAGTTGGCCCGCACAGGTAGACATCCGCCTCTCGCGGGAGAGCAATCTCGTCGAAGACTGATCGGGACAAATGACCGGTAGCATCGAAGTCTTCACCTGCCTTGTCGCGCGAATCCGGCCTGCTGTAGCAAACAAAGCTACGGCCATACGAGAGCGTGAGCATGAGACGGCGGACTTCGGAGGCGAATGGATGATGCTGCCCATCACGGGCCGCTTGCAGCCACAACACCTGCCGTGTTGAGTGAGCGTCCGCCAGCACGTGCAGCATGGCCAGAACAGGCGTTGACCCGATTCCCGCGCTAAGCAGCACGATGGGCCGATCTCCAGACTGCAGGACGAAGCTTCCGCGCGGTGAGCTGACATCGAGAAGATCGCCCACTTGGACATGGTCTCGCAGGTACGTTCCAGCGACTCCATTTGGCTCAATCTTCACGCTGATTCGATAGCGCTCTGCGGACGGGGCACCGGAAAGCGAGTAACAGCGAAAAAGTGGCAAGGCTCTCTCGGTCGGTTGCAGACGTAACACCACGTATTGTCCTGGCAGAGCAGTTGGCAGCGGTTGAGCTTCCGCGCTCTGCATCGTCAGCGAGAGGACGTCCGCCGATTCATGGTCTATCGCGGTAACCGCGAGCGACCGAAATCCGGGAGTCGCGGGATGTGCAGCTGCCGCCGGCACAAGGCCTGCGTAGCCATTGGCAGCGCCCTTTGTTTGACTCCGCAATAATTCCTCGAAAGACAAGCGCCATCCTGGCGAGAGCGCTTCGATCCGCAATGCGCGCTCCAGTCGATCGCGGGGATGGTTTGGCGAATACAGCAGCGCGTTGATCTCTGCGACGGTCATCCTCTCTTTCGGCTCTCCCACTTTTATGATCTCATCGCCAGCGCCCACCTCGCCTTCCTGTAGGACACGGAAGTAGAACCCAGGTCGTCCGCTGGATGTTAGCAGGGCCGGCATCCGGGGCTCGTTCATGCGGATCCCAACGCGATAGCAGGTAACACGCGGTTGGGTCACCTCGAACAGCGCACTGCCGATCTGATAACGGTCACCGATGGAGACGGCGTCGTCGGGCAGTCCTTCGATCGTGAAGTTTCTCGCCGAACTGTCCATGGACGAAGTCCGTCCTGTTCAGCTGCGCCTGCCAATAGCGGTACGATTCGATCTGATAGACGAACACGGCGCGCTGCTCGCCTCCGTGGCCTGCGAGATCGCCTTGACCATCTCCGTTCAGGTTCAATCTGCCAACTCGGCAGCGGCCAGGAACAGGATCCTTCCAAATCCCTGTATGCACAGTGCGCGCGTTCCACTCGATGTCGCGCGGAAGTCCGACGTTTACCGATAATAATCGAGGCATGTGTCTCTAGCCGGGCGAAGTCGTCGCTGGCTGATCGCTCATAACTGTCTGCGGGTCGGGCAGTGCTTCGCGACCAATAGGACTGACCAGCAGCGGCCGCAAGTAGGAACATCAGCACATTGTATTTGGTCTTTGCGCAGCCTATTTATTTCTCGTGGTACGGTTAAATGATTCAAGGAAGCGAGGCTGTTCACAGCAAAGGTTTTCGCGAGCAGGCTGGCCGCATCACGAGATAAGTTTAGCGCGTTGGCCACGACACACGGCCCTAGCTAATCTCTGTGTCGTTAGGCGATGCCGGAACGATTTTGAAAGGAATCCGGATGTTTGAGTTCTTGAACGGCGAGCGATGGCGGCGATGGGTTCCCGTACCGATTCGGATGATTCTTGGTGTGGGGTTCATCGTGCACGGATGGGCCAAGTGGAGTCGTGGGCCGGCGGCCTTCGCCGAGCTTTTGAAACAGGCTCACGTGCCGTTCCCTATCGCTAACGCATGGTTGGTGACTTTGCTGGAGATCTTTGGCGGCCTGGCTCTTTTACTGGGCGCATTTGTCACCATCGTAAGTGTTCCGCTGATCCTTTCGATGATGGGCGCGATGTTTACCGTGAACATCAAGTACGGCTTTAGTGCCGTGAAGACAATCGGCCTCACACCGGACGGACCCCAATTCGGCCCGCCGGGTTATGAAATCAATCTGCTCTACATCGCCGGGCTGATTGCGCTAATTCTCGGCGGCGCGGGTCCTCTGTCGATCGATGCATTGCGAAAACGCCGAGGGTCTGGCCTCAGGATGAAGAAGCCAACCTGATTTGGACTCCGGCGACGGCCATGCCGCCTTCGCCGACCGCAGCGGCGCACCGTTTCACGGAGCCGGAGCGCACGTCGCCCGCGGCAAAAATTCCCGGCAAACTCGTCTCGAGTGGGCCGGGTTGATGCTTGTTCGCCTGCCATGCCGGCGCCCCGGCGACACTCGTCCCGGTTTTGATGAATCCTTTGTTGTCGCGCTCGATTTCCGGCGGCAACCATTCGGTGCAGGGTCTTGCACCGATCATGGAGAAAACAGCCGGTGTTCGAACCGTTCGGCGCTCGCGGGTCTGCGTATTTTCCAGCTCGATTTCTTCGAGCTTTTTCCCGCCAAACATCTTGCGGATCTCTGTCTGGTAGAGAATCTCAATGTTCTCGCGCGCTTGCACCCGGCGCGAAAGGTAGTCGGACATCTTGCTGCTGATGTCTTTCCCACGAATAACGAGCAATACCCTGGCAGCGCCCTCGGAAAGATACATCGCGGCCTGTCCTGCCGAGTTGCCACTGCCAACGACAACAACTGTTTCGTTCCGACAGAGTTGGCCCTCCATAGCCGTCGCAGCGTAGTAAACACCCACATTCTCAAATTGCTCGCGCCCCTCCGCATCAAGCCGACGGTAATCCGCACCGGTCGCGATGATGACAGTTTTTGCTCGTAGCACCGCCCCGCAACCTTCGACCTCAAGACAGGCGCGATATTCGTCGCCGGCATTGTAATCAAACGAGAGCGCCAGCGCCGGCGTGGAAAATTTTGCGCCGAAGCGGTAGGCCTGGAGCTGAGCGAGCCAAGTTAACTCGCCGCCACCAATACCGGTTGGGAATCCAAAAAAGTTTTCAATCAACGACGATGAACCAGCCTGACCTCCGGGAGCGTAACTTTCCAAAACAACTGTGCGCAATCCCTCGGAGGCGGCATACACAGCAGCGGCCAAACCAGCGGGTCCAGCTCCAACGATCGTGAGATCGGATAGAACCTCGGTTTCACCTTCGCCGGCCAGCGAACGAAGCAAACCGGCTTCCCGCGCCACCTCGCGCATGGAAGGCTGGCGCAAGCGAGCGCCGGCGGGCGTGATAAGGACGGGCAAGTCGCGAGTTGTCAGATGAAAACGTTCGCTCAGCGCCTGTCCTTGTTTACTTTCGAATTCGATCAGCCGATGCGGAATACGATTTTTGTCGAGGAAATCATCGAGCCGATGTCCATCACGCGCATCCCTTGAAGCGAGAACGCGCATTCCGGAGAACACCCGGTCCCGGCCTATCCTGCGCCGCCGCATGATCAATGCATCGACGATCGTTTTGCTCACCGCGGGCACCTCTGCCAAAGCGCGCCGGAGTTCGACTGCCGGAACGTAGAGGATCTCCGCGTCTGCCGACATTACCCGCGCCGATGCGAGGGTGGATGTGCCTTGTAACATCGCGACGTCGCCGATAAAATCGCGTTCGCGCGCGGTAGCGAGCGGATATTCCGTGCCATCGCGCGTCTCAAAAGCTTCGATTTCACCCCGTAACACGATAGTTAAGCCGACATCGCGTTGACCGGCCTTATAGACGACCTCGCCACGACTTACTACGCGCCGTTCGCTTAGAGGTTCCAAAAGGGAAAGCTGGTGATCGGTTAGCTTTGGAAAGGCGATACTTTCCGTATCGCGATAGAACTGTGCGTCCTGTTGCTCGTCAGTCATTTCACACAGTTTACGCCGCGTGCCGGACAAGCAAACCGGAACGAGACCCTCGATGGAGGGATTCGCGTCCCTCCCTTACGGTTGTAATGACACTCGCGGTCAACCGAAGGTGGCTAAACAACAAAGGCCTTAGTTAATGGAACCAGGCGCCGCGGGGTCTCCTGTCGACCAGCCGTCTGGATGTCACTGGCGTAAAAAATATATTTTTTTTGAAATGTCGGCCAAAAAAATCCTGAGAAAAGGAGAACACAATCGAGTCAACCAACCGAAACTGACATGAACCTCCTCATAGAAGATCCACTTAGTAAGACCGGTTTCAGCGGGCCGTTTGCTTTGTTTCCGAACCACGAAAACAGCGTAAAGCAGCCTACCGCGCGGATATCGCGCGAGGCGATGGACGCATTTTTAAGTGCGAAATCGGATAACGCTCGCAGCGGACATTTCTTTGTTCCTGCGCCCCAGCTGCAAGCAGCGGCGCCTGAGAAAGAGCTCGCTCTGGGCGTGCTGGAACAGGCGGCCCGCGATTTGCGCCGGTTTCGCTCCGCGGCCAGGGGAGTAAGGCGGGAATTGTATGTCGATGCCCATGACTGGGCCATTGCAAATGATTTCTCCTGGCCCTACTCGTTCGTGAACGTTTGCAAAACGCTGAATGTCTGTCCGGAAGTTGTCCGGACAGAGCTTTTCGCCGACGCCTCGCTAAGCTGGTTCGATTATTGGGCAAAACGCGCAGGCCAGGTTTCGCAGAGATTGCAGTCCTCTTTTGTGCGCATTTTCGCAGGCTGCCCCGATTCTGAGCGCGCTGATGCCAACCCGTTAACCTCATCTATTTGAAACGAAATATGAAAGACCTCTGCGTCACACTCTTTGAACAGATGCGCGACGCCTCGCGTTCACTTTTTCGGGCGACGAGCCGCAGTCACGATCCATTGCTGGCGCAGAGCATGGCTTCATTCAATTTCGATGGCGGATGGAGAGAACTCGGTCTGAAGATTTCTCTAAGACACATGCCCACGGAGTCAGCTATCGCTCTGGTCAACGAGCCTTCTGGAATATGAAGCTATCAGTCGAAGCGAAAGTGGCAGCCGCCGTAGCAACGGCGTTCGCGGCTTTGACCATAGGCGTTGTTGCCCAGGAAGGAAGCGAACACGGAAGCGCCGGGCTGAGCCAATCAAGTTTGCAGGGCTCCGACATTTCTTTGTCCGTCCAGAACGCAAGCAGCAAGAGTACGCTTTTCGCCCAATACTGATTGTGTAGTCACGAGCAGCTTGACCGCCGAACGCGTCGCAACGCCTCGACACAGCGAGACAGTTACAGCGCTACGACGCGAATTTTCTCGCAAAATCAGATTTAGTAAGCGACCCTGCGCGAACGAAAGCAATCCCGGGAACGCTTCAGGAGGGCGGTGCTTCGTTTCAAACGACGCATTGGACGGTCGTGTTGCGTGCGCGAAACGACGACTCGACGGAATTGTCACAACAGGCGCTCTCTGGGTTTTGCGAAGCTTATTGGCCGCCGCTTTATAGCTTTCTGCGCCACCGCGGTCATTCATCCGCTGACGCACAAGATCTCGTCCAGGGTTTCTTCGCACATCTGCTTGAGCAAAACACTCTGACGCGCGCGGACCAGCAAAAGGGCCGGCTCCGCACGTTTCTGCTGGGGTCTCTGCAGAATTTTCTGTACAACGAATATGACCGCGCCCGGGCGCTAAAGAGAGGTGGCGGTCGTCAGCTCGTCTCGATTGAGGAACACCTTCCCGAGGCCGAAGCAGCGATGATGGCAACTGCTCATCTCAGCGACGCTGCTTGCTACGATCTGGTCTGGGCGTCGACCATCGTCCGACGAGCGTGGGACAATTTAGAGACCGCATTTGTCGCGGAAGGCAAAGCTGAATGGCTTGAGGAACTAAGACCATTCGTCGCGGGCGGAAGCGTTACGCCACCAAATCAGGAGGAAGCGGCAGCTCGACTCGGAGTGCCGATCGCCACCCTGCGCACCTGGCTGTCGCGTCTTCGGCAGCGTTACCGCGAATCGTTGAGAATGGAAGTCGCCGGCACCGTCTCTGATCCGGCAGATGTCGACCAGGAGTTACAGCACCTGTATCAAATATTGATGGCGTAAGCTGGCTTTACGCATGGACGACAAAGGGATTGGTCTCGAAGCTACGGACGCTCAGCCTGAAGCTGCAGAGACCTGCGCGACATGTGGGCGACCGCTGACTCAAGTTGGCCCGAACGGCGAATGTTTGCGTTGTCTTGTTGGCCTTGGCTTTCTCGCGGAGGGCGAAGAACCGGAAAGATCAGCGGCCCGGAGTCGACTGACGCCCGGACCATTAAAATACGCACACTTTGAGGTCCAAATAGGCGCGGACGGCTTCCCGGTCGAGCTTGGAGCGGGAGCAATGGCCATAACTTATCGCGCTCGCGATACCGTGTTGAACTCAGAGGTTGCTCTCAAAGTCATCGACCGCAGAGTCGCACAGAATCCCGGCGCGCGATCACGTTTTCTGCGGGAAGCGCGCGCGGCTGCGAACATTCATCATCCTAACGTTGCAAGGGTCACTTATTATGGAGAGCAGGACGGTGAGTGCTTCTATGCCATGGAATTAGTCAATGGTGAAACATTGGAGGCACGTGTTCGGCGCGATGGGCCGATGCCCTTAGCCACGGCGTTGGAAGTAATTGAGCAAGCCGCACGCGCGTTGGCTGCTGCGGAGGCGTGCGGTGTGGTGCATCGCGACATCAAGCCATCCAACATGATGCTGGAATCCGATGCGAGCGGCGCGCTTACGGTAAAGCTGATTGATTACGGAGTAGCGAAAGTAATGGGACCTCAGGCAGAGCCTGGTATGGATCAAACACAAGCGGGCTTCATCGGCACGCCAGCTTTTGCCAGTCCGGAACAATTCGCCGGAGCCAGCCAATTGCCGGTTGATACGCGTTCCGATATCTACTCGCTGGGTGTTACTCTTTGGTATCTGCTTACCGGCCGCACCCCTTTTGTCGGACGCACGATGGAACAAATCCGTGCGAGGCAAACTGATGAGTTACCCTTGGAACAGCTGAAGAGTCTTCACCTTCCGGGTCAGGTAATTGAACTGCTGAAAACGATGTTGGCCCATGACCCGAAGGAGAGACCGCAATCGTCGCGCGAGTTACTTTCTGCTGTCCGCAGCTGTTATGAACGATTTAATCTCAAAGCACGCTCTCGTCGCAACAGAGTCGCGCTGGCAACCGCCGTTGCAGCGTTGGCAGTGGCAGCAATTGCGCTCGGCACCTGGTTATACCAGCGAACGCGTTCTTTCGCCCCAATCGAGCGATCGATCGCAGTATTGCCATTCGAAAACCTGACCAGCGATAAGGAGAACGCGTATTTCGCCGAGGGAATACAGGACGAAATCCTGACGCGCTTATCCAAGATCGCTGATCTAAAGGTGATCTCCCGTACTTCGACACAGCATTATAAAAGTGCCCCGGAAAACCTTCCCGAGATCGCAAAGCAACTCGGTGTTGCCCACATTTTGGAAGGAAGTGTGCAAAAGGGAGGCGACGCGGTACGCGTGAATGTGCAGCTGATCAAGGCGGCAACTGATTCCCATCTTTGGGCCGACACGTTTGATCGCAAAGTGACCGACATTCTTTCGGTCGAAAGTGAAGTGGCCAAAGCAATAGCCGACCAATTACAAGCGAAACTAACGGGACAGGAAGAGGAGGTTATTGCTGCCAAACCTACCGGCAATCCCCAGGCGTACGATGCCTACCTGCGCGGTTTGGCTTACACGCTAAAGACTGCATTCACACCGGAGAACTCACTTGCCGCGCAGAAATACCTCAAAGCGGCGGTGCAATTGGACCCACAGTTCGCCCTTGCTTGGGCGCTGCTTTCATATGTCGATGCGAGCGGATACCTGACACAGAGCCTTCAACCAACGGCCGCTCTCCGCGACGAAGCGCGCGAGGCAGCTGAAACAGCTCTCAGGCTACAGCCCAATCTTGGCGAGGCTGTATTAGCCAAGGGTTACTATTATTACGCCTGCCTGAAGGATTATGACACTGCCTTAAAATACCTCGAGCAGGCAAAAGCTTTCCTGCCTCATAACAGCCGCGTCCTGCAAGGGTTGGCTTATGTCGAACGCAGACGAGGTAACTGGGACAAAAGCGAGGCGTACTTCAACGAAGCGGAGAAGCTCGACCCACGAAATGTCAACCTGCTTTCACAACACGCGCGCACCTACGTCTGTCAACGTCGTTTCCCCGAAGCCCTGATCAAGCTCGAGCAGATTCTCAATATAACACCCGACGACACAGATACCACTGTGTTAAAGGCACGCATAGCACAGGCAGAAGGCGACCTCCCACGTGCGTCGGCGCTTCTGGCCCCGCTCCGGCTAGGGGTTGGCTACGTCAACGCGTTGGAAACGCAAGTTTACCAGGCAATCCTGGAGTCGCGCCCTGCAGCAGTCATCGCTCAGCTGAAGGAGATATTGGCAACGCCGGACCCAGCACTGGGTTTTTACGCAGGCGAACTGCGCTTTTGGTTAGGCTGGGCACAGGAAGTTGGTGGCGACCATGCTGGCGCCCGTGAAAGTTGGAACCAAGCTCGTACCGAACTGGAACCTTTCCTTAAAGAACAACCGGAAAACTTTGTCCTGATGGGAGACCTTGCTCTTTTAAACATGTGCCTTGGTGACAACGCCGCCGCACTGGCGCTTGCCGAGCGCACAATCGAGATGTTCCCAATTGAGAAAGACGCTTTGACTGGTCCGAGACCGCTCGAAATTCTTGCCCGGATAACAGCTCGCGCCGGCGATCCCGATCGCGCCATCTCTACCTTGGAGAAGCTGCTTTCGATCCCGTACGAAGCACCCTTGGCCGCAAACCCGCCGCTCACGCCCGCTTTGCTCAGGCTCGATCCAACGTTCGAACCACTGCGCGAAGATCCGCGGTTCCAGAAACTGGTTGGCGCCCCTGCTGCAAAATAGGGCAGTCCATTTTCATCGGACTACAGGGAAGATGACACCGCCAGACCGAAACTGAGTAAGGCTATTTCACATTTTTTCGCGAACCTGAGAGCACTGCACGTCAGCCCGTGCCAAATGCCTTTTCCCAGCTATTACGGACACTATGCAGGAGTGAGGGATATACGATCAGTTTCCGAAAAGGATCGATCAATGCCATGTAGAACGGTGTGAAGCGGCTTATGCCGCGGACATAGACCGCGAAATAGAACCGGTAGACAGTCGGCGAGCGCGTAGAGGATTGTCGCTGCGACGCGCTTGATGAGTGCGGCGAAAAGATTCTTCGACAGAGATCAAGGTAAAACGCTCGCGTTTCCTGATCGAATCGCCGCTGCCGCTCAAGTGCACTTCAGAGCGGAACTGAGAAGTGTTTTTTTCCCGCAAATTTGGATTGTCACAAGGAAATGTCCCGCATAGCATGTCAGGCTAATAGAGCGTGAGGGAGGTCAGCCTCGCGGTTTCGTCTTTTCTTATTGGCCCCGGCAGTGGGGAAATCGGCCAATGAGCCGCGTGAGCGCGTGGCTGTATGGGAGCGCGTAAAAATGAGGTCTATCATGAATAGTTTTTTGAAAGCCGTGTTGATCTTTCTTGTGCTTGTGGCGGCGTTTTTCCTCCTGGGTTTGCTCTTCTGGCTTTACCGCTGCCATTGCTGCGGTCGACAGAAGTCCGGCGAAGCGAGCTCCGCGCCCTTGAACGGGGCAATCGCGCAGCCGCAGCATCCGCGGGGGAAATATCCGCCGTTTCAGGCGCCCAAAGAAGAGTATAATAAAGACCATCCACGCATCGTTCCAACCGGACCGCAGCGTGGCACGCTCGCGCCATCTGTGCAGGGCTCCAAGCTGCTTGAAATCCAGAAGCAAAAGCCGGCCGGTGGCGCAGGCGATCCCGTGGTTGTTACGCAGTACAACCCGCAAGGAACAAGCGCTAGTGTTGGCACTCCACCCGATCCAAACGCTGCGCGAAACGGCAACGTGATCATGCTTTCCTATAACACGCGCGTGATGCTCTCGACGGATGGCGGCACCAGCTACACCCAGCTCGATCCGACGACGATTTTTCCCTCAGGCCCAACCAAAGACTCGGCCGGTAACCTGCTAGACAACGGTTTGTGTTGCGATCAGATCATCCGCTACGCGCCGCAGATCGATCGCTTTGTGTGGCTCATGCAATTTTGCGGAACCGGCACAGGAGGATGTCTTACCGGCATTAACAAGGTGCGCATCGCTTCGGCCAGTACGCAGGATGTCGTGTCTGGCGCCGGCGCTACCGGCTGGACCTACTGGGATCTCGCGTCCGCCACCTTCAATCTCGGTACTACGACGATGGATTACCCCGATCTATCCGTTGGCGACAATTTTCTCTATTTCAGCGCCGATGCGGTCAGCCAGGGCTTACTCGTGGTCCGCATCCCGCTGAATGAGATTCGCGACAGCCAAACGATCAACATGGGTTACACCTCTCCCTCCGATGGGACGAAGACCGATGGCTCGACAGCTTATGGGTCGCATATCGCTCAGAATCCTGGCGACACGCTCTTCTGGGCAGGAAGCCCGAAGAACACTCAGATCCGGGTTTTCTCAATGGCCGAAGGTTCGAACCAATACTCATCGCGCGACATCGATATCGACAGTTGGCCTAATGGCACGATCAAACTGAACGCTCCCGACGGAACGGACAATTTTTCGTTCGGATGGCCGGGCAATGCGATAACGGGCGCGACGCGCCGTTCCAACAGTGAGGTCTGGTTCGCATGGAACACGTCGAGCAATTCAAATTTCAAAAACGCGCACATAGAAGTCGTCGAAATCAATACGTCGAACTTCAGCAAGATCGCGCAATGGCAGATTTGGAACGATGCCTATGGCTTTGTGGATCCTTATCTCGCGACGAATGGTAATGGCGAAGTCGGTATCGCGCTTGCCTGGGGCGGTGCGGACTCCAACCCGAGCAATTATGTTAGTCACGCGGTGGGAATACTTGGCGATTTTATCGTATGGTACCCTGAGCTCAGCACCGCGTCGCCTGTCGCCTCGCAAATCCGACTGGGCGATTACTTCAGCGTCTCGCGCAACCCCAGCAACTCGCTTTTGTACGATGCGAGCGGTTATGCTGTCCTGAAGCAGCCAGCTCCAGCCACCGGTTGGTATTTCGATCCCTATTATATCCAATTCGGCAGGGATTCAGTTGCTCACGGGGGCTCGGGCATCCATTGACTTCTCTACCACCGCCTTTGGCGAGCGAGGCTTTGTCGTCAGCCAAACGCATGTTTTTTTGAGTAATCAGGGAGATCGACGCGATCGAGAAGGCTTCCGCCTACCATCAATTTTGCGACAAAGGGAATGACGAATGCCTTGATGACCTGATTGCGCAGGAAAAGGCCCCATCGTGTTTTAGGTGTAAAGGAGGTAGCAAATTTCTTCGCGGCTTGTTGCTTGGCTAACATAAACGGATGTAATAACTCTTGATAGCGCGCTAGCGCTTGCTCTGGCGAGTTGGGCCTCCGATCGAGCTCACCAGCGAGCACATAGGCAGCGATCATGGCGAGTGCTGAACCTTGACCCGCGAGTAACGAGGGACAAAAGGCAGCGTCTCCGATAAGTCCAACACGCCCTTTTGACCATGTGTCCATCCGAATCTGGCTGACTCGGTCGAAGTATAGTTGCGGGCATGCTTCCATCGCGGCGAGAATCTGCGGGCATTCCCACCCGAGATTACCAAACTGCGCGCGTAGTGCTTTTCTTTGCGACTCAGTATCTTCGGGGTCAATCAGGTCGCCTCGTTCATCAGAAAAAACAAACAGGAACAGCGTGCGATCATTCCGCAGCGAAAGCCGACCTACCTGTTTCCCCGGGGTGCTGTAATTCATGTAGATGTCCTCGTCTCTTGGTCGATAGCCGCTTACCTCGAAGGCCGCGACCGAATAACCGAGAAACGTCTCGAAACGGTTTTCCTCGCCGAACGTCAGTTTTCTGACAATGGAATGAAGGCCGTCAGCGCCTATGACCATGTCAAAGCGACGGGACGGTGCATGCTCGAACACGACATCCACGCCATCCGCGTCTTGGTGAATTTCGGCGATGCTATCACCGAAGATAATTGCGCAACGTCCTTCGATTTTGCGGCAGATATTTTTAGCCAGATCGGTGCGCGGAATCGTTATATACCGGCCATGGGCGGCCTCCCGAATAATGTCTACATTGAATCCTCCGATCCGTCGTCCCTGCGCGTTAACAATTCGCAATTCCTTGATGTTGTATCCATCGCGCTTGAGGCCCGGAAGAATCCCCATTCGTTCCGCGATGTCGAAGCCCAGCCCCCAGAAATCGATGGCATAACCACCGGTACGCAGCCGTGGCGCCCGTTCGATCAGGGTTGATCTCACCCCATAAACAGAAAGCCAATACGCGAGGGTGGGGCCAGCGATGCCCGCTCCGGAAATAAGGATAGACATATACCATAATATCGGAACTCACTGGAGGGTAAACTGACGATGCCGGTAAGGATCCTGAATCGAGATTTTGATTGCTAGGCGAACAGAGCTGTGAACTTCGAAGTATAGGAATATGGTCGCGAAATCGAACTACGCCTTCAGCTTGGCCCCCCCTCTGACACACGGGCTCGCGTTTTGAGCGAACGGCATTGGTTCACGGCAAAATTGATGCCTGTGCCGCTTTGCAGATGTTGTAACTGACACTATCTAGAAACGGTCACTGTTATGATGCGCTACGCATCTGTGGTTCTCGTTAGCCTCCTATTCGTTCACTTTGCGTGGGCAGGTTCGTACGATCCGCTTGTCGTCGATCCAAATTTTCACCCGCGGGTACGTGACCTGACGGTGCATGATGCTGCGCGCAATCGCGATATTCCGATTCGTGTTTATTTTCCGCCTAACGATAAGCCAACGCCTGTCGTTTTGTTCAGTCATGGACTGGGTGGATCGCGTGAGGGCAGCAAATTTCTCGGCGAACGGTGGGCAGCGCGCGGTTACCTCGCGGTGTTCGTGCAACATCCCGGCAGCGACGATTTGGTGTGGAAAAATGCGCCGCCATCGGAGCGAATGGTCGCACTAAGCAAGGCGGCGTCGCTCGAGAATTTTTTCCTGCGTGTGGGCGACATTCGTGCGGTGCTCGATCAACTCGAAACCTGGAACAAGAGCGGTCCGCTCGCGAACCGAATGGATTTGACGCGGATCGGAATGTCCGGCCATTCTTTCGGCGCGGTGACGACCCAGGCGTTAACCGGCGAGACGTTCCTGATGAGCGGCACCGAACTGACCGATCCAAGAATTCGCGCCGCGGTCATCATGAGTCCGAGCACGCCGAAATCCGAGACGGCGGAGCGCGCCTTCGGTGATGTAAAAATCCCATGGCTGCTGATGACCGGAACAAAAGATGTCGCGCCGATCGGCGAGATGGACGCAAAAGAGCGGCTCACGGTTTATCCGGCGTTGCACGGCGCGCCGAAATATCAGGTGGTGCTCGACAATGCTGATCATTCGGTCTTCTTCGATCGTGCGTTCCCCGGCGATCGCAGGCCGCGCAACATAAATCATCATCGCGTAATCCGCGCGCTCTCGACCGCATTCTGGGATGCATATTTGCAGGACAACAAGCATGCACTGGCCTGGTTAAATGGCACCGGCCCGCGATCGGTCATGGAACCAACCGATGATTGGAAGGCGTCGCCGGAAAAGTGAGCCAGCTAATGGTGCACGGCGAACTTTTCCGGAATGGCGTTGTCAGTTGCCGGTGCGATTCGAAAAGAGAATCGAAAAAACCTGGAGACTGCCCGCCCGAAATGCGCCCGCGCAACTGAGCAGATAAAATCGCCACATCCGCCGGAAACGTTCGCCGTAGCGATCTGCAAACTCGGGCCAGGAGCGGCGAAAGTTTTTCTCCCAGGCGAGAAGTGTTGGGTCGTAACTGGGCCCGATATTCCTGACGGCTTCAACGATGAAAATGCCCTCCGCAGCACGTACAAGATGAGCCAGGGAAGGAAGCACTGAGTTTGGAAAGATATACCGCTTGATCCACGGATCGGTGTGGAAGCGCGACAGATTTGCGCAAATTCCTTGGCAAAGAAACAAGCCATTCTCGTCTAACGAACGAGCGGCCGCTCGCATATAGGTGCGATAATTCTTGTAGCCGACATGCTCGACCATGCCCACGCTCACCACGCGATCAAAGCGCCCGGTGACTTCGCGGTAGTCGCGCAGCTGAATTTCCACGTCCAATTCGCGAGTCCAACGTTGCGCGTAAACGAATTGCTCCTGTGAGATTGTTATCCCGACTACATGGCAACCATGATGGCGGGCGGCATGACGGGCTAATCCGCCCCAGCCGCAACCGATGTCAAGCACGCGAAGGCCTGGTCGCAGTCGTAATCTTTCGCAAATCCAATCCAGCTTTCGGAGTTGCGCCGAGGCGAGATCGTCGCCCTCCGCGAAGAGCGCACAGGAATATTGCATATTCGGATCGAGCATTGCTTCGAAAAAATCATTGCTCAGGTCGTAATGCACCCGGCCAACTTTTCGTGAGCGCAGACGAGTTTGCTGGTTCACGAGAACCGCAGTGATCAGTGCCCAGACATTGGGGAATCGAAATGCGAAACGCTTTGCGAGTCGAGCACGAATGGCACGGCAACACATCTCATCCAGCGCGTCGCAGTCCCACCAGCCATCCATGTAGGATTCGCCGAAACCAAGCGTCCCGGAAGTCATTACTCGGTTAAAGAAGCGCTGGTCATGCACCTGTATGTCCCAGGGACGACCGCCGTTGATACGAATGTCCGCAAACGCGAGAAGATTGGTCATCAAATCTTGGGCTCGGGACATATGATTTCGTCGGTCGCGGGAGCGCTTCATTCCCGTCTGAACGGTTTAAGCCTAAAGAAACAAACTGTATTAATCATTAGCTAATCGCAATTGCGGCTGTACTGTTTGGTTAATAGCGCAGCGTCAATCGATCGCGCAGGTGTGCGGCCCTTCTCTCTGCACACAGAACCGCACCATGAATGCTATCGCTGCTCATAAGGATGAGCTAAAAAAACTGCTCGAGAACTTGTCGAGCGATATTGTGGTCTCAGAAATAACCTTTGTGGCTTTAGTGGATGCCTACATCACGCGCCTTGATGCAGATTGCTCAGACATCAACGCCTGCGTCACTCCGCCGCCAGCGCAAATTAACGAAAACCTAAATATGGAACCAACTTTGACTCAGAACTGTGGGCTGTACTACGCGCAGCATACAACTTCAGAACACCGCGCCGCACTTTTCAAAAGATTTCGCGCGGCGGCCCGCAAGCTAGCGCCGGATTCTTATCGGCAATTGACGCACGCAACACGTTTCAGGCGTCTCCCGTTGCACCGAGACAACGGTCGGTGAGCGGATCTGCCCTGACTCGTAAATCCGAGCCAAAGAAGTTTTCGTTCGCGTTAGCAGGTGCTATTTTTCGGTTCATCAAATTCCATCCGGGAAAATGTCATTTGTGTTTCGCGCCGATCCGAGCGATACTGCGCCCCTATTGGATTACTCTGTTTAACTTCACTGCGCGGTAGATCGTCAGGTGAGCGTCGCTCATTGGTGGTTTGAAACCCGATTCACGGGAACGGCTCTGTAGCTCGGTAGTTTTTCCAAAATCAAAACACAATGAAAATGTACGTAGGTAATCTCTCATTTGAGACCACCGAGAACGATCTTCAGGATCTGTTCGAACAACACGGCACAGTCAACGAAGTTCAACTAATGATGGACCGGTTTACTGGCAAATCGCGCGGCTTCGCGTTCCTCACGATGAACGATGGCGCACAAGCCAACGCTGCGATGAGCGCGCTGAATGGTCACGAATTGAACGGCCGCGCCCTGAAAGTGAACGAAGCGCGTCCGCGCGAACAGGGTCCGCGCCCTCAGGGCGGTGGCGGAAAGCGCCCGTTTGCAGGCAAGCGCTGGTAAATACAGGGGTCGGAAGGCGGTTGCGGTCAACCGCCTCTACCTAAAACATACGCGTCATGAGTTCTGAGAAAGTTATCGAACTGGAAGGCACCATTACGACGGTGCTTCCGGGAACCATGTTCCGCGTCGCGCTTGCAAACGATCATCTGGTTCTCGCCCACATCTCCGGAAGGATGCGCAGACGCTTCATTCGGCTTACAATTGGCGATCGAGTGAAAATGGAAATGTCGCCATACGACACCGCCAAAGCCCGTATCGTTTACCGACTTTAACTATGGCAACCAGATTTCTGTTCGATCCGCCGCGACGACCAAAAGCAAAGGTCGGCCCCAATATCAAAAGCTTGCTCGTGCGCTGTCCTTCAACGTCCAAGCTGACTGATACTGGGAAGACAATCGAAGAAAAACGCTGGGCGACAACCAAACTGAAAGCGCAAAAATTCACCTGCGTGCACTGCGGCAGCGTTCATACCTGGACAAAGAGCGACGTCATTCTGGGCCGGCCGACGTCAGTGCACCGCTAACCCGGCCCTTAAGTCCCACCAGTGATTTTCCGCATTCCGACCGATCGCATTAACTGGACGACTAGTTCGTTCTTGATCGGGACGTTTTTTCTGACACTCACTGCTGTGCCGCTGTACCTGTGGTATTTCGGCGTTGATTGGTTTCAACTCACACTGTTTTTCGTGTTGCTGGCGGCGACCGGCTTTAGTATCACACTAGGTTATCATCGTTTGTTTTCGCATATGACTTTCCGGGCGAAACTACCGGTGCGTTTGTTTACCGTCATCTTCGGCTCCGCCGCGTTTGAGAATTCGGTTCTCATGTGGGCCAGCGAGCATCGCCGCCATCATAAACATGTGGATCACGACGAAGACCCGTATGACATCACCAAAGGATTTTTCCACGCCCACATTGGGTGGCTGTTGTTCAAGCTTTTGCCGGAACCGCCGTTCGATAATGTTGCCGACCTAAAGAAGGATCCGCTGGTCATGTGGCAACACCGGCATATTCATCTCCTTGCTGTCGTGATCGGCTTCGTCCTGCCAACACTTGCCGGGTTCCTCTGGAACGGCTCGGTCGGCGCGCTCGGCGGTTTTCTAATTGGTGGCGTGGCAAGAGTCGTGGTGCTTCAACATGGCACATTCCTGATTAACTCAGCCTGCCATACCATCGGGCGTCAGCCGTATTCTACGCGCTGCAGTGCGCGCGACTCGTTTTTCCTGGCGCTCTTTACGTTTGGCGAAGGCTATCACAATTATCACCATCAATTTCAACACGACTATCGTAACGGCGTGAAGCCGTGGCAGTGGGACCCGACGAAATGGTTGATTTGGAGTTTGTCGAAGCTCGGCTTGACGCGAGATTTGCGCCGTGTCCCGCAGGAAGCAATTGAGTCCACCCAGGCGCAGGTGCGAGATTTACGAAGCAAGATCGCGAGTTGATCCGCCGCCACGCGCGGCCAGGCGCGACAAACCTAGCGAGAGCGGCAGCGTGTTTTAGCCCCAGGGTCCTCGATGGAGAAAGGCTCATAATTGTTGAAAAGACACTAACTCAGGCTGCCTGATGACCACGATCAACCGCGTCGCTTTCCTGGGGGATTATATGCCCAGGCAATGTGGCGTTGCGACGTTTACGACCGACATTTGTGAGGCGGTCGCAGCCGAGTACCCGAATTGCGAATGCATCGTAGGAGCAGTGAACGATCGCCCCGAGGGCTACGACTATTCGACGCGTATCCGTTTTGAAATCGATGAAAAGGAGATCGACTCATACCGGCGCGCGGCGGATTTTTTAAACATTAACAACGTCGAGGTCGTCTCGGTCCAACATGAGTTTGGCATCTACGGAGGAGCGGCCGGAAGTCACTTACTGGCTTTGCTGCGCGATTTGCATATGCCGGTAGTGACAACGCTGCACACTGTGCTGCGCGAACCTAACGAGTCTCAGAGATTCGTCATGGAGCAGCTCAATGCGCTATCGAATCGTTTTGTCGTGATGGCTGAACGTGGGCGAGGGTTGTTAAAGGAGGTCTATGGCGTTTCGCCCGAGAAGATCGATCTCATCCCGCACGGCGTGCCTGATGTGCAGTTCATCGACCCGACTTTCCACAAGGATCAGTTCGGCGTGGAAGGTAAGACAATGCTGCTTACCTTTGGACTCCTTTCGCCTAACAAAGGCATTGAGTATGTAATCGAGGCGTTACCGGAAATTCTCAAGGAGCACCCGAACGTCGTTTATATAGTCCTTGGTGCGACACATCCCAATCTTCTTTCGCGGGAAGGCGAGACTTACCGGTTAAAGCTTGAGCGTCTGGCTGAAGATCGAGGTGTGACGGGCAATGTTATTTTCTACAACCGCTTCGTGACGCTGGAGGAACTAACAGATTTTATCGGCGCTGCCGACATTTACATCACACCCTATCTTAACGAAGCGCAAATCACGTCCGGCACCCTGGCCTATGCTTTCGGCGCAGGCAAAGCGGTGATTTCGACTCGTTATCTCTACGCGCAGGAGTTACTCGCGGAGGAAGGCGGCATTCTTGTGCCCTTTCGCGACAGCAATGCTATTGCCGAAGGAGTAACTCGCCTCCTGTCTAATCCTGCACTGATGGCGGGAATGCGAAAACGTGCATGGAAGCTCGGACGCGAAATGATCTGGCCGGTAGTAGCCGGTCGTTACATGGAAAGCTTTCAGCGCGCACGCGTGCGATTGACTGCTCCGTCACGCAAAGCCTTTGCCGTTCGAACTCTGGGAAATAGTCCTTATGAATTTCCGCCGCTAAAACTCGATCATCTTTTTCGGATGACCGACAACACCGGAATTTTCCAGCACGCTATTTTCAACGTGCCGAATTACCGGGAGGGGTATTGCACCGACGACAATGCACGCGCGTTTATCCTGACCCTGCTGCTTCCGGAGATGACCAATCGTGTGGCGCAACGGGACGTTGAACGCCTGTCCAGCACTTATCTTTCGTTCTTATGGGATGCATTCAATCAGGAAACGAATCGCTTTCGGAATTTTATGAGTCATAGCCGGGAATGGCTGGAAGAGTTCGGCTCGGAAGACAGTCACGCGCGAGCGCTGTGGGCTGTGGGAATGGCGCTTGGCCGATCCCGAAATGACGGTCATCGCAATCTTTGTGCGTTGTTATTCCAAAGGGGTTTGCCGGTCGTAGAGGAGTTCACTTCTCCGCGCGCCTGGGCCTTCGTGCTGCTCGCAATGCAGGAATACCTGCGCAGCTTCTCCGGAGACCGCATGGTGAATCAGCTACGTGACCTGCTCACGACGCGACTGCTCGAGTTGTTTCAAGCCAACAGTTCGAAGGAATGGCAATGGTTCGAGCCAGTCGCCACCTACGACAACGCAAAGCTTTCACATGCGATGATCCTCAGTGGTCATTGGACTTCGCGTGGCGAAGTATTCCAGGCAGGTTTGCAGTCGCTCCGCTGGCTGGTGGAGACGCAAAGAGCGAAGACCGGACATTTCGCTCCGTTTGGCTCCAACGGTTTTTGGAAGCGCGGAGGCGAACGCGCACGCTTCGATCAACAGCCAGTAGAGGCATATGCTACCATCTCGGCCTGTCTGGAGGCTTTTGCTCTCACCCATGACGAATACTGGAAGCGCGCGTCGCGCCGTTGTTTCGAGTGGTTCCTTGGTCGGAACGACCTCGGAGAATCCCTTTACGATTCCAGCACCGGGGGATGTCGCGATGCTTTGCATCAGGATCGCGTGAGCCAGAATCAGGGAGCAGAGTCAAGTCTCGCGTTTTACTTGTCCCTCGCGGAAATGACGCAGGCAGAAACCGCGCCTGACTTAAAGATTGCGAGTCACAACTCTGGATGAAACTTCATCCGACGGGCGTCCATCTTCGGCCGGACAACAAACGCGTGGTGGTGCGTCCGTTCATCCCGATCAATCCCACTCGCGTCGAACATATCATCACCCGCGCTCTCGCGCTAAGCGAACCGGAAACCGAAAAGCAGCTTTCGTTAGTTAGAGCGGATTTCAGCGAAAGACATATTGATCTTGACAAGAGTTGGATGCGAAATTTCGAAAAAGTGCGAGGGAACGTTCCTGACAACGAGGCGATTTCCGAAGCACGCAAACTATTTGTCGGCGCGCTTTTCTCCGGTGAGTATGCGCTCGAATCGGCAGCCTTGTTTAACCCCTCGATCGTGCCGCATCCTGACCAGACCGACCTAGCTGAGGGTGATCTCCGCTTTATCATGAGCCTGCGCTCGACGGGGGAAGGACACGTCTCGTCGATTCAGTTTCGAACCGGAGTTATCCATCGTGACTATTCAATAGAGATCGAAAAGACGACGCCTTTTGTAACACTGCCTGAGCTTAACCTCAATCCCACCTACCACAAACGCAGCTTCCTGCACAAACTAAGTGAGATGGGACTTGAGAATGACTGGGCCGCCTCCGTCATGGGGCGATTAGGTGAGACCTTCCTTTTTGATGAGTTGGATAAGTCCATCCAGCAAGCAGCGCCCGATCAAGCTTCTGCACACACGCGCGACGTGCCGCGAACTTTGGAATGCATGCACTGGCTGGCGGAATCCAACTACGAAATTCATTTCGCTCCTTCTTCGGAAATATCGGAACGCATTATCTTTCCAGTCTCGCCTAACGAGAGCAATGGGATTGAGGACGCTCGCTTCGTCCGTTTTGTCGAAGACGATGGGCACGTTATCTACTACGCGACTTACACGGCCTACAATGGTCGAGTCATTCTACCCCAGCTAATCGAGACGGTGGACTTCCTTAACTTCCGTGTCTTAACACTTAACGGACCGGCCGTGCAAAACAAAGGCATGGCTCTCTTTCCTCGTCGGATCGATGGACGCTATGTGATGCTTTCACGACAGGATGATGAAAACCTTTATCTTATGTTCTCGGACAGTCCGTATTTTTGGAGCGACCCACAGCTACTAGAAGAGTCCCAGCAGCCCTGGGAGTTTGTGAAGCTCGGTAACTGTGGCTCGCCGATTGAAACCGAAGCTGGCTGGTTGGTTCTTACTCACGGCGTCGGTCCGATGCGAAAATACTGCATTGGAGCGGCCTTGCTCGATTTGTACCACCCTACAAGGATTATTGGCCAGCTCAAAGAGCCGCTCTTAAAACCGGAAGCGAACGAAAGGGAAGGCTACGTGCCTAATGTCGTTTACTCCTGTGGGTCGCTCGTCCACAACGGGCAACTCATCCTGCCCTATGGTATTAGCGATACGACTTCGAGCATTGTTAGAATCGAATTAAGCGAGCTTTTGGCTGCCCTCACCTAGAGTTACCATCCTATCGCCCACACGCAGCCGTTGACCAATTAGCTTATTTTCCCCAACTGGTAGTTAGGCCATTTGTTCGGATCTGTAACCAGCTAGGCTAAAAGCTGTTATAAACGTCGCATACACCTGATGACAGCCTTGCAGAGATATGCTGCAAGGATTTGGGTTAACCGTGCGATATTGTTGCATGAGGAACATCAGGAGAGCGTTTCAACGCAAACAATTTCACCTTTGGATGGCCGAGACAGCAGTCGCACGAGGGAAGCGCCGCAAGCGTTTTCTACGGCTATGGCAGAGCCTGGCAAGGCAGGGTAGGGGGTCTGACAGGTTGCCGAAAGAAGCTCGTTTTGTATAAGGGGCCAACGGGTCTACGCCGAGTACTCAGCGAATAATCGCAAGATTTACAGGCCGGATGCTGCCAGGGCGCTGCTAAAATCATCAGGCACCGGCGCCTCAAAGCTTTTCCATTCCTGTGTGCGAGGATGGCGAAATCCAAGCTTCCATGCATGCAACATCTGTCGCGGAAAACCCTTTGCGAAATGCGCCGCGTAAACTTTGTCGCCAAGCACTGGATGTCTGAGGTGATGAAGATGCACACGAATTTGATGAGTCCGTCCGCTGTGTAACCGGCACTCGACGAGACTGGCGCACTCGGCTGATCGAACGACGCGATACTCGGTTCTGGCCGCCCGTCCACGGACAGCGGTCGCGCTCATTTGTTGTCGATGAATTGGATGTCGTCCGATTTTTTCTTCGATTACACCGGCGACCTTACGCAATTTTCCGGCGACGACGGCTAGATAAATCTTTTCAACCGTGCGTTCAGCAAATTGTTTGGATAACTCCCGGTGTGCCGCGTCGTTCTTTGCCACGACAATGCAGCCGCTCGTCTCTTTGTCGAGACGATGCACGATGCCGGGGCGCTCTTTCCCGCCGATTCCCGACAACGCCGCGCAGTGATTGAGAAGCGCGTTGACTAATGTGTGTTCGCGATGACCGGCGCCTGGATGAACGACGAGCCCCGCCGGTTTATTGATCACGATGAGATCCTCGTCTTCGAAGAGAATCTCAAGTGGGATTTGTTCCGGCAGAGTTTCGATCTTTTCCAGCGAAGGCTCCGTAAGCTCAATCCTGTCGCCGCCTCGAACAATCTGACGTGGGCGGCTGATTGCGTCGTTGAGTCGAACAAATCCTGCGCGAATCAACTGCTGGAGTCGTGACCGGGAGAATTCCGGAAGTCGCTTCGCCAGAAATTGATCGAGTCGAATTTTTGATTCATCGGCTGACACGACAAGCTCGGTTCGAGCCGAAGTTTCCGCTGGAAGGTGCCTCATGATAGATGAATGTGTGCCGCAGCTGTTAATCCCGGATGGCGACCGATTGAACAGATAATAGCAGTTTGTGAATCGGCAGGCGAGGCGCCCACCCGAACAGCTCGCTACGACAATTCGCTAAGTCACCCATCGCCGAGGGGACGTCGGTGTAGGCGTAGGGGTAACTGTCGGAGTTGGGGTTGGTGTCGCAATGGGAGTGGCTGTAGGCGTGGGAGTGAATGGAGGCATCCCCGTCCAACGAGCGCGAATGGTGTCACGCAAACGGGTACAAGCAGAATCAGGTAAAAGGGACCTCGAGGAAGATGGGCTTTAACGGAAGGGTTGAGTTGTTTTTCCATTTTACGTTCTCCCGCTTCAAATCAGAATTCTTCTCAATTGCAGGTTTCGGTAGGCGGGGAGCCCTTTTTACTCAGGAGCACAACAGTATGGAAAGACTTTTTTCGAAAGACACTGAGAAACTTTTCGCGTGTAACTGGCTCAAGCTCGAGGCACACGCGAGCTGGCGGATGGGCTGCCAGTGCCACATTTTGCTCTGTTCGGGCTGAATGTTACAATTGCTGCCCAATGGCGAGTGAGCCCACCGCCCAAACATGTCCCGCTTGCGGAACAGCTGTCGATACCGCCGCAGCGGAGCCGTTAGCGCGCATCCCGTGTCCGAACTGCGGCAAGAAAGTCCGTGTCCAACGAACTTTTGATCACTTTCTCGTAGTGGAAACACTTGGCGTTGGAGGAATGGGTACTGTTTACAAAGCGCGCGACACGCAACTGGATCGGTTTGTGGCGTTGAAGCTATTGCGAAGAGATCTCGGCGGAGAAGAGGATTATGACGCTCGATTGCAGCGAGAGGCGCGCATTGCGGCCTCGGTGAATCATCCTCACGTGATTCAAGTATTCGATTCCGGAACAGATCATGGCCAGTTTTATATCGTGATGGAACTGGTCGATCGTGGAAGCCTTGACGATTTGATGGCGGTGCAACCGCGGTTGCCGGAAAAGCAAGTGCTCGAAATTGGTATCCAGGTTGCGAGAGGGTTGCGCGCCGCGCTACGACGGGGACTGATCCATCGCGACGTGAAGCCGGCAAATATTCTATTTAGCGACGAACAAGCAGCAAAAATCGGCGACTTCGGCCTTGCCAGCGTGGCAACGCACCGTTCAGAAACCGACAGCGCGGTCTGGGGAACGCCACATTATGTGGCACCAGAAAGATTGAGTAATCAGCCGGAGGATTTTCGCGGCGACATCTACAGTTTGGGCGCCACGCTGTTTCATGCCATCGCCGGCAGGCCGCCGATTGAAGCCTCCACAAATTCTGCTGCTGCATTGCACGAATTGAAAGAACGACCGCTCGATTTGGAGCTCGTGGCGCCGGATGTTTCTCCCTGTACGGCGCACGCTCTGCGACGAATGATCGCGCCTGATCCTGGGCGGCGTTTTTCTTCCTACGACGATCTGGTGACCGAATTGGAGTCGGCGCGGCGCAACTTGGAGAGCCCAAGTGACAGGGGCGCAGTGTCGCAGTTGCGCCGTTCGCGTTGGACGCTGCCTCGGTTTTCCTGGCGCTGGGTTGAACGCGTGCGGGAAGTTGTGCGCCAATCGTTTCGATGGTCGGTTCGGATTGTTCTACCGGTTGTGCTGCTTGCCGCTGCAGTTTCCTTCATCCGCGAACGAGGTATTTCACGTTCCTGGGCGGACGTTTCGGCGCTGGCAACTTCCTTTAAGGAGCGCGGCCCGTGGAATCGAGCGCTTGCCACCTATAAAGAGGAAATCGCGTTTTATCACTTTGACCAAGCGGCGGAGACAATCAGAGATGTGAAACTGATCGGCACATACTTTCAGCCGGCAAAGGAGGTCGCAGAAAAGAGAGCGCAACTCTTGTTCGATTGGAAGAAGACGCTGATAGACGATCTCAATCAGATCCATTACTCGGGCGCGCTCACGGACGACAACGACACGAAATACCTGGGCATAGCAGGCGCGACGGATGAAAGTCTCAATATGAAGCTTCCATACGGCATCGCAGGAGTGAAATGGCAGCAGCTTTCGCCGCAAGAATTGCTGGCTGTATCAAAATCCTTCATCCATCCGGGAGCGCCTGACACTGCAGATCGGCGCTGGCGTTGCGCTGTCTTTGCCAGTGAAACCGGGCAAACGGAAGCGGCGAGGGAATTAGCTGAGGCTGCGGCGACAGCCAAGCCTGAATACAAAGAGCAAATTGCACAGCTATTTCCCGGGATTGCGCGGGCGCGCTAGCGTCCGTCTTGATCCTGTTCGTACCATGTTCTACTCCCGCAGCAATCAGAAGGGCAGGCACCACCAGGAATAAGAATAAGAGTAGGATCTTGAATAGCGGGACAAATTGCCGATGAACGAATCCCGGCCCCGAGGGTCAGATTTTAGACGAATCATTGCTATAATTAGTTTTTGACGCGACCTTTTCGTGATCGCGATATGGAGCAAAATCCACCACCGCAATTTCCTTCGCCGGAAGAATTGAAGACCAAGATCACGGAGTTCATGAAACAGAACTTCGGCGACCGAGTCTCTGTGGCGACGTTTGCCGAACCCGAGGCAGCCCCTGCAGAGGAGGAAGAAAAGCCGGAGAAGACCGATCACGAAGAATTCGAATTCAATCTTCTGCCGCGGGACATTAAGGCTCACCTTGACCGCTTCGTGATCAAACAAGATGAAGCGAAGAAGGTGCTGGCGATCGCAGTTTGCGATCATTACAACCATGCCAATTACCTACGCCGTCTTGAGAAGCAAGATGCCACGCGTGCGCAGGAGATTGAATATATCAAGCAAAACGTGATTCTGGTCGGACCGACCGGAGTCGGTAAAACTTATCTCATCAAACACATCGCCGATCTGATCAAAGTGCCGTTTGTTAAGGCAGACGCGACGAAGTTCAGCGAGACCGGATACGTTGGCGGCGATGTGGAAGATTTGGTGCGCGAACTGGTGCACAAGGCCGACGGAGATGTGAACCTGGCGCAGTTTGGGATCATTTACATCGATGAGATCGACAAGATCGCGGCGGCCGGCAATTTGATCGGGCGGGACGTGAGCGGACGTGGCGTACAGACTACCCTGTTGAAGTTAATGGAGGAAACAGAAGTTCCGGTGCGCAGCATGAACGACTTGCAGGCGCAATTGCAGGCGGCATTCGAATTTCAGCGGCGCGGCAAAGCAAAAAGAGAGACGATCAACACTCGCCACATTCTTTTCGTGGTCAGCGGCGCATTTGAGAAGTTGAAAGAACAGGTGGCGCGACGCGTGCGGCACGGTCAGATCGGATTTAGCGCGGAACCGATTCAGGTGATGGACAACGAACTGTTCGGGCACGTTACGACGCAGGATTTTATCGAATATGGATTCGAACCGGAATTCATCGGCCGGCTTCCGGTGCGCGTGGTTTGTGAAGACCTGGATGCGGACGACCTTTTCAATATCATGAAATATTCCGAGGGCAGTTTGCTCCGGCAATATGAGCGCGCCTTTCGCGCTTACGGCATTGAAATCAGTTTCGAGGACGAAGCACTGCGTCTGCTGGCTGAGGCGGCTGCCGGGGAAAAAACCGGTGCACGCGGACTGTTGACGGTATTCGAAAAATTGTTTCGCGATTACAAGTACTACCTGGCTGGATCAGGGCTGAGCCAGTTGCGCGTTACCGCCGCACTCGTGCGCGAGCCACAGCGCGTACTCGACCGGTTGATGGCGGAGGGACACAAACTTGAGGCGCAAATGCTTGAAGCGGGTGCCCGTCAGTTTGCGGAGAAATTTAGCAGTGAGCATGGGTTGGAAATTGCTTTAGATGACGCTGCGGTGCGGCGTCTTGTCGAGCGCGCGCAAGGCGAACGGATGACAATGAGCGATCTTTGCGCCCACTTATTCAAGGATTACCAGTTTGGATTAAATCTGATCAAAAAGAACACCGGCCAGACACGCTTTGTCATCAACGTCGAAGCAGTCAATGCACCGGACAAATTTCTGAGTGAACTGGTGATACAGTCCTATTACCCGGCTGCAGCCGCGCAAAAAGCCTGATCGTTAATGAAGCGCTCGTTGATCACAACGCTCGTAATTGCAGTTGTCGTCGCGATCATTGTCGGTGTCTTGCACGCAACCAAGGCGGTAGCGGGTTTTGAGTCTGGTGTGGGACACCTTGTTTCCAATTATGCCGGAGCGACGAGGGTCGTGGGAGAAAAATGGCAGTACGTTCTTATCCTGCTCATAGCTGGTGGTGTCGTGTGGCTGAGCCTGAGAAATCCCCCGCCTGCGGGACGGAAGCGAAACTATCTGTTGTTCGGCTCTTTTTTGGTTGAGCTTCTTGTGCTTTCGTCGGTCTGTTCTCTTTACCGGGTTTTTTTCCAGCCGGTTCCCTGCATTTTTGGGGTCGTCTTGGCGGCGGCGGGTGCGGAAGGCTGGATGGCTTTTTTGCGGAGGGATCGGTCGCATTTGGTGCGAACAATTTTTGGCAACCGCCTTTCGAAAAAGGAATTTCATTGTGTCACCACTGGGACAACGCCGTTCGATGGTCAGGCGAAAACGTACGAAGCGAGCGTTGTGGTCTGCGACATTGCCAACCGGCATGGACTCACGAATGACTCTGACCCCGCTGGTTTCGCTGAGACAATGGGCAAGTTTCTTCGAGAGACCGCCGACGATCTAATCGAGAAAGGAGCATTCCTCCAGGCTGCCGACGGGGAAGGCGTCGTCGCGATTTTTGGATTTCCGAATGCAGTTAGCCAACATGCCGAGGACGCAGTGCGTGCCGTGCTCGATCTGACAAAGAATTTTCGCGAACGGCGAGAGGAGAACGAAGAAACGTTGTCCGATTGGGACATTCAAGTCGGCATCAGTTCGGGCGCGATAATTGCAGGCGCGCTGAATGACGGCGTGCATCCAGCGCTTCTTGCGAGCGGGGAACCGATTGAGCTTGCGCGCAGATTTTGTGCTCTGAATCATCGCTATGGATCGAAGGTTCTGATCGATACGGCTACGTTCGATCGGGTGAGCGAGATCATTGTCGCGCGTCCGATCGATTTTGTTAGCGGAATGAATTCGCATGATCGAATCGAAATCTACGAGCCGCTATGGCTTGCCGCAGAAGCCGGGCCGGAGCATGTAGCGCGTAGAGATTCTTTCTGGAGCGGTGTGGTTCTATATCGAGAACAGCGTTGGGCGGAAGCTTATTCTGAATTTCAGAAGGCGAGGGGACCCGAGGGAGAGGTTGATCCTGCATTGCAATTCTATTTACGTCGACTTGAGCCGCTCGTTCTGCAGTTGACGGAATCGCCCGTGGAAGAAAGCTGAGCGCGCTTTGAGAAGGACGGAGTATCCGGTCGCGATCCGGAATTTGATTGCCCAACTACGACAAATGCCCGGAGTCGGTCCTCGCTCTGCAGAGCGGATTGCCCTGTGGATGGTACGGGCAGGGGACGATCAGCCGGAGCAAATCTCGCGGGCTATCGCGGAAACGCGCCACGCCATTCGGTCGTGCAAGCTGTGTGGTTTTTTCGCTGCTAGCGAAGTATGCGAGATATGCGCAGATCCCTCGCGCTCAACCGACCTGCTCTGCGTTGTAGAACAACCCACGGACATCCTTCCCTTGGAAAAAACGAACGCCTTTCGCGGGCGTTACCATTCTCTTGGAGGGAAAATTTCTCCGCTCGATCATGTCGGTCCCGAAGATTTGCGCATCAAAGAATTACTGGAACGCGTCGATCAGGAAAAGATTTGCGAACTCATTTTCGCCCTACCGGCCGATGTGGAAGGCGAATCCACCACAAATTACATCGTCGATCTTTTGAAGGACAAACAGGTCAACCTTACCCGGATTGCCCGTGGTATTCCGGCCGGTGGCGGCTTGGAATCGGCAGACGAACTAACCCTCGCAGCGGCGCTTTCTGGAAGGACGAAGTTGTGATCGTTGAAGCGAACCGGTTCCGCGCTTCAACTTTTCAACGTTTCAACGTTGCGCTAGCATTCGGTTGATATGTCGTGCGCAAAGATGGATCCCACCTTGCACCAGGCGCACAAGCCGTCCTGGATTAAAGTACGGTTGCCCTCCAATCCGGTCTTCTTTTCAACGAAGGCGCTCATTTCGGATTTGCGTTTGCACACGGTTTGCGAAAGCGCGCAGTGTCCGAACCGATGGGAATGTTGGAGCCAGGGCACAGCCACTTTCATGATCGCCGGTGACCGCTGCACGCGCGCGTGTGGATTTTGCGCTGTGACAACGGCAAAACCTTTCGCGCTTGAAGAAGACGAACCAAAGCGTGTAGCCGAAGCAGTGCGCCGGATGAAATTAAAACATGTCGTGATCACGGCAGTTGCGCGCGACGATCTTAAGGACGGCGGCGCCGATCATTTCGCTCGTACGATCGCGGCGATTCGAGAGATGGATCCTTCGGTGATTGTCGAAGTGCTCGTTCCAGATTTTCACGCACAGGATTGGTCCATCCAGATCGTACTGGGCGCTGGACCGGACATCTATAATCACAACCTGGAAACAGTGGAACGCCTTACACCGTTAGTGCGGTCGCGCGCAAAATATCGCACCTCGCTGCAAGCGTTACGGCGCGCAAAGGAATTGTCGTTGGGCACTTGCAGGATTGTGACCAAGAGTGGTGTGATGCTTGGTCTTGGCGAGAAGGAGACGGAACTTTTTCAAACGATGGACGATTTGCGCGAGGCGGGCTGCGAAATTCTCACCATGGGCCAGTATCTGCGTCCGACTCCGAAACATTTGCCCGTGGTCGAATACATCACGCCAGAGCAATTCAATTACTACGGCGACATCGCGCGCAGAAAAGGCTTTCTCCACGTCGCCTCCGGTCCGCTGGTCCGCAGTTCTTATCACGCGGCCGACTTTCATCCGGTGGTACGCCGATGACGCAGGACGAGCGAGATCCGCTCGCTCAGACTCGCTCGCAAACTGCCGCCGTCATTCCTGCGTATCAAGATGAGAAACACATCGGCGATATCGTTCGCCGGACTCGTGAGCGGCTCGACTACGTCCTTGTCGTTGATGATGGGTCGAGCGATCAGACCGGGCAACGCGCGCGCGAAGCCGGCGCAGACGTCATTACTCATGATCAAAACCGCGGCAAAGGCGAAGCAATCAAGACGGGACTCGGTCACTTGATGACCCGAGAAGTTACCTGGGTGAGTCTTCTCGATTCCGACGGGCAACATCTTCCAGAGGAGATCGACCGCTTCCTTACAGCGGCAGCGTGCGCGACGCGACCGACGTTTTTGATCGGCAACCGTATGAACGACCTCACCGGGATGCCGTTCATCCGACGAGTTGTAAATCGCTATATGAGCAGCCAGATCAGCCGCCTCTGTCGACAGGAGATTCCCGACACTCAGTGCGGTTTCCGGATGGTAAATCGACAATTGGTTCCAGAGTTACTTAGTGGCGGAAACCGGTTCGAGTACGAAACTGAGGTACTTATTACCGCCAGCCGTAACGGTTACCATATCGAATCAGTCCCAATCTCGACTGTTTATTCCGACCAGGTCAGCAAGATTCATCCCATGCGCGACGCTGTTCGTTTCTTAAAATTGATGTGGCGTTATCGTACAGTGTCGCCGCCTAAGGGACAGTTGTAGCCGCGGTCGCTGACCGTGACGGTTCTCGCGTGCCAAACTTTGCAGTAACCGACGTTAGCTAGCCCACGCCATTTTTACTTCGGCGGGATCTCTCACGAACGTGCGGCATGCGTCACTATTTGTATTCTCCGCCTTCGCAAGCCTGAAGGCGTTGCGCGCTGTTCGCGTTTTTTCCGTGTGTCATACGCTTGCCGGTAATCACGAGCGCGGCATTCGCACTGCTTCCGCGTGTAGTACGCACGCCAGTATTCGAGCGAACGCATTCGGCGACGGCCGCGCTGTTTCATGCTGGCCCTTATAAGATTTCACGGAAACCGGAGGCCGAAGGTCTCAGATATTGGGCGATCTAGCGTAATTCTGCTTCGATAATAAACAACGCGCTCACTATTGCGATCGAGCGTGCCCAAAACCACGGGTGCTTTCGCTCCGGTGAAAATGAAGGGTTTCGCTCAGACAAACGCTGCTTGATGGTGAAAGGATGTGGCGGTCTTGCCTTCGTTCACCACGCTGATGACGTAATTTGGGGAAGGGCTACAGCTACGGTTTCCTTGCAGACACAGGCTTTGAGCTTTTTAGAATTTCCGATTCAGGCGTGAGCGTTGTTGGTTTCCCACTGAAAATGACGCGGTTTGGTTTCGAGGCGAGCGTTCCGACCAGCTCCTTCGCATAGGTCGTAACCACTTTCAGGTTCAAGAGGGTCACATGTAGTTGTCTCAAATCTTCCGAAAGCTGTTTATCGGTTGTCTTGATGAAGGAATCCGCAGAGCCGAACACCGTATCTGCACCCTTGGCTACGCCGTCAAGGTTGGTGATCATGTTCTGTAGGTTATCCACGTCCATTTTTAACGAATCTGCGAGTGGGCCGAGCTTCGGCGTGAAATCGCCAAGATCTTTTTTCAAACCTGTCACGGTCACATTGAGATTGTCGAGGAGCTTGTTTGCATTCTCAAACAATGGTCCGGCTGCCGCGGTGATCTGTTCCAGGCCGTACGCCGGATGACCCTCGATCGCCGCGTTGTTGGCCAAAGTTTGACCTCCAGGCGTGCCAGCGGAAAGCGCCACAAATTTCGGCGAGAGCATTGTATCGGAACTTAGCGTCGCCGATACATCGGTGGGCAACGGCGGAATTCCATCATCGAGGCTGACCGTTACGCGTACAGCGTCTTTTCTGTTTCCGCTGGCGTCGCGTTCTTTGGCAGTGAGATGACGCATCGCAATCACGCGCCCCGCAGGCGCACCAGCGTAACGAACTTCGGAATTCACCTTGATACCGGTCACATCTTCATAATTGATTTGCAGGGTGCGCGTTGGTTTTTTGAGGCGATAACCTGAAAGCGCGAAAGTCAGTGCACCCAGCAGAACAATGCTGCACGCGATGACGGCCACCGCGACGAAATAATCAGGTAGATTGCTTTTTTTCAGGCTCACGGCTCAATCCATTTATTCATGACGCGTTTCAGGCTGTTTTGCGATGAAATCTGTCACGTGCTGCCACGAAGGGTCGCGGTTTAACGTTCTGATGGTCCTCATGTTCTTCCTGGGAAAGATTCAATGGAACCGGGCCGTCAGCCTCGCCGTGGATAAATTGTTGCACTTCCGGGTTCGGGCTGTTCCGAATCTCATCCGGCGTGCCCTGTGCGACGATGCCGCCGTGCCCCAGCATGATCATGCGTGTGGCGATGCGGAATGCGCTTGTCATATCGTGCGACACTACCACCGCGGTCATATGGCTCCCATGTGTCAGTTTCATGGTGAGTTCATCTACCACCGCAGTCATGATTGGGTCGAGCCCTGAAGTCGGCTCGTCACTGAAAAGAAGTTCCGGATCAAGCGCAAGTGCCCTTGCAAGACCGACTCGCTTTTTCATTCCACCGCTGATTTCGTCAGGTTTAAGATCTTCAAAGCCTGTCAGGCCGACCATTTGAAGCTTTTGCTTCACAATTTCCTCAATTTCGTCGACGGATTTGGCCGTATGCTGCAGAAGCGGCAACGCCACATTTTCACCTACGGTTTGCGAGGCGAGTAGCGCGCCGGATTGGAACAGCATCCCGAATCGTAACCGCACCCGTTCAAGCTCGCGCTCGTTCATGTTTGTGATCTCTTCGCCAAAGAGTTTCACCGAACCCGAAGTCGGCCTCATGGAACCGATCAAGTGGCGAAGCAATGTGCTTTTACCGCAGCCACTACCTCCCATGATAACGAGAGTATCGCCCCGATGGACATCAAAAGAAATGTCATCGATCACCGAACGGTCTCCGAATTTTCGGACGAGGTTGGTCACTTCGATAATGGCTTCTCCGGTAGCATTCATGCGCTAAAAAAGAAAATTCCGGTTAACACGGCGTTCATGATCAACATCGCCAGCAATGCTTGCACAACTGCAGTGGTTGTCGCCTGTCCAACACCTTCTGCGCCGCCTTCTACATTTAATCCGGCGTTACACGAGATCGTGATAATAATCCATGCGAAAACCACGCTCTTGATCATCCCCGAATACAAGTCCCATGTATCGGCGCTTTCCAATGCGCGCAGTACATAGCCGGCGGTATTAAAGTCGAGCGCGAAACGGCAGACGGCCCAGCCTCCCAGGATGCCAATGTAATTTCCAAAGATGGTGAGTGTGGGCAGCATTACCATCATCGCGAGAAAACGCGGTACCACCAGGTATTGAATTGGGTTGATTGCCATGACTTCGAGTGCTTCGATTTCCTCGGACACTTTCATTGTTCCCAGTTCGGCCGCGACGGCTGAGCCGCTGCGGCCGATTACGATCACGGCGATCAATACCGGTCCCATTTCGCGCAAGAGCGTAAGCATCACCAGATCGGGAATGTACATTTCGGCGCCGAGGCTTTCCAGAGAATGAGCGGCTTGCATGGCAAGCGTCACACCCACGCTGAACGCCGTCAGTGCGACCATCGGTGTCGCGCGTACGCCGATGGCCACCATTTGCCTGAAGATCGGGCCGATTTTGAAAAATTGCCCGGTAAACGGCGCAATCAAAATCCAATAGAGTAAACTGAGATTAAGCTGGAGATAGTTTTTCACTTGTCATTCGACGGCGCAGAATGACAAGGCGCGCAGAATGAAGAAAGCGGAAAGTTTGAGAACAGAGGGATGTCCATTCGCACAGCGAGGAGGACGATCACCCTTTTCTCCCCCTAAGCAACACTTCCAAAATCCAAACCCAAATCAGTGAAGATCACATGCGCAGCATTGCGACCTGGCATGAACGAGACGCCCGGACCGGGATGGCTAGCGGCCCCGCAAACATACACGTTTGGAACTGGCGTGCGGTAATGGCCCAATTCGGGAATGGGCCGCATGGCGCCGCTCTGATATGGAAGGAACGCGCCCTGCAGTTCGGTCCCGCGCACCGCGCTGCTGATCATGCGCTCCTGGTCTACCGGCGAATGGACGATTCGCTTCAAAATCCTTGCCTTAAGATTAGGGATGTAATGTTCCGTCAGCAGGTCAATCACGTGATCGGCATATGGTTCTTTGGCGGCCTTCCAATTTCGCGCGGCAATCTTACGCGTGGCATCGCCGAGAATTTCATACGGCACGCATTTGACCAGGATTTTGATCAAACCCTTTCCAGGCGGAACGCGGCTGGGATCAGCCGTGTAGTCATTGCAAACCACCATCACTGGCCGCGCTGGGAGCAACCCAGCCCGCGCTTCGACAAACATCTGCGCGACGTATTCCAATGAGGGCGGCGTGCAGTGAACATAGGACGCACGCGCAGTCTCTTCGCCTGCCTTGAATTCGAGCGGTCCGCTCAATGCTAGGTAGATCACCATGATCGAATCACCCCATTGGTATCGTGCGATCTTATGCGCGATGTCCTCTCCAAGTACAACCTCGCCGAGCAAATCGAGCACGAGCGTGCGCGGATCAACAGTGGATGCCACAAGTCGACCGACTGAGATCTCTTCGCCATCACTCAAACGCACACCGACGGCCTTTCCCTGCTCGATCAGAATTCTGCTCACTCGCGCAGTTGTCCGAATCATGCCGCCACGGTATTCCAAACATCGCGCTAATGCCCGTGAGAGGTTGAGCATTCCGCCTTTGACAATCTTGTTGCCAAAATCTTGAATCACCGAATCAAACAACCATGCCAGTTGCCCGCCACCCACGTCGTCTGGCGCGACGTTCGCGTGCACTGAGAACGCGCCGAGAAACAAGCGGACACATTCTTGCTCAAACCATTGGCTCGCCCATGCGCGAAGCGTTTGAGTTTCAAAGCGGTACTCGTCCAGCCCAGCCGGTGAGCGTTCCAGTTCAGCGAGGTGTTGCGAGAGGGGGCGCGGTGGCGCGTTGAGGGCAGCGCAAATCGCGTCTTTGCCGATGAGCCATCGGCCAAATAGCACACGCCATTGTTCGGCATCGTGCATCGAATGCGCCGCGATGCTAGCACACGTTTGGTCTAAATTTCTGTACATGCGAACGGTTTGGCCGTCGGGGAACGCGTGGGCGAAAGAGATTTCAGGCGTCAGCAATTCCAGGCCATAACGGTCCAGTTCCAACTCGTGTCGTGCCGGCGAAAGATTGGCAAACTGGTATCCAAACGCATGCAGGTCGGAATGAAAATCCGGAAGCGTAATCTCTTGGGTGATTGTCAAACCGCCAATGGTCTCGTTCGCTTCCAACGTAAGAACGCGCAACCCCGCCCGGGCGAGGTAACACGCACAGGTCAGGCCATTGTGTCCGGCACCGATGACGATGGCGTCGTAAGGATGCGACATAGTCAGGAGGCAACAACGATGTGTTCAACCGTCAAGACAAAAGCCCAAAGTTCGTACTTGGATTGCACTTCATAGGCCAATGCTTATCTAAGACGCAATGGCTCAAAACGAAATCGATGACATCCGCACGCTGTTAAATTCCAAGCCGCGACCTGTCGGATGGTCAGAACGACGAAAACGCCTGGATGAAGTCGGTTCCGTCTGGCCTGTAGCTGACGACGTGAATCTCACTGCGGTTGATGTGGCCGGCGTGCCAGGGGAATGGTCGATCGTTGCTAACAGCGATCCTTCGCGCGTTCTGTTGTTTTTTCATGGTGGTGGCTACTGTTCTGGTTCGGTTGTGAGTCATCGTCGGCTTGTGACTGAGGCGGGGCGAGCCGCTGGGGTGCGAACATTGGCGATCGCCTATCGACTCGCTCCAGAGCATCCATTTCCAGCAGCATACGACGACGCGCTGACAGCCTGGCGATTTCTGCGAAACCAGGGCATTTCTGCTGCGCGCATTGCGCTTGGCGGTGACAGCGCGGGTGCCGGCCTCTCATTGGCGCTGACCAGTCGGCTGCGCGATACACGCGAAGAACTCCCAGGTTGCGCGTGGTTAATTTCACCTTGGACGGACCTGACGATGTCCGGTTCAACGCTTGCCACCAATAGCGCCATCGATCCGCTCATTCACAAAGAGTATCTGAACGAGCTGGCCCAAGCTTATTTGCCTGCCGGAATGGATCGGAAAGATCCCCGTGTTTCTCCTCTTTACGCCGATCTCAACGGTTTTCCTCCAACGCTAATTCAAGTCGGCTCAGCCGAGACGTTGCTTGATGATGCGACTCGTTTTGCGGCTGTTGCTGGCACAGCCGATGTTCGCGCGACTCTGGAAATCTGGCCACACATGATTCATGCATGGCCTCTATGGAACGCTCATCTTGAGCCGGGCCGCCGTGCGCTCGCTAGCGCCGGCGCGTTCATCAGAGAATATCTTTGACGCCGCAACGGCCGGCGCGCCCCGGAGGCTACAGCAATCCGCGGTTGCGAAAATCTCCGAGATTGCCGCCCGACGAGCGTTCGACGAGGTCGATCGTAAACTTGAGCAAGCACACTTCCCAGGCGTCATCGACACCGTGGATGATTGCACTCAACGGTTCATTTGCGCTCTCGACGCGCCGTTTCGTGCGACTTATCACCCCATCGATTGAATCTCGCAATGTTTGCTCGTTTAGATCGGTCTTGCGGAATTGAAAACCGTAACGAAGCACTGCCATATTGCGCGCGTGTTCTCGTAGTTGATCGACGTAGCGCTCCGCTTTCTCTCCAAAGCCTTCCAGCAGCAGCCGGCAGTAATGTTCTGGTGTAAGGATTTGAGGTCGCTCAGCGTGGATCTTGCCGTTGCGAATCCGGACCTGATTCACTCGATCCATCAGTTCAGAGATGAGATAAAAATTGAAACTAGTGCTGCCGAAGGTTGCGATCTGTCGTTCGGGAGCAACGATCACGTGCGTGTTCTCGATAGCGTAATCGAAGTCGTCCCGGGTCATAATAGTTCCAGATTAAAGACTAGCGCGTAAGACAAGCGGTTTCAAAACGGTCTCGAACAACCGACAGACAAATCAAAAATGACGAAATACGACTAACGAATAAATGAAGAGAACACTCAATAAAAATTAGGAAGCGAAGACTAGCCGACGCCCGAACGATCGTTCATCATTCGGGCTTTGTCACTAATTTGACATTCGTCACACCTGTCTAATCGCGCTGTGCTTGCTTTTGCTGTCCCTGTGGAGATTGAAACAGCGACAGATATTGACCGTAGCCTTCTTCTCTTAGTTTCTCTACGGGGATAAACCGCAGCGATGCAGAATTCACGCAGTAGCGTTGACGCGTGGGAGCGGGACCGTCATCGAAGACGTGACCGAGATGCGAGTCGCTTGTTTTTCCTCGAACCTCAGTGCGCTCCATTCCATGTGAGGAATCCCGCTTTTCCACCACGCTGCCCGGCGAAATCGGCTTGGTGAAACTGGGCCAGCCCGTGCCGCTGTCGAATTTATCTTGTGAACTGAAGAGCGGTTCTCCCGTAACAATATCGACGTAAATTCCCGCCTTGTGATTGTCCCAATAGGCGTTGTGAAATGGAGTTTCCGTACCGCATTCGCGCGTCACGTGATACTGGTCTTTGGTCAATTGTTTTTGCAGTTCAGCCTCGGTCGGCATTGGCTTGGTTGGATTCATTTTGTCCGCTTCTTTTTTTTGCGTTTGAGCATAAGCCAACAAAATCGAACCGACAATCACCACAATTGTGCCAAGCAAACCAAACCAAACTGTCTTATGCGACCCACGATGTGGGTGTAGTAGATGTGTGCTGTTCATACCCTGAAGCCTGAAGTTTTGATCGATCCCTTAGCCTTCCCTGACTTCCCCGAGAGTGCCACACAATCTACACGCGAACGGTTTCGCTCGCAAATCATGCAGGCGCGAGATTGATCTCTTTTAATTAAGTTCGCAAACAAGCTGAAAAATGGTCTTCCCACCTTTTTCTACGGAAAAATAGGGACGAAGTTTCTGATTCCCACCAGGCCATTTTTCCGATTAATCGTGCCGACCTGCTTCAGGGACTCGAATGTAGCGACGCAGCCCGACCAACCCGATTGGTGCGACTGACGCCGCCAATGCAAAGATAAGCCACATTGTTCCAGAACGCCGCGGGCCGTGTTCCGGACAAAACGCTGCCAGCAGCCATCCGCCCGCCCCGACAAGGATCTTGCCAACGAGGAACGGAAGGTACGCCAGCGAGCCATACGATGCTTCCTGGCCTTTTGGCGCAATAGCTGCGGCATATTCGTAGACTCGCGGCGAATAGAACGCTTCTCCTATCGAAAAGACGATCAGATACAGCGTAGCCATAATGTAATAAGGGTGAATGCTTCCGCGTACTCCGAGGAAGCCATGCCCAAGCCACTGTCCGATGACGCTCTGAGCGGCAGGCTGAAACCATTCGGTCGGCAGCGCCATTATGAACACGCCAGCAGCGCAGATTGCTCCGCCGATAATGACCATCCGATAAGCCGCAAACTTTTGCGTCAGCGCGCCTACGATCGGCACGAGAAAAATGATGACGATAGCGTTGATTGCGGAAAGCTTTCCGACGGGAGCGTTGAAGCCGAGTTCGCGAATGCCCCACTTCGGGAACACGTAGTCCATTTGGAGAAAAATGGCTTTGAGAAATCCGATGAAGAGGAAGAAAGCAAGCAACCGGTAGAAGGCTGATTGACTAATTAAACGCCGAAAAAGGTGCGCTGTAGCTACGGCACTTTTCCTTATCGTCTGTCCAATGCCCGTCCAAAAAGCGGGCGCAGTCCCACGATCGCGGGACGATTCGTCAATGACCGGCCCGCCGTTGGTTGCTTCCGCTCCCCGGCGGATGAAATAGATGACGGGAAACAGCACGATCTCGAACATCAGGCTGACCATGAACAGTTGTTGATATGAGGTTGGCTCAAATCCGAACAGGCTGACATGCAAGTTCAACTGGCGTACATAATCGAATATGTACCCGGCGACGACATAGGCGACGTTCATTACCGCATAGATGAGCGAGAATGAGATTGAACGCTGAGCCACAGTTGAATAGCGCCGCGTAGCTGCCAGCAGCACCGGTGTCCCGAGCGCTTCGCCGACTGCCAGCGGAAGAACGCCGCAGGCAAGGGCCAGCCACGGGATCGTAGAAACAGCCATGACACTGCGAGCGACCGTGCAGATGGCGACGCCGAGGAAGAAAGTACGGCGCAAGCCGATCGCATCCGTGATCGACCCGGCAAGCAACGTGAAGATGGTCATTGCCGGTGCCCAGACCCAGCCGACCAGAGCTCCTGACGCTTGATCGCTAAAGCCGAGGTCTTTCGACAGCCACAGGACCATCGTTTTGTTCGTGACCGAGTAAGCAGTGTAAATGAAGAACTTGATCAGGAACGTCAACCACAGCTCGCGTTGAGCTCCCTTGAGCACAGTGAACTTCGCGATAAACCCCCGCACTCCTGTCAGCACGACTGGAGCGACGTTATCTTCAGGCACGAACGTTTGTTTGACTGCTTCGCCCATGGCAATCGAATTACAGCATGTTCGCGACAAATTCGCGCGCGTCGAATGGCGCAAAATCGTCGATCTGTTCACCGGTGCCGACGAAACGCGTAGGGATTCCAAGTTCCTCCTGGATTGCGACTACGATGCCGCCTTTGCCGCTGCCGTCGAGCTTGGTGACAATAACACCAGTCAATCCAATCGCGGTTTGGAATTCGCGGGCCTGGCTGAGCGCGTTGCCGCCAGTTGTTGCGTCGACCACCAGCAGCGTTTCATGCGGCGCGTCCGGGTCGTGCTTCGCGAGAGCGCGTTTCACCTTTTCAAGCTCGGCCATCAGGTTCCTTTTTGTGTGCATGCGCCCGGCCGTATCGCATAGCAGAAAATCAGCCTTCCGTTTTGCGGCTGTTTGATACGCTTCATAACAAAGAGCGGCCGGATCGGAGTTATATTGCCCTTTAATCATTTCGATGCCCAGTCGCGAGGCCCAAATGCCAAGCTGCTCGATCGCTGCAGCGCGAAACGTATCTGCTGCCGCCAGCAGGACGCTGTGTTTATTTTTTTGCAAATAACGAGCCAGCTTTGCTGTCGATGTGGTCTTGCCAGTACCGTTTACACCCAGGAGTAGGACCACGTTTGGTTTACCGACCAAAGGCCGAATGGCAGTAGGCTTTGCAGGCAGAACGCGCGCGATTTCCTGGCCCACCACCCTTACAACATCGTTTATTCCCATTAAGGACCAGGCTTCCCGTTCTTGTAGCGTCTTGATGATGCGACTTGTCATTGGCACGCCGAGGTCGGCACGAATAAGCGATTCCTCGAGCTCGTCCCAGTCGATGGGTTTACCCGCAAAATGATGGGCCAGGGATTGGAGGAACTTCATTTCGTGAATCGAGATCCGAGATTCGTGAATCGATGAAACGCTTTAACGAATCACGACTCTCGTTTGGTCACTGGTTCACGGGCGGGCCGATCCAAATCTTTTCGTACACGATCGAGAATGCCATTCACGAAACGGCCCGACTCGCCGCCGCCGAAAGTTTTTGCCAGCTCAATTGCTTCGTTGATCGAAACCACTGGCGGTATGTCGTCCCGATAAAGCATTTCATAGATGGCCAATCGAAGGACATTGCGATCAACGGCTGAAATACGGCGAAATTCATAGTTCTCGCAGTAGCGACGAATTCGTTCGTCGATTTTCGGAAGATGCTCGACCATTCCCTCGATAAGGGGCTGGGCAAATTCGCGCACCCGCGGAGTTGCCGGACAGAATTCCCAAAAATCGTCTGTCTTTTCCGGTCCCTCGCCCTGCAGATCGCGCCAGAAATGATATTGGATCGCCGCTTCGCGTGCTCGCCGTCTTTTGCCCATAATCACTTCCCGCGAAATTTCGACATGACACTGGCGATTTCTACCGCAGCCCGTGCACCCTCGGTGCCACGATTAATTCTGTTTTCGAGACAACGTTCGCGTGCCTGAACGTCGTTATCGAAACTGAGCACCACATTGATCACAGGCACCCCATGATCAATCGCGATGCGCTGAAGTGCATCGGTCACCGAACTGCTGAGATTTTTGGCGTGGTTTGTTTCGCCTTGCATGATCACACCGCACGCGATAATCGCATCGCCTTCTTTCTTCCGTGCTAACTCGCGCACAACGACGGGGATTTCAAACGACCCCGGCACACGGTGTATAAAAATCGCGGCCTCCGGAGCGAGCTCATGCAGCTCTTCCGCAGCGTGATCAACCAGACCCTGTACGTATTGCGCATTAAATTGGCTCGCGACGATTTGGAATGTGCGTTTGCCCTCATCAACTCGCGGGCGTCGCGGTACGTCGGTCGACATTCGTTCTCAGAATTGCAATTTGATCTCGCTGCGATCCGCAACTCCGACATTGTCTCGCGAGCACGCGGAGCCTTTCGGTGTCGCTGGTCCGCAATTCGCAGTCACAACAGATGCCCTAGCTTCGTCTTCTTCGTTTCCAGATATTTGGCGTTGTGCGGATTTGCTTCGCCGCGTATTGGCACCTGCTCCACCATTTCCAAGCCGTAACCTTCGAGTCCGACCACTTTCTTCGGATTGTTGGTCAGAAAACGAAACTGACGTACTCCGAGATCGAAAAGGATCTGCGCGCCGAGTCCGTAATCTCGCAGGTCGCTTGGGTACCCCAGCCTGGCATTTGCTTCCACTGTGTCGAGGCCTTCTTCCTGCAATTTGTAAGCGTGAATTTTTGCCGCGAGCCCGATGCCGCGTCCTTCCTGGCGCATGTAAACCAGGACGCCGCTGCCTTCCTCCTGAATCTGTCGAAGCGCTGCGTGCAATTGATTCCCGCAGTCGCACCGGCGCGAACTGAAAACATCGCCGGTAAGGCATTGACTGTGCACACGGACCAGGGTCGGCTTGCTCTTTTCGATTTTGCCCTTGACCAGGGCAAGGTGATGCTGGCCATCGAGCTTCGAGCGATATAGATGCAAATCGAAATCGCCGTAGTCAGTCGGCATTTTCACGATTTGCTCCAGCTCCACGAGTTTTTCGCGAACGCGACGGTGTGCGATCAGACTCTGAATTGTGCAAATGCGCAGGCCATGTTTCTTGCTGAATTCCATCAACTCCGGCAACCGCGCCATGGTACCGTCATCGTGCAAAATCTCGCAAAGCACTCCGGCGGGTTGTAGTCCGGCCATTCCCGCCAGATCGACGGCGGCCTCGGTGTGCCCGGCCCGTCGCAACACGCCTCCATCCTTTGCGCGTAATGGAAAGACGTGCCCCGGCTGGTTGAGCTCTTCGGGAGACGATTTCGGATTCGCGATGACCAGGATCGTTGTAGCGCGATCATAGGCACTGATACCTGTGGTCACACCCCGCGCTGCGTCCACCGAGACGGTAAAATCAGTTTTATGTTTCTCGCGGTTCTGCGCCACCATGCGCTGCAAGCCGAGTTGCTCTGCGCGCTCGTTTGAAATGGGCGCGCAAATCAAGCCGCGCCCGTGTGTAACCATGAAATTAATCGCTTCCGGGGTTACTTTTTCAGCGGCCATTACCAAATCGCCTTCGTTCTCGCGATCTGCGTCGTCCGTCACAATGACAATGCGGCCCTTGGCGATGTCGCTTACCACATCGTCAATTGCGTCGAACTGAAATGTCTCCTTCTCCCTGGCAATCATCAGATTAATACCATTACGTCCCCTCCCGCCCTGAGCAACTGTTAGTCATAGTTCGTTGAACCCTTGAACCGTTCAAGGGGAACCGAAAGGCTAGGATTGCGCAAAGGACAAAAAAAGAAAATGCTACCGAACTGGATAGCTCATGTTGGATAAGTCAGACAAGATCTTCGTCGCCGGCCATCGTGGGATGGTTGGCAGCGCGCTGATTCGCCGGCTCGAATCGGAGAGTTTCTCAAATCTACTTGTTCGCGACAGATCGAAACTCGATCTCAGAGATGAGTCTGTAGTCGCGAAATTTTTCGCCGAGCAAAGACCGGATGTCGTGATTCTCGCGGCGGCAAAAGTAGGCGGGATCAAGGCAAACAACGATTTCCCGGTCGAATTCCTTCTCGAGAATTTGCAGATACAGAACAGCGTCATTCGTTCGGCCTGCGAGAACGGTGTGCGCAAACTTCTCTTTCTTGGAAGCTCATGCATTTACCCGAAGCTCGCTCCGCAACCCATCCCGGAAACGGCGTTGCTAAGCGGACCTCTGGAACCAACCAATGAAGCTTACGCGATTGCGAAGATCGCCGGGATCAAGCTTTGCCAGGCATATTCTCGCGAGCGCGGCGCGAATTTTGTCTCGGTGATGCCGACAAATCTCTATGGCCCCAACGATAATTTCGATCTGGAAACATCACACGTCCTGGCCGCGCTTTTGCGGAAAGCGCATGAAGCCAAGACTCGGAAAAATTCGAAGCTGGTCGTATGGGGCTCTGGAACGCCGCGCCGCGAATTCCTGCACGTAGACGACGTTGCGTCAGCGTGTCTCTGGCTGTTGGAGAAATACGACTCGCCGGAAATCATTAATGTCGGCTGCGGCGAAGACATTTCGATCCGCGAACTCGCCGAGTTAATTTGCGACGTAGTTGGTTTCGATGGTGAGCTTGCCTGGGACACGGCGAAGCCGGATGGCACGCCGCGAAAACTTTTGGACGTCACAAAGCTTCGCGTTCTTGACTGGAAGCCCTCGATCCCGCTACGGGAGGGTATCACTCGAACCTACGAGTGGTACACGGCGAACTACGCGCCGGATACATCGCAAAAGGGCGTTACATACGGTCCATGAGATATACTATCTGGGTTTGACCCAGATATCTTCCCGCGTTGACTGGGAGTCGTGATGAAAAACCTACGCATCGGAGTTGTTGGGGTTGGTCACATAGGGAGCAACCATGCGCGGTTGTATGCGGAGATTCCGTCGGCCGAGTTCACCGCTGTATATGACGTAGATCCTTTCAGGAGCCGCACCATCGGCGGAAAATTCGGCGCGACACCTGCGAAATCGCTCGACGAATTCATTGAGCTGGTGGATGCCGCTTCTGTAGCGACGCCGACCAATACACACTATGCAATCGCGCATTCCCTTCTAACAAAAGGGAAACATGTGCTTGTGGAAAAACCGATTACCGACAACACCGCGGAGGCTACGGAGCTGGCAGAGTTAGCTACGCGTAGCGGTCTCATTTTGCAAGTCGGCCACGTCGAACGGTTCAACCCGGTTTTGGGAGCCTTGGAAACGCACCTTACTCATCCCCGATTTATCGAAGCGCATCGGCTGTCGCCTTATTCCGAACGCAGCACCGACATAGGGGTTGTTCTCGATCTAATGATCCATGACTTGGAGGTCATTTTGCATTTTGTGCGCTCGCCGCTTTGGAGCATCGATGCTGTAGGCGTGCCCGTGCTTAGCCGGAACGAAGACATCGCCAATGCGCGCCTTCATTTCGAAGATGGTTGCGTGGCAAACATTACCTCCAGCCGCATTAGTCCTGAGCGGCTCCGCAAGATTCGCATTTTCCAAGAGGACGCATATCTCTCGCTCGACTATCAAAACCAAAGCGGCGAAATCTATCGACGTGTTGGAGGACGCATCACGCGCGACCGAGTCGAGATTGAACGTGAGGAGCCGCTTAAACTTCAACTTGCTTCGTTTATTGAATGCGCCAGGTACGGGACGCGAGCCGCGCGTTTCGGGTTCTCAAGCAACGGCGGCATTGAAGTTGGCAGTTGAAATAACCAAGCGAATCACGCCCGGTGGGTAGGACGCTCGCGATCGATTCTGGCGCTCTTGCCACAGCGCCATGTCGCCATTTGGAAGGAAACAACGCCAGCGGAGCGCCTCGGCACAGCGAGGCGGCTAAATGAAATCCAGGATCCTCTTTTTCGTCGCCGGTGAAGTCAGCGCGGACAATCACGGTGCTGCTTTAATGCGATCTCTGCGGGAGTTGGACGACAAACTTAACTTTGTCGGGCGCGGCGGACCGGAAATGCAAAAGGTCGCAGGTGGGTCATTCAAGAACTGGATCGGCGAGGCTGCCGTTCTCGGTTTATGGGAAGTGCTCAGGAAATACGGTTATTTTCGAGAACAGTTTCACGAAACGCTCCAGGAGATTCGCACGAGCAAACCTGAGGCAGTTATCTTGATTGATTATCCAGGTTTCAACCTGCGTCTTGCGCGTGCACTGCGAAGACAAGCTCCGCGACAGAAGATAATTTATTACATCAGTCCTCAGGTATGGGCCTGGAACCGAGGACGAATCAAGAGAATGGCGCACTGGATTGATCTGGTGCTCTGCATTTTCCCTTTTGAAGTCGATCTCTACAACCAGGCTGGCATGCGCGCGTTGTTTGTCGGCCATCCAATGATTGAGCGATTGCAGGCCCGCAAGACCAGCACGGAACGGGATCCCAATTTGATCGGACTTTTCCCGGGCAGTCGCGCACGCGAAGTGCGCAAAATTTTTCCGGTGATGTTGGAAACGGCGCGTGAACTTCAAAAGCGGAACGCTAGTTTACGCTTTGAAGTCGCTGCTGCATCAGAGCAACTCGCTGATGAGATGAAGTTCCTCGTCGCCGGATTCGGCCAATCACATAAGCGGGAAACAATTCAAATTAAAGTGCACGAGACAGCCGCAATCATGCAGCGCGCGTGGACGGGCATCGTCGCTTCAGGGAGTGCCACGTTGGAAGCTGCCTATTTTCGACTCCCGTTTGTGCTGATTTATAGGGTGGCCTGGCCGACCTATTTGGCTGCGCGACTCGTGGTGAATGTGAAGTATCTTGGTATGCCTAACTTGCTCGCTGACCAGGAAATCGTTCCTGAATTTATTCAGCATCGGGCAAAACCGAATGCCATTGTCAGAGCCATGCAGCCACTAATTGAGAATGGAAATACGCGCGAGCGGATGATTTCTCAGTTGGACACGATCGTTCCTAAACTGGGTGACACCGGCGCAAGCCAAACAGCCGCGCACGCGATTATTGAAGAGATTGGCAGCGCGACTTAAGTAATCTCGCCATGAAAATCTGGGATATTTCGCGGACGCTTTCGAATGATCTGGCAGAATGGCCCGGCGATGAGCCTTGTCGTTTTCGATTAACGCGAGAGAAAGCGAAAGGTGAAAGCGTCAATCTGGGCGCGATCAAGATGAGCGTGCACAATGGCACACATGCAGATGCCCGGTTTCATTTCGACACGAATGGTGAATCGATCGAGAAAGCGCCGCTCGAAACTTATCTAGGTCGCGCGACGGTTGTCGATCTGGCCCAGGCTTTCTTGGATTCGAAGGAGAAACACCTGATCACAATCGAGGACCTCCGGCCATCTGCAGAAGCGATAGCGGCGACTTCGCGGCTGCTTGTAAAAACTGGTCGATGGAGTGACTCCGCTGTTTTTCCCGACACAATTCCGGTCATCGCAGCCGACGTCCCTGGGTGGTTGCAGAAAAATGGTGTCAAGTTGCTGGGATTGGACCTGCCATCCGTCGATGAAATCGATTCGAAATCTTTGCAGAACCATCATGCACTGGCTCGCGCTGGCATCGCTATCGTCGAATCGCTGGATCTGATCGGTGTCGCTTCGGGCATTTACCAATTCGTGGCATTGCCTCTAAAAATCGCCGGTGGCGATGGGGCGCCGATGCGTGCGATTCTCTGGCGGGAGTGAACCGGCGACGAAGGCCGGAGAGAACGATGATAGCCGACGCCTGCTACTGCATCCTGAGATCCATCACCCGGCCGTGGAGGCATTTGAGCTTTGAGATTGTTTCGCTATTTGTCATTCGTGCTTCGAGATTCAAGCTCATGTCTCGGATCCGCTGGATATGACAGCAAACCTGCTCGAAGACCAGCGCACCATCTGGGTCGTTGCTGCCATAATCTTTCTTTTGTTTCTCCTCGGCAATTTGCCGTGGCAGCTCGATGACTACGATCAGGCGAAGCAAGCATTCACTTCCTTCGAGATGGTTAAGGAAGGCCACTGGTTTTATCAGCGGACGCCGCATGAACACGTGGCCACCAAGCCACCGTTGGTAGGGTGGATCTCGGCAGGTCTGTTCGCACTAACCCGATCATGGGAACTGGCCTGGCGGCTGCCATCGCTCCTGGCCGCGATTGCCCTAGCGGTCTTGTTATTTCGAGCGGCTAGCTCCGCTTACGGATCAATCGCCGGTCTCGTTGCGTTAAGTTCGTTTGGATTAAATTTGTTGACTCCGCGCCTGGCGACACTCGTGCGCACAGACATGCCGCTGGCATTGGTAATTTTTCTCATTGGACTGCTGATTTGGGAAAAAATCCAAAGGCGCGAGCACTGGACATCGCAAGATCGAATTTACCTCTTCGCACTGCTCGCGGTCGCAATGCTGATCAAAGGTCCGATCGTTTACGCGTTTCTACTTCCGGGGATTGCAGCGTTTGAGTGGTGGCAGAGGCGACTCGCCTGGCGTCACACCCGAGTTGTAGCGGGGATCCCTGACCCCGGTCGGCGTGGGCGATTGCAAACGAGTGCGAGTGCGTGGCCTGGGTGGTGGCCATGGATCGCTTCACTAGCCGTCTTCTTGTTATGGGTCGGCGGCGGCATCCTGTTTCAACCGGCCTTCTTCGATGAAGTGGTCATGCGCGAATTTTTGGGCCGTTTTGGCGAGACCATTCATCGACCGCAGCCGCTTTATTTTTATTTGCCGCATCTGGTCCATAAATTTGCCCCTTGGAGCTTCCTGTTGCTCGCAATATGCGTCTTTTATCTTACGGCGCGTCGATGGAGGATCGGCGCCGCACTTCGGGAAATGTCGCCTGAGACTTTCTGGCTGCTTTGCTGGAGCGTCGGCGGCTTGATCGTGATGTCATTGATTCCATCAAAGCGCGTCGATAGAATCTTTCCGGTAATTCCACCGCTTTGTTTGCTGCTGGCAGCACAAACTTCTGGAGAAGTGGGTACGCTGCGCCGTCGTTACCTGTTTATTGCGGTGATATTCGCAATCTTCTTTACTGGTGGCTATGCAACCTGGAAGGCAATCACCGGATATCGGGATCATCGTGATGCGCTAGCTATCTTCGGACGCAACGTTCGGGGTGAGGCAAGGGCGCATCACTTGCGTTACGAAGTCGTTTCTACGAAAGACGAAGGACTGCTGCTTTACTTGCAGAAAATGCGCTACATCGAACCGGATCGCGCCGTCACCGAATGGAAGGCTGGAAATGTCGATGCACTTGTAGCTTCCACAGAGAAAGCCGCAGATCTTATGCCCCGGCTTCGAGGAGCTACTGTTTCTCAATTGAAATCGAGTGAGAGAAAGAACGGACAGGAGACAGGTTACGTTTTGATTGTGCATTGAGTTGCCCAGAAACTCGACGCTAGCTGCTTAGCCATCCTTTTGTGACCGGACGTCGCATTGCCGAATTGGTTTGACTTTCCTCGTGCCGACCGACAAAAGGCCCGCATGAACGCGCGATTGATTACTCTCTCCGTCGCGCTCCTGTGCGTGCTCGCCATTGGAGTCAAGGCTGGGCAGATCGCTGGGAAGATTGAGGTCTTCGAGGGTTCAACGCCATTCATCCATTTTGTGAATACCCGCGTTACTGATGTCGCCAACTTCAAGTCCGCCCAGTTCCAGATTCAGCCAAAAACCGGATCAATCACGCGGCCAATCAAGGTTCGTTATGCGCGAGCGTATTTGGAAGCGCGGGGTTATTTCGATCGCAATAATGGCAACCTCACCATCCCTGTCTTCGGTCTCTACGCCGGTCGCACAAACCCCGTTATTGTGAACCTCGGCTTCAACGGCCGATTTGAATACAGCAAAAGATTCGGCGTCAAGATCACGACGCCTGCGTACGACGGAGGCACGTACTCCAATCCAACAGTCGTTCAGGCGCGGCTACCAGGCACTAGCCTGAGCTATGATTTCATCCTCCTGAAGAACTATGCCGATCCTACCACGCCCATCATTATCGATACAGACGCCGAAATCCGCTGGGTCGGCACAGCGGGAGTTGGAGCGCAGAACTGCATTCTTTTTGACAATGCGTTCTTCGTTACGTCCGGTACCTCGCTTCTTCGCACTGAGTTTGATGGCGTGACCACGCCCGTGGCCGATTACAGCGGGATTGGTGTTACCGGCTTCCATCACAATATTGATCCGGGGCGGGAGGGAATGATCCTGGACGTCGATACCGTCGACCGGACTGAGAGCGTCAATCTGGAGGTCGACGCCTCCGGCAATGTGCTCCGGACGTGGAACCTGGCGGACATCATCAGTGCAGCGATGATTGCCGGTGGAGACGATCCAAGCCTATTTGTCTTTCCAGCGCCTAACGATTGGTTTCACAACAACGCTACAGCCTACCGTAGCTCTGATAACTCCCTCATTGTTTCCAGCAGGGAAAACTTTGTTATCGCGCTTGATTACGACTCTGGAACCATTAAGTGGATTTTGGGCGATCCGACTAAGCACTGGTATGAGTTCCCGTCGCTGCGTGCATTCTCTCTTACCCTGGGCCCGGATACGTTGCCGCCAATTGGACAGCACGCTGTGTCCATGCCGGGCGATCAATTGCTCCTTTTCGATGATGGAGCCGGCAGCAATTTCCAGCAACCGCCGGGAGAAACACGGACCTACAGTGCGCCTCGAAAATATCACATCGATCCCGGTGCCTTTGAGGCGACTGAGACGTGGCATTATTATCCCGATCCGAGCGTCTATAGCCCTTTCTGTAGTAGTGTTTATGAAGATGCGCCGGATAATTATCTCATCGATTACACACTTGGCGGCCCATTTATTTATACGGGCATCGTTGGTCTCGATGCGTCGGGGAATGTGGCTTTTAACTATCAATACGACGAATTGGATTCTTGTGGAACAGCTTGGAACGCGATTCAGATCCATTGGGAGAACCTGAACCTGGAATAACCCGGTCGTCGCGGCGAGAGCGGCAAAGTGTTTGAAACAGCGCTGTAACCAGACTCAGCGCCTGCTATTCCAGCAAACCAGCGCAATAGCTGCCTTAAGTGGGCAGACGAAGTTCAACGTAAAGACGCCGCCAGGGTTGGTCATCGATGAGTCGCCACCGATGGCCCGTGCCTGTTGTATCAGCAGCAAGTAACACGTCGCCCGGACGCAACACAAATGTCTCGCCGTCGCGAGTCGTGAATTCGAGGGTGCCCGAAAGGGTGATCACGTACTGCACGTGCGGCGCGGTATGCCAATCGAGAGACGAACCAGCTGCTGTCTCCTGGAAATGGACTGCGGTTGCTTGCTGAATGGTGCCAAGCGGAATCGTCAGGTAGTCGACATGTGAACGGCCGTCGGTCCCGGTCTTGAGGTGAACACAACGAATCATGTTGGTAGCCATTTTGTCATAAGTTTACGAGAACGTCACGTTGGATATGGGCGACCCTATAACCAGCGCTTCATGACGGGGCCATCATTAGTCGCCCCGCTGCAACCAGACGTAACGTTCGCCGTTCCAGTAGATCAGTGCGCTGCCTGCCTCGCTCTTGCTTACAAAAAACGAGTCGGCAAGAAGTTTCGGGCCACTTGGGCCGCGGTGGTCGCCGCGGTTCCTGGAGTAAACCTCCCACGAGTCCATCCAATCGAAGTCGTCACCGCCATTACCGATGGTCGTCCGTGCGCCGAGAATTATTACCTTGTCGGTCTTACCATGAACGATCGCAATCCCAAGCTTTCCGGTCGAGCGTTGCTTTACTAGAACAGCTACATCAATTTTGCCGTCTCCATTGAAGTCTCCGGAAAGATAGAATGGTTTCACTCGAAACGAGACCTCGTAGTCTCTCGCAAGAGGCTCTTTGGCGATGGCTCTCTTGATCGACTCTGGAATGTCGTTGGGCGGGGAGGGTGTAATCGCAGCTTGCAACGATGCAGGATCAGATCGCTTTACCACTCTCGTATGAAGATCAACCCGGTATGTGTTGCCACGCTCAGATGTCACAATGAGCGTACCATCGCGAACATTCAGCTCGTTAATGAAAACCCACTGAACATCCTCTTCCATCTTTGAATCGATAGGATTTGTAAATACCGTCAAATCCCAAAGCTTCTCATTAGTCTGGACATCCCACGCTTCGATGTAAGCTCGGCGACCACCGTCATTCGGTGCGACATAGCGAATGCCCTCATGAGTGACAGGCTCAACTTGCGCCGGGGGGATACGTTTGGCAGACGTCAGACATCGCAGGAGCATCGCGAGGCCGCATGTGACGACGAATCGCGTTACAAGCGCCAAGTCCATAAACCAGTCATCAGCGGCAGATCAAAGCATTCCTTATCGGAGCCAACCGGCGTCAACGCGGCCATGCACTCATAATGTGTCCGTGAAACACTAGCGCGACATGATTATCGTAGGTCACCTTTCTGAGAGGCAATTGCATGTCCGCAGCTATCTCTGCAACGATTGCTTCCCGATCTGGAGCGTTCAGGTGTTGCATCGAAGGAATCGCCGCGGTGTCAACTTCGATTTCTCCAGCTATGAAAGCATCGGGATTTGGAAAACGCGCCGTCAAGGAAAAAGGCTCTATCTCTACTCGCCAAAATCCGGCTTCAACCGCCAGCGCGCGGAGTTCGTCTACGTCACCCAGCGCAAAGATGTCCTGGAGAGTCGACATTCCCATCCGTTGCTGAATGATCTCGTGCAAAGTTCGGTAAAACGGATGCCGAACGAGGCTTTGCCAGACGCTAATCAGAACGCGACCATTTTCAGCCACGACTCGGCGCATTTCGGCAAGAGCGCCTGCCTTGTTAGGAACGAACATTAACGCGAACTGGCATAGTATGAGATCAAAGCTGTTGTCGGAAAAAGGGAGTTGTTCAGCGTGCCCTTCGCGCCATTCGATGGCCAGTCCTTCGCGGGTCGCAGCTGTCCTGGCAACGGCCAGCATGTTTGGACTGAGATCCAGGCCCGTCACCATCCCCCTTGAACGAAGCCGCTCGGCTACCTGTCGAGCGACGATTCCTGTTCCGCAGCCAACATCCAGAATGCGCTCGCCGGGTTTCGGGTCCGCAACCTGAATCAGATTCTTAGCGCAGGGCCCAAAGAGGGTGGGGACCATGTAACTTTCATACCCTTCTGCTGGGTTAGGCATTTGGTTCTAGTGACTCGGTAGCTCCTTACTCGTTAGCTTCGAAAACTTCTCCTCCATTCCCCGCTCGCTGCGCTGGCGTTTTATGTCGTCCTTCTTGTCTTTCAACGTCGATGTCAGCTGATTCATTCCATCAGCGAGATTGCCGTTAGCGGACGGCCACTCGTTTTTGCCTATGAATGTGACGCCCGAATAGGCGGCTTGAAAATCTGGTATGCGGCGGCCTTCTTTCTGGACTCTTTCCACAATCTTCACGAGTCCATCGGTATCTCCGAAAGCGTAACCATTAATGTACGGCCCCACGAGCTGATAGAAGGCGTTCTGGGCATGCAACAGCTCAAATCCTGGGCTACCGATGCTTCCCATCTTGGTCTGATCCAAAAGGACGCCAAACTGGCGACCTCTATACTGAGCAGAATAAAACCAGTAAACCGCTTCTTTTCGATAACCCAGATCGTATAGCCGGATCGCAGCGACATAGAGCTCCGGGAACGTCAGCCGGTCCCAATCTCTCTTCATCTCAGCGATGGTAGCGAGAAAATCATCCTCCTTAGTCGAGGCCAGACCCGAACTAAACCGCCCGACCTTAACTACTGGACCCTTCGAATCGTAGTAGGGTGTGACATAGACATCTATGTGCGAGGGATTGATCTCTGGCTGCGCGGCCTTCAATGCGAACGATGTCAAGTTTATCGCAACGAACGCAAGTGATAGTTTGTTCATCGGTCACTTAATGAATAGAGCCGAGCCGCTGAAGGATGTAAATCTTAGTGGGTTTTGTCAACTCTCAACCCTCATCTAACTACTCGAGACTGATTTACTGTCGCGTGTTATGGGAGATGACATACGGTTTCATCACGCCGTTGCCGATGTCGTGTGATTCAGTCAATGTATGCGATTTGGGCGTAATGTCTGTCCAGAGATCTCGCAGCTTTGTCCGTTTGCCGTTGATAACCTCCTCGTACTCGTTTACGAATGTATCTCCATCCCAGTGAGCGGTGCCACGCAGCTCACATCCGGCATCAGTTGGCGTTCTGAAACAGGTCAGGAAGCGATAGCACTTGCCGTTGGGATTCCACCAGATCGTGATAAACCACTGGAGGTCGCCTCCGACAGTCCCAGCAGAATGCCCCTCGGACACAAGCACCGTCCCACCGCCAGCGAGCCGAACGTGTACCGTTCCGCGGCGGCCCGTACCATCCGGGACAGGTTTACCGTGCTGCACGATTTCAATAGTGTTCCAATCCCCACCGAGCGCTTTGGCAAGGCGAGCTATTTCCGGAATAACGGTGGTTTCGGTCGACTGACCTAAAGCAGGTGAAGAGACAAAAGCGACTCCGCAAAGCAGGTGGCAAATGAGAGAATTGATTATTCGGGTCTTTAATCGATGCGGATCAAAGGTGCCTCGCCCTTTGAAGGCTACAAACTGATTTCCCGATTTGCTCACGAATGATTTTAACGTTAGGTCTGCCGACCGGCTAGGGCCCAAGGTGTGGCGCGACTCAACGGCTATCAACGAGCGCCGGCGGGGTTGTGTTCTGCAGATCCGACTGGTTTAGCGGAAGTTTGGCTCTCTTGGCGAACTCATCCCATGGTTGTAATTCCCACGGGTGCATTTCATACGTGAAGATACCAGATTTTACAGCTGGGTCTTCGGCTACAATCGCCTTCGCTTCTGATTCGCACTCACAACTAATAAAACGGCGCCGCCAGCGTCATCAGTGAGAGGGCCTGCCAGCTTCATCGAGCCTTTGATGTAAAGACTCAGCATGTACTTTCCATGCTCTTTAAGTGGTTGCTCCAAGACTGATTTTCCAACTAACCATCCAGGACCGGGTCGGTAGATTACGAGGTACGACGTTTTTGCTTTCTTTTGCTGCGGTTCTTCCCCCGCCTCGACGCCTCGAGATGAGTAACATATCACAGCAAAAATCAGCCCCAACCGACAAGCTTTCATTTTCATATTGGGTTGTAATGGGACGCCCAACTATATCTGCAGGCGTCGAAAGTGTACCTTGGCGAAAAATTGAGCAAGCGGCAATGCCTTAATGCTAATCTCACCATGTTACGAGCAGGCCGCTCCCAAACTTCGATTTAACATCCGATTCATTTCCCTGATGCATAGCGCCAAAGCGCCTCCACATAGCGATACGGCTATAACATTCGCTAGATCGAAGCATAGCTCCCATTTGTTGTTATCGCTTTTATTATTGGTCCGCAGTTATTACCACTTTGCCACGAGCGTGGCCTTGTTCGAGATATTCAACGGCCTGGGGGAGTTCCTCTAACTTGTAACGTTTGTCGATGACGGGAGTGATCTTGCCTGACTGCATGAGATCCGCTAGAAAAGTCAGGTCCTTTTGGTTTAGTTCCGCCAGCATCATTCCCATCTGCTGGCTGACGAATTTGGATAAAAACATCGCTTTGAATGCGTGCGTGAGGCCAGGCCCAAGCCAGCGGCTCTCGTTTACGCCGCCTCCTCCAATCAAGACGTATTTTCCATTGGGATTTAGGACGCGCCTGCAATCCGATAGCGAATGGTTGGCAACGTTGTCCAGAATAACGTCGTAACGTTGGTCACTCTTGGTGAAATCCTCTTTAGTGTAATCGATGACGTGATCCGCGCCCAAGGAGCGAACCATGTCCAGATTTTTGGTGCTGCACACACCGGTCACTTCCGCCCCGCATGATTTTGCGATCTGCACTGCAAACGTTCCCACGCCTCCGGACGCGCCATTGATCAAGACCTTCTGTCCCGGCTGGACCTTTCCTTTGTCGCGAAGGCCCTGTAATGCTGTGATTCCGGCAATAGGCACTGACGCCGCTTGCTCAAATGTTATTCTGTTTGGCTTCGACGCTACAGCTCGGCTCTCGCGGACGCATACATACTCAGCGAAAGCTCCTGTGCGACCGCCGAATACCTCGTCACCTGGTTTGAATTTCGTGACGTTCTTACCGACGGCTTCGACGGTACCTGCAAAATCAACGCCGAGTCGTGTGTCCTTTGGTTTGCGCATGCCCACGCCCATCACGCGCATGATGTAGGGCGTGCCTTCAATGAAGTGCCAGTCGAGCGGATTGACTGAAGCCGCGTGAACTCTTACCAGGAGTTGATCGTCTCCAGGGGTGGGCTTTTCGATTTCCTGTAATTTGAGATTTGGCACACCGTAATCGCAATACACAATAGCTCTCATAGGATTGGCAGGGGTTGAAGCGTATCGCTCGCAATCGTTACTCGAAGTCCAGTAGGCAATAAATCCCCAAAGGATTAGAGCGAGCACGACAATGCTGGCAGTCCATTTTAATATGCGCTTCCATCGCTTACGTCGGGGCTTTGATTTTGGTTCATCGTTCATAATTCTTGTTTCCTCTTTTCTGTTGGCTGCACTAGCTCATTAGCTCGCACCGGTTACTTGTCGGCAGGGAGTAATCCGAGCTGTCGCATCATTGAAAGTTGATCAAAGGCGGACCATTCTTCTTTGATTTTGCCATCGACGATCCGCCAAATCGTAATCCCAGACAGTTCCGCCCTTTTGCCCGTCGCGGGCAGGCCATTACCTGTCCCGGTATTGGTACCGCGCGCGATCCAGTAGATCGTGACCAGGTCGTCTTCCGCGATCAATTTTTCAGGAGTGACGACAACATCGGGAAATGCAGCATGCCAGCCTTTCAGTGCTGTCTGGTCTTCCTCTAAGGTGGCGTTGGAATGAATGCCGTGATTGACGAAATCCTTCGCATAAAGTTGTTCAGCGAGTCCAAATCGTCCACGGCTGAGGATTTCCTCGAATGCCTGCTTGGCGATTGCCTTGTTTTGTTCCTGCAAAGTCGATCCAAAGAGGTGAGCGGCAACGAGCAATGGGGCTAGATAGACTGCTGTTGCGATTTGGGTTTTTTTCCAAGTTGGATTCATATCGTTTTCCTGCCGTGTTATTCCACAGTGATTAGTATCTTTCCTTTGGCATGTCCTTCATTGAGGTAACGAAGAGCTTCCGGGGCGTCAGTTAACTTGTAAGTTCGCTCGATGACCGGTTTAATCTTTCCCGTCTGTATTAGGTTGGCGAGCATGATGAGGTCGTCTTTGCTTGTTTTGGTGCGGTACTGAGCGAACTTTTGATCCGTAAATGATGAGCGCGCGCGGGCAGTGAAAATGTTGCCAGCTATGCGTCCAAGAGCCTCACCCCCTCCTACCCCGGCACCACCGATGCCGGCCAAAACGCAGATGCCTTTTGGATTCAGCACGCGACGGCGTTCGGCGAAGGAATGGTTGGCGACGTTATCGAAGATCACGTCGTAACGCTGGTCGCTCTTGGTGAAATCCTCTTTTGTGTAATCGATCACGTGATCGGCGCCAAGTGATCGGACAAGATCGACATTGCGCGTGCTGCAAACGGCTGTGACCTCTGCGCCAAGAGATTTGGCGATTTGCACGGCAAATGTTCCTACACCTCCGGTCGCGCCGTTGATCAATACTTTTAGCCCGGGGTGAATTTTTCCTTCCCGGAGGCCCTGCAACGCAGTAAGTCCGGCCAACGGAATTGAAGCGGCTTGCTCAAACGAGAGTTTGGGCGGCTTCATGACCACTGCTCGCTCGGGGGTACACGCATACTCGGCCAGAGCGCCGCGAGAGATGCCGAACACCTCGTCCCCGGATTTGAATTGGGTTACGTTTTTGCCGGTCGCTTCCACCTGGCCGGCGACGTCTTGGCCAAGGCGAGTGTCTCTTGGTTTGCGCAATCCGAAGATCAAGCGACCCAACCAAGAATCGCGGGTCACGTAGACGTCAAATGCATTAAGTGAAGCCGCCCGAACTTTAATCAAGACCTGGTTGTCATTCGGGACCGGCTTTTCAACCTCCTTGAGCTTGGCGACATCCGGCGAACCGTATTCACAATAACGCACGGCTTTCATGGGGTTATTCGGAGCTGCAGCGTTGCAGTCATTCGTCGAAGTCCAATAGGCCGTGAAACCCCACACGATCAACGCCAGTAGGATAACGATCGCAGTCCATTTCAATATGCGCTTTAGCTTCATAGAGCTAAAGAAACACGGGTAAGCGCAGCGAAGCGGATTCCCTAGCGCCATCTGCAATATGGTCCGCTTTCTCAGAATTTGATGTTCGGATCCCTTTAGCTAACAGCCAGACGCTCAAGATCAGTTCGAAGATAGCCATCGGCGAATCGAACCAGTATGCGTTAACTGTCTTGTCGAAGCCTGGGAAAATTAGGAAAACAAAGGCACAGATCACGCACCACGCAGACGCAATCACACCAAAAGCAGCCAGACTTTTTGGGATGTAGCTCGACTTGAACCACAGATAGGCACAGATAGTAGCGGCTAAGCTGAAGAATGGCAGGCCGACGTAATAGTCGTCAAAGCTCGCTGCGATCTGCAACCTGGCCAGCACCTGTAAATGGTCTGCTTCGAAAACTTGCAAGTAAGTTGCGTTGCCGACGAGCCGAAGCGCGCCAAGTAGATTTAGTGTGGTAAACAGCCACAGCAGTCCGAACACCAGGCGGAAGATTGCTCCCATCAATGCAAGCATTCGGTCGATCGGTTTCAGAACCACGTAAAGTGCGGACAGCAGAACGAAGACGCATACGCCGTAAGTGAGGAAACATGTGACCGCTAATCGAACTTGAGTTTGGTGCGCGGAGAAATTGCGGGCGGTTTCCACGGCATTGCCCGGAACAACGAGAGGGTTTAGCAGCGCATAATTTCCAAAAATGACAATCACGAACGCAATCAAACCAGTAACACCGGCGACTTTTGCCGCTATGCGTTGTGAATTGTCGATCCTGTTCATGCGGTATTCATCTGCGCTGTGGGAGTGGCAAGCGATGCGACCTTTGCGCCTTTGATGAGAAGCCACAGCATGATTGCCAGTTCGCCGAATAAGACGGGCTGCGCGAGTTTAAATGCAGTGCCGTAGTAGACTGGAAAGAACAACGCGATGGGACTGAGGATCACGTAAGCGAAACAGTTGATCATGAGCCAGACTCCAATCCAGCGCGGTAAAAATCCGGAGCGATAGACGAGAAGACCAAACGGAAAGAGCCACAGACCCCAAAACAGTTCGTTGATAAACGTTCCCTTGCTGTGCAACCGGATAAAGAGCATGCCGAGCGCGTCGCGCTGAGTTTTATCGATAACACTCAAGAAGTCCGCGCCGCGAAACAGAAGGTCGGCGGCGATATTGTTCAACGTATCCAGAAAACCGACAGCAGCGGAAACGAGGACGAAACTGAGCATCAGCAGCGCCCAAGGCTTGCTGACGCCGCTAAGCAAATTGTAAAGCGCGACCCCCAGGCAGATGAAAATTACCGGCATCCAAAGATCGCCGATGATCCAAAGCCGAAACATACTCTCATGATTTAGTACATTTGCCGCTGTCGCCGTGGCATCGCCGCGGACGATCAATTTGTCAGGCACGTAGATCAGGCTGAACGGCCCAACGAACACCATTGACGCGTAGATTGCGCCGGCGATGCGGCCGGCTTTTTTGGCTGGATGCATGGCTGGTTATGCGGTTATGTCGGCGTTATTTTGTCACCCGTCATTCGAATCAAATAGGTCCTCGATAGCGGCGTTGTCGCACTGCTATCGCCACAAATGCGGCAGCGAACGCCAGTCCGATCCAGAGACCCGGCGTGGCCAAATATCGCCCGGGTGTGAGTTGAGCCAGTGAATCGATTGCGATGCCGCGATGTGGCTGGAAGGCGAAAGCCGTGTCACCGGCTCCGAATACGCGATTTTTCAGCATCGATGCGAAATGCGAAGTGTCGAAAGCAACCTTCTCGAGAACACCGATCGCAAGGAACGGCAACACCGCCCAGAGAAACGTTGCGCGCCTCGCCCATCCGGAAATCAGCAGTGCCCACCCGTAAATGGGCGCATGCCAGAGCACGATGACAACCAGGCTGTAGACGAGTATCAACGATTGTTGGAACAGGTTGAAACGTGTCCATGTCGTCCCGGCCAGACCGCTCGATAGCAGGACTGCGCTGCTCCACAGCAGCATCAGAAACTGCACAATAACAATCGTGGCGAAAATGATCACCGGGAGGATCACAAATGGAACGCTTGCCTTCGAGAGAACGGTGGTAAGGTCCGAAACTGGTAACGACTTCCAGAACAGAATGCTGCGATCTCGGCGTTCGCTGTGCAGCGCGTCGAGGCAGTAGAACACGCCGACGATGAACGCGGTAAAGATTAACATCATCGCGGCCACGTCGTATGGCACTCCTATAACAGCTCGCTGGTGTGCGGGGTCGAGGGACAGTACGGCCTCCCTGCGGTGTGCCATACCAATCGTGCTGACCAGAAAGCCGAACAGCACGAACAAGGCGACAATCAGTGGCGCAACGTAGATTGAACGGTTCTCCCATAATTCGCGTCGGACCGACCAATACAACGGTCGAGTCGCAACGACATCGGAGCCGGGTTTGCTGGCTTCGGCAGACTCACGCGTGTTATCCGATGAAGTATTCATCTAGTTTAGCTCCTCCCTGGTGCGGTTACTGTAGACTTAGGTAATGGCGGGGGCGTTTCGCCGGTGCTATTGCTCATAACCGCCACAAAAAGGTCGGCGACGCTTGGCCTGCGCATTTCGCCGAAGACTGCCAGTTGGTCGCGGTTTACACGATCGAACAGCAGGACGCTGCGGCCGAAGAGAGGGCGCTCGTGAATCGGCTTGAGCGCGCGCGCTGCGGCGATGTAATCAGGGTTCACCATCACTTCCACATAACGCGACTCGAATTCCTCCATGCTGCATTCGAGAACGATCCGACCGCGGTTGATAAACATGAGATCGGTGAGTACGTCCTGAACTTCTTCCACCTGATGCGTCGTTATCACGATGGTCCGGCTATGATCGAAGTAATCGTTCAGAAGCGAGTCGTAGAACTGTTTGCGATAAAGAATGTCCAGGCCAAGCGTCGGTTCATCGAGCACCAGCAATTTCGCGTCGATTGCCATCACTACCGCGAGATGCAACTGAGCCACCATGCCCTTTGATAGTTGTCTTACCCTGCTGGTGCGCTTGATGGAGGTCTTAGCAAGAAAAGTCTCAGCTTTGGCACGATCGAATCGCGGATGCACGCCGGCGATGTAGTCAAGTAGCTGCGAAACGCGTGCCCAGCGCGGCAGCACTGCAACATCCGCAATAAAGGAAACATCCCGCATTAGCTGATCGCGCTCTGCCCACGGGTCACGACCAAGGACTTTCAATGTTCCCTCATACGAAGTGAGGCCAAGAATTGCATTGAGCGCTGTGGTCTTGCCGGCGCCGTTGGGACCGATCATTCCAAGGATGCGCCCTTGTTCGACATGAAGGTCGATGCCATCGAGCGCCACAGTTGTACCGAACACCTTGCGGAGCCCTCGCGCTTCTATGGTTGCCATAGCCTTAGCGATCCTCCTTTTTATTTGAACTGCGGGCCGCGGCATCGAGCAACTCTTTGGGTTTAAGACCGAGCCGTTGAATGGTTGCGTGAACTCTGGGCCAATGTTCGGAAAGAAATTTCTCGCGTTCGCCCTGCAGCAGTGGTTTGTGAGCGCCTTCTTTGACAAACATGCCGAGACCGCGGCGCTTTTCGACCAACTGCTCATCAACCAATTCCTGATAAGCCTTGAGCACAGTCAGCGGATTGACGCGATATTCGGCGGCGACATTGCGGACCGAGGGTAGGGGGTCGCCTTCTTTGAGCACGCCATCGAGTATCATATGGACGACACGGTCACGAAGCTGTCGATAAATTGGCTGATTGTCATTCCATTCACGATTCATCCTGTGCTCCAAACGCCCGCGACCACGCGTGCTCCCGCTGATTGCTGACCTGTCTCATATAGTGATATAGTTAACTATAACACCAGATCAGATGCAAGTGCTTTTTTTCAAATATTTTTCGTGCGCAGTTTTAACGGGCTCGATCGAGCGCTGGCGATGCGACGATCCGCCTCATTTTGCTAATATCTGGCGCGGTGAATAATCTGTGAGATACAAGGTGCGATCCTGGATTTCTCCGACGAGGGGGCCGTTCATTTCGCCTGTCTTCTTCTTGATTTGAATCCATTCCTGATCGTGCAGGAATTTCTCCCAACGGGCTCACCGTAAGCCGCGTGGGGTAAATAGGGTCATAAAATCGGCGTCCATCCAACCCATATTCGAAATAAGCAATCTTGAAAAAACCTTGATCAGATGTCGGAAGAAATGACTCTAAAGCTTGGTGAACGTGAGCCAGATTCACCTCGTCAAAGAATGAATCTTGGCAGGTCAATAAGAGAATGCCTCGACCTTTTCGCTCGTAGATTTCTCGATAGCTTGTCTTAGCCAGCTTCTGATTAAGCTTTTGCAATAGCCTGAGAGCCGGCTCGTTTGGCGAGCAATTGAAACTGAACGTTTTTTCCCAATGTGAGTTCTCAAATTTTGCCTCTTCGTTGCTGAGATAAATATCAGTCAGTTCGAGCCATGTTCCCGAGGAGAGTAGAAAATCAGGGGGATTCGGCCCGCACCTCACGGTGTGCAGTCGCCCGGTGTGACCTGACAACCAGTTAGCAAAGCGCTCCGCTATTCGCGTTTCATAGGCGACTTTCGACATGTAGAAATCTGCCGTCCTCAAAAGAATCCGCGGAGGAATGCGGCCGTTTCATCCGAGATGCCGACAATCTTGTTCGTTGCCTGACGATAAAATTTGAAATTGAGCTCGGTCTCGGGTCGACCGTCGGTCCAGTCGGTAAAAGGTTTGAGGTCGCTCCGTCCCAAGGGCCGCTTCGCGCGCGCGGTGCGTCTGATGGTAATGCTCACTCGCGGCGTTTGCCGGGTGATCCCGGGCTTTTTTGCAATCGCTGTGGTTGAGGTAACGACGCCGCTGGCGATGAGACCGGGGCCACCTTCGTTCTCACTCGCGAAGACGAAGATAGTATCGCCTTTGCCGATTTGCTTGCCGCCATACATCGTCTTCTGCGCGCTGAACGCGAAAGTCTGCGCCCGCGGATCGCTAACCTCGGCTTTGATCGCGAACGTCGCGCTCTTCATCTCGCGCCAATAATTGCAGGGTCTTCCGCGAACGTGGGTGTGCCGTCAATGTCATTCGATGCTACGGAAAACTTGCGCAGGTCGTCTACTTGGGTCCCGTTTTGGCTAAGGACAGAGAGGCCTAGTCCTTCACGTGTTTCCAGACGTGAAGGAACTGGGTGGTTCCTGTCTTTGTGGCGAAATTCGCCGGCCGCGCTTCCCCCGGAGATGAGAAGCACTCCGTAAATTCGTCGTCGTTGAGTGCGTAGATCCCCAGTAGCGTCTCGCCCTTGTATGGACCGTCGGCGTCAGTGATGTCGATGGTGTTAGGGTGTTTGGTCGAGTTTATTACAGCGGAGCCTGTGACTGTCGGCCCGTTCCCGCGGCGGACCGTATAGCGATCCCCTTGGAAAACCAGCTTTGATTCCTTGAGTTCCTCTGCGGTCATCTTCCGGCCGCCGATTTCTCCGGCTACCAATCTCCACGTTCCTTGTAACGCCATAAGATCCTTGCTGATCTCGCCCTTATCTTCGTCTGCCGCCATGAGTGAGCCAATCATAAATAATCCGACGAGTAATGAACAAGATCTCATGGATATACCGTTCTTCTAATTCGGTTTGCGATTTAAATCCAGACTTGAATAAACCGCGGGAAAATGAATCGCCGCCGCGACCCGTCGAGGTCAGCGACTTCGGCTACAACGCCTGTGGGCGAACACGGATACGACAATTTTGCATCGCGTTTTGTTTCAGTAGTCATGTAAGATACGGGCTGAAATGTCCGAATTTCCAAAGAAAGAATTAGAGACGCTCTGGGCGCCGTGGCGAGTGGAGTATTTCGAGAAGGAACCGCGCGACTTGAGTTTTCTTTCCGCGGCGGCGCAGGCGAGTGATGACGCGCCACACCTGGTGATCACACGGCGAAAAAATGCGTTCCTGATGATGAACCGTTATCCATACGCGGTCGGTCATCTGATGGCGGTGCCATATCGCAAAGCCGCGGATCTTTCGGCCCTGGGAGAGAATGAGATTGTGGAGCTGTGGAACTTGGTCGTGCACGCACAGACGCTTTTACGCGCGGCGACAAAAGCGAAGGGGTTTAACATTGGATTGAACCTTGGCGAATGCGCAGGGGCAGGTGTGGTTGATCATCTGCATATTCACATCGTCCCGCGGTGGAGCGGTGACACGAACTTTATGCCGATCCTCGCCGGAACGCGTATTCTTGGTGAGGGGTTACGCGCGCTTTACGACAAGTTGATGGAAGCGCAGGCGAAAATGGGGCAATCGTGATCCATGTTCCGCGATTGATAAATTCCACTTGTGACCATCCATTGGATTCACTTATCACTAGTCACTCGCCACTCATCACTAATCACCCTGTATGAACGGTTGGGTTGACGCGCCGCCACCAAGAAGAGGACTGGGATGTTTCGCCCGAGGCTGTCTTATCCTTGGTGTATTTGCAGTTGTGCTGGCAATCGCTTGTTTAGCTGGGATGTATTGGGGCTTTCACCGGAACTCTGCAGTTATCCATGGTCTTTATTGGCTGGCAAAAGCGCAAGCTATTGGTCAAACGCCGGTGCCAATACCTCAATTCACGGCTTCCGACGCGCAAATCCAATCCGTCCACGAGCGATGCGAGGATTTCGAGCAAAAAACCCGGGCGGGTCAACCCGCCGAACTCGAGCTGACAGCGGACGAGGTTAACACCTTGATTACCACTAACCAGGACGTGCGCGGTAAAGTCTTTGTCTCGATTGACGGGGATCGATTGCGTTGCCAGGCGAGTGTACCGCTTGGAGAATTTATCGGCCGCTCAAGTTATTATTTTAATGGCGACATCACAGCGCAACCACAAGGCGCGGAAGCACTGGAGAATCCCAAGCTTGGAGGCATCACCGTAAATGGCGAGCCCGTTCCGACCGATCTACTAAACTGGAAATATCGGTCGAAGCGGTTGCGAGATTATCTCGCTGAATATCGGAACGACTCCGGCGTCGGCACGATCGCGATCCGCGATGGCAAGTTAGTGTTAAGATCTCGCAGCGAGTAAATAGTATTAACATGGCGCGCCAATGTCAGGACGGCCCGTCGGTCATTCAATTAGCCGCAGTGCAATCGACTACTTCGGCTGCATGATCTCGCGCACAAAAACGTTAAGCTGTCCGTCTCCCTGTTTGCGCACTTCGGTGATTTCGTAGGGACGCATCTCATCGCGGCTTACTTCGGCGCCCTGGTGCGGAGGTACATAGCCGGCCGGAAATTCCACAATGATACGTGTAGAAGAACCTCCACCGAAATGCAGCACCTTGTCAGTCAACTTCGTGCGAGGACGCAGAACTGCCTTGTTGGCATCGGAAAAATTCACGACGAATTGTCCCTTCAAATAAACGCGTTCACCGGCAAGCCCGTGGTCAGCAACATCACGCAGATCGCTTGTCCCTATGAGCCGGCCAAGAGGCATTTTGCCCGGCGCAAAAGTCTTCCAACTTCCACCGCCCGCGTTTGAGGCTAACGCTACGTTGGAGGCGTCTGGTGGAACGGCCTGAGCTGGCAGAACTGGTACCGGTGTTGGCGTTGAAACAGATGGGGCCTGGGCGACAGTTGGAGCTGGAACGTTGGACGTGTTCACAGCTGGCGCTGGGTTAGTCACAGGAACGCCTGGCCGCGTCGCTGCGGACGCAAGCGTGAAAGGAGTGGACGTTGGCACAGTTGGCTTCTGCGCAACCACTGGCTGCGCTGGAGTCGACACCGGAGATGGAGACTCCAGCTTTTGTTTCTTGCCCCATCTTCTGCCTTTCGGCGCCGGCGTTTGCTTAGCAAGTGTTTCGTTCTTTGCTATCACTGGCGCAGTCGGCGGTTTTCCAATGGGAATCGCCTGCTCGATGCGGACCAATTGATTCGCAGCAGGCGGAGGCGACACGCTGGGGCTGAAGCCAGGTATGGAAATCGGTCCCCCCCGGGCCACGGCCGTCTTTTGCTGGTACTCTGCGTAGTGCTGTTCAATTGCACTGCGTTCAGACGCCTTAAACAATGGCCAGCCTGCAGCGAGGTTGAGACTGAGCGGCGGCTCCAGGCGAAACGTACCAAGGCCACGCGTGACGGTATAGCTACCGTAAAGCAATGGCACAGCAGTGATCATGATTCGGCCGTCGGCCAATCGCTCGGCGTGAAGCACCGCAGAAATGTCGTGTGAACGCTCCAGTTTGAGTTCCAAGCCAACATTAAGCGTCTGTTTCATCAGTGGCAGTGCCTCCGGATTTGCCGGGTAAAGATGTTCCATGAGTAGTTCGCCGTTATCGACCGCATTGGTTAACGCCACCATCCCAGAGGTAAACACATCGCCCGGTCCTAGCTCTCTTGCCGCAACGATTCTGTATCTGCCTACGATATAAGGAACCAGGCCGCGCACCTGTTGGTAATTCCGAATATAATTGCGCGCCAGCTCAGCATTCGCTCTGGCGAGCTCAGCGTTGCCCAGTCCCGAATAACGCTCGTAAAGTTGCTGCGGGTTTAGAAATTCGCCTGCCGGAGCCGCGGTTAGCTCAAAGCGCTTCGGTGCCTCGATCTTGTGCAGCCTTTGCAGAATCCGGTAGCTGTCAGGGCGTTCCGGTTGATTGAAAATGTAAAAAGTGCCCAGCCACGCGGCCAACGCGAACCCAGTCAGAAGCAAAATGGCAACGGTCCATAGAAAATAATTAGTGCGTCGTCTTGGACGCGCGTACGGCTCGTCATATGGATAAAAGCCGTAGTCCATCAGGCCAGCGCGAAAAGATTACCCAATTTCAAGCTGATTGTGTCGTTTCAAACGACGAACCGCATCCACACGTGCGCGATGCGTTCGGATTAACGACCCGAAAACCTGTCCCAGTCAAACCGCCGCTAAAATCCAGGGTCGCGCCCTGCAGGTACGGAACGCTTTCGCCGTCGATAAAAAACTGCATGCCGTCACGCTCCACTACGGTATCGCCATCTTGCTTCTGGTCGAGAGTCATCTCGTAATGCAGGCCAGAACAACCGCCTTTGGCAACCTGCACCCGGAGACCTTTTCGCGGACTTTCTTCTTGCGCCGGAAGCAGACTCTGGAGCTGTCGAACAGCGTTATCTGTGACATTAATCATTCTGCACGAAAATACGGCTGCAGCGTAACCAAGTCAAAAACCGGCGGACGCCGTTGTTCACAACGACGTTGTAGCAGTGCGCTGCGCCGCCGCGCTTTTCAATTCCTAAACTCCTTGATATAGCGAAGCGGCTACAACAACGTTCGGTGCCGCTCACCGTTTTTCTTCGCAATTGGCGATCTGGAATCTACAATTCAAGATAGAAAATGAGCCGGATCCGATTGTTGCCAGAGACCGTTGCCAGCCAGGTCGCCGCCGGAGAAGTGGTAGAGCGCCCGGCGTCAGTGGTAAAGGAATTGGTCGAAAACAGCATCGATGCCGGTGCCCGCAAAATCGAGATCGTGATTCGTCGCGGAGGCATTTCGCTGGTCCGGGTGATCGATGACGGCTGCGGTATGGATCGCGACGACGCGTTGCTGTCGCTGGAGCGACATGCCACGAGCAAGATTCGGTCGGCTGCCGATTTGCAAGCTGTGACCACACTAGGATTTCGTGGGGAAGCGTTGCCCAGCATTGCAAGTGTATCGCGGTTTCGCCTAACCACCCGAGAGGCCGGCGCCGTTGCAGGAACCGAGATCGTCGTCAACGGCGGTAAGATCGACATCGTGCGCGACGGCGGCGAACCGCCTGGCACGCAAATTGAGGTGCGCTCACTTTTTTATAACTTGCCAGCGCGCCGAAAATTTCTTCGCTCCGAGAATACCGAAACCCGTAACATCGAACATCAGATTCACTTGCAGGGAATCAGCCATCCTTCGATTGGTTTTTCGTTATTGCGAGACGATCGTATGTTATTTCAGTTACCGGCTGCTGTAACGTTAAGCGATCGAATCCGCGATCTGTACGGTATTGAGCTTTTAGAGAAACTGGTCGAGGTAAACTCGGCTTCTTCGAGTAACATTCAGGTAGGCGGGCTTATCGGGCAGGCAGGCCTGAGTCGACAAACCAGGGCGCAACAGCTCGTTTTCGTAAACGGCCGTGCCATTGAAAGCGGACTACTCACAGCAGCAATCCGAGAGGGTTATCATACGGCTTTAATGAAGGGGCAGTATCCGGTTACGTTTCTCTTTCTGGAACTCGATCCCGCTGCTGTTGATGTAAATGTTCACCCGGCAAAACGCGAAGTGCGTTTTCGCGATCCAACCGCAGTGAGGGAAGCGATCGTTCATTCTATTCAGCAAACCCTGGAACGAGGTCGGTTGGCCTGGCAGGAAAAATTTCACGCACCTCAAGTTGCGCCCACAGCTGTTGGAGGAAAACTGGCCCCCGACCTTAAGTTGCGGTCCGAGATAGCAGCTCCACAGGAGACCCATCGCGAGTTGCCACACCTGGCTTCCGTTGCGGCCGGGGTCGCGACTGTGGCCGGGATCGTTGACCCTGGCAGAGTTATCAAGCCAGATAAAGAGCGATCGCGAACCGCGGATAAAGGCGATACTGCCCAGCAGCAGTTTCAAATCATCGGTGTGTTAAGCAAGCTTTATGTGTTGATGGAAAACGCTGATGGACTGGTTCTCGTTGACCAGCATGCCGCGCACGAGCGAATTCTCTTTGAAGAATTGCGAGGAAGAATGGAAGAGCAGGGAGTCCCGACACAAAAGCTTTTGCTGCCGCAAACGTTTGATGTGCCACCGCGCGACGCCGATTGGATCGAGCGCAATGTATCTGTTCTGCAAAAAATGGGGATCGGGATTGAAAGCTTCGGGCCAGGCACGTTTAAGATCGATAGTCTCCCTTCTTTCTTGAACGTCTCAGATCCGGCGCAGTTCATGCGCAAAGTGATTGACGACCTGAAGAGCGCCGGCAACAGCACGTCACCAATGCGCTTGGGCGAGGAAATGATCGCAAAAACAGTGTGTCGGCACGCAGTTAAGGCCAATGATCCGCTGCGTTACCCCGAGATAGAGAACTTGATTCGCGATTTGCTCGACTGTGATCTGCCTTATTGCTGTCCGCACGGACGGCCTACCATGATCCAGATTTCGCTTGTCGAGTTGGAGAAGAAATTCGGTCGCAAAATCTGATTCCGAGGAAGCGTTCGCTCTTCCTGAAAATCTGGCCCTGGCAACAATGCCGCACCGTTACGGCAATTGGACTAGCTGTAGCGCGGGTCTGCTCGCCTCGACCTGGGAGCTGACTTTTTCAATTTTCTCTTCTTGTTCTTTCAAGCGCTGATTTACGGCATCGAGCGCTGCTTCCAGTTTTTGAACCTTGCGCTGCTCCTCGAGAAATGCCTTATGCTCCTTCAGAAACTCATTGAGCAACATGGCATTGATTGCACTGTATCGTACGCTCTCGATTTGCCCATCTCTATCACGAATGGCGAGGTTGGAATCGACTTTGGCGACTTCCTCAGCGATGAGACCATAGTCACGGCTTTGACTCTGATCGATCTCCTTCTTGTAGCGAAAGGTGACCGGCTTAAGTTCAAAAAGTGCCTCGCTTGCTTCGTTCATCGGCTTAATCTCTTCTTTGTAACGTCGGGACGAGCTGAGGTGACCGAGCAAGCCTGTGGTTAAGTCTACGGTCACAAAGTCGGCGTTGCCGCCGCTGACGGTGGTGGTGTTAACGTTGCGGACATAGGTGTGATCGCTTTCCCCAGCGACGCCGGTCATTCCTGCGCCGATGTAGACGTTTCCGTCACCCGTTGTTGCCAAGATGCCCGCTTGAAACCCCAGGGCGGTATTGTCGCTGCCAGTGCTGCCAGTGAGCGCGCCACTCCCGCATGCCGTGTTTTCATTGCCTGTCGTGTTGTTAAGAAGCGCGGCACCACCAACGGCCGCATTGAAGTTACCCGCGTTGTCGAGAAGTGCTTGGTACCCGATCGCCGTGTTTTCAAGTCCGCTAACATTAGCAAAAAGCGCTTGAGAACCAACAGCTGTGTTGAAGCCGACGGTAGTGTTTTGGAAGAGCGCTTGAGAACCAACAGCCACGTTTCCTTCGCCTTCCGTGTTGTTCAAGAGAGCCCTGTCACCGACCGCCGTGTTCTGGGTGCCGGTGTTGTTGAAGAAGAGCGCGAACGTTCCATTGGCAGTATTCCCGCCACCACTAGTGTTGCTTAAGAGAGCTCCAGCCCCAACAGCAGTATTTTCGTCGGCGGTGTCGGCGAGAAGCGTTCCTGCGCCAACACCGGTGTTGAACTTACCGTCGGTGACACCTAAGAGTGAGTATATACCAACTCCTGTATTGTAGATGCCAGTGGTGAGACCTCCAAGGGCCAGTTGGCCCTCTGCCGTATTGCCCCCTGGATAGCCTCCGTCTGGCGGCGGACTGACAGCTCGCGCAGGTGAGAGAAAACAGGTGCAGACGAGCGTGAGTGTAACGACAAGTGGAGACGTTCTTATTTTCATCTGGAAAGCTTCGCAAAAACTTTGCCGACTTGTCGATAACAAAGACCGAAGACTCCGGTCGTGAGCTATGCTGTGCTTTCGCGCGTGGGTCGCAATACCACTGTGAATTCGCCTGGCAGAATCCATTGCTCCTGACTTACCGTTGCAGTCGCGCCGGCCCCACCGTAACGCGGAGCCTCGCTCGTCCAGAGCGGTTCCCATGTGCAGTCCAATGGCGGGGCTAGCAAAGGTTCTGAGGCAGGGCGCAAGACCTGATCTTCTCCGAAATTGACTAACAACAGGCGGTCGTCACCTCGCTTCGAAAAATATCTAAGGACGAAACTCCCGGGTCCCAACACAGCGCCGTCAATTCCCTCGGGAATTTGTTCGCGAAACCGCGAGTCTTCCCGTCGCAATTTCAAAAGGTCGATATGCAGGTCATAAAGCTCGCGATTTTTGTCACGCTCGGAGAAATCAAGCTTGCCGCGGGTGAACACGTGGGGATTGTCGGGCGCCGCCAAGGTTTTCAGTGCTTCTTCCTCGCTTATCGATAGGAATGGTGCCAGCCATTCAGCGCGGCCTTTCCGAATGGCATGACGCACAGAACCGTCGCCTATGTCAGCGAAAAACATGAACGGGCCAGACGCGCCGAATTCCTCTCCCTGAAACAGCAGTGGCGTCCATGGTCCTAGCAAAAGAAGAGCGGTTATTGCTCGATAGCGCGCGGGCGAAGTACGAAAACGCAACCGCTCGCCCGGCCCCGTATTCGCGATTTGATCGTGGTTCTCGATGAAGCAGACGAAGGCCTCCGGGGAAATGCCGAGTGTGGAAGATCCACGCAATGCTTTTCGCCATGAGAGGGCCTGGCCCTGGTAAAGGAAGCCGTATTTCGCGGCGGAAATAAACTCCTGCGGGACTCCCTGGTAATCACTGAAGTAGGCTTCCTTGCGGCCGGTCAGCGCAACGATTGTACTGTGATGAAAGTCGTCGTTCCACATTCCATCCAGATCGTCACCACCTTCCCTGCTTGGTCGCACCATTTTGGCTTCCTGCCGATCGTTCTCAGCGATCAGAATGATTGAGCGTGCGCCGGCAGTCTCGCGCGCCGCGCGCCCGATTGCGCCAATGATATATTCGCTGGATCGATCGGAGATGGCGTGCAACGCGTCGAAGCGAAAACCATCGAAATGAAATTCCTCGATCCAATAACGCGCGTTAGTGATGAAAAACTCACGAACTGGCTCTGAATTAGGTCCATCAAAATTGACCATGTCGCCCCATTCGTGCCCCTTACCGCGAACCAGGTAATCATCGGAAAAAACGCCGAGATAATTTCCGTCAGGTCCAAAGTGATTGTAAACGACGTCAAGAATCACGCCCATGCCTAACGAGTGCGCACGATCGATGAAACTGCGCAAGTCATCCGGGACTCCGTACAGATGGGTCGGTGCGAAGAGGTTCACCCCGTCATATCCCCACCCAAATTTTCCAGGGAAATCGGCGACAGGCATCATCTCGATCACAGTGATTCCGATACGCGCCAGTTCGTCCAATTGCTGGGCAGCGGCGAGCCACGTTCCTTCTTTAGCGAACGTGCCGATATGCATTTCATAGATGATCTGACCTTTCAGGGTAACGCCAGGCCAGTTCGAATCGGTCCACCGAAACTGCGTGGAATCGACAACGCAAGAAGAACCATGTGGCCCATCAGGTTGGAAACGTGATGCCGGGTCCGGATACAAATCGTTGTTTACACGAAACCAATAGCGGGCGCCGGCGCCAGCATTTGCGGAACCGGAGAAATATCCGCCCGGTTCGGCTTCCAACTCATGAAATGACTGTCTTGAGCCTTTTAGCACGCCCTCTTCCAGAACGAGATCGAGACGCTGCACTTTCGGCGCCCAGATGCGAAAGTGTGCTTCCTTAGGTTCGATCAGTTCAGCGCCAATCGGATAGCGACGTTGCAAGTGGTGTATTTCTCGTTTCTTCTTTGTCATTACTGTTAAGAACATGCGGGTGCACATGAGCGAAGCAAGGAACGCACGAAAAGATATCGTCTTCGTTTGCGAAAGAGCAGGCGAATCCTCCAGCATTAAAACCCAAACGGCATCACAATGACCGGAGTACTCGAAACACGCTGTGTAATTGTCGGTGGCGGACCGGCGGGAATGATGGCTGGTTATTTGCTTGCGCGAGCAGGCGTGGAAACTGTTGTCTTGGAAAAGCACGCGGATTTCAACCGCGATTTCCGAGGTGACACCATTCATCCTTCAACCTTGGAACTCATGTACGAGCTAGGTTTGCTCGAGGAGTTCCTAAAAGAACCACACCAGGAAGTACGACAATTGCGCGCTGTGGTTAACGGTCACCCTGTGCCGGTCGCCGATTTCACAAAACTTCCCACTCACTGCAAATTCATCGCGTTCATGCCGCAGTGGGACTTTCTGAATTTTCTCTCGAGTCACGCCAAACGATTTCCAACCTTCCAATTGCATATGGAAACGGAAGCCGTCGACTTGTTGATGCAAGATTCGCGTGTGGTCGGTGTGCGTGCAAGGACACCTTGGGGCGAACTGGAGGTCCGTGCAAACCTGGTTATCGGTGCGGATGGACGGCATTCGATCATTCACACACGTGCCGGTTTGAAGCAGCGGGACTTCGGCGTACCGATTGACGCGCTTTGGATGCGGATTTCCAAGAAACGGGGCGATCCGGAACAAACACTCGGTTTTTTTCAACACGGCAAGCTCCTGGTGTTACTCGACCGCGGCGATTACTGGCAATGTGGGTTTGTAATTCCCAAAGGCGGCTTCGACCGGATCAAAGAGCGCGGTTTGGCGCAATTTCAAAACGACATCGCTAGCTTCGCTCCTTTCCTTCACGATCGCGTGACTGAGCTGGACGATTGGTCGAAGATCAAGTTACTAACCGTCCAGGTGAATCGCCTGAATGACTGGTGCTGTGAAGGACTCCTTTGCATCGGTGATTCCGCGCACGCCATGTCACCAGCCGGCGGTGTTGGAATTAATCTCGCAATTCAGGATGCGGTCGCGACTGCGAACCTGCTCGCGGAGAAGCTGCGGCGTGGTCCGGTTCAGATTGGTGACTTGCGAAAAGTGCAAACGCGCCGCGAGTGGCCAACCCGCATGATTCAGGGGATGCAGATTTTTATTCATCGTCGAGTCGTCACTGGTCAGACGTCGGATGAGAAGAATGAGTCCCTTCCATTTTTTCTCCGTTTGCTGAAATGGTTTCCGATCCTGAGGCAATTACCCGCACGTTTTATCGGACTCGGACCACGCCCTGAACATATCCGGAGTCCGAGTGCGTTTTAAAAGGCGCATACGGCCCACGAATTCTGGAATCTATTTTTTGCGCTCCATACATCCGATGTGAAGAGCACTTAGGTCGTGGGAACGGCCTACATGGTGGTAGATCGAAATCTTTGGGCATGCATTTTGGCTCACGGATTTATTGACACATTTGGTGTTATCGACGCCTTTTTCGGATGGTGAAGTTAGATATCACAGTCGACCTCCCGGCTATCCTTGCCGCGCACGAGCGGATTCGGCCGCATATTCATCGCACACCCGTGCTGACAAGTTCGCGTCTGGATGAGGCGAGCGGCGCTTCGTTTTTCTTTAAGTGCGAAAATTTTCAGAAGATTGGTGCATTCAAAGCGCGCGGCGCGACAAATGCCGTCTTTTCGCTCGACGACGCCACCGCGAGGCGCGGTGTGGCAACACATTCGTCCGGAAACCACGGGGCGGCTGTGGCTCGAGCCGCGAAGCTGCGCAGCATTCCTGCGCATATCGTAATGCCATCAAACTCAGCGAAGGTGAAGATTCGTGCCGTAGAGAGCTACGGAGCGCGCGTTGTTCTTTGTGAGCCTACAGAGCAAGCTCGCGAGAGCGTATGCGCGGCTGTGATCGCTGAGACGGGTGCAACATTGATTCATTCATTCGAAAATCCAGATGTGATAGCAGGGCAGGGGACGGCGGCTTTGGAGTTGATCGAAGACATTGCCGACCTCGATCTTGTGATGTGTCCCGTCGGCGGAGGGGGATTGCTGGCCGGCACAGCCGTCGCTGCAAAATCGACGCGACCGAATATCAAAGTGATTGCAGCCGAGCCGAAGAATGCGGACGACGCAGCACAATCATTTCGCGCTGGACGAGTAGTCCGCACTGAAAAAAAATTCACCATCGCCGACGGACTACGAACAAATGTCGGTGAACCAAACTTTGCGATCATCAAGCGTTACGTGGAAGACATTGTGACCGTCAGCGAGGACGCGATTATCTCGGCGATGCGTACGATTTGGGAGACGATGAAGATCATTGTTGAGCCATCAGCGGCTGTTCCGTACGCCGCGATTCAGGAAGGAAGGATCGACATGCCCGAGAAGCGGGTTGGAATCATTCTCAGCGGAGGCAATGTCGATCTCGATGCTTTGCCGTGGGCAATCACTAGTAGGCCGCCATAATGCAAATAGGCGGCGAGTAGTCCGAACGCGAGAGGTCTGAGGACCGGCCGGCTGGTCTCGAAATTTCGCCAACGTTGGGACCGGCAGCGTCAGCAAAATCGAAACCTTAATTCATAAGAGGGAGTTAACTATGTATGAAAACACTAGGTTCAATCACAGCGATATTCATTCTGCTCGTCGGCACCGTTCCATCGCGTGCGGCGAATCTGGATAGAATTTCAGCTGCAACTGGAGTTCCCGTTGAAACGTTGCAGTCGGAGCGAGCGTCAACCGGACTTGGCTGGGGTGGGATAGAGAAAGCCCACTTGCTGTCTAACGCCACGGGACAGAGCTTCGACGACATCGTCGCACTGCACCGGTCGGGGCAAGGCTGGGGAAAAATTGCGCACAATAACGGCCTGAATCTCGGCAGCCTGGTCAGCAACGCGAATCGCTCAAGTCAGGCAGCGTCGCATGCGCGGAACACGCAAACCGTCTATGGCAAGAGCAGCAGCGTTCATGGGAGAAGCGCGACCAAGACTAATCGTGGTCACAGTAATAGAATGACTACGTCACGCACTATGAGTCATAACTCGAGTTTCAGATCTGCCCACACCGGGTTCCATAGCATGCATGCGATGGGCGGTATGGGCCATGGCATGGGCGGCATGGGTCACGGTGGGCGTGGCCGCTAAGAAAATCGCTAACCGAAGCAGCAATTGCGACAACGGATTACTTGAGAGTAATCTCGCGCATGGTTTTTGTGCCGAGGATTTCGCGGATGTCGAGGCGTTTTACAGCCGTGGTCCGGCGTTGCTCTTCGGTGCCCATTACCTTCTCAACAATTGGGTCCATCTTGTCCCTCAGATTGTCGAATGCTGCCCAGTTAGGATATTCAACCAGGATCAGGATGTTAAAATCCTCTGGGCCGGATGCTTCGCCATTCAGGATTTTGTAGTCGAGGATGACGTTTTGTTTTTTCTCTTCGTCGTAAACAGGCTTCACAGTTCCAGTGATCTGCTTGAGATAATCATCCCCCAAACCGGTTTTGGTCTTAATCATCGTCACGGTCCACACCGGGCCTTCATTGTAAGGTGCGTTGCTGCCTTTCGCGGCTGTGCCGTTTGATTGCGCGAAGGAAACAACACCAAGACAGAAGAACAGTGCGGCGATTGTGAAGAGTTTGGTTTTTATCATCTACGCAGATTGATAGCGACCCGCTAAACAGGCCAGAAAGAATTTCAAAAACTTGAATCCGCCCCGAAATGAAGAGCAATTTATTGGTTTCCCAGATAGCAGCCAAATCCTGTTCTGTGGCTGTGACTTTTATCTTTCAAGAGCGGCTGTTAGATATCAGTCGTAGCCCAGAATTTACGGAACGCGTTTGGCCAGCTTCGGTCGATGACGCTTTTTCTGGCCGCAGTCCCCATGCGTTCTCGCAGCGGTGCATCTGCAACCAATGACTTGATCGCCCGCATGAAATCATCCACATCGCGTGATCGAGTGATCAAACCGTTCGTTCTGTCTTCGACCAATTCTTTTGGCCCGCCAGAATCGGAAACAATGACCGGCACGCCGGAGGCCTGCGCTTCAAGGATGACATTGCCGAACGTGTCGGTCGTGCTCGGGAAGACAAAAATATCAGCCGACGCGTAAGCGGTCGCCAATTCCTTGCCTGTAAGGTAGCCGGTAAAAACTGCCTCCGGCAAGGAGCGGGCGAACTTCTCGGAGTAGGGGCCGTGACCAACAACAAAAAGCTGCACGGGAACACCGTCATGGCGCAATTGGCGATAGGCGTCTGCCAAAATATCGAGATCTTTCTCCCGGGATATCCGGCCAACATAGAGCAGACGGATACGACCGTTGACAGCAGTAAATTTTTCCCAGAACGCCGGCGAGCGCCGCGCCGGCGAAAAGAGTTCGGTGTCGAGGCCGCGTGGAAGAATTCTCAATTTCGCGGAGTCGAAGCCACGCTTGATCCAGCTTTGCCGATATTCTTCAGAGTTAACAAAGACGGTATCGAGTTGACCATAGAACCAATGCATGTAACGCCACGCCACGCTTTCCAGAAAGCTGTCCTCAGTGAGGATCCGGACGTATTGCGGGAAGTCAGTATGATAAATGCCGCTCGTTTGGAGATTGAGCATTTTGGCTGCGAGCAGCGCGGTAAGCCCGATCGGTCCCGGTGTGCTGATAATAATCTCAGTAAATTTTTCCCGCTGAATGTAATCGAGCATCTGGAGGACTGGCGGGAAACTCAGTTTTTGAAGTTCGTATTCGGGCAGCTCGAATTCGCCAATCGGCGGGAAGTTTTTGAGCGGAATATCACAGGTTTGCGGATTGCCGCGGGAAGTTACTACAGTCAATTCCTCGCTGGCTGCGGCTCCGGCTGCGGTCATCCTGCGGATGGTCGTAGCTACCCCGTTAACGTCTTCCAGAGTATCAGTGAACCACGCGCGCTTGCGATTTTGCAACGCAACGGGAATTTCCGCGGTCAATTCCAAAAAGATAGACCGCAGCCATTTCCGAGAGGGCGCCTGACTATGAAACCCATATATATAGGGCGTAAGAATCACCAGGATCGGCGCAATCGCGCTAAGAGCTTGCATGCTCTCGACCATGTTGCCGCTGCCGATTTGCTGAACGAATTTCTGGAAAAACCGAAAAGTGAGCTGCTCGGCCACCATGTTGGCCATGAGAAACGTGCGGCGCTCCGGTTCGCTGACCCCATTTAACTGCGCTGCCAGTTTCGCTTTTACTTCAGGTCGAGCGAAATAACCTGAAAGTTCTTTCCACAGCGACATGTTCGCGGGCTTAACAAATTCGAAAATTTTTCCGGACAAGACGCCCTGCACGATGAATTCCATTTTTTCTTTGAGAGTAAATTCAGTCGGCGCGCGGCCTTCCATGAACCGCGAAAACATTTTCTCCAGCAGCGCGGCGCCCGGCCCGAGTTTTTCATTGAAACGATCCTGAATGAAACAGGCGACCGTATTGTAGAAACCGTGCGAAAGAACCAGAGGTGTGCCCCCGTGACCTTGTGCGCTGCAGTCGCCTTTACGGACATGCTTGAGAAACTCTCCCGCCGATTCCGCCGCAGGGGTTTCCGTAAAGGCCGAAGCAGCGAATTGCCCGCCGTGATCATCCGAACCGCCGACAAGAATCTTTTTCCATGGCTCTGCGTGTGTCGGCGCCAAATTATGGCGATTTGCAAGCGCTTCGATTTTTTCCGGCGTCAGTTGCTTGAACAGTGTCTGGGCCAGATCGCTTAGAAGCGCATCGCGCAAACCGTTGATGCCTTCAAAATGTTTGAAAAGAAGTATGAGCAACTCGAGATGACGGGAATTGAGTTTCCCGTTAATGCTGTAAAGAGGATGCGCGACCGCATGCGCGATGCCTCCAGCCTGCAGGTAGCCCTGTAGCTCAAAAATGTTATTGCGCGCCGCATTGATTTCACGGTGCTGGTTCTCTGAAATATCCCAGACAAGAATGTGCAGTTTGCAGGCGTCGTTGGGAAAATAGGTCGTGACTTGCTCGCTGATAAATGTGCGAGGCCGGTCAATGATCTGTAAACAGCCCTCGATCGAATCGTGGTCGGTAATGGTGATGTAGTCCATTCCGCGCTCGACCAGTTTTTCATACAGGTGCCTCGGATCAGTATAGCTGTCGGGAAAATCGAAACGGCGGAAGAGCCATTCTTCGGAGCGCGCGCTGTAGCGCGAATGAATATGAAGATCACACCGGCTCACATTTAGTTCCCTCGTCTCAGTCTTTGTTGCGTGATCCAGTCTTGGTAGGTCGTCGCCGTCCGTGACCCGATCCCCTTCTCAATCATCCCGGTGACCTGTCTCCAGATCGGCGGGTGAGAATAATCGGGTGGATGAAGGCTAATGCGCAAAAGTGACTTTCCTTCTAGATATCGAAAAAGGGTCGCGTTGCAGATTTGGCTAATTCCGCGTCGCCAGTTCTTTCGAACACTGTAAACGATTGATCGCGCAGCGAACTCACCGCCCGCTCGGAGATCGCACACCTTATGTAACCGTGTCGTGTATTCGAGTCCTGCATCGCGTGCGGCGCGCTCAGCATTCTTGTTGAGCAGCCAAGCCGGCGCCACAAAACCTCGCGGCTTGAGACCGCTGGCGCGAAATTCCTCTTGCGCTGTTGTAATTCGACGGAGTGCCTCCTCATAGTTCAGGTCGTAAAATTCCCCCTCCTGTTGCGTATAAAACCGCGTGAAGAACTTGTCGTACAAACTCTCTTTCGCGCTGCTAGGGCGTTCGTGAAAATAGCCGTGGATGACGATTTCATGCCCGTCCGCTTCCAAGGCCCGTAGCCAGGACACAAATTGCTGGTTCTTTGTGAACAGTCCCTCGTGATGATAATCCGGGACGACAAGAAGAGAACACACGCCCACCCCGCGCCGGGCCAGTTCTGAGATGATTGTGTCTGCGATCTGTTGACTGGAAGGGGCTACATCGTGCAGAGAGACGACCATAAAACCTCTGGTAGCAGCGGCGGTTGCGACCAGGGGGAGGAACTCCGTTGCCGCAATCGTACTCATTCGGGAATTTTCGGCCTCGACATAGCTTTGAACAAGGTAAAATCAATGACCTGATTCGTTAGAACGCTGCATGGTTGCGACCAAGCCTGGTTAACGGTTTTCAACAATTTAACGTTCCGCGGCCATGTTCACGATTTCGCGAAATTCCGATTCCCCTAATGGCATAACTGACAAACGGAACTGCCTAACCAACGGAATTGCTTTTAGCCGTCGTTGGCTTTTGATTTCGCCGAGTGTAACTGGCCGGCTAAGCGCTTTCACTGGAGCCAAATCGACCGTGGACCAATCGCCTTCCTTTGCCGTCGAATCTCGATACGCGGTGCGCGTCACTTTGGCGATACCGACCACAGCTTTGTCCTCACCACTGTGATAGAACAGGACTTCATCGCCCTTCTGCATTCTGCGTAAATTATTGCGGGCAGCGTAATTACGGACGCCGGTCCAGCTGGTTTGGCCTTCCTCGACAAAGTCCGACCACGAATACGAGGATGGTTCCTGTTTCACCAACCAAAAATTTTTCATACGGCAACGTAGCATAGCTTGATCGCACAAATGCGCCTGCGTGCTCCGGGGGACCGTATGAGATCCTTCGCCCTGAAACCTTTGGGGCTCGGGATCGCAAGGGGTCGCAGCTTCGTTCACGGGCAGGGTTGGAAGTTCGAATCACTCCCTTCACAAGGCAGCGACGCCATCCTGCGCATTCGACAATTTCAGATGCTTGTTTCACAATCGACATTATGCCGGGGGCGCCATTCATCACGTTCGAAGGATCAGAAGGTAGCGGAAAATCGACGCAGGTGCAGAGATTGGCCGCGCGACTCGAGCGTTTTGGCATGCCATATCTGGTCACGCGCGAACCGGGCGGCACGCCAATTGGCGAAACGATTCGCGAGCTTCTGCAATTTGCGTCGCACAATTCCGGTATGACACCAGAAACGGAGCTGCTTTTGTTTGAAGCGAGTCGCAGCCAGCTCGTGCGCGAGATCATCAAACCGGCGCTTGAACGTGGCGTGTGCGTCATCGCGGATCGTTTCTTTGATTCCACAACAGTTTACCAGGGTGCGGCACGAAGGTTAGATCGTGAGATGGTTGATCGTTTGAATGCATTTGCCGTCGATGATTGCATTCCGGACGTTACTTTTGTTCTGGATATCGATGCGGCCAGCGCGAAAGCACGAATGCAGAAACCGCGCCGGCGAGATCGAATGGAACAGGAGCCAGCCGACTTTTACGAGCGCGTTCGGAAAGCATATCGCGAACTCGCTGCGCGAGAACCAAATCGCGTTGTGTTAGTCGATGGCTCGCGTGGTGAAGAGGAGATAGAGAACGCGATCGGAGCGATACTCGCCGATCGTTTTCCGGCGTTAGGCACAAATCCACAATCCGCAGTGCGCCATCCGGAATCGTAACATGCCTTTCTCGCGTACAACGGCGCTCGACTATTTGCGTCGCGCCCACGAACAGAATCGACTGGCGCATGCCTATTTGATTTCAGGACCGTCAGGCAGCGGGAAGCAGCAACTTGCTGCGGATCTGGCCAGTCTCGTTAATGGCACGGCTGCTGGTGACGTTTTTTCCCAGAAAGCCCGGGAAATTTTCGTCGCCCGACCGGAGTCGAAATCGCGGCGTATTGTTATTGAGCAGATTCGCGATCTTGAGCATGCGTTGCAAATGCGCGCGTCAAATGGACGACGCAAAGTCGCAATCATTTCCGATGCCGATCGGCTACAGCCTCAAGCCGCAAATGCGTTCCTCAAAACATTGGAAGAACCACCTAAAGATTCTTTGTTGCTTCTGCTAAGTGCCTTGCCCGAAGCTCTACCGGAGACCATTCTTTCGCGGTGCATAGGCATTCCACTCGCGCGAGAGGCTGAACCACAGACGCGCGATGAAGAAAAGAGGCTGGTGCGATTATTGCAACAGGCTTCCCACGAACAAAGCTGGACCATCCAGTTTGCCTATCGACTGGCTCAGGAGTTCCAGGGTTTGCTTCGTGCAGTTCGTGAAGAAGTTAAGCGCGAAACGGATGAAGCGTTGAAGCAGGAAGAAACCCGTTACAGGGATGCGACTGATGGCGCATGGTTGGACGAGCGAGAACAATACTATAAAGCCCGTGCGGAAAGTCTTTACCTTCAACGCCGTGCGGGACTCATAGAGACATTATTCGCTTGGTGGTCTGATGTTCTGCGCTCCAGTAGGGCCGTGACGCAGCGTAGCCTGCCTCGCGCACGAGAAGAAACTGCTGCGCTGGCGAGCCGATTCACCACGACTGAAATTTTGAAACGCATCCGGTGTCTTGAAGAATTGCGCGATCATCTGAATCGCAATATTCACGAAGCGCTGGCGGTTGAAGTCGCTTTCCTGACAATTTTCACAGCATGATATTAGGGAGAATCTATGCCTGCCAGGATGTGAAACATGATCTCTCGGCCAGGTCATACGGTTGACAAGTCGCCGTCCAATCTTATCCAGTATGCACATATGCGACATATCTCCCGATTACTCTTGCTCTGTGCTGGTGGTTCGCTCCTGCTGCTGACTGGTTGTCAAACAGGGGGGGTGGCCAGTGGTGGACCTTACCACGTCACGGCGTACAAACCGAATGACCCGTCCAAGGTGCGCGTGCTGGTTTCGCTCTCGAAAGAAAACATCTATGTGATGGAAGGCGACCGTTGTCTCATGGCGGTGGCGTGTTCTGTAGGGATGCCGGACAAACCGACTCCAAAAGGCAACTTCAAGATCTACTCCAAACAGGAGCACAAACGTTCGGGATCGTACGGGTTTAGCGTGCAAGGCGATCGCGTGGTTCCTTCCACTGGCGGCGGGCCCGGGCATTACGTGGGCTACCCGATGGGATACTGGTGTGAGTTCGCGCCTGCGTACGGCTTTCACCAGGGTTTTGTCCATCCAACGCCCCGCACACACGGCTGCATCCGGCTGAAAGGCGAAGCGGCGCCGAAATTTTTCGCACTGGTACGGATTGGGACGCCGGTAAACATCGCTAATACGCAACCCGAGGACGAAACACTTGGGCCAAAGGTGCAGCGGGTCGATGATTCCAAAACGCCGGATCCCGATCCACACTTGATGATTACGGATGCTGGGTTCCAAAAACCGAACGGACCGTTACTTCAATAGGTGACTGCGGAACGTTGCCTGCGGCGCTGTGCCGTGTCATGTTGGGCGAAGCGAAACATCTCTGGCCATTGTTTCGACGCTCCCTGAACAAACTCCTCTGAGATTCTTCGCTGCGCTGAGAATAACAACCATGGTATGAGCACGAATCTCATTTCAAGCGGCACAACGGCCCGTGAGAAAGTGAATCTGCGCACACCCGCCGTAATGGAAGCAGTTCAGCAGCAGGTCGAGTCGCACTATCGGAGCGATATTGTCGATAAAGTGCGCCGTGCGGGGGGCATCATTTCAGTGGGCGACACCACTGTGCGCCTGGCGAAAGAGTTTGGCTTTTGCTACGGGGTCGAACGCGCGATCGATCTTGCATATGCCGCGCACAAGGTTTTCAAAGATCGTAGTCTTTTTATTGTCGGCGAAATCATTCACAACCCGGAGGTCAATCACCAGATTGCCTCATTAGGCATCAAGAACCTGACCGGCAAAAACAAGGAAGCTGATATATCGGATCTAGGACCCGACGACGTTGTGATTGTCCCGGCGTTCGGAACCGAACTATCGATCCAGCAACAGATCAAGGATCGCGGCTGCCAAATTGTCGATACCACCTGCGGAGACGTGATGAGTGTCTGGAAGCGGGTGCGTAAATACGCGAGCGAATCGGTCACTTCCATCATACACGGCAAAGCCGAACACGAAGAGACCAAGGCGACCAGCTCCCGCGCGCTTGGTGACGGTAGCGGACATTATGTAGTCGTTTTAACCCTCGAAGATACCGATTACGTCTGTGACTATATCAGGCACAGCGGCGATAAACACGCCTTTCTCGAAAAGTTTAAGGGCGCACATTCGCCCGGATTCGATCCGGACGTACATCTGAAAACTGTCGGTGTCGCGAATCAAACCACCATGTTGCGGGGTGAGACTGAAGAGGTCCAGCGCCGCGTTCGGCAAGCCATTCTCGATCGAGATGGGCCTGAGCTCGCAGAGAAAAGTTTTCGATTCTTCGACACGATCTGCGGCGCCACTCAAGAGCGGCAGGATGCGTTGCGTGAATTGCTCGACGTGCCAATGGATCTCCTGCTGGTCGTGGGCGGTTATAACAGTTCGAACACATCGCACCTGGCGGAGATGGGCGAAGAAAAATTGCCCACCTATTTCGTGCTCAACGCTTCGCGCCTGGTTTCGGCCACGGAGGTTAAGCATTACAACTTGCACGAAAAGCGCGAAGTGGTGTCGCATTTCTGGTTGCCGAACGGACCCGCTGTCATCGGGATCACTGCCGGCGCATCGTGTCCGAACAACTTAATCGAAGAGACATTAATTCGCCTTTTCGAATTGAGGGGCATTTCACGTCGAGAGCTCGAGGTGGCCGCGTAGATTGGCAATTCCCTGAGGCTAACTGATCGCAAAACAACCCCAGCTGTTCGGTGGATTGGCCTTTTGCCTGCGCGCAACGTGCACGTGCCGTGCGAAATAATCTTGTATGGCGCGCGCAATTTGGAAAGGCAGCATCAGTTTCGGCCTGGTTAATATTCCGATCGCTCTATATCCCGCAACCCGACGCGAGGAATTCAAGTTCCGTTTGCTGCGCAAAAGCGACTTGAGTCCCGTGAATTACAAGCGTGTTGCCGAAAAGGACGGCAAGGAAGTTCCCTGGGACCAAATCGTAAAAGGCTACGAATATGAGAAGGGAAAATACGTCATTTTGAAGGATGAAGACTTTCAGCGGGTCGATTTGGAAGCCACGCAGACAGTCGATATTCAAGACTTCGTGGAGCAGGAAGAGATCGATCCGATATTTTTCTATAAACCGTATTATCTGGAGCCGCAAAAAGGCGGCGACAAGGCGTATGCGCTCTTGCGCGACGCGCTAAAGGATAGCGGCAAGGTTGGCATTGCGAAGGTTGTAATCAAGACGCGCGAATATCTCGCCGGGGTAAAACCGGAGGACGGCGTGCTAGTTCTCGAACTGATGCATTTCGCGGATGAACTCGCGGATCCGGGTAAGCTGCATGTCCCAAAAAAGACTGAGGTGGGTAAACGGGAGATGAATATGGCCAAGTCACTTATCGATAGCATGAGCTCAAAGTGGAACCCCGAGAAATACAAGGACGACTACCGGGAAGCATTGATGGAAGTGATTGAGGAAAAAGTGGAAGCCGGTGGAAAAGAAATTCAAGAGAAACCCAAAAAAACGCCCAAGCCGACGAAGGTAATCGATTTGGTCTCCGTTTTGCAGAAAAGTCTGGACCAAACCGGTACGAAGAAAAAAGCGGCGACGAAATCGCGCAGGAAACGCAAGCAACCTGCAAAGAAGGCGGCGTAACGCGTGAGGCAGGTACGGCTGCGTGCGACTGAAGGCAAACACGGTTGTCTGTGTCACGCAAAGCTTGACATGTCAGCTCGAAATCGTTCAGCCTGCGCGGCTATGAACGCTCTTAATCGATTTGCGGATCCGGTTTATTGTATCTCGCGACTCGTCATCGGTCTTATGTTCGCCTGTCATGGGGGTCAAAAGGTTCTTAGTTTCCCACCGGGTGGTCACGGCATGCCGACAGATATGCTCAGCTGGATCGGTGCAATCATCGAGCTTGTCGGTGGTTTTCTCATTGCATTCGGATTTCTCACGCGCATTGCTGCTTTTTTTGCGGCTGGCGAAATGGCAGTCGCCTACTTCATGGTGCACGCACCGAACCACTTCTTTCCAATCGTGAACAAAGGCGAATCGGCAGTGTTTTACTGCTGGTTCTTTTTCTTCGCTATTTTTTACGGGCCCGGGCAATGGAGCATCGATGCCTTGTTTAAGAAGACTTCAGCACCTGCAACGTAGGATCAGCACGTTATCATTTCGAACGAAGTCGGAAACTTTCTCGGTCGTATGAAACGCATTATCTCCGCCCTGACGTTCATTCTTATTGTGCCATTGATTCACGCGCAGGAGTACAAAGATTTCGGCAAGGGCCGGTTGAACAATTCGCCACGCCACGGCGAATGGGTCGAGATCAAGTCAGGCGACCCTACGATTAAAGCCTTTGTCGTTTATCCTGAGCGTAAAGACAAAGCTCCTGCCGTGCTGGTCGTTCAGGAAATTTTTGGCCTGACTGATTGGCTGCGCAGCATGTGCGACGAGTTGGCCGAAAATGGCGTCATCGCAATTGCGCCCGATTTCCTCAACGGTCAAAAGTTTGAAGATCCCGACAGCGCGAGCAAAGCGACCTCGGCCGTGACGCAGGAGCAGGTGAAAGCAGTTCTCGACGCGACGTCTGATTACGCCCTGAAAATTCCGGCATGTAACGGCACGCTTGCAGTCTGTGGATTTTGTCGGGGTGGGGGCTGGACGTTCATGTATGCAAACATGAACCCAAAACTAAAAGCTGCGTACTCGTTCTACGGGACCGCGCCGGACGAAGCATCAAATGTCGCGAATATAGCGTGTCCGGTTTACGGTTTTTACGGCGAGAACGACGAGCGGGTGAACGCGACTATTCCAAAGGGTGAAGAGCTCATGAAAGCCGCCGGCAAAACATACGAACCGGTGATTTACAAAGGCGCCGGCCACGGTTTCATGCGTTCTGGCGAACCATCTAATCCCGCAGTTCGCGAAGGCGACAAGAAGGCACGCGACGAAGCCTGGGCACGCTGGAAAAAGTTGCTTAAGCAACTGCCCTAAGTGGGTTATAGGTTCCTCTCGGAGTATCGATAGAAATTCGTTAGTGTGTACCGACAAAATTTCTGGCGGGACACGACCCTCGCCAGATTCGCGGCTACATTGGTTCAGGGTATGAAAATTCTTAAGTTTGGCGGTTCTTCGCTTGCCACAACCGATCGCATTCGAGATGTCGCAAGGATCGTTCTTGAGGAAGCGCGGCGGGGACCGGTCGTCGTAGTGCTTTCTGCTTTTCAGGGCGTGACCAATCAGCTTCTTGATTGTGCGCGGTTGGCGGAAAAGAATGATCGGCGTTACGAGGCAGCGTGGAGAAAAATTGCCGACCGACACCGCTCGGCGGTCGACACTCTGGTCGGTCGGCGTCGAGGTATCCGAATCCGATCGCAAGTCGATGCACTTCTCGGCGATTTGCATGACGCCCTTCACGGCGTCCAGCTTTTAGGTCACAGTTCGCCACGTGCCCTCGATCTAATTGGGAGTTTCGGCGAACGGCTGTGTGCGCTGATCGTAGCGGCACATCTTGCGCGAGTTCGTCCAGCGCGGTTCGTTGACGCGCGACAATTCGTGGTCACGGACGACCAGTTCACGAACGCGAACGTGATCTTTAACAAAACGAATCGCGCAGCGCGAGGGTACTTTGCAGACCTGTTCCGACTTCGCCGCCGCTGGCCGATACCTGTCGTGACCGGATTTGTTGGATCGACGACTGACGGCCAAACTACAACAATCGGCCGCAATGGATCCGATTACACGGCGGCCATTATAGGCGCCGCTCTTGGCGCCTCCGTGATCGAGATTTGGACGGATGTTGACGGCGTCTTGAGCGCCGATCCGAAGGCGGTCGAAGCTGCGTTTGTTTTGCCGCAGATTTCATACGAAGAAGCGATGGAGTTGTCGTATTTCGGCGCGACGGTGCTTCACCCCGCCTCCATTGCTCCGGCAGTCGCCAAGCGGATTCCGCTTCTGATCAAGAATACGTTCCATCCAGAGGCGCCGGGTACGGTCATTTCGGGTGATCGCGGTCATAGCGATCAACTGGCGAAGGGGATCAGCTCAATCGCAGGACTGACGCTGCTCACCATTCGTGGCCTGAGCATGGTCGGAGTTCCCGGAATCGCCGAGCGATTATTTCGTGCGCTGGCATCTGGCGGTATCAATGTGATCCTCATCTCCCAAGCCTCATCCGAACACACGATTTGTTTCGCCATCCGCGAGGGCGATGCCGCTTTAGCGACTGCGGCTGTGCGTCACGAATTTCGGTTTGAATTCCAGAACCATTTGACGTCGCTCGATGAAAAACCAAATCAAGCGATCGTTGCGGTCGTGGGCGATGAAATGAGAGGGCACCCCGGCGTCTCCGGCAAAGTATTCGGAGCGCTTGGCCGGCATAACATTAATATCAGCGCGATCGCCCAAGGCGCGTCAGAGCGCAACATCTCTTGCGTCGTCGATGTGGCGCAGCGGGCGCGTACGCTGAATATTATCCACCAGGCGTTTTTCGAAGTCCGAAAACGTCTCGCGCTTGTCGTGATCGGCGTCGGAAATATTGGCGGAACGCTACTGCGACAACTCCACGAGCAGGGCACCTATCTGCGTGCCCGTGGATTCGATGTCACCGTGATTGGTGTGGCAAATAGCAAGTGGTTCGCGCTCGAGGGTAACGGCATCAATCTGGCACGCTGGCGCGAGAGATTATCCGCTTCGCGAAGGCGTATGGATCCAGCGGTTCTGGCAAAAGAAATCGCGAAACTGGAGCTGACCGACGCGGCGGTAGTTGATTGCACAGCCGCCGAGTCAATCGTGAAGGCGTATCCGGATTTTGTCAGAGCGAATCTGCATATCATCACGCCGAACAAGCGCGCGAACGTGTTGCCATGGCGACAATACGCGGCCCTCATGGAGCTTTTGCAAAAGCGACAGAAGTATTTTCTCGATGAAGCCAACGTTGGCGCGGGACTCCCCATCATGTCGACATTGCGAGACCTGATCGCGAGCGGTGACGTGATTAGTAAGGTCGAGGGGATTTTCTCGGGCACGCTAAGCTATCTGTTCAACAGTTTTGACGGGAGCATGCCATTCAGCACCCTGGTGCGAAAAGCTTACGAGACCGGGCTGACCGAGCCGGATCCGCGCGATGATCTCTCCGGTCGAGACGTCGCCAGAAAGTTGCTTATTCTCGGGCGTCAAAGTGGATCGAAAATGGAAATCGCGGACGTCCATGTGGAGAGCCTGGTTCCTCGAAGTTTGGCGCTGAGACCATTTTCGCCCCGACTTTTCAGCTCATTGGCTAACCACGATTGCGAAATGGCAGAACGATTGAAACGCGCGCAATCGCGCAACGCAGCGCTGCGATACGTCGGCACGCTCGAAGGTGGTCGTGCGTGCGCCGGAATCAAAGAGTTTCCGCACGACCATCCCATCGCTGCTACCAAAGGCAGCGACAATATCATCGCATTCACAACCAAGCGTTATTCGCGTACTCCTCTGGTCGTTCAGGGTCCGGGGGCAGGCGCAGATGTCACGGCGATGGGCGTTTTCTCCGATATCCTCAAATTGCTCAATTACCTGCCGCACTAGGATCCGGCCCTATTTTTTCACGGCTTCAAGTTCATCCGCCAGCGCGCCGGCGTCGTAAACTTTGCGGAGTGCTTCGATGATGGCTGCGGAATCGACCGACACGGCGCGTGCTTGCGTCGGTGTAAATGCCATCGAGGACCAGAGACTGGATGTTACCGTCGAAAATAATGCCCACGAATTCGTTTGCCTTGTCCACGACGGGGCTGCCGCTGTTGCCGCCGATAATATCTGCATCCGAAACGAAATCGAAATGCGTCGCCAGATTTAAGCCAGGTTTCTTGTCGATCCATTGCCTGGGCAAATCAAACGGCGGTTTGTTATCGTGCTCCGCAGAACGCTGGTATAAACCGGCGAAATCGGTAAACGCCGGAATTTGTTTACCATCCTGTTCGTAACCGCGCACGGTCCCGTAGGAAAGGCGAAGCGTAAAGGTCGCATCGGGGTAACTGCCCGTGCCCTCGAGTGCAAAACGCGCTTTGGCGATGTCTGAGTATGCCTGTTTTTTGATCTCATCCTGCGCGTCGCGGGTCGGCGCGAAACCGATCAGTAAGCGCCCTTGGAATTTCGAGCGCACGGTTTCTTTTCCGCGCCGTCAGGCAACTGACTGCAGCCATTGCGACAAGTGAGGCAATGAAGAAAACGACGATTGTAATCTCGAAGAACGTCAACGTCCCGCGTGTGAAGACCTTGAAGGCAGCAGCCATCGTTACCTAAGACAAGGAACCGAACCTGGCGGTTACAAAAAGTTCGACAATGTCAGCACCGCGTGTTTCTCACATAAGCGGAGATCGATTGCGCAATGCGGTTAGCCGTCCTTGATTGATGACGATGTGGAAGACCAAGTCGAGAAAGATTGAGCGACTGGACTTTATTCTGGCCGGCGCCCAAAAATCCGGTACGACCGCGTTGCATTATTTCCTAGGCAGACACCCGCACATCAACATGGGCGATCAGCAGGAAATACATTTTTTTGATAACGACGCTCTGTTCGCTGGCGACGTCGATTATGACGAACTACACAGACATTATCCACCGCTTGGTCCATCAACCATCGCTGGTGATTGCACGCCGAGTTACATTTACCACGAACGGGCGGCGGAAAGGATTTGGAGATACAATCCCAAAATCAAATTGCTGATTCTCCTGCGAAATCCGGTCGACCGTGCCTTCGCACACTGGAACATGCAACGATTCAGAGGCCGCGAGCCGCTGGATTTTTTCGATGCTCTTCGAGAAGAGAGAACACGTATCGCCGGTGCGCCGCCGGCTGAGGCGCGCCGCTTTGCTTATTTGGATCGAGGATTTTACGGACAACAATTGACGCGTCTGTTCAAATTCTTTCCGCGCGAGCAAATCAAAGCGGTAAAGTTTGAAGAGTTTAAGGAGAAGCAGCGTGAAACGCTCACTGATATCTTTTCGTTCCTCGATCTCGAACCACTCCGTTCGGTGCGCAGTAAAGATAGAAATATCGTGCCCTACGAGCGGGCGATGAATTGGGAGGAAAAGGTCTTTCTATACAATTTCTTCGAGCAAGACATCGCAAGGGTCGAGCAGCTGTTAGGGTGGAATTGTTCGGACTGGAAGTTGTAGTGAACAGTGACGAGTGAGGGGTGACGAGTGACCAGTGACCAGTGACGAGCTTATTGGCGTTCCGACAGCTTGCGGCGCAACACATTCAGCATCCGACGCAGCTCGTTTAGCAGTTCAAACGCCGCCGCGGCATCGGAACTATCGCAGAAACCAAGCTCTGTGCTCAGTATGAAGTGCGTGTCGAGCTCTGCTACAGATCCCTCAGCGTGAGAAAGGAACTGTATGAATTCGCCAGTGGTGTGGCGTGCCTGACCTTCCGCGATGTTGGATGGTATTGATACCGCAGAACGCCGCATTTGAGCGATCAGACCAAACTTTTCTTCAGACGGAAACCGTTGCGTGAGCTGGTACGTGATTCTCGCGAGAACGATTCCCTTTTTCCAAACGACGAGATCCTTATAACTCTGAGTTTTCATTCTTACGTTGTATCTGAAATCTCGTCACCGGTCACTTGTCACTCGTCACTGGCTTCGTTTTCTTGAACTTTGGCCGTTGATTTGGGTCGACTCCCAGCAGGGCTTTCCAACGGAAAATTCGCGCGCCCCGTGACTTGAAAAAAGCGCGTAGTTCGTCAGTAAAAAATGAAGACCCATCCGGCCGCGGATTAAACTCCAGCAACAGGCGCCCATCCGGCTTGAGAAATCGTGTTCGGATATCGTTGATAAAAAATTTCCAATCGGCGGGCGTCCATTCGAGCCAGTCTCCGTTTTCGGCGCGTGCGAGCCGGTGAAAACAGACCCGGTGACCAGTCACCAGATCGAATGTTTTTCCGAGATCGGGCAACGGCGTTTGCGGTTCGATGCGCCCAATGGCGCGCCGAACGTTGAAGAACTTGGTTGTCCCGTGAAAGAAAGGATCCTCATCGGTGTCGAATCCGAGCCCTTCATGGCCAAAAAGTTGGCAGAGGTAAAGAAAGTAACCGGCGCCGCAGCCGAGGTCCAAGATATCAAGAGGTGGAGAACGATCGAGCCAAAGATCCTGCGCGCGCTTAACATTTACACCGATCCAATATGCCGCGTCTTCGTAAGCGTTGATCTTCCGTGCATTCGGTCGGTGAGGATAACGTTCTCGCAGGCTTTCTAATTCCGTCCGGTCGATGCCAGCCAGAATATGCCGCGAATTCACCGGATGAGTCCAGCGACAGGTGTTTTCCCAAAGGCTTTCTGCCGCATCGCGGGAAAAAAGCTTTTGAAATTTGCGCGACAGTCGCACGTCGAAACGATGCCGCTATCTGCTCGATAGACAAGTTTCTCGATGGCGCTGCCCGGTTTCAGGGACTGATGTTCAGTTGGATCAGGCCCGTAGAACCTTGGCGGGTCATGAATCCGCTTGCCCAGCCGTTGCCCGGATAGAAGTATTGCTCATAGCGCCAAACCATTTCCAATTTCGCGCCGGAGGGCTTTTTCCAAAGCAACCGATAATACAAATGACGTTTCCATGATGGGGATTGGCCTGTCATAAAATTGAGCTCAAATGGCGTTGGCCAACTGAGCACGCTCCGACGAATTTCGATCAAAGCATCGTCATCTGCGGGCGGAGCAGTAGCGAGTTTTTTGGCCTCTGAGCTCACCGAACCGAAAGCGAAAACTTTTCCCTGGTCTGCCAACGCTAGCTGATCGCTTTTTGTTGTTCCGACGCTGGGAGACGGGCCATTCCGGTCATTTAGACTCAGTTCAAGATCGTTAACGTGAAGGATACCGCCGGTCCCGCCACCTTCATAAGCGATCGATTTAATTCGCGCTGAGGTCATTTCAATCGTCCCGAAACGATCGAGAAACAATGAAATCTGGCGTCCACCAAAAATCCAGGCTGCCAATATGGCAACAACAAGTGCGATGAGAATTCCAAACGTGATCAGGATCTTGCGCACCGGGCTGCTTTCGTTGTAACCACGGCGCTGTGTCGCCGTGTTTGAAAATTCATCGATAGCGCCTCGACACAGCGAGGCGGCTACAATAATCCTACGCTTTCTTGTGGTGAATGTAATCGTTTACTTGTTCGTCAAGAATCTCGAGAGGCAGCGCGCCGTTCTTGAGAACGGCATCGTGAAACTCGCGCTGATCGAATTTGTCTCCCAGCTCTTTCTGTGCGCGCGCACGCAATTCCTGAATTTTTAGCATTCCGATTTTGTAGGCACACGCCTGACCAGGCGCCACGATGTAACGTTCGATTTCGGATTTAACTTCTTTCTCGCCCATGCCGGTTTTCTCGCGCATGTAAGCGATCGCCTGTTCGCGGGTCCAGTGCTTTGCGTGAATGCCCGTATCGACAACCAAGCGGACTGCGCGGAAAAGTTCGTCACGAAGGCGTCCCAGGTCTCCGAACGGATCGTTGTCGTACCACCCGACTTGTTTCACCAGCCATTCGCAGTAAAGCGCCCAGCCTTCTGAGTACGCTGTGAACGGCAGCACTCTACGAAATTGTGGCACGCCTTTGAGTTCCTCCGCGGTGGAGAGTTGCCAATGGTGTCCCGGCACGCCTTCGTGATACGCGAGTGTCGGCATGCTCCACTTGGGCACTTCATTCATGTCGCGCAGATTCGCGAAAAAAATGCCGGGACGGCTGCCATCCATGGCAGGAATATCGTAATACGCTCCCGGCGCTGTTGCTTCCTTAAACTCCGGGACGCGTCGCACTTCGATCTTCGCGCGTGGCGTAGTGAGAAATAATTCCTTCGATGAACGTTCGGTCGCCTGTTTGATCAAGTCCGCGTATCTCGCCAGGGCATCGCCACGACCTTTGTCATCGTTTGGATAAAGGAAACGCGGATCCTTTGCGAGCTTGTCCATCGCCTCGCCGATCGGCTGACCGGCAAATCCGTTTGCATCGAGAATTGCTCGCATTTCCCCTTCGATGCGAGCCACTTCCCGCAGGCCAAGCTCATGTACCTCATCGGGCTGGAGGGTTGTGGTGGTATTCTCGCGCAACTTATAGGCGTAGAACGCGTCGCCATCAGGCAACTTCCAGACGCCATCGTCAGTTGTTGTTTTTGGCAGAATCTCACGAAAGTAATCGATCAGTTTTTGGTAGGCCGGATAGACTTTGCTGCTTATTGCCGATTCCACACGCGCTTGAAAGTTGGCCCGCTCTGCCTCGGTCAACTTATCAATCTTCGCAGCGCGGGCCTTGAACGATGTAGCCAGAATATTCTCCGAAGCAGGTTTGCCGATAAAATCGGTCATTTCCTTAAGAACTTCTTCCACGACGAAACGTGGCGGCAGAATCTGCTTTTGTTCCCGAATCTTCAAACCATCGAGGACTTGATCGAACTTCTTTGGCAACGCATCGAGCCGCATCACGTAGTAATCGCAATCTTTTCGGCTCAACAACCGGTGCGTATTCGCCATGAACGACGGAAATTGATTCTGTACTCCGAAGAGCTGATTAACGGGATAATCGTGCCATTGCCACTTTTCGCCTTCAGCTTGTACTTGCAGAAACCAATCCAACACGCGCGTGGAAAGCTTTTGGGAAGCCGATTGGCGGTCGAGCGGATACTGGTGAAGTTGCGCCAGGTCCCGCTTCCACATGCCGAATTCGCGCTGTTGATGCGCAGGCGATTCGTCGTCGAGCTTTCCGTTGTGACTGGTGAAGCCGAATTGCTCCACCAAGCCGAGCTGCGAGAGTATCTCAGGGTGATCGAAGAGAATTTCGGCAAAAACCTTTTCGTAAAACAGATTCAGACTCCATGGTCGGAACCAAATTAAGTTAATAAGAAAGACTGCAATGACGATCGCGACGACCGCGACGATTGCGCCGAACCATTTGAGAATGCGCTTAAACATGTATCCGAGTCAGCGGTTGGACCGTCTCCTGTAGCTAGGATGCACCGGTTGTCCATCTTGGATTCAGCATTGTCAACAATTGCGCGACATTGAATTGGTAAAAGCGATGGGAAGCAAATGCACCTACCTATGAGATAGCTTTATCGCGAGATTTTGGTTATAGCCTGAGCTGATGCCCGCGTTGCCGGAACATATCGACAAGCCCGAACCGCGAGGTCAGGCCGTGCTGGCCTTTCTGGCGATCAGCGCAATTTACCTGGCGCTGCCGCGCAACCTGGTGGTCGGACCGGTTTGGTTAATACCGACTCTAATCGTCGTTTTGCTTGTGCCCACAATGATGAGCCATCACGTCGGTAAGCAGTCACTGAATCGCACGCTTGGATTTATCATCAATGGCATCACCACGCTGGCCCTTATAGGATCAGTGATTCTGCTTGTGCGCACGCTGCCTGGTCATCGAGAGCCGCCACTGCAGTTGCTGCGATCAGCAGGACTCCTCTGGCTTACGAACGTGATCGTCTTTGCGCTCTGGTACTGGCGGCTCGACGGCGGTGGTCCGACTTTGCGCCAGAAAGAAAAGAAGTTTGGCAGTACAAGCTTTCTTTTTCCGCAAATGCAGATCCCGCATGACGAACGCGGACAATTTGAGTGTGTTCGCTGGCGACCACGCTTTATCGATTATCTGTTTGTCGCCTTCACGCAAAGCTCCACCTTTGGTCCAACCGACGCGCCACTGTTGGTGCGCTGGGCTAAAGTCCTGGCGATGATCCAGATTTTGATTTCCCTCACCATCGTTGTACTGCTGATTTCGCAGGCGGTTGGTGTTTTGTAGGGGAATCGCCCACGCCCACAATTCGCCAGATCCGATTCTTTAACTTGCCTACCCTTTTTCTTCTTTGTCCTATTCTGACTCGTTTTCCTATTCTCGTAACTGGAAACTGAATACAGTAAAAAGTGCTCCGGATCGTTTCGCTTTTGCCCGCTGCAACGGAGATTGCGGCCGCACTTGGATTGATGGAACAGGTGGTGGGTGTGTCGCATGAATGTGATTACCCGCAAAATTCAAATGTGCGGCCGCGTGTTACACATTGTCCGGTACACAAGGCTGGCTTGGCGAGTGGTGAAGTCGATCAGTGGGTACGCAGAGCGTTGCGTGACAACGGCACAATTTACACTATCGATGAGCCGCTTTTGCGTGACCTGCGGCCCGATGTAATTCTCACTCAAAAGTTGTGCGATGTTTGCGCAGTTGGCTATGGCACGGTTGCGCGGCTTGCCGATACCTTGCCGGGGCCGCCACAAGTGGTGAACCTGGAGCCAACAAGCCTCTCGGAGATATTCGATGATATTCAACGCGTCGCGGAAATGTGCGGCGTGCCAGAGCGCGCGGAAAAACTGATCGCCGATCTATCCCAACGCGTGGAAATTGTACGGCGAAGGGCACAGCGGATCTTGCATCGACCACGTTGTTTTCTGATGGAATGGATAGAACCGCCTTTTTGCTCGGGTCATTGGGGACCCGAGCTAGTGGAAATTGCCGGCGGCCATGATCCGTTAGGCCGCAGGCATCGACCCTCGACGCAAGTCGATTGGCGGCAGGTCATCGAGGTGCAACCCGAAATTATGGTGCTCGCTCTCTGCGGTTACGATATCAGTCGGACGCGGTGCGATTACGAGTTGCTTCGCAATTTTCCTGATTTTGGCTCGCTTCCCGCGACGCTTGCCGGTGACGTTTACCTCGTGGACGCGAGCGCGTATTTCGCGCGTCCGGGACCGCGTATTGTCGATAGTCTTGAGATCCTCGCTGGAATCCTGCATCCACAAGAATTTCCAGAATTCGCCTCAACGGGCCCTGACGATCCGCGCGTTGTGCGCGTCGGCTAACGAATTGTCTGTAGTGGTCTGCCTGAGGCGGATGTCGGCTTCAAACTCAAAGAGGTTGCACACGACAAGCCGCCACACTGTTTATTCTGCGCTTTCTTTCACAGACTGGGGTTGACGCTCCGGCCACAAAGCCGCTAACGCCAAGGCGACCACGATTCCAACCGAGACTTCGAAGAAGCGGTGAAGCGCAATGATCCAGGCCGCGTTCGAGCGCGGAATGAGCAAGATGATGGCGAGCGTGACGCTGGCATAACGATATGCGCTTTTTTCTATGCGAAGAGTGGCGCACAAAAGTCCCAGGACAAACACCGCGCCGGCGAAGACAAAGGGATTTTGGGTAAACCAGGTGGCCAGGAGCGCTCCCGTTAGAGCACCCAGCGCAGTAGCAACGACGCGTTCCACCGAAATGAGCAGAGTCGCGCCGAGGGTCGATTGCATGACCACGAGCGTTGCAATCGCAGCCCAGTACGCTTCAGGCAATCCGAATAGGCGCGCAACCGCAAGCGAGATAGTCGCCGCAACAGCCGTTCGAATTGAATGTATGATCGACGGCAGGTTTTCCGGTTCCCATTTCCAAAGTTTCACGAGATCGATTTTTCGTATGCGTCCCGAATCTGCAACTCCAATTTGAGATGAAATGCGTTACCGCTCGTTAGGTTTGATGGCCATACGCGTGTCCGCAGCGGCTACATGTCAGAGTTTCTTGGCCGTCCAGTGTAAGGCCAGGGCAGGGACAAGGAAGAAAAAGACAATCACTATTCGAACGTTGGCAAAAAAGTTCAGAGTCAACGCGCCCAAATCTTTTTCGTCCAGCTTAAAACGTTCCATAAGCCACGGGGTATAGGCCTGCCATAACGCCAAGGTGGCAAGCCAGTAGAAAAGAGCGAAGAGGATGCCAACCACAAATGCTCGCAGGAAAAGGTTTCGTAGGAAGATAATCTTTTCGCGTTCCATGATTCATCAGGTAGTTCGGATGGTGAAAGGGATGCGCGTCTATCAAATCCTTACGAAATCTGCATGAATTCGTGAAATACCGTATCAGCTTAGAGCATGCGAATCAGCGAAATGAACTGGATGATGGTGGAAGAATATTTGAAGCGCGATGATCGCGCGGTGTTGCCGCTGGGCTGTACTGAACAACACGCCTACCTGAGCCTGAGCGTAGACAGTATTTTGGCGGAACGGTTGGCCGTCGAAGCGTCGGATCCGTTGGGCGTGCCTGTCTTTCCTGTGCTGGCCTACGGTGTCACGCCGTACTTTCGCGCGTTCCCGGGAACGGTCACGCTGCGCCTGGAAACGCACATGTCGATCGTCCGCGACATTCTCGATGCGATGGCAGAGCAGGGGTTCAAACGAATTTTGATCGTCAACGGCCACGGTGGTAACGCGCCTGCACAAGGGATGGTTGCCGAATGGATGGCCGATCATCCGGGTGTGCGGGTCAAATTTCATAATTGGTGGAACGCTCCAAAGGTCTGGGCGCAGGTAGAAGCGATCGATTCTGTCGCGTCTCACGCGTCATGGATGGAAAATTTCCCGTGGACGCGTTTGGCAAAGATCGACATGCCCCGCGAGCAGAAACCGATGAGCGATTCGAACAAACTGCGGCGTCTCGATCCGAAGTCCCTGCGGGATTACCTCAAAGACGGCAATTTTGGCGGGCGTTATCAACGCGACGACGAAGAGATGATGAAGATCTGGGGCGCAGGAGTGGAAGAAACACGCGCTCTATTGGCAGAAGGGTGGGACTAGGAAACGTAGTCAACTCCCGTGAACGCTCCAAGGTGGATCGGCTTCTCCCGAAGACGATGGTAAACGAATCGCCAAAGGCGCAAGTGTTAGGCGGCAGAGCCGCATCTGTTTTGCCAACGCGTTGTGGACAACGCGTTGCACCTAGGAACGGCCAAAGATTTCCCGAAGTGCGTCTTTAGCGTTCTCCAAGATCTGCTTTTGTCTTTGAGGCAGATTTTTCCCGGCGCGATTAATATAAAAGTTCAACATCGACATCGCAGATTGGTATGGGGTGCCTTTGCGTCTCTTGCTCCGCTCGGCAGAACGTTTCAACGACAGCGCAATGCGATGTGGGTCCTTTTGCCTGAAGACGTCCGTCTCGAGATCGAGTGCGTTGCTATGCTTTGTAACTTCACCAGACCATCGACGCGCCTTTGGTGATTTCTTCCTCGTCGCACTCATCGAGCCATTAAAGTTGTAGGGCGGGCGCTTCGCCTGCCAAACTATCCGACAACCGAAGCGGTCGCCCTCCAATTCTATTCTTCACGCGGACCGTGTAATCAATCGCCGACGCCCATTCTCGTTGCGTTAACAAATTCTTCCGTGTGATGATCGATTTGTCGTCCGCTTCGTCCGCGATTCTTGTGAATGTACATCGCGCCTCGCTCCACGCTGGTAACGGAAGGCGGTGGCAGGCTGATTTCGTATTTTACAGGTTGGCGGTGATCGGCGAGTTGGAGTTCCGGGTTATAGACGCTGTCGAACTTCCAAAGCATTCGGATGAAATTGGTCTGCCCACGAAGCAACTGGCGGACAACGATCCGTGCGCAGTGCCGCAGCGCCTCCCAGCCGAGATGCTTGCGGGAAAGCACGCGCTGTGTCTCGACGAGTTCCTTGTAAAATTCCGGCAATGGCAGCTTGGTTGGTAACACAGTGTGTTGAATGTCGAATAGGCGGTAGTCCCGCGTCGTGAGACGACGCGATTCGGTGTGCCATGTTTCTGTCCCGGGATAAGGCGTGTTAATACTGATGTTGACGACCTCGGGGATTTCCATGCACCAATCGCGCACGACCTTGAACCGTTCGCGGTCCCATGCGGGATCGGCGATGATATTGACAGCCACCGAAATGTCGAGCGAGCGTGCAAACTCCAGTGCTTCGAAATTTTTAGAGAGCGTCACGCGTTTGCGGTAGCGTTTTAATCCCTCTTCATCGATCGCTTCGAGGCCCAGGAACATGGTATTCAGGCCTAGCCGCTTCCATAACTGGAATACCTCTTTGTTGCGCAACAACACGTCCCCACGTGTTTCGAGGTAGTAACGTTTCCGGATCCCGCGTCGAGCAATTGCTTCACCAAGCTGCATTCCGTGCTCCGCCTGAATGAAGGCCACGTCGTCTACAATAAAAATTCCGGGCTCGCGGATCTGCGCCAATTCCTCGACGGCGCATTCGGGTGTTTTTACTCTGTAATTGCGTCCGTAAAACGTCCAGGCGCTGCAAAAGACGCAGTCCCACGGACAGCCCCGGCTAAACTCGATGGAAGCGGCCGGGTCTAACTGGCCGATGAAATATTTGTGGCGATGTTGAACCAGGTCGCGTGCAGGTAAGAGATCATCGAGTGAATGCACGAACGCGGGCGGCGGGTTGCGATGGTTCAGTGTGACACATCCAGGAACATTCTTCAGATTTTCCCGACTTTGACCGAGAGCATTGAGCAGACCGGCAATCGCCGTTTCGCCTTCACCGGTCAGCACGCAATCCACGGCGCCCGCACCGTGTCGCAAGATTTCTTCGGGGATAAACGACACACTGTGTCCCCCGATGCAGATGAATGTTTCTGGCAACAGGGCACGCGTAGCTCGGGCGAGATCGATGATTTCGGGGACGTTCGCGAGATAATTAACCGAAAACGCGATGACATCCGGTTGCCAGCTTTTGACCAAGCGGAAGAAATTCTGGTGTGGTTCGCATTGCAAATCCATCAAGCGAACAGAGTGGCCTGCGCGCCGTGCAGCAGCAGCAACAAGTTCGAGGCCGAGTGGTTCGAGCCGAAGATAAATCTTCGAATACATCAGGCAGCTGGGATGGACCGCGAGGAATTTCATTTATTCGATGCAACCGTTGATCTGTTTGATCCCTCCGAAATTAATTCTGACTCTCAAAATAGCGACGTAAAGCCGTTATTTCTTCGTGTGATCCCAGTTGCCCGCGCGTATTTCCAGGTGCGCTTGCTGTAGCAGGTAGTCGTGGGCCCCGGCGCTGTAGCCACGGCGCAGTGTCGCCGTGCCTAAGAGGCGGATCAATGCCATACGCACGCCTCGACACAGCGAGGCGGCTACAGCAGTGCTTACGAGGCAGGTGGCTTCTGAGCAGGCCGGAGGCGAATATTGATCTCCGATGTGAGGGTGCGATGAACCGGACATTTCCCGGCAATCTCCATTAGCTTCGCGCGCTGTTCTGCGCTTAATGATCCAGTCAGTTCGACTTCAACGTCAATTCGGTCCAGCATTCCCTCCTTCGTTTCACATTCCTCACAATCCGTTGCATAAATGCGCGAGTGCGAGAGCGAAACCGTGACGTTGTTCAAGGGTATTTGCTTCCGACGCGCGTATAAGCCGACCGTCATGGACGTACAAACCCCGAGCGATGTTAGCAGATAATCGTATGGATCGGGCCCTGCATCGCTACCGCCTGCGCTCTCCGGTTCGTCCGCGATAACGTGATGTTTACCTACATCAACCTCCTGTTTGAAACTGCGGGCGTCGCCGCGAACGACCACGTCGGCTGTTTTGTCGTTGCTTTGTGTAGTAGCCATGGTCCCAGATCAGGGCCGCAGAATTCCGGCGAAGCGATCGCGATACGACCACACCAGGAACAGTTCGAGCACGGCGACGACGATTGCCGGCGGTAATCCTTCGGGCGCCATCAACAGGTGGAACGCCCAAATGTTTACTATGATTGCGGCCAAAATTGTCAGGCCCAGCGGAACGAAGCGACCGATTAAGAGAAGCAAGCCGCCAATGACTTGAAACCCGCTGATGACGTAAACGTAGCCACTGGCGAAAAACGAGTGCAAATATTCACCGGTCACACCTTGCGGGAGGGGTGGCATCGGAAGGAAATGCAGCAATCCGTTGGAACCAAAAAAAACGAAGATCAATCCAAGAAGGACCCGGGCAACAATGGTTAAGACTTTCATCCGACGATGATGGCTTGATTGGGGGAGAATTCCAACCCGAAGTTGTGAACGCCGATCGAAAGCGATCGCTATTTAGTTTTTTTCCCGAAACAGTTCATTCAGTTCCGCAGAGGAAGCGCCGTCATCGAGAAGATTGAATGTGCCGTTTGCTTTGATGTCTTTCGCAGCACGGAGGAATACGCCCCATGCAGCAAGCGCGAGTCCGGAGCCGATAGAAATGCGGCGAACACCGAGATCGGTCAGTTGGGACAGTGAAAGCTGATGATTGAATCCTGAGACGAGAATGTTCACCGGCTTTGGAGAGACCATCTTCACGATTTGCGTAATCTCATCGGGTTGGCTGGCACCAGGCGCGTAGAGACAATCAGCGCCGGCTTCAGCGTAAGCAGCGAGCCTGTCGAGAACGGTATGGAACGGATTGGGATCGTGGACCAGCCAGGCTTCGCAGCGACCGGTTAGCACGGCGCCACTCCCCGAAGCATCAATCGCCGATCGCGCAGCGCGAATGCGTTCGGTCGCCAGTTTTTTCTCGTACAGGGGGACATCCTTTCGACCTGTGTTGTCTTCGATCGATAAACCAGCAACGCCGGTTGTCACACAAAGTCGCACGTTAGCTGCGACGCTTTCTGGTTCGTCGGCGTAGCCGCCCAGGAAATCAGCGTTTACGGGTAACGTAGTTGTTTCGACGATATCGCGGATGTGCTCGAGCATTTCATCGCGCGGCACGCCGCCATCGCGTTTCCCGCGTGAAAACGCGAAACCCGCTGACGTGGTGGCGAGGGCTTTGAATCCGAGGTGTTCAAGAACGATCGCCGTTCCGATGTCCCACGGGTTAGGGAGCACAAAACATCCGGACTCATGGAGAGTCTGAAACTTTGCAACAACAGAAATTTGTTTAGACGCAGTCATTTTCAAAACTGATGCCGCGTTAGCTCGCGCGAGAACGGAATGGCAAGCGGGGCGCTTGCCCTACAATTCACGAGTCTTTTGACGTAAGCAAGACGTTGTAGGGCGGGCGCATCGCCTGCCATTCCGCTGATCTGAATTGGAAAGCATGCAACCGCCCCGACAGCCAATGCGCCGTCCCTACGATTCTTTTTGTGGGTTAAACTCGAAGCGGTATGGCCAATCCTTCCAGTCTTTAACCAGACCTGCACGGACCGGATTCTCCTGAAGATAAAGCCACTTCTCATGGAGCGATTCATTGGAACGTAACAAACGATCAAAAGAACCCGGCTGCCATTGCCAGGACGCATTTAATCCTTTCCGCATCCATCGTTTCAGCGCAGCGGAAAAATTGCCAAGTTTAGCGTCGCGTTTACTCGACGCAACGACCGCATGAAGATGGTCCGGCATCAGAATCGCTGCAAGAACGCGCCATTCTTCAAGCTTTGCAGCCGCGCTCTTGAGTGCCTTGAAAGCTGACTCGTTTGCCAACACACACTTGCGGTGTTTCACGCAGATTGTGACGAAATAAATTACCGATTGTTCCCAGCGCAGCTGAACCGGAATTCTTGGCGGGTGGCCCACCTTGAGAGTTTGGCAGGGGGAACACCCGCCCCACAACGTTTTTTCAATAAAGGTAATTGCGAATTCGAGGGCAGGCGCTTCACCAGCGATGTCGCGCGTTCCCAATTTACATCAGCACCTGGCAAGCGATGCGCTTGCCCTACAATCTGTTCATCTCCGATGAATTACTTCGAGCTTGCACCAGCGCCTTTCCAAAGACGCCGCAATGGACCTTCGTTTCCGTAAATCGGATCGCTATCCGGCATTGGCAAAGCCGCGATGTTATGATCGGCCTTTGGTCGTTCGTCCGGTAATCCCCGCAGCAAATCCCACTCACGACCGCCGGGATACGCTCCGACAACGCCGAAATTATCGCTGTCGGCTATGTTCTGGTGCGCCACACCCGCGGGGATAACAATTATGTCGCCAGATTGCACCTCGACGTTCCTGCCGTCCTTGCCGCCGAGGCGCAAAGTCGCTGTGCCGGAATAAACACCAAGCGCTTCATGTGACGTACTGTGGTAGTGAGGAAAAGAATAAACACCGTTCCGCCATGAGTTAGTCCAATCGTTATCCAAGAAACATTTCTCGAAGATCGACGCAGGGTCTTTGGCTTCAATCGCGATCGCCCGCTGATAGAACAGCAACGGCAGAACGCTATTTGGGAAAATGCCGTCGTCTGTGAAATGCAATTGCTTCGGTTGAACAAAATCTTGCTGTTGGGTCATAGGCGTATCTGCTGTCAAAATAACGAAAGAAGACAGCAAACTGGTCTTGGCGACAGTGAAATTTGTCTGAACACCTTTTGCAAATGTTGTAGCCGCCTCGCTGCGTCGAGGCTTTTGGGGTGTGTTGGGTCTCCCAGCACGGCGACACAGCGTCGTGACTACAGCGATTGGTTTTTAGGAATTGACTAAAGGATTGAGCGAAGCAGGCCCCCTTCTACACGAAGGGCCGCGCCATTGGTAGCAGATGAAATCGGGCTCGCCACAAAGGCGACCAATGCGGCTACTTCTTCAATTGTGGCAAATCGTTGCAACAACGAGCTCGGTCTCACGGTTTTAAAGAAATCCTTTTCTATTTCATCAGGCAGGATCCCCTTGTTTTTTGCAACATCTGCGATGAATTGTTCAACGCCTTCGGATCGTGTCGGACCGGCGAGGATTGAATTCACTGTGACGCCAGTCCCCGAGGTCGTTTCGGCCAGACCGCGGGCCAAAGCCACCTGCATCGTCTTTGTTACACCGTAATGAATCATCTCAACCGGAATGTTCACAGCGGACTCGCTGGAGATGAAAATGATGCGTCCCCAATTTGCCGCCTTCATCCTCGGCAGGTAATGGCGCGATAACCGCACACCGCTCATGAAATTTATCTCAATGATGGAATGCCAATCGTCGTCGGTAATTTTCTCGAACGGTTTTGGCTCGTACACTCCAACATTATTGATAAGAACATCGACTGTAGGCAGCGCTTCGATACATTTCGCAATTCCATGCTCTGTCGCCAGATCGGCAGCAATCCCGTTGACTCTTGCGCTGCCAATTTCCTGCTGAATCTTTCTCGCCGCGTTATCAACCCGATTCTGAGTACGGCCGGTAATAACCACGGACGCTCTTTCACCTGCCAGGGTCCGAGCGATAGCAAAGCCGATGCCGGCTGTCGAGCCGGTGATCAACGCTTTCCTTCCTTCTAATTGCAGATCCATAGATGTCAGTCCTTTATTACTCTTTCCTAGCGTAATTCATGGTGTAGTTATGGTCATTCCTGTAGCAGTTCTTCTCACAAATATGCGAGCGCTTTAGCCACGGCGCCGTGTCGCCGTGCTGCTAGCATGAAACTGCTAGATCGCCTCGACAATAGCGGGCGTCCACAATATTTGTAATTACCCTTATCTAACTCCCAGTGATTGAAGCGTAGGCGTATCGAGTGTCCCTGTCACGCTGAGATCGTTGTCCTCTTGATAATGGGCAACCGCGGCCTCTGTTTGGTCGCCCACGGTTCCGTCGATCGCGCCGTTATAGTAACCGAGCTTTGCCAACTCCGACTGAGCGGCGCCCACAGTCGCATTTGATGCAGATTGATCTGACGCAGCATAACCAGACTGGTCATCATAGTTATTAGGGGAGTAGTTATAGTAATCGTAGGGGTTAGCAGAGTAGTCATAGGGATTACCATAACCATAGTCGTACGGATTATAACCGTAGTTATCATATGGATAGTAGTCATTGGCGTAGTACGGATAGAACCACGGATCCAGGCCCCACCAAAAGCCGTTAACGAAAACAAAGACCTTGTGGTTGTGGAAATGTGAATGGTGCCGATTCCAGTCCCGGTGCCAATTCGCGTCGTGACGCTCGGAAGCATGGCTCCTGACGAATGACTGGCGATTTGCCGCAGTCTGGCGGCTTGCTGCCGCCGATGTCCGTCGGTCCGAAACGTCGTTGCGCCCGGCAATTGAGCCTACGCGATCAGTCTGGCGACTCGCAGCGGTGGAACTCCGAGGATTTGAAGCGCGGCTTCGTGCTGTAGTTGAGTTTACCCGGCTCGGTTGCCGAGTCGCACCAGCGAATCTGCCAATATACGGACTTGCAGGCCGACTAACTGAGCGATTGAATCCGCGCGGTTGTGCGGCAGTCATGCGAGTCCGACCATAATAGGAGCGAGGTGCGACAGTTGGCCTGCCGACACTTCTACCGGTAAAGTATGCTCCGCGGAAAGCCGGTGCTCCTCGAAAGCCGCCGCCGTAGACACCTGGCGCGGCGCGAGAACCTCCACCAACAAGGCCTCCGGCCCGGCCGCCACCGCCAGCGTGGCCACCTCCAAATCCTACCCCGCCACCCCGAGGACCTGCTGAAACTGGCAAGGTAAGACCAACGAGAGTGGCGCTTACCAAACCAAGAAATCTAATCTTTTTCATAATTAAACGTCATAGACGACGGGCTCCACAGCCATTGCGATTCCGTGGGATTTTGCGGTGCTACCTAAGAGTTGCTCCCGAGTCTCTCTTTGGAGAGATAGAGCCTACCCCTGGGTACGGAACTCGAAGAAATGCCCCGCCTTGCTTTGCTATGATGTGGCGAGCGAATAGCTTCGGCAGATTAAATCGTTAAGCGGATGAATCATTCAATTGAACACGATTGACGACTTAACGAAACCCAGGACCCTTGCTTAGCCGAAGGCCGGCGCGCGCGCGGACAAACGCCCTTCGATTGCATTGATCAACTCTTGAACATTGATTGGCTTGGCGAGAAATGGATGTCCATCGATATGGAGGCCTGTGTTCGCTTCAGTTCGTGTGACGAGCGCAGTTAGGAAGATGATTGGTGTGCCTTGCAATTCAGGGTCGACTTTAATTCGTGCCGCGATTTCGCCGCCGTCCGTCTCCGCCATTACGATATCAAGCAAGATCAGGTCTGGCCGAAAATTTCGAGCGCTCAGATGAGCCCTGGTAGCATCATTCTCTTCGAGCACCAGATAGCGGCCTGTCTTTTCGAGAAGAACCTTGACCACGTGAGTGCTGTTTCTGTCGTTATCAACGATCAGGATCCGCCGCGCGGAATCGCTAATTGAATCTAACCAGGAGAAAGCGGCATCGGTTTCCTTCGGAAGGAAGTCTACTTCGATTACCTTGCTCATGGATTTATAAGAAGTTGCTTTTGTTGCTGGCTTTCTAGCTGGTTAGCCAGGTGACAAGCCACGCGCCAAGAAATCCGATTATTAAACCAATTAACGGACTGGAGATGGCGAACCAAAGCGGAATGGCTTCACGCAATGGAAGCGAATCTCGCCGTCGTATATGCCACGGTGTACGTGCGATCCGAATTGTTGAGTGGCCGGATGCTTCTTGCGGCACTAATCGATTGAGGGAGTGAATCACTTTCATGGCTTGAAGTGTCGATGACAATTCCGCTCCGGCTAATGCGCATGCGTGGGATTTTGTGATGCCACCGAAGAGTTGTTCGACGTTCCCTCTTTCGAGTGAATGTCCGTAGGACAGCGATCTTAGTTGTGGCCGAGCGAGCCGTACCGTTTTGCAGATTTATCGGAGCGCATCGACAAGCAGGCACCCCGGTCTTAACTGTAGCCACCCGAGACCAACAGGGTTTCGCCAGTGATCCAGCGGGCATCCTGTGAAGCAAGAAAAACGACGGCAGGCGCCACGTCATCTGGTTGTCCGATCCGTCCCAACGGACTTTGTGATTCGAACAATTTTTGAAACTGACTTCCTATGAACCCGCCTGAATGCAAGCCCTCGGTCTCCACCATGCCGGGGTTGATGACGTTGACACGGATATTGCGCGGTCCAAGTTCCTTCGACAACGACTTGGTGATGGTGTCCACGGCCGCTTTAGTGCCGCTGTAAACAGATGCCGTGGGCGGAGCGGACATGCTGGCGCTGGAGCTGATATTGATGATGCTTCCACCTTCCGGGCCAAAGTATTTGACCGCCTCTTGAATTGCCAGGAGCAAGCCGAGGACATTTACGTCAAACTGTCTGTGGAAATGTTTTTCGGTGACGTTTTCCAGAGGAAGAAACTCATAGACGCCGGCGTTGTTAACCAGAATATCGACGCGGCTGAACGCCTTTTCCGCCTCTGCGAACAGGCGCTGAACGTCCGCCTTCTTAGAGACGTCCCCCTGCACCGCGATTGCCTTTCCTTGTTGTTTCGCGATTTCATCTACGACGCCATCGGCTCCTTCTTTGCTGGAGGAGTAATTGACGACCACCGCTGCGCCTTCGGCAGCGAGATGTTTCGCGATTGCAGCGCCGATTCCTTTTGACGCGCCGGTCACAATGGCCACTTTGCCATCAAGTTTTTTGGTATTCATTTTCATAATACTTTGTTGTTTTGGCATTTTGCCATATCAAGCAGCCGTTTAAGCCTGGCGCAAGTCCCTTATTGATCAGAGACCAAGTAACTCTGCGAGACGAGATTCGTAAGATTCGCAAGTAGGACAATCCCCGTTGGGGTCAACCCACTCTGGATGCTGAAGGCGAAGTGCCTCATGAATCTCCTGTTGAAGCTCGGAGACCCATGTCGGGCTTCCGTTCGTCATTCTGTCAGTCGCATTGTCTTTGCTATTCATTGTTTTGTTATACGTTAGCTAGTTCTTCCATGATGGAATCATCAAGAGTGAGGAGAGCGGCAGCAGCATTCTCTTCGAGGTGTTTTACTTTTGAAGTTCCCGGGATCGGCAGCATCACGGGAGATCTCTTGAGCAACCACGCGAGAGCTACCTGAGCTGGCGCTGCGCCAAGTCTCCTGGCTATTTTTATCAATAGCCCGTGGGGCTTCGCGAGATCGCCGGTTGCGAGCGGGAACCACGGGATAAACCCGATGCTTTTGCGAGTGCAATAGTCCAGGACATCTTCCGAATTGCGGTACGCGAGGTTGTATTGATTTTGCACGGTCGCGATTGGAACGATACGAAGCGCCGCCTCGATCTCCGCAACACTAACTTCCGAAAGGCCGGCATGTCGGATCTTGCCCTCTTTCTGAAGATCTCGCAGCGCTCCGAATTGATCCTCGGCTGGAACCTTGGGATCAATTCGGTGTAATTGGAATAAATCGATACGCTCGACGCCCAATCGTCGCAGGCTCATCTCGCATTCCTGTCGGAGGTATTCGGGCCTGCCCAGGGGAATCCATCTACTGGGGCCAGGCCGCGCAAGACCGGCCTTGGTCGCGATAACTAGTCCTTTCGGATAAGGATGCAAAGCCTCCCGAATTAGTTCTTCGCTGACATGAGGGCCATACGAATCTGCCGTGTCGATTAGGTTGATACCGAGTTCGATTGCACGGCGTAAGACTGCGATTGCTTGTGCGCGATCTGCTGGTTCGCCCCAAACACCAGGACCGGTCAGTTGCATGGCTCCAAAGCCCAGCCGGTGAACGGGAAGGTTACCGCCAATCGAAAATGTGCCGCTCTTTGTCGCGGGTCTTTTGTGAGTGCTCGTCGCCGGAATGGGTTTAGCAGGCCTCATATGATGTTGGATAGCTTCAATGGTCCTGCTCATAAGTTTGCCCCCCTTTGTCTTCGTTTATCTCTTAGTGTTCTTCATGCGGGAGATTCATAGGTGCCGGGGCTACCCGGAGTAGCCCGCCACGCAAGTTTGCGTTCCTTACTGGCTTTTGCCAGAGCGCGTCGCACACCATTGGCGTCGAGATCCGTGGCATACACCGGCGTGTCCGGCTGTTGCCGCCACGACTCATCCATGCCACCAGCGTCTACACCGTCAAATCCCAGCTCGTCGACAAGTCGCAGCACAATTGTCTTCGCTGCGGTGTCGTCACCTGCGACGGGTAGGGCGATACGCCCCGCGCTGCCGGATGGCCGTCCGAGTTTGTAAAGATGCTCGGCATAAATGTTGTTGAACGCTTTAACGACAGGCCGGCCTAGCTGCTTCTCGACCCATTGACTCTCGGTCAATCCATCTTCGATTTCTTTAATCCGACCGTCCCGTTGTTGCGGGTAATAATTGCCCGTGTCAACGACCACGACGTTCTCGGGCGTTTTCGCGAACAAGCCCGCGGGCAACGACGGAACGTTCTTTAAGGGAATCGTTACAATAACCACCTCGCCAGCCTGGGCCGCTTGCTCTACCGTGACTGGAGCCGCTCCGGTCTCAGCCGCCAAATCCTTCAGTGTCTCAGGGCCTCTCGAATTCGCGACGGAAACCTTATGCCCGAGTCCGGTGAGACGACGAGTCAGTGCGCCGCCGATATTGCCAGCTCCGATAATTCCGATTTTCATAACTTCCCCTTACAACTTGGTTTTGGCCGCGGCTCATAGACGCTCAGCCTGGACAAAATCATGCGCCAATGCGCGTGCGAGAGATTTTTCGCTATCCCAAAAGAGATAATCTGCGCGCCATCCCGCTGGAGCGACCGAGCCTTTTGATTCGTCGCAGAATCTTACGTTCAAAGTCTCTCCATTTTCGCGTCATCTGGGAGATCAGATGGTCGTTCCATCGGAAGCACCAGCTGTTGTCCGCGAATCGCTCGCGTGGCTTGCTCCAGTAGTTCAATCCTGACGTTAAACTTAATCTGATCAAAAATGAGAACCTCAGTGGCGACGAGCCAGATCGTGCAACAAACCATCAGTGTCCGAAGTGGAAATGATCGGCGATGGGAAACTTGCACTACAGGACCATCAGATGCTGAGTCGCTTGTGTTCATTGGATAGAGTAGGTGTGTCCGAGAAGACACCGCTATTTCGCGTTCGCGATATTTTCCGCTACCACTGGCGAGGCTGCGCTGAATCCCTCATTCGGGATAAAGCTGGCACTCAGCCTGGCACGCGGTCGGCCGTCGGCGCCAAACGCCTTTTGGAGCGAAACAGACGTGAAATACCTATGCCCCGATCAGCCGCAGACACTAGGCATCAACTTGCGGGCTGAGGCTTGGTTTGGTTAACTTGCGGCGCGGCCGTTTTTTCTTTGCGTCCGGCGAAGAGCCGCTCAATTACGTAGAACGTCACTGGGATAAGAAAAGTCGCGATAGCTGTTGCGGCGATCATTCCTCCAATCACGGTTGAGCCGAGGACACGGCGAGCGACGGCACCGGCGCCGGTGGCAAACCAAAGCGGTAGAAGGCCGAAGATGAAAGCAAAGGAAGTCATCAGGATCGGGCGAAGGCGAAGGCGCGCGCCTTCGAGCGCAGCATCGAGCAGCGGTTTGCCTTTTTCATATTCATCCTTGGCAAATTCGACGATAAGGATCGCGTTCTTGGCTGCCAGGCCGATTAGCATGATTAGACCAATTTGCGCAAAAATATTATTTTGGATTCCGCGCAGCCAGAGCGTGGCAAACGCGCCGAACACTGCGACCGGTGTTCCGAGCAGCACACTGAAGGGCAACGACCAGCTCTCATAAAGTGCAGCGAGGATCAGGAACACGAAAATGAGCGAAACTCCGAACACGACAGTCGGGGATACGCCTTGCTGCGCTTTCTTTTCCTGAAACGACAGGCCAAGATAATCGTAGCCCATCTCGCGCGGCATGGTCTGGCGAAAAGTTTCCTCGAGTGCGTTCATCGCCTGGTACGAGCTATAACCAGGCGCGGCGGAACCGTTGATCTGAGCCGCGCGGTATTCGTTGTAACGCAACGTGAATTCCGGCCCGGCGATGTTCTGGATAGTTGAAATGGCGTCGAGCGGTACGGAATCGCCATTCGAATTGCGAACATAAAACTGGCCTACATTGTTCGCATTGTCGCGGTAATCGCCCTCGGCTTCGATGTAAACCTGCCATGTTCGCCCGAACCGATTGAAGTAGTTCACAAAAAAACCGCCCATGAACGTCTGGAGGGTCTGATAGACCTGGCCGAGATCGATCCCTTGCTTGACGACTTTGTCGCGATCGACGTTGACGAATACCTGCGGAACGTTCGGCAAAAAGGTTGGAATCAGCGTGCCGAGTTCGGGCCGTTTGCGTGCTGCATCTAAAAATGTCTTCAGGTTTTGTGCTAGGAATCCGACATCTTTGCCCGCGCGATCTTCGAGCATAAACGTGAACCCACCAGACGTGCCAACGCCGGGGATCGCCGGCGGCGGAAACGCAAAGGCGATACCCTCACTAAGACTGGCCAGGTATTGATTTAATCGTGCTTTGATTGCTGCGTACTGTTCTTCCGGCTTGGTGCGTTCGCTCCATGGTTTAAACGTGACGAAGAAAAACGCGCTGTAGGTATTTTGCACCAGACTCAGGAGACTGAACCCAATCACGCTGGTGGTGTATTGCACACCGGGTGTCTTGCTCAAAAAGTCTTCGATCTTGTGACACACCTGGTCGGTTCGTTCGAGCGACGCAGCATCGGGCAACTGTAGCGCAAGGAAAATGTAGCCCTGATCTTCCTCGGGTAGAAAGCTGCTTGGTAATCGGGATCCAAAAAGGCCCGCGCCGACCGCAACAACGGCGAGCAAAGCGAAACTGAGCACGGCTTTTCGAATCGCAACCCGCGACAAACTCACGTAGCCGCGATTCGCGCTGGCAAAGACACGATTGAATCGATCGAAAAACCAGCCAACCGGGCCACGCGTTTTCTTTCGAGGACGGAGCAGCATGGCTGCAAGCGCCGGGCTCAGCGAGAGCGCGTTGAACGCGGAAAAAATGACGGAGATAGCGATCGTGAGCGCGAACTGTTGGTACAACCTGCCGGTGATACCCGGAAGAAATGCGGTGGGGATGAACACAGCCGAAAGTACGAGTGCGACGCCGATTACCACCCCTGAGACGTCACGCATCGCCTGAAGTGTCGCGTCCCGCGGGGACATTCCTTCTTCGATGTGACGCTCAACTGCTTCGACAACGACAATCGCGTCGTCCACGACAAGCCCAATGGCAAGCACAAGTCCGAAAAGCGAAAGCGTGTTAATCGAAAATCCGAATAAGGGAAACAACACAAACGTTCCAATCAACGACACTGGCACCGCACAGAGCGGAATCAGCGTCGCGCGCCAGGTCTGGAGGAAGATGAATACGACGAGCACGACGAGCGCGAGCGCTTCGAACAACGTCTTCAGAATTTCGCGAATACCTTCGGTGACGGAGAGCGTCTGGTCGAGCGAGACGGCGTAATCCATATCGCCGGGAAACCGTTGCTTTGCTTCCGCCATTAACTTGCGTACGCCTTCGGCGGCCTTAACGGCGTTGGTTCCGGGCAGTTGATACAGAGCGATAATCGCCGCGGGTTGTCCGTTGAGCCGGCCTCTCAAGTTGTAAGTTTGCGCGCCCAGATCAATCCGCGCGATGTCCTTCACGCGCACAAACGAGCCGTCCGGGTTTGCCCGAACGACTATCTGGCCAAACTCTTCTGGTGTTTGCAACCGGCCCTGTGCGCGCACGGTATATGTAAACATCTGTCCGCTCGGAATCGGCTCACCGCCGATCTGGCCGGCGGGATTCACCGTGTTCTGCTTTTGCACTGCGCTAATGATGTCCGGCACAGTGATCCCAAGCTTCGCGAGCTGATCGGGCTTCACCCACAAACGCATCGCATACTGTCCCGCCCCGAAAACCTGCACATTTCCAATACCTGGGACGCGAGTCAGTTGATCGACGAGATTGATGTAAGCGTAGTTGGCGAGAAAAATATTGTCATAGCTGGATTTGGGAGAATAGAGCGAGATCAGCATCAGTGGCGCGGTTGTCGATTTTTTAACGGTGATGCCGTAGTTGATAACATCGGCGGGCAATTGCGATTGCGCTTGAGACACTCGGAGCTGTGTCAGGACTTGATCGATGTTTGGATCCGTCGCGACATCGAAGTCGACGATCAGTCGAATGTCGCCGCTGTTGGCATTGATCGAGTACATGTAATTCATGTTGTCGACGCCACTCATTTGCTGCTCGATGGGCGCCGCGACCGATTGCTCAATCGTCAGCGCATCCGCGCCGGTGTAGTGTGTTTGCACCTGAATTTCCGGTGGCGCGATTTGCGGATACTGCGCGATCGGCAACGCGAGAATGCAGACGCCACCGATGAGCGTCATCAAAATCGCAATGACGATCGCGACAATAGGCCGCCTGACGAAAAACTCCGACATTAGTTAGCGCTACTTTGCCTGAACAGATTTCGAAATCAAAGCATCGGCCGGACGCGACCACTCTTTCGCGGTAACCGCCGAGCCTTCGTGGACTTTTTGCACTCCTTGAACGACGACTTTATCGCCGGGTTTCAGGCCCTGGGTCACTTCCCACATCGTACCAATGCGTTCGCCCATTTGTACTGGACGGATACTGACTTTGTTGTCGTCGCCGACAACGGCGATTTGATAACTGCCTTGCAACTCTGTGACAGCTTCCTGCGGAATGACCATCGCGCCTTTTTTCATGTCCGCGACGAAACGCACCTTACCGAATTGTCCGGGCCGCAAAGTGTCTCCCGCGTTTGGAAACGTCACTTCGTAGCGGATCGATCCAGTTCTCGGATCCAGACTGCGATCGAGGGCATAAAACTTGCCTTTCTGAGGATAAACCTCGCCGTTGCCGAGAATCAACGTGAACTGAAGGCTTTTGATATACGCGTCGCGCTCCTTTGGATCAGGATGTCGTGAAATGAAATCTGTGAAGGGGCCTTCGCCGACGGTGACGATGGCTTTGATCGGATCGATTTGTGAAACCGTGGTGAGCGGTCCGCTGGTTGGGCTAACGAGATCGCCGACCTGTGCGTTAGCAAACCCTGACACACCTTCTATCGGCGCGAGGATCTTTGTATATCCAAGATTGAGCTGCGCCTGTTGCACTGCCGCTTCATCGGCTTCGATGTTTGCTCTGCCGGCCTGGGCCGCGGCGATGGCAGTATCACGCTCCTGGTCGCTGATCACTTGTTTGTTGAACAAGTCCATCGCGCGTTTTTCGTCTGCGTCTGCTTTTACCTGGTTAGCTTTGTCTTTTGCGAGCGTTCCCTTGGCCTGCGCCAATGCGGCTTCAAACGGGCGCGGATCGATCTGGAAAAGGGGGTCGCCGATTTTTACGATGCTGCCTTCGGTGTAATCGCGCGAAACGATGTAGCCTTGTACTTGCGCATTGATGTTGGCGTTGATGAAGCCATCCAGTGTGGCTACGCGTTCCAGTATACGTGGCACATCCTGCGGGGTGACAGTTGTCACCAACACCTCCGGAAGAGCCGGATCGGTCTGCGCTGCCTTGCGCGAACAGCTGCAAAAAACTGAGATCAGGATCAGGAGCGCGGCAAAAACATAAAGCCGTTTCATCAATTTCATTATCGTTGATCGCAAACTGAAGTGTCGAGTGTAGATGCAAGCAACTCGAAAATCGACGCTCCTGATATTTTCATCCAACACGAATTCGTCGTGATTGCCACGGAAAGCTTCAAGCTGGCAGTGCTACACCGCATCTAAACCCCGACCATAACGGTTTCCGAACAGAAATTCACCATGACTCCGGCTTTCGCAAGCCACGCAAAGAAAACGACGAGTGAGACGAGCAGCGCTGTGCCGGCGCCGAGCGCGCCAGAGCGCATCGTTTTGTCAGACGTGACGGAAACGGAGGTGTATCGCTAACGGCAAAAGACTCGGAAGACCAGACCATCAATCCGCAAAACTGGAAGAGTTGCTCGAGTGATTTGTGCTGGCATAAAGCTATTTTTTTGTTAGACGCTACGAATTCTTTTGGGTGTGCGCTTTCATTTAGCTGCGGAGATGGCAGATGAATCGGCGTCGTTCGCCTGATCTTGCGGACGAAGCGAGCGTTTGCGTGTCTCCAGGAATGCAACCAGGTCATCGAGCTCGCCCGGCTTAAGGGAGGAACCAAAGGCCGGCATGTTGGTGCCGCCATTGACGATGCGGATGATCAAATTATCGCGCGTCAGGGTGTCTGCGATGTAGGTTAGGTCGGGTCCGCGCCGACCCCCGAAACCCTGAATGAGATGGCAGTTCAGGCATCCTTTGTGGTGAAACAATTGGCCACCTTTGAAGACCGGACCGCTTGTAGCTCCTACCACTCTCTCGCTGAGCGGCTGAGCGTCGAAATTAGGCGACCAGGGCGACTGCTGTCCTTCCCACCAAAGCCCACCAATCATGATCACCGAGAGACAGACGACCGCAATCGCCCAGGGGCGTCGGGAGGCAGCGCGCTCGCCTTTGTGATTCCAAATAGGAACAAATAACAGGAGTAGCGCGATCAGGATTGGGAATCCGATCATGACGTAGCCTTCGATCTTGGGCGGAATGAGTGCGAGCAGCGCGAAGTACCAAATTAGATACCAATCCGGTCGTGGATCGGCTGCCAGTATGCTCGGGTCCGGCGGCCTATCCAACGCCGGAGGTCCGATGAAGAATGCGGCGATAGCGATCGCGATGATCAGACCCGTGACGACAATCACATCTCGCCATGCCAGGTCCGGCCAAAATGGCTTGCCACTCCTCTTGAGTAGTTCTTCGTATTCCGCGCGGTACGTTGCCGGGTCCACTGGTTTGCCTGCAACCGGCGGCTCCGAAATCCCGTGGCGAAGAACGAGCCACAAATGTAACCCGATAAATGCAAACATGATTCCAGGCAGAACGAAAACATGAATGGCGAAGAACCGACTGAGCGTCGCGCCGCCGATGGTATTGCCGCCAAGGATGAAACGGGCAACCCAGTCGCCAATAATCGGAATGCGCCCTGCCTGCTCCGCCGCGACGACAACAGACCAGGCTGCGGTCGAATCCCACCGGAGTAGCTGCCCGGTAAATCCCATCGCCAGGGTGAAGCCCAAAAGGCAGATTCCAGTGGTCCACGTCATCTCTCGCGGAAATTTGTAGGCGCCAAACAAAAACGTCTGCGCCATATGAGCCCCGATCATCAACACCATCGCGGACGCACCATAGTAATGAAGTCCGCGCAGGAAGCGGCCAAACGGGGCATTGTTAGTTATGAATAGAAGTGTCTCGTAAGCCTGCGACGACGAAGAAATGTAGGAGAACGCCAGCGCGACGCCGCTTGCGACCTGAACGACAAACGCAACGAGTGTGGCGCTGCCAAATACGTACCACCATTTCGAATCCTGCGGCGCGATATGCTTCATCGGCGAGAGCAGGACGCTGATCCCGAGCCGATCGTCGAGCCAGTTCCAGACTATTTGGAATAACTTGATCACAGCGTGTTGGAAATCGGCACGATCGCTTGTTTCATTTGCACCTCGCCGCTTGCAACCCGCACGTCATAGCGGAAAAGCGGCTTCGGCGGCGGACCGGCCGCAACGTTGCCGTCACTGTAATAGACACCACCATGACACGGACACATGAAAAGGTCCGCGCCCTCCAGCCAGCGCACCGGACACCCGAGATGCGTGCAGTTGGCTGAGAAGGCGATGAAGCTATCTTCACTTACGCGTCGCAGCCAGACGCCGCTCTTTGCTGTGACGCCGGCCCAGGGGAGCGACGAAGGATCGGTCACCGTTACGGCGACAGTCTTGCCGATCTGGAAATCATCTGGCTTGCCCAGCGTCACCCATTTCTCCGGCACCTTCCGAAAAAATGGCGCGACGATGAAGCCGACTAAGGGCACTCCAACAATCGCGGTGCAGAGTCCGACCAAGGCGATGGAGAGTTTTTCAAAAAATTGCCGACGGCTAATCTCCTCAGGAGTTTCACTTGGCGGCGCAGACGACGATTCAGTGAGCTTTGTATCCATGGCGAATTTCGGTGATCCAACCGGCAAGCGCTGCGATGAAGAGGGCAACACCAACCAGCAAAACGACCCAGGTGCTGATTAATCCCCAAAAAAGAAAGGCGACTCCCATGGCTAGCCCGGCTGGGAAGTAGGTTGGACGAGGCAATGGTACATCCGGTAACATCTGCCACCCTGGCGGCACCACGTCTGAATGTTGTGTCGGTAATCGTTCGTTAGGCATTTGATTGTTCCGGCTGTGGTGATGAATGCCAGCGAACGAGCTGGGCGAGAATTGCAGTTGCATAAATCGCGCACATGGGAACCCACATGAGCAGTCCGCCGATCTGCTGATCTCTGTCACTCGTTAGGCCCCAACTGCCGCGGATCGTGCTGAGGATTCCCAATCGATCGACCGGGTGTTGATAAACCGGACAAATCGAAACTGGCGCAAAGGTCAGGATAATGCCGAGGACGCTGCAAGCAGTGCATGCAGTAAACAGGTAAACGATCCCCGCGGGCGGTGAAAGCCGTTGCTCTTCCCGCGGCGCCAGCACCTGCCACCAAAATACGCTTCCCATTATTAGAAGCGAAGTAGTCTGGATCGCCGAGACAGTCCTCGACGTAGCCGCCGCATTGCAAAGTGTGGGCGCGTGCCACAGCCACATCGCACCAACTCCAGCAACCCATCCGACCAGTGGATGACTAAGATAGGTAAAGGGAGGACGAGGCGAGAACGACCGAGGGAGACTTAGCAACAAGAGCGCGGGAACGATCAGCACGAGCAGGATGTGTTGAAGCATGTGCGCGCTGAAAAGGTAACCGTTAGCCAGCGCGCTAAACGGTGAGATGAAGGCCAGAAGAAATAAAACAATTGCAACCACGAAATAGAGTGGCCGGCCTCGTTGTCCGAAGGCAAGAGAGTAGCCACTGAAGGCAAACGCGCTAAGGACAAGAACAACAGAATTCCACGTCCAGGCGGTAGTGAAGAATTGGTAGGTAGTCATCGAAGAAGTGGAAGGATGTAAACAGTGAGTAGAACAAAGACCCAGACCACATCGACAAAGTGCCAGTAGTAGCCGACTGACTTGAAGGCCGATTCACGGCGGTCAGAGTCGAAATCACGCTGCCACGCCAGCCAGAGAAAAATCAGCAGCGCCATCAAACCAAGAAGCACGTGCAAACCGTGGAAGCCAGTGAGGGTGAAGAACGTGGTTGAAAACATATTGGTACTGAGATCGACGCCGGTCTGAAACAGCTTCCAATACTCCGTTCCCTGGCCGACCAGGAAGACACCGCCGAGCAGGATCGTCAGGGCGAGCCAGCCAAGCATGGAACCGCGACGCTGTTTCGTCAGGGCGACCTCGGATCGCCAGAAAGTGAAACTACTCACGAAAAGACAAACGCTGAACACCAGGGTCCGCGGAACATCCAGTTCCTTCGGTCCGGGACCGGCCTCGGGCCGAGCGTAGAAATACAAATAGGCAAGAATAAGCGTCCCGAAGAATCCTGTTTCGGAAAGGATGAAGCTTAGGGTCCCAATCTCGTTGTGATCGGGAAGAATTACCGCAGCGTTATTCTCGCCCACAATCGGGTCAGGCCGGTCGGGATTAGCCAAATCCCATAGCGGGCGTCGGCTACGGATCGGCGGGAGCGCGACAAAGTTTTCATGCAGTGGCGGCGAGGTGGTCGCCCATTCGAGAGTCCATGCGTGCCATGGGTTATCGCCAGCTACTTTACCGCGGAAAAACGAACTCGCTAAGTTCCAAACCAGGATCAGCGCGGCTGCGCTCATGAAGAAAACGCCGGCGGTCGAGAGCATATTCATCCAACCCCAGTTTGGAAGATCGGGATAGGTATAGACACGGCGTGGCATACCCAGGAGACCCAGAAAATGTTGGATGACGAAGGTCATGTTAAAGCCGATGACCATTAGCCAGAAGGTCCAACGGCCTAGCGACTCTGACATCATGCGGCCGGTCATCTTTGGGAACCAATATTGGATGGCGCCGAGGACGGCGAAAACGATGGCGCCCACCGCAACAAAATGGAAATGCGCGACGAGGAAATAGCTGTTTTTAGTCTGCCAATCGAGTGGCACGACGGCATGACTGATTCCGGTGAGGCCCGCGACAAGGAATTGGATCAGAAATGCGATACAACATAGCATCGGTACATCGAAACGGATTCGCCCGCCTAGCATTGTTGCGGTCCAGTTCAGCACTTTTACGCCAGTTGGAATTGCAATGAGCATCGAGGAAATGGCGAAGAACACATCAAGTGGGCGCCCCATCCCGACGGTGAACATGTGATGTCCCCAAACGCCCAGACTTAGGACGGCTATGGCTACACTTGAGGCAGCAACAAATTCGTAGCCGAAAATCGGTTTCCGCGAAAAAACCGGAATGATTTCGGAAACGATTGCGAATGCTGGAAGAGCCAGGATATAAACTTCTGGGTGACCGAACGCCCAAAAGATATGTTGCCACAGAACGGGTGACCCTCCACGAAAGGGCAGGAAGAAATGCCCTTGTAGCAGGCGATCGATCAGGATCATGGCGAGCGCGGCGTTTAAGACTGGCAGAGCGAAAATAATGATGAACGCGTTAACGAAATTGATCCAGGTAAAGAGCGGAAGGCGACGCATCGTCATTCCTGGGCCGCGCAGCGAAATAACTGTGGCGATGGTGTTGATGGCGAAGCTGATTGAGCCGATACCCAGGACGAAGATAGCGACTGCCCAATAGTCGACCCCGGGCGATGAGGAGTAGGGCGTCTCGCTCAAAGGGGCATAGGAAAACCAGCCGACCGCGGGAGCGCCGCCTGCTAGCACGCTAAAGTGCAAAAGAATTCCGCCAAACGGCACACACCAGAAACCAAAGGCGTTGAGACGCGGGAAAGCCATGTCGCGCGCGCCGATCTGCAACGGCAGAACGTAATTGACCAGACCAAATAACACCGGCATCACGACGAGAAAGATCATCGTCGTGCCGTGCATGGTGAATAATTGGTTGAACGTGTCGGGCTGGAGAAAATGGTTGTTAGGAACTGCCAACTGCAGGCGGATGAAAAGCGCTTCGACTCCGCCGATTACAAAGAAGACCAGAGCGGTCAACATGTAGAGAACGGCGATGCGCTTGTGATCAACGGTGGAAAGCCACGCGAGTCGGTAGTGTGCGCGCTTGGCCGGATCCAGGACTGCCTCTCGGAACTCTGCGATTGTAGTGGTGCCGTTCACTGTAGCGTCGACAGATATGCCGATAGTTGATCGACCTGTTCGTCCGTGAAGTTAAAGTCCGGCATCAGCGACCCCGGCTTGATGTGCTGAGGGCTTTTGAGCCAAAGCCGCATGTTCGCTGGCGTATTCTCAATAACACCGGCAGCTAATTGTCTGCGACTTCCAACGTGCGTGAGGTCCGGCGCGACCCGCAAATCCGCACCAGCTACTCCGCGGATAGCATGACAGTTGATGCACGTCGACGTCTGGAAGAGCGCCAGTCCTTTTGCTGTAGCATCAGTTGTCGGTGCCTGGCCCGCTTGTAACTGAGCACGTTGCCATTCTTCGAACTTCGCGGGCTCTTCGGCAACAACGAGGATGCGCATCCAGGCATGTTGCGCCCCGCAAAATTCCGAGCACTGGCCGATGTAAGTGCCCGGTCTGTCGGCTTGTATCCAGATGTGGTTAGGTTGGCCCGGCACATTGGTCATCTTGCGAGTCAACTCCGGTACCCAGAACTCGTGCAAAACATCCTTTGACTCCAGCCGCACTGACAACGGTTTGCCGGTGGGAATATGAATTTCGTTTGCTGTAATTACGCCGGAGTTCGGGTAATCAATCTGCCACCAGAATTGATGTCCGGTCACCACCAAATCGGGTGAAGGCGCGGGCGGCGGATCAGCCCGATTCATCGCGCTGAGTGTCATTACCAAAAGGAAGATGACGATCAGGAAAGGAATGATTGTCCACGCAATTTCCACCTTTTTGCTGCCGGGGATTTGCTCCGGATCGGGTTCACCCGCGCGCGCGCGAAAGCGAAAAATTGCGTAGATGATCGCGCCGGTTACAAGGGCAAAAATCAGAGCGAAGACAACGCTCGAAACAATCCCTAAATCATAGATTGCACGCGCCAGCGGCGACTGCGGATCCAACGCATTTGACGTCTGCATCGTAGGGACCTTACATCTTTGCTTTCCCTTCTCAGCGCGTTGCCCCCGACTGAGCGCACCTTGCAGCAACTGAGTCGTTTCGCGTGCCAATTCGCGATTTCATTTTGTGCACTTCTCGGTAACTGCTGTTTCATTGCTATTTTTTTGGTGCACTCTAGTCAAGGAGAAATGCCCGAGAAGTGTTGCGCTACGGTCGTTACCACGGCGACTGAACTGGGATATGGTCAACGGTGTTGATTTACAAAATGTTACCTGGCAGTTGCGGCTTCCCATTACCGGAAGTCATTCGTAAAATCTTGCCGTTCCACGCCGTCTCATTCTTCGTACGGCGTCGTCAGTTGCTTCTCGTCCGTATCTACCACGAACACGGCCAGCAGTTTCGCGGGTTCGGTCTTGCTCGCGTTCTCACTAACGCTGTGTCGGTCACCAGGCATCTCGGAGAAGCTTTCTCCGGCGTGATAAGTAACGACCGGCCCATTGTTGACCGAACTCCGGATCGCTCCTTCGAGAACAGTCGCGTAGATGAAAGCAGACTTGGGATGTGTGTGGGCCGACGACGTACCGCCGGGACCATATTCGACGAGCACACCCTTGATACTTTTACCTGGCACGTTGGGCAGAGCGTGCTCGTAGACGAGCGTGACCTTTGAATTCTTGTCAGAGGCCATCACCGCCCCCATGCCGAGAGCGGCGATGAGTGCGCAAACAATAAGTGCGTTGGCAAAGCGTGACAGACCGAGTGGTCTAGAAGTTCGGATTTGTTTCATTGTAATCGTTTTTCTCGTATGTGGTTTGGTTGTTCTTGGTGCGTTCCGCAAACGGATTAACGCTGCGGAGCGGAGCGGCTAAGCCATGCTTCGAAATGGGTCGGGCCGAGCAGCGCGTTCGAGCCCGGGACCAGGCTGCGTTCCTCAAGCGTGGTGCCGAAGTAGCGGGCTTGTTCGTCCTTCACGACCGTGCGGGGATCGTGATGCGCTACAAGGTATTGACGCACGATCTCGTCAAACGGGAGGGCTTCAGGGCCGGCTAACTCAATGGTTCCATTCAACGGCTTCGCGACGGCGATTCTGGCCAGGTTAGCGGCGAGGTCGTCCGAGAAAATCGGCTGAAATAATACCGAGGGCAGGTGAACGGTCTGCCCGTTGGTCGCCTCATCAGCGATGCGCCCAACGAACTCAAAAAACTGCGTGGCGCGGACAATGGTGTAGGGAATTGGCGAAACCTTGATCAGTTTTTCCTGGGCCATTTTCGCGCGCAAGTATCCGCTCGCGGGAAGCCGTTCGCTGCCCACAATAGAGACCGCGACGTGGTGACCGACTCCGGTTTTCGCCTCGGCGGCGAGCATGTTGCGGGTCGAAGTTTCGAAGAATTCCAGCACGGCCTTGTCTTCGAACGAAGGGGAATTCGTGACGTCCACGACAACCTGCGCTCCGCTTAGCGCCTCAGTTAAACCTTCTCCGGTAATCGAATTGATGCCCTGCGAAGGAGATGCCGCAACGACTTCGTGGCCGCGTGCGCAAAGGAGATTTACCACTTTGCTTCCAATGAGGCCGGTGCCGCCGAGGACGACTATTTTCATATTTTTGGTTTCAAATGTTTTTTCGTTCGTGAAGGCGACATCATAGTCTCGTTATGGCTGCCTTGTAGCCAGGAGTTGTGAAACACAGTCGTGCGAGATTTGCAGAGAGCCTTACTCACCTCGCCAGTTCCGAAAACGGGGATTCACCGAATTAGTTGGTTGAGATTACTTTTCCAAAAGGTCTATCTGCCAGTTACGGCCTTCCCAACGCTGCTCGGGTTTCCAAAAAAATGTAAATGTAAGCGCTGAACCGGCCAGCCAGTCTGCAGTCGGAAAATCTGCGTACCAGAGATCCAATCTGCTCTCGTGAATCGTGTCCAATAGATTGCTGCTCGCCCCGCCATCGATTGACCAGACAACTGTTGCCTTTGCAGCTAGAATGATTCGCAAAATTTTGCCGCGAGATACGCGCCGCGCAGGATAACGCAGCGTCCAGATCTCATAATTGCTCTGCACCGGGTGCAATACATACCGTTCAAATGCCGGCCCGACGCAGTCGATACAAGCTCCGTCATGACAACTGCGCACGAGTGCAGTGTATTCGGCGTGCGACCAACACAACGGCATTGCTGCGCCGGTCGGACACCCGAATTTCATATGGGCCTCCGGCAAGTCAGGTGCGTCCCATAACTGTTCGGTCAGCATGCCGCCCTGGTTCGCAAAGTTCTCTATCGTCGCAATGAACGGCCTCGGATCGCGTCCGGCCGCAAGTTCGTAATGGCCTCGTTCCCCCGTCAAGATTGGCCAGCAACGGCCAACGCCTGTTCCATCGAAAGCACCACCGTCGGCCTTTTGTCCATAGCCGTCATGATTGTAGCGACGCCAGCACGGGCCCTGTGGCAGATCGTGTTTGATCACGCGATCGATGACTTCGATTGAATCGCGAATGATTGGATCGTTCGCGGCGCGAATCCCGAATCGCACCAGATGCAGAAAATCGCCGCCAACAATATTTCGCGCAGGGTGCAGGCCGCCGCCGTTGGCCAGTTGAATCATCGTTGTATTCGGATCGGGGTGAGGATCAGGCGCGTTGGGGTCCGTCGGATTGATTCGGATGTAATGACGAGGGAATCCCTCGACCAGGTCACCCTGTGTAGTGACCATCCATTCTTCGAGGTGCGATGCCAGCCAGTCGGCGTACGCAAAAACAAAATCTGCGGCTGTTGTTTCGCGGTATTCGGTGGCCCATTCCGCTGCGCAGACAAGGGCAGCAATCACGGTGGCAAGGGTGGAAGGCGAGTAACCGGCGTTTTCTTCCCACCGGTCCTGGCTGGTAACCGGGCCTTGGAGAATCAAGTGCGCGGCGGCGCGTACAATCATTATACGCGGACTGAACAGACCAAGTGCGTCTTGTTTATGCAAACGCCAGGCCAGCAATATCGGGGCGGCAATCTGGTCGAGCTGCTGGCCAGACCAATACGCGGTCCCATCAATCCAACTGTTCTGAGGAAAACTTCCATCCGGTCGCTGAATGGCGGCCAGCCAAATCAACGCGCGCAACGGTGTACTCATCTGGCCTGTGGCAAGGAGCGCTGTTGCGCTTTGCACGAGGTCGCGAGTCCAGACGAGATGATAGCCCCCCAAATCGTTGTCGCCCTTGGTTTCACCCCAGGGGATACTCATCGACGCAACAATCGCGCCTTGAAAAACCTTGTCTTCATGTGCCGTCAGCACACAACGGCTCAGTCGATACATTCCGCCGCCGTCGGATGTGTCGGCGCTAAAGTCGAATTTTGGATTCACAACCGCTCGCTGCCACTGGCGGACATACGCCTGACGATGTGACTCGAAAGGCTCCGCCAGCGATTGGAATAACTTGGCCGTTGTGCTCTGGTAGCTCCGGCCAAATGCGACAGCGATGGTGAATTCACCGCTGTGTGGAAGATTGATTTCCCCCGTCAACGCGATATTGCCGTTCACGGCCGACTCAAACTGCCACTCCATTTTGAGATGGTGCATTACATCCTGCCAACCATCGCTGAAACCGACATAGCCTACCGAGCGACGAGAGAAGCCGGTGCTGCACGCCATAATCAGGTGAACGTTTACGCGTTGCGCACGGATAAGCTTGATACCACCCACTTGAACGCACCGCCCCGTGTTGCCCGCGCCGAAACCGGCGATGTGAGGAGCCAGTAATGCATACAGTCGCAGCTTGCGACGTAGCGATTCGTCCAGCACTTCCAATTTGGTGTGCACCAGCAAGACCGATTGATGCGGATCGGCGAAGACATCTTTTACAATCCGATAGCGATCACCCGGGTCCGAATTCGTGAGACGGTACAGAAGGCAATCGCGTTCCGGATAATCGATTGCGTGAATCAGGTCGCGTTTTTCCTCGTGGCAAAACGTTTCTCCGTCGCTTATGAGAAACTGAAAGTCACGCGTATTCGGTTGATCGACATGCGGATAATAAATCTCGTTCAGGATGCCGTGGCTCAGAGTGAACCAAACGCGGCAACTGGTATGATAGGCAGTACCCACGCCTTCTTTGGCGCTCGAAGTCCAGCGCGGCTCGATTCCAGGTGCGCCAAATGCAATTGAATTCCCAGGTGGGTCCATCGGTTGAGTGTTGTGCTTTGTTATCGAAACCTGCTTTCGGTCTTTGTTTTATTCTTCGCGTTTTTCGATCTCCTTTTCGATCCGAGGGTCAGGAATTAACCAGAGGAGCGCGCTGAGCACGTACAGCCCGCAGGCAATCCATGGACTAACAAACGCCAGTGGGATAGCGGCCAAGTAAAGCACCAGGGAGAGTCTACCCTTCCAATCCTTGCCAACGGCTTGCGCCACAAGGGAGTCGCGACCTTCCTTGGCAATGATAGCGCGTTCGAGAATATAATAAGCGATAGCTGCCATCAGTAGAACGAAACCATATACGGCGGTCGGAATGGCAGCTAGCCCGTTCTCACCGATCCAACCTGTGGTAAAAGGAAAGAGCGACAACCAAAAGAGCAAATGCAGATTTGCCCAGAGAATTCTGCCGCTGACCTGTTCCGTGGCTTGGAAAAGATGGTGATGGTTGTTCCAGTAGATCCCCAGGTAGATAAAACTTAGAACATAGCTCAAAAGCACGGGCAGCAGTGGCTTCAATGCGGCAAGCTCAACCGCATGAGGAACCTTCAATTCCAGCACCATGATTGTAATGATGATGGCAAGGACGCCGTCGCTAAACGCTTCGAGTCGACTCGTTTTCATCCTGCTTCGCGCTGATGCGCTTCGCAGGATCGGCGGTGATTCGTTGCGCGAAGCAGGACGCCCTCCGAAGCTTCAGCGAAGGAGGGCCAGTGTATTACGTGTATCTTATTGAGAGTCTTTCTGCGCAAGGAGAGCGCTACGTTGGAATGACAACAGACCTCAAACAGCGTCTCCGAGAACACGATCAAGGGAAATCTTCTCATACCACAAAGTTCAGTCCATGGAAGCTAATCACTTATGTCGCGTTCACTGGTCGCGCCAAGGCAGAAGCTTTTGAGCGTTACCTAAAATCCGGTTCAGGTCATGCATTCGCTAGAAAGCGCCTATGGTAATTGGCTACTCAAAGTTTTTCGTGCGTTGATTTGTTGAAGGCTCTATAAGCCATTGACCTGCTGTCTCGACCTCGTTGTTCGTTAGGCCGTGGCCGGCATGAAAAAAACGAATTGTCACCTCGGCGCTCGCTTGGCGAAGAAGTTCAACAAGACGTTGGGTTTCCGATGGCGGAATAATCGGATCCTGATCGCCTGCGCCGATCCAAACGTGCACAGATGATAGCTCCGGCATTTTGTCCGGAACCAGCGGCACCATCGCGCGGAATAGAATCGCAGCATGCATAATTTCGGGCCGAAGTAATAGCATGCTTGCGGCGATGTTGGCGCCGTTGGAATAACCAACGCCAACAATATGGTCCGCGGCGAGTTTGTAATGGCGTATCGCCGCGGAAACAAAGTCCGCCAGCTCGTTCGTTCGCGTCTTCAAATCCTCCAAATCGAACACACCCTCAGCCAGCCGCCGAAAAAATCGCGGCATTCCGTTCTCCAGAATTTTTCCGCGCGGACTAAGCAAAGAACCGTTAGGATCGAGTTCGCGCCCTAGCGGGATGAGATCGCGCTCGTTTCCTCCGGTTCCGTGCAATAGCAGCAGCGTTCGCCTCGAGTTACCGGGAACGAATTCGTGAACGAAATCCAGCTGCGGCCTCATTGTTTGTGCGGTACGCGGATTGGCGGAAGAATGTTTTCGATCTGCGAGCGCGCAGATTCCAGCCACGGGGGAAGATGCAGCCCCGTTCCGAACTCTTCGATTACCTCATCAAAGGTAAAGCCGGGAGGTTCGGTTGCGATTTCAAAGAGCACGCCACCGGGTTCGCGAAAATAGATTGAATGAAAATAGATGCGATCGATTACAGGCGTAACGTTGTAACCAAGATCAACGAGCTGCTTTCGCCACTGGAGTTGCTCTTGTTCGTCACGCGCGCGAAACGCGATGTGATGAACTGAACCGGCCGCAACGCGCCCAACGCCTCCATCAGGCATGCAAAGCAAGTCAACGATTCGGCCCGGTGCGTTATTGTCATGCGATGCGAATCGAGACCGGTTACCCGATTCTTTGATCAATCGGTAACCAAACGTGTCAGTGAGCAAACGGGCTGTCTTTTCGTAACCCTCCAAAGCGGCTGACACGCTGTGGAATCCACGAAGCGCATGCTCGGGAGAAACCGGGCTGTCGGGCCAAGGTTCAACCGACGCGAGCGAATTTGACGCAACCAGTTCCAGTAAGAGTCCGTCGGGATCGACAAATCGAATTACTTCTTCCCCGAAACGCGGCGCTGCTTTTTCCGCTGCAACATGCTGCTCTTTCAAACGTTCCAGCCAATAGTCGACCGAGTCCGGTGATATTGAGAAGGCCGTCGCCTCGACTTGCCCGACGCCGCGAATTCCGCGTCGCGCAGCGGGCCAGGGAAAGAATGTCAGGATTGTTCCGGGCGTTCCGCGGCGATCGCCGAAGTAAAAATGATACGTTCCCGGATCATCAAAATTGACGGTGCGTTTCACAAAACGCAGACCGAGAAGTCTCACGTAGAAATCCAGGTTCCGCTGCGGATCGCTGGCGATCGCAGTGACGTGATGAAGTCCCGGGATTTTGCTGTTCATCGGGGCGACGGCGACGGTCGTTCAAATGGCCCGAGAAGGTTCGGGGTAAAAGTGGACCACAGTTAGATTCGACCGCGCCGTTGTACGTCCGGACTAACTTTCGTACTTAAAGGACAGTTGTAATCGCGTTCGGTACTCGATCACTTTGCCGTCCTCGATCTTCACATCCAATTTGACAACCTCGGCAATGCGCAGATCACGTAGGGTGCCCGCCGCGGTCTGCACTGCAGTCTTTGCCGCGTCCTCCCAGGACTGGGTACTCGTCCCGATAACTTCCGTTACTCTGTAGACTGACTCGGTGGATTTATCTTGCTTGGCCATAATATTTGTTTCTCTCAGGTTTGTTTGATCTTCCGATTACATTCGTTTGCAGGAAAGTCACACCACGCTCGTCAATCAGCAACTTCGAGTAACCGACGATGTCGATGAACAATACATGGCCGATATCGAATTTTACATCTGAGGAACGCTCGGCGGACATGAAGGGCCGTTAGGTGGTTGCGGGGTTTAGCGCGCGAATCGCCATCGTAAATATCAGCCTGGAGACGGCACTCAGCATCAAGCTAATACCGATCAACGTTCCGATTGTCTCCGGAGAAACTGGTGGCCACTGTCGAAGCATCAATATCCCAAGGACCGAAGTGCCGATCCCATCAATTAGCAGCCAGATGGAATGGTGGAATCGCCTGACCCGAAAGTAGAGAGCAAATTCCAAGGCACCCTCGAGGAGCAGAAAAATTGCCAGGAAAAGGCTAAGTGAGAGAACGCTAAAAAGCGGGTTCACCAACAAACAAATTGCCGCCATTGCGTAAAGCAGACTCACAAGTATCTGGAAGAGAAACCCGCCGACGCTGCGCGCATCGAAAGCAAAAAACAGATGTCCAATTCCTGCGGCCAAAATCAAGCAACCAATGATAAACGCAATTCCAAAAGAAATCGTAAACGGAAGGATGATGGCCAGAATTCCACAAATAAAGGTCACTGTGCTCCAAAGAATCAACCATGGAGACACCTTCTTGATCGATGGCGCGATCGACTCGATGTTCATACGGTCAATGGTAGGTCTTCAGAATTCTTTCAACTTCTCGAATTGCTTGTGGATTGTATTGCGCGCCGTGATCTGAATTGACGATCAACTCCGACTGCGCGCCCTGGAGATGAGAGCTCCAGTATGGAACTACACCATCGGAACTATTGGGTGTGTCGCCCCGGCCGCGGTCTCCAATGATCGAATGATAAGGGATACCGCGCGTGATTGGCAGTTTGTTGACGGCTTCCACGAACCGATCGTTAGGCTCAAGCGTATCTACGCTGTTCGGCATACGGTTTAGCGGTCTGGCCGCAGGGTCGGCGATCAGGAGCGGTTTGGTTGACGCATAGATCGAAGTAAAGAGCCGCGGAGTCCTGACAAGAGCGGCGCCGGCGCGCCCGATCCAGTTCGAGGCCAGCTCGCTGCCGCGGTGCGGAGTCGAAATGAATATCACCCGCTGCACATCCGGCCGATGATTAAAAACAAGCGCCTCTTCCAAAAGTTTGCGTGTGTCGCTCGCCAGCGGAGTTTTGTTCGGAGGCGTGGCAAAAAAATCGCGCCAGATCTTGTCGCCCGCGTCTGTGATCATTAATCGACAAATCATTCCGCCCATACTGTGACCGATCAGTACGATGCGCTTGTGATTTGGGAATGCGCGCGCGATCCCATTCAGATCCCGGCGGAAGAGCGCGGCGGCGCCCGGCGCACTTTTCGCTCGAGTTAATTCCCTTCCAATTATTACGAGGCAAGAAACATAGTCTTTCGCAACGCTGTTTATTGTAAAACGTCGTTGAATTTAGAGCGGTGGTTTGATCGCGACCGCGGATGGCGCGGGTTCGCCCAGAAAGTGATCGATAACATCGGCCACGCTTGTGAAACGATTTACCCCGCCCAATTTGCTGTCGATGCCCTCATGGCGCAGCCGATCGCGCACGGAGGAGCGCGGCTCGACCGCTTGAAACCGGATGCCTATGGCGCCGAGTTCATCCGCCATGCTAGCAAGGGTGTGCGCACTCTGCATGTCCACGAGCGGTGCGGCTGAGAGATCGAGGACCACCAGTTTCGGCGATATCGCCTCGATACGAACGCGACTTAGGATCGCCTCGCATACATTGTCGACATTAAAGTAAATGAGGGCCGATTCAGGCCGGAAAATCATTACGTTTGGAATCAGCTCGTTGTCCGCATGCCGATCGCGGTCCGAGAAACGGCGTGTGCCGGGAATTCGTCCGAGAAAAGCAACGTGGGGGCGCGATGAAATGCGGACCAATTGCACAAGTGAGATTGCAACGCCGATCATCACGCCGTCGAGGAGGCCGAACGTGAGCACGCCGGCGAAAGCTGCTATGGCCACCACAAATTCGGAACGATCGTTAAGCCACAGTTCCTTCAATGTTGAAAGATTTAGCAAACCCGCGATCGCCACCAAAACCACGGCGGCGAGCACCGGTTGAGGTAGCGCGCTCAATAAGCGGGAGAAAAAGAGCACGACCACCAGAATAAAAACCGCAGCGAGGGCGGTGGAGAGCGGTGTCTTCGCGCCGCCTTCTTCATTGACGAGCGACTGCGATGTGCCGCCGCTCACCGGAAAGCCGCCGCCGAGTCCAGCGAACAGGTTCGATGCCGCGAGTGCTAGATTTTCCTGGTTAGCATCGAATCGTCCGCCGTGCTTCGCGGCGAACATCCGGCCAATCGCGGCCGTTTCGACCGCACCGAGGAGAAAGCAGGCCAACGCCAGTGGTAGCAAGTCGTTCAAATCGTTCCAGTGAACAGTTGGAAACCTCAGCGGCGAGATTCCCTGCGGCACGGCCCCAATTATTTTCACGCCACGCGCTTCCAACGAAAGGATAGAGGCGGCAACAATGCCTCCGATTACGATGAAAAGCGCGACCGGTTTGTGCTTGAGAAAAATTTTTCCAAGGATCAGCAGCGCCAGCGCGATTCCTCCAACGACAAGTGACATCGAGTTCGTGTCATTCAGATGTTTGAAGAAGAAATTCGTGTTCTCCCAGAAACTTCCATGAGTGCTGTGGAAACCGAAAAGCTTCGGCAATTGTGTGCTGGCAAGAAAAAGCGCCACTCCGGATTTGAAGCCGGTCATAACACTCTCCGAAATGAAATGTACCATGACTCCAGCTTTCGCTAGCCAGGCAATGAATGCGATGAGCGAGACCAGTAGCGCAGTGCCGGCCGCAAGGGCGCCAAAGCGCATAGTATTCCCGCCGGTAATCTCCCCAATCGACGAGCCAATCACGAGCGAAATGGCGGAAGTCACTGAAATAGCGGTGTAGCGCGAACCGCAAAAAATCCAAAAAATAAGCCCACCGAACAAACATGCGTAAAGGCCGACTTCGGGAGGCAAATTGGCTAGAGAAGCGTCGCCTAACGCCGCAGGCAGCAAGTACGCCGCAAGCGTGATGGCGGCGAGGATGTCACCGCGCAGCAACGTGGCATTGTACGTCCGTAGCCAGGTCAAAGCGGGAATCGAACGGAGGAGGAATGCTGAACTCATTGGGCCAATCTCATCACGCGCCTTAACCGTGTTTTAATCTCCGCGGGTGCCTATGAGAAGCCACGCGACGATGGCGCTAACGACAGCGAGCGTCGCTCCAATAGCCATGACGAGCCTAAAAGCTTGCACGAATGATTCGGAGACCGCATGCCCAATCATTTGTTTAGTCGTCTGGTTCAACTCTTCGGGAAGAGAAACACCAGCGAGTTTACTACGCTGAGTTTGTAATGACTGCGACGCCGCAGGCGGTACGTTTCCCATGACCAATCGCCGATCGAGCACATGATTAAAGGAGTGAAGCATAACGATTCCCAAGACGGCGATCGCGAGCAGTCCAGCTCCTCTGGCAACCGCGTTGTTCACGCCGGAAGCGATGCCGACGCGATTCGGTGTGACTGAATTCATCACGGTCGTAGTGAGAGGGGCTACGCTTACAGCCATACCTGTTCCGAGCACAACGACGGCAGGGAAAAATGTTTGCCAATATCCGGCGTTTAAACCGGGCAACATGAAAAGCGCGAAGCCCAGAGCTGCGATTAACGGGCCGACAACCAGCGGGATTTTGGATCCGTACCTTTCGACGAGTCCGCCCGCCCAGCGAGAAAGAAGAAAAATGATCAAGATAAACGGGAGAAAAGCCGCGCCAGCGGCAGTGGCCGAGTAATGCTGGACTTGAATCAGATTCAGCGGGAGGAAGAAAAGGGTGCCGCCGAGCGCGCCGTAAAGCAAAAACGTCAGCAGGTTTGCTCCGGTAAATGTTCGCGATCGAAATAGAGCGAGCGGCAGCATTGGATTAGGAAGCCGCGACTCGATTATCAGGAAAGCGGTTAGCAGAATGGCTGCTGCAATGAGCGCTGCCAGGACTGATCGATCGCCGAAGCCGAGCCGTGACGATTCGATCAGACCATAAACCAAGGCACCCAGGCCGAACGTTATCAGAATCGCGCCTAACCAATCGAGTCCTTTGCTCTCCTTGTCTAAGCTCTCCGGAACACGCCACAGCGAGACAAAGATTATCAAAAACGCGATTGGAACATTAATGAAGAAAATCGCGCGCCAGGAAAGATGCTCGATCAGCCAGCCACCGATCACCGGCCCAATAGCAGTCGTGATTGCGCTGAAACCCGACCAGGTGCCGATCGCGCGTCCCCGTTCGTTTTCAGGAAACGAACTGCTGATTATGGCGAGACTGCCGGGAACGAGTAGCGCTGCGCCCAGCCCTTGTGTCGCACGCGCCGCGATTAGTTGATGTATGTTTGGAGCAAGTCCGCACCACGTGGACGCAACAGCGAAGAGAGCGACACCAATCAAGAAGACCCGGCGCCGTCCGTAGTGATCTCCGAGAGATCCGCCGACCAGCAGAAGGGCCGAAAGCAAAAGCGCATAAGCCTCGATAACCCACTGCACGTCCACGATTGTGGCGTTCATGTTCGTTTGCAGTGCAGCCAAGGCTACGTTCACAACGGTGCTATCGATAAAGGCCATACTGGAAGCGAGGGTGGTGGCCACAAGCACCCAGCGCCCGGCACTTTTTGAACAAGGCGCACGCGCCGGTCGCGAACGAATTATGATCTCATCACACGGCTCGTGGAGAACTGGCGACATATTTCGATTCAATCACCTGACGTAGCCGACGTCACGGTGGAATCTTCCGATTATGAACCTGGCGTCCTCCGAACGCACGAGAGTTTGTGCAAACGTCGAGAAATTCTTAGCGAGTGCTTTCAAGCTGGCTAAAAGAGAGAAATGAAAACCGAAGAAGTTGCAAAGAAAGTGGTTGAGTTAGTCCGCAAGCAAGCCTGGTACGAAGCGCTCGATACGCTTTACGACGATGACATTGTAAGCGTCGAAGCGTTCAGTATGAGCGGCGGTTCCCCGGAAACGCGCGAGAAAGAAGGCGTGCGTGGTAAGATCGATTGGTGGGTTAACGCGATGGAAGTACACAGCTTCGATGCGAGTGAACCATTCGTGGCGCACGACCGATTCGTCGTGCAGTACGATGCGGATGTTACTGACAAGAGTTCGAAACAGCGGCGAAAATTGTCTGAAGTTGGCGTTTACACCGTGAAGAACGGAAAGATCGTGCGCGAAGAGTTCTTGCCTCGCGTGGATTGAAATTCACTCGTCGCGAACGCTGAATTTACTCACAGACGTAGCTCGCTCTTTGTGTCCAGTAATTTGGCCGGCGCTACTCCGCTGGGACCGGAGTGACCTAACCCCTTCTCGATCTCATCTCGCGCTGCGCTGAACTCTTTTACCGCTCGCCGCATCCCTCGGGCGAGCTCAGGTAGTTTTTTTGCTCCAAACAGGAGCAACACGATTAGGAGGATTACCATCATCTCCGGCCCCATCAAATTCATGATACTGGCGATTGTAAAAGACATAAAAAATTCGGGTAGTTTGTTTCCTCAGAAAGTTGTGCTGCGTTCAATCCATTCATACCGATCTGGCCGATTTATATTCTCTTGGAGTTATGCACGGCCTCGTTTGACTTACCGAAGTCCGTGAGATGATCTGGTCTCCCGCGGAATCTTTTCTTGTGTGGATGGAATAAAATGAAGCGGCGCCAGTCTAGTTAGATAAACGGCAAAGCGCCTAAGTGTACTGCGCCGTGCCGAGATTATGGCCCCTCGAAAATCACTATGGCTTTGCAACTGAAAACGGAGCATGGTTCGGACACTCAAGATCTCGAATCGCAACGAAAGATTGTGAAGTTCACCGTAGTCGAAAAGACGCAAGCAGATCACTCCGAGACACCGGAACTGGCTTTGTTTGAGGAGGCGATGCTGCCTCATCTTGATGCTGCGCACAATTTGGCCAGGTGGTTGCTGCGCAACGAACAGGACGCGCAGGATGTAGTGCAAGAGGCGTATCTGCGCGCATTCAGGTCTTTCGACGGATTTCGCGGCTCAAACGGACGGGCTTGGCTCCTCACGATCGTTCGAAATACGTCGTACACCCTGCTGAAGAAAAACCACGCAGTCGATCTCACAACGACTTTCGATGAAGAGATCCACGCAACCGCCCACGAGTCGGTCAGCCCCGAAACGATCCTCGAGCGCGCGGAAGACGCCAAACTAATGACAAATGCGATGGACCAATTACCTGCGGAATTCCGGGAGATCCTGATTCTACGCCATCAGGAAGAGTTATCTTACAAGGAGATAGGCGACACCCTGAAAATTCCCGCCGGCACGGTCATGTCGCGACTGGCCAGGGCCCGCGCAAAACTTAGGGAATATTTAACCGCTTAGATGAGTCAGGAGAATAAGGTGAACTGCCAGGAAATCACAGACTTGATGGACGCTTATCTGGATGGCGAACTGGACCCAATCACCAGTCAGAAAGTCGAACAGCACTTGCGGGACTGCCCCAAGTGTGAGCAGACATATGAGGCGCAGGCTGCCCTGGGGCACGCGATCAACCGGAGCGCGCCGTACTATAAAGCTTCGACCGAACTGCGTCAGCAGATTCGATCCTCTTTGCGAGATGCAATCGGCGCGAGGGCTACGCACGGTACTGCACAAGAAAATCAAGTGCCAATCACGCGTCCCCGTTCAGAACGCCGTCCGAGTCTACCAACGATACCATGGAACTGGCTAGGCCTCGCCGCAGCTATAATCCTGGCTGCGATTATTGGTTCCAATTTGCTGCCTCGATTGCGACAACCTTCGTCCGACCAGTTCCTAGCGACACAACTTATAGCTAGTCATGTCCGCTCGCTTATGGCAAACCACCTCACGGACGTCGCCTCCTCCGATCAACACACGGTTAAGCCATGGCTTGATGCAAAGCTCGATTTTGCAGCCCCAGCGGTGGATCTGTCTGCTGAAGGTTTTCCCTTGATAGGAGGGCGCCTTGATTATCTCGATAACCATCCCGTAGCAGCGCTGGTTTACGAAAGGCGCAAGCATTTTATTAACTTATTTATATGGCCAACAGCGCCTGGAGCGGGCAAGGTACAAAATACGATAACACGCCAGGGTTATCATTTGCTTCATTGGGCTGATACCGACTTCAATTACTGGGCCGTTTCTGACGTTAGCGACAACGATTTACAGACGTTCAAGCAGCAGTTCGAAGCGCACACTCAGCATCCCTAACGACATCCGCGGTCGTTAGCGAAACGATAGCAGGGTAGCCCATCGATAATAGTCGCGCACGGTTCCGTCGAACCAGGGCGATTCTTTCCCGCAACTTTTTCGGCGCGGAAACGGTTTCGCCCTAGCGGGAATATTCGCTGACCAAATCGGTATAAGTCGCTGGAGGTAATCAAAAACAAAACAATGAAAACTAATCACAAACAGACTTACAGCTACGGATCGGCGTTCATGCCACTTCTTAGGTACGTGACCACAAGAAATCTGGCGATCGGGATGTTTATTGCTGTGGCGTTGCTCGGCACAACGCGCGGCAATGAAACAGAGAAACCAGCACTGGCCAGGGGCGAGGCAAAAGCAGGACAGTTATCGCAGGGTTCACTCATGGTTTATTCCGCTACGGATGCATTCGAGGACAGTGACGTGCCTTACTATGCACATAGCTCGTACGCGATCTACACGACCGATGGAAGGCTATTCAAGAATGTGGAAAATCACATCTCGAACAGCGATGAAATTCCCGAGGTCGTGACACTGCAGGCGGGATCCTACGTAATCGAAGCTCGATCGGAGACGAAAGGATATGTCCGAGCGCGCGTCGTTATCAAGGCTGGTAGGCAAACAATCCTCGACTTGGATTCCACAGGTGAGAAATCACCCAGCGGGATAGCACACAACTGAGTGTCGGAAAATCGCTGCAAGGTTTCACAAAGGATCGCATGAACCCGTTTGATCTAAAAGCCGCCCTGCTCGCGAAACACGCGCAACACCCGATAATTATTCACTTCCCGATAGCGCTGTTCATCATCAGTGTGGCATTTGATCTCCTTGCGATCTGGAAAAAGAATCCAGCCTTGGCGAAGGCCGCGTTTTATAATCTGATCGGTGCGGCCCTGACAGCCCCGGTTGCCATTGCGAGCGGCTTGACCGCATGGCAATGGCAACTGGAAGGGTCGAAGCTTAAGGGAAACTTGCTTCTGCACCTGCTCTTTGCCCTGGCCGCAAGCGGGATGATGTGGGTTCTTTCCGGCTGGCGTATTTCCCAGCGGAAACTTCCGCAACGCGCGCCGGGGCTCACCTACATCATGCTTGCGCTTGCCACGGTCTTGCTGATCGCAATCGCCGGACATCTCGGCGGATTTGTCAGCGGAGTCGAAAGTGGTGCGATTTAATTCCGGGAATAAAACCCTCCCGAATCAGTAAGGACCAGTGGAAACAACATCAATCAAACCAGCCAAACCAAAAGGAACCAAACATATGTCCGATTACATTTCTCATGATCACGAACACGACGGCATCGACCGCCGCGGCTTTCTTCAGTGCATGGCCTGGGCTGGCACCGGCCTGCTCTGGACCGTCAGCGGCGGCGTCCTCGTGTCAAAAACCCTTGCCGAAATTGCGAAAGCTGGAGGGCCATTGCCGGCTACGGACCTTAGTTTTCTACAGATTAGCGATAGCCATATTGGCTTCAACAAAGAGGCTAACAAAGATGTTACCGCGACTTTCAAAGTTGCTTTGGATCGAATCAACGCGATGCCAACTCCGCCGTCTTTCCTTATCCACACCGGCGATATCACGCAACTCTCAAAGCCGGAAGAGTTCGATACCTTCGACGAGGTACTAAAGAGCTGCCGGACCAAGGATGTGTTTTACGTGCCAGGCGAGCACGACGTTCTAAATGACGGCGGAAAGCTTTACCGCGAAAAGTATTTGAAGCGGGTCGACGCCAAGGGCTCCGGTTGGTATAGCTTTAACAAAAACGGTGTCCATTTCATTGGACTGGTCAACGTGCTAGATCTTCAGGCGGGCGGTTTGGGGCAGCTCGGCGATGACCAGCTCGAGTGGCTCGAGGGCGATGTGAAACCCCTTGGCGCTGACACGCCGATTGTTGTGTTCGCGCACATCCCGCTTTGGACGGTGTATCCGCAATGGGGTTGGGGAACAAGCGATAGCGAACGCGCTCTGGGATATTTGAAACGCTTCGGGTCGGTGACAGTGCTAAACGGGCACATTCACCAGGTGCTCCAAAAGGTAGAAGGCAATATCACTTTCCATACAGCGATGTCCACCGCCTTTCCACAGCCTGCGCCTGGAACTGCCCCATCTCCTGGACCGATGAAAGTGCCAGCTGAAAAGCTGCGCAGCCTTCTTGGTCTAACCAGCGTCCAGTATAAACAAGGTAAAACCGCGCTGGCTGTCGTCGATTCTAACCTTAGCTAACGCAACAACAAATAACCATGACCACACTAATAGCTAGAAACAAAACCATCGCACTACTGTGCGCGATCAGTTGTCTGAGTCTGTCCGCCTTCGCACTTGCTGGCGAAATGAAGGACGCCGATAGCACCAGTAGCAAGCAAAACACAATAGAGATCAAAGATTTCGCCTTCAATCCGCAGACCATAACCGTGAAGTCCGGACAGACGATTACATGGATCAATCACGACGAAGAACCACATACCGTTGTCAGCGTCGAGAAACGGTTTAAGAAATCGTCGGCGCTCGACACGGATGAGACATTCACGATTACAGCAGGTGCTCCCGGCACCTACACCTACTTTTGCTCGGTGCACCCGAAAATGACAGGTACGATCGTTGTCTCGAAGTCGTGAGGCGCAAGGGTTGAGCTGTAGCGCTTTTGCAGCGGAGGCGAGGCGGCAGGCGCTCAAAAGCTAGCAAATGGCGAGTGTAAGTTGGAAGCAGCGGAGAAGATGCACCGCAAGTGTCACCAGAAGTCGAACATGGTATGTGCGTGTCCGCGTCCATGGCGGCTAAATAAGATTTTGAAGCACGTTACAAATCGATTGTGTGTGGCGATTTCAGAAATCGCCCAAACTCTTCGGCATGTCAGCGGCTAATATTCCGCAAACGCGTCGTCTGGATAGCAGTACAACCAGCGCTCTCCGGGTTGAGCGGATGCAATGACAGGATGGCTGGACGAATGAGCGTGCTTGCTGGCATGCCGGTTTGGGGAGCTATCGCAGCACAGCGTCACACCGCACGTCTGGCACGTGCGCAGATGGACCCAGGATGAACCGATCTTCACGCATTCTTCGCATTCGCGGCGTTGCGGTTGTTTGATGGACTCGATCGTGTCGAGATGAGAACACCCTCGATTAGGCATCGTTTTTAATTTGTATTGCTGCGCGTTTTCTCAATGAGGCTTCGGCGAATCGAAGTCGTCAATGTTATGCTATCTCGAAGCCAGTTCCCGTCAAAAAGACAACCAAAAAAGGGGGACACGCAAAAAAGAACTGCTTCATTTAATCAGATTTGCTCTCATTAGAGTTGATCGCGAATCCCAGCTTTCGGGGGGGAGAGGCAGCATTTGAGGTAATCTTTGGCCTCTTCAAAAGCTTGCGGGAGAAAATCGACTTCGATAGTTCCACTCTTGATGTTTCGATTTCTAAATGTGTTCTTTATTGGGCCAGCATTCCTCCATCCACTACGAGGGAAGTGCCGGTGGTAAATTTCGCGTCGTCGGAACAGAGATAGAGAACGGCCGCAGCGATTTCTTCGCTGGCGCCAATGCGCCCGACCGGATGAAGAGACGTGAGGTAATCGCGCATCTCGCCTTCTTTTCCGGCGAAGCGATCGACCATGTCGGTTGCGACACCGGCGGGGGCCACTGCGTTAATACGGATATTTTGTTTGGCGAACTCCAGCGCGAGAGCCTTGGTCAAGCCTTCGACCGCATGCTTGGACGCGGTGTAGATGCTGACCTGACCCATGCCAACGTGCCCGGCCACGCTAGAGGTATTGACGATGGCGCCACCGCCGTTTTTTAGCATGGCAGGGATTTCGTGACGCATCGAATTCAGAACTCCCCAAACGTTGATGTCGAAGATGCGACGGTATTCCGCCTCGGTGGCCTGATCCAATGGGCCTATCCACTCAACGCCGGCATTGTTAAAAGCGATGTCGAGGCGGCGATAAGTGCCGATGGTGAAGTCGACCATCGCTTTAACGTCGGCATCTTTCGCGACGTCCGTCCGGACGAATGCCGCATCGCCGCCGAGTTTTTTAATTTCGGCAACGACCTGCGCGCCTTCTTTCTCGCGGCGACCAGCCAAAACGACCTTGGCGCCAGCGCGCGCGAACTCGAGCGCCGTGGCTTTGCCAATACCGGAAGTTCCTCCGGTCACGAGCGCAACTTTTCCCGAGAATCTATTGTTGTTCATTGTGTTCCTTTCATTTCTGAACGCTTGGAAGTCTGACGTTCGCTGGTGTGTTGCTTTGTAACTATTGCTCGTTCGTAAGATCTTGTGATGTCACCGAAGGTGTATTGATCGCTCCCTCTTCAGAGTGAGCGTGCGACGCAGCTTCTTCGATTACGGCTGCAACCTCCTTTGGCCTGGAGACGTAGACTGCATGGCTCGCGCCTGAAACTTCCACCACGTGACTTTTAGCTCGCGCGGCGTACCACCGTTCAAGATCAGGATTAATGGTTCTATCCTTTGTGGGTACCAGCATCCAGCTCGGCTTGCTTTTCCACGCTGGCGTCGTGATAACCGCACTGAAATTTTCGGCGTAGTTGAACACCTGTGAGCGCGCCATGAAAGCGGCTTGCTCAGCAGTCAAATCGGCTGCGAAATATTCATGAAATTGGGCTGGATCGAGGTAAGTGAAACCGTCGGTAGTCTTTTTTATTGCGCTCGACTTACTTAGATCACTTGGAAAACGCCTGCCATCCTCAGCCTCACTCTCTCCTGCATCCGGCATGTGGGCCGCGACATAAACTAATGCCATGACTTTAGGATCGTTCGCAGCTGCTGTGATTACCGCTCCACCATAGCTGTGAGCTACAACAACGCACGGTCCATCTTGCTGAGCGATCACGCGAATAGTCGCATCTACGTCTTCTTTGAAGGACGTCTCCGGCTCCTGAACGATGCTGACCTTGTACCCTTTCTTGGCGAGAATTTCGTAAACACCTTTCCAGCCCGAACCATCTGCCCAGGCACCATGAACAAGAACAATGTTTCGAATATGGCGGGCTTCCTTTTGCGCCGTCACTGTGCAGCAGCTTAACAGCAAGAGTCCGATAATGAACCAAGGCTTTGACATAAAATAGTGCGTCAGGAGGTCGTTAGGCCTATTTACGGTCAAGATTTCCTGCCGAGCTAGCCTGCCGCAGCGCAATCTGCGATGGGTCTTTGATGTCTGTCACGACGAGAAATCGTTGAGCCGCGGAGGAATTTGGATTATTGACGGCGAGCGCCTTCAGCGGCCCGATTGCCTGAACGATGCCTGCGCCATCGGGATTCGTTTTCAGGACGGCAAGCGGTTCAAGTTTACCAAACGGCGCCTGATTCGATCCGGCCAGATAGACCTGATACTGCGTCTGCGGTGAAAGTCCTTTCGCCGCGATCTGAATAAGATCCAAGAGGCCGAGTGAATTCACCGCCACCGATGCCTGAGCTTTTGGCAGCGCGGTGCCGCCGGCCTCCAAGTGTAGCCGCGCAGTGTTAGCTGCAGTGCCGAGCGGCATGAGATTTTCCGTACCGGCGCCGCTCGGGACCGCGTTTGGCACATAAACCAGAGCCTGCGTCGTTTGCCCGATTGGGATGTTAGCGATGACCTTGTTAGTTACGGTATCAATCGCAACGCAATGTCCGGCATTTTCCAGTGCCACATAAACTCGCGAACCATCGCCCGAAGGCCAGATTCCATGCGGAAGTTCTCCCACCGGAATTGTTGCGACTAATTCCGGTGTTTCGCCTCTTCGGAAGGCTTTTACTTCGTTCGTGCCGCCAATGGTCACGTATGCGAATTTTCCGCTGCGATTATTCGCAAAGTTCACGTGATTCGTGATCGGTCCAGTCTCCACCACCACTTTTTGCTCGAACGGTGGCTTCGCGCTGTAGGTCTGCACCTTGCCGACGTCTTTCAAGGTGATCCACACCTCATCGTTTTCCGGAGTAACAGCGATATTCGGTGAAAAGGGACTCACTTGCGGCACTCGCTTGATGATTTTATGCGACGCTACATCGATGACCGCGAGTTCCGGAATGAAGCTGGAACACACAAACGCATACTTGCCGTCCGGCCCGAACATGGTCATACCTGGACCGTTGGCCACTTCGATGCGCCGCGTTTCGCTCATCCGAGCGGGATCGATCACCGAGACGTAGTTCTCGCCGCGCACAGTCACCCATAACTCGCGTCCATTGGGAGTGAAGAACGCTTCATGCGGCGATCGGCCCACGTAAACCACGCCTTTGACTTTGTTCGTTAACGTGTCGATCAGCGTTACAGAATTCGATCCCACCGACACAACGGCCAGTGTCTTGGAGTCTGGCGAGAAACCCAGACCGTGAACGAGAAGCTGCCCTTTGTACAGCGGACTAAGCGCGCCGGGCACCGGGTCGCCAAGTCTTATCTCGCCGAGCAACTTGTTCTCAGCCGGATCAATTACCGAAACCGTGTTCGACGTTTGATCGGCCGTATAAACGCGGTCGTGACTGGAGACTGGAATGTCTCGTCGCGCCCAAGGGGCCTGTTGCGCTATTGCCGGTGCCGATAAACAAAGAAGCAAAAACCAAAGAATCGCTCTCATGTTAGTTTGCGTGTTGTTGTTTCAGCCAACGCTGCATCAATTCGAGTTCGAGCTGTTGGTCAGTGATAATTTCCTGAGCTAGGCGCCGCATTTGTGGATCCTTGCCGTACAAGAGTTGTGTTTTCGCCATGTCGACTGCCGCCTGATGATGAGGAATCATCAACCTAACGAAATCGACATCACTGTTGCCGGATCGCTCAACTGCTCCCATGGCCATGTGCATCTTGTCCATGCTCGCGATCAACTCCGACCAATCGACCTCAGTGCGGATCTGTTCGTCGCTGTGATCAGTGGCCGCCCGAACTAATATCGTGCCGAGTATACTAATCGCGGTGATGCCTATCGATAAGCTGGTTGGTAGTTTCATATGGTTAACTTGAAAAGCTTGTCATCGAGCGTGCGATCCAGCGTCCCCGATAATGGCTGCAATGTTGTCCCGTCCAAAGACTCCCGGCGCAACCAACTCCAGATCTGGAAGCACGATAACATATTCCTTATGCATGCCTCGATTTAATGCGGTGACGACGTCGCATCAGCAACATGATGGGCCGACGGCACTGATGAGAACAGCGCCATCAGTCCTTCTACTAATGTGGGATGAGTTAGGACGGCATCCCGCAGTGTGGTATAGGGCAATCCTGCGATCATCACCATCTGGACGGTGGACATAATCTCCCCCGCGCCAACACCGAAAGCCGTGAAGCCGAGAATGCGATCGCTGTCAGTCGCTACCAAGGCCTTGAAAAATCCTCGCGTTTCCGAAAGCGAGCGTGCGCGCAGATTTTCTTCCATTGGAACTTTGAACAAGCGATACGCCATACTCCGAGCTCTGGCTTCCATTTCACTTAATCCAACGCGCGCCAATTCCGGGTCCGTGAATAGGCAATAAGGAACCTGCCTGCCCGTAGTCACGCGGTTGCCGCCAGTTAGATTCGCATGGACGACGCGAAAATCGTCCAGGCTGATATGTGTAAACTGCGGACTACCCGCAACCTCACCGATTGCCCACACACCCGGCGCGGTAGTCTGCAATCGTTCGTTGACCTTGATGTATCCCCGGTTCGTCAATTCGACTCCAGCTAAGTCCAACCCAAGCCGGTCGGTGTTTGGCGTGCGGCCTGCCGCCACTAGTACATGACTGCCCTTCAAGGCCTTCTCAGTTCCGTTTTGGTCCACGATGACGCTCACTGCGTCGCCAGATTTCCCTGACAGTTCCTTGACCCGCGCAGACAAAACAATGTCTACGTCCTCGTCCTGAAGCAGAGTACGAAGAGCTTCACAGACGTCTTCATCTTCTTTAGACATCAGGCGTTGGTTGCGATCGATCACCGTTACTTTGCTTCCGAAGCGGCGCATAGCCTGCGAGAATTCTATTCCGACATATCCGCCACCTATCACAAGTAACCGTTCGGGAACGCGGTCAAGTTCGAGTGCCTCGACATGGGTGAGTGGTTCCGCTTCAGCAAGACCGGGGATTGCTTCCAGGGTAGCTCGTGTACCGGTACTTATGATCACGTCGGTACCGCGCAACAGACGCTTGGTCCCATTCGGGAGAGTGACCTCGACAGTTTTCGGAGCGATGAACCGACCGGTTCCTCCCAAAATCAATGTCGCTCCCGTGTTTCTGTAGTTCGCAAGGTACATGTCGTTGAGGCCGATTACCATCTTGCGTTTGCGATCGCGGACGCCCGACATGTCGATTGTGAAGCCGTCGAGAGAGATGCCAAACTCTTTGCTTCGGCGAATGTAGGACGCGATCTTCGCACTGTGGATGATGTTCTTGCTTGGTAAGCAGGCGATGTTCGGGCACGATCCGCCGATGTATTTGCGATCGACGACTGCGACCCGCTTTCCTTCGCCGGCAAACGTCCACGCAGCAACGGTCGAACCCGTGCCGCCACCGAGCATGACTAAATCGAACTCTTCGGGTTGCATGTTCTCGCTTACCCGAGCAGGGGAAGCCTCCTTAGTGACCGAACGCTGGCGCGCATACAATCAGCCATGAAACGATGAGTGTTTGGGTTATTCAGCCTTCCACAACAAGTGAACGAGTCAGATGGCATCATACACGAGCTTGTAGATAAGCTTACTATGTCTGATTACTTGAAAATGTAAGCACCTGTTTTGTGTTTGTGTTACCAGTGACAAGTTGTTCATAAGCTTGAATCGCGTTTTCGAACGGCACTGTTTCGACAGCCGGTGGTTTAAGCGCACCTGCTTTGAAGCCCGAAGACAATTTTTGCGCGATTGCCCCGACATCAGACGGCGTCAATTTCATCGTGTCAACGCCGACCAACCTTGAGCGGTTGTGATAGAAATCAATAAGATCAAAACAGACGCGCCGTTCGCCTGTGCTTGTGATTGCGATTTGGCGGCCACCGACTCGCAAACAATGCAGAGAGGGCTCAAACATCGCGCCGCCGACTGCGTCGAAGACTGCATCAGCACCTTTGTCCTTGGTTAGTTCAAAAACGCGGGCACGCAAATCTTCGGTCCTAGTGTTGATCACGGCATCAGCACCGGGAACAGGTTTCGAGGAGCGACCGGCCGCGAGCACGCGTGCCTTTCGCCAGCAGGCAATTTGCGTGGCCGCCTGGCCGACCGCGCCAGAGGCCCCGATAATCAAGATTGTTTCTCCCGCATCAAGCTGCGCGGCATCGACGACCGCGCACCATGCGGTAATAAACGGAACGCCGATGGCTGCCGCTTGTTCGAAGCTCAAGTTACGTGGTTTGGGAGAAACGGCTTCCTCAGATACCACGACATATTCAGCCTGTGCGCCATCGAGCGTGGTGCCAAGACCCGGACCGCTGCCCCACACCTCTTGGGCTTCACATTTCTTCCCTGTAACCACAATTCCCGCGAAATCACGGCCAGGAGTTCGCGGCAAAGTTGTCGCCGGGAAATAACCGGATACGTTTTTTACGTCGCTCGGATTTATTGCCGCCGCATGGACCTGAACGAGTGCTTCCCCATCATGCGGCTCGGGTCGCGGAAGTTCTTCAATCGTGAGAACCGAAGGAGGACCAAATTTCTCAAAACGCAACGCCTTCATGTGCTCGTCGGTTTGCGGCCCTACGATTTGATGAATGCGAGCAAGTCGGCGTTGATGACGTCGGCTTGCGTCGTAGGCATGCCGTGCGGGTAGTCTTTGTATGTTTTCAGCGTGCCGTTTTTGAGGAGCTTGGCTGAGAGCGGACCGGCTGCCTGGTACGGCACGATCTGGTCGTCCTCGCTGTGCATCACAAGAACAGGCACCGAGATCTTCTTCAGGTCCTCCGTGAAGTCGGTCTGGGAGAATGCGACGATTCCGTCGTAGTGTGCTTTGGCGCCACCCATCATGCCCTGACGCCACCAGTTCCAAACGGTAGGCTCGATCGTTTTCACGCCTGGACGGTTGAAGCCGTAGAATGGGCCGGCTGGCAGATCGTAATAGAACTTTGCCCGGTTGCCGAAGAGTTGGGCTTGGAGATCGTCGAACACCGATTTGGGCAGGCCTAGCGGATTGGCCGAGGTTTTTACCATCAACGGCGGCACGGCGCTGATGATCGACGCCTTCGCTACATTCTTGTCGCCATGACGGGCGAGATAATGCACGACTTCGCCGCCACCGGTCGAATGCCCGACGTGAATCGCATCCTTCAGTTTGAGATGGTCAGTGACTGCCTTCAGATCGTCGGCATAGTGGCCCATGTCATGACCATCGCTCGTCTGCGTTGAACGGCCGTGCCCTCGCCGGTCATGGGCGATGACCCGATAGCCTTTGGAGAGGAAGAACAGCATTTGCGCGTCCCAATCATCCGCGCTGAGCGGCCAGCCGTGGCTAAACACGATGGGTTGTCCTTTGCCCCAATCCTTATAATAGATGTCGATGTTAGCTGCGTTTTCTTTTCCTGCAGTTACGAATGGCATAGTGTGTTTTCCTTTCTGCTGAATGATTTAGCTCCTGCATTTTTGAGTTTGTCGTCGAATGATCTGGTAGATTACAATGATCTCAGCAGCTGCGCGATGGTAGGATTTTTCACTCTGCAGAACGAAATAAGATTGGTTACCTCATTGCAGCCAGGAACGTCCAGTTACTATTGTGCCATGGTACCGATCGATCCTGGAATCCTCCGAACTAATGAAGAAACTGATTGTTCAGCGAAGTAAATGGAGTTTCCTACTCGTTGCCGAGATTGTCATTGCAATTTATTCGCGTACCCAGCGGCGAACAACGCCGGCTGTCCGCCTGTGTGCAAGAACAACACGGTTTCGTCTTTCTTGAAAAATCCTTTACGGATCAAATCAATCATCCCTGCCGCCGCGCGTCCGGTATACACAGGGTCTAACAAAAGACCTTCGTGCTTCGCAAACAAATCAATAGCTTCACGCTCCTGCTCCGTTAACATGCCATAACCTGCTGAACAATAGTTGGCATTTGCCATAACATCATTTGGTACGAACTCAGTACGCCTTCCCAGTTTTTCACTGGCCGATGACGCGAGCTCTGAGACATGTTCTTTTAACCATTCTTCTGATTCATCGATGCTAATTCCCAGGGTCCTGCCTTTATATCCAAACAGGCGCTGACCCAGAACTAGCCCCGCATGCGTGCCACCCGAGGATGTAGCAAACACGATCCAATCCGTTTGGAAATTTTGATTTATCAGTTCCTTCATCGCGAACGCGTATCCCAAAGCACCTGTAGGACTCGATCCGCCATAGGGAACAAGATAAGGTCTCATTCCATCTTTTTCGGCACGATCGAATGTTTCCTCGAGAATTCTGTCCCGATCTTTGCGCTCTGTGACATAGACGATTTCGGCTCCAAACAAATGATCTAGTAATAGATTTGCCGACGGGCGTTCCGGCTCGTTGCCGGTCAACACTAGAATGCATTTAAATCCAAATCGAGCCGCGGCTGCTGCAGTTTGACGGCAATGATTGGATTGCAGTGCTCCGCCAGAGACCAAGGTCTCCGCGCCTTGCTCACGCGCTTCCGCTATGAGGAATTCCAGTTTACGAGTTTTGTTACCGCCAAAGGCGAGGCCGGTTTGATCGTCGCGTTTGATTAACAATCGCGGTCCGCCCAAAATGTCAGATAGACGCGGCAGCGTTTCAATCGGCGTTGGCAGATGAGCGAAGGTTAATCGGGAAACATTCATCATTCTGTTGTAGCCGCCCCGCTGTGTTAAGGGTGTTGCCCGGATAACACGGCGACACAGCGCCGTGGCTACAGCCGTATCTTTACGGAAAGAATCCCAAGATCAATTCGCGCGGCGCGTTGCCTCGAACAGGAACCACGCGCGTCGCTCGGTTTCATCGATCCAAACTTCGATCAAACTCGCGGTAGCAACGTCGCGATGCTCATCGCACACGTTGTGCGCTTCGCGAAGCCGCGCGGCCATTGTCCGGTTGTCGTCCGCCAACTCAGCCAGCATGTCCAGCGGTTCGACGTACTCTGCGTCGTTATCGAGTACACGTTGAGTACGAGAAATTTGACCGATCGATCTTAGCGTAAGTCCTCCAACCTTCCGAACTCGTTCCGCGATCGGGTCAGTCATTGCGAAGAGTTGGTCGGCATGTTCGTCCAGCAATAAATGGTAGTCGCGAAAATGGGGACCGCTCATATGCCAGTGGAAATTTTTTGTTTTCATGTAGAGCGCGAACACGTCTGCCAGGATTGCGTTCATCGCCGCGGCGACATCTTTCGTCGCCGAAGGTGTGAGATCGGTTCGTGTCTCCAGTGGAGCGTCACGTCTGTGAAGAAGTTCTATGGTCTTTCTCGAATTAGATTTTTTCATGCTTTTTGTACTGGTTCATGTTCTGTTGGCGCGATCAAATACAATTTTCTGTTGCGATTTACAGATGAATAAGGCCACGCCGGGTAGCGCTTGCAACGGCTTCGGTGCGGCTGATGACGTTCATCTTAGCAAAGATCGCTTTGACGTGCGATTTCACCGTGCCTTCGCTGATAAATAGCGCGGCACCGATTTCTTTATTGCTTTTTCCCTGAGCCATCAGCTTGAGCACATCGATCTCGCGCGAGCTCAACGTTTCACCACTGACGCGTTCGGCCAGCTTGGCCGCGAGATGGACAGGCACACAAGTTTCACCGGCGTGCACCCGGCGGATACTATCCATCAACGCTTCGCGTGGTACGTCCTTGAGAAGGTAACCCTTCGCGCCCGCTTGAATTGCCCGATAAATATCTTCGTCGCCGTCGAAGGTTGTAAGCACAATAATGCGCGCTTGCTCATTGTGTTCACGGATTTCTTTGATTGCTCCGACACCATCGAGTTCGGGCATCCGCAAATCGAGTAGCGTCACATCCGGATGACGCTGCTTCCAAAGATCGACTGCCTCGCGGCCATTTTTTGCTTCGCCTATCACGGCCATGTCCGGTTTGCGCTGAATCAATGAGACCAAACCTTCGCGCACGACGGTGTGGTCATCGGCGATGAGAACGCCAATGCGCGATCTGGTCGGGGTGGTTTTAGGGCTCCGTGGCGAAGCACCCCTGGTAGATTTGCGGGAAGATTGCTTTTGGGTTTTCACGAAACGGCTTTGCCATTGAAGGGCAGTGTGACGACAACCTTCGTGCCTTTCCCGCGCGCGCTGGTGATCTTAAGGTTCCCGCCCATTTGTTCGACGCGCTCGCGCATTCCGGCCAGGCCGAAGCCATCGTGTCGATCGTTGACTTCGAATCCGTCGCCGTCGTCGCGAAGCTCCAGGCGCAGTTCTTCTGGATCGGACGTTAATCGCGTTTCAAAATTGCGTGGGTGCGCGTACTTGAGCGCGTTAGTCAAAGCCTCCTGGCCGATGTGTAACAAATTTTCCTGCCAAACCGGCGGAAGATCGCGCAGAGGCCCGCGCAGTTCGAACGTTGTATGAAGCGCGGTCCCGGCGGTGGTATTTTTGACGATTCCCTGTAACGCGTCCCAGAAGTTTCCCGCTTGCAAAGCTTCCGGGCGAAGCGCGCGGACCGACCGACGCGCTTCGGACAAACTGCGCCGCGCCAACTCAGCGGCGCGTTGCAGGTGCTCGTTCGCTTCCTTGCGCCGGGAACAACCGATAGCATCGTCAGCCGCTTCCAATTGCACAATCACGCCGGTGAATCCTTGCGCGAGGGTATCATGAATGTCGCGCGCCATTCGATTTCGCTCCTCCAGGATCGCTGACTGACGGCTTTTCTCGGCAAATTCATTTAGTTGAATTGCCAGCATTGCCTGATGCGCGAGAGCCTGCGCCAACTCGATCTCTTCCGGCCGGTAGGTTGGCCGCTCACCATGGCAAATTCCGATGAAACCCCTGACGCGACCGCCCATCAGCGTCGGAATTCTGAGGAATTTCTTCGTTCCTCCCGCCTTCAGGTATTCGCGAAGCTCCAACGAGACATCGGGATCGTGTTCCAAGTCCTCACAGACGACCGGCGCTCCTGAAAAGAACAGCTCACGAAGTCCGCGGTCCTGCTTCCATGACAAAGGATTTTTGATGAACGGATGCTCCGGATCTGCCTTCGCAAAGTTCGTGCCTTCAGCCCAAGCGCGCAAAACGAGCGAATCATTCGATTCATCCAGCAACCAGAGGATCACACTTTGCGCCGCGAGGAGCCGGCCCATTGTGCTAAGCATTTGGCCTAAAAACTTATCGGGCGCTGGCGCAGTCGCGAGGACGTCCAAACTGTAGGTCAGTGCCTCCACTTGTCCGCGGGCGAGCTGTTCCGAAGCGCGCAACGCTTCTTCCGCCCGCTTGCGTTGGATGGCGATGCTCGCCAAATGCGTAATCTGCTCGATGACCTCCTGGTGCCGCGGAGCAGGAGACCTGGGCTCGCGATAGTACATGGCAAAGGTTCCCAGAACTCTGTTTTCCAGCGAGAGAATCGGCGTAGACCAACATGCCCTGAGGCCATTCGTTAGGGCCTCGTCACGAAAAAGTGTCCAGCGGGGATCAGTGGCGATGTCTGAAACGATCACTTGCTCTGCACGATAGGCGGCCGATCCGCACGAACCCACATTTGGTCCGATGGCGAAGCCGTCGATTGCTTGGGCGTATGGTTTTGGAATGCTCGGTCCTGCACCATGCCAGAGGCGTTTGCTATTCGAATCCAAAAGAAGGATCGAACACAAGCACCCGCTGCACAATTCTTCGACCAGGCGGCAAATGGCATCGAGAATCGAGGAGAGTGAATCTCCTTTCGCCACCATCTCGAGGAGGCGTTTCTCCCCGCCAAGCAAAGCTTCGCCTTGCTTGCGTTTGCTGATGTCTCGCAGGATCGCTTGAAAATATCCCCCGCGTATCGCCGTCACCGAAACTTCCACGGGAACCGTGTCTCCGCTTTTTCGAACGAAATTTCTCTCGTAGCGCAGAGTGCCCCCGGTTTTCAGCTGCTCGAGTCGTTCTCGAAACACGTGGCGTTCTTCTGGCAGATAGGTCTCGGTGACGGGCGTCCCAACCAACTGGTCCTCCGGAATTCCGGCTAACTCTGCGCCCGCGCGGTTTCCCAAAACGCACGCGCCCTTGGCGTCGACGACATAGATCGCGTCGGGTGAAATCTCGATCAGGTCTCGATATTTCTCTTCGCTCTTGCGCAGTTTTTCTTCGGCGGATTTGCGTTCGGTCACATCCCGCAGGGTGCAGAGGGTGGACAGAAATTCGCCGCCTTCTGAGAGACGTGGAACCGATACACCGTCAAAATGAACAATGCCGCCGGCTTTGGTTCTCCAGCGAATCTCGTATTCACGGACTTTTCCCTGCGCTAGGTCATTTAGAATTTGCTCAAGCGCTGTACGATCCTCGGGAAAAAGCAGGCGTTCCGAAATATTTACTCCGCGCAACTCCGTTTCTAAATAGCCGCTCAACTGGACCCCGCGCTGGTTGATGCAGAGGATGTTCCCGGTGCGGTCCAGAGAAAGAATTACATCACGCGATAATTTGAATAGGTGCTTTGCTGCGCTTTCGTCATCGTAGGCTCCGGAACAAGGTTCGAACCGATCAGGGATTGCCGCTTGCCGGGTGGGGGTTGGTTCCGCAGCAATGACGTCTGATTTCATAGTAATTAGTTAGCCGGCCTTGCAAACCATCTCCCACGCAGGTAGTGCGCGCTGGCGCATGGTGGAAGTCTAACAAACCCGCGACGCCGCGCCACTTTTGTTTCCTCCCTCGAAAGAGGTGTTATCCGGTCTCCCCTGCGAAGCATCGAAAAATCCTTCGACCGCTTCGTGGCAGCGCGATGCAGGGTTGCGTAGCCTTAGGAAAGAAAAGTAACAAAAATGAAACCCAAACGACCTCAAACTAATTCAAGGTCCAAACTGTCGAGGATTTTTCGGCGGTCCCGACGACGTCACGATCCGATGCTGGTTCTGAATATGACTCTTTTTAACTTCACCGACGGCTGGAACCGCGCGTTCTCGAGGGAGCAATATGCGCGCTTCAGCGTCTGACAACCGATTGAAACGATGAAACCCGTTCCAGCCTCAATGAACGCCGCCAGACATTTTGTTGTTGTGAAGGCACCCATTAATCGCGTCTACGAGCAGTGGTCGCGTCTGGAGGATCTTCCCAAATTCATTCCACCGCTGCAGGACGTACACAGAATTGACGACGCCCATTTTTCATACAGGTGGCAGCCGAATGGCGCCAACCAAAAAGGGATGTTCCATATCGTACTTCAGATTCCCGGCCGCCGAATCGCGTGGCGCACCATGTCGAACGGTTTCATGTCAGGCGTGGTCTCTTTCGAGCCGCGTTCTCAGGAGGAAACGGAAGTAACGCTGAAGATTCGCTCCATTTTCGATCCACCAAGTCTTTCGCACAGAGTCGAGGAATACTTGGGAAACTTTAAACGACTGATCGAGAGCGAGGCAATTGCGCAATGAGACATTTCCCCAGTGAGAAAACGCTTGTAACCGCCTATTGGCGAAAACTGGCACGTTTCAGCGGAGCGGGGTCACGAGGAGCTCGGGCCCGCCTGGGTAGGGATCCTGCGCTACGGCGTCCGGCACGCCAACACTACCCGGTGACGCGACCGTCCCAATTTCATTCGAGTCGCTAATACGCGCATCGGGGGCCAACGGTTCCTGGGCAGTTATCAGCCGGCGGCGGACGGTTAGCGATTGCTGCACTAGACCTTCCGTTGGAAATTACAACTTGTTGCCTTATGGGCATTGAGGGTATGGCAGAAATGGTGTCTTCAAAAACTGTTGTGCCAGAATCAGAAGGCGTGTCGCAACTGGTGGAACATCTTTTTCGCCATGAGGGAGCGAAGATGGTTGCTACTCTCACAAGGATCTTCGGCATCGAAAATCTCAGCCTCGCGGAAGACGTCGTTCAGGAAGCGCTCGCTCGAGCGTTGCAGACCTGGCCATTCTATGGAGTGCCGAGAAATCCCTCGGCTTGGATTATGCGCGCTTCGCGTAATCTAGCGCTCGACGTAGTTCGCCGACGAAAAGTATTTCATTCCAAAGAAGCAGAAATCATCCGTCTAATGGATCGAGATAATGTTGCGCCGGATGAAGCAATTTTCTCGGAAGAAGAAATTCGTGACGATCGTTTGCGATTGATGTTTGTCTGCTGCCACCCTGCGATTCCAGGCGAAGCGCAGGTCACACTCGCCTTGAAGACACTATGCGGTTTTGATGTTGCGGAGATTAGTCACGCGTTTCTAACCACAGAGGCCGCAATTGCCAAGCGATTGACCAGGGCCAAGCAAAAGATCCTTCAGGCACAGATCCCATTTGAAATTCCTGCAGGCAAGGAACTGGGGGAGCGCTTGGACGGAGTCTTGCAATCGCTTTACCTCTTGTTTAACGAGGGCTACAAAGCATCGAGCGGCGAACAATTGGTTCGGGCAGAGCTTTGTGAAGAAGCGATTCGCCTGACCGAGTTGCTGGTGGCGCATCCGGCCGGTAATCAACCGAAGACGCACGCGCTTTTGGCATTGATACTGTTAAATGCCGCTCGCAATCCGACCCGTTCGGATCGCGACGGCAATCTGTTGCGCCTAGAAGAACAGGACCGGACGCGCTGGGACAAATCACTGATTGCACGTGGTATGTTTCACTTTGCAGAGTCGGCCATAGGAAATCAGATTAGCGAATATCATCTTCAAGCGGGAATTGCCGCCTGTCACTGCGCTGCGAAGGACTATCAATCCACCGACTGGCATCAAATCCTTTCGCTCTATGATCGCTTGATTGAATTCGATCAGTCCCCGGTTGTAGCTCTCAACCGTGCTGTGGCCATCGCCAACATCCGTGGACCGAGAGCCGGACTCCAGGCAATACGAAGCGTTCCAGGTCTCGCTAAACTCAGTTCGTATTATCTCCTCTACGCTGTGCTCGGCGAACTCGAAATGCGATTGGGTAATCTGCAGGCCGCTGCTGAAGAGTTCCGGAAATCATTTGAACTGGCAGAGACCAAGTCGGAGCGAGCGTTTCTTATGAAACAATTGCAGCGCTGTGTGGACGGGTCAGACAGCTTAGCGAGAAAAATTTGTCCTGAGTCGGCCTGGTTGTTCGTCGTATCTCCAAAATCACACATCAATAGAAAATAAAAAATGAGCAAGTCAGATAATAAACAAGCAGCAAGCATCGCTTGGTTTGAAATTCCGGTCGACAACCCTGAACGCGCCAGGGCGTTTTATAGCAGTCTGTTTGGCTGGAAGATCAATCCATTTCCCGGGGGAGGGGATTACTGGCATATCGATACCGGCGGCGGCGACGATACACCTGATGGGGCGCTGAAGGGGCGTAAGCATCCACAAGAGCCAGTCGTCAACTATGTCAGTGTCGATTCCGTCGTCGATTTCTCCAAAAAAATCGAGAAACTCGGTGGCAAAATCTGCCTGGCAAAGACCGCTGTGCCACAGATGGGGTATTTCGCTGTCTGCCAGGATACCGAGGGCAATTCGTTTGGAATTTGGCAGAGCGACGCGAACGCGAAATAATTGTCCTAAGTTAGACCGCTGGTTCGTTGTATTTCAAAAAGGCAAAAACGATCAACAACTATACAGACTATGCATACACAAACCCAAAATAGTTACATGCTGCTATTTCGCAGTGATGAATGGTATGAGGAGCTTTCGTACGATGAGATCCAGAAAGTCATTAGTCAGAATAAGACCTGGATCGAAGAATTGACCGCGCAAGGCAAGGCTAATCCTGGCCACGCGCTCCAACGTAAAGGCGCGACGGTTTCCAGCAAAATGGACGCATCGTTTCGGATGGACCTTTCGCCGAATCCAAAGAAGCCATTGGCGGCTATTTAATACTGAATGTCGAAACGCTGGAAGAAGCTATCGCCATCGCCAAAAGCAGTCCAAATCTGGCGTACGGCACTTCGATCGAAGTCCGCCCGGTGGCTGAAGAATGTCCGCTCGATGCTCGGGCACGTGAATTGGCCCGGGAGGAACAGCTCGCAAGCGCCTGAATTTTTAAACAATCAATTATCAACCATCAACCAAGAACAAAGAATATGAGTACACAAAACCAAAATCAGAATGGATACATGCTGCTCTTTCACGGGACCGATCTTCGCAAAGGGCTATCGCCAGAGGAGCTGCAAAAAGTCACCGACAACTGGATGGCCTGGTTCAGGCGCTTAACGGAAGACGGCAAAGCGGTCGCTGGAAATCCGTTGGAACGCGAGGGGAAAATCGTCTCCGGCAAAGAGCGTGTCGTTTCCGATGGACCGTTTGCCGAATCCAAAGAAGCTATTGGCGGTTATTTTCTTCTCGATGTCGCCACGATGGATGAAGCGGTTGCCATCGCCAGGGAATGCCCGGGTCTTCCATACGGTATTCGCGTGGAAGTGAGACCGGTGGCAGGCGAGTGTCCCATCGCTGCTGATCTCCGAGCGGAAGCGCAGTTTGCACAATTGTGACCTGGATCCGCGTTTCGCGAAAATGCCCAATGCCATGGCGTTCGACGTGAAGCGCATGATGTACGCCGGATTTAGGACTGTCGTCGAAGCTTGAATTTCCTCCCGGAAAGCAGAGCGAAAGAACACGCGTTCGTTGGTTCGTCGTAGGACGAATTGGCCACGTGAAGTTGCTGTACGGGCAGAGGATCGATGTCGCTGGGCAAAGTGGCCTTGTTCACGCTTATTGACTGGCCATTGAATGAAATGTCCTGAACTGCCTTTTTTATTCGTCGTATTTACTGAAGCTGAACCATCAACCTATGTGCCCGGCGTGTGTGACAAATTATTTGATGCTGACTACAGCCGGCACGACTTCAGCCGCTTGGCTGGGCGCCTTTGCTGTGAAGAGATTCTTTTTTAAACCCGACCGAAATCATCAAACAAACGAAACAAGACAAAATGAAAACCGAGACATTGGAAACGAAAACAGACGCAAGCGAAGTGAATCCTAAAGTTGTGTCAGAAGCCGAATGGCTCGTTGCTCGCAAGGATTTGCTGACACGGGAGAAGGAACTGACGCGGTTGCGCGATGAAGTGAGTTGCCACCGACGGGAGCTGCCGTGGGTCAAAGTCGAAAAAGAGTACGTTTTCAATGGGCCTAGTGGCAAAGAAACACTGGCCGACCTTTTCGGCCACCAAAGTCAATTGATCGTCTATCACTTCATGTTTGGCCCTCATTGGGAGGAGGGCTGTAAGAGCTGCTCGTATCTGGCGGATCATTTCGACGGCGCAAACTGGCATCTTCCGCATCGTGACGTAGCCTTCGCTGTCATCTCCCGCGCGCCTTTGTCGAAACTCGAAGCATACAAAAAGCGAATGGGTTGGCGTTTTAACTGGTTTTCGTCGCACGGCAACGATTTCAATTTTGACTATCACGTCTCGTTCACGAAGGAAGATGAGAAGAAGAACGAAGCCTACTACAACTACCTAAAGGGAGAATTTATAACGGACGAGCTTCCCGGGTTGAGCGTCTTCTACAAGGACGAGAACGCCGACGTATTTCACACCTATTCCACGTATGCCCGCGGCCTCGACAACCTGGTCGGCACGTACAATTTTCTCGATCTCGTTCCAAATGGTCGCGATGAGGACCACCTCGATTTTACGATGGAGTGGGTGCGGCGGCACGACGAATACTAAGCGGTTTACAAAAGGAGGATGTGATGAATCGCGTCACGCATTTTGAAATTTATACAGATGACCCGGAATTGGTTCAGCCTTTTTACCAGGATGTATTTGGCTGGAAGTTTAACAAATTCGAAGGCGGCCCAATCGAGTATTGGCTTGTCACGACGGGCGGTGACAACGAGCCGGGCATTAACGGTGGACTTACCCGTCCGCGCGAAGGGCAGAGTCCGGGCACGCTAAATACGATCGCGGTCGAATCGTTAGATCGAACGATTAACAAGATCGAGGAGCGCGGCGGAAAAGTTTGCGTACCGAAGATGGCGATCCCGAAAATTGGCTGGCTGGCGTACGCTGAAGATCCGGCCGGCAACGTCTTTGGAATTATCGAGCCGAATTCAAAGGCAAAGTAATCAAACAGAACGAACGCGGGCCGACAACAGTTGCGTTTGAACAAGTCAACACCGATCGCGGAGTGAGATCGAGAATCTGAACGAGACGAATTTAGGTTAGAAAATAAAAGACTAATAGACACGAAGATTCCTTTTACTGGTGGGTGCTCGTGCGGCGCTACTCGTTATGAATGCACGGCGGAACCAATCATGATGTTCAAATGTCATTGCCGCGATTGCCAGCAAGGGACTGGTAGCGGATTCGCTCCGGGAATGTTGCTGCCGCGAACGGCATTTCGGCTAACGAGCGGACAATTGCGCTACCATTTTACACCCAGCATCAGACGCGGGAGGCACAAGAGGGGTTTCTGTCCAGAGTGCGGATCTCGAATTACGGGAGGCGAATTCGAAAAGGGCGACTCGCCGTTTATCGGAATCCTGGCAGGCAGCCTCGACGATCCGACTTGGTTTCAGCCACAAATGGACCTGTTCGTTTCCGATGCGCAACCGTGGGATCAAATGGATCCCAAGATCCCCAAATTCGAGCAATACCCGCCACTACCAACAAAGGAGTAAACAGGATGCAAAAACTCACGCCATTTTTGTGGTTTGATAGCCAGGCCGAGGAGGCAGCGAAATTTTACACCTCCATTTTTGAAAATTCTAAAGTCGGCAAAATTCTTCGCTACGATCAGGCGTCAGCAAAGGCTGCCAGTCGGCCGGTGGGATCGGTGCTGACTATCGAATTTGAGATTGAAGGTCAGAAATTCACGGCCCTCAACGGCGGCCCACAATTTAAGTTCAATGAATCAGTGTCGTTCGTCGTGGACTGCGAGACTCAGGACGAAGTGGATTACTTCTGGCAGAAACTCATCGTGGACGGCGGCCAGGAATCCGCGTGCGGCTGGCTGAGAGACAAGTTCGGTTTGTCCTGGCAGATCACGCCCACTGTGCTGATTGAGATGTTACACGACAAGGACCCGAAAAAGTCCGAAAGAGTGATGAAGGCGATGCTTCAAATGGAGAAAATCGACATCAAAAAGTTAAAGGAAGCGTACGCAGGGAAATGAAATCCGCCACGTTGAAAAAATTTCGGGCTGACCTAAAGAATTTTCAGACTGGCAATGGCACGATTCGTTTCGCTCCAGATAAACCGTTACCGGACGAACTTCTTAAGAGGCTAATCAAAGCACGAATAGTCGAAAACCAGACTTAACAAGATTATGGTAGAAATCAGCCCACGACAGTTGACTCGGCAATCGTACGAAGCGTTTGCGTCCGGCGATCGGAAATTTTTTGAGCAGCATCTTGCCGAGGATTTCACTTTCTCCAGTCCGCTCGATGTGGGGCTCGATCGTGCTGGATATTTCGCGAAATGCTGGTCCGGAGCCGGGCAGCGTCAAAAGTTCAATTTTTTGCGGCTCATCGAACATGACGATGAAGTCGTTGTAACCTATGAAATGAAGAAGCCGAATGGAGAGAAAGGTCGCAATACGGAAATTCTGCGGATTAAAAACAACAAGATTGTAAGCGCAGAAGTCTATTTTGGTTGGGACATCCCAACAGATCGTTAACTTAGTACGGAACAGATGAGCAAAATACGGGTTTTAGTTGGCACACGAAAAGGGGCGTTTATCCTGACCGCAGACGGCGCGCGTAAACGCTGGAAAGTCAGTGGTCCGCATTTTGCGGGGTGGGAGATTTATCATATCAAAGGTTCGCCAGCCGATCCGAATCGAATTTACGCGTCGCAAACCAGCGGGTGGTTCGGGCAAATCATTCAGCGTTCCGACGACGGAGGAAAATCCTGGAACACGCCCGGGAGCAGCTCGGAGGACCTAAAAAGTCCCGACGGCATGCTGAAAGGCGAAAGCAACAAGTTTGTCTATGACGGTGTCCCGGGCACACATCAATGGTATGACGGCACTCAGCATCCCTGGGAATTCAAGCGTGTCTGGCATCTGGAACCGTCGCTGGATGACCCCGGCCATGTTTATGCCGGCGTCGAGGACGCGGCGCTATTCGAATCCAAAGACGGCGGCAAATCCTGGAACGAATTGTCCGGTCTCCGGGAACACGATACCGGGCCGAAATGGCAACCGGGTGCCGGCGGAATGTGTCTACATACAATTCTACTCGATCCGAAGGACCCCCAACGAATTTATGTAGCGATCTCGGCCGCGGGCGCGTTCCGGACCGATGACGGCGGAAAAACGTGGAAACCGATCAATCAGGGGTTGCATTCAGAATATATTCCCGACCCGACCGCCGAGGTTGGCCATTGCGTCCATCGCATTGCGATGCACCGATCGCGTCCAGACACGCTGTTCATGCAAAAACATTGGGACGTGATGCGCAGCGATAACGGCGGTGACTCATGGCGGGAGGTCAGTGGAAATTTACCAACCGATTTTGGTTTTCCGATCGACGTACACGCGCATGAGCCGGAGACAATTTACGTGGTCCCGATCAAGAGCGATTCTGAGCATTATCCGCCCAGCAGCAGGCTGCGTGTGTATCGCAGCCGGACCGGTGGTAATGAATGGGAGCCGCTCACGAAAGGCCTGCCGCAACGCAATTGTTACGTGAACGTTCTGCGTGATGCCATGTCTGTGGATTCGCTCGAGCCGTGTGGGATTTATTTTGGAACGACCGGTGGCCAGGTTTACGCATCGGCCGATTCGGGTGATAGCTGGAAGCCAATTGTGCGCGATTTGCCGGCCGTGCTTTCAGTCGAGGTGCAAACGTTGCCGTGATTCGCGTAGTTCTACCGCCGCATCTGCGTACGTTGGCGCACGTCGATGGCGATGTGGAACTCAATGTTAACGCCAGTGTGACCCAGAGGTCGATACTGGACGAACTCGAAAGTCGATATCCCATGCTGCGCGGGACAATGCGCGATCACGTTACGCAACTCCGTCGACCGCTGGTGCGTTTTTTTGCCTGCGGAGAAGATTTGTCTCACGAATCTCCTGATGCTCTGCTGCCCGAAGCGATTGCAAAGGGCTCCGAACCGTTTGTAATCATCGGTGCAATTGCGGGTGGCTAATAGGATCCGCCTTTTTGAGCTTCGCAGCTTACGAGCTGTTCGGCGGCGTCCCTACCCGTTGGATCGGCGCCAAAGTGAAAATGATGTTACACAAATATCGGTTGAACAATTCCTAATCAAAAATAAGGAGAAAGGATGAATACTACAGAAGAAGTCGCAACAAAACTGGTGGACTATTGCCGAAAAGGAGAATGGATGAAGGCGGTGGACGACCTGTATGCGAAAGATATCGTCAGCGTGGAACCGCACCCGATGGAAAATATGCCGGCGGAAATGCGCGGACTCGATCAAGTGCGCGGAAAAACTGAGTGGTGGGAGAAGAATTTCGAGGTGCACAGTTCGAAAGCCGGCGGTCCGTTTGTAGCCCGGGATACTTTTGTCGTGCAGTTCGACGTGGATGTGACCGAGAAAGCGTCCAAGAAACGAATGCAGATGTCCGAGATTGGAATCTATAAGGTGAAAGACGGTAAAGTTGTGCGAGAAGAATTTCTGCCTTTAGCACAAAAGAAAGAGTAGGCGCTCCTCGTCGCGAAATTCTTTCGAAAGTCGCTGTTGTTGTCATCCCGAGATTGGCGAAGCGCGGCGAGGGATCTTCCTTGCAGCCGTTGATCACAGATGGGATCAAAGCGTGATCAACCATCCTGCGAAAGGTTCCTCGCCGTCTTCGCGGGCTCGGGATGACACAGCGGGGACCAGTGGACACTCACGAGCACCAAATCGGGAATTGGGTTTTGTTTGGATTCTGGAGGTTGAGTTACTGGCGCTTCTAGTTGTCCACGCGCTATCGCTTGATTGCATGACCGGAATGGACTCGATATGCTCGCGCGCGTGTCTCAAAAGGCAAAACCGGCTGGGCAAATCAAAGGCGCTCGGGAATTGAGAGGGGCCATGCGCAGTGAGTTCCCTCTGCTGATTGGCGTGGGGACGGTCGCCGTTTTCTGGAGCACGGGAAGTCGGCTGGTCGAAATCGTCGCGCATCCAGTAGGGCTGATTGTCGTCTTTTTTTGGCTTTTTGGCGTTATTCTTTGGTCTGCCGTGTCCGTTGCACGACACGCCGACTGTCTTGCGATCAAATGGGGCGAGCCTTACGGGACCCTGGTCCTGACGCTGTCGGCGATCGCTATCGAAGTGGTGATGGTTTCTACCGCGATGTTGCATGGCGAAAATAATCCTACCCTGGGGCGGGACTCGATTTTTTCCGTGATCATGATTGCTCTCAACGGGTTTGTCGGCCTGGTCCTGCTGTTGGGCGGGCTACGCCACGGCGAGCAGTATTACAATCTGCAGGGCGTTAACTCCTATCTTAACGTGATCATGACCATGGCCGTGCTAGGCCTGGTCCTGCCAAACTTCACTACCTCCACGGGCGACTCAACTTTTTCCACTGAACAGCAAATCTTTCTCCTTGTGGTGTCGCTATTTCTTTATGCGATTTTCCTGCTCATCCAGACGATGCGGCACCGCGGCTATTTCATGGAATCAGAGCAGGCAGCTGTGACGACAGGTCCGGATCATCACTCACTGCGCGTGCAGTCGACAGCTTTTCACGCGCCGATGCTCCTTCTTTATCTGGTCATTGTAATTTTATTGGCGGAAAAGTTTGCCATCCCATTGGACAACAGCATCGAGAAATTTGGCATGCCTCAGGAGTTTGGAGGCGCAATGATCGCTGCTCTGGTGCTTACACCGGAGGGAATTGGCGCCGTCCAGGCCACTTTGCGCAATCAGTTGCAGCGCTCTATCAACATCCTGCTCGGTTCTGTGCTTGCAACCATTGGACTCACAATCCCCGCGGTGTTGGGTATCAGCCTGATCACGAAACGACCGGTCACGCTCGGGGTAGAAGGCGGCAACTTACCATTGCTTTTGTTAACATTGGCAGTGAGCGTGGTTACGTTTACAAGCAGAAAGACGAATATTCTGCAGGGCTGCGTCCACTTGCTTCTCTTTGCCGTCTTTGTGCTGTTGATCTTTGCGCCTTGAGCTTGTTGTCATGGTGCGGTTGCGCCAGCCGGCCTTTCGTTAGCGCATCAACGGCAGTGCTCTACACCTGTCTTCGCATTACGATGACTTTCGGTCCTTCCTCGGCAACCTTGAATCCAAATCGTTCATAAAGGCGTAACACCGGTTTGCCAGCAACGAGGCTGACCGAAATTGTTGACTCATGAGGATTGGCACGCACTAGCTGTGTTAGGAGAGCCGTGCCGATACCATGTCGACGATGTTCTGGTTTCACCGCAAAGGCGAGTTCCAGCGGTGCGTCAGGTTTGTCCATCGGTTTGCGCAACCAAACGGCCCCGACCACTGACCCGTCCTTCTTATCGTGCGCGACGAACCCTGTATCCCCGGCGCGGCCCCAGGCCTCGGCATAATGGGAGAACTCCGGTCGCTGCAGGATCTCGCGGGAAGGTTGGTGGTTACCAATGGAGGAGAGTCCTTGATAAACCATTTCCCGCAAAATCGGTTCGTCGTTGGCCAGGAGGGGTCGAATCTCGTAATCCATAGGTAAACGCCGTTTCTATTGTCGAGGATAATGCCCGAAAACGCCAGTCTGACGTTGGTACGCAATGGAATCGTTTATGCCGGCGGCTTTGGGATTTTGGTGCCTGAAATTCGTCGATGCATCTACGCCACGAACGCCTAGCTTCTAATCGTGGATCGCGATTATGTCCTGGGTACCCACAATGAGGAATTGGCGAGGCTCGGATTGCAACACCTTGTCTGGCGTTCGGTGGTTTTAGATTGCTGGCAGAGAGCTGGCATTACCGTAGGGAAACGGGTACTGGACGTCGGCGCAGGCCCGGGATATGCAGCGGTCGATCTTGCCGAAATTGTAGGTCCGACGGGTGAAGTTGTCGCGCTTGAACGCTCGCAGAATTTCATCCACGCAATGGAAGAGACATGCCGCACGCGATCCCTCTCAAATGTGAAGATTCACGAACTGGATCTAATGACAGGTGACGTACCAAAGGCAAATTACGATTTCTCATGGTGCCGATGGGTCATGTCGTTTGTGACTGATCCCGCGTTGTTGATCAGAAAGCTGAGCGGTGTCATGCGCAGAGGCAGCGTGGCGATTTTCCATGAGTACGGCCATTATGAGAGCTGGCATTTTTTCCCGCGTTTGCCAAATCAGGAACGCTTCCGCGAACATGTGATTGCAACGTGGCGTGAATCAGGCGGCGAACCTGACGGAGCAGTAGTACTGGCAACGCTGCTTCCCGCGCACGCGTTCGTAATCCGAGCTGCCAGGCCGCACCTGTTTTGTGTCCGTCCAAGGGATTACATGTGGCAGTGGCCGGCCACATTTATTGAGACCTATCTTCCCCGGTTGATTGAAATGGGGCGCATTAATCAAGCGTTCGCGGAGCAAGTTCGCGACGAACTGGACAAAGCGGAAAGGAATCCGAATGCGCTGATGATCACACCGTTGGTATTGGAGATTGTTGCCGAAAAACTCTAGGACGCAGTGCCAGCAAAACCTGCTTGTTCTTTAGAGGGGCCTTCAGTGGTTCCCACCAGACCGAGACGCGCTGCATCGGTTTTCAGCGCCGTAATCACCTCGGCGATGACAGTGTCGATTGGCATGCCAAGTTGCTCCGCACCGCGAAGGATGTCCTCGCGGTTCACAGCCCGGGCGAACGCTTTGTCTTTCATCTTCTTTTTTACGGCTCGAACGTCGACATCGTGAATACTCTTTGTTGGCCGAACCAACGCGACGGCGACGGCGAAGCTGCTTAGTTCATCAACTGCGTAGAGCGTTTTTTCGAGAGGCGTTTGACGCGAAACGTTGGCGTAGTCTGCGTGCGAAAGAATCGCGCGGCAGACTTCTTCGCTCCATCCGTGATCGCGAAGCCATGCAACTCCCACGAATGGGTGGCCTTCAGTGGAGCTGCGTTCAAGGTTGGGATGGCGTTCATAATCCATGTCGTGCAGAAGACCTACTGCTTCCCATAGATCGCCATCTTCTCCGCGCACTTTGGCAAAATGCTTCATCGAGTCGGCAACGGCATAGCAATGTTTGCGCAAACTCTCGGACGGCACCCAGTCGTGCAAAATGCTTATAGCGCGGGCAGCGAGCATTTCAGTGGCCATGAAATCTTCGGTTGGCGACACTTATGTAACATTGAACGGCGTTCGAGCGAGTCGAAACCTTCATGGTACAGTCTCCAAACAACGCGCGCCTTTACCGTTCCACTGAGCGCAGAACAGAAAGGCGCGCTGGAGACAAACGAGCTTAGAAATTAATCCTCTTCGAGGATCACTCGATCGACCGCCATGTTGGGGCCTGTTCCTATGTAATGCACGCGAACGGGAGTCCCGACTTTGACTCTCGTTCTTACCGTATTTTCGTCCAGAACCCTGCCGCTTCGAGTCACATACGTAACCGTCTTACCGAAGCGATAGCGAACCGGTCCGCTGCTTTCCCGGAGGACGATTGCACTTCCCGGAGTGTATTCCGTGATTGTCCCTGTTCCTTCCGTAGTGGTTGTTGTGGTGGTTGCAGCCCGCTGCGGCTGTTGCGGCACTGTTCGCTCGTTCATGAGCGGTTGCCGCGTGGTCTGCCCCCACGCAACTGATGCCACCACTATCAAAGCAATGCTTAAGAGCATTTTTTTCATGATTTCCCCCTTCTTGGTTTAGTTGCGGCGTTGCTAAATGTTCTCCTCCCGCTTGAATGGAGCGGGCCCAAAGAACACGCCGTTATAGTAAATTCGGATTTAGCTTCAGCGGCGGACGCGAAAAAAATCTTTCTTGCTCCTTGAAGCGGACTTTTGTCTGGGGAATTTTCGTCTGGACGCCTTTATGAAGTGCTGGATCGGTACATCGGGGTTTCAGTATGCCGAGTGGAAGGGAAACTTTTACCCGGAAGACCTGCCCTCGGCAAAGATGCTGCCATTTTATGCAGAACGACTTTCGACTACGGAAATCAATTACACATTTCATCGGATTCCCGCGCCGAAGACGATCGATAATTGGAAGGCGCTAACTCCGGGCAATTTTCGCTTCGCGTTAAAAGCGCCGCAGAAGATCACGCATTGGTTAAAACTGCGCGATTGCGCAGATACTCTGCGATATTTTTATGATGTTGTTTCATTGCTTGGCGAAAAATTGGGACCAGTGCTGTTTCAACTCCCGCCCAACTTCAAGAAGGAGACTTTTGTGCTTGGCGACTTCTTAAATGGTCTTCCTGCCGGAATGCACGCTGCATTCGAATTCCGTCACGAGTCATGGTTTGATGACGAGGTCTTTGAAGCATTGCGGACGCGGGGCGCCGCGCTGTGTATCGCTGATACTGAAAAGTTGGAAACGCCGAGAGTGGCGACGACGGGCTGGGGTTATTTACGATTACGGCGTGAGGATTATGCACACAGCGACGTTGAACGCTGGGTGCATTTCGTCCAGGAACAGACCGACAACTGGACGGACGCATTCATTTACTTCAAGCACGAGGAAGCCGGCATCGGTCCGAAACTGGCGAAACAAATGGTGGAGCTACTGGAATCGAAGATCAGTAAGAGTCCGACGCCGGGCGCCTAACGCAGAACGCCATGGGTACTCTATTCGCCGATGAGAATAAGAATTCCGGCGGCCAGTGCCACGAAGTATAGAAGAAAAACGAAGGGTCCGACGTTTAAGCCTAATGCGTGCAGCGATCGCTATCTGCCTGCTGCACGAATTACCACCGCCGAAACGTCTTTCACGTCTATGAAGGCGTCGAAAAACTCGGCCCCGGTCAGATGGGAGAGATAGACAATGTTGTCGGTCACTTGGCCGACTCTCCCTCCGACCTTTTCTCCAGATCTCAAGTGCAACTCGACAGCTTTGCCGGCATTGGCCTGAAGGATGCTGAGTACAGTGGCATTAGCCTGGATACTGGTTTTTTCCTGGGCGAGTAAACTGGAACAGGCGACAATGATTCCGAGAAGGAGTAAATAGCGTTTCATATCGACTTCGTTCTGGGTCATTTCCGAGCGGTTTGCCAGCAAATAGTGACCGGACCAACGTCCTACCATGAGGTTTCAGAACGGACAGAATTTATTAGAGTTGTAGTTAATGGATGTCGCCGAAAATCTTGAGCGTGTTCGAGAGCAGATCGCGGAAGCGGTTACAAAAGCCGGTCGCGCAGTGAACGAAATCGAGCTTGTCGCAATTACCAAAACGCATCCGGCCGAGAAAGTGCGTGAGGCAGTCGAATCCGGGCAAAGACTTTTTGGGGAAAGCCGGGTTCAGGAAGCACGGGCGAAAATTCCAGAGTTGCCATCAAATTTGCGGTGGCATTTTGTAGGACATCTCCAGAAAAACAAAATTCGCCACGCGTTGCCTTTGTTCGAACTCTTTCACAGTGTCGATTCGCTTGCGCTGGCGCAGGAAATGAGCCGCATTGGAGTTGAGGAGGGGATCCAGTCGCGTGCGCTACTGGAGATAAATGTAGCAGAGGAAGGGAGCAAATTCGGTTTTAAGCCAGAAACTCTACGTGCCGAAATGGAATCTCTCCTTAGGCTTCCGCGATTGTCGATTGAGGGGCTTATGTGTATTCCGCCGCTCGCGCAACAGGCGGAAGTCTCCCGGAAATTCTTTGTGCAGTTGCGAAAACTGCGCGACTCCCTCGAGAAAGAATTCGACGTTAAACTCCCGCGTCTTTCCATGGGTATGACAAATGATTTTCCGATTGCCGTGCAGGAGGGTGCTACGCTGGTGCGTGTGGGCACGGCAATTTTTGGTGAACGACCCAGGCGACAAAAGGACTAATGCGGCTCGAACCAACAAATATTCAACAGATAGGAGACGAGCTTGCCGTCTCCTGGAACGACGAATCGGAATCATTTTTTAATCTTGAGACGCTGCGACGTGCGTGTCCTTGCGCGGGATGCGGCGGCGAACCCGATGTGCTTGGCAATATTTCACGGCCGCATGTGACTTATACGGATAAGAGCTTTCAACTCGTCGGATTCGAACTCGTAGGCGGCTACGCATTGCAGCCGCGCTGGGCCGATGGTCATGGCACGGGAATTTATAGCTTTACTTACTTGCGCCGATTGGGAGAAGCTTTGGGTGAAGGTTTGCAACGAAGTTGAACCGATTTGTGACGCTGAGAGCGAAAATTTTTGTTGTGCTGTTCTGCCTTGCATCATGCGCGGTGGGTACCTTCGTCGCGCCCTCTATGCGGGATCAATCGCCGCCGCAGCAAAAGACGAGCGCGATTCCCGTTAAGAATCGCGAGATTGTACGGCCTATTTGGATTCAGGTTTGATCTTATGGGCCGTCCCACTGAGGCGCCATTGAATTACTGTACGCCGCGGTAGACATCCTGCAATTTTGGAATCGTCACGCGGAGTAGACTTGTTCCGTTTGCCTGGGGACTTAATTGTCGGTCCTGCGACTGAGCTGGAATCAGGAAAAATTCTCCGGGCTTAAGACTGACCCCGGCGCAGCGTAACGAGCCGGTCAGGCAACAGACGATCGCGAACTGCCCTCGAGCGGCGGTCTCGCGCGATGAATCGAGATTCCATTTCTGGATCTCGAATAATTCGTCGCGCAACAACAGTTCGCCTTCGTGGCGCAACAGTCCCGGTCGAACATCATCGAGATCGATGGATTGAAGCGCCTGGGCGATATGCAGCTGTCGCTGCTTGCGCCTGTTATCCGTGCGGTTCCAATCGAACACGCGATAGGTGGTGTCACTGTTCTGCTGGACTTCGATCAGCAGAATGCCGGCGCCCAAAGCATGAAGACGACCTGCCGGAAGGAACGCTGCGTCGCCGGATTTGACTCGGATTGTTTGGACATAATCGGCTGCCTTTCCGCCGCGCAACGCTTTTTCAAGCTGTTCCCGCGTGATCGACTCGCGAAATCCAAGATAAAGCTCGGCACCTGGCTCGGCTCGCAAAACGTACCAAAATTCGGTTTTCGGTTCGCCTCCTAATCTGCTGGCGAGCTTTTCGGGCGGATGCACTTGCAATGAAAGTTTGTCCTGCGCATCAAGAAGCTTCAGTAGCACCGGGAAACGCGGTGCGTCCGGAGTGTCTCCGAAGATTTCATCTCGATTTTGGGTCCACAGTTCGTGCAAAGTTTTCCCGCGCAACGGCCCGTTGCGCACAACGCTCTGTGCTTCGGGACGATCTACTATTTCCCATGATTCCCCGATAGGTTTCTGCAGCGGTAATTTTTTGCCAAACTCAGATTCAAGGCGCCGCCCGCCCCACACGCGTTCCATGAAAATGGGTTCAAAAGTGAGAGGTGTCACAGCGGGATTGGCTTTGATTGCAGGCGGGGGATTACGGATTTCAGATCGGTAAATTTGTAGGGAGTTTCTGCTAAACGCCATTTATTTAATTGGTGGCCGCTGCGGCGGAGTGCAAAACAAATGCGCGTCTTTCTAAAATACTGCCTGCCATTACTGGTTTGGCTCGCGCTGATTTTCATCGACTCGACCGATCTGATGTCTGCCGAACACACGTCGCGATTCATCGTTCCATTCTTACTTTGGCTGAAACCGGATATTTCTCCGGAGACCGTTGCGTCCGTTCATTTCTTTATTCGAAAATTCGCCCATGTAGGCGAGTACGCCATTCTGGCGTTGCTGTTGTTTCGTGCTGCGATTTGCGTGACGAATCTCAAATGGTCGATGTCAATCCTCTGTGTGAGTATCTGGAGCATCTGCCTGGTTGTGGCTGCGACAGATGAATTTCACCAAACGTTCGTCCGGTCCCGTGGCCCTTCGGTAAGAGATATCATGATCGACAGTGGTGGCGCGATCGTTGGGCTGCTTGTCGGCGCGGTTCTTACGAAGAAGCGTTCAACAAAGGTCCGACAAAACGGACAGCGAGCCACTAAGCTGTAGTTCATGACTTCCATGTCGCAGCCCCAGCCATCGCAGCTTGCCTTTTTCGGAGAGTTAATGAAATAATCAGCCGTGAATGCTGATCGCAGTTGAAGGATTACATCTGTCCGCATCCCCACTTCAGGTTTTCAAGGGCGCTCCTTGCGAAGGGCCAATTAAGCGGGGTCTACCAGTCTCTTGAAACGTCAACGGCAGCTGTCGCACCTGCGAATTGAGTGTTTGTCCCATGATAAAGAGAACAGCCCGCGATAGTTCGTCATTGCCGGCCGCGCTCGAACTTGCGGGGATGGCAAATCTTTCGCGCAGATTCTCCGCCGTTTTGCTTTGCTTCGTTGCCTTTTTGGGGTCGGCCTCCGTCGTAGGGGCGCCTCCGCAACAGAGTATGACCCGCGATCCCCGACAGGGTAAAGATAGGCCCACGATTACAGCTACGCCGGAACGCGTGAAAATCGCTGGTGGTTCGGGTAGCACAGATGTTGCCTGGAATACCGGTGACGGATTGACGGGTTTTGTTTTCGTGACGGCAAACGGTCGGCCGCCGGTTCTTGTCGCTACTGGTAGCGAAGGTAGCCGCGTGATCCCATGGATCCGGACAGGGAGTTATGTTTTCGGACTCTATGGAGATGCTGAACGGCGTTCGTCGCTGGCCACCGTAACTGTTTCTGGATTCGCCGCGGAACCTGGAAACTCACCGCGCACTGGATTATTGGACGGACAACTCCGCTGGCTGCTGATTGCCGTGCTCATCACAGCCCTGTACGTCGGCCTTTATCTGAGCTCAGCGGGACCGGTGCGCACAAAGTTTCCACTTGAACCGACGACTTCGCCCAGGCCACTTCATGTTACCCGAAATCTATTTTTCGGCCTGGCTGTATTCGTTTGCACAGATGGCCTGGTATTCCATACGCGGTTATACACTTCGATTCTGGCGCCAGATTCATACGCGGGAAGAATGGAAGTCATTACGCGAGCCGAAAAGGATCGCGTTTCGTCGGGTCTGAAAGAGGTACTGGTTTTGGGCGATTCGCGAATGGCGGAGGGGTTCTCCGCTGCGGTTGCCGATAATCTCAGTTCTGTCGATGGATTTAAATTTGTGAATCTCGCGGAGCCAGCCTCTTCAGTGAACATCTGGGACTATATGCTCCGGGAAGTCGATCCTACCAGGCGCCGGTACTGGGCGATTGTAGTTCCCTATGGTATCGGATTTGAACCAAATAGCGCTGATCGTTTAAGAATTTCAATGGCCGCTCCCCTGTTGCGCTATGCGGACTGCTTCAATTTTGCATCTGCTTTTCAGCGATGGTCAGGTCGCTTTAGAGCATTTACAGCATGCATACTGCGAGGTTCGGCATTCCAGAACGATGTCGTCGATTTTCTTGAACACCCCATCGACCGAATCCAAAGCATCAAACGAGAGCCAACCAGACTTCAATCGCGCGAGGTCTACAAAGGCCGGGATTATGATATCGTCGGTACTTCCTTCGATCCCAAGACCGGTCAGGTAACTTTTCCGCCGCGATTAACGGAAGCTCAGAGAGAAGCCATCAGAGAGAGCCTGGTGAAGCCATCTCAATCGGAGACACAAGATTTCCTCAAGATCCAGCGAGATGGGATCCAGCGAATCTTGAATCGTTATTCCGCTAGTCCGACAGAGATTGTCCTTACGCCCGTACCTCGCGGCCCGTTTGCCGGCCTTCCAGGAGCCTCCATGACATTTCACGCTGCTTTTCCGGCAATCACGACTCAGAGGACCGTTTTCTCGGTTCCCGAACAAACATTCGAATTTCTTGAGAAACCCGAATACTATTTTGATGGATACCATCTTAATGCAAAGGGCCGGCAAAGGTTTACAGAAACACTGGTAGCCGAGCTAGTGGGGCGGCTGCGATCAGCCGATCTAGACGGACACCGTCGCTCCGATTCAAACAAAGTAGCGAATCGATTCCGCTTTGGGACTGATGGCTCGGATGCGGGAAATCCTAGCGCCAGTCGCATGATTAAAAGATCAATGGAAAAAGCCAACTAGCTGGCAACCTGCGTTACCCCATGTTATTTAACAGCTTTCAGTACTGGATCTTTTTTTTGATCGTGGCTACGCTGTTTTACAGCGTTCCATTTCGCATCGGCAAGTTCCTGCTCCTTGGCGCGAGCTACATCTTTTACATGTGGTGGGACCCACGTTTTATCGTGCTGATCCTTACGTCTACCATCGTTGATTACTTCCTGGGAATTTCACTGGAGACAGCCAGCGGTGGTCGCAAGAAGATTCTACTCGTTGTTAGTCTCATAGTTAACCTGGGTATCCTTGGTTTCTTCAAGTATTACGATTTTTTTGCAGGCTCGCTGGCTGGGCTACTTCGTATTCCCGAGTCATCGGTTGTTTTGCAAATTATTCTTCCAGTAGGCGTCAGCTTCTACACTTTTGCCAGTCTTTCTTATACGATCGACGTCTACTGGGGGAAAATGAAGGCGGTGAGAAACTTCGTCGACTACGCAGTATTCATCGCGTTTTTTCCTCACCTGATTGCCGGGCCAATCATTCGGGCCAGACAATTCATTTCGCAGATTCAATATTGGCGACGTCCTACAGCAATTATGGTCCAAGGCGGCATTATTCTTGTTCTGGCCGGCCTGATTAAGAAGATGGTGTTTGCCGATCGATTCGCGGTCGTGTCCGACAGTTATTTCAACAATCCGGCGGCGCACCCGGGCTGGCTGGCTGCGTGGTCGGGTTGTATCGCCTTCTTTATGCAGGTGTTTTTCGATTTTTCCGGTTACACTGACATTGCTCGCGGTTGCGCAAAGCTGCTAGGCTTTGAGTTTCCGCTCAATTTTGCGCGGCCATTCCTCGCCAGAAATCCGCCAGACTTCTGGCAGAGATGGCACATAACGCTGTCCACCTGGGTTCGGGACTATTTGTTCATGCCGTTTAGCCGAGGAAGAAAAGGGCACTTCGTGTTATATCGGAACCTGATGATTGTTATGATTTTGGTGGGGCTATGGCATGGAGCTAACTGGACCTTTGTTGCCTGGGGAGCGTATCACGGCCTCCTAATAATCGGGTACCGTCTCTTCGATCGGGCTACGAAAAGGACGGCGATCTCCGAGGTAATGAAAAAGCGTTACTTTGTGCCACTTAGTGTTGCGTTGATGTTTCTTTCCTGCACGGTCAGTATGGCTTTCTTTCGCCCAAGGACACTTCAGGCGAGCGGGTACGTGTTAGCGGCGTTATTCGGTTTTCACGTAACCGGTGAATTTCTGCTGACGACGGGGACAGTGGTGTTGATTTTTATTTCATTATTTCTGGCGGTTGCACAAGAATGCACTCAGTTTATTGACCGTCTCGCTCTTCAACCGGCGCGGATTCAGGTTCCGGCGTACGTTTGCGCGTTTCTTGCGCTCGAGTTATTTCCCGCTACCGGCCAGGTGCCGTTCGTTTATTTTCAATTTTGAGTCGCGGAAAATGAATGGGCCTGACTGGGCTCGAACCAGTGACCCTGCGCTTATCAAGCGCATGCTCTAACCAACTGAGCTACAGGCCCGCTTCGCGGAAGTGAACAGTGATCGGTGATCGGTAATCGGTCAAGCGATACGCGTCAATTCATCAGCCCACTTCATTGATCAGGTGGTCTTGCAAACCGAATATGACGACATACGCTAGATGACGCTGCGTCGGTCTCCCCCGAACTTTGGATGGAATTTGGCTCTCAATCTTAAGATCGATGGGAGAACGGCCGCCAACATTGTGCAAGGACGGCGCTACGATCACTTCGCTCCGGCGGGGAGGTCTTTGCTGTGAATTGTCCGTTGCAGTTCTTCACCGCTGACCCGTACGACGTTGAAGCTGCTAGCCTCTCCCGCCCAGCTTCCACTGTCATTAAGTTCGACCCAGTGACCAGGCAGACGACTTCCACTAAACGCGGGTACCCAAACCCAATGGCGCCCTTTCTTCACGGTTACAGATGCCCGCGACGCTGGCGCTGCACCCAGATCAAAATTCAGTTGTGTCGGCGCATCCGACTCGATGGTTGTATTATTGATGGAAGTTTTGACGGCACCATTCACAGCCAATGTGACTCGGTAATTGCCTGGCGGAAGACCCTCTAAAATATAACGACCGCTTACATCGGTCTTGACGGTTGTGAGCAATTTCCCACCATTTTTCGTTTCGATCCGAATGTCCGCGCCTTCTATCGGATGTCCTTTAGCATCCTTGACGATCCCTTCCAGCACCGAGCTCGCAGCCCATGCGCTTGCGACAAAGAGCATCAACCCAACAAAACCAATTCGAAGCGACTTTAGTAAGAGCATAAATAATATTCCTTTCACTTGTCTTTCCTTATGGACACTCAGAAGCCCCCTGCCGCCGACCCCTGCGGCACGTCCCGGTAACCGATGGGCTGACTTGGTACCACGTGGGCTGGCGTGGTTGCTGCGGTCGTAGTGGTCTGACGCGTTGTACTCGCCGTCGACCCGCTTGACCAAGAGACCAACATCAGGGCGAGTATTGAAAGCGCAGAAGTAAGTAGGTAAATGAGTTTAGTTATTGTTTTCATGTGGTTTTTTCTTTGGTGGTTTTCGCACGTACAAATAACTCCGTGCCGTCTACTCTTTCCAGTGGCGTATACGTCATGATGTGGTAATCATACGCCATGGGTTCCCATCTTGTCGCCGTGGTGGCGTATGACGACTTGTGCACGTTCGAGTTTGCCTGTGCGGTTGAAATTTTTTCCGTGCGATGGCCCGGCATTGACGTGCCGTGGTACAATTTCGGCGTGTGCGCGGCGACGCGGTCCCCGCTGCGCGCGACCGGGGGCGTCCGTTTTACCGCGCCGCACTCGCTGCGCCTCCTCGACCGGGCGGACACCATCGTCATTCCCGGCTGGCGGCCGGCTGTGCCACCGCCGCGATTGTTGATTCGAAAACTCCAAAATGCGCACGCGCGCGGAGCGCGACTCTGTTCGATCTGCACAGGCGCGTTCGTCCTCGCCGCAACCGGTCTCCTCGACGGGAAGCCCGCCACGACGCATTGGATACATGTCGCGCTGTTGCAGGAGCTATACCCGGAGATCGAAGTGCGAAGCAACGACCTCTATGTGGACACGGGCCGGATCATCACCTCGGCTGGATCCGCAGCCGGACTAGATATGATGCTGCACCTTGTTCGGCGCGATCACGGAGCGAAGATTGCGAATCTGGTCGCGCAGGGTCTCGTTATCCCGGCGCATCGTGAGGGCGGACAAGCGCAGTTTCTTCCACACGCCGTCTCGGTCAACGCCTCGCATCCGATCGCGCCGTTGCTTGAGTGGGTGCGAGGAAATCTGAAAACGAAGCATGATTTGAGATCGCTGGCTCGCCGCGCCGGCGTGAGCGAGCGGACCTTGCAGCGCCAGTTTCGTGACGCCACTGGACTCTGGCCCACTCAGTGGATCGTGCACGAGCGGGTAGCGCGCGCAAAAGACACGCTGGAAACCACCCGCGCGCCGTTGTGGGCTGTGGCGGACTCTTGCGGCTTCGGCACAGAAGAATCGTTTCGACATCACTTTCGCCGGATAGCCGGCATCAGTCCGGGTCGGTATCGACGAAGGTTCAGCCAGCTACCGGCCCCTTTAGGGATCGGGAGAACCGCGGATTACACCGATAGCCCGGATAGGGCTATTCCTCGTCTTCTTGCAAAGATCACCTAGCCTGTTGGTCGACGCCGAAAACTTCGACCTATCTGGGCAATCCGTGGTTAAATTCTGAAGTGTTGATCTATTACGATTTGCCGTTTGCGTAGCGACGCACCACGAGCGTAAAGGGCAGGCGCACGCAAAACATGTGAATCACCAGTTGCGGCCACCCCATTGGGGGCTTGAATTAGACTGGCGTGTGCTTAGAGGTGCCAGCCTTGTGAACGAGCGCATGCGAGTATCACAAAGCAGTGACAAAGCCTGATTCAGCGGCTCTCTGAAACCTTCGTAAATATCTGGAGGCAAGGGGATTCGAACCCCTGACTTCCAGCTTGCAAAGCTGGCGCTCTACCAACTGAGCTATGCCCCCTGTGAATTGTCGATTTTAAGTTGAGGATCGCGGATTGCAAATGTGATCGGGCAGCGCGCCTGTTGGTTCTGGCAAGCGTGAAGTCTACCAACCATTGGCGTCCCTATTGTCCATAGGTTTCACAAGACCGATGCCGGATGTCGATCTTTCCAACCGCCATCCGGCATTCCGGTTTTTCCCTGTACCTGAAGATCTGTTCGGGTGCTTAGAAACGGGACTCGTTGTCTTTTGTTAATGTCCGTGAGTAGGTACCGCCAAATAAGCCGTTCTCACATTGTTGGCGTCGATCGATCTGCCCGTAATTTCTCCCTTGTCGTTTATGTCCTTGGCGGTTTCGAGGCGCACAGAAAAGTCGGGCTGCTTGAGGTCATTAAGATCCTGCATAACACCGTTTTCCCAAATAAACGCGCGGCAACTTCCATTTGCATCGCAGGAGAGCCCTACCACCTGGCGCCTTTCATTGATTCCATAGGCTTCACTGTGGACATCTCCTGGAAGGAAACCGAGAGGCTGCATTCCGCGTTGTGCTGTCCAAATGAACGCCTGAAGGAAGTTGCCATCGGGATCGTTAGGTGCACCGGCAAAGCCGACGATGTCGCCGTGTTGATTGATAGCTGTCGGCGTATTCCAAAACAAGGCCCCGAGGTTGCCGAGATCAGTCACTCCGCGATTTTGCCAAAGCACAGCATGTTTCGCGGTGTCTCTTCCAACAGCTTGGTCGCAGATGCCTGAAATCCCTACAATTTGACCATTATCGTTGATTGCCGTGGCAGCGCCCGAACTGTCGCCTGAAATCAGAGGCAGGTCACTGATCTCGTCAGGCGGTCCGAGTTCCCATACGGCTGGACGAAACTGAAGCACTTGAGGCGAGACGCATGTGGGATCGTGAACGTCATTCTCCGCCCACCCGACTACCTGACCGAGATTGTTGGCTCCTGTGGCAAAACCGTTATTTCCACCGGGAAAGTTGGGAAGTCCCCGCATTTGGCAACCTTCCCAGACGAATCCAAGATTAATGAACCCAACTGCGTTTGGCCCGGAATAAAAGGCTGCGCTACTCCAGGCCTCTCCCAGCGGGTCCGGATCGGCAGTCTGGGAGATGCCGACAATAATGCCATCGGTATTTTTCACATTCCATGTGACGCTGCTGTTTGGTCCGCCGAGCGTGGCCAGATCCAGCAATGAATGGTGTTGCCGGTTTCGCCATAGCGCAGCGTGCCGGGACTGATCACCGGTCAACCTGGAATACCCTGCCACCCAGCTTCGGTTGTTAATGCTATTTCCTGCGCTACTCGTGCCGCCGAGACTGTCGAGGTTAGATACGTAATATTGCGTTCTATGCCTCGCCGGGATCTGGTTCTGTGCTTGTGCGATCATTAAAGCCCCTCCGCAACAGATACTGATCAGAACGATCAAGGGACTTCGGCTAGGCCATTCGGTTATAAGTTGTGTTATCATGGTTTGTCTCCTTTGTTGAAGTTTTTCATGACGACACTTTAAGAACTGGCTTTGAATCACCACCAGATCCACTTGGCAGCTTTTGTACGAGCCATTTTAGTTGTAAATCATGGCTCGAACGGAGAACGATGCAGAACAACGAGACAAACCAACGGCTGAGTCATGCACGAGGGCTCAGCAAGAGATATTTCTTAATTCAGTCGTGAATTAAGCGCTGCCGCAAACTTGCAAAGACCTTCGCGAATCTGCGCACGCGACCATGCGGCGAAGCCGAAAGTGAGCGCGGGCTCTGGCTTTGCTTTCATAAAGCAGGAAGACAACGGCGACGGTCTGATACCGACTTCACTGCAGACGCGAGTGATTAACGGTAAGTCTGCCTTTAGGCGAAGCCAGGCGACGAAATGCAATCCCGCTTCCGGAATTTCCAAATTAAAATATTTGCCTAACAAATTGCTGAATTGTTCGATAAAGAATTCTCTTCGGTCAGCGTACAGTTTTCGCATTCGCTTAATATGGCTCAGGAAAAAACCCTCGGTCAGGAATCGGGCCAGCGTTGCCTGATCGATCGCTGGCGAATGTTGGTCCATGACGGCGCGAATTTTGATCATCGGCTCGACCAATTGTTCCGGCGCAAGGATGTAACCCAGCCGCAAAGAGGGATAGAGGATCTTACTCATGGTACCTGCATAGATAACGCGACCCGCGTTATCGAGTCCCTGTAAGCAGGGGAGCGGGGGACCGGTATAACGAAATTCCGAGTTATGATCGTCTTCGAAAATGTAGGCGTCACACGAACGCGCGAAATCGATCAGAGCTGTTCTTCGCGAGAGACTCATCGTCATGCCGAGCGGGAATTGGTGGGAAGGCGTGACGTAAATGATTTTCGGTGAGCGCTGCTTCGGCGGTCGCGCGATTGTCAGCCCTTCTCGATCGACCGGCCTCGGAACGACGGTTGCCCCTGCGAACCCAAAAGTGCGGCGAGCCTGATAGAAACCCGGGTCCTCGATCCATGCGACCTCTCCTCGATTAACGAGAGCCATTGCGCTGATCATCATTGCCTGCTGCGTTCCAGCAGTGATGATGATCTGGTCTGGGTGACAGCGCGCACCTCTGTAATCGCACAAATAAGTGGCGAGCGCTTTGCGCAGATCGGGGTCGCCACGACTCGAAGCATACTGGAGTAAATGGGCTCCCTTGTTTGCAAGCACGTCTGCTCTGAGTCGTTCCCATATTTCGATTGGAAATTCGTCCAGTGCTGCAACAGCGGGAACGAACGTGACGCCCGGTGGACCGGCGATACCAAAATCGAACTGTTTTCCAGCTCGATGATCCGGAATATTTCTTACCCGATCAGAGAGACGCGGCGGGCGTTCTGTGTGTGGTTTTTCTCTTGTCGTTTGTGCACTGAGAAAAGTTTCAGGTAACTGCTCGGCGACGAATGTGCCCGATCCAATTCTCGATTGAAGGTAACCTTCCGAATGGAGCCTGGAAAAGGCGACGTTTACAGTGAATCGGGATACTTTCAGATCGGCCGCCAGCTCGCGAGAAGATGGAAGTCGCGAACAGTTGTTGTTGTTGAACGTTGCCGAAACCAATTCGTCGCGAATCTGGCGATAAAGCTGTTCATGAAGCGGTTCATCCAAAGCACGATCCAGGCGAATCATTTCAAAAGCCATAATCGAATGACGACGGCGCTGCCTTTTACCTGGCTTTTTAGTTGAATTTCCCTTCACGATTCGAATCGTGCTCATTAAGCGAACTGGTGATAACCGCAAGCTTTGGTCGAAGTGGTATGGCCATTTCGTGCCGAGTGGCTTGTTGACACTTTACCACAAGGTCAGAAGCTTTTTTAATGCAGACTCAGAATCCCTGTAGCGATCACGTTGAAACAAAAGGCCTGATTTATTTTGCGCGGATGCTTGATAAGATCCGGTTAAAAGCCCGAGGTGAATTGCCGGCTGACTACTTTACCGGTGTAGATGAAGATCCCACGATGTTCGACGCTCGTTGCACAAGATTTTTGGGCATAAATTACGATGAACTTGTGGAGCGAACGCTGAAAGGCGGATCGGATGAGGAAATTCTCGAGTGGTGCTTTGAGAAAGGCAGGAGACCCGGGGATGAGGAAATCTCGATCTGGAACGCGTTTCTCATGAAGCGCGGCTGGCGAGACGACGCGAGTGCAGACCTACAGGAAGCTAAAAAGCGGTCAGGCTTGGGTAATCGTGACGACATCAAAACATGGATAGACCTGCACGACGCTGAGGAAGGCAGAAAGCCCTTGGCGACGTTGGTTCACTAAACAGAATTTCGAGTCTGTTTCGCCGCTGCCCATCTCATAGGCTCAGCGAGGCTAACACGTTAGATAGAAAGCAAAATGCCGGATGGCGATCTTGCGAATCGTCATCCGGCATTGCAGTCGATGTGCAGCAAAGACTGAATTGTGCGTTACCCTAATCTTCTTTGAAGCTTTGGTTTCTTTCGATTCCAAAGTCTTCACGGCGTGTCCGGGAAGTGATCAATTGATTCACTCCGCGGATTTAGCCGTCGACCTATTCAACCGCTCTTCGAATCTGGAGACTCGAAGGCGATGAATATCTCCTTAGAAAGGAGGTGATCCAGCCGCAGGTTCCCCTACGGCTACCTTGTTACGACTTCATCCCAGTTACCACTCATAGCGTAGGCGGCTGCCTCCTTGCGGTTAGCACGCCGACTTCGGCTACAAGCGACTTCCATGATGTGACGGGCGGTGTGTACAAGGCCCGGGAACGTATTCACGGCGCCGTAGCTGATGCGCCATTACTAGCGATTCCGGCTTCATGAAGTCGAGTTGCAGACTTCAATCTGAACTGGGCCCAGTTTTAGTGATTTCCTCCACCTTGCGGTCTTGGATCGTTCTGTACTGGGCATTGTAGTACGTGTGCAGCCCAGGCCGTAAGGGCCATACTGACTTGACGTCGTCCCCACCTTCCTCCCCGTTAGAGCGGGGCAGTCTGAACAGAGTGCTCGAGCCTCACGGCTCGGTGGCAACAGTTCACAGGGGTTGCGCTCGTTGCGGGACTTAACCCAACATCTCACGACACGAGCTGACGACAGCCATGCAGCACCTGTGCAAATTGTCCCTTTCGGGACTCACGCGCTTTCACGCGCTTAGAGATGCATGTCAAGGCCTGGTAAGGTTCTTCGCGTTGCATCGAATTGAGCCACATACTCCACCGCTTGTGCGGGCCCCCGTCAATTTCTTTGAGTTTTAATCTTGCGACCGTACTCCCCAGGCGGCACGTTTAACGCGTTAGCTCCGGCGCAGAAGGGGTCGAATCCTCCCACACCAAACGTGCACCGTTTACTGCCAGGACTACCGGGGTATCTAATCCCGTTTGCTCCCCTGGCCTTCGTGCCTCAGCGTCAGGAACTGTCCAGAGACCCGCCTTCGCCACTGGTCTTCCTTACGATATCTACGCATTTCACCGCTACACCGTAAATTCCAGTCTCCTCTCCAGTCCTCAAGCACGGCAGTATCGAATGCAGTTTCGGAGTTAAGCTCCGAGATTTCACATCCGACTTACCGCGCCGCCTACGCACCCTTTACGCCCAATGAATCCGAACAACGCTTGAGACCTCTGTATTACCGCGGCTGCTGGCACAGAGTTAGCCGTCTCTTCCTCTTCTGGTACTATCAATGCGCGCGCAGTTAACGCGCACACCTTGTTCCCAAATGACAGGAGTTTACAACCCGAAGACCTTCATCCTCCACGCGGCGTCGCTCCTTCAGGGTTTCCCCCATTGAGAAAAATTCTCGACTGCTGCCACCCGTAGGTGTCTGGGCCGTGTCTCAGTCCCAGTGTGGCTGGTCGTCCTCTCAGACCAGCTACCCGTCAAAGCCTTGGTGGGCCGTTACCTCACCAACTAGCTGATAGGCCGCGGGCTCCTCAAGAAGCGTCAGGTTGCCCCGACTTTGATTTTGAATGGATGTCCACTCTGATCACATGCGGTATTAATTCGCCTTTCGGCGAGCTATCCCCCACTTCTCGGCAGATTGCCCACGTGTTAAGCACCCGTTCGCCGCTAGACTTTTCCACGTATTGCTACACGAAAAAATCTCGCTCGACTTGCATGTCTTATCCACGCCGCCAGCGTTCGTTCTGAGCCAGAATCAAACTCTCCGTTAAAAACGACTCGGTTCCCGTGAGGAAACCGAAAGTTTGTGATCTGACTTTCATTCCTGCTTCTTCCGTGGTGCCAACCGTGTCGGCTGCACCTCATCCGAAGCAGCGTTTGTCCGATCTGAATCTTTAATTTCAAAAAAGATCGACAGATAACGCACAATTCAATGTTTGCTGACTATCTATTCCCATCGACGGACTTCTTCAACGAAGCCCACGACCAAACTGTCAAAGATCCACAATCCTCTCCGGTACAAGGCAATACACGACCATCGTCATTAATCTGACCAAGATCGGCTTGTCTCAAGCCAAGAGAAGAACACCAACCCACGCAAGAGTTGGTCCGCTTTCGCGGGATTCACAACATAAGGGATGCGCTGAGTTCGTCAACCACAAATCTCAGGATTTTCTCACATTTCTGCCAAGCACGTTCCGGACCTCCAAATCGGACGTACTCTTCCCAGCCAGGGCTGCCCTGTTTGGCAGCGTCCCTTTACTATCGTGTTCCTCAAATCAACCCTGAGCCCTGTGACGCGACTTCTTGATCAGGTACCTCACATTAGTAGATGGCGGACGGTTTCCATAGATCTTTGTCACCATCCCGTCTCTGATTCCGCCAATCTTTTCCGTGGCCTTCTGAGAGCGAATATTACTTTCCCCAACAAGAAAAATGACGTTCTCAACAAATTCGAACGCATGGTCCAGCATTAGTTGTTTCATTTCCCGATTGTATCGTCCGCCCCAGTATTTTCGCGCGAGGAACGTCCATCCAATTTCAATCTCCGATTTATCCGGATCGTACCCGTAAAAACGTGTCGACCCGATCACTCGTTTGCTCTTCGTATCAATCACAACAAACGTTCCACCGCATTCGAGAGCGCCTTTGAAGAAAACCCTGAATACGTCTTCTTCGTGGCGATCGCTTTCCGGATGCTGCTCCCAAATGAGCGGGTCGGACGCGACAGCAAAAAGATCATTCCAATCTTCGGGTTTGAGCGGACGCAGTTCGATGAGTTCGCCTTTCAGATGTGGTTGAAGATCAAATAGCATTGAACACGGCACCATATTTCATTTTGGCGCTAAAGAATTCACGATTTGCCAACAATATAAATCCAGCTGTGATTCGTCAGCCGGGCAGATTGCGGCATCGCGTCGGCGTCTTCAGCACGCTTGAGTCCTTCGGGTGTGATCTCGAATGCCCATGCCAGAACGAGCGCGATGGGAAAACCGATGACGATCAAGACGACGATTACCCGGACAATCCAGTTTGGAACGTCAAACACCGGGAAAAGCTGTGCTGCTCCCTGGGCAAACGCCCACCCGGCGACGATGTAAGCAACCGCGACTTTGTAAACGTTGCGACGCTTCAGTTCACCGAAGAAAGCCTTCGGATTCATCTATTTGGTCTGTGCCACAGCGTGCGTGGAAGAGCAAGAGGCTCCGGAATTCCGTTCTTAGGTACCGCAATCAGCGTTGACTGTGGGGCGGTTCCGTCCGAGCCGGGTTGGCAACTGCTTTATCCGGATCTGAAATTTCCACGCCAGATTACTAGTTCGTTGTCCTTTAATTTTCCGAGCTTCTCCGAACGGCGTAACTCGAGGTGATAACGCTTGCCTTCGAATTCAAAGTCCGTGGGATCAATGATCCCCGTACCGGTCGTCCAGGAAATTACTTTTTCAGACGTTTCTTTGGTGACCTTGAAATCGTAATAGAGGAATCCTCTCGGATAGACAGAACTGCTTTTGCGGCGTTCGCCCAAATACTCGACTGTAAAATCTGGAAATTCGATTTTTTTGCCGAGCTGATATTTCACCGGCGTTCCGTACGCAGCCTTTTGTTCGGACGCATATCCACAGCTGACCGGCCCGAAAAAAGTTAGCAGTCCGCTGAAGACAGAGATGAGAGCAACATTGTGTTTCACGTGCCAGGGCTATTCGGAGTCTTTTGGAACCTTGGAAGCGAGTCGTCGATCGTAACCCAGGGCAATTTGTCTTCGAGCCAGATCACCTTTTGAGGCGCAAACGGTGTTGGATCATCAAGCGACCCAATCGTTACATCGATCGCTTTTGAGTCGTCAGTGTCCTCGAAGAATAAGTGCGTGCCGCAACAGGCAGCAAAACAGCGAATCCGATTTGCATGCACGATTTTGCGCGCCTCGCCTTTTGTGATGACCAGATCTTCACGAGGGACCGATCCCCACGTGACATAAGGCGCGCCCGCGCTTCGCCGGCAATCGATGCAATGACATTCGACCAATGCGAACGGCCGGCTCTTTAATACATATCGTGTCCCTCCGCAAACACATCCGCCTGTGAACTCCATAAAATTCGGTTAACGCATTCTAACCACAAATCGACCTCCCTTCGCAAGGCTGCTCCGAAAGCTTTCGCGAGCAACCGGGCGTGGCAGGCGCGAACGAAATGACAGTTGTAGTCCGCCCGTGGCAGGTCGGGATGTGGTTAACATTTTCACACTGTGAATTTGTTTGACTGTTGCGTTGTCACAGATATACGTCATAAACATATATGGCTTCAGCAATGCTCGATCGCGAATTAAAGAAAGGCAGCGCGGAGTTGTTGATTCTGTCATTGCTGGAAGATCGTCCCCGGCACGGGTACGATATCGGCCAGTTGATCGAGTCGCGTTCACAGGGCGTCCTCCGGTTCAACGTGGCTTCCCTTTATCCATTGCTCTATCGATTGGAGCGACGTGGCTGGATCTGCGGACGCTGGGTAGAAAAAGCCGGACAACGGCGACGCCGTTACTATCGGATCACTGCCACGGGCAAGAAGGTGTTAGCTGCGCAACGCGATGGATGGCAGGAATTCGTCGGTGCAATCAATCGCATTACCGGAATTGCACATGCCTGATTTCAAAGAAGAGATCCGAAAGCGAGTAACGGTGCTGCAACTGTCGCCGACCCGTGAAGCCGAGATCGTTGAGGAATTGTCGCAGCACCTCGACGATCAATACGAACAATCGCTCGGTCAGGGTGCAACTGAAGAGGAAGCATACAAAGCAGCACTGACTGGGTTGGTCGAGAGCGATCTGCTCGCTCACGAATTGAAGCGAGTGGAGCGGCGCGTTCAACACGACACACTTGCGCTCGGGAAAGAAAGGACAAATTTTTTGGGCGATCTCGCGCAGGACCTCCGCTACGGGCTGCGCATGCTGCTTAAGAACCCAGCTTTTACCATTATCGCGGTCGTTGCACTTGCGCTGGGAATTGGCGCGAACACCGCAATTTTTAGCGTGGTCAATGCTGTCTTGTTGCGGCCGTTGCCTTACAAAAATCCAGAGCGCCTCGTCATGGTATGGGAGGACAATTCGAAGCAAGGGTTTCCACGCGACACTCCAGCGGCTGCCAACTATGTGGATTGGCGCGACCAGAATCATGTCTTTGAAGGCATGGCTGCAATGGTCGACGTCAGTTTTAACCTGACCGGTACGGGCGAGCCCGAAAGAGTCGATGGACAACGCGTATCCGCCAGTCTGTTTCAATTGCTCGGAGTGGCCCCGCAGTTAGGCCGCGCCTTCGTGGCGGAAGAAGATCAATCGGGCGCAAATCGTGTCGTTATTCTGAGCCACGCTCTGTGGGAGCGACGGTTTGGGTCTGATCCGGCCATTATCGGCAGAGCCATCAATTTGGATGGCCAAAGTTTCACGGTCGTCGGGGTGATGCCGGGAAATTTCCAATTTCCGAAGCGCACGGATCAACTCTGGGTTCCGATGCCCTTTACTGCAAAGGAAGCGAAACAACGCGGTAATCACTATCTGGAGGTGATCGCGCGCATGAAACCGGGCATCAGTTTGCAACAGGCGCAAGCAGAGATGACGACAATTGCCGCGCGGCTGCAACACCAATATCCTCAAACTAACACGAGCATCGGCGCGGTCGTTACTCCGCTCCACGAACATGTGGTAGGCGATATTAAACCGGCGTTGCTTATCTTGCTCGGCGCGGTCGCGTTTGTCTTGCTTATCGCCTGCGCAAATGTCGCCAATCTGTTGTTGGCGCGCGCCGCAGTCCGTCAAAAAGAGATCGCACTGCGTCTTGCCCTCGGTGCCAGCCGTTCCCGGATGACCCGGCAATTCCTTACCGAAAGCGTGTTACTCGCGGCATTGGGCGGTGGCGTAGGGCTGTTTTTCTCGTTCGTCGGACTCGAACTGCTCAAGCGTTTCATACCAGCGAATATTTCGCAGGTTCAGGTCATCTCCATCGATGCGAAAGTGCTTGTGTTTACGCTGTTGGTTTCGATCGCGACGGGGTTGCTTTTTGGTCTCGCTCCTGCAGCTCAGATGGCCAACTCCGATCTCAACGATACCTTAAAGGAAACCGGACGTGACTCAGCCGCTGCAAGTCACGGTAATCGCATTCGCGGATTCCTGATCATTAGCGAGGTCGCGGTATCGTTTCTTCTGCTGATTGGTGCCGGGCTTTTAATCAACAGTTTCATTCACCTGCGTCATGTCGACCCTGGATTTCGGTCTGAAAAATTGTTGACGATGAAGATTGCGCTCCCGGAGACGCGTTACCCGGATAAACAGCGCCGGTCCCTCTTTTATGACGAGTTACTTCGTCGCGTCGGGTCTTCGCCGGGCGTGGCCTCAGCTGCCGTGGCAACAGACCTTCCATTAACTTACAACGGAAACTCTGTCGGGATCTCGATTGAGGGGCGCGCCGATCCTGCACCAGACCGCGTGCCCATCGTAATAACCAGAGTCGTTAGTCCCGACTACTTTAAGAGTATGAGCATTCCATTAATTGAGGGTCGTGAATTTGCCGAGCAAGATAAGGTCGATTCGCCGCCGGCCGTGGTGATCAGCGAAACAACGGCACGCCTTTTTTGGCCGGGTGAGAACGCCATCGGGAAACATATCAAAGTCGGCTTTTCTACTTCCCCGAACCCCTGGCTGACGGTGGTCGGAGTCGTGAAGGACGTCCGACAATTCGAGCTCATTACCGAGCCCAAACCTCAGATGTATCTTCCCTACCAACAGGCAGAATTTTTCCAACCGCGCGCACTGGTGATTCGCGCAAATTTCGATCCGTTAAGCCTTGCGGGAACCGTGCGCCAAGCTGTGTGGGAGATAGATAAGGATCAACCGGTCTCGGATATTAGCTCCATGGAAGAAATAGTTTCCGGCTCGGTAGCGCAGCAGCGTTTCAGCATGTTGTTGCTCGGCATCTTTGCCGGTCTGGCGCTGGTCCTGGCAGCGGTGGGAATCTACGGCGTGATGAGCTACTCGGTTGCGCAGCGGACGCGCGAGATCGGCATCCGGATGGCACTCGGTGCGCAAAGAAGCGATGTTTTGAAAATGACCATCGGAAGCGGGCTACGACTTGTGCTGACGGGTCTGGCGATGGGCGTTGCCGTCGCTTTCGTTCTGACACGCGTGATGTCGAGTTTGCTCTTCGGCGTTAGTCCGACCGATCCGGTAACCTTCATCAGTATTTCGATTGTGTTGGTTAGTGTCGCTGTGCTGGCCAGCTACATCCCAGGGCTTCGCGCGACGCGAGTCGATCCGATGTTCGCTTTGCGTTACGAATAAGTCTTCTCGATGTCAGCTGGGGCAGACAATCTTACGGTCCGGTTTTCTGCGCCCCTAACTTCTGGTCGAAAAATTGTGCAGCTGCTTTGTAGGCGCGAATCCAGTCCGCTCGGCGAAGGAGCTCATGAATTTCGTCAGGAAACACAAGCCCCTCAACATCGACGTTCTGTGCGCGCAGCTTTTCGACAAGATCGGTGGTTTGCTGGAACGGCACATTCCGGTCGTCGTCGCCGTGAACAAACAGTACGGGCGAGCGCCAGTTTGCGACACTTGCGACCGGGGACGATTTGAAGGCGAGCTCGCGAGCTTCTTTGATGTCGGGCGCAACCTCGGCGTTCTTGTCATCGACTTCCCCGACCCACATTGGCAGAAAAGTCGCCCAATCATGGACACCGTGGAAATCGACGCCGGCTTTGAAAGTGTCGGAGTTACGCGCCAGCCCCATAGCGGTCAAAAATCCGCCGTACGATCCTCCCCAAAGACCGATCCGTTGCGGATCAACGTTGTCCAGTGTCTGCAAGAATTTCACGCCTGCGATCACATCCTGATATTCGGACGCGCCGCGCCACACCGAGTTTGACGGCTGGCGAAAGGCACGCCCGTACATGATGCCGAGCCGGTAATTGACCGACAGCACGGTGTATCCTTTGCTCGCCAGATATTGATTCATCGCATAGGCGTTGTGATAATACTGCATGTAATGAAATCCGAGCAGCATTTGCCGGATCGGTCCGCCGTGGGTGAAAATCAGAGCGGGGCCGCGTTGCTTCTGGTTCTTTGGAGTGAACAGCTGGCCGTGAATTTCGAGGCCATCCGCGCTTTTAAACACGACCTGTTTGGGCATGACTAGCTCAGTCTCAGGGAAATCAGCCGGAAGCATGTTCTTCGCGATCAATTTGCGCTTACTGCTCGTGATCCGATAAGGCATGGCAGGCGAGGTCGCGCTTGACCCGAGACACAACACCGTTTTTCCATCGCTCGTCTCGACCGGGTTCCACTCGATTGTTTCGCCACTCGTTAGGCCCTGTGGTTTGCCACCGCTCGGATCGACGCGCCAGACATGACGACGATCGACGTCATTCTGGTTTGACGTGTAAAGAATACTCCGCCTGTCCGTGCTGAGTACGACTTCTTCGACGTCGAACTCGCCTGGGGTGAGCAGCTGCGCCGGGCCTCCGTCAGTACTAATTGAGTAGAGATGATTCCGCCCGTCTTTCTCCGAAGCGAAGACGATCCGCCCGTCGTCGGCGAATTTGAGCGACTCAAACGCGAACAGGGGCAGCGAATCTTCCATGGCTGTGCCGCTACGAAACAACTCGCGACCTCCGCCAGTTTCCGCATCTGCGATCCACAGCGACCACGGCCGCGGGAATTCTGGAATGAGCGGGCGCTTAAACTGCGCGCCGGGCTGGCGAATGAACACGATCCGTTTGCTGTCCGGCGACCATTGTGGGCCGGCGTCACGGTTCGTACTCGGCGCCAGATACGTGACCTTTTTAGTCGCCAGCTCCACGACGGCGATAAACGAATGGTCTTTGCGATTCGACCGAAATGCGATCCGCTTCCCATCCGGCGACCAGCGTGGCGTGTCGCTCTCGCCGAGCAACTCCTCGAGCTGATCGGCCTTTTTCTTTCCATCGAGCGAGGCGATCCAAATGTGTTTCTTCGCCGGCCAAACCACCATTTTTGAGTCGGGCGAAATCTGGAGATCTTCGCAGCCCTCTTCGCTGCAACCGATGTCACCAAGCAAGCGGGGCTCACCGCCGCCATTGACGTTGACCGCCCACACCTGCTGTTTTGGCATTTTCACCAGGTTAAGCGGATTTGCCGATGTCCCCTCCCGGTTCAACTCCGTGCCGCGCGCGTAGGCGATCGTTTTGCCGTCTGGCGACAACCGCACACTGGCGATCTGCTGACCTTCATCACCTGTATAGTGTGTCACCTGCCGCGGCACGAAATCGGGCGCATCCGCGACCCAGATGTTGCGCTCGCCTTTATTATCGAAAATCCAGGCCACGCGCGGCGCATGCGAGGAACTTGTTAGGCCGGATGGAAACGGCGCGCTGAGCACCTGCTCGATTGTGAATCCTTGCGCAAGGCTGACGACTGGCAGAAAGACTACCACGCCAGCGACCGCAGCATGATGCAATGATATTTTCACGATGGCGCGAAGTATGGTGACGATAATAGATCACCGCGGCGACGGGATTCTCGCAGACGGCGGTTGTGAACATGAAATTGCTATCGAGTTTTGTAAACCCAAGTTCGCAGGAATTAAGACAATCCGTTGAGCATCTTGAAACGTCTCATCCGCAGCTCGCCCGCGCGTTTGTGACTCGATATTCGATCCGGATACCGCCGACTCGCTTAGTTCCCATCAGATCGGCTGTTTTTCGCTTACTGTGTCAAGCCGACGAAGACGACATGACTATCCAGTTAGGAGCCCTGCAACGGCGCGATCCGTTTCACGATTGCCTGGAAGCGCGGATGGTCGCGGAGGCTCTCGAAATCCGGGTCATGCTTGATCCAGTCTCCCACTGCGACACCTGCCTCAATTGAGCGTTCCAATCCGTCGAGGGCGCCTTCATGTTCGCCTAACTGAGCCAGATTACATGCGGCGTTGTAAAGAATTACCGGATCGTTTGGGGCGAGCGCAATTGCTTGTTCGGACCATTGCCTTGAATGTTCAGGGTCTCCCAGTCTGGCCAGCGAATTAGAGCCCAGGCTATAGGCGCGCGCTTCGTTGGGATTGACCTCGAGATATTTATTAATTGAAGTCAGAGTCTGTTGGTCGGCTTCGCGTGCTTCGTCGGCGCGATCTAGTTCGTGTAACGTCAGAGCACGCAACGCTACCGCTTGATAATCCTCCGGACGCGCCCGGTGCGCCTTTTCAAACATCGGAACAGCCTTCTCGAGATCTCCAGCTTCGAATGAAGACCTCGCATAAAAGTAATATGCGTCGAAGGAAGTTGGATCCAGCTCGATAGCCTTCTCAAATTCAACTGCGGCATCTTTGAATTGTCGTTGAATGGCGAGTGCCTGGCCGATGGCAACATGGGCTTCAGCGAGATTTGGATTGAGCTCCAACGCGTGAGCGCTGGTGCGTTTTGCCTCTTCCAAGTCGCGCAAATTGCGACCCCAGCGATAAAGGTCGACGTAGGTGTCTGCCAGCCCTGCCCAAGCCAAGGCAAAATCCGGATCAATTGCAATTGCTCGCGCGAACATCTGTCGCGCAAACTCCACGTTCTGACGATTCCAAGTCTGAAAAAGCTTACGTCCGCGCAGATAAAACTCATAGGCTTCGACATTCGTTGTGGGAGGTTGAAGGAAACGGCGTTCCTCTCGCTCGGACCGCGAAAGGCCCAAAGCATCCAGAACGCTGCGCGCAATCTCGTCTTGAATAGCGAAGATATCCTCGATCTCGCGATCGAACCGCTCGGACCAAAGATAATATCCATTTTGCGCGTCGACCAATTGGACGGTGATTCGCAGTCGGTTCCCAGCTTTGCGGATGCTGCCATCGAGCAGTGTCTCAACGCCGAGACGTTTTCCAATCTCCCGCGCGTCTACGCTGGTTCCGCGAAACGCGAAGCATGAAGTCCGGGCCGGAACGTGGAGCCCGCCGAACTTGGTCAGTGCATTGAGGATTTCTTCGGCGACACCATCGCTGAAGTATTCTTGATCGTGTTGCGGGCTGAGATCAGTGAACGGCAGGACAGCAATTGAGCGAATCCCCGCTTTTCTTTCTTTGGCAGGTTGTGTGCTACCTGACCCGGCGCCTGAGGGCTGATCGTTTGTAGCCGGTTCCTTCAGAGTAAGAAGGTACAAGCCGATCGGACCGACTCCTTTTAACGAGCGATCGCCTAGCGACTCGAACTGAAATTCCGTACGGCCGCGCAGTTGTCGCCAGACATCCTGGCTGACGACCACTTGCCCCGGCTCGGTGGCTTGCTGCACACGCGCCGCCGCATTGACCCCATCCCCATAGAGGTCGCCGTCGGCGCCCACAGCCACATCTGCGATATGAACACCGATCCTTAAATTGTGCAGACGGGCGGTTCCGATTGACTGATCTGCATACTCTTTACTCAATTCCGCCGCGGCGCACACCGCCCGTTCAGTGCTGGAGAATTCGGCGAGGACCGCATCGCCCATGAATTTGACTACTCGACCGTCGTAACGTCGCACTGTTTCGCGAGATAGTGTCTGAAGGAGTTCGATTAACTGCAACGCGCCGTGTTCATCCTCCGCGGCACAGTCACTGTAGCCTGCTATATCAGCAAACCAGAGAGCGACGAGACGATGAGTTAGGCGTGTCTTTGGCATCTTAGGTTTGGTGAGAATTAAGTATGCATTGCCGCTTCCACGCGAGCAACAGAAGGGGCCCACTAATGAACGTTACTTCGCCGACTTCAATCACGCGTCGCGCAGACTCGTCACGCCATATTTTCCTGACGCTCTGTACTTTCAGCCGAGGTAGAAGCGCCACGAAAACGGATCGCGTCTCAATTTTTATCCTCGTTAGGGCGCGCTCACCGAGGCAGTGGTGTTTTCCCACTCCGCCGTCAGTCGGGCAAGGTCGTGGGCGACAGCGGCGAGATCGCGATTGATCGTAGTGGCGCGACCACCGGGTGTGTAAGCCGATGGATCCTCCAGCGCTGCGGCTAGTTCTTTCTGTTGCCCTTCCAACGCGGCGATTTTCATCTCGAGTTCGTGCACCTGTTTTTCCTTTTCGCGTCTCGCTTTGGCAACCGTATTGCGCGCGTCCGCTTCAAAACGCTTCTGTTCCTTTTGTTTTCTTGAACCGTAGCCGATTTTTACCGTCACCTCGGCGCGACCGTTGACCTCTGGCACGTCGCGGCCCGCGGTTAGGGCGGTACGCGCGGATGTTGCTTTTGATTTGTCCAGGTAGTAATCGTAGTCGCCGGGGTAAAAGGTCAGTTTTCCACCCGTGCGGTTTGCACCCGCCGTTACGTGGAGAACGCTTGTGGCGATGGCACGGATAAAATGAACGTCGTGACTAATAAAGATGAGCGTCCCGTGATATTGCTTGAGCGCGCCGATAAGGGCATCGATCGAGCCGACATCGAGATGTGTCGTCGGCTCGTCCATGAGCAGAAGGTTCGGCGGATCGAGTAACAGCCTGACGAGAGCCAGCCGCGACTTTTCGCCTCCGCTCAAAACCGCGACCGTCTTGAAAACATCGTCGCCGCGAAACAAAAAAGAACCGAGCACAGTCCGCGCGGTTTGTTCGGACACGGGATTGGGCATGTCACGTGCGCTGTCGAGAACGGTATGGCTCGCGTTGAGCACATCGATTCGGTTCTGCGAGAAATAACCCGCGCGCACATTATGTCCAAGTTCGTGCACCCCGTGCTGCACGGGCAACACGCCCGCAAGCAACTTGAGAAGAGTCGATTTTCCCGCGCCATTCGGGCCGACAAGTACGGTGCGCTGACCGCGCTCGGCGTGAAATTGCATTCTGCGATAAACAACCAGGTCGCCATAGGCATGATCGACATCTTTCAGCGTGATAACGCGCAGGCCGCTGCGGACCGGTTGCGGAAAATGGAACTTGATCGTCCTTCCGCGCGCGACCGGGGCCGCGATTTTTTTCATGCGATCGATCTGTTTCAGTTTGCTTTGTGCTTGCGATGCTTTGCTTGCCTTGGCACGAAATCGATCGGCAAACAATTGCAGCGACGCGATTTCTTTCTGCTGATTTTTGTAGGCAGCGAGTTGTTGTTCTTCGCGCGCTGTTTTCTGCTCGATGTAACTGTCCCAGTCGCCGCGATAACGCACTAGTTTCGAGTGCGCGATCTCGACGATGCTGCCGACAAGTTGATTCAAAAATTCGCGATCGTGCGAGATCATGACAATCGCCCCCGGATAAGTTCGCAGATACTCCTGGAACCATTGAAGAGATTCGAGATCGAGATGATTCGTCGGTTCGTCGAGCAGAAGAAGGTCGGGTTGCATCACCAGCAAGCGCGCGAGATGAGCCCGCATAATCCAGCCCCCGCTTAAAGCGCGAGCCGGGCGATCGAAATCAGTTTCGCGAAACGCGAGGCCGGCGAGGACCCGTTTTGCTTTTGGTTCGAGCTCCCATCCGCCGTGCTCGTCAAAAACATGGAGCGCATTGTGATAAGCCGCGTCGGCACCGGGATCAGCGCTCCCGGCAACAGCCGCTTCGTGCTCCTTGATTACTTTCTGCGCATGCACAAGCTCGGGCGAAACTGAGAGGGCAAGTTCGAGTACGGTCTCGTCTCCGGCAGCGGCGGTCTCCTGCGGAAGAAATCCGATGGTTGCGTTCTTCTCAATCGCGATCGTCCCCTTATGAGGCGAGACATCACCGAGTAGGAGCGCAAACAACGTTGATTTGCCAGAGCCATTTGGCCCAACCAACCCAATCCGATCGCCGCGATTGACCTGCAGCGAGACGTCGTCGAACAGCGCGCGGCCGGCGAAAGACTTCGAGAGTTGAGAAACGGTCAGCATTGCGGAAAGCGCGCAGTGTTCACTCGTTCGATGCCTGGCGCAACCCTTGTCGCTCCGGAAATCAAACGAAGGCGGACTGTTAATGCTTGCCACTTCGACTACGCAAGCGCTGCGCGAACGCTTCGGCAAAACAACAGACCGGCAAGAGAACCGAATGACAGCGGCACGACAGAATGAAATATTCACAGCGCTGCGACTCTGCTCGCCCGCGGGGTACGCCGTCGATTACAGACGTCTACGACAGTTGAGAATTGATTGCGGGAACATATTTTATACTTGGGGATGAAGCGAAGAACATTTTTGGAAGTAAGTCTGGCCGGTGCAGCCGGTGTTCTGACCGGTGGATTGCCGAGGATTATTGCGGCAGCGAGTACCAGTAAAAGCGACGAAACGTTTTTGTTGGGCGGCGATCTTTTGGTCAACCGGCTCGGTTTTGGCGCGATGCGATTGACGGGTGAGGGGATCTGGGGTTGGCCGCCTGATCGCGAGAACGCGGTGAATGTTTTGCGGCGCGCAGTCGAACTGGGCGTCAATTTCATCGACACCGCCGACGCTTATGGTCCGGAAACGAACGAGCTCCTCATTGCCGAGGCGTTGTATCCTTATCCGAAAGGATTAGTGATCGCGACCAAAGGCGGTAACACCCGACCCGGTCCCAACCAATGGGTGCCGGACGGACGCCCGGAGTATCTGTCACAATGCGTCGATAAAAGTCTCAAACGATTGAAACTCGAGCGGATCGATCTTTATCAGTTGCATCGCATCGATGCCAAGGTGCCGGTTGAAGAGTCATTAGGCGCGCTGAAAAAAGCGCAGGATGCCGGAAAAATTCGGCACGTTGGATTATCGGAAGTGACAGTCGCGGAAATCGAACAGGCGAAAAAGGTCATGCCGATTGTCAGCATCCAGAACCAATACAACATCACTGATCGCGACTCGGAGGGCGCGCTCGACTACTGCGAAAAAGAAAAGATGGGATTCATTCCGTGGGCGCCGATTGGCGGCAGCAGGAATGCTTCGTTGCGGAAGACCGGCAATGCATTGGAAGCCGAAGCGAAACGTCATAACGTTAGCGTAGTGCAACTCGCGCTCGCGTGGTTACTGCAAAAATCGACGGTGATGTTGCCGATCCCGGGAACATCGTCGCTTGCACATCTCGAGGAAAACATGGCAGCCGAGAAACTTCAGCTCAGTCCAGAGCAGTGGAAAAAGATCGAAGAGCTCGCGCGATCTTGACAACACGTTTCGGAATGGATTAGCCAACGACCTGGTAATGGAGACGGACCTCGTCCAATTAGCTCACGATCGATTTGAGATTGCCGACGCCCTGCATCGTTACGCTTTTGGTCTCGACCATGGCGATGCCGATTCGCTGGCGTCGGCCTTGACAGAGGATTGTCGTTTCGATTTCAGGCCGGCTGGGAGAAAACTTGAGATCGATTTTTCACTACTAAGTGGTCGCGACGCTATTCTAAACGGGATTCTTCCATTGATCGGTCCGCTCGATACCAGTCACAGTGTGAGCAATCTCCAAATCGAGATTGTCGATGATACAGCTACGTTGTATGCCTACGTTTTGTCGCAGCATTTCCTGCCACGCCAGGGTTCACGCCGTGGATCGGAATACGCGTTATTGATGAATCGCTACGATTGCAACCTGATGCGCGATGGCGATAAGTGGCGCTTCAACAGAATGAGAATCGATAATGCCTGGGCGCTCGGGAATCCGGAAATCCTCAACGCCCTGGCCAGTCGAATCGCGCTGAGAACAAAATCGAAAAGGACTGGGTAAAAGGCGTTGAAGAGTTGAGCAAAATCCTTTTCGACTTGGGATCGGCAAGGATTTTCTGAAAGTGGAGATTGTTTCCAAGCGGTTCCTACTCGACCGTATCCGCAGATCGGAAGCGAAATCGGAGAAGTCACAGGAAGGCGCATAGATGACTGACGAGCATATTGAGAAGACGAAATCAGCAATTGAGTCGGCCGAAAATATTCCGGCTGATAGGAAAACCGAGTTACTGCATTTGCTGTCGAAACTCAAGCCAGCCATAGCCAAGGTTTCGGAGACCCACCATGAGGATGCCCGGAGCATCGCTCGGCTGGTTGAGGCTTCGGCCCAGGAAACAATTCGCACCGAGAAGAAACCGGAACAGCACAACAGGCTCCTGCACGAACTCAAAGACTCCGCGCGAAACTTTGAAGCGACGCATCCGCAACTGGCCGCTTTTGTCAATCAATACAGTACGTTGTTGTCCGCTTTGGGTTTTTGATCGCCCGCGGCGCATAGCGATCGGCGCGTTGTAAGTGCGATCGACGACCGAGAGAGTCGTTAACCAACACTTACATCCGGGGATGTCATTCGAGTGCGTACAAGAACCCGTCTGTGCTTCCAAAGTAAACAACGCCGTTCGCGACCAGCGGCGAAGAGAAAATTGAGCCGACGCTAACTTGTCGATCCTGGGCGAGGATCGGAGCTTCGAGCCAGTTGTCGAAGAACAAAAGCGGCTGATTGAATTTGCGATCGACGGTGAGCACCCAGCCCTTGTTCTGCTTCGATGCGTCTGTCTGGTAGTCCCAGAGCAGCTCGCCCGACTTCGCGTCCCGCGCTTCCAGCGTTCCGTTTAATACTCCGATGATTGCAACGTCGCCGGCAATCGCGGGTGAAGAAAACATGTATGCCTTGCCTTGTTGCCGCACAAGCGATTTGCCGGTGGCGGCATCAGCCATGTTATAAAGGCTCGAGTCGGATGTGGCGAAGAAGACCTTGCCTTGGTTCACGGCCGGCGAAGTGATGACCCAACTGAGCGCGTTATCGAATCGCCACTTTTCCTTTCCGGTGGCGGCGTCGAGCGCATAGACCTGCGCATCGCGGCAACCGGTATAAACGGTTCCGTCAATTACCGCAGGCGAAGATTGGAAGCCGACCTGATTATGGATGAGCGGGTCTTCGCCACCGTGGAAACGCCATTTCTCTTTGCCGGTCTTCGCATCAACGGCGTAAAAATAGCTGTCCCAACTGCCCACATACACTACGCCGTTTACAAACGCGGGAGAAGCGTGCACCACATCGCCGGTTTTGAATTTCCAGCGCAGATCGCCAGTCATCGCATCCAGGGCATAGAGGTTGCCATCGCCACTTCCAAAATAAACCGCCCCGTCCGCGACTACCGGACTCGACAGATAGATATCGAACGGGTCGGCAATAGTTTGATTTTTTGGCTGCATGCCGTGTAGCCCTTTCGCTTCAAAACGGCGCTCGCCACCGGTGGCGAATTTCCATTTCAATGCGCCAGTGTCGGCATTTAAGGCATAAAAGTTCCCGTCGTAACTGGCGACGTAAACGATGCCCCCTGCGACGGCAGGAGTAGAAGGCACCGGGCCTCGTGTTGAACGTTTCCAAATCTGACGCCCGCTCTCCGCATCAATCGCGTAAACATTTCCGTCGTCACTGCCAAAATAGATTTTCTTATTCTCGATAACGGGCGAGGAGACGATTCGATTACCGGTCGCGAACTTCCATTTCACCCGATGAAACTGGCGCGGTCCCTCCCCGGAATAGACGCCTGAGTGCGCCGGGTCGCCTCGGAACATCGACTGCGCGCGTGAAGAGGCACCGAGGAAAAACAGTAGGAGCAAGCCCAGGATAACGGCTGGCACCCGGCAATCGACGGGTTTCCATCCGGTGCGTTCCAGTCTCATCACCAAGTTCATTTCGATTTGCGTAACACCAGCGGCAGTTCGATCGGGCCCTGCATGAATGTGCCCTTGATCTCGTTCGCCTCTTTGTTAAACCGACCTTCGTAACTAATCCCAGTCTGGTTTGATTCGATGGTAAGCAGGTCACCTTCCTGGGTAACAAGATCGACCGGCAAATTGTTCACTTTCCTGCCGACGACAACGAATTCAGCCGTTGCGTCATTTTCGGCGCCATTGGTAAGCTTGAGCGTGACCTGGCGTGGAGTTCCAAAAATCTGATATTCGCCTTTCCACTCGCCCTCGATTTCCTTTGTTACGGGCGTGCTGCGAGAGGGCGCTTCCACCTGGGGCGCTCCGGTTTTCTTGAGAGTGAACGCCGCCCGGTTCCCGGCCTGCATGAAATTACCGGACAACGTCCCGTCCGCGTTGAAGTGACCTTTTAAAGCCGCGTCCAAACCTCGGCCTGTTTTGATTCCAAACGATGCGTCTGAATCTTGCACGGCAATGTCAACCAGTTGCGTAGCCGGCAGATTCAACCTTGGAATGATAATGGAACCTTGCCACAGGCCGGTCTCCGCCTTCGCAAGGTCGACAACCACTTCCAATTCTCTGGCGGGAATTTGTACCGTGCCTTCCCATCTCCCGGTCGCCTTGTCCTCCGCGTTGCAAATGAGAGCGGAAGCAAAAACAAACAAAAAAATGAGACGCATCCTGCCGGGGCCGTTCACAAATCTTGGTAACCTTGCAACGAGTAAACGTTCAAAGTTACGCAAAACCTGAGGTCTAATGCATTTGTCGGTTTAATCGACACGCTGCAAAAAGTGACTATCGAAAAGGAAGAAGTGACTTAACAATTCCGCGAAGGAACCCAGGTCAAATGATTGCCAAATACTCGGCGATTCACCCCGAACGGTTTTTCGGGGTTGACGGATACGTTGGAAACACGCCGTTGATTCGACTGCGACGCCTGTCGGAGCTGACTGGTTGTGAGATTCTCGGAAAAGCGGAATTCATGAATCCGGCTGGGTCGGTGAAAGATCGTGCTGCCTATGGAATCATCACTGACGCGGAACAACAGGGTCTGCTCAAGCCAGGCGCGACGATCGTTGAGGGGACCGCCGGCAACACTGGGATCGGTCTTGTTGTGATCGGGCGCGCCAGAGGTTATCGCACCGTTATCGTGATCCCGAATAATCAGTCACCGGAGAAAATGCATTTGCTCCGTACACTCGCCGCGAAGGTGAAGGCTGTGCCGGAGAAACCGTACAAGGATCCGGAAAATTACAATCACATTGCGCGCCGCCTTGCAGAGGAGCAAGGCTGGTTCTGGGCGAACCAGTTCGATAATACAGCCAATCGCGACGCGCATTATCGGAGCACTGGACCTGAAATCTGGAAACAAACCGAAGGTAAGGTGACGGCATTCGTCGCAGCTGTCGGCACCGGTGGGACGCTGGCAGGTGTGAGCACGTACCTTAAAGAGCAGAATCCGGGGATCGAGATTGTCTGCGCTGATCCGTATGGCGCGGCGATGTGGTCCTGGTTTACCAATGGCAATCTGGAGACGAACGACGGTGATTCGATTGCAGAAGGGATCGGGCAGGGCCGCGTCACAAAGAATATTGAAGGCCTCAAAGTCGATCGAGCTTATCGCGTTTCGGATCAGACCGGTCTGACGATTGTTTACCAGCTTCTACGTGAAGAAGGCCTGTTCCTCGGCTTATCAAGCGGTGTCAACGTTGCCGGCGCGGTGCGCTTCGCAAAAGAATCTGGCCCGGGTCAAACGATCGTCACCGTTCTTTGTGACTCGGGTCACAAATATCAATCAACGCTCTTCAATCGCGATTGGCTGACTTCCAATCATCTCGATCCTGATCTTCCGCTGGAATCGATTTTCGGCATCTAGTGTCTGGTCGAATGCAAGCTAAGCAAACATGCGCGTGACAAACTAGAACTTAAGTTAGGCGATATATCGGAGGCATTATGCAGAAAATTGAAAGAATGCCTGGGATCTTTTGATCGACGGGCGAACCGAGGCGTTTGATGCGAATTCAATTTACCAAAGCCGGGCTGATCGCTCTTATTCTGACAAATCTTGTAGTTGTTGCCAGAGTCCAATCTGAAATTTTGAGTGAGAGCGGACAACCGACTGAGATCGATCCGCTGGTGACCCTTAATAATGCAATGCGATCTGAATACAGCCGCGCGAAGGCACAAGCGCTTTCAAAGGTCGGTCCGCTTATTCTCATTGAAGGAACCAAGGCCGTTCTGGTTGAGAACGGAATCAGGACAGAAGCTGAGATCCTCCCGCCGACTTATGAGGCGCTGAAAGCCGTGGCCCACATTCCATTCGCTGTATTTCTGATGTTTGATCAATCGGATTTCCAGCCTTTGAGCGATACCAGGGTATCGGAGCTCTGCGAATACCGGACATTGATCGTCGACGCGGCGAAAATGCTAAGAGGATTCTCGGATGCTCAGTTGCAGAGACAGCAAGAAATAATTGGGGAGTCACTTGGGTTTCTGGATGAGGCAATAGAAAAACGTCAAACGACGAAGCAGCAGCTTGATGATTTTGCCCGTAAGATAAGTCCCATCCTTCTGGCAAATGTTGATGAGGCGGCGAAGGCAGAAATCGATGCCCTTCACTCGCACGTAATGGAGTGGCGTCGGAAACTCTCTCAGGACGAATGGCAGAAAATACACGTACTGATCATGAGCGCGCACATGCCGCGGGACAGAGAGGTAACTGTGCAATACTTCGAACGGGCCCTTGACGAGCCGTTCGAAGGTCGACGTATCGTCTATGCCGAGGGGCTATACGAAGAGCCAAAAGCGATGGATCTTTTAGCCACTCATATTGTCGACGGCAGCGCCGGTGAGGCCTTTTTTGGAGATTTCATGCGAATGCACCGCGATCTACTCTCTGATGCCGCGGCAGCTTATATACAAACACTGAAGTTTGACGAGTGACCAAACCAACTATGAACATCTCCACATTCTCATTGTTCTTTGCGACTCAGGTCACAAATATGAGGCACCTCTGTTCGATCGCGACTAGTTGGGGCCTAATTATCGCCGGAATCTTCCGCTGGAAACGATTCCCCAACGGAATCTCTGATCAAAAACCGGCTTGTTTTTGATCCTTTGAAAGGGAACCGCGAAGCCACGCAAATCCGATAGTACTGTAAAGGGCGACGCACGTTTCTACCAAGCGTCCAGGGAATCCTAGAAAGGGCTTTCGTCCCTCGCAGAACAAGAAACAAGGAAGGGAATACTACAATGAAAAAGGTCCTGTTAATTGCATTGATGGCATTCGGATTGGCTTTTGTACCTGCGCAGCGTTCTTACGCGCAGGTTTCAGTCGGAATTGGGTTCGGCTATCCGAGCTATGGTTATCGTTACTATCCGTCTTATGGCTATGGATACGGCTATTATCCATACGGATACTACCGGCCATATCGGTACTACGGTTACTACAACGGCTACAACGGACGTTCCTACTACAACGGGCACCGTTATTACCGCCACCATCGATACCACCATTACTACCATCACTAAGTGAGACACTTAATGACGTAAGGATGTAAATCCTATTGAGCTGACTCGGATACGATTTCGAGCCGGCTCTTTTTTTGGCCGGTCACGTCAAAGCAAATCAACTGCGGCAACCGTATCACCGCACCGATCGCTATCATTATCACTACCGCTATTGAGGCGGCGTAATACCACTGTTTTTAGTGGATGTTTAGAACCACGTTTGCACGAAGCCGGCAAAATTTGGAAGAAGATCGCCGGCCGCGTGGATGAGCATAACGGCAAAGAGATTTTTGGTTCGGGCCCAGACGACACCAAAAGTGAGTCCACTGACTGCCAGAACAACGATGGAGTAGGCAACCGCATCGAGTGCGCTCGGATTTGAGCCAAGTCCTTCAACCTCGCCGGCATGTCTAAAGATGAAGCCGGGTGCGTGTGCCAGACCGAATATCAGCGACATCAGCGCGACCCCACTTACTTCGGATTTCAATACGGTCGCCAGTTGTGATTGGACCAGGGCTCGAAAGAAAAATTCTTCGACTAAGCCGGCTTCGAAGAAGAGCCAAATGAAGCAAAGCGGCAAACCGAAAAGCAGTTGGTAGCCGGTAAAATGTCCGTGTCGAAATGAAGCGCCGCCGCCGCTGAAAAAATATTGGAAAACCAGGAAAGCTCCGCCCACAACAAGCACAACCGGCAGATGACTACCGCGAAGCGCGCGCAAGCCCTCGCGCTGAATTCCGAAATCTCGAATTCGATAGCCAAAACCGAATCGGAAAATCGCGAAGGGAATGAGAACGAAAACGATGAGCTTCTTTGCGAGCGTGACAAAAAACCTCATCCGCGCGGAATCGATCCACGAGGAAGGAAGATGCCGGTCAATCCATTGCGGACCGCCGATGAGATAAACCGATAAGACAATAATGTATCCGATCAGGACGATTAATTGGGCTTTGCTCGGCGTTACGGAAATGCCGAGTGGGCTAGCACGACGGGTTGCGATCCATGCGACGAGCGGGAACGCAATTCCGAAAACGATGAGCACAACGACTGCGTCGGTAGCCTCGAAGCTTTTATTTCGTGAAAGGCTGGCAAAGGCGCAGACGTAAAGAACCAGGCTGCCGATAAGGACGCGGTTAGGGGCGAAATGCTGTGAACCAGGGTATCCCATTTCACCAGTTCGATGCACTACAAAGTGCATCCGGATTCAAACAAAGAACTCGAACCCCTTTTTCAAGCTAACAGCAGGTGCGCTCGGCGCTCACAACATCGGCAACGGCTCTTTCGATTTCGGCGCCGGGAATTCCCGATCGAGCTCGGTCAGGTCGTCCTCGGTCAGTTTGATCTCGATTGATCGTGCGTTGTCACGGACATGGTCTTCCCTGCTCGCTTTGGGAATCGCTATCATCCCCGGTTGCCGCAATACCCATGCGAGCGCGATTTGTGACGTGGTTGCGTCGTGGCGCCCGGCGATCCGTGTGAGCGTAGCGTTTTCGAGCAATCCGCGCCCGTGACCAACAGGAGAGTAAGCCATTATTGGAACTCTATTCTTTTCGCTCCATCCCAGGAGGCCAGATTCGATCTCGCGATTTTTTACGTTGTAGAGAACCTGATTGGCTGCGCAGTTGGTGCCGTTTACGACAGACCAGAGTTCTTCCATGTCGTCGACATCGAAATTCGAGACGCCCCAGCGTTTAATCTTTCCGGCGGCGCGAAGTTTCTCAAACGCTTCCACTGTTTCCACCAGGCGCGTGCGTCTTTCTCGCCAATGTAATAAGTACAGATCGATCACATCGATTCGAAGATGTTTAAGACTGCGCTCGCATGCCCTTGGCAATTCGATGCATGACGCGTTATGCGGATACACCTTGGTAACAACAAACACGCGATCGCGCTGATCCTCGATTGCATCGGCTACCACCTTTTCCGCCCCGCCTTCGCCATACATCTCCGCGGTGTCAATCAATGTCATGCCTAGTTCGATGCCGAGCCGTAATGCGGCGACCTCATCCTTGTCCGCTCGCGTGTTCTCTCCCATGCGCCAGGTACCCTGACCCAGTACCTGGAACGCGCTCGCCATCGGGAAGTGTGACGGTTTTCATTTTGATTGTCCTGCTCGGTTCGTAATCATAATCGATTTGATTGACGAAGTCGCGGTCACAGACCGCAGCCACAGATCTTGCGTTTTTGAGAGAGCAGGGCGATTGGAAAGTCATGGCGAAGAAGATGCGGGCAGTGCAGATCCCAAAGGCAAAGGGACCGTTGGAAGTGGTGGAACGGGACGTTCCGGAACCCAAATCAGGTTGGGTCCGAGTGAAGGTTGAAGCATGTGGTGTTTGTCACAGCGATTCGTTAGTCAAGGAAGGACTCTGGCCCGGAATTCAGTATCCGAGAATTCCCGGCCATGAGGTGATCGGTGTGATCGATGCCGTCGGGTCCGACGTGCCGGATTGGAAATCAGGCCAGCGGATTGGCATTGGATGGCACGCTTCAAATTGCGGACATTGCGATCCATGCCGGCGCGGCGATTTCTTTGCCTGTCAGGTCGAATTGCTCACAACCGGCATCTCGTTCGACGGCGGTTACGCCGAATACATGGTTGCACCGGCGAAAGCGCTCGCGTCCGTGCCGGACGATTTGAACTCAGTCGATAGCGCGCCATTGATGTGCGCTGGAATCACAACGTTCAATGCGTTGCGTAATAGTAGCGCGCGGCCCGGCGACCTGGTCGGAGTGCTCGGGATCGGCGGACTCGGTCATCTTGGCGTGCAATTCGCCGCGAAGATGGGGTTTAACACGGCGGCAATCGCCCGCGGCAAAGAGAAAGAGTCGTTAGCGAAAAAGCTCGGCGCGCATCATTACATCGACAGTCAGTCATCCGATCCAGCGGCGGAACTGAATAAACTCGGCGGTGCGAAAGTTGTGATTGCCACGGTGACGAATGCCGATGCCATGGCGGCAGTGCTCGGAGGTCTTGGACCTAACGGAACGCTGATCGTGATTGGCGCTGCCGGTCCGCTCTCGGTCAATCCAGTTCTGCTGATCACCGGACAGCGTTCACTGAAAGGCTGGTACTCGGGAACATCGATTGACTCACAGGATACGCTCAAATTCAGCGCGTCGAACGGTGTGCAGTCGATGAACGAAATTTATCCATTGGAGCGAGCAGCCGAAGCGTACGACCGGATGATGAGCGGCAAAGCGCGATTTCGCGTCGTTCTTGATATCGGAGCGAAGAGCTGAAATCCGAGCATTGGGAGTATTCTTGACGCTTGCCAGGTTCTGGCACAACAGGAAGAGAGCGCCAAACCCGATGCGTTGGTGAATTCATCTGGGTCTTTCCTCTCGATTCAGAATGATCGTAACAGGTGTTCCTTTGCGGATGAGTAACTCGATCTCGGCAATGTCGTTTTTCAGCATGGCAATTCCTTGAGGCGGGTGATTTGAATCCTGTGAATTCGAGGCTCCCTGTTTGTTGTCGGCCTCGACCGCAATTTCTGAAGTGTCGGTATCACTTTCTTCTTCCACGCCGTAAAGCACGTACCCGGCATGTCCCAAGTTGATGCGCGGAGTAGCTTCTTCTTCCTGGAATTTTTGATTAGCCCGCACCGGCTTGCCATTTTCCCAAAACGATTTCGCCGTTACTTTCGTCTGAACTGTGGGCTGTCGCGCAGGCGGCAAGTCCACCGAGGCAATTGGGTACTGAGTAAAGAACCCGTGACCATCGTGCACAATCACGCGGTTGCGCGGAAGGTCGATCGTGATGGTAAAATCGAGCTGCGGCACGAGCAGCTGTTCTCCGGGCCGGATCAGAGTGGAATCAAGGTCGTTCACGCGAATGATCGCTTCGGCACTGGACTTAAGCTTTCGCGCGATTGACGCAAGCGCGTCGCCGCGCCTCACGGTATATTCTGTTTTGCGAAGCGACGGTTCTTTGGAGAAAAAAATCTGCGTATTGACTTCGCCAAGAAGATCGCGCAAATCGCGCGTAACCGGTGATTTCGGTGCGGTGATGAGCGCTTTTACGGCAATTGCGCGCGCTTCGTTCAATTTCCCTTCGCGAACCAAAGCTTGAGCTCGTTTCAGTTTCTTTACGTTAGGGTGTACGTAAGTCACTCTCGGGATCGACTTGTATCTTTCCAGTCCTACCGGACGAAAGACGATCCGCGCGAAATACGTCGCACCTCCAAGCACCGCGACGCCGAGTAGGACGACGACACATTTTTGCCAGAGTGACATTCTCATCGTGCTCCGAACAAACGCTTTTCAATAAAGACATCGTCTCCCGGCATGCAGTTCAACTGCATATTTGTTAGTGCACGCTCTGAGAACGGGGATAGAGCTTGGACAACGGTTGCACCAGTCGGTCTGCCTGCGCTCACACGAGTATCTGGAAAATGAGAAAGCTGATAACGATAGTCTGGACCAGAAAGAAGACGGCGTAAAACTCATGATAACGCTCGTTGCGTGTGATTGCCGCAATGACCAAACCTGCGAAATAGAGCAGGCCGCTGGCGAAATATGCCGGTCCCAAAGCAAGAAAATGGGGAACACCTTTCAGCAGCGAATCCACGATATCGACTGGTGTGAATAATCCGAAAAGAATGAAGAACGCGCGATGGTTCGCGTAGTAGTGCGTCTTGTAATCAATTGCAAGGCCGACGTCGCTTTCCCGTGGAAAGAGTAAAAGCGATGCCAAGTACAAGATCGTCGGCGAGATAAGCACAAAGACGAATAGCAAAAACGTCCACGGTTGCTGATTGCGCCATCTATAGAAAATCCACCAGGCGATCACCAAATATAGAAACAGGTTAATGATCCAGATGATATGTACCCAGTAGAGCCGTCGAAGGGAGCGGGCTTGCAGCATTTCACCGACACCGGCCAGCACACGTGTCATCCCCAGAGCGAGGATGATTGAGATCAGGACGGACAGATACTCAAATGCGCCCATCGGCTAGAAGGTTTGCCTGCTGGTTTTCGATACAAGCATGAAATTCGCAACCGAATTACCAAATGATATCTCTCCATGATAACGCATTGCGAGTGACTTTTTCCGTCACATCTTCGGCCGGCCAATTCTTATCTATCGGACCTTTGTCGACGTTTCACGTAGCGGAAGTGGCGACGATATTGTCCCGGCGCGATCCTTAACGCCCGCTGAAAAACGCTGCGCATTGAATTCACATTTCCGAAACCGCACTCACTGGCGATCGACTCCATACTGTTCGGACTCTCTTCCAGGCGCCGCCGTGCGGTCTCCACTCGAAGACGTTCTACGAATTTCGCCGGCGTGGTTTTCATTTCCCTGGTGAAGATCCGCGCGAAATTTCGCGGACTCATGGCTACGCGTTGGGCCAGCACCGGCACGGTTAGCGGTTTGTTTAGATTATCCAGCACCCATGACTCGAGTTCGCTTAAGGGTTTTCGATCGGTCAGTTGCAGTGATAACGCGGCACTGAATTGCGACTGCCCTCCGGGTCGGCGCAAATAGAGCACGAGATTGCGGGCGACCTGTAATGCCAGTCGTGAGTCGTGGTCTTCTTCCACTAACGCCAGCGCGAGGTCCATCCCCGCCGTAACGCCGGCCGACGTGTAGACATTTTTGTCACGAACAAATATTGGATCACGATCGACCTGTGTCCGCGGCGCTCGTCTGATCAAAACTTCGCACCAATTCCAGTGTGTTGTGGCGCGGCGCCCGTCAAGCAGACCCGCTCGCGCCAGCAACATGGCGCCGGTGCACACGGAGCCGATTCGCCGAATTCGTCCGGCGATGGTTTTCAACCAGCGGATGACTTCGGCGTTTACCTCGTCGTTCTCGATTGCGCTGCCGCCAGCTACAAGCAGGGTGTCGATGTTTCCGCGCAGCTGGCGAAAAGTTTTGTGCGCCGTGATTCGCAAACCGCAGTTCGTGACAAATGCACGGTGGCGGGAAGTAGTCACGACTTCGACAGAATAGATTGATGATGCGCCGGGATTTTGTTTGACGAATATTTCCGACGCCCGGGCGAACACTTGCAGCGGTCCGACCAGGTCGAGGATCTCGGTGCCCGGTGCAGCAACAAAAACGATTCGCCGCGCCGCGTGAGATGAGTTTGGATTCATCGACTGGTCACTCCTAGCGCATCAAACGTCACAAGCTTTTATTGTCGGTGTTCACAAATTTATCCGGCGCGGTGTCGAATGTTTTCTTGTCGTCGTCGGAACAAAAGTAGTAGGTCACATCTTTGAAAATGGACTTGGGCGCTCTTTTGGGATCGACATCCATTCCGCAGACCGCACAGACCGGATGTTCAGCAGTCGAGACGCGGGCGGTGGCATACAGCTGGTTTGACTCCGGATTCATCCAGCCCTGACCCTGATATTCCAGGTCATAGGCCGTCGTTTGCGCGACTTGGCGACCGTAGTAACGCTCGACTACTCGTAAAGCGAGATCGATTCCAGAGGAGAGTCCGCCGGCAGTCGCGAGATTTCCGTTTTCCACAAACCGCGCTCCGCGTTTGAGCGCAATATCCGGAAACTCCATGGCGAATCGCCCAAACGCCCCGTGATATGTGGTTGCCGCCTTGCCTGACAACAGACCGGTTTTCGCCAGCACAAATGCGCCAGTGCAAACCGACATGGTTACATCGGTGTTTTTTGTGGACTTACGAATCCATTCCAATGTCGCCTGGCTCGGTGCACTTTGAGCAGGAATGACGATTACTTTGGGGGCAGGAGCATTTTCAAAATTGTAGTCGGGGACGATCTTCATTCCACCACTTGTGTGAATGGGTGAAGTAGACTCAGACACGGTGTAAAGACGGAAAGGATGATCTGTTTGTCCGGGAACCGTGGCATCCTGAAAAACTTCCCACGGCCCGGCGAAATCGATCATTTGCGCGCCTTCCGAAACAAGAAACGCAACAGGTATGCTGCCCTGAGCCGGTGGCTTGAGCGGGTTAATTTTGACCACGGCCTGATTGGCTTCAGATGCGCCGGGGACCTTGGCCGGATTGGAACCCGAAAGTTGACCCAGAACCCCAAGCGTAATTGCCGCCAGCAAGCCGAGTTCCGCTGTTGGATTTAGCAATCTTCTATTCGTGATGTTTGTTTGTGCATTCATGACATTCAAATTGACGATCCGGTCGGTGGCAGCAACGACAATTATCATCATATTTCTGCCAACGATAGCGAATTAAGTTTCTCCGCGAGGAAGTGTTTGATGTTTGCTTTGCGATGTTTGATGTAACCGTGAGTTCGCAACCAAATTGGAAATGAAATCGCAGTATGATGTTGTAATCCTTGGTGCTGGGCACAACGGCCTTGTGGCGGCGAGTTACCTTGGGCGCGCGGGCCTGAGTGTTCTGCTTCTGGAAAAAAACAACTACGTCGGCGGCGCGACGACTTCGCAGAAAGTGTTTCCCGATTACGATGCACAGTTATCGCGCTATTCCTACCTCGTTAGTTTGTTCCCGGAGAAAATCATTCGAGATCTGGGATTGAACCTGGAGTTGCGCCGGCGCGCGACGGCGTCGTTCACGCCGTATCTGAATCACGGACAGCCCGACGGACTGCTATTGAGTAACGAGGACGAAGAAGTCAGTCGGCGGTCGATGTTCGAGCTGACGGGAAACAATACGGAATTCGGGCAGATGAACGCGTTTTACAACCTTTCGCACGTTTTCGCCGAGAAGGTGTGGGACTCCATGCTGCAACCATTGATAGCGAAGGAAGAGTTTCGGCGGCGTTTTGATGTAGACGAGGTTTCTCGTGAAGCCTGGCGTAGTTTGGTGGAGGAACCGCTTGGGACGGCTATCGAGCGGTATTTAAAAAACGATTTGATCCGCGGCCTTGTGTTTACAGACGCAAAGATCGGTGTCCTGACCTATCCACACGATCCATCGCTTCTGCAGAATCGCTGTTTCATTTATCATCTGATCGGTAACAAGACTGGCGAATGGAAAGTGCCGGTCGGTGGCATGGGCGCGGTAGCGCGCGAGTTGGAACAGGCAGCGCGGAAGGCCGGCGCTGAAATATTGACAAACGTCGATCTTCGCAGCCTCGGCCTGACCGGGAAGCAACGGACGGTTGAATTTTACAAGGATGGATCACAGACCATCGAAGCGCGGTATCTTCTGGTGAACTTTGGGCGCAACGTGTTAGCCAAGTACACCGGTAAATTTTATCAACCCGATGTCACGGACGAAGGTTCGGTGTTCAAAATCAACATGCTTCTGCAACGGTTGCCGAAATTAAAGGCGAAAAAGTACGCCCTGCCTCAGGCATGGGCCGGGACGTTTCACAGCGACGAAAGCTACGAGCAAATGAATACCAGCTACGATCAAGCCTGCAGCGGCCGGCTTCCGATTAGAACGCCGTGCGAAGTTTATTGTCACACATTGACCGACGACAGCATTCTCTCGCCCGAGCTTCGGGAGAAAGGTTTCCAGACGATGACGTTGTTTGGACTGGATGCGCCATGGAACCTGTTTGCGCGCGACAACAGGACGATGCGAAAGCATGCGGAGAAAAGATTCGTCGAGAGCATCAATCAGTGGCTGGACGAACCCTTGGAGGATTGTCTAGCCGTGGCTCGAGATGGCAACCGCTGTATCGAAAGCAAAAGTCCTGTCGATATCGAGGACGCCCTGGGAATGTTCCAGGGAAACATTTTTCAGAATGCGCCAACCTTTCCCTTTGCCGAACGCAAAGAGCAGGTCGGAACCTGGGGAGTAGAAACGGATTACGAAAACGTGCTTTTGTGTGGATCGAGCGCCTATCGCGGTGGCGCGGTTAGCGGAATTCCCGGACACAATGCCGCGATGAAAATTTTGAAACCGGATTGAAAAAAATGTGATGATGGTGCAGCGCCGGTGAAAATCTATTTCGACAATCCAGAGTTCGACGGACAATTTCTGCGCGCACTCGATTACGTGCCACTGGGCGCACAGATTGGCGAGGCGTGGGCGATTGCTGCACGAATTCAGCCGGGAGACACGACGGGCTGGTACAACGCCTGGTCCAGTTGCGCCGATCGATTGTACCGGCTCGCCCTCAATTCCTGCGCAGCCGGGCATCGGGTCAGCGCGCAAAATGCGTTCTTGCGCGCATCGAATTATTATCGCGCCTCGTACATCTTTATGTTCGCGTTGCCAGTCGATCCGCGTGTCGTCGAAGCGTATGACAAGCAAACGAAAGCGTTCCGGAATGCCGCCGCGTTATTCGAGCCGCCGATCGAGGTTCTCAAGATTCCGTACGAAAATACAACGCTGCCCGGTTATTTCATCAAACCCGAGGCGAGCGATGCGCCGCGCAAAACCTTGTTGTGTACGGGTGGATACGACGGGACGTGCGAGGAATTATTCTTTAGCACTGCCGGCGGCGCGTTGGAACGTGGGTATAACGTCCTGATTTTTGATGGTCCTGGTCAAGGCGGTGCGCTGGTTAAACATAAAATGCCAATGCGCGCCGATTGGGAAAAGGTCGTCACGCCGGTGGTTGATTATTTGCTCACACGTCCGGATGTAGATTCGGCTCGCATCGCGTTATACGGTGGCAGCTTTGGCGGTTATCTTGCACCGCGTGCGGCTGCGTTCGAGCATCGGCTTGCTGCGTGTATTGCGGATGCCGCCCTGTTCGATCCAGCCGCGCTGAGTAAGAAGACGTTCCCGCCAGACATTGTGAGCGCCCTTGCGAGAAATGATGTTGCAGTGCTTGAACCATTTTTTAACAAGCTGCAAGACGACACGACCCAGCGCTTTATCCTCGGGCGCGGCATGTGGGTGCACGGCGCGACGACACCGTGGGAATACTTTAAAATGTTTCAGGCCTACTCGCTCGCCGATGTAGCCAGGAATATCCAATGCCCAACGTTTGTGGACGAAGCGGAAAACGATCGGCGGCGCGGCGGCGGCAAGGATTTGTACGATGCGCTACAATGTTCCAAGGAGTACGTGCTCTTTGCGGCAAGCGAAGGCGCTGGTGAGCACTGCGAGGCCGGCGCGCGCGAGGTATTTTTCCAAAGGATGTTTGACTGGCTCGATCCGATCCTTGCCAGATGATCGTGTCAGTTATCGTCATGGACGGAGTGCCTGGGCGCTCAAAGATGCGATTAAGCGTTTCGATTCGTACGCGAGTGCAGAGTAGCACGTGACTAATGGCAAGCGGCGAGTAACATATTTGAAATGGAAACGTCGGACACTAATCTCGCCGATGTCGCCTCGATCGATGCGATTATCACGGCCGCGTACGATGTGATTTCGGGTCCAGCGGGGAAGAAGCGCGATTGGGATCGAGAACGGTCGTTATATTATCCGGGTGCCCGTCTAATTCCGACCGCCAAGCCGGGTGCGAACGTCGGTCTTGCACCTCAAATACTCGACGTAGATGGTTTTATCGCACGCGTCGAATCGTATTTTGCCGAGAATGGATTCTTCGAAAAAGAAATCGCCCGGCATACCGAATTATTCGGACATATCGCACATGTCTGGAGCACGTACGAATCGCGTCATAGCGAGGACGATCCCGAACCGTTCATGCGCGGAATCAACAGCATACAGCTCTTTTACGACGGCACTCGCTGGTGGATCGTAAACGTCTATTGGCAGCAGGAAAGCGCCCAGGATCCAATTCCCGACGAATATTTGGGGTGAGGCTGCAGTTAGCTCTAGCGTGTGCCCGGGGGTGCGAACAATCCATCGCAGCTGACGGGTTGGCTAGGATTCGGTGCCGTTGCCGTGCAATAACAATCCTTCTTGCTACCCTAATTCGGCGCTTAGAAATCTTGCGAGATGTTGTCGTGGTAGCCTGCCTGCTGCAGAGTGAGCCGCGCCCAATCGATGATTGTCGACCGAGCGCGGCATTAATGAAAAAACTCCACGAACTACTACGGAACTTACGGGTAGAAGTTCCCGATTGATTTTTTGGACGGAGATCCAAGCCGTGTCTATCGACGTGCCGCAAACGCCCCCACATCTCTGGCAAACCTCTCGAGGACTCCGCCACCGGATTCGGGCGCATAGCGCAACGCCATGTACGTATCCGAAATTTGGCGAATGCGCTCCGATTCGTTAGGCAACAACTGCGCGGCGCGTCTTGAGAAATCTGATGGACCTTCCCACGGATCGCGCCGTGCACCCAGCCGCGCGGCCCTTTGACAAAATCGTTCGTACAACGCCTTTACGCGATCCGCGCGTGAGCGGGTGCGCAATTGCATCCATCCGAAATAGATTACGAGCAGAGCGACCGCGACGATCGAAATTTCGATCATGAGAACGAGCGGTCCGCGGTTGGCGAGTCCAATGGAGTCCAGCAATACTTCCTGTACGTCAGCATCGAAGGCTAGAAGCCGCGTGTCCCACTGGTAACTGAGTGTCTCCAGGACAAGGCGAACGTTGGTAAATAATGCGGAACGGGCCAGCTGACTGACGAGTGCGCTTCTGCGTCCTTCGATTTGGCCTGAAGCGCCGCGTCTCTCCAAAAACGAGTTCAGATCGAGACTCGCTCGTCCGGGTGCAACTGCCGTGGTTGGGTCCACTCGGGTCCATCCACTGCCTGGAAACCAGACTTCGCACCACGCGTGCGTATCTGCTTGTCGCACCAGGAAGAAATGGCCCAGATCGTTATATTCACCTCCCAGATATCCGACCACGACACGTGCGGGAATTCCAGCCAGCCGCATCAAAGTAGCGAAACTGGCGGCGTAGTGTTCGCAAAACCCAACCCGACGGTGAAGGAGAAATTGTTCCAGGCCGTTTTTCGCGTATTCGCCCGGCAACAACGAATAACGAAAACCTTGCGTTCTGAAAAACTGCAGCGCTTTGTTCACTGTAGCATGCGGATTGGAATTCGGCTCCGTCCAGGATTGGGCTAACTCACGCACGACCGGACTAATCGTTGGCGGGACCTCCAGTGCCTGCTGACGTTCGTTTGGCGTCAATTCTTGTCTGGTTGCTAAAGATGAAACGACTTCATACCGGAGCGCCTTTCGAATTGGCTGAACGCTCCAGAGATAATCGCCACGCGCCAGGATGGTGCCGGGAGGGATTTCAAACGGTCGGTCGAGGGCAAACATCCAGTGCGCACCATGCGGCGCCAGGGTGATTCTCTGGCGAATTGTGTTGCCTCGAGCATGAAAGGGTAGGGCGCGATCGCCGGCCGTTCCTGGCGTTGAAACTTGGAAGTTTGAAGATGGCCCGCCGGGGCCGCGCCATTCCATTCCATCGCAGTGCCACATGACTACACCGCGCCAATACATGGGCCCAGGTGGCCGGATTTTGCTGCCGGGGAACTCCGCGCGGAAAGCGATGTCCACGGAGTTTGCAAGAGCCGCGATGCTGCCGGGAGAGAGTCGATCCGAAAAACCTGAGTTTGCCGCGCGAATAGTTCGAAATTCAACCCGCAAACCAGTATTGATCCGGGGAAACAAAAGGAACAAGAGAACGACCAGCGGCGCCGCTTGAACAAGAAGTCTCAATGTTGTTGCCAGAGGAGGCCAGAAAGTGTCAGGTGAAGATCCCCGATGAAACTGGATCAATGCCACCAGTAACAACGCGAAGGCTGTCAACAGGCAAAGCGCAATCGCGAAGTCCTGGGAAAGGAAAAATCCACAAAGACAAAGTACCCATCCCATCAACACCATGACCTGGAACTCGCGTGCAGTATGCGCTTCAAGAATCTTGAGCGACATGAGGACGACAAGAAGTGATACTCCCGGTTCGATGCCCTTAAGCGAGCCGTAGCTGACGAAAATGGCGAAGAGCGCGGCGACCGCGAACAGCAACTTCAAAGTTGCAAAACGGAGACGGTAACCTTTCGGTTCCATCCAGAATTTCAGCGTAAGCGCGAGCAGAAAAAAGCACGGCACCCAGCTTACAAGAGAACCAAACATCGGGGGCAGCGTGAAGAGCAACGCCGCTGCCAGCCAAAGGAGCGGTATCCGTGGAATACTCCTATCTCTCGTGCTCGCGCTGTTGTTCCTGCTCATGCTCGCTCTGGTGACTCAAACAAACTGAGCGCCCGCAGGCACTGATGAAAATGCGATTGCCCGACACCGGCTGAGATTTTGGCGTTGGGAAGGTGGAGAAGATAAGGGCGTTGCGTGCGTTCCGCTTCAATCACCCAAAGCGCGAGCTGCGATAACTTTTCTTCCGCATCCGCACAGTGAAGAGCAGAAAAATCGAGATTCACGACCCCTTCCGCTTCAGCCGTGAATTGCTTCGTCATCAGCGGTTGCCCGCGGGCGACGGCTTTCCAATCGATGTGACGCTGAGATTCCCCGGGCACATACGCGCGCACTCCTGCAAAATCGTCGCCTTCGCCAGGATCCGTCAGTGGCTGGTTGCCGCGCCGACGGACGAAGCTTGACGGAAGCCGGGAATCACCCGCGGGCCTGGGATAAACAGTGTATCTTTGAGAACATCCGAACCTCCTCAAAAACCGAATGAAACCGAGCGGGTAAGTACTCGTTAGGAGCAAGGTCCCTATCTGATGTTCGCCCCGTTTTTGCGCAGCGAACCGGAGCGTCACACGCGCCGCCTTGTTGGCTGGAATGTAATCAATCCTTTGCTGATCCCTGCTGGCGCCCGCAAGGACTAACTCAAGTCCATGCCGCGTCGCGCGCGAAGTGTTCACGATCTCAACGGGTAGCGCGACCTCCTGGCCTGCAAATGCTGGTTGCGCGGATTCGAATGTGACCGTTACGCCTGAGAGATTGATCAGGGTATGTGGAACAGAAACCAGGAATACCGCCGTTAGCAGAAACAAGAGCAGATAAACTGCAGCATTATTTTGACTCGACGCCGCGTACCACATTGTACCGAGCACAAACAACAGGCCCGCAAAACCTGCGGTCGGATAAATGAGCGGAAGCTTTCTTGGTTTCACGGGACCGGCACGCTGTGAAGCAGATTATCAGCAAGCGTGCGTCCACTCTGGCCGGGTTGTTCGATATCGTGTCCCAGCCGATGCGCCATGACTGCGATTCCCACAGCTTGAATATCTTCAGGAAGGACCATGTCGCGTTCTTGCATCAACGCCCATGCCTGGGATGCGTGCAGCAGGGCCAGACCTGCGCGCGGTGATAAACCGGTGCTGTGACGTTGTCGAGACGCGTCGAGCAGATCCTGCAGGTAATCGAGCAACGCAGGGGAGGCGTGAACCTTGCGCACCTTATCTTGAATCTCGATCAATGTCCGCGGGGTAATTACCGGTTTCAATTCTTTCAGCATGTCGCGGCGATCCATGCCCAGGAGCATGGCGCGCTCGCTGGCCCGGTCCGGCACGCCCAACTCGATCCGCATCAAGAACCGGTCCAGCTGGGATTCGGGCAACGGAAAAGTACCAACCGCGTGTTGCGGATTTTGTGTCGCAATCACAAAGAACGGCTCGGGTAACTCATACGTCACGCCATCTAGCGAAATGCGATGTTCTTCCATGGCCTCAAGCAGCGCGCTCTGGGTTTTGGCAGTTGCGCGATTGACCTCATCGATTAGCACCAGTTGCGAAAAAAGCGGACCGCGATGGAACACGAAGCGTTGCTTGCCCTGATCGAAGATGGAATTGCCAAGAATATCGGCCGGCAACAGATCGCTGGTAAATTGGATGCGTTGAAAGGCGAGCGCCAACGATCGCGCTACTGCCTGCGAGAGCGTTGTCTTGCCGACGCCCGGGATGTCTTCGATCAGAAGATGACCGCGGGCAAGCAAACAACCGACGGCGAGCTTAACCGCCTGGTTCTTGCCTACGATAACCTGACAAATCTGCTTCGTGAAGGCGTCAACGTGGTCGGTCACTCTGAAATCATCTGCGGGAACGCGGCGCTTCGCAAATCATTCGAAGCGGCCCCTAACGGGAATCAAATTGGGATGGGGCAGGGGAAGGATGAGCGTCGCGATAACATTTTGTGACCAAACCAAGCACAAACGCGGCAAGGACAAATGCAACAACTCGCATTTCCATAGCAGTGAGGCGGAATCTCTGCCTCACTTGATCAAAGAGCGATGAGTTCACTGGTCTTGAGGTCACTGGGCGAAACACGGCTTGCCACTCTGCAGTGTTTTAACGCATGATTCTTTCTATGGAGCGAGGAATAAATTGCAAGATGCAATCTATTTCTAGTTAGGCTTATGGAGACCTCGACATGAAACCAGCACTCTTTATAGCTGTCCTCGTCCTTACAGTGACCCCTATGGGCGTAGGGCAAAAGCAGAGCGCGAGCGGCAGTAACAGAACAAGTGTCGAGGAAGTGATCAGGAAACTGGATAACGAACGTATTCAAGCACAGATTCATGCTGATGCGGCGGCCCTTGATCGCATCTACGCTCCTGATTTTATAGGCGTAGGGCCAAGTGGCACAGTGCGAACCAAGCCGCAGGTGATTTTAGATTTCACGTCAGGTGATTTGAAATTTCAGTCTATCACTACCGATGACGTTCAAGTGCGCGTTTATGGAAACACGGCTGTGGAGACTGGCCGCTCAATAATGAATGGGCAAGACAAAGGCCAAACTGTTCCCCGTGACACTCGCTTTACCAGGGTGTGGATAAAGCAGCAGGGGCGCTGGCGGTTGGTTGCCAACCATTACTCGTCCCGGACTACGCGCCAATAAGCAGTCACACCAAATGCCCAACCAATCCCCGGAGCCAAGCGCTGGCCGTCGTTAAGTTCACATTTGATTTATCAAACGATTCTCCGCATTCGCCACGCTTGCCACCACACCGTGCCGCGGGCTTATCTCTTTCTTGTTTACGCCAGCACCCGCGTCCGACGCCGCTGTGATTCCGTGGTTGTCGCAGCGCTAGACGCCCACTTGCCGGCTCTCTTGGTAAAACTGGCGGCTGTGGGGCCCGATTATCTGACCGGCGGAATCCAAGGTCCCGAAGGTCGCATCGTCTGCACCTTGGTACCTACGTGTGGAATCGCGTATCACCTTTTCGCTCGAAGGCGAAAGTGGCGCTATTTCCCAAGCGGCGTTGAGACGTCAGTGCCAGGTTGCGGAGTGAATTCGAACATTGACGCAGGAACCGGTTCGCGCGTCTGATTTGAGTACGTGGTTACGATCCGGTCGCCATTCGGTAACAACATATCAGTTCGTTCGACTCGCAGCTGGTCGTTGATTCGTAGATCAAGCTTCTGAAACACTCGCTTCATCGACGTCACGCGGGGCAACAGTGTCAGTTCATACTTGTTGTCAATTTTTGTCGCATTGATCTGGAAGGTGTTCTCCACATCCTCGAGGTTCAACGAGGAATTGATCGCTGCGACTGTGGAATCGAGCGGCGATCCTTTGCCCAGTGAGTAACGCTCCGCCGATTTAAAGTTTGGATAATAAATCCAGAGCCGACGACCGTCACTTACAGTCAGGCTGGGCGAATTGCCTCTCACTTCGCGTCTGAACTTGTTAGGCGACTGGAACCAGACTTTTCCCGAGCTTAAGATCGGCTTTTTCATCAGCCGAATCATTCGTTGCTCCTGGAAATCGGCCTGTGTGGTCCGATTCTGTCGAATGCCGGCGAGAAGAGTTTTGGGATCCACTTCCGAAAGCGGCGCGCTATGGGCAATGCATATCAAGGCCACGAAAAGAAAAATTGCCGATAAAACCGTACGCATGTGACGACATTATGTGATCGGCTGCAATTCTCAAAGCAGCGTCATCCCAGGGTGATCGCGTCTCTACGGAAGGTGACGGCCGCGTTACTTATGCCATGTAGCGCGCTAATCCAAAAAATTGTCCATTTTGTTCAATGAAAATCGTCATCTCATTGATGAAAGGAGTATTTTGAATATGAAAACTACCAACTCGCTGCGCGTTCGCGCTTCTCGGTTCTTCAGTGATCGGTTCGCCTACAGAGAACGGCCGGACTATTTGGTCCAGCTCGTCGCCCTCGGAATAATCCTGATTACTCTAACTTTGCTGGCTAACTCGATGGCAGCGCCATTGAAATGAACGCAACCCGCTTATCTGAGAGAGGCCAAGACGGTCAACTGGATCGAGTGGATCTAGCCGACCCGATTGTGCATACACCACCGGCAGTGGCGTGGCTTATTTGGAAATAGTTTCAACCTGGTTATTGGCGCCCGCTGAGATCGCCACCTCAGCGGTGCGGGGCTGCGTCCTACCCCGAAAGAGATAGCACCAAAGTCTTATGTGGAAATCCATCAGAAGCGGTGTCAAACCTTTGGCATTTATGAAAAACAGAAAAAACTATATTGCGAGATCCACCGCGACGCTTACGCAAAGCGGACTGCTGGCCGCGTTGCTGCAACACCAGCGTCGCAAAGTAATTGAATTAAGTCTACGCGGCGCACAGCACGAACAGGTGCGCGGTTTGCTTCGGAGTAGCTTAACCTGGCTATTGACGCGTTATCATAACATCACCGCCGGTCGACGATTCCGTCGTGGTTTTGAGGGGGGAACCATTCCCCGGCACACTTGAACCTTCAACCGAGGTAATATGGTCATGGCTCAAAAAGTTCGCACCTACGCCGACCTGCTGCAAAAGATTCACCATGACCTTCGGATTCAACATCCCGAGTGGATCCAGCGAAATGGCGAGTCTCCGATGTGCGATTCCTATGAAGCGCGTCTGATGGAATTACTCGATGACTCCAGACCCATGGAATCCAACGAGAACATCGCTCTTCCCGACCGCGAACTTTCGCAGCGCTGATCAATACGGCTACAAAACTAGAGAGCTACGCGTCACGCTGGCTACCGGTCGGACAGGAGCTCTTAGGATAATTGTGTAACGGGATGTCGCTTTGAATTCTAAGTTGCACTGTAGCCGCGGGCGCTGACCGCGGCCCTCTCAAAACCCAGCCCAAAACCGCGCTGCGTCTGCTTGTTGATCCGGATCGTCGTCTATTCGATTCACAGCGGATCCGACCGTTTGCCGGTGAAAAGTCCCGGCAAAAGCAGAATCATGGGGGCGTCGGACGGGGATGTGGCGTTGGGCGCGGCCTGGGAGCGGGCGTCGGTCTCGCTGGTATTGGCGTTGGCGTGCCAAATGGCGGCGTCGGAGTGGGTGTTAGGTGTGGAGGTCGGACGCTTTTTCGATCCTTAGTTAGGCGCACAATTTCGCTGCTGTCGTAACAGCCTCCTGCTCCATCGGTCCATATGGATAGCCCGGTGGGGTAATGCACTCCAACAAATATGGACGCAGAAAACCTTCGAATCCACCAAGCCGCTCATACTGTGCCGTGTGGACCAGCTCATGTACAACGAGTGGGCGTTGATTCCAACAATCTGCCCGAATAAAAATGCCATAACGGAGGGTCAGACCATGTGTTAGAGGCGAGATAAGATTAGTTGCACGAGCCGCCGCCGCCAACGCCGGGGCTGTTGGTACGGGAACCTGCGCGACTCGTAGTAACCGCACGCGTTCTGGCTGTGCGACTCCGACTTGTCTCGCGTCCGCGAGTTGCGACTCGTTTAGGGCCACGCCGGATTGAACGATTGTACGTTCTCGCCCGACGGCCCAAGCACATGCAAGAGGCATTAGCATTTCAAGCTGTTGTTGGGTGATCATCCTCAGAAGGGGGACGTCAGCTTCATCGACTGGTTAGATGCCGCATGTGCAAAACATGATCCGCGTCGTATTACGATTCTTAAACACACTGTAGCCCGATCTAGCGTCCGAGAAAAGCCCAAGCCAAGACTGCAATACCCAGCACGATATGAAAAACTCCGACGCCTCTTATGTACTTGAGATAACCTTGTCGAGAGAGCGTTCGCTGAGCGACGTCGGTTTTCAGCCAGCTGCCGCGCTTAAAGAGATCAGGCTTGCGCCGATACAGCATCCCTATCGCGATAAGGGCTAATCCTCCGAATTTTGCGTAGCGGTGCATCGAACTAACGAGAAACAATTAAGCCACGGCATGGTGCGGTGGTAAACACACTGAAGTTGCATTGCAATGGCGCCAGTCTGCTCGCGAATGGAGCCGCGGGACGCGAGCGACATAGATGGGCAAACCGAGAGGTCGAAATGAGCGGGAGCGAATAAGTCAAAGCTTTCGGAGTTGGCTTCATCGATTGGTTATACTCACAATTGTTGTCATCCGCTATTCCGACACTTCGGTTTTCGTGGGCGTGACCTTCTTTACGGTCGCGCGATGATGCGCGTCGAAGGCAACGGTAATCAGAATCGAGCCCGTATAGTTATATCCGACATCGCGACCAATTCCCATGAGCTTGCTGGACAGTTGCAGTTCTCCCGGATTTATCCATTTCAAGGGCTCCTCGGCATAACCTTTTAGTTTCACGCCGCTGTCCCCCTTGCGAGGCTTTATCTTTGGTTCAGGGAGATTCGCGGGCAAGGTAAGCTCTTTGAAGGCGGATCCATCCCAATAATAAACAGTCGGCCACCCTGACCCAGCCGTAGACGTGCGAGTTGCGTAAGCCAGCCACTTTGAATCACTCGACCAGACCAGCTTCGGTTCCTCCCGGTCAATCCACAAGGTGCCTAAATCAAGCATCACTTTGCCGCTCGTTGTTTCGATTAAATCAACTTTCGCCGCCTCTGGTCCATACAACGGCAGGGCTGCCACTTTCAGCGCGAAGCGGCCATCAGGAGACGCGAATTTCACCGCAGAGGTATTTTGCGCGAGGCCGAAACTTGACCAACAAGCTAACAGCAGAATTATCGCAGCACGCAACATAGACTTAATGAGAATTAGACTGCATCTTGCAATCCATTTCCTTGCCTTCCCCGGGAGGAACCCGCAAAAGGCTGCATGGCGAGATTGTGGCGAATTATTCGGTATTTGAGAAGCGAAATCGTGTCGCAGAAGGCCGTTAAAACGCTCGGGAACAACCCGTGAATAACTCGTTTCAAGTCCGACTGCCGACCTATCCATCGCCGTCGCTTTTCGCATTGAGCCCCGGCGAATTATGGCAATCAGGTTACGACGTTAACAAACTCACGAGTCGATTAGATCGACGCCGCGTTTAATTCTGCGTTGCCGTACCTCGCAAACGTGATGGAGGCTCAAAGCGAAAGTAGGGTGGTGGCTCGGATGATGTCTTCCCATTCTCGAACCAAACCCAGTCGGAGCCAAATCTTGCCTGGGCTTTCCCAAGCGCAGGCGAAATGACATTGCGTATGGAGTCGAGACTATCCGCCTTTACCGTAATGATAAGGTTTATAACCTCATCGGATGTGATGTGCTCCGATCTGTGGGGAAAAGAAGCGCGTAATAACTCTGCGATCTTACGAGCGTGGGATGCACTGTCGCAGTTTCGGACGATGATAGTGAAAATTTTAGAAGCCGTCGAGTTCATAGAAGGTTAAGCCAACTCCTGAATGAGGTTGTTGCCGAGCGCAACCGTTTCGATGCTGCATTGCGTGGTTATTGTATCACTTTGTCATTGCCTTGTGGAGAGCAAAGTGTGGAATCGAATGGTGACACCAGCTTGACTTGTATCTGCGCTTTTACTAACTCGTTACTGCAGTATCGGTGGTAATTTCATGAATGTCCGAACTATCTTTTGCTTACTCTTGATCGCAGCTGGCATCGCTGCGGTTGCTCCAACGCAAACGATTCTTTCCAGGCCACTACCGACGCCGCGACCACGGGCAACGCGGCCGGGTTGTCACGGGTGTCCCACGCCTCCAGCGCCAAGTCGTAAAGCGATACTAGAAAATCATCTCTGACACGCCTTTACGGAATTCTCAAAGTCTCACTGTAGCCGCGAACGCCGACCGCGGCTCTTTCAAAACCCAGCCCAAAACCCCGCTGCGTCTGCTTCTTCCGATTGCAGATCTTCCCGTATTCGATTCACAGCAGATCCGACCGTTTGCCGGTGAACAGTCCCGGCAAAAGCAGAATCATGGCGGAGTTGGGCGAGGACGCGGTGTGGGTCGAGGCCTTGCTGTTGGGGCAGGCCTGGGCGTAACCGTTGGAGTTGGTGTGGGGGTGGAGCCACCAGTTATTGTAAAATTTGAATCGGAAACATCAAAAAAAATGTTATCTACCGCTTCGACCTTTACTCTAGCCGTTGTCGTAGCTACGTTCGGTATTGTCAGTGCTTCCGAACCATCGTTGGGTGTGCTCACGGAAAGAACAGCTGGGAAAGTTGTTCCGCCGTCGGTAGACAATGATATCTTGACAGCGGCACAACTGACCGGCGCGCCGGTAGTGCCAGCTACATCCCACATTATTGTCTGAGTCGAACCACCTGCCCATGACACATTTGTGTTAGGCGATGTCACCTGGAAAGGGCCGGAAGTATCGCTTACAGTTACGGTCATATCTGTAAACTGGGTTTGACCGATCGTTGAATCGGGAATGTAAGGATGATTATCCCTGACGGTTAGCCTGAAGTTCAGGGTTCTTGAAACTGAACTCAAGGCTTCTATGTTACAAATTGCATCGCCGCCGGGAAGGGGAGGGGTTATAAGTAAACCGGCCAAAATGGTTGATAACCCGGGACAAAACCGTGTTGGAGATACTGTAGCAGGAAATGATAACCAGTTCGGACCTACTGGTTTGGCTGCATAGGCAACACTATTTGCGGCTACCTGGCCCCCATGAACATCATTTTGTTCCCAGCAATAAGTAATCGGATCATTCTCAGGGTCTGTTGCAGAACCGGTAAGAGCAAAAGGAGTTAAGATTGGTATTGTATAATTGCTAACCGGCGCGACAACGGGAGGGTGGTTAACTGTCATCACTGTGGTTACAGGGCAGGACTTAGTCGCCATGTTAACCTGGATCTGCTGGATGCTTTCCTCATGAAATATATCAATGGAATGCGGTGCAGGATCATAGGGGGTGATTCCCGCATAACCCATAATGGTGATCCCGGCGCCTACTTCTTTCTGCGCCCCTGTTCCTTCGTCTGAGAATGTAAAAGTATGGTTGGCGCCCATCTGGTGGCCTACTTCATGTGCCACATAGTCTATGTCGAAATTATCCCCCATAGGAATTCCATCAGCAGGCGAAGTGATACCGCTTCCTTTTTGTCCGTCTACACAAACGCAACCGATACAACCGGCGTTTCCACCACCGCCAGAAGCGCCAAACATGTGCCCGATATCATAATTAGCGTCACCGACCACAGTATTTAAAAGATTCTGCAATTCTGCGTTCCATTGTCCCAATGTTGTATAAGGATCTGTTGCCGGGTCGTAAAATATGATCAGATCTTCAAAAGTATTCGATATCAGGTTGAGGTGTATGGCCAGGTCTCTTTCGTAACAACCATTACAACGGGTAAGCGTTGCATTAAAGGCGGCGTAAACAAGCGCACTCTGGCTTGGGTCAAATGCGCCAAAGAAGTTGGCATATTCCCCATTGCAAGACTGAGCCAGGCGCATGGTTTTCAGTTCCCCTGTATTACTTAGAGGACGACGAGGAAGTTGCGAATATATATCCGCAGCTGCTTGCTTATCCTCCGTGAAACAGGTCCAGGGTAGCTTCCCTCTTTCTCTAAGCGATTTGTATACGGCATAAACCGTATGGTCGTGAGAATAGGGTTCAATGAATTCATTTTCTTTGTCCGTTCTGAAAACCATGGTTTGAATTCCCTGCGGAGAAATACTCAATTTTAACGTTGCATACTTATCCGTAATGCCTCTGCCGGAATAAGCCCGGATCTCAGGAAATCGTGCCTGTAAATCCGGCGCGAAATTTGAAGCTTCAAACACCTCAAATTGTTCGTATTCACCATCGGCATTGGGCAGAAAAATAACCGTCGAACGTTGAAGGGCATTACTGCCTACGATCGAAAATAATTGTTGCCTCAACGGTTCAATATTCAGATTAAATAATTTGAAGTCTTTAGGAAATGATAGCCTCGCCACGGCTTTGTCTGTAGCAATATTGCTAGGGCTTTCATTGTTTACAGACCAGGAATTTTGTTGGGCTGAAGCCGTAAGAGACAGGGTGCTAACTATGAAAATAGTCAGCAAGAGTTTGTAATTTGTTTTGATACTCATAAGGACAATTTGTTGGTCAGTTAAGAATAGGTTTTGCAAAACAGGCCGGCCACTCCGTTACTAGACCTTGAAAGTGCAGGAATGTTTTGACGTTCGGTTTTGTAGCGCGCTTTGATAGGGAACCGCCTTGCGTGGTTTTAGTAAAAAGGCGAAATTGTGTCCAGCTTTTTCCTTATCTGTGAAAATCACACCAAATTTTACCTTCTATTGCCCCGGGCACTGGAAAGTTGTAGAGAGATCTCAGCGACGGCGTTAGCTTTTGGCTGGCCAACGAATACTACGCACCACCAGTGAGCAAGACTGGTATACACGTATCGGCAAACTCCGGTTCCTACGGGGTGCTCCCACACTGCGGCCGCGTCCAACACCAGCGCCTAGGTCCCACTCCATAACGATAGCCTCGGAACTTCAAAGAGTTGCGATAGGAATCAGTAATCAGATCTGATCGTCAGCACCATAGGAAAAGAATTGGACATGACGATTGTCGAACAAGATTTTCAAAATCCGCGGTCCGCGGAGTGGAATCTGTCGTTTTGCTCGCGCCAATTGTGCTTGACAACCTAACGAGAGGTTTTCAAAGCTTGGCGCCTATGAATCCCTCAAAAGTCTATGTCTCACTATCCTTGACGGTATTGTTGCTGTTCCTGGCCGGTTGCGAAGGAATGCCGACCGAGAGCAATACGCCGGCCGTCGTTCCCAATCCGCAGCCCGGCGCAGCGATTCCTGGTGGCTTACGCATTGTGTCTGCGCACGCGAGTCCTCTCTTTGATGACTTTGGGAGTACCAAAAGGGGAACGGTGAATGTTCATTTCAACGGTGAAACTACGAAAACGGTTTATGTGGACGTTAGCGCGCGAGTGCCCGGGGCGCCCTTTTATACAGATGTTTCAGGAATAGACGGTGTGCTTCGTCCCGGTCAAACAGACTGTCAGGTGCGAATCAAGGTTGACCTTAGGAATGTCACCGGGGATGTTCAAATTCCATTGAAGGTGACTACTCGAGGGTCAGGAGCAGGAGAGTTTGAAACTATGACGTATTACCGCGCCCAGCGCTAGCGCCTGCAACATGATTCGGACTCGGTTATAGCAAAACCCAAAACTGATTCAGGGTTCTTTGAAATCCATCCGCGTCGCCGGGCTGTTCGACCTACTTCGTAAGACAGGTTTAAGGGCAAACCTGATTGCCGTTCTGACAATGCGAGAGAAATTCCTTGTACCTCTCAACAACTTGTCCCGCGGCAACGTTGAATGTTTCTAGTGACATCTCGCATGGGGAGATTTCCTTGCCGTTTTCGCCGCCACAAGTAGTAAGGACACGGTATGGTTGGTCCTGCTCGCGCGGGGTCCTCATCTGTTTGAGGCTTTGAGTCACATATTGAATGCGAACCTTGTAATCAGATTGACCTGTCTGACGTAGTTCAAAGACAAGCGCACCTGCTGGAAGCGCATCGTTCTCGGGAAGTTCGCGCATATCGGCGGGCAATTGCTGGTCTCCATCGAACCTCCACTTGACGTTCAGTAGCGTCTGAACATTTGCCAGGTTGGTGTCGTGCCCAATCAATCCGACAAACTGGCTTTGCCCGCTTGGGCGTGGGCAATTTCCTAGCGACGGTTTCTGAACGGCCTTGTTTAATTGATCGTGGATTTCTCTGACAAGATTTGAACCCTGAATGCCCGCCAGGTACAAATCCGGCGCGGCGTCGTTCAATTCCCGCTCAGTCTTGTCAAAATAGAACTCATGAAGCTTCAGTAACTTGCCAAGCGTATCCGGGGAGCCCGTTTTCTTATCAACGACGTGGCCCCATCCAACCTTCTCGATCTCCATGTTATTTGCGTATTTCAATAGGAACGCCTCGGTCGCGCTGGAAGCATATGGGAACTGGCCCGCCCAGGTGATTGGCGAGGTAGGCCGGGGGGTAGGAGTCCCAGTGGGCGGTGACCAGGCAGTCGCATGATCTGCAACCTGACTCAGAGGTTTACAGTGCTTAATGTCATCACAACCGAGGATAGAGTAGAGATCGGCCAGCTGATTACCACGCGTTGGATAGGTGAATTCACGTATCCAGCCGGGGACATTGTCATTAATATAGGCGACAATTGCCTGCAAATGCTTCGAGTCTGGTTCACCGCAATTCGCTTTAAACGGGTGAAAGAGCGGGTCCGTAGCCTCGGTACGTTTGAGAGACTGAACTTCGACGCTGGCGCCAGCACTTTGCATGCCCTCGCGTAAGGCCTCGGCGGTTGCCCTGGTTCGTTGATCAACGTCAGCCCAAAGATAGATGCTGAACTTAGTCGGCCATGCGTTTTTCGAGTAATAATTCCCATAATAACTGCCAAGAATCCTTACCGCGTTCGAGCCTTGCGGCGTCAGGTAACCCCAACAGTCGGGGCAGACGTGCCAATCGTTCTTTAAATCTGGCCATGCTTTTTTGGAGTGCGCGCCTGCATTTTTACCAAAGGTCTCCAGCGGTGCGCGCACTCCGTGGCGAAAAAGCGCGACCACAAGTTTAAGGTCCCCGTCAGATGGATCGGCAGCGAGTAACGACCCCCGAATCGCAAAAGCCGCGATTAGCGTCGCACAAAGCAACGGTAGCGAGGAGCCAATTCGTGCCATCACACTTGATCTGCGTTGTTATTCCACTAGCGAATGGGGCTGATGGCCAGAAAAAAAGCTACAAAGATGCGAACTTGCTCCCACCTTTCCCGTAGAACGAAGTGGAGGTCAAAACCCCGGAGTCGCATTCTATGATCGCTAGCAATCTCGCCGTGGACACGGTACGCGGATCGTCGCTTACTTTTGTAGACGACATTTCACATTCGATAGAACCTAACCTCGTCAAAACACTCGATGGTTTGATGGATGCTTGGTGTGAGCGTCGAGCACTTCGCCCACTCGCCTTTTTGCTGGCTGCTTACCCGGAGATGTCTGCGCATCCTGTCCGGGAGTTTGAATTGCTGGAAGCTTTGAAAAACCTGAAAAGCCTTTGTCGTGATCACCTGACATCGGAAGAGCTATGGCTAATCACACAAGCGCATGATTGCATCAGCGAGCGACTTCGGACCCGAGTCATTTGAGGGTTCCGTTCGAGCCGCTGGGAAAAGAGTAAAACCGCCGGGGACCAACAACGCCATTGCCGGGTAAGATGTTCGCGGGCCTGTTGTCACATCGCCTGAGCATCGACCTTGTCGTTTGGTGCAATGAACTGATGCTCGCTCGCGGGTGCTTCGGCTACAAATAACAGCGGAATCGCGAGTGGTCGCGCTTAAGCCTAACGATACAGAGATACGCTAGGCAAGGTGTCACAACGAGCGCGAGCGACAGAGCCACCTAACGACCGAATTTTTGCCACACGACTCTGCCGTCTGGTGCAAGGCCAAGCTCGTAACCGTGGCCATTGACAGTTCCATACGTCGATGGGAGCCAAACAACGTGTCCGCCGTCAAGCGGACTAGCCGCCTTTGCGAACGCCATAATGCATAAGCCAACCACAATCCCGAGAAGCAGGTTTTTCATGCGCAGACGATAGCGTAAAAATGTTAAACATGTCGAGACCTAACGAGAAAAGAGTAAACGACGGCAGGGTGCTTTGGCAGAGACTGTGAGCTTGCACGGAGAAGGGAGGCCGCGTTTTTACTAGGACGTTCAGGATCCTCTAAGTCACTTCTGTAGCCGCGGACGCCGACTTCGCTCCTCTCAAAAATCCGGAGCAAAACCGCGTCCCGTTTGCGTGTTCAGGTTCTGGACCTGGAAATGAGACGGCAATCTGCCATCTGTTTCCAGCCTTTTAAACGGAAGACTGGCTAACCAGGGTGCTGAGATGCTGGATCACAAGGTTCTGCTCAGTCCCCGCTCTCCGTGTTCTGAAAGGACGTGATTAACCATTTCCCGTTAGTTTTGACCATCACCATCGTGGTGATTTCTTTCAGAATTGGAACGGCCTTCCCGGTGGAACGACGCGAACCGGTCACGTCCCACGTAGCATGGACAAGCGCAACGTCGGGCGTTGAAAAACGAACTTCTACACCGGTAAGCTTCCGAACGGCGGTCTTTAATCTCTTCTGAAACAGTTCCGTTTGCCGCCGGACAATCTCCTGCGCTCCCTTCCAGTGGACACCGGCGATGTTTACGTAGTCACAGTCTTCAGTGAAGAGACGACTGAAGGCGGCCGTGTCATGGCTGTTCCAAGAAACTTGGTATTCCGCGAGAACATCGCGCACAGCACCCTCATCGTCATTGGCGTAGTCGTAGTACCTCAGAGGCGGGGAAACATATCCGTAATCATAGCCGGACGATCCATAACCAGAGCCATAGCTATAGTTACCATACCCGTATCCATATCCGTAGCCGGAATTATCGGATGGATAGGAATATGCGGAGGGTTCGTATGGGTAGACCGAGTTCCAGCCCCACCAAGGACCCCACAACCATGGAGAAGCGAAGTTGCCGATAAAGATGATTTTGTTGAAATGCTTGAAGCGAGGAAACCGATTATCCCGATTAAAGTCTCGGTAGTTGAAACGGTTAAAGCGTCGAAGGCCAAAGGCTGAATTCATCATTGGAGCGCGGTGGATCGGAATCCGTCCCATCGAACCTGGCATCGGCGCGCGGTGCATCGGCATCCGGCCAATTGGACGTGGCGTCAAAGGGCCGCGCATTCCGATTTGCGACGGCGAATTACCGTGCCCGCTCATCTGCGCCGTCGCAACCGAGGCTGCGAAAACGCATGCTACCACGCAACCAGGGAGAACGAATTTTCTCCAGTTCATAGCGTCATAGGTTTCTAAACATTGAAACCCCCGGGATTCGAAAGTTGCGGCACAGATAAAAGGTAACCGTCGCGTTA
>CAVTMK010000002.1:0-1717874 GCA_963735805.1 uncultured Verrucomicrobiae bacterium | reverse complement strand
CCTTTAGTCCCTGGAAATCCACCACACCTGATCATTTGCTGCCTGCCCGGTTACCGGTCGAGGTATTTGGCATTTGCTCACTCCTCTCCAGCGTTGTATCTGCGCTTACTCTACGACTCGAGATGGGCGCCTCAACTCATCGCCCCGTCTTGGGTCAAGAACCAAGCGATTGACGACGCTCTCACCCGTGCATGCTTTCATGCCGGCGAGATCCGCGTTCTCGATTCAAGCTTGTGCAGAAAGCGATCCAACGCACCCCGAGTTTCTCCTTCATCCGCATCTGATGCGTCTCAATCGTTTGACACTTACATTCAATTCAGTCGCCAATTCCGAAACGGTGATGCCCTGCCAATGAAAGAGAAGATTTCCAGCTCGCGATCGCTCAAAAAGCCAAGCTTGATCGAAAAAGGAAAAGCGCGGATTGTAAGTAATCAGGAATTGATAGGCGCCGGTGCGAGCGTTATTCGAAAAGCATTAGGAATTCCAGACGTAGCCTGATTGGGGATGATCACCTAAAAGGAAAACAACTGAGCAAGAAACCAAACCTGCGCATTTATTTGCTGTTCATCTTGGCTTTCGTCATGACGGGCTGCGGGACAACATCAGGCAACGCCCCGGTGGGGACTGGACTTTATGGAGGAGGATCGGTCGGTCCCGAAGGGAATGGGCAATAGTTTTTACCGACCAGAAACAACGCCGATTCGGTGATTTGCCTAACGTCGGGCATGTCAGAGCGGTTGAGATAATTTGGGAAATTGAACTGGGCATCTATACTAGATGCTGTACCTTTGGCTATCCGCCGTTTTTCTCTAAAAGCCCATTCATGAGCAGGAGAGTCACGAAAGAATGCCGCCGAGTTATCCCGCATTGGAGAGGCGTGATGATTCGCGGGTCGCTAGTTCAAGTTCCAGAAATGCAATCAGCTTTTCGTCGGCGTGCACAATGAAACGCTTTCCGTTATCGCGATGTGCATCAGCAATCCAGGTTACGCTTTGCTGTAGTCGCGGGCGCCGAACGCGGCCGTCAAAACTAGAATTTGCGGTTCGATCGATGATCAGGTCTTCGGCGATTTAAGCGGCGGAGGAGATTTTGGCGCTTCAGGAAGTTTCTGTGGCTGGCCAGCGGGCGCTGGCTCCGGCATGCGGACCAGCAGCCACGTTTGAGTTCGCGAGTCCCCAAAGTGAACCGCGATTGGCGATACGTCCTGGGTGAGGTTGCCGAGCGTCGTCTCGAAAATCGTTTCTGTATTGTCGTCTACACGCCAGGCCGCACGCTGGCTGGCTTTGTCTACCTGGCCGGCAACGGGTCGTGTATCGTTTGTTATGGTGCTTTGAAACGCGCCACTAATAATGCCTGCGCGGTTGATTGAGAGCTGAAAGAACATGACCGGGTCGCCTTTATCTTCCTGGGCCAGTGCAAAGACACCCAGCGGCATCCATTCCGCAGATTGATTTGGATCGGTTGGTGGGAGCGGCGAAGGCGGTTGTTCAACATTCGCGGCAGCTTCCAGAATCGGTTTTTCGTATTGCTCAGCAGGAACCGGTTGATTATCGACGTACACGTTGTCTCCGTCGTAAACCACGTTCGCTCCGTAGTCGGCGTAGTATGGGTCTGACGGCACAGAGACAAAGCTCTCCAGTGAATCCCAAGTCGGACTACTCCACCACCACCACGGGTCGGAAGGATAATAGCCGGGCCACCACGTTCCCCAGCCCGAATAACCCCACCATGCGTCATCGAAAAGATCATCGTAAAAGTCCCGCGCGTTGTCCCAAATTTCCTCGGCCCGACCAGCGCGGTAATCCCAAAGTTCTTTGCGATATTGCTGCCAATCTTCCCGCCTTTGGTCGCTGAAGTTCTGACGGTTTTCGCGCCTGCTTTGGAGGTTGTCCCAGCGCTCATCCCGATTCTTCTGGAAATCTTCGCGGTGCGCCTGGCGCTGATCTGCTCGCTGGTTCCAGGCATCGTTCCGCTTATAAACCCGCTCGCGCCATTTGTAGTCGCGATTTAGCGACCGCGCGTTCCAGTTTTGGCGTTGCTGAGGAGGCGCGGCTTTTTGACCGCCGCCAAAACGATTCGCGGGAAGTTGACTGGGTTGATTTGCAATTGCGCCGCCAAGCGCAGCGCCGGCCCCGATCCCGGTCGCGACTCCGAGAAAATTGCCGGCATCGCTCCTGCCCGGACGCTGAGATGGTCCCGTGCCTCCACGTGTTCCTGTGCGGCCTTCATTGCGATCGGAAATTTGCGAGAGTCGATTTCCAGAAGGTAATTGAGCCCCGCCGCCTACCGTCGATAGACCACCGGCACCGGACTGACCGCGCGATGGATTCGATGGCGCTCTTCCGCCAGTCGGTCGCGAGCTGCCAAGATCCGAGAACAGCGGAGAATCGTTCGCAACACTGTAATATCGAGAGGAATTGCCATTGTTACCGCGGGAAGAACTACTGCTGCTTCCGGAAAACCTTCCACTGCCTCCGCTGGAGAAATTGTTTCCGCCTCCGGAGAAACTAGCGCCACCGCCCCCTCGGGAAAAACTCCCGCTCCCGGAGAGACTGCCACTGGTAAAGACGCTCCCGCTACTCCGGGAAAAATTTCTCTCGCCTCCCGAGAAATTGCCACTCCCTCGCGAAATGCTTCCTCCGCCGCGAGAAAAGCTTCCGCCACCCCTCGAAACTCCTCCACCTCCGCGTCCCCCGCCGCCGTGTCCGCGGGCGAGCAACGCGCAATCGAAAATAAACAGCGCAATAGTCCCTGCAGTCAGGACGAGAAGAAGCCGTGAACGCATGGCATCAATGTCCTTTCACCCGGTTAATTTCAATTCGCCCGATAGCCGGTTGTGGTAAGCCGTCGAGGGTACGGTTGTTCGATTCCCATGTGAACCGGTCGTCATTGAGCTTGGAAAAAGTGTTGTCCGCGGCGGTGCGACTGCCATCGACGGTGACACCCGCTTCGCGCTGTAACCAACGATTGCCCTCGCGTGTCCAGCGTCCCTCGGAGAACCCGCCCTCATTATCAAACGTCCAGGAGCGAATGCAGCCCTCGATCGGATCCCAGCCAATGATCTGCCATCCTTCAAGCGTTGTTTCCGCGCCGCGTTTCACGGTCACATTGCGAGTGAGAAAATTGCCGCCGCGCGCCCAGCTGTATTGGCTCCGTACAGACAGATTGTCGCCCTTGTCTGCATCTTCCCAATCACCGACGAGCCACCCGAGCTGCGACAACTGGTCATGCGCCGTCAAATCGGGCTGCGGCGTTTCAACCAGCTGGCTGATCTTCCATTTGCCATCCTTCCTGACGTAAACCGCGGTATAAAGTGCGCCGTTGGTTTCACCATCTTTTGCTGTCGTTGTGGTTGCGCCTCTTTCCAGAAGAACGTCTGGCGCAAGGAGACGAACGGAATCCAGCATGATGGCCAGCTTCGTGCCGCTGTTTCTCGCAAAAGCCGCGCGAACATTTTGCTCGATCGCGGCCCGCCCATCGAAAGTGCGGCCATCATCTGAAGTATAATGCGCGTCATCGGTGAAGAAGTCAGCAACGGCCTTGGCGTCAGCTTTTGTGTAGGCCGCTTCAAAAGCGCGATCGACAGCCGTTACAGCCGTTTTCTCAGGCGAATTTTCTGCGGTAGTTTCGGCTTGAGCCGCTGCGGCCAACGCGGTTGAAATTAGGACGAGGAAAACAATTATTTTCATAAATCAGTTGCGATTCGGAGACCTGTGCCCCGGTTTAGCTACAAACAAACCCATTTAATCCCGACTTAGTCTTTGGAAAGTGCGTAGACTTGTCAAACGAGTCGGCATTTCCAATTCCCAAAGTTATACCGGTAACCGCGCGCCGCCGGCCGCGGCTCCTTCATCCGCATCGGATGCGTCTCAATCGTTGTGACACTTACATTCAACTCAGTCGCCAACCCCGAAACACTGACACCTCTTCCAATAAACGAGAAAATCTCCGCTCGCGATCGCTCAGAGCGTTGATATCGACGTTTCGCGCGCTTCTAACGAAACCAGATAACACGCGAACTGGCCCTGTCGCGATTCACTACCTGGAATCTTGCGTTCTCGCTACATCGGCCTTTAGCAGTAGGCAACTTAATTAAGGAGGCAATAAGCATCATGAACCCAAAACAATTATTTATCAGCATTCTGGCAGTTCTATTCCTGTTCCCTTTGATGGGAACGTTCGCTCAGCAACCAGCGAACTCGGGCTCTATCGAAGTGATTACCACTTTTGATTATCCCGGCACCGGAAATTCGACCCTCCCGCAAAAGATTAACGAAAGAGGCGACATCGTTGGCATTTTCCTCGATTCGAACTTGGTGTCGCGCGGTTTTGTCCGGTTCAGCGATGGTAGCTTTAGCGACCCGATCGTCGATCCTAACGATACCGTGGGTCTTACTGAAGGACGAGGCATTAATAACTCACGCACAATCTGCGGTGACTACGCCGCCACCGATGGCAACTTTCACGGTTTTTTCCTGTCGGGTAACACCTTCACAGAATACGATATTCCCGGCGCAACCAGCACCCTTGTGCATAGTATAAACGATTCCGCCGACTTTGCCGGCGCGTTTTCTTTGACGGGCCCCAACGGGATCCACCAGGGGTTCGTGAGCGTTGGCGGAACCATAACGTCGTTTAGCGTCCCGGGAGCTACCCAGACCTTTGCTTACGAACTCAATAATAACAAAAAGTTGGTGGTGGGATATTACGTAGACAGCTCAGGAATCCCTCACGGCTACTTCCGGGACGCCGATGGGGCGCTGCATTTCCCGATCGATCCTTCGGGCTCCACTGGGACAATCCTGTTTGGACTTAACGATAAGAACTGGGTGGTAGGCAGATATGGGGACAGCTCAGGCGCGACTCATGGACTCTTCTTTGTCCCGCCAAATAACTTTTTCACTTTCGATTTTCCCGGCTCAACCTTTACATCACTTGGCGGTATCAATGACCAGGGGGTTATCTGTGGTCGTTACGTCGATGCTTCCGGCATTGCCCACGGATTCCTGGCTCGCGTCAGAGGCACACCGCCGACAACTCCGGCGGGAACGGAAATGAAGGCGAACGCTTCTCCATCGCTGCTCACTCCACTCAACCAGTCGCCCTCGGCGTGGGGAGGTGCAATGCCGGCGCGCTAAGTTGTGCAGCAGCAGGCGCCCGGCTCGCGCCTTGGGTTTCAGGGACGCAGTCAGCTTGTCGTCGGGCGTGATGCTGCACTTGTCACGTCTTAATCGCGCCTAAATACGTTAATGAAGTACCGCCCGGAATGAGTCGCTCGGCGATCAATTCGCATTCTAGCGCGGTCCTGTAAAGCGGACGCGGCGGGTAACTCAACCCACTGAGAGGTGGGTTAGAAATTTCCCCCAACGGGAGGTTGGAGATTACATCCCACCGATGTGATCGTGCGCTGGCGCTGCTTGTTGCGTAGTGGCGTCGGGCGTCGTGGTGTCGGAATCGCTCGCGCAAGAAACCAGCATCATCGCGATTGCAGTCAGCATTAAAACAAGAATGATCGACTTTGTCATAGGAAGGATTGTCGTTGATGCCGCCGGGGCATCGAATTTGATTAACATAATGCCAGTCGTGACCGCCCAACTAATGAATTGGTTACAGATTTTTCTTCGTCGGATACGATTTGCTGCTGACCTGGCTAGCCATTCCCGGGCTTTTTGTCGTAATTCGGAGGCCGTATGCACGCCGAGTTTCTCTTTCATACGCATCTGATGTGTCTCAATCGTTTTGACACTTACATTCAATTCAGTCGCCAATTCCGAAACGGTGACGCACTGCCAATGAAAGAGAAGATTTCCAGCTCGCGATCGCTCAAAAGCCGAGCTTGATCGAAAAAGGAAAAGCGTGGATTGTAATCAATCAGGAATTGATAGACGCCGGTCCGAGCGTTATTCGAAAAGCATTAGGAATTCCGGACGTAGCCTGATTGGGGATGATCACCTAGAAGGAAAACAACTGAGCAAGAAACCAAACCTGCGCATTTATTTGCTGTTCATCTTGGCTTTCGTCATGACGGGCTGCGGGACAACATCAAGGAACGTTCCGATGGGGGCTGGACTGTATGGAGGAGGATCGGTCGGTCCCGAGGGGAATGGGCAATAGTTTTTACCAAACGAGATAGAGATAAGCCCCGACAGGGTGTCGTGGCAAACACGCTGAACGTATTTCGTAGTGGGGCCGTTGGTTTTAACCTGAGCGCCGAACATTAACATGTAGGCGCGCGCGAGGAAGGTGACGACAGCCTGGCCGCTGGCTTCATCGATTGGTTAGACGTCATTGCGCTTTTTGCAGTGCAAAAAGCAAAAAAGCTGCACACGAGGCAGTGAAAACCGAATAATCAAGTGGTGATTTGGGACCTAGCGCCAGAAGCATAGCAAGCCCGAAAAATAATAAGAGTAGTGCACTAGCCAAAGAGACCCATCGCAATTGCCAGCCGATCAGCAACCCCAAACCTAGCAAGAGCTCGGCCGCCGTCGCGGCCCAGCCAGTCAACGGAATGACAGCAGTCGGCAAAAACCAGTTAAGCTTGGCTACGTAAGCATTGAACTGCGTCATGTTGCCCCAACTCACGCCCGGACTTCCAGGCTTGCCCCACAATCCGAAACGGTCAGCCACAGCCGAAAGGAACGCTAGGGCAAGAGCAATACGGAGCAAGATGGTCGCAACTGCCACCATAGAGGGAAGTGTCCCCGAAAAAGGCTGGAGGATGCAAGCGCATTCTTCAGCCAGTCGCAAGCTTTGAGTCGCCGTGTCGGGTCCTTCTGTTACCTGGACGGCTCTCGGGCGCAGAGGGCTGAGAAATTCTTCTAGGAAATCACTTCACCCAAAGTCATTTCCCGCTGAATAATGGTTTTTCTAAGAGCAATTCGTTGTTAAACGAAATTGTAAGCCGAGGTGTTAACATTAGGTATTTTCAGGATAACGTGAGAAGCGGTTTTACCTATGAAACGGGGGTGTTCCCAGAGAACCCGAACTCGGTGTAACCGAGATGCTCTACCTTTGAATTATTCGCCGTTCTTCTCTAAAAGCCCATTCAATAGCAGGAGAGTCACAAAGGAATGAGGCCGACTTATCCCGCATTTGGGAGGCGTGATGATTCTCGGGTCACTCCTTCAAGTTCCAGAAACGCAGTCAGCATTTCATTGGCGTGCACAACGAAACGCTTTCCGTCGTCGCGATCCACATTTGCAATCCAGTTTACGCGCTGCTGTAGCCGCGGGCGCCGACCGCGGTCCTCTCAAAACCCGTCGCAAAATCGAACTCCATTTCCTTGTTCCTGTTCCGGCTCTTCGTGGATTCGACTTACAGCAGATCTGGCTGGCCATTTACGGGCTTTTCCTACCCTAACTAATTCTAATGACCGTTCTGCCATTCTTATCTCAATCGCCCGTCAATTTGGGATTGACAATGCCCCATCGTTCTCTAACGCGCCTAATCAAATCTTCACGGTTGGGTGACGCTGCGCCCAACGAAACTAAAGTGTCTAAAGCGGTGCCCGCACAGCTAGCCATGATGGGATTATCTGAAAGATCAGTTACTTCATCAAGATAACCAATACTGGCACGCAATGCGCCATGGGTATACTGAGAGTAAGTTCGATAGTAACCGGCATACAAGCTTTGCATGCCCGCTTTGTAAGCTGCAAAGGCGACAGTTAATTCTTGGTCAACTTTGGGAGTGTTTGGAAACTCTTTCGTGAAGGCATCTCTGAAGATTTCCCAGTTTGCCTCAAATGTTCTCCAGTTCTCCGTACTCCGCGCGTTGCTGTTTGATCGTTTATCGACTTCTCGCAGAAATTGTTCATCTCGGCGATGCTCGGAAAAAGCGATGCGGTAGAACAAATCGGGATGTTTGGTAACAGCTTCCAATCGGATTACCATCTCGATTGCGGGACGGACGAGAAATTTTGAGGAGTCTGTATATCCTGATCGACGGAGAAAAGCGAATCCGGCGAGAGCACGCTGCAAATGCTTAGACGACCAGAACCGGTATCGACTGAGAAGGGTATTCGGGTCGGGCATTTTGTCGCCCAACGAATCTAGCGCGTTCTTGAGTTCATCGACAAAATCTTCAACTACTTTTAGAGATTCTTCTTCAGGATGATTTGTCATTTGAAATGGTTCCGCCAAACGGTCACCGTTAGTTCTCTCGCATCGGGGAAAGGCGATGATTCGCAAATGACTCGCTCAAGTTTCAGAAATGCTGTCAGCTTCTCTTCGCTACGAGCTACAAACCTCTTCCCGTTATCGCGGTGTGCATCGACAATCCAGCTTGTTTTCCCGTTGGAGTCCACGGCTGCGACGCAGCCCCAACTCCAACCGGCTTTGCTGAGATTGTCAGCGATGATTTCCCAGTACTTCACTGAATGATGACGTCACAAGTTACGGGCAGATGGTCGGAGACATTCGTCCGTGTGATCAGGGGATTTTTAATCCGCACATTCCTACCGAACAAATAATCAAAGGTTGCGTCCGGGAAGCCGTGACTACCTGGGTGCGTGATTCGTTGCTCGAACGGAATTCCCTCAAACACGTTTTGGTATGCAGCGCTGGTCAAAGTGTCCAGTGTCTTCTCTGCCGCAAACATCCCTTGATCGTGATTTGTGTTAAAATCGCCGCCAATGATCAAGCCTTTGATTGATGGAATTACCGTTTCAATGACGTCGTGGATGTGGACTAGTAATTGCTGGATTGAGACTTCCCGTTTTCGGATATTCTGTGCCGTTCCAATTTCCATATCGCCATGAGTGATGAGATTGCTTTTCAAGTGCAGCGAGTAGACGCCAATGTCCGCATTGCCAATTTTGAACCACGCAAAAGCGAATCCTCGGGGCGGATCGATTCCTTCCATTGATTTCCAAGGGTCCGACCACGCAGCCTGCGCCGGAACCTTCGCAATGATCGCCTCTTGTTGTTTGGCTCCTTTAAATGCAGAACAAATAGCGACCTGATATGTGCCAGGGTGAATTGCCTCGCCTAGTCGGGCGCAAGCGTCGTAATCGCGCATCTCTTGAAGCAGTAGAATATCGGGATCCAATTTCCTGAGAACATCTGCCGCTGCTTCGATCCGTTGCGCCTGTTTTTCTGGCGGTGCTTCGCGAGGTGATCCGTTTGGGAACCATTCCAGATTCCAAGTTGTGATCCGAATCTTGGTCGGTTCCCGCGATTGGCCCAGCGCCGAGCCGACGACAAAGAAGGCCAATACAGCTATTAAAGCGCGTTTCATTTGCGCTGGTTTATATCACGTTGCCGTTCGCGTGGGAAAACCAAAACGAACGCGCTTTTGCGCTCGCAAAATCGCGCCGGATTTTCCAAGATCGGTGCATGAAAACGACCACTCTATCTACCGATCTGCTTAAGCGATCACTCCTAATTCCACTGTTTGCCTGCTCGTTGCTTGTACCAGCGAAAGCCGTCAGTCCACCACCCGACGGCGGCTATCCCGGTGGCAACACTGCTGAGGGGCAAAACGCGCTTCTAAGCCTTACGACCGGCACATACAACACGGCAGTCGGTTTCTTATCGCTCAACACCGTCACCAGAGGTAATTTTAACACCGCCCTTGGCGCGGGAACACTCTTAGCTAACGATGGGGATCCTGCCACCGGAGAGGGATCCCAAAATACGGCCACCGGCGCCGGCGTACTCTTAAGCAACACTATCGGTGCTGGCGACACGGGCAATGGAGCGTTCGCTCTCTTTAACAATACCGAAGGTGGCATCAATACCGCCAGTGGAGCGTTTGCTCTCTTTAATAACACTACCGGCAACCAAAATACCGCCAATGGTGCTAATGCGCTTTTAAGCAACAGTACGGGCAGCTTCAACACGGCCAATGGTTATCAAGCTCTCGCTGGCAACACTACCGGCGACGAAAACACCGCGATCGGGATCAATGCGCTCTTTTCCAATACCACCGGCACCGGCAACTCCGCTTTGGGTTTCGGAGCTGGTGGTGCTGTTACTACGGCGAATAACGTTATCTGTATCGGCTCGGATGGAGCAAACGTCGATAACAGCTGCTTTATCAGCAACATCTTTGGGGTTACAACGCAGGGTACCGCCATACCCGTGGTGATCGACACCCTCGGCCAATTGGGGACGATGAGCTCTTCTGCTCGGTTCAAAAAAGAGATTAAGTCGATGGACAAAGTCAGCGAGTCCGTCCTTGCACTCAAGCCAGTTACTTTCCAGTACAAGAGCGATAAGAGCGCCACCCCGCAATTTGGCCTGGTTGCCGAGGAAGTGGCTAAGGTGAACCCCGATCTGGTTGTGCGCGACAACAAGGGCGAGATTTACACCGTCCGGTACGACGCAGTGAATGCGATGTTGCTAAACGAGTTCCTGAAAGAGCACCGCCACGCTCAAGAACAAGATGCGATCATTGCACGCCAGCAAAAGCAAATCGAAGCGCTTGCGGCCGGCCTGCAGAAAGTGAGCAGCAGACTAGAAGTGAATAAGCCAACCTCGCATCAACTCGCGACCAGGTAACTGAAATTCACTGGGGAGCGCCAGTTGTTTCCTTTAACTGGCGCGTCTTCATTGCTGCTGTTAACGATTCGTGAGGTGATCTGTTTGAGACCATTCCAGGTTCCAAGTCGTGATCCGAATCTTGACTGACTCTGGCGATTGACCGAGAGCCGAGCCAGCGACAACCAACGCCAATAGAGCGATAAAACCCGCTTGATTGCAGTCGTTCATATCACTTTGTCATTGCTGTGTGGAGAGCAAAAGAGGCAGAATTCCATCGCGTGACGTAATAATCACCCGACAAGATGTCCGCCGAGATCAATAAGGAGATCGCGCTCGAAATCGCCCATGTTTTGTTCATCGACATTGTCGGTTACTCCAAGCTGCTAATCGACGAGCAACGCGATTATTTGCATACGCTCAACGAGGTTGTTCGGGAAACCGATTCGTTCCGTGCAGCTGAGGCCGCTGGTAAACTGACGCGATTGCCTACTGGCGATGGAATGGCGCTGGTTTTTGCGACCACGCCGGACGCACCGGTTTCCTGTGCGTTGCAATTGAGCAAGGCACTGCGGAGCCACCCGGAGCTGCGGGTGCGTATGGGAATCCACAGCGGACCAGTGAGCGGTATTACCGATGTGAACGATCGCTCCAATGTAGCAGGCGCGGGAATCAATCTGGCGCAGCGAGTGATGGATTGCGGGGACGCCGGGCACATTCTTCTGTCCAAGCACGTGGCTGACGACCTGGAACAGTATCGCCAGTGGCGTTTCCATTTGCACGACTTGGGGGAATGCGAAGTGAAGCATGATGTGCGCGTGCACGTCGTAAACCTCTACACGGAAGAAATCGGTAATCCTGAGGTACCACAAAGCCTGAGGCGGGCGGTCGGCCGGAGGCCGACAGAGAAAGTGAGGATGCCTCTACGTTCGCAGAGACTTCTTACGACGATCTGCGTTTGCTGCACGGTCCTGGTGATGAGTTTGCGTTTCGTTCCGCCTGTTCCTGTGCTCTCTCAGGTTTGGGGGCATGAACAAGCCTTGGAAGATTGGCTTCATCGCACAGGCCGGAGGACTTCAACGCACCCAGAGTTAGTTTTTGTCGCGATTTCGACGAAGAGCCTCGCTGGGCCAGAAAGCGCAAAGGCGGGGAAGGATCGGATGCTTCAATTAATGGCTCAACACCCGTTTCCATGGTCGCGTGAAGTTTGGGCGCGATTACTCGATCGCTTGTTCGAGTCAGGGGCACGGCTTGTGATCCTCGACCTGGTTTTCAATTCGCCGGGAAACGAGGGGGATCAGATTTTCCGCGCGGCGCTCGATCGTTATCGAGATCGCGTCGTCATTGGCTCAAATTTCGACCTCGAAAAGGGCAACGAGCTTGTCTTGCCAAATGCCGATCTCATTCCGTCGCCTGCCCAATACGATGATCGGGTTGGCTACGCGAATTATTGGGTTGATAAGCAGGACGGTATGTTGCGTGCAGCACGATTCTTTACCTCGGAGCGGCAGCTCGCCGGGCAAAAACCTTCTCCGAGTGACCGCTTGTGCGCTTCGTTGGTGGCTAGGGCGATGGAGAAGCTCGGGAGGTCTAATGAGGTACCGCACGATTCACAAGATCACTTGATCCGATTTAGCGCCACGGATGCTTATCAGCCGTATCCCGTTTGGGAAATTGCCGATCCGGATATGTGGCATTCCAAATATTCCGATGGCGAGTTTTTCGAAGGTAAGATTGTCATCGTCGGTCCGTCTGCAACAAAGCTGGGCGATGTTATCGCTATCGATAATCCCATCAGTCGTGAGATAAAAGGCCCTGTTATGCATTTGAACGTTCTCGCGGCGACGATGAATCACGAGTTCTTGCAAAGGCTGCCAGTAGCGCTGGATTTGCTGATTGTTTCAATGTTCGGATTGCTTGCCTGGCTGCTACTGGGTTACGTCGGGCGATGGTTGATTTGTCTGCTGTCATTTCTCGGGCTCACCGTCGCCTATCTCTTGTTAGCATTTCTGCTTTACAATTTTCTGGGGATTTTTGTTCCGATAGTTCCACCTTTGCTGACGCTGCTGGCCTGCGGTTTCCTCGGCTTCATTGCGCAACGGATACACAAGCGTTCGCATAGCATGGTTCACGGTTAGGAGCTTCAGCGGCGTTGGCCTCGCAATGCATCCTTCAATCTCCGCCAGTCATCGCCAAAAAACGCGACTTCACCATTCCTTGGAGATCGCCTTTGTGTTTGTGTAATTGGATTAGTTTGCCAGCCGAATCGTAAACGTTGATCACAGCATCATGTGAGCGGCTTTGATATTTCGCGTAGTCGATTGCATCGGCTACTTTTAAATACCATAGCCCACCGAACGGCAGCGCATCACAGATCAGATCAACGCCGTGTTTATCTTTGCGCGGGCGCACTTCGTAAACGCGCATAGAATTTAAGGACGATCCTTGCCGGACGGTTTAGGTGTTGGTTCATTCCGACTGGCTGACGTATCGATAGGTGTTCATATCACGTTGCCACCGCTCTGTAGAGGCCAAAAATGAACGGGCTATTTGGCTGGCGAGTTGGGCGGGGACTTGTAAACAGTTTTATACGGTTAGACAGCTAGAAAAATAGCTTGTCACAAGACAAACGCCGCGCTAAAAGCTCAGCCCTCGTTTTCTATGCTGACCTTATGAGAAAATCGTCATATCGATCTCTCCTCTTCTTTCGCCGCGGAGTCTTTGTAGCTGTCCTTCTTGTAATCTGCGGGCCGACGTTCGCGAATGCTACAGACCGAAAACGAGCGTCCGTGGGCAAAGCAAGCCTTTATCGAGACGCAGGTTTAGCTCCGATAGTATTCTCGCAAAATTACGTTGAGTTACCCGTAGGCCAAACCGTTTGGGTAGATGGAACAGGTGACTGGTTCAACCCCGCAAATTGGTCCGGCGGCGTTCCTAACTCGAACGTTATCGCGCTGATCAACAACGGGGGCACCGCGCAAATTACGTCAGGCGGAGCGGCAGCAAGCGAACTGGAGCTGGGAGTCGGAGATCAAGACGTGGGAACATTGTCCGCATCCGGCGCTGGCAGTCTCCAAGACGAGGGCTCTGTTTATGTTGGGAGAAGCGGGACGGGCACGCTTAGCATCACAAAGGGTGGCGTTATTTCGAGCACACGTTTTATTATAGGCGAAAATTCAGGGTCAAATGGAACCGCGACGGTGTCTGGTTCCGGCTCGATGTGGACGAATCTCGCTGTTTGCACCATCGGTTTCGAGGGCAATGGCACACTCAACATTACAAATGGTGGCCAGCTTTCCCAATCGAACACTACAACGATCGGGGACATTGGTACGGGAGCTGTGACTGTCGATGGGATGGGTTCTACTTGGGTTGACGACGTTCAGATCAATATCGGGAATGGTGGATCAGGTACGCTCACAATTTCTAACGGCGGCCACGTCTCAAGTTTTGGCAGCACAGTCGGTGGAGGTTCAGGCAGCAGTGGAGTTGTGAACGTGGGCGACGCTGGTTCGAGTTGGACAAACAACAGTTTTCTCGAACTTAGCGGCACCGTTTCGAACGGCAGCTGCATCATGGGGTCATTTAGCGGAACTGGTACCGCGACAGTGGCGGGAACGGGTTCAACCTGGACAAATGACGGCGATCTTACTGTAGGAAATATTTTCGATGGGATTGGAACGGTCACAATTTCCGACGGCGCGCAGGTTACGAACGCCAACGGATTTCTTGGTTTTGATTCTTCCGCAAATGGAACTGTCGAGATTGACGGAGCGGGTTCGATGTGGACCAACACCGGCAACCTCTATGTTGGTGGCAGTGATACTGGAGCAGCAGGTATTGGTGTGGTGCATATTGCCGATGGCGGAACCCTCGTTGCGGACAGTGTCACCGTTTGGAGCCCAGGCACTATAGGTGGCAACGGAACAATCCAAGCAGTCAACGGGATCACAATCGAGGGTACACTCGCGCCTGAGGAAACCCTCTCAATTGACGGTGACCTTACATTAAGCGGTGGTGCACGTGCTAGTCACCGGTGGTCCTTATACCGTTGGCGCACAATATACGCTACTGCAGGCGAACGGTGGACTGAATAACACGACATTCTCAGATATTTCCATAGCCTTTCCGCCGGGTATCAATGGGCAAGTCTTGTACGATACAAATCATGTTTATTCAGCAATCGACGAGGCCCCCTACACCAACGCCAAGCCCTACCCCAACTCCCATTCCTTCTCCTACACCGACACCAACAACTACTCCCACGCCAAGCGCTACTCCGAGGCCTATTCCCACACCTAGATCCCGCCCAGACCCGCATTCTCGCCCAACTCCGCCATAATAACGAAACCGCTGCGCATTCCAGATTCCAGGTTCTGATGCGGATCTTAGCTGATCCTGGCGATTGACCGAACGCCGAGCCAGCGACAACCAACGCCAACACAGCGACTGAAGCGCGCTTCATTGCGCTTGTTCATATCATTTGCCGTTCCTATGTGGAGAGCAAAACGGACGCGCTTTTTGTGTCGCAAAATCGCAGGGGATTTCTTAAGACTCCTTTATGAACACCCCATTTCTATCCACAATTCACCTTCACCGTTCACTTGACCGATCTCTTTTATTTGTGATTCCGCTCATGATCGCCTGGTTGGTTTCTTCCGATATGGCGCGTGCCGTGAACCCACCGCCCGACGGAGGCTATCCCGGAGGCAACACCGCGGAAGGGGACCTGGCGCTGGGGAGCCTCACCACCGGTTTCTACAATAATGCCGTTGGTATATATGCACTCCTGAGCCTCACGACCGGCAGCTATAATACGGCTGACGGCGCTGGGGCGCTCTTTAGCAACACCGCAGACGAAAATACGGCCACCGGTGCGGGGGCGCTTTTTAGCAACACCACCGGCAACTTCAACACAGCCGACGGAACGTTCGCCCTCTTTTCGAACATTACCGGCCACGGCAATACGGCCGTCGGTCGGGAAGCGCTCTTTAACAACACCACTGGCAGCAGCAACACGGCCATCGGCGCTGGTGCGCTTGACCTCAACATCGGAGATAACAATACGGCGACCGGTCTTGGTGCGCTTGGTCTTAACACCATCGGCACGAACAACACCGCCAATGGAGGAGACGCGCTTGCCTCAAACACCGAGGGACAGAACAACACGGCCACGGGAGCGTTCGCACTCCTTAACAACACCACCGCCGGCGACAACACGGCCAATGGTTTTCAAGCGCTAGCGAGCAATACGAGCGGCCTGCACAACACTGCGTTGGGTTCCGAGGCGCTCTTCACGAACGCGACTAGCGATGACAACACCGCCGTTGGTTTTCAAGCGCTTTATAACACCACGGCCGGCGGCGTTAACACGGCCTTGGGCAGTGGAGCGCTCTTCAACAACACTACTGGTGGGGCGAACGTCGCAATCGGCTACGGAGCGCTGTCCCACAACATAGGTGGCGGCGGCAACATTGCGTTGGGAGCGAACGCCGGCAAGTTCGTGACCAATGCAAATAGCGTCATTGTTATCGGCGCCCCGGGTGCAAATGTAAGTAGCAGTTGCTTTATCGGCAACATTTTCGGATTGACACCCGTAGGGCAGGCAACACCAGTCGTAATCGATTCAAACGGACAGCTCGGTACTTCCAGCTCGTCCGTGCGATTCAAGAACGACATTGCCATGATGGGAAATGCTAGTGAAGCCATCCTGGCGCTTAAGCCGGTTACCTTCCACTACAAGAGTGACCAAACTAGGACACCGCAATTCGGTTTGATTGCGGAGGAAGTTGCAAAAATAAACCCCGACTTGGTGATTCGGGATGCAAAAGGTGAGCTTTACACTGTTCGATACGACGCGGTGAACGCGATGTTGCTAAATGAGTTCCTCAAAGAACATCACAAGGTCGAGAAACAGGAAGTGACCATCGGCCAGCTAAGAATGACACTGGCTCAGCAGCAGAAAGATTTCCAAGCAACGGTTGAGCAGCTCACCAGGCGTCTCGACGAGCAGGCGGCGCAAATCCAAAAAGTGAGCGCACACGTTGGACTGAGCAAATCTGCACCGCAAACAGTTTTGAATACACGGTAAACAGCATCCTAATGGCGTGGCGGAAATGGGATCTGATCTGCATTGCGACGGTATTAGTGGTTAATCAAGAAATGAACCGGTAACTTCACGAAAGAGTCGTCTGTGGCGAAAGCAAATTGCCGTTAGGGATTAGGCCGAGGGTGGGGAGTCGGTCGAGGCCGCACTGTACGCGAACCCGAACCGTTAGGACAATACACTGCCACCACTGTGCCCGTGCCGGGATGGCCCGGATCCGGTTCGTAGCCGGGGTTCGGCGTAACGACAACGATTTTCGGTACATCGCCTGAGATAGTCGAACCCGACTTGGTGATGCTGCTGGAAACTACGACACCCATAAACGGTGGCAGCATGTCCGGCGGTCTCGAGCTGTTGCCCGGTCTGGAGATCCAAGTGTCGCCGCAAACGGGCGGGTTGGTACTGACGGTGCCGGCGAAACCCTTGAAACTGTCCGGGGCAGGCCCACCACTCAGCACGTTGTCACGGGACCAGCTGTGGCCCCAGAACTCGACGGACCCTGTGTCTGTCTCGTCTCCAACCACGAACGAACCGTGATCGAGGAACGCGAAGATGATCGTGGTATCCGAGGCGGAGGACGGCAGGTAAAAGGCATCCCCGGCAAAGTTCGCGGTGACAACACCCGCGCCAGAAGGCTGATTCACCGGGAAGATGTCGCAGGCGGCGACACCTGTACCGTCTGTTACCCCGCTGCAACTCTGCGCGGTGCCGCCCGTTCCCAATGTAAAGACAACCGTGCGGCCAGCGATGGGCACCGTGCCGTCCTCGAGTAAAACGCCCGATAGATGCGCTGTCGTGTTATTGGCTATGACTGTATCGCCCGTGTAGCTGAGAGTAGTCTCCTCCTTGGTAATAGTGAATGGCGTGGATGTATTACTCGGCTGGAAGAGACCAGCGCCGGCAAAGTTCGCGGTTAGCGTGTAGGGACCGGGAACCTGATTAAGCGTGAGATCACACGAGGCCGCGCCGGTGGCGTCGGTGATACCTGTGCAACTCTGTGCGCCGATGGTGAATGTGATGGTTTGGGCGGGCACCCCCGCCGAAGTTCCGCTAAGGGTAAGTATAGCCGAAAGAGTAACATCGTCGTGATAGTCGCCAGTAGTAGCGCCGGTGTAGGTGAGCGTGGTAGGCGTTGAGGTTACCACAAAGGACTGGAAAAAATTTCTGACACTGGTTAGACCGACGCCCGACGCGAACACTGTGTAAAAACGTCCAAGGACGCAAGCGTTGCCGTTGTAGTCGCCATACTTGGGGGCACCACCTCCAGTTTGGCACGTCTCCCCAGCAGGGCACTGAGTCCCGTCGCCACTAAAATCGCAGGGTATATTTGTGGAGACGCTGCATCTGCCTGCATTCTCGGGCTGAACCGAGCAGTTTTCCGAGTCCCAAGTGGAACGGGGCGCAGCGGGCCACAGGTTGCACTGCGGGTCCGAGGTCGTTGATATCTTGAACTCGTCGTTGTTGGGAACGAGGTTACCCCCGGAAAGGCCAGCGCTTGCCGCAAAGTAGTCGGTCAAGTCATTGTTGGTTGCTGTGGCGGCTCGCCTGTCATACCAAGTAACGAAGGCACTACCACCTGAGGCGCAGGCCCAAGGCATAAACCGGCGTCCCGTGACGTTCGTGTTGATGGTAACAGCGCCTCGCCAGTTCACACCACCATCGGTAGAATCCGCCACCAAGGTGTTTTCGTTGTTAGCAGCTGTGTTGTTCGCCCATGCGACGTATACGTGGTTCGCGGTCGTGTCGTCCACAGTGACCGTTGGACTCGAGAGGATGTTGCCGTCGTTGCAGCGGTCAAGTCCGCCAAACCCGTTCATTACCTCGCAGCCAGCGAAGTCGGTGAATCCGCTCACTGTGAAGGGAAAGCCACCGGGGGCCCTCGTCATCTGAGTCCCCGAGGTGGTGCAGGCATTGAACTTGTCGATCCTGATGTTTCCACCGTTCCGGTATACCACATAGAGGAACCCATCCTGTCCTACGGTGACCCTCGGAAAATCTGAACCACCCTCGAGGGCAAGCCGGGGCGCCCAAGTCGCCCCACTGTCAGGCGAGCAGGTAACATTGGCGCTCCCGCTCAGGTCCCTGAACGCCATGTAAACGGCATCGCCCCCCGGGGCCGGATTGACCCTGTCAGAAGCGATGTGTTCCTGGTCGGAGCTACAAGCGCCCGAGCCCGAGTTCGGACACACGACGGCGTTAATCAGAGCGCCGAAGGTCTGGCCGTTGGTCGTAGACGCGGCTATCTCGACACAGTTGCTGTTGGCTGGACAAGGTGCGGCGCAACTACCTCCGAAACACGCCAGTGCTGCGTGGTAAAAGTTCCCGCTTTGCCCGAACGCGAGGGAGCTATCACCGTCGTTGACTGGGAGATTGCCACTGAACGGGAAGGTCCGGCCACCGTCGCTAGACGTGACGAATCCACTTTGCTTGGCGACCACAATGTTGGCGCCATCGTTGGAGACTGCGATCTCGAGTTCGCCGTTGTTCCCAAGGTTGTTAAGCTGCACCGGTGGGAAGATGGGCGCGCTGGCATTGGCGGCTTTAGGACTCGAGGAAGGTTTGGTAGCTGCTTCTCGGGGGGTAACATGGGGTTGCGGAGAGTCACGGCGCCCCGGCGAGCTCTGGAGTTTGTTCAGTTCCTGTTGAACCTGCGCCGGGTTGCCAACTGACTGAAACATGAGGCTCTGGCCAATAGCCACTACCAGGTCCTTTAGCTGCTGGTCAGCATCGGACGGCAGATCGCCCTCGAGGCGGACGAGCAGGTTATTTGCCGCGACCGCGGTTGTGATTTGCACCATGTTACGATCCGGGAAAACAGGGGCGTTGCCTGGTTGAGGTCTCTTGACGAGCTGGACGCGCTGCAAGGCTGGCCAGCCGCCGATGGCGAGGAAGGTTGAGGGCTGACTGGATTCCTTCGCATACTCTGCGAGTTGGCTCACCGCATCGGCGTGATCAGTTCTGTCCAGGTAGCCGATCACCACTCGAACCGTGGGCTTGGTAGTCTTCAGCTGGTCAGCAGGCACGTTTAGGATCACCCACGAGTTCAGAGTCGGCTGCCCCACCGACCAATTCTCCGGGAACCGCAGGGTGATACCCTTGGCCCCAATGTTTACAGTTTTTGTAAGCATCTTGCTTGCCTGTGAAGGCTGACCCTGACCGATGAGCGTCTTGATTGGCAGCAGAGTCGCTAATGCCAAAACCACGCCAATGCTAAGGAATATGTTCGCAACGATTTTTCTTTTCATAGGTGGAGGAAGTGAGTGGAGGTTTTCAATACGAACGGCGAACGCCGTTTTAGTCAGAACATTCGGCGTACGTCAACAAATTTTACAAATTTTATGTTCGTGTGGGCGGAATTGACGTAAACGATTATTCGAACAGCGGCGGGATCTATTGCGCGTCATCCGGAGCAACACCGACGCCTAGTCCAACGGTATCCGCGACACCTATTTCTAGAGTAACACCGCGGCCTCGCCAGGCTCCGCATTCCCGTCCAACACCGCTGTGATGCGGATTTTCACTGGCGCTTAACCGGGTGTTGAGGCAACGACAAGGGACGCGAGTCGAGCGAATATGGCGCGATTCATGAGCTTCCCACGCATGTTCATATCATTTTGTCGTTGCCGAGTGGACGCCAAAAGAGAGACAATCCCCAACTACTTATGACAACGCAAAAGAACAACCAAACGCATGTTTGTCGAACCGTATACAGCACGAGTGCGCGGTTAATTGCTGCGGTGGCAGCGCTCCTGTGCGTGCTTGCTGTTGCAGCCAAGCCCGCGCAGATAGGTGGAAATATTCAGGTGTTCGAAGGTCCAACGCCATTCATCAATTTCGTGAACACCGGTGTCGGTGATGTCGCTCGGTTCGAGTTCGCCGAGTTCTTCATTTTTCCAAAGACGGGGTCAGACACGCGCCCAATCCACGTTCGCTATGCGCGATCTTACTTGGAAGCTCGAGGTTATTTCGATCCGCAAACTGGCAAAGTCACGATCCCCGTTTTCGGTCTGTACGCTGGCCGCTCAAACCGGGTCTTGATCAATCTCGGTTTCAATGGTCGAGTTCACCGCTACAAAAGACTCTCCATCGCCATTACGACGCCTGCCTATGACGGAGGGACGTACTCCCATCCAACCGTTATTCAGCCGCGGTTACCAGGCAGTCTAAGCTACGATTTTATCCTGCTGAAGGGTTATGCCCAAAATAACACACCGATCATTATTGACACTGACGGTGAAATCCGATGGGTCGGCACGGCAGGGGTTGGAGCGCAGAACTGCATGCTCTTCGACAATGCCTTTTACCTGACCTCCGGCACGTCGCTTCTTCGCACTGAGTTCTACGGCATAACGACACCCGTGGCCGACTACAGCGGGATTGGGGTCACCGGGTTCCATCACAATATTGATCCAGGACGTGACGGGATGATCGTTGATGTCGATACCGTCGACCAGACCGAGAGCGTCGATCTGGAGGTCGATGCCGACGGCAATGTGCTCCGGACTTGGAAATTGGCGGATATCATCAGCGCGGCGATGATCGCTGGCGGGGACGATCCGAGCCTATTCGTCTTTCCCGCGCCTACCGATTGGTTTCATAACAACGCTACGGCGTACCGTAGCTCTGATAACTCGCTCATCGTTTCCAGCCGGGAAAACTTCGTCATCGCGATTGATTACGATTCTGGAAACATCAAGTGGATTCTGGGCGATTCGACAAAGCACTGGTACGAGTTCCCGTCGCTGCGTGCCTTTTCTCTCAGCCTGGCTCCGAATACATTGCCGCCGATCGGTCAGCATGCTGTGTCCATGCCGGGCGATCAATTGCTCCTTTTCGATGATGGAGCGGGCAGTAATTTTCAGCAACCGCCGGGAGAGACACGCGACTACAGCGCCCCTCGCAAGTATGCAATCGATCTCACTGCTTTTGAGGCGACGGAGATCTGGCATTATTACCCTGACCCGAGTGTTTATAGCCCGTTCTGCAGTAGTGTTTATGAAGATGCGCCAGATAACTACCTCATCGATTACACGCTTGGCGGCCCTTTTCTCTACACTGGTATCGTCGGCCTCGATGCGTCTGGTAACGTGACTTTCAACTATCAATACGACGAACAGGATTTTTGTGGAACGGCTTGGAACGCGATTCAGATTCATTGGGAGAACCTGAATCTGGAATAACGCGCTCATCGGGCTAGAGCGTTCCAAGCCGTTTGCGAAAGGCTGTAGCTGCTCCAGGCGCGCCGTTGCTGCCCAATAATGCTAGTATGTTGACGCACATCGCGACAACGGAAAACGGTTTGTCGTTCGGTCGGATGAAAAGCTGACGGCGTTTCCGGAACTTGAAAGTCGGTAATTAGGCTTGCGCGAAATTCGAAGCGGCATCACAATTACTACGTGAAAACAGCAGGTAGACCAAGTCGCTGGGGCGGCTGGTCGGTTCGATGCGTGGGCGTCTTTCTCGCACTCGCGTTTTGCGCATCGGCATTTGCTTCTGATCCTAGCAAGAACGTAGTCGTCCGCTCGCGGCCGCAGCCCGCGACCAACACCACAAAGACAATGTGTTACGTGGTGGAAGGCGATTCGCGTATTCCGCAGCCTTGTGAACGGATTGGTGCAATTCCGACCACTGCCACCTCGATGACTATTTACGGCCATCGGACGGGAAAATAACCAAAATTCCCACGATTCGCTGGTAATGGTGCGCTACCCGGCGCGCTAGCGCGGGGCGGGTGTTTGCTTTTTGCGCACCAAGACATCCTTCCAGTCAGTCGCGGGCCGCCCTTTTCAAATTGGAAGCCCGATTCATGAACGTTGCCTGCGCCTGTTCATATCATTTGTCGTGGCCCCGTGGACAACAAAAGACTCGGAGCCGGTGCCTGAGATCTGCTAGAATGATCTTGACACTGCGGATCGGCGGTAGGCAAAGTTGGAACCGCGCTAAGTCCGTTAGGCCACTTCCAGAGCTCCACCTGACCCTCTTCACGCAGGGTTAACCGTGAACGAAAGGCTTGTTCACACAAACAAGGAAAACACATGAAAATACTAACTAGCATTATTTGTGCGGGCCTCGCACTGACAGTTCTGTCGGCTTGCGAAAAAAAGGAAGCATTCACGCAGTGCGCGACACCGACGCTGACTCCACCAAACGGGAGCGGTCACGCCGGACAAGATATTAAGGTCACAATCGAGACGAAAACATTGGGAGCTTCTTTGAGCTGGTCGGATGACCCTTCTCAGCCGCCGACGCCAACCGGCCCGCACATAATAAACGGCCCGAAAGGGGACGCCATTACAGTGTACGGAAGGACCTTAAGAGCGATGGCGTTCAAAACGGGAATGCAAGATTCACCGGTCGTCGAAGGAGTATACTCAGCGAATCAGTAGGAATCGCCACGCCACGTCCATGCCGGTGGTACGCTAAAATCCGCCCATCGGTTTCGCGGCCAAGGAAGATGCAACAGGACAGGGGACCGGATTCGGAACGACTTCTGTTTTAGACTCGCAAGCTTTCACTGTTTCGCCCCGCCCGACAGGAGCAATTGGAAGCGCGCATCGTTCCGCAAGGGATCGAACATCGGATCGAGCCGGAGTAGCGCAGGAGTAAGTGGTACGTTCTGAGCCAGTGCGCCATCGTACGGTATCGAGAGCAGTTTCTCTAGTGCCGCGATTGCGCGGTCGGGTTCTCCCATGCGCGCCGATACCCGGGCCAGGAACTCGATCGGAATAGGACCCTGTACGGCATCTTTCTCGATCGGAATCACAGCCTTCGCTTGCTCGATCAGTTTGAATGCGGCGGCTTTGTCACCAAGGCCCGTGCTGCTCAGCGCGAGATACCCCATGAGGCCAAAGTTTTCCGGCTGTTCTTTCAGAAAAGACTCCAGTTCGTTGCGCGCCTGTCGCCAGCTCTCCTGAGCAGCGGTACGATCGCCGGCAACTTCCTGCGCCCAGCCAAGATAAAAGCGCAGTTCGCCAGGAATAGAACCCAACGCCGGATCGGGCTTGGCTAATATCTCCTTTAGCCGAGTTATCATCGGCGCAGGACGTCGCTCCAGGATCGCTTGGTAAACTTGTGTTTCCAACGCCTGGGGGTCGTCCGCCGGCGGGTGGATCGAAGCGAGGAGCGTGGCGGCTCGCGGCAGATCGCCCTCAGCTTGTGCGATAGCCGCCTTTGCCGCGATGGTATCGACGTCGCCTGGCATAATTTCGAGAATCTGGTCAAACTTTTGCAGTGCTTCGGGGAAACGGCGAAGCTCGATATACAACTGAGCATGCTGTCCAAGCAGGTTGACGTTGCGAGGGTCGAGCCGCTCGGCTTGGTTGAAATACGACTCACTCCGGTCCCACTCGCCTCGTCTCCTCGCGAGAGAGGCCAGCAACGAAGAAATCTGGCTGCTGTTCGGTAGGAGCCGACGTGCCCGTTCCAAGAAACGCATCGCGGTATCGTAATCCCTTAGGCAGGCGTAGTAGTAATTTCCCGCGGCAAGCAGTGCCTCGCCGAGATTGGGCTGAAGAGCGAGCGCGGTTTCCGCTGCTTGCCGTGTCTCTTCACATAGCGCGACAGTAGGTTGAAGACTTTGTGTGATGTAGCCGCGTGCGTCTGCAATTGACAGTAGCGCCCAACCAAGCGCGAACTTCGGATCCAATCGCACTGCTTCTCTCAGGTATTTCTGCGCGCCAAGTGCATTGGCGGGCGTATATACCGTTTTCACGTTGTAAGCCAAGCCGCGTAGGTAGGCATCGTAAGCTTCGGGATTGTCTGTGAGTGTAGCGGCAATGACTTGCTCTTCCTGACCGGTAAGATGGACGCGCAATTGCTCGGCTATGGCTTTCGCCACTTCACTCTCGACGGAAAAGAGGTCGGTCAATTTTCGATCAAAGGTATCTGCCCATAAATGGGAGTCATTGGCTGCTTTGACTAGTTGCACGTTGACACGGACTACATCGCCGCTCTTTTGGACACTTCCTTCCAGGATGTGCGCTACTCCAAGCTGCTTTGCGATCTCAGACAGATTTTCCGGCACGCTTTTGTAGCGCTGTGTCGACGTACGCGAGATCACCTTTAAGTCTGCGATCTTCGATAAGCGTGTCAGAATCTCATCCTGGATGCCCTCGGCAAAATAAGCGTTGTCTTTTTCCTCGCTACGGTTTTCGAAGGGAAGCACCGCGATACTTTTTTCCGGAACAATTGCCGTCGATTTGGCTGATTTCTTGGAAATGAGAACGAAAACAGCTGCGATGCCAGCGAGTAAAAGCACCGCAGCTGCCATTTCGGCCCAGCGCACTCGGCTGTGGTGTTTCCTGAGAGCTTGAAACTTTTGTGGGAGTTGAGGGTTCCCCACGTCATCGGACCACAGATTAACGATGGCTACCTGCACCCCGTGCTTTACTTCGCATGTACCCAGATCGTGCAGTAGCGGTCGCCACTTTTCGTATCCTTCCAGATCTTCAGCGATATGATGTGAGAGAAGGATGTGCCCCGCGTCGCCGCAGTCCATCACACGTCGCGCCATGTTGACGCCGGCTCCGGCTACGTTGGTGCGTTCGTTCACGTCCACGACACCACCGACCGGTCCACTGTGAATGCCCATCCGAACTTGCAGGCGCGCATTGTCCTTGAGCGCGCGGCCGATCTCTACTGCACACTGCGCCGGTTCCTCCGGACTTTTATAGAAAACCAGCGCCATGCCGTCGCCGGTGGGGATCTTTAAAAGGCGGTTGGCCGCCGCTGCTTTGCGGAATTGCTCGCACAAACGAACGATCTCGTTCAGTTCCTCAACCTGGGCGCGCTGCTCGTTAACCGAGAGCTTCGAGTAGTCAACAATGTCGATGAATAAGACATGGGCGATCTCAAGCTGGATCTCTTTCTTGCTCTCAACGGACATCTCGTCGTACCCTCTAAGATTACGTAAATTTCATAATCGCGCCTTAATCAGACTGTCGAGAGTGTCAGTGATGGTATTCCAGTAATTTACGTGATGAATTGTGCTCTTTTGTTCTCCACAGGGCAACGACAAAATGGTTGCGTTTCTTTGCCTCGCAGCGGCCAGATCGTCACGGTGAATTGGCTTGACAAGCGGGCGCGATTTTCTCAAAACTCGATGCTGTTAAAGCGGATTTGAACCACTCTCAGGCGGAAGACTTTTTCCCCGCTAGGTTCTTCGCCCCTTCCGAGCCCGCACTTCCGGAGAATCAACCAGCGGTCGAAAGAAGGAAGAGGTAAAGCATCGCTATGAAAGGAAGAATTCAGAGATACCTCGGCGATCGCATGAGGACAAAAGCACACCGCACATTTATACTGTCGCAACGGCGGCGTATGGTGTGCTCGTTATTCCTTGTCGGTGCTAGCATAGCTACGTTAGGAGCGATCGGCTCCTCGCGTGCCACCGGCGAAGGTGGCCCGAGTGCCACGGCGAACAAGATTGAGCCCTGGGTGATCGAGCATACGGCGAATGGCCAGCAAGCGGAGTTGATGGTCGTGCTCGTTGATCAGGCCGACCTTGGCCCGGCGGCGGCTTTGGCGACAAAGAATGAAAAGAGCCGTTACGTGCACGATGCGTTGTGGAGCAAGAGCCAGGCAACGCAAGGACCAATTCTCCAATGGCTGCGTGAACGCGGTCTTGAATATCGGTCTTTCCACATCGTCAACGCGATTTTAGTGAAAGGCAGCCGCGAGATCGCCGAGGCGCTGGCAGCGCGGCCGGATGTGGCGCGCGTGGAGGGCAACCCGCAAATTCAGAATGTTCTCCCTCAGCCGATTCCTGCAGTTGAGACGCCTTCACAGCCGGAGACTCCGAGTGCGATTGCGCCGAACATCAATTATACCCACGCACCTCAAGTCTGGGCGCTGGGATTCACCGGGCAGGGACTCGTGATCGGAAGCGCCGATACCGGCGTTCGCTGGACGCATAATGCGCTTAAGCGTCACTATCGCGGCTGGAACGGAACAATATCCAACCACAATTATAACTGGCACGACTCTATTCACAATAGCGCTGGCAATCCCTGTGGTAACAATGCGCAGGCGCCTTGCGATGACAACGGTCATGGGACCCATACCATAGGCACTGCAGTTGGCGATGACGTCATGGGCAACAAAATCGGCATGGCCCCAGGCGCGAAGTGGATCGGTTGCCGTAACATGGACCGGGGTAACGGCACACCGGCCAGATATATCGAGTGCATGGAATTTTTTCTTGCGCCTTACCCGGTGGGCGGCACGCCAGCCCAGGGCGATCCAACCTTGGCGCCCGATATTACGACCAACTCATGGACTTGTCCGGCCACGGAAGGTTGTTCGGTTAATACATTGCGGGCTGCTGTGGAGGCTCAACAAGCGGCCGGCATCATGATGGTAGTAGCAGCGGGCAATCAAGGCCCGGGCTGTTCTACGTTGCTGTCTCCTCCGTCTTTTTACCAGGCATCTTATACGGTTGGAGCCCTCAACACCGGCACAGACGTCATCGCTTCCTTTAGCAGCCGCGGTCCGGTTACTATCGATGGAAGTCACCGGTTAAAGCCCGATATCACTGCTCCGGGAACGGACGTCCGTTCGAGTGTCAACACCTCCGACAATGCGTATACGACCATGACAGGCACATCCATGGCGACTCCGCATATCGCTGGTGCCGTGGCGCTGCTCTGGTCAGCCCGGCCTGAGTGGCGGGACAATATCGGCCTCACTCGAACAGCCATAAATGATGCGGCCATTCATATTCTAAATGGCGGCTGTGACAACGGCCGGTCGGTGACACCTAACAATACCTACGGCCACGGACGGGTCGATATTCTCGCTGCGGTTACTCGGTCGGGCGCTACGCCTACGCCCACGCCTACGCCTACTCCAACTCCGGCTAGAGCTGCAATAGGAGACTTTAACAGCGATGGCCATCCAGACTACGTGCTTCGTAATACTAACACGCCTCAAACGGCGATCTGGTATCTAAACAACAACGTTTTGATTGGCGGCGACGCCGGCCCAATTCTTGCAGCAGGGTGGGGATTAAATGCTGTGGGAGATTTCAATATCGATGGTCACTCAGATTATGCACTCTTTGCTCTCAGTACGGCTCAGACAGCACTGTGGTATTTGTCGGGACCAACGGTAATTGGAGGCGCTTATGGGCCGACTCTGCCCAATGGGTGGGAACTAGTCGGAGCCGCCGATTTTAATGGTGATAACAATCCGGATTACGTGCTTTACAACGCCATCACGCGTCAAACGGCGATCTGGTATCTAAACAATAACGTTTTGATTGGCGGCGACGCCGGCCCAAGGCTGCCGGGCGGCTGGTTAGTGATGGGGGTAGCAGACTTTGATAGCGATGGGCACGCAGATTATCTCCTATTTTATCCCACTTCAGGTTACACAGCTGTCGCCTATTTATCAGGAACAACGCTTATTGGCGGCGCGTGGGGGCCAACCGTCCCCGGTAACTGGACATTGGTAGCCACAGCGGACTTTAACGGTGACGGGAAGCCGGATTATCTGCTTTACAACAACAGCACGCATCAAACGGCGATCTGGTATCTGAACAACAACGTTTTTGTCAGCAGCGCGTTCGGTCCAACACTTCCAACCGGTTGGAACTTGACCTCGCCTTGAGCGCCCTTTTGACGGCGATGGTTGCGACGGCAACCCAGAAGCGAGTCTGCGAAACCAGATAACGCGTAATCTGGTCATATCGAAATTCGCAATCTGGATCTGGCGCTGTTGCCACATAGGCAGTTTAGCAATGGCAAATTCAACTAAGGAGGTAATAAGCATTATGAAACCAAGACAAATACTTAGCAGCATTCTGGCAGTTCTATTCGTGTTCCCATTAATGGGAGCATTCGCTCAGCAAGCGCGGAACTCGGGGTCGATTGAAGTGATTTCCACTTTTGATTATCCCGGGGCAGGAATTTCGACCCTTCCGCAAAAGATTAACGAAAGAGGCGACGTCGTTGGCGAGTTCATCGATGCGGCCGGGGTGACGAGCGGTTTTGTCCGCTTCAGCAATGGTAGCTTTACCGACCCGATCGTCGATCCTAACGATACGGTGGGTTTTACCGAAGGACGAGGCATCAATAACCCACGCACAGTAGTCGGTGACTATGCCGCCAGCGATGGCACAATTCACTCGTTTTTCTGGTCGGGCGGCACCTTCACAGAATACGATGTTCCCGGCGCGCTCCAGACCAATCTGCTTGGGATAAACGAGCCCGGCGATGTTACCGGCGGATTTGATGATGGCAGCGGTGTCTTCCAGGGGTTTGTCGACCGTCGCGGAGCTATAACGTCGTTTAGCGTCCCGGGTGCTGCCGGAGGCACCTTTGCTTACGAGATCAATAACTCAAAAAAGCTGGTTGTGGGATATTATATAGATGGCGCAGGAACCCTTCACGGCTATTACCGGGACGCCAATGGGGCGCTGCACTTCCCGATCGATCCTCCGGGCTCCGTTGCGACAGTCCTGTTTGGACTTAACAATAAGGACTGGGTGGTGGGCAGATATGCGGACAGCGCGGGCGCGACTCATGGACTCTTCTTTGTCCCGCCAAACAACTTCTTCACCTTCGATTTCCCCGGGTCAACCTTTACATCGCTTAATGGAATTAGTTCGCAAGGGATTATAGTTGGCCGTTACGCCGATGCTGCCGGCATTGCCCACGGATTCCTGGCTCGCGTCAGAGGCACACCGCCGACAACTCCGGCGGGACCAGAAATGAAAACGAACGTTTCCCCGTCGCTGGCTACTCCACTCGACCTGTCGCCGTCGGCGTGGGGAGCTGCGGTGCCGGCGCGGTGAGTTGAGCATCGAGGGGCCTGCAGGGAGGCGCTGTTTGACGATCCGGGCCTGCAGGCCCCCGGCTGGCGTGTGTTGCGTAGTTCGCGATCGCGTCGATTAGTTCGGCCGCGCATGCGTCCCGACACCTGCCCGGTTTATCGCGAAGTTGCATTCCAAATGGTCTGTTGTTTAGCAGACCCGATTTCGATTGACCCGGCCCACGGCTCCTGCTAGACCATGCGCGTGACTTTTCGCTCTATCTCACGGATCTTAATCATGGCTTTCCTGTTCTTGGGCTGTCCCAAAATAAGCCATTCCGGGATCTTCTCGAATGGATTCGTCGTGTATGTGGAGGACCGGCCCTATCCAGGCGACTTCGACCCCTATTTCAACCAGCCTAAAGTCTACCGCCAACCGCGCTATTACGAATACACAAGCAAGAAAAGAAAAGGCAACAAGGTGTTCAAGACTACAAAGGTGAAGGACCAATATGGTCGCACTGTTTACAAAAAGACTACCTCTCAAAAGAAAAAGAAAAAATAGAGTTCGCTCATGAAATTCCGTTTCTTTCTGTTCATCCTCCTCGTAAGCGTCGTAAACGTATTCGCGGCCGACCTCGACTTTACCTTGGTGAACCAGACCGGGCGAAGCTTTGAAGGTCTCTATATTACGGCTGCCGACAACAAGGATTGGGACGCAAACCTCCTTCTCGACGGAAAAGTGCTCGCTGCCGGGGGAAAGATTCAGGTGCGCTTCAAGAATGACGCGAAATCGGAATTTTGGGATTTCAACCTGGTGGACGACGAGGGACTCTCGGTAACTTTTAACAAGGTAGACCTGGCAGGCGTCGACACAGTCACCTTGAAGGACGTCCACGGTAAGATCACTGCGGAGATTGAGTAAGTCGCGAACTTACTCTGGGTTGTTCCCGGAAAGGATTTCAGGACCGTTCTCTCAGTCGAGGCCGGTACGCTTAAAAAACGCCAGTCGAGCGATTAAAGCCCGCTTCATTCGCGTTTGTTGATATCACGTCACCGTTGCTGTGTGAAGAAGAAGCACAATCCGCCGCGTTTCCGTCACTGTGGGGGCGTCGGGCGAGGATGCGGCGTGGGGCGAGTCCTGGGTGTCACTCTGGGCGTGGGAGTAGCTGATGGAGTAGGGGTGGGCGTAGAAGTCGGTGTAGGTGTAGCGGTGGGTGTAGAAGTAGGAGTGGGAGTCGGAGTCGGCGTCGCTGTTGGAATGAGTTCCCAGGTATCGTTCAAATATCCGTTGTTATCCTGACCGCCGAAGAGAACCAGACGCTGTAAAGCCGCGTCGTAAGCCATGCCAGCGCCTTCGCGCGCGGGCGGCGATTGGGGCGTAGACAGGAGTGTCCACGTGGCGCCGACCTGATCCCATAACCATGTCGTGTTCTGGTCCACACCGCCGCTTCCACCTCCAAAGAGAATTACTCCTTGCTGTTTGGGATCGAAAGCGGCAGAAGCGGCATACACTAGAAGAGGTTGCACAGCCGGAGATTGGAGAGTCCATGTCGTGCCATCATAAGTCCAAGTGTTATTCGGGTTAACATCAGCGAGACCGCCAAACATAACAACTTGTCCCGTGGACGTATTTGTTGCAACGGCTGCTGAAGCCCGAGCGAACGGAACAGTCGATGGCGATAACTCCGTCCAATCGGAGCCGGTCCATTGCCACATGGTAAGCTGGTAGAATTGGCCGTCGAACCCGCCAAAAAGGTCGGCCTTGCCATTCGGATCGGGAAACAACATTGGACCGGTGACAGCCGACGGGTGATGATTGGGTGTCGCCTCAGTCCATTGTAACGTTGACCCATCCCAAAGCCATGTATCGCCCAGGTAATTGGTTCCGTCGAACCCGCCAAAGAGCACTACCTTTTGAGAGACAGAATCGTAGGTCATTTGGGCGGCAGAGCGGGCTGGGGGCGCAGACTGTGTGGCGATCCGCGTCCAATTCGTGCCGTCGAAACTCCATGTGTCATTTAGATAGCCTGTGCCGTCGAATCCGCCAAACGCAAAGATCTTCCCGCTGACCGGATCGTAGGTCATTGCAAGGTATGAACGCGCCGGTGGAGGATTGTTTGGCGAAAGCTCAATCCAATCCGGAAAACTAAAACGCGCGCCCGCTGCACTCACCGCCAATGCGATCGAACTGCAGCAGCAGATAACAATTATCAGCGTATGCGAAAAGTATCGGACCTGAGTGAGTTTCATCCAGCATGACTTAAGGCGCTCAACAGGGACTGTGTCAAGTGACCAACGCGCGTTTGTCTCGCCAAATCGCACAGGATTTCTTACGACCTTTTTTATGAACGCCGCGTTTTCAGAACATGAATGCGCAGCTTGCTACAGCGAGTCCGTCCCGCGGCGGACTTGAAGCGAGCAAACCTGCGCCGCAAGTGGTCAACAATTCATAAGGCAAAAGGCAATGACAAAGACAGTTAATATTATTACTGCAGTGTATGTCGGCGACACCACCGAATACGGTTACGGAAAGAACAAGGCGTATGGCTTAAAACTAACCCAGAACGATCGATTTCCTATTGTCGTCACGGGGTTAAAGGAACTTTCTACGGAAGAAGACGGAACTAAACAAAGACTTGTCCATTCAACTCTCAACAACATGCTCGGCCATTGGGATGAGATTAGAGATACAATGGGAATGTTCACCGAGGAAACGTGAGAGAGAAGAAGCTGACCGCATTTTGGAACTTGAGAGGGTCGCCCGCAGATCATTGCGCTTCTAAATGCTAAATGATTTGGCACCATTCTCGCCATGCGGCCTTTTGTGTGTTGTCCTTTGGAAAACCAGAAAATAGATTGCAAGATGCAGTCTAATTGTCGTTAGATGGTAACGCGCTTTGGCTACTCCAGACGAGATTCGAAGTAGTTTCACACGACAAGCCTTCATGAAGACGCTCGGAGCGTCTCTCGAGCTTGTCGAGCCGGGCCGCGTTCACATTGCCGTGCCATTCGCGCCCGCACTCACGCAGCAGCACGGCTATGTCCATGCAGGTGTGATCAGCAGTATTGCAGACAGTGCCTGCGGCTACGCAGCCATGACGCTCGCACCCAGCGGCGCGGAGGTCCTTACTGTTGAGTTCAAGATCAGCTTGCTCGCACCGGCGCGCGGAGAGCGATTCTTGGCTCTGGGATCAGTGCTGCGAGGCGGTAGGAGACTTTCGTTCTGCACTGCCGAGGTGCACGCCATCCGGGAATCGGATGAGGAGGTCATCGCTACTATGTTGTCGACCATTGTCACCAAAACTGTCTAGCCATGCGATGGAGCGAACGGCGGACCGCTGTAGGCTCCACTTTTGAGATGACTTCCACACTTCCACTCCGAGCGCTGCCCGGTCTCGTCCGCCGTCGCTCATCTTGTTCTCGTTAGATGCTAAAAACCCGTTAACTTACGGTTGCTGGCTTGAAATAGTTGAATCCAAATGGAGCGTTGAGCGCATCCCACGATCGACTACCCATATGAATAGAGTAATTATTGCCTGCATTTGTTCCCTCGCGCTTTCACTAAGCTCGTTTGCGCAAGCGCCGACGGCCTCACCAATTGCAACTACGCCGCCGGAGGTTCAGAGGTTAGCCTACTACCTCGGCACTTGGAGAGGTGAGGGGGAGACGAAGGGCGGCCCGTTCGGGCCTGCGGGCAAGCTTTCGAGCACGGTGACCTGCGATTGGTTCGCCGGAGGTTTTCATCTGGTGTGTCGGGGCGAGGAGAGCGGGCCCACTGGGAAGCGAACGTTCCTAAACATCCTGGCCTACGATGAGAAGGCGAAGGCCTACACCGAGTATGGTATCAGCAGCCTTGGCGAGAGCGAATATAGCACAGGTGGTTCCATCGTCGGAAACAAACGCACCTTCGTAAAAGACTTGGATAGCGATGGAGAAGGGAGGCCCATCCAACTCAGGTATACCGAAATGCAGGTGTCGCCGACATTATACACGTACAAGGCCGAGGCGTCGAAACACGATGGGCCATGGACGGTGATCGCAGAAGGCAAGGTTACGAAAATCAGGTAGCTAGCCCCGACGCGCGCTGGCCATCTAACCGATCGATGAAACCAACGCCCCTGATTCCATAATTGCGAGCAACTTTACCACGACAGTCTGCCATCGCTTATCTCTTTTTCGTTAGACCTTGTGAGCGTTCACTGTTTCCGCTAGAGAATGCCACATGTCGAAAGTCATTCTAGGTTTGATCGCTGGGATATTATTCGGAGCGCTGGATGTCGCCCTTATGCTGCCGATGTCTTTTCCCGACAAGAATGCAGCCTTGCTCGGAGCATTTGCGAGTCGCTTCGCTATTGGATTCGTCATTGGTTGTGTCCAGCTACCGGGCTGGCCAGGCTGGCTTGTTGGCCTGTTGTTTGGTCTGCTCATCAGCCTTCCTGACGCTCTTATCACACACAAGTACGTTCCCATTCTTATCCTCGGCGGAATCGGCGGTCTGATTATTGGTGGGCTAATCCACGGGTGGCGAGCTAACGTCTAGCCAGGCGATGCAGCTAACCGCGAGACAGCCTGCGATCTACTTTGTGAACGTTTGCGATTTACCCTTTGGCTGCGTGGACGGTTGCATCGGGCTCGCGGTCCCTGATCTTATGTCTCGCTAGATGAATATCACGCTGCGACCTGGTACCCCCGCAGATGCCGAGCGTTGTGGCGAGATCTGTTACAACGCCTTTAAGGCAGTCGCTGAGCAGCACAATTTCCCGCCAGATTTTCCATCGCAAGAAGTCGCGCGTGGGCTACTCGCTAGCTTGCTTGCCAACACTGGTTTCTATTCGGTTGTCGCCGAATGCGATGGCACGATCGTCGGCAGCAACTTCCTCGACGAGCGTTCGACTATAGCTGGCCTCGGCCCAATCACGGTTGATTCCGCGGTGCAGAATCGTGCGGTCGGGCGTCAGCTCATGCAGCATGCTCTTGACCGAGTAAAGCAGCAGCGCTTCCCGGGGGTACGATTACTTCAGGCCGCGTATCACAACCGCTCGCTATCGCTCTATGCGAGATTGGGATTCGTAGCCCGAGAGCCACTTTCCACCATGCAAGGGCCCGCACTTGCCGTGCACATTCCAGGTTACAGCACGCGGCCTGCCACCGAGCTTGATCTCGGCCCGTGTAACGAGATCTGTGCGAAAGTGCACGGCCATGAGCGCGTGGGCGAATTGCGCGACGCGATCAAAAAAACAACCGCGACCGTTGTCGAACACGCGGGACATATCGTCGGATATTCGAGCTCGATCGCATTCTTCGGCCACGCTGTGGCGGAAACAAACGAAGGGCTGAAGGCTCTCATCGGCGCCGCGCCTGCTTTCGGAGGACCGGGCTTCCTCGTGCCGACGCGCAATGCGGAGCTTTTCCTCTGGTGTCTGGAGCATGGCCTGCGAGTGGTGCAGCCAATGACGCTCATGAGCATTGGTCTCTACAACGAACCCACCGGAGCTTTTCTTCCTTCGATACTCTACTGATCACTTATGGAACGTCGGCGTCAAACCAGGCGATGCAGCGAAGCGGACTGTCCTTGCGTCTAGATTTGAGCGCATCCGAGTGTCATTCCCCGCTCGCATGGTCGCTGATCTTGTGTCTCGTCAGACCTAGTCCCGCACTTCCCAGTTAGGCTGCATGGAAAACTCACCCTGTGATGAAACTGAGAACTCCATGACTGACTGAGGATTTACCAGTCTCACACTTAGCGTTGCCATGATGTCCCAAAAGTCCGGTCACCTTCGACGCGTTCTTGGGATTGGGTTCGGTCTGGCGGTAAGCGTGGGCGCTACGATTGGCGTGGGCATTCTTCGCACGCCGGGGCTAGTCGCGGCACAACTTCATACGCCAACCGCAGTTCTTTTGTTATGGATCGCTGCAGGGCTGTACACCCTGCTTTGCGCGAGCTGTCTGACTGAGTTGGGCAGTATGCTGCCACGAGCCGGGGGGTATTACGTTTATGTGCGCCGCGCTTTCGGCAACACAGCCGGATTTGCCGTGGGATGGACTGACTGGTTCACGTACTGCTCGATACTGGCATATGTCTCGATCGCCATCTCCGAATTCTTAACGGTTATAACCCCGATACCCGGCAATGCCATTCGATTCGTCGCGGTTTCAATCCTTGTTGCTGTTGTAGGCTTGCAATGGCTCGGAATCCGTGTCAGCAGTCAGTTTCAAGAGGTAACTACTGCACTAAAATGCGTCGCGTTTTTGGCTCTGGTTGCCATGTGTCTTATTGTGCCAGCGCGTGGACAGGTCTCGCCAGGTATGGCGTCATCGATGACATTCGGCGGCGTCATCATTGCACTGCAGGCGATTGTCATTACATACGGCGGTTGGCAAAGCCCTTTGTATTTCGTCGAGGAAGATCGCGACCCGTCGCGCAATCTCCCGCGAGTGATGATTGGCGGTGTCTTGTCGGTGATAGGTATCTACCTGCTGGTAAATATCGCGCTGATCAAGGTACTACCTATGTCTCAGCTCTCTGGCGCAACGCTACCCGCCGCCGATGCCGCGCGCGTTATCGCCGGCGCGCACGGCCGGGACCTTATCACGCTATTGTCAGTGATCTCGCTTGTGCCTCTGCTAAACGCCGTCATCATGATGGGTACACGCGTCATTTTTGCTATGGGACGCGACCGGTTGTTCTGGGCGCGCACCTCGACGGTGAATGCAGCTGGCACGCCGGACACTGCTACGTTTGTAACTACAGCGATCGCTGTCGCACTTATTGTTACCGGAACATTCCAACGATTGGTCGCGATGACGTCATTTTTCCTGGCGGTCAACTACTCCCTCTGTTGTTGCGCCCTGATTAAACTTCGGCGTCGAGAACCTGATTTTCCACGGCCGTATCGGGCATGGTTATATCCATGGTCGGTTTGGGTGGTTATTGTCGGTGGCATAATCTTTTTGGTTGCGATGCTGTTTGGGGACTCTTTTAACGGACTCGCGGCGCTTGGATTGCTTGCCGTCGGCGTAGTTGGACGTGCCGCGCTCACGCGCCGCGCTACGTCACGTTAATAGAAACCGTCGCCATCTTGTTAGGGGCGCCGAACAACACATATGGGTATGGCCCGGATAGATACCCTTGCTGCAGTTAGCCCAATACGGCTCCAACGCCCAACTCCACGGTGATAAAACCTGGTTCTCTGGGCTACAGTCGACTTATCTGCCAAACGATTGGGTAGCGTCCTTGATTGCCTGCAAACGAATCGCCTTTAGCTTTTCGTACTGGGCAGGCGAAAGAATCGCCTTCATTTGAGGATCAGTCTGCTGATGAATAGCTTTGATCTGTTGCACCTTCTGCATCCTCGAGAGCGAGTTATCCTTTTTGATCGCTTCTACCTTCGGTAATTCGTCGCGAAGGATCGGCAGGATCTTGACCTTTTGCTGCGGGGTAAGGCCAAGCTGCTGCGATATCGCCTCAGCTTTCGACATTGCGCCCGCCTTTTGAGCATGGGACGTCGCTGCCGAAGTGATAACCATTCCGACGCACAGAGTCGCCGTAATTAGACCGATGTTTTTTCTCATATTCTTCGTTTCTCCTTATTAATCTGGAACGGAATCGTCATTATTCACGGGAGCAAGTCAAGTCGAATCGGCACATAGCCTCAAAGCGTGATTCCGATAGCGTGCTTCCACATTAGCGAGAAAAGCAGTGTCGGACGCGGCCTTACACTTCGTATTGCCCTAAAGTCCTATATGCGTTTCGCCGGCGCCGTGACAAGATTCGAATCTTAACTGAGAAAATCCAATTCTATAAAACCAACCAAAAACTTCGAAATCATGAAAACCAACTTCATCAATTCCGCTTTCGCGGGCATCGCATTACTCCTAATCGCTGGCTGTGCATCAATGACTCAGGCCCCGAGTACGCCACCCTCGGCTACTGTCAGGATTCACGAGTGGTCGGCTGCCTACTACGCTCAGGCTGAAACCGGAAAAGGCACTCTATATTACAACGGCCGGGCACATCATTTCACCATCTCTGGTGGCGGCCTTGGCGGCTCGGGCGCTCAAAAGGTCTCCGCCACTGGCAAAGTCTATAATCTAAATAACCTCTCCAGCTTCTCGGGAACTTACCACGGCATCAGCCGCGGACTCACACTGATCGAGGGAAAGATGCACGCCAAGCTGACAAACCAGAATGGCGTGACCATGTATCTCGCCGGCGAGACCGAAGGCCTGGCCTCTTCCCTTGGAGCGCAGGCATTTGAGGTCAACCTAACCAATTGAGGGAGCAAGCGCTCAGGCTCGCGCGTTCTATCGACAAAAACAACCCACGTCCGTCCCGCCGGAGGCGATCGGTGGTTGCGAAAATTCGCAGCGCCTTGTCGTTTTAACGTTTCAACGTTTTAACGATGTAACGCGGAACATAGCCATAGGCCTAAAGTCCCATAGGGAAATCCCGTAAGGCGTGGCAGTATTGCGCTCACTTAGATGAGTTAGCTGAGTGGCAACGAAAGAAATTAGCACTAATGAGAACACTCAGACGCACCTTTTTTCACGGTATTTACACTTGCGTGCTAGTAATGGTGACGATTTCACTTAACGCACAACAAGTCACCGGCGAACTTGGCTCGCCCAGCGCGACCACGACGATTGACGGGAAACAACTCCCGCCGCCACCAATGCCGTTTGGCGGCGTAATCAAGGAAAGCGTTACGGATTCCAGGCCTTGGTGGCCGCCGCGCGTCGTGCCGCCAAAGGGGGCACCCAACATTCTGCTTATCATGACCGATGACCAGGGCTACGGTATTTCGAGCACGTTCGGCGGCGTCATTCCGACACCCGCGTTGGATCGTGTGGCGCGCGCGGGTTTGCGTTACACGCAGTTTCATTCTACCGCGCTCTGCTCGCCTACGCGTGCCGCTTTGATCACCGGTCGCAATCATCACTCGGTGGGCTTCGGCGTGGTCGGCGAATTGGCCACTGGCTATCCGGGCTATGATTCCGTCATTGAGCCGGACAAGGCGACCATCGCAGAAATCCTTAAGGAGAATGGCTACGCCACCTCTTGGTTCGGCAAGGAACATAACACTCCCACCTATCAATACAGTCTGGCCGGGCCTTACGACCAATGGCCTTCGGGTATGGGTTTCGAGTATTTCTACGGATTCATGGGTGGCGAGACCGACCAGTGGACGCCTTACTTGTTCAAGGATCACACGCAGATTGCCCCGTGGGTTGGGCATCCGGGTTACAACCTGACCACCGACATGGCGGATGAGGCCGTCAAGTATTTGCACGGCATGAACGCGGTTGCCCCGGACAAGCCGTTCTTTCTTTATTACGTGCCCGGGGGCACGCATTCGCCGCATCAGCCCACAAAGGAGTGGATTGACAAGATCCACGCGATGCACCTGTTCGACAACGGCTGGGAAAAGTTGCGTGAGACGATCTTCGAAAACCAGAAGAAGCTGGGCGTCATCCCGGCCGACACGCAACTAACGCAATGGCCGGACGGACAGGCCGAATTTGGCGGCGCGAAGCTGCCCCGCTGGGATTCGCTCTCGCCGATCCAAAAGAAACTTTGCATCCGCCAGGCCGAAGTCTTTGCCGCGTACGCTGCCTACACCGATTATGAAATCGGCCGCGTGATCCAGGAGGTTCAGGATGAAAGCAAGCTCGACAACACGCTTATCATCTACATCTGCGGCGACAACGGCACGAGTCCCGAAGGCACGTTGGAGGGCACCTACAATACGTTGACGGCTTACAACGGCATTCTGAAATTGCCGGAAGCGTTGCAGTTGCTGCACTATGAAGATTGGGGTTCGGACAAGACTTATCCGCACATGGCGGTGGGCTGGACGTGGGCCTTTGACACGCCGTTCAAGTGGACCAAACAAGTGGCGTCGCATTTCGGAGGCACCCGGCAAGGCGTGGCCATTTCCTGGCCCGGCCACATCACGGATGCGGGCGCTATACGCACGCAGTTTCACCATGTCATTGACATCGTACCCACCATTCTTGAAACCACCGGCATCAAGGCTCCCGATTTAGTCAACGGTATCCCGCAGAAACCGATTGAAGGCGTTAGCATGGCCTACACGTTCGACAAGACCAATGCGGATGCGCCGTCGAAACATGAGACGCAATACTTCGAGATGGTTGGCAACCGCGCGATCTATCACGACGGCTGGATTGCTGCTACGACGCCGCCATCCGCGCCCTGGCTCCTCGGAGCTACGATGCCTCCGTTAAGCAGCTATAAATGGGAACTCTACAACGTCGCCAACGATTATTCCGAGAACAACGACCTCGCTGCGCAGCAGCCGGACAAACTAAAGGAAATGCAGGCATTGTTCCTGACTGAGGCGGCAAAATACCAGGTCTTCCCCTTGGACAACTCCGGCTTTGTGCGCGTGCTCGCGCCGAAGCCGAGCACGACCGTCGGCAAAACAGAATTCACGTACACGGGTGTGAACGTCGGCATTCCCTTCGGCAATGCGCCTGGCATCTTGGATAAGGACTACACCATCACGGCAGAGATAACGGTTCCTAAAGGCGGCGCGGAGGGAATGATCGTGACGTTAGGCGGACGTTTCGGCGGCTACGGAATGTTCCTGCAGAAAGGCAAGCCGGTCTTCGCCTACAACCTGCTTGATATGGAGCGATTTCGCTGGGAGGGCGGCATAGGTGGTAAACTAGGCCAAGACTTCCTTGGCCGTGCGCTCGCGCCTGGCAAGCACACACTCGTGTTTAACTTCAAATACGACGGCCCTGGCCCCGGCAAGGGCGGTACTGGCGTGTTGACCGTGGACGGCAGGGAGTTGGCGAAGAAGACAATCGCGCACACGATTCCGTTGATCATGACCGTTGACGAAACCTTCGACATCGGCCTGGATACCGGCACGGGAGTGGACGAGAGTTACAAGTTACCGTTCAAGTTTACCGGCACAATTGACAAGCTCACAATCAAGCTCGGCCCATCGCAAATGACGGCGGCGGAACAGCGGGCTATTGAAGAGAAGCTCGCCCTAGCCACGGACTAAGCGGGCAAGGAACAGGAGCAGCAAAAGACGAGGCTTGCGCATCGAGATGAAGCAACTGCTGATCCTAGCCGCCACGATCGAAGCAGCCACAGGTCTGGCGTTGATGATCGCTCCGTCTCTGGTGGGGCGGCTCTTACTCGGGGCGGAATCTACAGGCGTCGCCATACCAGTAGCGCGTGTGCTCGGCATCACCTTGATCGCATTAGCGGTTGCCTGCTGGCCGGGCCCGGCATTGCTCGGTATGCTAGTCTACGGCGCGCTTGTTACTGCATACCTCTCTTATCTTGGCGTTCGCGGCGAGTGGGTCGGCCCGGTGCTGTGGCCAGCAGTTGTGCTGCATGCGGTCGTCACGCTGCTTCTCACGCGAGCTTGGTTAAACCTGCAACAAAATGAAGCAACATAACAACAGGCCGATAGTGTTTAACTTACTGCTGTTTTTGTGCGTAGCTCTAAGGTCTTATATGTGGGCCACGACAGATGCAGCAAGATTGCGCGTACTTGGATGAAGAAACAATAACAGATCAGACTAGCACCTATGAAATTAGCACAACAAACCTTCCTTAGCGGGATGCTCATCGCTGCAGTCATGGCGATTGCCCCCTGTACAAGAGCAGAAATACAAACCACCGGCACACCGGGTTTGCCCAGCGCGACGACGACTATTAATCAAGAAACTCGAGAATGCGGCATCGCAAGCGCTCGACGGCGCACCGATCCATCACCTGCAAGGCGGCCCGCACTAGTCGAGCACGGCCAGTAGAGTCATTTCAGTAGTGAAGCGATGTAACGTGGCGATAGCCATTGCCATAAAGTCCTATGGACAAACTACGCCGGGCACGATAGAAGTTTTCTTCTTTCGAACAGACGCACCAATCAACCAATCCAATGAAACCAATAAGATCTTCATTCCTAAAGCGAACTCTAACCTGTGTCCTGATCGCCGCAGGCTCGCTTCACGTCAGTCTAGCCAGCCATGCTGAATCTGTTTCTCCAGAGGAGGCGCACGCTATCGGTGTCGAGGCTTACCTGTACTGTTATCCATTCGTGACGATGGATATCACGCGCAAGCAGCTCACCAATGTCGAGCACGCCGAGGGAATCAGTGCGCCGATGAACACCTTCGCGAACATTCCAGCCTATCCGACGGCAGATATGAGGGTCGTTGTCCGACCTAACTTCGACACCCTGTATTCCAGTGCGTGGTTAGATCTTACTAAAGAACCGATCGTCGTTTCCGTGGCGGACACCGGCGGACGTTATTATCTGTTGCCGATGCTCGACATGTGGACGGACGTGTTTGCGTCGCCAGGCTGGCGCACAACTGGGACGCAGGCGGCCAATTTCCTCGTTACGCCGCCGGGTTGGGCGGGCTCGGTGCCTGACGGCATGCAACAGATCAAGGCGCCGACGCCTTACGTATGGATTATTGGTCGGACAAAAACCGATGGACCGACCGACTATGACGCGGTTCACAAGATTCAGGCTGGTTATAAAGTCACACCTCTTTCGCAATGGGGAAAGACCCCTGCGCCTGTAACCGGCAAAGTTGACGCGACAGTGGACATGAAGACTCCACCAAAGGTTCAAGTGGATACGATGCCGGCAGACAAGTATTTCGCTTACGCTGCCGAGCTTTTGAAGGTTAACCCACCGCACATCACTGACGAGCCAATCATTGCCCGCATGAAACGCATTGGGATCGAGATTGGGAAGGGTTTCGATTTTGCGAAGCTGGATCCGGCTGAGCAAAAGGCGCTGACAAGCGCTCCCAAGGATGCACAGGAACTCATGAAGTGGAAAGTACCAACGCTCGCTCGAGTCGTGAACTATTGGTCGATGAACACAGACACGATGGGCGTTTACGGCAATTATTATCTCAAGCGCGCAATCGTCGCGCAGATGGGTCTGGGAGCGAACGTTCCAGAAGATGCCATCTATCCGCAGAATCTGGGGGATGAAACTGGCAAGCCGCTCGATGGCGCCAACAAATACACTGTTCACTTCGATAAGACTCAGTTGCCGCCAGTCGACGCGTTCTGGTCGATCACGCTGTACGACACGGAAGGATTCCAGGTTGCCAATGCTCTGAACCGGTTCGCCGTGAGCAGTTGGATGCCATTCAAGCACAACGCCGATGGCTCGCTTGATCTGTACTTCCAAAATGAAAACCCAGGCGCTGGCAAGGAAGCGAACTGGTTGCCAGCTCCCAACGGAGCATTCAACCTGACCATGCGTCTCTATGCTCCGAAAGAAGATGCACTCACCGGTAAATGGAATCCACCGCCGGTTGTGAGAGTCCAAGGCCCGTCTGAAGCAATGCCAAAGTAGCGGCGAGACGACTACCAGCAGCGAATCGCTAAGTATCCAAAGTCCTGTAGCCACGGCGCTGTGCGCCGTCCGGAACAACCGCTCAAACTAAAGAAACGCCCCGCAGGGGCGTGGCTACAACATTGATGAGCTTATCGCCCATAATATCTATACGTAATCTACCGTTGTAACGCTTCAACGATTTAATGATTTAACGCCTGCGACAGCCATTGCCCTAAAAGTCCCATAGGCATCTCACCGCAGATGTGACAAACTAAATGACAATGTCCGTAACACACTTCGAAATCTACGGTGAAGAGCCAGCTAAGCTTGCTGATTTTTATCGGAGCGTTTTCGGCTGGCAGGTGGAACAGATGCCGGGCGTCAATTACTGGCGTATTCAGACTGGTTCAGCCGAGCCCAAGCCACTGCATGGCGGGCTAACGTGGCGCGCGATTCCAGATTTGAATGGCTGAATCATTTTCCTCGGCTTCAGCGTGCTCGCGCCGCCCAATGCCACTACTATCCTCGCTTTGATGGTCTCGGCGCTTGCCGTTTCCGGCGCTATTTTCCTGATCCTGGAGTTGGATGAGCCCTTCGGCGGCCTGATCGGGATTTCCAGTGAACCGATGCTGAACGCGTTGCAGCAGATCGGGAAATAAAGGTAATAAGAATTGGCCCTCCGATACGGCACGAGCGCCTACCAGGACTCCGTTTTCGCTATTGCCCTAAGGTCCTATAGACAGATAGAATCATCGCGAGCACACCATATTGCTCATAAAAAACAAAGGAGTCCAACCCATGAAAAAATATAGTTCAATCATTTACATCGCCATTGCGGCATGCGCGTGCCTGATCTTCGCAGGTTGTTCAACTAACCAGACCACCGGCCCAATACCGCCGAATTCAGGTCATCTGCTCATTAATCGGGTCGCAAACTTCGGAAGCGATCTCAGCCTTGTCGTGTCTGTAGATGGCAAGGATGTGGGAAGCTTTACCGAGGGCCGAAGTTACAGTGGCTACTTAACGGCGGGCCAACACACGATTACCATCCGCGTTGACCCCTATCAGGCCGGGAAGCACCCAGGACGAAAAACCCTGACAATACAGGCAGGGCAGACATATTCTTATACTGCAGCCTGGTCGGGACAGACCTTGGCTTTGGTAAGAAACCATGGTCAGACGGTGCCAACCTATTAAATAGAAAAGTTTATCTTGTCGGGTCGGTGAATCTCGCAGTAGCATGCTGGGAGATAGCCGTGTACCGGCGTAAATTGGCGCCAGCGGTCGGTTAATAAGAAAAATGACTCCAGCGAAAATGAATAGGTCGAGCGTAATTTTCCGTGAGCTCGAAATGCGAAAGGAAAAAATTCCGATCAGCTCCATTTATAAAACATCATCGCGTCCTCTTTGGGGGGATCGCCGTCTTGGATCGGCACTCCGTACTGTCAGTATTGTTTTTGTTATCGCCTTTCTTGCTGTCTTATCCTCGGCAGCGTTCGGCGCCAATCCGGCGGAAGAGTTAGCTAAACACGGAGTCACGGGCGGCATAGATCCCAAGGGCAATTCATGGATGTCGATCCAGCAGAGCATCGAACAGTTCGGGCATCCGGATTTCATCTTTCGCCTTTTCCTGAGTCTCATGCTCGCGGTGGGCTGCGCCTGGGTGATCGCGTGGCATCCGCGTCGCGCGTCACTTGCCGATCCGCTGGCCGACCTTGAGGAGCGCAAGGCTCTTATACTCCTGGGAGTGGTTGGCGCGGTGATCGCTGAACTGACCGGCACCAGCCAGACGCTCGCGTTTGTCATCTTCGGCATCGGCGCGCTGTTGCGATTTCGAACCGTGCTTGACAATCCGAAACTGACTGGGAAAGCAATCACAGTTGTGGTCGTTGGGCTAGCCTGCGGTATGGGGTCGTGGGCAATGGCCGTGTTCGTTACCGCTTTTACCTGGTTACTTTTGTTCTGGCTTGATTCGCACTCGAGCTGCCGGGTCAGGATCCGACTCGACGACGGAGAAGATCCAAAGCCGGTCTTTGGCACGGTGCAATCGTTGCTCGTGTCCCACAAATGTCGTCTTCAAAGTTCTGCGCTCTATGAAGACAAGGGACAGATGGTGTTTCTTCTCTATATCCCGAGCGGAATTGACCCAATGCAACTGGAGGCTGAAGTGCGATCGAGCTTGAAGAAGCACAACGTCTCCAAGATCAACGTTGACGTGGTGTAAGCTTGCTTGATTGCCGCGGGCGACTCATCGTGACCTGGATGCACAGATGTCTCTTCATCGCCGTCCTTTTTGGTTTCACGCTCGCAGTAACAGCGAATGCACAAGATGGCCCAAAAAATTCAGTCGTACTGATCATTCGTCATGCGGAAGACGCCGATAGCGGCGACGGGATATCGCCTCTTGGCGAAAAGCGGGCTGAAGCATACCAGAATTACTTCCAAAATTTTGCCGTCGATTCGAAGCGGCTGGAACCCGAGGCAGTTTTTGCTGCCAAAGACTCAAAGAAAAGCCACCGGCCGCGTCTAACACTGGAACCGTTTGCGAAGACGGCAAAATTGAAAATCGATACGCGTTTCGGCAACAGTCAGTCCGCTGAACTGGCGGCTGATTTGCGTGCGAACCAACAGGGAAAAGTGATTCTGATCTGTTGGCGTCACCCATACATTCCCGCTCTGGTCGGTGCATTGGGAGCAGACCCCAAAACCTTTCTGCCGAATGGGAAATGGCCCGGTTCGGTCTACAACTGGGTCATCCAGCTTAGCTTCGATCAGGACGGACATTTGATTCCGTCGAGCTCAAAACGGATCGACGAACACCTGATGCCGGGCAGCTCTCAGTAGTCAGGTGTGATTTCCGTGCGAATAGTTTGGCTATGCTAGAGTCAGTTGGACCGGTCTGGGCTATGTGATCAGAAAACTAAATCAAGTGCGCGAGAACGTCTCTTCTTCTCAGTCCCATTTTGAAACGATTGAAATTATCGAAGCGGTGATACTCGCTCTCGTCGCCGTGGCCACGGCATGGAGCGGTTATCAGGCAGCAAAATGGGCTGGAGACCGCGCAGAGGAGTACGCCAAGGCAAGCCGGCTCAGGGTTACTGCGGAGGGCCTTGCCACCCTGGCAGGACAGGAACGCATCTACGACAGCGATACCTTCAATACTTGGCTTGCTGCAAAGCTGGACGGCAAGGAGAAAGAGGCGGAGTTCTTGGAGCGGCGCTTTCGCGCCGAGTATCGCCGCGCATTTACGGCCTGGATGAAGACCGATCCTTTCAACAATACGCAAGCGCCACCGGGCCCAATCTTCATGCCCGAATACCATGACGCCAAGCACGAGAAGTTCCTTGATTTGAACAAGCAGGCTACGGACATAGCGGATCAGGGCACAAAGTCCGGAGAAACGGGAGATCAGTATGTGCGCATCACAGTTCTCCTGGCTACGGTACTTTTAATTACGGCGATTGGACAGCGCTTTCGCATTAAGACCGCACGCGTCGTTTTTATGATTCTGGCCTGCCTCTTGCTTTGTTTTCCGCTGTGGCAATTGCTTAATCTGCCCCGAATCTGACCCTTCAACATACGCAAGTAATCGTAGAACAATTACATTAGTCCTTAGCTTAAGACGGCGATGTAGTACGGCATCCTACACGCTAAGATTCATTCTTTCACCCTCCTGCTCGGTTTTGAAATAATGCGATCGGCCAAACGTGGTACGACCAAAGTCCTATTGTTCGGCAAGGCGCGCGCCGGCAAAATGAGCGTTCGATGGCTTTAGTTCGGACGGACCCAAGGGCGAATCGGTGGCGTGCGTGCTTGCGATCGGCCGTCGATGGCAAATCAAAAATAAATCAACCTGCAAGGAACCAAGAATCATGAAACAGATACAAACCTTATTCAGCACGATCAGTATCATCGCTCTGTTAGCGTTGATGGCTGGGTGCGCCACCACGACGACCATAACGCAGGAAAAAGCGAACATGCTCGTAGCCGCCGGCTTTAAGACGATCACTCCCAAGACGCCCGCGCAACAGCAAAAGCTCAAACAACTTCAAACCGGCCAGGTCGTCACGATCCAAAAAAACGGGAGAACCTACTACATTGTCGCGGACCCGCCGCAGAACCTGGTCTATGTGGGTGGACCGCACGAGTACCAGGCTTATCAGCAAATGCGTGCTCAAAAGCAGCTTGCACAAGAGAACCTCCAAACTGCAGAGGCGTATCAGGACGCAGCAATGCAGTGGGATACATGGGGTGGCTGGGGCATGGGCTGGGGGCGAATGGGTTATGGGGTAGGGGTAGGACGGATAGGTGGCGTTGGGCGGTTCTAGGACGCAGGATTGATCAAACTTCATGAGTCACACCATTTAATTCAACAATCCCTCCACAGACACAAAACCAGATAACAACACAACCAAAATGAAACGAAACTTAATCCATAGCGGCCTATCGCTTCTTATAGCTACGGCTGCGCTTTTCAGCGCGGTCGCCCCAGTTCAGGCGGAAGACAAGAAACCCAACATCGTCATGCTGATGACCGACGACACCGGATGGAACGATTTTGGTGCCTACTCGGGAGGAGGGATGAGCCTCGGGCATCCCACACCCAACATCGACAGGATGGCTAAAGAGGGCGCCGTCTTCACCAGCTGGTACGGACAGGCGAGCTGCACCGCCGGTCGCGCGTCCTTCATCACGGGGCGAATCCCGATCCGCTCGGCGCTGTCGATCGTGGTGGCTCCGGGTGACGAGAATTACCTTCGCCCCGAGACTCCAACCATCGCCGAGTTCTTCAAAAAGAACGGCTACACCACCTACTTTTCGGGTAAGTGGCATCTTGGCGACAAACCTGTGGCCTATCCAACCAATCATGGCTTCGACGAGATGAAAGAGTTCGCTGCTTACTACGCAGGCGTCTATTCCTATCCTGACACCAGCAAGTGGTTCCATCCCTGGTTTCCATCGTACAACGCGGACTTTGAAAAAATGTGGGATTCCGTTGTGAACCTGAGTGAGTGGGAAGGCATGGCCGGCCAGCCCGCAAAGAAGGTTGCCACAATCACCTATGATTATATGGCAACGATGGACGAGCGCCAGGCCGACTACGCAGTGGACTACATCAAGACTCACGCCACGGGAGGCAAACCGTTCTTCATGGACGTGAACTGGATCAAGATGCACAACCCGACCAATGCGGCGCCGGATTTCCGCGGCAAGTCGCACTTGGGTGACTATTCCGATTCGCTGATGGAAATGGACGCTGACATTGGTAAGGTGCTGGATGCCATTCGGGAGTACGCGCCCAACACCATCGTCATCCTGACTGCTGACAACGGCGCATGGCTTGATGCCTATCCTGACGCCGGCACCACCCCGTTCCGCGGAGAAAAGGGTTCAGCGTTCGAAGGTGGCTGGCGTGTGCCTGCCATCATGACATGGCCCGGACACATTCCGGCGGATGTGCAGTACGGCGAAATGATGTCGCACATCGATTGCTGGTCAACGCTGGCGGCGATGGCGGGTATCACTCCTCCGCCCACAGGCGAAATGAAAGACAACAATGGCAAGCCGATCTACTTCGACAGCATCGACAACAGCGCCTACATCCTGGGCAAGTCGCCGCACTCCGCGCGCAAATCGTGGATCTACGTTAACGGCGAGTATCTCAATGCCATACGCGTTGATATCGGCGGGGATTCCAAGGAGCCATGGCTAAACATCGCGTGGAAGTTCGTTTGGACTGCAAAGGATTCCTGGCTCGGACCGACTCAGGGGCTGGGTTCGATTCCGGCGGTGTACAACCTCACTATGGATCCATTTGAGAGATACGACATGATCTTCAACGGAGCCGAAGGTGAAATGAATGGGTTGAAGAGCTCGCCGGGACGATATGCTGGCGAAGACAACGGCTGGACGGCCGGGTTGTTTTCGGTTGCGCTATTAAATTTCGACAAATCGATAATGAAGTATCCGAGTATCCAGCGTTTCCCGGGTGGTGCATCGAACGACCTGATACCGGACCTGCAGCATCCTAAGAACCCGCTGCCGCTGCTCGACCCGCAAAACCTGCCGAAAGCCGTGCCTTCAGGCGGATAAAAGCGAACCGTAACTCAAGTAACACAAAAGCATTAAACATTTGAAAAATTTACCTTGCAACAACCAAGAATACAGAAAGGAACACGTTAATGAAACGCAAGCTAACTAGTCCTAGTTGCGCTATCCTAGGTGGAATAGCCGCGCTAATGTGCGTGGTTGCTCCGGCCCAGGCGCAAGACAAGAAACCCAACATCCTGTTCATCATGGGCGATGATATCGGCTGGATGCAGCCGAGTTGCTATCATCGCGGCTTGATGGTCGGTGAAACACCGAACATTGACCGGCTCGCGAAAGAAGGTGGCATGTTCATGCACTACTACGCCGAGTCCAGCTGCACCGCCGGGCGCTGCGCCTTCTTCACCGGAATGCACCCGTACCGCGCGGGCATGGTCCTGCCGCAGTTACCGGGCGCCATTTCCTACCTGCGCCCCGGTACGCCGGCGCTCGCCCAGTTCCTGTACGATCTGGGCTATACCACCGGTGAGTTCGGCAAGAACCATCTGGGCGATAATCCGGATTCACTGCCGACTGCACACGGCTTCCAGGAGTTCTGGGGTTACCTGTATCACCTGGATGCAATGCAGCAGGTGAGCTTCCCGGACATCAACAAGAGCCCGACCGAACAAGGCGTCGTGCCGCCGTGCACAACGATTCCGATCCCTGGGATCCCGAACCCACCCGGCGGCGTTGACCCAAAGCTCGGCACCTGCATGACCCCGCCGCGTCCTGTCATTTGGATGAAGTCTCCCGACGGCACGGCCAAGAACCAGACGGGCAAGGATGAAGGTCCACTCACGCTGGAGCGGTCGAAAACGGTGGACGAAGAAATCTCCTCACACGTGATTGACTTCCTCGACCGCAACGATCCCAAGAAGACTAACAAGCCGTTCTTCGTCTGGTACAACCCGGCCCGCATGCACGTCACGACCGTGCTGTCGCAGAAGTATCTGGACATGCTGGGCACCAAGGGTGGCAAGGATTGGGGCATCAACGAAGCCGGCATGAAGCAGATGGACGACAACATCGGCCTTGTCCTTCAGAAGCTCGAAGACATGGGTCAACTCGACAACACCATCGTAGTCTTCACCACCGACAACGGGGCCGAGGTTCAGACCTTCCCCGACGGCGGTACCACCCCGTTCAAAGCCGGGAAGCTGACGACTTGGGAGGGCGGCATGCGCGCTCCATGCGTTATCCGGTGGCCGGGCGTCATCAAGCCGGGCACCATCTTCAAGGAAATGTTTGCCTCGTTGGACTGGGTGCCCACGTTCGTGGAAATCGCCGGCGGCCTCAAAGGAGAGGAATTGAACAAGGAGATCATGGCGGGCAAGTACAAGGGCATCGTCAAGACCAAGCTCGATGGGTTTAACCAGATCGACTATCTCACCGGAAAGTCTGAACACTCGAATCGCGATGTCTTCTTCTATTACCAGGGTCGCGAACCCTCGGCGGTGCGCTACAAGAACTGGAAGTTCTATTATACCATGATGGGGTCGAGCGGCGTCGATGCACTTAATCCGGCGACGACTTATCACTGGACTCAGCTCCAGAATATCCTGCGCGATCCGTTCGAGAATAACGTCGGGGCAGATCAGAAGGGCGCGTTGGCTATCGGCGGCGCCCTGGCCGCTCCTAGCACGGCGTATCTGTATGACTGGAACCTCCTGCCCATCGGCCAGCTCCTGTGGTTCAAGGAGCTCAAATCCTACGTGGATTTTCCACCGCTCCAGTTGGCGGCAAGCTACAACCTTCAACAGGTGCTCGATCAAGTGAACGAGATGACCAAGCACCACCCGAGCGAATAGTCGATAGCCATCCTAAGAATTGATAACGACCGCGGGCGGCTCAAAAACGGGCCGCCCGCTTGGCTTCGCTAAAGACATAGCCCGTAAGAGCGGGGACGAATCACGAGAACAGACCCAAACCAAATAACAAGAAAGCCACAATGAAACTAACAAAAACCAAAATAAAACGAAACTTGGTGCCTGACAGCTTGTTGCTGCTTATGGCTAGCGCAGCTGCGCTTTTCGGCGCAATCGTCCCAGCCCAGGCGCAAGACAAGAAACCCAACATCCTGTTCATCATGGGCGATGACATCGGCATGTGGAACATAGGCGCCTACCATCGCGGGTTAATGGCCGGGCGGACGCCGAACCTCGATAAGCTTGCCAAGGAAGGCATGCTGTTCACCGATTACTACGCTGAGGCGAGTTGTACAGCGGGTCGGGCGAACTTTATCATGGGTGAGCTGCCCATTCGTACCGGCATGACTACTGTCGGTCAAGCTGGTGCCAAAATTGGCATACCAGCAGAGGCGTGCACGATAGCGACGGCGCTGAAAGCGCAGGGTTATGCAACTGGCCAGTTCGGCAAGAACCACCTGGGCGATCTCAATGAGTTCCTGCCGACTGTCCATGGGTTCGACGAGTTCTTCGGGTATCTCTATCACCTCGACGCGATGGAAGACCCGGCGCATCCTAACTATCCGCAGGACTTGTTAGATAAGGTCGGCCCGCGCAACATGGTTCATTCCTGGGCAACAACCACGGACGACCCAACAGTGATGCCGCGCTGGGGTAAGATAGGCAAACAAAAGATCGAGGACGCCGGCACGCTTTATCCCGAACGGATGAAGACCGTGGATAACGAGATTCGCGACTTAGCCTTGCAGTTCATCGAAAAGGCCCAGAAAGACGGAAAGCCGTTTTTCTGCTGGCTCAACCCGACGCGCATGCACATTGTGACGCATCTTTCCGACAAGTACGAGAAGATGCGCAACTCGGAGAATGGCTGGTCGGAAGAAGAAGCGGGCATGGCCCAGCTCGATGACGATGTCGGCCTGGTCATGCAGAAGCTCAAGGACATGGGCGTTGATGACAACACAATCGTCGTCTTCACCACCGACAACGGTACCGAACTTTTCACCTGGCCGGATGGCGGCACGACACCTTTCGCACAGAGCAAAGGGACAGTCATGGAAGGTGGTTTCCGAGTGCCGTGCCTCCTACGCTGGCCTGGCCATGTTCCGGCTGACTCAGTGCAAAACGGTATCTTCTCCGGGCTGGACTGGTTTCCGACCTTCCTCGATGCAGCCGGCAACCCAGACATCACTAATCAATTGCTTAAGGGCGTGAAACTCGGTGACCGGACTTATAAGAATCACCTGGATGGCTACGATCAGATGGCTGCCATTACTGGCAAGGGCCCATCGAACCGTCACGAAATCTTCTACCTCGGTGAAAGCACAGTCGGCGCGGTTCGCATTGACGACTACAAGTATCGTTTCATCGACCAGCCCAACGGCTGGCTTGGTGCGAAGACTCAAGTGGACATTCCCTACCTGATCAACCTGCGTCTCGATCCGTTCGAGCGGCAAGGCTGGCCTAACGAGGGGACGAAAGAAGGGGCGCAACAATACTTCGATTGGTTCAAGTTCCAGTTCTGGCGTTTCGTGTTCGTTCAGCAGGTCGTCGGCAAAGAACTCCAGACCTTCATCGAATACCCACCGATGCAGAAGGGCGCGAGCTTCAACCTCGAGGCCGTGAAAGCGGAACTGGCGAAAAAGATGGCCCAAGCGGAAGCGGCAGCCAAAGGGACCGGCCAGTAACAGAAATGACCTTAGTGGCGGGCGGCTTACAAAAGCCGTCCGCTTTTTCCGCGATTATCTAATCCTTTCGATCGTGAAACGCGCGGGCTGTTCGCATATGCTCGGGCGCGTCCTTATACGGGCGAAGCTCTCGGATAAACTACGTTAATATCCGGGGTTAACTTAGCTCCAAACGAGGCTTTTCTTCGTTCCGAAGCTCGGGTATCGATACGAGAGAGAAAACGACCACGTCAACCCAGCCGTTGTTGAATGACTAAAAGCGAGGTCCTAGCTGCACTGTGGACAGGAGCCTTTGTCCTGATCCACCTCGGCGTGATTGCGCGGGTCATTTTGCGGCCGCACCGGGAGCCGGCTTCTCGGGTTGCCTGGATCGTCGTCATCATTGTTCTGCCCGTGATCGGCATCCTGGCTTATATCTTTCTCGGTGAAACCAGTATCGGCCGCCGGCGTGTGAGTCGTCTGTGCGCGGTGCTGGCCGCCATGCCTGACCTTACCAAGGTCCCGGGAATGGATTCGCCTGATCTGCAACCGAAAATCCCAGAGACCTACGCCCACCTCTTCCGGCTCGGACACTCGGTCAATGGCTTCGAGCCCGTGGGTGGTAACTGCGCGACCCTTGCTGCCGGATTCCAACGCGACCATCGATTCCATGGTCGCAGATATTGATGCTTCTCGGGATCATGTCCATCTGACCTTTTACATCTGGCTGCCGGATAACAACGGACTCAAAGTGGTCGAGGCGCTGAAACGCGCCGTTGCGCGTAAGGTGATCTGCCGGGTGATGGCCGATGGATTGGGCTCGCGCATCATGATCGAATCCCCACATTGGAAAGCCATGCAGGCGGCCGGCGTTCAGGTGGCTACCGCCCTGCCCATTGGCAATCTCCTCTTGCGTCCGTTGCGAGGACGCATCGATTTGCGCAATCACCGCAAGATTCTGGTGATTGATAACCGAATCACCTATTGCGGCAGTCAGAACTGCGCAGACCCCGAGTTCCGGATCAAGGCAAGGTTTGCTCCATGGGTAGATGCGATGATGCGTTTTGAGGGGCCGATTGCGCGGCAGAATCAGTATCTTTTCGTGACCGACTGGATGGCGCAAATGGATGGCGATCTCACGCCCTTGTTGCGTCAACCGTTGCCGCCCTGCGACCCTGGGTTGACAGCGCAGGTCATTGGCACCGGGCCGACGGTATATAACTCGGCGATGCCCGAAGTCTTCGAAACTCTGTTGTACACCGCCCGGCGAGAGCTGGTCATCACGACTCCTTATTATGTGCCAGACGAAGCCATGCAGAGCGCTCTTTGTGCCAGTGCCCGGCGCGGCGTTGCGCACCACTATTATTTTCCCAGCGCGAAACGACTCATGGATCGTCGGCGCGGCCAGTCGCAGTTACTACAGTGACTTGCTCGCCGCCGGAGTCCGCATTTACGAGTACGAAGGCGGTCTCCTCCATACCAAGTCAGTCACATTGGACGGGGAAGTCACCCTGATCGGCTCGGCCAACATGGACCGGCGCAGTTTCGATTTGAATTACGAGAACAACATTCTGTTCTACGATCCGACTTTAACTGCCGAAATGCGCCGCCGTCAGGACGCCTATCTTGCCTGCTCCCATCCCGTCACCGCCGAGACGGTGGCCCAATGGCCGATTACCCGCCGGCTTTGGAACAACACCATTGCGATGTTGGGGCCAATTTTGTAAGAATCGATCGCCCCAAACAGACATGCACAACCAACTTCAAGCCATGATCACGGTGTCGCTGATCAGTCCGGCGATCGGTGCTTCGATGTTTCCGCGGGCGTTCCCCGGACGTCGCTGGCCGTCATCAGTCGAAAGGAAATGACTTCAAAATGGCCAAACTAAAAGAAGAGTTCTTCAAGATCCTGCCGCCGACAATCTTCTTTTTCGTCGCGCTGCATATTGTCATGATCGTTCGCATATTGATGTTGGAGAGAACCGGGCTGAAGCCATCCTCTACAATTTCAATTGCCGTCGCCTCACTCATTCTGGGCAAGGCAGTGCTAATCGCGGACATGGTGCCGATGATCAATCGCTTTCCCAATAAACCGCTCATCTACAACGTCGCCTGGAAGACTTTGATCTACTGGCTAATGGCCACGCTTATTCACTATGTGGAGCGCCTTATTGATTTCTGGCGGCAAACTGGCGGCTTTGTTGCGGGCAATAAGAAGTTGCTGGGTGAAATCATCTGGCCGCATTTCTGGGCTATCCAGATTATTCTGTTCGTCCTCATTGCCATGTATTGCACGATGCACGAGCTGGTGCGCGTCATGGGAAGGGAAAAGGTGATGAAAATATTCTTCGGTTCGATGCCTGCGTCGGAAGTGTAAACGACCAATTACGACCTCTACAAAGATATAGTTTTAAAAAACGGCTTTCAGAAAGTTTGAGAAACCGATAAACAAGAACATTAAGAACAATGAAAACGGAGTGGATTGTTGAGCCGCGTTTCAGGGATCCGCATAGTTTGCAGCAAAACTTTTATCGAGTACGCAACGAACCATGAAAACCAGAATAACTAACTTGAGCCTGATTCTCATCGTGGCCGGCTGCGGCATCATTTTCTTTGCCGGTTGCGCCAGCATGGAAACAAATAAGACCACATCGTTACTTTCCCAAGCCGGCTTCCGTGCGCGCACTCCGCAGACGACAAAGGAAAAGGAGCTCTATGCAGCGCTTCCAAGTAACAAACTCGAGCGTGGCACAACGAAGGGCAAAGTCTTCTACGTCTTTAAAGACGAGAAAGCCGGCGTGGAATATGTGGGCGGAGAACCGGAACATCGACGGTATCAGCAGCTCTGTACGGAGCAGCATGTCGCGCAGGCACCGGAAGAGCAGATGAATGATTTCTTCACCCGGAGTTGGGCCAGGGAATTGCACCACGATTACAGTGGGTGACCGCTCCTAATGTTGAAATTCTGGGAGATGCGCCAGCCGCAAGCCATTTCGGGGCGGCAGCAAAACTTTTATCGACCGGCGAAGACTAGGCCGAAACGGATTAGGCAGTCAATCTCGTTAGACCTTGGGGATGCTTTTCATCTCCGCTCAGTCCGCGCGCGATTGTTACATTTTCGTGACAGACGAAAGAAATATTGACGCTAGCGGTCGCCGCGTTTTCTACTTACGAGTCGCAGCCAATCAACACGCAACAAAACCATGAAAACCAGAATAACTAACTTGAGCCTGATTCTCATCGTGACCGCCTGCGGCATTATTTTCTTTGCCGGCTGCGCCAGCATGCAAACAGAAAACACCCCATCGTTGCTCTCCCAAGCCGGCTTCCGTGCGCACACTCCGCAGACGGCAAAACAAAAGGAGCTCTACGCCGCACTTCCGAGCAACAAACTCGACCACGCCACACTGAACGGCAAAGGGTTCTACGTCTTTAAAGACGAGAAAGCCGGCGTGGCTTATATCGGCGGAGAATCTGCACATCAACGGTATCAACAGCTCTGCACACAGCAACACGTTGCGCAGGCACCGGAAGAGGAGATGAATCACCCCTTCGCCCGGAGTTGGGAGAACCAATGGGGCGGGGGCCGTGACCCATTTCGTTGAGCCGAACCAACGTCAAAAACAGCTAGCCTAGCCACGTCGGGACGCCGTTCCTGTCGGCCCTAACAACCGCCAAGCTGGATTCGAGCAACTGGGAAGAGCATTGACTGGCCGGATCCCGGCAAAAGACGGGGGAGTCAGGTATTAACGGCGGCCGCTTAAAGTGACGACGCTAATCATGACGACCACACGCAGCTCGGCGGATGATCTGGCCATTTCTTTGGTCGTTTTCTTTTGGAGCGTGATGCTGGAAAAGCACCGGGGAGACTACACCTGGCATTGCCCTAAAGTCCTATGGAGGTTTCACAGCAGGCAGCGCAAAATTGCACCGAGATCAGCGCAACCCACCGACGAGCACGTGATGCCTCACCGGCGCGAGGTGAATCAAACGAACCAAACGAGAAAAACAATTAGCAATCCACAAAAATCAAAACCAAATAAAGCTATGAAAACCACGTACAAAAAAAACCTCGTAACGATTGCACTCGCCTACATGGTCGTGCTCATAGCGACCAAGGCGCAGGCCGTCGACCCGTTGGCTTCGTGGAACGACGGCGCGGCCAAACAAGCCATCGTAGAATTCGTCAAGGCGACTACAACCCAAGGCAGTCCTCAATTCGTACCGGTCGAGGAGCGCATCGCCACGTTTGATCAGGACGGCACGCTGTGGGTCGAGCATCCAATCTATACCCAGGTAATGTATTGCCTGGAAAAAGTTCCGGCTCTGGTCAAGGCGAAGCCCGAACTGGCGAACGTCGCGCCGTTCAACACCGTTTTGGAACTGCTTCACGGCGATCGCACGGCGATGGAGAAGCTGACATTGCCCGATCTCGAGAAGATAGCCATTGCCACGCTGACCGGCATCTCCGTGGAAGAATTCACCGCCGAAGTGAAAAAGTGGCTCGCCCAAGCAAAAGATCCGCGTTGGAAACGTCCTTATACCGAGCTGACGTATCAGCCGATGAAAGAAGTCATGCAATACTTGCGTGCTAACGGTTACAAGACCTATATCGTCACTGGCGGCGGACAGGACTTCGTGCGCGTGTACGCGGAGCAGACGTACGGCGTTCCGCCCGAGCAGGTCGTCGGCACAGCGCTCGGGACCAAGTATGGCTATGAAAAGGATGGTAAGCCCTTCCTCACGAAGGAACCGAAGCTGGTGCTCAATGACAACGATGCCGGCAAGCCCGAAGGCATCCATCTTATGATCGGCCGCCGCCCACACATCGCCTTCGGCAACTCGACCGGCGACCAGCAGATGCTCGAATATACCAAGGCGGGCGACGGCGCGCGGCTTTCGTTGCTCGTGTTGCACGACGATGCAGAGCGGGAGTATGCGTACGGTCCCGCTGATGGGTTGCCCGACACAAAGGTCGGCACATTCACGCAGGCGCTCTATGACGAGGCGACCAAGAACGGCTGGACAGTCATCAGCATGAAGAATGATTGGAAGGTCATCTTTACGCCCGAAATCAAATGAACCGGATTTCAATACCACCAAATGGGTCAGAAGTGGAAAGCAACAAGTCCTCTGTTTGCTCTGATAGCTCGGGTTCAATTTGAAAAACCAACCAGCGTTCAAAAGGACAGAATCATGAAAACCAAAAAACAGCGGATAAGTGCCACCGCGGCCAAGCAGGTCGGCGGCAAACTCGGCGTCGATTGGGCGAAGGTCGATCTCGACCAGTTCCGCCGTGGTCTGGAAGTGGAACTCGAACACGGGACACGGGACTTACAAACGAACGTCACCAATAACGACATGGATTTGACGGGCAAGATTGCCTGGGCACACCTCAAGGAGTTTCCGGACTACTACACGCGCTTGGACCGACTCGAAGCCGAGGCGGATGCTTACTGGTCATCCCGGCGTTGACCAAGACTGGAGTCGGACCGGTGAACTGGTTAGTGGCGAACGTATAGCTCCTCACTTCAAATATAGAAGAGCCACCAAATGAAAAACCAAATCAGAAAGACACTCATTACTGCCGCTGCCATCTGCTCGCTGCTGGCCAATGCCGCGCAAGGCTGCACTGGAATCCGACTCATTGCCGAAGATGGCTCGGTCATCCACGCGCGCACGATGGAATTTGCCATCGATATTAATTCCGACGTGATCATGGTTCCGCGCGGCTATGCGCGGACCGGAACTACGCCCGACGGAAAGGAAGGGCTTAAGTGGAAAGCGAAGTACGCGAGCGTCGGGGCCAATGGTGTGGGGCTACCGGTCCTATTCGACGGGTTGAACGAAAAAGGTCTAGCCGCCGGGACGTTCTACTTTCCTACCTCCGCCGGATACATGCCCTATACCGGAGCCGATGCGGGCAAGACCATCGCACAGTGGGAAGTGGGGTCGTGGATCTTGGAGAACTTCGCCAGCGTCGAGGAAGTAAAGGCCAATATAGGCAATATTGTCGTCCCAGCCGTCGTGTTCGGCGGGTGGGGCTTCGCTCCGGAGGCGCACTACATTTTGCATGACGCTTCCGGCAAAAGCATCGTGATCGAGTATGTCGGCGGCAAGCTCAACGTCCATGACAACTCGCTGGGTGTGATCACTAACTCGCCGACGTTCGATTGGCACATGACCAATCTGCGCAACTATCTGAACTTCTCGATGACCAACGCTCCTCCGGTGCAACTGGGACCTGTCAAACTCCTGCCAACCGGCCAAGGCTCGGGCATGCTCGGGCTGCCGGGAGACTTCACACCGCCCTCGCGCTTCGTTCGCGCCGTCGCGTTCAGTCACTCCGTCTTTAAGCCAAAGACAGGGTATGATGCGGTCTTGGAGGCGTTCCACGTCCTGAACCAATTCGACATTCCAAAAGGCGCGGCCCGTGAACATGAGAAGGACGAGCACGGAAACGTCCTTGCCGACTACACGATCTGGACGAGCGCGAGCGATCTCAAGGCGAAGCGGTTCTGTTTCCGCACTTACGAGAACAGTCAGATTCGAATGGTGGACCTGATGAAAATGAACCTAGACGCCAAGGATATCACCAAGATTTCGATGAAGGGCGCGGAAAGCATCAGGTCACTGAACCCATAAACAGGCTTTCCTCAGTTGGGTCGGGTTTAATTTGAAAAACCAATCAACATTCGAAATGAGTGCGCGGCTTCGAAGAGACGTTGCCTCTATCTATTGCCCTAAAGTCCTATTGCCAACGGCCCCGAGGGGGCGATAGGCTAATTTTGGTCCAGACTCCTATGAAATTGATCAATGCTTCTTGGCTCCCATGGTGGACCGTTATTGGAATACTCCTTGTCTCGCCAATTAACACCACTGCGGCCAACTCCACGACGGGATCCGATTCAAGCTGGCCGCGCGAGAAATACAGTAACGGTACCCGGCTCATTATTTATCAACCGCAGGTCGATGATTGGAAGAATTTTCAGGACCTGAGCTGGCGAATGGCGATTTCGCTGACGCCCAAGACCGGCAAAGACAGTGGTGGGTGTCGTGGAAATGAAGGGAAACACGAACGTGGACAACGTTGCCAAGGTTGTCGTCATCACGAATCCGCAGGTTACAGGCACGTACTTTCCTTCGCTGGACAACGCCACCGCAGAAAAGATGGAGCAATTGTTTAAAACATTTGTTCCATCGACCTTCTCAGTCTCTTTGCATTCTTTGATCGCGTCCACGCCAAAGAAGGAGGCACCGGCCGGCGCGCAATTGAACAACGATCCGCCCAAGATTTTTGTCGGTTACCGGCCGTCGATTTTGTTGAGCGTGAATGGTGAGCCTGTTCTTTCGCAAGTTCCGAACACGAATTTGAAGTTCGTCGTTAACACGCAGTGGCCATTGTTTTTCGACTCCGGAAATTCCACTTACTACCTCGCGGTTGGTCAGCAATGGCTGGCTAACAGTAGCCTTGAGGGTCAATGGTCGGCCACGAAGCAAGTTGCCGCCGGACATGTCCAAGGTGCCGCAGGACAAACAATGGAGCGCGCTCAAAAAATTTATCCCGCCACCCGCTAAATCGGGAGGAGTTACGCCAGACGTCTTCTATAGCGATAAGCCGGCCGAAGTCATTCTTTTCGATGGTCAGCCCGTTTACGCGCAGATTCCGGACACGCAGCTTGAATACGCGACGAACACAAACAGTGTCGTGTTCGTCTTTACGCCGACACAACAATTTTACTATTTGACGGCTGGCCGATGGTTTCGGACGGCTGATCTGCAACAGGGCTCCTGGACTTACGCGACGCCTGATCTTCCGCCTGACTTCGCCAAAATTCCGCTGAGCAGTCCTGCTTCGGCGATACTTGCTTCAGTTCCCGGGACCGAGGAAGCAAAAGATGCCGTTTTGCTGGCGCAGGTTCCGACCACGATGACGGTCAACTCAAAGGAAGCGGCGGCCAAGGTTAAAGTTGAGTATGCCGGCGATCCGAAGTTTGAGCCGATCAAGGGAACATCGATGGAATATGCGGCCAACACTCCCGATAAAGTAATTAAAGCTGGAGACGTCTATTACCTTTGCCTCCAGGGCGTGTGGTTCATGTCGCCTAGTCCGATAGGGCCATGGACTACGTGCACATCCGTTCCGCAGGAGATCTACACGATTCCCTCCAGCTCGCCAGTTTATAACGTGACCTATGTTACCCAAACCGGGAATTCGGACGGCACGGTTACAGCGAACTATACAGCGGGATATTTAGGCACATTCATTCTGGGCGCTGCCGCGGGAGCGATTCTTGCCGATGGGAGTGGCTATTGGTGGCCACCATATTGTTATGGTGGGTTTTACTATCCCTACCCGGGAACATACTGTGGCGCGTATTACGGGGGCTACGGTTATCATTATCCAACGCCTTACTATGATTCTGCCACGGGAGCTTACGGATGGAAACAAACGGCCTATGGACCGTACGGATCGGCAACGCGAGGAGCCGGTTACAATCCTTACACCGGCACTTATGCGCGAGGCGGCTTCGGTTTCGACACCGTATGGCAGCAGAAGCGCAGCACAGGCATATAACCCGTACACCGGCACCTATGCTCAGACGAGACAAGGTTCGAGTCCGAACGCTCAATGGGGTAGTTCCTATGTGTCGCGAGGAAACCAGAGCGCTACCATGGGTCATTACTCAACAGCGAATGGAACCGTGGCAGGCGCCGCTGATTCGCAGGGAGGAAAAGTGGCCGCTTCCAGCACGAAGTGGGGGAACAGTGCGGTTGGTAAAACTGCCAGCGGTAACATGTACGCCGGGCACGATGGTAACGTGTACAAGAACACAGGTAATGGCTGGCAGAAGTACGACAATGGAAGCTGGAACTCAGTAAATAAGCCTCAGCCTAACTGGCAAGGAGCAGAAAATAGCCAGCAACGGACAGGGAGCGAGAGTTATCAGCAACGGTCGTCTGCAGCGAGTAGCGATGATCGAGCTGGCAGCGGGGGCGGCGTCGACCGTTCAGGGGGAAGCGGTTTCGATCGGTCCGGCGGTGGAGGTGGATCCGGTGATTTGGACCGCGAGGCTCAGAACCGGTCGCGTGGTGACTCTTCGAGCCAGCGGTTCCAGGGCTTTCAGGGCGGCGGCTTTGATCGCTTCGGTGGCGGCGGAGGATCTCGGCGGCGATCGCTTTGGGGGCGGCGGCGGCCGGTTTTGGCCGCTTTGGCGGATTTGGTGGGGGCGGTTTTCGCGGTGGCGGGCGACGATGAAAATTAATGCTTGGAATGTCGTTATCTGATTTTTTATAAACTCATACGCCAACAAGCACCTAGAGGAGAGAACATGAAAAAACTATTAACAGTAACAAGCATCGCCGGCATCGGGGCGGTCCTGATACTAGTGGCAGCGTGCCAGACGGCCACAACCAACCACGCGGAGCTCGCCGCTTCCAAGAAAGAGTTCTTGCTCGCGCAGTCCGGTTTTAAGGTCATAACGGTCACCACCCCAAAACAGCAACAGGCTATCAACGGATTAGCGCAGTACAGGGTCTCAGCCGTGAAGTACAACGGGAAACTATATTATGTTTTTCCCACGGCGACGAAGGACAAGATCTACGTCGGGAGACAGACGCAATTCAACGCCTATAAGAATGCGCTCAGCCGGACTGGCAAGCCATCAGCGGCCCAGCCAGACTCAGCACGGTCAGCAGCTGATCAACCCAGCGCCTACAATGACATACGAGACCGCAGGGCCCAATCACATCGAGATTGACCAGTTCGATGGTTTTGGTCCGATGGGCACGGCCTCTTTAGGGGATTGGTAAGTGGCGACATTTAATGCTTGGAATTTCGTCGTTTCGTTTCTATAAAAGTTAAACACCAACAAAAACAACCAACCCAAACATATATGAAAAAACTATTAACATTAACAGGTATCGGGACGGTTCTGGCGCTATTGGTAGCGTGTCAGACCACCGGTACAGGCGACGTTATGGCCCAGAAAGAGGCCTTGCTCACTCAGTCGGGTTTTAAGGTCATCACGGTCACCACCCCCAAGCAGCAACAGGCGATCAGTGGACTTACCCAGGGCAGGGTCACAGCCGTGAAGTACAACGGAAAATTGTATTACGTGTTTCCGACTGCCACGAAGGACAAGATCTACGTAGGGAGACAAAAGCAATTCAACGCCTATAAACAGGCGCTCGCGACGGCGTATGCCAGCCATCCAGCCAGCCAGACGGCGGCTCAGCAAGGTCAGGGGCAGATGGCAGGACAGTCTCTCGATGCCCACGTTTGAGACTGCCGGACCCAACCACATCGAAGTTCAGCAGTTCGGTGGATTTGGTCCGATGGGCGTGAACGCTATGGGAGATTGGTAAAAGAATGACAGAATAAACGAGGGCAGCAGCCTGTTGGCTGCTGTTCTTGTTTATCTGGAACTAAAGAGATCAAAGGGAGGATATGAGGCAGTCTCCACTCGTTATACGAGCCACTGTCCTTACGTTGGGAATTTTTTCAGTAGTTCCGGCCGTTCGCGCGACGAATTCTCCGGAAGTCGATCCTTACGGTAACATGAAGGGCGAACCTGCCGCTCTTGGCGAGGACGCTGAGCTTAACTTATCGCCCTTTCGATTAAATCAGAATTTAAGCTTTGGCGCGGTTACCGAATCCTCTAATAAAGAAGAATCGGCAAGCGATCTGAACCGGGAGCTGACGAACCCGGTGAGCAGCATCTGGTCCATCGCGAATCAGTTCAATAACTTCGAGCTGAACAACGGCCAATGGAGCAACAACTGGAATTTCCAGCCGGTCATGCCTGTGAGCCTGACCAAAGACTGGAACCTGATCACGCGGCCGGTGATGCCCTTCTACAATATCGTCCCGCACGAGACGTCCCCTGGCGAATTCGCGCGGGACGCTGGGCTGGGCGATTTGACTCTGCTGGAGTTGCTGTCACCTGCGCACTCTGGCAACTGGATTCTCGGAGCGGGTCCTACCGCCATCTTCCCGACCGCGACCTCGGTGTTCACCGGCCAGGGCAAGTGGCAGCTTGGACCCAGTGTCGTGGTGGGTTACCTCACGAAACAGTTTTTCATTGGCGTGTTTCCCCAGCAATGGTGGTCTATCGGCGGCGAGCACTTCCGGCCCGATACGAACCAGATGAACCTGCAGCCTATTGCCACCGTTTTCTTCGGCGAGGGCTGGAGCATCGGTTATTCGGGGAATATCCTTGCGGACTGGACCGCGCCATCTGAGGATGTCTGGACTGTTCCCGTCGGGCTGGGTCTGGCCAAGGTCGTAAAGTTCGGGCGTCTGCCCGTCAAAATTCAGCTCGCGGTGCAGTATATGCCTGTGCATCCACGGATCTCCGGACAGGAGTGGAACGTGCAGGTGTCGATCACTCCTGTTATTCCGAAGCTTATCAAGGGCGTCCTGTTCCAGTGACACGGATTACCAGCGCTACAGACCTAACTGAAATGTAGCGCCTTCCGGTCGGAAAAGTTTAAACCCGTGAACACGATTACAACCCTATTCCTGAGTACCTTTACAACACTGCTGGCAATTATTAACCCGCTCGCAGTGCTACCAGTATTTCTAAAGCTCTTGGAAGGCCAGGACAAGGTTGCGCACCGACGAGTTGCGTGGAAGTCCTGCTTCTACGCAACTCTTCTAATGTTCTTCTTTCTAATCTTCGGTGCGTTATTGCTGAAAATCTTTGCGGTGCCGCTCAGCATGGTACGGATCGTCGGCGGCATCATTTTGACGCGGATCGGCTTTGCGCTATTCATGCCGACCAGTGATACAGCCTCCATCATCCCAAACGCCCCGACAGGTCCGGGCGATACGGTTGCATTTGTGCCACTGGCGATGCCATTAATGTTTGGACCAGGTGCGATAGCTACCGTGCTCGGCATGGCGTCATTTGTCCGGCATCCTTTCGCTGAATTTTCGTCACTGGCTGCGATCGTCGTTGCTATCCTTATGACGATGGTCACAACCTATCTGATTCTTGCCTACGCGGACACAGTCGTACGCTATATCGGCCCGCACGGTATCGATGCGGCGACGCGCATCGTCGGCTTTTTCGTTTCCGCTATCGGCGTGGGATTGATCTTCCATGGTGTGACGGAGGCGATCCAAACTTATCAGTTGGTGAAAACGCACTAACAAGAAAAGGCGGATCAATGAGGGAAAGCGTGAAGTCGTTACGAATACCAAGATTCCGGCGTTTTACCACAGTCCAACTTTTGGTCGCTCTGGGGTTACTTTTCTTCGCTTTCCCATTTGTCGAAGAAGTCAAAGGCGGCAGCATCATTGTCTCAATTCTGTTTTCTTTGGTTTTGTTATCGGCTGTCCTTGCCGTCGCGGAACGTAAACGCATTCTGATTATCGCGATTGTTCTTGCCATTCCGGCGATCGGTGGCCGGTGGATCAATCATTTACAGCCGGACCTGATTCCGCCTTCTATTTTCCTTAGCGCAGGACTTATCCTGGTTGGCTTCGTCGTGGCGAATCTGCTTCGCTTCGTTTTGCGTGCTCCTTCGGTAAATGTCGAGGTACTTTGCGCCAGCATCTCAGCCTATCTTATGCTCGGTTTGATGTGGATGATCGCGTACTGGCTGGTGGACCAGTTGACGCCGGGAGGAGCATTCTCGTTTAACACGAACATGGGGAAGCAATCGATGGATGGGTTCAATGCCTTCTACTTCAGCTTGATCACACTCAGCACCGTTGGCTACGGGGACATCACTCCAGTCTCAAGGATTGCGCGATGGCTTGCGGCAATGGAAGCTATAACCGGGTTGCTTTATGTAGCAGTGCTGATCGCACGCTTGGTCGCCCTCTATTCCAGCCGAAAGTCCCATGATCAGTAAACACCTGTTTTTTGGAAACCAACTCGGTTATCGCTGTGCCACGCGCAATGTGCTGGTCAGCGCAGTTTGTCCTGGTTCAGTTTTAGCGTATCCGGGGCCCTGGGAATGCGAACCGGCTGAGAAGGAGCAGGTTTACCTTCGGCATTCAGGGGAAAATGCATACGGTAAAGAGCGCCAAACATCGCTACCGAGTTATCGCTCCATAATCCTCCGTGACCCCAAATAATTTCCTTGGGTACGCGTACGATCCAGCAGGGCACACGCGCATTGCCGCTGTAGACAAATTCCCAACGGCGCCAGTCTTCGTTTCCTGTGGGAGGACGCGTCTCATCTGGATTGTACTCCGGGCCCCGACAGAATTGTTTTTCGTGACCATTATTCTTTTCACTGGTGAAAAAAGTTCGGCCACGCACGTTTTGTCGAATATTGGCTTCAAAGGCCCGGTTCTCATACGTCTTTAGATCAGGCGGCGGCGCAACTCCGCCTAATGGAACGACATGAAAATTTACCAGGTACTTATCGTTGCCGGGCGTGTGAGTCTGAAACTCTCCCTCCGATACTTTTTGTCCGTTGCCCCCAGGCAATGGGACACTGTCCCAGTGATAATGAAGATTTACTGTGTTGGCCAGACTCTGGCCTATTGGAAAAAATTTGCCGGTTGCCTGATCGTTCTCCGATTGCAGAACGATGAGAAGGGGACGGTCCTCCCTCATCACAGCACCCTCTTCTGCCCCGGGGCTCCTGCCTATATACACGCCACGGGTGGGGTCATACTTATAAAGATAATCTAACTCGGATAACAACTGCCGGGTGCCGATGGAGTCATCCGCGGGGTTAAACGCGACCGCCATGTCCCACGGGCTCGCGTTCCGCGCGCCGGTGCTGCTGGCGTCGAGGATGGAGTGAGAAATAGTATTGCTTAGAACCAACCCGCCAAACGAGTGGCCCATCAGGACGCAATGGTGGACCTGTTTGCCTGGTTCTCGCGCAGCCAGTGCCAGTTCGTTAATGGTAGCCAGGCAGCTGTTTTGAGCCGCCACCGCACCGCCTGTCAACTTGCGGTTCCAAAACGTCAGCAAATCCAAGCCTGGCACAGTAAGATCCTTGCCGCGCCAAGCGATATAAACACCGATTACGTTAATGTTTCCCCGGCTCACCTCGGGAAGACGTGAGACCATGTCAATAAAGTGCTCAAAACGGCAAACGTCACCCGAGTTGGCATTGTTCATCCAGCCGTGGATGTAAACGAAGAGAAGTGGGCGCTTCGCCTCTCGAATCGCGTTGATCGCAGCCGCTCGTTGTGATGTATCCAGGGCTGAGCCCTGATCGCCGAATTCAATGAAAGCGAATTTGTAGCGCCCATCACTCGGGCCTCGTATTGAGTTGAGGGGTTCCGTGGCCGTATTGGGGTGGAACGGGCCATACGATTCGCAGGAAACCAACAACATCGCAAAAACAAATCTAACGAATGTCTTCATCGAAAACTTTAGGAGCTGCACCGAGGCATCGTATGAAAAACTGCTCCGGGCGCTCAAGCCCGATCTTAGGCGTCGGAATTGGATGAGGCGACAGGATCTCTCATAAGGTTCGATCCGACAGCTTGGCGACTGTATTGCTAGAAGATTTCTCATCCCAAAGGTCTTGTGGAACAGACCGCGAGACGCCGGTAAACTTTGTGTCGGAATTTGCTGACGTCTGAAATGCTGCGACAATCCTCGCTCCAGCCTGCGTCGATGATTATCGAGGGACCAGTAACGCCGTAAATCGCATGAATCCTAAACATTCGAAAATATCTGTCCGGATTCGCGTGATCGCTGCGGGAACCTGTCTTGCTTTTTTTGCTGGCTGCGCAACGACGCCGCAAACGGCAGGCCGGCTTCAATACGCGCCTGCTGCCGGTATCATGCGCGAGGCACGGTCCTCACAGGTCCCCGTTGAGAAACGCAGCGCCGATTATTTACAGGCCGCTGCCATGACCGCTCCGTTGCTGGTTACCGGCGTTCAAGAGACACCAGCACGCAACACTTACAATTCAGCCTGCGGTGAACTTACTATTCTGCTTCGCTCTGGAGAAGGAGCTCGATTGTGGAATAATTCGCTAACGGTCGCTGGTAACGATCAGACCTACCACTTGCGTCTTCAATCTCCCGCTCCCGACGTTTGGGCACCGGATTACTTCACCTCATTCGAGCTACCCGGTTCGATAAAGGAGAAACTGATCAGGAAGAATAACATTCAACAAGGCGTCGGTGGCGCGCTTGTTGGAGTGCGCAGTGTTACTCCGCGTGAAAATTTCGCGCCATTAAAAGGCATCACAGCCCCGGTGACAGCGACGCTGGACTTTAGAGGCAAGGACGCGACTCTCGCCTTGCGTCGCCCTGCCAAGCAACAAACAGCGATTGTTGAAGGAAAAATCCGCCCACTGGCGGCCGATTATTCCGCCGCGATTAGCTACTACCAGCCGCCGGGTAATATTCTACTCATTGGGTTAATGGCAGGGTTTCGATCGAGTCGTTACCTAGATAAGACCGGTTTGTATTTCCTGCAGCCTTACGATCCGGACCGGATCCCTCTTGTTCTTGTGCACGGCCTTTTTTCATCGCCGTTCAATTGGGTGCAAACGATCAACGGACTTCAAGCCGACCCTGAGATCCGCAAACATTATCAATTCTGGGTCTTCGGTTATCCGACCGGAAATCCTATCCTCTATTCCGCACTTCGGTTGCGCGAGGAACTCGCCAAGGTCGACAAACTTTATCCAAATCATCGTCCGTACGTTGTGGTAGGTCACAGTATGGGCGGAATGCTTACTCGCATGCAGATAATTACTGTTACAAGGGCGATGTGGGAGAAAGCTCTCGGGGAAACTGCGAAAAGCATCTTTAGGGAGAATTCCAGCGATAGCCTGGTTGTACGTGCCACGACGTTTCAGGCCAATCCCCGAATTAAACGCGTCGTGTTTATTTGTACGCCGCATCGCGGGAGCGAGATGGCCAGCAGCGGATTGGGTAGATTTGGAACTAGCTTGATCGCTCTTCCCCTTAACATTGCCTCGGCCATGACAGATGTGCTCACCAGCGCGGAACTTGTGCGACTGACCGGAAGTGCCAAACGTCTTCCGAACAGTATCACTGGTCTGAAACCGTCAAATCCAGCATTACCGGTAGTCAATGAAGCTCCGATTCATGTTCCTTATCACTCGATCATCGGCGATCGCGGGAAGGACCATTGCCCAGATTGCTCTGATGGTGTCGTCCCTTACTGGAGCTCTCATCTCGAGGGCGCCCAATCGGAAGTGATCGTTCCCGGCCCGCACGGCGCATGCGAACTGCCGCAAACCATTGCCGAGCTTGACCGGATTTTGCGTTTACACCTTAAATCCGGCAGTGGACGAAGCACGGGCGTATTAGCCACAGCGGATTGATGGCAGTCATCAAATTGATTTTGGCTATCCCCTTAGCCATCATCGCTATCGGCTGGGCGTTTGGCGCCGTATGGTTTGACGCTCCATTCGGAGCGGGCAACCACCTGGCAGCAATACTGCTCACGATCACGTTTGTGGTCGTGCTGCTGTTCGTTAGGCAGTTCTGGCGAAAGCTAATCATCTTTGTTGCGCTCTTCGCCGGCGTGCTTACGTGGTGGCTGACCCTTTCGCCAACCAACGATAGCGATTGGGAACCGGACGTTGCTCAGCAAGCCTGGGCCGACATTCACGGGGACGAAGTGACGCTGCATAACTGTACGCAACTGTGACTACCGGACCGATACCGACTACATTCCGCATTGGGAGACGCGCACCGTGCGACTCTCGCAGATCACTGGCATCGACCTGGCAATCGATTACTGGGGCTCGCCATGGATCGCGCATCCCATCGTCAGTTTTCAATTTGCTGACGCACCGCCGCTCTGTTTCTCCATAGAGATACGCAAGAAGCTTGGCCAAACCTACTCTACCATCGGCGGGCTCTATCGACGCTTCGAACTCATTTACATCGTGGCCGATGAGCGCGACGTGATCCGCCTGCGCACGAACTATCGTAATGAGGATATCTATCTGTACCGCACGACGGTTTCGCCGGCACAGGCGCGCGAACGTTTCCTTGAGTACATCCATTCGCTAAACGCTCTTCGGACCAAACCCCGTTGGTACAATGCCATCACTACCAACTGCACTACGAGCATCCGTACGCAGCATCCAGCCAACGAGCGCGTGCCATGGGATTGGCGCATCCTTCTCAATGGCAAAGGCGACGAACTGCTGTATGAACGCCATGCCATCGTCACGAGCGGACTTCCCTTTGCCGAGCTTAAAGCCCGAAGCCTGATTGACACCCGCGCCCGAGCCGCTAACGACTCACCCGATTTCTCAAAGCTGATCCGCGAAGGCCTGCCTTTCGCGGTTCCATCCGGTCCGTGAGGATAAAAAACCAAGGTTGACTTCGAACATTGCCAAGTGTCTCTCGAATATTCCGATTGTTCTTAGCGCTACCTCGGAAAAAATTAGGATGAAAACCGTGCTCATGTAAGCCTAAAGTCTTATATTGCCATCGCGCTACGGGCAGTAAACTTGTAGAATCATAACGCCGTGGGTTAACAGGGGAGTAATTGAAGTTTCATTCACTGACAAACGGACCAAGTATTACGATTTGAAAAGTAGTATTCTGATTGCTTGTTTATGTATCTGCGCCGCCGTCGTTCACGCGGAAACGCCCGAGTCGTCTTCGTTCGCGCCGACAATTCCGAACAAAAATTCTCCTCCAGGCAAAGCACCCGAAGGCATGGTCTGGATTCCCGGCGGTGAATTTTCCATGGGCGCAAACGTGAGCGGAAAGGGCAGCGCTGAAATGCCGATGGCGTCGAACGATTCCAGCCCGATTCATCGCGTTCGAGTGGATGGATTCTGGATGGATACAACACCGGTAACTAATGAACAGTTCGAGAAATTCGTTAAGGCAACCGGTTACGTGACGATCGCGGAACGCATGCCTACAAAGGAAGAATTTCCTACTGCGCCTGAAGAAAATCTCATTGCCGGCTCGGTTGTGTTCGCGCCGACCGACCATGAAGTTCCGCTCACGGATCACTATCAATGGTGGAGCTACGTTAAAGACGCCAACTGGCGGCACCCGCTGGGGCCGCAGAGCGACATCAAAGGAAAAGAAAAATATCCAGCTCTCCATATCGCCTATCCAGACGCCGAAGCCTATGCAAAATGGGCGGGCAAACGTTTGCCGACTGAAGCCGAATTTGAATTTGCGGCGCGTGGTGGTTTGTCAGGAAAAGTTTATGTATGGGGCGATGAGTTTCGGCCTGGCGGAAAATGGATGGCGAACACATGGCAGGGAAAATTTCCCGTCAAAGACGCGGGCGAAGATGGTCATACCGGTATCGCGCCGGTGAAATCGTTTCCGCCGAATGGTTACGGTCTTTACGACATGGCGGGAAACGTTTGGGAATGGTGCAGCGATTGGTATCGCCCCGATTACTATCAAACATTGGCCGATCAAGGCGGCATAGCGCAAAATCCACAAGGGCCCGATTCACCATTTGATCCTTCCGAGCCGAACGAAAAGAAACGGGTGCATCGCGGCGGGTCCTTTCTTTGCAACGATCAATACTGCTCGCGCTACATCGTTGGCACGCGCGGTAAAGGCGAGGTGAACACCGGCACGAATCACCTCGGCTTTCGATGCGTCCGATCTGATGAGAAAATCGCGCAACAAAGAACGCAGAATTAGGTTTCTACGAAGAGGGATCCATTTATCAATTTTGATGCAAAGCGAGAATTTCACCCACCAGGATGATCTTCGCAGGGTTAGCGAACAAATCTTGGATCTATTCTGCCCTTCGGGGCAATTCTTGAAGCCCCAAGGTCTGATTCATCCGCCGTCGGCACAAACAATATACTTGTCCACCTCGTGGGTGTTGAAATAACAGTATAAGGGAAGCGAGCAAAACCTATGAAGCCACTAATCCTTCAATCCAGATTCCATATGAAATTCTTTCACGGCGCGGTCGCGATTTTGGTCATCGGACTGTTATCTCCTATCCGCTCATTTGGCCAAACCCAGCAAGCCCAGTCGCAGGAAATGACCACGTCGTCGTCGTCAGACACGGAACAGGCTCCGAAACTGCCCAATGACCAACTGGATTCGCTGGTTGCGCCGATCGCGCTATATCCCGACCCACTCCTGGCACAAACTCTCGCCGCGTCGACTTATCCACTTGAGGTGATTCAACTTCAACAATGGATGGCCAAGAACCCGAACGTGAAAGACAAAGCGCTAGCAGATGCTGTGTCAAAGGAGCCTTGGGACCCAAGCGTCCAGGGACTGGTAGCTTATCCGGACGTCGTTACGCGCATGGCAGACAATATTCAATGGACGAGCGATTTGGGAAACGCATTCCTGGCGCAGCAAGCTGACGTGATGGACGCGGTCCAACGCATGCGTGGAAAGGCTCAGGGCACCGGAAACTTAAAGACCAGCGCACAAACAACCGTGCAAACGGAGACAGTGCCAAGTGGCAAACAGGTGATCACGATTGAGCCAGCCCAGCCCGACGTCGTTTACGTGCCGTCATACGATCCACAAGTCGTTTATGGGCCTCCTCCTCCCGCGTACCCCTATTATCCTTATACGTATCCGGGCTACGTGCCTGGAACGGCCTTGGCCTGGGGTGCGGGAATTGCACTCGGTGCTGCTGCATGGGGCTCTTGGGGTGGCAACTGGGGCAATTGCGATTGGAATGGTGGCAACGTCAAGATCAACAACAATTATAATTACAATAAGAACAATAATTTTAACCGCAACGTGAGCCGCCAGGGACAAGGGAATTGGCAGCACAATCCGCAACACCGCGGAAACGCACCCTATGGGAACAGGCAAACAGCGAACAAGTTTGGTGGTCAGGGTGCGCGTGGGCAGGGTGGAGCTGGAAATCGACCGGGCGCCGGCGGAGGTGGGATTGCAGGGGGCGGAAATCGCCCTGGTGGCGGTGGAGCTGGAAATCGCCCCGGTGGTGGTGGAACTGGCAATCGACCTGGTGGCGGCGGAGCTGGGAATCGTCCCGGTGGTGGTGGAGCTGGAAACCGGCCTGGCGGCGGTGGAGCTGGGAACCGACCTGGTGGCGGCGGAGCCGGAACGCGGCCTGGTGGCGGTAACGCCGGTGCAAGACCGTCGACGCGCCCGGCCGGCGGTAGCGCTAAAAACCAAGTTGGTAACCGCAGCGCATCGTCGCGACCTAGTTCCGCTTCTCGTGGCGGAGGAGGATTTGGTGGCGGGAGCGGAAATTACGCGCGAGCCAGCAGCAGCAGAGGAGGTCATAGCATGGGAGGTGGCGGATACAGTCGCGGTGGAGGCGGCGGACGTGGAGGCGGGGGCTACCACGGCGGTGGAGGTGGCGGTCACAGAGGCGGCGGTGGCGGCGGCGGTCACAGAGGCGGCGGTGGAGGTGGTCGGAGGTAAGCGGACGATCGACGGAGACAAGACTATGAAGACAAAGCGAAACACCATGACATCATCGAAAATGATCTTGCTTGCTGCATCGATGCTTATAGCAAGCTTCGTCGTGTCGGCCTCGGTCGCTGCGCCGGAGAAGAAAGAAGCGGCGGTGAAGCAAGAAGCCCAAGGAACGCCTCAGCCAGGGCAAAAGGAGTTCGACACGCCGAAACAGGCGGCTGATGCTCTCATTCAAGTAGCAGCGAATTTCGATGTCGCTGCGGCGAAAGAGATTCTGGGGCCGGATGGCGACGATATTATCAGTTCGCAAGATCCGGTGCAGGACAAAAATCGGGCGACCGAGTTTGCGAATAAGGCAAAAGAAAAGACCTCAGTCGAATTGGACAAGAAAAATCCGAATGAGGCCATTCTCCTGGTGGGGAACGATGATTTTCCGCTTCCTATTCCGATCGTGAAACAAAAAGGGAAGTGGTTCTTCGACACAAAGGTCGGCCGTGAGGAGATATTAAATAGGCGAATCGGAGCTAACGAGCTAAATGCGATTCAGATTTGTCGTGGGTTTGTTGAGGCACAACACGAGTATGCTCAGGAAAAGCACGATGATTCAAAGGTGAACCAATACGCGCAGCGAGTTATCAGCACGCCTGGTAAACATGACGGCCTAGCATGGCAGAACGCGGACGGAACGTGGGGAGGTCCGGTCGGAGAAGAAGTCGCCAAAGCGCTCGAGCAAGGATATTCAAATCCGAGTCAGCCTCAGCCATATCATGGCTACTACTTTAAGGTGCTGAAGGGGCAGGGACCTGCGGCGCCCATGGGAGAGATGGACTTCGTGGTTGGCGGAGCCATGATCGGCGGGTTCGCCCTGGCCGCTGCGCCCGCTGACTATCGAGTGACCGGAGTGCAAACGTTCATCGTTGGCCCCGACGGAGTCGTTTACGAGAAAGATCTCGGACCAGATACGCTCAAAACGTTTCAGAGCATGGACAAGTACAACCCTGATAAGACTTGGAAAGTAACTGAGGATGACGTGGAGGACGACTCACAAGACTAGAGGCCAAACGTAAGAACGAGTGCGGCCTTAACAAGTGGGCAGTAAACTTATCAGAGCTAAACTAAGTCTCTCCCTTGGAATTAATGTCGGGTCCTAAAAGTCGTCAGAGTTTCGCTTAATCGCGGTGGCCGGCTGCGCCCTTTCCGGATTACCGTATCCCACCGTCCACGTTTGATTTCTCCGACGCGCTGGCTTTGGCGTCGACCGAAATTTATAAAGCCGCTCAACCTCTCAAGTGATTCCGCACGTCTCTGAAATGTTTAGGCGACGGTTTGCCGATCTTCTCCTGTTCTGCGTCACGGTAGCAGAATTAGTCCTTCTTTTTTTTCTGACTCCCACGTTCACGATCACAGACTGGATTTACGTTTTACAACATGTCATTGTGCTTGGGGTTGCGCTCACGCGACCTCACCCGAAGGTGCGGGATTACTCAATTACTTCCAGCGTGGCTGTCGGAATCGCCTACCTTTATCCCTATGCCCAAGTCATTTATTTACGCTGGTCGCCGGGGTATGTAGCGTGGCCTGGCGCCGGCTTGGTTCTGGTGACGCTCGCGGCTGGTCTTAGTCTTGTTAGCCTTCTCACTATGGGGAGATTCTTCGGGGTACGGCCGGCTTTGAGAGGTCTGGTGACTGGTGGGCCCTACAGAATTGCCCGACACCCGATCTATTTTTCGTACATACTTGGAGACATCGGATACAACCTGCAGGAATGGAATTTCGGCACACTCCTCCTGGTATTGGTCGGTTGGATGTCTCTAGTCTACAGGATCCTCGCTGAGGAGCGAGTGCTCTCTCAAGATGCCGGGTGGCCAGCCTATGTCGCCGTGGTCCGCTACCGCCTTTTCCCCGGTCTTTGGTGAACGGGTTATCCTAAGCGTCGACTTCGCCACAACGGAACACACGAATGCATCGCATCAAAAAGGCATTGACTAGACCCAAGGCGATCTAAATCATCGTGGAAATCTAATTATTCTAAATTTGCGATGCTGAAGTCGTTGTTTTCGTCATTTAACGTCCCGAGTGAGTTCCCAGGAAAGACGACAGGCGTCTTCACGCCAGGCGCGACAATCATCTTCACCGACAAGCCAGGTGGATTCCACCACGCAAAGTCACACCAGTTTCCGGATTATTGTTGCGCAAAAAGACAAGCCTGCAGCGTTGATCGAATGAAGTCATGAGTCTAATCCTGGTCGCTGCCATTTTATTTGTATGTCTCGTCGGCGCCGCGTTCCTGGGAAGGCGTGTGCATCATTACCTTCCTGAGGCTCATTTGAGCAGCGACTCCAAGGATGCCGTGAAGCTTGCGATGGGCCTCGTTGCTACCATGACCGCTCTCGTTCTGGGATTGCTGGTAAGCTCAGCGAAGGATAGCTACGACACGAAACGAAGTGAAGTTATCCAAATGGCAGCAAAGGTTGCCTTTCTCGACCGCGTGTTGACGCTCTACGGACCAGAAGCTGCGCAAGCTCGCGGAGAGCTTCGTGATGCTGTTGCCGATGCGGTTCGGCGCATTTGGCCCGCAGACCAGGGCGGGATTGCCGAGTTAGCCCCAAACCAGCAGGTTGGTGACGCGGTCTTTGTTACCGTCCAGCAATTTTCGCCACACGATGACGCTCAACGCGCACTCAAGGGGCAGGTGACGACTCTCATGGTGGATCTTAGTCAGCTTCGATTGCTGTTGGTAGCGCAGTCGATACCATCAATTTCCGAGCCAATGTTAATTATTCTTGTGTCCTGGCTCGTGGTCATTTTTTTCGGCTTCAGCGTGATCGCGCCACCGAACGCAACGACCATGCTCGCCCTTGTCGCCTCTGCCTTCTCAGTTGCGTGTGCGATTTTTCTGATTCTCGAACTGGACCAACCTTTTGGCGGCCTGATACACATCCCAAGCGAGCCACTGATAAATGTGATGAATCACCTCGCGAAGTGAGGTGAGTTAAACACAGATGCTGTTGGGCAACGGTTTGTGTAGACATGTTATCCGACACAAGGCGGCTCAGGCGCGTTGAAATGGTGAACTTTACAGGGCGTTCCGGACCACAGCATCAATCAAGTGCGCTGTGTTACTCAATTGCTCACCGCCTTAGCGAAGCGCTGCAGATACCTGCGCTGAAGGTCTTCGTTACTAAGTTTGGCCGGACCAAGGTCGAACTCGACTTTTTCAATCGTGCCTCTGAAATACTTCGGTAATACCTTGGTGTATTCGAATTTTGGGACGACTGGAAGACCATTGTCAGTGCCGATGTCCATGCCGGCATAGGAAGCGAACCGAAAAGGCACGGTGTGCTCCATTTGTGCCTCCGCTTCCTGTTTGCCATTGATGAAAAGTCGGCTCGTGCCGCCAGTACCGAACTCGCCGGGCTTATCGGCGGTGAATTCATAACGCACATTCATTTTGCCCTCAGGCAACGCATCACGTGAACTTATGGTATCCAGTTTCAGACCGAGCAAGCTATAGGTGTACTTGAGGTAGCCGTTTTCCACATAAAACGAGAACCCGCCAAGAAAACTGCCCTCGGCGACAATCACGCCTGCCATACCAGGCCGCAATCCGAGACCTGGGCGCCCCGGATTAAACAAGTCTGCGCTGATGGTGTACGAACGGTTATAGATAGGAGGAATCATGCCCGAAGAGATATTTTCCGTTCCGTTGTAGTAAGTGAACTTCGTCTGGTCCGGTAAACCCTTTGGAAATCCCCATACCGTTGCCATCTCTCCGAGTAATGGCAGTACCTGATATTTCTCGGCTTCGGCCCAGAACAGCTCTGTTAGTTCGCGCACTTTGTCCGGATATTTGTCGGCGACGTCGTCAGCCTGTGAGAAGTCCTCGTCCAGATTGTATAGCTCACATTTATCCTTATTCGGGTCCCATTTGCCTGGTGCGAATCGCGAGAGTGTTTCCGGATCAATCTTCCATGGAATTCGGTCCAGTCGCCAGGATGCCAGCCAGCCGTCCTTATACATTGCGCGGTTTCCCAAAATCTCGAAGTACTGCTGCGTGTGTTGCGAGGGCGCCTTGGCATCATCGAATGTGGAGAGAAAACTTGCGCCCTGCATTGGCATCTGAGGTACGCCGTTGACTTCCTTTGGTTCTGGCAGGCCAGCGGCTTCCAGGATCGTCGGCGCAATGTCGGTGCAATGAGTAAACTGACTTCTCAAACCGCCTTTGTCCTTGATGCGATTTGGCCACGCGATAACCATGGGATTACGAATACCGCCGAGATGTGAGGCCACCTGCTTACCCCACTTGAATGGCGTGTTACCAGCCCACGCCCACGCCGCCGCGTAATGTGGAGCCATATCCGGACCACCCCATTTGTCCAGACCGCCGTAAGCTTTAATTGCTTTCAATTGCTGGTCGGTCGTGAGGGGAACACCATTCAAGGTAGTCATTTCGTTGAATGTCCCGCTCTCGGTCCCTTCCAGGCTGGCGCCGTTATCACCAAAGATGTAAATAATCAACGTGTTATCGGCGAGTCCCATATCCTCAATAGCTTTGACGACCTGCCCAACGGCGTGGTCAGCGTTTTCCTGGTAGCCCGCGTAAACTTCCATCTGATGCGAATACAGTTTCTTTACTTCCGCCGGTAGGCTGTCCCAAGCCGGGAACGCCGGATCACGAGGAGTAAGCTTGGCGTTGTTCGGAATCACGCCGAGCTGTTTCTGTCGGGCGAACGTCTCTTCGCGCAACTTGTCCCAGCCTTGATCAAATTTGCCTTTGTATTTGTCGCTCCATTCCTTCGGAACTTGGTGTGGCGCGTGAGTTGCCCCAGTCGAGAAGTAGAGAAAGAAAGGCTTATCTGGCGCCTGTGCTTTTTGATCGCGAATCCAGGTAATCGCGTGTTCTACCATCGCGTCGTTTAAATAGAAGTTCTTCTCCGTTGGCACGCCTATAATGCTGTTATTCTCTGTGATTACCGGATCGAACTGACCGCTTTCGCCACCGAGAAATCCCCAGAAATAATCGAAGCCGAGTGCGTTTGGCCAGCGATCAAAAGGGCCGGCAGGGCCCTGCTGTGAATCAGGTGTCAGATGCCACTTACCGATCGCAGCCGTGTTATAGCCGTTGCCCTGAAGAATCTTCGCTATGGATGCCGCGCTAGTCGGCCAGTTCGTGCTATACCCGGGCCAGCCGCCGATGAGTTCGCAGATCGACCCAAATCCGACCGCGTGATGGTTTCGACCCGATAGCAGCGCTGCGCGCGTCGGTGAACAAAGCGCCGTGACGTGGAATCGATTGTAACGAAGTCCCTCTGCAGCAACTTTGTCCAATGTAGGCGTAGCCACGGGACCGCCGAACGTGGATGGATTACCGAATCCCGCGTCGTCGATCAAGACGAGCAGGACATTCGGCGCATTCGGCGGAGCCTTCACGGGAGGGGTAAAGGCTGCCACGGATCCTTCCAGTGTACGTTTGGCCACACCTTGAAAGGGCTGAGGTGGTCGGGGCAAGACCGTTCTGTCCCAGTCAGCGTCGGCAGCAATGGATCCGGTCGTTTGTGACGCGACTATAATTCCAATCGCAACAAAACATTTTACTGGTTTGAGCATACTGTTCCTCCAGAAAAGACCGCGAGCGTACATACAATGGCTCGCAATCGCACGTTAAAAACAAAAGAGCGATCGGAGTTAGCTTCCAGCGTTGAATGATTTGAGGTGCTCCTGCAGATTAGAAACGAGATTGAGAAATGGCGTTGGAACTCAAAACAATCTGCGAAAAATGCAGGACCACAGTCGCACCGGACGGGACGGCATATATTTGCAGCTACGAATGCACGTACTGCGCAAGTTGTGCCGGACAAATGAATTTCGTTTGTCCAAATTGCGGCGGTGAACTTGTCCGGCGACCACGTCGCAGGGAGGCGCCTAATTTCGGCGCCGCTGATGCTTGATTCGATACGTAAGAAAACATTCGTCGCCGACAATTCGCATATCGGACAACAAACAATGCACACTGGCAGGCAGGAATTTCTTGCTCACCCCTGTCAGCGTCGGAGCCTTTGCTCCACCAAACATGTGCGGCGCAATGGTTAAATTGAGCTGATCGACCAGGCCATGTTCCAACAAAGCCCGAAAAAGCGTTGGGCCCCCTTCGCATTCGAGTGTGCGAACCCTGTATTTGCTGCGTAATGTTTGCAGCATAACGACAAGATCAATATGACCTGCATCGCTGAGATGGAGCGTCGCTTTTTTCTCCAAGGCATGCTGATATTTTCGCGGCATTCGTTTGGTAGAGAAAATGACAATGGGCGAAATGTCCGACTGAAAAATTTTCAAGCGATGGTCGATTTTGCCTTCGTTGGAAACAATCACGCGTAATGGACCGCGAGTTTGACCGCGCTTCATTCTGGTTTCCTGCATTTTAACTGGCAAACCGAGCCGGACATTGTCACGTTTCAAACTGGTATGTCCGATGATTACCGCGTCGGCTGAAGCACGCTGACGAAACAAATGCAACTTATCCTCACGTGAAGTAAAATCGACTGGCGACAGGTGTTTCGTGGTAACCTTGCCGTCGACGGTCATCGCGAAGGTGGCGACGACAAACGGGCGCGGACGTTTGCGCTTCATCAATGGACGTCGAAAGGAAACGTCATTCCGTTTCGCCAATCTTACGTTCCAGGGCGACTACTTCGTGTTCCATTTCGCGCATTTTTACGCGCCCGGCCGCGCCGCTTGGTTTGTAAAAGAGATAAACGATCGCACCGGGCAGGCAACAGACAAGGATGATGAGGAAGCTCAGGGAACCAATCAGAATGGCCTTGGCTTCCGGTACGCCGCAAAGGCTGCTGAGCATGATCTGCAGGATCTTTTCCCGAAGGCCGATTCCCGCGAAACTAATGGGCAGTGCGGAGATGGTGCGTTCCACTGGCATCACCGCAAAAAAGTTTACCACTGGCACGGGGGCGCCCAGTGCGTACGCCGCACAGAGAAAAGTTGAGAACGTGGCCAGGTGCGCGACCAGAGATGCTCCAAACGCGACGAGCGTCGCGCGCCAATGATGTGCGTAAAGGTGATAAGCTGCGGAAATCTCGATCAACTTGTCCCGGCCGGGGAACTTCTCTGGCAATGAATGAAACAGGTTAAATCCGCTGATTACAAAAGTGGATATCAGCGTCAGGACCGATACGCCGAGCAGGAAAAGGAGGATCCAGAGCAAATTTCGCGTCTCGGCAGTTTGTGCGAGAAAATCATAGCGCAGTCCAATGAGCGTGACAGTAATGGCGACCAACGCAACAAGACCAATGAAACGATCAAACACGACGGCGAGCAATGCCCCAGCTTTCTTGTCCGGTGTTTCCTTGAGCAGGTAATAGCTTTTCATGATATCGCCGCCCGTTCCTCCGGGGAGAAACTGGTTGTAAAACATTCCTATAAGGAACAAACCCGAGAGCCTGGGAAGACTCAGATGGATCTTTTGGACCTTCAACAGAACGTTCCAGCGAAAAGCGGCAGCGATTTCCACCAGCGCGTATGCCAGAATCCCCATGGCAACCCAGCGATACTGAGCGTTTCGGATCGCTTCAACCATCTGCGCCCGCCTGCTAGGATCGTGGTAGACCCAGTAAAGCACCGCGATGGTGACGCTGACCTGGAAAACAGTGACCAGGATTTTTTTCATGTGCCGAAACGTTCCTCCCATATTTCGACCGACTTGCGAATCGCATCGGCTGTCCTGTTCGCGTTCATCTCCCAGACAAATAAGCAGTTTGCAGGAAGGAGCGGAACAAGTTTTTCAAAATCAATACCTCCGGTAAATGGCGGTTGATGATCTCGCGCAGGCCATACGCAGTCGTGCACATGGCAGCCAAACGCACGTGGTACCGACCGCGCGCAGCCACTCGGCGTGATCGAGGAATCCCAGGTTCTCTTTGATCTGCGAGTGACCGAAATCATGCCAATAACCAAGGAACGGTGAGTCCATCTGGTCAAGTAGCTCCACCAGTTCGCGTTCAGTTGGAATTTGTTCATAATCGCGCCGGGCTTCCAAACCAATCCTAACATTTTTTGGAGCCGCATACTCTACAATGCGACGCAGACAATCTTTCACGCGCTCCAGACATTCGGGCGCAATCTTTTCGCGTTCTTGCACGGCACCGATTTTCATTCTCACGTACTCGCGCGACAGGTATCTGCCGGCTTTCGCCATCGCAATCAACCGATGGGTTATTGGGTTCATGTTCACCTGTCCCAGATGTAATACGATGAATGGGGTGCTTAATTGCGCGGCGAGATCAATCGATTGAAATGTTTGTATGACAGCGCGCTCACGTTCGGCGGCTGACGCGGCTGAAAATTTAGAACAGTCGATCGAAGTTACCGTGGCTTCGGGAAGTGGCGGACAAAAATTATGCAAACTGCTGAAGTGGATTTCTCCGGCATTAAACATCTTTTGAATTCCCGGCATCAGCGACATTCGGACAGAGTGATCCAGCTCAATCAAATCAAACCCAAGTTTGGCTTTGATTTCACGCAGCATTGCGTCGCCAGTAGTATGGCGCTCGGAGTTCCAACCCGTGGAAAAGGAAATCATCGGCCTAACAAACTGTAAGGCGCTTGATTCGCTCGTGCCACCTCGCTCACCCTTCGGGCTTCTCGTCCATGTCGCTCGGCGCCCGCCGCTCCATTCTGCGAAACGCCACGGTTGATTATCAGCAGACCGGCTCGATCTCGGGCTCCGGGGCTGGTGAAACGGCGTGGTCGCACACGTGACGCCCAGCCAGACTTAAAACTAGAGCCGCGGCGATTCCGTATACCACCGCGGCGATAGCTAGTGTTGTTCGCATTCCGATCAGATCGGAAAAGCCAGGCGTGATCAGTCCGGCAATGGGCATTAACCCGAAAAAGCTCATACCCACTACGGCAGAGACCCGGCCACGCAGATGCGGCGGCGCCTGTTCCTGCACAATCGTGTTAGTCAAACCGAAGTTCATCGAAAGCGCGATGGCAATGGCACCCATGGCACAGGCCGTGAGTAAGAAACTTTGCGACCGCGACATGAAAAACACTCCCACAGCAATCGCGAACACATTGCCGCCCATGAATCGCAAGCGGTTCTTGCGCGCAACGCTGAGCAGGCCAATCGACCCGAGAAAGGCGCCGCTGCCAGATACCGCCATCAGTCCTCCCATGCTTTGCGCACCCAAATGGAGAATATCGCGCACATAAAGTGGCAGCATCACTGAGATCGCCGGAAAAACGAAAATCGTGTTCAACGCGATCAAGGCGATCAGAGACAGAACAACGCGATTTGAGCGGACATAGCGAAAACCTTCCATGATGCCGCTGCGACGTTGGGCTTCTTCCTCAGGCGTGCCAATCGGTCTCTTCGGCAGTGACACGAGTGCAATGATGAGGGCCACGAAAGAAAGCCCGTTTGCGAAAAATGCCGCTGCGGCACCCCACCACGCGACAAAGAAGCCTGCCAGTGAAGGTCCGATTAGACGCGACCCGTGAAATACGGATCGATCAACTGCAACGGCCGCTGCGATCTGATCGCGTTTCACCAGCTCGGGCACAAGAGCAGAGATGGCCGGCATTTCGTATGAGAACGCAACGCCCAGGAGAAACGCAAAAAAGATAATGTGCCAAATCTGAATACGCCCGCTCAATACCAAGAATCCCAGGGCAATTGCGAAAATGATCTGCACAATTTGCGTAGCGATCAGGATCTTGCGCTTATCCCATTTATCAGCCAGCGACCCGGCGGTGGGAGCGAGTGCAAGCGCGGGCAATCCGGCGGCAAAATTAACCAGTCCAAGCAGGATGGCCTTGTTTGTGAGCCCGCTCAGCACCCAGCTTTGTGCCATCATTTGCATCCAGGTGCCGCTATCGGAAATCAGTGAGCCAATAATGTAGCGGCGAAACGGGCCGTGCCGCAAAAGCGCCAGCGCTTTTTCTCCAATCCATTTTTCTTTCTCCTCCATCGCAAACACTCATAGACGGGATGAAGCACGCCTGCAATGGACGAGCATAGTCATTGCTCGTGCGGTCATCCTGAGCGCAGCGAAGGACCTCCCCGGTAATCGCCGATCACAATGTGAACTTGTCTGATCCGAGCCCGGCCTCCGGGGTTCCTCGCTTCGCTCGGAATGATAATCACGCGCGATTGCCTCTGCGCGTTGCGTTCACTATCTTTGCAAACATGCGGATCGATAAATACACGCAAAAAATGCAGGAGGCACTGCAAGCGGCGCAGGACCTGACCTCGCAGACTAATCATCCGGAAATTACGAACGAACATTTCCTTGCATCGCTTTTGGACCAGGGCGAGGGGATAACGCGGCCGCTTCTCGAAAAGATCGGGGCGAATGTAGATCAGTTACGCGAACGATTGCATTCGGAGTTGGAGCGTCGCCCAAAAATCCATGGGACGGCCTCAGATGTGCGCATTTCCAACGAGCTCCGCACTGTTCTGGATTCGGCGGAGAAGGAAATGTCGAAACTGAAGGATGAGTACACGAGTGCCGAGCATTATTTGCTCGCGTTAGCTGGTGCAAATGTTCCCGCGTCGAAATTGCTGAAGGATCTTGGCGCTACGCGCGACAAGCTCATGCAGGGTCTCCAGCAGGTGCGCGGCTCGCAACGAGTCACCGACCAAAATCCCGAGGGCAAATATCAGACGCTGGAAAAATATGGGCGCGATCTAACCGAGCTCGCTCGGCGGGGCAAGATCGATCCGGTGATCGGACGCGACAACGAAATTCGGCGGGTCATGCAGGTGCTGTCCCGCCGGACAAAGAATAATCCGGTGCTCATCGGCGATCCGGGTGTGGGTAAGACTGCGATCGTGGAAGGGTTGGCCCGCCGAATCATTAGCGGCGACGTGCCGGAATCGTTAAAAAACAAACGCCTCATCGCCATGGACATCGGCGCGATGGTGGCCGGCGCAAAGTTCCGTGGCGAATTTGAAGATCGCCTGAAAGCATTCTTGAAAGAAGTGACTGATTCACAAGGGCAGGTCATTTTGTTCATCGACGAATTGCACACCATCGTCGGTGCAGGCGCAGCGGAAGGCTCCGTGGATGCCTCAAACATGCTTAAGCCGATGCTGGCGCGCGGTGAACTGCGCACGATCGGCGCGACTACGATCGATGAGTATCGCAAATACATCGAGAAAGACGCGGCATTGGAGCGGCGTTTTCAACCGGTCTTGGTGAATGAGCCGACCGTGGAAGATACGATCGCAATTCTCCGTGGATTAAAGGAACGCTACGAAGTGCACCATGGCGTGCGCATCACCGACAGCGCACTCGTTGCGGCAGCCGTGCTGTCGCAGCGTTACATTACCGACCGGTTTTTGCCGGATAAGGCCATCGACCTGGTCGATGAAGCTGCGTCGCGTTTGAAGATCGAGCTCGATTCGATGCCGACAGAGATCGATGTGATCGAGCGCGAGATCATGCAGCACGAAATGGAACGCCAGGCGCTCAAGAAAGAGAAAGACACCGCTAGCAAGGAGCGCTTAAAGAAACTCGAGAAAGAATTGGCGGGATTAAAGGAAAAATCTTCGGCGCTCAAAGCCGAATGGCAGAAAGAGAAAGCAGTTCTCGACGAGCAGCGAAAATGGAAAGAAGAACTCGAGCGATCTCGCACCGAACTTGAGCGCGCACAGCGTCGTGGTGAACTGGCCAAGGCGAGCGAGATCCAATATGGACGCATTCCTGAGTTAGAAAAAAAATTGGCGGATGCCACGGCAAAAAGTGCGAAGAGCAAGAAATCTCTTCTTCGCGAAGAAGTAACCGAGGAAGACATCGCCGAGGTTGTTTCCAGCTGGACGCATATTCCGGTCTCACGGTTACAGGAGGGCGAGCGCGAGAAACTGGTAAAACTGGAAGAGCATTTGCATTTACGTGTTGTCGGCCAGGACGAAGCGATTAAAGCCGTCGCTAATGCCGTGCGTCGCGCTCGTGCCGGATTGCAGGACCCAAATCGCCCGTTGGGCTCGTTCATCTTTCTCGGACCAACTGGTGTCGGTAAAACCGAATTGTCTCGCGCTCTCGCTGAATTTTTGTTCGACGACGAGAACGCCATGGTCCGGATCGATATGAGCGAATACATGGAGAAACACACGGTCGCCCGCTTGATCGGTGCGCCGCCGGGCTACGTCGGCTACGAAGAAGGCGGTCAACTTTCCGAAGCAGTTCGACGCAGGCCGTACTCCGTAGTGCTCTTTGACGAAATTGAAAAAGCGCATCCCGACGTGTTCAACGTTTTGCTCCAGGTGCTCGATGATGGACGGATCACAGACGGGCAGGGGAGAACCGTCGATTTCAAGAACACGGTCATCATCATGACGTCGAACATCGGTTCCCAATACATCATGGAGGAAGAATCGAAAGAAGCGCGTCGTCGACTGGTCACGGACGCGTTGCGCGCACATTTTCGACCGGAGTTTCTTAATCGCGTGGACGAGATCATCATTTTTGACCGGTTGAGCGAGGACGATTTGAAAAAGATTGTTCAAATCCAACTCGGCCGCCTGTCGAAACGTCTGGAGCAACAAAAGATCACGCTCAAACTTTCCGATTCAGCCAAGGAACTGCTGGCACGCGAAGGATACGATCCCGTTTACGGCGCCCGTCCTCTGCGTCGCACCATTCAAAAAGAAATTCTCGATCCACTCAGTATCCAGATCCTTGAAGGCAAGGTCCGCGAAGGCCACACCGTCCAAGTCGATGCCAAAAACGGCGCGCTCGTGTTTCGGGAGAAATGAGACGCTTGGATTAGACGGAAAAATTAGGTCTAATTCTCGTTAGGTCTCATGCGCGCCAAATTAGCTTCACCGATCCTGCTCGCGTGCGTTTGCGCGCTAGCGACTCGTGCAAAGGCCGACTCGCTATAGCCCGCAGTTGATTTGTACATGGCCGAGGTCACTCGAATCGTTGCGGGCGCACTGATGCCGGAGCTTGCGAAGCATCGCGAGCTCGGGAACGTAACGAAGAAGTTCTCATTTCAGATAGACGCCGCTGGACGCCCCAGCCAAATCAGAGTGACCACGATTCCTCCGAACAAGCTCCTTGACCAATTGGTTGTCAGAGTCATCCGCGGTCTCAAGTTCCCGCGAATTCCGAAGAATATTCTCGAAAAATACAAATCTCTCGAGTTCCAAACTGAGATGGGCCCTCCTGATAAATGATGGGTCTAACCAAGCGCTGGAGCGAACCGCCGTCCGCTGCGTGTTCAAGTTTTGAGATTACTAAAGCAGTTTCAATCGGAGCCACGCTCGCTCTCGGCGACGGTCGCTCATCTTGTTCTCGTTAGATTCTTTGCTCGTCGTGAAATTAGTCATTGCTTCTATCTGGTTACTCTCGATTTCTGTGGTTAAGGCGACCGAACCCGGTGTATCTATCTACGCGCTGTCCGGTTCAGTCTATGTGGCGGAGGATTCACACTACGCAAAAACAAATTACGCCGTTTATATCGGCGCGGCGTCGGTGACGGTCGTCGGCGCAGGTTGGTCTCCAGATACGGCCGAATTGCTCGCTCAGGCAATCAGGACGGTGACCAATAAGCCAATCAGCGACGTCATTCTCCCCGATCACGATCCAGAATACGCGGGAGGCAGCGCCTACTGGAAGCGCATTGGTGCGCACATCGTTTCGACGAAGTTGACCAAAGAGACGCTCGAAAAAGATTGGGCGAAAGCAGGGGATTTTACCCGCAAGTATTTTCCGACTTATCCCAGTCTGCCGTTGGTTCTTCCGACGAAGACCTACGACGCCGATTTTACACTTGAGAACGGCGATATTCGCTGCTTTTACCTCGGGCCTTCACACAACGTAGACGATATCTTCGTTTACTTTCCGAAGGAAAAGGTTCTGTACGCTGGCTCGATTCTGAAGGAACACCTCGGCAACCTCGCTTTTGCCAACCTGGAAGAATATCCCAAGACCCTTGAAAAACTTCGGCTGCTTCATCTCGAGATTGATAAGATCATTTCCGGCCATTGGTCCGCGGTACATGGCCCCGAATTGATTGCGCAATATTTAGCATTGTTAAAAGAGCACACCGAATCAGGACACTAAATTACGCGATGCACCCGCGAGCTGCCGAATTGATTACAACACTGGATTTGCGGCCCCATCCCGAGGGCGGTTTTTATCGCCAGATATTCCGATCCGCAGTTGAGGTTACCCCGACAGATGGGCGCAAGCCCCGTGCCGCGCTGACGACGATCTACTTCCTGCTCACAGAGAGTAGCTTCAGCCGTTGGCATCAGGTCGCATCGGATGAGGTCTGGCACCTGTACGAAGGTGGGCCGCTGGAGTTGCTGGAGCTCAGCGCATCAGGTGAATCTGTCCTGCGCCATCGGTTGGCTCCGGTGGGCAGCGGCTCGGACGCGCCGGTATGCATAATCGCCGCCGGAATTTGGCAGGCAGCGCGGCCGCTGGGGGAATATGCGTTTGTCGGCTGCACAGTTGGCCCGGGATTCGACTTCGCGGACTTTCGCTTGCTCGCCGACGATCATGCGCGCGCGGCGGCCGTCCGCGCGGCTTTGCCCGATCTGGCAATGCTCATTTGATACCCAGGCGCGTGGGGCGCCGCTTGGACGCCACCATTTCTGTTGCTCCTTGTTGGGATTAGACCATGGCCTGGCGAAATGCTGCCAGAAAGGCTTCCATTTCCGACTTTTTACCGATCGTGAGGCGCATGTGATTTGGCAATGCCGGGAATAAGCGGCCGACGTGGACGTTCTGCTCTTTCATCGCTTTAATGAGCGGAACGACCGGGCGTTTGCAGTCGAACATGATGAAGTTCGCCTGCGACGGGATTACTTTGTAACCCATCTTCTCGAGCTCGGATGTCGTGAACGTTTTTGCGTCTTTGTTTAATCGTTGTCCGTTCGGGACATGATCCAGATCATCGAGGCTCGCAGTAGCAGCTGCCAGCGCCATACAGTTGACGCTGTCCCACATCTGGTTCGGGCGCATCCGCTCAATCGTGTCCTTTTGTGCAACGCAATAGCCGCAGCGTATTCCTGCCATGCCATAAATTTTTGAAAATGTGCGCGAGACAATCAGGTTCGGATGCTCCTTCACAAGTGCGATCACACTCTCGTAGTCGGGGCTGTCGGCGTAATGAAAATAGGCTTCGTCGACGAGAATCGTCGTTGTCAGTGGAGTCTTAACGATGAAATCATGCAGCTGAGCCTTCGGCGTAATGCTGGCGGTAGGATTGTTTGGATTGCAGACGTAAATCAAACCGTCCTTCGCCGCGGCGAGCATTTTCTCCAGGTCATGCGCGAAGGTGCTGGTCAACGGCACTTTTACTACTTCAGCCCCGTTGGCGGTGGCGCCAGTGAGTATTGCTTCAAACGTGGGATCCGCCGCGACGAGCTTCCCGTTCTGAGGTCCCGTATACGTTTCCGCGCAGAGTTTGAGAATTTCGCCGGAACCGTCACCCAGCAGGATCTGGTCGCGATTGACACCGTTCAGCTTCGCAAGCTTATCGATCAGCACGTTATTGTGGTCGTCCGGATACCGGCAGGCGAGGCCGAATGAATCCGTCATCGCCTGCAATCCTTTCGGCGACGGTCCGTAAGGATTTTCATTCGCACTCAGCCGCACGATATTGCCGCCCGCCGTTAACGATGTGGCAGTGGACTGAGTTGGCTTTGCGAAAGAAAACTGTGGCCTAACGACTGCAGCGGCCGCGCCTGCTCCTAACAATTGTGCAAATTTACGTCGCGAAATAGACATCGTATTCATTTTTGAACGCCTCCTAGTCGATTGTTAGGCTGATCCGAACTAAATGCCAGGACGAATTGTATCAACTGCGGTTTTGCTCGCTGCCGTTGCACTGACAACGCACGGATGTAACAAATCACGGCAGGACGAGCACGCCCGCTTCCTCGCTGCGCGTGTGAGAAGTGAATTCCTGCATGCCTGGAATAACTACGAACGATACGCATGGGGTCACGATGCGTTGCGGCCTTTAAGCAAAACTGCTCGCGATTGGTACGGGCGGCCGCTTTTGATGACGCCAGTCGATGCGCTCGACACGCTCATCCTAATGCATCTCGATCCCGAGGCAGAAAGAGCACGATCACTGATCGTCAGTGATCTGTCGTTCGATCGCGATGTCTACGTCAAAAACTTCGAAATAACGATACGCCTGCTCGGCGGGCTGCTTTCCGGCTATCAACTGACAGACGACAAACGCCTTTTGAGTTTGGCGGAAGATTTGGGCAACCGATTGCTCCCGGTTTTCAATTCACCGACAGGACTGCCGTATGTTTACGTTAACCTGCGCACTGGCCAGACACGCGACCCAATAACGAATCCGGCAGAAACCGGCACGTTGCTCTTGGAATTTGGCACGCTTAGCAAACTGACCGGTAAGCCCGTTTTTTACGACAAAGCAAAACGCGCCATGGTAGAAACATTCAAACGTCGTTCGGCGCTCGGACTCGTTGGCGAGAGGATCAACGTCGAAACAGGTGCATGGACGAACACAGACAGTCACATCAGCGGCGGCATTGACTCGTACTACGAGTATCTATGGAAGTGCTGGCGTCTGTTTGGCGATAAAGATTGTCGCGACATGTGGGAAGCGAGTATTCCCGCCGTTCACAAATATCTTGCGGACGAAAGCGGCGGCGGATTGTGGTACGGCCACGCCGATATGCAGACAGGTAAGCGGACCAGGACAACTTACGGCGCGCTCGATGCGTTCTTTCCTGCTTTACTTGCCATATCCGGCGATCTGGAACGTGCGCGTCGCCTGCAAGCTTCATCGTTCAAGATGTGGAACCTTTACGGTATCGAACCGGAAGCTATTGATTACAAAACGATGCATGTGGTGGCAGGAAGTTATCATCTGCGTCCCGAAATAGTAGAGTCCGTTTACTACCTTTATCATTACACGCGTGACCCGGAGTATCGTCGTATGGGCGAGAAAATGTTTGATGACTTTGTTAAGTATTGCCGCACCGAGGCTGGTTACGCTGCGCTTGGGGACGTGATCAACAAACAACAGATCGACGAAATGGAGAGTTTCGCTCTGGCGGAGACCTTCAAATATTTCTACTTGCTCTTCGCGCCGTCTGAAACTTTGGAGTTCGATAAAGTCATCTTCAATACTGAAGCACACCCACTGAAGCGAACGTGGTGAAACGTTCTCCTTACATTTCCCTGTGATTTTGGCATTCCTAAAGCAGCGAAGGCGGCGTCGCCTGCGAACTCGGCAATTTCCGAAGGAATGGCTGACGTTGATTCAGCGTCATGTTGTATTTTTTCAAAAGCTATCTGCCGGTGACCGTGCTGAACTACTTGGTCACATCCAGGTATTTCTTGCTGAGAAACGTTTCGAGGGATGTGGCGGTTTCACCATCACGGATGAAGTCCGTGTCACGATTGCGACGCAAGCTTGTCTTTTATTATTGCATCGCAGAACGGACTATTTCCCCGGTCTGCTCACGATTCTTGTTTATCCACTGACGTACATGGTGGAAGACAAACGGCAGATCGGTGAGCATGTCTGGGAAGAGGGAACCGTGAGTCGTCTTGGCGAGACCGGTCGCAGAATGGGTTCGTTGGTCCTTTCCTGGGGGGCCGTCAAACATGGCGCGGCCGATCCCTCCGACGGAAAAAACGTTGTTCTTCATGAATTTGCTCACCAACTCGATTATGAAAATCACGCAGCTGACGGGGTCCCGGAGTTGGCAACGCGGGAACAACAATTGGTTTGGAGCGAGGTTATGAGAGCCGAGTTTGCGTCGCTGCGCGCTGCAGATGAGAGCGGAATACCGACGTTACTCAATACTTATGGAGCGACCAATCCTGTTGAGTTTTTTGCCGTGTCAGTCGAGGCGTTCTTTGAGCAGCCGCGTGCGTTGCGCGCTCGTCATCCAAAGCTGTACGCAGAATTGCAAAACTATTTTCAGCAGGATCCGGTGAACTATTCTGCTGAGCGATAGCTGCGTTTCATAGAAACGCCCTACAATTATTGCGGCTGCGGCACGATGCGGAGATATGGCTTCGGCGCTTTCCACCCTTGCGGATAACGTTTCTTCGCTTCTTCGTCTGATACAGAACCCGCAATAATCACATCGTCCCCTAGCTTCCAGTTAACAGGTGTAGCCACCTGGTGCTTCGAGGTCAATTGCAACGAGTCGATTACTCGCAACACTTCGTCGAAGTTGCGGCCTGTTGTCATGGGGTAAATCAGGATCAGCTTAATTTTTTTGTCCGGACCGACGACGTAAACATTGCGCACGGTGGCGTTATCGGCAGGTGTGCGCTTCTTCGGGTCGCCTTCGACATCAGCCGGGAGCATCCCGTACAATTTTGAGATCTTGAAGTCGGCGTCACCGACGATCGGAAAGTTCGGCGCGTGTCCCTGCGTTTCTTCGATGTCCTTTGCCCAACCTTTATGATCGCCAGCTGAATCGACCGACAAACCCATTACCTTCACATTTCTGCGATCGAACTCCGGTTTAATTTTAGCCATGTAACCGAGCTCGGTCGTGCAGACCGGAGTGAAATCCTTCGGGTGCGAGAAAAGGATTGCCCACGAGTTACCGATCCAATCGTGGAAACGTATGCGGCCCTCGGTGGTTTCTGCTTCAAAGTCCGGTGCTGTATCGCCAATTTTCATATGTTTTCCTTCTTTGCTGTACTACGGGAAAGGCTTTCTCAAGTTTCGAGGCGAAAGTCAATACAGGTATGGCGGTACGACTTTCCTAGTCTGCGATCAGCTCGCAGAACTTATTCAGATCGATGTTACCGCCTGAAACAATTGCGACGATCGGCCCTTTGCCAAGTTTTCCCGTCAAAGCTGCAGCTAGTGGCAGCGCGCCTGCGCCCTCGGAAATCACTCGCGTCTTTTCCGCCATGAGCCGCATCGCTTTCTTCGTTTCCTCCAGGGTGACTGCGATGCAATCATCGACGATTGGCTTCATTCGCTGCCACATGCGAGGAAACATGCTTTGGCCGCCAGCGCCATCGACAAATGACGCTTGCCAGTTTGGGAATACCTGAGGCGCGCCTTTCTGGAACGAAAGCGCCGCGGGTGCGGCTGTCTCCGGTTCAACACCAAAGATTTTGATCTCCGGTTTGAGTGTTTTGATTGCAGTCCCCACACCGGTGATGAGTCCGCCTCCGCCGATGCTGGCAATGACAGCCGCGGTGTCCGGAGCGTCCTCCAGAATTTCGAGCCCCATTGTTCCGTGGCCGGCGATGAAATTGTCGTCGTCGAACGGATGAATGAATGTTCCGTCGGCACCGGGAAATGAGCGCTCATCGAGCGTTTTCCATGCAACGTCGTACGATACCGGAATGAGTTTTGCGCCGAGCGCACGCATCCGCTCCAGCTTCGCCTTTGGCGCGGTTTCAATTACCACAACTGCACACGGCACTCCTGCCTGTCGTGCCGCGTAGGCAACCCCCTGACCTGCGTTTCCCGCACTAATCGTCCACACGCCGCGTTTCCGCTCTGAATCTGAGAGCAATGCGACTGCATTAGCTGCGCCGCGTAACTTGTAGGCATTAATCGGCTGCAGGTTCTCCAGCTTGAGTCGAATATCGGGAAAATCCGGGCCGAGATCGAGGCGGACGAGAGGCGTGCGAATAATCGTTCGGGCAATTCGTTTCCGAGCGTCTTGTATTTCTGAGAACTTGATCGGGCGAACCGGTTCGAGAATCATTGGCTCACTGTAGAGTCAGCCGTGCTGGCTGCAATCAACGTAATTTGACGCGACTGGAATCTATTAACGACGGGAAAGTGAAATTTTCGCGGGAGTTATGCGGAATCGCTACTGTCTAGAATGTTTTGTCGGAATCGAGGAGAATTGTGACGGGACCTTCATTAACCAATTCGACCGACATCATCGCTTGGAAAACTCCTGTCGCGACGGTGACGCCCAAACTCCGCAGCGCTTCGTTGAATTCTTCGTAGAGCGTCTTTGCTTGTTCCGGTGGCGCTGCAGCAATAAAGCTGGGCCTTCGTTGACCGCGCGCGTCACCATAAAGCGTAAACTGCGAGACAACCAGCGCGCTACCTGCCGCGTCCAGGAGGGAGCGATTCATTTTACCCTGGTCGTCCTCAAAAATTCTCAGGTTTGCGATCTTCTCGGCCAAGTGGACAGCTACAGCGGGCGTGTCGTTGCGTCCGATGCCGAGCAAAATCACAAAACCCGTCGCGATTTCTCCTGTCATGCTGTTCTGGACGGTTACACGTGCGCGGCTTACACGCTGGACAACGGCTCGCATTTTTTTAGCTACAGAATTTTCTCCAGCAAATCGGCAAGACGCCAACCAGCTTTATGCAGTTCGTCGCGCACTACACTAGTTGACCAAGCGCGATAAAGACCGTGAGCCGCGTTGGGTTGTTCGACTGCTTCGCCGGTTGCAACGACGCTGCCTTCGTGTGTCTGCGGGTGTACCTTTGTGAATTCCAGTCGCGCATGTGCCTCGCGAGCAACTGGCAGAATTTCGTCAGCCCACGCTTCCGCATAGTTATTGATGTTAAAGTTCGCCGGCATCCGCCAGTTGTTTGGTTCATGGGAAGCCATTTCATGAACCAGTTCTCTCTTGATCGGTTCAATTCCCGCTAAGAATTCCTTTTTGCGCAGTGTGCCCGGCACGGTAGTAAACAGCGCATTGACGGTATCGTAATCCCAAAAGCCGTGGAGTTTTTTCTTATGAATTCCGCGCCTGCGCGGTGCTTCATCGCTTAGCACAAGGGTAAACGTGTTTCCGCCTTCATCTCCAAGCGCCGACCTGTCTCTAGCCGGATCTACGGTTCTGCCCTGTCGGTCGAAATATTCCGCGCCTACGTGAAGAGGCTGATGAATGTCGCCGACGTAATGAGCGAGCAAAATAAGCGCCACCGGCTTCGTAATTTTCCGCTCATTTTGTTCGGGCACCTGTCCCTCCAAGACCTGAACGCAGAACGGAATCATATGTACGATGTCCCATTTGCTGCGGCCGACCAAGCCGTCGCGGTACCTTTGCACCGGCACCACCGGAACATCGGTATAGTGGAACCAATGATGTGAAGGCGTATCAGGATTTACGCTAGTTGGCGGGTTTGCTCTCCAGAAATCGCGCAACTGCCTGTCGATGTAGCGAGGTCCTGAAATATGGAATGACCGCGTATCGTCAACGCCGTTTTTGTCCCAGCCTCTGATAACGTCAGCAATGCCGGCGGCTTTTTCCAATGTAAGCGGACCCAGAAGCGCGTGGATCTTTGTAGCGGTGGGCGTATTTGCCAATCGCTCGTCCGCGATCGCGCCCACGATCTCATGGCCAAGCGGGCTGTAAGCTTGTGCTGCGATTGAAAATTGAAGTGTGAAGAGCGCCACGCATACGGCGCGGCACGATGCAGATTTCATCTCAGAATTGCCGACGATACGATTGAATCCGATTCTGACTACAACAGGTCTGCCACTGCATTGACTCAACTAGAACAATTCGCGCAGAGTGTCTCAAGGCGACTTTGGAGTTTTGAGAAGTGGGACCCAGACCAATAAATCTGCCCACAGCCAGCGCAACGCCGAAATTGTTCGTAATAGATTTTCGTGAGCGGTTCGAGGTTCTCAATTACGTCAGCCTTGGAAACCTTTCGCAGCGGCGCGTTGCAGCGAAGGCACCGCGTGAAGGGGGCGATGGAACCAAGAAGATCAAAACGACGGATCACTTCGACGGTTTGTTCGTCAACATTCTGTGACCGCGGGCAGTAACCGGCCTTTACCACCCGGTGCATGAGCAAACGCCGGTCGCGTGTGAGCAGCGCACGGTTTTCGCGTTCCATTATGTCGATCAATTGGCGATCTTCCGCTCGAGCATCGTAGGCGACGTCAAACCCGAGCAAGCGCAAATCCCGGGCCAGTTTCCCGAGATGTCCATCCAAGATAAATCTTTTAGTGCTACTAATTTGTAAGCGTTTGTCCTTAAAGTTCGGAGGAGCTGTTTTCACTGGATAAAGCTCGACAATCGCATCATTGCCGGTTACGTAGTCAAAATCGACCGGTTGCCCGTTAAGCAGGATCAAATCGACTTCCGGGTGCGGAACGCCGCACCCTTCGAAAACATCTTTTACCGACGTCTTTTCGCCCAGGCTGCGTTCGATGCTTCGGCCACGCGCTCCTGATCGCACGAAAAAATCCAGGTCTCCGTGCAAATTGAGCCGAACCGTAAACGGCTTCATGTCAATTTGTGATTCGCGCTTTGGCGTAAGCGTACTCGAAGGTAGTTGCCCGCGGCCGGCCCATGAATTTGCCCGGTCCAAGCGGCTCATCTTCTCCGTAATAGCAGTCGATCTGCCATCGGCGCAAACCACCGCCAGTGTCCATAATTTTCCATCGATTGCTGCGAAATACCTTGTGCAGATCCGGCGACTCAGTCTCGATAATCGCCCCGTGCTGCAAACTAGCTTGCGTGAACTTCATCGCAGCAGAAAAGCGTGGAACCAAAACGCCGCCTCCGCCAGTGGGATTCGAAGCAAATGCATATGAACCCCCATTGTAACGAATGTAGTCGCGTCCGTTTACCGGTGTAACGATTCTACCGAAGCCTTCTTTCTTCACCGACCGCAGAAAGTCGCGGGGATATTTTCGTCCATGCAATCCGGGTTTTGTGACTGGCGTCGCATCGAAACCGCGTTCGAAAGTGAAGCCGGATTCTTTCGGTGTGAAATAAAGTGTGCAGACTACGAAGTACTCGCCGTTATGTCCCTGAGGACGCCGCGCCAGTTTTTCGTTCTCATAGGCGAGCCTTTGGACAACTTCAGGCCACGGGATGTCCGCTCGGACTTCCGCACAAGCGAGAATGCTAAAAGCCGCCAGCCAGGTGATCAGGCGCCGAAAAGCGATTCGATCGGCCCGCCGATTAAAACTTCCATGGGAAGTCGTTTCCATTCGTATTCGTACGGTGGTTGTTTCCATGCGAATTGCTTCGGATACAATTTTCGAAGCGTGCGAATGATTTCAACGCCTGTTTGAAACGCTTGAAACACATTTCGATCGATAACGTGTAACTGCGCACCGTTACAAAGTTCACCCGCGAACTTGTGAAAGGTCGGCTGAAAATAATCTTCGCGGAAGAAGACGCCGGGTAATCCTAACGAGTTGAGCTCGTGGCAGAGTGTTTCGGCTTCAATAAACGGCGCGCCGAAAATCTCGAATGGGCGCGTTGTGCCGCGGCCTTCCGAGATATTTGTCCCTTCCAGGAGACACATCCCAGGGTAAACGATCGCAGTTTCGAGCGCCGGCATGTTGGGAGAAGGCATCACCCAGGGCAGACCGGTTTGGTCGAACCACATCCCACGTTCCCAGTTTTTCATCGGCAAGAGCGACAATCGACATCCGGGAAAAGCCTCGTCTCGAAACTGTTTTGCCAGTTCGCCGATTGTTTTTCCATGTCGCACCGGAATCGGGTGAAGACCAACGAACGATTTGTAATTAGGGTCGAGCAGTGGCCCCTCACTCGTCACACCATTAATCGGATTCGGCCGATCGAGAACGACGATTTCGATGTCCGTTTTTTCGCAGGCACGCATGCAGAGATACACCGTCCAAATGAAAGTATAATAGCGCGCTCCGACATCCTGAAGATCAACAAGCAAAACATCGAGATCTTGCAGCATCTCCGGAGTCGGCTCGCGATGTTCGCCGTAAAGACTGTAAACCGGAACGTGAAGACGCGGATGCTGGTAGCTTTTCCATTCTACCATGTTGTCCTGCGTCTGGCCGAGAAACCCATGTTGTGGTCCAAAAAGCGCCGATAGACGAAAAAGATCAACATGGTGGAGTCGCTCCAGAATCCGTGACGCATGTTCGAGCTTTGCAGAGATCGATGCGGGATGAAGCAACGCGCCGATACGTGCACCGCGAAATTTTGCCGGCCAAAGCTCGCTCAGGTGATCGAGTGGCAGATGTACAGCCATGTCGCATCAGATCGTGAATCAACGGCGTCAGTTTTTCAGCTTTATTCTCGCGTTTCTACAGCCATTTGTGCCGCGCTAGTGCAAAGACCGTCGCCAACGCACCTACAACTGTGCAGATTTTCGCGAACAATTCGCCATGGCGCACATAAAAGGTTAGCTCGTGCTCGGTGGGCACCTCTGCCTCGCCTGTGAGCACACCTTCTGTGAATGTACTTCCCTTGTCGTCCTGCAATTTTTGGGTGACGCGACCGAATTCGTTTACAAAACAGGTGACTCCGGTGTTCGCGGCACGAACCATCGGGCGACGTGTTTCCACGCAACGAAAAATTGCGTTAGCCAGGTGTTGATGCGAACCGGCGGAATGTAAAAACCATCCGTCATTTGTTATGTCCACTAGCAGATTCGCACCGGGAGTAGTTTCGGTTGGAAGCACGAATCGCCTGGTCAATTCGCCGATTGTGTCTTCGAAACAAATCAGCGGGGCCACCTTCACGTCGCTGTTTGTTAGTTCAAATACCGTGTAGTTCTTGCCCGCTTTAAAATCGCCAGGGACCTGGTCGCCGACAATTCGGGCCAGCAGCGGCACGCGGTGTCGCCCCGGAACATATTCGCCGAAAGGAACCAGATGCAGCTTTCGATAAACCTGCACCTGTTCGCCGCTATCGGAAACAAGCAACGCGGCATTATAAACATCTCGATTCTCTTCGTCGATCGTCCCCAAAAGAATGTCGCTGTCGCCCGATGCGGCCAGGTCCATCACGAATTGGTAACTTTCCCGGTCTGCAAGAACCGGTCCGGGCATTGAGCTTTCCGGCCAGACCAATAAATCAGGTGGCGGATTAGAGTGCAGCGCAATCTCGCTCAACCGCCGGAATTGATCGAAGATCCTGTGCATAAATTGTGGGTCGAACTTTTGACTCTGGGGCACATTCGATTGCACGGCAGCAACCCGGAGCGGTTTTGTGGGCGGAGAAAACTGGGTGGCGCGAATTCCAAAAGTAAGCACGCCCACGATGGCCGCCAGTGTGAGCGTCAGATCAAAATGTGGACGCACTGAGCGTGTGTGCGCTTCAATAAACAAACGGCATACGGTTGTAACGGCGATGACATTCGCAAACGCGACCATGAACGATAATCCAGCAACGCCGGTAAACTCCGCGATTTGGATCAGCGGCCAGGTGTCATGTAACGCGATGCCGAGGCCGTTCCAACCGAAACCAGACAACACCCAACCGCGCAACCATTCCTGTGTCACCCATGCAGCAGCAAGAAGGAAGGCGAGCAGGAGATTATTGGTCGATTTTGTCCACGGCGATCGCGACGAAACTGCGGTGGTGTGCGCCTGAGTAAGCATCCGTTCCCATTTCGTCGAACCTGATTCCCTCCTTTTTTCTCGTGGTTGAAGCAGGCCGCACAACAATGCCCAAAGCGCGAAATAAATCGCCATGTAGAATGCGAGAACAAACCAGCCTGGAACGGTGACGGTTGTGAGCCAGGAGAAAGCCGTCCAGAAAAAGGTCAGACCGGTGACATAGCCGAGCAGGAGATTGTGAAGCCAGCGATAACGTAACCCCTTACCGGAAAACCAAACCGCAGCGATAAGCGGCGCGAGAGCAATCCAGCACAGCCACGTGAAATTAAAGGGAGCAAAACAGCCCGTGTAGAGAAGTCCGCTGGCGATTGCTGCCAGCCACGGCCAAACCGGCAGCACCTTAGATAGCCGTTTCACGTCAACTATTTACTCAGACGTGACTGTGCGTCCTTTTGCAGCCAATCCCAAAGACGATCGAGTTTTTCTCCAACTTGTCTCTTGATCAGATCGAGCTCTGCGGGATTGAATTTTCCGTTCTCCGGCCTGCGATGCGCGAAAAGATAATACTTAATCTTGGGTTCGGTTCCCGACGGGCGCACCGCGATGCGAGTTCCATCTTCTAACTCGAATATCAACATTTTTTCCTTCGGAATCCGGTCGCCTTCCACATCCCTGATCTCGTCAGTTTCAAAATTCCTGATGTTTGTAACTTTTGAGCCGACTACCTGTCCGAATGGATCCATGGCATAAGACTCGATAAGACGCGCGATTTTCGCTGCACCTTCTGCGCCTTCGAAAACGAGCGAACCGGTTTTCTCGGTGAAATAACCGAACTCGGAATAAATATCATCGAGTAATTGATCGACGGTTTTGCGGTGCGCCTTTGCGTAGGCGGCTACTTCGCAAAACATGATTACCGCACCATTCCCGTCTTTGTCGCGGATAAAATCCGCTCCGCTATAGCCATAACTTTCTTCGCCGCCGAAAACGTAAAATGAAGAATGTTCGAGGCGAAGTTTCCGCGTTTCTTCTTCGGAAAGATTGACATAATTCTTGCGCAGCCGTTCCGGAATTGCGCGTTCATATTTGCCGAGCTTCGCGCCAATGTATTTGAAGCCGGTCAATGTCTCGACGCAGCGCAGACCGTAATGTGCTGCGATAGCTTTTTGCAGGTCAGTTGTAACAAAGGTTTTGATGATGACCCCACGGGAAGCGTTTTGTCCATTCAGCACGCCCTTCTCGAAGAGCGTCCTGATTCGGTACCAGGCAATCAGTGACCCGATTTGATTCCCCGTCAGCAATTTCATTTTTCCATCGCTGGCGCGAATCGCCGCGCCGACCCGGTCGCAGTCTGGATCGGTCGCGACCACCACATCGGCATCTTCGTTCTCGGCCATATTGATTGCCATTGTTAACGCTTCGGCGTTTTCCGGATTTGGTGATTTCACAGTAGGAAATCGTCCATCGAAATGGTCCTGTTCCGGCACGAGTTTGAAATTGAAGCCAAGTCGCTTGAGCATCGGTTTTATGATCACAGTGCCGGTCCCATGAAGAGGTGTATAGATAATCTTCAGCGATTTCGCCTCAGAAATAACCGTTGGGTCCAGAACGAGCGTCTCGAGTCGTCGCATGTACGCTTCGTCGATTTCTCTGCCCACGATTGTAATTTTTCCCTGCCGATCCATTGATAACGACTCGTAAGATTCGGACGAAATCGCGTTCACCTTTTCAATGATCCCACTCGCATGTGGCTCGATCACCTGCGCGCCGTCGCTGAAGTAAACTTTGTAGCCGTTATCGTACGGAGGATTGTGGCTCGCTGTGATCACCACGCCTGCGTTCGCCCTGAGATAACGGACTGCAAAAGAAAGTTCCGGCACGGAACGCGGGCCTTCAAACACAAACGCATTGCAACCGTTCTCGGACGCGACTTTTGCGGCCAGCTGAGCGAACTGGTCGGAGAAGAATCGCGGATCATGGGCGATTACGAGTTTCGGTTTGCTTGAGATGTTCGCGCGCGCGTTGCAACCGTGCAGATAGGCAGCGAGGCCCTGCGTTGCGCGACTGATGTTGAAGAAGTTCATCGCATTTGTTCCGACGCACGGAAATTCGGGTCGCTCACCTGCGGGCGCGTTTCCGCGTTCTGCAACGGTCACAATTTTTCCGATGGTGCGGCCGCGCAGACCGCCTGTCCCAAATGCGAGCGTCCTGTAAAAGCGATCGTTTAGTTCCGACCAGTCATTTTTGGAGGCCAGTTCCGCAATGGACTGGAAATAGAGATGTGAACGGTCGCTACCAAGCAGCAAACGGATATTCTTCGCGGTCGATTCCATTAGCGCTCCGTCAGCAACCGCGCGTGCAATTTTCGAATTGAGGCTTTCCGCATCAATGGACATTGCAGGCAATTGTTCCGGCGTGTTTACGCTTTGCAAGCGTTTGTCTTGAACGATCCGCTTCAGATTCCAGCAGGCTCAATGTCGGGTTGAATTGCCGATCGATACACCAACATAGCCGCGGCAATATCTTCCACGGCCATGCCAAGCGACTTGAAGATTGTCGTTTCATCTGCGCGGGATGGAACTTTACCGGTGAGCGCTTCACCCAATTCCGCATAAATCTTTGCATGCGATAAAATGATATCGCCCGATTCTTTCATCGCGCCTTCGCGCGAATCAACGAACAGGACGTTCGCCATCGCATCATCATCTAATTCGCGCCAATCTGGACGACATGCACCAACGGCGTTGACGTGACAACCCGGTTTGAGCCAGGAACCTTTTAGCACCGGTGTCTTCGCGTTCGTGGCGGTGACTACAACATCTGCACCGCGCACTGCGTCTTCGGCAGGCATTGCCTTTGCGCCAATTTCCTTGGCGAATTGCTCCGCGCGTTCGCGCGTTGGACTCCAAACGCGAATTGCGTCAAGGTGCCTAACGAGTCGCAGCGCTTCGGCGTGGCTGCGCCCCTGCACACCGCTTCCGAGAATCGCGAGAATTCTTGAGTCTTGTGGCGCGAGAAGTTTCGTTGCCACGGCGGAAACGGCAGCAGTGCGCATCTCGGTGATCAACCTTCCATCCATGATTGCCAATGGCGTGCCGGTCTGCGGATCGATAAGAAAAATCGTCGCCATGTGCGTCGGAATCCTGCGCTCCACGTTCGACGGATAGAAGGTAACTGCCTTTAGTCCAAGTCCGTCCGGTGTTAACGCGGGCATCAACCCAAGGAACCCGCCCGGAGGATCGACCTTGATGACCGAGCGCACCGGTTGAGTTACTTTGCCGTCCGAGAAATCAATTAGCGCTTTCTCCATCGCTGGAATCAAGTCGGTCATACGCAAATGCTGGCGGATCTGACCTTCGTTGAGAAAAGGGATGTTACCGGTCTTCATTCGATAGCATGTGTTGAATGTTTCATGTTTATCGCCATCGATCTTGCAGCACGCATTGACAATCGGCCAATGCAAATTGTGACGAAGTGAAGCAGCCATTAGGGAGCCGAACTGGTGCTCGCAACGAGAGGTTCAAGCCTTGCAGCTGGCTGCGCGGAGCATGTGACTTGTAAAACAAAGCGCGTTCCGGCGGTTTTGAGGATTGATCGCAGATGTCGAAGCGTTTCAAAATGCATCCCATGAACGCCACAGACCGAGACATCGAGATCTTCAAACCGTTTGGTGAAGCTTTCGAGTTGACAAAGAAAATTCTTTTTCACCCATTCGATTTGAAAAAATGGTTCATTATTGGCTTTGCGGCATGGCTGGCAAACCTGGGTAGTGGTGGCGGCAATTTTAATTATCAATTCAATCGCCACGAGGAAGTGCAGAAAGTAAATGATGTGATCAGTCAGATTCCGCATCCGATTCTGGTGCTTGGTATTTCTCTTCTGATTTTCGTTGTCCTTGTTTTTATCGTTTTGTTTACATGGTTGCGAGCGCGCGGCGGTTTCATGTTCATCGACTGTCTGGTAAAGAACCGCGGCGCAATCGCCGAACCGTGGCGCGAATTTCAAAAAGAGGGCAACAGCTACTTTCTCTTTTCGCTAGTGGCTACTTTTGTCGTTGTCATGTTCGCAGCGTTGGTCTCGCTGCCGCTCATTATCCTGGCGATCAAAGGTCGTTACTACCTGTCTCTGCATCGCGATCGCTTGGATGTTTACGTCGTCTTGGCAATCGCCGCCTGGGTGTTCGTGATCCTGCTTGTGATCGTTGTCTGGGCGCTGGTCACGAGCTTCATGCTGCCCGTGATGTACCGCCGTCGTTGTCGACCCTATGACGCTTTTCGCGCAGCGGTATCATTGATCGCAGCGCATCCCGGGGAGATCCTTCTCTATTGTTTGTTCCTGATCGTCCTCGTAATCGCTACTGGATTGATCAGTTGCTTTGCCATCTGCCTCACCTGCTGCGTCGCCGCACTTCCTTACATCGGCACTGTAATTTTGCTGCCGGTGTTTGTTTTGTTTCGCTCGTTTTCACTTGTGTTTCTTCGCCAGTTCGGGCCGGATTACGACGTGTGGGCAAGCTTCATGCCGTCTGAATTCCTGCCCATCTTATCAGCTGCTCCGCCACCGGTAGCACCTTCCGCGAATCTTCCACCCGAGCCGCCGTCGTCGGCGGTTGAGTGAAGAGAACGGCTCAAGTCAGGCTGTCGCCAAACCGCATCTGTTCTTCGGCGAATTAAAAGCCATCGGGCAAAAAATATTCGACCGAGTTGGCGTTTTGGCCTAGGCGTCCACAGTGAAAAAGTTAGACGCTGCGAGCACCCAAATAGGTGAGGAGTACGTTCACGGCTACGCAACCGCAGAGCAAGAACGTCTACTGCGGCAGGCAGAGCACTGGCGGGACGAATTGATTCTTGCTGGGACGACACTCGCTCCCGGAACGCGCCTGCTAGAAGTCGGGTGTGGTGTCGGTGCCGTGCTGGGCATCCTCGGCATGGCTTTTCCTGGAGTCGTATTGGCTGGTGTGGACATCGAGGCGCGCCAACTGGAAGCAGCTCACGCTCACCTCGCTCGGCTCGGTCTGAAGGCTGACCTTCGCCAGGCGAATGCACTCGGACTTCCGTGGCCCGACGCATTCTTCGATCACGTTTGGATGATGTGGGTCCTCGAGCACTTGGCGGATCCAGTAGCCGCTCTGCGTGAGGCCCGACGGGTGCTCGCCCCAAACGGCGCCGTGACGGCGATTGAGGTTGATTACAATACCATATGGGCCTCCCCAGCCAGCGAGGCGCTCAAAGCATTGTTTGTTACTGTGGCCCGTACGATGGAGAGTGCGGGTCGAAGCGACGCCGGCACCCGTCTTCCCGAATGGCTAGCGGAAGCAGGGTTTAGCTCCGTTGATCCCGGAGAGATTCGGCTGGCTTATGCTAGCAAGGACCTCCTCCGCCAGGTCCCATACGTCGCCGGAGTTGTCGAGAGCACGCTGCCAGGCCTTGCTCAAACAGGTGGAGCGCGCGCATCGCAGCTCGCGGCGGGATTCGCAGAGCTGCGTGCTCTTCCTACTACTCCCAATGCCGCGCTTGGCTGGGTAGTCCACAAAGCTAGAGCGACGCGCTGACCACGACCGAATGCCGAGTGCGAATCAAAATTTGCTTAATAGCTTCTGCGCGCTTTCGGGATTTCTGAGTTCGACTTCGCGCTGATCGATCAAAGATCAGCGGTCAGGAAGTCAGAAAAAAGTCGACCGCGGTATTGGACTGTCCTAAGAATCCACTATGAAAAGGCGATTTATTATTTGTTGTTTTAGTTTGGTTGCAGCCGCTTCCATTTGCTTTGGTCAGGAGAGTCCGAGCCCAAGCCTGAGCCCAAGTGCCACTCCGTTTAAGACGATCAGATCGGCGACCAAGGAGGCGACAATAGTAAAGTTGGAAAAATCCGTCACGGACGCGTTCAAGAACAAGCAGACAAATTTGTTTAAGCAATATCTGGATCCTGAGTTCAGCGCGGTTGACGCGGAAGGAATCAAAGATGCGGACGCTGAAGTCGAGGACATGCAGAAGACTGATCTCCGGAATTACTCGTTCGCCGATATGAAAGTGACGCTGTTGAGTCCCAAAATGGCAATAGCGAAATACAAAGTTACTACGCAATCCACCTCATCTGGGCATGACACGTCAGGTACCTATTACGCGGCTACACTCTGGAACAAACGCGGCGGAAAGTGGCTAGCCGTGTTGCATACTTTTGTTAAAACTCAGTAACATTGATCCCTGGGGAAAACAGAGCGAGCTACTTCTACTACTTCCTGTTATCTTATTTCGTCCACACCCCTGAGTGAAAATTTTAGCGGAGATGAACTGGGACGCTATTAGTGCAGTTTCACAATTAGTCGGTTCGATAGCCGTCGTTTTGTCGGTGTTATACCTCGCGTTGCAAGTGCATCGGGGCACGCGTGTGGCCAAGCTTGCAACACAAGACGCCGCGGCGACAGCCCTGCGAGAGGTCACCAAACCTTTCATGGAGAACGCTGAAGTGGAAAGAATCTGGCGGGTTGGTCTGGAAGACATCGATTCGCTTTCTGTCGAGGAGCGGGCGCGTTTTTTCCACGCTGCCTATCAATTCTTGAAAGCGTTCGAGACGATTCATTTTCATTATATTTATGGATTGATGGACAAACAGCTCTTTGAGGGCTGGCATGGACTTCTCCGGCATTACATTGCCGCGCCCGGGATGGCCCAGTATTGGAATCTTCGTCCTGAGGTCTTCTCCAAACGCTTTCGGGATTTTGTTAACTCCCTCGAACCTCCGACGGAGCAGCGCACTGTAGGAACGCTTTTCGAAGTGGGAAGAAAATAGGGGCAACGTTGCCCGTATAGATCGGCACGGCGCACAGCGCCGTGGCTACAGCATTTGCATTCCTGTGATCCGCTTCCGACCGGTCACTTACACGGTCCTGGCACAGGAATAACAAACTTGCCGTCTTTCTCGGCGATGAAGTTTTCGCTCGTACTGGTTGAACTGCCGTTGGCGTCTTTTTTCTCGACTTTGATGATCAACTTTTTAGTCGGTTTGAGTGTCAGGCAAACTTTACCGCCTGTCGGCGAATCCATTGCCGTCGCTGCTTTTTTCGCATCCTCCGGCGTAAGATCGACCAGCTCGATGTTGGAGATTTTCTCCCCGGCCTCTCCCGACTGCATCATCTTGTAGAAACCGACAATCGCCGGGTCGGCGCCTTGCGTGTAAAGGAACGATTCCAACGTAGTTGTGTCCTTTCCTTCAAACGCAGTTTTATATTTGTCGGTAAATGCTTTCTCTTGCGGGGAAACGCCAGCGTGCAGCGAAAGGGAAAGTGTGATTAGCACAGCACAAGCTAAGATGCTGATTCTCGAGAGGTTGTTCATAGGTGGTCAGGGTAGGGGCTTCGATTCGCGTAACGCAAGCAGATTATGAGAAAACCGTTGCTGACCAGCCTGTAGCACGCTAATTCCACTTCTGCTCAGCCACAGATGAATATCCACGAATATCAAGCCAGGGAATTGCTGAAGAAATTTGATGTAGCGACGACAAGAGGGAGGGTCGCATCAACACTTGACGAAGCAGAGCAAATCGCACGGGAACTCGGTGATATTGATATCGTCGTTAAAGCGCAGATTCACGCTGGCGGCCGTGGCAAAGGCACGTTCACAAACGGATTCAGAGGGGGAGTACACGTTCGCAAAACACCAGCGGAGGTGGGCGACGTGGCGGCAAAGATGCTTGGTGAGATTCTGGTCACACATCAGACAGGGCCGGCCGGTCGCAAAGTAAATAAAGTGCTGGTCGCGGAATCCGCTGACATTGCGCGCGAAATTTATTTTGCGGTCTTGTTAGATCGAGCGACCGCTGCGCCGGTAATTGTCGCCAGCACTGAAGGCGGAGTTGAAATTGAAGCCGTGGCTGCGAAATCGCCCGAGAAAATTATTCGGGAACCAATCAATCCGTTGGCGGGCCTGCAGCCATTTCAGACTCGGAAACTGGCAAGACAACTTGGCTTTGACTCGTCACAGTTGAAGAGCGCTTCGACCTTATTTGAAGGACTCTACCGCACGTTCATTGCGTACGATTGTTCCATGGTCGAGGTAAACCCGCTCGTTGTGACAAGCAAAGGCGATGTGCTGGCGCTCGATGCGAAGTTTAACTTCGATGATAATGCCATATATCGTCATCCAGAAGTCGCGGCGCTGCGCGATATTGCCGAGGAAGACCCGCGGGAAGTCGAAGCGTCGAAGCATGGTCTTAATTACATCGGACTCGATGGCAACATTGCCTGCCTGGTGAACGGAGCCGGCCTCGCGATGGCCACGATGGACATCATCAAGTTCTATGGTGGGGAGCCGGCCAACTTTCTTGATGTCGGCGGCGGCGCCACAGAAGAACAGGTGACTGAAGCGTTTAAAATTCTGATCGCCGACAAGAAAGTAAAAGCGATTCTCGTCAACATTTTCGGCGGTATCATGAAATGTGACATCATTGCGCAGGGAATCATCAACGCAGCGAAGACGTTAAAGCTATCCGTGCCTCTGGTTGTTCGCCTCGAAGGAACCAATGTCGAAGCAGGAAAGAAATTGATCGCGGATTCGGGTCTGGCCGTCCTCGCGGCTGACGATTTGGCCGATGCCGCCCAAAAGGCCGTTAAAGCGGCAGCAGGAGAAAAATGAAAGCTAAAAAGATCGCGTTCACTGGAATCCCGGTAACTGATATGAAACGTGCCCGTGCTTTTTACGAAGGAGTCCTTGGACTCAAGGTCTCAGGTGAATTTGGCGACGGTGTTTGGGTGGAGTACGAAATTGGCCCCGACACGCTGGCCATCGCCAGCCTGGGCGATCAATGGAAGCCATCTGAAGACGGGACCAGCGTCGCCATTGAAGTGGAAGACTTTGACGCTGCGATCAAGAGCTTGAAACAAGCGAAAGCTTCTTTTGCCTCCGAAGACATAGAGAGTCCGGTATGCTGGATGGCAGTCGTGCGGGATCCGGATGGTAATAAAATCATCATCCATAAACTGAAAAACACGTGACGTTATGATTAAAGAAATTGCGTTTATTGCGGTCGCTGTTTCGGACAAGGAGCAAGCCCGAAAGTTTTATCAGGAGACACTCGAACTACAACCTGCCCGAACCCAGATGGATGGTGCCTGGATCGAATACGACCTTGGCCCAACCACGATTGGGGTGGGTTGTCACCCGGCGTGGAAACCGTCGCGCGACGGCACGACGATTGCCTTTGAGGTAGACGATATCGATGCCGCGTTCGACAAGCTTAAAGAACGCGGTGTGACCTTCGACATCGAAAAGACTGAGACCCCAGTTTGCTGGATGGCTCAATTTCGCGATCCAGACGGAAACAAGCTGCTCATTCACAAGCGAAAGAAATGACGAACACTGCCCGAATGCTCGAGTGACGAAGGTATGCAAGTTTCATTTGGTCATTCCGAGTTCGTCGTTGCTTCGCCATTAGACCTTCGTCATTCGCCACTAGTACCATGTCAATCCTAGCAGATAGAAATACGCGGCTCGTTGTGCAGGGAATTACCGGCAGCGCAGGTGCATTTCACACGCGGCAATGCATGGATTACGGCACAAACGTTGTTGCGGGTGTCACTCCGGGCAAAGGCGGACAGATGTTCGATGGCAAAGTGCCGGTATTCGACACGGTGTGGGAGGCACGACAAAAGACCGACTGCAATGCCTCCATGGTTTTTGTGCCTGCGCCGGCGGCTGCCGATTCAATTCTCGAAGCCGTTGATGGTGGTGTGGAACTGGTTGTTTGCATCACCGAAGGAATACCGGTGATGGACATGATGCGAGTCAAAGCGCTGATGCACGGAAATCGATCGCGACTGATCGGGCCGAACTGCCCGGGAATCATCACTCCCGGCGCTTGCAAGATCGGCATCATGCCGGGGTATATTCATAAGCCAGGCAGCATAGGCGTCATCTCGCGTTCCGGCACACTTACTTACGAAGCGGTCTGGCAACTGACGTCGCGTGGATACGGTCAATCGACTTGCATCGGAATCGGCGGCGATCCGATCGGCGGCCTGTCGCATCTTGATTGCGTGAAACTGTTCAACGAAGACCCGGGTACGGATGCAATAATTTTGATCGGTGAAATTGGCGGATCGGCAGAGGAAGAAGCCGCCGAGTGGATCAAGAAGAATTGCAGGAAACCGGTTGCGGCTTTTATTGCGGGAGTGACAGCCCCTCCAGGTCGACGGATGGGCCATGCTGGCGCGATTGTTTCAGGGGGGAAGGGAACGGCAGCAAGCAAGATCGAAGCGCTTAGGGCAGCAAATATCGCCGTTGCGCAGACTCCCGCTGCGATCGCCGATACACTGATTGCACGAATGAAGATTCAATCCTAAAATTCGCGCTTTCAGTAGCCGGTCATTACGGTATCGGGAATTGTCTGTCTAAATCGTTCGCGGTTTGTTTGCGGTTCACCGGATGAAATCGCGACAGATTCGATATGAAATCGCTGAATCGTATAAATTGCCTATGAACACACTTGCACTCATCGCTATCACCTGGATCGGGAAAGAGTATCGCTTTTTTGGCCTGGACTGGAGTTATCTCATGGTCCTTGGTTTCATCGGGAACGCTCTTTTTTCGATGCGTTTCCTTGTCCAATGGCTCGCTTCAGAGCGACAGGGCGAGAGCATCATTCCAGTCTCATTCTGGTACTGGAGCATTGCGGGCAGTGTGCTCATGTGCATTTACTTTATTTTTCGGCGCGATCCGGTTGGGATTCTTGCGTATCTCCCAAACTCACTGATCTACATCCGCAACTTAATGCTGATTCGGAAGCGAAAATTTGCCTTCACCGCCGCAGCGCCTTCGCAGCACCCGCGCGAAACGGGCTAGGGGTGGAACAGGGTGGACCCCCTTCAAATGGCGATGACTGGTCAATGAACCGGCCTGGCGGACGGGAGCGATTCTCCAGCTGGCAAATTTGCTCCTTTCCAATCCATTGCCATGCGAATTCTTGCGCGTCCGCTGGGATGATCGAAAAAGATAAATTCTTCCAACGGCGTCGGGTCTAGCTTGCGATACTCGCCCAGTTTCAGCGCGACTTTTGCCATACCGTCGGGCTCGCGCGACGTGTTGATCCCGAAAGCATCTGCTTCGCGCTCCGTGATGCGTACGAGAGTGTTGAGGAACGGCGTCGCGATGAAAAGCAGCGTACTCAAAATCAGGACGAGCAATGGAAGGCCTGCGGGGTCGCTGATTCCGCGCACAACCCAGCTTTTTCCCCAGTGCCTTAGAGCGGCATCAAAGAGGACCCGAGTAAGCGCGAATCCAACGAGTATGAATATTCCAAGATAGGTCAGCAGTTTCGCACCATGGTTAAGGACATAGTGCCCCATCTCATGTGCCATCACCGCGCGAATCTCTGGCAGCGTGCATTGCTTAAGCAGATTATCATTGAGCGCAACACGTGTCGTCCCCAGTAACCCGGACACATTGGCGCTTACACGCGTGGTTTGACGGGAGGCATCCACTTCAAAAACCCGCTTCACGGGAATTTCATTTGCTTGAGCCATTGCTAGAATTGGATCTCGAATCTTTGGATCGGTTATTGGCTTATAACTATTAAAGAGCGGTTCGATATAAACCGGTGCAAATAAGAAGAGGGTTCCCGAGAAAATGATCATGACCATAGTTCCCCAAATCCACCATCCGCGTGGTGCCCGGCGAAAGACGGTGTAGAGAACGACCAGCAGCAAGGTTCCACCAACTAAAGTGAGCGCCAGGCCCAGTAACTGTTCCCAAAACCATGAGGCGAAACTTTGGGTCGCCATGCCGTATTGATGCTCGCGAAAGAAGTTTTCGTACAGATTGAGAGGAAAGGTCAGTGCGTAAACGAAAAGCAAATATGGGATTGCATAGCAAGCGGTCTGGAGAGTCTTGATTCGCGTAAGACTTTCGGACAAATCCCGTAATCGCGCCGAAAACCGTGACACCAGCAGAAAGATCGAAATTGCCGCCGTGAGGAGAAAATTCCAGAGGATCAGCCAGTAACCCCCTTCAAAATAAGCGTTGGACTTTTCTCGTTGATCACGCGGAACGCTATCCAGCCACGCTTGTGTGGCCGCAGCTGCATCGAATGATTTTACATCCTCAGCACGCGGGTTCGGGCTGTAGCTGGAGTCGTTGACCCCGGCACCGGGTTCGAACGAGCCAATTTTCTCAGAATTTTGGGGCGCCGCTCTTTGTGCCAGGATTTCTTGTGCCGAAGCAGGCATCGGAGTCATTGGCGATATAACAATGACCAGAATTAGAACGGAAAACTTAGTCATCAGGGCATCCATAATAAACACGAATTTAAGAGAGAGGCAGCGTTACAACAGCGATTCAATAAGCTGGACTAGCTGTCTCGCCCAACAGAAGATGCCCATATGAAAAAGCTTGTATCGGTGTTCTGCGTGCTCTTTATGGGAGTGTGCGCGGTGGCCAGTTTACGCGCAGAAACCCCACCTGCCGATACAGAGCGCTATGGACAGTACCCGACGAATTACAAGGAAATCGTTATGAAATGGCTCGATACGCAATTAATCGATGCTGGCAGTGCACGGATCGAGTGGAATGGCGACCCCAAGCCTGCGAGTTTGGGCGAGAAAGACAAACCTCTTTACGGCTATCTGGTCAATTTCAAGGTAAACGCGCGAAATCGCTTCGGCGCTTACACGGGAATGCAAAGCCATGGAGCCTTGATCCGCAATGGCGAGGTGATTAAAGGCCTGGGTTTCGGCTATTAACAATGAATCTTAAACAAAATGAAAATAAATCCACGGTCTAAGTTATCAGGACAAATTCTCGTTATCTTAATCATCGTTCTCGTGTTGATCGGCATTGGATATTGGTGGCTCGATTCCAATAAGCGCCAAATGGCGCAGGAGGGTAATCAATTTGGGAAGCAAGTGATCCAGGAGCTCATCATGCAACATAACATAAAGTTTTTCGCGGATCATTTGAGCCCCGCAATGCGTTTACAGTATCCGCCTTCGGCGCAACAGGATCTCATGACTCAATTGGACAAGCTTGGAACGCCGCTATCTCCGCCAAAGGTGGACGGTGAAATTGTGTTTCAGTCCCATTTTTTCGAGCCAAACGGCAACTTCCACGCGCACATTGCTTATCCAACCAGAGGAGCTGATATCAATGTGGCTGTTTCCCATCCAGTGGGTCGTTGGCAAATTGACGAGCTAAATTTCGCGGCGGAGATGGCGCGATAGGGTATGCGCCGATAAATCGTCAAATCCTACCGAAGCACGAGAGTTGTTAGGTCAACAGGCGGTCCAGCGAATCGAGACAGATTTGCGACCAGCTCTCCAGTAATTCGCGACGGGCCATCAGTTCTTCCCTGTTCAGAAAGCTCAGGCCGGTGATCATCGCTTCACGCTTCTGCACTTTCGGTTCCTTCAATTTGAAGAGGTGCACGATCCCCATGTGAACCCGTCCGACGTCGGTTGAGTCGTCATTTAAAAGCGCAACGATTCGATCTTCAAACGGAGTATCGATCTTGATTTCCTCGTTTACTTCGCGCTCGACTCCAGCTCGATAGGCCTGTTCATCCATGGCAAAGAGCGATTCGTCAGTTTCGTTCATGTGGCCGCCGATGCCGATCGAGCCTTTCGCTACCAACCGCTGTTCGCCTGCCTTTTTGCCGCGCACGTAATGAAGCACCGTGTTTTCAAAGGCCATCAGCGCATACGGGATGATTTGCTTATAGGCGGGATCGTTTTCAGCTTGGTGACGCGGAATGAAAAAATTGCTCCCGCGAGACAGAATGGCCGTCAAGTATTTTTCCGGCTCGAAATTTAATCCCTGAAAAGTGCCCAGCTCATCGAAGAGCGCGCGCCTGACGACCAGGACGTTCTCGTTTGGCGGATTACTCATCACTTTAGAAATGCTGTCATCCCTGAGCGAAGCGAATTCAGAGAATCCCGTGATAGTGCGGGTTGCTTTTGCTGCGGGATGCCTCGACTTCACTCGACATGACGGGAAAGATCAAAACGAATAGCTAGCGCCCACCTGTGGGCCGAAAAGATTCAGGCTGGGATTGGGATCGGTTTGCCCTCCGTTTGAGAGATGCTGATAAAGCGCCCCTACGCTTATCTTCCAGTGATCGTCCACGAGATAGGAAATCCCTGCGGCCGTCAAAATGTTGAATGTAAAATCCTGCCCCTGACCCCCAAAAACCTGCGACTGACTGTCGATCCATCCCAAGCCGAGTCCGCCCGAAATATAGGGAACAAACCGGCTGCGCGGTCGAACAAAGTTGTAACGCATTCCGAGGTTGATGCCGAAATAACGGTTTTCGATTCCTTTAAAGATCGGTTCCGCAATCGCGCTCACATAAAATTGGTTGTAGCCGCGCAGCCACGTATCGCGCTCGACAACTCCCCATCGAACGCGCGCGGTCACGAATTCCGCGCCAATTTGGTAATCGGCAGGCGGATTAATTGCGCCGAACAAATAACCTGACTCGACTGCTAATTCGAATCGTTGTGGGTTCAGTTCTTCTGTTGTCGTTTCGGCGGTTGCCTCTACCGTTCCGCCGAGTGCCTGTGAGCAAGCAAGAACGATCGCACAGAGAGTACAGGCGCGAAGCGTTTTCATTCGGCGCGCTACGATAAGAAGGCCTGATCGGATTGCAATCAGAAGGGTCGCCACGCTGCAGCGTCTGGATACAGCGTGCTGTCCTATTTAATGAATTCCACCAGATCGGGAGGCAGTGAGCTGGTCCATTCATGCTCGCCCTCGATTGCCAATCTCGTCGAGTGCAAAGCATGGCGTGGCAGGAGCAGTTGGCGTTGGAGCTCAGACGTCCACCCAGTCTCGATGAACCGCAGGTAAAGATTTTCGTCCGCCCCGTAAATTTTGTCGCCCACAATCGGGTGCCCAACCGACGCCAGATGCACTCGAATCTGGTGAGTGCGTCCCGTATGTGGAACTGCTCGAACTAAACTGAATTTGTCGCCTTGCAGAGCAGGGCTGGCCCCAACCGGACTGGTATTCGTCACGACGTGAATGAATCGCCGCTCGACCCGAAATTCAGTCCGCGCAGCAGCGCCAGACGGATGAATCATTTGCTTCAGCCAAATTGCAGAGTGTTGATGTTTACCTTGCCGGTCCAAGGCGGCATCGACAAGTGTGGCGTCCCAGTCCGGCCAACCCCATACAATTGCCAGATACTCCTTCTCTAGACAATGCCGTTGCATCAGGAGCCCAAATCGGCGCGCGACATCAGGTTTCTTGGCAACTAGGACCAGACCGCTGGTCTCACGATCGAGGCGATTTATTATAGATACCTGGCCGCCCGCGGCGATTTCGAACGCGAAGACCTCCCGCAACTCCTGCCACAAAGTTCGCGTGCCATCCGGTTTCGTGGGGTGAATCAATAGAAACGGCGGCTTATCGACGACGGCATACTCATCGGTTTCTTCAACGATTTTGAAATCGACTGCCGTCGGCGACTCGATCATTTCACGGCAACAATAACCACGATTGCCTTGACCTCATTCCCAAAACTGCTTTACCTAGCCTCTTAACTTTTGGAGGAGCACGTGTTGGAACCCAAGGACATCAAAGAAATTAAGACGCTCATCGATCTGATGAAGAAGAACGACCTTTCCGTGCTCGAAATCGAAAAGGAAGGGTTGCGCATAAACATTCAAAGAGGTACTTCAGGTCAGACACCTGCGGCTGGGCCGCTCCCAACGGCGATTGCTCCCAAGGCAGCCACAGCTGGTCCTGAAGTTGCGACTGCCTTACCCAAGCCGATCGAAAGCGTCCAACTCAGGGAAATCGTCTCACCCATGGTGGGCACGTTTTATCGCGCTGCATCGCCGGACGGCTCGCCCTTTGTTGATATCGGAAAAACCGTTACAGAAGAAACAGTGGTTTGCATTATCGAGGCGATGAAAGTGATGAATGAGATCAAGGCCGAAGTGAGCGGTGTGATTGCAGAAGTAGTGGCCGAAAACGGCAAACCCGTCCAGTTCGGGCAAGTGCTTTTCAAAGTTCGTTGATGCATCGGAGAAAATTTGATTGTAAGGCAGGCGCATCGCTTGCAAGTGTGCGCTTCTAAACCAGGCAAGCGGACCCGTTTTCCCTACCTTGCCAGGCCATGTTTGAAAAAGTTCTGATTGCCAATCGCGGTGAGATTGCGTTGCGCGTAATTCGCGCCTGCAAGGAGCTCGGCATCCGAACCCTGGCGGTTTATTCTGAGGCCGACGTCGATTCGTTGCATGTGCAGCTTGCAGACGAATCCATTTGCATCGGCGCGCCGCCCAGCACGGAAAGTTACCTCAAGATCGACCGAATCATGAGCGCAGCCGAGATTGGCGATGTCGATGCGATCCATCCTGGCTACGGATTTCTTGCCGAGAACCCACATTTCGCGGAAGTATGTGAAAGCTGCAATATCAAGTTCATTGGACCTTCATCGCAAGCGATGCAGGCGATGGGGGATAAGAATGCCGCGCGCACCGCGGCGCGAAAAGCCGGCGTACCAGTGACGCCGGGAAGCGACGGAATTATCGAGGCAGAGAGCGACGCGATCAAAATCGCGAAGAAAATCGGTTATCCTGTAATGATCAAAGCAGCCGCCGGCGGGGGCGGACGTGGAATGCGGATGGCGCACAATGAACCGAGCTTGCAATCAGCCTTTCATAGCGCGCGTCACGAAGCCGAAAAAGCTTTCGGAGATGATCGGGTCTATATCGAGAAGCTCATCGTCAATCCGCATCACGTCGAATTCCAGATTGTGGCCGATGGTCATGGTCACATTGTCCATCTGGGCGAACGCGATTGCTCTATTCAACGGCGCAACCAGAAGATTATTGAAGAATGTCCATCGCCTCTAATGACTGCGAGTCTGCGGAAGAAGATGGGACACGCCGCCATAAAGCTGGCCAAGTCAGTTGGCTACGAGAACGCGGGCACGATTGAATTCCTGGTTGACCAGGAACGGCATTTTTACTTTATGGAGATGAACACACGCATCCAGGTCGAACACACGATTACGGAAGAGGTTTACGGATGCGATTTGGTAAAGGAACAAATCCGCATTGCCGCAGGCGAACCGCTTTCGGAACATGTCGCGCGGGCGACCCCCCGGCTGCACGCGATCGAATGTCGCATTAACGCAGAAGATCCGGCGAAGGATTTTCAACCAACGCCGGGCCGAATCGACTTCTATTATGCGCCGGGCGGCCGCGGCGTTCGAATCGATTCCCACGTTTACACTGGTTACACTGTGCCGCCGTATTACGATTCATTGATTGCAAAAATCATTACGGTGGGCGCGACTCGAATCAATGCGATCGAGCGGATGCGGCGCGCACTGGACGAGTATTACATCACCGGCATCAAGACCACTGTGCCGTTTCATGCGGCCATCATGCGCAACGGAGAATTCCGTGCCGGCAACTACGACACGGGCTTCATCGAGCGCGTAATGTCCTCAGGCAAACTCGACCTCACGTCGCGACCGATTCGGCTGCGCGAGTAAACTAGCGCAGCGCCAGTTTGCACCCCCCTGTATAAGAACAGTTGCTGTCTTTGGCGTTTTCGCGGTGTGCGCGATCGCCCTTTCGTCAACGACTCCCAGACACGACCTCTTAGTTCGCTTCGTGTTGCTTCACGAAACGTCCGTTGGGATCCACCTCGAAACCCGACTCCTTCCCATTGGCTTTGACAACAACCTCGTAATTCCACTTCCCATCCGGGTCGTCTTCCCTCATTACCCGAACGATGTTTCCGCCTGCTGCCTTTTGATTAATTGTGTCCTGGACTGCTGTGGGGAGCGATTTCAGTTCAACCTTTTCCCCGGGATGTTTTCCGGGTTCAGCGGCTGCGCCAAAAGCGAACCCAATACCTAAAACTGTCGCTGCTACCACTTTTATCGTTTTCATACTCGTTTTTACGGTAGTTCTTATCAAAAGGTCGTCCAAAGATTTCGTTATTACGACTTTGTAATGGCGCGTCGATTCAGAAATACCCCCAGGTTTCCCATCGTTTCCGGGTCTGCGTCAGCAATGGACCAACGAACCTAATAGTTCGGAGAGCGGGAATTATTCAGCGTGATTTCGCGCATGTTCTTGCTGCCCATAATTTCGCGAATTTCCAGCCGTTTCGTCTGTGCGGCGAGCCGTTGATTTGGTGTCCCCTGGGTTTTTCTGGCGATCGGATCGGTCTTCTCGCGCAAACCGTCGAGTGCTGCCAGGTTTTTCGATTCTACCAAAGCAGGGTGTCCAAATCCTGCAGTGTCTCGGCATTGCCAAGCATGATTTTGGAATCCATGGAGGTTCTCGGGTAATCAGGGGCGCCGGACAATTTGAAGCGTCATAAAGTGCGGATGCGCGTTCGTCCACGCCATGGCCTCTCGCTTTGTTTCAAAAAATCGATCGACTACGATAGCTTGAAGTTGGCTCGCAGTTCGAGCGCATACACGAGCGGCTTTGCGACTAACGACCGCGGGTCCGGTATCGACCGCGGTGCAGATACAATCTGGAAAGACAACTTTACTGCCGTACGGAATTCGCTTTGGGTCAACGGCGCAATGTCCAGCGCGCAGTCGCTGGCCGGTACTGGCGTATTTGGAGCCTTCACCTGCCCAGTAACTGGTCACGCGCGCCAGGATCGATTCCTCACGCGCGACAGCGGCCGATGCCAACGATAACAACAATATAACTGTGTAAGATAACTTCATGATATCCAAGCGTTGCTCCAATGTTGTCGCGTCTCGGGTGGAGCAAGCCATTCTTGATACTGAAAGCCGAGGATGTGGCTTTTACGTCAGATCTTGGAACAGCCCCGGCGCGCTAGCCTTTAGGACGTCGCACGGACTTGACGATGACCCGGTATGCCGAGCCGGTCCCCCTTATAGACGAGTTGGGAGAGTTGTCAAACGAGTTTACGCGCGACGGGCAAAATCCCCTTCACGGAACGTCACTGACAAGGACGGAAATCGGCGGACTAAACAGTTTCATATTTTCCTCCCTAGGTTTTTTGGATTTGGTTTCATAAGCCTTACAAAAGAGAAAAAAGCCGAAGCGTTTCAGAAAAAAGCGAAAAGCTCGCCAGGCTGTGGAGGACATTCGCCGTAAGCGCAGTTCGTTGATTCAACTTTCACAAGCGCAGTCAGCCTTTCGTCCGTTCGTACAACGAACGTTTTGCCTCGTCGCGGTGCACATCGACAATCCAGATCGTTCGCCACTTGGAATCGAATGGCTGAGACACGTCCCAAGTCCATCCGGCTTCGCTGGGTACGGGGTGACCCGCTGGGGGCACCTTGATTCATGTCTCAACTGCCGTTTCTTTTTTTTCCGAAACTTCGTCGCGTCGGCTCCGTAGAACGAGGTAGAAAATGGACGACGAAAGCCAGGAAAATTCGATAACTAGGCCAAGAGAGACTGAAACCCTTAATGGCGAACTGGAAATCGACTACCAGCGCAATAGGGTGAGGTTTCATCCGAACGCACTGCGCGAGTTCACGTTTAGTTTACCGCTCACACCGTCGGACGTCGATGTCGTCCGGAGTTTAGCGCAGATTACTCGAAGATTGGAAGCGCACAGTTTCCCCAACCAGGTATGAAACGAACAAAGAAGCGGTGGATCAAACCGATGCTGAAAAGGGTGCCGATCTTTTTCGAATGCACCTGTTACGCAGGCGCGGTTTGACGACCGGGCTTGTGTAGACGCGAACGACCAGCGAATCGGAGTGTCGGTTCGAAAGGACGGAAGCGTGTCTCATAGCGTTAAGTAGCACGCGGGCGAGTTCAAAGAATTGTGAAGTGAGGCAAAACAAAAAGCCGCCACCCACTGAAGCGTAATGCCTGATTCTAAAGTGCTGTCCTGTTTGTGTGGGGCAGGGGCGGCTCCGAAAACAGCAGCAAATAATCTGAGTCACAACAAATCGGACGATTTCCGCCCATATTAGTAAAGTCGAGTTACCGATGAAAAGAGGCGGGGGCGGGAATCGAACCCGCGAATAGCGGTTTTGCAGACCGCGACCTTACCACTTGGCTACCCCGCCGGACGCTTGGGAAATGAAATTATCGAGTGCGCTGACAGCGTGTCAATCCAGACGGGACGACAGAAGAACAGTGACGAGCAGTGGAGCGGTGAGAGTCGGGGAGCGCTGCCCTGCAAAATTGTGCATTGAACGTTGGACACTGACCGTTGAGCGTCTGAACGGAGTATGACTTTCCATTCATCGCAACTCTTCGCCGCTGCGCAGAAACGGATTCCCGCGGGTGTGAATTCGCCGGTACGCGCGTTTCGCAATGTGGGTAGCGCGCCGTTCTTTGTATCCCACGCCGGGGGCGCGAAGATTTGGGACGTCGATGGAAAGGAATACATCGACTACGTGGGAAGCTGGGGACCAGCGATTCTCGGGCACGCGCCAAAAGTCGTCGTGGACGCTGTGCGAGAAGTTGCTACGCACGGCTTGAGTTTTGGAATTCCAAATCCACTCGAAGTGGAGATGGCGGAATTGATTTGCAGTTGGGTGCCGTCGATCGAGAAAGTGCGGATGGTAAGCAGCGGCACGGAAGCGACCATGTCATGCATTCGACTGGCGCGCGCCTTCACCCGGCGCGACAGGATCATCAAGTTCGATGGGTGTTATCACGGCCATGTCGATGGGCTCCTTGTCAAAACGGGAAGCGGCGCGCTCACTCACGGCAGGCCTGACAGCGCAGGCGTGCCGCAAGCATTTGCCGAGCTCACCATCTCACTGCCATTCAACGATGCCGGCCGAGTGCGAAAAGCATTTGCCGAGAATAAGGGGAAAATCGCAGCAGTAATAGTAGAACCTGTTCCTGCCAATGCAGGGCTCTATCTTCCGGGCGACGATTTTTTAGCGGCCTTGCGGGACGAATGCACGGTCAACAGTACGCTCTTGATCTTTGACGAAGTCATTACCGGTTTCCGCCTAGCGCGCGGAGGCGCACAGGAAATTTACGGAGTCACACCCGATCTGACAGCACTAGGAAAAGTGATTGGGGGCGGGCTCCCGGTGGGCGCGTTCGGTGGACGGGCCGAAATCATGGATCAGCTTTCACCTGATGGTCCCGTTTATCAGGCAGGAACGTTGTCCGGTAATCCTTTGGCTATGGCTGCAGGTCTCGCACAACTGCGTGAACTCGAGCGGATCAATGGATGGAAATTGCTGGCAGAGCTTGGCGCACAGTTCGAGACAGCTGCCCGAGAAGCAATTAAGTTCGCCACATCGAATTCATCCCGCGGCAGCCAGGAGATGCCCGACTTCACCTTTCATAGAATCGGTTCAATGTTCTGTTTGTTTTTTGCGCAGGGGCCGATTCTCGATCTGGCGAGCGCGCAGCGGAGCGATTTGAAAAAGTTCGCCGGATTTTTTCATGGGTGTCTAAACCGCGGGATCTATTTCGCGCCATCGCAGTTTGAGACCGGGTTCATATCCACGGCGCACACGCCGGAACATCTCGAACGTACCGCCGCTGTGATTCGCGAAGTCCTCGCTACCTTGTAGAGGAAACAACTCGTGTTTTCCAAGAACACGCTTAGAATTTTCGACTTCGCCAGCGTTTCTCTTTTGTCATTCCGAGCGGAGTCGAGGAATCTCTTGATTGAATCGCATTAAATATTGAGGGATCTCTCGACTTCGCTCGACATGACAACGGCCGGAGACCAACGAATTCGCCCGGCGGCGAAATTCTTTTTGCAAGGTGACAAGAAGTTTTTCGTTAAAGGCGTTACCTACGGTCCTTTCAAGCCGGATGCCGAAGGCAACTATCTCGGAGCGCCCGAGCAGGTCGACGTCGATCTTGCCCTGATGCGAAAGGCCGGTCTAAACGTTGTGCGGATTTATCACGCGCCGCCACCCTGGTTTCTCGATCGGTGCACTAAAGAAGGGATGCGTGTGCTGGTGACTCTTCCGTGGGAAAAACATATTGAGTTCCTGCGCGAAAGATCGGTTCGCAGGCAGATTACTGAAGCTGTTCGTGTTTCGGTGAGTAAATACCCTGGGCATCCCGCAATTCTTGGTTATCTCGTCGGCAACGAGATCTCCAGCACGATGGCGCGCTGGCTCGGCGCGCGCCGGGTAATTGAATTTGTAGAAGAATTGATTCGGATCGGACGTGCCATCGATCCGGATGCTCTTTTTTCCTATGCCACTTATCCGCCGACCGAATATCTGCTACCGCAGAATTCCGATTTTTGCTGCTTCAATGTTTATCTTCACAATCAGCGCGATTTCGAAGGCTACCTGCTGCGACTGCAAAATCTGACCGGCGAGCGGCCGCTTATCCTGGGCGAATTCGGCATGGACACGATCCGGCACTCACAGGACGAGCAAGCCGAAATGCTCAGCTGGCATATCGATAGCGTCGTAAAATGCGGTCTTGCTGGAACCATTCTTTTTACATGGACGGACGAATGGTTTACCGGCGGCCAGGAAGTCACCGATTGGGCATTTGGGGTCGTTACGCGGGAGCGCCAACCGAAGAAGGCCTTTTACATGCTGGAAGAGAAACTGGGGCGAGATAGTTCCACCTTGCCTCGTCGTCCCTTGCCGAAGACGCCGTTCATTTCGGTGATCGTGTGTTCGTACAACGGTGGCTCTACTCTTGCATCCTGCCTTGAGTCGTTAGGCAAGGTCAGCTATCCCGAGTATGAAGTCATTTTGGTCGATGATGGATCGACCGACGACACATCTCACATTGCGGCGCGATTCCCGTGGGTGCGCTACATTCATCAAAGTAATCAGGGATTGAGCCACGCTCGGAATACCGGCGCCAGCGCAGCTAAGGGAGAAGTCTTTGCCTACACCGATTCGGACTGCATGGTCGATGCAGATTGGCTCTATTATCTCATTGGCACCCTGGTGAGCGGCAGTTATGCCGGAGTAGGCGGCCCAAACGTGACGCCGCCAGCGAAAAATTGGATTCAGGCCTGCGTGGCGGCGGCGCCAGGCGGACCGAGTCATGTGCTTCTTACCGATGTAGTCGCCGAGCACATTCCCGGGTGTAACATGGCGTTTTATCGCTGGGCGTTTGAAAGCGTAGGCGGCTTTGACACCGAATACCGCAAAGCAGGCGATGATGTCGATTTTTGCTGGCGAATTCAGCAGGCCGGTTGGGTCATTGCGTTCAGTCCAACGGCGATCGTCTGGCACTATCGGCGTTTTACTCTCCGCGCTTTTTTAAAACAGCAAGACGGTTACGGTGAAGCAGAGTCTTTGCTGCGCTTTAAGCATTTGATCTTTTTCGGACCAACAGGCACTGCAAAATGGCGCGGCCAGATTTACGGAACGCCGCGGTTCAGCTGGTTCGTCAACCGGCCGGTGATCTATCACGGAATTTTCGGCGAAGGTTTTTTCCAATCGATTTACCCCACACCCCAATCCGACGTAGCCGCCTACTTAAGCAGTATTGAGTGGTTTGCCCTGACCATTTTTCTCTTTGGCCTTGGGATCTTTCTCCCGGCGCTGCGCATTGTGCCTTATCTCATGCTCGGGGGTACTCTGTGCGTTGCTCTTTCCTATATGGTGCGAGCTTCCATTGAGCCGAAATTCGATACGGCAGGTGCGCGGTTGCTTGTCATGTTGCTAGCTTTTGTTCAACCGCTCGTACGAGGATTTTCCCGGTATTTCACCTGGCTGCATTTCAAGCGCACACCGAGAAGCGTGATTCGAGCGCACGAACATTTACCGGAGCGACGCCGGTTTCTGGGCGGTCTGAGTCGCCGGGTTTTTTGGAACGAACAAGGTCGGGACCGCCACTATTTGCTCGGTGCCATCTTCGAATTGCTCGATGAAGAAGGCTGGCGTTACTCCACCGACAGCGGATGGAATGAATGGGACATTCAAATCTATGGGAATTTTTGGTGGAGCATCGCTCTTCAGACCGTCACGGAGTATCACGGCGGCGGAAAGTGCCTGACCCGTGTTCGGCTTCGCAACAGGTTTGTTACGACAACCATAATTCTTAATCTCATTATATTGAGTCTGTTGATCTATAGGCAGCTCAACATTTCACATGTCGATCTTTGGTTCCTTGTTACCTACCTGCTCTTTCTGGTCTTTCTCTGGACACGCGCGCGCGTACTGAAGTCACGGGTAGCGGAACTCGTGGACCTGGCAGCGCAGCGCGCCGTTCTGCAGCGGGTAACGCGAAAAGGCAAAACTGCTACGCCGGCGTCGACACCCGTGATTGCAGCGACCGCGAGTGATGCCGGATCGCCGCACCTGCCCGGGTAGCGCACGAGAGAGTCAGTGCTTTGCAGGCGTCACGTTCGAATTTCTATACGTGCCCAACGCGTTGTTCGGTGCCTGATCTTTCGTTCAAATTTTGGTCAGAACTTCAAACGCACCCTGCCATTGCCGTGCACGATCTGGCCGATTTGTTTTGCTTTTAGCACAGGCGTAGCGCGTCGGGCAGCGCCCTCCGAAACCACTGCGACCATTCCGATCCCCATGTTGAAAACCTGGTACATCTCCTGGAGATCGATATGCCCGTTTTCCTGCAAGATCTGAAAGATGCGGGGGACGCGCCAGTTTTTCGTCTCGATAACCGCGTCACAATTTCCAGGCAAAATTCGCGGCAGGTTGTCAATGAGCCCACCACCTGTGATGTGGGCAAGACCTTTGATCATCCCGCTTGGAATCTTTGCGAGAAGCGACCTGTAACTCCTGTGCACACGCATTAGTTCCTCGCCAACGGTCATCGCAGAGCCAGGCAGGCGCGAACTAACCTTGAGATGCATTTTACGTAATAGAATTTCTCGCGCCAGCGAGTAACCGTTCGTATGCAAGCCATTGGATTCCAGTCCGAGAATTACGTCGCCAGGACGAATTTTCCTGCCATCGATAATATTGCCGCGGTCCACGATACCAATGATGCAGCCAGCGAGATCATATTCTCCCTTGCGATACATTCCGGGCATTTGCGCTGTTTCGCCGCCGATAAGGGCGCAACCTGCCGATCGGCAAGCGCGCGAAAAGCCGCGCAGTAGTTGTTGGAAGACGCTGGGTTCGAGCTTCCCGCAGCCAATGTAATCCAGAAAAAAAAGCGGACGCGCACCCAGGACCGCGATGTCGTTAACACAGTGGTTCACGAGATCGGCGCCGACGGTATCATGTTTGTTAACGGCAAACGCGATTCTCAGTTTCGTCCCGACCCCGTCAATGCTTGCAACCAGGACCGGCTCACGCATTCCAGGGAAGTTCGCTCGAAACAAACCTCCGAAGCCACCGATCTTGCCGAGCACACCCGGTCCATGCGTTCGCCTAACGAGTGATTGGATGCGGCTCTTTAGCCGATTGCCGAGATCGACATCAACGCCTGCACGAGCGTAAGCTTTTTGCTTCTTTGTCATGTCGAGCGAAGTCGAGACATCTCTGTTTTTGCTCTTCACAGCAAGAGATTTCTCGGCTGCGCCCGGAATGACAAGCGACTATTTCAGACCTGCGAACAACGTCGGGTGTTTTTCCTGATCCGCGAGCGCTTTGGCGCGCTGCTCGCGTTTTTCCATGATGAACTTGTCTAATGCGGGGTCGACGGGCAGGGGATAATCACCGTTGAAACAAGCGAGGCAAAAACTACTGATCGGCCTTCCAGTTGCCCGCACCATGCCCTCCACATCGAGGTAACCCAGGCTGTCGACGCCGAGGTATTTGCAGATCTCTTCCATCGGCATCTGATTAGCGATCAATTTTTCCGGATCGGGAAAGTCGATGCCATAGTGACAGGCAAAGCGGTGGGGAGGACAGCTTACACGCATGTGCACTTCTTTTGCGCCAGCTTCGCGCAAGTTCACGACGCGCGCGCGTGCAGTCGTTCCGCGCACGATCGAGTCGTCCACAACGACAACACGTTTTCCGGCCACCATTTCCTTAATCAAATTCAGCTTTACCCGCACATCAAAATCGCGGATGAGCTGGCTTGGCTGCAAAAATGTGCGGCCAATATAGTGATTACGGACAAAAGCATGGGCGTAAGGAATGTTTAGCTCCTGTGCGAAGCCAAGAGCAGCATAGTTTCCCGAGTCGGGTACCGGGACAACGATATCTGCGTCGACCGGAAATTTTCTTGCCAGTTCGCGTCCCATTTCCATACGGACTTTGCCGACATTGACCCCGCCGATCATACTGTCCGGTCGCGCGAAATAGACGTATTCAAACATGCAAAATGCTGGCCGCTCATCCGGGAAAGGCCTTTCGGAGCGCAGTCCGTTTTCATCGATGATCAGCACTTCGCCCGGCTCAACTTCGCGGATGAACTCTGCATGAATCAGGTCAAGAGCGCAGGTCTCAGACGCCAGGATATAAGCGCCATCGAGCTTGCCGAGAGCGAGCGGGCGCCAGCCAAACGGATCGCGTACCCCGATAAGTTCCCGTTCACTCATGATAATGAGCGAAAACGCCCCTTGAATCCGGCGCAATGCCGCGAGGACATTTCCACCGTTCTTCGATGGCTGCGCCAGCAGATGTAAAATGATTTCGCTGTCGGCGGTGGTTTGGAAAATGGAGCCTTTTCGCTCGAGTTCGTCTCGCAGAAGATCGGCATTAATTAAGTTGCCATTGTGCGCAATCGCCATTTGGCCACGCACACAATCGACCACGAATGGTTGCGCGTTTTTGATGGTGCTGGTGCCAGTCGTCGAATAGCGCGTATGTCCGATTGCCCGCGTGCCCTTGAGTCTGGCCAGTTCTTCCTGGCCAAACACCTGGGAAACCAAACCCATGCCTTTGTGCTGGAGGAAAGTGGTGCTCGGTCCATCGCTGGTGACGATCCCCGCGCTCTCCTGGCCACGATGCTGTAACGCGAACAGACCGTAGTAAGTCAAGACCGGCGCGTTCGGATGGCCGAACACGGCGAAGAGCCCGCATTCATGCTCCGGGAACGGATTGGTCTCGGCCTCGATTATGTCGATGTTGTCTGGAGAGATCACACTCAACAATTCACCAAATTACGCGCGGTTCAATGAATCGTTGTCAGGGGGTAGGGGGATCTTAGGATAGCGGAACACTCATTCATGTACAGCACGCCATACAAACGCCCGCAAGTTATTGTCGGCAAATGGATCGCTGCCATGTTTGGAGAGCTCTCGTGCTACGGCCTCTATTACGATGTCGACATCGACGCCGCGTTCTTCAATTGTGGTTGCCGTAGGATTTCCTCGAATTAGGCCGATGGCGAATTCCGCTGCCGATTTGCTTCGGCACGGAAACGAGACAGACGATCTGTCAATTGATTTGAATCCAGCTCGCTCGAGCATGTCGCGAATCAAAGCGGGATCATAAAAGCTAAACGGGATGTCATAAAAGGTTGGGGGATCGACATTGAAAAACGAACCGATCGTCGTGTGAGCGATTTGAGCAAATCGATTTTGCTCCATCGAGTCCCAAACGTTGAATAGGAATACGCCACCAGACCTTAAAACCCGATACGCTTCGCGCATGGCTAATTGCTTTTCGGGAACAAACATCAAGCCAAACTGACAGACCACCGCATCGAACAAACTGTCAGAAAAAGGCAATGCGGCGGCGTCGGCCTCGCGCCATTCAATTTTTTCTGTTGTCCGGAATTTGCGCTGCGCGTGCGAAATCATTCCCGGGTTGAGATCAGTGGCCACAAGCTGCGTGTTCGCGAAGGTATCGCGAAGTCGGCGAGTGAGAATTCCCGATCCACAGGCAATTTCCAAAAGACTAGCAGGTTGCGTCTCTCTTAATCGCGCGGCGATATCGTCTGCGAATGGCTCGAACAAAATCGGCCCCAAGTAACGATCGTAATTTTCGGGGATCGCTCCTTCGAAGAGGACGTTAATATCGCGTTTCACAAACTTGGGATGCCCTCAGCTGCCGAATCGCTTTCCACTGTGCGGCGGATGGCATTCCACCAATCGTCATGCAGATCCGTAATCGGCCAGCAGAGTGTTTCGGAGTCGACGCGAATGCGAAGTTGGTCGCCGCCAACTTCACCGAGTTGCTGGAACGGAATCTGCCGCTCCTGCAAGATTGACACTGTCTTTTGCAAATTTTCGGGCGCGACTGAAATAACGATCCTCGATTGCGATTCATTAAACAGCGTTACAGCGACAGATGTGTCGGTCGTTTTCAGCTCGATGTCTGCCCCGAAACTTCTTTCCGGATTGAAACAACATTCAGCGATCGCGACAGCAAGGCCACCTTCGCTGCAATCATGGGCGCTTTTTACCAGAGCTTCGCGAATTAAATCTCGCACGGCGTTTTGCATCTTGATTTCGTGGCCGAGATCGATGCGCGGCGGCGGACCAAGTTTCAAATTCTGACAGACTTTGAGATAACGGGAGCCGCCGAGGGTGGTGACGTCTTCTTTTTCATGTTGGCCAATCATTTCCCGCCGACGGTCAGCATCAGCCATTTCGCCAACGAGAATAATAGTGTCCCCGTCGTCTTTGAACCATTGGGTGGTGATGTGCTCTTCCTTTTCGATCAAACCAACCATGCCGATCGTCGGCGTTGGATCTACCACACCTGCCGGGCTCTCATTATATAACGAAACATTTCCTCCGGTTATTGGCGTGTCAAACTCGCGACATGCTTCGGCAATGCCTTCAACTGCCTCACGCAATTGCCAGAAATTTTCCGGTTTGTAGGGATTGCCGAAGTTTAAGTTGTCGGTGACAGCGAGTGGACGTGCTCCGGAGCAGGTGAGATTTCTCGCTGCTTCGGCTACGGCAATCTTTGCGCCTTCGCGCGGATCCAGTGCGCAATAGAGCGAATTGCAGTCAGTGGTCGCGGCCAGGATCTTGTTTGCATAACGGACAAAGAAAACGGCTGCGTCCGAACCGGGCTTCACGATTGTGCCGGTGCGCACTGTGTGATCGTACTGACGGTAAACCCAGTTTTTCGATGCAATCGTTGGGTCACGCAGCAGTTTTCGAAGCGCTTCGTAATCACTGATAGTAGGAAGATTCGTCGGAGCGTGGTCATCGCTCCCCGCTACAGCGGGTTTTGCTTCCCGCGAATAAAGAGGCGCTTCGTCCGCCAGCGTCCTGGCGGGAACCTCCGCGGCAATCGCTCCGTTATCACGCACTCGCATCATGCCGTCGTCGGTTACATGGCCAATCTCGACGCACGGGACATCCCATTTCTCGAAAATCGAGCGAACGAGATTTTCCTTGCCGCGTCGTGCGATGATCAGCATCCGCTCCTGCGATTCGCTCAACAAAATCTCATATGGCGTCATTCCAGGTTCGCGCTTGGGAACTTTCGCAAGGTCAATCTCGATACCGCTTCCGGCGCGGCTGGCGGTTTCACACGTGGAGCAGGTTAGTCCCGCCGCACCCATGTCCTGGATGCCGGCGACAGCATCATGACTCAGAAGCTCAAGACAGGCCTCGAGCAAAAGTTTCTCCTTGAACGGATCGCCGACTTGGACGGCCGGACGATCCTCGCGCGATTGCTCGGTCAATTCGCGCGAAGCGAATGCCGCCCCGGCGAGTCCATCACGCCCCGTCTCGGCGCCGACGTAAAAGACCGGATTACCAAGACCGGTTGCTGTGCCACGCGCGAGCTGGTTATGACGCAAGACACCAAGACAAAAAACATTTACGAGCGGATTACCCTCAAAACTTTCATCGAAATAGATCTCACCGCCAATTGTCGGAATCCCAATGCAATTTCCGTAATGCGCGATGCCGGAGACAACGCCGGTAAACAACCGCCGATTGACGGCTAACTGCGAACTTGAAATTTCAGATTTGAAATTCGCGGCGATTGGTCCAAACCGCAGAGAATTCAAGCAAAATTCGGGTCGCGCACCCATCGTAAAGATATCACGGATAATCCCGCCGACACCGGTGGCAGCGCCCTGAAATGGCTCAATCGCGCTCGGATGGTTATGGCTCTCCATCTTGAATGCTATTGCCCAACCGTCCCCGATATCCACGACACCTGCATTTTCTTCGCCGGCTTTCACCAGAATGCCCGGCCCGGTCGTCGGAAGCTTCTTTAGTTCTTTCCTGGAGTTCTTATAGGAGCAGTGCTCACTCCACATTACCGAAAAAATTCCCAGTTCCGTAAAATTTGGTTCGCGACCGAGGATTGTCTTAATGCGCTCAAATTCTTCCGAAGTAAGACCGTGTTGTTTGACGAGTTCTGGGGTGATTGCTGGCTCGGCAGTCGGCACCTGGTTGGTCATCGGCAAACTCACGTTAACAAATCCACAAGGTCGCTCAAATCACACAAATGAGAATTTTCATCAAGATCACGAGATTCTGAAAGCGTCCGACAGGTCCTCGAACTACGAACTTGGAGTATCAGCATTAACAAGAGGGAGACACAATGGTAACAAAATCAATTCTTGTTCTCGCCTGCATGCTCATGGCATCGCCGGCGTTTGCGCAGATTACATCGGACCGCGGAAGGTATTACAGCACAGGGCCTGTAATCACAACTTCAGAACGGGTAACAGTAACAGCGCCTGTGATTGAGGCCCAACAGGGCAGCGCGGCGACCTATCAGCCTGCTGGAACACTGGTTGTCCGCACAGACAGTTCAAATCCAGAGCGTTTTGACTCATACGGACCCGGACTTGTCTATGATAAGTTTGGCAGACCCGTTCGTGGTCCGATTAAACCCGGCGCACGCGTGGTTGTGTTTTATGCCAATATGGGGGACGCGCGCCTGGTTGATCACATAGTGGTACTGGATTGATAAGCCTGTGCCTTTCGAATAGTGGCGGCCCGCAACCGTCCAAGGAAAAACCGACAGGCGTAATCCAGGGACGCCTGTCAACCTCCCGGACGATGAAGTTCGGGAGAAACATCAAAAATAAACAAGGGAGTTACATATATGAAGAGAACGATCATTGCTCTTAGCTGTGCGTTAGTTGCGCCTTTGGCGTTTGCACAGACGAGCACAACAACGACAGAAACAACTACAGAACCGGCAACGACAACACAGACAACGAGTACAACCTACACGGCCGGCACGGTAAGCACATATGAGCCCGGCAAGACTGTTGTCGTCAAGGGTGAGCAAGGCCCGGTCAGCTTTGCTCTGGGCACGGCCGCGCGCGTCGTCGACGGTGCTGGCAAAATCGTAACTGCGCCGCTGCGAGCGGGGCAGAAGGTGCGAGTTTACTATACCGGACCGGAGAGGCAGCGGGTAGTCGAGCGTGTAGTGGTTGAAGACTCAGACTGATCTTTTTAGCTACGACATAGTAAGGATCGGTTGATAAAGAATTCAAAAGCCGCAGGGTCGAAATGATCCTGCGGCTTTTTATTACCCCGACTCGCAGCCGTATTTGCGTTTCGAGCGCAAATCGCAGAACGTCACGGGATGGCTTTTGATCTGAAGGAACTCATCGCGGCGCGGCTGGGTGAGAACTACCAACTGCATGAGCGCCACATAAACCCGACGCTAGTGCAAGCGCAGCGAGTAATCGGGTTCGACAAGGTCTATGCGCGAGCCGAGGGCGCATACTTGTATGACATGGATAATCAGCCATACCTGGATTTTCTGAGCGGCTACAGTGTTTTCAACATCGGACGGAATCATCCTGTGGTAAAGCAAGCGATTCGCGATGTACTCGATCTGGATTTGCCGAATATGGTGCAAATGGATTGCTCGCTCTTGAGCGGGTTGCTTGCTGAGGCATTGACCAAACGAACCCCGGCGCATCTGAACGCTGTGTTCTTCTGCAATTCAGGAACTGAAGCGATGGAAGGCGCGTTGAAGTTTGCGCGCGCTGCCACGGGACGTAAACGAGCAGTTTCGCTCGCGAGCGCATTTCACGGACTCAGTCTTGGTTCGTTATCGTTAATGGGGTGCGAAAGTTTCACCGAAGGATTCGGGCCGCTAATGGAAGGATTTGATGCACGTGTAGCACTCGATGACTTCGAAGCGCTGGATCGGGAGTTGCGTTCGCGGGATGTGGCGGCCTTGGTAATTGAGACGGTCCAGGGAAAAGGCTGTCAAACTTCCAAGACCGATTTCTTTATTCGCGCCCAGGAACTCTGCCGTAAATACGGGACGTTGTTGATCTCCGATGAAGTGCAGACAGGACTTGGTCGCACCGGAAAAATGTTTGGATTTCAACATTGGAATCTGGAGCCAGACATTATCACGCTGGCAAAAACGCTGAGCGGCGGCTATGTGCCGTGTGGCGCGATCGTGACCCGACGCGACATATACCAGAAAACCTTTTCGCGCATGGATCGCTGCGTCGTTCACTCGACGACGTTTGGCCGAAACAATCTGGCGATGGCATGCGGGCTCGCAGCACTGGAAGTAATCGACGACGAAAAGTTAGTTGAGAATTCCACGAAGGTAGGCGCGCTTTTGATGGGGAAAGTGGATGCGTTGCGCTCGAAACACTCATTCATCAAAGAAGTGCGCGGTAAGGGGCTGATGATCGGAATCGAATTTCATGAACCGAATGAATTTAAATTGAAGATGGCGTGGAAGCTGTTGCACAAGATCGACAAGGTGCTTTTCGCGCAAATGATCGTGACGCAAATGCTGAGCAAGCATCGCATCCTTACCCAGGTCGCAGGTCACGCCATGGACGTGATGAAAATTCTTCCGCCGCTTATCATTGGCGAAAAGGAGGTCGACATGTTTGTGAACGCGTTGGACGACGTGCTTACCGAATGCCGCAAATTCCCGGGACCGATGTGGGAGATCGGAAATAATTTCGTCAAAGCTGCCCTCGGCTCGAGACGCACCGCCGACGCACGGCCCGCAGTTTCTGCGTAACTCATCGGGCATACCAGCCGAGTAATAGTAACTAGACTTTATCGTTGTCGATCTTTTGATCGAGGCCTACGTTTTAAACGAAGTCCAAACGGAGAATTTATATGAGCACTGTTATTGCTGAAGAGAAAAAGACTGGAGCCAAACTGAATCAGCTCGAGCAACTGAAGAAGTTTACCCAAGTTGTCGCTGACACCGCGGACTTTGAGTCCATGAAGAAATTCAGACCGCAAGATGCGACGACGAATCCCAGCCTGGTTTACGCCGCCACCCAAAAACCGGAGTACGCGCATCTGCTCGAGGAGGTAATCGCTGATCGGAAGAAATCAGGTCTAAAGGGGCAGGCGCAAATCGAAGACATTTGCGATCATCTACTTGTCCAGTTCGGCACTGACATCCTCAAGATTGTGCCGGGACGCGTGTCGACCGAGACCGACGCGCGCTTGTCATACGACGTCGATGGTTCAATCAATAAAGCGCGCCAGTTGATCAAGCTTTACGAGGATCGAAAAATTCCGCGTGAGCGCGTGTTGATCAAAATCGCGTCGACCTGGGAAGGATTGAAAGCCGCGGAGCAGCTGCAAAAGGAGGGGATCCGCTGCAATTTGACTCTGCTGTTTTCGTTGCCGCAGGCGGTCCGCGCAGCGGAAGCGAAGGTGAAGCTCATTTCGCCGTTTGTGGGGCGAATTTACGATTGGTACAAAAAAGAGATGAAGCGCGATTATTCTGGAGCGGAAGATCCTGGAGTGCAGTCAGTTACCGAGATTTATACGTATTACAAGAAGTTCGATATCCCGACCGAAGTAATGGGTGCTAGCTTCCGGAACATTGGGCAGATTCTGGAACTGGCGGGATGCGATTGCTTGACCATCAGCCCGGAATTGATGGAAGAGCTTTCGAAATCGAACGAGCCAGTCGAGCGGAAGCTCACTCCGGAGAAAGCGAAGTCGACGAAGGTTGAGAAACTGGAGCTCGACGAAAAGACGTTCCGCTGGATGCTGAACGACAATGCGATGGCTTACGAGAAAACGGGCGAAGGAATTCGGAAGTTCGCGGCGGATGTTGTGAAGCTGGAAAAATTCGTAGCGAGCAAACTTTAGTTGCGGCGACTCGTCGCGGGCGAGCGGGATTAAAACGACCTTCGCTGCAGCATGTTTAACGTTGTTCTGGTGCGGCCGGAGATTCCGCCAAACACTGGCAACATCGGTCGGCTTTGTCTCGCGACTCAGTCGACGCTGCATTTGATCAAGCCGCTTGGTTTTTCGCTCGACGATCGCCAGTTGAAACGAGCAGGGCTCGATTATTGGAACGAAGTCAGCCTGAGACTGTGGGATTCGTTCGAGACTTTGCGTGAATCCCAGCTACCGGGTGCAAATTATTTCTTCCTGACAACAAAGAGCAAGCACCCTTACTACCACGCAAAATTTCGCCGCGGCGATTTTCTCGTGTTTGGTTCTGAGACAAAAGGCCTCGCTGAGAGTTTACTTGCGGCCAATAATGATCGCTGCATTTGCATTCCAATGAATCGAACCCGCAGTCTGAATCTCGCTACGGCTGTTGGAATTGTGTTGTTTGAGGCCGTTCGTCAACAGAATTGCTGAGCAGAAACATCGCAACCCGCCAGGTACGGCCGGAGTTTAATCAGTAAAGGAAAGTAGAAGGGAAATCATGAAACGTATTGTGTTTTTGACATGCATCGGGAGCCTTGCGCTAGCGCTGACGGCGTGGGGGGCCCCAAGAGGTAAAGGCGGGCACGCGTCAGCGAGAGGTGGAGGGGCACGCAGCGCGCACGTCGTTTCACCCAGAAGCGGTGGAGGGCATTCGTTTGCACGAGTCAATCGTAGTTCACGGAGTAGCCATGTAAGTGCAGCGAGAGCTAGCACGCATGCCGCCGAGCGCAGGACCGTATCCCGCAACCGAGCGGCAGTTGGGCACGAGAGAAATGTTGCTCGGACAACTACGCGGCGAACTGTCAGAGCCGACGCAGCGAGAGCGCGCGGTTCGCAAGTCGCGAATCATGAGGCGAGGACTGCAGGGCGCAACAGGGCGGCGCTAAATCGTGAGAGAAATATCGCACGTGCGAACGTTCCGCGAACCAATCGCGCGGAAACGCTACAAGCACGGAACGCGCGCGTAACTCAGGCCACCAGAAACGCCGCTCGCAGAAATCTGGCGGTGAATCGGGAGAGAAATCTTATTCTGGCGCGTAACGTGTTGCATAATCGGGCAGGAAATGTCCGCGTCACTAATAACTGGCGAAGTGCTCGTTTCAACAATGCGAGATATGCTGCGTTCCACAATTACAACCGGACGTGGCATGATCGTGGCTGGTGGAGAGATCACCATTCGCGCATCGTGTTTGTGCTGGGCGGGTGGTGGTACTGGAATACTGGATACTGGTATCCAGCATGGGGCTATGACCCGTATGCATGGTATCCATATGACGGACCTATTTACACCGGTTATGCGAATCTGACGCCCGACCAAGTCGTTGTAAATGTCCAGGTCGCATTGCGAGACCAAGGCTATTACGGCGGAGCGGTCGACGGTGATATGGGGCCGCAAACGCGGGCCGCATTGGCAGCGTTTCAGGCCGACAATGGGCTAGAGGTTACCTCGGCGGTTGATCAACCAACCTTGCAAACGTTGGGTGTAGCATAAGGAAGAACTCGCTCTGTCAAAGGCTGCATAGCGACTACTGTGCGGCCTTTTTTGTTGTATGCGCATGACGAACGTCAAGATGGCTCCGAACTCGCAAAGAGACATCCAGAAAATGACGCTGCGACGTTGAATAGGTGATCCTTGGGAATGTCCAAAAAGGCTGAAAGAAAAAGTTTATGAGAACGTTGTTGGTTTTGATTTGCGTATTGCCGTCGCATCGGTCGCGGGCGGTGCAGAAGAGAAACAGAAGCTAGTTTAGCGGCATCGGTGCATGCAATGGAATTCTTGGCTTTTGTGCCACATTGCGCAACTAAAGCATTCCCTCCGACATTGAATAAAATATAAAGCGTAAACATCTAACCAGTCAGAAAAGAAAACTATGAGAACATTTCTAATTTTAGCTTGCAGCCTCGCGCTGGCTTGTTCCGCAGGCGCTGCGCAAAATGACAACAAATCAAAAAAACAAGCGCAGAAGAGCAGGCCGCCTCAGTCGACGCAGCACGCACGTCCTGCGGCCGCTCCGAAAAAGGTAGCGCCCAAGCACTATCAGCCTGCCACCAAGCCAACATCCTATCAGTCAACAAAAGGGCGCCAGGGCGTCAATAATCAGGTTTATCAGTCGAGATCGAATATAAAAACGACGAAAAAGAGTCCCCACGAAGTCGCTACACAGAGTAACCAAGCCGCGCGATATACGACCAAGAAGACAAAACAAGGCCAACAAACCGTAAACAGGCAGGTGTCTCAGTCTGGGGCGAATGTGAAAAAGTCCAGTGCCGGTTCTCGGCAAATCGCCGCGCAGAACGCGAAGAAGGCACAATATACGAACGCTGGAGCCAATGCCAAGAAGACCCAACAGTGGAAGAACAACAAAGCTTCTGCCGCTGCGTTTCAATCGAACGGTAAAAAATACAACGCGCAACACTTCAATCTGGCTTCGAATACGCGCTCGACGAAATACACTGCTGTGAAGTTTCAGCAAAACCGACAGATCCAGGGAAGTCAGCATTGGCAGGGCAAGAACTATTGGGCCTTCCGGAATTACAGACCGGTGTGGCATGACAGAGGTTGGTGGCGGAATCATTACAACCGCGTCGTTTTCGTATATGGCGGATGGTATTACTGGAATTCCGGCTGGTGGTACCCAGCGTGGGGCTACGCTCCCAATTCGTATTACGCTTATGATGGCCCGATCTATGCCTATAACAGCTTGCCGCCCGATCAGGTAGTCGCCAACGTCCAGGCCGCACTACAAGAGCAAGGATATTATCAAGGCGAAGTAGACGGCCTGCTCGGGCCACTTACACGGCAGGCGATTGCAGCTTACCAAGCCGATCATGGCTTATATGCGACCTCAGCGATTGATCAGCCAACATTGAGTTCGTTGGGAATGACGTGACAGATTTTTATTAACTGGGAAGCCGCCGTCGATTACCTCAACGGCGGCTTTCTGGCGTACATACCAGCGAGACGCTCTTGTATTCGCGTTGCGTTTGCGGCAGATAAGAGGACAAACTTCGTCGATGGACACGGCAACTCCGCAATTGGTGGCGCGCGATCTTTTCCAGTCATTCCGAATGGGCGCTCGCCGGATCGAGGTCTTGCGCGGTATCTCCTTGAATGTTGCTCGCAACGAAGCGGTCTTTCTTTCCGGCGCTTCGGGTGCAGGCAAGACCACGCTTCTGTACACTCTCGCAGGGTTGGAGCGTCCCCAATCAGGGACGGTCGAATTTGAAGGACGAAATCTTTATAATGGCACCTCCGCGTCTCAGGCGCGTTTTCGAAATCGGAAAATGGGTTTCATATTTCAGGGATATTTTTTGCTGCCAGAGCTGACTGCGCTGGAGAACGTCTCGCTGCCGGGGATGATCGGTGGAAAATCCTCCGAACAGCGCGCCGCCGAAAGTCTGGCGGCCGTTGGTTTGGCTGCCCGTGTGCATCATCTGCCAGCGGAACTCTCAGGAGGAGAACAACAGCGCGTGGCGATCGCTCGGGCGTTAACGAATGATCCCGAAATCATCTTTGCTGATGAACCAACTGGAAATCTCGATTCGAAAACCGGGGATGCCATTATGGATCTGTTACTGAATCTGACGCGTTCGCGGAAAATGACACTGCTCGTGGTGACACACGATGCTCGCCTTGCAGCACGGGGTGACCGTCAACTGCACATCAAGGACGGCGTGTTGCAGTAGAGCTTTTCATTTTTGCAACTTGAATTGCCCGCTTAAGCGTTGGACATTTTCGTACCACTATGAAAACCACTGATGCGCCGGTGTTAGACGAACCCAAAGTTCATAAGCTTGGTCCCGAGGCTGTAATCGAACCCGCAGTCGAAAGTCGACCGCGTCGGACAACGGGTGTGAAGGACGCGAAGATTTACATCGACGGAAAATTTTACTCGGAAGCCAACGCGAAAATATCCGTGTTCGATCATGGATTGCTTTATGGCGACGGAGTTTTCGAAGGAATTCGCTTTTACAATGGCCGCGTCTTCCGACTGGAAGAACATCTTCATAGGCTGTGGGATTCGGCGCGGTCGATCTGCCTGGAAGTTCCCATGACGATGCGAGCCATGACTGAAGCCGTGCTCGAGACGATTCGGCAAAATCACTTGCGCGACGGGTATATTCGGCTGCTGGTCACGCGCGGGATTGGAAATTTAGGTTTGAATCCAACGCAATGTAAATCTCCAAGCGTGATTATCATTGCGGCAACGATTGCCCTTTATCACGAAGATTTTTATCGGAAAGGATTAACGATCGTGACCTGCGCTACGCGGCGCAGTAACCCGGCTGCGCTCAATCCGGCGGTCAAATCCCTTAATTATTTGAATAATGTGATGGCGCGGATCGAGGCAAATTTGGCAGGCGCGGACGAAGCACTCATGCTGAATGACGCGGGCAATGTTGCCGAATGTACAGCTGACAACGTGTTCATCGTGAAACACGGTCAAATCAGTACGCCGCCAGTCACAGCCGGAGCGTTGCGAGGGATTACGCGTTCGCTGGTCTTTGAAATTGCGGCCGAACTCGGCATCAAGGTTCTGGAAGCTGACATCACACGCCATGACGTTTTCGTGGCCGACGAATGCTTTCTTACGGGCACTGCTGCAGAGATTGTCCCCGTTGTAAGAGCCGATGGACGTTCGATCGGTAACGGAAAACCAGGTCCCATTACTGCGCGGATCATCGCGCGCTTCCGCGAGGTAACCCGCGAAACCGGTACCCCAATTTTCGCCTAAAAATTGACCACGTCCGGCTCTGACGCAGAAAACGTCGCGGAAATATCGGGGTTGAATGTTTCCAAACTAGCAAAGTCTAATTAAGAAAGATGTTGTGCGACGTTTGCAAATGTAATGATGCGACGGTCTTCCTGACGCAAATTCTGGAAGGCAAAATGCAAAAGGTGAATCTCTGCGATGCATGCTCGAAAGAGAAGGGGGTCCAAGATCCCACCGGCTTCGCGCTCGCGGATTTGCTGCTTGGCATCGGAGCAGCGGAAGAAATTGAAAAAGGTGGATCTACACAGAAATGCGCAGTGTGCGGGTTTAGTCAGGCTGACTTCAAAAAAACCGGACGCCTCGGCTGCAGCGAGTGTTATGCCACCTTCGGGGATGGTCTTGGTTCCCTTTTAAAAGCGATGCACAAAGGCACTGAACACATCGGAAAATTTCCCGAACGGGCGCAGCGGGCGGTGGCACTTAACCATCAGATGCGGTCCTTGGCCGAAAACCTGCAGAAGGCTGTTGCGGACGAAAACTACGAGACGGCCGCTTCGTTGCGGGATCAAATCAAACAACTCGAGAACGAGCTCTCGAAATCGCCATGAAACTTTCCAACGTCCTGACCACTGCGGGCGAATGGTTGCGCGGTGAGGGACCTCATCACCAAATTGTAATCAGCAGCCGTGTGCGGCTCGCTCGCAACTTGCGCAACCGTCCTTTTCCGGGTTGGGCGAAGAAGGCGGAACGCGGTTCGATCCTGGAGTTGATCAGGTCGCGTGTGGAAGCGCTTCCGGAAATGCAGGAAGCGTTTGCGGAGAGCTTGCAGGATCTGTCGGCACTGGACAGGCAGGTGCTGGTGGAGCGTCACCTTATCAGTCGCGAGCATGCCGCCAAGGGCGCCGGCAGCGCTGTTGTCGTGAATCGGCGACAAACCCTTAGCATCATGATTAACGAGGAAGATCATTTGCGGATGCAATCGATTCGTTCCGGTCTGCAATTGAAACAGGCATTTAAGCTTGTTGATAAAATTGATACCGCGCTCGAAAGCAAACTGGACTTCGCTTTCGATGCCCGGCTCGGATACCTGACCGCATGTCCTACCAACGTCGGTACCGGAATGCGGGCTTCCGCGATGTTGCATCTGCCAGGGCTTGTTCTGAGTGAGCTGATTAACCAAGTCATTCAAGCCGTGAGCAAAATCGGACTCGCGGTGCGTGGTCTTTATGGCGAGGGAACGGAGGCCATGGGCAATCTTTTCCAAATTTCAAATCAGACCACGCTCGGTGAAAAGGAAGAGGAGATCATCAATCGTCTCAGCAAGGTAATCGAAACAATCATCGAAAAGGAACACAACGCCCGCGAGTTGTTGCTTCAGAAAAAACCAAATACGCTCTTGGATCAGATCGGCCGCGCGTACGGCGTTTTGACGTACGCGCACGCAATGGCTTCAAAGGAAGCACTCAACCTGCTTTCGATCATCAAACTCGGGACGGACTTGGGCGCGTTTCCGGAAGATCGACGTCTGCAAATCGATGAATTGTTCATTGAAACGCAGCCGGCGCATTTACAGAAAAGCTCTCAACAAAAACTGAACGCTGAAGAACGCGACCATTTGCGCGCGCAAATTATTCGCGAGCGTTTGAAACTCTTTCCTAAACCTGATATTAGTAAGATGGCGAGGCAATCAGGCGGAGACTCGATTGTCCTCCCATCGAACGATGAATAATTTCACACCCCGGGCTCAACAGGTTCTGGCGCTTGCTCGCAAGGAAGCCGATCGGTTTAATCACAACTACGTCGGCACCGAGCATCTGCTCCTAGGGCTTATCAAACTAGGCCAGGGAGTAGCCGTTAACGTCCTTCAGAAAATGGGTCTCGATCTTGAGACTGTGCGCATGGAGGTGGAGAAACAGGTGGGTTCCGGACCGGAAACCAAGATGGTCGGGAACGTTCCCTACACTCCTCGCGTCAAAAAAGTGCTGGCGCTTGCGGGTAAGGAAGCCAAGGCGCTCAACCATTCCTATGTCGGCACCGAACATATTTTGCTTGGACTTTTAAGAGAAGGCGAGGGGGTTGCCGCAAGAGTACTCAAGAGTCTTGAGCTGGACATCGAACGCACGCGAAACGAGATCCTCAAGGAACTCGATCCGAACTTCACCCCTTCCGAGTCGGAGCAGGAAAGCGGTGAACCGACGAAGAAAGACGTCAAGACGCCCGCCCTTCGCGCATTTGGCCGCGACCTGACTGATTTGGCAAAGAAAGGCGAACTCGATCCGGTGATTGGCCGGCGAAATGAAATTGAGCGGGTCATTCAAGTGCTTTGCCGAAGGACGAAGAACAATCCTGTTCTGATCGGCGAAGCGGGTGTTGGCAAAACGGCTATTGCTGAAGGGCTGGCCCAGGAGATTGCCAGCGGCAACGTGCCTGAATTGCTGCGCGACAGACGCGTAATCACCCTTGATCTGGCGTTAATGGTAGCCGGCACAAAATACCGCGGTCAGTTCGAAGAGCGAATCAAAGCGGTGATGGATGAGATCCGCCGTTCTAAGAACGTCATCCTTTTTATCGATGAGCTGCACACAATCGTCGGAGCTGGTTCTGCCGAAGGCGCCATGGACGCCTCGAACATTATCAAGCCCGCACTTAGCCGCGGTGAATTGCAATGCGTTGGCGCGACTACGATGAACGAATACCGCAAGTACATCGAGAAGGACGCGGCTCTCGAACGCCGCTTCCAGACGATAAAGGTAGATGCACCGACAGTCGACGAAGCTATTCAGATCCTGAAGGGTCTGCGTCCGAAGTATGAAGCGCATCACAAAGCGAAACTCACCGATGAAGCGCTGGAGACAGCTGTTAGGTTCTCCGATCGTTATATCACCGGACGATTTCTTCCCGACAAGGCCATCGACGTTATGGACGAAGCAGGTGCGCGCGCGCGCATCAATTCCATGACGCGGCCGCCGGATGTAAAGGACATCGAGAAGGAAATAGAAGAAATTCGCGTGGAAAAGGAAGGGGCGATCAAGGCGCAGGATTTTGAGAAGGCGGCATCGCTCCGGGATAAAGAGAAGCAAACCAAGGAGAAACTCGATGGCATTCTGAATAAATGGCGCGAGGAACGGGAAGAGAAAGAGGTGGTGGTGACGGCCGACGACATGATGCACATCATCTCGAAAGTGACGGGCGTGCCTCTGCAGCGCATGGAGCAGGAGGAAACACAAAAGCTGCTGATGATGGAGGCTGAGATGAAGCAACGCGTCATTGGCCAGGACGAAGCGGTTACCGCGATCAGCAAGGCTTTGCGGCGCTCCCGCGCGGATTTGAAAGATCCAAGACGGCCGATCGGTTCATTTGTTTTTCTTGGCCCTACTGGTGTCGGCAAAACTTATCTTGCCCGGACGCTCGCTGAATTCATGTTCGGTGATTCCGACGCGTTAATTCAGATCGACATGTCGGAGTACATGGAAAAATTCACTGCTTCGCGTCTGATTGGGTCGCCGCCCGGATATGTCGGATACGAGGAGGGTGGACAACTTTCCGAAGCGGTACGTCGCCGGCCGTATTCGGTTGTCCTGTTTGACGAAATCGAAAAGGCGCATCCCGACGTGATGCACCTCCTTTTGCAAATTCTCGAGGACGGCAAAATCACCGACTCGTTAGGGCGCAAGATCGATTTCCGCAACACGATTATCATCATGACTTCCAACGTCGGAGCCGACTTGCTGAAGAAACAGACAGTGATGGGCTTTGGCGCACCGATGGAAGGGCATGATTATGATTCGATGCGCGACAAAATTCTCGACGAAAGCAAACGCGTTTTTAAACCCGAATTTCTTAACCGCCTGGATGAAATCATTGTCTTCCACTCGCTTGGTAAACCGGAGTTGTTGCGCATCGTTGAGCTGGAGGTGAACAAAGTTCTCATACGGATCAAAGCCAAGGACGTCCATATTGACTTAAAACAAAGCGCGAAAGAATTTCTGATCGAGAAAGGCTACGATCCTCAGTATGGAGCGCGGCCGATGCGGCGTGCCGTGGAACGTTATCTCGAAGATCCGCTGGCGGAGGAATTGCTCCGCGGGAACGTGAAGGCGGGAGACCACGTCGAAGTGACGGCTACTGACGGAAAGCTCAGCTTTCACGTTGCCGAGCCGCAGGCTCAAAATAGCGCCGCCGCCTCTCCGGCAAGCTAGAAATTTTTCAGCTCGCCGACTCGATCGAGCACCTTCAAATCATGCCCGCGGATGAGCATCCGCATAGGCTTTCTTCAACCGTTCGGTTGTCACGTGAGTGTAGATTTGCGTGGTGGAAAGGCTGGCGTGCCCGAGTAATGCCTGAACGCTGCGTAGATCGGCGCCACGGTCGAGCATATGGGTTGCGAAACTGTGCCGTAGTTTGTGCGGGCTGATCGAAATGGGAATTGATGTATGCCGCACATAGCGCTTTAAGACCAGCCAGATCGAACGCGAGGATATTCGCCTTAGCCCCTTGTTGATGAACAACGGTCCCGAATGCACGTTGCCCGCAGCGCGATAACGGGAAATCGCTTCCAATGCGGGCAAACCGACAGGGCACACCCGCTCCTTGCGACCCTTGCCAAATACGCGGACCGATTCCGTGTAAGGATCTACTTCGGCCACATTGAGCGCAGCCAGTTCGCTCAACCGCAATCCGCTGCTGTAGAACAATTCCATAATCGCGACATCGCGCAGAGGCATCCAGGCTGGGGCAGATTTGCTTTTACTCTCGCGTGTCGGGGCAGCTAGAAGTTCTTCAACCTGCTGGCGCGTGAGGACCAATGGAAGTTTCTTCTCGATTTTCGGTAATTGTACCTCCTGGACAGGATTACCGCGCAGTCCCTTGCGGGCTGCCAGAAACTGATAAAACGTGCGCAACGCAGAGAACTGCAATCGTACGTACGAACGCGCCTGTCCGCGCTTCGAAATAGCAAACAAGTAATCGCGAAAATCGTCCGCTCTGCATTTTTTCCATGGCGTATCGGTTTCTGCGCGGAAAGCAGTCAACGCGTGGCGATATGCCTTCAAGGTGCGCGGCGAAGCGTTTCGCTCGTTTGCCAGATAGCGCAGGAATTCTTCGACTAGAGGATCCTTCTTATCGGAGGTGTGGGCGCCTTCTGTCATGTCGAGCTGAGTCTAGACATCTCCAGCTGTTTAAATGTTCCGCCTGCCGAAAGCGACAATGAGAAATTCCTCGACTTCGCTCGGAATGACAACAAGGAAAGGATCACTCCGGTTTTTCTACTACGTAACGGAGATCTTCCGCGGTGGCGTGTCCACGGAATTGGCTTTTGAAAATTGGCGGCGGGTTCGTGGATATCAGTTGGTACCCTTTCAAAACGAACTCGGGATAAATTGAATTGCTCGCAGGTTCATAAACTTTGTCACCACTAAAGTAACCGTAGAGCTTGTATTCGTAGTTGTTGTCGCTTCCGAAATCGAGATGCTCGCGGTCCGGAGCAAGCTTCTGCTTCTCATTCAACATCACTAATTCTGCCGTGCTCCAGGGTTGACCCGGACGTCGCACGTAGCCCCAGAATTTGTAATCGGGTTTGTAATAGCGTCGCCCGATGAAATAATCGCCAGTCGGTTCGGCTGCGATGTTCTGCGCCATATCAAGTCTGGCTTGCTGAATGCCCTGCGGAACCGTTTCGCAACCGACGAAAAACGCCGCGCCAAGCAGGAGAATGCCTGCGAGCAAGAAGCGAGTGACACGTCTCATTCTTTCAGTTGCCCATCTTGTATCGCAGCTTTGCGGTCCGCGCAAACCAACAAGACGCTAAGGAATTGCGCTGACACGGCCGGCCCGCTACCTTCCGGCTATTATGATCGAACTGGAAGTGTATGCTCGGGGTTTGCGTGACTTGAACAAAATCCTGGAGCTAGATCTTCAGCTCGAGCCAATTGCAGGTCTTTATTACAAAGTTGATACGAACCACGATCTTGTATATCTCGAGCTTGACCGACCGACGCTGAGCCTGCGTGAGATTCGAGCGATTTTTCTTAAGCTTGGACTGGAGCCTTTGTTCATCGGCGCCATTCCGCCCGAGCTCCGGCCGAGAACAAAGACGGAGCCATTAAACATTTAAAAGAGGGGCGGATTCGGTGGCCGCATGACCGGCAGCGCAGGCATCGGGCGAAAAGCCGCTGTTCAATAAGTTGGAGAACATCCTTGCAGCTTCACCGTTCACCAATCACTAATCACCTGACTTGATGATGACACGATTCTTCACCGCGCTGGGAGCGCCACTGCTCTCCTTTATTCAATATCTGGGGGAACTCGTCCTGCTCGCAGCCGACACCTTTCGTTCCATCTTCACGCACAAGCTCCGCTGGAAGTTGTTTCTCAACCAAGTCGTCGAGATTGGATTGCTCTCGCAGCTCGTCGTCATAATCACGGGCGGATTCACCGGTGCGGTGTTCTCGGCCCAAACATTTTTCCAATTTAACAAGCTGGGAATGGGCTCCGCTGTCGGAGCGGTGGTTTCGGTGTCTCTGTGCCGCGAGCTGGCCCCGGTCCTAACCGCTTTGATGGTGGCCGGACGCGTCGGGGCGGCGATGTCGGCCGAGATTGGCACCATGAAAGTCACCGAGCAAATCGATGCGTTGCGCGCGCTGGCGGTTTACCCCATTGATTATCTGGTCGTGCCGCGCGCGCTTGCGATGATGGTCTCGATGCCTTTGCTGGTGGCGGAATGCATCGCCGTCGGCATCGCCTCCGGCTATCTCGTAGCGATCTTCATGCTCGACATTAATGGCACTTACTATATGGCGAACATGGTGCGCTGGACCCGCAGTCGCGACATCATTATGGGTCTGTCAAAAGCGTTCTGTTTCGGAATACTCATCGTGTTCATTAGTTGCCAGAAAGGATTGACCACACGCGAAGGCGCGGTGGGCGTCGGTCGGGCCACAACTGAAGCGGTAGTGAACTCCTCGCTGGCGGTTTTAATTTGCAATTTTTTCCTCACCATGTTGTTCAACATCATTTACCCGGCAGGATATCAGTAATACTGCGCAGTTGAGAGTTGAGAGGGGCGAGTTGAGAGTCTGTGCGTTGCGATGACCGAAGCGCCAACATCTCCCAAGGCCTCTAATAAGCCTCGTTTGGGTTCGAGCAAATCTTCACCAATGATCGCGGTGCGGGGATTGATGAAGAAATTTGGCGAGCAGGAAATTCTACGTGGCATCGACCTTGAAGTCGCAACCGGCGAAACCCTTGCCATCATCGGACGCAGCGGGGGCGGCAAGAGTGTTTTGCTCAAGCATATCGTCGGATTGATGGAGCCGGACGCCGGCGAAATTTGGATCCAGGGTCAAGACATTATCCGAATGAGCGAACGCCAGCTCGGGGAAATCCGAAAAAAGGTTGGTATTCTTTTTCAAGGCGGCGCGCTTTTCGATTCCATGACGGTCGAAGAAAATATCGCATTTCCCTTGCGCGAAGCGGGCGAGCGCGATCCGAAAGTTTTACGCGCAAAGGTCTCGGAGATGCTTGAAGTAATGGAAATGGAGGGACAGGGAGAAAAGATGCCGGAGAGTTTGAGTGGCGGAATGAAGAAACGGGTTGGTCTGGCGCGCTCCATCATTCGCCGACCCTCTTGTGTGTTGTATGACGAGCCTACATCTGGGCTCGATCCGGTAGTGGCGGACAGCATCAACCGACTGATTCGCAGGCTGCAACATCGGTTTGGAATGACCAGCATTGTCGTAACCCACGATATGAAAAATGCGTTCGACGTGGCCGACCGAATCGCTTACCTGCACAAGGGCCGAATTTATTTTCACGGAACTTCGGCCGAACTCCAGCAATCGAGCGATCCCCTGATCCAGGATTTTCTCCTCGGACGATCCGACGGGCAACGCGGAAACCCAGTTGAGGGTTAAGGACTGAAATGTGAGAGTTCGAAACTGATGAATCGGCACGAGAGAGGTTTGGAATTTAAAGTCGGTGTTTTCGTTTTTGTGGGATTGGCGATGCTGGGCGCGCTGCTCGTGCAATTCGGGAGACTGGGAGAGGGTTTCAAGGCCTATTACACCCTGACCGTTCGCTTCAACGATGCGAGCGGACTCTTGAAAGGCACCGACGTTTTGCTCTCCGGCGCGAGAATTGGAAAGGTCGCGGGTGCTCCGCGGCTGGTTCGCGAAGGGAGTGGCATTGCTGTGCCGCTGAAAATTTATGATTACATTAAGATCCCTGAGGGAACCAAATTCACAGTCGGAAGTTCTGGTTTGCTGGGCGATCGGTTTGTAAATGTGACGATGCCGCCCGGGCAGCCAAAGGCCTATCTGCCGCCGAACGCATATGTCAGCGGCGCGCGCGAGACCGGCATAGACGACATCACGCGAGAAGGTGGAGCTCTGTTAACCGACGTTCGCGGTACTGTGCAGAAATTGAATCAAGAAACCCTCTCTACCCAGAACATGCAAAACCTTAAGGCGAGTATGGAGCATCTGAACCAGGCTACAACCGCACTGGCAGAATCCTCGAAGAAACTGGACGGAGTCATTGAAAAGGCGGGTTCCACGATGACTTCCGCGAAGGAAGCAGCTGACAACTTGCAAAATGCGATCGATGACACGCGCAAGATCCTTCGCACCGCAACACAAGGAAAAGGCTTGGTGGCGACTCTCCTGAACAACCAGCAGTTGGCTAACGATCTGCACGCGCTGATTAGCAATTTGAGAGCGCACGGCGTTTTGTTTTACCGCGACAGTGCTGCAACTACTCAGACCAAACCCCAGGAGCAGACTAAACCAACTCGTCAAGGCCGGGGGCGGTGAGACCGTCCGAAATAGATTTTCCCAACTGACTAAGGAAACCTAATCCCGCATGGGCACTAGCGCAGGCCTACTGCTTTGCGAACGCGTTTCATGACTTGGTCGGCAATTTCATTTGCACGCGTCGCACCTTTTTCGAGAACGCTGTCGACGTACGATTTGTCGGCGAGAATTTCTTCTCGGCGTTTGCGCATCGGCGCGAAGTATTCCCAAAGTTTCTCAAAAAGTTGTTTCTTGAAATCGCCATAGCCCGTTCCGCCTTTTAAAAACTGCTCGCGCATCGCCGCGATTTCATCCTTGGAGCTAACCAGCGAGTAAAGCCTGAAGATGGTTGATTTCGCCGGGTCCTTCGCCGTTTCCACCGGCGTGGAGTCGGTCACGATACTCATGACACGTTTTCTCATCTCTTTTTCGTCGCCGAAAATGTCGATATTGTTGCCGTAGCTCTTGCTCATTTTCTGACCGTCGATGCCAGGCACGGTTTCTGTCGCATGCTGGACGCGCGCTTGGGGCAACTTGAAAATCTGCTCGGCCGGCTTGGAATGTCCGAAGGTTTCGTTCATTTTCACGGCGAGATCGCGCGTGATTTCGATGTGCTGTTTTTGATCCTTGCCTACCGGCACAACATCGCTGTCGTAGATCAAAATGTCCGCCGCCATTAGCACCGGGTAACTGAACAAGCCCACTGTGGCGGACAACCCGCGAGCGAGTTTGTCCTTATAAGAGTGTGCACGCTCCAGCAAACCCATCGGCGCCACTGTCGACAGGATCCAGGCGAGCTCGGTGACTTGCGGAACGTCCGAGTGCCGAAAAAACGTGGCCCGCTCGGGATCGAGTCCGCACGCCAGAAAATCGAGCGCAACGCGGCGGCTGTTCTCCCGCAGTGTTTCCGGATCGCGCAGGCTGGTAAGCGCGTGATAATCGGCAATGAAATAAAGTGCTTCGCCTTCGGATTGAAGCGCGATAGCCGGCTTCATCATCCCGAAATAGTTGCCGATGTGCAGAACGCCACTGGGCTGAATTCCGGATAGAATACGCATGAATTTTTACGAGTGAGGTGTCAAGTTCTAAGGCGAAAAGCGAACATGCTGTTGGCCATCATGCAAGATCGGATATGGGAAATGACGATTGACGAACGAACGATAAGAGTGACAGCCCTGTGATTCGTAAATGGTTACACTGTTACGTCGTGTTTGCGGTTCAGCGCTTTAACGTGGCGAAACCATTGCTCATTTGTCGTTGTCCACCAATTCATACTGGTAAACTTGCGCCGCCGACATTAGATAGACCGCGCAATGGCCATGAAGAATTCTCAGCCTGTTTCCGTCGTCACCGGCGCGGCTGGGTTTCTGGGGTCGCATTTGAGCGATCGACTGCTTGCGGAAGGTCATCGAGTGATTGCCGTCGACAATTTGATCACCGGCAATACAGCTAACATCGGCCACCTTGCCGGGAACGAGAATTTCCGATTCATCAAACATAATGTTTCGAATTTTATTTTTCTGCCGGAAAAGAAAATTGATTACGTATTTCATTTCGCTTCCCCAGCCAGTCCGATCGATTATCTCGAACTTCCGATCCCTACGCTGAAAGTAGGCGCGCTGGGCACGCACAATACCCTGGGTTTGGCCAAGGATAAAAACGCCGCGTTCATTCTTGCCTCAACATCGGAAACGTACGGCGATCCGCTCGAACATCCGCAAAAGGAGGATTACTGGGGCAATGTCAATCCGATCGGGCCACGCGGCGTTTACGATGAAGCCAAACGTTATGCGGAGGCGATGACAATGGCATATCATCGCTATCATCGCGTCGACACCAGGATCGTGCGGATATTCAACACATACGGGCCGAGAATGCGGTTGCGTGATGGACGCGTGGTGCCGGCGTTCATCGGGCAGGCGTTGAACGGCCAGCCACTGACCGTGTTTGGCGACGGCTCACAAACGCGCTCGTTTTGTTATGTGTCCGATTTGATTGACGGAATTTTCAGGCTGGCCATGAGCGATTTCCATGAACCGGTTAACCTCGGTAATCCGCGGGAGATGACCATCAAACAATTCGCCGAGGAAATCATTCGCATCACCGGAACAAAATCGGCAATCGAATATAAACCATTGCCTATCGATGATCCGAGAGTGCGTCAACCGGATATCTCGCGCGCAAAAGAAGTCCTCGGTTGGGAACCACACATCGATTTCGAGGAAGGAATCAAGACGACAATCGAGTATTTTAAGGAGTCGTTAACTCGTTAAACAGTTGCGTCGTTAAAGCGCGCCGAAAATTTTGCTGGCGCTTCTCATTATTTCGATGTGAATTGGGGTCATGGTTAAGCGCGCGCTTTGCGTCGCTCTGGGTTTGGTCGGTGCGTGCCTTCCGGCCGTAGCGCAGCAAGCGACCCGTCCGGAGTGGCCTGTTGGTGCTTTTGATCCCGCTTTTGCGATGGATCTTTATCAGCCCAAAATCTCGGGTGCGGGCGACAGCTTTCTTCTATTCCGCAGAGGTCCGGTCAGGCCCTGGTCGGACGGGGGCTGGCTGGCAAGTGAGAATGCATTGACTCAAACCGGCATGGTGTCGCTGGATTTCTTTCCGGCTGCGTTTTGGACCCCTGAGGTAGTCTCCGGATCCCAAACAAACGGAGTTCATAATTCTCGATCTGTGAATTCTGGAACAGACGGAAAAGATTTGCCCCAGGAGATGCTGAGGTCCACACCGATCTATTCCGGCGGGGAAGTGGGCTTCGTGTATGGGCAATGGAGCGGCAAAGGCGGCGGCAACATGTGGGAGACGTATGTGGTCGGCACGGTAGGCAACGATAAGTTTCAGATCACAGCCGGCGCAACATTCGACGAATGGAATGGAACTGGGCGCGACGTGCGGTTTCGCTCATTCGCCGCTCCAAGGTAGCTGTACGCGCCGTCTGCATTCGAAAGCGAAGTAACTCGGCACCGCGATGCTAACTTCGTCAATATTTCTGCCCTCGGATTGCACAGCGCAGGCGTTAGCCGATTTCGAGAAGCTTGTCGTCGAAGGCGGCGCTGTTAATCCACAAGGCTTAACGCAACGGATTCGTGACGCTTCTCGTTTGTTGTTTCTTCGCGCGCCAGATAATCAACTCATTGGAGCAGGCGCGTTAAAACACCCCAGATCAGAGTACCGAAATAAGGTGTTCGTCGACGCGCGAGCAACCGTTTCAGCAGACGAATACCCTGTTGAATTGGGTTGGGTCGTGGTGGCCAAATCGTACCAAGGGCGACGACTCTCGACCCGCATCGTCAGTGAGCTACTTGGCTTCGTGAAGAATGAGAATATTTTCGCAACGACCCGGGCAGACGAGCGAGTCCGGAGTTTCGCGTTCGACTGTGGATTCAAGATCGACGGGAAACCATTTCCGAGCGGTCAAGGCTACGATCTGGTTCTGTATCTTCGTAACGCGCATGATTATTTGCGGTGAAGTGACAAAAAGCGTAGCCAGGCTTAGTTTGCATGCCGAAAATTTCGTCCGAAAACAGTGACGTTTTTGATCGGCTATCGACGAGATAACCCTGGCGAAATTGGTTTGCCTGTGGTTCTTGGAATATGAAAATTTGCTTGATGGTCACTATCAAAAAGAAATTAGATTGCCTCGCAAAAATCAGGTAGCAATCTAATCGTGACTTGACAGCATATGAAACGGAAGAAGATCCAGACGCGCAAGATCGGACTAGTCGGTCAAGCGCCATCGCGGCGAGGCGACCCTCGCAAACCATTAGCCGGCCCGAACGGCCAAAAGATCGCGCGGTTGGCCGGAATGAGTTACAACGAACTGCTCGCGTGTCGCCGGAAGCATTTGAACCCGGACAATAACTCGAAACGCTACAACGGCTTCGACCACGCAAAAGGCAACGTCAACGCCGCCGACGTCCTATTAGATTGGCGCGTTGAGCGGATCGTCCTGCTCGGTAAGAACGTCGCGCGCTGCTTCGGTTTCCGCGACTTGCCTTTTCTGGCTGAGATAAGCGTTTACGGACGCCGGTTCTTGATCTTTCCACATCCTGCCAGCACCAACCGTTGGTGGAACGAACGACAAAACGAACGACGCGCTCGACAACTTCTGCAGCGGTTCCTACGGGGTGAGGCGAGCTCCGCTGGGCCCCGAAAGAGTAAACGGTCGCGGAAGTCACGCCAATCCTCGAATTGACCGGATTTCTACACCGACAGGTGTGTTCTTTTAGGGTCGGCTAGCTTATCAAAATCAGCCGGGATTTACTTTCTGCGCGCATCCACGAACGGGAACTCCCCGGTATCTCTTACTATTATTAGATAGCGCTCAAAGGCTGCACCTCGCAGTGATGCCAAATCGTTTGGCATTTTAGGAAGCAGAATACTCAATCTTTTCGATTGAAATTGCTGAGGCATCCTTACTACCATCGGCGTAATCACGACGGGATGTTCTGATTGAGTCCCTGACCGAAGTTGTTTCAACGGATTAAATCAATGTCGGCTCGAAAATTCGCCGCTGATAAATTGCTATGGGAAACGCTGGGCCGCTGGAAACACTCAAGCGCTCAATTGGATCGCATTCAATTCCTTAAAACGGTTCCGTTCTTTGATCGACTCTCAAACCGGCAACTCAAAAATGTCTCTGACATTATGTTTGAACGTACCTATGACACGGACGAATCAATTTTTGAGGAGGGCCAACCCGGTGCGGCGCTATTTCTAATTTTGGATGGTAAAGTGGCAGTGGAAATTTACCGTGAGACCAGCACGGCGCGCCTGGCAGTTTTAGAAAGCGGTGCATTTTTCGGAGAGATGGCCTTGCTGGATGACACGCCGCGTTCCGCCAATGCTCGTGCCTTGGAACGCACTCGGACACTGGCGCTTTATCGAAACGACCTTAACAGTTTGAGGCATCGCCATCCCCGAACCGCCTGCCAGATTTACCGCTCGCTTGCGACAATGATCGGCGATCGTCTTCGCTCGACGAATGAATTGGTGCAGATGAAAACTCTTGTGGACACGGCCGGATTAGGATGAGCAACGGCCAGGACGTCGAACAGAAAGAGCGAGAGCGCAGAATCCGGCGCAGAATCTTTTATCTTACATTTGCGATCCTTGCCCTGATTGTGGGCGGATTCCTGATCTGGAAATTAAGTGGTCTTATTCTGCCGATCATAGTCGGCGCCCTGCTGGCATTCCTCTTCCGCCCGGTAAAAGATCGCTTTCGAGTCCGATGGCTCCCTCATGAGCTTCAAGTTCTTTGTTCCTTCGCGCTCATCGGCATTGTCCTGTTTTTCGCGTTCAACACTCTACGTAAACACATTCCCGATGAAGAGGAGAAGCTCGAATTCAAGGTCCGCCTCAAATACAAATTGAATCAAAGGTACCAGCAGTTGGTGGCGAAATCACCGGAGGGAAAATCAAACGCCATAGCACCGTTAATCGAAAAAGAAGTTGGCCCGCTTATGGATAAGGTCAATCAGGCCCTCGCACTTAACCGGGAAGAACGCGAATTGTTCCTGAAATATGCCGGGGGATACAACGGCAAACCGCCGATTGAGAATAAATTTGTTGATTACTTTTGGGCGAACCAAAAGAGCGGCAAGTACGTAGTTCCCGAAAAGCCTGCAGTTGGAGAAGCATCGCCCACAGTCCCGGCGGCAGCTGCTGCGGCTCAACCTCCGGCTGCGGAGGAGGGGACGAGCCTCGAGAGTAAAGTATCCGCGTGGATGTTGGCGCCGTTGATTTTTATCTTCCTTGGTTTCGATAACGGACAGATCCGCCGCTTTTTCATCGGTCTTGTGCCCAACCGCTATTTTGAGTTGTCGCTGACAGTGATTGACGAACTCGACGATGCCATCGGCAGGTACTTACGCGGAACGTTGACGGAATGTTTCCTTGTCGGCCTGACTCTCACATTCGGATTGATCCTCCTTGGCATTCCGTGGGGGATCGCGGTGGCCATAGGCGTAGTGTCCGGGCTCCTTAACGCAATTCCGTTTTTAGGCACGGTCATCGCCCTGGTGATTGGTGTTGGTTATGCGTTAATCGCGGAAAACATAAGGCCCCTCATTCCCGGTCTGAATCCGAATGATCTGGCGATATATGTGCTCATCCTGGTCGTGATTGTGCACGTGCTGGACGACGTTGTCTTTCAGCCTCTTGTCCTTGGCAGCGCGGTCAACGTTCATCCGCTTGTGGTCGTTATCGCGATCATCGGCGGCTCTCTGATCATGGGTTTGTGGGGCATGTTGTTCGCTATTCCCGCGGTGGTCGTAGTCAAAACTGCGGTCTCGACCTTTTTTAAAGAACTGAGGGATTATCGCATTATTTGATGGGGGCTTGGGAGCCACTAGAGCCCATTAGGCCTTGAAACTTGAGTCAGGTCGGTGAGTCTTCAGGGGAAAATGAAAACAGTCTGGCGCGTTTTTGTTTATCTAAGACGCTATCCGCTGCTCGCGATAGCGACGCTCGCTTGCGCGATCGGAGGCACGCTCATGGTCGCTGTTCCTCCTGCGGCGACGAAATATATTCTTGATAACGTTATCAACGGTCACCACGCCGAACGTTTGGTACCGTTGCTCATGCTCGTGGCTTTAGCCATGTTTATTCAGAGAGGCTTGGATTATCTTCGTCTCCTGCTCAACAACGCCTTTGAGCAAAAAGTGATCTTCGATCTGCGGCGCGATCTGTATTCACACATCCAGACTCTTCCGCTGCGCTGGTTCGATAATCGCGCCACGGGCGATCTGATGACGCGGGTCCTGGAGGACGTGAACTCGGTCGAGCGCGTCCTGATCGACGGCATCGAGAAAGGCACGGTAGCTGTGTTGCAAATTCTGGTGGTGGTTGCGGGAATGTTTTACCTCAGCACAAAACTGACGCTGCTCGCACTCACGCCAGTGCCGTTCCTTGCCGGCGGCGCGCTTTGGTATACGCTCACGGCGCACCGGCGCTACCGGGTGCATCGCCGCGCCGCTTCAGCGATGAATTCGGTCCTCCACGACAATCTTTCCGGCATTCGTCAGATCAAAAGTTTTGTGCGTGAGGATGAGGAAGATCGTCGGTTCAACAAAGAGAGCGACGAGTTGCGGCGCGCCAGTCTCGTCGTCACGCGGATATGGGCACTTTACCATTCTTCGATGTATTTGTTCGGCTCGCTAGGCGTGCTGCTGGTCGTAGCCGTGGGGGCGCACGATATTCTATCGGGAGCTTTACAGCTGGGCGATCTTGGCGCTTTCCTTGTTCTCGCGAGTTTTCTCTACGAGCCAATAGGCAAACTGCATGAACTCAATCAACTAATGCAGGCAGGCCGTGCCGCGGGCGAACGCGTCTTTGAAATTCTCGATTCAACGAGCGAGCCCGAGGGGGGCAACGCGCTGGCTGAGACAGTGCGCGGCGAAATTGAGTTCCGGCACGTCAGTTTCAGTTATTCCGGAGAACTACCGACGTTAAGTGACATTTCATTTCACGCACGGCCAGGTGAGACGATCGCGCTTGTCGGCCCGACCGGCTCGGGAAAATCCACTGTGATCAATTTGCTCACGCGCTTCTACGAGTTCGATAACGGCGACATTTTGGTCGACGGAACGCCGATTCGTAACTTGCACATCCGCGCGTTGCGCCAACAGATAGGGATGGTGACGCAGGAATGCTTTTTGTTTAACGGCACCATCCGCGAGAACCTGCTAATTGGGAAGCCTGATGCAACGGATGAAGAATTGCTGGAGGCGGCGGCCGTGGCAAACGCGCGTCCTTTCATCGATCGATTGCCACACGGATTGAGCAGCGTAGTAGGGGAGCGTGGAGTAAAATTGAGTGTAGGCGAAAAGCAGCGGCTTTCGATTGCGCGGGCGCTGTTGAAGGATCCGCCAATTCTTGTTCTGGATGAAGCGACGGCGAGCGTGGACACCACGACGGAACGGCTTATCCAGGAAGCGCTGGAGACTCTGATGTTCGACCGGACTTCCATCGTTATCGCGCATCGACTTTCCACGGTCGTGCATGCAGATCAGATTCTCGTGCTCGATCACGGCCGTATCGTCGAGCGGGGAACCCACGAGCAATTGCTCGCGCTTGGCGGCAAATACGCGCGCTTGTGCGAACAAAGCTTGCTCGAAACAACCGAGCCGACAATCGCATAACGTGTTCGCAATGCTCGACCGCGGCGCGAATCAAGCGCCATTGAGATTCATCAGATTTCGCAGTTTAAAGATTTCGAGCTTGAAATTTCTTTGGGATTTCGGTTTTGGGTTCTAGAAATTTTAGCCATGGCTATCGCGCCGCGCCTGATCAGTCTCAATCTCGGGTCCCAGACCATCGGTCTGGCGGAGTTCCGGTTGCAAGCACATGGGGGCCTCGTTTTGATGGATTATCGCTTACGCGAGATTTCTGCCGATCCGACGAGCGACGAAGTGCGGCGGACGCGAATAGCAGTCGCCGTACGTGAAATGATGGCCGAGCTCCGCATTAAACACGGCGCAGTGAATTACGCGTTGCCTGCGCAATCGGTTTTTGCCCGTTTCGTGAAACTGCCCATGCTCGAACAAGAAAAGCTGGACAAAATCATTGCGTTTGAGGCGCAACAAAACGTTCCGTTCCCAATCGACGATGTGGTTTGGGATTACCAGCTGGTCGGAGGCGGCATGGACGAGCAAACTCAAGTGATCCTGGTCGCGATCAAGGTTGATTTGCTGGACGATATCACCGCAGGAGTCGAAGAAGCCGGGCTGCATACCTCTACTGTCGATGTGGCGCCGATGTCGCTCTATAATGCGTTTCGCTATAGCTATCCCAGCGTGAGTGACTGCTCGCTGCTGGTGGATATCGGGGCGCGCACCACCAATGTTCTTTTTATCGATCCTCGAAAAATTTTCTCGCGCAGTCTTCCCATTGGCGGCAGCGCAATCACGACGGCAATTGCGAGGGAATTTAGCGAATCTTTTGAGGCCGCAGAAACTCGCAAGAAGCAAGATGGGTTTGTCGGGTTGGGAGGCGCTTATGCCGAGCCCTCCGACCACGACATTGCTCGCGTGTCGAAGCTGGCGCGCAGTACATTGACCCGATTGCACGCGGAGTTAATGCGCTCAATCAGCCACTATCGGGCGCAACAAGAAGGAAGTCACCCGGACCGCATCTTTCTTTGTGGGGGAGCAGCAGGCATGCCTTACATGCGCGAGTTTTTTCACGAGAAATTTCAATTGCCGATCGAGTTCTTTAATCCTCTTCGAAACGTAGCTGTGTCGGAGACGGCGTCAGCGTCGGGCGTCGTACACTCCGCGCATCTTCTCGGTGAATTGGTTGGCCTGGCGCTGCGTGGCGTGACGGTCTGTCCGATGGAATTAAGTCTGCTTCCGGCAACTGTTGTTCGAAGGCAGGAATTGGAGCGACGCCGGCCATTCTTTATTGCGGCGGCCGCATGCGTGGTTCTCGCCATACTGGGATGGTCTGTGTATTACACACGAGCGGCGCAGGTGACGCGGGATAGCGTCGAGGTGATACAGCAAAAGAATGCCTCCATGCGAGGAGCGGAAACACAGCTGGATAAGCTCAAAAAACAAGTCACCTCGCTCGACGGCGTCGCCGGCCCGCTTATTAGCGCGATCGATGATCGCGACTTCTGGCCGCAAATTCTTGAGGATCTAAATGCGCGCCTGCCGGAAGCCGACATTTGGATCACCGAGCTTGGGGCGACCTCGGGCGGAAAATTGTTGGGAGCGGGTGAAAAACGCGCTGGGATTGTGGCCCCGGTTGTCACACAGGCAACTTCTGCCCCGGGAACGAAAACGCCTCCTGCCGGAGCGAAATCAATCGATGGCGTCCTGGTGCGCGGACTTTACCTCTACAATCCAAAGCAGCAGGAAATTGTGGTCGATTACTTACGCAACCTGGCAAGTTCGCCGTTTTTCATTGTTGATCCAAAAACTCCGGAGCGCGTGATCAAATCGAACTCCGTTCCGAACGATACGGAATGGGCGTTTCCTTACGAGCTTCAACTGACCCTGCGTAAGCCAGTGAAATTGCCATGAACTGGTGGTCTTTGTCATGTCGAGCTGAGTCGAGACATCTCTGCATATCATGAACTGGCTTCGGCAAAATCGAGCGCTCGGCACACTTCTGATCGTGTTTGGAATCTGTGTGTTATTTGCCGGTATCGTTCTTTATTGGAGATGGGCGACATGGCGCGATGCAAGGCAAACTTACGATCAGGCGGCTGCAGAGAGAAGTCGCTTTGAACACCTGGATCCCTTTCCCAATGAGACTAATTACCGGAAACTGCAGGGTTACCTCGATCGATACGGCACCGCGCTGGAGAGATTCAAGGAACAAGTAAAAAAGGAGGTCGTGCCGGCACCGCCGCTCGCACCTAACGACTTTCAATCGCGTCTGCGCCAGGCGACAGTTGCCACACTCAACAGAGCGCAGAGTAACAATGTAAGGCTTCCAGACAAATTTCAGCTCGGCTTTGATGAGTTTGCCACGGCATTGCCAGACACACCCGTGGCGCCGCTCCTTGGGCAGGAGCTTTCCCAAATTCAGATGCTGATAAATATTCTGCTGGACGCAAAGGTGGATAGCCTAACTTCTTTGCGCCGCGCGCCCTTGCCTGAAGAGCGTGGCGCTTCACCGACTCCGACGCCATCGCCAGCGGCTGGTCGGACGGTTGCAGCGACCAAAACAAGCTCGCCATCGCCAGCATTAATTCAACGAAACGTTGTCGATCTAAGCTTCAAGGCCACGCCCGGTGCAGCGCGCAAAGTCTTGAACGAAATCGCGAATTCAAGCGGGCAAGTTTTCATCATCCGCACGCTGTACGTGCACAATGAAAAAGATAAAGGCCCTCCACGCCAAACAAACGAAACACCAACTCCGACTCAAACCCAGCAGATGGCTTCCGCGCAGCCGGGCAGCGGCGCGCCATTAAATTTCATAGTGGGCAACGAGCACGTCGAAGTCTCAGCCACGATCGAAATGCTGAGATTTGGTTTTTAAACGCGTGTTGCGTCCGCATGGCGGTCTGAACACAAGAAACCTGATTTTCGTGCCTGAATTTTATCTGTGTAATCCGTGGTTGCTCGTTTTGTTCCTGCGCCGGCCGCGAAAATTTAGATCTGGTATTTGCGGACGCGGATGATTAAATGCTCGCCCTGGTGACTAGGCATGGCGAAAACCTTGGCTTGGATTAAAGCGCATTACGATCGGGTTGCGCTGATTGCCGCTGGGATTTTTCTTTTCATCTCTTCCATCTCCATCTGGTGGAACGCCATCGAGTTTCGGAATCGTTTGGTGTCGCAACCCGGGCCGCCGCCGAAGAACGCATCACCGCCGCCTGTATCAACGGAGCTCGATCGCGCCGCGGAGCGTCTTGAACATCCTTCACAGTGGAAATCCAGTACACGCTCCGGGCTTTTTGTTCCGGAAAAACATTTCATTGGCGCAAACGGACTGCCTGCAACCCTGAAAAACACGCAAGTGCATCCGCCTGTCCCGAACGATTGGTTCGAAAAATTTGGCTTATCGATCCAGGATGCCGACGCACTCGAGCAGGACCCTGATAGCGACGGATTCACGAATCTGGATGAATGGCAGGGAGGCACCGATCCAACAAGTAAGGATTCGCATCCGGATTATCTTACAAAATTACATCTGGTGTCCGCCGCTGAAGAGCCGTTTCGATTTATCTTCGAATCGTGGGTCCACGGAACTTTTGCGCTCAACACAATCGACGAGAGCGAGCCGACGCAATTCCTAAAAATAGGAGACACCATCCGTGGAACAGATTTCAAAATCGTAAAGTTCACTGAGAAACACGCGCGCAATCAGTACGGCACCAACGTCGATGTTTCCGAATTGCTGCTCGAACACAAGGATACCCACGTACAGGTCACTTTGGTGAAAGAAAAGGTGGCCACCTCGCCACAGTCGGTGGCTACTTTTGTCTATGCCTGGGGCGGGCGCCGCGAGTTCGAGGTAAGAAAAGATCAAGAATTTTCCTTGAAACCCGTAGAAGAGATCAATTACAAGCTCGTGGATGTGCAGCCAAACAAAGCCGTAATCGTGAATACGCAAAAGCCAAACGCGCGGATCGAGATCGGTTTTGTTCCGCCTTAACTACTCATGAAAATCCTCACTCTCCGTAACTCCTCCTATGAAAACTACCCCGCAATCTGCCCGCTATAGAGGCAGCCGCACCGGCTGCAATCCGTTAGGTAATAAACAGAAGGAAACGAAGCTAACGAAGGCACGCTCGCGGGAGCTGGCTCCTCCATTAGTTCGAGACTTCGCTCCCTTTGTTATCTTCTGTTTCATCGTGACCGGCCTTTCGTTGATTTGTGTGTCGAGCTTTGCCCAAACGGCGGACAGTGTTGCGGAACGCGAAGTGCAACGACGTCAGATGACGATACCGCAGGGCGAAGCAGCCCTGGCGCGAGGCCAGGCTGCAATGAAAGCGAAGGACTATGGTGCCGCTCACGAAGAATTCAGAACCGCAGTCATGTCTCTGCCTGACGCAGTCGTGTCCGGAAAAGCACACGACGAAGCTGTCGAAGGCTTTTGCAAAAGCGGCGTCATCCTGGCCGAAGCCCGCATCGCAGAAGGAAGATATGCCGATGCTGAGGCAATCCTGAGTGAAATTCTAAGCGACCGCTACGATCCCAAGTGTCGTTCAGCGCAGGAACTTTACTCGCATCTGAGGCAACCCGGCTACTTCAACAAGACAACGAGCCCGACCTTTATCGAAAAGGTCGAGCAAGTAAAACAACTGCTCACAGAAGCCGACGGCTTTTACCAATCCGGCCGGTACGACCTTGCAATGAAACGATACGACCAGGTGCTTGCTCTTGATCCCTACAACACTGCAGCCCGGCGCGGCCAGGAGAAGGTAAATAATACCAAATACAAATACGGCGTAGAAGCCTACAACGAGACACGATCGCGTCAGCTTTGGCAGGTGGAGAAGGCCTGGGAACAGCCAGTCCACAGATATGGACAAACGGGCGAGCCAGCCGCCGTTGGCGCACAAAGAACTTTAGGGGGCACGGCGCAGATAACCAATAAGCTGAACACAATCATTATTCCGCGCATCGAATTTCGCGATGCCAGTCTCCGCGAGGCAATCGATTTTTTGCGGGAACAGGCAGTCGAGAATGACCCTTCCGTGGAAGGTAAGAGAGGCGTCAATATCGTGTTACCTGCTTCGGTCGCGGTCCAGCGAGTGATCACGCCACCCGCCGGTGCTCCTCAGGCACCGGCGACCACCGCTAATCCCGGGACAGCAGCATCCAACGCTCCAGCAACTGGCGCCTCGGCAAGCGGTGCGCCCCAAACTGGCACGGCTCCAGCCGGCGCTGGTCAACCAGCCGCTCAACCTGCGGCGCCTCCACCGGAGCGGGGAAACATAAATATTGAGCTAAATCAAATCCCGCTCGGAGAAGCACTCCGTTACATCGCAAATCAGGCTGGGTTGAAACTGAAAGTTGAATCCTATGCCGTGGCTCTCGTCCCCAAAACCGAACAGAGCAGTGATCTTCTCGTTAAACGGTATCACGTCCCACCGGAATTCTTCGGGGGTCCACTTGACGTCGGGTACTATCTTGAAGGCAGCCAGCTGGGTGGAGGTCAAGGCTCAGCTCAGGGTCAGGCGGCACAGCCTGCACCGGTCGCCGAGAACGTAATCGAGAAACAGCAAGCAAGTTATCAGACCACCTCTGGAGTCGGTGCTGGTGGTGCGGCCAACATATTTTCCGCTCAAGGGACCACCAGCACGCGACAGCACTTACTCAATGACCGTCAGCTCGTCGGTCGCGCTGACGCTAGAACGATGTTGCAAAGTATGGGAGTACAGTTTCCTGAGGTAACCTTAGCAGATGGCCGCAAAGACGAAGCGAGCGCAACCTTCTGGCCGCACAGTGGCATCCTGATTGTTCGGAACACGCAAGACAATTTGGACATGGTCGATGCCTTGGTTGATCAGGCTAACGCGTCGCAGCCTAAACAGGTCGAAATTGAGTCGAAGTTCATTGAGATTACCCAAAATAATCTCAAGGAACTCGGATTCGACTGGCTGCTCGGGCCATTCAACATCGGCAATCATAAAGTCTTCGGAGCTGGCGGCACTTCGGTAAACTCGCCGGCAGCTGCTCCCGGTAATTTTCCATTCGTTAACACCACTACCCAGCCGGTTGGTGATACCCTGCCCGGGCAGCCAATTGGTCAATTTCCTGTAACCGGTGGAAACCGCAGTGGTGGCCTGGCGATCGGCGCGAACGCCCTCGATGCCCTGCTATTTCCAGGCGCGAGTGGCGTGGCACCGGGAATTTTTGGATTGGCCGGCGTTTTCACCGACCCGCAATTTCAGGTCGTCATTCGCGCGCTAAACCAAAAGAAAGGCATTGATCTTCTTTCGGCACCCAGAGTGACAACAAAGAGTGGCCAGCGCGCCATCATCGAAGTAGTAAGAGAATTTCGTTATCCAAGTACGTTTACTCCGCCACAGGTTCCGTCGATCAGTAGCAGCACTGGAAACACCGTTGTCGGAGGAGCGACAACTGTTCCCGTTGTTGTGACGCCGACGACGCCTCAGAACTGGGAGACGCGAAACACAGGGGTAACGTTGGAGGTTGAGCCGGTAGTGGGAGGCGACGCGACGACCATCGATCTGAACCTGGTGCCGCAGGTCGTCGAATTCGAAGGGTTCATTAATTACGGGAGCCCAATTAATGCGGTGGGCGTTAACACTGTCGGCGGCGTCATATCGACGTCTGTTCCCGTTCTGCTTACCGAGAATGTGATTAACCAGCCTGTGTTCAGCACACGCAAAGTGACGACAAGCGTCAGCGTCTACGATGGCCAAACAGTTGTACTCGGCGGGTTAATGCGCGAAGACGTGCAAAAGACAGAAGATAAAACGCCGATCGTTGGCGACATTCCGTTGATTGGCCGGCTCTTTCGGACGAATGCTGAGCAGCACATCAAACGAAATCTAGTCATATTCGTCACCGCGCGTGTGATCACCCCTTCTGGCCTTGCATTCAACAATGAGGAAGAGGAAGAAGAGGGCTTGCTGCCCCCCGCCTTGCCCGAAGCGCCCGCGTATAAAAAATAGGGAAGCAGTTGATCTCCAAAGCGTTCGGGGTTGATAGTTTATAGCTGATTGTTAACGCCGATGGCGTTCGTGAATGATAGCTGTAACCGGCAGCCAAGAAAAGCTCAAAAAAAATAGTATTGACTTAATCTGTGAACAATGAGATAACCCGCGCCACTCTCAACCAAAACCTATGAAACTAAATAAAACCTCCTCAAAACATTCCCTCCTAAAGCAACGTCAGCGCATCAGTGCTTTTACGTTGATTGAACTTCTGGTCGTTATTGCGATTATCGCCATTCTGGCCAGCATCGCGCTTCCTGCGTTTAGCCTTGTGCAGGAGCGTGGCAAGCAAACCAAGGACATGTCCAACGGCAAACAAATCGCCCTGGCCTTGAAACAGTTCGCTACTGACCACGACGGCGTATTTCCAAACAAGCAGCCTGCTGCGGATTACGCAACTGCGACGGATCTTGCTGGCGGCAACTTTTCTAATGATGCGTTGTGGTGGCTCTTTCCGAATTACCTCACCAGCGAGGATGTTTTTTCTGTACCAGGTTCAGCTTGGTGTCCCAATCCGCCGGATAACAAAATAGACGCAGCGGGCGCCGCTGGGCGGACCGATACGCTTAAACAGGGGGAGTGCGGATATGAATACATAACCGCGCTGAACGACACAGCGAACCCGCAGTTTCCATTGATCGCCGACGCAGGTACGGCCGCCGCTGAAGGCGACGTGACTTACACAAACGTGCAGTCTGCCAAAGGTGGCGTCTGGAAAGGGAAAAAGGCTATCATTATCTTTGTTGACGGCAGCGGACGCGTTATGACTGTCGATGACCAGACTCTGCCGACAACAAGTTTTGTAAAGCGCCCTGGACATACTTACAACGTTACTTCTAATGCTTCCGGTACCCCCGCTGATCCGTGGTTGGCCACGGCGAACCTTAGACTGCCGCCACAGTAACTCGACAAGGATTGCGTTAATTAGCTTTAAAACGCCCTGCCTGGAGATTCCGACAGGGCGTTTTATTTCTGCTGCGTTCAGACAGCTACTTCCTTAACAAAAGATAAAAGATCTTTTGAAGCGTTTCCGCTTCGACGATATCTGCGAAAATGTCGCAAAAGACGTGGACTGACTTTTCCGCGTTGCCGTCAATCGTCTCTCGAATGGAACTCCAGCTGATCTACAATCGCTGGATGGGAGCATTTGAGTGGTGTGGCGGTACGACAATTCGCTTTCGTTGACCAACACTTGCCGTCGGTTCGACAGTCCACATCCACCCGAGGTGGCCGTTCTTATCGAAAAACCAGGCACCGCCCCCGCGTTTTACTATTTCAATCTGCCAACGGGTATTAGTTGCCGGAATCGCTACTGCGAATGTTAGCGCGGCTGCCACGATCACTCCGCAAAGAATTCCAACTAAGAAGATGCATCTAATTTTGTTTCCGCGACCCTTTAGGTTTGTTAGCATTTTTGATACTCCCTTATCTTTTACTCCGTCAATCGCGCTGAGAAGTTCTCGGAAAATGTGCATACCAACGGTGAGCTTCTTAGGTGCTTAGGCGAGCCGCAGAGGAACAGTGCGACCAGAACTCTGTCTCGCGCATTCAAATCGCTGCCTCGAACCGTCGTCATTTGATTTTCGAAATTGACTCGCGCTTCTAGTTTCGTGATTCGCACGCAAGCATGCCGAACGACGAAGGAAATCTCATCTGCGCTCGCTCCCACGCGCGACTAGAGTACGCTTTTCGAATCATATGGTGAATAAAGCCCGAGGCAGTTCAGTCGAACGCCTCATAACGATTTCTGAAAATCTATGAAAAAATTTCTGATTGCATTAGCGATGGCTGCTTTTGGTGCGTCTGCTCTTCAGCCCGCGAGGGGAGCCGATGTATCGGTTGATTACTTTTACGATAATCTGTCAGGCGGAAATTGGATTGACGTTGAAGGCTACGGATACGGCTGGCAACCGGACCTGGCTGTAAATGATTCCAATTGGCGCCCGTACGCCGACGGTTACTGGGCTTACACGGACGACGGTTGGACATGGATCTCGTACGAGGATTTCGGCTGGGCCACTTATCACTACGGTCGCTGGGCGAACCTCTCAGACTACGGATGGATTTGGTTTCCAGGAGATGATCTCGACTGGGGACCGGCGTGGGTCTCCTGGCGGACTGGCGGTGATTATGTCGGCTGGGCACCATTGCCTCCGCGGGGTCCGGGAATCGTTTATGAGGGACGCCCGATTGGTCCGCAGGTGGACATCGAGTTCGATATCGGTCCGCAATATTACAATTTCTGCGAGGTCCGTTACATCGGGGAACCGGTGTTGCGCAATTACATCGCCCCGCCAGCGCAGAACGTCACTTATATTAATAACACGGTGAACGTGACGAATATCACCGTCCAAAACAATGTGGTCTACAATTACGGGCCGAATTACGAGGTACTAAGTGCGCACTCAGCGCGGCCGATTCAGCGGCTCAACATTGAACGACAATCGGCAACTAATCTCTCTGCGGCTGCCAAATCCGGGGCGCTTACCAAGGTGCAGGGGAACAAACTACTTGTTGCTGCCCCGGCCAGACTCGCAAAGGCGCCCCCGACCGCGAAGCCTCCAACTGTGAAAACCAAAGTTGCGCAACCGAAGCTCAACCGCGGGTGGGCGGGAGTTTCTAATGAGGCGCAACTGAAACAAAAGATTAAGACTGAAAATCCCAAGAACGTTGCTCCGCCGACTGGCACCGCCACACGTGCACGGGGGAAGCCGCTGCCGGCAGCAGGTGCGAGTCTAACGCCTCTTGCCACTGGCGGGGCGCCTGTTTCACCCGGGCCAGGAGGCAAACCCGGTCGCGTGCTTCCAGGGGCAAGAGGAACGCCTTCTGGCGCAAGGCCTACGCCGCCAGGAGTAAAACCAGCAGGACCACCAGCACGGGTTTCGCCTACACCATTTGAACGAGGCAAAGGCAGAACGGGCGAGCCCGGGGTTAGACCTCGACCCGGAGTAACAACCAGTCCGGCAGGGGTGCCGGGCGAAGCCGCGCCGCCGGCCTTCCGACCGTCACCGCCGCCACCGCCACCTCAACACGGTAAGCCGCAAAGCAGTTTCGGTCCGGCCCCGAGACAACCCGCCCCTCCCGCTAACACTCCAGCGCAAGGGCGCGGTAAAGGTTTCGGAACCGAGCCCCGAAGGTCAACACCTCCAGCCGGCGAAGGTGTGCGCGAGAGTCGGGGTGGCGCGGTGCGGGGACAGCCGGGGTCGGCTCAGCCGGGTACGCCTCCTACAGGCACGGGCTCCGGCGAAGCGCGAGGCGCCAAAGAGCGTGGGCAACCTGGCGGCAACAAACCTCCGACCGCCCCGCCTGGCAGCGCAAGGACCAGCGAGATCCAGGGTGGAAGAGAGAACGCGCAAGGCGCCTACGGTCAACCTGCCGGGCAGCCACGAACCGGTGCGCCGGCTGCGCCTGAGCAGGGGCAGGGGAAACCCACAAAGAAAAAAGGAGAGGGGACGCCACCGCCGAGGCCTTAGTAAGCCCGCGGATTTTGTTGTAGCCGCCTCGCTTGTGTCGAGGCGTTCAGACTGGCGGAAGCACGGCGACACAGCGCCGTGGCTACAACAACCCGCGTCACCCGCGTGTCCCCCTTGTAGCCGCCTCGCTGTGTCGAGGCGTTCGGGGCGTGTGGGTTCTCCCCAAGACACGGCGACACAGCGCTGTGGCTACAACAACCCGCATGACCCGCGTGTCTCCCTGTAGCCGCCTCGCTGTGTCGAGGCGTTCAGAGCGGGCGAAAGCACGGCGACGCAGCGCCGTGGCTACAGAAGTCATGGCGTTTGGTACAATGGAGTCGGCGGGGCGCCGAGCGACATAGACGGGCAGGCCAAGGTCCGAGCGAGCCGGAGACGAGCGAGGCAAACGCCCTACAAATTTACAGAAGCTCCGCGATCTGCACGGCGTTCAACGCCGCGCCCTTCAACAACTGGTCGCCCGATACCCAGAACGAGAGTCCGTTTTCAAATGCACAATCAAGACGGACCCGGCCGACCTGACAATTATCCTTTCCGGCTACGCTGAGCGGCATGGGATACCGATTGCTCTGCGGTTCGTCTACTAATTCCAAGCCCGGCGCCCTGGCCAGGACTTCGCGCGCCTCCCCGATTGACACCGGCCGCTGGAACTCCGCGCTCACTGCCACGGAATGAGCGCGGTAAACCGGTACGCGCACGCAGGTGGTGGAAACGGGCAATTCCGGCAAATGCATAATTTTTCGCGTTTCATCCTGCATTTTAGCTTCTTCCTTCGTATAACCGTTTTCAAGAAATGAGTCGATATGCGGCAAAAGGTTAAACGCGATTGGATGCGGATAGATCGTCGAGACTGCAGCCGGAGTTGCTGATCCCGGTTCGGGGAGTGACTCTTGATCCCGCGCTGCGCCTTTTATTTGCCGGGTCAATTCCTCAACCCCGCGCACACCGCTACCAGAGACGGCTTGAAAACTTGTCGCGAATACCCGCTGCACGCCAAAAGCGCGGTGAAGGGGACAAAGCGCCATCAACATCACAGTGGTGGTGCAATTGGGGTTCGCAATTATCCCGCGATTTTGTCTGACGTCTTCGGCGTTGATCTCCGGAATCACCAGCGGCACATTCGGATCCATCCTGAAAGCCGACGATTTATCGATCGCGATCGCGTCCGACTGGCAGGCAATCGGAACGTAGTTTCGGGAAACGTCGCCGCCTGCGCTGAAGAACGCGATATCGATCTTGTCGAATGATAGATCGCCAAGTTTTTCCACTGGAATCGGTTCTTCGTGAAACCGAACCGATTTCCCAACAGAACGCGTGGAACCGATTGCACGGAGGCTTGCCACGGGAAAATTTCGTCGCTCCAGCACGCGCAATAGTTCCGCGCCAGCTGCGCCGGTCGCACCGACAATAGCGATATGGTAACCTTTCATTAACACGCGAATTTTATCGCTGCGTTCAACTTATGCAAAGCAACAAGGAAACGACGCTCTCGAGTGGGAGAGCAGGTTGTGAGCAGAAGGAGCATCGCCTGTTCCGCGTCCCAAGAACGATTCGGTGTTATACGTAACAATTAAGTGGTCCCCTGACTGAAAGCTGAAATGAAAAACATACACGTTTCCATTCGGGATCAGCTCCTCACTCTCAAGGACGGTTCGACGCCGATCCGCACTTATCCGGTTTCCACTTCGCGATTCGGTATCGGTACAGAGCAGGGAAGTTTCAAGACGCCGATCGGCCGCTTTCGCGTAGCGGAGAAGATCGGAGGCGACATGCCTGCTGAAACAATTTTTCGAAGCCGCGTGGCGCTCAAGCCTGGTGATCCGCTTCCGCCGACTGAGGACCTGGTGATGTCACGTATTTTATGGCTGGACGGATTGGACGAGCAGAATGCCAACACGCGCGAGCGCTTTATTTACATCCATGGCACAAAACATGAGGGCAAAATTGGCAGTCCCGACAGTTGTGGCTGCATTCGGATGCGCAACGCGGATGTCGTGGAGCTTTTCGACCTGGTGGAGCATGACACGCCCGTGATCATTGAAGAATAGATCGCGCTTCGTGCCGTTAACCGTCTGCAACGCTGGGGCTTCTTAAACCGGGTCCAGGCCGCGATTTATCCGGCCGACACATCCAAAAAACGCGAGAAAAACGTTGCTTCCCTATAGTTCCCTGCCTAAACAGACCGGAGCAACCTGCTGCGAAAGGAGGCGAGATATATTGAAATTTTTAAGACTGATCATGATCGTGGCTGTTTTAGCCACTGCTTTGAGTTTTGGTGCTTGTGCTCAACACAAAGAGACAGTGACGACGGGCGCGGGCACGACCGGCTACTCAAAATAAGTCTGGTGCCCGGTTGTGACACGTTTCAAAAAAGTTGAGAAAAGCATTGCCTCCCGGTTGTTCCCTGTCTAAACAGACCGGAGCAACCTGCTGCGAAAGGAGGCGATATTAATTGAAATTTTTGAAAGTGATCATGATCGCGGTCGTAATGGCCAGTGCTTTAGGGCTCGGGGCCTGTGCGCAAACGAGGGAAGCGCCTCCACCTCCGACAGCCAAGAAATAAGTCTGGCGGCTGGTTGTTTATTGTGGGCGGTTTCGCCCAAGAGGCCAGGTCGTGTTTCGACCTGGCCTTTTTCTTTCCCGGATTTGATGCGTTTATCCGATGCATCGGACGTGTGTGACTCATGACCCGTCGGCTTTTCATCTTCTCGTTTTCCCGCTAAGCTGCGCGAATGGAATTAAACGGCCAGGCCTTGGCACTCTCCGACATCGCCAGCGTGTCGCTCGGTGGAGAAACAGTTAAGGTTTCCGATCTCGCGCGACCGCGAATTCTGGCCTCGCGCAAAGTTGTCGAAGAAATCATTAAGCGTGATGCGGTGGTTTACGGCGTCACCACCGGCTTCGGCAAACTCTCTGATGTTCGCATCCCGCGCGACGCGTTGAGCGAACTCCAGCTGAACCTTGTTCGCAGCCATGCCTGTGGAATCGGTCAGCCCCTTTCGGAGCCCGAAGTCCGCGCCATGATGTTGCTGCGCGGTAATGTGTTGTCGCTCGGCTTCAGCGGCATTCGCCCGGAGATCATTGAAATGATCTGCGAGATGCTGAATCGCCAGGTGCATCCGGTGGTTCCAGAAAAAGGCTCAGTCGGCGCGAGCGGGGATCTGGCGCCCCTGGCGCATCTGGCACTCACGTTGATCGGAGAAGGCGAAGCGTTTCTTGATGGAGAAAGAATGGAAAGCGGTGAAGCGTTGCGTCGCGCGAAATTAAAACCCGCACAGTTGGGAGCGAAGGAGGGCCTCGCGCTATTAAACGGCACTCAAGCAATGCACGCGGTAGGCGGCCTTGCACTTCTTCGCGCGAAACGGGTTTCGCGTCTTGCGGACGTTTCAGGTGCCATGAGTCTCGAAGCACTCAAAGGCACTCCTGCGGCATTTGATGCTCGTTTACAGGACGCCCGGCCACAGTCTGGACAAATAGCAGCGGCGAAGCATTTGCTCACGCTTCTCGAGGGAAGCGAAATTCGTCAATCGCACCTAAACGACGATCCTCGTGTCCAGGACGCGTACAGCCTGCGCTGCATGCCGCAGGTCCACGGTGCTGTGCGCGGTGCGCTGTCACATTGCGAAGATGTGTTGTTAATTGAATCCGCGTCGGCGACCGATAATCCACTCGTGTTTGCTGAAAGTGGGGATGTCATTTCCGGCGGCAATTTTCACGGTGCGCCGCTGGCTTTTGCATTCGATTACGCGGCGATTGCAATTGCCGATCTGATGAGCATGAGCGAACGCCGAACGGACCGGCTGGTTAATCCCGATAAAAGCGAAGGCCTTCCCGCATTTCTTGCCCGGCGACCGGGTCTCGAATCCGGGTTCATGATCGCGCATGTCGCCGCCGCGGCTCTGGTCAATGAAGCGCGCGTGCTTGCGCACCCGGCAAGCGTTGACAACATCACAACTTCGGGCGGAAAAGAAGATCACGTTTCCATGGGAATGACGAGCGCATTGAAATTGCGATCGATTATCGATCTGGCGGAAAACTTGCTGGCAATCGAATTACTTGCCGGTGCCGAAGGCCTTGAACATCGTCGCCCGTTGAAAAGCGGCGCGGGCGTCGAACGCGCTTTTACAATTGTTCGCAAACTGTCCCGCCCGCTGACAAAGGATCGGCCACTCGCGAACGATATCGCTCGGGTTGCCGAAGCGATTCGTCGTGGCGATTTTGATACTGGAGACGAAGCATTATGAGCGGAAAAAGGATTGTCCACGCGCCGCGCGGTCCAGAGCGCAGTTGTAAAGGTTGGCATCAGGAAGCTGCGATGCGGATGTTAATGAACAATCTCGATCCCGACGTCGCCGAAGATCCTGATCGGCTCGTTGTTTACGGTGGAACGGGGCGCGCGGCAAGAAGTTGGGAAGCTTTCGATGCAATTATTCGTTTGCTGGGTGAACTCGAAAACGACGAGACACTTCTTGTCCAGTCGGGGAAACCAGTAGGCAGGTTCAAGACGCACGATGAAGCACCACGTGTTCTTATCGCCAATTCCAATCTCGTCGGCCAATGGAACAATTACGCTGAGTTCAATCGTCTCGAGAGGCTTGGCCTGACCATGTACGGACAGATGACCGCCGGTTCCTGGATTTATATCGGCAGTCAGGGAATTGTGCAGGGAACGTTCGAAACATTCGCCGCTGCGGGGCGCAAACATTTCGGTGGATCGCTTGAAGGAAAATTCGTATTAACAGGTGGGCTCGGCGGAATGGGCGGCGCACAACCGCTCGCCGCGACCATGAACGGCGCAGTCTTTCTCGGAGTAGAGGTGGATCCTGCGCGGATCGAGAAGAGATTGAAAAGCGGATACTGCGATAAGATTGCGCGCTCGCTCGACGAGGCGCTCAAGTTGATCGACCAGGCGCGCAAAGATGGACGGTCACTCTCCGTAGGGCTGGTGGGCAATTGTGCCGATGTTTTGCCTGAAATTGTGAAGCGCGGAGTGGTGCCCGACGTTCTTACCGACCAAACCAGCGCGCACGACGCGTTGAACGGTTATGTGCCTAATGGGATGTCGCTGGAAGATGCGCTCAGCTTACGCAAGAAAGATCCAGACGAATACATCGAGCGAGCCATGCAATCGATGGCGCTACATGTGGAGGCGATGCTCGCGCTGAAAAAGAAAGGTGCCGTGACGTTCGATTATGGAAATAACATTCGCGCGCAGGCAAAAAAAGCCGGAGTCAAAAACGCGTTCGATATTCCAGGATTCGTTCTCGATTACATTCGCCCGTTATTTTGTGAAGGACGTGGCCCGTTTCGCTGGGTCGCATTGAGCGGTGATGCTAATGATATTGCGCGCACTGACAAACTGGCCCTCGAATTATTTCCGAAAAACCAAACACTTTCTCGATGGATGAAGCTTGCGCGTGAGCGAATTCAATTTCAAGGATTGCCCGCACGGATCTGCTGGCTCGGATACGGCGAACGCGCCGAGTTCGGCCTGGCCATGAACGAACTGGTGAAGCGCGGCGAAATCAAAGCGCCGATTGTCATTGGGCGGGATCATCTGGACGCCGGCTCGGTCGCATCGCCCAATCGCGAAACTGAAGGCATGCTCGACGGTAGCGACGCGATCGCAGATTGGCCGCTGCTTAACGCGCTGATTAACACTGCCGCAGGCGCATCCTGGGTGTCGATCCACAATGGCGGAGGCGTGGGCATCGGTTTCTCGCAGCATGCCGGAATGGTTGTCGTTGCCGACGGGACCGATAATTCCAAACACCGTCTCGAGCGCGTTCTCACGAGCGATCCTGGCATGGGTGTCCTTCGACATGTCGACGCCGGTTACTCGCACGCCATTAAGTTCGCCGCCGCACAACACATCGAAATCCCGATGCAGCCTCAGCCGCGTGACTAGAATCGCGGTGTGAGCTCAGAACCCCATGGAAAAAAACGCCACCAAATTGCCTGACGGCCGGATCGTTCACAGCGAAGCCCCCCTCAACGTGGAAATGCCGTTTGAAACCGTCGACGCGTTCGTTACTCCGACTGAATCATTCTACATCCGAACACATTTTCCGATCCCGAAGATCGACAGAGACGCGTGGTGGCTACATGTGGAGGGCGAAGTTGAAAAGCCGTTCGCGATTAATTATGAGGAGCTGGTCGAACTAGAGTCGTGCACGATTCCGGTGACACTCGAGTGTGCCGGGAACAACAGGGATTTTCTCGAGCCGAAGGTAAAAGGAGTTCAATGGGGGCTGGGTGCGGTTGGCACGGCTGAATGGACCGGTGTGCCTCTCTCGGCCTTGCTTGATCGGGCCGTTGTTAGGTCTAATGCATGCGAGGTTGCTCTCCAGGGAGCGGACTGCGGTATGCTTGACGATCCCAAAAGTCCCCCGGGTGAGTTGACATATGCGCGCAGTATCCCGGTGAGCAAAGCACGTGCAGATGTTTTACTCGCTTACAAAATGAATGGAAACGAACTTCCATCACAACACGGTTTTCCTGTTCGTGCCATTGTGCCCGGATGGTACGCAATGGCGTCGGTCAAATGGTTGCAGCGCATTGTTGTCACAGACAAACCGTTCACCGGTTATTATCAGACCCTCGATTACGCGTACTGGCGGAGGCGAGGGGAGATCGGCGAACTCACTCCAGTTGCCGAGATGCAAATCAAGGCGGAAATCGCGAAGCCAGCTCAGGGTGAAACCGTCTCGGCAAATTCTAATGTTTGCGTTCACGGCGCCGCCTGGACAAGCGATGGTGAAGTCACAAAAGTCGAGCTCAGCACAGATGGCGGAGTAACATGGAACGAAGCGAGCCTGGTTGGCGCATCCAAATCGAATGCGTGGCGGCTTTGGGAATTTAAGTGGCGCACTCCATCCAATCCGGGACAAGTCACCCTAATTGCACGCGCAACGGACTCAGATGGCAGAACCCAGCCAATACGCCGCGATCACGACCGTGGTACTTATATGATCAATCATCTGCTGCCGATTATTGTTCAGGTGCGCTGAAAGATTACACGCGATCTTGTTGAGTTTCGCCGTGCCTTCGCGTTAAATCTCGCCGATGTCGCTCATTTTTAAGACTATTCAGACTGAAGGCATCGCCGAACTCTCGTACCTGCTTGGTGACGACGACGAGGGAGTGGGAGCAATTTTCGATCCCAGAGCCGATGTCGAAGTTTATGTCGAGATGGCGCGCGAAGCAGGACTCGCTATCACCCATATCTTCGAGACGCATATTCATGCCGATTTGGTCAGCGGGTCGCGCGAGCTTTGTGCCCGGCTCGAATCGGCGAAGATTTATGCCAGCGGCGAAGGCGGCGCTGAGTACGGCTTTAGCCCTGAAAAAATAAAAGATGGCGACCGCTTCACATTTGGCGAAGTGCTCGTCACGGCGCGGCACACGCCGGGGCATACGCCGGAGCACATGTGTTATTTGCTGTCCGAGTCAGATCATCCGGACGAGCCATGGGCAATACTCACCGGTGATTCGCTCTTCGTTTCGTCCGCTGGTCGTCCGGACTTGTTAGGCGAGAAACACACAAAGGAGCTCGCCGAAAAACAGTTCCACACATTGCACGACTTCTATTTGAAGCTGCCTGATCACGTGATGATCTATCCCAATCACGGCGCGGGTTCTCCCTGTGGAGCCGACATCGGAGCGAGACTGAGCAGCACGATTGGTTACGAGCGAAAGTTCAATAAATTCTTGCAATTCGCTGACGCAAAAAGTTTCACCGACTACGCAATCGAGAGTGCGCCACCGGTCCCGCGTTATTATCCGCTCATGAAAAAAGTGAACGCGGAGGGACCAAAAGTTCTTGGGAATCTTCCGCGGGTTCCCGGTCTTCCACCCAAGGCATTCAAGGAAGCAATCGAAAAGAAGGCTGGAGTTCTGGTTGATGTGCGCACGATGCTGGCATTTGGCGGCGGTCACATCGCCGGCGCACTCAACATTGGCGGGACGCCCATTCTCTCTATCTGGGCTGGCTGGATGCTCGATCCTGAAAAGCCAATCCTTCTGGTCATGGAGAGCGATGATGATCTTGAAAGAATCGTGCGGCTGTTCGTCCGTACTGGGTACACAAAATTCGCCGGCTACCTGATCGGTGGAATGAAAGCATGGGACGCTGAGGGGTTCCCGCTGGAAAGAATCGGCCAGATGAGCGTGCACGAGCTGAATGAGCGAAAGGCCTCGTTGCAGATTGTCGATGTGCGGTCACCCGGCGAATGGAAGAAGGGACACGTGCCGTGCGCGCAGCACATTTTCCTGCCGGAACTTACCAAACGTATCGCCGAACTCGACCGCAATAAGCCGACCGCCGTTTATTGCGGTAGTGGATATCGTGCCAGCATCGCCACCAGTATTCTCAGACCGCTAGGATTCACCGATCTTTGGAATGTTCCTGGCAGCTGGGAAGCATGGAAGAAGGCGGGGCTGCCGGTCGAAGGAGCAGACAACAAATGAATGGCACAACAACACTGCCACGCCGCTCATTCGGGGAGACCATGCGAGCTGATGTCTGGTGGACCCAACCGATCCTTGTGTTTATCGGTTTATCGATTTTCGTCGTCTATTCCACGTGGGCCGCTTTTCAGGGGCAGAATTATTTTTTTGGCAATTACATCTCGCCATTTTATTCGCCTGAGATTGTGGGGGATTCTCCGCATAGCTGGTTCGGGCCGAAACCCAGTCTGGTGGCCGGTCTGGCTAATTTTTTCCCCTGCACTGCTTGTTCTTTGGGCTCCGGGCGGATTCCGGCTCACATGTTATTATTATCGCGGCGCCTACTACAAAGCATTCTGGGCTGATCCGCCGGCATGCACTGTGGGCGAGCCGCGCCAAAGCTATTGGGGTGAGCGTTCTTTTCCGCTCATCATGCAAAATGTTCATCGCTACTTTCTCTACCTCGCATGCCTGTTCCTGGTGGTCCTAGCCTACGATGTTTGGAAGGCGCTGTGGTTTCCGGATGGATTTGGAATTGGCGTCGGCACAATCGTTCTCGCAATCAATGTCGTGTTGCTCGCCGGCTATACTTTTGGTTGCCATTCCCTGCGGCATTTGGCCGGTGGTTTCCTGGACCAATTTTCGAAATCGCCAACGTGCTATCGCGCTTACGCGTGCGTCAGTTGTTTCAACCGTCGCCACATGCTGTGGGCGTGGCTCAGCCTGTTCTGGGTCGGCTTTTCCGATCTTTACGTGCGCCTGTGTGCGACCGGCGTTTGGACAGATTGGCGAATCATCTGACATGGCAGCTGTTTTCGTTGCGTTCCGAACGCTGTGCTACATGGCGGGGTTTATTCTGGTCTTCGGGTGGTTGGCATCGCGTGTTCAGCCGTTGGACGAACGTTTGAGAATTCCGCTCCCAGGGTGGACCACAGCAGTTGGAGTTCTCGTTGGCACCATCGGCGCGGTGATCGTATTCGCGTGTGCCGGGGTCTTTGTTTTGCGTGGACGAGGCACGCCGGCCATCTTCGATCCGCCTCGTAAATTTGTCGCCGTGGGGCCATACAAATTCGTTCGCAATCCAATGTACATCGGAGGGTTCATAATGCTGATGGGATTCGGTCTCTATCGACAGTCGCTGGCGATGCTGCTTTTTGCAGTTGTGATATTCGTCTTGTTCCATTTGTATGTCGTTTTCATCGAAGAGCCCGGACTGGAGACGCGATTCGGCGAAAATTATTTCGCGTACAAGGAATTGGTGAATCGCTGGATCCCGAGATTCTCGAATCGCACGCGGGCGGCACCCTGACTATGGAATATGAAACGCATGAACACGATGTTCTGGTCATCGGCGCTGGGGGCGCGGGTCTGCGGGCGGCGATAGAAGCTTCAGCTGCGGGAGCGCGCGTTGGTCTTGTTTGCAAATCTTTGTTAGGAAAAGCGCACACGGTAATGGCTGAAGGCGGCATCGCCGCGGCGCTGGCGAATGTCGACGAACGGGACAACTGGAAGGTGCATTTCGCCGACACGATGCGCGGCGGCCAATATGTGAATCAGTGGCGCATGGCCGAGTTACACGCGAAAGAAGCGCCCGATCGCGTCCGAGAGCTCGAAGCATGGGGCGCCGTGTTCGATCGTACTAAAGACGGACGAATTCTGCAGAGACATTTCGGCGGGCACAAGTATCCGCGTCTTGCGCACGTCGGCGATCGCACGGGCTTGGAAATGATCCGCACTCTGCAGGATCACGGTGTGCATCGCGGTATCGATGTCTACATGGAGCACACGATTCTTTCGCTCCTCAAAGACGGCGACCGCGTTGTCGGAGCATTTGGTTACGAACGCGAACGCGGGCGGTTCAAAATTTTCCGGGCCAAAGCTGTGGTGCTGGCTACTGGCGGAATTGGGAGAGCGTACAAAATTACCAGTAACAGTTGGGAATACACTGGCGACGGTCACGCGCTGGCCTACGACGCAGGCGCAGATCTGATCGACATGGAATTCGTGCAGTTTCATCCCACCGGAATGGTGTGGCCGCCCAGTGTGATGGGAATTTTGGTAACCGAAGGTGTACGCGGTGAAGGCGGGATCCTGACGAATAAGGATGGTCGCCGTTTCATGTTCGACGCGATTCCTGAGAATTACCGCTCTCAAACTGCGGACAACGAAGAAGAAGGCTGGCGTTATTGTCAGGGCGATAAAGACGCAAGGCGGCCGCCAGAACTCCTGACCCGCGACCATGTCTCACGCTGCATCGTGCGAGAAATCAAAGAGGGCAGGGGAAGCCCCCATGGCGGCGTTTATCTCGATATTTCCTGGATCAAACAAAAGCTGCCGAATGCAGCCGAACATATTAAGCGCAAACTGCCGAGCATGTATCACCAGTTCAAGCAACTGGCCGACATCGATATCACCGAGCAACCCATGGAAGTTGGCCCGACGACCCATTACATCATGGGCGGTATTCAGGTTGACCCTGACACCCAGATGTCGCGCGTACGCGGACTGTTTGCCGCAGGCGAATGCGCCGCTGGAATTAACGGCGCCAACCGCCTGGGCGGCAATTCGCTCTCGGATCTTTTGGTTTTTGGAAAACGTGCCGGTGAATTCGCTGCAAAATTCGCGAGAGAAAATTCGTTAGGCAATATCGATAACGGCAAAGTGGAAAGCGCTGCGCGTGAAGCGCTCATTCCATTCGAGCGAAGCGGCGGCGAAAGTCCTTATCAAGTGCAAAAAGATTTGCAAAACGCCATGCAGGATTTGGTCGGAATCGTGCGTACGGAAAACGAAATGCGGGCAGCTTTGGAGAAGATCAGCCAGATCAAAAGGCGCGCCGAAGGAGCCGCGATCACCGGCAATCGCGAATACAATCCAGGTTGGCACACCGCGCTCGATTTGAAGAATCTGCTGACAGTTTCCGAAGCGATCGCCCTCGCCGCTCTGGAACGAAAGGAAAGTCGCGGCGCGCAATTCCGGGAAGATTATCCGGACAAGGACGAGCGGTTTGCCAAAGTGAACACGATCATCTCGAAAGCATCGGACGGTTCAATGCAGATTCGTTTGGAGTCGCTGCCGGAGATGCCGGAGTATTTGAGACAGGTGATTGAGGAGAATCGTTGAAGCGAGATTCGTGAATTGTGAATTGTGAACCGGACTGAACAAGTGGAGGCGTCAGCGAACGAAAATCGGCGTTCGACCTTCGAAGATTTGGAGGTCTATCAAGTCGCGCGTGAATTTCGAAAAGCGATGTATCGCGTGGCAAGGCGATTGCCCGACATCGAGAAATTTGCTCTCGCAAATCAGATTCGAAGAGCGGCTGTTTCGTTAACGAACAATATTGCAGAAGGACATGGTCGATATCACTACCTCGATCAAATGAAGTTCCTGCGTCAGTCGCGCGGCTCTTTGCAGGAGCTGATTGACGACCTTAACGTTTGTGCGGATGAGAAATACCTGTCGGTCGAAGAAATTGCTTCGATAAGGGAAGGGGGCTGGCGGGTCCGGCAACTGATTGACGGTTACATCCGGTACCTACGCGACCGGAAGAATTCTATGGGCACCGCTTCCGTGCGAGAAACGTCGCCACGCTATGACGATATTGATGAACCGGACGACGATTCACGAGTCTCGATTTGACGAATTACGATGAAAGCCACCTTCAAAATCTGGCGAGGCAATGCCAAAGGCGGCGAATTTCGCGATTACACAACCGAAGTCGCGGAAGGCATGGTGGTGCTCGATGCGATTCATGATATCCAGCGAACACAGGCTCCGGACCTGGCGTGCCGATGGAATTGCAAGGCCGGCAAGTGCGGCTCCTGCTCGGCGGAAGTCAACGGAATGCCCAAACTGATGTGTATGACGCGACTGAGCGAGCTCCCGCTGGAAAAACCGGTAACAGTCGAACCGATAAAAGCGTTTTCAATTGTGAAAGACCTGGTCACCGACGTCTCATGGAACTTTCGCGTGAAGAAGAAAATAAAGCCGTTCAAGCCTCGGCCGCCCGACGCGCCCGACGGCACATGGCGGATGCAGCAGGAAGACATCGATCGTGTCCAGGAATTCCGAAAATGTATCGAATGCTTTCTCTGCCAGGACGTCTGCCACGTGCTGCGCGATCACCAAATGCACGACAAATTCATTGGACCGCGGTTTTTGATTCATGTCGCCGCGTTGGAGATGCATCCGCTCGACACGGAGAATCGCATCGAGGAATTGCGAAGCACGCAGGGGATCGGTTATTGCAACATCACCAAATGTTGCACCAAGGTTTGCCCCGAAAGCATTCAAATCACCGATAACGGAATTATTCCACTGAAGGAACGCGTAGTGGACGACTTTTACGATCCGTTAGGTTGGCTCTGGAGATGGCTGAAGAGGAAGAGTGATTCTACAATCGAGACTCGTAATTCGTGAATCGCGATTCGTAATTCGGTTTGCTTTCTGGCCGATTCACGGTTTAACGATTTACGGTATCGCCCATGGCCGAACTAAAATCGCTCCACAAAGATGCAATTCCCGCGGCGCTCGAAAAGGCCGAGCGCTACCGCTTGCTCAATGAACCCGGCGAAGCGGAGAGCATTTGCCTCGATATCCTCCATGTTGATCCTGAAAATCAGGAGGCAGTCATTACGCTACTGCTCGCCCTGACCGATCGCTTCGAAAAGGGCTATGGCGTCAGCGACACGCAAGCCAAGGAGTTGTTGTCGCGGATGAAATCAGGGTATGACCACGCGTATTATTCGGGAATTGTTGCCGAACGCCGCGCCAAAATGAAATTGCGTCAGAACACGCCCGATTGCCGGTTCCAGGCGTACGATCTTTTGCGTGAAGCAATGACTTGGTTCGAAAAAGCCGAATCGATTCGTCCGCCTGGCTACGATGACGCGATCCTGCGCTGGAATACGTGCGTACGCATTATCGACCGGAACAGCCTTGTTCCACGGGGACCGGAAGAACGTATCGAACTTCCCTTGGAATAAAGGGAGATAGACCTCCGAACCGTTATCACGCCGGCACGTCTTCGGGCGGTAAACCCTGCAAAGATTGTCACGAATATGTCGTAACTAGTCTACTAAGTAACTAATCCAATAGATATTGCATCCAATGGCCCAGAGATGGCGCAGCCCTGACTTTCTCGGCGGACTTGTGGAAAGCAACAGCCGTCCTACCGAGGACGAACAGGATCGACGTAGAACTCCTGGGTCCCTTCAACTTGCATTTTGTACCCAAAAATACCGTGAATAACCACCGCAGCTGGATGATCGGTTACCTTGGGTCGAAACCGGTCATCGGCATTGGCCTGTTTCCATACAGTGCCATCCTCTAAGCGGATGATCGTCCGGCCGGTTAATCCATCGAAAGATCCATCGACGCGGCTTACAAGCAGATCGAGCTTCGTGCGCGATGCGACCGCCGTGGCTTTCTTCGCAGCGGCTTTTTCAGCTACTTCTCTGTAGCCCTGAAGCCACGCATTCAATTTTTGTAGTTCCTCCGACGAAAGCTTGTTCAATCCAGCGGCCTTGAATTCTGCTGGCGTCATCGCTTCCTGGATGCTTCCCGACGCTTCTTCCCGGGCCGCATAGGCAGGAGCGGCACTCGTGAAAATCATGCAAAAACCAAGAATCGCGTAAGACGTTAATGCGGCGCGAGAAATCTTCATCGGGCCGACGCTATCAGCCGAGAGCGCAACGTCAAGGCCAGGCAGGGCTGGTCTCCGGACGATACCAAAGCAGTGGGTAAGAAGTGAGCCCGAAAGCCTCGGAGCGTGTCCCAAACAAGCCTACTTATAACATCAGACAATATATGTCATATAAAGTCAAGTAGATTGCTCGTTGTATACAAAGTAATCATTTTACCCCATCGCCGCCGCCGCCAACCAAAACGACAATCCCACCCGTGCACCGACCGACCGAGCTCCTACCAAACCCGTGGCTCTTCGACACGGAAAGACTGCTACGCGAGCTCGAACGCTGCCGAGAGATGGTGCTCCTCATTCCCGCGCCCACACACGAAGCGCACTTCGCCGCCAACATCGCAATTGATGCAATCTGGAATCTCGAAGAGCACGTCAGATACCTTCTCCAACTCCACCGACAAGGCCAATCATCCTGGGCGAAGATCCATCGCGACCTCGCAACCTCGCTACACGAAAATCCCATCGCCGGTGCGAAGGGCATGGAACAAAAACGACAACTCCATGACCTCGAACAACGAATAACAAATCTCCAAGGACAATTGGCCTCGCTCCAAAACCAGTTCGCGCAAGATGTCCCGATCAAAAGACCGGCAAAACGACGCCACAACACCCGAACTGAGCAAGTCGCATGAAAGAAACCTCACCACCCCAACGCTGTTCGCACTGTCAAAGATGGAACGTCCGGGGCTTGGTGTGGTTACTGAACCGCTGGTTTTGCATTCGGTGCCTCAAAGACTTGCTGGTGTCCGCCCACACGCGAAGCGGCACGTAAGGTGGGTTAAACGCACGCGCCACACCCCGCTGTGCTTTCCATCCACGATCGGCTTTCCGCTCAACACACAATGGTGCGGTCTTAATTCTCAGGCCGAAAGGCCTTTTCCTGCCGGCATCTGCCACACTTCAACCTTGCGCCGAGCCTGAGACCGAAAACGCTCCGCGCGCCCACGCTCCACATCAGCGCTCTCGCAATCCCAAGGACGCCCCGACGATCCAACAGCGCACTCCCGACGCGATGCGAGCCACTCCCGCCGCGGCAAAGCCTCTTCCTGACACCGAAAACAGACGAAATTATCCAGTGGGATGCTTCCATCCGGCCGCTTGTTTCCGCTCGGAAACGAAGTCCCCGACCACCATCTACCGCACACTCCGCACTCACCAATACTCATGCTACACCCCCTTTTTTGAACATATGTTCAGCTTGTGCATTACCTATGAAAACAAAAGAGAACGTGTCAATTTTGTCTTTAGACAAGCCCAAGTGTCCGCGCGGCTCCGCCGCGCGGACACCAGCGGCTATGCTACATGGTCCAGAGTGCAGCACATGATCTGCTGTTAGTTCAACTGCTGGACCAGATGAACATTCAGCTCCAAAACAGGCATGCAGCTCGCGCACACCAGTTCCTTGACAGTATATGTCATCTGAACAAATCACCCAGCAGGCAGCGGTGACGGCGCAAACAAGAAAGAGGTAAGGGATTTGTGTAGGGCAGCGGTTCTGCTTAGGTTCGGTTACTAACTCCCTGAATACGAACTCGAAATCAACATTGAAAGCTGACAATGATGCTGTTTAGCAAACGTTTGAACTCAATGGTAGCTGCGGTCTTTGGCCTTGCCCTGTGTGCGCATGGTGCGCAGGCTCCGCAGCAAGTCAATATTAACCAATTGACCACGACTGTAGAAGATGTCGTGGTGCCGTTACCGAACGAAATTTTCGGGGCACTGAACAAGCTGGCTGCGGTAAACTGGAAGGAACATGTCCGCACCGATGAAGAACCCAATTTCACCGAGCGACCGCGTATCGCTCTCTTGCTTGGGACAGTGATTGCCGATGGCTTTATCGCGGTGCAAGCGGAGGATGCGCCTGCAGTAAAAGACATTGGCCAGCGCGTCCTGGCATTGGCCAAGGGGATCGGCGCAGGAAATTCAATCACGCCACACGCCAAGGCGATCATCGATGCGGCAAACAAGCGCAATTGGGCAAATGTGCGGCAGGAATTGGATCGCACTCAAAGCAGCGTTCAACAGGCAATGAACGAAGTGCACGATGAAAAGCTGTCGCAGCTCGTTAGTCTGGGCGGGTGGCTTAGGGGCACGGAAGTATTGACCTCCGTGGTGAAACAGCATTTCTCCAACGACGGCGCTGAGCTTCTGCATCAGCCGGATCTGCTGACCTATTTTCAAACAAGACTGCAGGCGATGTCCGAGCTTAACCTTCCGATCGTTCATCAAATTCAGGACGCCTTGGTGGAGGTAAAGCCTCTAATCAATATCGGTAATGCTCGCATTTCTGCCGAATCAGTTAAGAAGGTCAACGAGATCACTACGCGGCTCGGCAACGACATCATCAAGAAAGACTGAGAAATTTCGGGTGAACCCTTTCGCAAAGGTCCTTCTCTGTACGACCTCCCTATTGGCGGCCATCGTTGTGCTTCCGTCTGCGATTTTCGCCTCAGTGGACCCCAACACAGTGTACGCGCGGGCATTTGCTATTCTGGCGGCAGAACCCTATGTAAAAAAAGGATTTCAGATACGCGAGGATTACTGGGCAGGCGACCTCGCTTCGGGTGAAAAGAAAGCGGTGCGACAACAATTGTTCAAAGGGAATGAATATTGGTTCTGGCTGGGAACAGAAGTCGATCATGCAAAGGTGTCCGTTCATATTTATAATTCGGACGGAGAACTCGCGGAACAACCAGACAGTTGGGCGAAAGATCACTTTGCGGCTGCGCACATCATTCCGAAAACCACAGGCAGTTACTTTATCATCGTTAGCGTGGAGGCATCGCCAGCAGCCCGCACGCATTGGGCGCTGGCGTATGGTTTCCGATAAAGTTGCCTTCCTACACGGTAACTGTATGGGCGCGATGCCCGATACTACGAATTGATCATGCTTGGAACTCGGACCCCAGAGTTTGAGAGGTATCGCGCTTTCCAGCCGCTCTTAGTCTAAGTAACCGAGATGGCGTTAGTGACCTAACTAGACAGAGATAAGCCACGGCAGGGTGTCGTGGCAAGCACGCTGGACTTATCTCGAAATGGGACCTTTAAAGAAGATAGAGGCTTCATCGATTGGTTAGATCGTTCAACGAGCCCAGCCCCTCCACACGCAAAACGCAATGACAAAGTAGCTCGCCGCGTTGCTGACAACGCTTGCGACGAATGGACGGGCAAGCATACGCCAGCGCGTGAACGCACGATACACACCATACTCAATGACGGCGCTGAGCAAATACGCGGGAATGAATGCAATGAGCCAAACTCGACCGAGCGGAACGTCTGGTATAACAAAGCCAAATAGGAAAAATCCCACGATGGTCGACACAAAGTTGGCGGTGAGAAACGCGATTATGATAAGCCACCAAGCTGCAAAGCGGATTTGAAACGCAAAGAACACAAGAAGCTCGCAGGCGAGCGCGACTGCTCCAATCCACGGGGTAAGCGCGCTGACCGCGTATGGTGCGAAGAACGCTGGAAACACGATGTTCGCGAGCATGAGTCGACACGATCTAACTAGAATTAGACTGCAATCTGCAATCTATTTCTGACTCCATAGAGGGCAGTTGGACGGAAAACGCCGGGACATAACAACGTCTTTTTCGGCAAGAATCGTGCCCAATAAGATCTCAGTTGCAATCGGGGACTGCTCCGGCACCGAAGGCCTAGGCCTCACGCTAGTGAACCTGGGCGCAGCATGGGAAGGAACGAGATGCCATGGACACTTCTTATTGACCCAGCAGGAAGGAAACCCAACGCCCGGTAGACCGGCACTGCCGCAAGGCTTGAGTTGACTGTGAAAGCTCCTTGATGACTCCCAGGAGAGCCCAACTCGTGCAATGCTCGCTCCCACAAGGCGCGAGCGAGGCCTTGGCGTTGGTGTGCACGCTCGACGAAGAGGTGAAATAGGTGGGAACCGTCTCGGATAGCGATGAAGCCAGCAAGCTGAGGACCAGCGTACGCAAGGAGGTACCGATAGCGTGGCGAGCTTAGATATTCGCGCTCGGCTTGCGCAGACACGGAGGCGAGATACGCTTCTGCGCCCGCTCCTGACGGGTCGTCGGTGAGCTCATTCTGAAAGCTGGCGATCAATCGAGCTATTGCCTCTGCATCCGACGGTGAGCCAGACCGAATCTCCATGAGGCCTAACTAGAATCACGCTGCAACGTGCAATCTACCGCCGACGGTGGCCATTGAACGGTCAGCGGCCGCCCTGTCGAATTCAAAGGTTGCTCCCGCTCCATTTCAATTTCTGTCTCACCACGCTGAAGAACGACGTGTCAGGCAGCGACGCCAGTGGAAGCGTCTTCTTCGCCTTGCGGATGGTCACTACCGATCCTCGCTCGACATGTATCGGTTTCCGGCCGTCGAGTGTTAGGAACACCGGATAATCGGGATCGCTGGCTTCGATCTCAATTGTCGAGTCCTGGGCGACAATGATCGATCGGTTCGTCAGGACATGCGGGCAAATCGGCGTGATCACAAAAACCCCCGATTCCGGATCGAGAATGGGGCCGCCTGCGGACAATGAGTAGGCCGTCGATCCTGTCGGCGTCGCAACAATCAAGCCGTCTGCATTGAACTCCGTGAGCGGCTCGCCGTTCACCCGCGTGTGCAACAGCACCAGCCGTGAGAGCTCGCCACGGCTCAGCACAGCGTCGTTTAGTGCCAGCATTTTTGCCGTTTGTTTTTCACCTAATCGAACCCGGGCCTCAAGCAGCGCCCGCTGACTAAAATTGATCCGGTCTCTGGCCAGACATTCCACTGCCTCTCGATACGTCGCAGAACTCGCCGTGGTAAGAAAGCCAAGGGAACCTACGTTGATCCCGAAGATCGGTTTGATCATCTCGCCCAGCTGGCCCACTACGCGCAGAATCGTGCCGTCGCCTCCAGCTACAACCAGAAGATCCGCCGCAACACCGAGCTCTGCGATCGAATACTCGGATTTCTTTCCAGCAACACGCGCTGTTTCTTTTTCCAGCAAAGTCGTGATCGAAGAGCGATCGAACTCCTTTGAGATTGCGTTGACCAGATCGCCAACACCCGGTTTCCCTGTGTGAGCGATTATGCCGATCGTTTTCGGATGCATGCAAAAAATTCCTGATTGCCGTCTGTACCCTTAATAGCAGATGGAACAATTCCGGTGACAACGTGGCCTGAATGTATGACAAATGCGACTATCCTGTCCCCGGCCTTTCGGTGTAGCTCCGGATCGCGAACAATTCCACCCCTGCCTACATCCGCGCGTTGCAGCTCGAACTGTGGTTTGATCAAAGCGAGAATCACGCCAGTTGGAGTTATTAGATCGAATGCGTTTGGCAAGATTAAGGTCAGCGAGATAAAAGAAACATCAATCACGCAAACATCGATAAGTTCTGGAATCTGCTCACGTGATAGAAATCGCGCGTTAATTTTTTCCAGAACAATTACGCGAGGATCGCTGCGTAGTTTCCAGTTCAATTGACCGTGACCGACATCAACCGCGTAAACTTTCTCCACGCCGCGTTGTAGCATGCAATCCGTGAAACCGCCGGTAGAGGCACCGATATCCAGCGCCGTTTTGCCGCGTATGTCGATCTTGAAGAAGTCGAGAGCGTTTTCCAGCTTTAGCCCGCCTCGGCCGACGTATTTTTGCGCCGGTTTTAGTGAGATCGGCGCGTCTTCTTCGAGGAGTTCAGACGCCTTCATCGCAATTCGGGAGCCGACTTTTATCTCGCCGGCCATTACGGCGCGCCGCGCCTGCTCGCGGCTTGGAAACAACCCCTTCCCGACTAAAAGCTGATCAAGCCGTAATTTCTTCGCCATCCTTTATGCCATACACAAGAGCTCTACCATCCGCTACTGACACATCGAAAGCCGAAATGGTTTTACCGATATCAAGGTAATATCCAGCGGAAGATAGCTTTCGCTCAAGCTCTTACCCATTATCGCCATATCCGGAATCACGCCTTCATATTCCATCGCGAACATTCGACTTGTTCTGCCAAATCCAGTCATCACTTCATCCATGATCAACAGCGTATCCGTCCGCCTGCACCAGTCGTGAACCGCTTGTCGGCGTCGATTAGCTCCTGGGTGTTCCATTCAGTCATAAGAATTTTCGATACGGATAAAATGCACCTACCTCCGCGACCTATTTAACAGCAGCCTCGTCATTCATACGTACGCTGTTCCTGGATGAGCTTTTCGATCGAAGCAACGTCCTCAAACGATGCACGCCGCCGCTGGTACTTCCGCACAAGGATTTCTTTCAATGTTAGCAAATCCTCCATTAACGGACGATCATAGTAGGTCCAGTCGAGATCGCCGACCACCTTGGCCTGCAACCGCCACGCTCGGCCGAACTTCGTCGCGCGCACTTCGCGTTTTCTGCCATCTTGATCTTTGTCCGTCCATATGTGTTGACTCGGCATCGCAGTAAAACCTTACATTAATGGGCTTGAAAGATGTAGTCAGATTGGCGGCATATTTTATTGGAACGATTGTCGTCGGGGTCTTCCTCGCGCCAATTCTCTTTTGGTCTGCTCAGTCGCTTGCCGCGCACGGTGTGTTCCCTTTCCTGACAAGTTATGATTTCGAAACATTCTTTCATCGCGCCCTTCTGATCGCGGCCTTAGTTTTGCTCTGGCCATTCCTGCGAGCCAGCCATGTCCACAGCATGGGTGACCTGGCCCTCGTACCAAATTCACGCTGGGGCCGTGATCTCATCGCCGGTGTTGTTATCTCTGTGCTTCCCCTGCTCTGTTGCGGGGCGTTACTGATCGCGTCTCATGTATATTTGTTTCGGCACAGCTTTGCCTGGGCGCGTTTTGGCAAGATGCTGCTTGCGTCAATAACGGTTCCGTTCATTGAAGAGGTTTTTTTTCGCGGGATTGTTTTAGGAGTTTTGCTGAGAACCGGACGGAAGTACGTAGCTATCTTTGCTGTTTCAGCGATCTTTGCGGTCGTCCATTTTTTAAAGGCCCCGGAGGCGACATCGGCTGTGGTAACATGGACGTCTGGGTTCAGTTCGATCGCCCATGCATTTGACGGAATTGGCGATCCGATGTTACTCGCCTCGGCGGTCGCAACATTATTTTTCATCGGCTGGATTCTCGCTGACGCGCGTGTGCTTACCCAGTCGTTGTGGTTATCGATTGGCCTGCATGCCGGGTGGATCGCCGGTAGCGGGGCCTTTAGCCGGTTGGCTCGTCAACAAATGCTCGCCTTTCCCTGGATAGGAAAGAACATGCTTGTCGGAATCATCCCGCTGGGTGTAGCTGCCGTTACCTGGATAATAATGCGCACGTGGCTGAAATATGATCGCGCTTCACAAGTTTGAATTATTCGAAGCCGCCGCCTCGCTTCTCTACCCGCCGGTATGCACGCTCTGTGGTGGCAAAACTCGAGCCGGCCAATATCTCTGCGAGCAATGCGAAGCAAAGACCATGCGCATCGTTGCGCCGTTTTGCCGGCAATGTTCGGAGCCCTTCGAAGGCGCCATTACCGGCGCGTTCAGATGCGCCAACTGCACGCGTCGCACGATTTACTTTGAGGCAGCGGTTGCCGCGTATCGTGGCCGCGGTGTAGTCCGCCAGATCATTCACGACTTTAAGTACGGCCGTCAGGTTCATTTGCGACATCTCGTGGCACGCTGGCTATATGAAGCACTTGACGATGAGCGTCTGCGCGAACGTGAATTCGACTTGATCGTACCCGTCCCGTTGCATCCAACTCGGCGACGGGAACGGGGATTCAATCAAGCGGGCTTGCTTGCCGAATTGCTGAGCTCGCGGATATCAGTTCCGTGCAAGGCCCTGCTGGAGCGCATTCGATATACAACCACACAGACCGCGCTCGACCGCGCCGAGCGAATGGAAAATTTGCATAACGCGTTCCGTTTACGAAAGAACACGGACGTGCGAGGCTTACAGGTGCTGTTGATTGATGATATTCTTACAACGGGTTCTACGCTAAGTGAGTGCGCGCGTGTGTTGAAACATGCTGGCGCGACCTCTGTTCATGCGGCAATGGCTGCGCGCGCTTAAATTGCAATGGCGATTTTCAAAAAACCAGCAATCAAGGCAGAAAGCGGGAAGAAAAAGGAGATTCCGCGCGGCCTTTTTCAAAAGTGCCCCGGCTGTTCGGAAGTTGTGCCAGAGATCGAGCTCGCGCAGAACCAGCGAGTCTGTCCGCGCTGCGATTATCATTTTGCGCAACCGGCTAAGGAACGAATTCAGAATCTTCTCGACCCGGGATCTTTTGTCGAAATGGACGCGGGCCTCAAATCAGTGGACGTCTTACGTTTCCAGGGAATGGCCAACTATAAAGAGCGACTCAAGACCTATCAGGAACGCACCGGTCTTCTTGACGCTGTCATCAGTGGGTATGGAATTCTTGACGGCCACAAGGTTGCGATCGCGGTGATGGATTTCGGTTTTCTTGCCGCGACAATGGGTTCGGTGGTTGGCGAGAGAATCACGCGCACAATCGAATACGGAACCGCCGAGCGTTGCGCGGTGATCATCGTTGCGGCTTCCGGCGGAGCTCGCATGTACGAAGGCATGCTGAGCTTGATGCAGATGGCTAAAACAAGCGGCGCACTCGCTCGCCATGCGGAAGCCAAACTTCCTTATATTTCGGTCCTGACCAATCCCACTACAGCCGGCGTCATGGCCAGCTTCGCGTCGCTGGGTGACGTTATTATAGCCGAACCCAAAAGCATGATCGGCTTCGCCGGTCCACGCGTCATCAGGGAGACCACGCACCAGGATTTGCCCGAACGATTTCAAACTGCTGAGTTTCTTGAGGAGCATGGTTTGATCGACATGATCGTGCACCGTAAAAAAATGCGCGAGCAGATCAGCCGATTGCTCAACTATTTCACTGTTGCGCCGTGAATGTAGGAGCGGCCTTTGTGCCGCGACCTCCTTTAACGTACAAGGAATCGCTCGTCTGGCTCTACGGGCTCCAGCGGTTCGGAATCAAGCTCGGTCTGGAGAACACCCGGCGTTTACTCGAAGAACTCGATCTGGTGATTGCGCGCGTCTCGCCGCAAACCCCCGGCAAGGTCATTCATGTCGCAGGCACAAATGGCAAAGGCTCCGTCTGCGCCATGATCGATTCGATCTCCCGCGCACAAGGATATCGCACAGGCCTGTTCACCTCCCCTCACCTCGTCACCTTTCGCGAACGCATTCGCGTGAACGGGGATATGATTTCTGAACAGGACGTCGCTATTGGCCTGACGAGAATCCGCGATCTTGTCGGGAACTGGGATCCGCATCCGACATTTTTCGAGGTCGTAACCGCGCTTGCGCTCAAGCATTTCGCGGACACGAAAATTGAGATCGTTATTCTGGAAACCGGTCTCGGTGGCCGGCTCGATGCGACGAACGCCATTCAGTCGAATGTCTCAGTGATAACGTCCATCAATTTCGATCACGAAAAATGGCTGGGCGACACGCTTTCCCAGATCGCTGCTGAGAAAGCTGGCATTATCAAGCCGGGTGTCCCCGTTGTTTGTGCGCCGCAGCGACCGGAAGCCGAAGAAGTGATTCGTGCGCGTGCAGCTCAGTGCGGAGCGCCGATCCGATTCGTAACCGCGCCGTATGAGGAGACACCCGTTGCGCTCGCGGGAGCGCATCAAAAGCAAAATGCGGCGCTTGCGATTGCTGCACTTCGGGTCGCGGAAATCGATGTCGACAACTCATCGATTGCGCAAGGGCTCGCGGCCATCGATTGGCCCGGGCGTTTCCAAAGATGGGATACGCGGACGATCATCGACGGCGCGCATAACCCCGGCGCCGCGCAACTGGTCGCCCAAACGTGGCGCGAGAACTTTGGCGATCAGCGCGCTACTCTTATTCTCGCCATCCTTGCCGACAAAAATCTGCACGCAATCTGTGAAGCGCTCGTGCCGATTAGCCAGTTCGTTGTCCTCCCGAAAATTCGCAGTGAACGCGCGGCGGATCCAGAAGAGCTGGTAAAAATCCTGGCCAACATTACTCCGCCACTCCCCTACTCCATTGTTCCATCGGTCGCTGACGCGTTGGCTCTCGCACACGCGAAACCAAATCCAATTTTGATTACGGGCTCACTTCATTTTGCCGGCGAAGTCCTCGCACACCTGCGCGGCGAGCCGGCTGCTTTCGAAGAATGTGCGCAATAGGTCAGCGTCTCGCAGAGACGCTCTAGACAATTATGACCAGGTTGTAGGGCGTCTGTGTCAAACGCCATCTCCGACGTCAATTCGCGGGAACAACGGGACCGGTTTGCCGACAACATGTCCATCCGGCAATCTCCCCCACTCCGCATCTGCGAGTGAGAAACGTTCTTCTTTTCCACTCAACTCCATTTTCCAATTCAGTTGATCGAAAATTCCGTGGGCCGATCCAGGCATCATCGGCGAAATCCATATCGCGACAATTCGGATTGCTTCCGTTAGGACATAGAGGACGCGCGCCAGCTCTTCTGCCTTACTCGGATCTTTTGAAAGCTTCCACGGTGCAGACTCTTCTACGGCACGATCACACATTGCAATCGCGTCCATGATTAGCCCAATCGCGTGGTGAACCTGGAACCTGGATAACGGAAATACTTTACCATCGGGTGTTCTATGCTCACCTCCATCGAAATCCTCGGAGTACAGACAAGTCTGGCCCGCAAGCCAGCGCTCGATGTAGCTAAGCAATGACGATATGGCTTGCGTCCCGGCCTCGTTGCTGGCTTTCCTCAGGCGTCCACCAAGATATCGATGTATCATGTTTAGCGTCCGACTGACCAAGTTTCCCAGGCCATTCGCGAGTGCGCTGTTGTAGTAAGTCAGAAGCCGTTCTTCGGAAAAATCCGCGTCCCAACCAGTTGCAATCGTGCCGGTCAAATATAGCCGGACCGGATCGGCACCATATTTCTCTACAAGCGCAAATGGATCAACAACGTTCCCTGCACTCTTACTCATCTTTGTACCGCCGAGATTCCACCAGCCGTGAACGAGCAATTGCGGCATTGCTTCGTTAGGAAATCCGATCGCGTGTAGCATGATGAGCCAGTAAATGCCGTGCGCTGGGACGAGGATGTCCTTGCCAATGATTTGGAGCGTGTTTTTCGACCAACGATCACGAAATTCCAACGGTTGCTTTTCGTAAGTGTCGATGTTTGGATCGTAACCGACGAAGCTGATATAATTCGTTAGGGCGTCGAACCAGACGTAATTGACGAAATCCTTGTCAAAGGGCAGCTCGATTCCCCAGCTTAGGCGCGATTTCGGGCGCGAGATGCAGAGATCTCCGCTGAGTTTTTCGACGGCATTTCGTAATTCCGTGTGACGAAAATCAGGAATGACTGCGTCGCTTCGTTTCTGGAGATAATCGAGCAACCAGTTTTTGTGATCGCTTAGCTTGAAATAGTAATTTTCTTCCTCACGAAACTCGACCTGTCCCCACTCGGGACCAAACTCGCCATCAGGACCGCGTTCCTTGTCAGTTAGAAATTGTTCCTGCCGAACTGAGTAGTAACCCGCTTGCTTGTCTTTGTAGATTTGGCCCGCATCAAAAAGACGCTGGAGAATTCCTTGGACAACTTTCTTGTGGCGATCGCTCGTTGTCTCAGCCCATTGGTCGTACTTCACATCCAGCTTTTTCCAAAGCTCGACAAACTTCTGTGTGATCTCTTTGACGAATTCGGCTGGAGGAACACCCGCTTTTGCTGCGGATTGCTGAACCTTCTGGCCGTGCTGATCCACGCCAGTTAAGAAAAAGACATTGTCACCCTGAAGCCGATGATAGCGAGCGATCACGTCAGCCAGCACCTTCTCGTAGGCGTGCCCGATATGCGGGGGCGAATTCGTGTAATCGATCGCTGTGGTAATGAACAATGTTTTCGCCATTTAGCGATTACATCTGTAACGCAGTCTGTCTCTGTCGCAAACAAGCCTGACTGGCTGCCGGCTGACTATTGTCCCTGAGCCGCCAACAATGCCGCCCGCTGACGTCGATGCACGATGCTAAAGCCGCGCAATATAGGAATGAGTAAAAGATAAATCAGACCGCCCCACGATGGGAACCAGGCCATTTGTGCTGATACAGCGGCAATTAATCCGACAACGCTCACAAAGAAGACCCGACAAATGACGTAACGGGTTTCAAGTTTCTCGATTGCCGATAGTTCGAGAATATCGCGCAATCGCCACGCGTGCAGGTAAAGCAACGTGAACGCGAAATAAATGCCGGCAAATCCAAAACCATAAATGGAATACAAAGTTGAAAGTTCGCCGTTACTGATTCGCAAACCACCAGAACCGCCGAAGATCATGTCATCAATCCCAAGGGTAAAAAGGAACTTCAGCGGATAGACATAGAACAAGACAATAAAAAGCAGTACACACGTCAGAAACCGTGTCGTCGCGTCATGAAGACCATAGCGTCGGCTGAATTTGTAATGCGTGTTCCAGATTGTCGCCAGCATCAGAAAGCAAACAGCGAACGCCGGAAAACCACGCATCGTGTTGATGAGATCAGCAAAACTCTTTGGCACTTCCAGCGAAACGATGAGCAGTGTGAGGGCAAACGCGAAGATCGCGTCAGCGAACGATTCGAGACGCGTCACTTCGCGCCCTCGCATGCGAAAGCCGTCCACGACGTCCGGGCTATTTCTCATCCGAGTTTCGCGCAACATGGATGGTCCAAAGGCCGTCGCCATATCGGCAGATTGCCGGAAGGATCATTGTGGAGCAAGCGTCCAGCCTCACGGAGTGGGAACCAGTAATCGAGGAATACGCCGTCGAGATCAACACAGGAGAAAATCTCGGTTTGTCGTGAGACCTGCCTCCTCTTTTCACTGGCGTTCGCAATGGTTGAGAGCGAGATTGGTCGATGAAGAATTATCTGAAAGTTCTGCTTTCGGTTCTTACAGCTGCGATTTGCACAGTCGGTTTCGCAGCAGACAACCCGAGTTGCGCGAAGACGGGCAAGAATTGTCCTATGAACGACAACAAGGCGTGCAATTGCGGTAAGAGTTGCAGCTGCTAGTAAGCTTGGCGTTTTGCTTCTGAATCTATCACACAGACGCACGTCTTTCGGCCAACAGGCCTGAGCGTCGATTCATAATTTGATCGATCGCAACCGAAGCGCATTCAAGATTACCGAGACCGAACTGAAACTCATCGCGGCGCCGGCTATCATCGGACTCAGCAGGAGCCCAAAGAATGGATAGAGCGCTCCGGCTGCAACGGGCACGCCGACCGCGTTGTAGATAAACGCGAAAAATAAGTTTTGCCGGATATTTCGCATTACGGCTCGGCTGAGGTGGATCGCATTAACGATTCCCATCAGGTCACCTTTTACCAGAGTAATGCCGGCGCTTTCGATCGCGACGTCTGTCCCCGTCCCCATCGCAATTCCGACATCTGCTGCTGCCAGGGCAGGTGCGTCGTTGATTCCATCCCCGGCCATCGCAACGATCGCACCTTTGGATTTGAGTTCCTTGACGATCTCGATTTTTTCATCCGGCATCACTTCAGCCTTGAACTCATCAATGCCGAGCGCATGCGCAACAGACTCCGCTGTGCGCTGATTGTCACCCGTGCACATGATGATCCTCAGACCCAATTTGTGAAGTTCACGGACAGCCTCTCTCGTTGTCGGCTTGATTGGATCCGCGATACCAAGAACGCCGGCGGCTTCTCCGTTCATCGCAACCCAGACCGTCGTTTGCGCTTCTCCCTGCAACCGACGGGCCGCTTCTTTTAGCTCTTCCGGAAATCTAACATTCGAATCAGCGAGAAATTTTTCCTTGCCGATGAGAATCGTTTTGCTGTCGAGTTTACCGGACACTCCACCTCCGGTAGTTGAATTAAAATCAGTCACGTTCCGTAGCCCGAGTTTTTCTTTCGCTGCGCCTTCTACGATTGCCCGCGCAAGAGGGTGCTCGCTCTGGGATTCCACTGATGCTGCAATCTGCAAAAGCTCGCGTTCACTCATGTTGTTCGCCACAAGCCGGGTGACCACTTCCGGTTTACCAGCTGTCAACGTGCCCGTTTTGTCTGTGACCAGGTACGTAACTTTTTCCGTGATCTCGATTGCTTGCGCGTTCTTCACCAAAATCCCCGCTTGAGCGGCGCGTCCAACACCGACCATGATTGACATTGGAGTTGCCAGTCCGAGCGCACACGGACAGGCAATGATCAGGACTGAAACTGCGTTTACCAATGCATACGACATCGCCGGCGCAGGTCCAACAATCGACCACACAATAAAAGTAATGATCGCGGCGCTGATCACCGCGGGAACAAAATAACCGGACACCCTGTCTGCGAGTTTCTGAATCGGGGCACGGCTACGCTGTGCGTCTGTAACCATCTGCACGATCTGCGCTAGAACCGTTTCCGAACCGATGCGCTCCGCGCGCATCAAGAATGAGCCAGTTTGATTCACTGTTGCGCCAATCACTTTCTCGCCTGGCTGTTTACTCACCGGCATTGATTCCCCGGTGATCATCGATTCGTCGATGTTACTTTTCCCGTCGCTGATCACTCCGTCGATCGGCACCTTCTCGCCAGGCCGCACCCGGAGCACATCGCCCTTTTGAATTTCGTCGACGGCGATCTCCTGCTCCTGGTCATCTTTAACTCGGTGCGCAGTTTTCGCTGCAAGACCCAGCAGGGCTTTGATTGCATGTCCGGTGCGGCTTCGCGCTTTAGCCTCGATGAGTTGCCCCAGCAGGACCAGGGTCGTAATGGCCGCTGCCGCTTCGAAGTAAAGATCGACTTCTCCGTGGCGCTGGAAAGAAGAAGGAAAGATTCCAGGCGCAATTACGGCAACCGAACTATATACGTATGCCGCGCCCACGCCGACGGCGATAAGCGTAAACATGTTGAGACTGCGATTAACGATCGACTGCCATGCCCGGGTGAAAAAGAAGCCACCCGCCCAGAGTACGACGGGTGTTGTTAGGCCAAACTCAATCCATTTTCCGAGTCGCTTCGGAACGATTGAATCAATGTTCAGACCGGGAATAACATGACCCATTGCCAGGAACAACACCGGCATCGTAAGAATTAGCGCGACCCAGAATTTTCGTGACAGCGATCGCGTTTCTCTTTGTTCCTCTTCCTCCGGCCCGACGGTTTTTGACTCAAGCGTCATCCCGCATTTCGGGCACGCACCTGGGTGATCCTGCTCGATCTCCGGGTGCATGGGGCAGGTGTAAATCATTGGAGAACTCTAAATGGATTGGCCAGAGCGGCTACCCCCGGGCGTTGTGCATGCAAAACGTTTGTAGCCGCCTCGCTGCGTCGAGGCGTGATCACGTGATCTACTAGCGCGGCGACACAGCGCCGCGGCTACAAGCGCTGCACATTTGCGATATGATCTCGTGCTCTCTACGCCGCCTTCGCGGTTTCCATGTCTTCGGTGTACTTGCCGAACCGCGCTTTGCTATTGCACCACGCTCGATGGTGGAACGCCTGTTGCGCCTTGGCCACATTCGCCTCATCGCCCTTCCACGCCTTGAGCACCGGGGCTTGTAACGCGCGCCCATAGGAAAAGCTCAACTGCCAGGGCAAGTCGCCGAATTGATTCATCGCATTGAGATGTTCCGTGGCTTGCTGATCCGTTTGCCCACCCGAGAGAAACACTATACCGGGGACAGCGGCGGGAACGACGCGTTTCAAGCAACTGACAGTAGCCTTAGCGACTTCCTGTACCGACGCTTGTTGCGGACAATCCTTACCCGATAGAACCATATTGGGTTTTAGCAGCATCCCTTCGAGCGAAACCCGATGCTCGTACAGCGCGTGAAAGACGCTTTCCAGTGTTTGCTGTGTGACTTCGAAATAACGTTCAATCGTATGCGTGCCATCCATAAGCACTTCGGGTTCGACGATCGGTACCAAATCCCCTTCCTGGCAGAGCGCTGCGTAGCGCGCCAACGCTTCCGCGTTCGCATCTATGCATGTGCGCGTAGGAATGTTGTCGCCAATCGCGATCACGGCCCGCCATTTTGCAAACCGCGCTCCCAATTGCCGATACTCGGCCAAGCGTCCGCGCAAACCATCCAGGCCCTCAGTAATTTTCTCGCCCGGAAAATTCGCCATTGCTTTGGCGCCCTCATCCACCTTGATCCCGGGGATGATCCCCTGCTCTTCCAACGCCTTTACGAAGGTGCGCCCGTCCCGAGTCTTCTGCCGGATCGTTTCGTCGAAAAGAATAACGCCGCTGATAAAATCACCCGCGCCTTTCGTGGTAAATAAGACCTCACGATATGCCCGACGATTTTCTTCGGTCGAAGGGACGTTAATGCTTTTCAGGCGCTTCTCGATAGTCCCCGTGCTCTCGTCGGCTGCCAGGATCCCCTTGCCCGGTGCCACCAGCTTTCTTGCTATGGACTCTAAATCTTCAGTTTTCATACCTTTCTCCTAATTAGCTGTGGAAGTTAATGTCGATCATATTTTTAGTTTTTCAGAATCTCAAAGAATTTTTGACGATCTCGATGTCGCCAAATCTTCTCACGGCAGATCGAGAATCTCCTTTGGAAAATCCCGATAGCTGATAAACTACACGCGATGAAACTGCCAGCACGATTCTTGTTGGCCATGCTTACGCTAAGCATCGGTTCTTTCACACCGATGGCGTCGCCTCAGACAACTGTCACGAATTCGCAGAGGTCAGATTGCTGCGCGAGCATGAACACAGGCCCGTGTCACAGTTGCCCCACGACCGCGGCTGAGTCGACTTCTACTTTTGGGTCGTCATGTTGTGCGACCCAATTGGGATGCTTTGCACTTTACTTTACCAAGACGAGGCCATTCTTTGCGAGCGTGCGCTTACTTGGATTAATCCGGGTTAGCGATGAGCGCGCAATCACGCGTATTCAGCGTCCACCAGTTCCGCCGCCGCGAACCTTGTTCACCTAAGCGTCGGCTCGTCGCGAACGAAATTCGCGATGAGTTGTTCAATAGAAACCCAAGAGGAGGACCTTATGAAATATCTTCTTTTGATTACTACTTTAATGGCATTCATCGGCACAGCGACAGCAGTGTCGCCCGCGGCTGACTGCTGCAAGGGCAACGCAAAATGTTGCCCGGGCAAATGCTGTAAAAAGTAGCCGCTCAAACTAGAATCAACGAGACCCTCGTCGGAGAGATCCGGCGAGGGTTTTCGTCGCATATCCCCATGTCTTTATGGATTGGGACTTCTAGTGTACAACCGGCGTCTCGTCAGCCATGTCTCTCTGTTCGCCCAGCGGGCCTTATGCCCTACACGTAGTCGAAGAGCGTCATGAAACCGAAATCCATGTGTAATTGCTGGTGGCAGTGGAAGAGAGTCAGGCCAGGATTGTCGGCTATGAAGTCAACGTCATATTGCTGATAGCCGCCCAGCATGACCACGTCCTTCATAATACCGGCCGTTTGTGTTCCTGCCAGATTGGTGAGCTCAAAGCTATGGCGATGCAGATGGATGGGATGAATGTCATCGCTGGCGTTGCGCATCCGAATTCGATAACGTTTTCCTTGCTTCAAATGAAATGAAGCCGGCGCCATTTCGTTGCTCATGGGATAAGCGATCCCGTTGATAGTCCACCGGTTGAAGCCCTCTTTGGCAGCGTTGTCCTTGGCGAAGGTCATGTCAAAGGTTTGGTCCGGAGCGGGAGCGTACGCACCGGCCTTGGCAAAACGCGTGTAACTCCATCGAAACGACGGTGGCGTTTTCCATCGGGCCTTGCCTGAGTGGCCGGAGTATTCCACAACGATGCCCATGCCATGGCGGCGATCGTCGTCTGCAACATCCCCCAAGATCCAGACGCCCGGCTGGCTCATCTCCACAACAGCGGAAATACGCTCCGCCGTGCCGAGCCACAGAACCGGAACATGCACAGGATTCGGGACTGGATTCCCGTCGAGGGCAATGACTTCAAAGGAGTGGCCGGGTAAGGCCAGACTCCGAATTTCCGTCGCACTGCCATTCAAAATATGAAAGAGAACCCGCTCGCCTTGCTTGACGCGGACCGGTTCGCCATGGCCAAGCATGCGGCCGTTAATGGTAAAGAACTTGTAACCCACTTCGTACCCAGGCGGCATGCCTTTGGCGAGTGAGGCTTTCATGGCCGCTTCGCCGGTTTCCTTGAGAGCTTTGTCAAATCCGGAAGGCGATAGGAAATCCTGAGGCATATCGCCACCGCGGCTGAGAGTCGGCTCAAATTCCTTCAAAACAAGAAAGACTTCGCGATCGTAGCGGCCCGAATTCTCTTTTGGCTCGATGTAAACCGGGCCGACTTGACCGCTGTATTGGCCTGCCGAAAGATTGGCTCCGGCGCGGTTGTGGGTGTGATAGAAGCGCAAACCAGCCGGATTGGGCGTAAACGTAACGCGGCGCTGACCGTGGGCAGGAATGTAAGGCGTGCCTTCCTCAGCAGAGCCATCGACGTCAGTAGAAACCTTCTGGCCGTGCCAATGCAATTGCTCAGGTGTATCGGTCTCATTGAAAATATCCACCGTCACTTGCTGGCCTTCCTTAAAGCGGAGGAGAGGTCCGGGAAATTGTCCATTGTAGGTGATCGTTGAAAGAATCTGGTCGGGCGCAATCTCGATGGGCGCTGCCTTAATGTGCACCGCGTAGTCGGCAGCAGCTTGTCTTTCCAAGGCGAGAAGGTGTTTTGGACAGGAAAACAGAAGGGCGCCCGCGGCCAGTCCGCTCGTCCGGAGAAACTCGCGCCTCGATTCAACAAATCTCTGCATCGGAGGAAATCTCGTCTTTGACAAAAGAATCGGATGTAAAATTCAATATTGGACTCAGCTTACGAAAAGCTCCCGGAACATTGGTCGAACCGCATTCGATAATTTTCAGTTTGAGGCGCTGCGGCAGACCTTTCTACTTCGGTTCAGAATCGCGACCGCTGAGTGCGCAACTGGCAATCGGGCCATGTCGGCGAGTCGGGCGCGTTCAGCGGACTCATCGGCGCGGGGATAGGCGCCGCCGGGTCGAGCACGCCGATGCGCTTGTTTACCCAGAGCACTTGGTACGCCCAGGCGGGGAGCGGTGCCGCCTTCCGAGTGCACGACCAGTTATTGAAGTGCAGGTTCACAAGATAGAAGTTCCGATTCAGTTTCCGGAGCGCCTCGACAATCTTCGGATTGTCGAAGCCGTGCAGTTCCATGGCGATCTGCGGAATTGAAGCAAGCAACTCGTCAGGCACTGCCAGGAGTGAATCCCATTCCGCCCCTTCAATGTCCATCTTGATGACAAGCCGCCGGCCGTTATCGCCGTTTTTCCTGATCTGGTTTTCCAGCGTGTCGAAGAAACGTGACTCCCTGTAGCTGCTCCGATTGCCGACACATTCGTCGTGAAATACGAGCGTGCCGCCATTACAGCTCGGACGTGCGGGATCGAAACAATCGTACTCGTGCACCGGGACACGATAACGGCGCGACACCTCACATCCCCAGTCGTCGTTCCTGCCAACACCGTATGAGTAACCCGAATCGAGCGGCTCAATTAGATTCTCGCACATCAGGTATCCGCCATCATTGGGGCTGCCAAAACGCTTCAACGTGCAGTTCTTCAACACGACTGGCTGAAGCTCCGCAAGGATCGACTCCCGCAGCTTGCGGCCGGCTGCGCCTCGCGCGAGATCCCCAATAACGATGGCAGCAGTTACCACAGTAATAACGACGAATACGACGCCGATGGAGAGTCGTTTCATAAAAGATCGTTGCACTTTCTCGTTATCATTCTCCTGATCATTGCGATGGCGAAACTACTCCGAAAGTAAACATCATTTGAAGCGGATACTTTGCAGAGCAGCGACATGGGCTTGCTATATGCGCATACAGGTATATAGTTTGATATGACGGTTCACGATTTGCAGGTTGTGATTGAAGCGAATTCCAAGAGATCGCCCCGGTTTATTCTCCCCAATGGCGATTTCATCCCTGAACATGCGCACATCACTGAAGTTGGACACGTAGTTAGGAACTTCGTCGATTGTGGCGGAGTAACCGGCCGAGAGGAAAGAATTGTGCTGCAAACGCATGTCGGCAATGACACCGGGCATCGGCTTCGATCAGATCGCTTTGCGAAAATCCTGCGGCTGGGAAACCGCGTGATTCCAAGCGCAGACCTGGATGTAGACGTCGAATACGACTGCTGTGTCGTGGCGCAATATCCGATTATTGAAGCCCGGCCGGAGGGCGACCATCTGAATTTGTTCTTGCAACGCGGGCGAACTCAATGCCGGGCACGTAAGCGTCGCGATAGCGAAACAGCCGCGCGCTGTTGCGTGACGTCGACGGCTTGTTGTTAATCGCCATGGACCTGATCCAAATTTATCAGTGTTTTTGCGATCGCACACGGTTGCGCATTCTTCATCTTCTTACACAATCGCCTCTCTGCGTCTGTCACTTTCAGGAGATCCTTCATGAACCGCAGGTCAAGATTTCCAAACATCTCGCCTACTTGCGTCGAAGAGGCATGGTGAGCACCGCAAGGGAACAGAATTGGATTATCTATTCGCTGCCCGGTCGGCGAGCGGACGAATTGGAACGGAACCTAAAATGTTTGCAAGATTGCGTACAAACAGATGCGGTGTTCAAACGCGATGCGGAAAAGCTTTCCAAACTCGCAAAGACCTGTTGTCGGCCGCGCAGCGTATTCAGGCGGCGTGTCAATGAAAGGAAAACAAAGAAGAAAATGAAAACTTCTATTTATAACGGCGCGCGTCGCAAAACTGCCTCGGAGTTAGAGCAAAAAATGTGAAGAAGTTTGTCGCCGAATTTATTGGCACGTTCTCACTGGTGTTTGCGGGCACGGGCGCAATCGTTGTCAACCAGACGAGCGGTGGAGCGGTTACACACGTTGGGGTTGCACTGACATTTGGTTTGGTCGTCCTGGCGATGATTTACACGATTGGCGATATTTCGGGCGCACACTTAAATCCCGCGGTCAGTTTGGGGTTTTTTGCAGCGCGACGTTTCCCACTGCGTGAAGTAATTCCATACATCGTGAGTCAGTGTGCGGGTGCGTTCGCCGCAAGCGGCATCCTGCGACTTCTCTTTCCGGGAGATGCGACGTTAGGCGCAACGTTGCCCGCCGGATCGGCAAGGCAATCTTTTGCGCTTGAGTTGATTCTCACGGCCATTCTGATGTTTGTGATTCTCAGCGTCTCGACTGGTGCGGCGGAAAAGGGTATCACGGCAGGGATCGCTGTCGGTTCTGTTATTGGACTAGAGGCTATGTTCGCGGGTCCGGTCTGCGGCGCATCCATGAATCCTGCTCGCTCCTTGGCGCCAGCGGTCGTTTCGCAGCATCTCTCTAGTCTCTGGATTTATTTGGTGGCTCCCACGACCGGGGCTTTGCTCGCTGTCCTCGGTTGTCGATGTGTGCGCGAAGAAGGCTGTTGCTCGATTCCATTTCCCGGAACAACGTCTCCATAATGAATCTATGAAAAAGAAAGTTCTATTTATTTGTGTTCACAACAGTGCCCGCAGTCAAATGGCAGCAGCATGGCTAAACGATATTTGCGGCGATTATTTCGAGGCACAGAGCGCAGGGCTTGAGCCAGGCCAACTTAATCCGCTGGCGGTTCAAGTGATGGATGAGGAAGGAATTGATATTTCCAATAACAAGACCCAAGCCGTCTTTGATGTCTTTAAGAGTGGAGACTTGTTCGCATACGCAATTACCGTTTGTGATGAATCAGAAGCTGCAGGTTGCCCGATTTTTGCGGGCGTGACGAAACGGCTACATTGGAGTTTCCCCGATCCTTCTGCGCTTACTGGCACCTCCGAGCAACGCCTTAAAGGCACGCGCAAAATTCGTGACGACATTCGAGCGCGAATCGAAACGTGGTGTGACGAAATGTGTGCTGTCGATGCGTAACGTGATGAAGATTGCGCCAACTGAGTCATCGCCTGAGACCGTCAGAGAACAAGTTCGGCGGCGCTACGGCGCCAGTGCATCGGGTGAAGCGAGATGCGCCGATGATTGCTGCACATCAACTGACGCAGTGGATCTCGGCTATTCTACTGAAGATGCGGCGGCAGCCCCTGAAGCTGCCAATCTTGGACTCGGCTGCGGAAATCCGCTGGCGATCGCTTCACTCAAAGAAGGCCAAGTCGTTTTGGATCTCGGTTCCGGTGCTGGTTTCGATTGTTTTCTTGCCGCTCGTGCTGTCGGCAAAAACGGAAGGGTAATCGGCGTCGATATGACACACGAGATGCTAAGCAAAGCACGCGAAAACGCGCAAAAGAACGGATTCAAAAACGTTGAGTTCCGGCTGGGTGAAATTGAGGCGCTGCCGGTCGCCGACAACAGCGTCGATGTGGTCATTTCCAACTGTGTAATCAATCTTTCTCCTGAGAAACAACGGGTGCTCAATGAAGCGTTCCGCGTGCTGAGACCGGGTGGACGGTTTGCTGTGGCTGACATGGTCGCGACCGCGCCGCTCCCGCGTGACATCAAAGCCGATTGGGCTGCTTACACAGGATGCATGGCTGGCGCTTCGCAGATCTCCGAGCTTGAGCGGATGCTCCAAACATCTGGGTTCAACGACATTAAGATTGCGCCAAAGAATTCATCCAAGTCCTTCATCCGAGAGTGGCTTCCCGGTAAGAGAATCGAAGATTATTTAGCGTCAGCAACGATCGAAGCAGTGAAGCCGTAGGAGGTTCCAGCTGCTCGACTTCAGCGAGGGTTAGTAACCGCATTCATCCGTTGGACCCGCGGCGCAAAGCTTCGCGTCGCCACGGCAATTTTCCTTCGATTTCCATTTGAAGCGACAAGCTCAGGAAGGTGCGGATAAGAACGATCATTCCCAGCACCAAAACGTTTTGTAGCGTTGGCGCGACCACGACAGTCCGAATGATGTCGCCGGCAATCAGGAACTCAAGACCGAGCAGGATCGCGCGCCCCACATCCTGCCGGTAAAGCGAATAATAGTTGCCTGTCTCATGCGCTCGGCGTGTTGCGAGCCGCACCGTGGCGACCAGCATGCCTGCTGCGACAATGAATACACCCACGCCATCCACGCTGGTGCCGATGATCTCCATGATGTGTCGAAAGGATTCCATCCCTGCCTTCATAGCCGGAAAGCAGGTCGACTTTCAACCCTGTTAATGAACGCCTCGTGCCAATCGCCTGGTCCATCGACTTCTCCGAAGACGATTCCGGATCAATCACCGAAGGCGCAAATCAAACGGCAAAACCGCCAACGAGCTGAGAGGGACACGTTCCGGTTGGTGTCTCTATCCCTGCAGGACGACAGATGCGATTGCGTGATGTTCAGTATGGCTGAGCGTGACCAGGGTGGCAGTGACTCCGCGCTGTTCCGCGAGTTCTTGGGCTGGTCCGGATAAAACGAGAAATGGTTCGCCGCTCGGCTTTTTCTGGATGTCGAGGTCGCGCCAACCCATCGCTTTGCCAATCCCGGTGCCGAATGCCTTCGAAGCAGCCTCTTTGGCTGCAAAACGCGCAGCCAGATGACGGGCCGGGAATTTCATCGACATCGAATAGTTAATCTCGCCATCCGTAAAAACGCGACGGAGAAAACGATCTCCAAACCGATCGACCGACCGCTGAATGCGTGCGCACTCGACAAGATCGACACCAGTACCGATAACGCTCATATCAAATTGTCATCGCGTTGAGGACAACGCGATCCACCTTAATCATCCGCGATATTTGGCCATCGCAGCGAGCATTTCTTTCACCGCCGCATCGAGTCCTATCCAGACCGCGCGTGACACGATGGAATGACCGATGTTGAGCTCGGTTAAAGATGGAATCTGATTGATCAATTCGATATTTTTGTAATTGATGCCGTGGCCGGCGTTGACTTGGAGATGTGATTCCGATGCGGCGCGCGCAGCGGCCCGCAGTTGTTCCAGCTCTTCTTTTTGAATCTTTTCTGTGAAGGCGTTCGCCAGTTTGCCTGTATGCAGTTCAACCATTTCAACCCCCAGCTCTGTCGCGGCATCGACCTGCTCCAAAGTAGGATCGATAAACAAGCTGACACGAATACCCGAGGTTTGAAGCCGTTTCACAGTCGGTTCCAATGTCTTGCGATTTGCGATAACATCCAGGCCCCCCTCGGTAGTGATTTCCTCCCGTTTCTCCGGGACAAGGCAGACCTCATCGGGCAGGACGCGCAGCGCAACATCGACAATTTCCGGCGTGTTGCCCATTTCGAGATTCAACTTTGTCAGAATGTTCTCGCGCAACCGCTCGATGTCCCGGTCCTGGATGTGGCGGCGATCGGAGCGCAAATGCGCGACGATCCCCTGCGCGCCCGCGCGTTCGCACATTCGCGCCGCAACGATGAGATCTGGTTCCGCGTTCTTGGATTCCGGCATCGTGGCATACCGCGCCTGTCGCAGCGTTGCTACGTGATCGATGTTGACTCCCAGGCGAAGACCGCTCATTTCACTCGGAAAAGCTCCCGAATTGATCGCGACAAATAGGACTCAGTCAAACAACCTGAGCAAGCGCGAAGCAAAGAAAGTTGGCTTTTTCTTTGTGAACTGTGCTGAAAATCTAAACACCAGGTCTTTGGTATCGACCTCCCGGCGACCCGATTTCAGCGATCGGTTGGAGCCGGTGTGTTAGGTGCGTGATTTGTCGATTGTTGGCCGGTCGTTTCTGCTTTCGTCTTCTCTAATGTCCGTTTAGATTTTTGCTGGACTGTAGCGGCGGTTTCTTTCGTTTTCTGGCCTGCAGTTTGAGCCGTCTCTTTTGTCTTTTCGGCTACCGTTTCAGCCGTTTCCCTGGTCTTTCTGCCTACAGTCTTGGCGGTCTCCTTGGTTTTTTCTCCGACCGTTTCAGCAGCTTCCCTGGTTTTCTTGCCGGCAGTCTCAAGTCCGTTTTTTACCGTCTCTCCTGTTTTTTTTGCTCCCTCCTTTACGTCCTGCAGTGCTCCTTCCTGGCCGAATGCGGCGAGAGCCGCAGCCGCGACCAACGTTATAATAAGGCTCGTTAGTTTCATGAATGCCTCCTGTACAAAATAGAACGGACGAAGCGGCCTTGTTGCGTGCATCGACTCAGCCGGGCCGTCAATTGCGTGAACCTATTTTTGCTCGGCACAGCACGTACGTTTGTAGATCGAGGCGAGTTTCGGTGCTGGAACGCCGAAGTTGTAAAGCGTTGCGATAAAGCCGTAAGCGATGGTCAAACGTAATCGTCCAATAACTTCATACCGCCGTGGACTTGCCAGGATGCGCTTGTTGCTGAACACCACGCGACCGGCGTGCCGAAGCTTACGAAAAAACTTCACGTCTTCCATCAGCGGCACTTCCGGAAAACCGCCAACATCCAGAAATGCGGTTCGACGACAGAATATTCCGTGGTCGCCACACCGCATTCGCAACAGGATCCCGACGTAATGCGCAAAGCTGTCCGTCAACCGATAAACATGCGCTCGCGGCAGGCGAATTCGAAAGAATCCACCTACGACGCCGGAGTCGCCCATGATTCGCTCGATCTCAGTCAAGCATCCCCAAGGGACTTCGACATCGACGTGCAGAAACCAAAGGATTTCGCCACGCGCGGCGTGCGCACCGGCATTCATTTGTATTGCCCGACCAGGCTTGCTTACGACAAGTTGATCGGAAAGGCCCTCCGCGAAATCGGCCGTGCCGTCGGAGCTCCCACCATCTGCGACAACGATTTCCGCTCCGGGCGCGCGCTCGCGCAAATGCGAGAGGAACGGCCGTAATAGTCGCGCCTCGTTAAGGACAGGAACAATAATTGAAACGGTTGTTCGATTGCTTTTCACCAAATCGCCTGCCGGGAAATTAATCCAGGAACAGAACGACTAGTTATCGCTCTTGCAACAGACGAAGGACAACGCTGCTGGCTTTCTACGCTAAAGGGCCAGACTGCGACAACTCTCCGGTTTGCCCTGAAAGAAGGTTTGTTTATCAACTCTACACTGCCGTTGCCTGCATGGTGATGATAGGATTAGGGCGGCAATACAGCGAACCGTGCAAGAGATTCCCCTAATGGATTGCGTCGGCAGACCACTGCTGGCGTGCGTGTTCCTCATTCTGTTTTTGCTTCAATGGCGTTTCCCTCTTCGGCGACAGTATTTCAGAGTACTGCATCGATTGGTGCGTAATTTTGTGCTTTCCATTCCTGGATTCGCCATTGTGCGCGTCGCCATGTTACCCATACCACTCGCGATCGCCGTGTGGGCGAAAGAAGAACACGTTGGTCTGCTAAACTGGCTTGGTGTCCCGTTCTGGATGGCCATCAGCGCGACGTTTCTGCTGATGGATTACGCCTATTGGTGGTGGCATCGGGCCAACCACATGATTCCGCTTTTCTGGCGATTTCATAACGTGCACCACACTGATCTCGATCTGGATGTCAGCACCGCCGCGCGATTCCACTTCGGCGAGATGATTTTCTCAATCGGTTTTCTTTCTTTCGCAGTCGTGCTCTTCGGAATCACTCCGGGAATGCTGATATTTTTTTTCATAGTACTTGAGGGGGCCACTCTCTTTCATCATTCCAACTGGCGTATCCCGATCAAGCTGGAGCGACTCTTAAATCTGATCGTCGTGACACCTAGGATGCACGGCATTCATCATTCCATCGTGCAGCGGGAAACGAATTCAAACTGGGGCACGATTTTTTGTTGGTGGGACAAACTTCATCGGACACTGCGCCGCGATGTGCCGCAGGAGGCACTTACGATTGGCGTTGCAGCGTACCGCGAGGAACAGGAGCTCACACTGGGGAAACTCTTCGCAATGCCATTTCGCGGGCAGCGCCCCTGGCGATTGCCCAACGGAGAGATCCCGGAGCGCGAGCCGCGACCAACGGAAAGCCTTGTGGAGTAATTGCTCGCCACTTGTAGATGCCGCGAAAATATCCCGAACTGATGATAGACTGGCGTATCGCGGGTTCTTGCAGAGAACATGAAACATCGGAAACGCAACGACAGGGCGAGTCATAGCCGGTCTTTGAGATGAATCGATTCGCCAAGACACTTGCGGACAATTCGCTATCGCTTCGCCGCGCCCGTCCCGAGATCCTTCAGGTGAACGTGGGCAAGCTTTGCAATCTGACCTGTGTGCATTGTCACGTAAATGCTGGTCCGAAACGCAGGGAAATCATGACGCGCGCGACAGTTGATCGAATCGTTGATTGGCTGGCACAGACGCACATTCCGACCGTGGACCTCACTGGCGGCGCGCCAGAGATGATTCCCGATTTTTGTTATTTCATCGAAAGAGTGAAAGAAGTGCATCCCTCTCGGCACGTCATCGATCGCTGTAATCTCACGATTTTGGTCGAGCTCGGCTATGAAGGACTCGGGAAATTTCTGGCCAAGAACAAAGTCGAGATTATCGCATCGATGCCTTGTTACACGCCGGAAAACGTGAACGCGCAACGCGGCGAGGGAGTCTTCGAGAGCAGCCTAGCAGCGCTGCAATTACTTAATTCGTTAGGCTACGGGATAAACCAGGAATTGCCGTTGCATCTGGTTTACAATCCGGTCGGCGCATTTCTGCCGCCTTCGCAAGCCCAGCTCGAGGACGATTACAAGCGCGAACTCAAGAAGCATTTCGGCGTCGTGTTTAATAATCTGTACACTCTTGCGAATCTTCCAATCGGCCGTTTCGCCTCTTATCTTCGCCGTAACAATCAGCTCGAGGATTACATGCAGCTACTAGTCAGCGCGTTTAACCCTGCCACCGTTGATGGACTTATGTGCCGCAACACGATCAGTGTCGATTGGCGCGGCGAAGTGTACGATTGCGATTTCAATCAACAGCTTGGGATGCAATGCCCCGGCAATGGCGGGAGCGAGCGTTTGTTTGTGTGGGACATCGATTCGGAGAACATCGAAAATCGCGAGATCATGACAGGCAATCATTGCTTTGGCTGCACCGCTGGCGCTGGATCAAGCTGCGGCGGCGCGATCGTCTGACAAATCGGGATTAGGCTTCTTTAAGAATCAGCCAAGCGCCCGCGTGGCAGAGGCGACAGGCAGCAAACGCGTCAGACCAAACTCCGCGTGAATCAATTGCGCTGCTTGTTCCGCATCCTTTTCATCAATGATGACTGCAATCTTGATCTCCGAAGTGGAAACCAACTGAATGTTGATTCCACTTTTCCCCAGGCATTCGAACATTCGCGCCGCGACACCCGAATGTGATCGCATCCCGATTCCGACCACGCTCAGCTTGGCCACACCGGCGCTTGTGTTCAAGCGCTTAGCGCCAATCTGCCCAATCACCGGCATCAGGATTGTCCGGGCGTTTTCCAGTTCGTCTTCATGAATCGTGAATGAAACATCAGTCGTTCCGCCGATGGATGCATTCTGCACGATCATGTCGACGATGATGTGCGCCGCGGCAATATTCGAAAAAATCCGGGCAGCCATTCCCGGTTCATCGCGCACTCCGGCGATGCTGAGTTTGGCTTGATGCCTGTCGAGACTGATCCCCCGAACCACGACGTCTTCCATACTGGGAGTCTCTTCTCTGGCAATCGTGCCGCGCCTTTTGTTAAAGCTTGATCGTACTTCAAACTCGACTCCAAATTTCTTAGCAAACTCCACAGCACGCGACTGCATTACCTTTGCGCCGCTGCCAGCCATCTCGAGCATCTCGTCATAGGCAATCTCACTGACTTTTTTTGCGTCTTTGACTAAACGTGGATCGCAAGTGAACACACCATCCACATCGGTAAAAATCTGGCAGGCGTCAGCGTTCAATGCGCCTGCAAGCGCAATGGCGGTTAAGTCCGAACCGCCCCGGCCAAGCGTGGTCGTATCTCCCTCCGGGGTTTGTCCCTGAAAACCGGCCACGATTACGATGTAATCCTCCGATAGGATCTCGTGAATCCGCTTTGGACTAATATTCGCGATCCGCGCCTTGGCATGACTGCGATCGGTTAGGATTCCTGCTTGAGCGCCAGTCAGGGAGATCGCTGTTCCACCCAACGCGTTCACTGCCATGGCAGTCAAGGCGGCTGCGGCACGCTCACCAGTGGCAAGCAAGATATCGAGCTCGCGTTCTGTCGGCGCCGGCGAGACATCCTTAGCAAGCTTGATTAACTGATCGGTTACCCCGCCCATCGCCGAGATGACCGCGACAACCCGACAACCCTTGCGCTGCGTCTCAAGAATTCGGCGGGCCGCTTTACAAATTCGCTCAGGAGTGCCTACGGACGTACCGCCATATTTTTGAACGATCAGGCGCATGACAGAATTAGATTATGAAACACGAACTTCCAACGCAAACCTGGCATGTGGCATTGCAGTCACTACAAACGCCGTACCAAAGCCTACAGTTCAATCGCGCTCTGTACAGCGCTCAGGGTCGGAGGAACAGATCTTAATTCCTTCATCGTCGAAGTAATCACATCGGGATCTTTCAATCCATGCCCAGTGACCGTGCAAACAATTCGGCTTTCCTCTGGAATCTTCTGAAACGAATATGCTGCATTCTTCGAGTCGCAGCATTTGAAAAGCCCTGCGATGGACGCGGCACTTGCCGGTTCGACAAAAATTCCCTCGTGCTGCGCCAGCCAGGTCTGTGCCGCAAGAAGTTCTTCGTCACTGACAACATCAATTGCGCCACGCGATTCGAGGATCGCGGTCCGGGCCTGCTTCCAACTTGCCGGGTTGCCAATGCGAATTGCCGACGCAACCGTTTCCGGTTTCTCAACGATGCGATTGTAAAAGATTGGCGCCGCGCCCGCGGATTGAAAGCCAATCATTACCGGTAACTTCGTGGACCTTTCGCACGCGTGATATTCTCGATAGCCCGCCCAATACGCGGTGATGTTTCCGGCATTGCCCACAGGCAGCAGATGAAAATCGGGTGCGTCGCTCAGAGTATCAACAATTTCGAACGCAGCTGTCTTCTGCCCCGCAATCCGATCCGGATTAATCGAATTTACAACGGCGAGACCGCGCTGTTCGCCAAGCTCCCGAACGATCCGTAGCGCGTCATCGAAGTTCCCTTCCAGGGCGATGATTTTTGCACCGCACGCGACGGCCTGCAGCAATTTACCTCTTGCGATCTTGCCAGCAGGCAAGACTACAGCGCACGAGATTCCCGCGCGCGCTGCATACGCCGCTGCGGACGCCGATGTGTTCCCCGTTGAGGCGCAAATGAGAGTTTTTGTGCCGCGCTCGATCGCTTTCGATACTGCCACGGTCATGCCGCGGTCCTTGAACGAGCCCGTTGGGTTTAGGCCTTCGTTTTTGACGAGAACCGCGCGACCGACGCGCTTACTCAATCGCGGGCAAAACACCAGCGGCGTACTCCCCTCGCCCAGGGAAACAATCGGCGTGAACTCAGTAACGGGAAGATATTCCCGATAACGCTCGATCACGCCAAATTTTGATGTTGTTCTTTCGGTGTGCATTTCCTATTCGAAATAAGTCCGTCTGATTGTCCATCCGTAAGTGCTGTGTAAGATCATGCCGTATGCCCGCGCTCAGCAAGGAAGATAAACTGCGACTTTTAACCACGATCCTGGAAAGTCGCCATGCAGATCTGCGTGAACAGAATCTGAATCGTCAGGGCAAGGGGCATTTTCATGTTTCCGGAATGGGCCACGAAGCGCTCGCAGCCGTCTCGATCCAAATGGAGCCTGATGACTACATCGTTTCGTATTATCGCGACCGCGGCCTTGTTCTCGGGCGCGGAATGACCACGCGACAGCTGGGCCTGGAATATTTTGCCAAGCGGAATACTGGAAGCGGCGGCCGGCAAATGCCATCGCACTATAGTAATGCGGATTTGCACATCTGGAGTGTGCCGACGCCGACGGGTTCGCAGTTGCTTCCGGCGTGCGGCATGGCGTGGGGCATTCAGCTGGACGGCAAAAAGAATCTCGTTGTCACCACGATCGGTGACGCAGCGACACGCCAGGGCGATTTTTTCGAAGCGCTCTGTTTCGCCAAGGAGAAGAAACTTCCCATGCTTTTTCTCGTCGAAGACAACGGCTACGGCATCAGCATGCCGACGCGGAAGAACAATCCGCTGGAACTCAAAGTTCTCGAACCGGACAACTGGCGTCGAATTGAAGGACAGGACGTCCAACAGGTCCATGACGCGACCGCAGAAGCGTTCGAAAAAATTCGCGCCGGGGGCGGTCCGTTCTTTTTTTGGATCAGGATGGAGCGCCTTTCCAGTCACACCAGCTCCGACGATCAGAAGCTTTACCGCAGCGCGGAAGAACTGCAGACACTGGAAAAATCAGATCCACTCAAGAGTTGGAAGCATCAACTCATCGAGGAAGGCGCGATTACTGTCGAGGAATTCGCCAGGCTCGATAATGAAGTTAAGGAGCGCATTCGCCGCGAGTATGCCGAGGCGGAAAAAGCCGAAGATCCGTCGCCTAACGAGTTACTTGCCAACGTGAGCGAACTACCTCCAAAGGTTAACAAGGACATTCTGCCACCTGGAAAATATCGTATCGGGGATACCGTGAACAAGACATTGCGGCTCGGTCTGGAGGAAGATCCCCGGCGCATCCTTTTTGGTGAGGACATTGAGGATCCGAAGGGCGGTGTGTTTCGGCTCACGCAAAAGCTTTCAACCGAGTTTCCCAAACAGGTGTTTAATTCGCCTCTTGCTGAATCGACGATTCTTGGTGTCGCATGCGGTCTGGCCGCATACGGCAAACGCCCGGTCTTCGAATTGCAATTTATTGATTTCATTTATCCGGGGTTCAACCAGTTGGTCACAAATATTTCAAATTTGCGTTGGCGGTCGTTCGGCAATTGGAAATGTCCGGCGGTGATTTATGCGCCCTACGGTGCTTATTTGCCCGGCGGAAGCTTGTGGCACAGTCAGGCGAACGAGTCCGCGCTCGCACATTATCCGGGGCTAAACATTGTCATACCAAGCACCCCCGCTGATGCCGCCGGATTGCTTTGGACTGCCATGCATGGTGAAGATCCCGTGATGTTTCTGATACCCAAACATCTCCTTTGGGCGGAACACGAGTACACAGGACCACTCCAGGCGGTTCCGCTGGGCGAGGCGCACAAGTTGCGTGATGGCTCTGAGGTCACACTCGTTGCGTGGGGCAATACAATTGAGAAATCGTTGGAAGCTCTGGACAAGATCGGCGACACGGTCAGCGTCGAACTAATCGATCTGCGTTCCATCGTTCCGTGGGACAAAGCGGCAGTTGAGGAATCAGTGCGGAAGACTCGCCGGTTGGTCGTGGTCCAGGAGGACACCGAGAGTTGCAGTGTCGGGCAGATGTTAATTTCTCACATCACGAGTCAGCCAGAGTTATGGAATGAAATGATCACTCCCCCGATTCTGGTTAGCAAAGCGAACGTGATGGTCGGTTACAATCCGATTTACGAGTACGCGGCGTTACCAGACGTTGAGCGGGTCATCTCTGCAATTCAGCGCTCCATTGAAACGAGGCAGGAACGTCCTGTAGCCGCGGTCACTGGCCGCGGCCGCTCGGCCCCGCCCATTACCCATGCGCCGCTGCTGGGCGCAGACTCCCCGTCTACCGCCGAAACCGGCAAGCAGCTTGTTCAAACCATCACCGTTCCCATCATGGGTGAAGGAATCCGCAGCGCAAAAGTGGTTTCGCTTTTGAAGGATCCCGGCGATCCGATTGCGCTCGACGATGAGCTTTGCGAAGTGGAAACGGACAAAGCTGTTTATCCCATTCAGTCGTCCTTTACAGGCGTGATGGGCGAATGGAAAACAAAAGTAGGCGACAGGGTCGAGATTGGTCAGGAGCTTGGCACGATCCTAACCGCTGAATCATCGTTTGCCGACTACTTTCAGGAAGCGGCTAAGGACTCTGCGGGAGAGCCTGTAGCCGCGGGCGCCGACCGCGGCCTCTCAGGGTCTCCGCGCGATATCACGCGGCAGGGGTCAGCGACCCCGGCTACAGCAATCGAACCGGCTCTGTCGCCGACGATCACGCGCAAACTCGCTCATGTGATCCCTGCCAACCTGCAGATCGATGTGCAATGGGACACAATTCGCAAGGTGCGCGATGCAGCGAAAGGAAAGAATGGAAAAGACGCCCCTTCTCCTTCGGTGATGATCGCGTGGGCAGTGGTGCGAGCCATGGAAAAGCATCCGCCGTTTCGGCGCCTCATTTTTGAAGACGAGCGTATTGTGGAGAACGAAAATTTCGACCTGGGCATCGCCGTAGCGCTGGAAGACGATCGTCTCGCGACAGCGGTGATTGTTGATGCGAACAAGAAGTCCTGGCCGGAGTTCGCGCAGACTTACAACGAAACGGTCGATGCTACTCGCGCTGGCCGTGTCGATGCGATGAACGCCCCGGTTGTGATTACAAGTCTGGGCGCATTCGGCGTAAAGGCCGGCGCCCCCATCGTTGTGCCACCCTCAGTCGGGACGCTATTTGTCGGCACCGCTCATCGCGAGCTGATGCCAAACGGAAAGAAAAACGAAAGCGCGGAAGTCATTACTCTGTCGCTTACGTTCGATCATCGCGTTGTAAACGGGGCTCGCGCCGCCAGTTTCGCGAACGAAGTCAAAAAACAGATCGAAGGCTTTAGAATCCCGACGGCAGAGAAAAAAGCGGCTTCAGCTTAACTGGCACTTTACGAACGCTCGCCCCAATTAGAAGCGAAAGCTTAGCAGGTACATCCAGTAAAACGCCAAACGACCTAGACTAGAAACCGCAGGGGTGAGCCCGCTGGCGCGAGCGAATCAAACGCCCTACAATTGTCTGCGATTCCCGTTATGACTACGGCTAACAAGATCACTGTCGTCCGGATATTGATGATTCCGGCTTTTGTGACGATGGCGATTTATTATGGTGAAAGCATCAAGCGCGGCCAGCCGCTGGAATGGCAGCGCTTCGCAGCGATCATCATTTTTATTCTTGCGGCCGTAAGCGACGGACTGGACGGATACGTTGCGCGGCGATACAACCAGCGCAGCTCGCTCGGAGTGTATCTAGACCCAATAGCGGACAAAGGATTGCTTTTGAGCGGCATCATCACTCTGAGTATCAGTAACTGGAGCGAGTCTGATCCTGACTATGGAAGTTTTCCCGTGTGGTTTCCGGTCCTGGTAATCACGCGTGACGCAGTCATTCTCGTCGGCGCCGTGATTCTGCATGTACTGATTGGCAACAAAATGCGAGTCAAACCCAACTGGACGGGCAAGGTAGCCACCGTTTGCCAGATGTGTGCGATTGCCTGGGTGATGTTGCAGTTGCGTTTTCTGCCGTTGTTTCTCGTTGTGGTAGTTGCAGGAGTTTTTACTTTGATCTCGGGAGTGGTTTACGTCCTGGACGGTGTGCGCCAACTGCAAGCCGAAGGGCATGCGCATCCGCAGCGAGGTTAGGAAAGGATTCCCCGGGCGATGAACGGCCGAACAGATATGCCGAGCGTCGCAATCATTGGGCGGCCAAACGTCGGCAAGTCTGCGCTGTTCAATCGTCTGATTGGCCGAAAGATCGCGATTGTTCATGACCAGCCCGGAATTACACGCGACAGAATATCGGCGGTTTGCACACGAGGTATGCGGCCCTTCGTTTTATGGGACACTGGCGGAATTTTAGGGGGCGGTGAGGCTGAATTAGGCATGCAAGTACGCCATGCCGCTGAGGTGGCGTTAGGCGAGAGTGATTTTCTGCTTTTCGTCGTCGATGCAAAATCCGGTTTATCCCCGATCGACGAAGAGCTCGCGCGTTTGCTGCGTAAATCTCGAAAACCGGTTGTTCTCGTGATCAACAAAATTGATGATCCAAAACACGAGGCGCTGGCGGCGGAGTTCGATTCGTTAGGCTTCGAGTCCAGTGTTGCGATCAGCTCGGAACATGGCCGAGGCATTTCGGATTTGTTAGAGGCAATTGACCGGCTTCTCCCCTCGCCGACTCCCGAGCGAGAAGCCACCAGTCGCGCCTCTCTTGCTGTCGCGATTCTCGGCCGACCGAATGTTGGAAAATCTTCCCTCATCAATTCGATCGTGCGTGGCGAACGAGCGATTGTAAACGAGCTTGCGGGAACTACGCGCGATGCCAGCGACATTTTGTACGAACGTAACGGTCGGAGTTTCGTTTTCATCGATACGGCCGGAATTCGCCGACGAGGTAAACAATCCAGTTCGGTTGAAGTTTTCAGTGTCATGCGCGCGGAACGGAGCATCCGTCGCGCAGACCTGTGCGTTCTGATTGTCGATCTCACAGTCGGCGTAACCGCGCAGGACAAACGAATCGCTGGGTTGATTCAGGCGGCGCACAAAGCGGCGATCATTATCTTGAACAAATGGGACCTGATTAAGCCCAGTCGCTATCAAAAAGAGACCATCGCCAAACTCGTCGCGAGCGCGCGTGAGCAAATGTTCTTTTTGGATTATGCGCCAGTATTGATTACGTCATCATTGACCGGAGAGCACGTCAGTAAATTGTTTGCGTTAATCGAAAAGGTCCAACGCGCAGCGCAACAGCGTGTCGGGACCGGAGTTCTAAACCGATTATTGCGAGAAGCGTTTGAAGCGAGCCCGCCAGCGGCGATAAGGGGGCGGCGCCTCAAACTCTTTTATGCCGCTCAATCCAAAGGGAAAGAAGATCAACAGCTACAGCCCCCTGAGTTCGTCCTTTTCGTGAATGAGCCACGTTTATTGAGCCAGACTTACGAGCGCTACCTGGAATCTCGTATTCGCGATGCGCAGCCTTTCTCAGGGCTGCCGATTATTCTCACTCTGCGTCCCCGCGCGAAGAGTGAGACGCCAGCATCACGCCGGCGAGGGAGATGAAGAGTTACTCTGGCTCCTGGCGATATGGAAGATTTTGGTGAAGCGATCCCAGGATACTTTCGCTTAGTTTGACAGCGTCATTGTCCCCGGAAGAGCCCCCGCGTTTCAGCGCTTCCTCTCCGGCGCTGATTGCTCGCGAAAAATCTCCTGCCTCAGCGTAAGCCGCAGCCAGAGTATCTAGAAGAGCGGGAATCCGCCGTTCAGTCAGAGCGCAGGCGCGTTCGGCAAGGCGGACTGCTTCGACCCCGTCACGGGATTTCGAATCGGGATATGTTGCAAGCAACCATGCAACTTCGTCCAGCATTCGCGGCGAGTCCGGCGCATTTGCTGCGATCTCGCGCAACCGCTGCAAGCCGTCAGACTCCTTTGCGAACGACAGCAAAATCTGCCGCAATTGCGCATGAGCCTGTTCAAGGTCCGGCCTCAACATCATGACATAACCGAGGTGTTGCACCGCCGGGACAAGATCGCCCTTCGCCGCCAGAGCTGATCCCAGGGCAGAATGAGCAGCCGCATCGTAAGGCGAAACAACCAACCATTCTCGACCCAGGTCCGCCGCTTCGGTGTAATGTTGTGATTCCAAGAGACAATTTATGAGGAATTGGTAGGCCGAAGAATTCTCCGGGCCCAGCTCAATAGCGCGGCGAGCTTCGGCGATCGCACGCTCCTGGTCGCTCGGTTTTACACAAATGGCCAGATCCAAATGCGGGCCCGAACCGGTCGGATTCAATTCAAGCGCGCGTTCGGCTTCCTCAATGGCTCCCTTATCTTGCCCCAGCTCGCTCAAGCTCAACGCGCGAAAACCCCGCGCGATTGCGTTCGAAGGATCTGTTTTTACGGCCTTAAGCGCTTCGGCGGCAGCCAAGTCGATCTTGTCCTGGGTAGCGAGAGCTTTTGCGGCGTAGAGATGCTGCGTAACCGAAGGAACAATCCAGTAAGCGGCGAAGCTGTTCATCGCCCAAACCAGGATGAGCAAACCAAGAATGAGCTGCAGAAGTTTCTTCGTGTGTGTCACCGTTTCCCAACCCAAAGCACCAAAGAAACAAAAAGGCATGAGAGCCGACAACCCGTAGAATGCTTTCGCTTGCGCATACGAAGGAACCTTTAACGTCATAAAGATCATGCCCACCACAAGCACTGCGGAGAATCCAAGTAGGAGAAACAATTCGCTTGAGGGTTTTCGGATGAACCAAACGAGTGCGGCAATCGTGCCCGTAAGAACCAGCACAGTGGGAATCAGCGCCGATAGATAACCGGCGATCATTGGCTGTTGGTTCCAGGCGAGTGTCAAGCTCGACGCCCCTCCGCACAATCCGTCGCCCCACAGTGTGGAATAAACCCCATCGGCAAATCCGGCGAAACCGCTAAACAACGGATACAGCAACGATCGACCGAATCGGAAGTAATCAGCCACCGTGTGATAACCGGGATCCTGCCACCACGTAAACCCGCTGGCTACATCCCAGTTGCCAAGGAGCGGGGTGCCGAATTCCCGCCAGATGCGCGCGTAATGCCAGCCGCACACAGCCAAACAAATCGCAAGTAGCAGCCCGAGATTGCGTACGGAGTTGGCGATTGGTACCCGGGCGCACATGAGCTTACCAGCGATCGCAACAACTATGACGGGAAGCAGCAAAACGGTGGTCGCTTTGGCAAGCATCGCCGCGCCAAGCACCAACCCAAGCCAGGCAAACTGCGATACTCGCGGCACTTCACTCTTCAGTAGAGACAAACAGAGATAAAGCGCCGTCGTCGCCAGAGTCGCAGCCAGCATTTCGTTCGTCACATACTGTGCCAGGTACAAATGCATCGGCAGAAACGCTGCTAACAAAAGGCCGATAAATGCCGCTCGCAGCGGAAGCAGGAGCCGCACACTCAAAAAAACGAAAACGAATTGTGCGATGCCGAAAAATCCTCCAAGGAAACGCAAAACGGTGACCGACACCGGATCGTTGACTGACAGCTTGCATGCTGAGAGAACTGCCGCGCCGATCAAGTAATAGAGCGGCGGCTGATACATTTCCAAACCTTCAGTCGGCAGCGGAAACGCTCGATGTTCCTGGATGTAGGTGATGTATTTAAGATGCTCCGTTGAATCGAAGCCTTCGTGGAATGGTAGTAGTCGCGTGTTATTCCAGAATAAAAGCAACCAGAGGCCGGCGACGACAATCAACAGCGTTTTCTCCGGTCGCCGCGCTGTGAAATTCTTAGGGCTGAGATTCCAGATAAAGGCCGCCGCTACAGAAGCAATCGCAATAAGAACAATCCAGAGAACCCAGATTTTCTGGGCTGCGGCGAAGGAGCTTTCGCCACCAGCAATTGAATTGCCGGGCCCCGGCGCCTTCGCTGACGTCGCCAGCGTCGCGTGATGCCATGAAGAACCAGCAAGCGAGACTTCCCAACTTGTATCGCTGCGCAAGCCTCCTTGATCAGTAGTCAATTTCAGCCAGAAGGCTGGCGGACCATTATGGTTGAAAACGCGCACTTCAATCATGTTCGTCCCGGTCCGCAAGTATTCGGCAACGTCGATGGTCGCAGTCTTCTTCCAGTTACGGTTCGCCGGAAAACTGACCCAAATACCGTTGATTCTTACTTCAGCACGCCGCATTGCGCAGATGCTCAAAGGCGCCGTGGCGGGTCGGTCCGTCAAAATAAATTCCCGGCGAAACGTTGCGTCGAGGCCGGTAAACCAATGGGCGTGCGCATCAACTGCCGTAGGAAAGACTATCCAGTCCGCACGGCCATCGCGTGGTAAAAAATTTATTGCCGGATCCCGCCACGCGAAGCATGCGAGGAGTAACATCGCGATACCAGCGAGCACAGTGATCAAAATTGCTCGAGGCCACGGCTTGGAAACAAACATTGTGATCTAACGTTTAGCATCATTCTGGCGGTGTGCTCCCTCCGAGCAGACCAGTAGGAAGGATTGGATTTGTAAGCGAAATGAGCAGAAAGTCAGCAGGTTGCGGCACGTTTGATCGAACATTCCCCCTGCCCTGCGTGTCTCACGAGTCCGTATGAAATCGACGCAGGAGATTACACAGGAAGTTCGGGACCTGGGCCAATGGATTCCGGGGCTTCGCCAACAAGTTGGTCACGTTGTGATAGGCCAGAAGTATTTGGTAGATCGGCTCCTACTTGGGCTGCTCGCGAACGGACATCTCCTGCTCGAGGGCGTCCCGGGCCTGGCCAAGACGCTCACCGTAAAAACTATGGCCTCTTGTATACAGACAGGCTTTCAAAGATTGCAATTTACGCCGGACCTTTTGCCGGCAGACCTGATCGGCACGCTGATCTATAATCCGCGGACGGGGGAATTTACCACCAAGCTTGGCCCGATTTTTTCGAATCTCATCCTGGCGGACGAAATCAATCGTGCACCGGCAAAGGTGCAGAGCGCGTTGCTGGAAGCGATGCAGGAGAGGCAAGTAACGATTGGCGAACAAACCTACCCGCTCTCCGATCCATTTCTTGTTTTGGCGACCCAGAATCCGATTGAACAGGAAGGGACTTATCAACTACCCGAAGCGCAGCTCGACCGCTTCATGTTCAAATTAAATATTGGCTACCCGCAAAAGTCCGAAGAACGAAACATTCTCGATCTGATGGCGACTTCAACGCCGGATTTACGCGTCGATCCGGTGGTTGACCCCAAGCAAATCATCGCCGCGCGCGAGGTGGTCAACAGCATTTACATCGATGACCGCGTAAAGGACTACATCGTGGACGTTGTTTGGGCGACTCGCGAACCGGCGACGTACAACCTGCGACTGGAAGGGTTGATTCGTTACGGCGCCTCACCGCGTGCCACAATTTATCTTGCACTCGGCGCCCGGGCCCACGCGTTTTTGAACGGCCGTGGTTACGTCACACCGCAGGACGTAAAGAGTATCGGCGCTGACGTGTTGCGGCATCGCATCATCGTCAGCTACGAAGCCGAAGCGGAAGCAGTCACCAGCGAAACCATTATTGAGAGGATTTTCGCCGGATTGCCGGTCCCCTGATCTAAATCATCCGTGGACCCCGCTGAGATTCTAAAAAAAATCAGAACCCTCGAGATAAAAACGAGGGGCCTCGTCGAGACCGCATTTGCCGGCGATTACCATAGCGTCTTCAAAGGCCGCGGAATGAACTTTGAAGACGTTCGTGAATACCAGCCGGGCGACGAAATTCGAGCCATCGACTGGAATGTCACCGCGCGCATGGGCAACGCGTTTGTGAAAAAATTTACGGAGGAACGCGAGCTAACGGTAATGCTGGTTGTGGATGTCAGCGCCTCGGGAAATTTCGGCAGCACAACGCAATCGAAACGCGAACTGGCGGCGGAGGTCGCGTGTTTGCTCGCATTCAGCGCGATCCGAAACAATGACAAGGTCGGGCTGGTCCTCTTTACCGATCGCGTTGAACTTTTCATTCCTCCCAAAAAAGGGCGTTCCCATACACTCCGACTCATCCGCGAGATTCTGTTTTTCGAACCAAAAGGAAGCGGCACAGAACCAGCCCTGGCTCTCGATTATCTGAACAAGATTGTCACCCGGCGCGCCGTCGTTTTCTTCATTTCTGATTTTCAAGCGCCCGATTTTTCGCGAGCTCTGGCTGTGAGCGGGCGACGGCATGATTTCGTGGCGATTCACATTCATGATGAACGAGAAAAGGTGTTGCCAAACATAGGCATTATCACCCTGGAGGATGCCGAGACCGGCGAACAAATTGAAATCAACACGGCCGACCGCAACACGCGAGCACGTTTCAGCAGCCTCGTCGACGAGCGCGAGCACGACCTTGCACGCATGCTTCGCCGGAACAACGTCGACGCGATCGCGCTGCAAACCGGCAAAGACTACCTGCCGCAGTTGCGCTCCTTTTTCAAACAACGCGAGCGTCGACTCGGTGTTCGATAAGGCGGCGAGGTAATGGAGTGATGATATGAATTTGCCGGCATCGGTTCCATTGTTCCACAACTCCATGACTCCACTGCTGCTGGCTGAGGAGTTCCACGATATCGCGCCGCCGATAGATTATTCGCTGATCCCCCCGTGGCTGATCTTTGTGGGAGTATTTATTGCACTCGCGGTGATCGGTCTGATCGTGTGGTTTATTGCAAAATCTCTCCGGCGCCCGACACCGCCCCAACTGCCGCGTGAGCGCGCGCTTTCGTTGCTCGAGCAAATACGGGCGCAGATTGATACAATCAATCCCTATCGTTTCAGCATTCGTGTGTCGGATATTCTCAGGCGTTATGTGACGGAACAGTTCGGGTTGCCGGTCACGCGACAGACCTCCGTCGAGTTTCTAAATGCGCTTAGAGGTTCGTCGCCGTTCTCGGAAGACGAAAAGTCCCTCCTCGAAGATTTCTTGAACCGCTGCGACCTGATTAAGTTCGCGCGGTACGAAGCCACCACTTCGGATAGCGAATTGTTACTGGAGGAAGCGATTCGTTTTGTGAAAGGAGGTCAACCGTGTTTGATTGGTTCACAGGAAACAGCGCACTGACCTTCGCTCATCCTTGGCTGCTCCTGTTGCTCCTGGCAGTTCCGTTGCTTGCCTATTTGCGCGGCAAACGAGGACCAGCCGCTGCGCTTACTTTTTCATCCACCGCGAGCATTCGAGCGATTGGAAAGCAAAGCGCGGCGCGTGCGGGAAAACTCCTGCGATCGCTACTGCTGGCTTCAATTGCGGTTTTCGTGGTTGCGCTCGCGCGTCCGCAACTCGGCAAGAGCCTGACTCAAATCGAAGCCAGCGGGATCGACATTATCCTCGCGCTGGATGTCTCCGGATCGATGCTGACCAAGGATTTTACAATCGGTGGACAGGAAGCGACGCGCGTCGACGCGATCCGCGAAGTTACGCGCAAATTTATCGAGGGCCGGCCGAACGATCGCATCGGCATCATCGCATTCGCAGGTCGTCCCTATGTGGTTAGTCCGATGACATTGGACCATGACTGGCTTTTGCAAAACCTGGACCGTGTTCGGATCGGTCTTGTCGAGGATGGCACGGCTATTGGATCGGCTATGGCTGCAGCGGCCAACCGGCTAAATGACAAGCGTTCAAAGAGTCATGTGCTGGTCCTGTTAACTGACGGAGAAAACAATGCCGGCAAAATTCCGCCAAGTACTGCGGCCGAAGCAATCAAGGCGTTAAAGATTCACCTCTATGCGATCGGTGCGGGCATCAATGGAATCGCTCCGGCTCCTGTATTCACGGCCAGAGGACCGTTAACGGACGCATTGGGCAATATTGTGTATGAAAACCAGCCTGTGGAGTTTAACGAAACCGGCCTCAGGGACGTTGCCAAAATTGCAGATGGCAAATTCTTCCGCGCGACCGACACCGAATCGCTGGAGCAAATTTACAAGGACATAGATAAACTGGAGAAATCGACAGTTAGCGTGAAAAAATATCAACAATACCGCGATCTATTTCCGTTATGTCTTATGGGCGGCTGCGGTCTGTTGTTGGCGCAAATCTTGTTGTCGCAAACTATCTGGAAAAAACTGCCGTGAACACTCCTCTTCAACGCTTTAGCGCTTCAGAGCGTCAACGAAATCGACTATGAGCTTCGGCGCGCCACAATGGCTTTGGGGATTGATTCTGATCCCGCTTCTGATCGCGTTGTTTGTTCGTTCAGAGCAGCGCGGGCTTAAGCGATTGCAGGAATTCGTTTCAGCGCGCTTGCTTCCGCAGCTTGCCGGAACAGTGAATCGTCCTCGACGTATCCTAAGATTTGCTTTGCAGCTGCTCGGCCTTGCTTTGGCCATTGTCAGTCTGGCCCAGCCGCGCTGGGGCTACACGTTTGAAGACGTAAAACGCAAGGGCCTCGATTTGTTGATCGCGGTGGACACATCGCGCAGCATGCTATCCAATGACGTTCAACCGAACCGGCTCGATCGCGTCAAGCTCGCCATCCAGGACTTGATTGACCAGTTACAGGGCGATCGTGTTGGTCTGATCGCATTTGCCGGTCGCGCGTTCTTGCAGGCGCCTCTTACGATTGATTACGACGCTGTGGTTGAGGCACTGAACGCTCTGGATACGAAGACGATTCCTGAAGGCGGAACTAATATCTCAAGCGCTATCACTCTTGCCACGCAGAGCTTCGGCAAAAGTGCCATGGGAAATCGCGCGATGGTCATCTTCACCGACGGCGAAGAATTAAGCGGTGACGCTGTGAAAACTGCAAAAGAAGCAGCTGACGCTGGCGTCCGAATTTTTACAGTGGGTGTTGGAACACCTCAGGGTTCGTTGATTCCGGTGACAGGCGATGATGGTCAGACCAGCTTTGTTAAGGATTCATCCGGCCAGGTGGTTAAATCGAAGCTCGACGATAAACGGTTGCGCGAAATCGCTCAGGCTACGGGGGGATTTTATCTTCATTTGGAAAACGGACCTCGCACGATGCAGCAAATTCAGACTGAAGGATTGGCGAAAATGCAGGCTGCGGAAATGGATGTGCGTTTATCGCGTCGACCGATTGAACGTTACGAATGGTCTCTCGGCGCGGCGTTAATCGCTCTCGCCTTGTCTATCCTTATTCCTGAACGAAAACGGGCTAGACAGCGAGCCGACGCTGCGGCGTCTGTCACCGATATGCGCCCCGTAGCAGGTGGGCAAGCGAGGATCGCAGTTGCGGTCGCCCTTCTTGCGATACTCTTTTCTTCATCCGCGTTCGCCACCGCTCCCGGCCTCGACGCATATCGCACCGGAAAATTCGAGGACGCCTACAGCCAGTTTCAACAGACGTTAAAATCGCACCCGGAATCGCGGGCCGAAGACAAGCTTCAGTTCGATTCAGGCGCCGCCGCTTACAAATTGAAAGATTACAGCAAAGCACTGGAATCGTTTAGCCAGGCACTGCTCTCGCCGGATACGGGTCTGCAAAGCAAGGGGCATTACAATCTGGGCAATACACTTTATCAGCGCGGCGAAGCACAAAAGAGCGACGATAAAAAGCTTAGCGACTGGACAAATGCACTCGATCACTACGACCAGACCCTCAAGCTCGATCCGCAAAACAAAGAGGCGAAAGAGAACTACGACTACGTTAAGAGGAAAATCGAAGAACTAAAAAATAAGAAACAACCGCAGCAGCCCTCTCCTTCCCCGTCACCACAGCAAAAGAACAACCAGGACAAACAGAACAAACAGAACAAACAGAATCAGCAGCAAGACCAGCAACAGCAGCAGCAGCAACAGCAGCAACAACAGAAAAACCAGCAGCAACAACAACAGCAACAAGGCCAGAGCGAGCAACAAAAAAAGAACCAGCAGCAATCGCAGAATCAACAATCACAAGGCAAGTCCGGAGACCAGAAAGATAAGCAACAGGAAAAGGACAACCAGTCTCAGGCAAAGAACGAACCGCAAAAAGACCGGCAGCAACGATCCGGTGAGAGCCCTTCCCCTTCGCCAGGCGAGCAAAAGGGCAACCAGGCCTCACCATCGCCAGGTGAACGCCAAGGCGAACAATCGCCCACCCCTGGCGAAGGAGAAAACGGAACGCCGTCACCATCACCAGGAGAAGGTGAAGGCGAAAACGCCACGCCTTCTGCGACCCCTGCGGAATCGCCACAAAAGAAATTTGCCGGTCAGGTAAAGGGTGCAGCCGGCGAAAACAAATCAGGCAAGCCACCTGACAAGAATGGTCAGCTTGCCGAAGGTGAACCGGAAAAAGAGGGCCAGATGAGCGAACGCCAGGCAGAGGCGCTTCTGGAATCCATGAAAGACGAGGAGGCGCGAGTTCAACTTGATGAACGCAGGGCAACGCGCCATGTCTATAAGGACTGGTAAGAGACCCCATGGGATCGATGGTTAAGAGTTGATAGAAACGCGCATGCACTATCGGAGGTTATTTGTTGTCATCGGTGTTATCGCGAGTGCGCAGTTCGCGCATGCCGATTCACCAAGTGTGACAGCGGTGTTGAATAGCTCTGAGGCAACAGTAGGCGAAACGGTGCAATTGGAGATTCGTATCACGGGGGCACGGGGCGCGGACGCACCGGAACAGATCGCGGTAGACGGTCTCGAAATCCGCCGAACCGGAAGTTCACAGCGGATCGAGATGAACAATCTGAGTTTAACCACAAGCGTAATCTACGACTACACCATCATGCCTCTGAGAGCGGGATCGTTTACCATCCCACCTCAAACAATTCGCGTCGGCGGCAATTCTCTGCGTACACCGGCTCTGACATTAAACGTTGCGGATTCGTCTGGTCGCCCGGCCGGCCGGCCGCCTGCCTCCTCTGGTGCGCGGCCTGGTCGTAACGCGCAAGCGAACAACGCAAACAATCCGGTTTTTGCGGAATTGATCGTACCGAGCAAGACCGCCTACGTGGGCCAGATCATTCCCGTTCAGATTCGAATGGGCTTTGACCCGCGGGTTCGTCCCCGACTCATTGAGCCTCCGGAAATCACCGGACAGGGGTTTACTGCACAGAAATTGCAGGAATCCGGCCAAAACACGGAAACGATCGGCGGCCGACCTTACGAGGTGGTTACTTATAAGACGGCAATCGCTGCAGCGCGCGCTGGAAAGTTTGAAATCGGACCGGTCAAAGCGAAGGCACAAGTGATACTACCACGAAGACCGAGCGCGCCGCAGTCGCGACCGCGTTCTCCTTTCGATCTGTTCGATGAAGATGATCCATTCTCCGATCCGTTCTTCTCCAATCCGTTCAGCCAACTTGCCGAGCGCCGCAACGTGGAAATCAAGAGCGAACCCGTAGCGCTTGAAGTGAAAACGTTGCCGCCAAATGCACCGCCCAGTTTCTCGGGTGCAATTGGAAATTTCACAATGACGACCGAAGCGAAGCCCAAGACCGTGCAAGTGGGCGACCCCATCACCGTCACAACCACCATTTCGGGGCGCGGAAATTTCGATCGTGTCAACGCGCCAGTAGTTGAAGACGACCGTGGCTGGCATAAATATCCGCCGTCATCGAAATTCAAACAGGACGACGAAGTGGGAATCAGTGGCACTAAGACTTTCGAAATGGTGCTTTCGCCTAATGAGAAAAAGCAAACTCTGCCATTGCTGGCATTTTCCTATTTCGATCCAGTCAAAGAGCAATATGTGACGATGCAGAGTGAGCCGATTTCGATCAGCGTCCAGGGCGGCGCAGCCCCCAGCGTCGCCGGGGCGCAGGCCGCGTCGCCTGCACCCGCGGCTACTGCGCGGACGGGAACGCCAACGGCCGCCGAAGCGAAGCCTCAGGATATTCTTTATCAATTGACGGAGCGCCCGAAGGCAGCGGAATCATTTGCTCCGATTTACACCCAGCGCTTTTTCTGGATGGCGCAATTGATCCCATTGCTTGTTTTGGTCGGATTCGCAGGTTGGAAAATTCGGCGGGCAAGGATCGACAATCGCGAGGCGCAGCGCGTTGTCGCGTTGCAACACGAGGCATCCGAGTTAATGCACAAATTGCATCGTAACGACGCTTCGCCGCGAGAATATTATGCCGAAGCATCCAGAATGGTTCGCATAAAAGCGGCGTTGGCATCGGGCGGTCGCCAGATCGATCCAAACATGGTCGATGCGGAAACTGCAGCCGAGACTTTCAAGCTCAGCAACGATTCGCGCGACCAGCTCCGGAAGCTATTCGAGCAAAGCGACGAATGGCAATACAGCGGAGCGCATAATGGACCCGGAAGAATCTCTCCGGAAAACCGCCGGGACGTGCTGGAATTGATTGAGAATTTACGATGAAACGTCCCGTTTGGTTCTTTGCAATTCTTTTATGCGCCATCTGGCCTGCGTCATTGGTTGCGCAAACAGACACAGACTTCGCAAAGGCAAATCAGGACTACGCACAGGGCCACTTCAAGGAAGCGATCTCAGGATATGAGACACTTGTTCGCGCAGGACAATGGAGTGCAAATTTGTTTTACGATCTCGGCAACGCTTATTTTCGAACCGGGGATTTTGGGGGTGCCATTTTGAATTATGAGAGGGCGTTGGCGTTAGAGCGACATCATCCGGAAGCAGCCGCCAATTTGCAGATCGCTCGAGATGAGGCGCGTGCGCTGGAGTTGCCACAAAGTCGACCGGAGCGCTACCTCCAATTTGCGAGCGCCAACCAGTACAGCATCGTGGCGGCCATCGGTTTTTGGCTCGCGATTTTTGTGATCGCCACCTTGATCTTCGCGCGTCGGAGATCGGTTGCAGCGATTGCCGTGCTGATCTTGTGCCTGATTCTCTGCGCTGCTTCGATTTATGCGGTGTATGCGCTGGAGTACGGGAACAACGGCGATTCTCTCGCCATCGTAACGGGCAAGGACGTCCAGGCGCGTCTTGCTACCGCGGACACTGCGAACAGCGTGCTGGCATTGCCTCCTGGGAGTGAAATCAAAATTCTGAGCACTCGCGGCGATTGGATTTACGCAGCGCTCCCGAACGACTTGCGCGGCTGGATCCCGGCCAAAGACGCGGCGCCTGTGCGTTTGTAACCAAGCGCGCGTAATCCTGGAACGCCACGATTTCGATAGTGAAATCTACGTTGCGATCTATGCTCGCAAAAGCGTATGAAGGTTGCGGCCGCTCAGATTTCCTGTTCGCTCGGTGACGCCAAAGCGAACCTGATCAAGGTTCGAGATTTTTCTCTCCGCGCCAAAGACTCCGGCGTGGAATTGATTGTTTTTCCTGAGATGACCGACACCGGATATTCGATGTCCGTAATCCAAACTCACGCTAATTCGTGGAGCGACGGTTTCGTGCCCAACCTTCAGGAAATCGCCGCGAACCTTTCGATTGCAATCGTCTGCGGCGTGTCGGAACAGGATGGCATATCAATTTACAACTCCTTGGTTTTTGTCGATCAGGACGGGAAGATCGGCGCGAAATATCGCAAGACTCACCTTTACGCGGTGGCGCCCGTTGAAGAACAGAAATGTTTCGTTCCGGGCAATGCGTTCGCCAACTTTGCCCTGGGTAATCTGCGCTTCGGCTTCAGTATCTGTTACGATCTCCGGTTTCCCGAAATGTACCGGCGACTCGTTTTGGAGCAGAATGTAAGTGCTTTTATCGTTTCTTCAGCCTGGCCGTTCCCACGTCTGGAACATTTCCGAACGCTCGCCCTGGCGCGTGCGATTGAGAACCAGAGTTACGCGATTGTATCAAACCGCGTCGGCAAAGACGACGATTTGTGGTTTTGCGGCAACTCGGCAATCATCGATCCTCGAGGAGTCGTAATTGCATCTGCATCATCGGATCGCGAAGAACTTATTCACGCCGACGTGTCTGAAGACCTCGTGCTCTCGGTCCGGCGTCGCGTAGAATCGCTCGCTCATCGCCGACAGGACTTGTACGGTTAGAGTTACGATACCGCCCTGAGGGGCACAAATTCGCTTTCGTGTAAAACGACGCGCCTGGTTCCGCGCAATAATTGCCACCATTGCCTCGCAGAGCCCAGAACGATTAGGAGCACGAGCACGAGAAAGAAAACCGCCACGAAGGCATCGAATCGCCAGATAGTTGCCTGTCGCGCCAGATTAACCGCCTTGACTGGATCGGTAACCGCTGCCGCCTGACTTAAGAGCGATTGGGCACCGCTGAGGAACCCTAGCCTTGGATCAGATGAAAAAACTTTCAGATAGCCCGCAGAAAATGTGACCGCGCACATGAAACAAAGGGGCCCCAAAGTTACAAAGAGATATTTGCTCTTTCGCATTTTGATCAAAAGCGTTGTGCCAAGGCAAAGCGCAACCACCGAGAGTAATTGATTGGCGAGTCCGAAGAGCGGCCAAAGCGAGTTGATGCCACCAAGAGGGTCGATCACACCCTCGTACAAAAACCATCCCCATGCCGCGACGAGCAAAACGCTGGAGAAAAAATTCGCGCCCCACGAACGCGTATTCCCCAACGGACGCCAGAGATTGCCGAGAAAATCCTGAAGCAGAAATCGTCCCACGCGTGTTCCGGCGTCTATGGTTGTAAGGATGAACAGGGCTTCGAACATGATGGCAAAGTGATACCACAGCGCCAGCGCAGTCGGCTTGGTTGAGACTCGCGCAAACATGCTTGCCATGCCGACGGCGAAAGTGGGCGCTCCTCCTGCGCGATTAAACATCGTGGATTCGCCGAGGTTTGTGGCCAGTTTCTGCATCGCCGTTTCGGTTACCGGAAAACCAGCAGCAGAAACTCTTTCGACGACTTCGGTCGGCGCACCTTTTGTGTTAATTGCGAAATACTCTCCCGGTTGCAGCACGCACGCTGCGATCATCGCCATCAGGGCAACCATCATTTCTGTGACCATCGCTCCGTAGCCGATGCTGCGTATTGTCGATTCGCGTGTGATCATTTTGGGAGTCGTGCCAGAAGCGATCAAGGAGTGGAACCCGGAGACTGCACCGCAGGCGATGGTGATACATACAAAGGGAAACACCGGACCCGCAAAGACAAGCCCACTGCCATCGATGAATTTCGTAATCGCCGGCATCTGCAACGTGGGATTGATCAGAACGACGGCAACCGCAAGCATGGCTACGGTGCCGAGTTTCAAAAACGTGCTGAGGTAGTCCCGCGGGGTCAGCAGCATCCAGACCGGCAGAATGGACGCGGCAAGTCCATAAATCATGATGGCCCATGCAAGCCACTTCTGGTCGTGACGGAACCAACTCTCAATCGCGGGGAAGTGAGCGAGGAATTGTCCGCCCCACACGCCAAACGCCAGGCCAAGCAAGCCGAAGATTGTGATCGCCGTCACGTTCACTTTGCCCGTGCGCAATCCAACTCCCATGATCAGCGCGATCGGAATCGTCGTCGCGATCGTGAATACGCCCCAGGGACTTTCAGCCAGGGCTTGCACGACGACTAGCGCGAGAACCGCCAGTAAAATGATCATAATCGCCAAGACACTGACCACCGCGAGCAGCCCAACTCCGCGTCCGATTTCTTCTCTCACCATTTGACCAAGCGTTTTCCCGCCGCGGCGAATCGAGGCAAAAAGAACGATCATATCGTGAACGCCACCGCCGAGCGTTGCGCCGATCAAAATCCACAGAGTGCCGGGGAGAAAACCGAATTGCGCCGCAAGGACAGGTCCAACCAGCGGTCCAGGGCCAGCGATCGCTGCAAAATGATGTCCGAAAACCATCCATCGGTTTGTTGGCACATAATCTTTGTTGTCGTTTTGCAAGACTGCCGGCGTCGCACGCTCTTCATTGACCACGAGCACCTTTGTTGCCAGCCATTTGCTGTAAAAACGATAACTGATGGACAGTGCACAAAATCCAGCGATCACGATCCAGAGCGCGCTGATCCGCTCGCCGCGGGATAACGCCAGAATAGCGACCGCCCACGTTCCCAACGCGGCCACGCCAAACCAGACCAGCTTTTTCCAGAGGGCCATTCCTGTTTGCAGCTTAATTGAAGTTGTTGCGCTCCGCTACAAGGTGTGATCTTTCTTCAGGTGCAATTTCGACATAAGATTCGAAAACTTGTAGACGGCCGGAGCTTGGTCAGCGCGAGGAAGCACACGCTCAGGCTTCTCCGAACCGGTCGGTTCACGCTTACTAAAAAGCGGGTCATCGAAACAATCGATCCAGTTGCTTTCGCACAGGTTCGCAAGCGTTACGCGGTCGCGGATCCCGGCGCGGACTGGCCAAAATATCTCGATCTCGACCGTTGGATTGGAATTAACATTCGACGGATTCGCCAGATCGAACTCGATTTGGCGCGTCCCAGGCGCATCCTGGATCTTGGCTGTGGTGCAGGATATTTTCTGTACATCGCTCAACTGCTTGGTCATTCGGGTGTTGGTCTCGATATGGATCGCTTGTCCATGTTTCGGGAAGTTACGCGCTTGCTCGGTGTTCGCCGTGTTGTCCAGCGAATCGACGCTTTTCAGCCTTTACCCGATTTTGGACAAAGATTCGATCTCATCACCGCTTTTATGATTTGCTTCAATAACCACAAAATGCCGGACCTCTGGAAAGTGCCGGAGTGGGAATTCTTTCTGGACGATCTGGCAAAACATCTCACCCCGCGCGGCCGGGTCTGGCTCGAACTCAATCAGGAATACGATGGGACGTTCTACACACCTGAGTTAAAGGAATTCTTTCAAAAGCGCGGCGCCAGGATCAGCCAGCAAAAAGTGATCTTCAATTCAGGCATTCGCGTGCCTGCTTCAACTTTGTCAGTCGCTCGCTGAAATCTTTAAGGCGCCGCCGATGCTCTTCGACAACGGTTGAGGGAGCGCGATCGACGAACGATTTGTTCTCCAGTTTTTGCGTTACGGTGCATAATTCGGTTTCGATTCTAGCAATTTCCTTATCGAGCCGCTGCTGTTCCCCTGCCCTGTCGGTCGCGGCGACCGTCAGGAAGATCTCGCCTACTGGCGTAACCGCGACCGGGTTTCCAACCTGCGGTTGATATCCTGGATCCAGCGCCACTTCTTCGGCGTTCAATAGCCGACTCAGCGTGGAGATATGACTTGAAATTAAATTATCATTCGTGCGTAAAATAAAATGTATCTTTTTGTTTGAAGGGAGCTTGGATTCTGATCGCAAATTGCGTCCCGCCTGCACGGTTTGATAAATGGACGAAACGAGCCGCCGTTTGCCTGGAAGATCGGAAACGTCATCCAAAGCGACCTTTTCTGGTGTTACGGCAAATTGAATCGAACCGCTTCCAAGGTCGAGCAATGACCAAAGCTCCTCGGTAATGTACGGCATGAAGGGGTGCAGTAATCGTAATGTTGCAGACAAAACAAAGTCCATTACTGCCAACGCGGATTTCTTCTGCGCCTCGTCTTCTCCGAAGATTTCGGTCTTCGCCGCCTCGACGAACCAGTCGCAATAATCGCTCCAGACGAAGTCATAAAGGCGCTGAGCTACCGTGTTGAACTGATATTCTCGATAAGCGGCGTCGACCGCGTCCATCGTTTCGTTCAAGCGCGCGAGCAATTCTATCGCGTAGATCGATAGCACCTGGCTATCGATCTTTGGCGCGGCCTCGCTCGGACCGTGCATCTGCCGGAAGCGAGCGGCATTCCAAAGTTTCGTCGCGAAATTGCGACCCTCTTCGATCTGTTTTTCGTCAAAGCGAATGTCCTGGCCCCTGGGCGCGATGCGCATCAGACCGAACCGCAACCCGTCGGCGCCATACTTGTCGATCAATTCGAGTGGATCGGGCGAATTGCCCAACGACTTCGACATCTTCCGTCCGAGCTTGTCACGAATAAGGCCCGTGAAATAAACGTCGTGGAACGCAATATTGTCCTCAACACGGTCTGAATTGCCCGGCCTGAATTCCAAGCCGGCGATGATCATGCGCGCCACCCAGAAAAAAATGATATCCGGCGCAGTCACGAGCGCACTCGTCGGATAAAATTTCTTCCGGGTTTGTTCATCCATTGTTTCATAAGCCCATAACCACGATGAAAACCAGGTATCGAGCGTATCTGGGTCCTGGGTCCATCCCTCACCCGGCGATTCAACTTGCACACGAATATCCTCTTTCTCTGTAGTGGCAGCCGTGCCGATTGCTTTGTTTTGGTTCGCAGGCGACACGCCTGCCTCGACAGTTTGGGATTTCCGGTACCAGGCCGGTATCCGGTGCCCCCACCATACCTGGCGGCTGATACACCAATCGCGAATGTTCTCCAGCCATTGTGCGTAAACTTTTTCCCAATGCTGGGGGAAGAACCTGATCAGGTGATTGCGTACCACCGCCAAGGCTTCTTTTGTTTTTGGATAGCGCAGGAACCATTGCTCGCTGATACGCGGCTCGATTGGCACATCGCTGCGCTCGCTGAACCCGACATTGTTCTCGTACGGCTCCGTTTTTGCCAGCGCTCCGCTCGCCTGCAATAACTCTGCGGCTTTTTCCCGTGCTTTAAAGCGATCAAGTCCATCCAACTCTGAGACTGCCGGACAATTGATACGGCCGTCAGCATGCAGCACATCGACAACTGGCAGCTTATGCCGCTGCCCAATCTCGAAATCCACTGCGTCGTGCGCTGGGGTAACTTTCAAAACACCAGTGCCGAATTCCGGGTCGATCGCTTCGTCGGCAATGATCGGAATTTTCTCGCGGGCTAGCGGGCGCCACGCGTACTTGCCCAAGAGATCCGCGTATCGTTTGTCGCCCGGATGAAAAGCCATCGCAGTGTCGGCCATGATCGTTTCCGGTCGGGTAGTTGCAACCTCCAGGAAACGCCCGGGTTCTTCCACAATTTCGTAGCGAACAAAATAGAGACTTCCCTTCTGGGGCTTGGAAATCACCTCTTCATCTGAAAGCGCAGTTTGTGCAGCCGGATCCCAATTGATCATTCGCCGTCCGCGATAAATCAGTCCTTTGTTGTAAAGATCGACAAAAACTTTTTGGACAGCCGCGACGTACGCATCATCGAGTGTATATCGCTGACGCGACCAATCGCAGGAGCAACCCAAACGCTTGAGCTGCTCGATAATGATGCCGCCGTGTTTATCCTGCCATTCCATCACACGGCGTAGAAATTCCTCGCGCCCTAAATCCCGACGCGTTACTCCTTCGTTTTTGCGCAGCCACTTTTCGACTGCTGTTTGCGTCGCGATGCCGGCATGATCCATCCCTGGCAACCAGAGCACTTCGAAGCCCTGCATACGGGCACGGCGTGCGAGAATATCTTGGATGGTATCGTTGAGGACGTGGCCAAGCGTAAGCACGCCAGTGATATTTGGTGGCGGCATCACGATAGAGAATGCCGGCTTCGAAGACTTCGCATCTGCAACGAAATCGCGATCTTCCATCCAGCGCCGATACCATTTTGGTTCGACCGACTTTGGATCGTATCTCTTCGGGAGTTCGACCATCGCGATCAATCATCCAAAGCCGGAGCGCCTTTGCAAATCGCCGGAGCGCCGGGGTCGCGCCCGACCACGTGCTTGCATCAGGACAGCCTAACCATCACCTTCCCGCTGCATGAGTGATTCACGCCCGATCGGTGTTTTTGATTCCGGCATTGGCGGCCTGACCGTAGTCAAGGCGCTGCACGACTTGTTGCCGGACGAAAACATTGTTTATCTTGGCGATACGGCCCGTGTTCCCTACGGCCCGAAAAGCCCGGAAACTGTGCAGCGCTACGCCACCGAACTGGCGGGAATGCTTATAGGGAAAAACGCAAAGGCGCTGGTCGTGGCGTGTAATACTGTTTCATCGGTCGCGTTGCCGTTGCTAACAGAGAAATTTCCTGTGCCCGTGATCGGGGTAATCGAACCGGGAGCGCGAGCTGCATTGCAGGCGACACGCAACCGGCGCATCGGCGTGATCGGGACCCGTGCGACAATTCGTAGCGGCGCGTACGAAAAGGCGTTACGCGCAGCCGACAACAATGTGCGCGTGAGCAGTCGCGCCTGCCCGTTGCTCGTCCCGTTAATCGAAGAAGGACTGCTCAACGACGATGTGACGGACAGAATAATCATGCGTTATCTCGAACCGATGCTTGCTGATGGGATCGATACGCTGGTACTCGGTTGCACGCATTATCCACTGCTCGCCAATGCGATTTCGCGAGCAGTCAAACGCCAAATCACGCTCGTCGATTCCGCCCAAAACTGTGCGCGCGCAGTGGAAGAAACATTGGATTGCCAATCACTTCGCGCGACACCACCAAATCGCGGCGAGCTACATGTGGCTCTCACTGATGCGGCCGATAATTTCCTCAACGTCGCCCGCGACGCGTTGCAGTTGCGTTTCGGCGAGATCGAGCTGCAACCGTTGCCATAGATCTCGCCGGAGTTTTGACTACAAGGTCGTAGGAGTGATCGATCATTTTTCGCAGCTCGCCATCTGGAATGCCGCTCTCAATCTCAACGGTGTTCCAGTGTTTCTTGTTCATGTGGTAACCCGGCGTGACCTGCTCGTAACGATCACGCAGCTCGAGCGCCAAATCAGGGTCGCATTTCAAGTTCACTCTGGTCGGGACTTCGTCGAGAGCCGCTAACGCGAAGATCTTACCGCCGACTTTGAACACCAGAACGTCGGGCCCGAATGGCGCGCTCTCAGTAATGCGGGATTTGCCAAGGCAATATTCGCGGAATTGCTCGAGATCCATCAGGCCAGCCGGTCGCGTAGAATTCCCGCAAGATCTTGAATTGCGACGCGTTCCTGTTTCATCGAATCGCGATCGCGCAACGTCACTGTGTCACGCAGCGCAGCGTCCCTTTCGCCAAGCGTCTCAAAATCAACGGTCACTCCGAACGGAGTGCCAATTTCATCCTGACGCCGATACCTGCGACCGATGGCGCCGCTCTCATCATAGAAAACGGTCATGTGTGGCCGCAGAAGACTGACAATTGTTTTGGCCTTCGCAACTAGCTGCGGGTTGTTCTTGAGCAGCGGGAATACGCCACACTTCACTGGAGCAATCCGCGGATGGAAACGGAGCACCAGGCGTGTTTCCATTTTTCCTTTTTCATCAGGTGCCTGGTCTTCTGAATACGCCTCGCAGATTAATGCCAGCACTGTGCGGTCGACACCGGCGCTCGGTTCCACAACGTGCGGAATAAATCGCTGCTTCGCCTCCTCATCAAAGTATTCGAGTGATTTCCCGCTGCCTTTCTGATGCTGCGACAAGTCGTAATCGGTTCGATATGCGACGCCTTCAAGTTCCTGTCGCCCAAACGGAAATTCGTATTCAATGTCGTATGTCCCTTTTGAATAAAAGGCCCGTTCCTCGCCCGGAACAGTCAGGACGTGCAGTTTGTCCCGCGGGATACCGATCTGTTTGTAAAACCTCAGGCGTTCTTCCTTCCAATATTCGAGCAACTCCATCCCCTGCTCCGCACGGCAAAAATATTCGAGCTCCATTTGCTCGAACTCGCGTGAGCGAAAAGTGAAATTGCGTGGATTAATTTCGTTGCGAAACGCCTTGCCAATCTGCGCGATTCCGAATGGCAATTTCTTTCGTGACACTTCAAGAATGTTCTTGAACTGAACAAAAATGGATTGTGCCGTTTCGGGGCGTAGATAGGCGATGGAACTTTCATCCGCTGTCGCGCCGACATGGGTTTCGAACATCAAATTGAACTGCCGCGGCGCGGTTAAATCTCTTCCACCGCAATTTGGGCACTGCTTAACGCCTTTCTTCTCCACGAGCTGATCAGTGCGCAAATGCGCTTTGCAAGTCCGGCAATCGATCATCGGATCAGAAAACCCTTCAACGTGACCGGACGCCTTAAGCACCGCCGGATGAGTCAGAATCGATCCATCCATCCCGACGACGTCGTCCCGCTCGTGCACCATCACCTGCCACCAGTAATTTTTGAGATTGCGCTTTAACTCCACGCCAAGCGGTCCGTAATCCCAAGCGCCATTCAAGCCGCCATAAATTTCGCTGGACTGGAAAATGAAACCGCGCCGTTTGCACAGGCTGACGATTTTTTCCATGCGCTGAGATTCGGACGGCGTACTCATGTTTTCGACAGACGATTAACGCAGTTTCTTGTCATTCCGAGCGAAGTCGAGGAATCTCTGTTTCTACCTCGGAAATATCGAGAGATGTCTCGACTCCGCTCGACATGACAATAGACAAACGGGGCTACATGAAGAGCGAGCGGTTTACTCCTGCGTTTCGACGGTGACTTCGGTCTTCACCGAATTGGCAATGAAACATTGCTCGTGCGCGGCGTGATTCATCTCTTCGAGCTCTTGCTTGGTCGGTTGTTTTTCGCCGGAGAACTTCAAACGCTGGTTTAGAGTCACACGCGTAATAGCCAGCCTGCCTTCCGCAGTTTTCTCCATGTGACCAACCGCATTGTCAACGTACTCATCAAGAACGAATTTCTTTTTCGCCGCTATGGCGAGAAACGTGAGCATATGGCAACTCGAGAGCGACGCGACAAACGCCTCCTCCGGATCGACCAGTTGTGCGTTTCCCAGGTAAGCGGGATTAGCCGATGCCTGCATTTCGTGTCCGCCGTCAAATTTCCAAGTGTGATCGCGCGAATATTTCTGATACTCGAACGGCGTATCGCCGCGTTTCCAAGTGAGAGTAATCTTATGTTCGGACATGCTTTTAGATAGAACGCCACGCGTTGGAGAGCAAGCGCGCTGGCAGCAATATGCGCGATGCTGGTATCGAACCCCCGCCTGCATCGCTATGCGAAGCGTTGCGGGCGCGGAGCGACCTTCAGTCTGGACGCCGTTTGAGATACGCTCGCCCAAATCCTGTCTTAAGCTGTTTTTTCGCGAACCCGGGCCTTTGGTTCAGAACGACACGCCTCGTAGTACTCCAGCCTAACTGGCAGTCGATGTGCCGTGGCAGGTACTCGGCCTGCATTGTGCTGCGCGAGTCGTCTCCCGAGGTCAACTGCCGAGCCGACATACAATTCACCATCGTCGCATCTCAGCACATATGTGTAGAACATTCGACTACTTGGAAAATGCGCGATGCACTGCTGGCACTCGATGATGTAGTTGTGATGCTCGTGCTTGTGCGTGCGTCGCGGCTCGGCTTGCACCATCCCGAGCGTCAGAAGCAGCAGTGCTGCTGTTGTGAGTAGCTTCATGTTCCTTACTACATTACTACGAGTTCCTTGACCTTTTTTGGCAACTTCGTGCCGGAAATACCGGATAATAATTTGAAGGCATTCCCCAAACAACCCACATTATAAACCATAGGCTTGTCCTTCATTAGTGTGAGCCAAGTGATTCTTGACTGAGTCGCTTGGCTCCTCTTTTTTGGTTCGCCTTACGTCGATGGCAAGCCATTTTACGAGGTTTGCGCGATGCTGGTATCGAACCAGCGACCCCTTGCGTGTGAAGCAAGTGCTCTACCACTGAGCTAATCGCGCGTATGGAGAAAGCCAATTAGAAACAAGGAATTAGAAATTACAAGTCCGCCACATTCACAAATGAGATTCATCAGCGGTCGCCCCGGGGCCAAATCAGAGGTTTGAACCTCCCTCACGCTTTCTCAACAGCTCTTTTATTGACACCAGCGGTGCTACCCTTCACGCTCTTGGGCAGCTACGATCTTGGTAGTCCTTATGAAGCGTATAGTCTACATCGTCTGGGGTGTGGGCCTTGCATTAACCCTCGCTGTCTGGGGGTTCATTTGGTTGAAGGAAAGCCGCCGCGCTTCCGACCAAATGAACACTCCGCCAAACAGAGTGCGAAGTTACGGAACCCAAAAGTATGTAACCGATATCCGGATTGGCTGGTGTAATAATGATGGTCGAATAATCGAAAGCAATCTGTTTACAGATTCCCTTACTGTAACGGTCTTTCTGCAAAATTTTGATGGTTGGTTATTAAGTAAAGCTCGCGTTGACGAGCGATTGTTGCCTGAAGATTTGAAGCCGGAAGACCTTAAAAATTACTTATCCCTGGTGGACTCAAGGAAGTCGTCCCCCCTGTCACCGGAGCAAGCGATGGCTCTCCAATCGCTGCAGGTTAAAATTAATCACTGGATGCTTCAGGAACGATCAAATCTGCGCTTAATGATTGCAGGCCAGGTATTCGAGACGATTCCGCCTTTTGACGCTACTTCACCCCCAACATATGGCTCGGGAGAATTCGAAGGCGAAACGTACAATCGTGTTGTGTACCACCTCGCCGCTCCAACCGATGCAAAAGAGCTCGAAAAATGGCGTGCGATAATTCGCGCTGTTGGTCCGACTTGTGACGCTCAAATCTCCCTCGCCCGGCCCATTGCTGGGACCGCCGACGCGTTGAGAATGCCGACTTTAGTAAATGCGGAGGCAATATACAGCTCGGGAGCCAAGCCAGTGTATCGCAGTTTGCCCATGGTGCCCCCGATGCGGCAGGGTGCGGCTATCACTGCAGTCATCTTCACAATTTGCGCCGTCTTCGCAGCCGCTTTAGGGACGTCGGCCCTTCGGGACCCGCGCGATCCAGGGCTAAAGCAGGATCAGGACGCGCCGTGGAGTTTGTCGCGAGTTGTTTTCGCATGGTGGCTGACGATCTGTGTTGGCTGTTTCGCCTATCTTTGGGCGTTGATGGGCGAGCATCGCAATATTTTGAGTGGAAGCGCGCCCCTATTGCTTGGACTTCAAGGAGCGACTCTCCTGGTCGCTGCAGGATTTGGTCGGAGCCAGACTCCTTGCGGACCTTCGCAAGGTTTCTTCAATGATCTCATTTCAGAAGGTGGCGACCCAGAGATAGCGCGCCTCCAAATGCTGGTTTGGAATTTCATTCTTGGGCTGGTCTTCATCTGGCAGTCCATCTTTCAATGGACGATGCCTACATTTGATCCAACCCTGATGACACTGCTTGGAATCAGTTCGGCGACTTATGTTGGCTTCAAATTGACCGCGAAGAATCAAGCTCAGGCTTCTTAGCGTTTCATCACTTTAATTCCGAGGAGCTCGGCGCTCCGGATTTCTTGTGGGTCGATTTGGGAGTCTACCAACGTAGCCGCGCTATGTTCATCCGGACTCGTAAAGTTCGAACCTTTGCATCGCCACCCATCGTTTTTGTTTGCCTACGAGGCCAATAACCGGCAGAAGTAACACCCTTATGGGCCTAGTGCAGCAAGTTCTCGAAATTGTTAAGAAGCGTAATCCCAATGAACCGGAGTTCCTTCAGGCAGTGACTGAAGTACTCGAATCGATTCGCCCGGTCATCCAGCGTAATAAGAAATATCGAGATGGAAAGATTCTCGAGCGCTTGGTGGAGCCGGAGCGCGTGATTCACTTCCGCGTTCCGTGGATCGACGACAAAGGCCAAATTCACGTTAATCGCGGGTTCCGCATCCAGATGAACAGCGCGCTCGGTCCGTACAAAGGAGGTCTGCGTTTTCATCCGACAGTCTGTGCCAGCATCATTAAGTTCCTCGCGTTCGAACAAGTCTTTAAGAATTCACTGACAGGCCTGCCGATGGGCGGTGGCAAAGGCGGCGCGGATTTCGATCCCAAGGGGAAAACCGACATTGAAGTCATGCGTTTTTGCCAATCGTTCATGACTGAGCTATTTCGGCACGTTGGCGCCAATACTGATGTGCCGGCCGGCGACATCGGCGTGGGTGGCCGCGAGATTGGATATCTCTTTGGCCAATACAAGCGCCTGGCAAACGAGTTCACAGGAGTGTTGACCGGTAAAAGGCTTAATTGGGGCGGCTCCCTGATAAGGAACGAAGCGACCGGATATGGCGCGGTTTATTTCGCGCAGGAAATGCTCAAAACGCGCAACGAAACAATTGAAGGGAAAATTTGTACCGTGTCGGGTGCTGGCAACGCTGCCCAATTTACCGTGGAAAAGTTGATCGAGTGCGGCGCGAAGCCCATTACCATGTCCGATTCAAGCGGCTACATTTACGACAAGAACGGGATCACGGAAGAAAAACTAGCCTTTATTCAAAGTATCAAGAACGTGCGGCGCGGGCGTATTAGCGAGTACGCCAAAAAATTCCGCGGCTCAAAATACGTGGCCGGCCAACGGCCCTGGAGGATCAAATGCGATTGCGCGTTTCCCTGCGCTACGCAGAACGAGATTACCGGCGAAGATGCCAAGAAACTGATTGAGAACGGTTGCTATCTGGTTTCCGAAGCCGCCAACATGCCGACCGTCCCAGTGGGCGTCGATCTTTTTCTGGACAAAAAGATTCTCTTTGGTCCCGGCAAAGCGGCAAATGCAGGAGGCGTGGCGACGTCCGGTCTGGAGATGAGCCAAAACTCGATGCGTTTACCATGGCCACGCGAAGAAGTCGATTCGCGACTGCGGCATATCATGTTTACTATCCACAAAAACGCATGGGAAACCGCGGAGGAATATGGACATCCCGGCAATCTCGTAGTTGGCGCGAATATCGCCGGGTTCGTGAAGGTTGCTGACGCGATGCTCGATCAAGGCGTTGTGTAATTCCCATTCACGTGAAGTGGCCCCTCTGTTTATCCGATTTTTGATGACACCGATTGGCCGCTGATGCTAAATGGGTTCTCTAATTTCACCGCGATAAACAGGCGCGTAAAACTCTGTCTAAACCGAATATGATTGTATGAACTTGAAACCGTTTGTTCTCAGGCTCGCTCTGGTCTTCGCCGCCCTCACTGCATGCGGGTGCGAAGGTTATTATTCTGCTTATCCGGGGTACGGACCTTACTATGGAGGAGCCCCTTATTATGGCTCTCCAGGCTCAGTTACGATTGCCGTTGGCGACCGACCGTACTATGCTCGCGGCCCAGGTTACTGGTACGGAGGCGCATATTATGTCTGGAGGCCAGGCCACTGGGTATGGCGGCATGGTCAGCAAGTGTGGATCCACGGCCACTATGTCGTGAGAGGCTATTAGGGCTGGCTAAGTCCAGGATTGAGCAAACAGCACTTCGCTGAGACCGAATGTTGAGCGCGTGGCGGTTTCAAGTCGCGCCGCAAATTGATCACTTCGCAGGCAAAGCCTTTGTTCCTGCCGCACCCATGATGCGGCCCTTCACTTCGCCGAAGCCAACGCGGTAACCGTCACCCTGGCACCATCCGGCAATTGTGAGGGTATCCGCGTCTTCGAGCCATTTCCGGGTTTCACCGTTTGGAAGCTTTAGAGGATTCGCGCCCCTCCAGGTTAACTCCAGCATGCAGCCTCGTGATTCTTCAGTCGGACCGCTGATGGTTCCGCTCGCCAGCAGATCGCCAGGTTGCAAATTGCAGCCGTTGACCGTGTGATGAGCAAGTTGCTGCGCGATGGTCCAGTAAAGATTTTGAAAATTTGAGCGCGTGATGACGTGCGCCGCAGCCATTGATGAAGTTTGCAAGCGTGCTTCCAGTTGAATGTCGAACATGAAATCATCCTTGGCTCGCAAGTACGGCATCGGCTTCGGATCCTGTGTCGGGAGCGGACGTCGGAAAGGCTCAAGTGCTTCCAGGGTCACCACCCAAGGTGAAATACTGGTGCAAAAATTCTTCGCCAGGAACGGGCCGAGTGGTTGGTACTCCCACGCCTGAATGTCGCGCGCGCTCCAATCGTTCATTAAAACCAGTCCAAAGATATGATCGGTCGCCCGATCGATCGGCACTGGGTCGCCCAACGAATTCCCGGGGCCGATCAGAAACGCCATCTCCAATTCGTAATCGAGGCTTTTTGTCGGACCGAAGATTGGCGCCGAAGCATCGGGCGGTTTGATTTGGCCTTGTGGCCTCCGCACATCAGTACCGCTGATCACAACCGAGCTGGCGCGTCCATGATAGGCCACGGGCAGCCATTTCCAATTTGGCATCAGCGCGTTTTCCGGTCCGCGCAGCATCGTGCCTACATTGTGCGCATGGTGATAGGACGAATAGAAATCGGTGTAATTCGCGATGCGCACTGGTAATTTCATCGTGACACTCTTTTGCGCATGAAAGACACGTGCCCGTAGTCTCGCGTTATCACGCAGGATCGGCGTTTTGGAAGACAGAAGACGTTGAAGGACCGCGCGCGTCTTGCGCCATGCCGGACGACCAAGCGCGAGAAACGCATTAAGCGAATCTTCTGAAAATAGTTTTCGGCCTCGAAATTCCGGTGAGCGGAAATGGCCGAGTTCCTCCAGGACAGAAAGATCCACGATCAAATCGCCAATGGCGACTCCAGCGCGCGGTTTACCTCCTTTCGGCTGAAAGATCCCAAAGGGAAGATTCTGAATGGGAAAATACGAATCAGGCGAAACGTCGATAAACGATTGGAGTGACATCCGTGGAATTGTAGGGCGTTTCTGTGAAACGCCAACCTGTGGCGTCTGACACAGACCTCGCTACAATAAATCTAACGCTCGCAAATCGTCGCGCGGGTCGTTGAAGCTGCAGCTGCCGAACGATACAACGAATCGGCGGCGGTATTGCAGGCGTTTACTGTCGATTCGCCATTCCCGCCACGAAAAAAAATCGTCGGTGAACGAAAACGAATCCACATTTTCATCTTCCAGCATGATCGCGGTTTGATTTGCATTCCATTGATGCTCCGCAGCCAGCACCGCGGCACCCAGCACATTCAGGAACCCATGCATCTTTGTCTGGACTTCTTCTCGATATTGTCGAAGCGGGTGATGCAGACCGGCGGTGAACTTGATCGGTAGTTGATGCGTAGCCGGAGTCACGAGTGCCCTGGCGATCTGCATCGAAGTTGGAAATGCATCTGCTGTTACTCCACCCGTGCGGAGTTTGTAACCAAAAGTTGCCACGTCCGCATCGGAATTAATCTCAGCGAGCAAAGCGATCGTTCGTTCAGCCGTGTCCGGTGGCGCTTCCCAGAAAACTGGTAGGTCACCAAGGATTGACTTCGCGTCCTTCAGCGATGCGAGGTCGACCTCATGCGGCAGAAACATTTCAAGGTGAGTGATTGATACCAAGTCAACGTTGTGCCTCGATAACGAGAGAATGGCCGCATCCGCGTCTTCGAGCCCGTCAAGAAAAGCGTTTGTGCTCGCAGTCTTCGGTCCAAGCGCAGCAACGCGCAATGGGTGTTGCGCATCAAATTGGGCAAGGAGTTGCCTGATCGCATCGAATTGTGCAGTGGACAGGACAAACGCACCAAGCATCCACGCGTCCGGAGAGCGCACATATTCAGCCTGATTTCCAAGCGCCTGGTCTAGGCCTAGACTGCAGGGCGGAAACATTCCCGCATAATCGATTGAATGTGCAAGCAAGGTGCGAAGCGAATCGGATGGCATGAGTGGCATGTTCGGTTAGCAGGCTAATCGCACGAGGCAAGTTCCGGGGCCATGCTGAATGATGCGGGCAACACGCCGCCCGGGGCAATTATTTGAATTCCTTCCTTTTTCTCGAAAGGGCGCTGTTCGTGATGATCCGTGAGGCCCCAGCAAGGTTCGATGCAAAGGAATGGCCCGCCATCGGACCACAAGGTGAGATAAGGCACACCGGTTAGATCGAGGATTACCCATCGACCGCTGGGCGGATCGACATAGGAAAATCGACGTCTTGGAACATCGAGAAGTTCCAAAATGATCGAACCGGGCAGTTCTGTTCTTGGAAACGGCATCTCGCCTCCGGCAAACTCGATATCACGTGTTTGTCCCGAAAGATAATTCCCCGGCGAAAAGTAACGGCGATAAAGACCTCTGGGCATTTGAAGATGAAAGGTTTCAAACGACGTGGCAGCGAATCCAGGATGTAACCCGAAAGAAACATGCGCAGTCAGTTCAGGCTCCTCGTTTCGGAACTCGAAAAATGTACCCACTCTGTTCGCTTCGATCTGGTAGGTCAGGTTCACACCGACTTTCAGTGGATATTCTTCGACTGAAAAATCACTGGGCGCGATGCGATATTCCAATGAAGCGCCGGTTCCCTGAATGGAATGTCCTGCGAAATGCCACGTTTTCGAGCGGAGAAAACCATGGTTGCCGCCTTTGATTTCGTGGCCGCGGTACAAACTGTGTCCGTCTTTGAGTCGGTGAATATAGTAACCCATTACTGTCGCATGGTTCGCCCAGCCTCGTGGGGGCGTTGCGACGTTGTTGTCGCGGTAAAGAAATCCAACCCAGTCGCCCTCCTCATTCATCCGCGCTACGCTGACCAATTCCGCTCCCAGACGGGAAACCACGATCCGCAAGCCGTTCTCCTCATCGGTCAAAACGTCGAGGTGTTGTCCCTCCCGCTTGTCTTCTGTGTGCGAAAATTTCATTGTGCTTCCTAGGCCCGGCTGTCGCCTCTCTCTTCACAAGGGTGAGAGTTGAATCGTATCGAGCATGGACGCGTCAATCCCCTCACCTCAATCCTTTTCCCTTCGCGAAAGGGAAAGGCGGATCACCTGGCACTTAACAGGAACCTCCTTCGCGACTCACGGAAAGAGGCCGCGCACCTTTTTAGCTTTGAGTACGCGCTCAACGCCAATGGCCATGGCTGCGGTGCGATGAGAAATCTTATGCGCTTTCGCTCGTTTGATCACCTGAGCAAATGAATGCTCCAGAATTCGGAAAAGTTTGTCCGTCACCTCAATTTCAGTCCAGAGATAGGATTGGAGGCCCTGCACCCATTCGAAGTAGGAAACAATTACGCCCCCCGCGTTACACAAAATGTCCGGGATCACAAAGACTTCGTCCCAGCGTTTTTCCAAAATGAGATCGGCCTCGGGAGTAGTCGGGCCATTGGCAGCCTCGGCGAGGATTCGGCATTTAAGATCGCCAACGTTCTTTCCATTAATTACGCGATCCACTGCCGCCGGTACGAGAATGTCGCACGGCTGAGTCAGAAGTGCGTTGGGGTCGATATGATCGTCCTGGGCAAACGCCCGCAACGTCCCCTTCTTAAAAACGTGCTGTTCGGCGGCTTTAACATCTATCCCTTTGGGGTTGTAGATCGCCGCATGCGCGTCGCTAATCCCAATTACTTTGACACCGCTCTTGTAGGCGAGCGAGAGAGCTGCCACTGAGCCTACGTTGCCGAATCCCTGTACGATGGCCGTGCATTTTTCGGGATCCATTTTGAGCATGTTCAACGCACGCTCAATCAGGTAAACGACACCGCGTCCGGTTGCTTCACGCCGGCCCTCCGTTCCGCCAATAGCGACTGGTTTTCCGGTGACGATTTCACTGACGGAATAACCTTGATGAACTGAATAAGTGTCCATGAACCAAGCCATGACTTGTTCGTTCGTGCCCATGTCAGGGCCCATGATATCCGTATGAGGCCCGACAAACGGAATCATCTCCTGCATGTAACGGCGCGAAACCGCCTCCAATTCAGTGCGCGACAATTTCTCAGGATCTACCGCGACCCCGCCTTTTGCTCCACCGTACGGCAAATTCGATAGCGCACATTTCCAGCTCATCCACATCGCCAGCGCTGCAGTTTCGCCCATTGACAACGATGGAGCGAAGCGAGTCCCGCCTTTTGTCGGGCCGAGAGTCAAATGATGCTGCACCCGGTAACCCTGAAAAGTTCTGGTACTGCCATCATCCATGTGCACCGGCAGGGTCACGGCAATGGCACGTTTTGGGAACATGAGTCGCTCGCGATCGTTCTTATCGATGCTGAGGTAATCGGCGATGACCTGGAATTGGTCACACGCCATTTGAAACACGTCGTCGTTATAAATACTCATGAAATAAAATGCAGGATGGACCCAAGTCGGTCGCCAAATGCAGGTTGCTTATTTGCGCTTGGCAAATGAAGCCGTCAACCCCGAAAGTCCGGTCGCCACAGCGACCCGAACTCGTCCCATCCGGCGGGGGAGCATTCACGAGTCAACCTCGAAAAGTCTTAACAGCATAAAATCGACAACCGCATTTGCAACCCGTAGCGTCCGTTCGAAAAATCAATCACAATGAAAATCGAGACTTTAGCTGTCCACGCAGGCCACACAATTGATCCGGCGACTGGCGCGGTTTCGTCGCCAATTCATCTTTCAACTACGTTCGAACGCGATACCGAGGGCACATACTCGCGCGGGTTTATGTACACCCGCAATAACAACCCGAACCGTCAAGCGCTCGAACAGGGGATCAGCGCCCTGGAAGGCGGAGCCGCGGCAGCAGCTTTCGCGTCCGGGACGGGAGCAAGCATGTCCATCTTTCAAGCGCTGGCGCCGGGCGATCACGTCCTCGCGCACGTGGACGCGTATTACGGAACGTCGCGACTACTTCGCGAAATCTTCCAACGCTGGGGACTCGACATCACGTTTGTCGATATGAGTGATCTTGGCGCAGTTGAGAAGGAGCTGCGCCCGCAAACAAAGCTGGCCTGGATGGAAACTCCATCCAATCCGTTGTTAAAAATTGTCGATCTCGCCGCTGTTGCACAGATTGCCCATGAAACGGGTGCGATTTGCGTTTGTGATAATACTTGGGCGCCAACGCTGCAGCGGCCGTTCGATCTCGGGGCTGATCTGGTCCTGCATTCCACAACAAAATATTTTGGGGGTCATTGTGACGTTCTCGGAGGAATTGTTGTTTCCAAGGTGGAAGACGATTTTTTCCAGCGTATCCGAGGTATTCAATACGAGGGTGGAGCGGTCCCCTCGCCTTTTGATTGCTGGCTGATCCTGCGCGGGATGCGCACGTTGCCGTGGCGGATGCGCGCGCATTCCGAAAACGCTACGAAAGTCGCGGATTTCCTTGTCCGACATTCAAAAGTTTCGCGTGTCTACTATCCCGGATTAGCGTCGCATCCCGGGCATGAGATTGCGGCAACGCAGATGTCGATGTTCGGCGGTATGCTCTCTTTCGAGGTTAAGGACGGACGTGACGCAGCAATGTCACTCGCTGCCAAGACAAAAATCTTTACGCGTGCGACCAGTCTCGGCGGCGTGGAAAGCCTGATTGAACACCGAGCATCGATCGAAGGAACAGGAACCACTTCGCCCGAAGGACTCTTGCGATTGTCGATCGGTCTGGAGAATGCCGATGACTTGATCGAAGATCTTGATCAGGCGATGGGATAATTGCAGGAGCCGGATGTCATCGCATGGCTTGGCGTGTGACACACACGCGTTTTACAAGGCGCGGCGCAATCTGCTCCGAAAAATATCGACGATGTCCTGCACCTCGGTCACTCGCAGCAAAAAAGCGCAACCAAAGAATGCTGCAGCGCCGAAAGCGATCGCAATGACCAGCGAACATAATTTCGGGAAGAAGCGCAGCTGGGCCCAGGCATCGAGCCACCAGTAGTTTGCCGCCCAGCAAACTAATGCCAAAACTGCACCGGCAAAACACATTTTGCCAAGGCCGATTAGGAGCTGCCGCGTTTCCAGTCGCCGCACATGGCGCCGCATCAATGCGTAAAGCAACAGGAAATTGATCGTCGCAACGAGGCTGGTCGAAAAAGCCAGACCACGGTGCCCCCAGCCAAGTCGAAATGTAAAAAGCCAGTTCAGAAAAAGGTTCGAGGCGATCGCAAGGAAACTGATGAGCATTGGAGTAGTACGTTTGCCGATCGCATAAAACGCAGGCGTTAACACCTTGAGAACTGCATACGAAACGAGTCCGACAGCGTAAAATTCCAATGCGCCGGCGGTTTCGCGCGTCATTTCCGCGTTAAACCGTCCGTGCTGATAGATCACGCTGATGATGGGCGAGGCAAACATCGCCAACCCAATCGCTGATGGAATAGTAAGTAAAAATGCAAGCCTGATCCCGCGAGCGAGAATCGCCCGGAACTCGTCCATGTTTCCAACGGCCGCGCTTTTCGATACCAGCGGCAAAGTAACTGTTCCAATCGCCACGCCGAAAATTCCCAGCGGCAACTGCATCAGGCGAAATGCAATGTTTAACCAACTGACTGGCCCGTTGCCGAGGCTCGCCGCAAATCCGCTGTTAATGAGTACGTTTACCTGCACAGCACTCGCAGCAATCACAGCGGGTCCCATTAGCGTGAGCACCGCGCGAACCCCTTCATCGCGCCAGTGAAAATCAGGGCGGTATCTGTAGCCAACACGCCACAGAGATGGAAATTGTCCCGACAATTGCCAGGCGCCACCGATCAGCGTCCCAATTGCCAATCCCACGAGCGATCGGGCGCCGAAATGCGGATCAAGCCACCAGCCAATCGCGAGGCCGCCAATGATCGAACCGAGATTGAAATAACTCGACGCCATCGCTGGCGGCCCAAAGACATGTTTCGCATTGAGGATGCCCATCACCAACGCGGCAAGCGACACCAGCAACATGAAGGGCCACATGATGCGTGTGAGTAAAATCGTCAGCGCGGTCTTGTCCGGGGACCAGCTTCCCCACGTTAAAAGATCGACAAGCTGCGGCGCAAAAATGATTCCGAGCAACGTCACCACGCTCATGAAAATGGCCGTGAGCGTCGCAACTTTGTTTGCGAGTCGCCACGCCGATTCATCGCCATCGACCGCGATCTTTTTTGCAAAGGTCGTAATGAACGCTGTCGATAGCGCGCCCTCGGCAAACAAGTCGCGCAGCAGATTCGGCAACCGAAACGCCATCAGAAACGCGTCGAGATTTCGGCCCGCGCCGAAGAGGCCGGCAAATATCATTTCGCGGATCAACCCGAGTATCCGGCTGGAGAGAATCGCTAGGCCCACGATTCCCGCCGCGCGCGTGCTTCCCCGCCGATCTTCCACTGCAGTCATGGGCGAACAAAGAACAGTGTCCGACGATTTACGAAAGCAAAAACTTTAGGTAAACATTCCATCGCAGGGCGTCGCGCGATGAGCCAAGCCGCGGCAGTATCGTTCCTCCACGGCTATTTCAAAAACAGATTCATGCCGTCGAGATCGATGATGGCATGATAGGCGTACAATGTATCGATACCCAGGATACCGTTGATTCGCTTGTCGCCTTTCGGCAGCGCAAAGTTGCCCAATGCCGTAGCGCCAAATTTCGCTGGTCGGACTTTGAAATCACCAATCTTGAGATCGTTGATTTTTCCCGCACTCACTTTTCGCGTTGCACCGCGGGCGAATTGCGCGGATACCCGTGTTGCCTCCAGTGGAATTCCAAGCGGCTTCAGAAAAGCTTCGTCGAAAGTTGTAATAAATGCGCCAGTATCGACGAGCAGCCGGACAGATTGGCCGCGGAGCGAACAAGCCACGGTTAGCGCGCCGTTGTCCTCCCGCCGCAACGGGATTCTCGCGAATTTTTCGGCTGAAGCCACGGAACTGAGGTGGATTTGCCGCGTTTGATCGACCTTAAAGAAAACAAGTTTCGTTCGGCAATTGATCACGGTTTTGTAGCGACCGAGAATGTCGAGGCCAAGGAGACCGCTAACGTGACCGCCTCCCGTACCCGAATAACCAGAGTTATGCAGGGTAACGAGAATACTACCAAAACTCATGCTGCCAGCTGTAAGATTCTGGGCGAAGCCCAAGGGGAGTTCCTGGCCATTAATTTCGCTAAACCGGATGTACCGCAAACCGCGTTGCGATGGCTTTATACCAAATGACGCGGCGTCGCCCATATCTAGCATCATATAGCTCGCTCCGGTATCAACGAGGAGGTTTGCAGGTTGCCCGTTGATCTGAACGGGCATTATCATTTTATTCAGAGGACTGTAGTGAACTCGGACCACTTTGTATCCACCTAGCTGCGGTGATCGATCTTCTTTGATCGAACCGAAGGTCGAAGACGGGATGATGACGAGAAGAGCCAAGCCGATACGAAAACGTCGGACATACTTCGACGATATTTCGTCATTCGTCATTCGGGCTTCGCCACTCGGATCGTCTCTCACATTCCCGTTGGGAAATCGATGAAGGTCCAGGGAATTTTGAATTTTTTGGACAAATGCAACGCCAGCGCTTTTACGCCGAAAACCTCGGTGGCATAATGTCCACCGAGCAGCAGATTCATTCCAAGTTCGTCGGCAGCTACCGCTGCCCAATGTGGCGCTTCGCCTGTGATAAATGTGTCGATCCCCTCTTGAGCAACCTTATAGATCTCCGAACCGGCGCCGCCGGTAATGATCCCGATTGTTCCAGTCTTTTTCGGACCAAACATGAAGACTTTTACAGGACCGCCGAGTGCTTTTTGCAATTTCCTATCGAGTTCATCACGCGGGATCGAAGCGCGCCCCTTTAGGCCAATCTTTTGACCCTTTTCTTCAAAGAACGGCTGATTCGATCCAAGTCTGAGAGCCGCTGCGAGCTGGGCGTTGTTACCAACCCTGGGATGTAAATCCAGCGGCAGATGTGCGCTGTAAAGCGCGATGTTGTTTTTAAAGGCCAGGTTTAGTTGCCGACTCAACACGCCAGTCACCGGTTGCAGGCCCGGCCAAAACAAACCGTGATGCACGATCACAAGATCGACGTTCTGTTTTGCTGCGGCTTCCAAAACCCGGGTCGAAGCGTCAACAGCTGCTCCGATTTTAGTAATGCCTCCCGAGTTTTCGATCTGCAGACCATTGAGCGCGTTGTCCCAATCGTCTATTTCACGAATGCGCAGAAAATCATTCGTATACTTAACAATCTTAGAGAGCAACGCCATAATTTATGTTTCGTATCTCACAGTGAAGATCGACAGTCGCCCATCGATTCCACGGACTTCCTGTGGTGGCAGTTCCTCGAAGCTGGACAAGTCACCTGAGCTGTTTCGCACCGCTGCCGTCACAAGCAGCGGTCTTCCCACCACCTTCGTCAGCCCTTGCATACGTGAAGCAATATTCACCGTATTTCCAATGGCAGTGAACTCGAGTCTTTGCGGCGAACCGATGCTGCCTATGATCGCCGGCCCTGAATGGATTCCGATCCCGATTTGGATCGGTGCGTGACCTTTTACCACAAGGTCGGTGTTGAGCTCTTTTACCGCGGCCAGGATTTCTCGGCCAGCAGCAACTGCATCGCCGGCGTGATTGGAGGCCGAGTCGCCGGCGCCGAAAATCGCCATGAATCCGTCACCCAAATATTTGTTAACCATCCCGCAATGTTCTTCCTCGACGACGCGGACTGTCACCCGGAAAAAATCATTCATCACCTCCACAATGTCAGCCGGAGCCGACACGCTCGTCCGTGCTGTCCACGAGCGCATATCCACAAACATGATGGTGACCTCTTCTTGAACGCCACTGAGTCCCGGATCGCGCGCCAGTATTTGATCGGCTGCCCGCTTGCCGACGTGCAAGCCAAAGGTCTGCCTTAATTTCTCCTTGTCTCTAAGCTCACGGACCATCTGCTCGAATTCCCCAAGTAACCGCCCAAATTCATCCGCCCGGGTCACGCCGAGATCGACATCGAACTTTCCACGCGAGACGGCGTCGGCAGCAATGCGCAATTGATCGATCGGTTTCGCAACCAGCCAGCTCATCATCAGTGCTGTGAAAATTCCGAATGCGATACCGACTACGCCCACGAAAACAGCAAACCATTCCGCATTAATCGTCGGCGACCGCGGCGCAAGCATCAGCAACAAAAGCGAAGCTATGGGACAGACCGACGCGGATACAGCCCACAAGATTCCGCGACCGCGCAGCGAAAGTGTAAAGACATTCGGCGTAAGGTCGGCACGCTCACCCCGGAAGAAAACAGGAAACAATCCCCAGTGACTCGCCAGTTCGACCAGGAAGAATGAATGCGTGACTGCAATAAACCCGGAAACGCAAAATGAAATCGGCAAATGCACGAGCAATCGCGGATCCAGTGGATTTTGAACCTGTAGGAGCGCACCAATAAAAACAGGAATGCACAAAAACCAGGCGACACCGCAAATCACTGCCGCAAACCATGGCAGATGAATCAGACGGCGGCGCGCTCTTACAAGTGACGCAGAATCGATGGATGATCCTTCGGCAAGTCGACGGAATAGTCCCCGAAACGAGAAGATGCGTCTGACCCACAGGAAAATGCCGATCGGATAAGCTACAACGTTGTAAACGATGACCGTCTCGAAGAAACGCTGCTTCAAGCCAGGCGAAACAAGCAAGGGCTCAATAACAGTTGTGTTGTACCAAATGTTGAACGCACTTCCGAGGATTTGCGGAACCAATGGAGCGAGCGCGGTCAGTAACAGACCGTAACGTTCGCGCGACGAAGTCACTTTTTGGGCAGCGTCCATGGTTGAAAATAATCGAGCAGAATTAGGCGGCCGCGATTTGCTCGTTCGCAGTCGCGGCGCACCCGCGGGAAATCCGTAAGCGGTCCGAATTGAAACCCAGCGTCCAACGACAAAAAGAAATTATCTTGATGACTCGGCAAAATATAGCGCGGCTGTAAACGTTTGAGTGCGTCGGGCAGACGTGCGCGTGAATCTGGCAGCGCCATACCCAAAATTGCAAGGTCAACGCCTTCCTGGGGTGGCAATTGCGCAAGTGTTCCCCCGGAATCGATATAAATACGCTGGCCACCGGCTTCGACCAGAAACGCCAGCGGCTCACCACAAATCCAATCGGCTGGATGCTGCGGTGGACCAGAACCGGGCAGTTCACGCTGATCAAAAGGCACTTTTCCAAAAAACCGATCATGCGTAGCAGGCAACACGTGAATCTTCCATGGACCAATACGCCGAATCTCTCCGGCGGTTACCACATCGCCGGATGAAGCGCCCGCGCGTTTCGCGAGATCGACGGCAGAGGCGGAAGCAATAAGCCGCGCCCGGGTTTTCGCCATTACAATCGGAACGTCAAGCAGATGGTCGAAGTGCCCATGCGTAACCAGTACCGCATCCGTCCTGGGCGCGAGATGTCGGAGGCCCTCTGCAATGCGAGGCATGTCCGGCTGAAGACGCGAACCAAGTGCGACACTTGGAAGATTCACGCGCGAAAAATAAGGATCAACCAGTAGTGCGTGCCCTTGGAATTCGAACTGGTAACCATTCGTCCCGAGGTAGGTCACGCGCACTCTCTCGCGTGGCTTTGCGCCGGAGTCCTTTGCAATCAGATCGGCATAGGAATTGAGCCCCGCCCCTAAAGCTTGCGTGGAAAATCCGAGGAAAAGAAGAAGCGCCGCTTTCAATCCTTTGACAGGATTTTACCGAAGCGCGCTGTCGCGGCCAACTGCAAGTTTGCTTGACGAATTCAGACTGTCTTGTGAACCTTGAGGGATTGAAATGAGTGTAGATTACACAGACGCACCGGCCACACAGTCTCAACCGACCACGGGCGATAAGATGCCCTGTCCCTACTGTGGACACCTCCTGCCAAAGGATGCCCAAAGCTGCGACCGATGTGATTGGACACGTGGCGCGGCTGAAACGGCAGAGGGCAAAGCAAGCGACGCCATTGCCGTTATCTTCAGTATCATTCCCGGTTTGGGACATATTTACAAAGGACACAAGCTTGCAGGCTTCCTTTGGATGTTTGGTGCAATCCCAGTCGGGATCTTTGTGCTGCTGGCGGCGTTCGCGTCTGCCGGCTGGGGACTCGGCCTCTTTTTCTTTTACCTTCTCGCGGTAATGCTTCATGCGTACGCGGTGGATGATCGCGTGGCGCCACCGAGAGAAGACGAGGGCGAAGAGTACTGAGAAAGCGTCACGTCGTCGAATCGTGAATCGATTCGCGAATCTCGCCTCTCGAATTACGGGCTCTCGAAAATCATTCTCCGATAATCCATGTGGTATCTCCAGCGAATGGATGTACTCTTGAGGCTGGAAATTGCGGATCACCTTCCAGGACGCGCTCGATCAAATCGGCGTTTTTCTTCGCGCCAACCAGGAAACAGACATGCCGCGCGTGATTGATCAAGGGGAACGTGAATGTCAATCGCCAGGCATCTAACTTTGGCACAAAGTTTGCATCGACTCGCCTGATTGTTTCATCCAAAGCGACAGTTCCAGGAAAAAGCGACGCGGTGTGTCCATCTTCCCCAAGACCCAGAAGAATCAGATCATGCCGGTAAATCGGCTCGCCTTGCTGTGTGGCCATAAGGTCGAGTTGATCCTGGTATTCCTGGGCAGCGATTTGTGGATCGATTTCACCGCGCATGCGCAGGATTGATTTTTCAGGAACTGCTGCAGGCGTCAGAAGAGTTTCCTTAGCCATTCTGAAGTTGCTCTGACGATCATCCGGAGGAACGCAACGCTCGTCGCCAAATGTAATTCGCGCCAAGTCCCATGGCAGATCACGCCCGATTACGGCGAGTCGCCTGTAAATCGGTACGGGTGTGTTCCCGCCCGAAAGCGCAATCCGGAATTCGTTGCGTTCGGCAAGGGCTTTGTGCGCCCGATCAAGAATGAAGCCTGCTGCGTCTACAGCGAAATTCCTGCTTCGAATTACCTGGCGATTCATTCGCGCTTAAAAAGTCAGATTGCGCAATGTGACTTCCCGCGCTTTTGCAGATAACGCTGATGATATTCTTCCGCCCGCCAAAAATTCGGCGCCGGTTCAATTTGCGTTGCCACAGGCTGGCGGAAACGCCCGCTCATATCGATCTTTCCCCTGGATGCTTCCGCGGCCGATTTTTGCTCGGGCGAATGATAAAAAATCACTGAACGATATTGCGTTCCTACGTCCGGTCCCTGGCGGTTCATCGTTGTAGGATTGTGGTTAGACCAGAAAACGTCCAAAAGTTCATCATACTTGATTTGCGATGGATCGAATTCCACTTCCACAACCTCGGCGTGCCCGCTTTTGTCAGTGCAGACATCTTCGTATGTCGGATTCTCTTTTGTTCCGCCAGCGTAGCCGACCGCAGTGGACACAACGCCTTTCAAATTACGGAAAGTTTCTTCGACACCCCAAAAACAGCCTGCGCCAAACGTTGCTTTCTCTGTTTTCATTACAAGAAAAATGGAATGATTGTGAGAAGAGTGCAACCGTCCGGGAATGTTGATATTGCCTGGATCTCTTCATGATGTTCATATTGGCCTAAAGTCTTTGTAGCCAACGGTTGCCGAATCTGGCAGAACAGCGGGCAATCTTTTATTGAATGAATTCCTCCGTCACGACTCTCGATCAGGCTCGTCCAACCTTTCCCGTCCGGCTTCTCAATGGCTGCGGCGCCTTATTAGACAAAACACGGATTCCCCGCACATCTCTTAGGGCAGCTGATTTGATCGAGACGGCCAAGCGGCGTTGCGGCCTGGATGATTTTGGAGAGGGCGACTTTTTCGAAGGTCTGTCACGGTTGCTCGATTCGTGCCAGCGCGAGTCCCGACTCAATTTGATTGGAAGAATTGTCATTCGGGCCGATCTCGTCCGCATTTTGTGTTCACGTCTGTCCATGCAACGCGATCGACGGGCGTATGCAACCATTGTGCGGCAGGAGATTCGCGAACCGCTCTTCATCGTTGGTTTGCCACGCAGCGGCACGACTTTGTTGCACACCTTGCTCGCCTTGGATCCCGGGCACCGGGTTCCCCTGACCTGGGAAGTCATGACGCCATCCCCTCCTTCTGGAGATAACGAGAAACGACGAATTCAACAAGCAATTACCAGTTGTAATTGCTTCAATTGGCTCGCGCCCACGTTTCGCCACGTGCACCCTGTCGGTGCAGAGCTTCCGCAAGAATGTGTCGGTCTCATGGCGCCAACCTTTATGAGTGACCAGTTTGATGCGATGTATTATGTGCCTTCGTACCGAGCCTGGTTCTTTCGCCAGGATTTACGACCGATGTACGAATATCACCGCCACTTCCTTCAGCATTTGCAAGTGCGGCGGAGCGCCGGGCGTTGGGTGCTCAAGGCCCCAACGCACATGTTTGCCTTGCCGACTCTTCTTGCTGTTTACCCTGATGCAATTTTCGTTCAGACCCATCGCGCGCCACTCGATGCCATGGCCTCGGTATCCAGTCTGATAACCATTCTTCGGCGTGTGTTTAGCGATGCGGTCGAGCCACTCACCGTTTGCCGCGAGGCGATCGATTACTGGTCGAAAACACTGGATAGATTTCTGCAGGAACGGGATCAATTGCCGGAGCGTCGAATTTGCGATGTAAATTATGCAGAAATTCGTCGCGATCCTCTCGCTGCGGTGCGACGTATTTATGCGCACTTCGGTTGGTTATTGTCGAAAAAAGTAGAACAACGGATGCACCACGCGCTGGCAAACGAGTTGCAGGAACGAAATGGTCTTCATCGATATGACCTTTCACAGTTTGGTGTGCAGGAAGAGGACAGTGCCGTTCGATTCGCAGGCTATTGCGATCGATTTGGTTTACCTGCGCGTACGAAGCGTACATCTGACGCCGGGGCGGAAAAGTTGGTCAGGGGCAGCATCGACAACTCACCGTCCGTTGCCAAGCATCAGCACATTTAATTACGACGACGGCGAGCTCCTGTAAGAATGGGCGGGGTTGCTGGAGTTGCCGGCCTGAGGAAGACTTCGCTGAAATGACCTTTGAAGTGCGTCGCGCGGTTACAGCCGATCATCCCAGCTTGCCAGGACATTTTCCAGAGGCGCCTCTAGTGCCGGGCGTTTTGATCCTCGACGAAGTTCTCGCGGCATTGCATGGCTGGAACAAAGACTGCCGGCTTACCGCGATTCGGACGGTCAAGTTTCTGCAACCACTCAAGCCCGAGCAACCCTTCACGATCTGCTTGTCCTCCAGCAATGATGACGCAAGCCAAGTCAATTTTTGCTGCCGCATCGAAGACCGCGTAATAGTTGAAGGCCAACTTGAAGTTTATTGCAAGACCAGGGTGACTTCGTGAACGCGCCACTCTCAGACGCGCAAACGTTTAAGGTACAGCCAAGCGATCCACGCCTGGCTGAATATCTGAAGAAATATCCACCGCCTGTGTTCAGTGAACGACTTTATGAAAGTATGGAACTTTTGGAACTTTACAGCGTCGAGATGGCTATCGATCTCGCGCGCCGGTTGAAGGTGATCGATCACCTCAGCCACTGGCGGTCGGTCGATGACTTGGGTCGCCTCCTTTCCTTTCAGCGCTCCTTCAAGTTCGCCTTACATTGGATCCTTGAGCGCCTGGTCGAAATCGATTGTGTCGAGGCACGGACCGAGGGGGACACTCGCATATACCTTCTGCGACACACACCCAAGTTGCCCAATCTCGAAAACCTGCGCGCCGCAGGTCTGCAAATCGATCCCGCAAACGCGGCCACCCTGGATTTACTGGATCACGCCGCGAGTCTCTATCCGGCGGTCGCTAAGGGCGAACAAAGCGCTGACCGCAATTTGCTCAGTCCCCAAGGCGTACCGCTATGGCTGAATTATTTTCACAACGACAATTCAACCTATGCCGTGAATAATTGGATTGGCGCGGCACTGGCCGCCGAGTGCGTCTCCAGTCAACGCACACTTCGGATTTTAGAAGTTGGGGCCGGCCCTGGCAGCGCCAGCGAAATCTTGCTACGCTTGTTTGACGAACGCGGAATTTTGCCACGGATTGAACGTTACCTCGTCACGGAGCCGAACGCGTTCTTTACGCGATGCAGCCAGCGAAAACTCGCAAAACAATACCCTGACCTTCCGCTCGAATGGGCCGCGCTCAATCTCGATTTGCCCTGGAGCAACCAAGGCATCGGCGCGGGTGAATTCGATCTGGTATATGCCGTTAATGTAATGCATATCTCCAACGATCTCCTATTTAGCTTGAAGGAAGCACGCTCGGCTCTGGCCCACGATGGCTGGCTCGTAATCGGTGAATGCCTGCGGCCGTATCCTAATCAGCCGATTTATCCCGAGCTGATGTTTCAGATCCTGGAGAGTTTTACCAATGTCCAGATCGATCCTGAGATTCGACCGAACCCAGGTTTCTTGACTGCAGAACAGTGGCGACGCGCGTTTACTCGCGCAGGCTTTCAGCGGCCCGGAGTCGTGCCGGACATTGATCGCATTCGCGAAATCTATCCGCACTTCTTTACCGGCGCCATTTGCGGACAGAACGTCATCCCGAACTAATGATCTTGGAACTCCTGGAGACCAAAACCTCCGCGGCGGAACATTGGACGGCCTTGCCAGAGCGCGGGACGCCTACTTCGCTGCGGTTACTGGCGTGGATCGCGACGCACATCGGGCGATGGGCGGCGAGACTGCTGCTCTATCCGGTCACACTGTATTTTGTAATTACCGCAGGCGCGGCCCGCCGAACCTCGTATGAATACCTGAAGCAAATCCATGGTCACCCGGCGCACTGGTGGCACGTCGTTCGCCATTTTCATTGCTTCGCGGCAACAATTCTGGATCGCCTTTACCTCTTGCGTGGGGAGTTTCAGCGCTTTGACGTGCGGCTGAATGGCAAGGAAATCCCGCATCGCCGAATGGAAAGCGGAAAAGGATGCATTCTCCTGGGCTCACATTTGGGCAGCTTCGAAGTGTTGAGAGCTCTGGGTGTGATGCAACGAAACTTTCCGGTCAAGGTTTTAATGGATCCGACGCACAACCAAAACATCACCCGCTTCCTTGATGCGCTGAACCCGGTGATTGCCAGCACGGTAATTGCGCCCGACAGGGCGGAAACATTGCTCACAGTTAAAGAAAGTTTGGATGCGGGGTACTTCGTCGGAACGTTAGGCGACCGAGTATCGAGCGGCGATAAGACAACCAAATGCCAATTCCTTGGTAAGCCAGCCGCGTTCCCGGTTGGTCCAATCGTGCTTGCCGCCATGACGCATTGTCCGGTTATCTTGTTTTTTGGTCTCCACCGCGGTGGGAACCGTTACGAAATTCACTTCGAACATTTTGCCGACGAGATTACTTTGGATCGAGATCATCGCGCTGAGCAGATTCAGCTCTGGATGCAACGCTATGCGGAACGGTTGGAGCATTACGCGCGCACAGCCCCTTATAACTGGTTCAACTTTTATCCGTTTTGGAACCAGGCTTCGTCGCGTTAAATTGTACACAGTGAGATCGCCAGATCGAAACATGAATTACCAGTCAGGAATCATGAGAGTTTTCCGACGGCCGTAACATTGTAACGAATCACTGTTTTCCTAATGGGTAACGAGATTCCGATCAACAAAGCAGAAATCCGCAAATTGATTCCTCACTCCGGCGAGATGTGTTTGTTGGACGAGGTGGCTCAATGGGATGATCGATCCATTCGATGCGTGACTCGCACGCACCGTGAACCCACTAATCCTTTACGTCGCGACGGACATCTATCTGCCGTGCATGCTTTCGAATACGGCGCGCAGGCGGCCGCAGTCCACGGCGGATTGCAGGCTCGTTCAGCTGGTGTGACAGCGCCGCCCGGTTATCTGGCCGCGCTTCGAGATGCGCGTTTGCACGCGACTCGTCTGGATGACATCAATTCATCGCTCGAAGTTCGTGCCAGTCGCTTGTTCGGTGATGGGGCCAACGCAGTCTACGAGTGTCGCATTTCAGCCGGCGATACTCTTATCGCGGAGGGGCGCGTCACGATTATCCAGCGCGATGCGCAAGCTGCGAGGTAGCGCAGCTGTGCATCACATCACAATTCCGCCATCTACGCACAAAACCTGGCCGGTGATATAACTTGCTTCAGCAGACGCGAGGAACGCCACTGCATTGGCGATGTCTTCAGGCGTACCCGTTTTGCCAAGCGGAATCTTTGAGTGAATGGAATTCTTGATTTCCTCGGAAAGGCCGGAGGTCATGTCTGTCGTGATGAATCCCGGCGCGACAGCATTTACCGTTATGTTGCGGCTCGCCAATTCGCGGGCAAGTGCCTTGGTAAAACCGATCAAGCCTGCTTTGCTGGCTGCGTAATTTGTCTGCCCTGCGTTGCCCATCAAGCCGATCACCGAACTGATGTTGATGATGCGGCCCCCACGTTGTTTAACCATGGCGCGAATAATCGCGTGCGTAAAACTGAACGCACCCCGCAAATTTGTGTTAACGACTGAATCCCAATCCTCAAGCGACATTCGCATAGCAAGCACATCTCGGGTAACACCAGCGTTGTTAACCAAAATGTCTACCCTGCTAAAATCGCCGAGAATTTGCGCGCCGCTTTTTTGCACGGCCGCGTGATCCGCGACATCCACCGCATAGGCTTTCGCTGCATCCGCGCGAATTGCGTTAATTTCATCGGCGACCTTTTTAGCGTTTGCTTCTGTACGACTCACACACGCGACTCGCGCTCCCTCATGAGCCAGTCGCAAAGCGATTGCTTCTCCAATCCCCCGCCCTGCGCCGGTAACAATGGCAACGCTACCTTCAAGTCTCATATGCTGTTTCAAGAGGCCAGGCTACACTACCACTCCGTAACGACGCTGGCGGCGCCCAAATTCCTCCACGGCAGCAACGAGGTCTTTCTTTGTAAAATCGGGCCACAGTTTCGGGGTGACGTACATCTCGGTATAGGACGTTTGCCAAAGAAGAAAATTGGAGAGACGCATTTCGCCCGAAGTGCGAATCAGAAGATCCGGGTCAGGATAGTAGCGTGTGTAGAGATGCTTACTGAACATTTCAACATCAATCATGGCCTTATCGATATGACCGAGCTCGATAGCACGAAGCAAACTCTTGATGCCATCGATGATTTCAAGCCGACCGCCATAACTCAGGGCGAAGATAAGAGTCAAACCCGTATTGCCGGCAGTTTGCTCGATCGTCCTATGAAGTTGCTCCTGCGAACGCTCAGGCAGATCGGTCAGACGTCCAATTGCCTGAAGCCGAACATTTTTCTCAATCAATTCCGGCGTTTTCTCTCTCAAGAATTTTTCAAGCAGACGCATCAGCGCGAGGACTTCACTTTTGGGGCGCTGCCAATTCTCGGCAGAGAAAGCGTAAAGAGTGAGATACTCCACCTTTAATTCGCCGCATCCTTCTACACACTCCCGAACAGCCTGGGCACCTGCCTCGTGCCCCTTGATGCGCGGCAGACCGCGCCCCTTGGCCCACCGCCCGTTACCGTCCATAATAATTGCAATGTGACGGGGAACGCTCTTCACGTTCGGAGGCATAACTACAAAAGGATGGTCTCGCCCCGTGCCGGCCCGACGCTAATCATAGACAATTTTGCTCCGGTTAATTGGGAAATGTATCTGACGTATTTCCTCGCTGCAGACGGGAGTTGCGAAAATGCCTGCGCAGAATGCGTAGCTGTGTTCCAGCCGCACACCTCTTCGTAGATTGGTTCGCAATTGGCCAGTTGGCTCGCATCGCAGGGTGGAACATTCAAACGCTTCCCGTTTAGTCGATAAGCTACGCAAACTCGGATTGGATCAACATGATCCAGGCCGTCAAGATTGGTGATGGCAAGCTCGTCGATCCCGTTGATCATCCTGGCGTAACGGGTTGCCACAGCGTCGAACCAGCCGCAGCGGCGTTTGCGGCCGGTAGTGGCGCCGAATTCCCTCCCCAGGCCATGAAGCATCTGCGCCAATTGGATATCTTCGGTCGGCAAAGCCCCCTCGCCCACGCGCGTGGTGTAGGCTTTCATCACGCCTACAACGCGGTCGATCCGATGAGGCGGCACGCCGGTGCCGGTGCACGCGCCGCCGGCGGTTGTATTTGATGAAGTAACATAGGGATACGTGCCGTGATCGATATCAAGAAATGTTCCCTGCGCGCCTTCGAAAAGGATCTTTTTGCCCCGTTCCATGGCGCGATGGAGATACACCACCGTGTTGCCAACAAAGGGCCGTAGTTTGTCGCCCGCCGCCAGATAACTTTCGTTGACCTCTCTAAAATTGACAGGCTTTGCACCGAGCGCATGGAGAATTCTGTTATTCTCGATCACCTTTGCCTGCAATTTCTTCGAGAACGCAATTGGCTGCATCAAATCGGACATGCGCAGCCCCGTGCGCGCAGCTTTATCGCCGTAGGCCGGACCAATGCCACGTTTAGTAGTTCCGATCCTGGCATGGCCTTGACGCAGCTCACGTTGCTCATCCAGAAGGCGGTGATAAGGAAGGACCAGATGAGCGCAGTCGCTAATGAGCAAATTCCTGCCGATTGCAACGCCTAGTTTGCGCAAACCATCGATCTCACCAAGCAACGCGATCGGGTCGATGACTACGCCATTTCCAATGATACAAACTTTGCCACGTCGCAGAATTCCAGAGGGGATCAGGTGGAGAATGTATTTGACCCCACGATGGAACACGGTGTGCCCGGCGTTATTGCCACCCTGACTTCGAACAACGATATCAGCCTTCGCGGTAAGCACGTCGATAATCTTACCCTTACCTTCGTCACCCCATTGCGCTCCGACTAAAATTGTATTGGCCATTGCAATCAGAAATAGGCAAAAAATTTTCCCGATGCATCCGCCAGGACACAATCGGGACTGCCTACGAATAATATGTTGGCGAATGCCGGACGCAACACATTTTGCGTGTTGTGAGATTGTCGCTCTTAAGATTAGTGGTCAGAAGAGCATGCGCATGACAAAGAATCGAAGAAACTAAGGCGCGGGTGTTTGTCCCTTTGGGGCAGGCGTAGTGCTTGGCTCCGATCTGCCGGATTCCATGAACGTAGGCCGCACCGCGCCGACCGGTTCCGCTTTTGCAGGCCGCGAAGTCGGCCGGTGTGATTTGCTCGGTTGTTCGGACGGCGTTTCCCTTTTTTTTGACGGTCTGGGAGTTTCTTCGACAACCGGGTTTGACGTAGGAGCAGCCTCGGAGTCTGACTGGTCAGATCTGTTCTTTTGTGAAGGACTTGGATTGTCCAGGCGTTCAGCGGCAAGGGCGCCCGCCATTCGCATTTGCTCAAGCGTGGGCTCTGCCGATGTAGATTTCCTGCTGCGTGGTTTGGGTTTGGATGGTTCGGGGGTTGGCGATTCTGAGGGACTTTGCTCTGGAGGTGGCGTCGTTTGCTTGGAAGCTTCCGGCTTCGTTTCGCGAGCAACGATTACCTCCTGCGCCTCTGTCTGACCGACGACGATGCAGCTGCATATCAGGACCATTAAAAATCCTGTCGACATATATCGTCGTGATAAACAACTCCGCCCCGTTCGCAAGCCCCCATTCACAAGACGTTCCGACGTTAAGCAGCTGATCGTTTGACCTGAATCACAGGCAGCGGAAAACGCATCCGCAATTCGTTTTCCAGATAAATCTCCACGTGATGTAATCCGTATTGCTGAAATTGCACCCCGCCAAAGTAATGAACGTTGGTCGCGTGCCCATCCATCTCTTTTAACACAAACTCCACCTCCGCCCGCGCAATGACGTGTTGTTCGTCGACACCGACGATACGGGATTCTTGCCGAAATTTTCCTGCACCACTGCACCAACGCGTCCAGATGCAAAGCCGGATGTAATTGATCGGTAACGCGGGTGCAGGGATTACACTCAGCACGCCCACGAGTGTTTGCATGCCATTCATTTCGCAGCGGACGTCTTCGCAAAGAACCGCACTTTGTAAATCGGGAAGAATAATGTCGGCTCCCATTGATATTTAATTAGATTATCCCGCGCATCAGCAGTGCCAATAACCCTATGCCGAGAACAATCCGATAAATGGCAAACGGCACAAACCCACGGGCACGCACCCAATTCATAAACCAGGCAACGACGGCCAGCGCTACGAAAAACGAAACGATAAATCCTATTCCGAGAACAATCCATGCATGCGGAGTCATTGCCAGCGGCGCAATATTCGCGTCGTGATGGTGCGGCATTACTGTTTTCAAAAAATCAAACCCCGTAGCCACCACCATCGTCGGCATCGACAAGAAAAACGAAAATTCCAAGGCGGTCGGACGCGACAAGCCCGCGACCTGTCCCGCGGCAATGGTGGACATTGAGCGAGAAGTGCCTGGGAAAATGGCAGAAAGAATTTGCGCTGCACCGATCCAGATGGCTTGTGGCAGGGTCATCTCCTCCATGTGCTTTGTGCGCGGCCGCGTGAAAACAGCGTCAACGATCCACATTACGATTCCACCAATGAGAAGCGCGAGGGCCATTACCCAAAGATTTTCCAGGTTCTTGCCAATTTGCTTCGTAAGTGCCCAGGCCGGAACTGCGGTTACCACAAAGGCGATCAAGGTGAGACTTAACGGATTCGTCAAAATGCTGCGATTGCCGCGTTCGCCTCTTGGGAACGTGCGAACAAGCTGCAGGATGCGATTCCAAAAATAAACCGGCAACGCCAGAATGGCGCCAAGTTGGATGACAATCGTGTACATCTTCCAGAACCCATCGTGCAGATCGATATGCAGGAACGCTTCGCAGATTCGCAAATGCGCGGTTGAGCTTACAGGAAGAAATTCCGTCAGCCCTTCGACGATTCCCAGGAAGACCGACAGCAGATATTCGTGCATGACCTAAACCGTTAAATCGCTGAATTGTTAAAAAGTTAAAAGGTTAAAATGATGTTCTCTCCAAGGGAACCTTTTAAAACTCTTTAACCCGCCTCGCGCCGCTCGGGGTTACAGTGCCTCAGTTCCACGTTCACCGGTCCGAATGCGCACTGCTTCTTCGACCTCGGTTACGAAGACCTTTCCATCACCGATCTTTCCTGTTTTGGCCGCTCCCAAAATTGCTTCGACTGCTCGCTGTGCGCGGTCATCGGAGACCACCATCTCGAATTTTATCTTCGGAAGAAAATCAACGGTGTACTCGGTACCGCGATAAATTTCGCTGTGGCCCTTCTGTCGGCCAAATCCTTTTACCTCGCTAAGCGACATCCCTTCGACGCCCGCTGCCATTAGGGCTTCCTTCACCGGTTCTGCTTTAAACGGCTTGATGATTGCCTCAATCTTTTTCACCGCGCCAAAACTAGAACTGACATATCAAATGGCAAGCACTCCAATTCAAAATGACCGGATCGCAACAGCACATCTTTACTCGACTACGTATCAAGGGACACTAATGATGAATTGCTTCCACATTACAATTCTCCATATGCTGTTCGAGCCTTGAGCGAGAAGTTGCGAAATTGACCACCTTACCAAGCCAGCTTGCGTTCGCTCGCAACAACTTGCTCGCTCGTCATCCGCTGGTCCTTTACTTCGTCTTCACATTTGTTTTCTCCTGGCTCATGTTCCTCCCGGCTCTGCTGGTGTACTACGGGGTCCTGAGTCTGAGTGCCAACGCAGTGCGGCTATTGGCCATCGGTGGTCTGCTGGGGCCAGTTTTATCCGGGTTTATCATGACCGCCATTATCGAAGGGAAACCGGGCATCACTAGCTTGACGCGGCGAATCGTACGTTGGCGCGTCGGACTTCAATGGTACGTGTTTGCGATTATTGGGTTGCCCGCGCTTATGTTGTTCACCACTCTCATTCGACCCGGGGCTTTGGAATCACTCGATATTTCCGGTCAACCATCTGTCTTGTCGTACCTGCGTGCCTTCATCTCTATGGCTCTTATCGGAGGACCGCTTTTCGAGGAACCGGGATGGACGGGTTTCGCGCAGCCTCGCTTGCAGCGCTCGTACGGTCCTCTGGCCGGTGGTTTCATCCTTGGCAGCCTGTGGGCGGTCTGGCACTTGCCCGGATTCTTGATTCCGTCACAGGATTTAAGCGACATACCGCCAAGGGGCAGTGTACTCGACTTCGTATTGTTCGCCCTGGCCCTTATTGGTTTGCGCCTAATTATCATGTGGGTCGTCAACAATACGAAAAACAGCGTATTGATGGCCATTTTGGTCCATGCGTCGTGGAACACGTTCTATGCGGTGTGCCTGGTTCGGGTCTTTCGCGCGCCAGCCGTGCTCGGGAGCTATTTGAACCTCACGCTGGCCGCATCCGTCCTGGCGCTGCTGCTTATCGCGGTAACGGGAGGGCAAATTGGTTACCGGTCATCGACCACCACGGCGCGCTGAGTAATCAAGACCGCGTTTGCGCAGTCTGATTCGCAACGCATAACTTCCGGCAATGAAGGTCGTTTACATTTTGGGGATCATCGCAATCACAACGTTCGCGCTAGCGCAGGAAAACACCACGTCACCGCAGGAGCAACTCACGCCGCCGCCCAAAGTCTATCCGGTCGCGCTGCCCAATTACGACGAACAGACCGCAACGCGGTTGCAGATTTTCTTGGACAATAGCGATTTCGGACCCGGGAAAATTGATGGAAGAATGGGCGAGTTCTTCCGCAAAGCGCTCATCTCATACAAGCACGCGCATGCCATGCCAAAGACCGGCGCGGTCGATCAATGGATGCTCGACCAGGTACCGGTGACTTACACAACTTACGCAATCAGGGAAGAAGACCTGAAATTCGTGGGTGATGTGCCGGGCAGCCATGCCGAACAGGCCAGATTGAAATGGATGCCTTACACCTCTCTGCTTGAATTCGTCGCCGAGCGTTATCATTCCGCCGAGTCTTACATTCAGAAACTGAATCCCGGGAAGAACTGGGAACACCTTCAGCCCGGGGAAACTTTGAAGGTCCCGAACGTGTTGCCCTTCGAGGTTGAAAAATTCACCGAAGGCAAGGTCCCTGAAAATCCGGCATTCGCCTCCCGCAAGATTTTCGTCGATACCCATGAGCACCTTCTGGAGGTCTTCGATCAGGATCGGCTCGTCTGTGTGTTCCCGATTACACCGGGATCCAAAACGTTGCCGGCACCAGTGGGCACATGGAAAATTCTCGGTGTGAATGTTTGGCCCTGGTTCCGCTATGATGAAGGCATGCTCAACCACGGCGTGCGCACGGAAAATTATTATAACCTGCCGCCGGGCCCAAACAATCTGGTCGGAGTTCTCTGGATGGGCTTGAACAAACCTGGCATCGGCATTCATGGCACCAACAATCCCGAGACAATTGGGCGCGCTGCCAGTCATGGCTGCATTCGTCTCGCGAACTGGGATGCCGCGCGCGTGAAAGACCTGGTCAGCGTCGGCAACACAGTTCTGATTTTCTAGGTGGAACGATCACCGCAGCGACTCTTCAACGCCTTGGCAAAGTAAACTACCGTTTTACCGCCTGAGCATTTGTGCCGGCGGCGATTGGCCCCCCATCGCTTCAGGAGAAGCCGATCCACCCAAATTTCCTAAAAAAGTTCGCGCGGAATCGCGCTCTCCGACGTCTAGGCTTTAGATCGAACCAATGGATGCCAGCGAACGCGAACAATACCGGGCGGCCATTCACGGCGATCGGGAGGCATTTGAGATGATTATTCGCACCTTTAGCCGGACACTTTTCGCCATCGCTTACGGTGTTTTGCAAAATCGCGAGGAAGCCGAAGATGTCGTGCAAGACTCACTGGTTAAAGCGTGGAAAACACGCTGGCGCGTACGCGATCCGGAGAAATTTCCAGCCTGGCTAGCGACCATCACGCGACACAGGGCTCACGATATTTTTCGCAGACGCCGGGCTGTTCCACTCTCAGAGCAGCTTACGGAAGAAATCGACGACCGGCCGGCCGATGCGGCGGTCTTGGATCAACAATTGCACTGTGCGCTTGCGGCGTTGCCGGAGCTCCATCGAGCGGCCCTCACACTGCGTTATTTCGAAGAAATGGACTATCGCACCATCGAAGACACGCTCGGTCTTACCAATGGTGCCCTGCGCGGAATTCTGGGCCGTGCCCTCCTATCCATGCGCAAACAACTTCGTCCCGCTCTCGCCTCAATGGATTAAACGTATGGCAACGATCCACAACGAAATCGACACCTGGCTGGCCGCCGATTTGTACGGCGAGCTTTCCGACGGCGAACAAAGCGCGCTTCATGCGCACCTGCTCGATTGCGTCGCATGCCGCAAAACTCATCAAGAAATCAAAGCCATGAACAAAATTCTGGAAGAAACTCTCGCACAGGAAAAAGCCGATCCCGCTTTTGAACAGCGCATGCTGGCAGCCTTTAAAAATCGCGCTCCGCAACGAAACGGACTCGTAAAATTGCTCGGCGATCTGATTCGTCTGCGCGCTATTCAAATTACGGCAGTCGCCGCAGTGTTGCTCGGGCTTGTGCAGATTGGGCGGATGATCACCGGCGAACCTGTGACGGCCCTGCGCGAACGGGAACGTTACGCTGGGGAACAATTTGCCGAGCAACGGTCACAGCTTCCAGCACCGCGAGCAGCTCAATCGGGTGCTCTAGCGAAGTCAGACGAAGTCGCGGCCGGCCGACGACAAGGTTTGACTCTAAAGGAACCGCCACCACCAGCTCCAGCTCAGTCGAAAGACGAGAAACAAGGAGGCGCGGAGGTGGAACGAACGATCGTTACTGGATCAAATATTCCGACTGCTACGGAAGAAACTACGCAAGTTCCAGACCAAGAACTCACTCCGCAGTCTGTCAATCGAAAACTGATTCGCAACGCGACAGTCGAACTGGAGATCGTGAGCTTTGACAATGCGGTCCAAAGGATCACCGCATTTGCGAACGAAGAACATGGCTACGTCGCCACAACAGATTCCGAGAAACAGGCAAATGGTAAACTCCGGGGGCAGGTCATCGCGAAGGTCCTGCCAGAAAACCTTGATCGCTTTCTGCAAAAGGTTCGAAGCCTTGGCGAGTTAAAGAACCAGACACTCGGCACCGAAGACGTCACCAAGGCCTATTTCGATACCGATGCGCGCCTGAAAAACGCCCACGTGATGGAGCAGCGTTTGATCGACATGTTGAAAACCAAAACCGGCAAAGTCTCCGATTTGCTCCAGGTAGAGAAGGAACTGGCTCGTGTGCGCGAAGAGATCGAAAAGATGCAGGGCGAACTAAAATACTGGGATTCGCAGGTGCAATTCGCCACGGTGACGATTTCGCTTGCAGAAAAGGACATGGAAGAGCCCGCGGCGTTCCTGCTCAAAGAGCGCGCCCAGTTGGCACTCTACACACCGGATGTTGAGAAGATCTACAATGACATCAAAACTCTTGCATCGGCAAAGGTACAAATCACAAATGCGCGGCTAGACCGTGATTACTCTGGACGAGTTTCAGCCCAGCTGAGCATATTGATCGCGCCCGAAGAAAGCGAGAATGTAACCGGGAAAGTGAAGTCGTTGGGTCGCGTAGAAAACTTCCAAACGGAGACCCAGCGAATCGCGCAAGGCGGCAGCGGTATATCGGAAAATGCCAGGACGAAGCGAGACAAGGTGGAACTCAACATCAGCATCTCCCGCGAAGAACAAGAGCAGGCATTCCAGCAGACCAGCCTGCGCATTTGCACGTCCTCAGTGGACGAAAAAACAAAGGAGCTTCGTGCTATTGCGCAGAAACAAGGTGGCCGCATTCGCAGCTCGACGTTCAGCAGTGATCCAGATGGGCGCGAAATAGCGAGCGTCTCATTGCGGGTGTCGATGAAAAATTACCCAACGCTCATGCAGTCGCTCAACTCGTTAGGCAAAGTTGAGAACGTAAGTGTGCAACGGCACGACCGCACCGATGCGCAGATCGATGAAGCAAACGCGCCAGCGGACGTCTCGATCCAGGTTTACAGTCAGGGCAACATTATTTCGCAGGAGAGCGGCGTTCTCGCCACGTTGCGGCGCACACTGGCGCAAAGCGCGGGCGCGATCATGTGGAGCCTGCGTATGATTGGTGTGGCGGTCGCGTTTTTGGCGCCGTGGGTAATCGCGTTAGCGGCCCTAATCTGGATTACGAGACGCGTAATTCGAGCGAAACGATAGGTGAAACGGTCGCGGTGGCGACTGCTAGATACCTTGGCAAATCATGCGGCTCTGGTGCTTAATGTTTGTCTCTTCGGGTCGAGTTGGACTGGCATTTTTCAGAAGAAGTCGGTCCAAGATGCTAGCGACGAATCATTGTTGCTCGCTTTGCAAACGGGCCATAAGTTCTTTTCGTTCCCAAAGAGGTTGCCGATGAAATCGCTAGGCGGTATCAGTTTTAGCAATGCGGCTGTCGCGGCTTGTCCGAAACATTTGCTCCAATTCGCAGTCGATCAGCGATACGACGATTACACATCGGTCGATCACGCAGTCTGGCGATTCATCATGCGTCAGAACATTTTTTTCCTGAAGGAATACGCGCACAAAGTCTATTTCCAGGGCCTCCTGAATACAGGCATTTCATTCGATCGCATTCCGCGCATCGAAGAGATGAACGATATTCTGGCAAAGATCGAGTGGGGCGCAGTGGCGGTGGACGGTTTCATTCCGCCGGCGGCATTCATGGAATTTCAAGCCTATAAGGTGCTGGTAATCGCCTGCGACATGCGCCAGATCCAGCACATCGAATACACGCCGGCGCCTGACATTGTGCATGAGGCTGCCGGCCACGCGCCGATTATTGTCGATCGTGAATACTCAAACTATTTACAGCGCTTTGGCGAAGTAGGCGCCAAGGCAATGTCGTCCAAAAAGGATTTCGAGCTGTATCAAGCGATCCGGCACTTATCGATCCTAAAGGAACGCCCGAACGCCGATACGAAAGAAGTCGAGGAAGCAACGAAGCTGGTCGAACATCGCCAGAAAAATCTCGGCTCGCCTTCCGAAATGGCTCTGCTCTCACGTTTACATTGGTGGACGGTCGAGTATGGGCTCATTGGCACGCTTGAGAATCCAAAAATTTACGGCGCAGGTTTGCTTTCGTCGATCGGTGAATCGGTCTCATGCCTGGAGCCCGGGGTAAAGAAAATCCCCTATTCTATCGACGCGCAGAATTGCGCGTTCGATATCACCACAAAACAACCGCAACTCTTTGTCTGCCGCGATTTCCAGCATTTAAAGGACGTGCTGGAAGAATTTGCCAGCAAGATGGCATTCATGGTTGGTGGACTTGAAGGCATCAACAAAGCGATCGAATGCAATAACACCGCGACCTGTGAATATTTATCCGGCCTGCAAGTTAGCGGGGTTTTCACGGAGGTCATCACAGACGAAAACGATTCTCCGATTTATCTGCGAACGACCGGGAAGACTGCGCTGGCGTTTAAATACAGAGAACTTGAGGGCCACGGCGTTGATTATCACAAGGACGGTTTTGGTTCGCCGGTTGGAAAATGGAAGCAAACATCAACGTCGCCGGAGTTGCTCACGAACGATCAATTGCACGCGCTTGGAATTGTCGAAGGCAAAAAGGCGAAAATCGACTTCGTCAGCGGAATCGTGGTTTCAGGCAGAGTGGAGAAGGTGCTGCGTCGCGACGGGAAATTGTTGTTGATCACGTTCGTAAACTGCAACGCGAAATACCGTGACCGAGTCCTCTTCGAGCCGGAATGGGGCTTTTACGACATGGCAGTTGGCGAACGAATCAGTTCAGTGTTTAACGGCGCGGCGGACAAGGACGCTTATAACCAGGTGGCCCTGGTTCCCAAGGAACGCACCATCAAAGTTCCGTCAGACGCAAAGCGCAGACGACTGGAGAATCTTTACGCGCAGGTCCGCAAAATTCGGGAAAGCAAAACCGGTTATGAACGGCTTGGCGAAATTTGGGAGACACAGCAGGCAGAACACCCCGAAGATTGGCTGTTATCGATGGAAATATTTGAAATTCTCGATACAACCGATCAACAACTGGAATTGAAAGCCAGGATCGAGAAGTTCCTGAACGAAAAGAAAAACCAGAGCAAGGATCTTTCGACGCTAATTGGTTGGGGATTTCGCCTCGTCGAATATCACCAGAAGCCCGAATATCAGACGACGCTGCACGCCTCACCGAAATAGGTCTCGTTGCCATCACGAACGAATGACGAAAGCAGAAGCGAGGAATCGCCTACTGTTCGCCCTGTGTGCGTGATGGACTAGGAATCGCTCGACTTCCCTGGACTGTCTCCGGTTTGACGACAACGCTTGATCCATAGGAGCCCGATATCTGGCCGTCTCGCGCAAAGTCACGCATCATGGCAAAGTAACCCGGCGCATAGTGTGTCGAGACGCGCTCGCCTTTTGAATCAAATTCGTATTCGGTCATTCCGTGCTCGGCATGAGGAAATAGGGCGAGCGTAATTGGCTTTCCTTCCCCGATCAGCATTTTGATACGGCGAAATGTCTCCGCGCTCGGCGCTTCGAGGTCGTCTTCTCCGAGAATCCACAACTGCGGCGCTTTGACGGCGCGAAGCATAGGCATGGGATCGTAGCGGAACGGCGTGCCGGGAAGAGAATCCTTAAACTTCTCGCGTACCTCGGACGCGCTGTACGGCAAAATAAAATGCGTATAGTTACCATGCACATCTTTGTACCAAGGCTCGTTGCGGTACTTGGCTCTCACAGCATCGAAACGTTCGAAACCTTTGGTGAAACCGCTCTCAAACACGGCCTCGGCCGCGGATGCAACCTCCAGCGCCTTTGAAATCTCCTCCTGGCTATGACCTTTGAGGCGCATCTCGAGCGCAACCTCCTCCTGGTCTTCGTCAATGACGGAGACGGCCAATCCGAAACTAACAATAACGAAATCGACAGGGGCACGCGTCGCAGCGAGCGGCGCGACCCAGCCTCCCTGGCTACCACCCTGATATCCGATTCTCACACAGCGTGTGCCTGCAATCCGCCTGGCTTCTCGCATCGCAGCCACGGCGTCATCTGCGAGCGTATCGAAATCTTGCGTATATTTGCCTTCCGAGCCGCCCGTTCCACGCTTGTCATACACAAAAGCGCCAACATTCTCGGCCGGTAACAGTCGTTGGAGCGCGTGCGACTCTCGCGCAGATTCCCTTTCGGCACCGTGAATGAGGACCACGACCGGAACTGGATACTTGCGCTTCGGCAACACTAATCTGCCCGCGAGCTTAACTCCGCAACGACCCTCGAAAACCGTATTGGTCACGTCGAGCGGAATCCGATGAGCTGTCTTGTGGTCGAATTCGATTTCACCCGTCGCGCAGCGCGCGAAAGATGCAGTGTGCCCATCTGGATGATCTGTCCATCCGAGCGTGCTTGTCCAGGAGCCGTCCGGCATCTTATGCAAAACCCCGGTTGCGCCGTCGAATGTACGCCAGCGAAACGTGTCGCCCTCAGATCGTGCTATGTCGAGAATTTTTCCGTCTGAAAAGCGATAAACGCCTGTTTGGCAATCGTCGATCTGGGCGTTTTCCGGTTCGTCGGCAGCGCCGGCATCGATACAGGCCACCGACAAGAAGCAGAGGATCAATCCGAGCCATAATAGATCAATTCTGATACTGTCCATCTCTCTTTGTGATGCAATCGATCCCCGCTTTGGATTCGAAACTTTCCTTTTCCGCGAAATGTTAAGCCAGCTTTCGTGGAGCTTTAGTGTCGAGCGAGTCCGCTCGAAATGGTGGATTGCCTGCTAAGTTGTTTCCTCCTTGAAGTGGCGTTTGCCCTTGAGCGCATTCGCGTATTCATCCTTGCTCAGAATATTTTCGTCGAGTTGCATGTCGGTGCGAAGAAAGTTTCGGAACCATGTTTCGATTCGTTGTCGATCTTTCAACACTTCTTCGGTGATATAATTGGCATCGATGTTGATGCAGATCGCACCAACAATTCCAAATTCTTTGCGTTTGATTGGAATCGTCGTGCATTTGAATTTTCGCGCCCCGATGTTCAGCTCGTAATTTAATTTCTCTTCGTTGAGGAGCTGGCGGCGTTTGAGATCAATCAGCAGATTTGTTGTGCCATCGCGCAGGTGTCGTCCGGTTACATTATTTTCGAGCGTAATAAGCGAATGTGCGGGGTCGGCCAGGTTGTGCAGCAAGATCTCGATTCCGGTATTGGGAAACGATTTTCCCATCAGGCGCACAATCCGTTCGTAGTTTTCAAGAAATTCCTGCGTGTCGTCGGCGATGGTTTTGCCGTCATATTTCTCGAATAGCTGCGCGTAAACCTTTTGCTCGGTGGGTTCGAGTTGCGCGCGTACATTGTTCTGCTCGCCGATGAAAATAAGCTGTCGCGCCGCGGTGTAATCTTCGTTCTTGAGAAAATAATGCATCCCCAGGCGAAAATCCTTCAGGTTGAATTCGCCGAAGTTTTCGCGGGTAACGGTGAATGGATAGAAATCTGTACTCTTCGAGGTTTCGCCCAAACTTCCGACGCTGTTCCTTATACTTGCCCCACAGAAACCCTGCGACCAGAAAGAGGAATGAGACGATAATCGACGCGATAACGTTGATACTGAGCTCGCTCTGCAGCGCTTTAATCATAGGACAAAATCTTCCCTGCTGCATAGCCACCTGCCTGCGGCCGGTGCCTTTCGGGAACGCAGTCCTTGGGAAAACGGCTGACAGAGCCGTGGCTACAACGTACGGATAACACCAAGACTAAGGAATCAGAGATTTCCAGCCAAGCTGGAAATACTGATATTCTCCAACGTGACGTCCGGGGGACGAGACAGTGCGTACGCCACAACGCTGGCGACATTTTCTGGGGAAATCATCTTCGGGCGCGGCCATTTCCCCTCGATTTGCGTCCAGATGTTGGTGTCGGTGGCAGCAGGATAAACGTTGAGTACCCGGATCTTGCGATCACGTAATTCTTCACGCACGCATTGCGAGAAACCTTCGAGCGCAAACTTGCTCATGCAATAGGCGCTCCAATTCGCAAAACCCGTCTTTGCTGCGATCGAAAGAATGTTAACGATGCTGGAGCCAGGCGGCATGTTGGGCGCAAAATGCTGCATTAGCATAAAGGGCGCAGTGATATTTACGCCGACGGTTTGTTTCCATTCAATGGGTGTGATTTCGCAAAAGGGCTTTACGATCGCGATGCCTGCGTTGTTCACCAACAGATCAAGTGGCTTTTTTCCAACTTGGTCGATTAGATCGGAAACGCCTGACGAAACAGCAAGATCATGAATCAGGCGAACCACACGTGCGCAATGGTGCTTCACACAACGACATACCTTGGCCAGAGCCACCGTATCCCGCCCGTGGAGAAGCAATTCAATATCCGGACCTGCCAGTTTTTCGGCAATCGCACGGCCAATCCCGCGACTTGCGCCCGTGATAAGATATCGTTTCATAAAAATTGAAGGCTGCGATCGCCAGCCGCCGCCTCGTGCAATAGAACGGACGGCCCGGCGGTCCGTCCTCACATGTGCTTCAGGTTCGCCGCAGCGTAAACCGGTTATTCGCCGTCTCCCATAAACGTAGCCTAACGAGTCGCTGATTTAGACGGTTATCAATCCTTGGCCAGAGGGCACGCACAATGTTTTCTCCCGTGGAAGGCGAATCGCGGAAGTCCTCTGTTTCCAGATCCAGATGTCGATCCTGCCATGGTTCCAGCGATTCATGGATAACCCTCCTCAATGTGACAAAATCGTAGAGTGTTCCGCTGCGTTCATCGTAATCTCCGCCAATGGTTGTCTCTGTCAGATAACCATGGCCGTGACCCAGGAGGTTATTGCATTTGCCGTAAAGCTTCGCGTTTTCGGCGTCGGAAAGCGTAGCCGCACACAATCGGTGTGCTGCATAAAATGGCATCCGCATTCCAAGGAAAATGGTTTTGTCCTTCCACGCCTCGGCAAAAAAATCCGCGCGTTCATGCAGGCGAACACGATCCAGCGGGGTCATTGAGCTTGCCCGTTCGTAGATGTAATGCGTTAAACTCTCCGTCGTGATGGCACGATTCTCCAAGCCAGCCACTTCCTCGTTCAGATAGCGGTGGTCGAGTTCTTCGTGCAGAGCACGCAAGCAGGCGTCGACAGCATCGTGGCGAACCAAGGGCACATCGCTAATGGCTTTATTAGACCGGTATGTAAGACGCGCGCGATAATGGTGTCCGTGAATAGAGGTGGCCGACCCAAACAAACGCGCGTTTTCCTCGGCATTTAACAGAGGCGACATGGTCTTGCGCGCCGATGAAAATTCAAACCAATAGTTCCCTTCACAGACGCCAGTGGAATAGAATGTCGCGCTCCTCTCCGGTGACTCGCTAAGATGACAAGCAACAAGTTGCGCCACATCGTCAGAAAATAACGGCGCGACATCGAGATAAAGTTGGCGGGCAACGTTTTCGACAGTAGGCGGAACTTTCTGGAAAGACGGGTTATCTTCGTTGAGGAATTTGTGATCAAATCGCTCGCGGAGAATCTCGCCAGCGCGCTCCTTGATCTCACTAATGTTAATCAGCATCCCCGTAGCAGGATTTACTGGGCCGGTGAAAACGAAATAAGCGACGTAGTTGCGGCCGCTTCCATGGCGCGCTTTCGTTTCGGGCCCGAAAACCGCGAGGTTTTCCTGATCGCTCCATTCTCGAAAGAACAGCCGTCGCGAGGCCGAAAATTCAAGTCGCTTGCTAACCGTCAAGAGCATAAGCGCCATCCCCTCACCCATTAGCGACCGGCGAACGCACTTCGAATCCAGAATTAGTCAAACCTTCTTTTGACTTAATCGGAATACGCATGATCGTTAATCTAATGAAGTATATAGGCTCGCAAGACCGCCTGTTCAAAAGTACCCGGGGGAAAATCCTCGAACTCCTCCGGGCTCGAGAGTGCACAGTGAACGAACTCGCGGACGCGCTGCACCTGACTGACAACGCGGTGCGCGCACATCTTGCCAGTCTTGAGCGGGACAGACTCGTGGCACAATCAGGTATGAGACCGGGAATTCGCAGACCACACGCCACGTATGTTCTCGGGCCGGAATCCGAACAGGTTTTTCCGAAAGCATACGGCCGCTTGGTCTCGCTTATCATGGCTATGTTTTCCCGACAGCTTAAGCCAAGAACCTTGCGCGCCGGAATGCGTGCCGCCGGACGTAGCGTAGCGGAGGAACATCTCTTCGAGGTAAAAGGCAAAACCCGGCGGCAAAGAATCGATGCTGCTCTTGGCATTCTCAAGGAGCTCGGCGGGATGGCCACGTTTCGGGAGGAAAATGGGAAAGACTTCATCTGTGGCAGCGGCTGTCCAATTGCCGCAGCTACCGCGAATCACCCTGAAGCATGTCTTCTGGCGGAATCCTTGCTCACCGAGATAATTGGAACTCCGGTCAAAGCACATTGCATCACTGGACCCCAGCCTTCCTGTCGCTTCGAGGTGAAATAAGAATTCGCGCGGGGAATCTAGTTTCTTAACAACGAGGAAAACTCAGTTCGGCTGGCAGCGTTCTCTCTAAACGTGCCGAAGAGGCAACTGGTAATCATCTTTCCGTCCCGCTTGCGCACGCCCCTGCAGCTCATGCACTGATGTCTACCCTCTATCATCACGGCGACCCCCTTTGGCTTGAGCAAGCGCTCCAGCTCGCTGACAATTTGCCGGGTCAGGCGTTCCTGTACCTGGAGTCTCCGCGCAAAAATATCAAGTAACCGCGCCAGTTTCGACAAACCGACGAAAACGGCAGCAAGTGATGTTCGCAGGTGGAATAGAATTCGACATTGCGAAGAAGTACCATCTCGTTGTACCGCTCGGCGTGAAATTGGGTGCGGAGGACGTCCTCCGCTTGCTTCCCGTAGCCGCTGAATAGTTCGCTCCAAGATCGGATGATCCGCGCCGGAGTCTGTTGCAATCCTTCGCGATCGGGGTCCTCGCCGATGCGACGCAGAAGCTCACGGAGCAACACCTGAGAGTCGACCTTTGCAAGTGTTGCCCGTTCGAGGCGATCTGGCGAAACGGTCTCGTCATAGTTGCAGACACGAACGGCTGCATCTTCTCCGTTGCATCCGTTCGCAACTCCGTTCATGGCGGGATAGATGTCCAAGGTAGTGTTCATTACGCGCCAGAAAGAAACGGGCTTGCGGTTCAATAGTCAAATAAGTTATTGACTTATTATAACTAATACAACAAATTGCCGGCCATGAATACGAGCATTGATCAATCTGCCGTCACCAGCACAGCTGCCAGTTCGCCCGCCCAGCAGGCATACCGGCTCCTGCATTTTGGTTTCACAGTCGCTCCCATCCTTGCCGGGTTGGACAAGTTTTTTCACTTGTTGGTTAACTGGGACCAATATATTCCCGAAACGGTAGCCAAGGTTTCACCCGTACCTGCACACACGTTAATGCTTGTCGTCGGCGCAATCGAAATTGTGGCTGGAATTGGAGTGGCGCTTAAACCACGAATCTTCGCTTACATCGTCGCCGCGTGGCTGGCGCTGATCATCATAAACCTCCTGCTGATTCCGGGGTATTTTGATGTGGCGCTGCGTGATTTCGGGCTGCTCCTTGCAGCTCTTGCACTGGCGCGCTTAAGCGAGCAATTCTCGCGGACGTAAGTGTTCGCAAATTAATGCCCCGCAAACATGAGATGGAGCGTCATACTTAGGCAAGAATTTGGAGCCAAGGCCGCCTTCTTTGCCAGCCTGTTCAGGACAACAGGCTCCACCTTTCGCGAATCAATCTTTCAGCAACGAGAGAAATTCGGAACGGGTCCGCGCGTCGTCCTTGAAAACACCCAGTAAACACGACGTTTTCATTACCGAGTTTTGTTTTTCAACCCCTCGCATCATCATGCAAAGGTGCTTTGCTTCCACTACCACGGCGACGCCGGATGGTTCGAGGCAGTTCATGAGTGCTTGGGCAATTTGCGTGGTCAGGTTCTCCTGAATCTGTAAGCGACGTGCGTAAACATCTACGATTCGCGCCACCTTTGAGAGGCCGATCACTTTACCGTTTGGGATGTAAGCCACATGGGCCCGGCCGATGAATGGTAGCAAATGGTGTTCACACAACGAATACAACTCTATGTCTTTCACCAACACGATCTCGCTCGCGTTCGAATCGAACACCGCGTCGTTAATGATCTCGTCGAGATCCTGGCGATAACCTTGCGTGAGAAATTCCAGGGCTCGCGCCGCCCGATCCGGAGTACGGCGCAGACCTTCACGATCGATGTCTTCGCCGATGTCGCGAAGCAACGCACGGTATGCTTTGGCGATTTTGTCGAGGTCCTTTTCAGGAAGCCGATTGTTCTCGTGCCTGAATCTTTCCTCGACGTCTATATCGGGATTACGGCTCTGAATCATGCGTCGTATTTTGATTTACCTAGCACCGGGCAGCGGTCTCTATAGCGCACTCGAAGAATGCAATCCACCTTATTCAAGCCAGCTTTGCGGATATTTTGGGTCGTCTAGCGAGAGCGATTCCTCGGTCAGCTCTAGCGTGTGTTGCGTGTCAAACATCACGGCGAGCTCTTCCGTGCGAGTTGCGTTCCTGCTTGCCATGATCGTCCCCGGATGCGGGCCGTGCGGAATCCCGCGTGGATGCAATGTGATGGAACCGCTCTCGATTCCGCGCCGTGAACCAAAGTTTCCGCGCACGTAAAAAAGAACTTCGTCAGCCTCGACGTTGTCGTGCACCCATGGGATTTTTACGGCTTCCGGGTGCGTATCGAGCATGCGCGGTGCAAACGTGCACACTACATATCCGCGAATTTCGAAGGTCTGATGGATTGGCGGCGGTTGATGCAATGTTCCAGTGATCGGCTCGAAATCCTGCGCGTTGAATGTGAACGGGTAGAGATAACCGTCCCAGCCGACCGCATCGAAGGGATGCTGTGCCAGCGTCACCCGGGTGAGTCGCGCTCCATCCTTTACGAGAATATCGACGTCTTCCTCCTTATCGATTGTAATTACCTCGCGAGGACCGTGGAGATCGCGCTCCGAGGTACGGCGCGCCCATTTTGATTTGCCCCTCGTGATTCAGGTAACGCTGCGGAATCCGGACCGGGCCAACCGATTCGAGAATGAGATAATCTTCCTCTTCAATCTTGTCAGGCACCAACCGATATGTGATCCCCCGCGGAATGACAATGTAATCCTCGGCGCGATAAGGAAGTTTCCCAAAGACGGATTCCATCACGCCGCTGCCGTGAAACACAAAAATGATCTCATCAGCGCCGCCGTTTTTGTAATATTGAAACTTGTCGTACGCCTTCGCAGGCCTGGCGCGGTACGCGATCACATCGCGGTTAAATAGCATCGGAATGCGTCCGGTGTACAGATCGCCGCGCCGCGGAATATTAGCCGTCTTCAAATGATGATGTCGCAGCGGACTATCGGTCACCTTTTTCGGCTCCCAATGCTTAATCAGCTCGACGTTGCGCACACGCGTAGGCGGGCGCAGGTGATACATGATCGAATATGCTTCGTCGAATCCCTGTGTCGTAAAAACGTGCTCGTAGGCGATGCCTTCGTTCTTATAACTCGGCGTCGATCCGTTACGATGAAACCAAATGTGATGTTTCCTCGGGATGTCTCCCAGTCTTTGGTAATACGGCATTGTGGATTCCTCTCCCTTTTTACAAATTACCTCTCGCCGCCTGTTCGCGTTCGATGGCTTCAAAGAGTGCCTTGAAATTCCCCTTGCCAAAACTCTTCGCTCCTTTGCGCTGGATAATTTCGAAAAACAGTGTCGGCCGGTCTTCTACTGGCTTGGTGAATATCTGAAGCAGGTAACCTTCATCATCGCGATCGACCAGGATGCCCAATCGCTTCAATGCGTTCAGTTCTTCGTCGATGTGACCAACCCGATCGAGCAGCGTGGCGTAATAGTTGGAAGGTATCTTCAGAAATTCAACGCCGCGCTTTTGTAGATCCGTAACTGTCTCGATGATGTTTTTAGTCGCCATGGCGACGTGTTGCACGCCTTCACCATTGTAAAAGTCCAGATACTCATCCACCTGCGATTTCTTTTTACCTTCAGCGGGTTCGTTTATCGGAAACTTTACGAAACCATTGCCGTTGCTCATCACTTTGCTCATGAGCGCCGAGTATTCGGTGGAGATATCCTTGTCGTCAAAGCTAAGGATATTCCGGAACCCCATCACGTCCTCATAAAATTTTACCCACGGATTCATCTGGCCCAACGCAACGTTGCCAACGCAATGATCGACATATTGCAATCCGGTCTGCGGCGGATTGTAATTCGATTCCCACTTTCGAAAACCGGGCATGAACGGGCCATGATAATTCTGACGTTCGACGAACAGATGAACCACCTCGCCGTACGTGTGAATTCCACTCATCACCAACTCCCCATGTTCATCCGAGAGCGTCGTCGGCTTCATATAACTCTTGCCTCCGCGTTTCGTTGTCTCCTCCCACGCTGAGGTTGCGTCTTCCACAGTAAGTGCAAGAACTTTCACGCCGTCACCGTGTTTATGGATATGATCGGCGATCGCGTGATTCGGCCGCATCGGAGTTGTCAGAACAAGCGTCAATTTGTTCTGGCGAATCGCATAGCTTGCTCGTTCCTTTATTCCCGTTTCCGGACCGGAATAGGCAAGGCTTTGAAAACCGAATGCCGTCTTGTAGAAATGCGCCGCCTGTTTGGCATTGCCGACATAAAACTCGACGTAATCAGTGCCGTGCAGTGGCAAAAAATCTTCTTCAACTACAGGTGTTTTTTTAGCTCTTGGAGCAGCAATCGTCGTTGGCATAATGATCTCCTAATTCTCTCGCGCTCAGCGCGTCTTCTAAATATAAGATCGACAATCAACCGTCGCAAGGATGCGCCAGGCCCAGTTTCCACCTGTACAGGAAGAACACGTTGCGGCCGGCGACGATGACGTTGCCTTTGTCGAGTTTAGCGTAACCAGTCCGCTCATATCGCGTTGGGTTTCCACGATCAGCATCTGGAGCGCTTCGCGTTCGCGTAAAAACCAAAAGTCGTTGAAAACGAGCTGGATTTATTTCGGAGTGAAAGCGTCGGTCGACTGCATTCATGCAGCACCGCTATAACCGCGGCGGCAGGTGAATCGTCGCCATCATGCAGCGTGCGCTCCCGCCACCAAGTTCAATCGTAGGTAGTTCAAGCTGCACGAGCTTCCCGAACCGGGCTAATCCTTCGCGTTGTTCTCTGGTCAATGCTCCAGCTGCGCGGCTGGAAAGCACAAGCAGTTTCTCGCCGTGTCTGTTCTGTAGTTCAATGGCATTGCCGGCGAAGTTCGCGATCTGAGCTGCCGATAACTCAACGATCTCCTTTCCGGTCCTCTCCAAGTGCGCACGCAACTGTTGCCGCTCGGCTTTGTTTCGAATCACCTCCAGACCAACCATCGCGAAGACCGTTCCGACGCACATCATCACGTTGGTGTGATAGATCGACTGGCCGTCGGAGCCGATGCTGGTGAAGGTGACCGGCTCGTAGCTGAAATCATTGGCAAAGCGGTGGATCACTTTGGGATCGGAACGCCTTGAGAGCGAGACATACGCAAGCTTGTTAAGGTGATCGAGCACGAGACTGCCTGTGCCTTCCAGATAGCAATCTTCATCCTCGAACATCGAGTAATCGATCACCTCGGTGACCCGATAGTAATTACGCAGTCCAGTGACGATATCCTGCCGTCGCTCGCGGCGCCGCAGATTTGAATACATCGGGAAGAGGGCGATCCGCCCATCGTGATGCGTCGAGATCCAGTTGTTGGGGAAAACGGCGTCTGGCTTTTCCGGCTCAGGTGTATCTTCAAAGACATGCACATTCACCCCGGCTGCACGCAGCGTTTGCACAGATGCGTCGAATTCGTTTCTCGCGGCCACCATCAACGCATCCAAATTCCGGTTGGCGTCACGTTGAAACGCATTATCTGCCGCCGTTTCCGGATTGGGAGAAAACCGGCGTGGTCGGATCATCAGCACCGAATCGGTGCTTTGGGCGCTGGCAGCACTTTCCGTCATGGACCAGCTTTATACTATCCTACTCGAGTTGATGTCGCACCTGGCGTGCGATGACGATTCTCAGTCGCCGAAGGAAATGTCCACGTCGCGCGCGGTCTGCGCCATTTCGCCATTGCGCGGAACAAGCTTGAGGCGATTAACCGCTTCCGCGATCGGCACCTGACGCACCTGATAGTTTTGGTAGCTGACCATCGAACCAAAATGTCCTTCATAGGCCAGTTGGACGGCCTTGACACCGAAACGCGTTCCCAAAATTCGATCGAGCGTCGTTGGCGCGCCCCCGCGCTGCAAATGCCCAAGGACGCAGCAACGCGTTTCTTTGCCGGTGCGCTTCGCAATTTCGTGCGCGACGATTTCACCGATTCCGCCGAGACGAAATTCGCCTCCTACGACGTCGCGCTTGATCTGTTCGCCATGTTTTGGTCGCGCGCCTTCTGCGACCACGACAACGGTGCCCAGGTAGCCAGCCGCTTCGCGTGCTTTGACCACCCTCGCAATTTTGTCGTAATCAAACGGAATTTCCGGAATCAAGATAATGTCGGCACCACCGGCGATGCCCCCGTGCAAGGCGATCCAGCCCGCATGGCGTCCCATTACTTCGACCACCATGACTCGCCTATGGCTGGTCGCCGTCGTATGTACTCGATCAAGCGCGTCCATTACGACAGCCACAGCTGAATCGAATCCGAATGTCGTCGCTGTGGCTTCGAGATCGTTGTCGATCGTCTTCGGAACGCCAATGCAATTAATGCCCGCTTCCTGCAGTTGCTGTGCTGTTACCAACGAGCCATCACCGCCAACGATGATCAACGCCTTTACCTGAAGCTCCTCCAGGATTTTCCTGGCCCCTGCAATAACCTTGGCAGGCACAACGGTCCGGTCCCCAGCACCGACTTTGGCAGCAAAATGACCGCGATTTGTTGTTCCAATAATTGTGCCGCCCAAGGCCATGATTCCGTTGATGCTTTGGCGATCGAGAATGACATGACTACCGGGTGGGAGAAGTCCTTCAAATCCGTCCCGAAAACCAACTACTTCCCAGCCGAGTTTCTCCGCCGCAAGCACAACACCGCGCAGGACCGCATTAAGTCCCGGGCAATCGCCACCGCTGGTTAAAACACCAATGCGCGGCTTCATTTTTGCAATCAGGGGATCACAGCATCTTCTTCGAATCAGCCGTTCGGCCACCGGCCGCCCATTGATCGTAAAGCTGCCAGCCACGTTGCAATAGCGCTGTCCCTTCGCCAAATCGATTCGTGCTGCCCAGCAGTACGACCATCAGATGACGCGGATAGACAGTTTCCATCTGGCCTTGGCGAACAACTTCCGCCTGACGATTGGCATACAGGATCAAACAATCACCGGACCGCGCAGTGCGACCGGTTTTGACTCCATCAATGCCCATCTTTCCAAGCAGTTCGTTTGTGTTGCGAAGAATGTAATTCATTCGATGTCCGGCCCGGTCGAACGAGATTTGCCGTTCTTTTTGCGACACGTAAAAGCGGAAGCTGGCTTTGTTCATCGCGTAGCGAGTCAGACGTCCCATATCTTCTGCTGTCGCATACGGCAGCGGCTTGACCTTGTAATCAACTCCATGCGGATTGACAAAACGCGTGCGGTCCATCTTCAACTGCTTGGCCAAGGCATTCATCTGGGCGACAAATGCGTCAACTGGCGTGTATTTTGGGCTCGCTTCGCCAGGCAGAAGCGACTCAATCTTGGAGCCGACCTGATACGCCAGCGTGTAGGCTGCAATGTTGTCGGACTGGACGAGTGCCGCATAGAGTAAATCGCGCAGCGTAATGGTGTCCCCCGGTTGAAAACCGATGTTGTTTTCAAGGGTACCGACAAACGCCTCTTGCGGGATCGTGACTGGCTGATTGAGATCGCCCGATCTTCGCTCTGCCCAATCGAGCACGACACTCGCAGTCGCGATCTTTGTCAGACTACCCACTTGCAGTTTTTTCCGCGCATCCTGTTCTTCCAAAATGTAGCCCGTTTGCGCATCGGCAATGAGATACGCCTCCGCGCCAGCAGCCGAGCGAAGAAGCGCCGCGCTGACGACAAAGGCAGAAGAAACGATGAGGAATCGACGTGATAAATGCATAAATACCTTCGAACCGGAGCACCTTAATCGGCGCACTCTGATTGGCAAACGGTTCGCTGGATTGGCTTCTCGTGAAAATGCCAGTTCGGCTCGGACCGATGCCCTAAGAATCGCCAAAGACAAACGGACCACCGTTCCACCGCACTCACGCGGTCTTTTGTGGCGCCCGCGCGCGACTTACCAATAACCGCATTACAACGTAGACAATGATCGCCGAAGGGACCGCCAGAAACAGGGAGCCAACAAACGCGGGCCAGAAGGTGGGCCAGACGACGCGTGAAAATACATGCCAGTGCATGTAATCGCGCAATCCAAATTGTCGAAAGTGGACGCGGTGAGCTAACGGCCAGCGCAAACTCCAGCAGCCCAATTGATACTCGGCCAGGTAAAGCGCAGGCATGGCCCAAATCAGCACATCGTGCAGGGTTACCGCGATCGCCGCTGCGATTTTATTGCATCGGCAAACCCACGCCACCGCAATGGACAACAGCGTCTTGAGCGGATATAACGGGGTGAAGCCAAAAAAAATTCCGATCGCCGATCCGAGAGCGATGGAGTGCGGCGTATCTGCAATGGCCATCAATGTCATGTGACGTTTGGAAAGCCATTGTTTCAGGTGGCCCAGCGACCGGGGCAAGCCAGGACCGTAGTTTGGTGTAGCGGAGAGATCTCGATCCTGCACGAAGTGAATCCTAGTCTAGAACAACTCTAGTGTCCGTGGGGGTATCTTGGCAATTTGACCGAGGACCCTGCGCAAACGAAGCGCTGCGTGCGGTGCGTAATCGAGATTATTGTTGTTAAAAATCACGTGCACCTCGCGGGCTTCTCGCGCCAGCTTCGTGCTTCGGTCCGCCATTTCCGCAATCTCATCATCGCTGTAATCGTAGTCGAAACGCGCGGCCACAGTTTTGCCGGTGACGTAACCCTTTGCGTTGCGTCCATGCAGCCGAAGGTATGCGACTTTCGGGTTCGTCACTGCATCCACATCTGACGGCATGACCATAAAATGGTCGGAGGGAGGCGCATCCACGTTCACAAAAATTGCGTGATGCTTTCGCAAAAAATTAACCGTTGATTCCAACTGATCGCCGACCGCCCAATTGCGGTTTCGAAACTCAATCGCAAGATCGTAATCACTCAGCATTTCGATCAGTCGATCGAGCTCGTCCAGTTCATGTTTCCGCGGAGAAAACGTCGGCGAGAGTTGCAAAAGGAAGACGCCGAGCTTCCCGGCCTCGCGAAAAATCGACATGGAGCGCAGAAAAATTTGGAGCAACGCTTCCTGTAGATCCGGCGTCGATGTCACTTTTCCTCTGGCATCTGTGTCTGCGCGTTTTTGTAAATCCGGCGGCAACAGCTTTGCCGGTGTTGAGTGAAATGAGAACAATTGATGCAACTTTACATCGAAGGTGAAATCATCAGGCGTTGCCGCGCACCAGCGCTGAACCATTCTCGATTCGGGCACGGAATAAAAAGTGGAGTTCACCTCGACCATTTCGAAGTGTTGCGCGTACCATGGAAGCCGCTCGCCAGCGGGCATCTTTTTTGGATACCACCGCTCGACAAAGCCGGGATCGGACCAACTCGCTGTGCCAACAAGAATTCTTCCTGCTACGTTTTTGACCGCGGATCGTCTCGTCACGCGTCAACAAAGTCACACCCTATGACACGCGCAAACAAGATTGATCTTTTTCGGCCGGCTTCAGACGAAGAACCGTTTTTTCGATTTGCGCTAAATCGACATTGAACTATTCTCGAAACGCGGGGTGGAGCAGCCTGGTAGCTCGTCAGGCTCATAACCTGAAGGCCGCGGGTTCAAATCCCGCCCCCGCAACCAATTTTTTCCCACCGACGGCGGTGCTTTATCGCGTTTATGTTATCTGCAACCGCGACGGAAAATTCTACATCGGCTTGTCGGGTGATATTGGGCGCAGAATCAATCAGCACAATGTTGGTGAATCCAATTGGACCCGTGGGAAGGGACCTTGGAGATTAATATGGCAAAGCGAGGAGATGAGTCTCTCAAACGCTGGGAAACTTGAACGTTTGCTCAAAAGACAAAAAGGAGGCGATGGGTTCTATAGAATGATTGGCCAGTCACGGTCCGGCTCATAATCCCGCGTCTGCGGGACCGCGGGTTCAAATTCCGCCCCCCGCAACCAAATCAATGTCGAAGATTTGGGAAACCAACTTGCCGCTCGTGATTCTCTGGGCAATCTGTATGGCCGCAGTTCGGCCAAGAAATTTGATCCAGCGTAGCTCAGTGGTAGAGCGGTCGGCTGTTAACCGATTGGTCGTAGGTTCGAATCCTACCGCTGGAGCCAATTCTACCCGACTTGAATGGAGGCGTTCATGCGGCTACAGGTGAAGCCCCAAGGGAATAGGTAGAACACATTTCCAACAGAAGAGTCGTAACCGTTCAAATCGAATCGCTGTCTTTATTCAGGGTATCGCATGGGAATTCGCGCGCTGCTTAGCCAAATTTACGCCACTAAATTGGTCCGGTGGACATCGCTTTCGCTTCTTGTCATAGCGCTTTTCCTCGGAGGAGTTCAGCTCCGCCGTTGGACCGGGGACAAAACCCGGCACGTGCGCTACCAGCACGACATCGTCAATGCTTTTTACTGGGGCACCGAGGTTCTAAAAGAAGCTCGCCGGTTATCACCTGATGAAGCTTCTGCGAATTCATTGAAAGGGTTCTGCCGCGGCTATTTCTCTCTTTACGATCGGGTCAAACAGAAGTCGTACAAGAACGATTATCGTCTCGACTACCCACCGCTGCGACTTCTGGTCATGGCAATCTGGGCGAAACAGGTGCGCAACCAATTTCCCGGCGTTGATGACGGACACCCCAAGCTGGTGAACCCATTGCTAAAGATTAATCTTTTATGCGAACTGCTTTCCGCGATAGCCATCTTCCTCCTGGTTCGCTTGTGTCTGGAGCGACAATCAGCGGTAAGTCAGTCCTTTTTGCTTCGGAACTTGCCGCGGCAACATCGCGCTTTAATCTGCGGCCTCGCCGCAGCAAGCGTGGCGTGGTTCGAGCCGTCCATGATTCTCGACGCTCACGGCTGGCCACAATGGGACGTATGGATCCTGCCGTTTTATCTGTTTGCTGTGCTGGCAGCGCTGAAGAACCGCTGGTTTTTATGTGGTTGCCTGCTGGCTGCCGGTGCGATGTTCAAAGGTCAGTTGCTCTTCGTCGCTCCCTTTTTTGTTTTCTGGCCTTTGTGGGAAAAGAGATGGACTTGTTCACTGCGATTTCTCGCGGGGTTCGCTACGACGGCCGCTCTGGTCGTTTCGCCCTGGCTTCTCCGCAGTCCGGCGGCGTGGGCCAGCGTCACGATCACTGCTGCCGCGGTTTCCTTGATCATTTTGCCGCGCGGGTGGCGGTATGCAGGATCATGGATTGCTGGTTTTACTGCCTTGACTGCGTTCGTCGTCGGTGTGCTCGCAGATGGCAGCTTCGCATGGTTACAAATCGGTTTTATCTATGGAAGCGAGCACTACCCATTTCTCTTCATTAGCTCCTGCTATAATTTGCCCTCTTTGCTCGATTCCTTTGGATTGTCGCTGAAATCGCCAATTTGGTCGTATGAGTTCGGGTCGCGGTACATTGCCATAACGCCGCAGTGGACATTGCGCCTGGTGTATCTAGGCGCGCTGGCGATATGCGCGTTGGGTATGGCTCGCCACTGGCGCAACCGTGATCCTCGGGGACTCATGGCGATTGCATTGCCATGGCTGGTCATGTTCGCGTTGCTGGGGCAAATGCATGAGCGCTACCTCATGTGGGGCGCCGTCTTAAGCGCTGTGGCTCTTGGGGTGAGCATCAGATTAAGCGTGATTCACTTTGTCATATCTATCGCAAGCACCGCGATGATTGCCCACGTCATGCTCGTCGACAAAAAGCTCGATGCCACTGTCGGCGTCATCAACTTTCTGGATGACGTGCGACCGTATGCGTCCATCCTCGTGGTAGCTGCCGTGGTCGTTTGCCTATGGGAGGGAATTTCAACGCGAGTACCCGCGTTTCAACGGCGACGGGAGCGACGCAGTACTGCGGAAGTGCCGGACCTGGCTGAGCTCGGCGCTGGATAAAGCGTCCGTCGTTCTTTCGAACCTGCCGGGGTGGCGCCCCACCTTCAGTTTGCTGCACTAGCCCATTCAGCTCCGCACGAAAACGAAATACAACAGCAGCACCAACGCGAGTGTGTAAGTCAACCAGTAATTTCGCGATCCCGACCGCTTGGTCTTATTTTCTGAGAGTTTGAATAAACGCTCGATCATTGGACGGGTTCCAAGCGTCGATACGACCGGCATAGTCAATCTAAACCGACGCTTTCATGGAGCTCCTAAATGGAAAGAAAGGTTTAAGGGCGGACTGCGCAACTGTCGATCGCGAGTACTCCCTATTGCCGTGCCAGACGCCGGAACAAAAACAAACCAAGTATGATGAAAAGAATATTTGGAAACCAGACGAGCAGTTCCGGGTGGGCATGCGGATTTCCACGCAACGTATCGCCGATGATGACAAAAAGAAAATACGTAGTGGCTACGATCAAACCCATGGCGAACCCGATTGAAGTCTCGCGACGATGCGCCGTGACGCCAAGCGGGACCCCAATAATTGCGAACGCAACACACGCAAATGGAAATGAAAACCGCTTATTGATTTCCGTGCGACTGGCGCTGCGCTCGCGTTTATCCTCGCTTTTCAATTGTTCCAGCAATTGTTCGATGGACAACGCGGAGCGGCTCGGGCGTTTTTTCTCTTTCTCGTAAAGGTCTTCGAGACTGATGGGCAGTGTGCCTTCCACCATATTGATCCCATCGCGTATTTTTCGCAGATTGGTCGGATCCTTTTCATCCCGCTCCTGGTAACGCGCTTGATACAGGTGCATGAGAATTTGCTTGTTCGCTAAATCGGCTTCGAGCATGCCGGTGCGCGCATAGGTCACCTTCACTGGCAATGAATTCTGGTTCAACTCGAACACCGTGATGTTCTCGAGCTTGTTACCTTCCTTCTTGCCGACATAAATCTTGCGTCCGGGAAACTGATCGATCACCTGGTCGCTGCCAAAGAGCGCCATCGGATTGCGCGTTGCGAGATCGAAAATGGTGCTCCGCAATTTTTCCTGAGCTGCTGGTGCAACCTGCACGTTGAGCCAGAGACAGATCACAGTGCAAGCGACGGCGACGCCCCAGAGCGAAACGCAAACGCGGGGAACACTCACGCCATTTGCCCGCAGCGCGATCAATTCGTTGTCTGCAGAGAGCCGCCCGAACACGAGGAGGATCGCGGTCAACAATCCCCACGGAATGGTAAAGATGAGCGAAAATGGCAATACGTAGGCGATGAAAGTAATCAGGTATTCCATTGGCACGTCGTGATTCACCAGGAGAGGAAGAAGCTTGCGGAAAATATTTCCCACGACGAGAACAAGACTCAGCACCGCGATGGCGAACAACACGTTTACAACCAGCTCGCGGCTAACAAATCGGTCGAGTAACTTCATCTTCTGGCGAACACGTTACCACAAATTGGTGTGGCTGACGTTCCGGTGTTGCCTCTACCTGAATTTGGACAATTTGCTAACATCCACCAACGATGAGTGTCGGGATGCATGAAGAAACGACAGCATTAACGTCTGCCGAATTGGCGGGCGCGATATTATGAATTCGATAACGACCTGTCCACCTTCGCGATACTCCCACCGAGGAGACAGGAACATGGCTCTAAGGTTTGTCACCCTTTTTTCGATTACCTTGTTTTGCATAATAAGTTGCGCAACTATTTCAGATCACGAATTTTATAATCCAAATCCAAATTGGCAAACCAGGAGCGGCCAGCTCATGTATCGCGCACCAGGAACAACGCTCATTGGCGAAGCGCTCGTCCGCTTTTCCAAAACCGGTGGCTTCGAGTTAACTGTCTCGAAAGGTCCCGGCATCACGCTCCTTTCGCTGCGCCAGGATGCGACCTTCGCTGAAGTTAAAGGAGGATTGACTCAGCAGGGGTGGTCCGGTCCCGTAGAACAAGCCCCGCTGCAACTGCGCGGTTGGCTCGGGTTACGAGATCGATTTCTTCAGGCGCCGGATAGAAATACCCTGAGATACGTCGCTGGTGACGAGACCTTCGAATTCCGTTTTTGAAAGTCGTAAATGTTCAACGCAGGGATTGAGAGCTCGGCGGAACGCCTACCCATAGTTTTCCGAGAGGTCGATCCAGCAAACGGAGAAGATAAAACGCGTTGTCCTCAACGCGTTGCCAAAATTACGTTTACCTACAGCATTGGCGTACCGGCGGCGATTCGTGTTCAATGTTGGCTCGTTTATGCGCATTAGTGACTTCACAGCCCGAACTATTACTCATAGACGAACACTGGCGTGGTGTTGTGTGGCTGCGCTGACAGTTGTCTGCATCACAATTCTCATTACCTCGCTACAACTTGATTCCGAAATCTTCAATGTGTTGCCCGGGAAGTTTTCGTCGGTGCAAGGTCTCAAGATCTACGATCGCGATTTCGAGCAAACGCGGGAGCTCACCTTTGCGCTCTTGTGCGAGCCGAACGACGTAGACAAACTCGAGGAGCTCGCTCCAGTGTTCGCCGAAAGACTGCGACAGCAACCCTGGTGCGCCCGCGTGCTCGCCGGTTCGCCGATGTCCACGCCTGACGGAATTCACGACCTTCAATCCATCGCGGTGCCCCTGCTTCTTAATCTGGAACCGAACGCCTTTCGTGGGACGATGTCCGTCCTGCAACCGGAAAAAATCCGTGATCGTCTTCATCGTTTGCGCCAAGAGATCGAAGCGGGTTCACCGCGCCCGGAGTTCGAGCTTTCGTTTGATCCACTCGGTCTGATTGCTCCGGCACTGAAACCTTTTGCAGAAAGCACTATCATTGAACAGGAGCAACCACTCGCGTCGCCAGACCGCACGATGCGCGTTTTCCTGGTGGAGACCAATCAGAAGTCGATCAGCGCCTTTGAATGTCAGCGTTTGATGCGCGAAGTAAACAGGTTTCGAGAGGTCGCCGCAGAGGGATGGAATGGCGGACCGCTGCAGGTCCTCGTAACCGGACGCTCGGCCTTCGCATCCGAAATTTCGCTCAGCATGCGCTATGATGTCCTGGCGACATTGCTTGGCTCGGTTCTATTGGTAGGCACAATTTTCTTTGTCGGTTTTCGCCGCTGGCTTCCGCTACTGGGCATGGCTGTTTGCCTTCTCCTTTCCTGTCTGGTCGCTCTAACTCTCGGGCAACTTCTTTTCGGACGGCTCAGCATGATCAGCGTCGGGTTTTGCGCGATTTTGGTCGGACTGGGAGTCGATTTCGCAATTCTGACGGTCGGACGCTATCAGCAGGCGCGTTCTGATGGAGAACCGCATCGTCAGGCAATCGCGACGTCGATAGCAAAACTTGGACGCGCGGTTTTCTTCGGTGCACTTACCACAGCGGTCGGCTTTCTCGCCCTGGTCCTAAGTGGCTCCATGGCTTTCTCACAGCTTGGCGTGCTGATTGCCATCGGCATTTTCGTTGCCGGACTCTTTATGTGTTCGATTTTGTTTTTGTTCGTTCGAGAGCGACAGGAGCCGATTCGTCATGATTGGCTGTTCGAGAGCGTAAGAAACTACGTGCGTCGGACTGTGCGAAAGCCACTACCAATACTGATTTTTTCCACCACGTTCCTGTTGGTCCTGACCGCGTTTGGCTTTTCGCCAATTCCTCCGCTTCAGTTCGAAGCAAATCCCCGTTCGCTGCAACCGAAAAACATTAGCGCAAGCCAGGCACTCGAGAAAATCATGCGCACAATGCCGGTACGTTGGGAGCCCGTGCTGGCGATTGTACGCTCGGTGAATGCGCAGGAACTACATGATTACTGGCAAAAAGTTATCGTCCACTGGCGGGATCTCCAGGCAGCGGGAAAAATCAAAGGCTTCTCCACTCCCGCCGCTCTTTGTCTTTCGCCTAAATGGATGGAAACAAATCGGCGGCAGTTAAGCGCAGTCGATTTTTCGGGAGCGCGCCAGACGTTGGAACAAACCCTGGACGCTGAAGGATTCAGCCAGGAATCGTTCGTCCCGGCGTTCACATTGCTTGACGATTTACAACGGCTTACGAATCCCAATGTGCCTTTGCCAAACTGGCGCAATCAGCTACCCAAATCATCCAGCTGGTGGTTCCTGGTTGATCGCTACTTCGGTCACGATCCGGCACTGACAACGGGATTCGTTACCACCAACCACCCGATTTCAACGCACGCCCAGAGCGAAGAGCTAAACCGCGACCTGCAAGTCGCCGGAGTTCCCATGATTCTCTCAGGTTGGACCTACGCGCTCGCCGATCTGCAGCCGTGGTCTCATCACCAACTCCTGATCATCAGCGCGCTGATGGCGATCTTCGACATCTCGTTGTTGGCGCTCTTGTATCGGAATTTTCGTTTGTGGCTGATCCAGGTTATCACGCTTGCGTTCGGAATTGGAGCCATGATCGCTTCGATGAAGCTGCTTCACATTAATTTGAATCTTCTCAATGTACTTGCGTTCCGACTCGTGCTGGCAATCGGGGTGGACTACGGAATATATGTTGTACTGGTCTGGCAAAAGACGCGTGACATCGAGCACGATGTTGCCGGCGTAGTGAAGCCCGTCCTTCTCGCGGGATTGACCGCGGTGAGCGGGTTTGCTTCGCTTGCTCTTGCCCGAAATCCGGCGCTTACCAGTCTCGGTGTCGCGTGTGCCATTGGGATCTTCTGGAGCCTTATCGCAACGATTTTCTTCGCTCTACCGGCCATGGCGGCGATTGAATCGAAAAGGTGAATATTGCCGCACAACCGTGGCAGGGACAGCGTCCTGGAACACCGGTCTGCCTCGGTCGGCTCAACAGAGCCGAGCGCCGGCACTACCAAACACTTTCCGATTATTGAAACGCCTGCTACACTGGATGGCAAAATGCGCTTGCGCGGGTTACTGTGGTTTAACGCAGTATTTTCCATCATGCCCGTTGCGCTTTTTGGGGGCGCAGTCGTTGAAGGGCGTATAGAACTTCCAAAATCCAATTCGCCCCCAGTCCAGGCAAAACGCTACGAGATTGTTACCAAAGCGGGCGTCCTTTCCACCGAACCGCCTCTGGCCGTAGTTTATCTCGACGGCGCGTTTTCGAAACCAGCTTCGCTGCCGACAAAACAGGTTGCGCAAAAGGATTTGACGTTCCTTCCAGCGCTTCTCCCGATCCGGGTTGGAACCAAGGTTGAGTTTCCGAATCTTGACGACACGTACCACAACATCTTTTCGTACTCGCCCACCAAACGATTTGATCTGGGCCGCTATCGACCGGAGGAGCGCCCTATCCCGTTCCAAGTTTTCGATAAGCCGGGGTTGGTCACGCTTCGATGCGACATTCACGAACACATGCGCGGTCTGATCCTCGTTTTGAACACTCCATACTTTGTGATGACCGATACGGCCGGCCGCTTTCGATTGAGCGGACTTCCTGCAGGTCACTACACGCTTAAGGCGTGGGTAGACAGTAGAACTACGCGAGAAAAAGCGGTGGACTTGAAAAACGGCCAGACGCTGCACGTTGATTTCCCATGAGTTCGACGGTCCATGCGAGAAGCGAAAGCGTGGCAAGCTTTCGAGCCCGGTTGTTCACCGCCATGATGATCATCGTGGCGACGCTAACCGCTTTGGGTCTGTACCTTGCGCAGCGCAAGGTGACCGCCGATGCGGAACGAAATTTGCAGGAGAATTTCCAAGCCGAACTCTCCTCGCTGCACAAGCTCGAAGAATTACGCCACGCAGCATTGGCGGAGCGTTGCAATGTGCTTGCGGCTAAGCCACGGATCCACGCAGCCATGGAGGACAATGCAATCGACCTGCTGTATCCGAGCGCGAAGGACGAATTGCGCGATTTAATGGAAGGCGATGAACCCCCGCCGGAGCGGGCGACGCAATCGCTTCACGCGAGATTTTATCGCTTTCTAGACAGTTCAGGCCAGGTCATCAAACCGCCAAATCCCTACGATGTTGGCCAACTGGATCAAAAAACAGAAGCGCAGCTGAATTTGAGCAAATTGCCTGAGACGCAGCAAATCGGTTACATCCGGCGAAATACTGAAATCGACAGAGGAACGATCGACGAATTGATAGCTGTGCCGATCTTTTCAAGCTACACAGGCGACGTCATCTCTGCGCTGGTCATCGGGTTCAAACCACTTGAGGTTGGAGAGAAACACACCGACGTGGGGATGAAAAGTGGCGTCTGGGTAAATGGCCAATTGCATTTACCGTCGCTCCCAAAATCTGCGCGAACGTCGCTCGACGAAAAGATATCCAGTGCGGTCACGAATTCTGACCGCGACCAAGACAACTTTCGCGTCAATGTCGATGGCGCGCCTAACCTATTGTTTTACAAGCGGCTTAATCCTGGTTCGCTCTTTCCGGCCGCTTACGAGATTTGCGTTTATCCGCTGGGGTATTCGATTGCACAGTTAGATCGGCTTCGCTGGCAGATCGGCGGAGCGGGCGCGCTTCTTTTATTGGGAGGTTTTGTCGCAAGTCATTTTGTAGCGCTCAAGTTTTCGGCGCCAGTGAAGAAGCTCGCAGTGGATTCGGAGGAAGATCGCGCACAGCGACAACGCGCCGAAGCCGCGCTCGCCTCGACTACTGAAGAATTGCAAAGATCTACCCGGTATTCGGCTGATGCTTCTCATCAATTGAAAAGCCCAGTTACCGTTCTTCGTGTGGGCATAGAATCACTATTGAGGCACGAAGATTTCAAGCCGGACGTCTACGAACATCTCTCAGGTCTGCTCCATCAGACGCACCGCTTAACTGGTGTGATCGACGACTTGCTTCTTTTGTCGCGAATGGATGCTGGTCATCTTCAAATTGCATCTGCACCAGTGGATCTTAGTAAACTAGTTGATGAATGGCTCGATGACCTCAGCGCTCTCCCGGATTCGCCGAACGTGAAGATCGACAAAGAATTTCCGGCTGCCCTGTTTGTGGCTGGCGAAAAACAGTATACGTCGCTCATTGTGCAAAACCTCCTTGAAAACGCACGAAAGTACAACCGGCCCGATGGACGAATCCGAGTCAGCGCACGCGCCAACCGCACGGATATTGTCCTGTCTATTGGGAACACCGGCCGCCCAATCTCGCCCGGTGAAAATATCTTCGAGCGGTTTCACCACCGCTCCACCCCGTCGGCCGCGTCAGGTCACGGAATCGGTTTGAATTTGGCGCGCGAGCTGGCGCGGCTGCATGGCGGTGATCTGCGTCTGGTTAGTTCTGAAAATGATTGGACCGAATTTGAGGTGCGCTTCCCGGCTGCGAATGGTGCTAATGCAGTTGCATGAAGGTGCGCGTCCTCAGCCTGTGCGTTTTTGCTTGCACGGCATACGCGTTGGATATCGATGATTATTTCGACCGGCTCGACACTGCGCTTACGATGTCGGCATTTCAAAATAATCTGCGCGCACGATTGAGCGGCACTCTCGATTTGGAAATCTACAATTTCGAGCAGCCGGCGCCTGGCCTCATCGACAGCGAAATCGACACTCTGTTTAACCCGCGTTTGACGCTCTTTCTCGACGCGCAAATCGGCTCACATATTTATTTCTTTGCGCAATCCCGGCTCGATCGCGGGTTTGACCCGAGCGATCACGGCGCTGAAATCCGCCTCGACGAATATGCTCTGCGCGTGACGCCATGGGACGATACTCGCTTTACCGCGCAAATCGGCAAGTTTGCCACGGTCGTAGGTAACTGGGTGCCGCGCCATCTCTCCTGGGAGAATCCATTCATCAACGCGCCGTTAGTTTACGAAAACGTCACGGCAATTCGGGACAAATCCGCTCCGTTTTCAGTATTCGACTTTATCTACGGGCCTTACAGCTACAAAAAGTATGTGTTCAATCCGGTGATTTGGGGACCTAGCTATGCAAGTGGCGTTTCCGTGTCTGGGCGCCTGGACCGATTTGATTACGCCGTGGAAATGAAGAACGCGTCGTTGTCGTCCCGACCAGAATCGTGGACCGTTGCTGAGAGCGGTTTCGACCCGCCAACTTTCAGCGGCCGTCTCGGTTTCCGACCTAACGAGGCGTGGAATTTTGGCTTCTCCGCGAGCGAGGGACCATATTTTCGGCGCGAGGCCCAACCTACGCTCCCACCCGGACGTGACATCGGTGATTACCGGGAATTCGTTCTTGGTCAGGACGCCAGTTTCGCCTGGCATCATTTGCAAGTATGGGCAGAATTTTACGAAGCGCGCTTTGAAGTGCCCCGAGTCGGAAACGCAGACACGTTCGCCTATTATGTTGAAGTGAAATACAAATTTACGCCGCAATTTTTCGGTGCGGTCCGCTGGAACCAACAACTCTTCGGCGATGTGCCTGTTCCGTCGGCTCCAAGCGTGAGCTGGAATCCAAACCTCGGCAGGATCGACGTCGCCGTAGCCTATCGCTTCACTTCACACACGCAGTTAAAGTTGCAGTATGATTACCAGCATGAGACAACCGGACCTGGCGAGGACAATCATCTACTGGCCGCACAATTTACCGTTCGTTTCTAATGCTTTAGTCTTCTTTAAAAATCGATGCGCATCCTGATTATCGAAGATGAAGTCCTAGTGGCGCGCCAAATCGCTTCGGCGCTCACAGAAGCTGGCCATGATCCGAGCAAGGTTCACGATGGCGAAACTGCATTAGACGAAGTAAGAAAGGCGCCTTTCGATCTGATTGTGCTAGACATCGGCTTGCCAGGAATTGATGGATTCGAGGTGCTGCGCCGCATGCGCGCGCAACACCTGGCTAGTCGGGTATTGCTATTGACTGCACGTGGCGCTGTCGATGATCGAGTAACCGGATTGCGGCTTGGCGCTGATGATTACCTGCCTAAGCCATTCTCCATGCAGGAGCTGGTTGCCCGCGTGCGGGCGCTGGGACGCCGTTATCCTGAAGAACCAACCATGTCCTTGCGCGTAGGCGATCTCACACTCGATCTGGCTACTCACAATGTTTACCGTAAAGCACAACGCATCGAGCTGTCTCCCCGTGAACTGATGTTATTAAAGGTATTGATGCGTGAGCCTGGCCGTGTCTTCACCCGGACGGAGCTATGCGAACGGGTTTGGGAACATGCACATGAGTATGACACCAAACTTGTCGAAGTTTTCATCGGCCGGCTGCGGAAGAAAATTGGTGATCCCCCGCTGATTCATACAGTGCGCCACGTAGGTTACACCATCGATTCCCGCTAACATTCGCGTCCCTGGCACGCCACTAATGTGGTAGCAGCCTCGCGGTGTTGAAGCGCTGTTACATGTCTTACCCATGGCGGCACGGCGACATGCGCCGTGGCTACACCAGGATTGCTGCATTTAACAGATGGTCGCTGCAAAGTAACAAAGACGTTACCTTTCCGATACGCCAGCCGACATGGATGGGTGCGATTCTCCATGCGTCAACCCAATCATCACACCTGTGAAAACAACTTATCTTTGTAAAACTGCTCTTCTTCTATCTACAGTAGGAATTCTAGCGGTCGCGTCCGCGCGCGGGGATACCTATTCGTGGACAAACTTCCAGTCCGACATCGCCGGAGTAGCCCAGCACATCGACGACAACCTGGTCAATCCGTGGGGAATGGCCGTGTCTGCCAACGGTACAATCTGGGTCAGTGACAATGGCACTGGTGTTTCTACCCTTTACGGCCAAGACGGCACGGCACGTTCGCTAGTCGTGACAATTCCAACCTCTGCCCGAAACCGAGGGACAGGGAATCCAACTGGGGTCGTCTTCAACGGCACGCAGTTCTTTCAAGTCACAAAGAATGGAATCTCGGCGCCGGCACTCTTTATTTTTGTCAGCGAAGACGGTTCCATCTCGGGGTGGAACCCAAATGTGGATCCGACAAACGCAATCATCGCGGTCGACAACGGCAGGAACCATGGCCGCAACAGCGCTATCTATAAAGGCGCAACCCTCGGTGTGGCCAATGGTCATAATTTCTTATATGTAACGGACTTTCACACGGGAAAGGTAGAAACTTACGATGAGAATTTTCATCAGGTTAACCGTAACGGTTTCGTAGATCGAAATCTTCCTACGGGATACGCGCCGTTCGGCATCCGGCAATTCAACGGCGAGATTTTTGTGACTTACGCACTGCAAGACCACGCCAGGGAGGATGACGTTCCCGGTCCGGGTCACGGCTTTATCAATGTGTTTGACACCAGTGGCAATTTCCTAAGACGGCTGGTTTCAAACGGAAATCTTAATTCCCCATGGGGTTTGGCGCTGGTAGAAGACGAACTCTGGGTCGGCAATTTCGGTGATGGCCTCATCAATAATTACGATCCGAACACGGGCACCTTCATCGAAACGCTGATGCGCGCTGATGGCACCCAGCTCCAATTTGAAGGGCTATGGGACCTTCTTCCTCTGGGAGACGGAGTCTTTTTCACCGCTGGAATCGCCGACGAAGAACACGGTCTCTTTGGTATCATTACCGAGGACTAAGATCGGCGACTTACAGATCAATTGTAAGAGGCACTTCCCCGTTGGCGGCCGTGCTAGCATGCATTTTGCGTGCTGAATCGCGGGAATTGCCTTCGCACGCCCGTCAAGCATTCCGCACCGACAGAGCCGTACATTCCATCCAAACAGAACAGTTCGGTAGAAAAATGCAGCTGCGTTCTGTTGCGCAGAAACGGTGCAACGAACTGCGAGGGCCAGGAATTAAACGGGAACTTAAACCCAGCACGATGTTTATGAATAAGCACGGACTCCAATGACCGCCTCCCCGAACCGTTGAGTGCTCGCAGTCGCTGCACAAGGAAGTAAACAAAGGCATTTCGCTTTGGTTGCGCAAAAAACGCCCGCCTACCAGACGCCCGCGCAGAGATCATCGCGGAGTCAATCGGATTTCCGGCACTTACGCAATTTCAAATGATCTCGTATATAGCGCGTCAAAACACTTACGGCAGCGACTAACAGGCCAGGATTACATGGGACTACCCTGACACGGTGTCTACATTTTCAGCGCAACCTCACTCCTACGACAGCTCATTAGGTAACAAGGCTACCTTGAGGAGTCGCAATGCTGATTGCGGATTGCCGAGTTACGATATCCATAGTTTAGATGTGAACGCTCTCAGCGTTAAACGCCCTTGTGTGTGCCTGTGGAAAATTGCCTTGACAAGGTGAAGCGAATTTTCCGAAACTCTGCCGCTGCTAAAGCGGATCTGAACCAAGGCGGAGGACTTTTCTCCCCGCTAGGTTCTTCGTCTCGTCCGGACCCGCGATTCCAGAAATAACGAGAGGCGGGGAAAAGAAAGAACAACGATGAATCTACTGAAACAACTGAACAAGGCGGCTTTAATATTTTCGATGGCACTTTCCCTCACCGCAGCCACGGGGACAACGACGGATGTCATTTTTAGTTTTGAAGAAGACGAAGGCGAATATGCCGACACCGATTTGGAGACCGACAGTGCCGGTAACATCTACGGCACGACAGTCCTGGGCGGCGATTTTGGAAGTGGAACAGTTTTTCAGCTCAGTCCCACTCCTAATGGCTGGGTGCACGCGGTGCTCTACAGCTTTACTGGCGGCACCGATGGAGGCGAGCCGTACAAAGGAGTGACACTCGACCGCGACGGTAATCTATATGGCACCGCAGTCACAGGGGGGTCAGGTTCCTGCGAAGGCGGATGCGGTGTTATTTACAAACTCACTAACATCAAAGGGACTTGGACTCAAAAAGTGGTACATGCATTCACCGGCGGAGACGATGGCTCTGGACCAGGCTCAAGGGTTACAGTGGATCGCGCGGGCAATATTTATGGAATGACTCCTACCGGCGGCGCAAATGGCTTGGGCACGATCTACAAGATCGGTCCGCTATCAAGTGGGGCTTTGACCTTTAAGGTTATTCACGCGTTTACAGGCGGCGCGGATGGCTCGAGCGGCTCTGCTGGAAGGATGATTTTGCGCGACGGGCACCTCTATGGCGCGGCCACCACCGGAGGGAGTAACGGAAGCGGAGTTATTTTCCAGCTTACCCCGAAGGCACTTGGAGGGTGGGATTTCCAAACAATCTACACTTTCCAGGGTCAACCGGACGGCAGTTTTCCATACGGGGCATTACTTTTTGATGACTCAGGCAACATTTACGGTACGACCTATTATGGAGGAGCTAATGGTATTGGCGCTGTTTATAAGTTGTCGCCACAAGCTGTCGGCGAGTGGACGGAGGAAGTAATTTACAGCTTTCAACAAGGAACAGACGGTAACAGCCCCATCAGTAATCTCGTTTTTGACAAGAATGGCAATCTCTATGGGACCACGAGTGAAGGTGGGTTAGGCAGTGGCGCCATTTTTAAGCTGGCTCCAACTGGCGGCGGCAATTGGACCGAGACTGTTGTTCATGCCTTCGCAGGCCCTCCGGACGGCGGCTTTTCCTATAATGGCATGGTTGTAGATGTATTCGGAAACTTTTACGGCGCCACGGTGCATGGCGGCGAAAATGACGACGGAAGCATCTACAAGTTCACGCCTTGAGTGCCTCGACAGACAGATGGAAAGTCCATAGTTGCGGCCAATCCAATTTTCGCAAAGCAGAGCTGGCGTCGGGAATCTAGCAGGCACCGGAAAAGTACAGGTCGCATCGTTAGAATTCACAGAACGCGGCTCGTTGCGTGCAGTGTAAGGCCGCGCCTTACGTTTCATTCAGGCGTTGGATAGTGCTTTTTGCCTGGCCAAGGTGAAAATTGGGGGTCAGCTTCGTTGATAGTATGTGCGAGCAATTACTTTGCTGAGCAGAGGGATACCTGGGGCGGCGGCGCGATCAGCAACGCGTCGCCGCCATTCATTTCACGACTGCGAGAGCTATGATGTGACCGCAGGTCGAGCTGGCCATGATAGTTGAACATCTATTTATCGCAGTTCAACTCGCCTGCAACGATGGCATGTGTTACTCCTTCAGGCTGACCAACGCCGCAGATCTTCACGGCTGTTTATCCGCGTAGAGTTTTTGAAAAGCGGGATCGACGCGCAAAGGATCCCAAATTGGATCGAGTCTTAAAAGTGCCGGCGTGATGGGAGCTGGGGTATAAAGCCAGCCGCTGTACGGCGTTTGCAACAGCCGCGTGAGAATTGAAATCGCGCGGCCATTCTCGCCAATGAGCATCTCAACTAGCGCGAGGTTCTCTTCGAACCCGGGTCCGGATAGCCGATCTTTGCTACTCGGCACGAGCGTCATTGCACGCTCCGCTTCCTTCAGTGCTGGGCCCTTCTCGTCGAGCATCGCGTAGGCCACGGCCAGCGCTGCCGCAACGAACGCATTGTCTGGTTGTTCCTTGCTGATCGGCTCAAGCGTGTTGCGTGCCTCTTCGGCGAGAGTTTTTGCTGCCGCCATATCCCCAGCTACGCGCTTAATCCATGCCAACCCAAGCTGCTTTGTTCCCTTGTCTATCGGAGAAGCAAAGCGGAGTCGAGCCTGTCGGAGTTCCACAAACTTGGCGGCTTCAGTCGGATTTCGTTCAAATCTCAATTGGGCGAGTTTGAGCCGAACGGCCAGGTCCGAATCTGTTTGTGCGTTTACCTGGACCAGCAGCTTAGCGGCTTCCTGCAGGTTACCTTCGGCCTGGTAAATGGCGGCTTTTGACGCCGTTAGGTACAACTCACTAGGGAGAATATCGAGTGCCTGATCGTAGAGCTTTATAGCTGTGGGGAATTGTCGAAGCGCAGCGTAAGTAAATGCCACCTCGGTCAGCAGCACAGTATTTCGCGGATCGAGGGAGAGACCCCGTTCCCAATATGCAAGACTTTCAGCCCAATGCCCCTCACGTCGCGCGATTGCCGCAAGGGCGTATGATACTTCACTGTTACCGGGCAATATTTTACTCACGCGTGCAAAGGTAGCTTTGGCCATCCCATAATCGTGCGACACCCAGTATTGATAATAACCTAAGAAGAGAAGAGTTTCGGGCGAGTTCGGCTGCAGCTTTTGCGCCTGCTCCAAAGCTTCTTTGGCCGCATCGCGGCGAGCGACAGTTGTGTCGCCACGGTTAAAGTAAAGGAGTGCGTGCGCACCGGACAGTCGCGCCCAGGCAAGCGCAAAATTTGGATCAAGCTGCACGGCCAGCTCATAATACCCGATGGCTTCAAACAAGGCATCCTTTGAGTAGTTGCCGCGCGCTTCAAAAGCCAGTCCGTGTAAATAAGCATCGTAAGCTTCGGGATTGTTTGTGGACCTGGCAGCCAATGCTTGCTCTTCACCCCCGGTCAGGGTCGCTTGTAACGACTCCGCTATTCCCTTCGCGATATCGCTTTCGACGGCAAAGATATCGCTCAATTTTCGATCATAGGTCTCGGCCCAGAGCTGCGAACCCGTTTGCGCGTTAACCAGGTGAACATTGACCCGCACCTGATCGGCTGCTCTCTGCACGGTACCCTCAAGGATGTTCGCGACGCCAAGCTGCTTCGCGATCTCGGAAAGATTCCCGGGTTCGCTCTGATACTGTTGTGTCGAGGCGCGCGAGATCACTTTCAAATCCGCGATTTTAGCCAGGCGCGTCAAAACTTCCGCCTGGATGCCGTCAGCGAAATATGCGTTCTCTGGATCGCTGCTCAAATTTTGAAAAGGCAGGACCGCGACGGATTTCTCGACCTGATGCCAGACAGCCCTTGGCAAAAGAAAAAATCCAGCGGCAGTAGAGACGATGACACCAGTGACGACGAGCAAAATGAGATTTCGCCGCCGGTGAGCCCCCTTTGTGGGGGTAACCTGAATTCCCTGCGCAGTAATGTCGTAGGCCCAGGCGAGTATGAGCGCGATCGGAAAACCGATTAGCAAAAGCGCAATCACCAGCCGCAAACTCCAATTCGGCAAGTCCCATGCTGGAAACGTCGCCGAGGCCATTTGAATCAGGAATCCCGCGGCGACGACGTAAGCGGCTGCGACGCGATAAACCTTTCGGCGCTGCAACTCCTCAAAGAAACCGCTCATAGCGTATATGGGGCCATCATCACCATATTCTGACGCTGCGGGCCAGCAGGCAAGTATGTGTCCTGAATTGCTGTGCTACTTCATCGTTCGATCCTCAAATCTGCGAGCCAAAAACGTCACAAAGACGAACGCTTGTTTCATTCCAGCGCCGTACGGATCCTGACTACAGAATGCGCACTTCTCTGACCTATTGCTCTGTCACCACTACTTGCGGTATTAACTTGTCCTCTTCCAATTGCCCGGTCATACTTTGTGGAGAACAAAAACGACAGGATGAGCGACGTGAAGCATTTTAATGATCCAATTCTTGGGCCGAATCGCGGTAGGCCCAGGCGTTCCAGTTCCCTTCTCGCCGTTGTTTGTTGGCTCGCCACAGTGCAGCCGATGCTTTCATCGTCGCCATCAGGTGACGAGCAGACGCTGTGGAACCTTGAGCACGCATATTGGCAGTACGTCGAGAAAAATGACTTGGCCGCTTATTCAAATTTATGGCACAACGATTTCCTCGGTTGGCCGTCGGTTAGTTCCGTACCCGTCCGTAAAGATCACATTACCGACTGGATTACATCTCAAACCAGCAAAGGTTTGTCCTTCAAAACCGGGGCGTTTAAGCCCGCGGGAATTCAAGTCACCGGGGATGTCGCCTTTGTTTGCTACTGGATAACATTGAGTTGGGTGGATAAGAACGGACAGGGAGTGCCGCACACTTTTCGGATCACACATGCGTGGCTGCGGAGCGGAAAGGATTGGCAGATCGTAGGTGGGATGTCCATGCCAGAGCCGGATAAGCCAGGGAAGTGATGGGATAAGCAACGATCCGTAGCGCTGAGCCGCTCCACCGACTTTGAGGCCGCTGCGAGAGTGTGCGTGCATTCAGATCATAAACAGTGGTCTAGCCGATCCAAACCGCAAAAGATACGCTAATTTGTCACGAATTACGTTCAGTAAGACTTGACAGAACTGCAGAGGCCGGTGTTAGAAGGGAACGCGGTGCTTGAAGGGAAGCACGGTATTTTCGTCGGCCTATGAAGACTCCAATTTCCTCTTCGTCACTTGTCATTGCACTCTTATGCACTGCCATTTTTCCAACAAACGCGCAGGTCAACGTAACGCAGGAGCACAACAATCTTTCTCGCGATGGCCTGTATATTGATCGCGCATTTACGTCCGCTAACGCAGCCAATCTGACGCGCGACCTGAACTTCAACGGAACAATCTCGGGCAACGTTTACGCCCAGCCACTTTATATCGAGGGCGGTCCCAATGGCGCGATGGTTATTGCAGTGACGGAATCGAACAATGTGTATGCACTCGACGCCAACAATGGCAGCATCGTTTGGCAACGCAATCTCGGAGCGGCAGTCACATCGGGATTGCCGTGCGGCAACATCACCCCCCTCGGCATTACCGGCACGCCTGTGGTCGATCTTGCTTCCAGATCACTTTTCGTCGACGCAATGATAGACGGCGCTACTAAGAAGCATTTCGTCTATTCATTGAACGTGGACACCGGAGCAACCAACCCCAATTGGCCGGTAGATCTGAATGCGACCGCTAACCATAACGGCACGGCGTTTACCTCGTCGGTACAGAACGAGCGCGGTGGGCTCGCGATCGTGAACGGCATCCTTTACGTCTGCTTCTCGGGGCATGCAGGTGACTGTGGCACGTACCATGGATGGGTGGTTGGCATACCACTGAACAATCCCTCCAACGTCATGGCTTGGGCAACACATGCCATAGGGGGCGGCATCTGGGGGCATGGCGGCGTTGCCAGCGATGGCACCAACATGTTTGTAATTACGGGGAATACCTTTAATACTAATCAGGTCTGGGGTGGCGGTGAAGCGGTGATTCGTTTACAAGCAGGCCCGATTTTTAGCGGCGCTCCCACCGACTACTGGGCGCCAATTAATTGGTTTTCGCTCGACCAAACAGACACCGATCTCGGCGGTTGCAGCGCCACCCTAATTGATGTGCCGGGAGGAACGCCCTCGCAATTGGTGCTCGCCCTTGGGAAAGATGGAATGGCCTACTTGCTTAACCGCAATAATCTAGGGGGCGTTAGCGCACCAGTGGCTTCAGAAAACCTTCCTAGTGCTGTCAGGGGGCAATCGGCTGCCACCTATCATACAAGCCAGGGAACCTATTTCGTTTTTCATACCGAAAACAATGCTGTCGCAGCTTATAAAGTTACTCCGCACCAATCCTCCCAATATAGTCCCAGCCTGGAGCGTGAGTCAGACTGGGTTGGGCTCGGCGTGGGTTACTTCGACAGACGGTACAAATAACGCAATCGTCTGGGTAGTCGGCGCCGGAGGAGACGGACGTTTGCACGCTTATAATGGCGATACCGGCAATGTGATTTATGCCGGAGGTGGCGCGAACGAAATGATGAGCGACACGAGGAAATGGAATACCGGCATTGTCGCTCGCGGCCATATCTACTACCCCGCTGACAACAAGATTTATGCGTTCAAAGTACCGGTCCCAACACCTACTCCAACTCCGGCCAGAGCGGTAGTAGCCGACTTTAACGGCGATGGCCACCCAGACTACGTGCTTCGTAATACTAACACGCGCCTAACGGCGATCTGGTATCTAAACAACAACGTTTTAGCGGGCGGCGACGCCGGTCCGACTCTTCCAGCGGGCTGGGCATTGAGGGGTGTGGGCGATTTTAATCTCGATAATCATTCAGATTATGCATTGTTTGCTCCCAGCACTCGCCAAACAGCACTCTGGTATTTATCGGGACCGACGCTTATTGGAGGCGCTTACGGACCAAGTCTGCCCAATGGATGGGAGTTAGTCGGTACCGCCGATTTTAATGGTGATAACAAACCGGATTACGTGCTTTACAACGCCATCACTCGTCAAACGGCGATCTGGTATCTAAACAATAATGTTTTGATTGGCGGCGACGCCGGCCCAAGGCTGCCGGGCGGCTGGTTAGTGATGGGTGTAGCAGACTTTGATGGCGATGGGCACGCAGATTATCTCTTATTTTATCCCACTACAGGTTACACAGCTGTCGCCTATTTATCAGGAACAACGCTTATTGGCGGCGCATGGGGGCCAACCGTTCCCAGTAACTGGACATTGGTAGCCACAGCGGACTTTAACGGTGACGGGAAGCCGGATTATCTGCTTTACAACAACAGCACGCATCAAACGGCGATCTGGTATCTGAACAACAACGTTTTTGCCAGCAGCGCGTTCGGTCCAACACTTCCAATTGGTTGGAGTCTGACCTCGCCATAGTTACTTCAGAACGCCCGGTACCTATAACGAGCAGCAACCACCCCAGAAACCTCGGCTTCACATCGACCGAGCTGCCGAAAGAACAGTAGCGGCGCTGATCGAGCCAACAGGCATCGTCGTCATTACGGACTGAGCGCGCGACAGCGATCCGGCCAATCTACCGATCCGGCTTAGGTCAATACGACCCCGGCCCTGCCATTGGCCCGTAAGATCCCAAGCCTGCGTCCCATCCGCCCCATACGCTCCACTGCATCGACGCGTCTTGGTACATTTCTGCTGATTCCAGACTCTCCTTTGCAAGCTTGTTGTCAGCGCGGAGTTGTTGGTACTGCCGATACTGCTTGGGTCCACCCACATAGGCCTGGTTGTGGGCAGGATCTGGGAAGATGTAATAGGTTTTCCCGGCTTTTTGCACCATGGTGACTTTGCCAGGCGGAAGGTTTTGAAGCTTTTGTTGTTGGGCTGTAGTCTTAGGCGTGATCACCTTAAAACCGGAAGCGGCCAGGAGGCTTTCTCTGTTTTGCGTACTGGTCTGTGTAGTGGAGCAAGCAAATAATAGCAGTGCTGCACATGCAGCCGCGCTGCTGGTAAAGAGGATAGTTGGTGGTTTCATGGTTGTAATCTGATCTTTAATAGGGTCTCAGTTCTATCTTGTCTACATTTAAACGCGCTTTCCCCATAGCGTTCAGGTTACTTAAAAATTCACGCCGCCTTGGACAAAGGGCCCACTCAAGTCGGTCTTGTTGGTAAAGCCGCCAGAGACAAAGTCTGTCCGCAACCAGCGCCAGCCGACCTGGGTCCAGAACCATCGGCTTATTTGAAATTCGAGCCCGCCTTGAAGCTGATAGCTCCAATCCTCGCTTGATATCGGTGTTTTCACAAGCGTCCGGCCCTGGCGATGGATCTCAAAAGCCGAGTCGGAATTGGCATCGAATCCACCAATGTCGCCTTCGGCATAAAGGGATGTAGCCTTCCAAATCTTGACTTTTCCACGGGCTCCGATCACGGGATCGACCCAATCAATCGAGCCTTGCGCATCCAGCTTTTTGGGAAGCCCGAGCAGCTCACGAAGAATGGGTATCCGTGCATCGCCGTTATCGAAAATGCTTAGGTTAATTCCTTCATAATTGTAACGGGCGCCCGCAAAAACAGAGAGAGTTGCTTTGTTGCAATTGATTAGTCGGTAACCAAGGAAACCTTCAGCAAACCCGTCTTTAAGGTGAAGATTCGCGTTGGTAAAAAGTAACCCGGGTAACGTTGCAGAAGCACCCACCTCCATGTACTGACCGTCTCCAAAAAGTTCCCATCGCTGATAGTGAAGATCGGCGCTGAGCACAATGGGGACATGAGTCAAATGCCTGAAAAGCTGGGAGAAACTGACGTCGGATGAGTTGGCTACTCCAAGTACTCCACTATCGCCGGATATCCCAGCCAACCACCCCGGGGCGCCGATGCGGATTTCGAGCGTCGGAGGTGTTTCACACCACGACTGTGGTGGCGGAGCCGGAGGTTCCTTAGAGAAATCATACGGCTCCGTGCCAGCGACAAGAGCTCGTGCAGATAGGCAGACCGTTGCAAACAGAAGTTGTTTAAGAAAGCGATTTACCAAACTTGATCGACTCATAGAGGTAAGCTCCTTATCAGCAATTGTCGTTGACACCCTTAATAGCAATTAATCCCCGGCCTGACAACACTCAGAAGGTAATACCGGTCGTGATTTGCGGTCCGTGCAGGACCACGTCGAAAACGAAATTATTGTCCTCGAAGTCGGCCGCAAGGGCGCGATAACCGATCTCGGTGAAGATAGAATGGGTAATGTTGATACCGATTACACCCTCGACCTGCCACATCAAGTCCGCACCGACTCCGAATCCTCCGATCTCGCCACGTACGGCGGTGTAGACCATTTTATTAAAATTATATCGTCCACGCAGCCCCACATAAGGGTCGAACCAATAATCGTCTCGCGCGATAGTTTGGTCCAGCTTCCCGTAGAGCGTACCTGCGAGCTGTGTCGCGAGTTGCACCTCGGCGGCGTTAACTGCGCGAGCGACGGCAGCGCGACGAGCGGCTCCTCTCAGATGGAGGACATCTATGCGCACCCGCAAAGCCGCTTCTTTCGCCCGTATAAAATCTTGAACCACCTGCGTGACATCTTCTTTAATTCGCCCACCTAACGGACCAATCGGAATATTTGGTCTACGCTGGTGGCGGTCTAACGAATTATGCTTGTCGATCTCGCTGACAATGTCTGCCTCAATCGTGCTTTCGAGCGCAGCAAGAAAATGACTGTTCGAAATGTCATTGTTAAGCCGGGCAACCAAATCGTCGCTGATGTTGGTAACGAATTGTTCGCTTGCCTGATGAATCGCGACTGGGTTGCTGTTTAAAGTGAGCCGTTCATATACGCTCGAGTAATGTGAGCCCGCAGCGAAGTCGAGCGACCAGCGTGGCTGGTTGAAGAGCCGCCAGCTTAACCCACCGTCAAACATGTATGGATCAACCTGCTCGTGGACGTTGTTGATTAACCCATTAACCTGCGTGTTATCGGACAGGCCCACGTAAAGGAATTCACCGAATATCCCGAAAGGACCTTTTTGCGCCTGTGCGCGGACCGCGAAGATCATATCAAGGTGTTGCAGAACTTCCGTGACGGGGACATCGATATCTGCATTGACATTGCGTACTCCGATCGTGCCATCGAAGCTCGATAGCCAGCCGGGCACCGCGATCGTAAATTGCCATCGCTCGCCCTGAGTAATTGTGGGCGGTACGCTTTCCTTCGGCTGGAGCTCCATCGTACCCGCCCGAAGACCAACGACAGCTGCGAACAGTGCTGCCACGAAGAAAAAGAATTTTATCTTCATGAACCGATCTTATGGTCGTCGGTTCCGAAATCCGAGAAAAATTTGATTGTCGTCTATTGGACTTTGGGACTACAGCGGCGTTTTGCCGGCGATAACGATCTAAAAAAATCGGCCTCCCGATAGGGGAGGCCGACTGACTTAACCAAATGAAGAAATTCGATGTTGTTTTCTAGAAGTGGAACCGCAAACCCGCGCCCAGTAACTGTTGTCCCAGAACACGATTATCTCTGGTGTTGATTTGGGTGCTCGTATATTCGAGGAACTTGTATTCAATAAAAGTGCTCAACTTCGGGGTCCAATAGTAATCTGAGCCGGCAATGATCTGCCACGCCAGGTCCGCATGACTTGATCCTCCGCCAGTGTTTACAGGGACTCTACCAGTTACGGGATCTACGACCTCGACCCCTGCAGATTCGGCATAGTAAACTCCGACCCCGGCGCCGGCATACGGCTGGAATCGTTGATTTCCAGGCGCAAATCTCAAGATGAAGTTCGCCATAAACGCGCCCGTGTTGATCCAGGTGGTCACGTTTCGCTGCGCTAGAACGTCGTCAAAGCGGTCCCTCAGGGTGAAGTTAGCGCCACCGCGAAAGCCATTGTAAAAGAAGTCACCTTCAACCGTGGGACGAACTACGCCCGTGCCGAAAACGTAACCGAGCTTAACGCCGCCAAAGAAACCGACGTCATTCTTCGGGTTGACCTCCAGAGTGGCATCAAAATCCCTATCGGTTGGGTCGTTAATGCGGTTGTCACCCGTAAACGTTCTGGTTCCGCCGCGGTCTTGATAGATATTCGCTCCCGCGTCGATCGCACCGTAAAAGCCAGTTCCCCAAAGTTCTGGCGGTGGCGGGGCGACTTGCTTGTAGGGCTCCTGGGGTCCGGCCTGCACGGAGGCGGTCACAAATCCCAGTAGGACCGTTGCTAAAATAGAGAATGTCTTCATAATTGTAGGCCTGATAACTGATAAGTGCTGGTTTGGCAATAATTATCTCTTAAAGATTTCTTATTGATCTGCCGCCAGCATTCAGCCACGGGGGGAGGATTGTCTATAAGACTTTAGTCGTACCTCGAAACGCTCGCATTGTCGACAGGCGGCGTACTACGAACCGAGTCAGTCGTCTGCGGGAGCTCTTCAGTTATCGGCTCATCAGCCTGGCTTGGGTCGTTAATAAAAGCCGGAGCTCCGCCTTCGAGTGAATTGTCATTCAACCAAACATTTTCACTTGTGCCAAAAGAATCTGAGCTGAGGCGATCGGACGTTTCTGGGCTTGGGCTGTCGAGAGCTGCCCATGCTCGAATTGGCTTTCTGGGCCGATAATCCCACTGCGATGTAATTTGCGGCATGTCCTCCTCGATTGGAGTGCTGGGTACTTCGTCGACCTTATTTTGCCTAAGAAAAATAGCTGGGGCTGCCCAGAAGTAGACCACGATGCCGCCAATGCCAAGCACGGCGATCATCAACATCCACAATTTACTTCCAAGGAAGTAACTTCCGAACACGCCGGCAAAAACAACGATCGCGATAAACGAAATAATTCCTGTCGCAAGCCGGTTCTGCGCTAGCAATTCGCCGATGCCATATTTTGGAAACGAAATTTTCATCTCACCGATGTGAGCGCAAGCCTTATGACAGTGAGGAGTTCTTCGTCGTTAAACGGTTTGGTCAGAAAGGCTGAAGCTCCTGCGTTTAAGGCGGCGGAACGAACCAGCGGATCGTCCTTTCCCGTAAAGATAATGACGCGCGTTGAAGGCGAGATCTTACCAAGCCGCGATTGAACTTCCAACCCGCTCATTTTGGGCATACAAACATCGATCAACGCAACCGCCGGTCGATGAGTCTGCGCATAGCCCAGGAACTCCTTGGGATCGTCAAATGTTTTTGCGTCCAGATCAGCAGACAAGAAAAGACGGCCCAACCCCTTCAGTACCCGAGGGGTCATCGTCGAGCAGGCAAACAACAAACGCATGAGTGGTGGTTCGCAAGGCCTAACATTACAACAGCCGTTCGGGCTAAAGCTATGAGACCTTAGTCTTAGACGTTAGCCGCAGGTGCGAGGCACGCTTTTTCCGTCAACCTCACTAGCTCCGCAACGGAACTAACATTCAGCTTCCGCATCGCACGGCCGCGATGAACTTTTACCGTCTTTTCCGCGGTGCCAAGTTCTCCGGCAATCTGTTTGTTCAACATGCCGGCAACGACAAGCTGCATCACTTCAAGCTCGCGAGGCGTCAGCAGACCAAGAAGGGCCCGAGCTGCATTCTCTTCGGCCTTGTGCCGCCGTTGCTCGGCCGACCGAGCCAGGGCACGCTCAACACATCCAAGCAACTCATCATCGCGAAACGGCTTTGGAAGAAAATCGACTGCGCCTGCCTTCATCGCCTGAGCGCACATCGAGATGTCGCCGTGCCCGGTAATAAAAATGAGCTGTTCCTCCCGGCGGCGCTCGATCAAAGTTTCCTGCAGATCCATCCCGTTGAGACCTGGCATACGCACGTCCACAATGACACATGTGGGTCCGGGATGTTGCTCTCGCGCAAGAAAGTCGGACGCTGACTCAAACGCTTCGTTCTTATAGCCTGCCGACCGCAATAGCCGAGACACACCTTTTCGGACTGAGGGATCGTCGTCGATCAAGAATACCAGGTTGTCTGACGAGATCATTCCAACACCTCTCGGTGGTCAGCTGGAATCGTGAACTGAAAGCGCGCGCCGCCGCCATCCGCATTTTCCGCCTCGATTGTGCCGCCGTGTGATTCGACGATTGAACGCACGATGGAGAGACCCATTCCCAATCCCTTGGATTTTGTGGTGAAAAAGTGTTCGAAAAGTCGCTGGCGCGCTTCCTCGGAAATACCAACTCCGTAATCACGCACGCTAACGCGAGTGACCCCATCGGCGTCTCGCTCTGTGGCGATTATCACTTTGCGACGGCTCAATGGCGTGTCGTGCATCGCATCGAACGCGTTAATAACGAGATTGAGCAAGACTTGTTGCAGCTGAACCGGATCGCCTTCGACCATGGGAAGATCCGGGTCCAGAAAAGTACCCAACTCGCAGGAGTGAAGCATGGCACTTGGTTTTACCATGCGCACCACGCTGATTACAATATCGTTTAGATTAATTCGGCGGTGGGCGGAGACATCTTTTTTCACCATACCCTGGATGCCGCGAATCACATCGCCGGCGCGGCGCCCGTCAGCGACGATGTCACCGAGCAGATCGTGAAGTTCGCGAAGATCTACTTTGCCGCGATCAATAAAGCGCTGTCCAGCTGCAGCGTTGCTCGTTATACCCGAGAGCGGCTGATTCAATTCATGGGCGATCGATGCCGTCAATTCCCCCATCGCCGCGACTCGGCTCAGATGGCTCAGTTCTTCCCGGTTCTGCTGGGCCTGAAGTTCCGCCTCTTTCCGATCAGTGATGTCGAAGAGCACGCCAGTCATCCACAACGGTTTCCCTGCCTCATCGTAGTACCCGTGCCCACGAGCATCGACCCAGCGAATGGTGCCGTCCGTTCTCTGTGTCCGGAATTCAACTTGATATGGCAGCCGTAACTCGAGCGCCTGACGCCAGGCCTGTTTTACTCGCTCTGCGTCATCCGGATGCAAGGCTGTATAAAATGTGGCGATTGTTATCTCTCCGTCGGTCGAAACGCCGAACATGTCCCGAGTTGCGCCGTCCCAAGTTAGTGTCTTCGCTATTTCATCCCAATGCCAGACGCCCAAATGCGACCCTTCCGCGGCGAGACGGAACAAGTCTTGTGCCTCCTTCACCGGCGTGATGTCCACGGCAACACCGATGAGCCGTTTGCCTTTGCCGTACTTCCCAGGTACGCAGCGTCCATGCCCACTGATCCAACGAAGATTTCCATCGGGTAACAGGAGGCGATATTCAAGGGCGTAATCACCCTCGGTTTCTATTGCTTTTCTTATGGCAGACTCCCGAAGCAAACGATCTTCCGGGTGGACACGGCGTTGAACGATCGCCATGTCGACGCACTCCTCCAAATCGAATTGAAACAAGGAGCGCGCCTTATCAGACATCCAGAGCTCGTTCGTAGCGGTGTCCAGTTCCCAAACTCCGTGATGCGTCGCCTCCGCTGCGAGAACGACTCGTTCCTCGAACTCGCGCAAGGCCTCATCCTTATTTATTAAGTCTGTGACGTCTACGCACGAGCCAATGTATCCCGAAAACTTTCCGTTCGAGTCATAGCGCGCAACTCCCTGGTCCGAAAGCCAACGATATTCGCCATCACAACGTCGCAGCCGGTATTGCATCACAAACGCTTTGCGCGCATCGAATGCCTCCATATAAATGTTGAGACACCTCTGTAAGTCGTCCGGGTGTACGCCTTCGGCCCAGCCATTTCCCATTTCCTGCTCCAAACTACGGCCAGTAAACTGCAACCAGGGTTTGTTGAAGAAAGTGCAGAGTTTGTCCACACCGGCCATCCAGATAAGGACCGGCGCAGAATCCGCCACGATCCGAAAACGCGACTCGCTTTCGCGCCGCTCGGTTTCTCCAGTCGCGCGTTCCTCGATCACAGCAGCGAGGAACAACATTGGAATCGATAAGACGATTAGAAATATTTGGATTGAAAGCGTGTTTTGTTCGGCTGTTCCACCGGAGAACGGCCCATGCCCGTGGGATCCGCTCCAAATGGCCAGGAAGCCGACGATTGAAACAGCGGTACTCGCGCCCAGGGAGCCGAATCGTGTTGCTGCCCAAATCAGGAACGGCAGGGTAAGAAAGAGAAGAGCCGAATCCCTGCTCGGTGCGAAATTATAAAGAACAGGTAAACTAATCGAGAGGAGACCCAGCAGCATAAGGCCGGCCTCCAGCAAACGGCCGCGTCCAGCTCTTCGCAGGGCCAGAATTCCGTTCCTCGCCCACGTTACGACCAACGGTACGATGATTAAAGCCGCCAGAGCGTTTGAAAAAAATCGTATGCGGATCAGCTCCCAGTAGCTGCCCTGCCCCCAGGCATTCCATCTTACAAACGCGGCATCCAGGAAGGACGATAGAAATGGAGCGGCGAAAACTACACAGAGGCAAAAAATTGCCGCGTTGCGAAGGCTTGTGAATTGAAATGGTCCACGTACCAGGTAGCGCGTCAGGCCGGCGCCGATCAGAGCTTCCGAAGAGTTACTGACGAACCAGCACAAAATCATCAGCGGCGGAACGTGACTCTGTATTTGCGCTGCGCAATGGGCCGGAAGAGCGGCAAGCAGGATGAACCACCAAATCCGCGGCGGCGTTAGCAAAAGCGCTGCCATCACGATCGAATTGGGAGGCCATAGGACCGAAACCGGATACGGCTTAAAGGTGAGCGCAAAACCAATTTTGGCGCCAAGATAATATCCAACAAGCACGCAAAACCCGATCACCGGCAGTCGCCAATCAAAGGGGCCGCCGAAACTGTTTACGTTCCGCGCTACTGGTGAAACGCTCGCAGCTTCAAAAGATTGGGAGACACCTTTCATCTCCAGCAAACTCTATGGTTTAAAGAACCGCCTTTGGATCGGTGCGGCGCAAATGACGTTCCCAATGTGACTATCGTGGTTGCCGTATGCCAGCATCGGCAAGGTGCATATCCCGGCGTAGCGATATTTTCCCACGGCACACTGCATTTTACGCTGCGCGTGCCACCGAGAAAAGCCCTATATTCCATTAGGGGATCTCGTCACAGAACCGTAACAATCGGTTCCGCCGCAGCAGTGATTGAATTTTCCATCCGGGTGGATGGTCTTGAGGTGTCGTATCGGAACTGCGGTGCTAGCGGGCCTTTTCTCGCTTCTCACTGCGATCGAGAGCATCGCGGACTGCAGTTATGAATTTTTCGTCGTCGAACGGTTTCATAAAAAATGCAACCGGACCGATGGCCATGGCGGTAGCACGCGCAGCCAGGTCTTCACGCGCGGTTATAACGATTACACGCGTCTTAGGCGAAATGGCGCAAAGCCGGGCCAGAACTTCCAAACCGGTCACCCCGTCCATCCAGATGTCAGTGACGACGACGGGAACGTATTGTGAGGTGGCGTGAGCTAGAAAATCCTCTGCCTTACTAAACGTGCGAACTTTCAGGCCTTCGGATGCGAGCAAGTAATGCATCGACTTGAGAACGGAAGGATCGTCATCCAACAGACAAACCTCGTTCTCTTCTGCTTGGTTCGGATTGCTCATGCCGCAGCTACCGTTTGCGTTTGCCCGCGCACCGCCGGCAAGCGAACAATCATGGTAGCGCCGCAGTCGGGCGCGTTTTCCCCTACGATCGTCCCGCCGTGCGATTCGATAATCGATCGGACAATGGCCAGTCCCATTCCCATTCCTTTTTGTTTCGTCGAAAAGAAGTGATCAAAGACTTTGTCCGGCTTCTCTTTTGGTAACCCGGTTCCAAAGTCACGCACGCTCACTTCGGCGACGTCGCCCTTGTCCGAGCGCGTACTAATAATGATGCGGCGTTCGGCCGGCGGCAGTCCTTCCATCGCATCGAGCGCGTTCATGATCAGGTTGAGCAGAACCTGCTGGATTTGAACGAGCGTAGCATTGACTTGCGGAAGCTGCGGGTCGAGCTCGGTGATAACTACGCTTTCCCGACTCAATACGTCCGAGCTAACAAGTCGGACCGTGTCTGTAATAACTGCGTTGAGATCTAACAACGTGCGAACGCCCGTTTCCTTGCGCACCAGACTCCGAATTCCGCGGATCACTTCACCGGCACGTTGACTATCGGCTACCATGTCGTGCAACAACTGCTGCAACAGCGTCGGATCGATGTTTCCCCTCTCGAGAAAACGACGCGCAGCAGAGGCGTTGTTCGCGATGGCCGTGAGCGGTTGATTGAGTTCATGTGCAAAGGAGGCAGTCATCTCGCCCATCAGCGAAACGCGGTTTCGATGAGCCATCTCGTCGCGTTGATGTTGCAATTGAAGGTCGGCTTGTTTTTGTGCGCTAACATCCAGAGTCACGCCAATGACTTCCAAAAGGTTTCCTTCCTCATCCTTCAAGCAGCGCCCCCGCATAATTACCCACCGCGTTTTTCCATACGGCAAACGAAGACGATGCTCGCTTTCGAACGTCCCGGAAAGAGCACACGCACGATCATAAGCCGCTTTGACATCCGCTCGCTCGTCGGGATGAACACGGGAAAGAAGTAGATCACAGCTTAGCGGCAGGTTCGAATCGAAGCCGTAGATCAACCGGCCCTTTTCACTCATCCAGGCGGTGTTTTGTTCCGGATACAGGATCCAAAAAGCGAGATCGGCCGACTCAGCGGCGAGATTGATGCGGGCCTCGCGCTCGCGCAAAATCTCCTGCTGTCGTTGGCGTTCGATAGCGATCCCGGCAATATGCGTGGCGATTTGGGTCAGCCTGGTCTCTTGTGGCAGCGGTCCGCGGTTTTCTTCGCGGTACATCGCAAACGAACCCAACACGTCACCTTGCCCAGAGAGAATCGGGGTCGACCAACAGGCGCGGAGGCCACAAATCTTTGCTAACTCGCGGTAATCAGTCCAGAGCGGATCGGTCATTACATCAGTCACAACCACTGGTCGCCGCCGGTACATCGCGGTGCCGCACGAACCGTTGCGCGGTCCGATCAGTGCGCCGTTCACCGCTTTTACATAAGCATCGGGCAGATTCGGGGCTGCGCCGTGACGCACACGTTTTCCATCGCGGTTCAAGAGAAGAATGGAGCAACGCAGTCCCTCAGCCTGGCCTTCCATGAGCAGAACAAGGCTGGTCAGAACATCCGCCAGCGGCGCATCAGCGGCGATCATTTCGAGCACACGGCTTTGCCCCGCGCGGAAAAATTCTTCCTCTTTGAGTTCAGTGATATCGCGGCAAACGATCACACCACCTAACACATCGCCGTTAGCGCTACGCAGGGGGCGACCGGTGATCTCCGTCCAGAGCCCATGTGGCGCCTTTTCATGTCGAAGGAACATCTCGACATTGTCTACGTCCTCGCCTCGGATCGAGCGCGTCAGAGGCAATTGGTCGTGCGGAAACGGCGTGATCTTGTCAGAAAGGTAAATTCCGTAACGGCGCGACCATTCGGTAAATGGCATTTGCATTGCGCCTTTCCCGAACATGCGTTCGGCTGCGGGATTAAAGACGAGGAAGTGGCCGCCCTTATCGGCAACGATAACTGCGTCGCCCATATTCGACAAAATGGACTGGAGAATTTCGTTCGTATCTGAGAGTTGTTCCGCAGCCCTTTTTCGCTCCATCATCAGGCCCAACTGCGCGGCCACGGCCACAATTACGTTAACTAACTGTTCATTCTCGCTCCGCGATTCCCGCATGAAAAACTCGAGAACAGCGATGACTTTGCAGCGCGATAAAATGGGAATTGCCACGCCCGTTTTCAGATGAGCCGATCGCGCCGCAGCCAATCGCGGAAAGTTAGAATCGTTGATGACGTCCTCAACCCAGGCGGGCTGTTTTGACTCCCACACGCGTCCGGGAAGTCCGACGCCCGGTTTAAAGTAAGAAGCTTCGGAGGCAGCTTTAAAAGGTTTCAGTTCGCCATCGCCGCAATACCATCCCGTGACCAGATCAAGAGCAGTCGCATCTGAGTTTGGCACCCAGGCTTGGCCAATCACCCAGCCCGTCTTCTCGCAAACTTCACGAAGCACTACTTCCAACGCGGACGCCAGATCGCTGGCTGCCGCAACCTCCATCGAGATCGTCTGGAGCAAACTCAGCTGCTCTTCGCTTTGCTGGTGGTCCTCTTTTGTCGAAACCGGATTCATTATTAGCTACCGATAGGACTAATGATCAGTAATTCAACTGGCACGCCAAGCCATTTTGCGGCTGCTTCACGTTCTTCGAAAATACGAACTTCGATTGATGAATGCCGCGTTAGAACCTCGTGCATCTTGCTGTAATGAGCGAGGGCGATGCTCGGAACGAGAATTGCAGATTTTACCGGTGAACGTCCGGCGTAAGAGAGGCGCCGGAAAAGAGAGAAGTCAAAAGCATATCTGAAGTTTAGATCAATCGCTTCGAGAGCCAGGGTATCAGTAAATCGATTAAACGGTTTGTCTGAGTCTGCCTCCAAGTCTCCAATTAACTCCGTAATGTGTTTGAGTACCGTCTCGTTCAGCACTCCATACGGTTTCCACACCAGGAGACGAACGTTTTCATGAAACTGAACATCGGGAGGGAGTTTCATTCCTTATTTTAGCGGGCCGGGTGCGACTCGGTCCTTTACCAACTGGCCCCGTGCTTCCAATTCCTGACGTAGCCGCGGCGAGACCTGGCCAGAGAGAGCGACCAGCACACGCTTGTTCCTCGGAGGTTTGGTTGCAAACTTTTCGACTTCGTCGCTGACGTGCGCTGCTCCCGGGGTCCAGGCTGCATAATCCCATTGCAAAGCAACGACGGTTGTTCCGTCTTTGGCGACGCAGATCGGAAACTCTCCTAGCAGCTCAACGCGGGAAAGCGGCACTTCCTTGTTAAGCTTGCTCATCAGCGCGGCGGTCTGAACGCAAAAGATTGCGTCTGTCTCAGACGAGCTTGTTTCACCTGCCAGCCGAATGAAAGAGCGGCGGTTGGTTACACCTTTCAGCGACCTTAAATTCAGCACAAAGGCAGTCTGCGCCGATGGAGAAAACGCGTTGTTGTTTAAGAATCTGTCGGTTTCATTTTCAGTCGCGCCCATGTCGAGAAGCGCTCTCCGATTCATCATTCTAAGGTCAGTGGGCGATTTTTCCTTCAGAATGTCATTGAAATCGCCTGATACTTCCGTCACGGTCAGCGCCGTTCCGGCCGCGCCGCTAACCGGCAGTGTTGCAAGCGTGAAAGCCGCACCACCTGCGAAAGAAGCCCAGGCGATTTGATCTAGTTCGTGCTGCAACACCGTGTTAGTGCTGTACGGATCGACACCGAGACTTATGGCGACTTTTCGCTTTGCATCAGAAAAACCGATGACTTGTTGCAACTGGGTGCCTTCGGGGCCGTTCGCCTGGTGCTTTTCGCCGATGCCTTTAACATTTTCACCGATCCGACCCATGAACTTCATGAGTCCCTTGGGCACATTCGCAATTGTGTGAACCGGATCGTTAGCTATTGCTTTTGCTGCTGCTACGGGACTTCTGGCGGCTTTATTTAGCGCCTCTTTGAACTCATCCGTGCGCGATACTTCTTTGAGTCGCGCGATGGCAGTGATCTCGTTAATTCGCGTGACGAGCATTTCGTTTCCGTCCGCTTCAAACACGCCGAAGTCAGAATCAATGGTAAACTGGTTGGCGCCTGAAAAGGTTGGTGCTTCCTCACGGACCTTATAGTGTGCCCCATTCAGGAACTCGGACTTGAGAATATCGCTTGCTCTTAACTCAGGTAATTCTTCGTAGGCAAGTGGCGTTACCGACACCGTAGGCGTTGGTTCGGAACCGATCGCGAGCGAGGCAGCCAGCAGAGCAAAAGCGAGGGAATTGATCAAGACTCCGGCTCTCATTCTTTTTTAAGATGGCTGGATCTTTTCATAATTGCGACAAAACGCATGGACCGCTTAAAACTGACAGAAGTCGTCGATAAGCACCTGGAGCAATTTTGTCGACCTCCTGGGGCTCTGTCTATGAGACTTTAGGGCTATAGCAGCGGTTGCCTTCTAACTAGCGCGAAATTTGATGCTGACTTCAGTTAACACCTGACTCACCTGTCTTCTTGCTGGGGCCCGCGGCGGATCAACGCTTTCCCAGTCGCTCAAGTTTCTGCGTGTAACAGAAGAAGGCGAACAAGCCAATAATGAGAACGAAATAGCGGGACGGGGGTAATTGGAGTTCGGGGTCTTCGCACGATGAAGACAAAAACCAAAAACAGATGTAGCAAGTACAAACGACATGCGGGCAACAAATAGAACAATGTGACCAACTAGTGCGTTACGAACTACCGTAGCGGCGGACGATGGCCGCTCCAGTCGTTTGGATAGCAAACAACAAGAAATAGCTCGACGTTTGTCGTTCTTCCGATTTTTCCATTCATTTGCTCTTTCCGCCAGTGTTACTGGGCGGCGCGCCGAGGTATTCCACGCTTGCCTGGTCAATCGTGCCGTTGAACTTGAAGGGCGCGTCATCGTAATACTCAACGCTGACAGGCGAGCCGAGGTCCACGCCAAAGTCCAGGCAGTCGTTTGAGGTGAAAAGCAATGGCGCGCTGACCGGCACCGTGCCGGAGGCGACCTCCTTGCCGTTGACTTTCATCATCACTTTGAGCGGACCGGCGGGCCTCGGCTGAACGTAGGTAGTCTCTACTTCTATTTTTACTTTACCTGCCGGTAGCTTGTCTTTTGCTTTGATGTGGGTGCGCTGAATCTCGAACAGGTTGTATTCGTAAGACAGCACGCCGTCCTTCACGTAACAGCTGAGCCCGCCTGAAAAGCCACCGAGCGCGTAAATCACGCCGCTGGCGTTAACAGGAACATCGGCCTCAACTGTAACAAGGTTAGGCTTGTTGCCCAACGCAGGTGCGGCGAACTCCGGGATTCTCGTGATGCCGCCCGGGAAGTTCCACGAGTTGTAAGGCGGAGCTAGACGCAGTTCGGGATGCAATATTGGAATCCACATTCCGCCGCCGACGGGCAAGCCCTTGTTTTTTGTAAACTCCGTCAGGAAGATGTCCTGCATCTCTTTCAGCTTCTCCGGCATTTTTCCGGCGAGGTCCTCGGCCTGAGACCAGTCATCGTTGAGATCGTAAAGTTCCCACTTGTCCTTGTCAGGCGTCCATTCCTTGATGCCCGGCGGCAGGCCCGGGATCCAGGGAATGCGCGGTCCGACCGCCGAAGCTATCCAGCCGTCATGATAAATGCTGCGGCTGCCCATGACTTCGAAATACTGAGTGTGCTTCACCTCCGGTGCCTTCGCGTTGTTGAATGTACTGGCAAAACTGACGCCATCGAACGGGTCTTGGGAAATGCCATTAACCATGCGCGGTGGCGTAATGCCAAGTAAGTCGTAGATGGTGGGGGCGACATCATTCACATGCAGGAATTGCGAACGTGGCGCCCCGTCGGGCTTGATCTTGGCCGGCCAGCGAACGGCCATGGGATTCCGCGTTCCGCCGAAATGCGATGCGATCAACTTGGTATATTGATAGGGTGCGCCGCCAGCCCAGGCCCAACCGGCGTGATACATGGGATCAGTCTTGGGCGAACCGAGCGCGTCGAGACCGCCTAACGAATCAAGGGCCTGCATGTGCTGCCTTATCGTAGTTGGGATGCCATTCTGCGCGAGGAACTCGCTGATCGTGCCGTTCTGACCTTCAGCGGAAGCGCCGTTATCACCCCAGATGTAAAAAATCAGCGTGTTCTTGCCATAACCGAGATTGTCAACCTCATCCACGATCCGTCCGATTTGCGCGTCGACGTGTTCGGTGAATCCGGCGTACACCTCCATCAACCGTCGTTGAAACGGTCTTTCGTCTTCGGGAATCGAGTCCCACGAAGCCAGACTAGCTGGCCGCGGGGTCAGCTTAGCATTCTGCGGAATCCAGCCCATTTCCTTGGCGCGTTTGAAAACGCGTTCATGGTAGTTATCCCAGCCATCGTCGAATTTGCCCTTGTATTTGTCCGCCCACTCCTTCGGAACATGAAACGGACCGTGCGATGCGCCGCTAGCCCAATACATAAAGAAGGGTTTGTCCGGTGCGAGGGCTTTATGTTGCTTCAGCCACGATATCGCGTCATCGGCGAGGTCCTCGCTCAGATGATAATAATTGTGCCCTCCGGAAGTGTGTGGATGCTGAACATAGGACGTGTTTCGAACAAGCTGCGGCTCCCATTGTGACGCTTCACCGCCGAGAAACCCGTAGAAATACTCGAAACCATAACCTGTAGGCCAGTGATCAAACGGGCCGGCCGCGGTCGATTCCAACGCAGGCGTGTTGTGCCACTTCCCCCAGGCGGCGGTCCCGTAGCCATAGTTCTTTAGGACTTCGGCGACCGTAGCGCTGCTCCTCGGCATGGTGCCGGTGTAGCCATCCCAGTCATTCGCCAGTTCGGCGATCTGTCCGCTGGCCACGCGGTGGTGATTGCGTCCGGTCAACAACGCGGCGCGTGTCGGCGAACACATCGCCGTGGTGTGAAAGCGGTTGTAGGAGATGCCTTCCTTGGCAATGCGCGACAAGGTTGGCGTGTGGATCTCCCCGCCATAAGTATCCGTCTGGGCGGGGCCGACGTCGTCAATGAGAAAAATCAGAATGTTCGGGGCATCTTTGGGAAGATGGCTTACCGGAGGCAGCGGACTGTACGTGGATTCCTGCATGGTCCGCTCCGCAGTACTGCCGGAGCGTTTAGGCGGAAACGGCAGGACCTCCTGCGCGTTGACGGGCCACACAAATGCCGCAGCAAAGGCACAAAACGCAAGACTTCCGCCAAATGCGGCGGCTTTACTGTGGCTTTGATTAGCATATTTGTTGTTCATGGTCTTTTGTCCTTCGTTCGGGTTCGTTAGATCCACCGACAGGTCGAATCGCCATTGTTACTCTTCGAACCCCATCACCCAACCTTAATTCTACAAAAACAGCGATGATCGAGAGAACCTTTCATTTTTGTAGGGCGAGGTCCTAGCGAAATCGCATTGTTTCCCACATTTAATAATCCATCGTCTTGATGCATAAATGTTTTGACTAGCCATTGAGGACTCGGATATATAACCCTCATCCAATAGAAGCCGTCGGGGGGGGAACTCTGATCGCAAGGAAAAAACGAAACACTCAAACGAAATCCACTATGAAAAATCTAAAGAAAATTGCAGTTCTACTAACGATCCTCGGCGTGACGACGGGATTTACACAGGCGGCAACTCATCATCATGATTCCAAGCCGGATGCAACTTTGCGTCTGAGCGGAGGCTCTTTCGCCCTTGGAATCGGCTTCAGGTGGGGGTCAGGGACGCTGACCTACAGAGGCAAAGACTATCCGGTCAAGGTGAACGGACTATCGGTAGGCAAAGTCGGCATGACAGGCAGTTCCGCGTATGGCGAGGTTTTCAACCTAAAGCATCTTCAAGATTTCAACGGTCATTATAATGTCGGTGCCGAGGGCACCCGCGGTGTGACTATTGCTAAGGGGAAAGCCAGCACCCTCATGTCAAATCAGGCCGGTGTAATAGTTCGCCTTTCCGCCACACAAACAGGCCTTGATGTGAACGCCACCGGTGGCGGCGTTGACATGCAAATCCAGAGATAACAGGGTTGTCTGACGAATAAATCTGAGTGCGCCCCCCAAAGGCGCACTCAACGATCGCTCGAATGGCCGAGCTGTCCTCACCCAGCGCCGTGATTGAGATCGAAACGGCAGCCCCATGGGTTTGGAGATGGCCAGCTATGATGCGCGCCGCGCGGCTGGCTATCGTTGTCAGTCTTGCTTCTGTTTCATCGCTAAACGCCCAATCCGCTAATCCCGTAAGACAACCGGCTCCGCCAAGAGCGATTTACGCGCCGCAGCCTGCATATCGAGCCGAATGGGCAAAACAGGGACTCACAGGAAAAGGCGTTATTTTGGTCAATATCGACAAGCAGACAGGCAATGTCACCGGCGGGCGGATGCTGACGAGCACAGGAAACCAACAACTTGATGGCGCCGCGCTGCAAGCATATTCACAGTGGCGTTTCGACCCCAGAACAGTGGCTGTTTCGCAACTCAAGATTCCAATAGAGTTTGCAAACCGCCCAAAACCTCAGCCAGCCAAGCACACAGTGCCGCAGCCAGTAATTTTACTTATCATTTTGGCCATTGCCGCGGCAGCGATCGTCTTTTTCAAGGGAAAAAAGGCATAAGGATAATACCATCTTGTCTGCCACATTCTGAAACCGGAGATGCGAAGGTGCGTTTAGCTGTTCTTGTTAGCATATGCTTATCGCTCACGACGACGTGGCTGCCTGCTAAGGGCTCGGAGTTTTCGCAAAACCGTGATCTGCCTCCCCTGAGATTGGCGGCGGCGGACCTAGATACTATCTTACTCAGGACTCAGTCACTTATCGCTGAGGCCAACGGTCCTTCCGGAGAACAAGATTCTGGTCGAGAAAGTGTGAAACTTGGGGTTCGCGGACGTGAGATCGAGATACCGCACCTGTCCACGGCGAGCGGCGTTGCGTTCCCGAGGGAGCTTTTCAAGTTTTGTTATACCTATTCTCGACCCGATAAGCCGATTTCATTTGTCACCCTAGATTTCAACGACTACTCACGCCGGGTATCGGTCAGCGGCGAAGCTGCGGATCGGGTTGAAGCTCTGTCCAAGCTTGTTGAGAAGGATCTTCTTCGCTATTCAACCGCGATTGGGGGTGCGACGTTCCGTCGTGTAGCGGGCGTGTGCCTTTCACTGATATTCCTGACATCCCTTATTGTTAGCGCGTATTGGTGGAATACTAGAACCTACACCGCATTGGGGATGCTGGTTTGTTCGGGAGTCGGGCTACTCCTGTTACTTGTTGTCCCATGGCACAGGTACCTTGCGGGTTTCGCTGTGTACCAAAGCTATTCGCCTTTCTTTCTCATCAGGCATGCCGCTCTGATTTTCTTCCTCAGCCTTATCGCGAGTCTTGTCGGGATTCCCCTAGCCTATTTTCTTCCGCGATGGCGAGAACGCCATCGCTTCCAATAAAGTGTTGGAAGTGGAGGCGAGCCGATTAGTTCGAATTCTTACGCGTTTAGTGCCGAATTATTCGGCTAACCAGCTTCGCGCCTGCTCTAATTCGCTGGGCGTAAAAAACTTCACTGGCGTGCGACGGACTCCCGCTCCTGCAAAAGCCAGCGCGAGAGCCTCCCAACGTGGCTCAGCGACGATGGCGACCTTGGAAATTTTGCGCCCGTGCGAGATATAAAAATCGAGATCATTCCAATCCGCGCCGCGCTCCCACCCTTCAAAGTTCTCCTCAAGAATCACGAGCAAACAAGGTTTCAATCCGGTGTCGATGCGACGGGCGAGCGCCTTTTCCTCTGCGCCAAATTCGGATCGTTTCAAAATGCCGCTGATACGCAGCACACAGATGTCGTTAGGCTCGTAGTTTATTTGCACCGGCATAGTCGCGTCTTTTATCTGCTTGCTTTCATTTTAATAAACGCCACGGCTGCTTGTCGAACCAACTATTGGCCAAGAGAACCCGTTGGCCACCGCATTCGCACAATATGATGCACTTCATTACGGGGCAATCCAACGATCGCATGCATTTGGTGCAGAACTATGGCTTCTCCATCGCCTGCAAGGCGGTGAGCAGTTCAATGGAGATCGCTAGAATTGTCAGAAGCTTTATAAAAAACGTGGTGGGCGGAGTATCAACATTTCCGTTTGGCTACAACTCTACGTGTTGCTTTTCGGTCCCGCGCCCATTGGGATGAGACGCCAGACAAAGATGCACACAACAATGAACCGACAAATGCTGAGATCATGTCCTCAAAAGTAATTTTGATCTCGCCAAGACCTAAGTCGATGTGGAACAACCGGCATAGGCAGAACATGCTTCCTGGTTACCAACGGTCGATTCAATGCGTCGGCACATTGCTGATGATGCTTTCACTCGGTGCGTGCGGAGGCCTTCCCAAGATAGGCGAGCGCCCGTCTTCCACGGCCATGAAAAACAACGGGGGCACGGCGCTGGCGGCGGCGGTGCGTCCGCGTGTTGCAGCGCATCCGGGGCAGTCCGGCCTCCACACACTTCTGAACGGGCGCGAGGCCTTGGCCGCGCGGCTGGCCCTGGCGGATGCGGCGCAACGCAGCCTCGATGTGCAGTATTTCATCTGGAACAAGGACATGGCGGGCAAAGTCCTGCTTGAGCATCTGTTCCGGGCGGCCGACCGCGGCGTGCGCGTGCGCTTGCTGCTCGACGATCTCGGCACGATGCCTTCCGACGCCACGCTGCTCACCATTGACAGTCATCCGAACATCGAGGTGCGGATGTTCAACCCTGTGGCTCTGCGTTCGCCCCGCTTGCTCGGCATGGTCGCCGACTTCGGGCGCATCAATAAGCGGATGCACAACAAGTCGTTCACCGCCGACGGGCAGGCCTCCATCGTCGGCGGGCGCAATATCGGCGATGAATATTTCGAGGCGCATGCGGAGATGAATTTTGCCGATCTCGACGTGGTGCTCATCGGCCCCGTGGTGAAGGAGGTGTCCGACGAATTCGATCTTTATTGGAACAACCAGTCTGCGATTCCGATCGCCGCGCTGGCGCGACAAAACACGACGCCCGAGCAGTTCGCCGCACAGCGGTCGGCACTCATCGCCTACAATGAAACCGCGAAGGCTTCTCCCTACGCGCACAGCCTGCGCGACAGTGAATTTGCCCGACAAATCAGGAATCGAAGCGTTCCCTACTACTGGGGAAAGGCCACGATCGTGGAAGATCATCCGGACAAGGTGGCCACTTCCGCCGACAAGACGGAGACGCATCTCGCCCCGCAGTTGCGCAAGGTCATCGATCAAACGAAGCGCGAGCTATTCCTAGTCTCTCCGTACTTCGTGCCGGGAAAGAAGGGCGTCGAGCTTCTGGCAGGTGTACGCCAGCGCGGCGTGCGAGTCGTCGTGATTACCAATTCGCTGGCTTCCACGGACGGGGTGCCGGTCCACTCCAAATATCAGCTCTACCGCAAGCGGCTAATCGAGGCCGGGGTCGAACTCTATGAGATCAAGCCGACCGCCGGCGCCCAGCTCAAGCGGCGCTTTCGCGAACCGGCTGGATCGAGCATTGGTGGCTTGCATGCGAAGACGTTTACCTTCGATCGCCGCATTGGTTTCATCGGCTCCTACAATCTCGATCCGCGCTCGAGCAAACTGAACACGGAAATGGGTGTGCTCTTCGACTGTCCGACGCTGGCGAGGCGTCTGCCCACGGAGACCGAACGCAAGCTCTCTCGGGACGCGTATCGCGTGGAACTCGATGGCAATCGCCTCATCTGGGTGACGCGCGAGGGCGACAAGGAAGTGCGCTATCACTCCGAACCAGACACGGACCTCATGAAACGCATCAAGGCCCAGGTGATAAGCTGGCTGCCGATCGAGTGGCTGCTCTGAGCATCGTGCGCAACCGACACGTCGATTTCATGCGCCAGCTTCTCGCTTCCATCTTTACCTTGCTCCTCACCACTGCGATCGGATCGGCGCTGGATCGGCAGGCGAAGGCGGAAATCGACGAGTTGATTTCTTTCGTCCAGACGTCGGGTGTTCGCTTTATCCGCAACGGTACGGAGTATTCCGCGGCCAAGGGTGCGCAGCATCTGCGCGACAAACTCACCACGGCCGGCGACCGCGTGAAGACGACGGATGACTTCATCGCCGGAATTGCCAGCAAGAGTTACATCTCCGGCAAACCCTACCTGGTGAAATTGGCGGACGGTCACACTCAGCCCACGGGCGATTGGTTGCGGGCGCACCTCGCAGAAGTCAGGAAGAACAAACGGTGAAGGCCAAATCGTTGGCCCGGCGAATCGCCTTGGCCGGCTTCGCACTCGTCCCGGCATGCGCTTGCGCCACTGACGACCGATCGGTCGCCGCATCTAAGATTTCCAAATTCAGAACCGCGCATGAACTCCGCGTGATGACCTTCAATCTCCGGGTCCGTACGATCCTCGACGGGCACAATATCTGGGATAAGCGACGCGACCTCGTCGTGGAACGCGTCCGCGCCTTTGATGCCGACTTGCTCGGCACGCAGGAAGGTTTGGACTCGATGGAAGCCTATCTGCGTCAACAACTCGGCGACTACACTTTCCGCGGCGTCGGTCGCGACGATGGGAAACAGTGCGGCGAAATGTGCGGCCTGTTTTTCAAGACCGCCCGTTTCGAGCTGCTCGATGGCGGATATTTCTGGCTCAGCAAGACTCCGGAGAAGCCGGGCAGCCGCGGGTGGGCCGAGGTCTATCCACGCATGGTCACTTGGGTGAAGCTCCGGCCGCGCGCCGACGGTGCGCCCTTCTACTGGTTCAATACGCACTTCGATGCCTACAGCCCCTGGGCGCGCGCGCAATCTTCGAAGCTGCTGCGCGATCGGATCGCCCACATCGCCGGCGCCATGCCCTGCATCGTCACCGGCGATTTCAACACCGGTCCCGGTTCCACGCCCTACCGCGTGCTGCTCGCTCCGCAGCCAACCACGGCGTCTTCGCTGCACGACGTTTTTCGCGCCGCGCATCCGGTCGCCACGCGCGATGAAGGCACGGTGCATTTCTTCACCGGCAGGCGCGGCGGACGGCGCATGGACTGGATTCTCGCCAGTTCGTATTTCCAGACCATCGATGCAGAGATCGACCACACCCGCGGGTCCGGCGGTTACCCATCGGATCACTTCCCCGTCACCGCGACGCTACGAGGCCGCGCCACCACCGCACCGCAGCCGCAGGCGACGCGGGGCGGCGCGGCGCGGCGCGAATAGCCGAAGGCATGAAAAAATGAGGACACCTTATTTCTCCGCTGCCCTGTGGGGAATTGCGGCGCTGCTCACTTTTCCTCAAGCACTTTGCCGGGGAGTTCGATCAAACCCTTCACCGCCCTGTCGGCTGCCTTCTCCGCTGCGTCCGCTGTCCTGGTGGTTTTCTTCGGGGCGTTGACGATCGGATGAAAGCCTGGGAAACCCTTGATGCTCCAGCGCACGTTATCCACCGGGCCTTCGCCTTTGAATTCCAGCAGCGAAGTGAGCAAGACAGTGATAAGCCCCGGGAGTTTCCGCAGTCCCCCCCTCGCGTTGAGCTGAGTGTATTCGCGTGCGAGATCGATGTTGCCGCCCGCTTGAATGCGGGCGTGCTCGCTGACGAGTTTCAGATCCTCGAGATACAGGATGCTGCCCGCCATCCGATGATTCATGGTCATCGTGGATGGCTCATCCGTGTGAAATCGCGGTGCCAGTATGTTGAACACGAAGTGCAGTGGACCGACAACTGGCACGCGACCGAAGTCCGCCTCGCCGATGCTGAGCGCGCCTGAACCGGCGAGCGACGCCAGATCAAATTCACTGCCGCCCTGCCAATCGCATTGCACGACACCAGGCTCCGTCTGGGCGCCGCCAAAACTGTTGATGATCGATTGCAGTCGGGCGTCCTTGATCGCGAACTGCGTTTCGAATCGCGCTTTCTTCTTCGCCGAAGGCAGATAGACCAGCGTCTTTGGCGCGTTGAAGCTCCCCTCCCAGAGGCCCGCCTTGAAGGCCGAGATCGACACCACTTGCTTCTCTTCGCGCACTGAAAAAGTCGGTTGCCGCAGTGCGACCTTTGTTTCGCCGCTCGCATAGAAGAGGTCGCCGCCCAGCGCCATTTCGCTATTCCAGCGGAAGTTCTCAGGGTGATCCACCGGAATCTCCCCCGCAGCGCTGACTCGCCATGCGCCCTTCCAGTTCAACCGAACGACACGAGGCTGCTTCTGACCCGCGCTAAAACTCTTCCTGACTGATGACGACCGCGCGCCGTTGAGTGTGAGCTGCGTTTCGATTCGCAGTTTCTTCTCCTTCGAGGGCAGATGAACCTTCAATCTCGCCACATCGAGACTTCCATCCCAGAGGGCCGCCTTGAGATCGGAGATGGTCACCGCCTTCTCCTCCACGCGCACTGAAAAAGTTGGCTTCTGCAATGCAATATTTGTTTGGCCACTGGCATAAACGAGGTCGCCATCGAGTGCCATGTCACCATTCCAGCGGAAGTTCGCAGGGCGATCCATCGGGATCTCTCCCGCACCGCTGATTCGCCAGGCGCCCTTCCAGTCCAACGGAACGACCCCAGGCTGCTTCCGAGCTTCGCCAAAAATATTGATGATCGATTGCAATCGCACGCCGTCGAGTTTGAGCTGCGCTTCGAATCGCAGTTTCTTCTCCTTCGAGGCTAGAGGGACCTGCAACCTCGCCACATCGAGACTTCCATCCCAGAGGCCGGCCTTGAGATCGGAGATTGTCACCACCTGCTCCTCCACACGCACTGAAAAAGTCGGTTTCTGCAATGCGACGTTTGTTTGGCCACTCGCATAAACGAGGTCGCCATCGAGTGCCATGTCACCATTCCAGCGGAAGTTCGCAGCGTGATCCATCGGGATCTCTCCCGTACCACTGACTCGCCAGGCGCCGCTGGTGCTTGCCGCGGACAAACTCCCGACGGCATCCGGCGTCATGGCGCGTGCGAGTGCCAGCACGTCGATCCCCGAATCAAACTTGCTGATGCGGATGACACGACTGGCGGAATCGAATGCTCCGGCGATCTCTGCTTCCCGGCCCCCATGGCCGATACGCACATGATCGATGTCGATCAGTGAATTCTCCCTGCCGACGGGGATCTTCACAGCCACTTGCATGGAATCCCATTGCTGCCCTCGCCATTGAAACCTCGTGCCATCAAACGTCATCGTGAGATCCATGCCGCGGTCCGGAAGCGAATGCGCGTCCATCCTCAACACTGGTTCATCTTTCTCCGGGTGAAACTTCAGCCACTCCTTTACCGATTTCAGCCAGTCGAGATTCACATTGCGGAACAAGCCCTCGCTCTGCGCCGCTTGTCTTGATGCGGCGACCGCCTCGGCATTTCCAGCATGAGCCGCGGCCACAAACGCGCATTTCGCTTCGATGCGCAATCCCTGCAGGCGCGCATGGCACTCCCGCAGGTCCGCCTTCTCCGGCTGGATCCCCAAAAGCATGTCCATGTGTTCCAGTTTTGTCTCACCCTCTCCGCTGCCGAGCAGGAGCTGCGTATCCGCCGCGTTGAAGTTCATCTTGTCCCAGCGAAGCCACTCGGCTCTTCTCGCCGTCACAAGGCCGAGCAGCGCGAGTCGGTCGTGCCTCGCCGCATCGCGATACAAAGCCAGCCCCCGCAGCTCGACGCCTCCTCCCGGCACCCAGTCGGCGGATTTCCAAGAGATGAAAACGCCATCCTCTAAAAGCCGCTCACCGAGCTTGCGCGCGGAAAACTCTCCGATTTGCCGCCTAGCGAAGAAAAACCCGGCAACCACGACGACCAGGGCGATCACAACCAAGCCGAGCAAAATCCACAAACCACGACGGCGGCGCGCCGGGGGCCGCGAATGAGGCAGGAGATCGCTCATGCTTTTTTCATGCTACCCACCACGCGCGACCGGACCAAGACTTACCGAATGTCTATCCTTCATTCAGAAAAGGCCGCGCGCCTCGCAAGGCGCGGCGGTTCGCTCAGTAACCGCCTCCCCAGCGGTATTGCCACGCCATGCCGAAGACTTTGAAATCGTGGTCGCGATGCGCGTTATAACCCGTGATGGCTTAGAACTTCACGGATGATGGCGCGTCACGGGGAGCGCGAAGGTCGTGCCAAAGCGCACGCCTTGCTGCCGATCGTCGTTTCACACAGATGTCGTTAGGCTCGTACTTTATTTGCATCGGCGTGATCGCGCCCTTTATCTACTTGCTTTCGTTTTTCAAAAACGTCAACGCTGCTCATCGGACCAGCCACCTGGAAAGAAATACGTTCGCTGCCGCATTTGCACAATATGATGCACTTCATTACGTGGCAATCGGACGGTACCTCGCCAGTTTTGCGTAGAGCCATATCATAAGTTGCGCTGCAAGCGCATAAGCGGCGATAGCCGGGAGGGCTTTCTGGTTGCGGAAGTAGGTGCCGGAAAGGAGCAGAGCGAGGCCAACGTGCCGATTCACGTTGCAGACCACGAGTGTCTTAGTCATGACTGTTGCACCGGTGAGGATGGCAAAACTCGTAGCTATACAGCCAACTGCGAGCAGCAACACGGCGATGACTACCCACGGACTGATCTCCGTTAGCGTTGGCCCCATTTTCACAAGCAGGACGATCAACGTCACCATCAGCAAGGCGTTCCCGATCACGTTGAGTGCGCTCCGTACTTTTGTCGAGAACTCCGGTGCGAAATACATCAACGCCACGCCGATGAGCAGTGGGACAAACTGCTGCGTCGCAATGACCGCTAACACTTTAGCCGGTGACACCCAGATATTGCGCCCGTAAAGCCATCCCGCCGCGGCGATAAGCAGCGGAATCATGATAGGAGTGAGAAACGCCCCCCAAAGCTGATAGCTGGCGGCCAATTCCATGTCGAAGCCACGCTTTGCTACGCTACGAGTCATGAGCGGCGCACCGGGCGCGACCGCGATTAGGAACAAACCGATCAACGCCCCTCGATTCAGTGGCAGCAAAGTTCCAAGCCCAAGCGCGATGATCGGTGGGACGATGAATGTTGCCACCAGTAGTTTCCCCCAAGTCGCAAGGGTAAAGCTCCGCCACCTCGCTCGGAACTGAGTCCAATTCAGGCTCATCCCGACGGAGACCATCAACAGCAGGACAGTGGTCGGAACAAGGAGATTCATTGCATCGGAGCCATATGAGATTACGTGCCAATCGGACGTCGGTCTTACGTCGGTGCGGGCTCACACATGCCTTCACTGCGGGAGCATGGCTGTCCGCACAACCGCAAATAGGAAAACTGCCACCGCAAAGGCGAATGCGACGACACGCACCCTGCGCTGCTCGAACTTTCCCGAGGCACTGGCGAAGAAAAGCACTGTGGCAAACAAAACAGTGTTCGCGAGGTATTGCCCGGAAACGCTGCTGGCGTTGCGCGATGCCTGCAGGCTGCTTGCAGCCTTAGCGTTGGCCTCGGCGGCCTCGCGCGTTCCCCGCACTTCGTAGAGGTTCGGCACGAAAGGGTGCGGATCGGCCTTCGGATTTTCAAAAGGCTTCTGCGCCAGCCATGCGTCGTAAGCCTTGCGCACATCGGGCGGAAAACGTTCGACGTAAAAGTTCGCCAGCTTTTCGTTGCCGGCCTGCTGCGCCGCCAGCAATTCCATGAACATCGCAACGTGAATCGTCGCCTGCTGCATCCCTTGCATCGTGTGCAGACTCGCACGGCGCTCCAGCGAGTTAAATTCATTCATCAGCCGATTGCTCTTTCGAGTGAAGGCCGCTGACTGATACGAGCACCATGCCGTGCTGAGTGTCGCCAGCGCCATCAGCAAAGCCGTGACGGGCTCAACCCATCTCTTTTTTTCCTGTGGCTCTCGGTTTGGCGAACCCGCCGGATCAGATCGCATTTTCACGCAGTCAGATTTGGGTCAACATCGTCCATGCGTTGAAGAATATTTTTGCTCACTATAACGAAGAAGAATGCCGTCGAGAGCCCGCACATCAGAATGCCAGTCAATCCCTCAACTGGCCCGAATAGTCGCCATTCTTTTGGCAGTACCAAGTCCCCGTAACCGATCGTGGCGTAGGTAACACCGGAAAAATAGAACGACGACTCGAGGTCGGGCAGACATTTATACGACCAGAAAAACAGCGCCCAGACGGCGATCTCAAGGAAGTGAATGACAATCAGGAACCACGCGATGCGAATCAACAGCCATGCAATTGGCCAGAAGCGTGTATCCGGTCGCGCGCTGGAGTGCAACACGTGGCTTAACACAATGCCGAGGCCCATGGCGTGAATTATTACAGTTATCGCAACCAGGCCCGAGCCGATTAAAAGATTAGTGATCATCGCGGTGTTAATGTGTCATCGTTATTGATCGGTACTTTTCTGAAAGGCTTCGACCGCATCCGCGACCGAAGTGAAGCGGTCTACTCCGCCCAGCCTTCTGTCCACGCCTTCATTGCGCAAGCGGTCGCGCACGGACGAACGCGGTTCGACTGCTTGGAACCGGATGCCTTGAACGGTCAATTCATCGGCGAGACCGCCGAGCGCGTGAGCGCTTTGTAAGTCGACACGCGGCGCAGCGGAAAGATCGAGCACAACCAGCTTAGGTGGCGTTGGTTCAGCGCGCACGCGCTTCAGAATCGACTCGCAGACATGGTCCACGTTGAAGTACACGAGACCCGATTCCGGCCGAAAGATCAGGATACCGGAAATGAGTTCATTATCCGGATGTCGCTCGCGATCCGAGAAACGGCGAGTGCCGGGAATGCGCCCGAGAAATGCCACGTGCGGTCTGGACGCCGTTCGCAACAGTTGCACCAGAGAAATGATTGCGCCAATCATCACGCCGCGAAGCAAACCCGAGCTGAGAACACCGAGAATGGCTGCCATTGCCACGACGAACTCGGGACGGTCACCGCGCCATAGCTGTTTGAGAGTCGAGAGCTTGAACAATCCTGCGACTGCGACAAGCACCACGGCCGCTAGCACCGGCTGGGGCAACGCACTTAACAAATGGGAGAAGAAAAGGACGACGACTAAAATAATTCCTGCGGAGAGTGCGCCAGAAAGCGGTGTGCGTGCGCCCCCACCTTCGTTGACGAGAGATTGCGACATACCGCCGCTAATCGGAAATCCGCGTCCGAGTCCTGCGCCTAGATTTGAAGCCGCAAGCGCCAGAAACTCCTGATTGGCGTCAAATCGCCCCCCATGTTTGGCCGTGAACATGCGTCCGATCGCCGCGGTTTCCACGGCTCCTAATAGAAAACAAGCAACCGCCAGCGGAAGCAGTTCGTTAAGATCGTGCCAATAAACGGCTGGCAGGCCGATGGGAGGCAGTCCTTGAGGAACGTTACCGAGCAGCTTTACGCCACGCGTGCCTAACGAAAGCGCGGAAGCTGCCACGATACCGCCAATGACTACGAACAGCGATACCGGTTTGTTTTTCAGGAAAATCTTTCCCAAAATGAGCAGAGCCAGCGCGGTGCCTCCAACAAGAAGTGATGTGGGATTTGTTTCGGGCAGATGCTTGAAAAAGTGGCCGCTGTTCTCCCAGAAATCTCCATGTGCGCCGTGAAAACCGAGGAGCTTGGGTAGTTGCGTGCTGGCGAGAAAGAGAGCGACACCGCACTTGAAACCGGTCATCACGCTTTCGGAAATGAAATTTACAATGACGCCTGCTTTGACGAGCCACGCGATGAAAGCGATCAATGCGACAAGCAAAGCCGTTCCCGCAGCGAGCGCGCCAAATCGCGTTGTGTCGCCCCCCGCGATATCGCCGAGCGAGGCGCCAACGAGCAATGAAATGGCCGAAGTAACACGTGACGACCGTGTGCCGCGAACTACAAAACAGCCAGAAGACGAGTCCACCAAACAGACACGCGTAGAGTCCCGCCTCGGGCGGCAGATTGGCCAGGGAAGCATCGCCTAAACCAGCGGGCAACAGATATGCGGCGAGTGTGATACCGGCGAAAAGATCGCCGCGCAGCCAGCTTCGGTCATAGGCGCGCAGCCAACCGAGAGCTGGAATTACGCGGGCGAGCGACGGTGCAGTCATGGCGGCAATCCCGAACGCTTTTGACAGCGCTTAGCGACCTCTTTCGATGGCGCATCTTGTACTCTTTGGCCCAGGCGCGAGCTGCTTCCAGAGGATCGCCGTGCTCCTGGCGTTCGATCCACGCCTTAAGTCCCGTCCTCATCGATCGGTAGATCGAGAACTCGAGGCGTGCCGAACAATTTCCCAAACCTCTCCATGACTTCGGCCGTAGTGGTAAAAACAATCTCATCCATGGCCTCAGGCTTTCCCTGAGACGCGTAGGCATTGAAATCGACCCAGCATCCATCAGGGCGGAGCACGAACATACGTGTCTTGGGTATTGGATCGCTCGGTGCGACGCCGGTTTGCGTCACGAGGTAAGGTCCGCGTTCGCCGCCGGAGCCGAGATTCAAAATCTGCGCGTTGCGATAGTCATTAGTAATCGTGCGCATTAGCCGCTCTTTCTATCGCTTGTTCGACTGCTGTGAAATGAGGAGTGTCGAAGTCATTTTGGTGCGCCTGTTCCCTCGAAATCACCGCCGAGAGCCAGGTACAGATTCACGCGTTCGCGGAGGCGGGAAGCGCGGACTTGAGTGAGTTGGACTTTCGCGGCCAGGTTTTCCCCGGTGAGACGCAAGACGGTGAACATGTCGGTCTGGCCCTGTTCGAGCTGGTCCCTGCTGAACTTCACCGAATCGGCGCTGCTCGAAACCGCGTCGCCCAGCGCGCCTTCGCGTTTACGTAGATAGTAATCGGCGGCGAGAGAATTTTCGACGTCTTCGAACGCGCGCAACGCGGAGCCCACGTAGCTTGCGGCGGCGGCTTTTTGCTCGGCGGTGCGGAGATCTTGTGCAGCCTTCAGTTCACCGCCAAAGAAAATCGGTTGCGTGACCCCACCGGCCAAACTCCAGACGAGGGCATTGAGCGAGCCGACTGAGTCGAGGTCCGCAGTTCCGAGCCCACTCCCGGCGCTGAGCACAAAGCGCGGCAGGCGCGCCGTGCGCGCCTCGTTCACGCGATGGAAGGCAGCGGCGAAGCGGCGCTCGCTGGCGATGAGATCCGGCCGGCGTTCGAGGATTTGCGCGGGCAAACCGGCGGGCACGGCCCTCGGTTGGCCGGGAAAGGAACGTCGCACATCAAATCTGCCGGCAGGGTATCGGCTGGTCACGACCTCGATCGCGCGGATCGTCTGCGCCCGCGCCGCCTGTGCGGCGTAGAGCGCATCCTCGGCGGCGGCGGTGCGCGACTTGATCTGCGACACGTCGAAGTCGCTCGCGAAGCCCTGCTGTTTGCGCACGTCGGTGAGCTTCGACGTACTCCTGGTAGATATCGAGCGTCTCCTGCGCGTTAGCTTCCTGTTGCGCGGCCTCGATGGTAGAGATGTACGCGCGTGCTACGGCAGCGGCGAGGGATTGCCGGGCAAATTCGTAGTCGGCTTCCAGCGCTTTGCTTTCCGCCTTCGCGGCAGCTTTTTTCGAGCGAATGCGCCCCCAGACATCAGCCTCCCATGCGGCACCGGCGGCGATGCCATATACCCAACGCTGTGATGATGAATCCGTGCTGGTGTCGAGTCCGGAGCCGCCGCTGTCCTCCGTTCCCGAACTCCCGAAGGTCGGCGGATTAATGTCGCGACCGATGTCGCCACTAAGTTCCTGTCCCTGGCGCTCGCCCAAGCCCTTCATCGCGATCCGTGGGTAGAGCGACGATGCAGCGATGCGCACCGCAGCGCGCGATGCTTCCACGCGGGCGGCGGCGGCCTTGAGATCGGGATTTCGCTCCACGGCGTCGCGCAACGAGCGCGTTAAGCTCCGGGTCGCCGAAATTGCGGATCCAGTTCGGCACCACGGTGCCGCTGCGATGCGGGCCGGCCCAGCTTCCAGGGATCTTCGCGCGGGCGGACTCAGGCATGATGTCCGCGCCCGTTGGCGGATTTTTCAGAATGCAGCCCGCAAGCAAGAGACTGCTGGCGGTAACAAAAATCAGGGTGCAGCGCCGAGCGTTCATCGTTTGATTCTTAGTGTCCGCCGAAGAGAGCGGAGAGATGTTTGATGACGAACCAGTCGAACTTGGCCGCGATGCGGACGATCACGCGACGGAGGATCTGGATCGCCGCAATGTCCTTCGTGTAGATCGCTCCCCCACCGCGGGCGCCAGCAGCGAGGAAGACGTCCTTATCCTTCCCCTCTGTGAGCAGTCGCACTGCGATGCGCTGTTCGGGCGCCGACACGGGCATGGTGTTGGGGAGGTTGCCGTTGATCGGCAGCTGGCCCTGTGCCGTCGCCCAAAGGATGGAATCGACCTTGCATTTGATGATGCGGCCCGGATACACCTTCATGAAGATTTCCGCTTCATCGCCGGGTTCGACGTAGCGCAGTTCGTTTTGCCGGTAGAATGCCAGCAGCCACGGATCGTCCTCCTGGATGAAGCTCATCACCGGCATTGTCGCGAACTGGGTCGCGCGCACGCCGGGTTGCAGGGAAAGATTGGCCACGCGACCGTTGGCGGGAGCAACGTGGACGCAGCCTTCGAGGTCGAATTTCGCATTGATCAGGTCGGCCTCCGACTTGGCGATCTGCGCTCTGGCCTGCGATTCCGTGGCGTCGGCGGCAAGGAATTCACTTTCAAGATTGCCGAGGTCGCTTTGCGCCTGCTCAAGATCAGCCCGCTTCCCGGCCCCGGTCGCGGCGAGTGCTGTGAATTGCTCGACCCGCTTTTTCGCCAGGTCGATCCGCGGGGTCAGCGCGGCTTTTTTGTTCGCGGCATTGTTAAGTTGATCCTTCGCTCCCTGTAGCGTGGCTTCGGCGGCTTTCACCGCCGCTTCGAACGGCACCGGGTCGATCTTGAATAGCACGTCGCCTTTTTTAATCGGTCGGTTTGGTTGAATCGGTACCTCGGTCACCTGACCGGTTATGCGTGGAACGATCGGGATGACGTAATTCATAGCGCGCACGTCGTCAGTTGCGGGCGCGGCAATGTTCAGAAGGAGGAAAAGAGCCATCATTGCCACGATCGGCAGCGTGATGGTAATGACCGCCGCGGTAAAGTTCATGGGCAGCCACTTGAATTTATAGAAAATGAGCCAGACGAAGAACCCGTAGATGCCAAGCAGGATGACTTCCATTACGCCTTCCCTCCTTTAATCTCCGCTTCGAGTTCCGCGACGCGGGCGCGGAGTTGTTCGAGTTCAGTCGTGGCGGATTTTTCCCCGCCCGCCTGCCCGTGCGAGTGATCGACATCCGTGCCGTACGCCATCTTGTGAAAAACCGGCTTTGAGTAGGCCCAAAGCCAGGCGATCGGCCAGAGCAGTCCGCCGAAGCAAAGCGAGAGCAGGCACAGGCACTTGATAGCCCCGAGCTGCGGATGGTGCCGCTTTTCGGCAACCTTTTCAGGGAGGATATGGACCAGCAGGAAGGCCCCGATTAAGACGGGCGGGACGATGATGAACGCGAACCAAGCAATGACGCCCGCGACTGTATCGAGCGTCTCACCGTGGAGAAACGAGGCGTGGGCGCGCGACGGTAGTGCCAGGAACGTTAAAGCAACGAACAGAACGAAGCGTCCGCCGCGAGGCCGGCGCAGGTTAACAGAGGGTTGGATGACTAAAGTTTGTGGTTTCATGTTTCAATCACGTGTTTTCTCGGTGTTGGATGTGCTGGTGTGACGAGATTACTATTCATGGGCGAGTCTAAAGGGGTTGATTCCTTTCCTCCTTCTGTTCCGAAACGCCTTGAATTTACTCGACTGCCTATCGCTTCGTATATTGGACCTTAGCCCTATACTGGCCGAACGGTGCGTTTCACAAGCTTTTCCACCTGCCGCCGTGAATAAAATCGGCGCCGTCGGCGCAGTGTATGACGGGTGATGAACCCAGCCCGTCGATGAACAGAGTCGCCAGGAATATCGCAATCAACGCCATCGGTCAAAAATTCAGGCCGACGGTAAAAATAAACGCCGCATCTCGGGAACCGGGACTGAGCCAATACGTTGTAAAATCGACCTTTTTATATTTGAATCCGATCAGCGGCCCCAACAGGATGTCAAAGTTGCTCCCGAAAGCCTTTGTCCGCTCCATGACTGTTCCGGCACGAAACCAGGTTACGGGCGCGTAGCTAAGTTCCGACCACGAGTAAAAAAAATCGTTGGAGTGATTTCCACCATCGAAGAAATACTCGCCTTGAGTGAAAAACTCGATTGGCTTGTAGCTGATCGAGATCGTATAACCCGGTGCGATTCCGGTGATATCTCCGAACACGCCACCGAACATCGGTGTTATCTCGAATGCCAGCTTCTTTCCAAAACTGAAATTATAGCCTAACCAGAGCGACCCTGTTTTGATTGATTCATAATTGTAGCGCGCTTCCAGGTGTAACCAGCCGCGATCCGCCACAAAATTTGGGTTAACATAGTCACGGCCATTCTGAACAAGGTAAGTGGAGGTGGACAATGAGCATTCCCATTCGCTTTCCGCTGTTTCGTTCGCAACCGGCGGCCGAACATTTGTCTCAGATCCGCCTAACGACACAGAAACTACGGAAACCAGAGCCGCCGCTAAAAGTGCGACTTGTAGCGTCATGCTCATCCTCCGAGCAGAATCGCTATACCGACGAGCACCAGGCCGATCGCTACCATCGCCGATCCCGTAACCAAACGATTAGTCCCGGCATATTGGGCCCATTTTTGGCCAACCAGGAAAAGGAGCGCGATCAGGAGAAAATTAGAAACGCGCAACGCGAAATGCGGCTGAGAAAAAATGAGAAATGGAATTGCTGCCGGCAGGCACGAGACGAAGACGAGCCAAAAACAGGCGAGCGCGCCGTAAAGATCGTCTTTCGTCAAATTGTTCTCTGCGACCTGCGCTCGGGCGATATGTTTCTGGACAGATCGGCTCAATGCTTCGGCGTCTTCTGGAGTAAGAAGCTCTTGTAATTCCGGTTCGATTTCATCCTGGATGAGAGCAAGCGCCGCGTTTTCATCGGAAGCAAATTGCACAGCCCTTATCAGTCGCACCTTCCCGCTGCGGACGGTTATGCAATTCATGATGTACATGACGGCATCGATAACTCCCCAGGCGATATTGCACCCAATGGCTGCGAAGAGCAGTTGACGAACACCCGCCCTTCCCTCATCGACAGTCAGTCCCGCAGTCAACGTCACAGTCAGCACCATGATCAAGCCCAAAAAGAATTTCGCCTAATCGGCTGGCTGCATCGAGGTATCTACTTACAAAACGCTTCAATTTTTCTGCCTCGCTATCCTTCGGCCTGTGCATTTGCACCTAAATCATTCCATTGAGATGTGAATCGCGGAGCGCATGAAAGCCATCGCCGGGAAAGGCTTTTCACGACTCGCGTCGCATCTCCGCCATTCCCTCAGAATAAAGGTAAGCACCGCAGATAAGCAGTACGTCCAAGCCAAAACCGGAAGGCTAACGAGTTCTGTATAGTCCACGTATTTCACCACTGTGGTTTTTCGCGAGTTGGTTTTATCGAGTCCTTTTTAACTCGACGGACGTTCCAAGGGCGACAATAAACGAACAGTGGATAGCTATTGGACTAAGGTCCCATAGCGCCCTGTACCCAATACTTGGTATTTTTTCGGCGGTAGAGCCGTAGCAAGAGCTCTACGCCACAAGAAACGGACGCGGACCTCGCAAATAGTTAACCATTAATTTACCCACAAAATCATGCCTACTCAGTCGTCAAAAACATCCAAGTCCCCATCCCGTTATTCTGTCGGTATGTTTAGCGCCGGCGAGGCTCGCTGTGATCGCTGGCAGGACCTGGCTCACGCGGCCCAGACTCTAGTCGCCCAATCCTTGTCCGGCGCTTCCACCAAGGAAACGCTCGCGAAAGTGGAAGCACTGCTCGCGCCACTTGGTGTCCTGGAGACCTTTCACGCGTATCCGGGGGAAGCCATGATGAGTGCGCTGAAAGACGCGCTGAGCCGGACTGATTATTCCGGTTTCTCGAGACTAACGAACCGCATCGCCAAGGCCATCATCACTGGTTCCTATCGTCGTTCCAGCAATGCCTGGAAGGTGGGCGAGGAAGCAGAGACGGAACGGAATGATCGACTGCTCAAAGATTACTTCGACACAGGTGACCTGACCAAGCCCTACTTTGAGGTGTTGATTGTCAGCGATGATCCAACGCCTGAACAGGTACGTCAGGGACGCGCTGAACTGCGTCAGCTTCGGCGTCCGGAAGATCCGTTTGTGTATGAAGCGGTCACAGTGCCGAGTTTTGAAGAAGGCATCCTCGGCGTGGTGATGAATGCCGATCTACAGGCGGTTGTCATCAGGGACAACTTCCGCTTCAAATCCCAATTCGATGCGCCGTTGCTGCGCACTTATCTGGCCCAGCACCTTTCTTTCGAGCCCGGTTCAATGGAGCCGAAAGATTACGGGGTAGCCCTAGCCCGCGCGATTCGGAAGATCCGCCCCGAGCTGGACGTTTATCTAATCATAGATGGCGCGGTGGAAAAGATGGCGAGCCATCTCGATTCCAAAAACATCCGGCGCGTCTTCTATGGGATCGAAGACCTGATGGAGATCCACCTGGCTCTCATGGAGGGGGTGAACCAGCGCTACGACACGCCATATTTCAATAACCTGAAAAACTACGCGCGCCGTCCGATCGGCACCTTCCACGCCCTGCCGGTGGCACGCGGCAAGTCGGTCTTCAATTCACACTGGATTCGGGACTTCGGTCACTTCTACGGCGCCAACATTTTTATGGCTGAATCTTCCGCCACCACTGGCGGGTTGGATTCGCTCTTGGAGCCGACGGGCAATATTAAAGTCGCCCACGAAAAGGCAGCACGGGCCTTTGGTTGCCAGCAACTGTTTTTCGGAACGAACGGCACCTCCACCTCTAACAAGATTGCGGCGCAGGCCATCGTACGGCCGGGAGACATCGTGCTCGTGGATCGGAACTGCCACAAATCGCACCATTACGGTCTCGTGCTTTGCGGCGGTCAGCCGCTCTACGTGGAAGCCTATCCGCTGACCGAATATTCGATGTATGGCGCGGTGCCGCTACGCACGATCAAGAAGGCTCTCCTCGACCTAAAGGCGGAAGGACGCCTCGACCGCGCGCGCATGTTATTGCTCACGAACTGCACCTTCGATGGCCACGTTTATAACGTGCAGCGTTTCATGGAAGAGGTGCTGGCAATCAAACCAGACATGGTCTTCCTCTGGGACGAAGCATGGTATGCCTACAACCGCTTCTCTCAATTCCATCGCATGCGCTCAGCCATGGGAGCCTGCGAAGTCCTACGCGAGAAGTATGCCAGCGAGGCATACCGCGCTGAGTATAACGAATTCAAGAAGAAGCACGGTAAAATTGACCCGAAGAATGAGAAGCAACTACTCAACACGCATCTGTTGCCCGATCCGGATGCGGTAAAGATCCGAGTTTATGCGACGACCTCGACCCACAAGTCGCTCTCCTGCTTCCGTCAGGGGTCCTACATCATGGTGAATGATGATTGCTGGGAGAGCACGGAGGCGTCATTCAAAGAGGCGTTCTTTGCCCACACCAGCACCTCACCCAATCTCCAGTTGATCGCATCACTCGACGTGGCCCGCCGACAAGCAGAACTCGAAGGGTATGAGCTGGTGGGCCGCTCGATCGAGCTTTCTCTGATCCTGCGCCGTGAGGTGAACAAACATCCGCTCATCTCCAAGTACTTCCGCATCGCGACCAACGCCCAGATGGTGCCCGCCGAGCACCGTGCCAGCGGATTCGAAGACTTCCATGCGGATGGTGTGAGCTGGAAAACCATCTATGACGCATGGGCGACCGACGAGTTTGTTTTGGATCCCACTCGTATCACTCTGTTGTGCGGTTCCGCCGGGTTTGATGGCACCCAGTTCAAGGGATTGCTGGCAAGTAAGTTCGACATCCAGCTCAACAAGACCTCACGCAACAGTGTCCTGCTTCAGACCAACATCAATAACACCCGCAGTGACATCGCCTACCTCATCAAGGTGTCTGGCGGATATCTCGCGCGAATTGGATCGCAGGCTCTCGACTGATCTCGAGGAGAAGGCGGCGTTTGACGCGCGCGTGAAGAGTCTGGTTACCGACGTTCCCGATCTTCCCAACTTCAGCCGCTTTCATGACGCATTCCGCGAAGATCCCCGCGGCAAAACAAACGAGGGGGACATGCGCACACCTTTCTTCCTCGCCTATGACGCGGAGAACTGCACGCATGTGAGGCTCAACAGCAAGGAGATCGATGACATGGTCAAAAGCGGCCAGGCTGTCTCGGCAAAATTCGTTATCCCTTATCCCCCGGGCTTCCCGATCATGGTGCCGGGCCAGGTCATTACGAAGGAGACCATCGACTTCATGCGCAAGCTCGATGTGAAGGAAATCCACGGCTATCAGGCAGCCTTGGGCCTGGAACTGATCAAGCCGGAAAAGCTTGGCGCTAGCAGAAGAAAAAACGCGAGTCCTAGCCGTCGGGCTTCTCGTCGAGTCACTCCAAAAAAAAGAACGCGAAAGGCCTAATCCATTGACCACCTCACAAACTGAAATAACCGAGCTAACACGGAGCATAACATGATTGACTGGTTCTTCACGACACTTAAGACCTACCCGGAAATCGCGATTTTTCTCGCGCTGGCCTTAGGTTACTACTTCGGCAAATTCACCTACAAGGGGATCGGTCTCGGATCGGTGACCGCCACCCTGATTGCCGCCGTCGTAATCGGGCAAATCGGGATCACGGTCAACCAGCCGCTCAAGGCGTTTGCGTTCCTCATGTTTCTGTTCGCCGTCGGCTACGCCGTTGGGCCGCAGTTCGTGCGCGGAATTGCCAGCAACGGCCTGCCGCAGGCGATTTTCTCGGTGGTGCAGTGCGTATTCAGCCTGGTCGCGTGCGTGGTGGTCGCGAAGCTCGCCGGCTACGACTTGGGCTACGGAGCCGGCCTTTACGCGGGGTCGCAGACAATTTCTGCCTCCATGGGCCTCGCAACCGACGCAATCAACCGGTTGGGCCTGGCCGCCGACCAAACCAAGACTTACCTCGATAACATGCCGGTCGCTTACGCCGTGACCTACATGTTCGGCACAATGGGCTCGGCGATCGTGATCGCCGTCATCGGTCCGAAGCTGTTAGGAATTGATCTCGTTGCCGCGTGCAAGGACTACGAGGAGAAGCATGGCGGCGGCAAGAAGCAGATTGGCGGTCCGGGCACGGCTTGGACACGCTGGGCGCTGCGCGCCTATAAGGTTCAGCCTGGTGGCAAAGCCGCTGGTTTGCGCGTTGCCGAGGCTGAGTCGCTGGTGCCAGATGCGCGCCTCTTCATCCTGCGCATTCGGCGCGGGGGCGAGATTATGGACGCGACCTCGGACATCGTTCTGAAGGAAGGCGACGTGGTGGCGGTCGCGGGCGAGCGCGAAGTGCTGGTCAACATCCTCGGGGCAACGGCGGTCGAAGTCGAGGACCGCGAACTCCTCGCCGTGCCGGTGGAAGGCGTCGACGTTCTGGTAACGAACAAGGACGTCGATGGCAAGACGCTCGAGGAACTGGCGACACGCCCGGCGGCGCGCGGCGTGTTCTTGCGCAAGATCACGCGCGGCGCTACCGCCACCGATATCCCGATCCTGCCGGGCACCGAAGTCAATCGCGGCGACTTGCTCACCCTTGTCGGTCGCACGGAGGATATTGCTGCCGCAACCAAGATGCTTGGTGTCGCTGACCGTCCAACCGATGTCACCGACATGGCGTTCGTCGGCGCGGCGATCGTGGTCGGCGCGCTGATCGGCGCGCTGGTCTTCAAAGTGGCCGGGGCGCCGCTCACACTGTCGACTGCCGGTGGCGCGCTGATCGCCGGGATCATCGGCGGATGGCTGCGCTCGGTGCGCCCGAAGTTTGGACGCATTCCGACGCCCACCGTCTGGTTCATGAACTCGGTCGGCCTCAACATCTTCATCGCCATCGTCGGCATCTCCGCCGGTCCGGGATTCGTCAACGGTCTGAAAACGCAGGGCGTCGGTCTGTTCCTGTGGGGCGCAGTCGCCACCACGGTCCCGCTGGTTCTTGGCATGTTCGTCGCCAAATATGTGTTTCGCTTCCACGACGCGCTCAATCTCGGCATCGTTTCCGGGGCGCGCACGACGACGGCATCGCTTGGTCTGGTCTGCGACCAGGCCAAGAGCCAGATCCCGGCGCTCGGCTACACCGTTACCTACGCTGTCGGTAACACCCTGCTCACCATCTGGGGCATGGTCATCATCATGTTACTATCGTGAGAACACATTTTCCGAACATGATTTAATAGCAAAAAAACTATGACAACAAAAAGCAAACCCTCTCGGCCTGGAAAGGCTAAGAAACAACCTCATCGTGGCAGTCGCCCATTATCAGATAATGCGAGACTGAAAGAGTTCGACAAACTCGGTCCGTTCGAGATCAAGGATTTCGTCCAAAAAGTGGCATCAAAAACGGCGCTGGAAAATTCCCTGTCATACCTGAACGCCGGTCGTGGCAACCCAAACTGGGTCGCCACTGAGCCGCGCGAAGCGTTCTTCCTCCTCGGGCAGTTCGCAATTACTGAGTGCAAGCGGGTACTTGACCTGCCACCCGGCGTGGGCGGGATGCCTAACGCAGAGGGAATAGCTGGCCGACTTGAAGCCTGGTTGAAGCAACATGCTGACATGCCAGGTGCACCCTTTCTGCAGGCGATGGTGCCGTGGGCGGTGAACAGGTTCAGCTTCGACCCCGACAAGTTCGTGCACGAGTTGGTGGATTCCATCATTGGCGATCACTATCCGGTGCCAGACCGCATGCTGGTGCACAACGAACAGATCGTTCACGAGTACCTGGAATGGGCCATGTGCGGAAATCCGCGGCCGGAAGGCAAGTTCAAGATCTACGCGGTCGAGGGCGGAACCGCCGCCATGTGTTACATTTTCAAATCGCTAAAAAGCAATCGGATTCTCAACCCCGGCGACACGATAGCGCTCGGGGTACCGATCTTCACGCCCTACCTGGAAATGGCGCATCTGGAGGACTACGACCTCCATTACGTCGAGATCCATGCGAAGCAGGAGGATCGGTTTCAGTATCCGGATGAAGAGATCAAAAAGCTTCTCGACCCGAAGATCAAAGCGTTCTTCATCGTCAATCCTGGCAATCCATTCGCTGTCGCGCTTTCTCCAGACACGATTAAGAAAATCGGGGCCGTGCTCAAGAAGCGTCCCGATCTGATCCTGCTGACCGACGACGTCTATGGCACGTTCGTCCCGGGTTTCCGTTCGCTGATGGGAGAGTTCCCGGAGAACACGATCGGCGTATATTCGTACAGCAAGTACTTCGGCTGTACCGGGTGGCGCCTCGGAGCGATCGCCGTCTACGAGAACAACATCTTCGATAAGATGATCGCCGCGCATCCCGAGCCGATCAAGAAACTCCTGGACAAGCGTTACGGCGGGCTCACCCTTAAGCCGCGCGAGTTCGCGTTCATCGACCGCATCGTTGCCGACAGCCGCGACATCGCGCTCAATCACACGGCTGGACTGTCGCTTCCGCAGCAGGTCATGATGACGCTGTTCTCGCTCAGCGAGCTGATGGACGAAAAGAAGCTCTATCAGAAAGCCTGTATCGGCATCTGCAAGAAGCGGGTCGACGCAACGATCGAAGGGCTGGACATCCCAATCGCTCCGAATGAGTTCTTCGACTACTATTACGGCCTGATCGATTTCGAGTTTTTTGCCCGCAAACACCTGGGCGAGGACGTCGTCAAGTGGATGAAGGCAAACGTGCACCCTCTCGACATCGTGTTCCGCCTGGCGGAGGACCACGGCATCGTTCTGCTCAACGGCGGCGGCTTTGCCGCTCCCGATTGGTCGGTGCGCATATCCTTCGCAAACTTGGAGAATCACGTCTACGACGACATCGGTCGGGCGGTTCGCGCTATCGCGCGCGGATACAGGCAGGCTTATGAGGCAGCTACAGGCAAGACTGCCCCGCCGGCCCCGAAACGCTAGTTCGGTTAGTTCGCGATGCCACTGTCGCAATAGAAAGGAAAAAAGGGTTAAAAAAATATTTACTCCTGACGGAGAGAAAGCCAATACTAGCAGGCGCCGGTGAAGGTCAGCCCCAGCACACCATTATGAGTACACGAACTTCTCTTCGTGACTACGCATGCACCGCAGTAGCGCTACTGACCGTGTTGAGCGGTGTAAAAACTACCCTCGGTCAGCAGGAGAAGGATATAGACCCCTGGATGGCCGGTCCGTCTGATCTCTCCCTGGCGGTGACGCAAGTTCGCTCCCATCCTAACGGTGACCGAGGTCGCTCCAACCGACAGCGCGCTAACATCTGTTGAGCAAGGTCAGACACCTCTGGTCGACTCATTTGACACCCGTGAATGGCGGTTGGAAAAACGCCGGCAAGCCCTGAAAGATACAAAGTTCGAATTCAACTTGCGCAGTTTCTATTTCGATCGCAGCGACTTCAGTGGCGCAGAGAAACAGGCTTGGGCCATCGGCGGCTGGCTGGGCGTGAAGACCGGTTACTTTCTCGACCATGTTGCGTTCGGAGCGACAGTTTACACTTCCAATCCGATATATGCCCCTGACGACAGGGATGGAACCGGCCTCCTGGCGCCCGGGCAGAATAACTATACGGTCATGGGCGAGTTCTACGCTGAACTCCGGATCGTCAAAGACGTGGGTATTACTGTCGGAGCCAAGGGCTACGACACGCCTTTTATCAACCGCAACGACACCCGCATGACGCCAAATACGTTTGAGGCGATCGTTTTGCAGGGTCGCACCAAGCTTGGCACGAGCAGCAGCGGCGATGACAACGTGGCCGACGACGGCGTGGGCCTGAGCAAAGATGGAAAAGAGGTTGCAGTCCCGACGCCAACACCGGCCGCGGACGTCGCGTCGATCAAATACGGACTCGGGTATTTCTACAAAATCAAAGCGCAAAATGACAGCGAGTTTGTCTCGATGTCAGAAGACGCGGGCGCTGATGTCGAGCGAGGCGTGTGGTCGGCCGGAGCCCTCTATGAGAACGGAAAATTTAACATTGGTGCGATCGACTATTACAGCGAAGACATCATCAACATCGCATATGCCGAATCTAAGCTGGAAGTCCCGCTTACCGGCGACTGGAAGCTAAAGTTCGCTGGCCAGTATGTGGACCAGGGTAGTGTCGGGAATAACGACCTACAGGGCCACAGTTTCTCGGGTCATCAATTCGGCATCAAATTAGACGTGCCCGTCAAGAATGCGCTGTTTACCGCAGCTTTCACCCAAGCTTGGGGGACCGCCAACTTGCAAAACCCGTGGAGCGGCTATCCCGGCTATACGAGTGTTCAGGTTCAAGACTTCAATCGAGCCGGTGAGGGCGCGTTTCTTGTTCGCGCTGGTTATGACTTTCCCTGGGTCGACGGACTGAGCGCCTATGCCTTAGCGGTGTTTGGTACGGACCCTGATCTAGCGGGACAATTTCGACAGAACGAGTTCGATTTTAATCTCCAGTGGGGCCCCAAAAAAGGCGTCCTGGAGGGCTTGTCTCTGCGTCTGCGCTATGCGGTCGTCCAGCAGTTTGGAGGAGACGTGCACAATCTCACCGACTTCCGCGCGATTTTTAACTACGTAATCAAGTTCTAACAAGTCGAACCGCGCGGAGAAATGCTTCTACCTAACGACTCCTGTCTACACTAACGACTCCTGTGATCAACCACCCCAACTTTGAAAGCCAGCCATCACTATGAACTATCTTACCCAAGGTCTTAGGGAGCATCAGGAACTCGCGGTTTTCTTAACATTGGCGATCGGCTTCTTCATCGGCCGTCTTAAAATCGGGACGTTCAGCCTCGGTACCGCCGTGGGCACGCTGCTCGCGGGAGTCGCGATCGGCCAGCTGAACATCCAGGTTCCCGCCGTGGTAAAATATGTCTTTTTTGATCTCTTTCTTTTCACCACCGGCTACAAGGTGGGACCCCAGTTCTTCCGCGCTCTAAAGAAGGACGCATTGCCGCAGCTTGCCATTACGCTCGTCCTCTGCATCACGTGCCTGGTCGCCGCGTATACCGCCGCGAAACTCCTCGGTTACGACGTGGGCACGGCAGCTGGTATGCTTGCCGGCGCATTCACTGAGTCGACCGTCATCGGAACCGCGAGCGATGCCATCGGTCGCGTGGCCACCATACCGGACGCGGACAAAACCAACCTGATCAATAACATCCCGGTAGCCTACGCCGTCACTTATCTTATCGGCACAGCGTTTATCGTGTGGTTTCTCCCGAACATTGGTCCGAAGCTGATGCGCGTTAATTTGAAGGAGGAGGCCCGAAAACTCCGTGCAAAGATCGCAGCCTCGGGCGGCGGCGAGCCGGAGACGCTGTCAGCCTACCAGGCTCTGGCGGTTCGCGCTTACAAGGTCACGAACCCGGATTTGATCAATCGGAATGTCGCCGAACTGGAGGCACGTCCCAAACAAGCTCGCGTCTTCATCTCCAGAATTCGCAGGGAGGGCAAGATCATCGAGCCCGACCCAGACACGGTCGTTCGCGAAGGTGACGTCATTGCGGTCCTGACGCGCTCGGAATTGCTGACGGCCCGCGGGGGAGAGATCGGGGCCGAAGTAGATGACAAGGAACTCCTGAGTTTTCCGATCGACGTGCTCGACGTGGTGATCACCAACAGGTCTTTCGTCGGCAAAACTCTTACAGATCTGGCGGCCATGGAGTTCGCTCGGGGGGTGTTTTTGAAAAAGCTGACCAGGGTTGGCGAGCCGATGCCATTCTCTCCCGCGACACGAGTGGAGCGGGGCGACGTACTCACGCTCGTCGGAGCTGCGCGCGACGTCGCGCGCGCGGCCAAGGAGCTCGGATATGCCGATCGCCAGACTGTAATGACAGACATGATCTTCGTCGGTTTGGGGATCGTGCTAGGCGGCTTCATGGGATTGCTCACCCTTACAGTTGCGGGGTTACCCCTCACGCTTACCGCCAGCGGAGGCGCGCTGATCATGGGTCTGGTATTCGGTTGGCTGCGCGCGGTTCACCCGACATTCGGCCGGATCCCAGGGTCGGCCATGTGGATCTTCGACACGGTGGGTTTGACAGTCTTCATGGCCTGCGTGGGACTTGCCGCAGGGCCCAGCTTTTTTTCGGGGCTGCAGAAGTCGGGGATCAGCCTCGTCTTCGTCGGCCTTGTAATCGCGATTCTACCGCACGCAGTGTCTATCTTGTTCGGTCGTTATGTCTTAAGGATGAACCCCGTAATCGTTCTGGGTGCTTGTTGCGGCGCAGGGACGATCACCGCTGCGCTTCGCGCGGTCCAGGAAGAGGCGGATAGTGACCTCCCGGCTTTGGGCTACACCGTGCCCTACGCGATTGGCAATATCGTGCTCACGGCATGGGGGCCAGTTTTGGTTGCCATGATGACGTAGGTACTCCTGTACCAGCATGGGGTCCTCAATCCTGCCTGCATTCTTGTAAGCGCAGTCAATGCAGTAGACGATGCGTTGCGAGGTGGTGAGTCATCACGTAGTTTTGATGGCATCGCTCTTCCAACGAAAATGAGTTCCCATGACTCCGCTTTCATCGGTTAACCACACAGACCGCGAGCGGATTGGACGGCATGATTCCTCACATATCTCGTTAGGCAATTCTTCGGGTCACGTAAGGACAATTGCTTTATTTTTTGTGTTTTCAATGCTGCTTCTCGGCTGTGCATCAAATCAGACGTCTGAGCAACGCCCGGCAAAGCGGCATTCGTCTGACCGGCCCTTCTTTGATTCTCCAGATGTTGAGAGCCTTCATTAGCTCGATTTCGGAGATTCGCAGGGCGGCCTCACCTGGTCGGGATTTGCCTTCATCCGAGCTCCGCGCGACAACGAAAGAGGATGCCTGGTTATGAGGAGCCATTTCACACTTCCGATCTACATCGATCTAAGCGCGACGTGCCTCTACGCCATGACCGGCGCCTTGCTCGCGATTCGCCGGCACTATGACGTGATAGGCTTGTTCGTGCTGGCGCTGGTGACCGGAGTGGGCGGCGGTTTGATTCGTGATGGCATTTTTATCCAACACGGACCGCCGCTTGCGATGAGCGATGGGCGTTATCTTGCTGTTGTTATTGTCGGTTGTATTGCTCGCGGCCTTGTTTCGCAATCACATCGCTCGTTTGCAAACCGCTTTTCTGTTTGCCGATGCGCTTGGGTTGGGTTGTTACGCGGTCGTTGGTGTGGAGCACGCGCTTAACGCCCAGCTCCCGATTCTGACCGCGATCATGATCGGCATCGTGACTGCCTGCGGCGGTGGGCTGTTACGCGATGTGCTGGTGAGCGATGAACCGCTCCTGTTCAAACCGGGACAGCTCTACGTGCTCGCGGCTTTGATTGGAGCAAGCCTGTTTACGTTGCTGATCTTGTACTTCAAGATGTCGGCAACAACAGCAGCATTGCTGTCGATTGGGTGTTGCTTTGTCTTTCGCATGCTCGCCATTGCCTTCAATTGGAAAACAGTCTCGGTGTTGCCCACATCACCTAAGGAGTCGTGAGCTGCGAAGATCCGCCTTAAGGCTCGCTGTTGCGCGGCGAATAAGATACTTAATTACCGGGCAGGACAGATTCAATGCCCCTCGCCCATTGAGCTGGATGGTCGCCGTCAAATTCCAAACGGATTCCATCTGCGCGTGCAGCCAAACCATTTTGCACTACGGCAGACTTTACTTGCTTACTAATTTCTTTTTCGCTGCCGCCAGTTCCTTGAGTTTTCCTTCATCCACTTTGGGGTACGCCAGATCCAGTGAGGCGAGGGTTTCAATCACCGCTGCGGCGACGACGACACGTGTGAACCATTTGTTGTCCGCCGGGACCACATACCACGGCGCGTCTTTCGTTGCCGTTTCCTGAATCATTTCTTCGTACGCTCCCATGTAATCGTCCCAAAAGTCGCGCTCATTCGCGTCGTTGGACGAGAACTTCCAGTTTTTCAGCGGGTCGTCGATTCGCTCAAGGAATCGTCGTTTCTGTTCTTTCTTTGAAACGTGTAGAAAAAATTTCCGCACCACGACGCCATTCCTCGACAGATATTGCTCGAAATTGCGGATGTCTTCGAATCGCTCTTCCCAAATGTGTTTGCCCACTAGTTTTGGCGGCAATTTTTGTTTCGCCAGGAATTCGGGATGCACCCGGACGACGAGTACCTCTTCATAATAGCTGCGGTTAAAAATTCCGATCTGACCCCGGTTCGGCAGGCATTTCATGCAGCGCCAGAGGTAATCGTGATCCAGATCTTCGGACGAGGGCGATTTGAACGAATACACCTGGCAGCCCTGTGGATTTACGCCCGACAGGACATGCTTGATGGCGCCATCCTTGCCAGCCGCGTCCATTGCTTGAAAGATCAAAAGCACAGCCCACTTATCCTGGGCGTATAGCTTGTCTTGCAACTCGGCCAGGGCCGTGACGCCCATCGCCAACGCTTCCTTCGCTCTCGGTTTGTCAGCCTCTTTGGTGAAATCAAGGGTGTCGTCTGGATCGACATCTTTAAGGCGAAAGTTTTTGCCTTTGTTGACACGGAATGGCTCGGCCAGTTCACTGGCTGTTTTGATGATTTCTTTTATTTTCATTAGCTCTCAATGATTGGTAACAACTTTCCAGCGGCGTTTCATGGTGCGTAATCGCGTTGATCGCCTAATTCAAGTATTCTGGGGTGGCAAAAGATAGAGCGCCGTAGCGAATATCAGGTAAACCAAGATCACGAGCACGCCGACGAACCAGGCGGAGCGACCAGATGTGGTCACCAGAGATGCGGTGAGCGTTGCGAACAGAATCATCGCGACTGCACCGGGCCAGAAATTCAAATCCATCGGCGCGGGGCCGATCAAATAACTCAGCAGTACCAGAACCGGAGCAACGAAGAGGGCAATCTGCGCGGCGCTGCCAAGTGCAATGCTCACGCTCAAATCGAGACGATTCTTGCGCGCGGCGGAAAATGCGGACGCCATTTCGGCAGCTGCGCCCACCAAAGCCACAACGATGAACCCGACGAACGCAGGGCTCATTCCAAAGGCAGTCGCCGCGTACTGAACGGATCCGACAAACACTTCGCTTACCAACGCAACGAAAACCGTAACAGCTGCCAGCGTGGCGAGCGCCAGACCGATCGGCCACGCCGCTTCGTGTTCCTCGGCCGAGCTTGCGAACAATTCGCGATGCGTGTTGAGTGAAAACCAAAGACCGAGACCGTATGCGAGCAAAAGCAAAAATGAGAGTGCCACGCTCAGGGTTTTGGTTGAACCGCCTGCACCTAACGAATCGCGCGCGGATACGGCGGACGGAATTAGAAGCGCTATTGTAGCGAGGAAAAGCAAGCCGGCCTGAAATCGCGCGGCGACACGGTTGAATTCCTGAACGTGATAGCGGAGTCCGCCGAGCAGGAACGATGCGCCCAGCATAAACAAGGAATTCGTCACGATCGCGCCGGCGATCGATGCCTTGACCAATGTGTATTGTCCCGCCTGCAAAGCGGCGATAGCGATGACAAGCTCGGTTAGATTGCCAAGCGTTGCGTTAAGCAGACCGCCGACCGAATCGCCCGTCTTCGCCGCGACAGATTCCGTCGCATGACTCAGCAGAACAGCCAACGGCAAAATCGCGAGCACCGAAAGAACGAAATGTAACGTGTGCGCTTCATGGTTGAGTTTCTCAGTTGCTAGCGCGATGGGAACAAACACAAGCAGCCAAAGCAGTGGGTTGCGACGGATTTCTTGAAGAAGCAGCTTCATGGCTCCATGATTCCATTACCACAAAGGCCTGCGATCATGAATAAGACTAAAGTCCAATGGGCTACTTCGATGGACTCGATTAAAAGAGAAAATCCCTCGATGCCGCTCACCTGTGTCTCTTCCATTGCCTAACGAACCGTACTCAACAGAATAATCTGACCTTATGCCATTCGAAAAATTCGATCTTGAAAGCCTCGACAAGGAGCGCCGCAAAGCAATTGCCAAATCCATTCGTACCATTAGCGGTGAAGAACTAAAGAAACTTGGCGAAGAGATTTTCCATTATGCCGATGACCCATGGCGCGAGACTTTCTTCCGATTCATTGCCGAGAACACTGGCGCCACATTTCATCACGCGATCACGAGCGACGACGTCAACATTGTTTATTGCCGTGACAAAGACAAAGGCATGTGGTTCCTGCCGGGAAGCGGAATGGGACCATTGCAGGCGACCGGCCGCAAAATCATGAAGGACATGATCGCAGGAGCGCATTGAGCACGTGGGAGGTTTTCAGTTTGAACTCGGCGCCACCGAGTGATGAAGGTATCTTTCTTAACCTTGCACCCATTCATATTTCGATGGCCCTCAATTTGCGGATGCGAAGCGCCGCCAGCAGCCTCTTACACCGGGTGTTGTTATTGGCTTTAGAAGTGATGCCGGCGTAGCGAAAGATTGTTCGTCCACTGCGAATATCGACACAGATTGTGCGCTTATAAGTTTCAAAGAAGTGCCAATTACGCCCGTGACGGCCGACCGCCAGGCGTTCGATGTCGCGCGTGGAGAAATCGGCGATCTTGCCGTGGAGCGAGCCGCCTTCATAAATGACTCCCAGCATTGTCAGGACCCTGTGCTCCTCGACGCCGTCGAGTTCGATAGATTCATCCGGGAACTGGGCTAGAATCGCCGTCATTGCTCACCTTTCAGTCGAATCACTGAATTCATATGGTTCTTCCCTGCTGCGAGTTGTTAGGGGATCTTCGCGTCAATGTGTTCAGGAGTTCCGTGAGGCGCACCTCGTAAGCATCACACATGGGAGATTCGCCATTTGGCTGGATCCATTCGGGATGTTGAATCCGCAGGTCTTCGTGAATCTGTTGCTGCAGTTCGGTGTAAGTGTGGATTTGATGAGGAGGAGCCATCCGCTTGGTGAAAAATTCAACTGTGGCATTGAACGGTTTCTGTAACTTTCCTTTCCGGTGAGTTCGCTCTCTTCTAAGACTAACGAATTTCATAAATGCCTTTCATTTAGGGTTGACTGCTCCAAATCCGCGCGGAGCGATGACTCATCTTCACGAGGCGCTTTAAATAGCTGCCTCGCTTCGGTCGACTCGGGCTCCAGGTGAATCTGGAGATCGCGCTAAGCGGTGCCTCAGCGAAGGTTAAGCCCCTCCAGACCTTTCAGCTCGGCCCGAAAGTGCGTTGGGACGTCGGATGACGTGATCTAAGTTAGGTCTACCACTCCTTGCAACCGCTGCCTATTGGACCTTAGTGCTATGTCTTTAGAGGGTATCAGGCTGCTTGTGAGCAGCGACGCTTCCGAAGTTCACGCCGTGGCACCATTATCCTCAGAAAAACATTGACCTTTTATCGAGACTTTTGCTTTATAGAGATATGAGAATCAAAACCATCGCACTAAGCTTGGGTTTAATTTTGGCCGCCGGGACGTTATACGCGGCTGATCCTTTCGAGGGCACGTGGAAGCTCAACGAATCGAAGTCGAAGCTGACACGCGGCACCGGTAAGAATACCAAGGTCGTCTATAACAGTCGTCTAATCCGCGACAAGGTGACTGTGACGGGTGACGGCGTCGATGCAGACGGAAAGCCTGTCCATAGTGAGTGGAGAGGAAGATTCAACGGCAAAGATTACCAAGTCAGCGGCGATCCCAATTCGGATATGCGTTCCTACACGAAGCTAAATGATCATACCCTCAATATGATCGTCAAAAAGAGCGGCAAGATTGTGGCCCAGGGCCGGATCGCCGTGTCTGCCGATGGAAAAAGCCGCGTCGTGAATCTAAACGGAACCACTGCGAAGGGGAAAAGGTTTACGAACACCGCAGTTTACGACAAAGAATAACTTGTTAGGCCAGAGGCCTGACCATGAATTGCCGAGTCCATCGCATCGGCGCTTTTCCAGCATCGAGGTCAGTCCGTAATCTCTTTCCCGTTAGGAGTAGGACAAGAAACGATCAGTCTTTCGTCATCTAACCGGGCAAGTTCAGCCACTCAATTGTCTCCCCCAGAGGTAAAAAATGACCCCTCGTCCGTAATATGTCGCTCTCTTTTTACCGATTTCAAAGGGTAACAACCCAACATTGGCAATGACAATGATTAGGTACGTACTGGTATGTCACCCAAGATGGCCAGTGATAATCCGTCACGCCACGTCGTGTAATTTCTCGCTCGATGGCTTCCTTTTCTTCGAGGTCGGCGTTGACGTCATTATAGGCGTTGCTCTGCCACGGTTGCCTGTCCCGACTCCTGCGTGTCATGCTCAAGCAATAATTAAGTTCGTAGCGCCGCAGTTGCAGATCGGAAGTGGATAAACGTTGAATTTCATTCCCCGTCGAACAACAGCCTGACACAACAAGCCCGGCTATTATTAGTAGTATTATCTGTTTCACACTTCGGCTCCTTCTGTTCGCCTGATTCAGATGCGTTTAGCGACGCTGAGTTTGCAGAAAATCCGGTCTGCTCGTCAAGCGCAATCGCGCAACCAAATCACTGATTCACGTTCCAGAAACGCCGTCGATTTTTCGTCCACGTGAAACAACGAAACGGTTTCACGTCTCCCCGATGAGCGTTAGCAATCCAGGTCGCTCGCCAATTGGAATTAGCCGTTAAGACAGTGCCGCAAAGCGTCTTTTTGAGATTGTCAGCTATGACTTTCCATTACTTCATGGGACTACACCAAACTTCTTACTGATCAATTAGAAGACGACGTGCAGGAAGCGGTCAAGCAATTCGCCTAACGGAATCATTGTTAGGACGAGCGGCGCCACAGGCGCGAGCGAGATTACGGCCAGTTGCAGCAGCGTCTCCTTGCCGAACGGCACGGGCTTCATGCCCTTCACGATTTCAAAGCTGTTGCCCAGATCGGCCAGCGACTGGAGATCAGCGCTGCCCACCAGCGGTTCCTCGACCGGCGCACCTCCGCGCAACCATTTCTGGTCAAACTCCCGCACGTAACGCTGGGCAAGCCCGCCATATTCCACCAAACCCAAGCGCTTGGTGCGAGCCAGGCGAGGAGTGAACACCAGCAGCGGCGCGAGTACGAAGAACAGCATCATAATAACCATCGCCAGGAGTTCCAACTTGAAGTCGGTCAGCTTCGCGCCTGCGTAAAAGATCTTATTCGCCATCACGCCGGCTAGGAGCACTCCCTGGCCCGCAAGTAAGGGAGCGAAGGCGTAGGTGATGGTGGAAAGAAAACCGAGGCCGCCGGCGCGGTCGGGATGAATAGCCACAAGACGCAGGTCGATCCGCGACACGTGCCAAAGAAACCGCGTCCAGATGAGCAGCCGGAAATACCATCGCAGGAGAATGAACTGGATAAGAGGCAGACTCACGCAGCCAAGCCACCAACCGGCGAGCGTCGGTTGCAGTTTCCCAGTCAGCCCCATCCCATACCATGTGGGCAAATCCATGGCCGCGTTCGTCCGCCAGATGAACAGAACGCCGACTCCGTAGACGAGCGCGATGAGGAGCACCTCCGCCAGCACGGAATTGCGCAGGCGAATCGCCGCGGCGATGGCTGCGTCAAACCTCCAGCGTGCATCGGCAGGCACCAAGCTGCGCTTCACAAACGTCCCCACCACGAGGCGCATCCGCCGGTGAACCACGAGTTCCGCCATAACGAGCAATGGAAGCGCGAGCAGAAATCGCGCATGCACGTCCACGTCGAATAGGAACGGCACCTTGACGCTATCGCCCCATGCGTGTCCTTCGGTTATCGAGAGAATCAGCAACGGAAGCCACGCAATGAGTGCCAAGGCGATCACACGACGCCACACCAATTCAGCCACGTCGCCACAGAGATGCGCGCGCCGGAGAAGCTGAAAGAGCGGTCCGCCGAGGATCAGTGAGAAATCAGGTAGTTCCCCCGAGAAGGATTCTGCGGGTTCAGTGACGTTGGATTTCACGCGCGGCGAATTGTGCCTTTTTTGATCTCCACACGGCAATAACGAAATGCCGCAGTTGCATTTCTTTGAGTGTGGCGAACCAAGTCGCCGCCAATCATGTTCGAATCACCTCGCCGATCTCGAAGCGCTCGCGGCAAAACCCCATTGCAGTAAAGAACGACTCGTCGACTCCGTCTGCAGAGGACAGCGTGATTGCGGCCGAAAAATAGTCTTGCAAGGGTTTGTGAAGAACTGTTAATAACTTTCAGTAATTCCGGGAGGTTCGTGAAAATGGGCTGTCGTGTGAGAGACATGGGTCTTCGTAGTCCCTACGACAAGGTGGGCGGCTTGTTTTATTTCGGCCGAATGCTGGACAAAATCCGTCGGCATAACAAAGGAGAATTGCCTCTCGAATATGAACTGAACCTTGGAAAAGGTTTTGACGAAGATTGCGCAACCTTTCTCCGAGTAAGATACGAGCTAGTAGTCGACTACGTGAACCACGGCCTCAGCGACGCGCGCAATTTTGCAGTCGTGTTTTGCGATGGGACATCGACCGTCCGAGGGTGAGATTCATATGTGGAATGAATTCATGCGAAAACGAGGTTGGAATGACGAACTTTCGGAGACGCTGGAAACCGAGAAAAAAAAAGAAGGCATGGTTTCCAGGTCTGAGATCCAGACAATGTTTCAATTCATTGACGCTGATGAAGGGCGCTCGGTAAACGATAACCACACAAATGGCTCCTCGCTCTCAAAGTATGCCAGGACGGGAAATGGCGTTCCGGCCAAAGAACAGAGATCGCTCTGTTGAACTACCAAAACGAGAGCTTCGGCGCGCCAAAAGGCCAAGAACCGTAACTTTAGGTCGATTAACCCGGCAGCCTGTCTGCCAATACGTCGACCTTCTCAATCGTCGGTGGCTCTGCTAATAGCTCGGGCGCTTTCTGCATCAGCGCCTTGGCAACCTTCCCCGACAGATGCGCGTCGCGTCCGGCGTCATCCTGAAATGCGTCGAAGATAGCGAAGGTAGTTTGGCCAAGTCTTATGCCGAACCACGCAGTTGTCGCGGGTTCTTGTGCAACCAAGCCTTGCGCGTCTCGCAGGAATTTAGCGACTTCGTTTTCTTTGCCGGCTTTAGCCTCGAGTCTAACAAATAAGGCTTTTGTCGTCATGTCGTTGATATCGTTGATCTCCTTGTTTCTCCGTCCGCCCTGCAGAGATCGTATCTTTCTTTCAGTTTAAGTCGAACTGAATCAGTTCTCAGCTTCGAGCATGACGGATGATTTCTTCAAGTTCAACTAACGCCGTCAACTTTTCATTGGCACGCACAATGCAACGCTTTAGTTGGGATGGCGCTTTGTCACGAAAAAAAGTGCAACAAACTGCGAGGGACAAAAATTAAACGGGGACCTTAACCTTGCGCGGCGTTATGAATCAGCACGGTGTCCAATACCCGCCTCTCCGCACCGCTGAGTGCTCGCAGTTTGTTGCAAAAGAGATTTCAACCTGAAATCCTCCATTTGTCACGAAAAAAGATTACTACAATACCTGAATACTTTGTAGGGCGTAGCCTGACATGGAGCGCCACCAAACGCGGTCAGAATTTCATCTGACTGCACGCCGAAGCGCTTCCCGGCATCGCGATGTGCGTTTGCAATCCAGATCGCTCGCCCACAACAAGCGGACGATTTCAAACAGCCGCAGAAACTGCAATTGCAACCACACGACGTTTTTTGACAAGATGCTCAGAGCAGCCCCTCGATGGGGAGCCAACTCAGCACCTGGGCCTTGATACGCATCCAAAGACTGGCCTCGGGCTCGGAGTTGTAGCGTACTTGCTTGTCACCTTCGCGCGTTACCCACGTGAGGCGATTGCGGTCGAGTTCCACGTGATATGCGTTACGGTCGAGGTCCCGTTCGGTCGTTTCTGGCAGACGTTTCGCCAGCGCAGGACAGTTGAAGAGAACACCCATCTCCGTGTTCAGTTTGCTCGAGCGCGGATCGAGATTGTACGAGCCGATAAAGCCAATCCGGCGGTCGAATGTGAATGTCTTCGCATGCAAGCCCGCACTCCCCGACCCGCTCGGCCCGCGAAAGCTGCCCGCTCGCCGCTCGTGAAGGGCGCCGGCGGTCGGCTTAATCTCATACAGTTCTATACCGGCTTCGAGGAGCGGCTTGCGGTAGAGCTGGTATTTGGAGTGGACCATCACCCCGTCCGTGGATGCCAGAGAATTAGTGATCACCACAACGCGCACGCCGCGCTAGTGCACGCCCGCGAGAAGATCGACGCCCTGCTTGCCCGGTACGAAGTAAGGCGAGACCAGGAACAACTCCCGTTTTGTTTTACCGACGACGTCGCGTAACTGCGGCGCGAGGTGCGTCTCAATGTTGGCAGCGGACGTGGCCACCTTGTCGGGATGGTCGTCGACGATCGTGGCCCGCCCCCAGAAATAGGAAACATTTCGGCGCCGGAGTTGCCGGGCAAATTCATTGTCGCGCACGGTCGCTGCATAGGCGGAACGCTCAGCAGTCGTGTGATATTCGGTGAGTGCAACTCGCTTCTCGGCCAACTGCTTGGGCGTCGTGTTTTGTCGAGTAAGAGCGGCGATCGGGATCGAAGCCTGGTTATTCCAATAAAGATCGAATTCGTCGGACACTTCTTTTACCACGGGCCCGATGACCGCTACATCGAAATCGGCATAATTCATCGCCTCGTGCGCTCCGAAATATTCGTCGCCGATATTGCGGCCGCCGACGATGGCAACCTGCCCGTCGGCAGTGAAAGACTTGTTGTGCATCCGCTGATTTAATCGTCCTAAGTCGACAATTATGCCGAGCAACCGGGGCGAACGCAGGACCACGGGTTTGAACATGCGCACCTCGATATTTGGATGACTATCGATGGCCAGCAGGACTGCGTCTGATGGCGCCGTGCCGAGATCGTCCAGCAAGAGGCGCACACGTACACCGCGGTCGGCCGCGCGGAGCAGATGCTCGAGAAGGACCTTGCCTGTCATGTCCTTATTCCAGATGAAATACTGCACATCGAGGCTCCGTTGAGCAGCATCCGCTAAGGCTAGCCGCGACGCCAGTGCCTCACGTCCGTCAGCAAGTGGGTGGAGGCCTGACTGGCCTATATGCGCCACGACCCGGGGCCGCACCGCCCTAGCCAGGCCTGTACGCCCGTTGTCTGTCATGGCGGCGGAAACTGTTCGCCCGCCATCCTTCGGGAGACCGCCGCATGCACCCAATAAAAGCGCAATCAGCAGCCCACAGACGCATTGCTTAAAACAATAGAGAATGGATTGGCAGTCGAGGTGGTTTAGGTTCTTGTTTTGCAGAAAGTTATTAATATCGAAAGGCACGGTCAGGCGCGAGAGTTTTTAGCCGCGACTATCTTGCGGCCAATGGCAAACTGATCCAAGTACGCAGGCACAAAGGCGAGTTCAAAGAACCATAAGCGTGAAACAAAAAGCCGCCACGCGCTGAAGCATGGCGGCTGATTGTAATGTTTTGCCGTATTGGAACGGGCGCAGCTCTAGGGATTGTTGACTACTCGGGGCGCGGTTTTGCTTGTTTCAAGCTGCGCGCTCACTTTCTGCAGGCCCGTGGTCAGGGCTTTAATTTGCCCTTCCTGCAAAGCGATCACTGCCGCTTGTCTTTCAGTTGTGGCCTTCAATTCCTGCACAACGCGCTGCTGTTTGAGCAACTCGTTTGCCGACAGAGGCGATCCCGCGGGGGCAACGCCAAGCTGGCCGTTTCCATCCACCACAACCGGGTCACCGGTGACTGCTACACCCGAGATGTTGCCGATAAAGCAGCTGTTGCTCACGTCAGCACCCACGGAACCGATCGCTATAACGTTACTGGCCGTGGTGACACCACTGCCGGCACTCGCTCCCAAGACCGTGTTACCGGTTCCGGTGCTATTCATGAGCGCTTGATAACCAATGGCGGTGTTGAAACCGCCATCAGTGTTAGTGAAAAGCACCTGAAAGCCAACTGCCGTGTTGGCGAAAGCAGTGCCGTTTCCGGTGTTGTCATTATTTTGGAGCGTGAGGGACCCCACGGCGGTGTTTGAAGTCGCATTAATGTTGTCTCTGAGCGCCCGCGAGCCAACTGCCGTGTTGTTGTTGGCAGTGGCGGCGGCCGCGGAGTCATTACCCATGAGCGCGAGCGACCCCACTGCGGTGTTATTAAAGGAATCAGTGTTACTAAAGAGCGCACGATCGCCAACTGCCGTGTTGTGGACGCCAATGCCGAGTCCGCTCGAGTCATTGTTGAAAAGCGCAGTATCGCCGATGGCCGTGTTGAAAGAGGCGTGGATATTGCTAAACAGCGCGCTCTCGCCAAGGGCGTTGTTGCCACTCCCATCCACGTTGAAAAGGAGCGAGTTAGCGCCGACAGCATTGTTGAACCCACCTGTCGAGTTCGTGAACAGCGCGAATGTGCCGCAACCGGTATTGTTCTCACCGCTGGTATTGGTTAAAAGTGTGCCTGCGCCAACGGCCGTTTGTTCATTCGCGGTGTTGCTTAGCAGCACGCCAGCGCCGATACCAGTGTTGAAGTCGGCCGCGCCGTTACTTAGGAGCGCGTATATACCGAATGCCGAGTTGTATATACCGCCGGCTAGGCCAGCAAGAGCGCTTAGCCCATCGGCCGTGTTGCTTATCGGGAGAGGAGGCGGATCCGGTGTGTGCGGTGGATCGACTGCCCGGGTTTGCGGTGAAAGCCCGATGCAGACAATCGCCATAAGAATGTGAACTGAGTGTTGAGGTTTCATGTTCGTTTTGCTTTCTTTGATTTACCCCCGGTGGGTTGACCCTTCGCCGCGGCTCCAGAAAAGGGGAAGAAAGCTCCGGGGAGACAGGCTTTCTGCCATGACCCCCGTTCCAGACAACAAAGAGTTTGTAAGAAATCCCGACAGCTGTCTATGGGACCTTAGGCCATGGGCCTTTAGTCCTATCGACGGAATGGCCCGGGCATCGCGCCGGTGGAACCGGAAGCATGGAAAATTCCTTTAAGCCTAGAGAACGGCGTGATGCCAAGCCCGTAGCACCGATCCAGCTTTAATTTTTCGGCTTCGTCGTCTCGGCTATGATTTCAAAGAGTCTTACAGCTCGGTGATGCTCATCCGAAAGTCTCGTCGAGTACACCCACAGCGAGAGAATTTCAAATCGTGCCGTTTTTATTTTGGCATTTTTCTCTCGGCGACAAGACCGAGAATTGCTCGGCGCAATTTCTCGCGGTCTGCTGGATTATCCATGTCGAGTTTAAGGTTCATCGCCTCCGCGACAGTTTTAGCGTAAGCAATCCCCTGCTGCTCGGCCAATCGCTCCCAACGCTCATCGGCCATAACCTCGATAAGATTGGAGACAGAACGGCTCTCTAAAGCTGCCATTTGTTCCAGTTTGTTTCGTTGCTCCTCGCGTACCGTCAGGTTGAGCTTCGATTTGTTCTTGTTCTTTTTGGACTTTGGCATTGGCACCTTTTTACACCTCGTTCATAGGCCAGCACGCAGGCTGAAAGCAAGGATTCTATAGGCCCAAAAAACGTCGGCGTCAAATGTGTCGCTTGACATGCGCCAATCATACGTATGTTAGGAGTAATATTATGAGGCGGAGGCTTCAGCGTCACAACCAACAACAGAAAACGCAATAAAATGATAACCATGATTGCGGTAACACAAGCAGCCGATGCTGCCACTGGCGCAGGTACGTTTTTCGGAATTGCGATGCTAGCGGCGATAGGATTCAGCGCAATGCTGATTGTTGTGTGGACAATCTTCCCACTCATCGTGTGGGCAAAAATGAATGAGCAAATCAAGCTGCTCAAGCAAATGACGAAGTGACTATTAAAACAGCAGATAACAACCAAGGACCAGCAGCGACAAAAGCCCGATACAGGGCTGTTGTACGCGAGTTTGAACACGCTGAACGTGTGATGGAGAAAAAGCACCGCGTCGAAGTCTTACGGGCATTGCTGGAAATGCACCAACAAGAGCGCGAACCTGACGATGAATACATCAAGGGCTTGCGCCAGCGGTTGAAGCAGGCGCAAACACAACTCGACAACATGCGGCCATGAAGTTCATCCCGCACACGTGCTTACATGCACATGATTATCGATCGGCGCTACATGGTATTGCTCAACTGGATTAAGAACGGGTAACCGCACAATAATCGGGCAACGCGATGTTTGATTTCCGACGAATCGACAGGTAACGAAAATCTTTAACTCTTCCGAAAACTCTGTCTCATCGTTTCGGAGAAGGAAGTGAAACGCGCCAGCAACGCGCATAAAAGGCGCACCCAGTAAGCGGGGCCGTAAACTTATACAACATGAATTCAACAAGTGAGCAGACGGTGGCGGAATACGAGCATCACCAGCTCGATATGCTTCGATGGCAAGCCGACATCCATGAGAGAAACGGCAGAAGACAGGAGGCATTCGAGATCAGGGCGTGGATTGCCGATTTTAGAACCCGCAATCGGAGGAAAATTAATGAAACGCAATAATCGACGTCATCCAATCGGTTCGACGTTGGTGGCGAAACCAAGCCGAAACGCACTCGGTCCGATCTGCTCGCAAAACATGATGACGGGGGCCGTGGTCTAGCATGCGCGGCACAATGACCAAAGATGCGATGGTTTGAACGTCAACTACGCAATGCATGAAGGAAGCTGCTAAAGGCTCGCTTATCCGTAAGAAAACGACAATCCAAACCTCAACAACAGAAAGGAACACGATGAGAACAATCGCAATAGCAGTGCTAATCGCGGTGACGCTAGGGATGGCCCAAGCCGAGCCGAGCCGCGCCGAGCCGCGCCATCGCAACCGCAACTACATCCTGCGGCGGCAGGAAGCCGGGCAAGTGTCAGGCACACCCACGTCTCGTTTGATCATCGGCAAACGCGAGATCGACATCTACCGTAACGGACTGATGTTCGAAGGCGACAACCTGGTCGGCGTAAGACCGCGCCGATGAAACCCACTGTTTGGCTGAATTGCCCGCAGGGATGCGGCGTCAGACCAAAAAAGGGAAGCAAAGTCCAAATGAAAAACCTGACAGACTGTAAAGTCGTAGGCTCGCAGCTTTTGCTAATCCCGTTGTTTTTTAACATGCTCGTCTGTGCGTACTCCGGCGGTGTCGGCTGGCTGCTGTTCTGGGCAATTGCGTTCGGCAGCTGTGCTTACGAGTGCGGAAAAACTGAAGCACGGATTTCAAGCCAGAGCTCAAGCCGAAACGATTTATGAAACGAACTATTTTGTTGATGATTGCGCTTGCCATGTTCGGATGCGCAAACCACAGAGAAGCGCGCCGCAAATCCCTGCAGATATATCCAGGGTTGCCGCAGCGGGAAATCGTGAGCCTTTTCGGAATGCCAAATAAGGCTGAGGGAAATCCGGATGACGAAAACTCGTCTGGTGACTATCTGGTTTGGGAATATGATGACATCGATTTAAAAATTACTTTCAGACACACGCAGGCAGGATGGGTCGTAAAGACCTGGTCAATTGATTGACGCGCGCAGCCCCCACTCTAACCGGATTTCCCAGTACTTCACACGATGAATCACGCCGTTTTTTATCTCCACACCAATGACAATGTGATATAGGCTCGACCGAGTAACGTAATTACTGATGAATCTCGCTTGGCTGCTTTACGGTTATCAGGCAATTTTGTTCTGGGTAGGCTTACCTATTGCGATCTTTCTATTGTTATGGTGGATAGATAGAAAGAAACGCAAATGAATCTGGCGATTTCATTGATCCCCTCGGTACCTGTTGCTGCTCCCTAAACGCATTGGACTAAAGTCTTATTGGCGGTTGTCGGCCCTGGTAGTAAAATCATCCTCGATTACGTCATCCGACGCCTCGACGCACTTTCAGCCGGCCTGAAACCGGTTGAAAGGCTTAACCTTCGCTGAGACACCGCTTGCGCGATCTCCAGATTCAACTGGAGCCCGAGTCACCTGAAGCGCGGCCACTGTTGAAAGTGCCCCGTGAAGATGATTCCTCGTTCCGCGCGGATTTGGAGCAGTCAATCCATAACAAAAACCGGTTTATGAGGTTCGTAAGAGCGTACTCACACACCGGTCGATTACATAAGCCATTAGAAACGGAGATACGTCATGACAAAATCAACCCCGACCCTTACGCAAAGCGGACTGCTCGCCGTGTTGCTGCAACGGCAGCGCTACAGAGTATTTCAGTTGGCCCGGCGTAGTGCACATCGCAAGCACATACAGACCGCTTTTTGGAATACTCTCACTTGGGCACGACGCGCGGTCACGGCGCCAATGCCGGCCAACCGGGCCGCCCCACACTTGAATCTTCACCCAGCCAATTCCCATGTCTCACCAAATCCATAACTACACCGAACTCCGGCAACAGATTCATGACGACCTGCGAATCAAATATCCCGAGTGGGTCGAGGCAAACGGCGAATCCTCCATGTGCCTCATGGAATTGCTCGATACTTTGACGCGAAGAAGAATCCAGAAACGGTCAGTTTTTCGCACGATACGCGAGACAGCACTCAGATGAACGAGATAAATCATTACTGATAATGAAAAACAAAAGGGCTTACGTGTTGTTAGCGTTCGCAGCGTTCGGGCTTGGGTCACCATGCCAAGCGGAGGACCGGGGCACTGGTAGGCAGCACAACTCTACGCCGGAACAGGCGTTGGCTAAGAGGCAGGACGCTTTTCAAGGAGACAAGGCAAAAGGAGTGCATGCTAGCTACCAGTGGGAGCTCAGTGGGCCCAACGGAGGCGACTGGTGGTTGATTGTAAATGATGGAACTTACACAGGGGGTAGAGGAAGGATTCACAATGCAAATGTCACGTTTGTAGCAAGCGATGAAGACTGGGTTGCTATGTCAAACAAAACCCTCAACGTCTCGTTAGCATACCTGACTGGCCGCTTAAGGATTCAAGGCAGCCATAGGTTGGTAAAAGAGTTAGACAAGATTTTTCCTTGAAACTTGCAATGGACTGCAGCGGCGCCTCCTGTTGATTCTACAATTGCGGGCCATTACAATCTCGACATTAGCAGGGTTGAAGGATAAATAGCCGTTATGCCTAGCAATCCAACTGCTGATGCGGAATCTTTGCCAGCTTCCAGGATTATGCCTCGTCCGGCTGACCTTCGGCACCATCCCGATCACAATTTGGTTGGCTGGCAACCGCAAGGCGTCCTGGACGATGATCTGCTGGAGGAGATTGGTGAATGGCTCTGTCATATCGAAAAAGCGGCAGTACCGTTCAACCGATTCGTTGATTTCAGTCGGTTAACAAGCGTGGCAGTTCGCACCAAGCAGGTTTTTGCATTTGCGCAGAAACGTGCAGAGCAATACGCCGGGCTTACGCGGGTGAAGTCGGCCTTGTTTAGCGAAGATTGGGTCGGCTTTGGCATTGCCCTCCTGTACGAAAATCTGATGAAGGGAACGCCGATCGACGCGCGTGCATTTCTCGACCTCGAGACAGCGGCCGCGTGGTTGGGTGTGCCAGCGAAGATTTTGAAACTCGCAGATAAACCAGCGCCTTCCCATTAGCGTCACAGCCTTCTTGTGAAGCGGAATAATCACGGATGGCCGGCAATATCGGAGTCGCCCCCAACGAGTGCTGCGACAGGGACATGTGGCAGCCGGAAGACGCGGCGCGCGCAGTTGCTCCTGCTCATCGCCAGCGTTGCGCTAATCCCGTTGTTCTGCACGAGCAACGCACCGGCGGCGGAGCCGAGGCACGTTCTTCTCATCCATTCTTTTAGCAGCGCCGCGCCGCCATTCACGGTGGAGTCGCTGGCTTTTGAAACTGAGCTGGTGGCGAAGATGGGTGAGCGCGTCGATCTTGACGAGGTGTCTTTGGATATGGCGCGCTACGCCGACCACGAGATGCAGGAGGCGATTGTCGATTATTTACAAAAACGTCGCGCCAAGTGGCAGCCCGACCTCGTGGTGCCGATTGGAGCACCTGCATCCATCTTCGTTGCAAACTATCGCAACCGCCTTTTTCCGGAAACGCCCATCCTATACGCCTCAGCCGATCGGCGATTACTGCCGCCGGGTGCATTGGAGAAGAACGCGGCCTACATCGGCCAGGTGTATGAAATACCCGGCATGCTTGAGGACATGTTGCAAATTGCGCCTGCGACAAAAAACATTGCGGTCGTCGTCGGTGCGACACCGCTGGAGCATGTTTGGCAGGAGGTCTTCCAAAAGGCAACCGAGCCACTCGCAAACCGAATTAACTTTACCTATTACAGTGATCTCTCTTTTGACGAAATGCTGCAGCGGGCTGCCAAGCTGCCACCAGACTCCTATATTTTCGTTCTCCTCCTATTGCGTGATGCCTCTGGTGTAACACACAATGCCGACGAGGCATTGCAACGTCTCCATCAGGTTGCAAACGCGCCCATCAACTCTGTCTTTAATCATCAATTGGGCTTGGGAATTGTAGGTGGACGTCTTTATGAGAGCGATCGTGTCGGGAAGGAGGCGGCGGACGTCGCCATTCGTATTCTGCATGGTGAACCAGCTTCCAGTATTCCTCCGAAACTGATCGAGCGTCTTCCGCCGCGTTATGACTGGCGCGAGCTACAGCGATGGAAGATTAATGAAAAACTCCTACCGCCGGGGAGCACAATCTTGTTCCGCCAGCCGACGGTTTGGGATCGCTACCGGGCATGGTTCATAGCCGGTCTTTCGATCTTCATTCTGCAAGGACTTCTTATTACCGGTTTGCTGGCCAATCTCGTAAAACGCCGCCGGGCGGAGCGTTTCTTAAGGTACGCCGAAAAGGAAGCACGCCATCATCGCGAACAAATTAACCTGCTTAGCCGCGTTAGCGTAATTGGTGAAATGACTGCTTCACTCGCTCATGAGCTTAACCAGCCGCTTTCAGCCATCATTACCAATGCCAATGCCGGCAAGCGGCTTATCGACAGAGGTAAGGAAGACCCAGCAACATTGCGCGAGATCCTGGTCGACGTGGAGGCAGGCGGGCGCCGAGCCCACGAGATCATCCACAACGTACGCAACACAATTAAGAAAGGCGATCCGATCCGGCGCCGGATTGATCTGAATGAGCTGGTCGCTAATGTAGTGCATGTCGTCAGGCCTGATGCAGTAGCTTATTCCTGCGAGATTGAAACATCGCTGGCCAAGGATCTGCCTCCGATCGAGGTGGACCCGATCCAGATTCAGCAGGTCCTGGTTAATCTAGTCAGTAACGCCCTTGATGCTATGCGGCAAACACCACCGGACCGACGCAAGGTAGAGATTAGCACGGCTGGCAATGGCGAGAACGACCTGCGCTTGAGCGTTCGCGATCATGGCACAGGCATTGGCAATGAAGTGCACGAACGCTTGTTCGATCACTTTTTTACCACCAAAGAACAGGGACTGGGAATGGGATTGGCAATTGTGCGCTCCATCGTGGAATCTCATGGCGGTAAAATCCACGCAGAGAATGCAGCCGATGGCGGAGCATGCTTCTATTTTACGTTGCCGGTAACGAAGAAAACGTGATGGCGTTAAGTCCATCGGTGTCCGTGATCGTCGATGGTCATTGGGCAATTACCCACATCACCGGCGTGGGCCCAACTACACAATGCCTCGTGAAGTTGGTGCAAAGAACCGGCATGCGGTCGACCGCAGAGCATAAGACCAAAGTCTTATTTTCCTTTGCCTGATTGATGCTGTCTAATTCGGGAGCGTTCTTCGAATATATGAGCCAGATAATAGGAACAAAACTAACGCCAAGCAAATTATGCGGAATTCTCTCACAAAAAAAGACGGGATAATCCAACCTACCGCTCGTTAGGCGATAGCCATGCTTTGACCTGGAAAGAACATCGGAATGCACATGCCAATCATCGAGAAGACACTTCGCTTTGCCGCCATTGCGCTTGCCGTGCTGTTCATCGGCCTGAGCCTGCTCGGTATTTTTGGCGCATGGTTCGTTGATCGTAAGGCCACCGATGTTGCACTGAAGGGTTTTGGTCTCATCGAGGTCGGCATCGGGGTGGTCGATGCCGGTGTGAGCCGGGTGAACGACCTCATCGCGACGAGCCGGACGGAAGTGCGGCAAGCTTCCGAGACCATTACCGCCACCGGCGTCCAGGCGCAGGCAAACAGGCCCGTGCTCAATGCGCTCAACGAGCGCTTGGAGACGAATTTGGCGCCACGCATCGCGCAGATGCAGCAGGTGCTGGCTCCTGTGCGGGATGCTGTGGGAAACGTCGCCAATGCGGTGAGTCTGCTGAACTCACTACCGATGATGGCCGATCGCGCTCCACGGCTGGCAGCGCTGGACGAGACCTTTAACCGGCTCGAAGGATTGTCCGCGGACGCAACGCAACTGCGCGGCACATTGCGCGCACTGGTAGTAGAGCAGAAGAGCGACATCGCTCCTGAGACCGTTGCCACGCTCAAAGGGCTTACGCAGCGCATCGACAGCCGACTGGGTGAGGCACAGGCAAATGTTCAGGCGGTGCGTGCGGATATGGCGGCGTTGCAGGTCCGGCTGAACAAGCGAGAGTCGCGGCTACTGTTCGTATTCAATCTGGTTGCGCTGCTATCGACCCTGATGCTTGCTTGGATCCTTTACACCCAGATCGTCGCCATCCGATACCACTGGGCCTGCGTACGACCGGCCCGGCCAAACCACCCAGCGACGACAAGTTAACGCCTACCATCGACTAAGCGTATGAGATGGGGTGGACTCAATACCACCAGGTAAGCTCAGCGGTAAACGGCAAGCTGCTTTTGGTCTTCCGATTTGAGCAACCTTAATCTTGTGAGTCCTCCTTCAGATCATCCTCGGTTACTTCCCAGGTTTTATCGGGGTTGTACCGGTCCATATTCTGAAACGCCTTTAGCGTACCTGCCCCAAGATCTTTTTGATATACGACTCCGTTGGGACCAACTATGAAGGTCTGCACTCCGGTAACCCGATACTGCGCCGGTGCTGCGGCCAGGGCGAATCCGCCAATCATTGCTCCTTCTACGACAAAGTCCATTTGGCCCAAAGGCGCGGCGGGACCTTGCCCTTTCAAAACTTTGAAAAAATAGCCGTGAAACGGCTGGCTCCGCTCCGAGTAGCCTTGCTCCAGCGCTTTGGCGACTTCTTCTCCAACTGGACCTCCCCAGGTTCCACCCGAGTTCTGCCATGCCAAACCATCATGTTTCCCAGGCGTGCTGATGATTCGCTGAGCGTACTGGTTCACCTTGGAATCGTCGTGCTTCTCCTGCGCATATTCCTGCTGGGCTTCGACGAAACCGCGGCAAATGGCAATCGCGTCCAGTTCGTTGGCGCCGATACGCCGATTCAGAATTTCTTGACGGCCGGCCTTGGCATCGAAATACCACTTGCCCTTTTGCTTCACGATTGGAATCGGAAAAGGGAAATCGTCGTTTCCAATCGTGAGAACAGCGCGAGTTCGGATTCTTCGGATCCGCAGCAACTGAATTCTTCTCTTTCGCCTTCGCAGCAAATGCGGCCGCCCGATTCTTGTCCTCGACGGGATCTTGGGAACTAACGAGGTCAGTGCTGTCTGGTCCGAGAATCTCTTTCAGGACAGGGACGTCGAAAGACTCCGCCGCCTGAACGAGGCTGTCGGCCGCCTGTTGCGGTGTATCGAATTCTTTTTGTTTTACCTGCGCTGTCGCGGCCACATCTGTTTTGGCCGCCAGCGCTGAATGCAAAGCAAGAGCTACGAAGCCCGACATAAGGATCGCACAAGCGAGAATTTTCGACGAAGTCGTGATGTTTAATTTTCTTTTCATTGGATCTTCCTCCATCAACTGTTTGCTCATCTACCGCGTCCCCCACCGCCGCCTTTTTTGCCACCCCCGCCGCCACCTTTTTTGCCGCCACCACCGCCGCCTTTGCCGCCACCGCCGTGGCCACCGCCACCCTTCATGCTGCTGCCGCCCCGGCTGCTCGCGGCTTTAGCAGAGCCCCCACTCCCGCCAGCGAAGGCACCACCGCCACCGCCGCCCGCCGACGGCTTATGGCCACCGACTTTGTCTGCGCCTCCTTTTCCGCCACCCCCACTTGCTTTACCAGCGCTACCGCCAGTTGCCTTACCAGCGTTGGCACCGCCGGGTTTTCCGGCACCGCCAGCACCACCTGGTTTGCCTGCACCGCCAGCGCCACCTGCACCGCCCGCACCGCCGGGTTTTCCAGCACCGCCCGCACCGCCGGGCTTACCAGCACCACCAACGCCACCTGCGCCGCCCGGACTGCCAGGTTTTCCAGCACCACCAACGCCACCTGCGCCGCCCGGACCGCCGGGTTTTCCAGCACCGCCAACGCCACCCGCACCGCCGGGACCGCCGGGTTTTCCAGCACCACCAACGCCGCCCGGTTTTCCAGCACCGCCGGCTGCCTTGCCGCCGTACTTATTCGCTGTTTGTTTGTTGGCGTAAGGCGCGTTGCCCCGGTGTTGCGGGTTGTGCTGCCAGCTGTTGCCCTGGCCAGTACCGGTTTTGTTGACGTTCTTGTTGTAGTTCTTATTGAAATTGTTGTTGTTGTTGATGGTCACATTGCCGTCATCCCAATCGCAATTGCCCCAGTTGTTGTTGGCCCATACGCCACCCACGGCGATGGCCGATCCCCAAGCCAATGCTCTCCCCGGCTGGTATCCGGGATAGGAGTAAGGATAGTAGGGATATTCGGCAGGCGCGGCCCCATAAACTACCTGGGGATCGTATGACGGGACGTAAACCGCCTCAGGGTTAGCTTGTTCAACTACAATCACCTGCTGACCGCTTTGCGTTGTCTTGGTCTCCACTTTCTGTTCGGAACCGGTCTTGAGATTTCCGGTCCCCTCGGCCTTTGCGCGCATCCGTTGCACGGCGTCCATAACATCTTTTTGCTGCGCCAAAACCGCATTTCCCACGTCTGTCATCCACTGAATATTCTCTGCCATCCGCTGTACCACCTCTGGAAATGCAGCCATCGACTGCACGCTCGGGTCCCACGGCTGCTTGGACACGGCGTCTACCAGTGCCTTGTCCTTCAGATTTTTATTCTTATCCATCCATTGGTCTAGCTGCATAACTTCCAACGGGTAAGTGGAAGCGGCCAGCGTCTGAGCCAACAAGTCGTCGGGATAAAGCGCGATCGGTGCCACCAAAGAATCCAATTGGTCGTTCGGAATCTTCGGAGCTTCCTCGGCAGTAGTCGTTTCCTGCGATTGGTCCTGCGGGACCTCCTGCGCCAGAATCATGGGAATACTCCATGTGAGCGATGCCACGCATACGATGGCGATCACACCACGAAGTGCTTGTCTGGGAATTCCAGATCGGGGGTCTCGTGAGTTCATAAATTTCTACCTTTCTTTGTGGGTCGCGTTACTCTTTCCAACTTAACCTGAGAATGCCGCGTTGTCGGTGTCCCGTAAATAGGACCTTGGTCCTACCTTGTCTAAAGCTAGAACCGACCGCCCTAGATTGTCTGGCCTAAGCTGGGCTGACTTCCGGACAAGCAAGCAGCGTGGACGAGATTGTCAGCGCAGGCCGGCATGGGACGAAGGTCTTATTGAGGATGTGAAGACTTTCTGCTCTTATAAGCCTTTACGTCTCTGATCATCTCATGAAATCATTCAAACTTGTCGTTCTTTCTGTCGCCCTGCTCACCACAGTACAGGCGATGCAACAACCGTCGTTTCACACCAAAGGGATGCCCACCGGAAAGCCGACGGGCCAACTTAAGCCAGGTCAGTATTGGTGGAATCCTCAGCTCTCGCCGAGCGGTCCGCTCATGGTGCTTGTGAGCGTCCCACAGCAGACTATGAACGTTTATCGCAATGGCATCCTTATCGGCCGTTCAACCGTGAGCACAGGTTCGAAAGGCCACGCCACGCCGGGTGGCGTCTTCAGCATCCTTGAGAAAAAGCAGGAGCACTACTCGAAAACATATGACAACGCACCGATGCCAAACATGCAGCGGCTAACCTGGACCGGCATCGCGATGCACTCGGGCAATCTCCCCGGCTACCCCGCCAGTCACGGTTGCATCCGAATGCCCTATGATTTCTCACAACTGCTTTTCAGTGCGACGTCGAAGGGCGGCACCGTCGTAGTGGGTGACGGCAATACGCCCGTGCCGTATCTAGCCTCGAATCCCGGCTTGATGCTTGCACCAAAGGATATGTCGCCGGAGATGCTGCGCCCGCTCGCGCATAACGACTTTGTCTGGAACCCGGAGCGCAGCTCGAGCGGACCGATCACGATCGTCGTGAGTGCCGCCGATCGCGCGCTTTACGTCTATCGCAATGGCAATCCCATCGGGCGCGCCTCCGTCGAGATTGACGGACGCGGATCGCTTGGGGACCATGTCTACTCGCTACTTGAAGGCACCACGGACCGGCAAAGCTCGCTTGCTCCCGGCCGGGCAGCACGTCGTTGGATGAGCGTGACGAGCAGGGGCCGCAGCGTTCCTGCCGAAAAGATCGCGGCGCGACTCCGAGTCAATCCGGAGTTTGGGCAAAAGGTCTACGACACCCTGCAACCCGGCACGACGGTCATCATTACCGATCAACCGGTCATCCGGAACCGCGGCAAGGCTGCGATTCTTGAGGGCTGAGCACCTACGCCCCCGAATCGACTCAGAACCCGCCGCCCCAGCGGTATTGCCACGCGATGCCAAAGGCTTGGAAATCATGCTCGCGATGCGCGTTGTAGCCGCTGATGCTGTATAGCTTCACCGATTGATAACGGTTTAGCGGCAGCACGAGCGTCGCGCCGAAGCGAATTCCTTGCTGTTCAATGTCGCTTTCGACCTCATCGACTGTCGTGCGTGCGCCTTTGAAATAACCAGCATTCAGCGCGACCCAGCCACCAGGCGCGAACGTGTAACTGATGCCTGATTGCACAGCGTAAAGCGGCGCCAACTCGCGTGTCTTGCCTCCAAAAAAATCGCGATTATCCGTGTAAAAAGTGACGCCAGGATCGAGTTCAACTGTCCACGGTCCGAATGCTTTTGAGAATCCGATCTCGGGTTTGAACGACCAGCGATTGGTGCCAATGTTCACGAGCTTATCCCCGTCGTATTGACTCAACGGCGCGGTAACACGCAGACTCATGCCGGAGATGAAATTCTGGTGGTAGTTCTTGAACTCTGCTGCCGTCAGCGCGGGTGCGCCGACGAAATTCATCGAAAGGCGGAATGCGGTATCCGCAAATCCATCGACGTAACGCGCATGCGGCAGACCGAAGACGAGACCTTTCGCGGCGATCGACGCGTAGGGCACGATAAGGCCAAACTGCCCCGTCTGGCCAAACGCGCCGAACGTCGTGGCGAAACCGATGACACCGACGTGTGATTCGTTGCTCACGTTCTCCAGCGGTAGTGACGGATCGGTGAGCACGGTACCCGATGCATAGCCGTATCCGGCGATCACGAAATTAAGACCGATCGGGGAATTGCTGTAAGCGCGCGGCTCGAGATCCTGCGCATGAAGCGTCATGCCCAGCATACCGATGAACGCGCCTACGGTGGCAGTTACAATGCGCATAATTCGTTTCCAGTTGGTGGAGTACTTACGAATGTTTGTCGCCGAGTGCAGTGGGAAAAAACAACGCGGTCATTGGGGGGATGCTATGAAGAAATATCGCCAGCGTCGATAAGACCAAGGTCTGATAGCAGGCGTAATGCGCCGACGGTGATAGTCGGAGACACATGAACGACTCCTTCCATATTCACGAGATGCAGCCATCGCGCGGAAAAGGTGGTGTAACCGAGAACCAGGAGTTCGCTCCGGGCCTCAGTCCGATTGCGACTGTAATTTCGAGTTGTCTGCTAGATCGCGATTTCCATTCCTTCGCGGGCAAGCACCGCGTTGGCGAACCGTTCTTGACACAATTTTTCGATACGCTCGAGGAACTCGTCGTCGTGGCCGGGATCGTGATGAGTCAGGACCAGACGTTTCACGCCGGCCATTTCAGCAACTTGCATTGCTTGATCGAAGCTGCTGTGTCCCCATCCACGCCGTTTCTGCAGTTCCTCGGCCGTGTATTGCGCGTCATGAACTAACAAGTCCGCGCCACGCGCCAACTCCACCAACCGCAGATCGATCTGCTCCCCATGCTCGACATCCGTGCAAACGACGAGCACTTTGCCGTTTCGTTCAATCCGGAAACTATACGCTCCGCCCGGATGATTGTGCCTCTGAGCGGTAACCACCGTTTCGACATTGTTGATGCCGGTGAAGTGTTCGCTGGCATCAGCGATTTGCAGGAACTCGAAGTTGGCACCCATGTGATCCAATTGGACCGGGAAATATTCGGCCTGCATTTGGACTTCGAAAATCTCTCGCAAATTGCCAACTGTCTGGTCTCGGCCAAGCGTTAGCAGCGTGATTTTCTGACTGGGATCATAAGCCGGAGCAAAGAACGGAAAGCCCTGGATGTGGTCCCAGTGAAAGTGCGTGAACGCGATAGCGATTTGGTCTTGCTTGTGACCGATAGCTCGCATGTCTTTTCCCAGATTTCGCAATCCCGTGCCAGCGTCAATGATGGCGATGCGGTTCGTATCGGTGAACGTGATTTGCAGGCAGGTGGTATTGCCGCCGAATTGCTGAAAACCAGCATCGCAGACGGGGATGGAGCCCCGCGTACCATAGAACTTAAGCTTCATAGAATCATTTTATGAAGCCAGGCATCAGGCTAGAAAAGATCCAATGGCGCGATTGATTGTTTGCAGTGCCGTTGTTCGGCTCACTTACAGGTTGAGTGGTGCTGACAGCTGGAACTGCAGCGTGGTTTTCGGGTTAACCACCGTTGTTCCAGCGGTGTGTCCGTATTGTGCCTGTCGCGCTGTCTGTGGAGGGCCTCCCGGTTGAATGCTGTTCGTCTTTACCGGGATCCTGCGTCCATTTAGATCAATCGAGTCCAGTGCCACGGTGAGTGGCCCCGATTTGCTAGGATTGGCACGAGAAGCCGTGACCTTTCCAAACACTTTGGTTCCAGCTTTCAACACAACATTTCCCTTAACCGAAACGTCCTGGGCAATCTTTGCTTCGAAGCTTCTTCCCGGGACGGTCTGTGAGCTGATGAGACTAACTGTACTTACTGTCAGCGTTGTTCCGGCGGGAATCGTGGCTGCATTCAAAGATGCCGCTGAAATGCAAGCGCAGCAGGTAACGACGATTAGAATGAATTTGTTTTGTATCATATTTTGCTTTGAGGTTGATTTGTGAACTGTGCAGAAGAAAAAGTTGTTCAAAGTTGATGTATGAACACTATCGGGGCGTTTCATAGGGGGGCTCGTCTGTAGCGATCGGAGTGGTTTGCATCGGCGGATTGACCAGCTGGAAAATTGCGGCTGCCACAGCGCCACCCACTAGGTCCGCAACCAAGTACATCCAAATATTATTCCAGCTTGAGATACCCATTACAGTTATTCCAAGTGCAACTGCTGGATTGAACGCGCCGCCTGAAATGTCGCCGACCGCAAACGCGCCGGTCATGACAGTCATACCAATGGCAAGACCGTAAAATGAATTTCCGGAGGTGCCCTCCGCGGTCGCGGTGTTCAACACGACGTAAACAAGTGCAAAGGTAAACAGAAACTCAGCGAGCAAAGCTGGACCCATCTTAGGTGTAATTGCTGTGACGGGTGCTCCCAGGCGAAGGACCTTGATCACGAGAAACGCTGCAACCGCTGCCGCAACAAATTGGGCAATCCAATAAGGCACAACATCAGCGGGTTTTACTTTGCCACGAATCAGGACGCCGAGCGTAACGGCCGGATTGTAATGCCCGCCCGAGATGTGGCCTCCGGCAAACACCATCACCATTAAGGACGCGCCGATAGCGAGCGGCGCAATCACGCCTGCGCCAGCGCCGATGCCTGTGCATCCTACGGTAAGGACAAGGAAAAAGGTCCCGATAAATTCCACGATGTATTTGTTCATGCCGGCAGGTTTATCAGATAATTTGTGGGTTGACTATCATGAATGATCTTTCTGCGCCAGCAGTTCGAGCGGGACGCCTAGCCATTGCGCGGCTTCCTTTCGATTCTCGAATACGCGAACGTTGATCGGCGAATCTTGAGTTAGTGAGGCATGCAAGCGCCCATAATCAGCCACGGTAGAATCGGTCGCGAGAATCGCCGTCTTTATGGCCGGGCGATTGCCGTAGAAGCGACGGCGATAAACAGAAACGCGGCGGATGTATTCCAAATTGAGATGAACTGAATCGGCTGCGACCACGTCCAGGAAACGATTGAAAGGTTTCTTCAAGGTGAATTCGAGTTCTCCGATTACACTTATGAGTTTGTTAATAGCCGCCTTGTTCAGAACACCGCGAGGCCTATGAATCAGCAGACAAACCTCTTCGTGAAACTCGAGATCAGGCGGTAGAGGCAGCTTCATTATTTTACCGTTTCCTTCCCAGCTTAATCCTCCTCGTCCATGGTGTTTGATTGGCTTCGCTTTTACGTCGTTCTCTCATTGGTCGTTCATTCACTGATACAGATCCGCGTCCGCCATCAGTGTCGCGACTGACACACCTAGCCAGTGCGCGGCTTCCTTGCGATCATGGAATACGTGGACGTTGATTGGAGAACCTTGAGTCAGCAAGGCGTGGACCTTGGCGTAATGAATAAGGGTCGCATCAGTGGCGAGAATCGCCGATTTGATCGGTGGGCGTTTGCCGTAGAAGGAACGGCGATAGAGAGAAACGTGAATGATGTATTCGAAGTTCAGATCAACTGCATCGGCTCTCACTGTGTCGGAGAACCGATTAAAAGGCTCGTTTGACCTGGTCTCGAGTTCTCCAATGACAGTTATGATTTTGTTGACAGCCGACTTGTCTACCAAACCGCGTGGCCTCCAGACGATCAGACGAATGTCTTCGTGAAACTCGACATCGGGTGGAAGCTTCATGTTGTGTATCCCATTGATTCATTCAGAACGGTCGGCGGTCGGTGGCTTCGCCGCCAGCAGTCCAAGCGGGACACCGAGCCATTGTGCGGCTTCTTTGCGCTCCTGGAATAGCTGTACCTTGATCGGCGAACCTTGAGTCAGTAAAGAGAGTAACCGTGCATAATGAACAAGGGTTGAGTCGGTGGCGAGAATCGCTGACTTCACCGGCGCACGACCTTGGTGAGAAAGACGCAGATGAAGAGACACGCGAATAACGTACTTGAAGTTGAGTTCGACTTCATGGGTGTCCGATGTATCGGAGAATCGATTGAAAGGCTCTTGTGTTTCGGCCTCGAGATCTTCAATAACGGCGACGATTTTATTGATAGCCGCCTCATCGATCAGACCGCGCGGCCGATAAACGAGCAGGCGAAGGCCTTCGTGAAACTCAATTTCAGGCGGAAGTTTCATTTGGCTTCCAATCCTCTTGGTTCACTCTTTCATGCTCGTTCTCTTTGCAGTAATGGCAAGATTTTCAGTCTTACGGGTTTGGCAGGTTGGGCTTTTCGTGCGGTAGGCCGCCGTCATCAATGTCGTAGTCCGGATCGAGGATTGTCTTGCCTTGTTCACCGACAAACTCGGGCTGAGCCTTGATCCACATGCTCGGCTTTTGCTGTTTAGCATAGGCTAGCAGACGCGATTCCAGATCGGCAACTATGTCTGGGTGCTGGTCGGCGACGTTTGTTTTCTCTCCTGGATCCGTGGCGAGATTAAAAAGCTCCGTCTTACCAGGAAGCAAAGCAATCTTGATGAGCTTCCAGTCACCTTTGCGGATAGCGCCGCGAAAAGCTTCAACATTGATTAGAATGTCATCATGTAGCGATGGCTTGCTCTCTGCGAGCACCGGCCAGATGTCCTTGCCGTCGAAAAGATGATCCGGACTGCCTTTGCCTCCAGCCAGGGCGAGAAGCGTCGGCATGATGTCCACCATGTGCACCGGCTCATTGACCACGCCAGGCTTTAGTTTCCCTGGCCAGTTGGCAAAGGCGGGCACGCGCACGCCGCCTTCGTACAAGCTGCCTTTGCCGCCGCGCAACTGGCCATTGGAAGCAGGCGCTTTCGCATTCTGCGCGATACCGCCTTCCTCGTGCGCGCGTTCTTCGTTGCTTTTGGCGCCTTGGGCAAACATGCCAGTGGTCGCTCCGCCGTTATCGCTTGCGAAAAAGATCAGCGTGTTGTTGCGTAGGCCTTTCTTGTCGAGAGCTTCAACCAGGCGCCCGACTTGATCGTCCAGGCACGAGATCATGGCGCAATATTCGCGGCGTTCTTTGTCCTGAATGTCGGGGTAGCGCTTGAGACATTCCTCCGGTGCTTGAAACGGTGCATGCGGCGCAAGCGAGGCAAGGTAGAGAAAGAACGGCTTGGAGGGATCCTGCTGATTGATCAGCTTCACTGCATCGTCCCCGATGAGCGTTGTGTAGTAACCGTTCTCCTTAAGGAACTTTCCGTTGCGCTGCCAGTCAATTACTCCGCCGCGCTCACGAGTGAAGTAGTCCACTTCGCCGACGACGTTGCCATAGAAATAGTCGAACCCGCGATTTTGCGGCCAATACTTTTTGTCCGCGTGGCCGAGGTGCCATTTGCCAACCATATAGGTCTGGTAGCCGGCCTCCTTCAACGCTTGCGGCAGTGTCCTCTCGTCAGTCGGCAGGCCATAGGTGTGGCTCGGAAAGATCACCAGCGTCTGAAGACCGTAACGCATGGCGTAACGGCCTGTCATCAAGGAGGCCCGTGACGGAGTGCAGACAGGCATGCCATAGAACGATTCCAGGCGGACGCCTTCTGCCGCCAGTTTATCGATGTTCGGCGTCTTAACCTCACCGCCGTGGTAACCGATGTCGGCGTTGCCCAAATCATCGGCCATGATAAAAATAATGTTGGGTTGGTTCGCTGTAGATGCCGTCAAGCACGCCAGGCAGCAAAGCGCGGCAACAAACGTGAGCGTAGGTTTCATGGTCTAATTTTCAATTGTAATTACTGCTGCCGTAACGACAGCTTTACTGAGGAAGGACTTGAACAACGCGATAACACGGACAGACCGAAAACCAATGTGCGATGGATGAGTTTCGGTCTCATCGTTAATCTCCTCTAAATCTTTAGTTGTGGGGCTGGCACAGAGCCAAGCCTGCGACGAATCACGCCCGTCAGTTGCTCCCCTTGCCTGGCTCCGATATCTTCCGCATCACTTCGTCGAGATTGAAGCTCGCGGGTTTCTGGCGCGGAGGGAACTCTTTGAAGCTCTCCAGCCACTTGGTGGCGAACACCTGCATCGGGACCTGGATGAACGCCCGGTGAGCCATCCAGTCGCCGTAGTAGATGCTCGTCGGGCCGCGCTCGAATGGATCGCTACGCAGGTTATACAAGTTCGGGAGGCGTAGCTTGGTGAACTGACCCTGCCACACGCCGACCGGCGTCTTGGGGGAGATCTCCGTGTGTTGCTCGAAGAACGCGGCTTTCCAATTCTCGTAGCGGATGGCCATCAGGTCGCCGTCGTCGGACCAGTAGATGAATTCCTTCCGCGGCGACTCGTTCACCTCGCCCTTCAGGAACGGCATGAGGTTATAGCCATCGAGGTGCACCTTGAAGGTCTTGCCGTTGGCCTGATAGCCCTTCATTACCTTGGCGACGAGGTCGGGCTCGCCCGCAGCGGCGGCGAAGGTGGGAAGCAAATCCTCATGGGCGCAGACATCGTTGATCACTTCGCCTGGTTTGATCACCCCGGGCCAGCGGATGAGCGTCGGCACCCGGAAGGCGCCTTCCCATCCAGTCGCTTTCTCACCCTTAAACGGCGTAGTGCCGCCATCGGGCCAGGTGAAGACTTCGGCGCCGTTGTCGGTGGTGTAAACGACGATTGTGTTGTCGGCGATGCCGAGGTCGTCGAGCTTTTTGAGAAGCTGGCCGACGTGGCCGTCGTGTTCGACCATGCCGTCGGGATAAAGCCCCAGGCCCGTCTTGCCTTCGCTCTCTTTCTTGAGGTGCGTGAAAACGTGCATGCGGGTGGAATTGTAGTAGCAGAAGAACGGCTTGCTGGCCTTGGCCTGCTTGTCCATCCATGCCAGGGCGGCATCAGTGAACTCGTCGTCGATGGTTTTCATTCGCTCGATGGTGAGCGGGCCGGTGTTCTCGATCTTCTGTTTGCCGACTTTGCCGAACTGCGGATCAACAGTGGTGTCGTCGGTGTCGGTGGCCCAGGTGTGCATGACCCCACGCGGGCCGAATTTCTTCCTAAACGCAGGATCCTTCGGGTAGTCGGGATTCTCCGGCTCCTCTTCTGCGTTTAGATGATAAAGATTGCCGAAGAATTCATCGAAGCCGTGCACCGTCGGCAGGAATTTGTTTAGGTCTCCCAGATGGTTCTTCCCGAACTGCCCGGTCGCGTAGCCGAGGTTCTTCATGAAGTCGGCGACACTCGGATCTTCGGGTTGCAGGCCGATATCCGCGCCCGGCAAGCCGACTTTCGTCAGTCCGGTGCGGATGGGCGATTGTCCGGTGACGAACGCCGCGCGTCCCGCCGTGCAGCTCTGCTGCCCATACCAATCGGTAAACCGCGCGCCCTCAGCCGCGATGCGATCGATGTTAGGAGTGCGGTAACCCATGATGCCACTGTTGTAGCAGCTCGGGTTGTACCACCCGATGTCATCGCCCATTATGACGAGGATGTTCGGCTTCTTTGCTTGTGCGAGGATGGTAGTCGGCGAGCCAAGAATGGTTGCGAGCAGAGTGAGTAGAATCAGGATTGGTTTTATTTTCATGAGTATGGGTTCGTTTTTTTATTCGATGCCGATCGTTGATGGGTGGTTTAGTAATTACCTTTGGTTCGTTTCACAATGGGCATCCAAGTGTCTTCAGCGGTACCTCGAGCCAATCCGCCACGGCAGTGCGTTCTTTAAAAGCGCGGACTTCGATCATCGCGTCGCACATTAGCAATTCGTACGAGTGCGCGACGCCAAAGCTCATTGGGTTGTCTGCGAACAATGCCGTCTTGACCGGTTGTTTCACTGTGCGGCGTCGGCGCGCCGTATGGATGATATGATCTATTCCTATCCGGATGTAAGTGAGTCCAGATAAGTCCAGGTAGCGATCGAATGGAGTTTCCTGAATGCGCTCCTCCATTTCGACGAATTTGATCACCTGATCTGCGAATGCCTCATTAAGCACACCGCGCGGAAACCACGTAAGAAGGCGCCACCTCGCATGATACCAGGTGCGCGGAAAATTCTTGCGAATGAATTCCGGTGGCCGTTTCGTTACCGAGATTGCCTTTCCCTGGGTACTCATAAAACAACACGCGGAGGTGAGTTTAAGCGACTACTCTTTTAGTTCCCTATTTATCGCACCGGATTTGTTTGCAGCGTTTGGCGCCAGGCCGTACCGAAAATTTACTCTAAAGTTGTGATCGATTTATTTGTGAATATTCCCCCTTTACCACCAGAACGCTCGCGGCCCCCATGCCCCGTACCATTGCCAGGCTGCGGCGCGTTCCATCTCCGCCGCGGTGTAATAGTTTTGGGCGATCTGCTGCTGGATGGCTAACTGTTGGTAACGTTGGTACTCTGCTTCACGGCCGATATACGCCAGGCCTGCGTTCTGGTCTTTATAAACGTAAAAGACCCCTTTTCCTGGCACTGTCGCCCGCTGTACTTGGTAAGGTGGCAGGGCAGCATACATTTGCTGTTGTCTTGGCGTTTGCGGCGTGCGCGCGCGAAAGCCCGCCGCAGTGAGCAAGGATGTGGTGTTGGCTGATCCCATGCTGGCGCAACCGGCCAATAGAATCGCTCCGGCTACCGCAGCGAAGAAGATAACAACGTTTGATGTACGTAGTGTGGGTGTCATGATAAGTCTTCTAGTTTAAACGTTGTCAGGAGTCGAGCCTGTCCCAGTCTCGAAATTGCCCGCGATCGTTAACTTTTTTTCGCCATCGCGTTCCTGATCAGGCCGATGACAGCCATGAGAATGGCGCCACCGACTCCGCCGCCGGCGACATTGCTAAGTATGGTGCTCAGATCCAGCGAGCCACCGCCAGCCGCTGCGCCGCCCATTATGCTTTGGACAAGCACGCCGCCGAGACCGCCGCCAACGATTCCTGCGATGGAGTTCCCCGCGGTGCCGAGGCTGTTCTCTTTCATCGCTGCGCCAGCGATGTTGCCACCGACCGCTCCGCTTACTGCTTCAATGATCAGACTGATTATGTTCATGGGTTTTGGTTTCTTGTCTTGTTCGCGCTTGCATAGTTTGAATGGTCCGCGAACTGGACCAGTGAAACTCAGCGGTCTCCGCTTTGTGGACGTGCCTCGCTCTGCCGAGGCTCGATCGATTCATTCGAGAATGACCGTACACATGGAATCGGGACATCTTCGTTTGAGGTTATCCTACGCGTTAAGGCCAACAATAAGACCAAAGTCCTATAGCAAAAGAGTCACTTCTCGAGCGCAGAGGTGCCAAGTCCCAAACTGGAAAACCGAAAGCCAAACTAACGAGCAACGATCGATATCTTCGAATGATCGGCGAGCTTGGCGATCGCATCGCGTTCCAGGAGCAAAGTTTTGCCAGCTTCAACCGCTACCACCCGCAGTTTCGCGTCGGAAGCGATGCGAATCGTTTCAACACCGATCACCGGCACATCGAAACGCATGTCCTGGTTCGGCTTGGCGACTTTGACCATGACCGCGCCTTCGCGCGCGAGCGCGCCGCCACGTTTGATCGCGTCATTCGTTCCCTCAAACGCTTCCACCGCAACGACTGTTCCGTTCTTCACGATGACGGTCTGCCCAATGTCGAGTCGCGCGATTTCTTTCGCGATTTTCCAGCCCAAATCGACATCTTCCACCTCACCCCGACTAAGCGTTGTTCCGGCAATCAATCCGGCACAGGCAAGAGAGTCCTCCAGAAAAGTCGTCGCCGGCAAAAGGACGACATCGATCTTGCCCAGTTCATCTGCAATCGCGGCAAAGATGGATTCAGCGTTGCGTTGTTTCAGTTTGCCCAGCAGCATCAACGCTTTCAAATCCGGACGCAGATCGAAAAGATTTTTCGGCGCGATTTGTCCCGCCATGATTGCCTGGTGAACTTCGTGTTGGCTAAAAAATTTTAATAACCGATTCAGTTGTCCAACGCGCATCCACTCGGTCAGATCAACATATTGAGTAAGGCCTGGATCGGTCTCGCCAGTGAACGCCGCAGCAATTATTTTTTTTACGCCGGCTTTTCGCGCCGCATCGGCGAGCAATCGTGGATACATCCCGTTGCCGGCGATGATCCCCAGAGTGTCTAGCTTGGTCACGATTAATTTTAGCAGTGCGCTGAAAGCAGCAAAGCTCCAATGTACGCAGCAGTGTCCGCGGCGGAGGATACCGAATTTGAAATAAACATGCGCTTCACACAAGCGCCTCTACAAGAGTGGCGCTAACCGTGACGGCGCCGTTTGACATGCAACTGGGCAAGCGCTTTCTGCAGCGAGGCCTGAATGGCGGCCACCTGTTCAGGCGTTTGATCTTCTTTCATTGCCGCTTTCGCGCGCTCGACTGCTGCCTCGGCCGCGGCAATGTCGATCTTCTCGGATTCGAGCGCCATGTCGGTCAAAACCGAAACCGCTTCTGCTTTAATTTCTACAAAACCCTCGCCGATAGCCAACGCAGTCTCGCGACCGTTTTTTACAACGCGTAGCTCACCGGGTTTCAACGTCGTGAGCAAGGGTACATGTTTCGGATAAACGCCGAGCTCTCCCTCTGATCCGGGCAACGTGACCATGTCCACGTCCTCGGAATAGATCTTTTCCTCAGGCGTTACGATCTCGAGCTTGAGTGTGGCCATGGCAATTCGTCAGGCGTTGAAACGTTGAATGGTTGAAGCGGCCCCCATCAAACAGATTCCTTGTTGCTTTTCTCTTAATCGCTTCATCGCTTCAATTCTCCTTGATTGTGTCGATGCCGCCCTTCATGTAGAAATTTTGCTCGGGCACATCGTCATGTTTGCCGTCCAGAATTTCCTTGAAACCGCGGACTGTTTCCGCAACCGGAACGTATTGGCCTTTAAACCCGGTGAAAACTTCTGCCACGTGGAACGGCTGGCTAAGGAACCGCTGGATCTTACGTGCGCGCTGAACAGTGACCTTATCCTCCGGGCTTAATTCATCCATTCCAAGAATCGCTATGATATCCTGCAAATCCTTGTAACGCTGCAAAACACGCTGCACGCCTCGCGCAACGTCATAATGCTCCTCTCCTACAATTTCCGGCGCCAGCGCCTTCGACGTTGATGCCAGCGGATCGACCGCTGGATAAATTCCCAGTTCGGCAATGGAACGCTCGAGCACGATAGTGGAATCCAAATGGGCGAAAGTGTTTGCCGGCGCCGGATCAGTTAGATCGTCCGCCGGAACATAAACTGCCTGGAACGAAGTGATCGATCCTTTGTTTGTGGATGTGATTCGCTCCTGCAAATCACCCATCTCGGCAGCAAGCGTCGGCTGATAACCGACCGCGCTTGGCGTTCGACCCAGCAACGCCGAGACCTCCGAACCCGCTTGCGAAAATCGAAAGATGTTATCGATGAAAAGAAGCACGTCCTGGTTACGCTCGTCGCGAAAATATTCGGTCATTGCGAGAGCCGAAAGAGCAACGCGTAAACGCGCGCCCGGCGGTTCGTTCATCTGACCGAAAACCATCCCTACTTTCGATTTCGACAGGTCTTTTTGATCGATGACGCCGGCCTCGCTCATTTCCTTGTAAAGATCGTTGCCTTCCCGGCTTCGTTCGCCTACTCCGGCAAATATCGAAACCCCGCCGTGTTTCATGGCGATGTTATTGATCAACTCCTGGATAACGACAGTTTTGCCGACGCCTGCGCCACCAAATGCGCCGACTTTGCCGCCTTTTGTAAATGGGCAAACAAGATCGATGACCTTAATCCCGGTTTCCAGAATCTTTGCCGTCGTGTCTTGCTCTGTGAGCGACGGCGCCTGCCGATGGATCGGATAACGCTTGGTGTAGTTCACCGGGCCACGGTTATCAATCGCGTCCCCTGTGACGTTAAAAAGCCGGCCAAGCACGGCCTCGCCTACCGGGACGCTGATCGGGGCGCCAGTATCAGTCACGCTCATTCCGCGCTTCAACCCTTCTGTTGAAGACATTGCAATGGAACGCACCCACCTGTCGCCGAGATGTTGTTGCACTTCGAGTGTCAGTTTGGTCGGGTTACCATTCACTTCATACTCAATTTCGAGGGCGTTGTAGATTCTCGGCATCGTCTTTTCGTCCGGAAATTCCACATCCACTACGGGACCGATAACTTGAACTATGTTTCCTTTATTCATAAATCCTGACTAGGCTCCGAGCGCCATTTGCGCTGTGGCGATCTCGAGCAACTCGGTTGTAATACTGGCCTGACGCATCTTGTTGTATTCCAACGTAAGGTCCTTGATAAATTGATTCGCGTTATCGGTGGCGTTCTTCATCGCTACCATTCGCGCGCTGTGCTCAGACGCGCGAGCGTCGAGGATCATCTGAAAAACCTGATAAGAGACATAATACGGAAGCATCGAATCCAGTACGACCTCAGCGCTGGGTTCAAACACGTAGCCGATCATTGGATCGTGACCTTGATTTTCGGCCTGGGCGCCTTCCCCCTTCGGTAAATCAAAACTGCTGATCGGGAGCAGTGTTTGCACCACCGCACGTTGGTTGATTGTGTTAATGAAGTGAGTGTACATCACCGAGACTTTGTCGACCTCGCGCCTCAGAAATTTTTCCATGCAAAACTTCGAGATCGGCTTTGCTTCAAGGAAGCTCGGCGAATCTTTCAATTCAAAATCCGCGAGGAGGTCGCGCTTTGTTCGGGCGATGAATTGTCGTGCCTTTTTTCCTGTCACCACAAACGCTGTTTTAGCCGAATCAAAATTTGCAGCTTCCCGAAACAGGTTTGTGTTCAACGCTCCGCAGAGCCCCTTGTCTGTGCTGATAATTAAAACCAACTCTTTTTTGAGTGGGCGGACAGCGAGCAGCGGATGAAATCGCGGATCTGTCCTTCTTTGCAACGAAACGAGAACCTTATTCATCAAGGCAGCGTAGGGTCGCCCCGCCAGCGCGTGCTGCTGGGCTTTGCGCATCTTGGAGGCAGCCACCATTTGCATTGCTTTGGTGATCTGCGAGGTATTGCGGATCGATTTTATTCGGCGCCGTATGTCCTGCGTGTTCGCCATTCCAAATTACCAATTACAAACTGCAGATTGCGAGTTGAGAAACAGCGGCGTTATCGCCAAGTCGTTTTGAATTCATCAAGCGCGGCCTTCAATTGCGACTCAAGGTCTTTGTCGATCTCCCTCTTCTGGCGAATCGTTCCAAGCAACGCTGCTTTCCGCGTCTGAAGCCAATCTTGTAGTTTAAGTTGGTACTCCTTGACGCGGTCGACCGGAACAGCATCAAGGTATCCGTTTTGCATGGCCCACATCACCACCACCTGTTCCTCAACCGGAATCGGGTTATACTGTTTTTGCTTAAAAAGCTCTACAATGCGTTGACCGCGATCGAGTCGCGCTCTTGTTGCTGTATCCAAGTCGGAACCGAATTGGGCAAACGCGGCTAACTCGCGAAATTGCGCGAGATCGAGCTTCACCTTGCCCGCGACCTGCTTAATCGCTTTGATTTGGGCCGCCGAACCAACGCGGCTTACAGAGAGTCCGACCGAAATTGCCGGCCGCACACCTTGATAAAACAGATCCGTCTCGAGGTAAATCTGACCGTCCGTAATCGAGATCACGTTAGTGGGAATATAAGCAGAGACATCACCAGCCTGGGTCTCGATGATCGGTAATGCGGTTAACGAGCCGCCGCCGAATTCGTCGCTCATTCGCGCGGCGCGCTCGAGTAATCGGGAGTGCAAATAAAATACATCCCCCGGATAAGCTTCACGACCGGACGGACGCTTTAACACCAGCGAAACCTGGCGGTACGCAACGGCATGTTTCGACAGATCATCGAAAACGATTAGGGCATCCATTCCATTATCCATGAACCATTCGCCCATCGCCGCACCAGCGAACGGCGCCAGATACTGATTAGTCGCCGTGTCGGACGCGGGCGCAGAGATGATCGTCGTGTAAGGCATGGCACCCTCTTTTTCGAGTACCGCCAAAGCGCGAGCCACATTGGAATTTTTCTGACCAATCGCGACGTAGATGCAGTAGAGCGGCCGATAATTCTTATCCCCCTGCTCTTCAGCAGCCTTGTTCAGTCGAGCCTGGCTGATGATGGTATCGATGGCGATCGTGGTTTTGCCGGTTGCGCGATCACCAATGATCAGCTCGCGCTGGCCGCGACCGATCGGAATCATGGCATCGATGGCCATGATTCCGGTTTGCACCGGTTGATTCACGCTGCGGCGCTTGATCACGCCCGGCGCGATTTTTTCCAGTGGATAAAATGTATCTGCCTTGATTGGACCCTTGTCATCGAGTGGCTGACCGAGTGTGTTCACCACTCGGCCCAGAAGCGCTTTGCCGACAGGAACAGAAAGAAGTTTGCCAGTCGTCTTCACTTCGTCGCCTTCTGCGACCTTCGTGGTGTCACCAAGCAAAATCGCGCCTACCTCGGTTTCTTCCAGGTTCAATGCCAGGCCGAACACTCCACTGGGAAATTCGATCATCTCGTTAAGCATCACATCGCTTAACCCTTCAATGCGCGCGACTCCGTCCCCTGTTTCGCGCACGACACCGATGTTACTTTTGGTCGTTGAGGTTTTAAGTCCTTCGATTTTTGTTTCGATCTCTTCAAGTATGCTGCTCATGATTTTCGGTTGATTAAAGTTGTCGCTCCAGCTGTTCCAGCCGGTTGCGAACAGTGCCATCCCACACATCGCTCCCGACACGAACACGCATTCCGCCGAGAAGCTCAGGGTTGACCAGAAAGTCGGCGGTCAGATCGCTGCCATATTTCTTCTTCAGATTAGCGACCAGTTCCGAACTCGTTGTCGAATCCAATTCGCTTGCCGTTTCAACTCGAGCGTGGCGCTTTTCGATTTCGAGCCGCAGCAGACGTCTGTAGTTTTTCAGAACGTCGATGTAATTGCGCGGCTTGTTTGCGATCAGCGAATTGACCAGCGATCGGACCCTGCCAGAGTCGAGCTGCCCATCAGTGAAGCTTGCTCGAAGCATCTCGCGCGAGAGTTGACGAATTTCCTTGTTGATCTTCATCAGGTAAGTTGGCGGGTTGCTTCTTCCTGCAAACGTCGCTGATCTTCCGGTGTTAACACCTTGCCGGTGACCTTCGCGGTAGTATCCACGATTAAGTGCCCCAGCTCGCGCTTCAAGGATTCCATTGTGCGCTCATGCTCAATCGCAGCGGCCTCGCGCGCCTTGGAAATGATCTGCTCCGCGGCCGCAATCGCCTCCTGCTGTTTGCGCTCGGATAAATGTGCAGCGCTGTCGCGCGCTTCATCGATCATTTTCTGGGCATCCGCATCAGCCTTGGTGAGAATTTCCTTGTAACGCTTCTCCGCTTCGGCGAGCTCCTTCTTGATTTTTTCCGCGTTGAGCTGGCCTTCCTCGATCTTGCGGCGGCGTTCCTCCAGCACGGCGAGGATAGGTTTGTAGGCGAAGCGCTGCAAAAGAAATGCGACGATGCAGAAGCTGATGACCTGCGACAGAAACAACTTCCAATTCCAGCCGAAAGTCTCGGCTGTTTCGCGCAAGATATCCGTGATGCCTCCGCTACTTGCGGCGATTATCAAGTTCATAATACAATTTGCGGACCCAACATGGTTCTCGCTTCCTCGCCGCAATTAATGGACGAGATAGAGAGCGTAGAACACGATCGCTTCGGTCAGCGCAATCGCGAGAATTCCGTGCACGAGGACTTGCGTAAATGCGCCTGGATTGCGCCCGACCGCGCTGGTCATACCCAGGCCGGTCAAGCCGATTCCGATTCCGACGCCCATCGCGGCAAGCCCTACGTGAATGCTTCCGCCCATTTCTGCTAGTATTGGTAGTATCATATTTTTGTTAGTTGGTTTTGGGACCTCTTCATGAGGTCACCGAAAAATCAGGTGTGCGCGTGTGCCTGTCCTTCTTCATGTTCCGCAATCAACATAGTGAAAACCGCAGTCAAAAGCATGAAAACCAGCGCCTGCACAAATCCCACCAACACTTCCAAAAAATAAAATGGAATCGGCAGGATGGGAGAGAGCCATGGGACCATTGTCGACATTGCTTCCAGAATGCTTTCACCCGCGTAAATGTTACCGAACAATCGGAAACTTAGCGCGATTGGCCGGAAAAGAATCGAGATTACCTCGAGCCATCCCACTGCAAAGAAAATGATAACCATGAGGATTCTCACTATTCCGGATGTCTCACCTTTCGGTCCGAACAAATGTTTTAGAAATCCTCCGATTCCATTCGCCTGGATCGCCCAAACAAACCACATCACGAAAAAAACTGCCGACATTGCGGTCGTCATGTTCAGGTCCGCGTTGCCGCCGCGCAGAAGGGGACGATCGACCACAAAACTACCGGCCGCGTTGTAATGGCCCCAGCCGACTGTGCCGATTCCCGGGATCAGGCCGAACCAGTTAGTGAATAGAATGAATATGAAGATGGTGGCATAAAACCAAAATCCTTTTCTCACAAGATCGGGTCCGATGATGTTTTCCAAAAAATTGTGCAAACCCTCAACTAACCACTCCCAAAAATTTTGAATTCCGGCGGGGATGACCTTAACACGCCGGGTTGCCATTTGTGAAAAAACGATGATCGCAGCGGCGACGATCCAGGTCACCAGCATCGAGTTTGTGATTCCAAAGCCGCCGAACTGAATGAGCATCTGTGGCTTGAGCGAAAGCGTTTCGTGCCCGGCCGGCGCGGTTTCGGCGGCCATTGCCGGCATTGCAAAGGCAACACCGCAAATCAGCACCATGATCAAAAAACAACGATTGCGCATTTTATAACACAGCTGTAGCTGGCATCGGTGACGCCGGCCTGCCGAGGTCATCCGTTTTCGTCCCGCGCTTGCTCGACTACAGCGAACAAGCCGACCCCGGCTACAACTTGAACGCGAATACCAAAGCGCGTTTTGTCCGAATGACAAACAAAATTCTTGAGCGTTATTTCGCCGCCAACCGCTCGGCGAACTGCGGAGCAAGTCGAGTCATGCGTTTCGACCTCACCGGTTCAGAGGCGCCGTTCAAAGCAATCGCTTCTTCATAGAACGATTCCAACTGGTCTATTTGAGCGTCCCGTTCAAATCGTTCAACCACTGTGGCACGTGCGCTTGCTCCCATCTGCGCTAACAGATCCGGCGAATGAGTAATGAGTTGCATGGCGTTTGCCAATCCAACGTGATCTTCTTCTGCCACTAGCAGCCCTGTGCGCCCGTGAGCAACCGCTTCCGGAATTCCACCATGACGTGTTGCAACGACAGGCAATCCAGTGGCCATCGCTTCCAGAACCGAGTTCGGCACGCCCTCCTGGTCTTGGTTGGCCGATATTTCGCTCGGATGCAAAAACAGATGCGAGCTTGCATAGAGCTCCAGCAATTTTCGTTGCGACAGAAAGCCAACAAAATGGACATTTCTAAGAATCCCCAATCCATCCGCGAGCATCTCCAGTTCTGGTTGCAAAGGCCCCTTGCCGGCGACATAAAATTCTGCCTTGGGATTGTCTTTCTTAAAAATCGCGAAAGCTCGCAAGCTCGTCGCGATGCCCTTTTTCGGAATCAATCGGCATGCCTGCACGACTCTCCATTTGCCATCCCTCGGCGGTTGTCGATCCACGAACGGAAATTCGCTGAGCGGGATACCAGTGCGATTGATCCGGAGTTTGTCAGACGGACAACCCAAATGAATCAAGCGGTCAGCCAACGATTGGGAACGGGCAAACACAAGGGGCACCGCATCGAAAAGGCGGCGTAACTTGTCCGGATAATCTTTGATCTCTTTTTTGTGAGCGACATCCGCGCCATGGAAAGATACCACGCACGGTTTGTCCCATTGCTCGATAAAGGGGAGCAGGTGGACGCCAGTATGACCAAAGTAAATGTGCATCAAATCAGCGCCGTGACGCTCCAATAACGAATCGAGCGTCTGATACTCGCCTCGATAGACAATTGGCGGGCGTCGGGCCACAAATTTCAACCAGCCGTGCACAAGCAGGTTTGTACGGCGCTTTGGTATCACTTCGACGTTGGCAAACGGAAATCGTTCTGCGTTTTGAACTTCTTTGGTGACAACGAAAGTATCCACGCCGCGCAGTGCTTTTACCTGCCGGTAAATATGCAACATTTCCGGCTTCAGAAAGCTGGAGCAATAGCTCGCTACAACCCGTCTCCCCATAAGCGGCCAGTGTCGCTAGAGATTCCGGGGTTGTCTACCTTTAATTGGGGAGAGGATATCATGATCGGCAGTTATTCTCGCTGCCAACGCTTCCTTTAATGCCTCGATCCCCTCCCCGTTTGCCGCTGAGATCGGCAGGATACTGGTCTTGGGAAATGTCTCTCGCAGCGTCACGAGATTCTCCTTCGCGTTGGGCAAATCCATTTTGTTCGCGGTGACTAACCACGGGCGCAATGAAAGCGTCGGATCGTACAAATCTATCTCCCGTCGAAGATTCCGTAAATCTTCCACCGGATTGCGTTCTTCGCTCCCAGCGACATCGATCACAAAGATCAAGATGGGACAGCGCGTGATATGACGTAGAAACTCATGGCCCAGACCAAGCCCGCGATGTGCCCCTTCAATCAAGCCGGGAATGTCTGCAATCGTTGCATAGCGATAACCCGGCAACTCCATCACGCCAACAACCGGATGCAAAGTGGTGAATGGATAGGGCGCAACCTTTGGCCGCGCAGCCGAAATTTTGCGCAACAACGTCGACTTACCGGCATTCGGGTAACCGACCAATCCGGCATCTGCAATCGTTCGCAATTCCAATACAAAATACCCATGCTCGCCTTCTTCGCCGTCGGTGTATTGCCGCGGCGCGCGATTACGCGAGCTTTTGAAGTGGACATTGCCTTTTCCGCCCTCCCCGCCGCGGCAAAGCACAAATTCCTGTCCGTCGCCCGTGAGATCGACAAGCAACTGCGTTTCCGATTGCTGACTGCGGCTCGCGGACTGATCTGAATTGGTTGATGAGCGTAGACTCTCCTCAGCGGACCAGACGACTGTGCCTACAGGAATTTTAACGATCTTGTCGGCGGCCGCCCTTCCAGCCATTTTCTTTCCCTTGCCGTGCGCGCCACTCTTGGCTTTGATAAGCGGTTCGTAGAAAAGATTCGAGAGATTATCGACGTGCCGGTCCGCGCGTAGAATCACGTCGCCACCACGCCCACCGTCTCCACCGTCCGGTCCGCCCTTGGGCACAAATTTTTCCCGGCGAAAACTCACGCAACCGCGTCCGCCATTCCCAGCCTGGGCAAAAACTTTGATCCGATCTATGAACATTGCGCACTCCGGGTTACTGCCGGCACTAGGACGTGCCACCCAACCCCGCTACTTGCAATCCCGGATTTTTTCCCTTCGCTGTGAAGGCGGTTCAACGGAACTGCGTTTTGAGCGTCTAATCCGAATTAAATAATCCTGACTATTCATCTCTTCAGTAAAACCATGAAATCATCCTTTTTTATCGTCGCACTCTTGAGCGCGTTCAGTTTGCAGGCTCAAACGGAATCGCCAACGCAATCGGCTCAAAGCTCCTCGCCGGTGAATCAGAACCCCCCGCCGTTGGACCCAAAAAACATAGATACATCAGTGAAACCGCAGGATGATTTTTATCGTTACGCCAATGGCGGTTGGCTGAAACAGAATCCTGTCCCGCCCCAATATGCGCGGTGGGGCAGCCTGGAGCAATTAAGTGAAAAAAATATTGATGCGCTGCACAAAATCACAGAGAAGGCGGCAAACGCGCATGTCGATGCCAAAGCGTCGCCAGAAGTGCAAAAGGTGGGCGATTACTACGCCAGCGGCATGGACGAAAAAGCAATCGAGGGTGAGCGAATCAAACCTCTCGAAGACGAGCTAAAGCGCATCGACGCAATCAAAGACCGCGCGGATCTGCTTAAAGAAATCGCGCGCCTGCACTCCATTGGCGTTGGCGCATTTTTCGACTTTGGCTCGGGCCAGGATGAGAAAGACAGCACACGTGAGATCGCACAGGCGCATCAAGGCGGACTTGGCCTCCCCGATCGGGATTACTACACCAAGACGGATGAGGACTCGAAAAAGAAACGCGCCGCGTACGTTGAGCATGTCACAAAAATGCTGACGCTTCTCGGCGAGACGCCGGCCAAAGCTGCCGAGGACGCCAAAAAGATCATGGCCCTGGAGACTTCTCTCGCCAACGCATCCCGCACACGCGTGGAACTGCGTGATCCGCAAAAAAATTACAACAAAATGACTCAGGTCGATTTGCAAAAGCTTACCCCGGACTGGAATTGGGGCGATTATTTCAAAGCGATCAATCTCCCGGCGCCAGGTGATATCAACGTGGGCCAGCCCGAGTTCTTCAAGGCGGCCAACACCGTGTTAACCAAAACATCCATCGACGATTGGAGAACCTATCTGCGCTGGCACTTAATTGATGACGCGGCTGAGGATCTATCGAAGGATTTTGTAAACGAAGATTTCAATTTCAATCAGGGCGTTCTGCGCGGCACCAAGGAAATCAAGCCGCGTTGGAAACGAGTGGTTGCTTCTACTGATGGAGCTTTGGGTGAAGCGCTCGGCAAGCTTTATGTAGCCGATTATTTCCCGCCTGAGGCAAAGGCCCGGGCACTGGAAATGATCAACAATCTCAAAGCTGCGCTGGCAGACCGAATTAAGACCCTTGAGTGGATGGATGAACCAACCAAGCAGGAAGCATTGAAGAAACTTGCCGCCATGAATGTCAAGATCGGTTATCCCGATAAATGGCGCGATTATTCAAACCTTGAGATCGACAGAGGCCCCTACATCTCAAATTCCATGCGAGCCGCGACTTTCGAGGTCAATCGCGAGCTAAAAAAAATCGGCAAGCCGGTTGATCGCACGGAATGGGGAATGACCCCGCCGACAGTGAACGCCTACTATAACGCGCAAATGAACGAAATCGTCTTCCCGGCTGGAATTTTACAGCCGCCGTTTTTCGATCCAAAAGCTGATGACGCTGTGAATTATGGAGGCATGGGCGCAGTGATCGGCCACGAAATGACGCACGGCTTTGACGATCGAGGCCGGCAATTCGATGCGTCTGGGAATTTGCGCGATTGGTGGTCACCGGAGTCAGCCGCGAAATTCAAGGAACGCTCTCAAGCTGTAGTACAACAATATTCCGAGTATGAGCCGCTTCCAGGGTTGCACATCAATGGCGAACTGACTCAGGGCGAAAACATCGCTGACATTGGTGGCATCAAGCTCGCTTATGCCGCGCTGCAAAAAGCGCTCAATAAGAATCCACAGGCGCGCGACCAAAAAATTGACGGATTTACACCCGAACAGCGCTTCTTCCTGGGCTGGGCCCAGGTGTGGCGAGCAAATCAGCGCGAAGACGATTTGCGGTTGCGACTAAACACTGATCCGCATTCGCCAACCCATTATCGATGCAACGGACCCGTCTCCAACATGTCGGAATTTCAGCAGGCATTCAATATTCCCGACGGATCGCCAATGGTTAGGCCTCGAGACAAGCGGGTCAACATTTGGTAGGTCGGAAGATCAGCGAAAAGAAAATGAGTGAATCAGATTCTCTGTACACTACTCTTTTGCAATCTTTCCGCCCCAGCTCAGTATCTTCGCCTTTGCTCCAGCTGCTTCGGCTTCCTTGATATTGCCGGCGCGATTGTAGAACAGCGAAAGACTTGTCCATCCAATTTGATCATTGGGCCGGAGCTCGACCGCTTTTTTTCCCGCTTCGATCGCTTCGGTAAAACGCCCGAGTTTCATCCGCGCCATTCCGAGCGCATGCCAGCCGTCGAAAAAATCAGGTGCTATCTGCACACAGCGCCCGTACTTCTCCACTGCGCTTTCCAGATCGCCGACGGCCAGGTCACCGTTGGCGTCATCAAAGATTTCGTCGTGCGTTTGCTCCATCGACATTGTCAGGATTCAGCCCGCCGGCGCGGCGGTCGTTACGGTCTAGCCTTTGGTGTATTGGAGCCCAGCGTCTTGTCCCCGGTCACGCAGCCATTCCGTCAAAACGATTCGCCGCTTGTTATCGAGAAGCCTTTTCTCGTAAGCCAACTTTTTCTCGGCAGCTTTGGCGTCGGCTAATGGCTCCCGCTTTTCCAGGACCGCAATAAATCCACTTTCACCTGCGGGGAAAAAATCGCTGACCTCGCCCGCGTTCAGAAATGCGACCGCCTGTTTGATGAAGGGAAGATCAGTTGATTCATTTTTCTTTACTTCCATGCCTTGCGATTTCGGTTTCGCCTCTTCGATCAGTGAAAATGGCTCGATCTTTTCGGTCTTCACGCCAGCTTTTTGAATGGCTGCTTCAAGTGGTTGTCCGGATTGCTTCGCTTCACGCAATTGTTGAACTACCTCCGCAGCTTTCGTCGACATCAACTCGCGTGCCTTCGATTTCGTGATCGTGTCCACGATTTTTGGCTTCGCTTCTTCGAGTGTCAGCGGACGCGCTTCAGTAATCCCCGTAAGATGCAAAATATAAAATCCATCGGAGACCTGAATGGGATCGCCGTTCGGCTCTTGCATTGACAGCTTGAAAGCTGCAGTGACAAGCCCCGGATCGACTTTCAACTGCGGATCGGGCTGTGCTTTGGTGAATTCGCCAGTTTCATGCACCGGTAGGTGAAATTTCTCAGCAGCCTGCTTGAAGTCCGCTCCTTTCTCTAGCAACGCTTGCGTAAAATCGGTCGCGCGGTCGGACAGCTTTTGCAAAACCTCAATCCGCTCCTTTCCAGTTAATTTCTTTTCGTCATCGGTGAGTGCGAGGCTGACAAACTCGACCTTGCGTTTCTCGTCACTTTTAAGCTCGGCCTTATGCGCGTCATAATGCTTCTGCACATCTTCGTCACTCACTTTGATCTCGTTACCGAAATCGCTCGCCTGAAACCGAATGACAGTGACGAATAACGTGTCGTGACCGCGCTGAAAATTCTCATCGAGCTCACCTTTGGGAACTGTAACACCTGCGGCTAAAAGCTGTTTGATTCGATCCAACGAAAGTTGGTCGCGAACCAGTTGCTCGATGTGCTCTTCGGACAGACCCATTGGCGTCAACCAATTAGGCGCAAAATCACTAAACTTTTTCATGTCGAAGCCGGAGTCGCCCTGGAACGCGGGCAATGTGCGCACCACATCGGCAATCTCAGCGTAAGTCGGACGAATACCCAGCCGATCGGCTTCGTGGCGCAGAACCAATAGATTCACGATGAATTGCACCCCCGTCTGATTCTGGTTCATGCCGGCTCCGGCCGTCAGGGTCTGCACAAACTCGGACATACCAAGCGCCTGTGCCAGACTGAGCAGGCGCACCATCTGTTGCGCCTCCAACATCGAAACATTCCGATCATAAATGCGAGCAAATCGATCGGACCGCATCGCGCCGTAATCCGGCCTCTGCACGAAATAGAAAATGAACGGGATCGCGAGGATGGCGATCACGATCATCAGCCAGTCCCGGTGCTTGCGCAGTAACTTCATCATAACGGGAGAAATTGTAGAGGCGGCTGTCCTCAGCCGCAAATCAGTAACTGCCGCTCTATGGAGCGATTTCCCGAATCATTTCCCACGCCTCATGCAAATGCCTCTCAGTCGTGAGCACATTGCCGAGACCAATTCGCATCACCGTTCGGCCTCGCAATTTTGTTTGCGTGAGATAAGCGCGACCGCTCGCGTTGATTTTCTCGACGATCTCGCTGTTTAACTGATCAATTTCATCTTCTGTTGTAGCCGGGGGCGCTGACCCCGGCCCGGCGTCACCGACGCCGGCTACAGGCCCAACCCATCGAAAACAAACCACGGCCAGACCCACGGGCGCAGCCAGTTCGAAGCGATTGTCACTCTTAATCCAATCAGCGAAGAGGTCGGCCAATCGAATGTGTTCGCGAAGACGGGCGGCCATACCTTCCCTGCCAAAGCTGCGAAAGATTACCCATGCTTTTAGTGCCCGAAACCTGCGACCGAGCTGGATGCCGTAGTCCATATAATTTTTTTGCGCCTCGACCGTGTCGCCGCGCAAATATTCCGGCACAAGCGTGAACACTCGTCGAAGCCGCTCCAGATCGCGCACGTAAAGTACGCTAAAATCGAGCGGAACAAAAAGACTCTTATGCGGATTCACCACGATGGAATCGGCTTCGTTCCAACCGTTAGTCAGCGACTTGTTTTCTGGCAGAATTGCGAAACCCGCACCATAGGCACCGTCGATGTGAAGCCACATCTTTTTTTCGCGGCAAATTCGCGCGACTTCGGGAACGGGGTCAACGCTCGCGGTTGAGGTAGTACCGACAGTGGCGATGACTGCCAACGGTTTGAAACTGTCACGAACGTCGCGCGCAATCATTTCGCGGAGCGCGCTCGCATTCATCCGGAATTCCGCATCCGTCGGAACGCGCTGCACATTTTCTTCGCCCAGGCCTAGCGCAATCGCCGCTTTTTCCGCTGAGCTATGAGCTTGCTCAGAAGCGTAAATGCGAAACACCGGCGCGCCTGCACCGACCAATCCGTGCTTACGCACCGACGGCGCAGCCTCTTCGCGCGCCACGGCCAATGCGTGCATCACGCCCACGGACGCGGTGTCATACACGATGCCTCCAAATTCGCCCGGTAGATCCATCCATTGCCGGATCCAATCGACCACCAGTGTCTCCAGTTCGGTGGCGGCCGGACATGTACGCCACGTCATCGCATTCACGTTAAGCGGCGCAGTGATGATTTCGCCGAGAATGGCGGGAGCGCTCGTCGTCCAGCCAAAATACCCGAGAAACATCGGGTGACTCCAATGCACCATGCCAGGCACGATGAGCCGATCGATATCGCTCAAAATATTATCAAACGCTTCACCTTCTTCAGGTGGCTTCGCGGGGAGCGCGTCCAGAATCGCGCCCGGTTTGTCGTTAGGCGCGACTTTCAGAGATCCTAAATTTTGCCGAAAATCCGCGATCCAATCCGCCAGCTCGTGCAACTGTCTGCGGAATTCCTCCGGTGAAGTGTCGCCAAGCAATCGTGGGTCGTTCATCGTCTGTGTGGGCAGTGCGCCCTGGATATGCTTAACATACGAGCGCAACGCTTCCCACAGGGAAGCGGCTACAGCTAAAAAGCAAAGCCAAAGCTGAAATGAAACGCGCCGAAATCTTCGTCCGGCCGCGGATCGGGATTGACACCATAGTCGAGACGTATCGGACCAACGGGCAGTTTGTAGCGCAGGCCCGCACCAATGGCATAACGCATATCGTCGACCCCGATGTCTTCCGATGTCGGCAGAAGATTGCCGGCGTCAAAGAATACGGCTCCTTGCAGTTCTCCCAGAATTGGAAAGGTGTATTCGACATTAAACACGGTGAAGAATTCTCCACCGACCGGATGACCGTGATTATCGTGGGGACCAAGGTCGCGTTCGCCGAAGCTGCGCACGCTTGTTGCGCCGCCATTAAAAAATCGTTCGTCAATGGGAATGGCAGTCGCTTCGGCGGCGCCACTACTGGTGAGCGAATGAATGATCCCGGCGCGAGCGCCGAACGCGATCGAGGATTGATGAAACCACTGCTGGAAAGGAGTTCCGGTGGATTGGTCTTCCACTACGCCGGGTGTGAGAGCCTTTGGTCCAAATGGATGATAGTATCCAACTCGCATTGTGCCGCGGACATATTGGATATCACTTCCAAACGCGTTGGAAGCCACGTCCACTGTGTTGCCAATAAGAAAGCCACGAGGGTTCACCAGCGGGCTTTCACGAAAATCGAGAGTATTTGTGAGTCCAATTGTGTTGACGAGATAGTTCGTCGTGTCCCCCAGGAGAAATGCCGGCTTAATCTGAGAGTCGATGATTTTTACATGGCGTACAGCGAGAACCAGACCTACCTCGTCATATTTCGTGATCTTTTGAGTGAATTCGGCTCGTCCGCCTAATTCGAATTTTGTGTAGCCGTCATAGTCAAAAGTAAAAGCATTAATCCGCGCTCTGAAGAAAACATCTGTGTCCAGAAAAAACGGATCCTGGTACAAAATCTCACCTTTGTAGCTGCGCTGTGAAACCTCGATCGATGCGGTAAGTGGACGTCCGTAGCCGAAAAGGTCGCGATCACCAATCTGTACACCAGCCAGTGCGCCTTCGTATGTGTCGAACCCACCCCAAAAACCAAATTCTTTGCTTTTTGCCTCTTCGGCGGAGATGTCGAGCCGCAACAGATGTCCATCGACAGGGACTGGCTTGATTTGCAGCACGTTGAAAAGGCCGGTCTTCATGAGCGTACGAAATCGCTCATCGAGAAGATCCGGGCTGTACGTCTTTCCATTCAACCGGCTAAATCGTTTGATCACGAAGCTGGGATGCAATCGCTGAAGCCCGCGAACAGTAACGCCATCGAAATGGTAAACTGGTCCAGCCGAAATCGTGATCTGCACCGGCACGCGGCCATCAACCGCTTCCTCCGGCGCGCCGTTGGCCACGACTTTGACATCGTAATATCCGCGCGTTTTGAAATATGCCTGTAGCCGGCGAGGAATATCGGCTACACGCGCGTCGGTGTAAGGCCGCTGCAACAGATCGCCAAGTTGTCCGCGCAATGTCTCAGCACCGTAAACGGACCGCCCGGAGAACGCGATGTGGCCAAAGAAGTATTGTCGCCCTTCGTGAATCGGAACCACGACGTCAACCTGACTACTATTCTCCTGAAAGGTGTATCGCGGCGGATCGACTTCGGCATCTAAAAAACCTTCCGCGACATAAAAGCGATGTACCAAGCCAACTCCTTCCTCCATGTCCGCAGCAACAAAGGGCAACCGTTTCTCGATGCTCGAGTATCGTTCGCGGGTCGGACCCACCATGTAATCGAAAAGCTTGTCCGCTGGTTCCTTGGCATTTCCGGCGAACGTCACAGTTCCGATCATGAAACGCGGGCCTTCCGTAATATCGAGACGCAATCGATCGCCCGATTCGATCACGTAGTGCACGTTCACTTTCGCGTAGCCGTGTTTTCGATAGAAAACCTCCAGAAAAAAGGCGAGATCGTCCGCTCGCGCGGGGCTTAATCCATAATCCTCGATCGTCGCGATTTCTTCTTTCAAGGCCGAACGTAATTCTTTCTCATCGAAAGACTGCTGGCCGCGAAACTCGATAATGCTTGCCCGCTTCGCCCGTTTCTCCTGTTCTTTTACGACCGCCTGCTGCGCTTTTTGTCTCTCTTCGGGTCGCGCCACATCGACCGCGGTCTGGGCCGCGACCTCAAATACGAGGGCCATACTTCCGAGACAGAAAATGACCCTGCGTCCCATGTTAGCGAAACCGAATCAGATATTTTAACTTTCCCCGAAAATCGCCTCTCACGCCGACATCGCCGGTGAGAACCAGGTGATCGTTGATCTTGAATCGCGCGGTCGCCTGCTGCTGGCCGGTCCGCGGATCGACTGTTCCCAAATCCAAGTCCAGGCGATTAAAGATTGCGTTACTTTGGGTTGGTTCGCCTTTTTTGAAGATTTTCCGGTAAAGCTGCTGCACCAGCAACATGGCGGCACGCCCCGCCAGGACGTTATTGTTGCCCGATAGCTCCTCTCGTGTCGCACCAGTTGCGATTAGGGAAATGATTTCTTCCTGCGGCAGAGGCGGTTCACTGGTAAAAATGGCTTGGGGTGAAAGGATGGTTCCATATACATAAACACGTACCGTGTAATCGCGGATCACCGATGTTCCTTCGAGATCAATTCTCGGATTCATCGAGTCGCTCGGATCGAAAGTCAGTGAGCCGCGTGACACCTCCAATCGGCTGAATGGCAAAGTCGCTTCTACCTTTTCCATCCGCACTAATCCTTGCAGCCCCGGATGCAGTCCGGTTCCAGTTAACTTTAGATCGCTTGTCGCCTGCCCGGTAGCCAGGTTTCCGCGAATCAGCACAGGATCTTTCGTTTTGATTGCGACATCGAATTTCCAGTCGCGAAATGGCGGGGTGGAGATCGAAAATTCGGGACGCTCCGACGGCGGTTCTGGTGCGGGTCTGCCCGGCAAACCGATCGGAATTAGATCGATGTTCTTCAAAATATGACTGTTCGTCAGTGCGACGTTGCCGCTGACTGTTGCGGCCGCGAACGGACCGGTAACCGTTATGTCTGCGTCCGTGCGGAAGGTGAGTGTATCATTTCGCGCAAGCAACACGCTGGTTGCCTTCAGTTGGAAATCCAATGTCGGTTGCGTCAGCTTCGGAAAAGTGACGCGGCCGCTTATTGTGAATGGACCGCCGGCAAGGTCTCCGCCGAATCGCTCCAGGCTAAGGGCGTTCTGTGCGAAGCTTAGGCGTGCACTAAAATTTGTTAACGCAGGCAGACTCGCATTCGTAAAACGAGCAACATTCACCGTCATGTCCCCTGCCCCGCTAAAAACCGGTTTGCCGATCGTTCCGCTTACATCAACATCCAAACCAAGTTCGCCATCGAGTTGCTCGAGTTCCGGAACAAATTGCCGGACAAAATTCACGGAACTGCGCGGCAGACGCGCCTTTGCTGTGATTGGTGTTTCGTCTGGCAATTTCCCCGCACGCGCAATTTTCGGAATATCAAAAGGCATATTCGCGTTTACCTCCAGAGGTTGAATTCGTGCCTGCTGTAGTTTGCCCAACACTGTCAGGCGATTCTGCGAGGCTTGCGCGTTAAGATCGAAGGTCGCTGGCTCCATTTTCGGCCAGGTGTCATTTCGCAGATCCCTCACGTGCACTTCCAGGCGCGCATTCAAGTCTTCAATTGTGCCGTCGGCGTCGAGCCTCGCATTCAGCGCCCCCGATGTTCCCGCTTTGATCCCGAGATCGCCAAACAGTTTCTTGAGATCCAGATTCTCGGACTGAATTGTGGCGAACACTTTGCCAGACGACGGAATTGCCCCTGCATTCGTTCCAATATTTCGCCACACAACCGGGAAAGAGACATATCCCGAGGCAAATCTCGCCTGCCCCTGGTCGAGTTGAATCCTGGTTATCTCGAGCGTCTCGCCCTTTGCCTGCGCGACTGCCTGAAAATCCGTGTTGCCGCTGGCGAAAAAGATGATCGGCACATCAAGACCGTCGGGCGAATAGGACGCATCAATATTTGCCCGGAGCGATTGCATGTTTCCGTAGCGTCCCTTTTCCAGAACGAATTTCAGGTTCCCTGAGCTCTTCGAAATTTGCGCGGCTCCGTTTCCTTCCCAGTTAAGTGTAATTGAACCTGCCAATTCGTTCTGATTACCAAAAGTGCGAAGCAACGGTTGAAGCGTCGATAAGTTCGCTACACTCGCCGAAATCTTGCCGTTGTAATGATGAGGCTGCCGCAAATCCAGACTCCCGGTTGCGCTACAGAAGTCCGAATCATTCAGACTTGTCCTGAAATCGTTCAGATACGCGACGCTATTAGAAATCGAACATTGCGCGTTCAATTGCCGGAAAACCAGGTCTCGCAGCTTGAGGTTTGAACTGGAAATCGAAATCTGTCCGTTGGCTGTCTCTTGTTTCCATTCGAGTTGCGCCGTCATTTGTAACGGGCCACTCAATTTGTTCGGAGAATTCTCGATCCAAAAGTCGCCGGCTTCAGGCGCATTGAGTACCACATCGAGCATAGCGGGTTGCGAAAGAGCTTTGCCGACCTCTGCAGGCAGCTTGTAACGACCGCGAACATTCAGGTCATTTTGATTTCGCCGAACCGCGAACCGATCGAGCCCTAGAATATCGTCGCTCCCATTTAACGAACCTTCCACTGAATCGATGATGTGATCCCGATAACGTATGCCGGCCAATTCGAAGTCCATTGCGGTGCGAAGGTCCGCGAACCACGGTCTCCTGGCTGTAGCCGGAGCCGGCCTGTCCGCCGTAGCTTGAGCGGAGGGGGACGATCCCTGCCTTGTATCGGGCTTCGCAATCGTCTTGGACGCGCGTAGCGTGCTGTTCAGCTTCTCAATCGTTCCATCTCGAAAGCCGATTGACTCTCCAGTCACGCCAAGAGTTGCCTCAATCTTCGCATTCACAATGTCGATCTTTCCAGTGAACTGAGCCGAACCGGTCAATTGCACAGGCGTGCCTGTAGTTAGTCGTTGAAGGTCAGGCGCCGTTCCCGCAATTTCCAGAGTCGTTGGAGCGCGGTCGAAATCCTGAACCGTAGAAGGCAGCTCCATCGTCCCGCGAAAATGAAACTCGTTTTTATCCTGGACGATGTCTGCCGATCGCAAAATCGCGTTGCCCCGTTCTGCCGAAGCTTCCACAATGCCACGATCGAAATTGATTGCCTGCAGATGCGCATTGCTGACCTGCAACGACATTGTCCCGGTCCATGTATGCGGCGCATCGACTACTCCTGTTCCATCAAGAGCGAGTCGCTCGATTTCGCCTGAAAAAAAATCTTCCCGCAAAAATAAAAATTTGTTCAGCGACTTACCTGTAATGTTCTGCGCAGCCACGTTGATTTTCGCGTTCAACGAAGTCTCTGTTTCGGTTAACGTGGCCGAAGCGGATAATTGACCACCACCGATCGCGCACTCGAATTTGAGTCCCAGCGTTTTGTCGTCAATGCGCGATGCATCGACATTTACGAGACGGATCTGTTCCTGGTCGCTGAGAATCAGATCACGCAGAACAAGATTCTTGTTTGTATAGGAAGCTTGCCCGGAAATTCTGGACCAACTGTCACCGGATGGAAGCTGCAACTTTTCGATTCGCACGTCGCCCGGAGCGCCCGGGTTGAAATCAAGATCAACGTGTTCAATGACGAAATCGTTAGGCTTATTCCTGATCACCAGCGTGGCGTCTGCCAGCCGAATCCGCTCTGGAAACACCGAAGGTAATTTTAAGTTTTGTTTCGGACGCGGTTTGGGCTGCGCAGCTCTGGCAGGATTTAAGACAACGTGTGCCGAACGCATTTCGACGTCTTCCAAAAAATGCGATAACCCGTGTCGCGCGAGTCCGGGTAAACTGTAATCAACATACAGGGAATCAATGTCGATCGATTCGATAGCCGACGGCCCGGTCGGAAAGGCGCGAAGATTTCGTACAGTCAGATGGCTGAAAGGATTGCCCTCCAGGCGAAAATCGATCTTTAAATTTTGTCCCGCGGCGTACCGCAGCACGATCTGCCGGCCAATCGCCAGCAAAATGGGACGATGAAAAATGAATAGCAGCGCCACGCACACAGCGAGGCCGACGAACACACGATGCCAAATCCTCCCGTGGCGCCGCACCTCTTTCTGATCGTTCCCGGCCACCTCAACGATTGTATTGCCGCCCTGTTAGAGAGCAAATGTCCATTCCCGCGCGAAACCGCACAGTTCGTCATTGCGTGCGGAGACCTGTAGCATGACGCTTTCTCAATCGTTCAACAATGAATCCCGATAAGCTCTTTGATTATCTCGAGGGCAGATTGCCCGCGGCGGAGCGGGTCGTCCTGGAACAGCGATTGATCTCCGACAAGCAGTTGCAACGTGAACTGGCGGTTGCCCGCCAGATTCATGCGGGTATGCGCGGCGATTCGCAGGAAGTCCTGTTGCCGCCAAAACAGGACGTGACGGAGCAAGGACGCAAAATGGCACTTCGCGTTGGCGGAGCATTCATCGTTCTCATTGCTGTCAACGTTGGGATCGGTCTTTGGTTAATCGCCAGACACGAAACGAAGAACCCGAATCGGCCATTGCTTGAAAAGCAAATGCGAGAGCAGATCGCGAATTCTTTGGAGCACGCCGCCGCAACATTCACGCCCACGCCGTTCGGTGTCGGTGAAATCGTGGTTCCAGCGGCAACTGGGAAACTGGAGGCAGTCGCGGACGAAGTAGTCACCATCGCATCACGAGTCGGCGGTTCTGCTACCAAAGGTCTTCCGGACAAGGGTAGGCTTAGCGTTCTTGTAGATGTTCCCTCGAACCGCGAAGCGGAATTCCGGGCAGCGATTTCATCGATCGTCGGCGAAAAACCGCTGGAATCACCTGGCCCGGCTACGACGGCTACAACTGAGAAGAAGAGCTTCGTCGTCCAAGTCGTCGAGGGAACGCCTAAAAGCGATTGATGGCAAAGAAGCAACCAAAGACCTAGAGAGAGGCGGGAGCTGATCGTCATGAAGCGCTTCCTTATCTGGTCTGCCTGCGTTCTCGTTATCCTGATCGCAGTTGCCATATTGGCGTTTACCCTCAGCCCGTGGCCGTCGGTTGCACTTATTACGTACGCGTTCGCGAAAGGCGCCCGAGCTTCCGAGGCCGCTCTCGAAAAGCATGTTCCAAGTGGCATCGTTGCGCGGCGCGACGTCGCCTATGGCAGCGGGAAAAATGAAACGTTTGATCTGTACTATCAACAGGAAGGAAACGCGCCTCGTCCAACGATCGTCTGGGTGCATGGTGGCGGATTCGTAGCCGGAAACAAAAACGGGATCACCAACTACATGAAGATCCTGGCAGGACACGGCTACACGATGATCGCCGTCGAATATTCGAGGGGTTATGGAACAACCTATCCACAGCCGGTCGAGGAGGTGAACGCGGCGCTCGGGTTTGTCGTCCGGAACGCCGCCAATCTCAAGGTGGACCCCGCCAAGATCGTTCTCGCTGGCGATTCGGCTGGAGCGCATATCGCGAGCCAGGTGGCAATGATTACTACCGACCCCGACTACGCACGCGCAATCGGACTTACCCGGCAGTTAAAAGTGAATCAGTTGTTGGCCATGCTCCTTTTTTCCGGCGTCTACGATCCGTCCGCGGTGAATCCAGTCGGTAATCACGGATGGTTTCTAAAAGCAATGCTATGGGCGTATTCCGGTGTGAAGAATTTCCGAGCCGACGACCGATTCAAACTAATGTCCGTGACCGGGCAACGTCACCCGAACTTTTCCGCCGACTTTTATTTCCAGCGGCAATGCGGATCCGCTCGCGCCGCAGGCTGTCGCGCTTGCAGAGAAATTGATGCGCCTTGGCGTTCGCGTCGATAGCCTTTTCTTTCCATCCAACCACGTTCCGCCGCTGCCGCATGAGTACCAATTCAACCTCGATGCACCGACCGGCCAGGAGGCGCTACAGCGAATGCTTGCCTTTCTCAGTGCCGTCGGTGCGTGAGATATGATCGCGGTAATATTTGCGGTGCCAGCAGAAAGCCGGGAATTCCTGCGTTATCTTGCCCAAAAGTCCCGAACAGATCGCAAAGGCATCAGGACAATTCGCGGAAGGATTGATGAGCGTCTGATTGAAGTCCTTCATACCGGGGTCGGTGAAAAGGTCTGCCGGCAGCGCTTGGAAAAATTTCTACAAGACCAGCAATTCGATTGTTTGATCAGCAGCGGCTTTGCAGGGGCACTCGCCCATGATTTGCAGATCGGCGATCTACTCCTGGCAGAGAATTTTTCGACAGTTGACCTGAGTGGACGCGCGCATCGCTTTCGGATTTGCCGATTCATATCGGGAAGCTCTTGACGGTGCCTGCATTGATCGATTCCCCCGAGGAACGAACCAACCTTGCGCTCACGTCGAAAGCGGCGGCAGTAGATATGGAGACGGAATTCATCGCGCGCGCCTGCGCGGATCGAGGGATTCCGCTGCTTTCACTTCGAGTAATAAGCGACACGCCGCACGAACTTTTCCCGGCCCCGATGGATGTTCTTTTCGACATTGAACGCCAGCAAACTCGCATGCTTAAGCTGGCGACACACCTTCTTGCACATCCAAGCCGCGCCCCGCACCTGGTCCAGTTCGCTCGGAGGATTGCGCGGTCACGAAAGATTTTGGCAGACGCACTTGTAACTCTTCTAAAGAACATGTAGCTGCGTCGCCGTGCCGCGCCGCGACACAGCGCGGCGGCTAGAGTCTTGCCGGCTCGATGTGAACTAACACATCAGCAATGCGTGAATCGTTTTGTTGAATGGCGTTTTTTACTCGATGCGCGATCTCGTGGCCGTCGTGCACGGAAATCTTGCCATCCACTCCGACGTGCAGATCGACATAGTAATCCAAGCCCATCTTACGAGCGCGGCATTTCTCAACCTCAATGACGCCGGGGACTGTGCTGGCAACCGAGCAAACGGACTTGACGATTTTTCCCGGCGCGGTGTCCATGATTTCGTAAAACGCCGGGCGCAACAGCCTGACGCCATTTACCGCGATCACCACACAGGCGAAAATAGCAGCCCAGTCGTCCGCACTCCGCCATCGCTGGCCTCCTATCAAAGCCACTGAAATACCAATAAATGCAGCTGCGGAAGTGAGCGCATCGCTGCGATGGTGCCAGGCATCTGTTTGCACGGCTGTACTTTCGACCTTGCGGCCGATCCGGTTGGCATAACGAAACAAAGTTTCCTTGATGACGATCACAACGATCAAAATCCCCAGCGTAAAAGGCGCCGGCGCGTGATGTGGTAGAAAGATCTCGCGCACGCTTTGAATAGCGAGCCCCACTGCAGCCGCCAGGACCCCGGCGCCAACAATCACAGCGGCTATCGGTTCTGCTTTCCCGTGACCGTAAGGATGAGAAGCATCAGGCGGCCGCGCCGCAACTTTCAGCCCACTCCAGATGACAAAGGAGCCCGCGATATCGAGGCCAGACTCAATTCCATCAGCTATAAGCACGTAAGCGTGACCAAAGAATCCACCGAGAATTTTCGCCGTCGCAAAAATCGAATTCACGATCATTCCGAAAAGCGCAACCCGTGCACCAGTCTGCAACGCAGCCAAAGTCATTCCGCCAGGCGCCCGGCGTGTTTGCAGATCGTCTGCAGAGGCGTGAGGATTCTGGGACGAGGACATGATGAAAACTATAAACGCAGCCGTGTACGAAACGCACGGAAATCCGGCGGACGTCTTACACGTCGAATCACAACCATGGCCAACAACGGCGGCTGGCGAAGTTATCGTGAAAATGAGCGCAGCGCCCATCAACCCTGCCGATTTGAATCAGATCGAAGGAAAATATCCGGTGCGTGCAGAGCTGCCCGCGACGCCCGGATTCGAAGGCGCAGGAATCGTTGTAGATGTCGGCGTAAACGTAAATGGCCTAACCAGTGGCGCTCTGGTGATTTTACCGCATAACGTTGGCACATGGCGCGACGCTGTTGCCGTGAAAGCCGACGAATTGGTTGTGGTCCCTGCGGGAATCACGCCTGTGCACGCGGCCATGTTAAAAATCAATCCAATGACGGCGTGGCGCTTGCTGCACGATTACGTGAACCTTGAACGGGGCAACTGGCTGATTCAGAACGCTGCGAATTCGGCCGCAGGACGCGCGGTCATCCAAATCGGGCACGCGCTTGGCTACAAGACCGTGAATGTGGTCCGACGATCGGAATTAGTCGATGAACTGCGAGCGGATGGTGGTGATGTTGTCCTGGTCGATAGCGAAAATCTTCGCCGCGAAGTGGAAGATGCTATTGGCAGCGCGCCAATTCGTCTGGGATTGAACGCTGTCGGTGGCGAAAGTGCACTGCGCCTGGCAAATTGTCTCGCTCCGGGAGCAACGCTGGTGACTTACGGGGCAATGAGTTTGCAGCCGCTGAAAATCCCGAATGGCCTGCTCATTTTCAAAGATCTCCGCTTCCGGGGTATTTGGATTAATAAATGGTACGACAGCGCGACGCCCGCTCAGCGAATGGAAGCGTTTCACCATTTATTCGAGATGGCGAAACACGGTCTGCTACAAACGAAAGTGGAGAAAGCTTATCCACTGAACGAAGCAAAAACGGCAGTTGCCCACGCAGCGCGGGGGCAACGCAGTGGCAAGATTATTTTCGAATTTGCGGCGTAGCCGCGGTTGTGTAGCCTCGAAAATGGCGCGTTTCTTTTCCCCTCGCGTACTTCTTCTGATTGGACTGGCCGGCAGTCTCACCGCACGTCACGTGGAAAGCGCAGCCGTTCCCGAGCCCGGCGATCTGCGCGCGGCCGGAAGAGTTGCGTTCCCGATATCGTGCGAGCCTTCTGTCCAATCCGACTTCTCGCGTGGCGTGGCGTTGTTGCATTCGTTTTTCTACGAAGAGGCGCGACGTGTATTCACTTCGGTGGCCGAACGCGATCCAAAATGCGCGATGGCCCAGTGGGGCATCGCCATGACATGGTGGCATCCAATTTGGACACCTCCCACTCCGGATGAAATGAGCGCCGGTAAAACGGCAATTGAAAAAGCCGTGGCGATGAGTTCCGGAACGGACCGGGAACGGGGATTCATTACGGCGCTCGATATTTACTACAATACGCCCGACGGTTCGAGGGCAGACGCGGTTGGACAATCCTGTCATGGACCGGTCGGACCGCGCGACCGTGTGATCGCGTACGAAAAGGCGATGCATCAATTACGCGACAAGTATCCTGACGATTTCGAGGTGCAAACTTTCTATGCCTTCGCGGTCCTCGCTGTCGGTTACGCCACGCCTAACGACACAAGCTTGTCAAAACAACTCGAGGCGGCTGCGATTCTGGAGAATCTGCGGAAACAAAACCCGAGCCATCCGGGGGTCGTTCATTACCTGATCCATTGCTACGACTATCCCGCGCTCGCTCAACGGGGGCTGTCCGCTGCGCAGAGTTATGCCTCGATCGCTCCGTGGGTGCCTCATGCGTTGCACATGCCATCTCACATCTTCACGCGCCTCGGGATGTGGGATGAGTCCATCGCCGCGAATGGAGCTTCGGCCGAGGCTTCGCGCGCCTACGCGGCCATGCGCCATCGCGATGCCACGGAAGCCGAAGAATTGCATGCGCTCGATTACATGGCGTACTCTTACTTGCAGGAGGCGCAGGACACTGAGGCAAAACGGATTGTCGACCTTGCAGCCAAGGTGCGGAAGACAAATCCGCCACTGGAATTTAGCGCGGCCTATGCATTGGCAGCTATTCCGACACGTTACGCTTTTGAGCGGAATGATTGGCCGGCCGCGGCGAAATTGACTGTTCCAAATCTTCCGCACTGGTCTTCGTTTCCATTCATGGAAGCTCTCATCGAATACGGTCACGCGCTCGGGCGCGCGCATACGGGCGATGTTGAAGGCGCGCGGAAAGCAATCGCGCGGATGGGACAATTACGCGACGCGACGAAGGATCCCAAGTTCGACTATTTCAAAAAACATCTCGACCTGCAGATGCAGGCCGCTTCCGCCTGGGTAGCAGCCGCCGAGGGAAAGAAGAACGAAGCGGTTGAAATGCTGCGACGTGCTGCGGATGCGGAAGACATACTGGGCAAGCATCCGGTTTCACCGGGTGCGTTTGTTCCGATACGTGAGCAACTCGGCGGCCTGCTGCTTGAAGTCGGCCAGCCGAACGAAGCACAGCGAGAATTCGAAGCTGCTCTCAAAATCTACCCGGGACGCTTCAGAGGATTATATGGAGCGGCACGAGCGGCGGAACAATCTGGTGACAAGGATAACGCTGGCCGCTATTACGCGAAGCTGGCCGCGCAAACGAAAAATGCCACCGGTTCGAGGGACGAATTGAATCACGTTCGCGAATTTCTTTCCGCCGAAGCTAAACCAACGGGTCCAAATAAAGTCAGCGCTCGCGAGTAAAAGCCGTCCAGGCGTCCTACGTATAAAACGCCTCGATTAGCCGACAAACCTATCGCCAGGGGCGAGGTAATTTGCCTCGCTGAGGGTTAACCAGACTCGCTATATTTTCGCGTGCTTACCCGGCGTGAATTCATACGCACTGCAGCGCTCTTCGCGCTTGCGCCACGCATTTTAGCAGAACCCGAACGGGCGATTTGGGTCAATGACGTCCATTCACAGCTCAATCGTACCCGGGTTCGCGAGCTTCTGACGCCGCATACCCGAGACGAACTTGCGGGAATCGTGCGTTCTGCGTCGCAAAAAGCGTTACCCATTTCCGTCTCGGGTTGTCGGCATTCGATGGGCGGCCAGCAATTCGCTACAGACAGCATTTGCGTCGATACGCGTTCGCTGGATCGCGTGATTTCTTTCGATCAGGAGCACGGTTTACTCGAAGCGGAAGCTGGCATCCAATGGCCAAAATTGATTCACACTTATCTGGACGCTCAAGCGAATAGCGAAAGACAATGGGGCATCGCGCAAAAACAAACCGGCGCGGACACGTTCACGCTGGGTGGGAGCCTTTCCTCGAACGTGCATGGGCGCGGGTTGGCGATGAAGCCGCTTATTTCCAACGTTGAGTCATTCACCCTGATTAACGCAGACGGGAAATCGATCCGTTGCTCACGCTCTGAAAATTACGAATTATTCCGTCTCGCAATCGGCGGCTACGGTCTTTTTGGATTAATCAGCAGTGTAACCCTTCGCCTGGTTCCGCGGCAAAAATTGCGGCGTGTGGTCGAGATAATTTCCGCGAGTGATTTACCCAGCCGTTTTGAGGAACGAATAGCGGAAGCGTTTCTTTATGGAGATTTTCAGTTTTCCGTCGACGAAAAATCACCAGACTTTCTCCAGCACGGCGTGTTTTCCTGCTACAAACCGATCGGCGAACACGAACCGATTGTCGCTAGAAAGGAGTTGCGCGACGACGATTGGCTGGAGCTTTTGCGACTGGCTTATACCGACCGGGAGAAGGCTTTCAAACGCTACTGCGATTACTATTTATCGACAAATGGCCAGACTTACTGGTCCGACACAAATCAACTTAGCGCTTATCTGCCGAATTATGCGCAGAAGATTCACGATCAAATTGGAGGAGAAGAATCGAGCCTTATCATCACCGAGATTTACGTCCCGCGGCGAGACCTCCCTGACTTTTTGAGGCAAGCAGCAGAACTTCTGCGCTCGAATCGAACAATTGTTATCTATGGTACGGTCCGCGTGATCGAAAAAGACAATGAGAGCTTCCTGGCCTGGGCCAAAGAACCGTATGCATGCATCATCTTTAACTTGCTCACGCTCCACACACCGGCAGGCATTGAAGCTTCCGCGCGCTCCTTTCGCGGTCTGATTGATTTGGCGATAGTCCGCGGCGGAAGTTATTATCTGACCTACCACAGATTTGCGAAACCGGAACAGATCATGGCGTGCTATCCGCAGTTCAAACAATTCCTCGATTTGAAAGGAAAGTATGATCCGACCGAACGTTTTCAGAGTGATTGGTATCGCTATTATCGGAAGCTCTTCGCGAACCGATGACCAGAGGAGCAGAAGCGCATTTCTTTCATGCCGCCATTTGCCATCGTCGCTTTGATTCTGATTCTCGGGCGCGCAACCACTGAGCTGTGGTTGAGTCGACTGAACCAACGTCATGTGCGCGCACACGCCCATGAAGTTCCAACCGCATTTCGCGGAATCACTGACGAAGCGACGTATCGGCGATCGGTCGATTATACGCTGGCTAAGAGCCGCTTCGAAGATCTCACGGACGTGTTCAGTGCCGTGGTGCTCATTGCGTTGCTTTTTAGCGGCCTATTGCCCTGGGGGTTTGCGAAATTCATAGCTACCTTTGGCACTTCGATCTGGGCAATGGCTGGTTTCCTCTTTTTTACAGGGATCGCGTTGAGCGTCTCCGCATTGCCTTTTGCCTGGTATGCCCAATTCAAACTCGAACAACGATTCGGTTTCAACACCACGACAATCAAGACATGGATCATCGATCGTGTTAAAGGATTTTTGCTCGCGGTATTGCTCGGCTATCCACTGCTTGCGCTGGTGTTGAAACTAATCGAGTGGACTGGCGCAAACTGGTGGATTTGGGCCGCAGCCGTTGTTGTCGCCTTTCAATTGCTTCTGCTGCTGATTGCGCCGGCGCTAATCATGCCCCTTTTCAACAAGTTCACACCTCTGCCGGAAGGAACGTTGCGCGAGCGGCTGTTTGCACTGGCACGCCGCACTCGTTTCCCCACACGCAACATCGATGTGATGGATGGCAGTAAACGCTCACGCCACTCCAATGCCTTCTTCACCGGGCTCGGACGCTTTCGAAAGGTCGTCCTGTTCGATACACTGATCACGCAGCTCACGGAGCCGGAATTGGAAGCCGTCCTTGCGCACGAAATCGGCCACTACAAGAAGCATCACATAGTTAAGATGCTCAGCGTTTCCATCGCTGGTATGTTTGTGGCGTTCGCCACGATCGCGTGGCTGGCGCGTCAGCAGTGGTTTTATCGTGCGTTTGGTTTCCAGCATCACGCGGGCTTCGCCTCCGCGAATGTCCTTCCTGCGATGCTGATATTTGCGCTGCTGGCGGGGACCGTAACTTTCTGGGTTTCACCTCTCACTCACAGTTGGTCGCGTCGTTTTGAATATGAAGCAGATGCATTTGCCCGTGCGAACATGGGAGAGACACAGTCACTGATTCAGGCGCTACGCAAACTGAGCGAAAAAAATCTTAGCAATCTCACACCGCATCGGCTTTACAGCGCCTTTTATTACTCGCATCCGACCGTGCTCGAGCGGGAACAGGCGTTGGGAATGACGGCTTAACACAAGCGGAGGCATGCGTGCTTCGCGTTACCACAAAAACAGCATCGGCGCCTGGAGCGAGGACTATCCGCAAAGGTGGAACGCGCTGTCCTCAACGCGTTGGTAAAATGAATGCGCTTGCGGCGACGAGACTCTCTTTGTGCGAAATCTTTAGGATATCATCTTGCACCTTCGGCGATCCGTTCTAGCATCGTCTTCGGAGAAGCCGATCCACCTCCGGAAGCGTTCGAAACATGTCGAAAGTTGTCGTTGTTGGGGCGGGAATTAATGGCGTTACCGCCGCGATCGAGCTAAAGAAACGCGGCCACGGAGTCATCCTGGTCGACCCGGGGCCGCTGCCGCATCCGCTCGCGGCATCCACCGATATCAGCAAAGCCGTGCGCGCAGCTTATGGCTCGGACGAAGACTACACGGAGCTGGCAGAACGCTCCATCAAACTCTGGCGCGACTGGAACGAAGAATTCGGCATTGAGTTGTATCACGAAACTGGCGTGATGTTCGTGCGCCGTCGGGAGATGCAACCCGGCGATTTTGAATACGAAAGTTTCAAAACACTGGAACAGCGCGGACAGAGAATTGAGCGCATGAACTCAGCACGACTGTGGAAACGGTTCCCGGCTTGGAATCCTGAATTGTTCCAAGATGGCGTGCTGGAGCTCGAAGCGGGTTACGCGGAGAGCGGACGCGTCGTTGCAGCGCTGGTTGCGCGCGCGAAGGCCGCCGGCGTCGAGCTACGTCAAAACTCCAGATTTTCTCAATTAGACGAACGTCATGGTCGGGTGAAGGGAGTCCTGTTCGACAACGGAGAGCGCATTGCGGGTGACTCCGTTGTGATGGCGATCGGTGCGTGGACCCCGTATTTGCTGCCGTTCACGAAGAAATTCTTTCGCGCCAGCGGCCAGCCGGTGTTCCACCTGAAACCGTCGCGACCCGACCTTTTTGCACCTGAGCGATTCCCGGTTTTTGGTGCGGATATCACAACGACAGGTTATTACGGATTTCCGCTCAATCGTGATGGTTTCGTGAAAATCGCTAACCATGGACCGGGACGCGAGATGTCTCCCGAATCTCCGCAACGCGCGGTCACTTCTGAAGACGAAGGAAAACTGCGCACCTTTCTATCGTGGGCATTCCCTGCGCTCGCCCAAGCTCCAATTGTTTACACACGAGTCTGCATGTACTGCGATACGCATGACGGAAATTTTTGGATTGCGCGCGATCGGGACCGCGAAGGACTTGTGATCGCCGCAGGTGATTGCGGACACGGATTTAAATTTGCCCCGGTGCTGGGCGAAATTATTGCCGATGCAGTCGAAGAGAAATCCAATCCGATTTTGGAAAAATTTCGGTGGCGACCGGAGATATCTGTGGGAACCGGCGCAGACGTTGCGCGTTTCCAAGGTGAGCGTGATCAAACGACGCAATAAGGATCTCACGGCCACCGATTAACCACAGAACTCCTTGGGAGCCATTTGCTCTGCCAAATGCGATTTGAAGTCATGTGCGACTGATCGCGTTCCTGCTTAGTCGCGGCCGAGGAGAATAACCGATGATGAACCGACTATCACGATTTTGTACGCTCGCCGCGACCCTCATGATTTTGAGCAGCTGCAGCACCATGACCGACCTGGTCACATCGAAGCTGCCGGAGAGTCATTCTGGCCGTCCAACGATCGTCGTTAGCTTGCGGAAACAGGAAGCTTATATCTACCGCGCTGGATATATGACCGCGTCGTCCCGCATATCCAGTGGTCGCGAAGGATATCGCACACCGACAGGTCGCTTCCAAGTCATTCGCAAGGACGAAGGTCATCGTTCCAGTGTTTATGGTGACTACGTCGATAACTCCGGGCGAATCGTGAAACCCAATGTCGACAGTAGGCGTGACAGCAAACCACCCCATACTCACTTCATCGGCGCCCCGATGCCCTACTTTCTTGAGTTTTCGCCGGGCTACGGATTGCATCAAGGCTACCTGCCAGGGGAGCCTGCATCGCACGGATGCATTAGAATGCCTTATTGGAAAGCGCGTCAGTTCTATGACGCCGCTCACATAGGGACACCAGTGGTGGTAAAGCCTTAGGCAAAAAGTCGCGTCCGCCGCGTTTCAGACTGGCAATAACGTAGTTTTACGGTGACGCTTTTAGCCGGCAACCATACGGCGATACAACGCTTCGTATTGAGGAACAACGCGATCTGCTGAGAACCTTTCGCGCGCGCGAGCGCGACTCTGTTCACCGAGTTCGCGGGCCAATTTCGGCGATTCTATCAACGCGTCCAAAGCAGAAGCAGCCGCGGTTACATCGCCGAAAGGATATAGGGGATAAGCGCCGCCTAAAACTTCCGGAATACCGCCCACGCGAAAGGCTACAACAGGCTTACCATGAAATGCCGTTTCAAGAATGCTCAGACCAAAGCTTTCGTATTCGGATGTGTACAGTCCCGCGTCCGCGGCCTCCAAATACTCCTCCACCACGGCCATATTCTGGCGAATAATAACGCTCTCGCGGACTCCCAATTCATCGAGCAATGGCTCATACGGATCAAAAGGGTCGCCCGCTAGAATTAGTAAACGAAGGCGCGATCGGTTCCGTGACATGGCAATCGTGCGCAATAAAAGGTCGATCCGCTTTACGGGTCGCAAATTCGACATGTGTACCGCAAGAAATTTGTCGGTAACGCCCAGATTGTGTCGAACTTCCTCGCGACTTCTCTTCGGTTTATTAGGAGTGAAGAAATTTGGAATCACTTCAATCGGTCGTTTCAAAGAAAAAGTTTCCTGCGTTTGATTCCGAAGATCTTCTGAAACTGCCGTTACCGCATCGGAATGCACAAGGGCATGCTCGATGGCGGTGCGGTAGTCAGGATCCTGCCCCAGCAGAGTGGTATCGCTTCCGTGCAAAGTCGTGACGATACGCGGAGCTGACGGTCCGACGATCTGCGAGGCCAAACAAGCAGCCAATGCGTGTGGTACCGCGTAATGAACATGAAAAAGGTCGAGTTGGTGGGAACGCGCCACTTCCGCCATTTTCACCGCGAGCGGCAAAGTGTAGTCCGGACATGGAAACAAGGCGTTGTCCGCAAATTCGATTCGGTGAAAATGAAGGCCCTCTTGCGGCAGGTCCAGCCGAACGGGCTGAGCATAGCTGAACAGGTAAACTTCGTGACCGCGGCGCGCCAGTTCTGATCCAAGAGCCGTCGCCAAAATTCCGCTGCCGCCAATTAACGGAAAACATGCAATCCCAATTTTCAGCGGCCCCGATTTCATCCCAGTTCCGTATAAGCTTTGTCGAAGTCCGAAATTTCGTCCCGTTTGGCGAACGCCACGTTGGGAGCATCCGCCTTGTTAACATAATGCTGTTCGCTCGCTCCTGCGACATAATGAGTGCATCGGATAACGGATTGCATCCAACGGAAACGCGTATCGCGAGTCGGGCTGATTTGCTCCGGACCAAATTCTCCCGCAGGAATTTCCAGATATCTGCCGCCTCCCTTGTGTAGCAACAATTTCCCGTCGCGATAACGCGCACGCACGATTTCGCCTTCGTAGCGCTGATCGACAAAATAGTCTGGGACCGCTACAGCGCGCGCTCTAAACCCGGGTGCACTGGATCGCTCCACCTTTATACCTTCCAACAGCCCCATTCGCGAGTACATCTCGAGACAGAAGTCCGCCACATTCGAACATTTAATCTTTTTGAAGTGCGCGACCAGAGGTTGTGAAACATAATTCGGAAGTTGGCGCGCAGTTTTCTCCTGCCATTCCGGCAGGACACGTTTGGCATAGAGAGGCGAAAACTGCTTTTGGATCCGATTCTCGAACTGAAAGTTTAGGTGCACTTCCTGGCCGGTACTTTGGTCTCGCACAATCGTAATCGTCTCCCGCGGGTCGTGATCACTGTCGTGAAAGAAAAAGACGATTTCTCCGCCAATCTCCTTTTGAAGACGCCGGGCCGCGAGAATTTTAGCGAACAAAAACCGCTTGGGAAAAATCCCGCACGGTTGTTGACCGAAACAAATAATCGGATGATCCATGGCCCAGAACGAATTTCATACCCCAGGGGGAGCTTCCGCCCTGCGAAAGATAGTTTGCTGCAGAACTGGCGCCAGGACTAGTACCGCCGCGCATCCAATAAAATTATACCAGAGATAACCGATATTCGTCGTAGCGAACAGGAGGAAGACAAGCGCCTGTGCGATCAGCGCCGCGAAAAAAACGGCCGATCCGGTTACTCGACGAATAAAGAAAGCTGCCAGAAAGAGACCGAGGATGCTGCCATAGAACACCGAGCCCAGGATGTTGCCTGCTTCGATGAGATTTTCGACCAAACTGGCAAACGTAGCCACCCCAATGGCAATCAAACCCCACGCAGCGGTCAACGCTTTCGCCGCAATAACATAGTGATGGTCGCTCGCGTTCGGGCGAATCAATGGGCGATAAAAGTCGATCGCGGTGGTGGAACCAAGTGCGTTCAGAGTTGCTGCCACCGCTGACATGGTCGCGCAAAGAATCACTGCGATTAGTAATCCGACAACGCCATGCGGCATCTGTTGAAGAATGAAAGTAATAAAAACGTAATCGGAATCCTTGTTTTTTGGATCCACGCCAGCCTCCTTCAGAACTGTTTTCGTTCGATCGCGCAATTCGCGCCCCTGAGCGTCAAGTTCGCGCAGCCTCGTCGTCACCACGTCGCGCTGATCTGGCGAAAACTTTGAGGATGCACTGGAAACCTCGCGAATAAGTGCACGTTTTTGCATGAAGACGTCATCGAATTGCGTTTGCAACACCGCTAACTGCGGCGCATGGCCGTTTGCCACTGCTCGCTGGTATGCCGGCTGGTTGAAATAAAGAGGCGGCTTTTCGAATTGGTAGAACATGAAAACAATCGCGCCAAGCAGCAGAATGAAAAATTGCATCGGTATCTTCACCGCGGCGTTGAAGAGCAATCCGAGACGACTCTCCTTAAGCGAACCTCCCGCGAGATATCGTTGCACCTGTGATTGGTCAGCTCCGAAATAGGAAAGCGCGAGAAAAAATCCGCCAATCAGCCCCGACCAGAATGTATAGCGCTTGTGCGGATCGACGGAGAAGTCGACGGCCTCCAGTTTGCCCATTTTCCCAGCAACCGATAGCGTGTTATGAAACGATAGGTCGGGCGATAACCGGTAAACCGCCACCGCAAATGCAATCGCCATGCCGACTAAAATCACAATCATCTGGTAGCGTTGGGTGATGCTTACAATCTTGGTCCCGCCCGCGACCGTGTAGATGATAACCACGCCGCCGGCGAACCAGATGGTCAGGTCCAGCCGCCAGCCGAGCACGGCGGAAAGAATAATGGCTGGTGCGTAGATTGTGATTCCCGCTGCGATGCCTCGTTGCACAAGAAACAGGAAGGCGCCAAGTAACTGCGTTTTCCGGTCAAACCGTTCACCCAGGTATTGATAGGCCGTGTAAACCTTTAGCCGTTGATAAATCGGAACGAAGACCGCGCACACAACAATGAGCGCGAGCGGCTGGCCAAAATAATTCTGGATGAAACCTATGCCGCTCTCATAGGCCTGACCTGGCATGGAAAGAAACGTGATCGGTCCTGCCTGCGTCGCGAGCACGGAGAGCCCGATGGTAGCCCACCGAATGCTCGCATCGCCCCTGAGATACTGACGTAAGGAAGCGCTTCCGCGGGTGCGCCACAGTCCATAAAGCGGGATCGCCAGAATCGTGGCGATAAGAACGAGATAATCGAGCCGGTTCACGAGAACCGGACGGTGAACAGGTAGAGGAGCACTACCTCCACTGCAAAAAGGGAAAGCGCCAGGCTATATGCTTTGCGCCAGGAACGCGTGTCTGACTCGGTTACGTTCATTTTCCCAATGACAACATGTTCGCGAATAAACGATACGCTCCCGGGACACCAGCGGGCAATTGCCGAAACCAGGAATAACTGGTGTAGATAAAAAAGCCTTTCCCAAATTTCGCTACCAGCAGGCCGCCATTGAGCGGTTTTTCGTTTGGATCGTTGGAGGACAGGATCTCTGTCCAGGCGGGATCCCACTTCTTTGGAAAATAAAGTCCGCGTTCCTGAACCCATCCCTCGAAATCTTTCGAAGTAATTTTGTTTGGAACAGTCATGAGCGGATGTTCGGCGCCAGAATGCGCACCTCCGCATTTTCATCGGTGACGCGATCGCGCGAAATTTCCAATGGATACGGCCCGAATTGCTCGGTCTTAAGCTCTGCAAGTGTGTTGTACTGTGCGATCACAACTCCACCAGCCTTGACATAGTCGAACAGTTCCGGCAACCAGTTGGAAATTCGATCCTGCGTGTTATACGCGCGGATCCCGAGCACTACGGCGGAAAACTGTGCCAGGTTCTCCGCTGTGATATCAGATTCGCTCAGAATCTTCACTGAGTAACCAATCTGTTGCAGGCTTTCCGGAACATCATCGCCAGCGCCGGGAATGTAACCGATGCGATCGCCTTTTTTGCGAATATCAGCCCGAACAAGTTTTACTTCTGCCGGCGGCATCAGCGTCTGGACACCGATGTGTGGGTAGGAAATCCGCACGCGTTCGGAGGAATAATCGCGGCCCTGAATCGACACGATAGCTCGCAACGTGCCTTCGCTACCCTGGTCTGGTGGTTTGACGGTAAAGGTGGCCGTCGTCTCTGCGTTGGGTCCCTTCAAATCTATTGCTACAGCCGCCGGATTGACTCCCCAGCCCTGCGGCGCAGCGAGCTTGAGTTCCCCTTTTACAGGGCCCGTGGTCGCAGTCACATGTACCGAAACGGGTTTTGGTTGGCTCGTCGGGAAGATCAACGCGCCGTCCCCGATCTTGGTGAAAACCGGTGGTGCTATGACCAATGTTCGTCGCAGTTCACCCGCTACCGGGTCAACGGTGCGATACTTCCCCTCGACGGTATAACGGAGTTCCTGTCCGTTGATTTGAAGGACAAGTTCTATGGGAAGATTGGGCGGATTTTCAGGTAGCCCGATAAGCTGTTGATCATCCACTGCGAACGTACCAAGCGTTCCTGGTTTACGGAGCCAATAAGGCTGTGAATAAGGAGTATTATCCGGAATTTTGCACGACAGGTCCTTCGTTACGAGTTCGTTTGGTGGAAGTGTCGTGCCAATTTTCATTGAGTCGCCGGAGAACGGACAACGTGCTTCCTGGAGTGTAACTGGGATATTGCAGCGGTTAATTGCCTCCAGCTTTACCGTTACGTTTTGCCCTGGCGTGACGGTCTCATCGGTTGTCGACGCTTCTACATGCAAGCCGAGACATGCGGCGATGATCTTATCCAGCTCGGCTTTCTTCTCAGGGACCCAGGAGTCATCGTTCATTTCACCCAACACCTGCCTTAGTTTAAACAAGGCAGGCACCGACGCGGCCGGATCGGCTGGATGGAATTGCGAAATGATCTGACCAATTTCTGCAGAAACAGATCCAGAATTCGGGACGCGCGACCAGGTCGTATCGACGCTCTCGAAAAGTGCATTCGTCATGGGCCGACCTTCCAACAGTTTGAAATATTCTTTCCGCGCTCCGCGTCGCGGCGGGCTACCGACACCCTGGCTCTTATGCATGCTCAGACTGGCCGCTGCGATTTCGGTGTACGCTTTTCCGAGAAGCGGATTGTAACCACCCGCTTCCAAAACGGTCAGACCCGTGGGATCGAAAGGAAGGTTACGGTTCGAAAAGAAAAATGGAGATGTGTTCCAAACCAACCGCGTCGGCTGCCACGGTTTTACGAAAGCCAGCTGCTCCGGGAAGCGCTTTGGGTCACCGGCAGCCGAGAATGCTTCCACGGCAAGGATGGCCGACGCGGTATGATGGCCATGCGTCTTTTGATCCTCCGGACTGAAGCGTGTCACCATCACGTCTGGTCGGAACTTTCGGACGACCCAAACCACATCGGACAGGATTTTGTCGTGATCCCAGAAACGCATGGTCTCTTTTGCCGTCTTTGAAAATCCGAAATCGATTGCTCGCGAGAAGAACTGTTTGCCATGGTCGATGCGTCGCGCTGCCAGCAATTCCTCCGTTCGAATAACGCCTAGGCGCTCGCGTAGTTCCGGTCCGATCAAATTCTGACCGCCATCCCCGCGCGTAATCGAAAGATAAGCGGCGTCATACAGTGAGCCGTTCGCCCAGAGCGCCATGAGGTTGGTGTTTTCGTCGTCAGGATGAGCCGCGACATACAGAACCCGACCCAGCACGTTGAGCTTTTGCAGTGCCAACTGAATCTCCGCAGCATTGAGCTGCTCAGGAGCCAACAACGGTGGCGCATCGGCGGAAAGGCCCCTGCCCGCAGTTATTAGCATCGCAGCAACGACCGCTGTGCGCCACCAGCGTTCAGTATTGCGGTGTATCACGCGTAGCAGCGCACTTTCCCGTGAGCGTCCCATCGAGGCTATCGTCCCTAGTCCGAAATAGCCGCGTTACTTATTGACGTCCTGCTTCGCCTCGAGGCGATCGATGAGGCCTTGGATAGCCTGCTTCTGCGCATCACTAGGAGAGGCAGCTTGCGCCTGTTTCGCGTCGTTCAGCGCGCCGGTGAAATCACCACCTGCAGATTTAATGCGTGCTTGAGCCAAATATCCAAACACCCCTTGCGGAAAGCGCTTGGCGACCTCTTTAAAGATCTCCATTGCTTCAGTCCCCTTTTTCTGGTTCTGAAGCTGTCGGCCATATGTATATAATTGCGGTGCAGTGGCCTTCCCAAGCGCCTGGTCCCAGACTTTCTTCGCCTCATCCGGCCGATTCAGCGCTTTAAGGACATCCGCTTTGGTGCTCAGATTTTCGAACCTCTCCTCATTCTGAATTGAGAGATCGGCCCAACGCAGTGCTTCATCCAGATCAATCTTTTTGGTCAAACAAAATTGCGCCGCTTGGTCTGGGGCTTGCCAGGCAAACTGGCCTCCGCCTTTCATTTGCGCTCGAATATTCTGCAGCGTCTGATCCGCATCCTTAATCGAGACGGTGAAGGGAACACCCAACTTCTCCCACTTCAGTGTCACTGCCGTCGAATCTGGCTTTAGATCCTCAAACTCGAATTCGAGCGCCTCTTTCTGCTCAGCCAATGGCCTCGGTTTCACATCCACGCGCAAAGCATCTTCGTCCTGTTTATAACTGTAGCTTCCCCACCCCGTGTTGGTTTTCGAAAAAATAATCGTCCACGAATCCTGATTCGGGATCATATGCAAACCGTAAATTCCTTTGGCTAACGGTTTCCCCTCGATCGAAACAGGATCGCTGAATTCAATCGTCGTGTTTTCATTTGCACCCGCGCGCCAGACTTTGCCGTACGGGACGACGCCGCCCCAAATCTTTCGCCCGTTCACCAATGGGCGATGGTAATTGACCGTGATATCCGTCAGGGCGATGCGCTGTTTGACCTCAGCAGCCTGGCTGACATCAGGCAGCTTTAAATCGCTTTGCGCAGAAACAGCCCCGCAAAGTCCAAGGATAACGAGACAAAGAACAAATGGCGGAAGCGTAAGTGTTTTCATAATTGAGCGATAACCCTTCTCAGATTTTCGGCGCTCCGCTACCAGATAATTGCTAATTTTTCTCTCGGGTCCCGGAACGAAATAGTTTCCGCTATGGGAATCATCTGTCTTGTGATCGACTTTGCTTGAAATATCGGATTATTGTCGCAAGACTTGGCGCTACAAACAGATAGGAAGGCATAATCTTATGAACAGCGGTCCCACACTCAGCATCGGCGCGACAGGCAACGACGTGCGAAGACTTCAACGTATCTTTGTAATGACCAAGGTGCTCGCTCCCAGCGGTATCACGGGCAGCTTCGACGCAACGACAGAGCAGGCCGTTAAAGATTTCCAACAAGGCGCAGGCCTGACGGTAGACGGGATTGTCGGACCGCAAACATGGCAGGCGCTTCCAGCCGACCCAAACACGCCGACATTATCCCGAGGCGCCTCTGGTAATTCTGTGACCGCGTTGCAAACAGGTCTCAAGAAGTATGGAACTTCTGCGACCGATCCGGGGCCGGTGGATGGTGATTTCGGACCCAAGACCGAAGGGGCTGTGAAAGCCTATCAACAGGATCGAGCTGTGCACGTGGATGGGATTGTCGGCGATCAGACGTGGTGGGCTCCTGCTGGCGCCGCCGGGGCTACTCTTGCTTCACTTTCCGGGCTCACGACCGTGTGAGATTAAGCAGGAACACCGCGAATTAGGTGCTGCCGCCCGCTTCTCCTGATCAGGAAGATACCTGCTCTTTTTGCGCTGTTTCTTTTTTGGGTTGGCGTTTCACCAATGTGATTTGCTTAATGCGCGCTGAATCGGACGGGCTCCACGTCGCCACATCGGGATCGTCTTTAAAAGCATTGTGGACGAGACGGCGTTCGTAAGAGTTCATCGGCTCGAGCTGAAGCGAACGGCCAGTGATGCGCACGCGTTCGGCCAATTCACGAACGCGTTGCACGATCCGGTCTTCGCGCATGGACCGGTAATGCTCGCAATCCACAATTACTTTTTCGGCATCTTTGTCCCGGGCTTGCAGCAATCGATTAAGCAAAAACTGGGTGGCCTCGAGAGTCTCGCCGTTGCGTCCGATCAGCCGACCACTTTCCTCGGTATAAATCTGTAGCGTCGGGTTGCCACCCTCGTTGCTGGTCTCCTCGATTTGCACAACGAAACCGAGATAACCAAGCAGGGTGTCGAGCAAATCCTTTGGTGTCATCATCGTTTCCGTTTTCCAGCAGGCGCAACTTTTTCAAGCGTTGGCATGGGTTGTCGTTTGTTCTGATAAAATTGCAGGATGCTGAATAGATTCTGTGCGGTGTAATACAATGCCAGAGCTGCGGCAAAATTGTAGCAGATAAATAAAAAGATCAGCGGCGTGAACATCATGACCCGACGCTGAGTCGGATCACCCGTCTTTGGCGTCATTGCCATGAGCCAAATCTGCGTCGCAGCCATACAGAGCGGGATGATATTGATCGGCCACCCGAGAATCGGCAAGTGCGCTATCGTGTCGGGCTGAGAAAGATCCTTTACCCAAAGAAATTTTGCGTTTCGCAGTTCCACCGCCTGCCCCAGCATTTTGAATAGGCCGAAAAAGATCGGGATTTGAATCAGCATCGGCAAACAGCCGCCGACCGGATTGATGCCGTACTGCTTGTAAAGCTTCATCAATTCCTGGTTCATCCGCGTCGGATCGTCTTTGTACTTGTCCTTCAGCTCCTGCATTTTCGGAGAGAGCGCGGCCATCTGGCGCATGGAACGGTTGGCCCGGTTTTGAATCGGCCAGAGCGTGAGCTTGATAATCGTGGTGAGAGCCAGAATGGCGAGACCGTAGCCGCCAAGCCAACTGTGCAGCAGATTCATGAAATTGAGGAGGAACTGACAGACGAGCTTGAAAATCCCGAAGTCCATCACCTCGGATTCATTGTGCGAAAGTTGTGCCAGGCTATGGTAAAGTTTCGGACCCGCGTATATCTCGAAACGCGCACTGTATGTTTGTCCGGGCTGCAACTGAAACCCCGGCATGCCAAGCGCACCCTCAATCGCCGGCAGTTTTTGCTCCGGAGAATATTCGACATCGAAACGGCGTCCCCACACGCCAGTGGCTTTGGCAGTGAGCGGGGCCATCAGCGTGGTAAAAAACTGGTTGCTTACCGCAACCCACTCCGCCCCCGAAACATTCTCCTGATAGTACGGCCGGGCTGCGCGCTGGCCCACCAAACCGAGAAACCCGCCGCTGCTGCCAAACCAGCTAACGTCGATTCCTTTTGCCCTTCCATCGATGCACCAGGCAAGTCGCGTGTAGGAAGGATAATCCTTGGGATGAATAGGCGCTGCCGATCCAAGCGCGACAAAGTAACCAGCAGTTTGATAAGGCTTGCCCCCTCGGTTCTCAAGATCGACATCCATTTCGATCACATAGTTGTCTTTCGTCCCTGAGGATTTTTCGAAAGAGAACTTTTTCCGAATGACGACCTGGTCTTCTGTCGTCCGCTCAAATTGCACAAGGGAGTTTGATTCGGTCGAGGCAGTAAACTCAGAAAGCGTCGGCGTCGACGGTTGCTCAATGATCGCGCCGATTGGCGCGCTCTGCCCGGAATTTAAAACAACCCGCTGTCCTTTCTCCGCAATCTGCCTCAGAAGAACAGCTTCCTTAATGCCGCCGCCGCGATTCGTTAGGCGGAGCTCGACATCGGAATTTCGCAATATCTCCGTCTTCTCGGCAAAGCTTGGAACTGAGTCGGCGCTCTTCGGCGTGGCTTCCGGTTCGGCCGGCGACGGGGACGCTTCAAAAGCTTTCGGCGTTACCGTGGGCGACGCTTGCCCTGAAGCAACATTCACCGGCGCAGGCCGGGACGGCATCTGTTTTGCCACGTAAATCTGCCACGATACAAGTCCGATTACGCAAGCGGCAACGACAATCCACGCGGTTCGATCCATAAAAGGTAAGGGTCTTTGAGCGCCTACTCGGCAGAGCCAGGCCCAATGGTCAAACTGGATTCAAGATGCTCAATACCTACTGCGGCAGGCAAGCCAGGCGCTAAACTTTTGCCACATGGTACCGGATCAAATCCGGATCCACCCCACGGTTGACATCGCACGAGGCGTTTTAATCCCAGCCAGCTTCCGCGGCAGACGCCGTGCGTCTCCACTGCTTCCAGGAAATAGGCCGAACATGTCGGTGTAAATCGGCAGCCGGAATCAGGTCCGCACAACAAACGGAGCAGCGGCGACAGCGTGCATTGATAAATGCGAATTATGAAACGAAGCAGCCAACGCATCAGAGCAGAATAGAAGCGCGTCTGGCGAGACGCAACCATTCATCTTCCAAGGCGCTATAGCTTGCGTTCGAGGCGTCTCGCCTCGCGATCAGTACGATCCAAATGCCTTGCCGTAAATCATGCTGGTGCCGACGCACAATCTCCCGCAAACGCCGCCGGACACGATTGCGAACTACCGCGCCTCCGAGCCTGCGAGAGGTTATGAACCCGACACGGCACAGACCGGAATTCTCGACCGCACTTGCGCTAAGCAGTAGCAGTTTGCCGCGCCATACCTGGCCGTCTCGTTTTACGTGCTCGTACTCGGAACCGCGCGTTAAGCGGCGCTGTTTTGGAAATGAAAGCGAAGTCGCCCGCGTCATAAGATTTTCGGTTCGCTACTATAGACAGAAAACCTTTGGAGGTCGGCCCTTTAGGACGACATTCCCTGCACGGCGGCTCCCTCCCGTTCGATTACCGACGCGTATGGGTACAGCAAAAGTCTTCTCCCGAAGAATATCAGGAGAAGACTTCGCGAAGGGGAAAACCGAAGGACTTACGGGGTCGGTGACGTCTCAGGAGGAGATTGTGTAGTTGCAGCGGGAGACTCTGATGTCGCAGCAGGAGACTCCACTGTCGTCGCTGGACTGGTTGTTTCAGTTGTGGTTGGTGGACTCGTGGCTTCTGGGGTTGCCGCCGGTTCGGTTGTCTCTGTCTTTTGCTCGCACGCTGCAAGGAGCGCGGCACTGGCCAGGATGCAGATGTATTTTTTCATAGTGTTAGTTGGAAGAGCCATATTGCTTTATCAGCTTAATCGGAGCAAGGCAGTTTTTAACCGCATTTAGTCCCTATTTTTAAAGAGCAAAATGCTTGATAAACGACAATTAAAGCGGCGCTTCGTATTTGAGGCCGTGCGCCTCCGCCACCGCTTTACAAGTAAGGCGTCCGTCGCGGGTATTGATTCCACCAATCAGGGCCGGTCGTTTTTTACATGCGCCATCCAGGCCGAGATCGGCGAGCAATTCCACGTAACGATACGTGACATTGGTCAGCGCCTGTGTAGCTGTGCGCGCGTAGGCAGCGGGCATGTTCGCCACGCAATAGTGCGTCACACCTTCCTCGACGTACACGGGATCGAGATGAGTGGTGGGCCGCGACGTTTCTACGCAGCCGCCTTGGTCAATTGAAATATCCACCAGCACGCTGCCGGGCTTCATTCTTCGCAGCATCTGGCGCGTGATTAACTTCGGCGCTTTTGCTCCCGGCAAAAGCACAGCCCCGATCAGCAAATCGCAATCGGGCATCAACTCGAGCAGGTTCGCCTCGCTCGAATAGAGAGTGTTTGCGTTTATGATCGACAGATCGAGATAACGCAGACGTTCGAGGTCCACATCAAGTATCGTCACGTCGGCGCCGAGACCAGCAGCCATTCGCGCGGCATTGACGCCTGAGGTGCCTCCTCCCACAACAACGACGCGTCCGGGCAGGACTCCCGGCACTCCGCCAAGCAACACTCCGCTGCCGCCATTGTATTTGGCGAGAAAATTGGCGCCCATCACCACCGACATGCGACCCGCGATTTCGCTCATCGGCTCGAGCAATGGCAGACGATGGTCTACCTGAATTGTCTCATACGCTACTGCAGTCACACCTGATTTCAGCAGTGCCTCAGTGAGAGACTTACTGGCCGCCAGATGCAGATACGTGAAAAGAATCTGACCCTTATGCAACAGAGGAAACTCCGCTTCCAATGGCTCCTTGACTTTCACGACCATGTCAGCCCGGGCGAAAAGTTCCTTCGCTTCGTCGACAATCTCAGCGCCAGCTTTGACGTATTCTTCGTCCGGGTAACCGGAGCCGACACCGGCGTTCTTTTGTACCAAGACCGAATGACCTCGTCGTGTGAGCTGGTTCGCAGCCGATGGGAGCAGGCCAACACGTTGCTCCTGCTCTTTAATTTCTTTCGGGATGCCAATGATCATAGAGAAGGTGAGAAGTGATTAGTGAAAAGTGAGACGTAGAATCAAGCTAAATCACTTCTCACATCTCGGTTCTCACATCCAACGCTCAATTCAGTGACGGATCGTCTGGCGCCGCGGCCAGCATTTTATACCACGGTCCCAGGCTCCGCATAATGTCGAACCACAAGTTCGGAAGGCGATCAAGTTTAAGTACCGACGGGTTGGCTTTTTGGAGAAGCCAGGCTTTCTGTTTCACCTCGTTCTCAAGCTGTCCTGCTCCCCAGCCCGCATACCCTACAAATGCGCAAACCGTAATTACTTTTTTGGCTGCATCGTTTGTTTTCTTTGAACCGACATTGTGATTGAGCCTGAGCCCGCTGCTCTGGTGCCATTCAAACGCCGCAAACATCAGCTGATTTTTACCAACAGGTCCACCGAGAAAAACAGGCACCTCGGCAAGGCCCGCCGGCGGTGTCTCGGTCACCAGATCCGCGACCTGTGTGTCAAGCGGGCGATTGATAATGACGCCCAGAGCACCCTCTCCTGGGTCATGCTCGGAAACGAAAAGCACGGTGCGCCGGAAATTGGGATCAAGCATACTGGGATGAGCGACCAGCAACGAACCAGCCAGGCTGCGCGACGCTGGCCCTTCATCCAAATTGCGCATCTAAAACTAGAAACTGCGACGCGCATTTCCGCAAGCGCCGCTCAACACCACTGTCGCGCTGCCTGCGACGCAGGTTTTGAAAATGACGATATCAGCGATTCGTCATCGATTTCATTTCTCATTTTTTGTTACGCCGGCGCACATGCGAATTTTTCAGATAAAATTTGTTGCGATCTGTTTGAAGCTCGTTTAGTAGCCTCGAAGTTTTTTACGATTGTTCTGGGGGGAACAGCCGCCCTTCACGCCCATCGGGTGTGGGGGGCGGTAATTTTTTTGATGACGAAATTCGAATGATGAATGACAAAGAACTGACAGACCGAGAATAGGCGAATAAAACCGGCTACTTATTCGTCATTTGTCATTCGTCATTAATTCGGCATTCGTCATTCGTGGTTTGTCATTCGGTTACAAAATCAGGACGCATTTCGTGGCCAATTGCGTTCGTGCTAGTCGCGCTCGCCATGGCGGCCGTGGTGGTGATTATTTTTTTGCGCATCGAAACCTGGCCAGCCCGCACAGCGCAGCAAGGCACCGCCGAACTCGAGAAGCTGGGCAAGGATTTGCGCGCCGCTTTTGTCGACGTCACACATTTGCAGCCGCGCATTACGATCAACAACCGCGTCTACATGGAACAGACGACTCCTGTGAGCGAGCTGGTTGTCTTGTCACGGCGCATTGAAGTTGAACACGAACTCATCCATACCTGGGCAGGCAGTTCAAAGCGGGTAAAGCTGCATGGCACATTCATCGTCAAAGCCGGCTTCGATCTACAACGCAACGTGTCAATCGATATTCGCCCGAATGAAATCGTCGTCCAGCTGCCTCACGCCCGCATCCTTGGTATCGAACAGGATCAGGTGGACGTCCTCGCGTTTGAAAACGGATTGTGGAACCGCATTTCAGGACAGGATGTGCAAAGCGAATTATCGATCCTGCCTCAGATTGCACGGGAAAAAGCAGAGGAAAGCGATTTGCCCGCCGAAGCCGAACTTGCATTGCAGCAGCAAATCGAGCAACGCGTCCACGCGCCGCAACCGCTGCGTTTGATTTTCAACGGTGGAACCACAAACGAAGCCAAATGACGAATGAGCATCATTAGCTTCAATTACGACAACGGCCACGTGATTCGTAATTCGTTTCGTTGTTACGCGGGATTCACGGTTCAAAGGTTCAACGCCTTAACGCGGTCTGGCCATTCGTCATTCGCCTGGCACGCCGTGCGTCGAGCGAAGGCGGGTGTTTCGCCGTTGCTACAACAATCTAAATGGCCCTGAAAAGTCGCTTCATCCTGGTTGGTTTGTTTCTCCTGCTCGCGGCATTGGCGGCAGTTTGGTTCGCGCCATCAGCCGTTTCCCATGGTGTTCGCTGGTGGATCTGGTGGAGAGCCAGGCAGGAAGGCTTCACTGTTAACATCGACAAGATCGATGCACCGTTTCTGCGTCCCGTTGTAATCCGCCAGCTTCACCTGACAACCGCGCACGATGACGCGCTCCGCGTTGATCTCACCCTGACGGATGCAATGTTCGACTTGAATTTCAAACATATCCTCCTGCACGGAGGCGGCCGTGCCATCCGCAACCTGTCGATTCGAGAATTGCATGGCGAGCTGCGCAGAAGCAATCCGATTGTGCGGGCGATAACCCGGCGCGGTTGGGCAACGTTGCACAGAATGCTTCCGGAGAATCTGGTGATTGCCAACTCGGAGGTGCGGATTGAAACCGGGCCGACCACTGTTTTACTGCGAAACGGATTTCTATCCGCGAATCAGGCTGAAGCGGGCCGTTTCACTGCTGCCGAGATCATGATCGCGTCGCCATGGTTTCATCAGACTTTTTCGCAACTGCGCGGTGCAACGCATTGGGAAGGCGATCACCTGACAATCGCCGGGGTCACTTTAACACACGGTCTCGACCTGCAGTTCGCTACCGCAGACTTGTCGCGCCTGGGGAACCAACGCATGGGATTGCAATTCGATGCCGACGTGTTCGGTGGAAAAATTCGCGGAACGATTTCACACGAGTGGCGCTCTCAACATTCCAACTGGAAAATTGCCGGGGGTGCTACGGACATCTCTTTGGAACAAACCTCGGAAGCATTCGGATTTGCAGATCGCGTTAGCGGTTTGCTCCACGCTGGTAATTTCACTTTTCGTGGAAATCTCGCCGAACCGGACAGGGTGACCGCGTCGCTTTGGAGTGAATTGACCGGTCTCACCTGGCGAAATCGGACGGCTGAAGCGATGATGGTCGGCGCCGCGCTCTATAATCGGCAGATTCAGTTGCAGCAGCTCTATATAAAGCAGCAAACAAACCAGTTCACTTTAAGCGGTGAAGCTGCATTTCCCTCAAATGCGTCCGGGTGGCTCAGTCCGGATTTTCGCGGAAACATTTCCGCATCGATCGATCAGTTAGGCGATTTTGCCGCTCTTTTTGGGGCGAACGCCGGCGATTTTGCAGGCAAAATCACGATTGACGGAGCGATGGACACGCGTGATCGCAAATTTGGCGGACATCTCATGGTCGAGGGCGCATCGCTCACATTTTTTAAGACCGCCATCGACAATCTGAGCGCAAAACTGAATTTGAAACCGGACCAACTGGAGATCGAACAATTAGCGATGACGCGAAAAAACGATTCTCTCAGCGGACAAGGCAAAATCGATCTTTCGCAAGCGCACAACTACTCAGGAACGCTGGAAGCCAGATTGAATGACCTGATCGATTATCTGTCGGTTCCCCGCGGAGCAAATGAAAAAGCAAACCCAATTCCGGCTGATGTTCAGGCAACCATCGATTCCAGCAAGTGGGATGTACGCGGCGTGATTCACATGCCTAATTCCAGTCCGATAAGCGTCACAGCCAATTTTCCTTTGCGAATCGGCACTGATTGGAACGCTCTTCGGATCGCTCCACTGAACGTTACACTGAACTTTCCATCCATCTTTCTCGCAAACGCCCCTCAGCTTTTTCACCCACCAATCTTCCATGACGGCATTCTAAGTGGAAACATTTCGCTTTCCGAAACACTGCAACGTCCGCGCATAGATGGGGACATCCAGCTGGTGAACGGAAAGTTGACCGGAAAAGGAGGGACTCCTTTCAATCTCACCGAAACAAGTGGTCACATCGTTTTGGAAGGGAGTCGCGGCACAATAGAGTTTCTCAATGTCGCGACCAAAGACGCCGATCTTTCTCTTAGCGGGGAAATCGATTTTCAGAATACCAATGATGTGATCATCAAATTGACCGGAGCAATGCCGACGTTCGATCTGACCCAGTACCCGATAGGTTGCACGGAGAAAATCGAATTGACGGCGGTGCCGTTCACTCTCGCGCCCTCGATCGACGCGTTGCAATTTCGTGGAGCGCTCTTTCGATCGAGCTGGACCATCAGTTTGAAAGAGCGTGCGGTGGCTCAACCCTTTTACACTCCAGATCCCAACGGCGTCAGCCGGGAATTTCCATTGTGTTTCTCGGAGCCTGGGCCGGAACAAGCAACCCTGGTACTGGGAGTACTTCCGAGGCCGGAGGCACATCCCACGCAAACCCCTCGCCCGGGAAAACGAACAAACAGATGATAGGAAAGACTACCGTCGAAGTTGGCGGACGCAGAAACTCGGCTACGATTGCGCCGTTACCAGCCAGGGCGAAAGTTTCTCCTCGAGATCGCGTGTGAGATTCACACGAAATTCCGGACCAACGTCAAGACGCAACGGATTGCCGTTTGTGCGGTCAAACAGTAATCGCACCCGACGCCGGCCCGGCGAGCTGGCCAGAATCCTGCGCACCTCGCGTAGTTCATCCTCCGTTGTCGCCGGCGAGAATTGCAAAATGACCACCGATTCCTGATTTCGGTCTGCCGATTCTTCAGTCGACCCGTTGGACTTTCGCGCAGCGAGCGTCCTGATATCCTGCGCCACAGCGCGAAGAACCTCTTCACGTTTATCCAGCGTTCCTCTAATTTCGATAACGCGCCCCGCCACCAGGGCGTTTGAAACTTTCAGGTAAACTTCGTTCCATACCACCACTTCCAGCATATCCGTCCGGTCTTCGATCCAAACCACGGCGAAAGGCTTGCCTTCTTTCCGCGTAAACTTTTTCTCCACCTCCACAATCGCACCGGCAATCTTGAACGGGGCGCGATCATCCAGTCCGCCTAATGAAGCAATCGATCGATAATTTTTCGCCGCGAAAAGATCCGCATACGCATCAAGCGGATGGCCGCTAACGTAAAAACCGAGCAGCTCTTTCTCATAGGAAAGTTTTTCGTGCTCGCTCCAGGGGACAGCCTGCCTTTTCCTCGAAGTTGTGGAAGCCGTTGCTTCATCAAAGAGCGAAACCTGACCAGCAATCTTGTCGCGCTGCGCTGCAGCGGATGACATGACCGCGTCATCAATACAGCTAAAGAGTTCGGAACGATCGCGGCCCAGGAAATCAAATGCGCCGGCCTTGATCAGGCTCTCCAGCATCTTCCGGCCTGCAACGCGTGAGTCCAATCGGGTGCAGAAGTCCTCCAGGGAAGTGAAATCACCTCGTTCTTCGCGTTCGCTAATTGCCGCTTCCATGGCTGTTTCACCGACATGTTTGATCGCGGCAAGCCCGTAGCGAATCGCGTTGTAGCCGCTGTTGCCGGGGTCGCTGACCCCGACTGGCTGTGAAGGCGCTATCGCACCGCGGTCGGCGCCCGCGGCTACAGTTGCAGGAACAAACTTCAACCCGCTCTGGTTAATATCGGGTGGCAAAATGGAAATACCCATTCGTCTGCATTCGCCGACGAAAACAGAAATTTTGTCTGTGTTATTGATTTCGTTGCTCAGCAAACCCGCCATGAATTCCACCGGATAATGCGCTTTGAGATAGGCAGTCTGATAACTGATCACTCCGTAGGCTGCGCTGTGACTCTTGTTGAATCCGTAACCTGCGAATTTTTCCAGCAAATCGAAAATCGCATTCGCTTTTTTCTCGGGAATCTTGTTTGTCCGAGCGCAGCCTTCGATGAAATTTTTCCTCTCTTTCGCCATCTTCTCCTTGTCTTTCTTGCCCATGGCGCGCCGGAGAAGATCGGCTTGGGCAAGTGAGTAACCGCCTAGTTTACTAGCCGCGGCCATTACCTGTTCCTGGTAAATCATCACGCCATAGGTCTCGGCGCAGATACTTTCGAGGAGCGGATGCAGATATTTGATCGGCGTAACCCCTTTTTTCGCTTTCACGTATTCGGGGATGAGTTCCATTGGCCCGGGCCGGTAAAGGGCAATCAACGCGATGATGTCGTCGAGCTTCTTTACGTCGAACTGCTTCGACAAGTTGGTCATCCCGCCAGATTCCATCTGGAACAGGCCGATCGTTTCGCCGCGGTTATAGAGCGCAAACGCGGCTGCGTCATCCAGTGGAATGTCCTTTACGGAAAAGTTTGGGTCGCGCTGATGAATCAGAGCCAGCGTGTCCTCAATGACTGTGAGCGTTTTCAGTCCGAGGAAATCCATTTTCAGCAGGCCCAGATCGTTAAGCGGTCCCATGGCGTACTGGCTGATCACGTCGTTGCCTTTCACGTCACGGCAGAGAGGGATGTAATCAGACAGGTCCCGATCGGCGATCACCACTCCGGCGGCATGCACACCGGCATTGCGCGACAAGCCTTCCAGAACTTTTGCGTAATCAAACAGCTGCCGTGTCTGGGCCTCAGTGGATACGGCTCGTTTCAGTTCCGGATTTTTTTCGACGGCTGAATCGAGCGTGATGTTTAGCTCATTTGGAATCATCTTGGCAATGCGATCCGCATCGCGGTAGCTCCACCCCATCACTCGCCCGACATCGCGAACAACACTTTTCGCCTTGAGCTTGCCAAACGTGATGATCTGCGCGACGCGGCGGTCACCATATTTCTGCCGCACGTATTCGAGCACTTCGCTGCGACGCGCTTCGCAAAAATCAACGTCGATATCCGGCGGCGAAACACGGTCCGGATTTAAAAACCGCTCGAAAAGCAGTCCGAACTGAAGTGGATCGATGTCAGTGATTCCCAGAACGTAAGCAACTATCGAACCCGCAGCCGAGCCGCGTCCGGGACCTACGGGAATACTTTTCTGTTTCGCAAAATGAATGAAGTCCCAAACAATGAGCAGATAGCTGACGAAGCCGGTTTTTTCGAAAACACCTAACTCGTAATCGAGCCGTTGAGCCAGCTCCGGATCGTTCGCTGCGCGCTCGCCGTAGCGCTGCCGTAAACCGTCGTAACAAAGTTCGTGCAAATATTGTTCGCGCGTTTTCCCGGGCGGGGCTGGATATTCCGGATACTTGGAGCGCCCAAACTCCAGATCGACCTGACAGCGTTCGCCAATCTCTAGGGTATTCGCGATCGCTTCGGGAAAATCTCGAAACAACTCGCGCATTTCGGCCGGGGATTTGAAAAACAGCTCCGGAACGTAACGCATCCGGTTTTCGTCCTGCACCATTTTGCCTGTGCCGATGCAGAGCATCACATCATGCGCCTGATGATCGCTCCGTCGTAGAAAGTGAACATCGTTCGCCGCAACCATTCCGACGCCGATGTCGCGCGCAATTTGCGGCAGGGCGGTCATGCACATGCGCTGTTCTTCGATTCCGTGATCGTGCAATTCGATAAAGAAATTTTTCGCGCCGAGAATGTCGCGGTATTCGGCCGCGCTCTGTTTTGCCTTCTCGATATTGTTTGCCTGGATAGCGCTGTTGATTTCGCCTGCCAGGCAGCCACTCAACCCGATCAGACCCTCAGATCGCGCCGCGAGGAGCTCCTTATCGATTCTCGGCGCATAATGAAACCCGTCCAGGTGCGCGGTCGTGATCAGCTTCACCAGGTTTCGGTAACCAGTCTCGTTTTCCGCCAATAGAGTGAAGTGATACGCTGCGTCGCGCCGCGATCCCGGCCGGTCTTTATGCGATCCTGGCGCGATATAAGCCTCGCAACCGATGATCGGCTTTACTCCGGCGCGCTGGGCTTCCTGGAAAAATTCAATCGCTCCGAACAAATTGCCGTGATCGGTGATTGCGACGGCGGGCATTTTGAATTCGACCGCCTTTTTCATCAGCTCTTTCATCCGGATGGCACCGTCCAGCAGCGAGTATTCAGTGTGCAAATGGAGGTGAACGAAAGAGTCGCGAGGCATGTACGCTCACTATAAATGTGCGGCCGGATGCGGCAAGAGTTCGTGAATCGTAAATCGTAAAATCGTTACATCGTTTTTCGAATTCACCGTTCGCAAATCGCGAATTACGTGCTCAAAAAAACCGTGCTTGCAATCGCATCGCGGCATTGCTAAGAGAGCGCGTGCTGCGTTTAGGTTTCGATTGCGAGAGACCGTGCAATGCTGAGTCTACTTTGAGATGAAAAAACTGGAAGCCATCATCAAACCGTTCAAGCTCGAGGAGGTCAAAGAGGCGCTGGCTGAGCTCGGAATCGAAGGAATGACCGTCACGGAAGTCAAAGGGTTCGGCCGGCAAAAGGGCCACACCGAGATTTACCGGGGAAGCGAATACACGGTCGATTTTCTGCCCAAGGTGAAAGTGGAAGTGGTAATGGCGGATGACATGGTGGAAAAAGCTGTGACCGTGGTGGTTGCCGCCGCAAAAACTGGAAAAATCGGGGACGGAAAAGTGTTTGTTCTCCCAGTAGAACACGCCGTGCGCATCCGGACGGAAGAAATTGGCGAGAAGGCTGTGTAACAGGCGTTCCGCGCCGTCGGTTGAACCGTTGAAACGTTAAAGCGTGAAGCGGTTCGGGAATTTGACGGTTAAGCATTTAACGGTTTTAACTTTTTAACGGTTCAACGCTTCAACCCTTCAACACAAAACAATGGCCAAAGACAAAACTCCTTCCGACGTCAGCAAAATGATCAAAGAGAGCAACGTGAAGTTGATCGACTTCAAGTTCACCGATTTGCTCGGTACCTGGCAGCATTTCACGACTACGCTTACCGAATACAACGAGGAAATTTTCACTGATGGTCTCGGCTTCGACGGATCGAGCATCCGCGGCTGGCGCGTCATCAACGCCTCGGACATGCTCGTCATTCCGGATGCGACGACCGCCTGGATCGACGTTTTCAATGCCGAACCGACGTTGAGTCTCATCTGCACCATCGTCGATCCGATCACTCGCCAACCGTACGATCGCGACCCGCGCGGTGTTGCCGAAAAAGCGGAGGCTTATCTCAAATCGACCGGCATCGCCGATACCGCCTTTATCGGACCGGAAGCGGAATTTTTTATTTTTGACGATGTGCGATTTGCCAATAGCGGCAACGCGGCGTCATACATGGTCGATAGCGTCGAAGGACATTGGAACAGCGCTCGCGAAGAATTTCCAAACCTCGGTTACAAGATTCGGCCGAAGGAAGGTTATTTCCCCGTCTCGCCGATGGATTCGCTGCAAGACATTCGCAACGAAATGTGTCTGGAACTGGAGAAAGCCGGCGTCCCGATTGAGCGCCAACATCACGAAGTCGCAACTGCCGGTCAGGCTGAGATCGATATTCGTTTCGCGCCGCTCAAACGCATGGGTGACAACATGCAGTATTACAAATACATCCTGCGCAACGTCGGCAAACGCCACAATAAAACCGTGACGTTCATGCCGAAACCGATCTTCGGCGACAACGGATCGGGCATGCACACACACATTTCGCTTTGGAAAGACGAGAAACCGCTCTTTGCCGGGAACGGTTACGCTGGCCTGTCGGAGCTGGCGCTGTTTTTCATCGGCGGAATTTTGAAACATGCGCCTGCCCTCACCTGCCTGACGAATCCAACCACGAACAGCTACAAAAGGCTCGTCCCCGGGTTTGAAGCTCCGGTGAATCTGGCGTATTCCGCGCGTAATCGTTCCGCCGCGATACGGATCCCGACCTATTCGCCGAGTCCAAAGGCAAAGCGCATCGAATTTCGCACACCGGACGCTGCTGCAAATCCATATCTCGCCTTCTCGGCGATGCTTCTTGCTGGTCTCGACGGAATCCAGAACCGCATGGACCCCGGCGATCCGCTCGACAAAAATCTCTACGAACTGCCGCCGGAAGAACTCGCGCAGGTGGCCAGTGTTCCCGATTCACTTCGCGGCGCCATTGAAGCGCTCCAGGCCGATCATTCCTTCCTGTTACGCGGCGACGTCTTCAACGAAGAGTTCATCGCGAACTGGGTCGACATGAAACAAAAGGAATACGACGCCCTGCGACTGCGACCTCACCCCTATGAGTTCGCCATGTATTACGACGTGTGATCGCGGGCGCGCTGGCATAATTCCGGGAAGCGGACGTGCCTCGTTATTACCGAGATTTCAGTCCAGCGGACTCTTTACGCCGATGCCCGGCTTGCTGAGCACGTGCGTGTAAACCATGGTCGTGCTCACGTCTTTATGACCAAGCAACTCCTGCACGGTTCGAATATCGTAACCGTCTTCGAGCAGATGTGTCGCAAAAGAATGACGGAACGTGTGACAGCTTGCCGGCTTCGTAATTCCTGCCGCTCGCACCGCCCGCGCCACAGCGTTCTGCAAATTTTTTTCCAACAAATGGTGCCGCTGCACCCGGCCACTTACCGGGTCGACCGATCTTTTTGCGGCAGGAAAAACGTATTGCCATATCCAGGAGCGGTGCGCGTTGGGATATTTCCTCCCCAGGGCGTCTGGCAGATATACCGAGCCAAATCCTAACTGCAGATCCCGTTCATGCACTGCTTTGGCATGCGCCAAATGCTCTTTCAGGGGCCGACGCAATCGTCCGGGAAGCATCGTCACCCGATCCTTCATGCCTTTGCCGTCGCGCACGATGATTCGCCCGTAATCAAAATCGACGTCCTTGATTCGCAATCGGAGACATTCCAATAGTCGAAGGCCGCTGCCGTAGATCAATTCCATCATCAGCCGATACGGCGGGCGAACATGTCCGAGAACCGTTCGCACTTCTTCACGGCTCAACACGACCGGCAGCCGCGCGGGCTTGCTCGCCCGCAATGCGCCATCCAGTCGCCCCAACTTTTTCTCAAGAAATTGTTGGTATAAAAACAACAGTGCACAGAAAGCCTGGTTCTGGGTCGAAGCAGATACATTGCGCTGGAGGGCCAGGTGAGTGAGAAACTCAGTAACCTCTGCTTCGGCCAGTTCGCGGGGATGCTGCTTGGAGTGAAAGAGAATGAAGCGGCGGACCCAATCGACATAAGCCTGCTCGGTGCGCCGGCTGTAGTGCCGTGCGCGCATAAATGCACGCAGTTGATCAAGAAATTTCGGCTTGCGACCGGCTGCAGCATTTGCTGGAATTGCGCTCAATTAAAAACTCTCCGATCTCTTCCGAACTACGACGGAAACTTTTAACGAAATCAGGCAGCGAATGCAACGTAGAATTAGACGAAAAATAATTCGTGATGTTTTACGAACTTTCGCCTAATCATAGTTAGACCTGATGCGACGTTTCGTCACGCGCAAGCCTCTAGTTGTTGCGGTGGCGATGCTCGCTGCCGCATTGGTTGGCTTATTCGTATGGGAATACCCGAGACTGTTCCCACCCGTAATGCCGACAGATCGTGCCTTGATTGATTCATTTCATGCCCATCGCAAGACGTTCGAGGCGCTCGTGAAGATGGCAACCGAAGACGCAACGATCGCATCGAACAGTGAAGCCGAGAGCCTTCCCGTTGCGCGCCGCTCGGAATACTCTCGTCTGCTTTCGCAGATAGATCCGAAGATGCGAATGGGCTTCGGTTGGTCTGGGGTCGCATTTTCGAGTGCTCATGGGGGTGTTGGCTTGTCAATTGGACCTGGGTGGGAGAAGGGGATTGAGTTCCTGACAGCAGTTCCCAGTAGAGTCGGCCAGATCGTCAAGAACTTGGATAAAGACCCCGGTCATGACGACGTCTACCTGGTTCCGATTGAAGGCGATTGGTATGTGTATTATCAGCGAACTGATTATGATGATCTACCGCGCATGGAAAGCCACTAGGTCTAACCAATCGATGAAGCCAACGGCCCCTTGGCGAAATGACGTTCAGCGTGCTTGCCACGACACCCTGCCGTGGCTTATCTCTTTCTCGTTAGGTCTATGACACTGCGACTGGTCCTTTCGCTGTTGTTAGTCATAGTGACCGTGTCCAAAAACGCGATAGGTGCGCAGCCTGAGCCGAAGGCAGTAGCGATTTACGCCCCGTACCCGACTTATCCACTCGGTGCGCAGTATCGCCATTCCTCTGGTGCGGGCCTTTTCCTCCTGCGTACTCGGATTTCAACCGGTCGTGTAGTAGACGTTATTATTGCTCGCTCGACTGGCGATAGGTTTTTGGACGCCGCAGCAGTGAAGGCTTTGCGCGAGTGGCGGTTTAAACCTGAATCGCTCTCATACTGGAACAACAGATCTCTTAAGCTAAATCCGCCACTCACTAAACAGGAAACGCTCATTAAGCTGCCTGTGCGATTCACGTTATGATGAAACCTAACCAATCGCTCCAGCCAACCGCTGGCCGCTCCGATGACTAGTTTTTCCATGACTTCGACATTAAACTCCGCAGCAAAGCTCGCTCCCGCCAGCGGTGGCTGAGCTCTGTCTCGTTAGATGCATGAGCGCGAAGCTTGGCCGCAGTCAGTTCGTTGGCGGAATCCTCTTGGCGTTATTCGGGCTTCACATACTTTGGCGTGCGCGCTTTGCGTTCCTGCATCACACGGTACTCGTTCCACGCTACCCACCCGCGGGAAAGGCTGCCTGGATGGATCCGTGGCAGGCGGTAGTCGTTGCCGTCATTTGTTTTGTTCTCGCAGCAGTTCTCGTCGCGGATGCGATGCGCAAGAGAAGAGAACCGGATGGGAATTCTTCGGCAGATTGAACGGTTTTGCATCTAACCAAACGATGAAGCCAACAGCCCCACTGCGAAATGAGTCCAGTGCGTTTGCCACGACACCCTGCCGTGGCTTATCTAATTCTCGTTAGGTCTATGCGCCGTTCGTTGAGCTTCGGCTATATCAGCTGTTTGTTGCTTTGTTTTACGCATCAGGGGCTATCGCAGATTGGCCAGAGTAAGGAAGATTTAATCCGACGTTACGGACCATGCCGTCCGGATCGTGCGGGTGGGCCGAAGGAGTCGAACGCGTATGACAACGTCATAGACGTTGGCAAGAACTGCACGTTCCAAAGCGATGATCTCATTATCACGGCGTTGTTCAAAGACGGTAGAGCGGTCGCATTCGACTACCGGGCGCTACACACGCTGGCGGAGTCGCTCTTGGCGAGAAACAGCGAGTCCTATCGAGAACTGTGGGAGTTGGAGATCTTAAGGCTGCTCTGGATCGCGGTTCCTGGGGCACAATGGGTCAACATCCCAACTAATTCGACCATCCAGCGGTTGCGGACGAAGGATTCGACAGCATTTGCTTACTACTTTGCGGACGGCAATTATCATCGGCATGAACTTGTGGTTCAGACGGCCGCGGTCGATGAAGTCTTTAAAAAGACGGACACGGTTGTAAGAGAGTTGCGGCCAAAATGATCTAACCAATCGATGAAGCCAACTCCGAAAGGATTCGCGAGCCGGCAGGCCCCATTGCGACGCACGTTCAGCGTTCTTGCCACGACGCCCTGGGGTGCCTTATCTCTTTCTCGTTAGATCGCCTCGAACATCTATGAATAATATCGACCAGATTGAACTGTCGCTCTCAATGTTTGCGATACAATTACCTACGTTAATCGTTTGTTTTGTGGCTGGCGTTGTTATTCTCGGGAGGTGGAAGGAGGGCTCCAGGGGATCGATGTGGGCGCTTCTTGGATTCGGCCTCGCTGCGGTTCTTTGTTTTGCCGTTCCAGTCGGGCAGACTGCTGTGCAACAATGGGTCAGGCACAGCGGCCACACGACGGTCGAGAGTGCATCGGTAATGGCCGCCATTTCGATCATGTGGTCAGTGTTGAGGGCTGTCACTTACGCTTTACTCTTGATAGCGGTATTTGCAGGACGCTCGATCTCGCCTCCAGGATCGACGCCTCTTTGAATCCAGTTTAAGAACACCTACTGAGCCTAACGCAGGCGATGCGACGAACCGCGCGCCGCTCCGGTGACTTCACCGCTTCGCGACTGCTCCCATCAGGCGCTCCCCATTCATCGAGGCTACCGCGAAAACCGAGTTCGCAGGCAGTATCGAAGCTCAACCGGGCCGTCATCTCGCGGCGCTTACCGCTTTTCGTATCGTTGACGTTCCGATAATGGCGGCGCGCAACAAAGATGTGCGACGCCAGCGGATCCTGTTCGGCTTTCATCGCCGCAAGCTCGGACTCGACATTACGGATCGCTGCCGTGAGGCGTTCCAGTGCATTTTGAAGGCGTGCAGCCCGCATAACTGTTCATACGAACATATCGACTGAACAGCGTCAAGGCAGGCGAGAACGGCCCGAAGCAATCTCTCAGCAGGCTTGTCACGGTGGGCAGGGACGGGCGCTTTTTCGGATTCTTTCGCTGTTTAATTGATTTGGACAAGCCATCCGGCAGTCTGTCGCGTGGACGGGTTGTAGAGATACACCTGCCACCGATTAATGGAGTTACCTTGGTAGATGACTCCTTCGATACCAACAAGCTGCCATCCGGCAGGGACAGACGGGCCGAGTGCGGTCGAAATAAACTGCCAACTGTTCACAGCATTCGGAGTGTTCACCGCCGACTCTGCCATCGGCCTTAGTTGTTGAGCGAAGCCGGCGAACGTTGGCATGACGCCAGCGATTGCGATCAGAATTGTTCTTTTGATATGAGTAATCATTAAAAATCTATCCGGCGAAATTACGTCGAAGTTCCCGCTTCTGCTTCACCGCAGAATTTTCTTAAACGAAAAAGCACCGGCCCAGCAACTCGGAAGGCTCGCGCGCGGCAAGCCCAAGCATTACAGCCCCGCCCAAATTCAGAAGCGGACCAAACGTCTCGCGGAAGCGAGAAAGAAGCCCTGGACTAAAAAGCGTTAGTTCGTTGCAGCGGCGCGCAAAACCGTAGGTTTTTGCTCGATTTTTGCGGTGAACGCTGATGCAATGCGCGCCGTGAAAACTATCCCCCGATCGCTCGCTCTGCTTACTACGCTTTTTATTTGGTCGTCGGCGAACGCCCGAATCGGCGAGAACCAATCGCAAATCGAGGCGCGCTATGGGAAGCCTGTTAAAATATTCACCGCCACCGAGCCGCCCAGGCCTGCAGTGAAGAAGATGTACAAGTCCGACGGCATCGTTGTCATCGTCAGTTTTCTTAATGGCGTCAGCGAGTCCGAATATTATTCCAAACCGCACGCAAAAATCGATCGCACAGAAGTCGAGACGCTCCTGCAGGCAAATGCGCAGGGGAAAGAATGGAAGCAGATTCCGCGCGGCCATTCCATGTATTCCTCGAAAGGACAGCGCTGGATGCTCGGCGAAATCTCGATGAGTTCGACTCTCGCTGATTACAACGAAGTTCGAGGTAGACTTCATATTTTGACGAAGACATATCTCGACACAACGATTGCGGCCGAAAAGGCCGCGGCAACCGCGAAGTTTAAAAAATTCTAAGCAACGGAAAAGTTTGCGAAACTACGTGAGCCTTCCGCGCCTGACACCTAAAAACACTTTCTAGCCGACAGAGACCCCGATGGTTGAACGCATAAAACCTTGCCACGACACCCTGCCGTGGCTTATCTCTTTCTCGTTAGGTCTATGCGCGAGCTCATCGAGCGATTCAGCTATCGGTTTCAGCTTTGGCAAAGAGAGCGCTATGGCGATTACTCGCCCGCCGACCCCAAAGCGCCCCGAAATCCGCTACGGTTCGTTGCTATCGTCGCAGTCATGTCTGTCATTGTCGGTTTGACGGAGCCGTTTGTTTTCCATCGTGCGTTCGATGTTGTCACCATCATCGAGATTTCCGTCGCGCTAGTGGTTTTCGTCCTTTACCAATCCAAGTCTCGCTTGGCGTGGCATCTCGTCGTAGCGTGGGTGCCGTTCACGCTTCTACTCTACTGGATTCTTCGCCTCAGTGGATACGCGCGCTATCAACCGCGTGTTCACTCTTGGCCGGTAGAATTCATCGGCGATTTGTTCCAGTTCGCATTTCTTGCTGCTATGCTTGTCTGGTTGCTCCACATTCGCGATCATTACTTCCGATACACTAAGGATGCACAGCAACAGACCTAACCAATCGCTGAAGCCAACGGCCCCTTGGCAAAATAAGTTCAGTGTGATTGCCATAGCACCCTGCCATGGCTTATCTCTTTCTCGTTAGAACCCATTTATGACTTTACCTCACCTCTCGGAAGCAAATGACGCGGTCCTGCAGAAACGTAAGGTAGACACCGTTCGTCTTGTGAGTAGGCGGCTTCTGATTGCACTCCTAATTTTACTAACTGTCGGAGGAGTGCTGATGTTCTGCAGCGTGTGGTTTGAAGGAAAAGCAGAGACACCTGTCCCTTCCACTCCAGTATTGTGCATGATCGTGGGAGCAGTTGGCGGATTTGTCGGCCTTCAACGTCGGCTCAAACAGTTCGGGGAAGACGACCTTGAATTACTTGAGACGTCATGGGCTTATGTTGCACTCGCCCCCCTCGTAGGCGGTATACTTGCATTGCTCTTATATATGCTATTCCTCTCACAGTTGGTGTCGAGCCCCCTTTTTCCGACTTTTGAATTGGATTCCGATGTGGATAAAGGAATCACATGGCAGAACTATTTAATCATTTCTCATGTCCACACCGATTTTAGTGGTTATGCGAAGCTCGCATTCTGGTCTTTTGTCGCAGGTTTCTCGGAACGGTTTGTAGTGGATGTTATAAGTCGATTTCAAGTTCAGGGCACTGAGACCGATTCTAAGAAATGACTTTGCAAGTCGCCTAACCAATCGATGAAGCCAACTCCGAAAGCTTTGACTCATTCGCTCCCGCTCATTTGAAACTCGCTCCTTCCCCGACTCGCTCGCTGCTTCCCTCGCAGTTTTACCTTCTATGTCGCTTTTCCGTTAAGCTCCATTCGACCTCTCGGTTTGCCCATCTGTGTCGCTGCCGTCCCGCGGCTCCATTTGCGAGCAGGCTGGCCCCATTGCGAAATAAGTCCAGCGTGTTTGCAACGACACCCTCGACTTCGTCTCGGCTCCCGGCTTACGCTCCCGCTAGTGCATCGATTTTGTTACCTGCTTTTTGGTTTGCCGCGAAGCGGCCCGATTCCCTAGTGCGATTTGTGTCTGCGCACTCCGCACTCCGCCGTATTGTTGTTCAACGATAGCCGTGGCTTATCTCTTTCTCGTTAGATGGGATTCACAAAATGAAAAAACAATTTAACCCCTCGGTTAAAGCCCATCTTCTTCGACGTGCCCTTTACCTGATTCTGCCTGTAGCCGTTTGCGTGATCCCATTCGCGCTCGGGCAGCGAGCCGCAACCAAGCAAAGTGCGGTCGCGGCCCCGCTGCTTTTGGGATCGGGGCCACTCGCGACATTGTCTACCGGCGACGATCCCGCGAGCGAGACCTGGACTCTCACCGGCGACCTGAACACGGCACGCCTTGCTCACACGGCCACCTTGTTGCCCAACGGCATGGTCCTTGTTGCAGGGGGATTTGATAGCAGGAGCAATGCTTCTGCCAGCGCAGAACTGTACGATCCTGCGAGTGGGACTTGGACTGCCACCGGCAGCCTAAACTCAGCACGCTATATTCACACGGCCACCTTGCTGCCCAACGGCAAGCTTCTTGTTGCCGGAGGAGTTGATACCCTTGGCTTTCCTCTCGACAGCGCAGAACTGTACGATCCTGCGAGTGGGATCTGGACTGCCACGGGCAGCCTAAACACAGCACGCTATTATCACACGGCCACCTTGCTGCCCAACGGCATGGTCCTTGTTGCAGGGGGAATAGATAGCTTAAATCATCTCGACAGCGCGGAACTGTACGACCCTGCCAGCGAGACCTGGACTGTGACGGGCAGCCTAAACTCAGGACACGAGGCTCACACGGCCACCTTGCTGCCCAACGGCATGGTCCTTGTTGCAGGGGGATTTGATGGCACTTTCAATGCTTCTGCGAGCGCGGAAGTGTACGATCCCGCCAGCGAGACCTGGACTGTGACGGGCAGCCTGACCACCCCACGCGCTTTTCACACAGCGACATTGCTGCCCAACGGCATGATCCTTGTTACCGGAGGACATGATGGCCCAACTTTTACCCCTTCCGACGTCCTCTCTAGCGCGGAACTGTACGATCCTGCGAGCGGGAGTTGGACTGTAACGGGGAACCTAAACGCAGCACGCTATCTTCACACGGCGACCTTGCTGTCTAACGGCATGGTCCTTCTTGCAGGGGGAGTAAACGGCTTCGATGTCCTTAGGAGCGCGGAACTGTACTACCCTCCGTTTGGGACCTGGACTGTGACGGGGAGCCTAAACACAGCACGCTTTTTTCACCCGGCTACGTTGCTGTCTAACGGCACGGTCCTTGTTGCAGCAGGAGAATACAGCAGCTTTAGTGCTGGTGCGAGCGCGGAACTGTACACTCCTGGGTCAACCCCAACGCCCACTCCGACGCCTACGCCCGCACCTAGAGCGACACCGAGACCGCGTCCAACTCCGCACCCTCGTCCGACGCCTCCGTTCAGTCCCACACCTACAGCAACTCCCATTGCGACACCAACCCCAACTCCGACAGTTACCCCTACGCCTACACCGACTGCTACTCCGCCGAGTCTCGCTGCTTGGGAGAGGTCTTTTGAGAAGCGACACAAATAGACCTAACCATGCGCTGGAGCGAACGGCGGACCGCTGTGCGCTCCACTTTTGAGATGACTTCCACTCTTTTACTGCGAGCGACGCGCGCTACAGTTTACCCGCCGCGGCGGGTCCGCCGTCGCTCATCTTGTTCTCGTTAGGCGACTCGCGTTTATGTGAATTTATGAATCCCGACATCATTCACGCTCTTGAGATCGCCGCCATTGTGGTCGCGGGGACGATGACCGGTAGCGAGCTTGCCGTGGCGGTTTTCTTTCACCCTCGTATCAGCCGCCTTGAGGACTCTGTGCATATCCGAGCTGCTCAGACATTGGCGAAGACGCTCGGCACGGTGATGTCATTCTGGTATCCGCTTACATTTCTGCTTGCCCTCGCAGTGACTTTCGTTGCGCACACGGCACGGAGCGCGCCGTGGTGGCTGGCACTCGCCTCGACGGTGCTCTTGGCGCTCATAAGTATTTACTCCGTGCTCTTGCCCGTTCCTATCAACAACCAGGTTGCCCGCTGGCAGCCGGATTCTGTGCCACCAAATTGGCGAGACTTGCGCCGACGCTGGGATTTGCTTCATGCCATCCGGGTCGTCTTTTTGGTTATCGCTCTGATTCTTCTCGTTGCATCATGTGTTTATTAAACCAGTCGCCTAACCAATCCATGAAGCCAACTCCGAAAGCTTTGACTCATTCGCTCCCGCTCATTTGAAACTCGCTCCTTCCCCGACTCGCTCGCTGCTTCCCTCACAGTTTTACCTTCTATGTCGCTTTTCCGTTAAGCTTCATTCGACCTCTCGGTTTGCCCATCTATGTCGCTGCCGTCCCGCGGCTCCATTCGCGAGCAGGCTGGCCCCATTTCGAAATAAGTTTAGGGTGTTTGCCACGACACCCTGGATTTCATCCAGGTGCCCGGCTTACGCTCCCGCTAGTGCATCGATTTTGTTACCTGCTTTTTGGTTTGCCGCAAAGCGGCCCGATTCCCTAGTGCGATTTGTGTCTGCGCACTCACGCACTCCCGCCGTATTGTTGTTCAACGCCAGCCGTGGCTTATGATGTTTTCTTCCCGCGAAAACACCCTTCGGGCTTCCCGTCCATGTCACACCGCTTGATTCGGCTTCATGCCCGGAAGCCTCACCCTCTCAGGTTTGCCCACCCATGTCGCTCGCATCCCAGCGACTCCATTCCCGCGGGCTCCATTCTCTTTCTCGTTAGACGGCTTCATCTTTCGTATGATCCACGTCTGCGCCAGTCTGAAGGAATGCGGTTCACACGCTATTTCGAGCACATGCGCCAACGCCCAGATCGCGCAGCGATTCGCCTGGAATGGATCGAGCGTGTTGTTGCGCATCGCGTTCGAGAGCAGATACAGCGCGATAGCCGGATTCGCCGCTGGGCGCCGATCGCCGAGATGGACGGCCGCTACTTGCGGGTTATACTTCTTCCCGACCGCGAAACCGTGCATAATGCATTTTTTGACCGCTCATTTCGCCCATGAAGATTCGCTACTTTCAAGACACTGACACGCTTTACATCGAGTTTCGCAGCGCAGACGTGGCGGAGACGCGGGACCTAGATGAGGACACACTCCTTGATCTGGACGCGGAGGGCAAAATCTGCGGGATTACCGTTGAGCACGCTCGCACAAGGGTAGAGGACATTCCACACGTGTCCTTCGAACAAGTCGCCGTCTAACCAGCAGATGGAGCGAACCGTCACCGGCTGCATGTTCGGCTTTCGTATAGCGAACCGCGCTTTGCTGCGAATCATCTTCGCTCTCGGCGACGGTCGCTCATCTTGTTCTCGTTAGGCTTACTGCATGAAGCGTTTTCTCATCACCACCCTTATTGTTGTCGTAGTTCTTGTGACGGCCCTTGGGTTCGCGATCGCACTTGGCGGACCAGGCGAGCCGCCGTCGCCAATGTCGAGCATTAGTGACCCTTTCAAGAACGTGGATTTCTCCGATCTACCGGCACTCAGTTACTTTACGGCTCGCGATGGCGCCAAACTCGCCTTTCGAGCCTACCCGACTGCCGGTGACGCGGTCAAAGGCAGCGTGGTGCTCGTGCACGGCTCCTCTGCCAGTAGCAGCAGCATGCACCTGATGGCCAAGGGATTTGCCGCCGCTGGCTATGCAGCTTACACGCTGGACATCCGCGGACACGGCAAATCAGGCACCAAAGGCCACATCGCCTATATCGGACAGTTGGAGGACGACCTCGAAGATTTTGTCCATTCGACCAAATTGGCTCAGCCTTGCACGCTCGCCGGATTCTCTTCCGGCGGCGGATTTGTGCTTCGCTTCGCGGGCAGTCCACGTCAGGAACTATTCTCCAACTATCTTCTTCTTTCTCCCTGGATCAGTCAGGACGCAGCAACGTTGCGTCCGGGTAACGGCGGCTGGGCTACCGTGGGAGTTCCGCGGATCATCGCGATCGCCGTGCTCAACGGGTTTGGCGTGCACGCATTCGACGACCTGCCGGTGGTCAGATTCGCGGTCGCTGAGAGGGACAAGGGCTTGCTCACTCCGCAATATTCCTTCGCCCTCGCGCAGAACTTCAGGCCGGAGCGCGATTACCAGGCAAACATCCGAGCGATTAGGCAACCCCTTCGGGTGCTCGTCGGTCAAAACGATGACGTGTCGTACGCCGATCGGTTTGCAGCCGTTTTCAAGACAGCTGGCAAAGATGTTCCTGTTACAGTTCTCCCGGGGATCGACCACATCTCACTCACACTTGATCCAGTTGCCGTCCAAGCGGCAATCGCGGCGGTTGAAAGCATGGATCACGAAAAGCCTAACCAAACGATGCAGCCAACCGTTGGCCGGCGTACGAACAAGGTTTCCGTGACTCCAACCTTTCCTCCCGCCGCCATGCGCACCCTCGCCAGCGGTGGCTGATCTTACTTTCGTTAGGTCCACGGAACGTTAAAACCGATGTCGTTCGAACAAATATCCTATCTCGCACAAATTATTGCCTCGGTGGCCGTGGTGGCTTCTTTGATCTTTGTTGCTTTACAGATCAAACAAAATACGGCCGCCCTTCAGCGGAACGAACACAACTCCACCATGGAGCAATGGACCGTGATCCGCATGGCCATCGCCAAGCATCGCGACATCGCGGAGTTGATGACTGCCGGTCTTCATGGGAAGAGGCCGCTGGACGCGGCCGATCAGCTTCGATTGGAGCAGATGTTGCAGGAAAACGCCTGGGCGGCTTTTCACATTTGGGACAGAACGCAGCGCGGAATCTTTCCGAAGGGGACTTTCGAAGCGACAGCTGGCGCACTCCTGGGCACCTTGCTCACAACGCCGGGTGGCGCGAGCTGGTGGGGCAAAGCCAAACATATTGGCTTCCATCCTGGGTTTGTCTTGGACGTCGAGGCCGTGCTCGCCAAGACCTAACGACGCGATGCAGCGAACCGCGGACCGTCCTTATGCCTAGTTTTGAGAAAATGCGAACATCACTTCTAGCTTGGCCGATCGCTGATCTTGGGTTTTCGTTAGGTCTTATGACGGGAGTTGAGATAGATGTCCGTCCGTTTTCAAGCCGGGAAGAATACGAGCTAATGGTGGATTACTTTCATAAAGCCGATGATTCATTTCTACGCGGGATGGGCGTAGACCGCTTCAAACTTCCTGAAAGAGACAAATGGCTTGGTGCGCTCTTAGTCGACCATGACAAACCAGACAGCGAAAGAAACCGTTTCTATCTAGTTTGGATATTTCGAGGACGGCGTATCGGCCACTCAAGCATCAATAAGATCATCCCCGGCACCGAGGCTTTTATACACTTGCATTTGTGGGATTCGCAATTGAGGCGAGCGGGTTTAGGGACTGAATTTGTGCGCCGATCGGCAAAGTTTTACTTCGAACGATTCAATCTGCAAAAACTCGTTTGTGAACCTTCGGCGGAGAATCCTGCTCCAAATCGAGTGTTAGAAAAACTCGGATTCGCGTTCGTACGCCGGTATAGGACCATTCCCGGCTTCATCGCCTACGAACAATACGTGAATCGCTACGAGTTGAGAAGACCTAACCAATCGATGGAGCCAACCGCTGGCCGTTCCGATGTCTAGCTTTCAGATCGCTTCAATACTGAACCTCGCGGCAGAGCTCGCTGTCGTCCGCGGTGGCCCAGTTCCGTCTCGTTAGGCCTATGACGCTTCAGGACTGGAGTAATTTCGCGCAAGTCATTGGCGCGCGCGCTACAGTTTACCCGCCGCGGCCGGGGTTCGCCGGCGCTCATCTTGTTCTCGTTAGATTAATGTGCGCCGTCTCATAATGCGAAAGACTGTTGTTGCTACGGCAGCTGTGATCGTTAGATGATTGAATCGGGGCTGAATCGGTCGTAGAAACCACGGATTTAAAAACCTTGATGAATGTGGAAACGATCAATGTCTGGGCACAGCTAATCGCGTCGATCGGCGTCATCGTCTCGCTCTTTTATGTGGCGGCGCAGGTCCGGCAAAACACGCGCTCTTCACGCGCGATTGTGGTCGACTCCCTTGCCAGATCGATGCATGACCTTGCCATCCAGATGTCGCAGAATGACCAGCTTTTAACGACTGCCACAATGTTGAAAGACTGGAGCAGCGCGTCGGAGATGGAAAGAGCGCGGTATGCATCTTTTATGCTCGGTTATTTCAAGCTGTTCGAGAATGGATGGTTCCAAATGCGTCAAGGCACGCTCGAACGCGATCAGTGGGAGGGATACGACGCATTTCTGCGCAGCGTTTGGATGGTGCCAACGGTCAAGACATGGTGGTCCATGAGGCGGACGTTCTTTGCGCCCGGATTTCGGAATTACGTCGAGAGCCTTGAAGAAGTCCGCGGTGTCCCTTCACTCGCTCAGCTTACGCGGACTGAAAAGTGATAGCAGGGAAGCATCTAACCAGGCGATGCAGCGAACGATTCTATGGCGTTGCGTTCCAATGTTAACCTTAGCTAGGATGCTCGGGATGAGGCTATGTGCGCCTCCCAGAGTCGTGACTGATCTTGAGTCTCGTTAGGCGATAATGTCCCGCCGAATGACGATCGCCCTTAAGCAGCTATCGGAGTGCCCAGAGCACCTCGAGACCGTTGGGCGCTGGATCTACGACGAGTGGTGGAGCAAGCGATGCGACTCGCCCGAGGTTGTTTTCAACTGGCTCCGGAGCCATACGAAACTGCATACTGTGCCGTATAGTGTGATCGCTCTGGCCGAGGGCGAACCAGTTGGAAGTTGCTGCGTCATCGAAAACGACTGCATTCATCGCCCCCAATATGCACCCTGGATCGCTGCAGTTTACGTCAGGCCGGACTTTCGCCGCCGAGGGATTGCCTCGATGATCCTCCATGAAGCCGCTTCGATCGCTGCAAGAGCACGCATCAAAGGCCTTTTCATCGACTGCCTCGCTGTGACCGCTTCAGTTTATGAAAAGAATGGATGGGCGATATATGAGCGCGAGGTCGGCGACAAAGAATCCGTCGTCATGCTTCGGAAAATTGAATTCGCCTAACCAAGCGCTGCAGCCAACCGCGATGCGCACGTTTGCTTTATGAAAGAACTCTGTGAGTTTGCTATACTCGCTGCCGCCAGCGGTGGCTGAGCTTTTTCTCGTTAGACCTTATCGAATATGAATGCGATCACGGATATTGAAACACTCTACGCACGCTTGGGCGAACGCGACTACGAAGCAGTGATGTCGTATTTGGCTGACGACATCGTCTGGATTGTGGCTGATAATTCGCCGTTCGCGGACCGCAGCCCGTATCACGGGATAGTGGCGGTGCGCTCAGGCATTTTCGAACGCTTAACGGCGGGTTTTGACAAACTCGTCTTTGACGTGGACGAGATCTTTGAGTGCAACGGCGGCGAGAGAGTTGTGGCTCTCGGCTACTATTACTTTAGGTTTCACGGGCAAGCTAAGGAACGCAAAGCACAGGTGGCTCACGTCTGGACAACCCGCGACGGCCGGCCTGTCAAGTTCCAACAATACCTCGACACGCTCCAAGTCGCACGTGATGCGGGAAGTGTCTAAGGCTCCATGCATGTTCCGCCGAAGCGTCTAACCAGTCGATGAGGCCAACTCCGAAAGCTTTGACTCATTCGCTCCCGCTCATTTGAAACTCGCTCCTTCCCCGACTCGCTCGCTGCTTCCCTCACAGTTTTACCTTCTATGTCGCTTTTCCGTTAAGCTCCATTCGACCTCTCGGTTTGCCCATCTATGTCGCTGCCGTCCCGCTGCTCCATTCGCGAGCAGGCTGGCCCCATTGCAGTATAAGCTCGGCGTGTTTGCCACGACACCGTCGACTTCGTCCAGGTGCCCGGCTTACGCTCCCGCTAGTGCATCGATTTTGTTAGGCAGCAGGCGACAATGTTAGCTAGCTGGTAAGACCTACAATGGAATCACCGTTACATATCACCCCGTTCTCGATCCAAATCGAGGCAGAGATCTTGTCTGACCTCCGAGAGCGCATTCGTAAGACGCGCTGGCCTGATCAGGCACCAGGCGCTGCCTGGGAACAGGGGACTGACCTTGAGTACCTCAGGCAGTTGCTTGCGTATTGGGCCGACGAGTTCGATTGGCAGGCACAAGAGCGCGAGCTGAACGCGGCCACCCAGTTCCGCGCAGAGCTCGATGGCGTTCATATCCACTTCGTCCATGAGCGGGCCAGGCACGGAAACGGCATTCCGCTGATTTTGATTCACGGCTGGCCTAGCACGTTCGTAGAGCTGCTTCCGCTAGTGCCGTTCCTGACCGATCCACACGCCCACGGCATCGACGGTCCCGCCTTTGACGTCGTCATCCCTTCCCTTCCTGGTTACGGGTTCTCCGAGCGGCCCCGTCAGTTGGGCGTGAACTATCAGCACGTCGCCGGGCTATGGCACCGCCTCATGCGTGGTTTGGGTTACGAGCGCTACGGGGCGCAAGGCGGAGATTTCGGAGCCGGGATTGCCACGTTCATGGCGTTGAACAATCCAAAACCAATGATTGGCGTCTACCTGAGTAATCTGGAGATTACTCCCTACACTGGACCAGGGACGCGGCCACTGTCCGCGGCGGAGAAAACTTATCGCGAGCGCAACGAGGCATTCTGGCAAGAAGAATATGGTTACAAGGCAATTCAGTCCACGAAGCCGCAGACGCTTGGATACGCGCTGAACGACTCGCCCGCTGGGCTCGCCGCCTGGATTCTGGAAAAGTGGCGCTCCTGGGCCGATTCCCGTGGTAATCTCGATGAGCGCCTCTCCCGCGATTTCTTGTTGACCACGGTGACGCTCTACTGGGTAACACAGACGATCACATCCTCTATGCGGGATTACTTTGACAACGACAACAGGCGGTTCCGAATCACCATTGGACCACAAGAGTTCGTCGACGTGCCAACTGGCATCGCCGTTTTCGCCAATAATTTTGTCGATGAGGGAACACCTCCCCGCGAATGGGCCGAACGTCTATACAACGTGCGCCGGTGGACGCCGATGCCGAGAGGCGGCCACTTCGCGCCAGCCGAGGAGCCCCAGTTGCTCGCCCGCGATATCGCAGCGTTCTTCGCCGGTTTATGAGCCTTTACGGATTTACACAGTCGATGTACCGAACCGCGGACCGGCGTACATTTGCATTTCAGATGAATAAAATAGTTTCAGCCCAGGCCGCGCTCGCTCTCAGCGGCGGTAGCTCAGCTTGGTCTCGTTAGACGACCAGGGAAGCACTGGTAATCTACAATGCGAGAATGATATGAGCGACCAATTTCAGCACGTGATGGTGCTGACTTCGATCATCATCGGCTTGGGCATTACGAACGTGCTTTTAGGCGTCAGCGGTGCGATCGAGCGTTACACTGAAGGCGACCGTCCACTGCAACTCAGTTGGGCATCAGCATTCTGGCTGGCACAGGTTTTTGTGTGGATGATTCTTTTCTGGTGGTGGGAATTCCGCCTGGTCGACATCCTGAAACATTGGACGCTCTGGAACTATTTTCTGATTATCTGCTACGCAGTTGTTCTGTTTCTTCTCGCGGCTCTTCTCATTCCCAGGGACTGGGACAAAGTCGACGACCTGAATGCATATTTCCTGTCAAAGCGCCGCTGGTTCTATTCAGTTTACCTGCTTGGCTTGGTCATCGATGTGATGGACTCATACATGAAGGGCGGCTGGACTTATATCATAGGACAAGGCGTGTTGGGCTGGGGATATTCTGTCGCTGGCATTCCGGTGGCAGTCATTGGATTTCGCTCAAGGCGCATTCGCACGCATACGATAATGGGAATAGTGATCTTTGTTTGGCAGGTAGTCTTCGGCTTCGACGTTTCCCCGATGCTCCATCGCTAGATCTAACCAGTCGATGGAAGCCAAGATGACGAATCAGTTTCAACACGTAAATGGTGCCGACTGTCTAAAGAGCATGAGCAAACTGCTCTCGCTCACAATCATGTTCCTGGTCGTCCTGCCGGTCTTCGCGCAAAACAACGAAGCCAACATCAAGGCCGCGGTGGAGGATCGCTACAAGGAGTGGCTGGCCGCAGCGAACAAGAAAGATGCCATGGCGCTCACGAACCTTTACGACGAGGACGCGGTTCTCATGCCTAAAGAGGAGGAGCCCGTGCTCGGCAAGGCAGCGATCGGCGAGTATTACAAGAAGCTTGTCGCCGACCCGCACTTTGTGCCGTTCACGCTGACAGTTAATTGGAACAGCTTCCACGTGGTGGATAACGTCGCGATTGCGACCTCGGTTTTCGATGGTGACGTGACGAGGAACGGGAAACAGATCCATTTCCGCGGCAAGAACCTGCTGGTGTGGAAGAAGCAAACGGATGGTTCGTGGAAGATCTTTCGCTACATGTACGACGAAATCCCGGCGAAGAAATAATATGGCTGCTTTTACATCTAACCAATCGATGAAGCCTTTATCTTCTTTCGTGGCGCCTTGGTTTTTTTTGCTCGCTTTCCGCCTGGCTCGCTGTTGCAATGCTCTTCTTAGCACGACTGATACCCACCCCAATGAAATCCTTTCGATCTTTCGCTTCGGTTGTCGGCATCGTGGTGTGTATTTGCGGATGTGCCACTTCGGGAACAGACCGCGTCGTTCAAATCGGACCGAACACTTACAAGATGGCCGGTGTTGGTAACTCTACTGATTTTTCCGGCAGTGCGGTCAAAGCGCGGCTCTACCAGCAAGCTGCGGAGTTCTGTCGGATCAAAGGGGGCGAAATGATTCCCTTGAACGGCACGGCACAGGACTCGAAACCCGGACAGTCTGCATCTGCGGAGATTCGGTTCAAGTGCGTGCCTGCAAGCAGATGATCGTGTGAAGAACGCGAGCGTGATGATTACGCGAACCATCTAACTAATCGATGAAGCCCTCGGCCCCATCCCGAGATACGTTCAGCGTGTGTGCCACGGCACCTTGCCGTGGCTTGTGATGTTTTCTTCCCGAGAAACCATCCTGCCGGCTTCCCGTCTATGTCGCACCGCTCCCCGCGGGCTCCATTCTCTTTCTCGCTAGACCTATGCGGAGTCCATCGGTCTTTCTTACACGACATAGCGGGAAGTGCTATGCAATCCTCAGGATCATCGTGGGACTGCTTTTCGCGTGCCATGGCGCGCAGAAGCTGTTTGGTGTGCTTGGCGGCAGGATTGCGATCCACAGTCCTCTGGGATTGGCCGCGGGGCTGATCGAGTTCGTGACCGGCACCCTGGTCGCGGTTGGATTTTGCGGGAGAGCCGCAGCATTTCTTGCCAGTGGCGAAATGGCCGTAGCATACTTCATGGTCTGCGCGGGTCGCGGCTTCGCGCCTATTACCAACGGTGGCGAGACGGCGGTGCTCTATTGTTTCGTTTTTCTCTACATTTTCTTTCACGGCTCGGGCTTGTGGAGCCTCGACGCTCTTTGGCGGCGCACGCACGACACGGTCTGACCAGGCGATGTAGCTAACTGCGTCCCGATTTGTGTTCCTGCTCGGGATAGCTACTCGCAGCCAGCGCGCCCTCGGTCGCGATAGCTGATTTTGTGTCTCGGTATGCGGCGAGATAAAACTATGGCTTTTGTAATTCGGCAGTTCTATTAGGAGAATATATGTCACGCACAATGCTCTTCACTGCTACGCTCTCGTTTCTTGGCTGTCTCACAACACCAACCATTGCCCAGGACAGCAGATGGGGGTCGCCGGACGACTCCACTGTCAAATTCATTATCGCTGCAGAAGCTAAATGGGCCAGCTCAAGCTGTAGCCCTCAGCCAGACCTGAAGACCGTTATAGCAGACGACTTCCAGGGAACGGCAACCGACGGTCGTCGCTACGGCAAGGTACAAGCTATCGCCACCGATCCCAAGGCAGTCGCTCGCGACTGTCAGCTCGGTGACGTAAAGGTGCGGTTTTTTGGAGACTCCATTGCCATCGCGTACGGATCGGAAAGCCGTATCCGGAAGGCAGCCGACGGCACGGAGACAAGGCGATGTCAGGTGTGGACTGACACGTGGTTAAAGCGCAATGGGCAATGGCAAATCGTCGCGGCTCAAGATACGGTCATCCCGTCTCCCTGATGACCCAATTTTCTTTTGTGGTTTAGTATGCTTGTTATGCGAATGTCATTTCTAACTCGCGCGATCGTTGATCTTATGTCTCGTTCGACGAATTACCGTAGTAAAAGCAACCCACAAAGGAGCAAATCCAATATGCACAAACTAATGATCGCACTCGCGATCTCCGTCGCCGTGATCGGAAGATCGGCCGTCGCATCTGAAGAGACAGATGTAATGGTCCCTGTGCAGCAGTTTGTAGAGGGTTTTAACAAGAGCGACGTCAAAATGGCTGAGACCGCTTGCGCGGAGGAAGCTTTGATTATCGACGATTTTCCGCCGCACGTGTGGCACGGGGCCGGAGCCGCCTCGAAATGGTTCAAGGCTTATCAGGCTTACGCCAAGGCGAACAACATGAGCGAAGCGGTTGTAACTCTGGACAAACCGAAGCACGTCGATGTCACAGGTGCTGACGCATACGTGGTTGTTCCGACAACCTTCCGTTTCAAGAAGAAGACAGAAATAGTCAACGAAACCGGTGTTATGACTCTGGTGTTACACAAAGCAGCACAGGACTGGCAGATTACCGCCTGGTCATGGGCTGACAATTAGAAGCTCGCCTTACACTTCGGAACGTCTGACCTAGAAGACCGCTAATGGAACAGCAGAACATTCGGATAGCTATTGATCGGCATTGGGCAGCGTCGGCTGCGGGTGATCAGGTTGCCGAACATGAAATCTACCACGATGATGTCGTGTGCGAGTATCCACAATCAGGCGAGGTAATTCGCGGTCGGAATAACCTGCAGGCGCTTCGTAGTCATCATCCTGGCAAGCCATCGGGGTTTTCGGTCCGCCGGATCGTGGGAAACGGCAATCTCTGGATCACTGAGTATGTGATTATGTACGAGGGCAAGCGCGTCTATACCGTCAGCATTATGGAGTTTCGTGATGGAAAAGTATCGCATGAAACCCAATACTTTGCCGACCCGTTCAGCGCCCCTGCCTGGCGGGCACAGTGGGTCGAAACGGTGGCCGTCGACAACATCTAAACCATGCTTCGTGAACCGCGATATTACGTACAATCCGCTTCGTGAGTTATTCCCCTTCTCGCTTTTGCCGCGTGGACCGCTTCTAAGGTCTCGCGACCGCTGATCTTGTGTATCGTTAGGCGTCTAGTATGCAGCTCGTGCGTCCCGGGCCCGAACACCTTGTGAGCTACGTCGCTGCGCTTGAGCGTGGGTGGTCTGCGGACAATGAGCGCGGTGTCGAAGCCACACGCGAAGAGCTCTCCCGCATTCAGGCCGATGCAGCGGCGTTTCTCGCCAGCATGGAAGACCGCGAAGGCAAGGGTCCTCCCATCACTCTTCCGGACGGTTCGACGGCCAAGCGCCTCCCGGGCTTCAGACGCTGGCTCTGGGACGGCGAATTCTGTGGCAGCATCGGGTTGCGGTGGCAGCCCGGTACTACGGCGCTGCCGCCCTATTGTCTGGGGCATATCGGCTATGCGGTCGTGCCGTGGAAGCAGCACCGCGGGTATGCAAAGTCAGCGCTACACCTCATACTCCCGGAAGCCAAGGCGCTCGGCCTGCTGTACGTGGAGATCACCACCGATCCGGACAACATCGCGTCACAACGCGTCGTCGAAGCGAATGGCGGCATCTTCGTCGAGCACTTCATCAAACCGCAGCAGTTCGGCTGCAAGCCTGGCCTGCGCTATCGGATCATGTTCACATAATGTTGTCCACGCTTGGGAACGATCGGCATCACAAACCGCTTCATTCGTCGAGGTGAAATCTAACCAATCGATAAAGCCAACCGCACGCCGCTGTGCGGCAAAGCAGAAGGAAAGTTATGAAGGATGAAGTGAAACAGATCGCACCACCACATGCCGTAGCTTCTCTCTTTGACTCATGATCTTCCCGGCTCATTCGCCCTCGCGGGCTATCCCGTCTATCTCGCAGATTCCCAATCTGCTCGATTCTCGTTAGGCGGTTAAAGCTTGCTTCCTGGCCTTCGCAGGCAGCAAACTCCAACCAGGAAAATGAAGATAAAAACACTATTCGCCGCTTGGATTGCCGTCGTGATCATGGCCGTGTCTCTTGAATCCAAAGGCCAAGGTCCTGACTTCAAACCACCGGGAACGGAGGAACAGGCCGCAGTGGACCAGGCCAATACCCGCCTCGACGCAGTCTATAAACGTCTGATGGGTAAACTGGATGCGGACGGGCAGAAGGCTTTAAAAGAAGCCGAACGCTCATGGATCAAGTGGCGTGACGATGAAGCCATGTTGATCGCGCGCGTCGGCGGCGCGATTGGAGGCAGCGGTATGCGAGTAGATTTCGCGAACGCACAGCTCAAGTTAATCAACCAGCGAATCGAAGCCCTGAGCGATTACATAAAGCAGTCTGCTGACAACTAATGCATGAGTATGCCAACGCCCGGCGAGAGGATGATTGCTGAAAGGATTGTGGAGGAATAATGTATCGCCTGAAGGACAATTTGAACAGCACGCGAATCACCCTGAGCGCCGTTGCGGCGGTCCTTGCCGTGATAGTCTTTCAAAGCGCCGCGCTCTCGGCAACCGAGGAGAGAGCCGCCATCACGATCACAGCAACAGACAGGTCGATTGGCTCTCCAAAAGCCCCGATTTTGATGGTCGAATACGCGTCGCTGACTTGTCCGCCCTGCGCTCGCTTCAACTTGGACTCGTTACCGCTTTTAAAGGCGAAATATATCGTTACCGGAAAAGTCTACTACGTTTTTCGAGTCTTCCCTTTGAATCCGGTGGATTTGGCCGCGGAAGCAATGGCCCGCTGCCTTCCCCCCAGCAAGTATATGCACTTCATCGACATGCTGTACCGCAATCAGAAGGAATGGGATCCGGAGTTCGGCGCGACTGACGTGCATGGGGCGTTGATGGCAATGGGCCGAATGGCGGGAATGAATACTGCTCTGGCGGATCAATGCATAGAAAACAAAGCCGAAGTGGAACGCGCCACCAAAGTCGGCGAGGAAGCGCAGAAACGTTATAACATCACCGGCGCGCCCGCTTTCGTTATCAATGGCCAAGTCCACGTTGGTGAATTTCCGTGGAAGGATTTGCAAAAGCTTCTTGATTCGCTTGCTAAAAAGAAGTGACCCCAATCCTGGCTGTCCCGTCCATCTCACGAATTCCCAATCTGCTCGACTCTCGTTAGATCGTAAGGGCCGTTCTTCGCAAACCTGCCAGCGGCGAAATGGCGGACGAAAAAATCGTCTAGAGCGGTCGACGGAGTGCGCTTAACGTTTCCCGCCAATGGAGGAGGATGAGAAAACCAAGCCGCGCCTGGAGATCGCGCATGTCTTGTTCATCGATATCGTCGAGTATTCCAAGCTGCTGACCGACGAACAATCAGAAGCGCTCCAGGAATTGAATCAGATTGTCCGTAACACCGAAGCAGTGCGTGAAGCAGAAGCAGCAGGCCAGCTGATTATTTTGCCGACCGGCGACGGCATGGCCCTGGCTTTCACCGGTTCAGTAGAGGGACCTGCCGAATGCGCTCTGGAAGTCAGTCGAGCTCTTCGCGCGCAACCGAGCCTGCCGGTAAGGATGGGAATCCACAGTGGGCCGGTGCAACACATCAGGGATGCTAATACGCGCGAAAACATTTCCGGAGTGGGAATCAATGTCGCGCGTCGGGTGATGGATTGCGGCGACGCGGGTCACATTCTGGTGAGCAAACGCTTCGCGGGTGATCTGGCACAGCATCGTCGTTGGCAACCTTACCTGCACGAACTAGGCGATGTGGAAGTGAAACACGGAGTTGTTGTTTCGTTAGTCAACCTTTATGCCGAGACGGTTGGCAATCCAGCGCCCCCGTCGTGTGTCGCCGGGGCACGACACACCGCGCATGGCGCGACAAGGCGCAAAGGACTTTCACCGGTTCCGATCGCGATTTTTATCATCGCGGCGTTACTCCTGATACTTGCCATTGTGTCAGTGATTTTCGCGCCGGCTATCCTGCGGTCGGTTGATAAGAACAGAGCGACGCCAGCACCTCAACCGAGCGCTACTGCGTCACCTTCGTTTAGCGATGCCATTAAAAACATGGTGAAAGAAAGAATCACCGATGAGTTGAAGAAAGACCTTCCCGGGAAGAGTAACGCACCCTCACCGAAAGTTGCGCCAACACCAAGGAGTCAACCGACGCCCGCGCCGCGCCCGTAGTTCGAGTGTTGCATCTCACCAGCCGATCTCTTTCCCGTGCAAGAAGTCGTCCCAGCGGCATTGTGTTAGATCAAACCGAACGGTTATGGACTATGGACATTCCACCCGTTAAATCTCTGTTCGATTTCAGTGGCAAGATCGCGCTTGTTACGGGGGCTGGCAGCGGCTTGGGACAAGGTATCGCCCGGCGGTTGGCCGAAGCGGGCGCCGGCGTGATTGTGCATTACAATTCGAGCGAGACTGGCGCGCAGAAGGTGACGCGTCAGATTCAAGAGCGCGGCGGCAATGCCATTGCCGTGCAGGGCGACCTGACCCAAGAGAAAGACGCGGCACGCCTCATCAAGCGCGCGGTCGAGCAATTTGAGCGATTAGACGTGCTCATCAACAACGCGGGAACTTATCCGCTTCACAGCGTTTTGGAGATGACGCCCGATGAATGGGACCACGTTGTGGACGCCAATTTGCGTTCGGTGTTTCTTTGTACACAAGCGGCAGCAAAGGTGATGAAAGAACAAAACGATGGCGCGATTGTTAACATCACGTCGATCGAGTCGGAAAACCCGGCGCCGAATCACAGCCACTACAATGCGGCGAAAGGCGGCGTGCTAATGTTCACCCGCGCGTCGGCGTGCGAGCTCGCGCCGCATGGTATTCGCGTCAATGCAGTCGCGCCGGGCTTGATCTGGCGTGAAGGTTTGGAGCGAGATTGGCCCGACGGAGTGAAACGCTGGAAAGAAACCGCGCCGCTGAAACGCCTGGGGCTTCCCGAAGATGTGGCGGATGCGTGTTTATTTCTGGCTTCACCCGCTGCGCGTTGGATCACAGGCGCGAACCTTCTCGTGGACGGTGGTGTGATGACCCATCAGATATTCTGATGACACAGTACTGCGAGATGAAAGCATCGCTAAGCAATCGATGAAGCCGACGCAGATTCCCAATCTGCTCGATTCTCATTAGGTCGTCTTGCTGGATCGATGGATAGCGGATCACAGGTTGCCAGGAGAAGTGCCTTATGAACATTGCCGGACTCCGCTCGATTGGCTGCGCGGTGCTGCTTGTTTTGCTCTCCGGAGCTGGCTGCAATCGACGCAAACTATCTTCGTCAGAGGCGAGCAGTACGCCGACACCCCAGGCGTTTGGCGCGAGCATCACTGCGTACGCGCCAGATGCATTCTACGATCCACCGTCGGACGCGTCGCGCCAGCCTGGCGCGTTACTGCGGAGCGAGCCGCTCAAAGACGTGATACTGCCAGCCGGCACCCGAGGCTGGCGCATCCTTTATGCAACCACTGTCGACGACAACACGCCAGCGACGGCGGTCGCGATAGTGTTCGCGCCGACCAATCCTCCAGCAGGCCCGCGCCCTGTCATCGCATGGGAGCACGCCACGACGGGCTTGCTGCAGAAATGCATGCCGTCCCTTTTGTCGATGCCGAGCAAGGGCATCCCCTGGCGTGACCGGATCGTTGCGGCTGGCTGGGTCGTGGTCGCGACAGATTACTCCTTCGCAGAAAAGGGTGGCCCGCATCCCTACCTGATCGGCGAGGGCGAAGCCCGTGCGGTGCTCGATTCGGTCCGTGCCGCGCGGCAGATGTCCGAGCTTACCCTCGACAAACGCATGGTGGTGTGGGGTTACTCCCAAGGGGGACACGCCGCTCTTTGGAGCGGCATTGTTGCGCCGCGCTACGCGCCGGAGCTCGAAATCCTTGGAGTCGCGGCAATCGCACCGCCCGCAAACATCAAGAACATTCTCGCGATGAACGTCGAGGCGGACAAGCGGTTTGGGCCATATCTCGCGTTGTCGTACAGCCGGTTCTACCCGGACATCATATTTGAGAAAGCCCTTCGGCCCGCGGCGCTCGATGCTGCGCGTCAGATAGTAAACTTATGCGATTTCGTCCCGGCAAATGATGCGGAACGCATCGGCGCACTGGCAGCTACGTTCGACGGACCAGCATTGGCGACGAGTTCTAACAAAGCGCTTCAAGCCCGGCTCGAACAGAACACGCCGGACGGGCCAATCAAGGCACCTGTCGTAATCGCACAAGGCCTCTCGGATATCGTCGTGCCGTCGTCTGCCACTGACGCGTACGTCGAAGAGCGCTGCTCTGCCGGTCAACGACTCGAGTATTGGACATTTAAGGGGCGCGACCACTTGACGATTGTGCTGCATGGGACGCCGCTCGAAGAGCAGCTCTTCAATTGGACGGCGGCGCGCTTCGCGAATGAGCCGCAAGCCAGCGGTTGCGTCCGCAAATCTTTCTAATTTTATCGGATAGCTGTCGGCGGCCAGTATGGACTCGTAACAGGTGAGGTAGGGCGGATTTGAAACGATGAACCATTTTCCGCGCCACGCCGCTTCATTTGCTTAACCGCCGACGCTAGTTTCGCCAAGCCTTGTTCAATTTGCGCGTGCGACCAGGCCGCGAATCCAAACACGAATGCCGGATCCAACTGAGCCTTGATGCAGAAGAAAGAAAGAGGGCGGGCCCAAACGCCAGTTTGCTCACGAGCACGCATGAATAAGGGGAAATCTTCCTCGCGCCGCAGCCAGGCGATAAAGTGTAAACCGGCTGGCGTCACTTCCAGAACGAAATAGTCGCCCAGCCATTTTTGGAATTGTTCGATAAAGAATACGCGTCGCTTCGCATAGATTTCGCGAATCCGTTTCACATGACTGAGGAAAAATCCTTCGGTGATGAACTGCGCCAGAGTGGCTTGATCGATCGCCGGGGAGTGTTGGTCCATGATAGCGCGCACCTTGACCAGAGTGTCAACAAGCTGTGGCGGTGCGACCAGAAAACCGATACGCAGCGATGGATAGAGGATCTTGCTCATACTGGCGGAATAGATCACCCGTCCGGCATGGTCCAAACCTTGAAGACATGGCAGCGGCGGCCCATCGAAACGAAACTCGAAATCATAATCATCCTCCAGGATGTAGCCGTCGCGCGACTCCGCGAACTCGATCAAAGCTTTCCGCCGCTTCAAGCTCATCGTCACACCCAGGGGAAACTGATGCGACGGTGTGACAAGAATGAGTCTGGGAGAATTTTGCCGCGAGCACTTCCCGATTACCAGACCTTCACGATCGATCGGGCGCGGGACCGTTTTCGCCCCGACAAAAGCCAGGACATTACGTGCCTGATGGAAGACGGGATCTTCGATCCAGGCCACTTCACCCTCATTGATTAATGCGAGCGCGCATGCCAGCATCGCCTGTTGCATACCGCCTACGACTACGATTTGGTCGTGATGACAATTGGCGCCACGAAAGTCGCACAAGTAAGCAGCGATCGCCTTCCGCAGTTCGATCTCGCCACGGCTCGAGGCATAACGCAATAGGTGCGCTCCCTTCTTTGCCAAGACCTGCTCGCGCAAGCGTTCCCAAACAGCAATCGGGAATTCATCCACGGCCGGCAACCCCGCGACGAATGTAACGGACGGCGGTCCGCCAATGCCAACATCGAGTTGTCGGCCCCTGCGAAAATCAGTCATTCTGGTTACTCGCCGTGCGACACGCGGAGAATGCTCGATGCGTGCCGTCGCCGTCAGCCTCGCGGCCTTCAGAAAAGTTGCCGGTAAATGATCGGCCACAAAGATACCAGATCGTTTCCGGACTTGAAGATAGCCCTCCGCAAGCAGTTTTGAGAACGCCTGGTTTACGGTCGGTCTCGAAATCGCAAGAGTTGCAGCGAGAACTCGTGAGGAAGGCAAACGAGAAGCGCTTGAATCAAAACTGCCGCTCTCAAGTTCTTCTCGTATTTGACGATAGAGTTGCTGGTAAAGCGGCTCCGACGACGCGCGATCCAGCCGCACCATTTCAAACGACATGACTAAACGACGCCGACGCTGCCTCGGGACCGATGAGACCGTGCGGCCGTAAATCGCGCCATTCATTTTTCAATACCACTTTTGCATCCAGTGAATGCTTTCTCAAGATGAGATGCTGCCGTCAATAGGCAACCTAAAAGCCGCATCCGAACAAAACCAGTTAACACGCAAACTGGCCACATCGAAATTGGCGAACTGGATATTGTTCGTTTGCCACGTTGCCACCCTCTTTCTTTATATGCTTATCAAATCTATTTGGATTGGTTTTACTGGGGTCATGCTTTTTGTCGCAAGTGCATGGGCGGCGAATTCCGTCCTGCAGGGAATCGTCAAGGATGCTAAGGGGCATCCGATTCAAGGCGCGGACATCCGGATTGAAGCGACAAACACTGGCAGATTGCTCACAACGGCTAAAACGAATGTAAACGGCCGTTACAGTTTAGAGGGTCTCGCGGCGGGCAATTACCGGGTAACGCTGGTTGTAAATGGTGCTGTGAAGGGTTCCATTAATAATACGACGCTCGAACCAGGTGAATCGACACACCTGAATTTTGAGCTCAAACAAACGCGCGCGTCCGTAACCGTAACGAAAGGTACACACCGGATATGGGTGCCGCCGTTCACCGGAAGTCGTCTGCCCGGTCGCTGGATCGAAGTTGATGACAGCACCGCTTGGGCCGGGGCGCATGTCCGCACGGACAATGTCGTACAGGTCAGTGGGGAAGAACTGCAACGGGTAGCTAACACCAAAGCCTCGCCAACCGGTTATTGATTGAGGGCTGGCTCGGGCGATAGCTGATGATGTTACCGCCGTTCTTGGTATATTTGGTGGTGGATCCGGCCGTGCTGGGGTGCAACTAAGATCGCCTGAGCCTGGCCTCGAACGCCGGTAAGTCATGGCTGTCTGTCCGTCGTGTGCATGTTTCAACTCTACGCAGCTTGAAGTTTATTGCCGCGACCTTTTTGGGTCATATTTTGCCTAACTCTTCTTCTCGTTAGGCCGCGATTTGACTATGCAGCAAACCAACGGAGGAAGAGGCATTCGCATCGCAAGCGCAAGTCATGTTGCCTTTGCGGTGACCATGATTGCCCTGGGAATCCTGGGCCTGATCAGAGGTAAATTCACGCCCATATGGCAGCCGGTACCCAAAAGTATGCCGGCTCGCGGCGTACTGACCTTTCTTTGTGTCGTTATTCCGCTGGCGTCAGGGATAGGCTTGTTGTGGCAACGCGCATCAGCCGCCGCTGCGCGCGTGCTGCTCATCTATCTACTGCTTTGGTTGCTGGCGATGAGAGTGCCACTCATTTTCATCTCGCCCACGGTGGACGTGTGGTGGGCAAGTTGCCAGACCGCGGTAATGACTGGAGCAGCCTGGGTACTGTATACCTGGTTCGCGCGTGACTGGGACAGGCGGTATTTCAAGTTTGCCACCGGCGAAAATGGCATGCGCATCGCGAGGGCGCTCTTCGGCCTGGCGTTGATCCCGTTTGGCGTGGCCCATTTCATCTATCTCAAGGTAACGGCTGACTTGGTGCCCGGCTGGTTGCCAGCCCATGTGGGTTGGGCGTATTTCACGGGCTATACCTTCATCGCGGCAGGCTTGGCGATCGTGATCGGTATCTACGCGAGACTGGCGGCCATGCTGGCGACGCTGCAGATGGGTCTATTCACACTCTTGGTGTGGATCCCGATCTTGGCGGCGGGCGCGAACGCGTCCCAATGGGCTGAGTTTATTGTCTCTTGGGCGTTGACAGCCGCCGCATGGGTGGTGACGAATTCTTACGACGACGTGCCCTGGCTCGCGTTGGGCAAGTCAAGGACACGACTCTTTCGAAACCAGACCTAACCAATCGCTGGAGCATAATTCTTTCATTGACTGCCGGGTTGTGAGTTTGGTAGCCTCGACGCTACTGGGGGCGCGTCGGTTTTTAGTTTCACTGGCGCGTCTCCGCTCAAAATGCGGAATGCAATTCGCATTGATCCCGGTTACACGCCAGCTTATGCAACCTTGAAAAACCTCGTCGCAAAGAAGAAATCATTTGCGATCAAGAAGTCCCCATGACAACGACCCATCGCTCTTCTGATTACCCACTGGGCCACACCGACGCCGAGCACGAGCGTCTGATCCGGCAAGCTGCGCGTGTCGCTCCGATCACCGAAAGATTCTTTCGTGATGCGGGCATTGGACTCGGGCAACGTGTTCTGGATCTCGGATCGGGGGCAGGAGACGTTGCAATGCTAGCAGCCCGACTGGTGGGTCCTTCGGGTCAGGTTGTGGCCATCGAGCGGGACCCGAGGTCTATTGCCAAGGCAAGTGCTCGCGTGACTGAGGCCGGCTTTCACAACGTAAGCTTCAACGAATCGAATGTGAACGAGATCCTCGACGAACAGCCTTTCGATGCGGCGGTGGGCCGTTTTATTCTGATGTACCTTCCTGATCCGGTCGCAACGTTGCGCTCGATTTCACAAGTGGTGCGGCCGGGAGGAGTGTTTGTTTTCCAGGAACCATGCTGGGTCCCGGTCCTCGCGCATTTGGCGCAGCTGCCTCTTTGGTTCGCGACGGCCTCTCTCATTGACAAGGCAATGCGCGCCTCTGCCAATCACGACATGGGAACGGACCTGTACCACACATTCGTAGAAGCCGGATTGCGCGCGCCTACCATGCGCATGGAACTGCCCATGGGAAAGGAGCCGTACCTTGCACAGTGGTATTACGATACCTTGTGCAGTTTGCGACCGCAGATAGAGCAGTTGCGTTTGCCCATCGAGTCGTTGGGTAGCCTTGACACCCTGGTGCACAGGCTGCAGACCCAGGTTGCAGAATCGAAGACTGTTGCGTGCTGGTTTGCATCTGTCGGGGCGTGGTGCCGCAAGGCTTAGCCGCGTTAGATGCGCTCAATAGCAACAACAAACTGATAGCAGCATGATTACTTCAATTCACACGTTGATTTATTCCGACGATGCCAACGCAACCCGTGCGTTTCTCCGTGACGTCCTTGGATGGAAGTACGTCGCAGAAGATTTCGACAATGACTGGCTCATTTTCAAATCTGGGCCGAGCGAGTTGGGCGTGCACCCGACTCACAGCAAATGGGAAGGCAAATCCTACGACTTCACGCGGCATCACTCGATCGCATTGATGTGTGACGACATCGATGCCACGGTCGGCGAACTGCGGACGAAAGGAGCACAATTCCGAGGTCCCATCGAGCAACGCGAGTACGGCCGCGTAATCATGATGATCGTGCCCGGCGCGGATGACATCCAGCTGTATCAGCCGACTCACAAGCTCGCGTACAATCTTTAGAAAACAGACAATCGCGTCATTTTCGAATTGATTGAACAGTCCAGTTCCTTCATAAATGGAAAATGAAAAAAGCACATCTCGCGTCTTGTTTCGCCCTCGCTAGTTTGGTTGTGATGAACCAGTTTGCACAAGGTGCCGATCCCGGCCATTCGGATCAGCCGTCAGTAGCTCCGGCGGAAGCACTCGCCAAACTGAAGGAAGGGAATGGCCGCTACACCGGCGGCAATCTGCAACATCCCGGGCAAACGACGGAGCGGCGCACTGAACTGACAAAAACTCAACATCCGTTCGCCGCCATCGTCAGTTGCTCTGATTCTCGCGTCCCGCCCGAGATCATCTTCGATCAGGGGCTCGGTGACTTATTTATCGTTCGGGTTGCGGGAAATGTGATCAACGATGAAGGATTGGGAAGCCTCGAATACACGGTTGATCATTTGGGGACCCGCCTGATTGTGGTGCTGGGACATCAGCGTTGCGGTGCTGTTGAAGCAGCAAAGCAGACGATTGCTGCTAAAGGCACCGCGCCCGGGCATATCGAATCGCTAGTCACGGCGATCAAGCCTGCAGTCGAAGCCACAGCGAAGGAGGACCTGGACGCGACAATAAAAGCGAACGTCAAACACGTGGTAGGCCAGCTGCGTTCATCCACGCCAATTCTCAAAGCCAGAGTTGATTCCGGCGAGATTCAGGTAATTGGCGGCTATTACAGCCTGGATACGGGCGCTGTGACTTTTGTCGATCAGAAGTAAGTCTTTTCGCTTAGCGGGCAGCTTGTTACCGAAGCAGCCAAGTATCGCCTTGGTTTCTTTCGTGAGCGTTCGTAGCTTTAAAGTCGCGCTTCGCCAAAACGAGAAGGAGGAGAACCATGTCCAACTCCGAACAGAAAGAGGAAAACCCAAATCTCACGTCCGCGCAGAAGACTCTGAGCCACCTCTGGGAAGATCATGTCCGTTATGAGTTTTCCACCCGCAACACGGAGGAGACGCTCGCCACCATGGTCGAAGACGCTTACGTAAATCACATTCCAGTGCTCACGGGTGGTGTAGGCAAGGATGAATTGCGCGAATTCTACTCGAAACGATTTATTCCACAGATGCCGCCGGACACGGAGATGACGCCTGTCTCGCGGACCATCGGTGAAAACCAATTGGTGGATGAAATGATATTCAAGTTTACGCACACGATCCGAATGGATTGGATGTTGCCGGGCGTCGCTCCCACGGGAAAACGCGTCGAGGTTCCGCTGGTTGCGATCGTGCGATTTAAAGAACACAAGCTTGCCCACGAGCATATTTACTGGGACCAGGCATCGGTACTGGCCCAGATCGGATTACTCGATTCCACAAAGCTTCCCGTATCCGGCGTCGAGACTGCGCGCAAGGTTCTTGATCCCAGTTTGCCGGCTAACGAGTTGATGAAGCGTACAGAACCAAGCAAGTAGCCATTGAGTCCGATAGAAACCCCGAATGCATCTCGCAATCGTTGTAGTCGCCTCGCTGTGTCGAGGCGCTTAAGCGTTGTTGCCCGCGCGAACACGGCGACGCAGCACCGTGGCTACACCGTTGCGCGCTGATGAGACATTAGGTTCATGAGTGTCATTGGCAAAGTCGACAGCCTTTGGCGTTACCCCGTCAAAAGTATGCGCGGCGAGGAATTGGATGAAGCTTTTGCCAGTTATTCCGGAATTTATGGCGATCGAGTGTTTGCCTTCAAAAGTTCGGCGAATCACGAGGGCTTCCCATATTTCACAGCTCGCGACCAGCGAAGACTTCTGCAGTATCGTCCACGCTTTCGTTATACTGACAAAGCGGCGAGACCCCTTAATTTGATCGAGGCGGAAAGCAAAGGCGCGAATCCTCTTTTGGCCAACCTTGCAGAATTAGTGGTCGACGTTGAGACTCCCGATGGAGACAAGCTCGCGATCGATGAACCCGCTCTGATCGACATGCTTCGAGCGGATATCGATCCAAAGCATACGCTTACCCTGATGCAATCCCAGCGAGCCATGACGGATTGCCGCCCAGTGTCGCTCTTTAGTCTGCAATCGGTGCAGCAACTTGCTGAAGAGACAGGTGTGCGCGTGGATAAACGGCGTTTTCGGGCAAACGTCTATGTAGACTTAATGTCTGCCGAAGGCTTCGCTGAAAACGAATTTGTTGGCCGATCGGTGCGCATTGGACCAAAGGCAATCATCGCAATTCTGGAACGCGACTCGCGCTGCGTGATAATCACCCTCGATCCGGACACCGGAGAACAAACGCCGGTGATACTGAAAAAGGTTGCGCAAGCTCACCAAGGGATGGCTGGCGTCTATGGGGCTGTCCTTGTGGAAGGGATAGTGCGCAAAGGCGATCCAGTGGAACTGATCGGCTGATTTCAGTTTTATTGCCGCTGCATCTTCCGTCATTCCGAGCGAAGTCGAGGAATCTCTGAATTATTTGCGGATGGCGACGTGCATCAAGAGATGTCTCGACGTCGCTCGACATGACAGCGCTTACCCTTTGGCGTTTAAACAATTCAAGTCGTTAGGCCAAAAGCGCGCTTTGCGTCGCGCGCTTCTTTGCGCGAAAGACTCACACGATGGCCAGCTGCGAAACGATCGAGTCATATGTGCCCGCGCGGTTGGACAGGTTGCCATGGAGTTCATGGCACTGGCTGATTGTTGTCTCGTTGGGAGCGACCTGGATTCTCGATGGCCTGGAAGTGACACTAGCTGGCGCGTTGGGTGGAATTTTAACGCGGCCGGAAACGCTGGGTTTAACACCGGCCCGGGTTGGCGCGAGCGCGACAACCTACCTGGCGGGCGCCGTATTGGGTGCGCTCCTTTTCGGCTACGGTACAGACCGATTTGGCCGCAAGAAATTGTTCTTCATTACCGTCGCGGTTTATCTAATTGGAACGGCCTTGTCCGCTTTCTCCTGGAATTTCTGGAGCTACGCATTCTTTCGTGCGGTGACTGGCGCAGGAATTGGCGGCGAATACGCAGCAATCAATTCCGCAATTGACGAACTGATTCCGGCGCGCGTGCGTGGCCGGGTTGATTTGATCATCAACGGCTCATACTGGGTCGGGGCCGCGCTTGGCGCAGCCGCCACACTTGTACTACTTGATCCGAGTCGCGTGCCAATCTGGCTGGGATGGCGACTCGCTTTTGGAATCGGTGCAACGCTCGGTTTGATCGTGATCTTCTTTCGCCGTTGGATTCCGGAAAGTCCGCGCTGGTTGATGATTCATGGGCGCAACGATGAAGCGGAACAGGTTGTAGGCGAAGTGGAACGAAAGATTATGGGCTCGAAGGGGGCCGCGGTCAGCGACCGCGGCTACAGCGATGTGCGGCTCACGCGTATTCGGACGCGGACACATACGCCGTGGCATGAGATTTGGGACGCGATTGTGCACGAGCATCGCCGGCGCTCGATTCTCGGTTTTGTCCTGATGCTCACGCAGGCCTTTTTTTACAACGCGATCTTTTTCACTTACGCACTGGTTCTGATGCGGTTTTACAACGTGCCCGAGCAAAATGTGGGCAGCTATTTGTTGCCGTTCGCATTGGGAAATGTGCTCGGTCCGGTGTTGCTCGGGCATTTCTTTGACACTGTCGGGCGCAAACAGATGATAACTATTACTTACGGGCTCGCCGGGATTTTACTCGCGGTGACCGGCTGGCTTTTTCACGCCGGTGTTCTCACCGCACAAACGCAGACGCTTGCCTGGACAATAATTTTCTTCATCGCGTCGGCGGCGGCGAGTTCGGCGTATTTAACTGTGAGCGAAATTTTCCCGTTGGAGATCCGGGCTCTGGCGATAGCAATTTTCTACGCCATCGGAACGCTGACTGGCGGAGTGGGTGCGCCGTTGCTGTTCGGGTGGATCATCGGGACGGGCTCGGTTGACGCCCTGTTCATGGGATACCTCTTGGCCGCTGCGCTGATGATTTTTGGCGCGGTCATCGAAGCATCGATTGGCGTATCCGCTGAGCGACGGTCGTTGGAAGATGTGGCCACGCCGCTTTCGAGCAAGGGGTTGTAGGGCGTGCCGCGGTCAGCGCCCGCGGCTACAGCTGACGGTGAGTTCGCGCGTGTGAATCGGACCCGCAGGCAGGAGCTTGCTGGAATAAAGATAGAAAGCCTCAACGTGGATCATACCGGCATCGAACTCGGCATTCGTGTGCAAAAATTTTCGAAGCGATTGCGCGGACACATCGCGGCAACGCGCAATGGTGATATGTGGATGCCAGGGACGAAGCTCCGGCTCGAGACCGGCAGCGAGTGCGGCCTCCTGCACTCGCTTATGAATTTGAAACAAATGCGGGTGCGCCTTACCGACACCGATCCAGATAATTTTAGGTGCACCCTTTGCAGAGAACGCGCCGACGCCTGCAATGGGCAGGAAAAACGCGCCGAACTGGATTGCAGCGAGCCGATCCCGGAGCGTGAGACCGATATCGTCCGGCACATCGCCGTAGAAACCGAGCGTCAGATGCATCTGCTCCGGATCTGTCCAGCGCACACCACGAACGTGGGGATCAAGGCCGGCAAGCAATTGACGCGTTGACTCAGGTAAATCGATCGCCACAAAGAGACGCTTAGTCATTAGAGAAGAAAACGTCCAACTCCGACCCGTCGCGAGCAAGCACCCGATCCGCCTCCGCAACTACGGCGCGACAGGCGTCCAACGCTTAGTTGCCGAGCTGCGACACGCCATTCGCGATTTCGACGTTTAGCTTTTTGTCTCGTTATTGCGCACCGCCGCGTTGTCAGCCGACCGCGTTACCCAATCGGGAATTAAACGACGCGCTTCCGAGCCGCCCCGCGATGGGTTCCCTTCAGCACCGCCAGGTTTCGGCAAGAACCGATTCACCAGGCGGATCGCGTATCCGGTGAGATTTGGAAAAAGTGCGTTTCCAAGAATCGCCCCGCGCGCGGCAAATGTGAGCGTGAGCGATGGCTGACCACGGCGAGCCGCAGCGAGAATTTTTTTCGCGGCGCGATCGGCGTTCATTGAGATTAGCGGCGCTCCGGCTGAAGTGGCGAACCAGGCAAACTCGATGTCGTGTTTGCCCTTGAATTTAGCATTCACGTGCGATCCGGTGCGCATCATTCCAGGCGCAACCGTGGTGACAAGAATGTTATCACGTGCAAGCTCGGCGCGAATCGCATCGGAGAATCCAGTCAGGGCAAATTTACTAACGCTGTATGGCGCCAGGTGTGGCACGGCGACTTTGCCGCCAATCGAAGAAATATTAACGATGCGTCCCCCACCCCAGGTGCGCATTTCAGGAACGATCTGCGAAACCAATTCATATGGCGCCCAAAAATGCAGTCGCATGGCACGTTCGAAATCCTCCCGCGCCATATGGTCAAGCGGACCCACTTCAATAATGCCGGCGTTATTGATCAAAATGTCGATCTTGCCAAAGCGATCGATGATGTGACGAACAGCGGATTCAATTTGTGTGACATCGAGCAAGTCGCATGGAACAGTCAGGATCACCGTGCCGCGAGGAGCGAGATCCGCCTTTGCTCGCGCCAGTTCATCAGGGTCGCGTGCAATGAGCGCAACGCTTCCGCCTTCCGCGCAAATATGCCGCGCAAGCACGAGCCCCAGTCCTCGCGAACCACCTGTAATAACCACAACTTTGTCGCGCAGAGAATAGCGCGTAGTTCGAATCAAACGTGCGACTAGCCACGCGACAAAGACAAGCGCGCCCGTCAGCCGAAAAAAACGAACAATCATTCAGGAAACCACAATCCAGCACCGCAGCCTCCACGGCAACCTGAACGGCAGCAGCATGGATCAACGACGAGTGGTCGCACGCACCTATGCTCCGTGTCGCCGGTTGAAACGCGCGACTTCGCGTGCTGTTTCCCGATCGACAGCGCGTTTCTTCAGGTCCGACCGCTTATCGCGTGCTTCCTTACCGTGCCCTACACCCAGCTCAGCTTTTAGCTTTCCGTTCTTCCAATACAACTTCAGAACAACCAGCGCGCGGCCTTTGATCTGTGTCTCGCCATAGAGCTTGTCGATTTCCTGCCGATGCAACAAAAGTTTGCGGACTCGTTTTGCTTCGGGAATCTCGTGGCTGGCGCGTTCGTATGGCTGAATATCCGCATTATAAAGAAATGCTTCACCATTCTCGATTCGCGCGAAAGCGTCGCTGATATTTGCCTTACCCGCTCGGATCGACTTGACCTCGCTGCCTTTGAGTTCGATGCCCGCCTCGTACCGCTCGAGAATATGATAATCGCGAAGGGCTTTGCGATTGGTAATCGACTCTGCTGCCATATGGACAGGGAAACTGACAGCTTTCCCCCGAACAGAAACTCTTAAACTAGGAAACGAGCGTCGCCCGCTGTATTCGATCGCTGCCTACGCGGCGCCGTCGGCAGATTCCTGGAGTTGCTCGTAGGTCAACTTGCCGGCAATGATTTCCTTGAGTGCAATATCGGTGAGCGACATTCGCGGTGTCGTCTCCACCATTGGCCGATGTCCTAGGCCAAGCTGGCGAACGCGTTTGGAAACGACGTTGATCAGAAGTTGCTGATTCGGGATCACCTGAGCTGCTTCTTGGAGAAGTTGAGTCGTCATATGGCGCAAGGATCGGACGGCGTCCCGCGGTTGCGGGATCGGGAATTGAAGAATGACCGGCATCGTGGCCGCAAGGGCGGATGGGGTAAGTTGCGGGGCAAGCATGGTAAAAAGGAGTGTGGACTTTCCAAGTGAAGGAGCCCGTTGTCAAGTCCGAACGCTTTTACAGTCTACAGACTCGTTAGCGGAAATGCAATGCTCGTAACGGATTCAGTTACAAAATTCCATCGTCATATCAGGAGTTCACATCGGGCTGGTGGGATTTGAACCCACGGCCTGTCGCCGCGGCGACCGCTCTACGACAGCTCATCGAGCTCATCCCTACCTCGCCCGGTCTTGTAGTATCGTTCGCGCAGCGCTGCCTCCGAGCGAGTCATAAAGCTTTCGCTGCGAACCAGGATCCACGGTACTCCATGTTTGGTCGCCTTGGACTCGCCAGCATTATGACGGCGAACACGCTCAGCTAGATCCTCGCAAGAGCCCACATAGCGTCGTCCGGTTTTGACACTGCGCAAAACGTAACAATAAAACATTTCGCGACGAAGGATCGTTCACATCGGGCTGGTGGGATTTGAACCCACGGCCTGTCGCCGCGGCGACCGCTCTACGACAGCTCATCGAGCTCATCCCTACCTCGCCCGGTCTTGTAGTATCGTTCGCGCAGCGCTGCCTCCGAGCGAGTCATAAAGCTTTCGCTGCGAACCAGGATCCACGGTACTCCATGTTTGGTCGCCTTGGACTCGCCAGCATTATGACGGCGAACACGCTCAGCTAGATCCTCGCAAGAGCCCACATAGCGTCGTCCGGTTTTGACACTGCGCAAAACGTAACAATAAAACATTTCGCGACGAAGGATCGTTCACATCGGGCTGGTGGGATTTGAACCCACGGCCTGTCGCCGCGGCGACCGCTCTACGACAGCTCATCGAGCTCATCCCTACCTCGCCCGGTCTTGTAGTATCGTTCGCGCAGCGCTGCCTCCGAGCGAGTCATAAAGCTTTCGCTGCGAACCAGGATCCACGGTACTCCATGTTTGGTCGCCTTGGACTCGCCAGCATTATGACGGCGAACACGCTCAGCTAGATCCTCGCAAGAGCCCACATAGCGTCGTCCGGTTTTGACACTGCGCAAAACGTAACAATAAAACATTTCGCGACGAAGGATCGTTCACATCGGGCTGGTGGGATTTGAACCCACGGCCTCCTGGTCCCGAACCAGGCGCTCTACCAAGCTGAGCCACAGCCCGAAAATGGATTAGTCATGCCAGCATGTCCAACCGACGCGCTCGTTACTTCGCGTACGTTTCGGAAGATAGCAAGGAAATCGAGCCCGTGTCGGCTTGAGGACGCCACGGTGCTTGTGTCGCGCACCGAAATCAAATAAACAGGCGTTTGCCACAAACGGCTGTACAACATGGCCATTCAAAACCCTCTTCCGCCATTACACTTTTCCGTCGCAATCGTTGGCGCGCTGATCGGGATCGTTATTCTGTTATTTGGCCGGAAGTTGTTCTGGCTGTGCGTTGCAGCAGTGGGATTCGCCGCGGGCGTGGAGCTTACCCCGCATCTTGTCCATGAGCCATCGCCACTGTTGGCATTAAGCGTTGCATTGGTACTTGGCTTGATTGGGGCGCTGCTCGCGCTGTTCCTTCAGAAAATCGCAATTGCTGTTCTCGGTTTTCTGGCAGGTGGCAAACTCGCCGGCGCAATCGCTGCCGCATTTTTTGTTCAGTATGCGCAGCACTCTACCATCATTTTTCTGGCAGGGGGCGTTGTGGGCGCAATATTGCTCCTCTTCTTGTTTGATTGGGCGCTGATCGTTGTCTCGTCTCTAATCGGCGCGCACCTGATTCAAAGCGCGATTGTGCTTCCGCCGTCCGGATCGACAATTGTGTTCATCGGTCTTGTGATTCTTGGTATCATCGTACAAGCGGCGTCCCTGCGAAGAAGCCTGGCATAACCGTGTATTTTTGCTGACAAATCAAAACACACTCACAAGAATCACCCCATGAACTCTCAAAGAACTGGATTACGCGTCGCGAGCATTCTTTTCGCAATTTTTGCAATCGGCCATCTGATCAGATTGATCAACCAGATTCCAGTGCAAGTGGGCACCAATCAGATTCCGATGGGAGTGAGCTGGGTTGCGCTCATCATTGCAGCCATCCTTTGCATTTGGCTGTGGCGACTCTCTTCGACGACTTCGTCGCGTTAAATGGTTGAATCGTGGAACCGTTAAATCGTAGTTCGAATCTCAGGACGTAATGTTAGCGATTCATCGCCGAAGCGGTCTTCGTCACTATCCAGGCCAATCCGCGGGCACATCCAGATAGGATCGATTGAGCTCAGCCACTGACGCGCAGCCGAGAAGTTTGAGAGTTCGAATGAGATCGGCGCGCAAAATTTCAATTGCTCGCGCAACGCCGGCACCACCAGCGGCGCCAAGACCGTAGGCATAAGCGCGCCCGACCATTACTCCTCGAGCGCCCAGGCAGAGCGCTTTCACAATGTCGCTCCCCCGGCGAATACCACTATCCAGAAGCACCTCGATCTGATTACCTACGCTTGCCACAACTTCAGGCAAAACGCGCAGAGTCGGCGCGACACCGTCGAGTTGGCGTCCGCCGTGATTGGATACGACCAAGGCGTTCGCACCTACGTCCACCGCGCGACGGGCATCGTCGCCGGTGTGGATCCCCTTTATTATTATGGGTCCGCTCCATGCCCGTTGAATCCACTCGAGATCATCCCAGGTTACCACTGAGTGCTCGAGAGCGGCTGTGACATCGGCATACAACATCGGCCCTTTTTCAGGGATAACGACATTCGGGAACTTCATTAGTCCGCCATCGGCTAGAAACCCGGCAAGCCAGCGAGGTTTCATTAGTAATTGACTGACAAACGGCAGTTTCGATCCCAGACGGTCGCTTAGTAGTTCCCTGACGCCATTTCGCAGATCGCGTTCCCGCATACCGGACACCGCCGTGTCGATTGTAACAACTAACGCCGAAAAACCCGTGGCTTTCGCGCGTTCGATGGCAGAAAGCGCGCAATCACGTCCACCGACAAGATAAAGCTGATACCAAAGCGTTCCCTTCGATGCCGCGGCAACATCCTCCAGGCGACAGCCAGAGAGCGTTGAAAGCGTATAGGTAATTCCGGCAACTCCAGCCGCGCCTGCTGCAGCTTCCTCGCCGCGCGGATACATGAGTCGGCTGCTACCAACAGGCGCAAGGATCAACGGCATGGATAGAGATTTGCCGAACACGGACACGCCCAGATCGCATGTCGGCGTCGCAACGGCGCAACGCGGCCGAAATGTTACTTCTTCAAACGCGCGGCAGTTAGCGCGCAACGTGCGTTCGTCCTCTGCGCCGCCATCGATGTAATCAAATACGGCTCGCGGCAGCCTGCGTTTCGCCTCCCGTCGTAAATCCTCAATGTTAATTACGCGCGGCGGGTCGATCGATCGATTCTTTTCATGTTGAGCGGATCGAAACATCTCTGACTATTCGTTTGTCGAACAGGTTAAAGAAAGACCTGAGATTCTTCGCCTCCGCTCGGAATGACAACAGAAATGCGCGTCAGTGCCGAAAATGCCTGACGCCGGTGAGGATCATCGCAATGTTGCGTTCGTTGGCGGCGGCAATCACTTCATCGTCGCGGACTGACCCGCCCGGCTGGATGGCGCATGTTGCGCCTGCGTCAGCCGCTGCGATCAAGCCATCGGGGAAGGGAAAAAACGCATCGCTCGCGACCGCGCTGCCTTTAAGCGAGAGCCCGGCCTCCTTCGCTTTCCAAATTGCAATACGCGAAGCATCGATTCGCGACATCTGTCCTGCGCCGATGCCAAGTGTCCGATCTGAACGGGCGTACACAATCGCGTTCGACTTCACGTGTTTGACCACTCGCCACCCGAACAACATCGCCTTCAGCTCCGTCCTGGTTGGTCGCCTCTTCGTTACGATCCGACCGCTGCCGGATGTTATCTCTTCTGCAATATCTGCGTCCTGAACCAGCACACCGCGGCAGACCGAACGAACGTCAACTGGAGGCCTGGCATCTTTCGCGGGCGTCGCCAACCGAATGAGGCGCAGGTTCTTTTTCTTTTGCAAGATGCTGCGCGCTTCCGGCTCAAAATCCGGGGCAATAATTACCTCGCTGAAAATCTCGCTGATCACTTTCGCCAGCGCTTCGGTCAATGGACGGTTACAGATGATAATCCCACCAAAGGGCGCCTGTTTATCCGTGGCAAACGCCTTGTTCCACGCCTTGCGAAGATCGGCATCCGAACCAACACCACACGGGTTGGTATGCTTCAAAATCGCGACGGTCGGTTCTTCGAATTCAGCAATTAGATTCGTCGCCGCGCTGATGTCCAAAATGTTGTTGAAGGAGAGTTCCTTGCCGTGAAGTTTTTCAAAGCATTTGTCGAAATCGCCGTAAAGGGCGGCGGTCTGATGTGGATTTTCTCCGTAGCGCAACCGCGTCACCAGTGGGAGCGAAAGTGAAAAGGAGGCGTCCGTTGTCTGCTCTTTGTTCAGGAAGGTGCCGATTGCGCGATCATATTCAGCGGTCCTGGTGAAGGCTTTGATGGCCAGGCGCTCGCGCAATTTGAGTGTCGTTTCGCCATTGTTATCGCGTATCTCTTCCAACACCGAGTTGTAATCTCCCGGATCAACTACCACTGTGACCGATTCGTAGTTTTTTGCCGCGCTGCGAATCATCGACGGTCCGCCGATATCGATATTCTCGATCGCTTCCGCCAGCGTTACCTCGGGCTTGGCAATCGTGGCTTCGAACGGATAAAGGTTCACTACGACCAGATCGATTGGCTCGAACCCACATTCGCGCGCTTCAGCCTCGTGTTTCTCATTACCACGCTTGTATAGGAGACCGCCGTGCACACGCGGATGCAACGTCTTCACACGTCCCTCCAGCACTTCCGGAAATGCGGTGAAGCTCGAAATCTCGCGCACTGGAATTTTTTCTTTCCTCAGGAGGTCGGCTGTTCCGCCGGTTGATATGATGTCCACGCCCTGTTGTTCCAGCGCACGGGCAAAAGTGGCGATACCAGCCTTGTCGGAAACGGAAATGAGAGCGCGGGTAATTTTCATGCAAGCGTGACCCGAAATTCGAGAATCGTCACATCGTCTTTCGAGTTACGAATCTCGATTCACGAATAACGCAGGTCGCGTCAGCGATCCAGAATCACATTCTTTGCCGCGGGATACAGGACCGGACAGCAGCCAATGGTTTCGCAAAATGCTTTGCTAAAATGGCTCAGGCTCGAGTAACCAACTTCTGTAGCAGCCTCGGTGACGTTGTAGCGCCCTGTGCGCAACAACTCGGCTGCGCGTTCCATTCGCAAGTTGCGCAAATATTGCGGAATGGTCAGGCCCACTTCGCGTGAAAAAATTCTGCTTAGATAGAACGGGCTGCAGCCTACCTCCTGGCCGATCATCTCCAGCGTAGGCGGATTAGCGAGATCGCGAGCGAGAAGTTCTTTCGTGCGGTCCACGCGTTCGCGCGCCACGCGTTTTTGCCGCATACAAAAAAATTCCGGATCCTTCGGCGCGAAAAGGAAATGCGCCATGAGCTCCAGGGCCTTGCCTTGATACCAGAGGATCTGCGCTGCTTGTGCCACGGGAGGGTCTGCCAGACTAGCAACCACGCTCCGCTGCTGCAGGGTCATCGGGCGCGCGGGCGCGACAACGTTTTCCTCCCCGTCTCCAAACACAATCCGGCGAATCTCCGGCTCGAGGTCACCTTCGTTTCGCACAAATTGCTTTTGTAAATGTTCTCGCGAGAACTCCAGTGTCACGAATTGGTGATGATCGCGTGCCCGACGTGATGCGGGGAGTGGTTTATCGGCGATTGCATAATAACCACAGTTACCGGGAGTATAATCGCTCCGCGCGCGACCTTCAGTGCCTACAGCTCCACGGCCATCGAGATTCAAACAGAACTCCAGGCTGTTCGGATGGAAGGTTCGACCCCAGTTAAACGAGTGTTCGGTGCGAAAGTCGTGCCATTCGACGGCCACTCCGATTTTCTCCACATCGCCGTACAGAGGGCGCCATCCATCTTTCACTTCACGCCACGCATTTTGTTCGGCCGCGCAACCAGGATTCATCTCGCCTAATTACGAATGTTGTGAAGCCGAATGCAAGACTGGCTTCTTTTCCTCCAATCCCTTACGGTCCCACTTGCCCAAGGTCGAGGCAGCGTCGTAGGCGCTCTGCGCAAAGGCGAGAAGAGTTTCGTCCGGTTTTTCAGTAGTGCGCACCGCGTCGTAAGGCAGTACGAACTCCCGCAACTTGGCCTGATAGAGAGCGGCATCCGGTTGGATTTTCGCCTCTGAAAACCCCGGCGGTTCCGGATATGCATAGGAATAAAAGAGTGGCGTTGGCGCAGCCGCATTGCCCGGCCAGAAACCCAGACTGCTGACTTCCTGCGAGTAGGCCTCGCGCGTGATCTCATCCGGCAAGTGCGGAACTCCGCCCGGATGGGGCGGTGCTGGGCGCCCGGAGAAACGCGTCACTGCCAGATCAAAGCTGCCCCAGAAAAAATGAACCGGACTGCACTTGCCACAGAAGCGCGAGCGGAATTCCTTGAATACGCGATCGCTTTGCACGAGTACACGCCAGAACCGGTTCGCGTACTCGCGGTCGTAAGAACGATGTTCTTCATCCCGATCGAACGGGATCGGATTCTCGATCTCGTTAGGCGTGGTGTTAATGGTCACGGGCATTCCGAGATCGCTCAATGTTTTTATCACGACCCGATAAAACTCGGCAACTGATTGCGGTTTTAGTTGAATGGTTCGCCGCGCACCATCGCTCTTGTCGATGAGCAGCTGATGATCGATCAAATCAAACTGTATCTCGAAAGTGTGCGAACCGTACGGGATCGGTGAAGTCGTTAGGCCGCGTGAAGTGACGTAGAGTGTGACGTGCCAGGAGTGATTCGTCCATGGACTGAGCGTCAGCCGAACCTTACCAACAATCTGCGTCCACATGTGCAGGGTGACAGCCGTGTCTTTCCACTCTGCAAATGGCAGAAGAGGCCACTGGTTGGATTCGACATTCACTTTGACTGCCATTACCCGCGGTTGATGAAATCGGAAAACGAGCGCCTCACTCTTTCAAACATATCTCGCGCTTCGTCCTGTGTCCGGTGAAAAGTGTCCTTGATGCGTCTTTTAACCCCGCTAAATGGCCCGTTTTCTCCGTCGCTGTCGTAATCGTTCTCCACATCTTCCATCGTCGCGCCGGCAAACATTCCTTCTGTTCGCTTCACCGTGCCTCGCATTGCATCGATGTGGAGGGTGCCGACCGGACTCGATGATCGACTCAACAGAGTAACGATCCAGGTCGGTTCGCCGCGCTCATCGGTGCGCAGCTTATAATCGGCTGTTGTAAAATTGGCGTGCGATAACTCAGCCGTGTGGGCTGCTATTTCATAGGCACCGCTCGAATCCAGGTTCAAATGCGTTGTATCGATCGTTGCGCCTTCGGCGGAGCCTGCCACTGAGCGCCCAGGTCTGTGTTCGGAATCAATCTTGCCGTCAGCGACTTCAAGTTCGCGCACACCACCGCCATCAGGGTCCTCCAAAATAATTTTCCACTTTGCCGGCTGTGGATCCCCTTTCTCACCGGTAATCAATACAACATGATTTACGACCCCCCGGCCCAATTCAGTTCCCACCACGCGAAGCGCCTCGTACGCAGTAGCGTTCTCCTGTGCGAGCGCGGGTGTAACGGAGAGCAAAAGCACAGCAAACAATTTCCACATGTGCAAAATTGAACAGCGGTTTGGGCAAGTGTCCATCACGTTTTCCGCTCGGCGCATACTAGGAACGCATGCCACATGCACTCCGGTTCCATGTCAACGGTCTAACGCAAATCTGACGTCACTCCGATTGAGAATAAAGGAGTCGCGTTGCGTTCACGCCGGGCTGGAAAGACGTTCGGAGTTGAATAAACACGTGGAATCTGCTCAGATTTCAGAGCGGTTAATGAATAAACAGACAGTCGAGTTTAGTAGTCATACAGCCAACCTGGCCTTGATGCGCAACTGCGTGCGCCAGTTTCTCAACGGCTATCCGTTCTCCGAAAGAGAACGTCTGCTAATGGTGCTCGGCGTGGATGAAGCGTGCACGAACGTTATCCGTTACGCTTATCGTCTGCGTGACGATCAGCTCATCTCGTTGCATTTGGAAGGCAAGCGTAAATGCGTGCGCATGCGAGTGCGCGACTATGGCGAACAGGTCCCGCCTAACGACATGAAAGGCCGCTCTCACAATCTAATCAAGCCGGGTGGACTCGGGTTATTTCTGATTCGTAACGCTTTTGACGAAGTCGATTACATCCATAAACGCCGCGGCACGGAACTGGTGCTGACGAAGAATCTGGCAAGCTAGTTATCTCAAGCCCGCTCCTGTCGGGCGCTTGACACCAGTGCTGTCACAACATTCGCTTCAACGCTTTAACGTTGTAACATTTTAACGGTCGCTTAATGAAACCACCGGAACCAGATGCCGCCTTTGAAATTTCGCTGCGGCCGCCAGCTTTTAGCGAGTTCACCGGGCAGGTAAAAGTACGCGAGCGACTTGAGTTAATGGTGGAAGCTGCAAAGAAGCGCGGTGATGTGCTCGAACACATTTTACTCAGCGGTCCGTCTGGTCTTGGTAAAACAACACTGGCTTACATCATCGCGAATGCGATGAACGGGAACATCAAGAACACCAGTGGGCCTGTCATCGAAAAGGCGGGCGAACTCGCCGGGCTGCTCACGAGCCTTGAAAAGGGAGACGTTCTTTTCATCGACGAGATTCATCGGCTTCAACCAACCATCGAAGAATATCTTTATCCTGCGATGGAAGATTACCGGCTGGACATCATCATCGACCAGGGACCTCAGGCGCGCAGTCTCCGCCTGAACTTGCCAAAGTTCACGTTGATCGGCGCAACCACGAGGGCCGGAATGGTGAGCGCGCCGCTCCGGTCGCGTTTTGGGATGACGGCGCGCCTCGACTACTACCACGCCGAGGAAATGCAGAAAATCATCCTGCGCAGCGCCCACCTGCTTGGCGTGGAAATTGATTCAGCCGGGGCAGCCGAGATCGCCTCGCGCACACGCGGGACGCCACGCACGGCGAACAATCTTTTGCGCTGGGTGCGTGACTATGTACAGGTGAAAGCTGACGGAAAAATCACCGCTGAGCTGGCAGATCGGGCACTGACAATGCTCGAGATCGATCGGGACGGGTTCGATCAATGGGACAAGCGGATCGTTGAAGCGTTAATTCACAAATTTAACGGTGGACCAGTCGGTTTGAACTCGCTCGCGGTCGCAATCGGCGAAGAAGCCGGCACCATCGAAGAAGTGAACGAGCCGTATTTGATCATGGAAGGCTACATCAAACGCACTCCGCAAGGTCGTGTGGCCACGGCGAACGCCTATCGCAAGCTGGGACTAAAACCGCCGGGCGGCATGCAGCCTGAATTACTGTAGCCGCCTCGCTGCGTCGAGGCGTTTGATCATGTTCTTCTCGACACGGCGATACAGCGCCGTGGCTACAGTGCCTGCTCCAGTTGCTTCATTTGAATGTTGAGCCCTGAATGGTTGAAGCGATGTTGAGGCATTTACCGCCGCTTTAATGCTTCATCTCTTCATCCCTTCAATGTTTTAACCATGCCGCTACAGACCGATTTCTTTCCGCAAACCGCCAAAGTCTTTACCGTCGGCGAGTTGACGCGACAGATTCGTGGAGCGCTCGAAACAAAGTTCCGTGCAGTGTGGGTTCAGGGCGAGATCTCGAATTACAAGCTCCATCCGAGCGGCCATCAATATTTCACCCTCAAAGACCAGCGCGCCCAGATCAGCTGCGTGATCTGGCGCGACACCATCGCACCGCCGCGACAACCTGTTGGTGACGGGACCCGGGCGCAGGTTTACGGCACTGTCACCGTTTTCGAAGCGCGCGGACAATATCAGCTCAATGTTCAGATTCTTCAGCCGCGTGGAGTCGGCCTGCTACAGGCAAAATTCGAAGAGCTCAAACGCAAGCTGGAAGCCGAGGGATTATTCGCGCCGGATCGCAAACAGTCGTTACCAAAATTCCCACGGCGAATTGGAATCGTCACCTCACCGAGCGGGGCAGCCATTCGCGATATGCTAAACGTGCTGCGGCGCCGCGCGCCCTGGTTGCAGATTCTGATCAACCCCGTCCGCGTCCAGGGAACCGGAGCTGCACAGGAGATCGCTGTGGCCATCCGCGAACTCGCTGTGCCTAACGAGGCGTTTGCGCCTTTCGATCTGATCGTGGTCACCCGCGGCGGCGGGAGCATCGAAGATTTATGGGAATTCAACGAAGAGATTGTCGCACGAGCGATATTCAACTCAACAGTGCCAATCGTCTCAGCAGTCGGCCACGAAATTGATTTCACCATCTGCGATTTCGTCGCGGATCTGCGGGCGCCCACGCCGAGCGCTGCGGCCGAATTGATCGTACCCGCCGTTATCGAGCTGGAACGGCGCATCGACGGTTGCACACGCGCGCTAACGCGCCAGTTGCTTAACCGCTTACGTGATGCCCAACAGCGGCTGGATCATGCGCGGGAGACTCTGCAGCGTTGTCTGGCACACAGGATCGATGGTTACAAACGCAGTCTCCTTCACGCCACGCGCGCATTACAAGCGCGCAGTCCTGCGCGGGAACTCTTGATGCGGCGTGACCGCTTTGCTGATTTGCAACGGCGGCTGGTCGCCTGCCCGGAGCGATTACTCGAAACCGCCAGGCAACGCTTCGGACACATGGCAGAAATTCTCCGTGTACTCGGGCCGAATGCAACTTTGCGCCGCGGATACAGCATCACAATGGACGAGCGCGGAAAAATCATCCGAACGACCGGGGCAGTCCGGCAAAAGATGAAAATTCGCACTCGCGTGAGCGACGGCGAATTCGGCTCCCAAACTCTGTAGAGGCAGCCGTGCGCTGGCGAACGCCTTCGGAGTGTCGGCTGCGCGTCGACTCCGAAATTGTTTCCGAAAATTTGCTTACTGGCCGCTGCCCATCATCCCCGACCCCGAATCGAGTCCGGGTTGATAAGTTATCGGTGCTTGTCGTGGTGAGTCGAGTATGACCCTTTGGTGAGCCTGGGAACTGGTGTCAGTCATTGTCTCCGAATAAGGGACATTGGCAGCGCAACCGCAAAACAGACCTAATAAAAGTAACCCAAGTAGTAAACGCACGTTCATCATTTAAACCCTCATGTAACTGTATAACAAATCACTTTTCCAGCTTAAACGCCACGGTTGCCAGTGGCGGCAAGTTGATCAGGATTGACTGTGCGCGGCCCATCCACGGAACATCCTGGGTCCGGACCCCGCCAAGATTTCCCACGTTGCTGCCGCCATAGGTTTCGGCGTCGGTATTGATAAGCTCCCGATAGAAGCCGGACTCGGGAACGCCGAGGCGGTAATCGTAGCGCACCATAGGTGTTGCGTTAACCACAAACGCGACCACGTCGCCCTCGCGCGATTTTCTCATGAAGGAGACCACACTGTTATCGGCGTCGTGAAGATCGATCCAGTCAAAGCCTTCGTAGCTATCGTCGAGTTGCCAAAGCGCGGGTTCGCTTTTGTAAATGTAATTCAAATGTTGCACCAGCCTCCGCAGACCGTCGTGCTGAGGCAGGTTAACGAGTTGCCAGTCGAGACTCGTATCGTGGTTCCACTCGTTCAATTGGCCGAATTCGCCGCCCATGAAGAGGAGTTTTTTACCGGGATGCCCGTACATCCACGCCAGAAACATCCGCAGATTGGCAAACTTCTGCCATTCGTCACCGGGCATCTTGGATAGCAACGAGCGCTTGCCGTACACCACTTCGTCATGGCTCAACACCAGAACGAAATTCTCGTGGAACGCATAGAGCAGTGAAAAGGTGATGTTACCGTGATGAAAACGCCGGTAAATCGGGTCGAGACTCATGTATTGCAGGAAATCGTGCATCCAGCCCATGTTCCATTTGAAACCGAATCCAAGCCCGCCCAGATAAGTCGGACGCGATACGCCAGGCCACGCAGTTGATTCCTCTGCAATGGTCATGATCCCCGGGAAACGCTCGTAACAGACCTCGTTGAAACGTTTCAGGAAATAGATGGCGTCGAGGTTCTCCCGGCCACCGTAAACATTCGGAATCCATTGGCCGGGCTTCCGCGAATAGTCGAGGTAAAGCATCGAGGCCACTGCATCCACCCGCAGACCGTCGATGTGATATTTATCGAGCCAGAAAAGCGCGTTGCCGATGAGAAAATTGCGCACTTCGTTGCGGCCGAAATTGAAAATGAGCGTGCCCCAATCCTGGTGCTCACCCTGGCGCGGGTCCATGTGCTCGTATAGATCGGTTCCATCGAATTCGGCCAGGGCATGCGCGTCTTTTGGAAAATGCGCAGGCACCCAATCCATGATCACGCCGATCCCGGCCTGATGACATTTGTCGATAAAATGACGGAATTCATCGGGTGTGCCGAACCGGCTGGTGGGTGCGTAATAATTTGTGACCTGATAACCCCATGAACCTTCGAATGGGTGTTCCGCAACTGGCAATAACTCGATATGCGTGTAACCCATCTCCAGCACGTACGGCAGCAACGTCTCGGCAAGCTCGAGATAACTTAGCTGTCGATTTTCTTCCTCTGCCTTGCGACGCCATGAGCCGACGTGGACTTCGTAAATGCTGACAGGGCTTCGCGGCCAGTTCCGTGTCCGGCGCGATTCCATCCACCCGCCGTCGTTCCAGGTGTAATGTTCCAGATCGTACACCAGTGACGCCGTCGATTTCCCATGCTGATTGAAGAATGCGAACGGATCGCTCTTGAGGAGGAGCGCTCCGGTTTGGGTGCGGATCTCGAACTTGTAATGCGCGCCTGGCTTGATACCGGGCAAGAATAGCTCCCACACACCGTGGCCGATGAGTCTGCGCATGGGATTAACCCGGCCGTCCCAACCGTTGAAATCGCCGACCACGCTGACTCGTTCAGCGTTAGGCGCCCAGACCGAGAAATAAACGCCGGTCGCATCCCCGAGAGTGCGCACATGCGCGCCGAACTTTTCGTATATTTTCCAATGTTGTCCTTCGGCGAAAAGATGCAGATCGACTTCGCCCATGATCGGCCCGAACTGATAGGGATCGCGAGTCAGATGATGCGAGCCGTCCCAGGCAGTGACCCGCAGATGGTACGGAAGATCGCGCGTCGCATCTCGGACCGTTGCGCAAAAAAAACCGTCCTGTTGAATTTTTTGCGCGGTAATAGGCTCTTCCGCATGTTGGTCCAGAACGACCTCAACCTTGCGGGCATCGGGACGAAAGACGCGGATCTCCAAATCGTCTCCAATCCGGTGAGGACCCAGGACTCTAAAAGGATCCGAATGGCCTCCCTCGACGAAGCGGTTCAGTTCGTCAGGCGGTAATCCAGCGATCTCGAAAGTTTTCATGTTTGCTCGTTAAATTGCTAAATGGTTGACCCATTGAAGCGTTAAACCTAATTGGGCTTTAATCGCTTCAATCGTAATCGCATCACGCTTCAACGTTCTTCTTCATCGCTTCAATCGGTCATCGTTTCAACGAATGGTTTTGATCGTGCGCCCTCTACGTTCTTTCAGAAGTCCAAATCATTCTGGAAAAGTCTGAGCCCAACGTAATATTACGAATGTTTATGATCAGACGCGCTACTGCGCTCGCGCTCGCGCCGCATCTCTCCAGCGCCCTGATCGCCTGTGCGCTAACGGTTGCGATCCTTTGCGGTGGCAGACTGGTGGCAATTTACCTCGAGGAACGGACAATTCATTCCACCGCGCCAAGGGATTTCTTTATTAAAAATCAGGGACTGGCTTTTGAACGTGCCGCGGCGCGAGCGCCGGACGTCTTACTTCTTTATGGGAGCTCGGAGTTGATCGACCCGATTCCGAACAGGGCGTCTGATTTCTTTCGCAAAGAGCCCACCGGATTTGAGGTATGTCCTGTGGGCAAGGCCGGCACTGCCTCGCTGATCATCTTGCAAAAATTAGGCGCGATTGGGTCTGACTTGCATGGACGCAAAATTGCCGTCTCGCTATCGGCGAGCTCATTTTTAGCGCCCGCGGAACGGCCGGAGTTTTATGCCGGAAACTTCTCCTTGCCTGCAGCGTGTGGCACTCTTTTTGGTAATGCTCTCGATTTAAACCTGAAGGCTGCGATCGCAAAGCGAATGCTTCAATTCCCGGAGACGCTGGGGAAAGATGGGCTGCTACGGCTCGCAGCCAATTGTCTCGCTTCGGATCGTCCGTTGGACCGCATCGTTCTGATGGCCATGTGGCCGTTGGGAAAGCTGCAAAACATGATACTTGATTTGCAAGACCACTTCGAGGCGCTCGTTTACATCTTAGACCGAGGCAAACCCATTCCAAATTGGATGCGATCGCTCAGTTCTCACAGGACGCAGCCAATCAAGACGAGGTCTGGCGAGAGCTGGGAGACGTGGACTGCAGAATCGTTCGATACGATTCACCCAGGCCGGGATGCGGAATTTCGCGCGCGTGTCGCGGCTGCCGGCGAATGGACTGATTTAGAACTATTGTTCCGGACACTCACAGAGCTCAAAGCCCGGCCGCTGATTCTAAGCACCCCGATCGACGCATACGCCGCGAGAGGCATTTCGCGATCAAGTCGAGGAATCTATTACGATAGAATGCGCGAACTCGCCGCGCGATATCACTTCCCGCTCGTCGAGTTTGAAGACCACGATGCCGATCCAAACTTCCTCATTGCTCATCGGGAACACCCTACGTCCAAAGGATGGAGATATTACGACCGAGTGCTTGATAGGTTCTTTCATAGAGCGAAATGAACGACGCTAAGAACAACATCCAACTCAGCGCACTGGAAGATCACAATGGGATATTGACCATTCGCGGCGGCGGCGCTCGAAGGGACTGGAATGGCATTCACTATAAACAGGGCATGTCCGCGAAGAATGCCGGTACAAGCAAGCTATCGGCGAACATCGCCACCATTCCTCCCGGAGGCGTTGCCTATGCGCACATCCATGTCGATTTCGAAGTGATCCTTTACATCATCGAAGGAAAGGTGCGTCACGAATTCGGACCCGGCCTCAAGCAGGTGATCGAAAATGAAGCCGGTGATTTCATTTATATCAAACCCGGCGTGCCGCACGAAGTGTTCAACATGAGCAAGACCGAACCCGTGGTGGCCTTCGTCGCGCGCTCATCCGCCGATGAATGGGACAACATCGTTCCGTACGATCGCACAACAGACTAATCCCCGATGAATGCAGCGGGCGATCAATCAGTTGAAGCGGAGCGTTTGCTAAAACGCGACTCCGAATGGGCGGCGCTGGCTTCCGCAGGAGAGGACATCGACCGGATACTCTCCTACTAGACTGACGATGCGGTTGTTTTGGCACCTGCATTCGCGCCAGTTATCGGAAAGGCCGCGCCATCACGATCTGGCGGCGCGAACCCGATGGACAGTGGTGTTGCGCCCTCGATATCTGGAACGAAGGACCACAGTCGCGGTCGACAGGGGGGGCGGCCTAACGCGCTCCTGGCAGGCCGCTTCCGGATAACAGAGACCATGATTCTCCGAATTCCAGTTGGACTTCGAAGTTGAGCGTTCGGCGTTTGCTTCTACGATTGCCTTGTGCCGAAGCATCTGGTGATCAGCACAAGCGGTAATCCCGACAGCAACAGTCGTCGGATGGGGCGCGCCGCGCTTGCGCATATGAAAAAAAAGGAAGTCGATTGCGATTGGATCGATATCCGTGAGATGAATCTCCCACTCTGCGATGCAGACAAATGCTATGGAATGCCTGGTTCAAAAAAATTGAGCGCAGCCATTGAACACGCCGATGGCGTCCTCATCGCCGCACCGGTTTATAATTACGATGTGGCCGCAGCGACCAAGAACATGATCGAGCTGACTGGAAGCGTCTGGCAAGACAAGATTGTCGGCTTCCTTTGCGCGGCTGGAGGCCACGCGAGTTATATGTCGGTGATGGCGTACGCGAACAGCCTCATGCTCGATTTTCGTTGCGTCATTATTCCGCGTTTCGCGTTTGCCACATCCCATGCTTTTGACGGCGAGCACATCAACGACAAAAAGATCACCGAACGAATCAAACAGGTCGCCGACGAACTGATTCGCTTCACCAAGGCGCTTCGCACTTAAAGTTTGCCTAATGTTGCAGTTTGAAAATGTCCCTCGGCTCGACAAAGCCGTACCGACGATAAAGCGATTTGCTGGCGGGAGTCGGCCACAGAATAACCGCGTCGGTAATTTGAGCACTGCACCACGATAACGCTTTGTTTAACAATCTTTCGCCGAGCCCGTGATTCCGCATTTCCGGGACGACGTAAAAGTTCGTTACGTAACCATGAAGCTCGGGTTCGTCGTTAACTGGGTTAGGAATTTTCTCAAACAACTGAACGCAAACATGGCCGAGCAATCTTTTTCCATCGTCAATAACCCAGCAACGCCACGGAGAGCCGGAGCGAAAACGTTTTTTCATCCATGATGTGCATCTGCCCAGAAACCGCGATTTGGGTTCCGTTGCCGATCCGGCCTCAGCGCGAAATTGATAGCGCAACTCGGCCAGCGCATCACAATCGGTTGACTTCGCCAAACGGATTCGGATCCGAGCCATCTGTCGAAGCTACGTGATGAATGATACGCCGCTACTCGTAAAGGGTGATCCTCTTTCCCTCTTGACGCCTCAGCCTCGGCGAATCGCCAAACAAGACCAGATGATCTTGCCGCTCTAATCGACCTTTGTCAGGATCACTGAATGAAGCATCTTTTCCTGGCCTGTTTCTTTCCGATGACGTTAACAGCCCAGACTATGCAGCAGCTGACCGAACAGTTGGGTAAGACTGTTTTGTACGGCGACGTCGCACTTTCTCCTGACGGCACACACGTCGCGTGGGTGCAATCAACTGCCGCATCAACATCGAAGCAAACTTACGTCTGCGAAACATCAGGAAACGGATCGGCGGCATTGGTTAAAATTCCGATTAATGGGGAAAGAGCCGATTTCGATCCCGCCTGGTCTCCCGATTCCAAGACACTGGCAGTTTTTTCCAGTACCAGTAAGGGAGAACAGAGACAGCTCTGGACGGTGAAAGCCGATGGTTCCGAGCCTAAAAGAATTACTGATTTAAAAGGCTACGCCGCGCGACCGCGTTGGTCGTACGACGGAAAACAGATTGCCTTTCTCTATATTGAAGGCGCGGGTGGCGGCGGCCCACTAATGGCCGCGCCCGCCAACACGGGCGTGATCGACACTGCCGTTCACAATCAGCGGATCGCTGTTCTCGATGTGACTACCGGGCAGTTGCGTCAGGTTTCTCCCGAAAATCTGCACATTTACGATTTCGATTGGTCGCCAGACGACAAAATGTTCGTGGTAACAGCGGCCCCGGGACCGGGCGATAACAATTGGTGGATTGCGCAGATTTACACAATCGAAGCCGAAACGGGTAACGCCACATCGATCTACAAACCGTCGTTTCAAATCGCGGTTCCGCGTTGGTCGCCCGACGGCAAGTCGGTTGCCTTCATCGAAGGCTTGATGAGCGACGAAGGATTTCACGGCGGTGATCTCTTCACAATCTCCGCTGACGGCAAAAATGTTATGAACCGCACCCGAGGTCGCAAAAGCTCCGTGAGTTCGCTTTTTTGGCTTACGCCCGACCAAATCCTATTCACAGAGATCGTCGGTGGTGGAGGTGCGATCTCTGAATTGACGCTGGGCAACAACTCGGTGCGAACAATTTGGAAAGGCGTGGAAGCCCTTCATGCCTTCGGTAATTTCCCTGACTTTGCCGTTTCAAAGGACGGCAAAGTCGCAGCCGCAGAACGCAGTACATTTGATACACCGCCGGAGATTTGGGTCGGCCCGATGGGGCAATGGCGCCAGCTAACGAATAATAACGCCGGACTATCCCCGAGCTGGGGCAAAGCCGAAAATCTTGAATGGACCAATGAAGGCCTCAACATGCAGGGCTGGCTTTTATCACCGGCAAAAATGGAATCGGGGAAAAAACACCCCATGGTTGTTCTCATCCATGGTGGACCTTCAAGCGCTGCAACTCCAGATTGGCCTGCAGGCTTCGGAATGTCTCGGGCGATCATCGCCGCTCTGTCGACACGCGGTTACTACGTGCTGATGCCGAACCCACGCGGAAGTTACGGTCAGGGAGAGGAATTCACCCAAGCTAACGTGAAGGATTTCGGACACGGCGACCTTCATGACATTCTCGCCGGAATCGATGCCGCGATAAAAAAATACCCAATCGATTCGACACGCCTTGGTGTGACTGGCTGGAGTTACGGCGGCTACATGACGATGTGGACTGTCACACAGACCAATCGTTTTCATGCGGCAGTCGCCGGGGCAGGCATTGCCAATTGGCAAAGTTATTATGGTCAGAACTTGATCGACCAATGGATGATCCCGTTCTTTGGTGCATCGGTTTACGATGATCCCGTCGTGTACGAGAAAAGTTCGCCCATTCACTCCATTAAGAACGTGAAGACACCAACGCTCGTAATTGTGGGCGAGCGGGACGCCGAATGCCCGGCGTCACAGTCTTACGAATTCTGGCACGCTTTGAAGACGCTTGGCGTGCCGACGCAGCTCATTATTTATTCCGGCGAAGGTCATATGTTCATCAAACCCGAGCATCAAGTCGATCGATTGGAGCGAACCGTCGGATGGTTCGACAAATATTTGCAGTAACGTCCTTCCCCCGCCCCTGTTCTGTTCGTCCTATGAGAAACAGACGGACGATCTGTTTTCTGCTTTTGGTTGCTATGTCGATTTCCGCCGAAAAACCGAAGTTCGAGTCCGACTGACCTTTGCTCGAGACGCCTCGTTAGGCCGATGAATTCCATTTCCCGATTTGTAACGGCTGCCCTTATCACAGTCGTTCTGGTTTCCGCGAGCGTCGCCCGCGCTGGTCCGCACTCAGGTCCGCTCGATGAAGATGCCGCGCTTGCTTTACTCGAACACACCCTTAGGCACAACGCTGTTTATACGCACCGAATCTCATTGAATTGTGTTACCTACGGCACAGAGGAAACAACTCATGCTTATTTTCAGTTTGTTCTCCGAGAAAATCACAACGCCAAATGCGGTGGAGACCCCGACACTAATCCAGTGGTTGACCGTTATCGGGTCGATCGGCGGTCTAGCAAGATTGAATGGCTGGAAAAGATCGAAGGCAACTGGCAGCCGTACAATCCGGCGCAAATCCGATAGCCCCGAATTCGTCGCCAGAACAGACTCGCAATCGTTCTTGTTTTGAAAAAGAATCATTCATGACCTACGTCTTCGTTCTCGCAATAGGAATCGGAATTGTCGCTGGACTGCGAGCCTTGCTGGCGCCCGCGATGGTTGCCTGGGCTGCGCATCTTGGCTGGTTGAATCTGCAGGGTTCGCCGCTTGCATTTATGGGATCAACAGCGGCGGTCGCGATATTCACCGTGCTCGCAGTCGGCGAATTGGTTGGCGACAAAATGCCACAGACTCCGAAACGGACTGCGCTTCCGCCCTTATTGGCGCGCATTGTGACTGGAGGTCTCTGCGGCGCGACTCTCTGCGCGGCAGCAGGTCAATCGTTATTAGCTGGTGCGCTTTTAGGTGGGATAGGCGGCTTGATCGGAGCGTTCGCCGGGTACGAAATCCGGAAGCGCTCGGTACGTAATCTGCATATCAAGGACTTTTTCGTCGCAATCTGCGAAGATCTGGTGGCGATCGGTCTAGCCTACCTTCTCGTTTCGCGTTGATTAAGGCGACACTGCTTCAAGCGAAGATATCACGCCGACTGTTTATTTCTGATTGTAAGATAAGACTCGAAGCACGCGGATCGTCACCGGCTTGCCGTCACGGTAAATGTTTCGTTTTTCAATTTCGAACTCGATGTTGGATGCCGTCGTGAGGGTGCCACCTCCGTTCTCCTGATACTCGACCTTGTGATGATTACCTTTGGACTCAAGCATACGGTAGCGCATGAATCCCTTGGTATCCGGCACTGGACATTGTAGCCACTCGCCGTCTTGCTTTAGTCCATCCTCGTTAAATTCGTTCCCGTTTTTCTCTACTGCGTCCAGGCTGATTTCTGTCACCACCGGACTCTCCGAATCCGAGATCCAGCAATTAATCATGCTGAAAACTTTCGGATGAATCTTGAGCGCGAACTTTTGTGGTGTTGCTGACTTGGCGGCCTGCTCGTCCCGGATGGGCTGAAGTGATTGAACAATCTTCACGAAATCCCCAAGCGTAATCCCGGTCGCGGAAAATCCATGAAATCTGCCAAGAACAGGGTGATTTTGCACACCCTTTTCTTGTTCGGCATTCATGTTTACGTCGCTCACCCAGTTCGCGATGATCTCATCTTTGCGGCCGCTCTTCCCTTTTGGGCGATAGATTAGATACATCGGTCCCAAAGGCGATTCGATCTCGGTCTCTTCGGCATTCTGCTCGTCTGCCATGATGTTTCGGTCGCCTATGCCTTCACGCGCCGACTCGATCGAGAATGTCGCTCCGCTCTGCGGACCGTTGCTGTAAGCAATTGAGTAAAGCGGGAACTGATGCTTCACGTCGCCAGACTCCTCGGGCACGTCGTCGTAGGTGATGTCGACGCGCTGCAATCGAAGACCTTCGGGCAGATACGAAGGAACAAAGCAAATGATCTCCAGTTTCCTCAAGTCATCCAACGTAAGTTCCGGCGTAGAACGTACCGCTGAGAGCGAGAACACGAACGCGTACAATGCAAACCACGACGTTCGTTTTATGCCATTGCCGCTAGTCATGCTTCCTGTTTGATCGATTAAAGCATCTCGTTCGATCTTTTGAATTAACGCCCGGTCAGAAACGAGCTGATATCCGCAACCGGTTTGCGGCCGATATCAGGGACCAGCGCATTATTTGCGGGATGGCCAACCACAAGAAGCACAAAAGGTTTCTCGTGCGATGGTCGTCCGAGAATCCGATTCAAAAAAACCATCGGACTTGGTGTATGGGTTAGTGAAACCAATCCACACGAATGCACCGCCGTCACGAGTATGCCGGTCGCAATGCCGACCGATTCGATTGCGTAATACGTTGGCGATCGCCTTCCGTCTGCGAGAATCCGAAACGGTTGAGCGAAGACAGCGATAAGCCACGGTGCGATCTCCAGAAACGGCTTGTTCGAATCGGTGCCCAGCGGTGCGAGCGCTTCCAGCCATGCTTTAGGCGCGCGATGGGCGTAAAATTCCTCCTCTTCCTTCTCCGCAGCGATACGAATCTCATGTTTCACCGCCGGATCGCTCACGGCCACGAAATGCCATGGCTGCAAATTCGCGCCGCTCGGCGCTGTGCCGGCTGCGCCAAGGCAGGACTCAATTACTTCGCGTGACACCGGGCGATCAGAAAAATCGCGGAACGTGCGACGGCGTTGCATCATTTCATAAAATTCCTGCGCTCGCCTGAGTAACTCGTTGTCAGATCGACTGTCGACCTTCGGCGCAGGCACGAGTTGTGGCGGTGTCATTGCTCGTCAGTACGCGAACTTTATTGTTGAATCCAGATTTGTCGGCATCGGAACCCGAGTCTCACAGTGGATATCGTTTCACGCGTCCACCCATCTTGGAAGTGCCGGCAACGTGATCGCCTCAATGCCGCTTCAAAGCTACCCTGATTATCTCTCAAATGATTGTTTCAAATCGATAAGTGGTTGTTTGCTGATGCCAATAAGCCCCTGTCGTGGTGCGTCGAGGTCCGAGATCAGGGTAACAACTACAGCCACCAAAAGAGGTAGAAGAACGATGGGGAAAGCGCTCCTCGCTTTGCTGATGCCGGCAGCGTAACCACTGACATAACAACCAACTCCCGAGACGATGAGCACCAGCAACCACGCTGCGCCAGGCACATGCGAGCGCAGAGCATGGAGACGGGACGCGTCCAGGTCAATCATCTGGTTCAGCGCACCGATGAAGGTCGCAGTGACCGGAGAAGGAGACTCTTTGGCCGCAGCAACCAAATGTTCCCACAGCTCGTGTTGCAAATTCGAGGACTGCTCCTCGAGCGATCTTAATTTTGCCGAGGTGGTGCCGCGATCGTACAACGGAATTCGCGCGTCGATGTAGCGCCGAAGTAAATCTTCCACCGCATTCCTGTGCGTCTCTGGCAGAAACGAGGCGCGTAGATAAGTGGTGCCGATCGCGTTCGCCTCCTGAAGGACCAGGTTGCGCCGCGAATCATAGCGCCCGAGCGCCATCACGAAAGTGAAACCCAAAAGCAGAGCCAGCAGTCCGAGAACCGCAGTCTGGATTCCTGTTACCTGATTTTTGTGCCCTTGAGTCGTCTCACGATGCCGCAGTTGAGCCACCCGAAAACCCGCTTCTGCCAGGGCCAGCAGAAGCAGTGACACGATAAGAATAACGCGCAATTCACTTGTGAAAATACGAACCAGGAATTCGTCAATCATCGTGAAGATCATGTTTTATAAGGAGCGCTCGCATTGGCCAAGTTCGCATTTCCGTTGATATAGCGTTTATCGAAGCTGCGTTTCTCGGAACGGGCCCGACACCGGGGGCGGTTAGCCTTTCGCAATTTCTTTGGCGAATTGCCCTCTGCGACGCTGGTGGCATGACGGGAAAGGCACTCATCGCTCGGCGTGATGCCGCTTTAATCGCGGGTTGAGAAAATCAGGGGATCATCACGATGGCTTACTGAAGGTGTGGATTCCGTCGGCATCCCTTTGTTAATCTACCGCGATGGCAAAGCCTCAGGAAAAGAGCAAGCCGACCGCAGTGCGGCAGATCGCGCCGCCGCCGCTCTCGCAACATCTGCGCGAACTCGCATCGCGGCCCGGCGCATGGCTCATAATCGCGCGCAATATGATTCCGGTAATCGGAATCTACTTCTTTGGCTGGTCCGCCGCGCTCAGCGTGTTTAACTACTGGTTCGATGGGCTGACTGCGCTGGCAGCAATCGTCGCCGCGCTGATCCCGCGCGCACTGCGCGAGACAGAACCAAAATCGGCCGGAGTGATGTCAGTCGCGGTGAACGTCGTGCGAGGAGTAGTCACATGGATTTTCCTCGTTGGCATCGTCGCTCTCCCCTACTGGATCGTTTTGATTCCGCTCCACGATCTGCTGCTCGGCAACGACCTCCGCCGCCAGCTAATTCAATCCCCGGCGCTCTGGTTCACTTTCGGCTCGCTCGCCGCCAGTCATTTCTGGAAAGCGTTCCAATCAGGCTATGATGCGATGCCCGAGCAAGAACTGAAACAGAGGGTGCGCTGGGATGTATATCTTTTGATACTGCGCGCCATGGCGATGTTTATAATGGCGGCTCACGGTCTCTATTTCATTCTGGTTCCATTGATGGCGGTGGTGTTGAGCTACTTTGAGATATGGCCCGAACGCGTGCTGGGCGCGGTCTTCGGTGATCCGTCGCGGCTGTACGAATACGATCCAGACAATCCTGCGTCCAAGCGACGGCGACACTGACGGCAGTTGCGGGTCCGCCAGGGACATCGGATGACGTAAACGCAGTTCTACTGGTTGCGGTCACGCTACCTCCCAAGTAGCCCCGAGAAATTTCCCAACCTTTTCGCGGGCGTCCGACTGCAGCGGAAATGAGAATGCAATCTTGAGATTCGGCAAAATGTGCTCGCAATGAACATGGCTCTTGAATAAGCAGATCGCGCGCCCGTCATGCTTTTCAATTCGCTCACCTTCGTTGTTTTTTTTGTAATCGTCGTCGTCGCCTATTGGAGCATTCGCTCCTGGAATGCGCGGAAGAATCTTCTCGTAATCGCTAGCTACATCTTTTATGGCGCGTGGAATCCGCCCTTCGCGGCGCTGCTCTTTTCCACCACGGCAATGGATTTTTGGCTCGGCAGACAAATGAGCAGGGCAAAAGGACGACGTTCGCGTCGCGCGTGGTTGGTTGCCAGCGTCTGCATGAACCTGAGCATGCTGGGATTCTTCAAATACGGGAACTTCCTGCTGCAAAACTTTCAGTGGCTGCTCGCTCGCGTTGGCATCATTTATCAGCCACCTCACCTCGACATTCTTCTACCCGTGGGCATCTCCTTCTATACCTTTCATTCCCTCTCGTATACGCTCGACATTTATCGGGACGTCCTAAAGCCTACCAAATCGCTGCGCGATTTCGTTCTGGCCGTTTCGTTTTTTCCACAACTGGTTGCCGGGCCAATTGTGCGTGCCGGCGATTTTCTTCCACAACTTGTCAGGCCACAGCCTTTGCGGGAAGGGCAGTTTCTGTGGGGCTTATTACTTATGACCCTCGGCTTATTCGAAAAAGTTGTACTCGCCGACACGATGCTCTCCGGTTCAGCCGATCGGATTTTTACTTATGCTGGGCCCCTTATCGCTATGGATTCCTGGCTGGGTGTCATGGCATTCGCCGGCCAGATATTCTTTGATTTCGCGGGCTACTCCACCTGCGCCATCGGCGCCGCGCTGTGTCTTGGTTTTCATCTGAAAGATAATTTCCGGTTTCCGTACGCGGCCATTGGGTTTTCCGATTTCTGGCGGCGTTGGCATATCTCGCTTTCCACATTCCTGCGCGATTACCTTTATATTCCCCTCGGCGGGAATCAGGTCCGCCCCGTCCGGGCCGGAACAAATCTGGTCATCGTCATGTTTCTCGGTGGCCTCTGGCACGGCGCGGCCTGGACTTTTGTAGTATGGGGTTTGCTTCATGGTTCTTATCTCGTTGTGGAACGTGTCCTGCGCGGCTTATTCGAACACAAAGCGTGGGCTGGCACTCTCGCGACTCGGCTCCTTGCCTGGTTCGCCACTTACGCTGCCGTTTGCATCGCATGGGTATTTTTTCGAGCATCCGACTTCACGGTCGCCGCGCGAATGTTGGGCGGGATGTTTGGTGGACATCCGCACGGCGACGCCATTCTTTCCACGCGTGAAATGTTGCAGATCGCGCTCGTCACCGCCGGAATGATTCTCGTGCACTGGTCCCTGCGCGATAGTAACATCGAAACGGCCGTGATGCGTTTGCCGCGCTGGAGTATCACAGCGTGTTGGGCCTTCATGGCCTGCGCCATCATCCTGACTCAGGGAAACAGCGATGCCTTCATCTATTTCCAATTTTAAACGCAGGCTTCGCCTGCCGCGGTTGTTCTTCAGGAAGCCGACGGAAATTGAAAGCATACATGGCGGCCCACCTCTCGAATATGTGCGGCCGATCCCGCAATTGCCCTGGCGCGGCATCGTGGTAGCAGTCGTGCTGATCGTCATTGCTGCCACGTCTGCATGGGAAATTTATTGTCGCTCCATCGGTTACGGTGCCACGCTCCACGATAACGAGGATCTCTGGACATCGGCTCGCCGGCGGGTGAAACCCGAGTCCGTCGTTATCATCGGCGATTCGCGCGGCTTATACGATCTTGATCTCGACGAACTTCAAAAGGGATTAGGCAAACGTCCCGTTCAGCTGGCAATGGGCGGCAGTTGTGCTTACCCGGCCCTGGCCGATCTGGCCAATGACAAGAATTTTCACGGCACCGTCATTTGCAGTGTTGTCCCCCGTTTGTTTATCGCGCCGCCGGGCTCGCCGCCGATGGATCACGCTGAAAAAGCCGTTCGGCGATCTCACACTCAAACACTCGCGCAACGTGGAAGCCAATATCTCGACGTGCCGCTGGAAGAACATGTCGCATTTCTAAAACCGGAAGAATTGACTCTCGATGGTCTGCTAAAACGTCTGCCCATTCCCGATCGTCCCTATGCCCTCGTATCGCCACGACTGCCGCCGTACTTCGGAACTGTGGATCGCGAACGTCGCGCGCGCATGATCGACGAATGCGCCCGACCGGGCAGTAAACTGGCGAGAATGATTCAACAAATCTGGATCCCGCTTTTCACTCCTCCGCCACCGCCGACTTACATTCCGAAAGAAGAATTTGCGAAAACGATGGAGGACGCAATTAACCAGCGCTTCAAGGACGTTGCCGCAGCCGTACAAAAGCTTCGGGCTCGCGGAGGCAAAATCGTTTTCATTCGTTTTCCATATAGCGGAGACCTAAAGAAATTGGAGGACCGCGAGACCCCGCGCGTCGGTATCTGGGATCGAGTAATCAAGGACACCGGGGCGCCCGGTATTTACTATGAAGATTTTGCCGACCTCGCAGGTTTCAAATGCCCCGAATGGTCACATTTATCCGCCAGCGACTCTGTTGAATTCAGCAAACGTCTGATCCCACATCTTCGCGCCGCTCTCCGGATGTGACTCAATAATCTGTGCGCATATGTCGCGTTGTCCCTGGGCTACAGCCGAGCCGAACATTACTTATCACGATAAGGAATGGGGCGTTCCAGTACACGATGACAGAGTTCTATTTGAATTTCTAACACTCGAAGGCGCACAGGCAGGACTGAGCTGGACCACGATCTTAAAAAAACGAGAGAACTACCGCAAAGCGTTCGATGGATTTCGTCCAGAGAGAATTGCGCGTTACAACGCGCGGGATGTGCGACGGTTGCTTAGAGACGCCGGGATCGTGCGCAACCGATTGAAGATTGCGGCGACAATCGAAAACGCGAAGATCTTTCTCTCCGTGCGCAAAGAGTTCGGATCTTTCGACGCCTACCTATGGAGCTTCGTCGGTGGCAAGCCGATCCAGAATCGGTGGCGGCGCATGGCCAACGTTCCTGCGCGCACGGCAGAATCTGACGAGATGAGCCGCGACCTGCAGCGTCGCGGATTCAAATTTGTTGGCTCAACGATCTGCTACGCGCTGATGCAGGCGGTCGGGATGGTCAACGATCACCTCGTGACATGTACGCGCTATGCGGAACTCGGTGGTGTGCGTCGGCGTAAGTGAAGCGCGACTCAACCAACGCGCCCGCACCAAACCGCTCTAGACACCGTCTGGCCTGTTTTCGGGTGCCTGCGGCGTTGATCCCGGCGCAGGATTTTGATTATCGCCTGATGTCGTTTGCGTATTCCCCTGGGCGGCTCTCTTGGCAGCCCACCTGGCCTTCATCGCAGCTGCAAGTTGGGCGCGGCGTTCCGGCGAAAGGTTTAGTTTTCTCTTCGCTTTCTTTGCAGCGGCCGACTTGTGCGCGCCGCCTTTTTGCTGGGAAGACGAAGACTGAGCGGCCCGGCGAGCAGCACGAGCAGCCGATTTCCTCGCGGCTTTCATCGCCTTTGCTGATTCAGTCGTCTGAAGTTTTTGTTTTAGCCTGGCCAGCCTTTTTTGATCTTCCTGCAGACATTTCTCAAGGCGCCGGATTTTTTTCTTTAAACTCTTAAGCTTCATAGTTTTTGTGCTCCTACTCGCGACGAAGACAACTGACGATTGGATTAGAGTTAATGACAAAACCTCATTGATGTCACGCCCTTCTTTAGCCCTTGATCTTTGACTTCGCCCCGTGGTTATCTTCGGTGTCTTCTGTGGCGATAAGTCATCTCACCGTCGAAGCAAGGGAGGAAGTCTGGCCTCTCAAGCAACCGTTTCGGATTTCGCGCGGGAGCCGCACTGAAGCGCAAGTCGTCGTGGTGACGGTGAGCGATGGCGAACGCATCGGTCATGGCGAGTGTGTGCCGCTGGCGCGCTATAATCAGAGCATCGCTTCGGTGCTGGCACAGATCGAATCCCTTCCCAGCGAGAAGGATTTCAACCGTCAAACCTTGCAAGAACTGATGCCGGCTGGGGCCGCGCGCAATGCGTTGGACTGCGCACTTTGGGATCTCGAAGCGAAAGCCTCGGGCAAACGCGTCTGGGAACTGGCGAACATCCTGATGGTTTCCGAAGTCGAGACGTCTTTCACGATCAGCCTCGATACGCCGAAGAAAATGGCCGCCGACGCGACAGCAAATTCGAATATGCCGATCTTAAAGTTGAAGCTTGGCGGCGACCACCTGGACCTCACTCGGGTCGATGCCGTACACGCAGCCACGCCAGCGGCGCGTCTGCTTATTGATGCGAATGAATCATGGTCTCCAGAGCATTACCGTGCGATTGTTCAAGGGCTAAAGGAATTAGGCGTCGAGCTCATCGAACAGCCATTCCCTGCGAACGCTGACGAAGTCCTGCGGACCCTCGACCATCCGATTCCGGTCTGCGCTGATGAAAGTTGTCACATAACCGCCGACCTACCTGGCCTGGCGAATCGCTATGAAGTGGTGAATGTGAAGCTCGACAAAACCGGAGGGATGACCGAAGCGCTACGCTTGTGCTCGGGTGCACGAGAAAACGGATTCAAGTTATTGATCGGCTGCATGGCATGCACTTCGTTAGGTATTGCTCCTGCTCGACTGTTAGCCAGCACTGCGGACTACGTGGACCTTGATGGTCCCCTGCTCCTCGCTCGCGACCGTGATCATCCCGCGCCATACCACGAAGGCAGGATCGGCGTGCCTTCGCAAGGACTATGGGGTTGAACTAGCGAAAACCCCGGTTCTCGCCCCATTGAAATATCGTTATGGCGTAAGGAAAGTTTTGCCTGTGTAAGGATCTTTTACTTCGGTGCCGGGCGGAAAACTCCGGACATCGATGTAACCGCTGTCCGGTGAGAACGGACTGGTAACCAAGCCTTGTTTTCCGGGGACGGGAATTCCATATGGCAGATCGCCCTTGGAGTTCTTCTTAGTCGCCGTTGCTTTTGCCACGCGAACATTATTCCGATTCGGAGGCGCAGGGACAGGAGTGGGCGTTGGTAAAGTCGCGTTATTCGAAGTATCTGAAACGTCGTTTGGCGGGGTCTCATTACTCTGCTTACGACTACTTCGGTGGGGTTGCGCCGATCGTGGCTTTGGTGTGGGGTGCGCAAATGATCTTCGTATCGCACCAAAAAAATCCTCGAACGGTCCCGCCTCGCCCACTTCAGGTGCATCAAAGACGGTGAAGATCGACAAACAAACGACAACTATGCGCAACGGCCTTTTCACAACGATGGTGGATACTGTAGCATCTTGCGAAAAATGCGAATCCTCCTGTTAAGGCTACATAACGATTCACCCCGGGTTCAATCACGATGCGTTCCCAACGGCTGCCAATGGACGAGACAGCCCCGAATCTAACCGCCAAATTCCAGGTATGAAGCAACGAAAACTTGGACGTGGTGGACCAATCGTCTCGGCAATTGGCCTCGGGTGCATGGGAATGTCGGATTTTTACGGCGGACGTGACGACGACGAATCCATCGCGACCATTCATCGCGCGTTAGATCTTGGGATCACGTTCTTCGACACGGCGGATATGTATGGACCGCACACAAACGAGCAACTGCTCGGCCGCGCCTTACGCGGGTATCGCGAACGTGTCATTATTGCGACAAAGTTTGGGATTGTGCGCGACCCCGCTAGGCCCGACCACCGCGGGATCAGCGGTAAGCCCGATTATGTCCGCAAAGCGTGCGAGGCAAGTTTGCGCAGACTGGGTGTTAGCGTGATCGATCTGTATTATCAGCATCGCGTCGATCCGGAGACAGCGATCGAGGAAACGGTTGGCGCGCTTGCAGAGCTCGTGCACACAGGCAAGGTGCGATTTGTCGGTCTTTCCGAAGCCAGTGCCGAGACGATTCGCCGCGCCCACGCAGTTCATCCTGTTACCGCATTGCAATCTGAATACTCGCTCTGGACGCGCGACCCCGAGAAGAACGTTCTTGGCACATGCCGCGAGCTCGGTATCGCCTTGGTACCGTACAGCCCGCTGGGCCGCGGCTTCTTAACTGGGCAAATCAAGCGCTTGGAAGACCTGCACAAGGACGATTACCGGCGAACGTCGCCTCGGTTCCAGGGAGAAAACTTTCAGCGCAATCTTGTGCTCGTGGAGCGAGTTGAAGAAATCGCTCGTGAGAAAAAATGTACCCCGGCGCAGCTCGCGCTTGCCTGGGTTCTGGCACAGGGAAACGACATTGTTCCGATTCCCGGAACCAAACGCCGTAAATATTTGCAGGAAAATATCGGCGCGTTAGACGTAACTCTCTCTACTGAGGATCTCGCACGTATCGACGAAGTCGCGCCTCACGAAGCCGTTGCCGGGGCGCGTTATCCCGATTGGGCGATGGAAATGGTGAACCGGTGAGAGGAACTACCAGACCGCTGACCGCAAAGTTCCGATCCCACCGAACTACAGGCTGGTAGCACTATTCGTGCTATCAATTACAAAACCTCCGTAGATAGATTTCGATCATCGTCGCCACCGCACCGATCGCGCTGTACTCTAAAGAAAGAGCCGCTTGTGGGTCGACTTCCTTCCATTCATCGATCTCTTGCCTCAGATCGCGCAACTGGATCACGCTCTTCGGTTCGCTTGGGTAACACTTCTGCAACATGGCCGTCCATCTTTGTTTCACATCGTCGGGCACATCGCCATTTTGCGAAATTGTGTCCCCAATCTGTATCAGTCGTTCAATGATCTTGCCACTCAGGGTTTCCTGATCGTCCACCTCGCTCCTCTCATCGACATCGCATGGCGCCACTTCATCCGCTGGAACATGAAAGCCATGGAGAGCAGCAAGCGCTTCGCCTTTAAGGCCGCTCTGGATCTTGCGATTTGCGTCTGAAATCCAGCCATCCTGTTTCTTGTCCCAGGCTTCGTCGTCGGCTCGTTTTTGAATATCGTCCATTGATTTATTCAAGTCTAAGTTCGCAGCCTCGGCTCAGCCATTTCTTTGATCATAGCGCGACTTTTTTCAAAACTACCGGAAGTTCCTGTTACGTTCCGGCATTTCCTTTCTGTCGCGTTTCGCTTTGTGCTTTTTGTTTTACGTCCGTTCGCCTCGGCACCAGCGCGCTGGCAAGCATTGTCTGGGCGATCTCGCCGTGTTGGTTCGTGGTCACGTTACGTAACCGAATGATGCCGTAACCCGGCTTGGACCGCGATGGTCGTAGATCAAGAATCTCTGTTTCAACCATAAGCACGTCGCCCGGCCGCACTGCGTTAGGCCACCGTAATTCATCAACGCCAAGCCCGATGGCGCCCTCGGCGAAATTCAACGTTTGCACAAATAGCCGCATCGTAATGGCGGCCGTGTGCCATCCGCTGGCGACCAGTCCTTTGAAAAGTGTTCGTTCGGCGATTTTCCGATTCAGATGAAACATTTGCGGGTCAAACTTGTGGGCGAATTCAACGACTTCCTTCTCTGTGACCTTCAAAAGCTCAGATTTGAACCGATCACCAACTTTCAAATCGTCGAAGTAGTGCTCCTTCATAAGTGAGGAAAACAAGACCCCATTCATGCGCTATCCTCCGCAATTGAGCAATGCCTAAGTCAATTGGTAACCAGGCATAGCTGGCCGCGTGGACGAAACGCGCCATCCCTACCCCGGCACGTCCAAGTGCTTAACTCAATCCGAAAGATCTTTGGTCTCTATGCATCAGTTGGAGGAAAAATCATGAATTGGGCGACCTTTCATTTGAACGGCCGGAATCAACTTGACGGCATATTCATGGCTCTCGTTAATCGCGAGACGCGGAAACGGCGCCGAAACGAGCGCCGATTCGCTGAGCAGCGCACAACAAGGCACCAGATTCAGGCGAGAAACTCATGCATTGCAGATGCGCGAAATTATCGCGTGGCCCGACAATTCCCAATGTCTGCCATAGCAGAATTGGACTGGTAGCTAGCTGTGTAGACTAGTACGGAAAACCGTCGGGAAATCGATTAAACGGTCTTCGGCACAGCGTTTTTTGCGCAGGGCTAGCCCTGCCAATGAACCGACTTGTGCCTGGATCTAGCTCCTGGCCAGGTAAAAGTGGTCCATACCAAAACAACGAAGTGGCTCTTGTTTGGTCCCAACGACCTCCGGAGGTTTACTCATTAAAAAAGGAGGCATCATGAAAAGAACAACTATCACGCTCGTTTGTTTGCTGCTTGCTCCGTTGGCATTCGCACAGCCGAGCTCAACGAACAAAAAACAGACAACCACGGAACCAGTCACGGTTACGGGGGCAATCATCAAAATGACAACTGAGGAAGGCTCGGCGGCTAGTTATCAACCTCTAAGGACGCTCGTCGTCCGTGAGGACAGATCAAATAGTCCGAGCCGTTATGTTCTCGATGGGCCCGGTCGCGTTTTGGACAAAACGGGTAACGTAGTGCAAACGTCGATCAAACCTGGCGCTCGCGTGCGTGTCTATTACGCGAACACAGGTGACCTGCGCATGGTCGATCACGTCGTTGTTATTGACTGATTCTGCAGGCACCCACGAGGTGCTATGGAAGCCGCGCGGTCCAACCGGATCGCGCGGCTTTATCTCCTACGAATGTCGCAATGGGATACTAGCGCATGCAGGTCGCATGTTTGCGACCCATGAGCAATCCGGCGATTTCTAAGACCAGTGGCGTTTACTCTTTCTCACTGTGCCGGGCCTTTTGTTGGGTCCGTTTCTTCAGGCGCGAGGGAGGCAACAATTTTTTCAAAGCGAGGATTTTTCCGCAGCGGATCCCAAAACGGCAATAGTTTTAACTGACCATAGCTAACAGTGCTCGGCGGACGGATCGCGATCGCAAGCTGTTCGCAGGCGATATCCTTCTCGCCAACCCATGCGGCAATCATCGCTAAGTACTCGATCATAAGAGGGCCGTTGATTGCATCTTTTTCCACAGGGAGAAGCTCAACCGCGCGCCGGCCTTCGCGGAGTGCTTCTTCTTTCCGACCTAGACCGGCATCAATCAGACCAAGTACGCACAGCGCGGGAGCGTAATCTGGTTGAGCTTGAACCAATTTCTCCTGCTCTGCGCGCGCGGCGCTGAATGCCGAACGTGCGGCTTCGTCATCGTTCGTCATGCGAGCGATAGCACCTTCCATTAGCGAGCGACTTAGGTGAACTGCGTAATCGGTCAGCGGCATTCCGCCGAATGCGTTCAACGCTTCACTTGCTGCTGCGACGTCGCGTTCGGCCAGCGCGCAGCTCAACCAGTCATTGGCGACGTCCACCAACGCGTTGGGATCGGTTGGACGAATGGCATCGATTGTTTGATGCAAAGATCGAGTATCAGCTTTCCAATGAAATTTCACCGCTGCGAGCGCCACTTTTGTATCTACATCGTTTGGCGCGATCGCCGACGCGCGAGCCAATACGGATTCTTCTTCACGGTAGCGTCGGAGAACTCCGTAACTGATGGCAAGCTGCTGTAATGTGTAAAAATTGCGTGGGTCGAGATCGATAGCGCGCTCGAAGTTCCGCGTCGATTCTTCCCAGTGCCCCTGCCGCCGCTGGATGTATCCCTTGAGAGCGAACACGCTGGGAGAATTGGGGAGGCCCTGCGTGGCGATCTCCAGTTCAGCCAGGCTTCCCTTGTAATCGAGATATCCTCTGTAAAGATTTTCCGCACGTGCCAGGTGTGCTTCGCCAGACTCCGGCCGTAGGGAGAATGCGGCCCCGATCGCTGCTTGCGCTAATGCCAGACGCGCGGGCGTATGGTCGAAGCCGAGGAAGTAAAGTTGGTCATGGGCGTAAGCGAGTTGACAATATGCTTGGAAAAAAGACGGATCACGCGCGACAGCCTGGTTCAGCAGATCGGCGGCCTGTAACAATTGTGTTCTCGCCTTACTGGTGAATAAGGTCATGAGAAGGTCTCTTGCCCGAAGGTAGAAATCGTAAGCGACGAGATCCGAAGTCGGTGCCTCCTGGATCCCGGCTTTCTCGAGAACCGAGACTCGCGCACCAAGTTGATCTGCGACCTTTTGCGCGATGTCGCTTTGGGTAAGAAACACGTTAGCCAAATCCTGATCGTATTCCGCCGCCCAAACCTGATTGTCGGTGCGAGCATCTATCAATTGAGCATTCAAATGAATCCTGCCGGCCTCCCAGCGCACGCTGCCCTTCAGCAGGTGAGAGACGTTTAGCGCCCGCCCGATTTCCCGGGCATTACGTGTGCCCCGGTATGCAATGACGCTCGTGGGGCTAATAACCCTGAGTTCGGCGACGCGGCCTAGCTTGGTCAAAATGCCGTCCTGGATACCCTCGGCAAAAAACGCGCTTTGCTTAGTTTCGCTAAGATTTTCGAAGGGCAGAACAGCTATTGCCACATTTGTTGAACGGTGGAGAAGCTCACTCTTCCAAGTCAATATCCCAGCGGCTGTTCCCAGGGCCAACAAGAGTACACCCATCCCCGCAACAACCGGATTACGCCGCGACCAGCGGAGCGTGCGCACCGCGGATGAAACTGGTCGCGCGACGATGGGACGGTTTGCCCGCCAGCGCTCAAGATCTTCGGCCAGATCGCCAGCTGACTGATAACGGGCATTTGGATCGCGCTCCAGACATTTTGCGCAAATCGTCTCAAGATCGCGATCGAGCGTTGGTTTCAGGGAACGCAGTTTGGGCGCGGGCCTTTGAGTAGCTTGCTGAATAACGGCCAGTACAGTTCTCGCCAAGGAATGGTGGCCGCCCCGTTAAGAGATCGAACAGAATTGCACCGAGGCTGTAAACATCTGTGCTCGGTTTCAAAGTCACCATGGAGCCCGACGCTTGTTCGGGTGCAACGTAACCCGGTGTCCCAAAAATCGTCAGCTTGCGCGTCACATCGTTCGCCGTATCAAGCCATTCGGCTAATCCGAAATCGCTGACCAACGGCTCACCCCGTCCATCCAGCAAAATGTTTCCCGGTTTTAGGTCACGATGAAGAATTCCCTGTGTATGTGCGTATTGCACGGCCCGTGTGACCTTCGCCATTAGCGTTACGCTGCGAACTGGCTCGCCGCGTAAAAACGATGCGTCTTCGCGCAAGCTGCCACCCGCAGCGAACTTCATACTGAAGAATGGGAGGCCGTCTTTGTCTTCGCTGACTTCGTAAATAGGCAGGATATTTGGATGATCCAGACTCGAAGCGGCTTCCGCTTCGCGATGAAAACGAATCAACGTATCCCGCGAATCAGCCTCATGCGCTAAAATCCTTTTTAACGCGACGGTACGGCGCGAGTGCCGTTGGCGGGCTCGATAAATGACTCCCATCGCACCATGGCCGATCTCTTCGAGAATTTGATAATTGCCCACACGCCATTCAGCATCGGGCACATCGATCTCAGCGAGCACATTCTCCAGCGTTTCGTTATTGGAAGTGTCCGCTTCCAGACCCCGACAAAGCAGACAATTCAGACAAAGTTCGCGTCCTACGCGAGATGTCGATCCACATTTCGAACACGGCACCGGCTCTCCCTGGAACGGTGCCCAACCAGCGGGGCCGGCTGAATTCATGGACACATCGAAAAGTTACACTGGGCTCAATCTATCCGGCATCGTTAACCCCATCTGCTCAATCTCTTTCTACGGAAGCTGCCAGACGAAGTTCGGTACAAAGTGTACGATCAGTCTGGAAACGCTCTTCCTTGATCTGGTAAAGTCGTCCCGCATTGCGGCAGCAAATTAGGTGCAACCTTCATGCCTGTTTGGATGCCCGATTCCAGTGCTTACTCAGATTCAACGAACGCGGCAGCTTTTCATTCGACCACGATGCGCAGGCAGGCTGGCTGTTTCATGTTGTTAATCGTTTCGCTGTCGAGCGGTTTCACTCGTAATCCACACCCTTTGCCCCCAACGCGGAAATCCATCACGCAGGGCAATGGTTCTGTATGGTAAACAACTGTATAAAATCCTGCCGGAAGCGAGAGCAGCGCCTCAACGATAATATTCATGCATAAATCCGGATTGTCTCTGTAGTTCGCGTTCGAGATTTTTACGATGTTGGTACCGACTGGCTTTGAGCAACTGTCGTCCCAAGAATACACGGTCATGCCGACGATAATGCCGCCAGTGATTGGTCCGACCTTACGGTTGCAACTTCGCGCACGACGCGGCGGCAAATCCTGTTCGTTCACTAAGTCTTGATACGGATTTTTGCGGGCGAAGTTCTCGAAACTTTAATCGGCGTAAGCTGAGCGCCGAAGTCCATAAACTGCACTCGAGTCGAAAGTCTGCGGTAATCCGCCAGGTAATCATCTAACCAGCCGCTGAGCCAACGGCCTTACTGGGGCGATAACTTCGGCGCGTTTGCCACGACAGGGTGTCGTGGCTTATTTCTTGTCTAGTTAGAAGCCGAAGGCCGACCGAAGAAGATGAGCATTGAACTGGCGCGCCGCTTTTCTTCTGTGGTGCACGGTTGTGAACAAAGACGCGCAAAGATCAGCGCGGCGTTAATCTAATTTCCGATGTCCTGCCATTCGGTCGGCTGTGTTGAGCCGTAATTAATTCCATGCCGGTACCGTAATTGGCGTAGCGGTAATATGGGAGCCAGATTACCCATTGTAAGAGGAGTAGTTGTAATAGGGACACGCATAGTCCGCGCCCGACCATAACTTGCCCAGGCCGCGCCCGCATGGGAGTGTTTTTCTGTAGCTTTTTCACATGAAAGTTCTCGCTCTTTTCTTGGTGTTTTTCATACCAGCATCAATCGCATCGGCGCAACCGGTTGTTGTTATCGTTCGGCACGCCGAAAAGGCCTCTAACGGTGGTAATGATCCGGATTTGACTTCGGCTGGTCGTACCCGGGCTGACGCGCTTGCACGCATTCTGAAGGACGCTGACATTACGGCGATTTTCACCAGCGAATTCAAGCGCACCCAGGAAACCGCGGCGCCAACCGTGACATCAACTCACGTGACGCCAACGGTGGTTGCGGCGAAAGATACGGCCGCGCTCGTCGGGAAATTGCATCAGCTAAACGGAAACGCGCTAGTCGTTGCACATGGCGACACGATTCCGAACATCATCAAAGCGCTTGGAGTCAACACCACGATCAACATTCCTGACGTGGATTACTCGGAATTATTAATCGTCACGCTGGGCGATAAGCCCCAGTTGCTTCGGCTGCATTATCCTGATGGTGAGCAGAGTCAATAGAAGGTGTCGATCGTACCGAAGCAGACGATCGCCAGGCTTTGAGATTGTCAGCGATGATCTCCCAGTACTTCATGCGCGGGATGCTACCTGTTTTGGCTGGTCGCGCAGTTCATGGATAGGCACCCACTCGCCGCGAGATAAATTTGTGCCGAAGAATCCGGCGATACCGGTTTGCAACCCGCCGCAATTCGCGCGTGACAAACTTCGACTATTTGGCTAAAAAAGCTGCGCATGTTTCGAGCCCTCGCTGTAGTTTTAAGTCTGGTTTCACTTGCTCCAGCGCTTTTCGCAACGCAACTCGACCCTACCCATCAGCTCATAATAAGCGTCCGCGATCAGAAGCTGATGCTTGTACAAAACGGCGAGAAAGTCGCCACATATCCGGTGTCCACGTCGATGTTTGGTTTGGGCGACTCTTGGGGACGAATGACAACTCCTATTGGCTATCTCGCAGTCGAAAAGAAAATCGGCGACAACGTCCCGTCCGGCGCCGTCTTCCACAATCGGCGGTTAACCGGTGAAATTCTGCAGCCGAATGCTCCTGGTCGCGACCCAGTGATCACACGCATCATCTGGTTGCGTGGATTGGAAGCGCAAAACGCGCATGCATTTCAGCGAGGCATCTATATCCACGGCACACCGCAGGAGAAAACAATCGGTCGCCCTGCGAGTTATGGCTGCATTCGGATGAAATCGAGCGACGTAGCAGAGCTGTATAATCGCGTTCCCGTGGGAGCAGTCGTGCAGATTATTCCCGACCGACTTCCGAAAACGGTACAAGCACTGCCGGAACAATTGACTCATACTCTCGTGGCTGCAACCGCACCACGCCAGACTCATGCGGATGCACCACCCCGGACTCATACGGATAATCGACGTCGGCTGCCGAAAGTAGCGAAAGCGCCACGGGTACAGCCCACGAACAGCGGTATCACTGCGAGCGCACTGGCCGCACCACCTCAGCACTTAACGCAGGACTAGCCACAAGCGCCGATCGCAACACGGAATCAAGATCAGCTTGGAACTAAAGAGAGTGCGGGCACTCTGACAGCCGAAGAAATGCGGATGGGCGGAGCGCATGCGGCCGAGCGAAAAAAAGCGAAGCTCGCATTGAATAAAGGGTTGTACCGCTCGCACGTGCAGCATGCTCGAGAGTGGCCGCTACGTAGTTTTACCAACAATGGCCACCACCCGCGCTCCACGAGGCGGCAGAGCCCGGCGTTGGACAGGGTCGGTCGTCCGCGCTTCCGCTTGAAGCGGTGATCGACTTTTGAGTCTGGCCTCACTTTGTCCTTAGCCGACTGCAATTCCAAAAAAGCTGTCAGCTTGTCGAGGCAATTCACCGCAAACCCAGCTTTGAGAATTTGCGCCCGGTACGCGTGCCACTACAGTCAACAACTGAATCGGGCGGTTAGCTCAGTGGTAGAGCATCTCGTTTACACCGAGAGGGTCGGGGGTTCGAAACCCTCACCGCCCATTTTGATTTGAAGAACGCGCGGCGCCGTTGCTGCCAATTCAGGTCTTCTTTTTGCGGCTGACACAGCCGCCACTACAGTTTTGGATTCCGCCGACTCCGGTAACACGTTGCAAGTCACGGTAGTCCTTATTATAAGGGGCGATGCAGCTAGTGCGGTGGCGTTGGCCTGGGGCTCGGAGTGGGATGCCTCCCCGGGCTTGGACTCACCTTGAAAATGACCCCGTGGCCATTCGCGCCGCCTCCCGTTGTCATGCCATAGAGCGCTCCGTTAACGAGAATCACGTTGTCGATTGGGTTAGAGCCGTCGTCGGAATTCGCGCCGAAGCTGTAAAATGGATTATAACCCTGGCCATCGGTTTTGATCACGAAGACAGTCCCCTTGTTATAGTCGCCCCCGCTGGCCGTGGTGCCATATAGCTTATCGCCCACAAGCAAAAGCGAGCCGTAGGGATTTTTACCATCGTGATGGGTTTCACCAAACCTATGAAGCAATTGGAATGTTCCGTCATCAATCTTGAGTTTGAAAATCACTCCGTCATTATGATGCCCGCCACTCGTTGTCATGCCGTAGAGGTGGTCCCCCGACTGCACAACGTACCCATGATCGCTTGTTGCGCCGTCATCAGCTCCGCCATTAAAGTCGTGCAAGACCATGTAATTCTGCCCGCTGGTGTCGATGCTGAACACAACTCCGAATCCGCGAGCGCCGCCTTTGCGTGTCATCCCATAGAAGGTAGTTCCATTGGGATCGAGTGTGAGCCGCCCATGTGGCTCCTTCCCCACAGACTTGCACATGAAAGAGTATAAGGTGTCGAAATTCGGTGGGGGTGTAGGGGTTGCCGTTGGGGTAGGCGTTGGCGCGGTTGGATCAAATGAAAAGACGACACCTTCGTCGTCCTGTCCTCCAGACGCTGTCATGCCGTAGAGAAGATCGTCGACGATTACAAAACAGCTATGTGATTCGGCGCCGGCAGAGGTTTCAAGACTCACGAGTACCTTGTAGCCGGTACCATCCTGACCAATGGAAAAGATGGTCCCAACATTATTTGTTCCGCCTTCCAACGTGGTGCCGTACAACTGACCGTTAAGCGGGGTCATCGCGTCGTGACGTGGGTCCGCGCCGTCAGGGTTATCGGGGTCGGTGCTGCCGGTGAACCAGTGATCAATTTGATAAGTCGACCCGGGATTCTTCGGATCTAACTGAAAAATAACACCGGAGCTGGCCTCGCCAGTGGGGCTGTTACCTCCAACGGTCTCGGTCGTACGGCCGAAGAGAACGTCCTGGCCATTACTGCTCACGTCAGTCAGCGATCCCTTGGGGTCCTTACCGTCGTTACTTACCGTGCCGAATGAATAGATCGTACTAGTCGGAGTGGCGGCGACGTTGCGGGGAATCGCCGCCAAACCAATCCCCAGAACCAACGCAAACGCAACAACGTGCCTCACCTTTCTCCTAATCATCGCTGGCAGCGTGTCCGATGTTCCGGTTCCTTAGCAAGACTAAATTCGCTCGAAATCTGCGTGTCGCAGGGTTTGCCGATTAGTGATTAGTGCAAATTGATTCCCCTGCGCGCCAACCGCAAGAAAATCAAAACGTGTGACGCGATAATCAGCGGCACCAGAAATGTCGGCAGAAGACTGAGCGGAAATTCCCGCAGCGCGTGCATCGCCTGCCAGTCTCTCAAGCCAAACTGAAGGGCGCCAAAAACGACAAGAATGATGTCGATAAGTCCCATGGTGTTCCAGATAAGCAAAAGCGTCTTTGCAGATTCAGTGCGCATCGCGCTAACCACGGCCAACGCAAAAACCGCAACGATGATATCGCCCGCACCGGCCGGTCTTGCGAAAGCGCATGGCAATTGTCCGCGCTGACAAAGCAAAAGAAAGTACGCGCCGGCAAATAGGCGTGTCACATGAAATAACACCAACCAGCGAAGATCGATATTTAACGCCCATGCTCTGATTGGGGGGACTTTCCAACATGCGAGTAAGACCAACGCGGTTAATATCCATACAGTAACTGCCACTGCCGGGGCTGTTGCATTATGAAACCCGCCACCTAACCCTACCGCAAAGCATAACCAGCCAAGAAAAACCAGGGTAACGATCCTCGTCGAACTATCCTTCATCACTAGTTTGCAGCTGAGACGCCACTCAGGATAACATTTCGGTCACTGCAGCTTCACAATGGATTTTTGTCGTATCGAGAAACGGAATCCCGTTGTGTTCTGAGTCACGCAGGATCAGCGGTAATTCGGTCCCGGCGAGAATAACGCCGTCGATATCGCGGCCTTCTTTGAGACGATCGACAATTGTCAGCAACCCCGCGCGCGTCTGAGGCAAAAATTTGCCGGATACTAATTCGTTCAGGTACTTGTCATGAATATAAGCCTGATCTTTCGGGTCTGGCACGAAAAGCGCGATCCCTTCTCGAGAGAAAACCTTCGGATAAAAACCCGCTTCCATGGTGTAGCGCGTCCCCAACAGAGCAAGCCGTTTCAACTTCTGCGCCTTTGCCACTGCACAGGTTGCTTCGACGATGCTGATCAATGGAATCGGCGATTTGGAGGCGACTTCATCGAACACAATATGTGGCGTGTTTGCCGAGATCAGGCCGAAGGTCGCTCCAGCACGCGCTAATTTGCCAGTTTCATTCAGCAGGTAACCCGACATTCCTACCAGATTGCCTGCCTCCATGAAATCGAGTCCTTTCTTCAAATTAATGCTGTTGATTATGAATTGTGGATAACTGCCGTCGCCGGTTCGCTCACGATAAAGAGCGATGATCCTTCCGTAGTAATCGATAGTGCTTTCAGGGCCGAGGCCGCCGATGATTCCGAGAGTCTTCATGTGTTAACCACGAATGAACACGAATAAACGCGAATCAATAAGCATTTCTGGTGTTTCCCGGTCGGCTCCCTTATTGGTGTCCATTCGTGTTCATTCGTGGTTAAATGAAAACCAGGTCCGCGCTGCATTTTGTTCTTATCATCGGCATTGCGAACTTCTTCGCCGACTTTACCTATGAAGGCGCACGAGGAATCATCGGTCCGTTCCTTGGTTCGTTAGGCGCGAGTGCAGCGATTGTTGGTTTCGTTGCTGGCCTTGGCGAATTGATGGGTTACGGGTTACGGTCCATCTCAGGATACCTCGCAGACAAATCGCATCGGCATTGGGTCTTCGCGTTCGTGGGTTATGCGATCAACATGTTCGCAGTGCCCGGGCTCGCCCTCGCTGGACGATGGCCGCTCGCGGCAAGTCTGGTTGTGGCAGAACGCGCTGGAAGAGGCATCCGCAAACCAACTGTGGAAGCAATGCTTTCATACGCCGGAAGATCAATCGGCGCCGGCTGGGTATTTGGACTGAACGAAGCACTCGACCAGGCAGGCGCGACAATCGGCCCATTACTAATGGCACTGATTCTCTACCTCGGTGGCACGTATCGGAACGGTTTTGGTGTGCTGATCATTCCAGCCTTGCTCTGTCTGGGGACCTTAGGTGTGGCGCGGTTTCTTTACCCGCGCCCTCATGAATTGGAGGAAGGCGCAGAACATGCCTTTGCGACAACCAATCTAACGCGCGCCTACTGGACCTACTTCGTAGCGGGCGCGTTGCTCGCCGCAGGGTTCGCTGATTTCGCATTGATCGGTTTTCATTTTCAAAAGGCGAACGTTATGCCGGGTAACGTGATACCCGTCTTTTATGCCGCAGCGATGGCTGCGAGCGCTCTTGCATCCATTCCTTTGGGCCGAATTTTTGACAGATTTGGCCCAAATACCTCCTTATTTGCCTTTCTAATTTCCGCAGCGGCGGCACCCTTTGTTTTTCTTGGCCCTGCATATTTCGCACTAATCGGGATGATTTTCTGGGGAATCGGAATGAGTGCTCAGGGTTCGCTGTTTCAAGCAATGCTTACCGGTGTTATACCACCACAGAAACGAAGCACGGCGTTTGGCTTGTTTGATACAGGATACGGAATCGCCTGGTTTCTAGGAAGCACAACGATGGGACTGTTGTATGACAAATCGATCATGGCTGTGGTACTGTTTTCAGTCGTTCTTCAGCTTGCCGCGGTTCCCGTTCTTTTTATGGCAAACAGCAAGCGATAACCTTCTCCATGGATCCTTACGCAAAGCCAAAGGAGCAACGGATTGGTTGGAACCGTCCCAGGATTTCACATTTGGCAGAGTCGGTCGAAAGGCGGACGCGAATAGAACGCCAGGCGGAGAAAGAAGCAGTGGCATCGGAGCGCCGCGCAATCAAAAAGGCAGCGCGTCGCCACTTAAAGCAGCAATTGGTGCAAGAACTCGACGACGTAGAGTGAGCGATCAAGGGCGACGGAACACCGCCACGCTTCGAGAGGCAGCCGCGTAATCTACGCTCATAACTACAGGCAGTTTTTGGATTTCGCCAGCCCTTTGCCGCTTTACATTCCATGGAACGCAATAGAATCAGAGCGGTGAAGTACTTCATTTTTTCGTGTATCGTTTCCTTTGTACTCGCTCTTGCTGCAAACGATGCGGTCACGCAAACGTCTTCCCGGCGCAACCCGGATGTTTCAAACAAAGCGCTGATCACCAAGTCGACGCCTGGCATAAACACCGACGCATTCACGAACCAGAACGCGAACGCAATCGAAGCGCTGCGCAAGATGGCGGACGATTATTACGCGTGGCGAAATGAGAATCATCCGGTCAGGAGCAGCGACGCCGGACTGCATACGTGGGACGATCGGTTGACCGATTATTCGCCGGCAAAGATCGAGCAGCGAGCGCAACATGTGCGTTCGCTGCTGGAGAGAGTCCGCGCAATGAAGACGGATAACTGGCCCAAGAACGATCGTATTGATTGGATCCTGTTCCGCGCGCAATTGGAGAACGTCGATTTTGGTGATCGCATTCTGAAATTCGAGCGCACAAATCCGCAGGTTTATACCGATCAATGCACAAACGGAATCTTTTCGCTCTTAAAAAAAGAATACGATACGCCGAGAAAACGAGCGCTCGCTGCGACGGCGCGCCTAAAACAAATGCCGGCGCTGTTAAAGCAAGGCCTCGCCAATTTGCAGGACCCGGTCAAGCTCTATGCCCAACTCGCGATTCAATCGGCACGCTCAATCGATCCGCTGTTGAATAAGAGTTTAATGGCGCTGGATGCCGGCCTTTCGCCTGCTGAGCACGATGATCTGATCAAAGCGCGCGATAACACACTCACCGCGTTACATGGTTACGCGGGCGAACTGGAGAAGCGGCTGCCGAAAATGGTCGATTTTTCGCCGATGGGGGAAGCAAATTACACTTATTACCTCAAGCACGTTTTGCTTCTGCCACTCAACGCTGAACAGGTTGAAATGCTCGGGCGTGCAGAGCTTGCCCGGTATCGCGCGCTGGAGGCGCTCTTGCCCGATCCAAAACTCGCCGATCCCGATCCCAAACGCGCTGGTCACATTCCGCCTGATCAGGAATCCTTCCTTAAAGCGTACGAAAGCCGCGAAGCAGAAATGATCAGCTTTCTTAAGGAGCACAATCTTGTGACGTTGCCGGACTATCTCGGGCCGTTTCAAATTCGGCAGTTGCCGGAGGCGTTTAAGCCAACCAGCCCGGGCGGCTTTATGAATCCTCCGGGTGTTTACGACAAGGACCCTACCGGATTCTATTTCATTCCCACCTACGATCCGGAATCGAAGAATTTTTATATTCGTGCGGCGATTGAAGATCCGCGTCCAATTCTGGGACATGAAGGCATCCCCGGACATTTTCTTCAGCTCTCGATTGCGAATCATTTGGGTGACGAGATCCGCCGCCAGCATGACGACTCAGTGTTCATCGAAGGCTGGGCACTTTACGGCGAAGAAATGTTGATGCGCACCGGGCTTTATTCCAATAACTCACCAGCACAGGGACAAATCCTGCGATTGTCCCGCTATCGTGCCGCCCGCATTGGAGTTGATGTGAATCTGCACACTGGCCGATGGAGTTTCGAACAAGCCGTCAAATATTTCATGGACGCGGGCGGTCTGGATCGCGAAGCAGCCGAAGGCGAAGCGGCAGGCGCAGCGTCCAGCCCAACACAAAAAATCAGTTACATCACCGGTAAATGGCAGATCATGAATCTGCTGGGCCGTTACAAAGATAAACAGGGCGACAATTTCCGGCTTGGTCAATTCCACGATGACCTGATCAAGAATGGAAGTCTGCCCGTGTCCGTAATCGAATGGATCTTGCTTGATGATCCAACTTCGCTGCAGCAAGCAACCAAATAAGAGCTGATAGAGTTCAAGGCCGCGGCCCTTCAGATCTTGACATGGGACCGCAAGTAGACGCAAGATCCAAGGCCTAACGACTCGCGCCTTATGAATTCAAATACCGCGAAGAATTTCATCGTTCGAAGTGCTCTTCTCTGCGCTGCGGCAATCGCCCTCACAAGTTGTGGCACTGCGACCTTCAGCAAGACCGGAAGCGATGCCCAAATCGAAAGTCTGCGAAATTTTGAGCTCGCATTTATCGACGATTTTGCAGTTCCTGGAAAACCATTCAACCCTACGGCATTCGACGCCAGGGTGAACGAAGGTAACGCGAAGTTTCAGCAGGCTATCGCCGATGAGAAATTCACGGCGCGCCGTCCCGTGCTGGTCGATCTCAAAGGGCAATTCGATGCCGATGCAGCCCATTTACGAAGCAAAGCCAGCCATGGGAAAGTCACTCCCGCGTTGGCGAGTGAGATGAAAAAAGACGTCAACAAGATTTACGATCATGCCCTCGGCCGGTAAATCCAAGCGCAAGAAATCTTCCAAGAAGAAATCGGAACTCGACTCGGCGCTCGATCAGGTCACCGACGAATCAGTCGCGGCCTCGATGAAAGAATTTGAGGATTTGCTCGCGCAAGCGAAAGGCGACACCAGCGAGCTGATTCGCCAAAACGCACAGGAACTCGAGGAGCGTCTTGTTCTTTTAAAAAAACGGGAGATCGACAAGGAGGACTTCGACTTTTTCGTGGAGAATCAAAAGCGTGATCTGAGAGTTTTTGTCGACAGCCAGCCGGCGCAGTCGCAGGAACGCGCGGAAAAATTAACACTTCATATTCTGGAGATCGCCGCGACAAAAGTTGTGCCGGTGTTGATCATGATGATCTAGAGCGTTTTCATCGATGCTGTAGCCGCCTCGCTGTGCGGAGGCGCTCTGACTTATTGCTATCGGCGCGGCGACACAGCGCCGTGGCTACAGCGCTGGGAAATACCAGTTCAGGATTCAACGGGAACGCTTCATAATTTCGCGCACGCGATCGTGCGGCAGCGCTTCGACGCGATGATTGTCACGGCCGGTCATGGAGTGATTGTCGACCAAGGCATTCACCACCGCTTCTTCCGTTGCCTGCACCACGCCGGCAAAAAGCGGGTCAAGGAGATCATTTGGAATTGTCTGCACGTTGTGCGTTATCTGACCTGGATCTGCGACATTCGGGTTTGCAGTTGAAAATGCGATGAACAAATCGCCCGATCCGTTTCCGGAAATCGTTCCCGTCCGCGCGAGACCCAGCGATACCCGACGCGCGAGTCGCTTTAACTGGTTTGGCAAAAGCGGCGCGTCAGTCGCGACTACGGCGATGCACGACCCGCTTTCCTCTTTATAAACCTCGCCTGGAATTTCTTTGCCGACTGGGGCGCCGGCGATCACGAGTTGAGCCCTGCGTCCGAAATTTGCCTGTAAGAACACTCCGACAACAAAAGTTCGCGGGGACGCATTCTTCGAAACGCTGAGGTCGATGATGCGCGAAGCAGTTCCGTTTCCGCCTTTGAATTCGTAGCAGATCATTCCCGTCCCACCGCCAACGCTTCCCTCTTCGAGCGGCCCGCCGTGAGCACTGTCGAGCGCACGCCAGACATCGTCCGGTTTAACGTGAAAACCGTTGATGTCATTGAGCCAGCCGTCCCATGTCTCAGCAACAACAGGCAAACTCCACCAGTAACCGGTCTTATCGGCTGCGCCGTGTTTGACGCGCCAGGCAATGACCGCGTCGCGCGCCACGCCAACACTGTGTGTGTTTGTGACAACAATCGGCCCTTCGAGAAACCCACTCTCATCAACCCACGCTGTGCCGGTCATCTCGCCATTGCCGTTTAAGCTGAAGAACCCGGCATAGACTGGATCATTCAGTGAAGCATGGCCCCGCGGCAGAATCGCAGTTACACCAGTACGCACCGGACCTTTCCCCACTTCCAGTTTCCCTTCACCGCTGATCAATGTCGCATAGCCGACCTCGACTCCGGGAACATCGGTGATCGCATTAACCTTTCCTGGCGTACCTTCAAATGGAATCCCAAGATCTCGCGCGCGAACTATCTTGCTTTCGACAACAGGTGTGGTTGGCGGACGCTTTATCGGCTCACGCCCAGAGCAATCGAACGCGATTACCAGCAAGAGCAGACCCGCAAAGCCAGCACACCGCTTCGACGTCATCCGCCATCCATCAGCTATCAACGATCAGGGATCAACTCCTAAGGCTTTCGCAAGGCGGCTTTTTCGTTAGATTGAACGCGTGAGTTACGAGGTTTTTGCCAGGAAATATCGGCCGCAAACATTCGACGATCTGGTAGGTCAGGCCCACGTCTCGCGCACCTTGAAAAACGCCGTCGCGCAAAACCGCCTTGCTCACGCCTATCTGTTCGTTGGTCCGCGCGGTGTGGGAAAAACATCGACCGCACGGATTCTCGCAAAGTCGCTCAATTGCGTGGAAGGACCCACCGTCACTCCCTGTGGCGTATGCGATAACTGCCGCGAGATTGCCGGCGGCAATAGTCTCGACGTGATCGAGATCGACGGCGCGAGCAACAACAGCGTGGAAGATGTCCGCCAACTCCGTGAGAACGTTCGATATGCGCCGGCGAAAGGACGCTACAAAATTTATCTGATCGACGAAGTGCACATGCTCTCGCCCGCGGCGTTCAATGCGCTCCTGAAAACTCTCGAAGAGCCTCCCGCGCATGTGAAATTTATTTTCGCGACTACTGAGCCACAGAAAGTGTTGCCAACCATCCTGAGCCGTTGCCAACGCTTCGATCTGCATCGCATCCCGGCAAATCTCATCTCGAAACATCTGCAATTCATTGCCGGAAAAGAAAAAATTTCGCTCGAACCCGCAGCTGCGCACGCGATTGCGCGCGGAGCCGAGGGCGGTCTACGCGATGCGGAATCGATGCTCGATCAACTGGTGGCATTTTGCGGAGAAAAGATAAGCGAGAACGATGTGCTCGATGTTTTCGGGTTTACAAGCGAACAAACGGTTGTCGATTTGATCGGGCAAATTTTGCAAGGCGAAACCCCCGGTGCAATCGATCTGCTTCATCAGCAAAATGGGGCCGGCAAAGACATGATGCGTCTCATGTCTGACTTGATCGCTTACCTGCGCGATCTGCTCGTATTCAAGGCCAAACCGGATGCAGTGAAGGAAGACGTCGAGCCCGAAGTACAAACTTCGCTCGCGTCACATGCCAACCTGATCACGATGGAACGTTTGCTGGAGCTCATCGATCAATTTGCAGTCGCCGAGGGCCGGATGAAATGGGTGCCTAACAAGATGCTGCATTTCGAGGTCGCGATCATCAAGGCCATTCAAACCCTCGGACAAGCAACGTTGGATGAGGTAATTGAAAAGCTTAGTCAACTGCGCGATGGAAAATCTGTACCCGCGGACGCTGACCGCCACGGCGAAAACTCACGCGCAGAGAAGGCCGCAGTGAGCAACTCCAAAAATGTTTCGCGAGCAGGCGGCGGCCTTGAGGCGAGCGCGCCGCGCGTGGCCGAAACGTCGCTTGATGCGAATGAAATCTGGCAAAAGACTCTCGCCAAAATTCCCGCGCAAAAGGCTTTTGTGCGAAATTCTGCTGCGGTGGCCCACGTCCTTGGGATCGAGGGGCGCAACTTTCAGCTCGGTTTCGCACCTGGCGACAAAGCGATGATGGACATCCTGGGGACGCAAGCCAATCGCAAATTGCTTGAAACAATACTTCATGAGATCACCGGAACGGACTGGAGTGTTAAGCTCTCTGTAAAGGAAGACCTCCCGTCCAAACAAGCAGCGGCTTCCGAGGGTTCTCGACCTGAAGATTTCAAAGAAGACCCGCTTATTCAACAAGCCATTGGGTTGTTCAACGCTCAGATAGTACAAGAAAGCTAAAGCGCGACTCCTCCGTTCGTCGCACACAAGTCATGAATCTAAATAAGTTAATGAAGCAGGCTCAGAAGATGCAGGAGCAAATGGCCAAAACGCAGGCCGAGCTCGAAACCAAAACTGTCGAAGTGACCGCGGGTGGCGGCAAAGTGAAAGTGACAGCAAACGGCGCCGGTGACGTTCTCGCCGTTAAGATCGACAAAGAAATTGTCGATCCGGATGACGTCGAATTTCTCGAAGAAACGGTTCTCAGCGCGGTTCAGCAGGCCGTAGAACAAGGAAAAGCGCTCGCGCAATCAGAAATGAGCAGGATTACCGGCGGCCTCGGCGGCTTGGTATAGAAGCATTCGCCGCGACGGGCCGCCTATTTAACAGCTTAGGCTAAGACAAACGCCTCTATAACCTTAGCGAATCTCACTCGCACCGAAGTAAGGCTGCAATTTTTCCGGAACCCGAACCGATCCATCCGGTTGCTGATAGCTCTCGATTAATGCTGCGAACAATCGAGGCAATGCCAAACCGGAGCCATTCAGCGTGTGACAAAACCGATTTTTCCCGTCGCGATCCTTGAATCGGAGATGCATCCGGCGCGCCTGGAACTCTTCGCAGTTTGAGCAACTGGAGACTTCCAGATAAGCATCCTGCCCCGGCGACCAGACCTCGATGTCGTAGCTTTTGGCCGCCGCAAAACCGAGATCGCCGGTGCAAAGCTCAACCACTCGATAATGCAAGCCGAGAAATCGCAACACACTTTCTGCGTTAGCCGTAAGTGATTCCAATTCGTCGTACGACTTATCCGGTGTCGCGACCTTGACCAGCTCGACCTTGTCGAATTGATGCACCCGGATGATTCCCCGGGTTTCGCGACCTGCCGCGCCGGCTTCCCGCCGGAAGCACGGAGTATAACCAACAAATTTCCTGGGAAGATCGTCCACGCTCAAAATTTCTTCGCGATGAAAGTTTGTCAGTTGCACTTCGGCGGTTGGTGCGAGAAAAATCTGATTTTCCTCCAGTGCATACATGTCCGCTTCAAACTTCGGAAGCTGCGATGTGCCGATCATGCAATCGCGCCGAACGAGAAAGGGCGGACTGATTTCGGTGTAACCGTGCTCCCGCGCATGCAAATCAATCATGAAATTGATCAGCGCTCGCTCCAGCCTCGCGCCTCTGCCGGTGAAACAAATGAAACCGCTGCCGCTTAGTTTTGCTGCCCGTTCCATGTCCAGAAGGTTAAGCTTCGCGCCAAGCGCGACATGATCGCCGGGTTTGCTCAATTGCGGTTTCTCGCCCCATGTGCGCACAACGCGATTGTCGGCTGCGTCTTTGCCGATGGGCACACCTTCATGCGGCATGTTCGCGATCCGGAGCAGCAAATCGTTTTGCTCTTCTTCAGCAGTCGTTACCCGCGCATTCAGCTCGGCAATCTGCTCCCCGATTTCCCGCACGCGCTGCTCCAGTTCCCCTGTCGCTTCGCCACTCGATTTTTTGCCACCAATCTCTTTACTTAAACGTTTGCGATCGGCGTTTAATTGCTGAAGCGCAGTTTCCGCTTTTCGGCGCTCGATATCCACGCGCAGCACGTCATCGATTTTGGCATCGTCACCCCCGCCCCGCGTGGCAAGTCGCTCGCGAACAAAATCCGGTCTCTCACGAATCAGGCGAATGTCGAGCATGGCGCAGATTATCAGCGAAGTTAAAACCGTTACAAATATTACAAGGTTGAAGGATCGGTCCCTTCGTAGCCCGCCTCGGGCGGGTAACTCTTTTAACCTTTAAACTGCATTGTATAGTTCCTCGTGGAAAGACTCGATCTTCTCGCTGTGGCCCTCGGTCTTGCCGCCCTGGCCGGGATTAATCTGTACCTGACGGTTTTCGTCACCGGCCTGGCCATTCATTTTCACTGGATCACGCTTGCGCCGCAGTACCAATCGCTCGAGATCCTCAGTAACCCGTGGATCATCACAATTGCGGGCATTCTCTATTTCCTGGAATTTTTCGCCGACAAAATTCCGTGGCTCGATTCGGTCTGGGACGCCGTTCATACCGTGATTCGTCCTATTGGCGGCGCGCTGCTTGCAATTCAGGTGCTTGGCCATCCAAGCCCCGCGTTCACCGTGATCGTGGCATTGCTCGCAGGGAGCACGAGCCTGATCGCTCACACGGCAAAAGCGGCTACACGGCTCGCTAGTAACGCATCGCCGGAACCCTTCTCAAACATCGGATTGAGTTTGGGCGAGGACGCGGCGGTGTTTGGTGGACTTGCCCTGGTTCACTTCAATCCTGTCCTTGCGCTGGCGATCTTTCTGATCGCTATCGGTGCGTTCTTCTATTTTGCGCCAAGAATCCTGCGTGCAATGAAAGTAAAGATCTGGCTGGCTTGGAGGAAGCTGAATGGACCGGCCGATGGCAATGAACCGGTGAAATTACCATCGACGTTGCCGGCGCGGCTCGCGCCCGTTTTCGCCAAAGAAAATGTTCTTGGCGAAACGATCGCCTGGGCGGTGCCATGCGTCAGTGGGCGCGGCCGGCGAATTCCAGCAAATTTGTTCGGCGCGCTTGTGACCACGAATGAAGAGCCGCGCAGGCTCATTTTTGTCGCACGAAAGGGTGGACGCCCAGTCGCGCGTGCAATCGAGCTGGACGAATTAAGCGTCACTCACGAACCGCAATTTCTGGCCGAGAACCTTGTCATTTTCCCTGAGACTGGAAAAGGCCCCAGGTACTTGTTCGTTTTCGCGCGACCGCATGCGGCTCTGGTCGAGCAAATCGTGCAGGATTTGCACCGGCGTCTGAGTGAGCCCGCGATAGAGGGGCAAGTCACTGCGCACTCCGAGAGTCCGGTTGGGTAGCACGTTTTACCCGGCACGCGTGCGCTATCCGCCAGTGCGCGCGTGACATTTCGAACTGGGGCTCTCATAATCTCGAAGCGTGATGTTGCTTGCGGATCGTTACGCACAGTTATGCGATACCGATCGTGTTCGGGAGCGCGCGTTGTTCGTCTCGCAGCGAATCCCATCGGAACTGGAGCTCCAGGCTCGCTGGTTCGCCGGAGATTTCGGAAAACATTTCATCAGCACCGCCGGCGATAAAATAGACGTTGTCCAATTCGGCACGTGGAATCGGGAAGCTGGGCCGGACTTTCGGGATGCTGCGATTCGAATCAACGGTGGAAATCCGATTCGCGGCTGCATCGAGATCGATCTGCTAGATCGCAGTTGGGAGACGCACGGCCATGCGACGAATCCGGGTTTTGACGAGACCGTGTTGCACGTGTTTGTCGAGAGAAGCGATCGCGAATTTTTCACGCGAACAAACTCCAACCGCAACGTGCCGCAGGTTCATATTGATCCGGCAGTTTTACCGGACGCTTTTACTGCGAATATTCCGCTGGCCCGTCCGGGTCGTTGTCAGGCACCGCTAAAGGATCTTCCCGAAGAACGAGTGCGTGGCGTGCTGGATGCGGCGGCGCAATTTCGCCTGCGACAAAAAGCGGCGCGCATACGCCACAAGATTGACAGTCGTGGACGCGATGAAGTGCTCTTCCAGGAACTCGCAGCCGCGCTCGGTTACAAAGAAAACAAACTGCCTTTCACGCTGCTCACGTTACGGTTGCCGTTGAAATCGTTGCGCGAAACTGCGGCGGACATTGAATCGATGTTGTTTGGCGTAGCCGGTTTTCTGCAAACTGCCGATCTCGATCTCTATAAGAAACCGACACGCGAATATGTGCGTCGGTTGTGGGACCGTTGGTGGCCGCATCGTGACGAGTTGAAGCGCCTGATTTTACCAGACAAAATCTGGCGGCTCACTAGCACTCGGCCATTGAATCATCCCCAGCGCAGGCTGGCTGCGTTGGCAATCCTGGCGCGCGACTGGCCTCGTCTTCAGCGTGCCTTAGGCAAGAACAGCGTCGCTGGAGCAAAAGATTTCTTTCAAACGCTGGACCATCCGTTTTGGAATTTTCACTACACACTCACATCCAAGGCGACGGCTAAAAAAATGGCCCTGATTGGCGACGCGCGCGTTGCCGACATCCTGGCTAATGTGCTGTTTCCATTTTGGCTGGCGCACGATCTGAATTCTTCAGCTTCGCTGGCGAAAAATCTCTGGACGGAATATGCCAAGCTGCCGGCACAATTATCGAACCGCCGGGTTGAAACGGCGGCGACGCGACTTTTCGGAAGCGATCCACGGCGGAAACAGTTTTCAAAAACGATCGCGAACCAGCAGGGCTTGCTTCAAATTTACGAGGACTTTTGCATGCAAGACAATTCCGATTGCGCGCAATGTCCGTTCCCGGAGCAGATTAAGAAATGGCAATGAGTTAGCGACGTTAATACGGTAATACAGTAGAACAACTGAAGTGAACACTTTAGAGATTTTTCCGCACAATGTTCCATCGACGGAGAAACATTCATTAGGCAATGAAATGATTGTGAACAGTCGCCCGGCGCGACATAATCCCGCGGCGATGCAAAATTCTCCGGATCGATCCCCTGCCTTTACTCTTATTGAGTTGCTGGTGGTAATTGCGATCATTGCGGTTTTGATCGGTCTGCTCTTTCCTGCTTTTCGTGCAGTGCAAGATCAAGCCCGGAGAACGCAAGCGAAGAACGATCTTACCCAAATTGTTAATGCGGTGAACGCGTACTATACGGACTATGGAAAATATCCAATCGTAACGGCTGACACGATCATCAGCGGCACCACTGCATCCCCTAATAATAATTTCGATCTATTTTACTCGCTACGCGCTATCGCGCTTGGAGCCAATCAGCCTTTGAACGGCGTGCCAGCCATCAATCCTCGATCGATCGTCTTTATCTCGCCGCCGAACGTGAAAAGCGACACGGCGGGAAACAGAAGGTCCGGCGTGAGTCCAACCGATGGAAAGTACTATGACCCGTGGGGGACACCCTACCTCATCGAAATCGATGGCAGTTACGACAATCAAATTCCAAATCCCTACACAGCGGGGGCTGGGGCTACCCCAAACTTATACACTGGCGTGATTGCTTGGTCTCTTGGCGCAGATGGAGCCGGCGCGACTGCAGCCGCAAGCGGCGACAAGAGCACTGGGGTATACGCAGACGACGTGATTTCCTGGCAGTGATTGATTCTGGCAGTTGCTCACAGGAGGCGGTGGGATGCTCGTGATTTTGTTTCGATTGCAATCGGCAATTACAAATCTAAAATCGCAAATCACGGACGCGGGTGTAGTTCAATGGTAGAACGGCAGCTTCCCAAGCTGCACACGAGGGTTCGATTCCCTTCACCCGCTGTTTTCTTTCCTCTCTCGTAAACGGACGTGAACGAATCTCGGTGGACGTTGTCAGATGTTCTGACTATTAGTTCTGTGATTGTCCGCGCGATCGTCCTTGGATGGATTCTTCTTACGATCGGTTCGACGGTCACGTTTTTGCCACTGCTCGGTAATCTCAAGTTTCATCCGGAAATTCCGTGGGCTTTTCCGATAACGCTCGGGATCTTAGCGCTGTATGGGGCTTACTTCTCAGGTTGGGGACCTCCTGCTGCAACACGCGAGGCGCGCAGGAAGCTCGCACGCGCTTCGTGGCCCGTTACGCGAGTCTGGGTCGCTGCGATTCCGGCAATTGTTTTCGGAGTAATCGCACTCGTTTCGATGCGACTGCTGTTGCCGAGCCTCATGCCGGTTACGGCAGCTTCAGTTTCGATCCCGCTTTCTTCGTATCCACTGGCAACGGTCATCGGGGCATTACTCTCAATCGCCGTGATCGCAGCGGTCACGGAAGAGATGGCGTTTCGCGGATACATGCAAAAACCGTTGGAAGAGGCCTACGGAATTTTGCCGGCCGTGTTGATCGTAGGATTCATGTTCTGGGTCGCCCATCTCGACCACGGCATCACGATTACACATCCATTTCAAATGTCGGCCAGTATTGCGCTCGGATATCTCGCTTATCTCACGCCAGCCGCAGTCGTGGCCGCTGTCGCTGACTGCGGCTTACAAATTTAATCACGCGCTGCCCTGTGTAATTCTTTCAATATTTATCGTCCCTACCAGCAATTTTTCGCGGGTTACTACAAAAACTTCGTCGAGCTTTGCGTTGAGCATCATTTTCTCCGCCTCCGCAATCGTCTGGTCTTCGAAGCAATAGGCATTGTTTATTTCGATGTGTGCTTCTACCGGTTCTGTCATGGGGTCGTGTCCGAAACCACCCACGTTCCGGTTCATTTTGTTCTTCGACAGGACACCCAATAATTCGCCGCATTGATCGACTACAGGTGACGAATCGGTTGCCTGCGCCTGCATTTGGTCTAAAGCCGCCCGTACAGAAACCTTATTAGAAATGCTCTTCGCAGGCTCGATGATGTCCTTGACTGTGCAGGCTTCGAAATTCGCGCCTCCGAAGTAGTTAGGTTTTATCTGCTCCATAGACTAGGGGTCCGACGTCGGTTTGAGTACGGGGTTGACGATTGCAGTGAAAATTTCTTGCTCAAAAGTCTAGGCGCTGTTCGCAAAGCTGGATTCAAAGCGCGAATCCTGCCCTAAAGGGCGAGATTCGGTTCCCCGAAACTTTCCGCATCGGGTTGTTGACGTGCACGTATTCGACCGAAGCCTAACCGAGCGATGCAAGCCTTTCCTTCTAAAGGAGTAACCCTTGGCAAGTCCGGAACACCACCGTGTAAGTCTGGACAATTAGAGAAGGATTTGGGATTAGAAGCGAGTTCTCTCAGAGATGCTGCGCTGTTAATAGTTTTCGTGATCATGATCTGACGTCGCCCCCCAATTCGCCGCCCTTACCCGACCCGACCCACGCTCTGTGGATCGGGTCCGATATTAACTTAGGCTTTGGCGCCGACCACTACCGGCTTCGCATTAAGGAATGAATCCAACTGCGCCGCGAGTGGAGTCGGCAATTTGGCTTTCAAGAAACCAAGCGTCGCTTGCACAGCCTTCTGCGCGTTTTCCTCACTGATTCCAGTTTTCTGGACGATCACGTTAATTAGTTCTTTCATAGTGCTACGAAGATCGCTCTCTTAACGGGGTCGTGCGCGCAACATCTTGCGAACATTGGACCATTTCTTGCACCCGCCTAGTGAACGGAGTTGAGGACCAGCGACATAGAACACGTCGCGATTGGGAATCGCGCGGGTAGACGGCAACGCAGCAGGGTAGCTGGCGCAAGCACCGGTTGGTGCGAGTGATCAAGGCAAAGCCGCGGTGGGTAGCGGCGAGAATGGAGCCGCGCGGGGACGCGAGTGGCCAGGTGGCTTTGTCTTGGCCGCTGCACAGGCCACTAATTTGTGAATTGACCTCACGCACGATATGAATGCGTGGTCCATAAATACCATTAGCTAATCGGCAGCCGCGGCCGTACGTTGGGTCTTTAACAATAGCAGCGTCAGTCGATCGCGCGGGTGTGCGGCCCCTTCTCTCTGCACACCAAACTGAATCATGAATGCGATCGCTGTACATAAAGACGAGCTCGAAAGATTGCTCATGAACTTGTCGGGCAATACTGCCGTCTCCTGGATAGGTTTCGCGGCTTTCCTGGATGGTTATATGACGTGCCTCGATGCGAACTGCTCAGACATCAGCGCTCACGTCAATCCGCCATCAGCATCAATAAACGGAGAATTAACATGGAACCAACATTGACCCAGAACTGCGCGCTTTACTACGCCCAACATAAAACTTCAAAAAGTCGTGCGGCGCTTTTCAAGAAGCTTCGCGCTGCGGCCCGTAAAAGGCGGCCGGATGTTCCGCGGCAGCTGACCTCCGGCGACTTGTTCATCGCAGCACGACTTCATCAGGACAACGGGCGCTGAGCCGCTTGACTTGATTGCCTCATGGGTCCCCTGACTTTCGCAAGTTCACAAAACGAAGAGATCGATTTTGTCGCAGAGCGACGTTGGGAAAACGAAGGGGGAAATCCCGGGCAACTTCACCAGTCACTATGTGACGATCGCAAAGAGGACGTCACCACCGCGAGGCACGCTGAAGGCATTCTCCCACGAGGTAAACGGCACATGCACCTAATCCAATTCCGCGAAATAATGCAAGATGCTGAAGTCGCATATGCAATTCATCCTATCGTGCGCAAGTACCTCCTAACTGCAAAGGACACGACAAAAGCCCTGATCGCATGTGGCGTGCCGCGGGCTGCCAATGTAGCTCAGCTTACGAACGCCTGGATATGATCGCGACCAAACGCTCAAAAAGAAGCAGCCTTATCTGCAACGGCCGTGGACGGGGCGCGATTTCTGCGACCTCGCAGAGAAGAATGACGCCACCGGGCGCAGCCCGATCCTCTGACCAGGAAGTGATGCGACATCTTTCGCGCTCTCAGATTTTCAAAGATTACGAACAGGCTTTCAGCGAAGCGGTGGGTTTGCCGCTCAATATTCGAGGACAGGATTCATGGTCGCCTGCACACCATGGCAAAACAAATGACGATTCATTCGCGGCAATTCTGGCTCGTTTCAACAAGGCTCGGGCCGCATGCCTAAGCGCCCAAACCGATGCATCCGAAAACCTGGACTCGACGAAGCGCACCGTCACTTGGTTTGCGGGACTCTCAGAAAGCGCAGTGCCAGTTTATGTGGGTGACCACATTCTTGGTTTTCTCGAGACAGGCGAAGTAATGCTGAAGAATCCGACAAAGAAACACTTCGGAAGCATCACTCGGCAGCTCCGCGCGTGGGGCTACAAGGTGGATTGGAAGAAACTTGAGCGGGCCTATTTTCGCTCGTGCGTTTTATCGCCTGTCCGGTACCGCGCGATGTTGCGGCTACTGAGTATTTTTGCGCAACACCTTTCGATCTTGTCGAATCAACTGGTCGTACGGCGCGACAACGATCAGTCCACAAATATGACGCGAGCGCGACAATTTATCGAGGCCCATCAAGCGGAGCCATTGTCGCTCGGGCGGATCGCCCAAGTGGCTAACATCAGCAGGCATTACTTTTGCAAGATGTTCAAGAAAGCGACCGGGATGAATTTCACCGATTACCTCTCGAGAGTTCGAGTGGAGAAATCGAAGACGCTTTTGCTCAATCCCAACTCGCGAATTAGCGAAGCTGCCTTCGCATGCGGTTTTCAATCCATGACGAACTTCAATCGCGCGTTTAAGCGAATCGTCGGTCGCTCTCCCACGCAATTTCGCGAAGCCCTTCCGAAGCTGCGTCGCTCGGTATAACTCAACCGGCACCCAACACCCAAAGCACTACAAATAGGCGATCGTGGACTTGCCAAATAAAGGAGTTTTGTTCATTCTGTGAACAAGACCATGTTTTTCGACAATTTACCGCTGGAAATGACATGCTCTAGATGTGGCAAGCAGATCAACGAGACTGTCAAATGGCTCAAGGCTGAGAGTCGCAAATGTCCCTTTTGCGAAACGCTCATCGACACGACAGAGTTTCGCCGTGGAATTGATGAGGCTACAAATCGCACCCATGAAATGCTTCGGAACCTTCAGGGGAGCCTGAAGAGCGTTAAGATAAAGATCAAACTCTAATCAACCCACTCAGCCGGCACCAACACCTCGCTGTTCGTTCGGGGAGAAAGGCCGAGCAGTTCGGTAAGGCGTGACTCATACGAGTCACAGGTGGGGGAATTGCCGTTGGGCTCGACCCAGTCGGGATGCTGGACGCGCAAGGCGTCGTGGATCTGTTGCTGGAGTCGAATGTAAGCGTGCATTTCGTCAGACGTGTCAATCGTTCGGTAAAGTCTCAAAGTGTGCGCGGTACGGCGCAACGTTTACACTAGAGCGAACGCGCGGAACCTTCCGCACGCTCGCCATCAGTGTTAGTGCATTATTTCACTTTAACTTCGATAGCTTTTGATCTGGCTATCGGCGTTGTCGGGAGGTGCACTTTCAGCACTCCGTCGTGGAACTCCGCCGTGACTTTCGTACTGTCGGCATCCTCGGGCAGCGTGAAGCTGCGTCGGAAAGTACCAAAGGATCGCTCGATGCGATGGAATTTCTTTTTCTGATCTTCCTTCTCGCTTTTGCGTTCTCCGGAAACGCAAAGGATGCCGTCTTCGACAGTTACCCTAACGTCATCCTTCTTCATTTCAGGCAGGTCAGCTTTGAGCAGATACCCGCGATCATCTTCGCTGATATCAACCTCCGGCGACCAATCTGCGACTGCTAGGCTGTGGATCTCGCCACTTTCCATTCTATTCGGGAAGCTGCCCAGGAAGAAAGGATTGAAGCGATTTTGTGTCGCTTGTTCCATCTCTCTAAGCGGATTCCATGTTATTAATTTATTCATATTATTTATCTTTCTGCGATTGAATTAAAGGCAACTCGGCGTATCGCGCTCACCGCTTATTGTCAGAGTCGACCCTAATCTTGTGTACGTTGAGCGAGCAGGCCCCGTCGAAGGCGGAGGCGCGGCGACTTCACCGGGATTCGTTTGTCCCTGATAGCCATCAGATGGCCGGTATGAGGCGACAAGATTTTGGAAGTACTGAGATGAAGCGGGTTGCCGCAGAAACACTTCTAGGCATCGCATCTGGTGTGCTTGACGATTTCGAGGACCAACAAAGCCAGAGCTAACCAGCGACGTTCACCGCCTCGCAACTGTCCCAGCACACTCTCCAAGAACGGCCGGTCCCCAAACCGCCATCAGCGTGGTTTATTGCTCTAAAGTGCCAGAATCTTTTGCCTCACTGAATCCCTTGAACTCTCGCGCGTGCTCGTGCGTTTCGATGACCTTGCCACCGTCATCATAAACGCGAATCACGGCGTCATGTGAGCGGCTGTAAAACTTTCCGTGTTCGATTGCATCTCTGACTGCGTTTAGCCCACGATACCACAGCGGACTATAGGGAAGCGCATCACTGATCAGATCGACACCGCGTTTGTCGGCTCGCGGCCGGATCTCGTAAACGTGTGTAGAGGTCATTAAATCCTTATCTCGGTCCGATTTAGCCCAGCGCTGCTGAACGAACTTGATGCGAGCCTTTAGCAGGCGTCCGGCTCGTTTCGTTAATCGAACAGCCTTTTGTCGTCGCTGCGTCAGTGTTTTCATAACCGCCGGACGAACTTTCCGTATCCGATATCTTTTTCGTGATGGCGTTTCCTCAGCTTACCACAATCGGCAAAATGGCAGCACGTCGAAAATTAGATTGGCTAATGTTGCGAGCTAAAAGCTGCCAAACGTCCCCGTCTCGCGACTGCTCCCATGAGGCGCTCCCATTCGTCGAGGCTCCCGCGAAAGCCCAGCTCGCAAGCAGTATTGAAACTCAGCCGCGCCATCGTCTCGCGGCGCCATTCCTTGACGAACTCCGCCGAAACCACTACACCTCGCGCGGATATGCAGTGGCTGCTTCGGATTCACCTAATCGCCGTCACTGTTGGAGCAATCTTGTTCGCGCGATCGGTCGTGGCGGCCGATTGGCCCTACTATCAGCACGACGCCTCGCACACCGGCAATTCAAGTGCGGTCGTTGATGTGCAGGCGCTTTCTCTGGTGTGGACAGCGCCCTCGCTGCCGACTGGATATTCCACGCCGGTGATTGTGGGAAATCATATCTACGCAATGCAAAACCAACAAGGTTTCGGTGAATTGGAGACAACCGTTAGTTCGTTCGATCTTGCGACTGGTGCAATTAACTGGAGTTACACCGGCAACTTTATATTCCCGTCGCAGCCGGGCGTTGGTGGCGGGTTTGTTACATTTGTCGGGCCAACTGACTCCAGTTCTTCGCTTTTCGTGCTGGACGCAGCAACAGGCACGCTTCGCTACACGGTGCCGATTCCAGAAGACGTGGTTTCGTTGATGCCCACCGTTGTCCAAGATCCAATCAACGGAAGTGTTACTGCGTTTGTGGCCGATTCCTCACGTGTGAGCGCTGTCGCGCTCGGATTGTTAGGCGGATCGGTGCTTTGGACACAACGTGGCAAGTTCGGCGGGCAGTCGATCCCGACTGTTGTCGGCAGGTCGATTGTGCTCGCTGGGCCGGGTCAATATTACGCTTTCGACCAGGCGACTGGCGCATCGAACAACTTCTGGTCAGGTGGAATTGAAGGCGGCGGAGGCACAACCGTGGCTCACGACGCTGCGCGAGAGCATTTCTATGTGCTCGAAGATTATGACGGCCCACTCCCAATCCTGTCGGCCTACCACTATATCGACAACGCCCACATCGCGTTGTTGTGGCAACGCAGCCACCTTGCCGGTTTTGGCTCGGTGGCGATCGGCCCCACCGGCAAGGTTTATGTTGCCGGGGACACAACGATCTCGGAGTTGGATCCCGCCACCGGGGCAACGCTTCGCTCCTTCCCCGCCTCGTTTACAAATGAGGTGACGCCGGCATTGACGAACAACGTTCTCTGGATCATTGGCGAGAGCCAGACATTCGCTTACGATCTTGGCACGCTGCAATTGTTGCGAGCTTTCAACGGTTCGCGGGGAAGTATGAATTCGCCCTACGACAGCCCTGGGGCATTCGCTGACGGTTATTTTGTGCTCGATTACGGCACCTTTGTCGGGAACCACGGCTTCGATGTTTATCGGGCACCAATTCCGACACCGACACCATGCACAGGACGATGTGAACCGACGCCGCGGCCTCGTCCTACTCCGCTACCACGTCCAACGCCACGGCCTTTAACGGCGGTGTCACTGGAACGAGCTTCGGCGACTGATCCCCAAGGTCCACCCCCGCCGACTCCGCCACAACGTCACTCGACGCCGTTTCCTCGCCCGACCCAGCCATGATTCCGCTTTTGTCGAACCGTTCCCAAGCGAGCCAATTCTCGTTAGGTCTATGCGCGCTCTACTCGCAATTCCGCTTCTGTTCATAGCCGAGGCGCTCGCGGTCAACCATCAGTTCGTCTCGCCAAACGGCGAGTTCGAAGCTTATACGACCGCAGCGAACGAGGACGGTACGGGGATGAAACTCTATCTGCGTCGCGCGAACTCTCGCGATACGGGCGTGCTTCTGCGACAGAACGAGCGATGGATCGATGCGAAGTGGTCCCCGGACTCACAGTTCCTTGCTGTCATCGACCATCCGGACGGTCACATCTCCGATGTTTACGTCTTCGGTGTTGCGGCTGCTAACGTAGCGCCGACGCTGCTGTATCACACGCCGGGCTTGCACAAATACGAGGTGAAGTGGGAGGTTACGGGCTGGGATGTAGCGCGACGCCACATCATATTGGACAAAGAGGTCAAGCATGAGATGCCCGGTAGGATCACCCACGACAAGATTGAAGCTCCGGTCGGCGCAGAACCATTGAAGTATGAACCAACCGAATAGACCTAACCAATCGCTGGAGCCAACGGCCCCTGATAGAGTGAACGCGAGCAACCGTTCTCGATGAACGCAGCTTCCTGAACGATCTAGCCAATCCCAGCGCGCGGATTTCCTTTTGGTGTCCAATCCGTCGGCCCGTAAAACAACGACTCCTTGTTTGGTACTGGTACGGGCGCTGGCCTGTAGACTTGAAACACGAGGATAGAGAGAACCAGGGCGACATAGAACAAGCCAAACACCTCAAACAACGCCCGTGACACCTTTCGCCTGAGAAGGTCGAGATATGAACACGTGACGAACACAAATGACAGGAGCAAAAGCGCTACAAAAGAAACGGCGACACTCTCAGACATCGGCCTGTTTTGACCACATGCGGGCTTAGCGCGTTGAACTAAAGTTTGTCCCGTTCATGCGCGTGGATTGTCGCGTGACGATCACCAGGCGTCGTTAGCAAGTTAGCCTCGTGCGTTTACGAGGCACTAGAACGAGCTTCGTCCATAGCCCTAAGCCGAGCCGTGATGTCGTCCAGTTTACGGTCGGTCTCACGCATTTCCTCACGCTCCTCCTCCGACGGCACCCAGATATTGGCAATGTTTAAGGCTGGCATTTGGCCGGTCAGAGCCAATATTTTATCCGTGGCAATCCCTGCGCTTATCCCAGCATCGCGCAGGTTAGCTTTCCCACAAAGTTCTTCCATCCGTTCGGCAGACATTTCCGCCACATTGCCAAAGATGGAGATCAGCCTTTGTTTACGTTCGGCTATCGTTTTGGCTTCTCTCGCTCGAATGGCCCGCACGGTGTGAGTCGACACGCGGTGAACTTTGGCGATATGATTCACACTATCGTGAGGGTCGGCCAGTAGCTGCACTACAGCCCGGTAAGTTTTGGGGCGAGTTCTCAGGACGCGTTCGGCCGCTTGCCGATCGTTTACTGCCTTGGGATTGATCCGCCCCCCGGGGGCTTCGATTCCGCTTTCATCCCCACATTTCCTTATCAGTAGGACATTAAACAACAAGGTTGAATCTAGCCGGAAATCGACGGACTGGTTCTGACCTTATGTTCTGACTACGTGCGTCCGCAACCCATTCACGCCCTGTTTTACCTATGAAGCGACCCGATGATCACAATCGAAACGAGGGTTCGATTCCCTTCACCCGCTGTTTTTCACAGTAGAACGCCTCAGAATCCTTCCCTCAGTCATAACACGTCCCCTCAATCCACTAATTTTCGCCGAGTGCGATAGTCGGACTCACGTCTGCGCTGACGGGATGACCTCCGGTCTTGCATTGAGTCCCCCCAGATCGATTACAAAGCCGCATCGAAGAATGCAGGCTTGAATATCATGCCGGCGTTCTCACAGCATCATCAGCTTTTAATCTCGGTTGGACGCTGGAAAACACGTCGCAGAGTTTGAGTGCTGTCTCTATCGCTGACACAAGCTCAGGGGAACGAAAATCGTATTGGTCCGGAATGTGGAGACAGTGCACAGGCTTATCCGTCATGCGAGTGATCGCGTCGTGCTGCTCCTTGTCGGCGCAAACGATTTCGTCTGCCCATTTGAGCAGTTGGGGGGTCACGCGTATCAATGCGTAATCGCCCAAGCCTACCGCCCGAGTGTTGCAACGGTAAGGCTCGTTACTCAACACCCAGGCAATGGTGGCACTGCGCAATATGCCAGCTGAGCAAACGCACAACACGCGCCTGAAGTTTCCTTCGGATTTGCTCTTCATGTAACCAGTAATACCAGGCGCAAATTACTTTGAACAGCGTTCTCAGGCACGATATGCCGCATGTGGGGCTATGTCAGGTCGATATATTGGCGCGGGCCATGTAAAACTCTACTCGATCACGCGATTCTTTGATTAACAACGTTACCCCGGCTGATAAAGACAATGCGGCAGTTTGCGCTCGATGATGATCTCTCGGTGTTGAAGGCGACGAGAAGGCTTCTCTCCTCCTGCGGGTGACAGGCTAATCGTTTTAGCGATCCCCTAGCATTTCTTCGTCATGCGCAGGCTTATTCGCCTCTGGGTGCAGTAATTGATGTGTCGATGCCGCGCATCAACGGTTTAGAGATGCAAAGGCGGCTTTGCAGGCTTTCGCCTGCGACGCGAGTCATTTTTCTCGCGGGAAAAGACGATCCAGCAGTGCGTTCACAAGCGTTGGCGGCCGGAGCGTCGGTTTTTTCTCAAGAGCGAAGCCACTGAAGAATTTCTTGCCGGAATCCAAGCGGCAATACCTCGCTGAGTTTGAATCACGCACGAATCATTGCGCTTTCAAAATGCGGAACAATTTGGCACATTTGCGGCATGCTGCTTTTTGCGCGCTTCTCCATGGGAGGACCGGGAATAGATTGCAACTTGCAATCTAATTCTCGTTAGGCCTATGGCACGCTCATATCGCGCATGCTGGAGCAGCTACATCGTTCTCACGATTTGCGTCGGTCTCATCTTTGCTATCACACTGCCGATGGCACTGCGCGGCGACCGAGATGCCGCTGCTCTGGCTGCTACCGGAATCATTGCACTGCTCTTCATTCACTTCTGGCTCCCGCGGTTCAGACTGACAATCAATCCCGACGGTTTGGTATACTCCAGTCTGTTTATTGGCGAACGTCGGATCAGCCTCGCCGACATCACGCGCACGAACATAATTTACCAGACCGGCCTCTATGGCTTTCGGTACTTGCTCGCGATAACCGCTAATAGCGTTACGACGCGGATTAATTTTAAAGTTTTTTCTCGCGAGGCGGCAAGTGCACTTTTCCATCTGGTCAGACCTAACGAATCGCTAGAACCAACCGCTGGCCGTCGCGATGAGCACATTTGATTTTATGAAACAGTTCTGGATAGTCGCAACGCCCGTCGTCGCCGGCGGTGGCTCACCTCTGTTTCGTTAGGTCTCATGAGCATTTCCAGATTTCCACAAACTGAATCATGAATAACGCCATGAAACGTTCGATTCTTCGCTGGATTCACCTGATTTTTGCTGTTCCGATACTGGGCTACATCTACGGTGAGCCTTCACAGGTTCAGCAGTATGTGTCCGGTGTTCGGTTTATCTTCGTTCCTGTAGTTATGCTTGCGGGATACTGGATGTATGCAGACTTGTTCTTCGCGATCATCGGCGTTGCGCTGTGGCTCGGCGTATATCGCCTGTCTGGATTTGGAGCTGCCCTTTTGAGCCAGGTCGCGCTGTTCATCGCGCGGAAGATTTGGCTGGTGATGCGCGCGCGACAATTAAAGTGAGCCGACCTAACGAGGCGGTGGAACGAACGGGAACACGGCGGGGAAGCCAAATTCGTCCTCGTATCCTTCTGGCCCTTTGCGCAGTTCGCAGATAATCAGCGCGAGACACCTCACCCCTACGGCGAGAACACGTACGGCTACGTAAACACGGTCGGTGTTCCTGCTCTTTTCGATCGCTCATTGGTCAAGGAATTGCTTTTACTTGGCGACGAAGCCGGCGCTAAGTCGACTATTCTGCAAGACCCCGAGCACGTCGCGTAATTCGCGTTTCCGGAAGCGCGATCGGTATCGATACCTGGGAAGATTGGGAGAAGGTAAATAAAAACTATACGGCCTAGGCGAATCGAAACATCTCGCGCACGTTAGTGACCGGCAGTTTATCGTCCGCCGAAAAATCTCCGGAAAGACTTGAACACCTTGCCGGGAAAAGTTGCCGCTTTTTGTGGCAGGCCCTGGAACTGTTGAGCAAATGGCCACTGCTGACCGCCGTGCACCTGACACGCAGTGGCTGGAACCTTGTCGACGGGCAAGTCGATATCGTACGCAGTCCCAGCAGACATGCATCCCGTCGTGGCCAGCTGATTTGAAATCGAGCACACGGTGGCATGTTGCATCGGCATGGTCGGTTGCAACGGTTCGGCGGGATAATGTTGTGCAGCCTTGTTCATTACATGTGTCCAGACCGGGAGCGCCAAGGCGGCGCCGTAGCCGTGTGAAATAATCGTCGTCGGCTGATCGAATCCGACCCATACACCGCACGTCAACGTACTGGTGTACCCAGGAACCACGCGTCCTTGTAATCGTTCGTCGTACCGGTTTTACCAGCCGCCGGCAATCTAAATCCCAGAGAGCGGGAGTTGGCAGCAGTCCCGCGAGTCAAAACCTCTTCCATTAGTTGCGAAGTCATCCAGGCCGCGCCTGGATCGAGCGCCGGCACGGTGATATGCGCGGCGCGATAAATTGGTTTGTGATTGGCATCGTCAATTCGCTCGATGATGTAAGACTGCTTGCGCACTCCAGCATTGGGAAAAACAGAGTACGCAGCAGTTAAATCTTTCAGGTCAGTCTCGAAGGAACCGATGTAAGTGGCCGGACCGTGCGGAACATTTTGCGAAATGCCGAGCGTGTTGGCGACTTTTTGAACAGCATCCAGCCCGGCGAATTGTCCAACGCGCACGCTCATGGTGTTGCGCGAATGGATCAGGCCATAGGAGCAAGGACGAATTCCGCCGTACGTTCCATCGGAATTTCCAGGTGACCAATTTCCAGCGCCGTCGATTTCACCAGGCTGAATTGGACCGTCACTGATGGCAGCGCCCGGCAATAGCCCGTGACTGAAAGCGATCGTGTAAACAAATGGCTTAAATGCAGAACCAACTTGCCGGTTTGCCGGCGTGAGAGCGCGGTTAAATTTGCTTTGCGAGTAATCGCGCCCGCCGACGAGCGCGCGAATTCCACCGCTGGCATTATCAATTACAACCACCGCACCCTCCAAGTAAGGCATGGCCGAATCCCCTTCTCCATTTTCGGGCGGATGATAATTCGCTTTTACGGGGTGATGAAAATTGGATTGATGCTCGATTTTGGCGAGCTGCGTCTCAAGCGCGTCCTGCGCGGCGTTTTGCACGGCTGGATCGAGCGTGGTGTAAATCAAGAGACCGCCGTCATCGATCTGGTCCTGCGTTAACAGCAGATTCAAATCGCGCTGCACAGCGTCCATCGCGTAATTCTCCTGCACGAAGGGCATTCGCCTGGGACTCGTCACGACCTTCGCCCGCTTGGCGGCTTCGGCATCCGCAGGGGAAAGTTTTTTCAATGCGACCATCCGATCCAGAACGGCATCGCGTTGAATCTTCGAGCCTTCCGGGTTTTTCAGCGGCGAAAACCGGTTTGGGCCCCTGATCAATCCTGCCAGTAGCGCTGCTTCGGGGAGATTCAGCTTTGCGGCGCTCTTGCCGAAATAAGCCTGCGATGCTGTCTCGACTCCATAGCAACCGTTGCCGAAATAAATCCTGTTTACGTAAAGCTCCAGAATCTGTTGCTTGGTAAACTGGCGCTCGATTCGCAGCGCCACCATTGCTTCCAGCAATTTCCGACTGAGAGTCCGGCCCCCGAGTGGAAGGCTGTTTCTGGCAAGCTGTTGGGTAATGCTGCTCGCGCCTTCTTTCGGCGAACCACTCAGGATGTCGCGGACGAGCGCGCGCATGATTCCCCGCCAATCAATTCCCTGATGCTCGTAAAACCGGCTGTCCTCGCGCGCCAACACCGCTGTAACAAACAACGGCGATACTTCGCTGAGGGAGACCTTCAGGCGATTTGCGCCGGCCAGGCGACTATAAATTTTTCCATCGACATCGTAGACAGTATTTCGCTCCGGCATTTCACCGACATTCTTCATGTCGAACGTTTGCGCCCACGTCCCGTAAAAAAGAAAAACGGCAAAACCAGCACCTGCTAACAGAAGAAGCAGCGTGACTTTCCAGCCGTAACGAAAAAGACGGCTACCGCCCTTCTTTTTTCTCGATCGGAGACGAGCAAAGAATTGCATTACTGAAAGGTTAAAAAAGTTAAATGAGTTACAAGGTTAAAAGCGGTTTAACCTTTCTGACTCCTTAACCTTTCAGCGGTTCAACGATTTGACCCCTTTTAACGTTGTAACCCTTTAACAAATCACAAATTCAGCTTCACAACTCCCTCATGCTGCTCGTTCGGACACGGCGCATTGGTTGGAACGTCCGTAGCCGCGTCGCTGGGTTGGACGACTTTGTTGTCGATCAAATATCTTTCGACTTCTTCCCCGCTGACGTCAGCAAGCATTTTGCCGTTAATTTCCACGCAGGGAGAGAGCGGTTGGCCGCTCTTGGTCTCCATTTCCCATCTGAACGCGGGGTTCTGGATAATATCCTTCTCTGTGTAGGAAAGATTATATTTGGCCAGCACGGCGCGGACTCCGGCGCTCCAGCCACAGTAGGTCTTCAAATAAGCGGTAATTTCAGGCGTTTGCATCGATGGAATATATCACAACTTCTAAAATTGTAATCCCGGCGCGCCTGGAGGTCGCGCCCTACCAGTAGCCCCGTTTCCAGTCGAGCCACAGCTTTTACAGGCCTTCGATTTCTCTTCGCAAGTCTTCCTTCGTTTTACCGAGCTTTTGTTGAAGCCGACCCAGGAACTCATCGTCCTTTCCTTCCGCAAACGTAAGGTCGTCATCAGTCAACTGCGCGTATTTCTGTTTGAGTTTGCCTTTTACTTCGTTCCAGCTGCCTTTCAATTGTAGTTTGGTCATCGTGCTAAGGATTCGCACGCGGAGGTTTGATCAGTTGTCTCGCACAGAGGTGCGATCATAAATAACTGAGGTCATAACCGCGGAATCAAAACCTGCGTCGAGACAACAAACTTGTGTCCCAGACGCGATTCAACTGTATGGTAAAATACATCTACTTAGTCATTGCCCTTGCGTTGTTTGTGGCGTGCGAAAAACAGACAACTATCAATCCGCCCGCAGAAAAGAAGGAGAGTAATACTACCGTGATAAATCCACCTGCGGAGAAAAAGGAGAAAACGGAAATAAACATCAACACTTCGCCAAGTCCGCACTAGCGAAATTCACACGCGGGGCACCCATCACGTGCGAATCGACTGACAATATGCGCATCCTTCTCTTCATCATCCTGATTCTGATATTAATCGCAGCGTTACCAGCCTGGCCATATAGCGCCGGCTGGGGCTACTACCCCAGCGGAGGCTTGGGTGTTATTGTGCTAATTGTGTTGCTTGTCGTCTTGCTGCGCTAGGCATTACGCAGCAATTGCAGCCTGCTCTGCCTGGCGTCACTAGGTAGAATGGCGCTGGGCAAGTAGCGCGGCCGGCGGCTGTTATTTGCGCCCTTGGCTATTTATCCTCATCGTCTTCGGAGAGCCGATCCACCGTTGACGTGACTTAGCTCAAACTTTATGCCGCAGCGGCCTTAGCGTGTGCGTGAGTTTCTGCAAACCAAGCTCCAGTCGAGTTTTTACCGTTCCCAGTGGAGCGTGCGTGGCGGCTGCAATTTCTCTATGACTAAGCCCTTTGAAAAAAGCGAGCTCGAGGGCTTCTCGCTGAAGCCGAGGCAACACGCGCATGCATTGCTTGAGAAAGTGACGCAGATCATTCAAGACAAAAACATCATCTGCTTCGCGCGGTGAGTTGAAACTCTGCTGGACTTCGCGCTCTTGGTAACGTTCCCGCACGCGAGAATAAGCCTGCCGACGCCGCAATCGATCGATGGCACGTCGACGTGCAATTGTGACCATCCATCCAAGTGGCTTGCCGGCTTTGGGTGAATAGCGGTCCGCTTCTTTCCAAATCTGGATAAAGATTTCCTGCAATACATCATCAGCTTCACTCTCTTCGTGAACAACGCCATCGATTGTTGCCCGCAGTCTCTTGCCATGCCGGCCATATAACTCGGCAAGCGCGTCATGACGACGGTGTGAAACTGCTTTCATGAGTGTCTCATCTGGCGCTGATGATACTCCTGGTTGATCAAGGTTTGCCCCAATCATATTCCATAACCCTCCGCTTGCGTGATCGATTCCATCGCATGGAGGATCGACACCCGATTATCCCGTTTGAAATTGGCGTTCATATCGCAAAGGCAGTCTGCGCACTGCCTCAAAACAAACAATCGGGACGCAGGATGATTGGGTAGTCAGATAAAATCCTAGAAGTGATCCTATCCAACGTGGCAGGGATCCAGTTCGCGCATAAGATTTTCTGCCATTATCGCTGTTATCGCGAAAGAAGGTTGCGAGTCCAGTTTTGCCAACTGTTCCGCTTCTTGTTCCGTAGTCCCATGCCCCTCTCCAAGCAGATGAGCAGGAAGTCCTCTAAGCGCAGTCGCAATCGAAGTCTGGCTTGCGTCGGTCAGCCTGTTTTCTAACTCGCTTGCTTCATCTCGATTCCCGAAATCGACGCTACAGGCAACGAGCCCTTTGGCTTCCTCTTTAAAAGTTATTGTGATTTGTCTCATCTTTCCTGGGCTCGCGAAAAATTGAAGACGAGACCGGGGCTTCGTGGAGTGCCAGGAACGTTTTCAATTGCTCAAAAGTGCATCCACTCACGCTCGGTGGCCATGTGTCTGCGGCGCTGACTTCATGTGACGGCCTGCCGGGTGTTTGCCAGCGCGCCACAAGTGCCCGGCCATCTCAGAAACGAGCGATGCATGCGGATAAAACCATTGATGAGCCGCTGAAGGACATCCAAGAGTGGGACAATACAGTTTATATCTACCGCCCGGGAAGCGTCGGATCTCAACTTGTCGACCTTTAAATTTTCGCTCGCAAACGCTGCAGATGCGCTGATCATCCAGCGAATTCCATCTCCTGAGTCGATCTCCCGCGCGCAGAATCGATAGTCGATCGTCGAGTTTGACGTGAGCGATCATAACTGAACAGATTCTGATCGTTGTGCCGGAGCAAACAATCGGGACGCTGGATGATTGAGTAGTCGGGGGAATCCTTATTCCTCCTTCTGCACTCGGAGATAATGAAACTTTGCGAGTCCGTTCGGGCTCGAACTCGCAGGACAGCGTCAGGACGGTTGTTCGAAGTGCGCCGCGAATTCGCTCAGTTGCGACGTCGGGGCTTGTGCTGCCGCGTGATCGGCCGCCGTCGGAGAAACACTGCTTTTTTTAGACGCTGCAGCATTCGCCGCAGCCAGAATTTCGTCCGTAGGCAGCACCCAATCCATTGGAATTGAGTTACACTGCTCTGTTGGACAACTCAGCCCGGGCGGTCCGTTTTCGCCTGTACCAGCTACCTGAATTTGCCGGCCCGTAATAATCCTGCCGCAAACAAGGCAGTAACGTTCGTCATCCAGAGAACGCCACACGCGGAACTGATCGAGCGTCCGCAGCACGTTCAGTTTGTCTGCATCGGTTAGTGGAGCGGGAGGAGACATTGCCATAAAGGACGTATATGCCGAAGGCAAGTCGTCGCACAATCAGGGGCACGGTGGATTTACGTATCGGTGAAAACCTTACATTGCGAAGCGTTTCTACCGATAGAGGAAAAAACACACATCCACTCCCGCATACGGGTGCGTTCTAAATGCGGATGAAGAAGAACGACGCTCGATCCTCCCGCGGGCGCGTCATGGACTATGCCGTGGCGGCAATGGAACAGATGGAACTTTATTGTCAGGCTCATCCTGGCAGCCCGGCGGCGGTGCGTCGGCCTCAATTAATTGTCCGCGGTGACCTTTGGGTCGCACTCCTTGGTCCAAGTGTTGAAGAAGGAATTATTGGCATTGGGCCCAGCGTCACAGCGGCCTTGCGCGCATTCGACGCGCAATATTTGGCTGGGTTACGCCCGCCCGCCGAGATCATCGGCAAGTATCAAACGACACAGAGCACGTCCTCTGCGGTCGCCTGACACCTTCTCGAAAGATCGCGCACAAGTCACCGCAACAAGGCTGTCACGACCGGTGTTACATCGTGAGACGAACCAAAGTTGAATAGAAAAGGACTCACGAGAAGGGAGAATCGTTGTTGATGAGAGTGGGACGAATGAGGCGGGCACGCTTGAGAAAATCTAAGTCCAAAAAGAGGCTGCAAAAATCGACTAAGTGTTCCAAGGCATCACGGAGCCCAGCTTCGGATGACGAAACCAGCCAACTTGAACCAACATACAGCCTCCTCATTTCATCGTTGAAATACTGGGAAGTTAAGCGTGATCTCATCGAAGAACGTGTAGCCGCCCTTAGTCGGTGTAGCCGAGCCAAGATCATTCACCCTACGAGCTTTTCGAGACTCAGGTAGTCACGTGCTCACAACGCGGCAGTCCACCAACGAGCGGCCCCCGAGTAATTGTTTGAACATTGGTGTTTTGATCCTAGCCTAACAACGAACCATTATTGGTTATTGATCGAGACCAGATGCCTCCGCGCAAAAAAGCCAAAAGCGCTGCGCCGCACGAAAAGCGAAACCAGCACGGCACAAAATCGCAAGGCGCGGATCCTTACGTCACAGGAAAAGGCAAAGATGGAAGTTGCCCAATTGTAGGCATCGGGGGTTCTGCCGGCGGATTTGAAGCGACGATGGAGTTACTGCGCCATCTGCCCTCAAGAACGGGTATGGCCTTCGTGATTGTGCAGCATCTCGATCCGCATCACGGCAGCCGGCTCCCAAATCTCCTCGGCAAAGCGACGTCGATGCCGGTCAGCGAGATTACAGGAACAACTGTTCCAAAACCAAACGAGGTTTATGTGCAGCCACCGGACAAATGCGTGATCGCGAAGAATGGTAAACTGACATTGGTCCGGCGCACACAGCGACTCAACCTGGCGATCGATCATTTTTTTGAATCCCTGGCCGAGGAATGCGGATCACAGGCGATCGGGATCGTGCTTTCTGGAACCGGCAGCGACGGAACAGCCGGTTTGCGTGCGATCAAGGCGGCCGGCGGTTTGACCTTCGCGCAAACTGAAGCCAGCGCAAAGTTCGATGCAATGCCGCGCAGCGCCATTCGTTCAGGTTTCGTCGATATTGTCCTGCCGCCGGACGCAATCGCGCGCGAAATCCGCAGTGTTTCTGACCATCCATACATCCGGCGTTCACTGGCCGATGCAGAGCAAGTCGAAAAAGAAGCTTACCGTCAGGCCGACGACCTGGGTCGGATTTTTCTTTCGCTGAAAAAACAGATGGGTGTCGATTTCAGCGCTTATAAGCAAACCACGCTGATTCGGCGACTGAACCGGCGGATGGCGCTGCATCGGCTCGAAAAACTGAGCCAGTACGCGCGATATTTGCGCAACAACAAAAAGGAGATTGAAGCGCTCTTTGGCGACCTGCTCATCAACGTGACGCGCTTCTTTCGCGATGACGCACTGTTCCGAGCCTTGAAAAAACGTTTCCTGCCGGCGCTGCTCAAAAACAAGACGAAAAATCGACAACGGGAATTGCGTGTCTGGGTACCGGGTTGCGCCACTGGTGAAGAGGTTTATTCCCTCGCCATTTGCATTCTCGAAGTGCTTGGCAGCCAACTCTCCAAAATCCGTGTCCAGATTTTTGGTACCGACTTGAGCGAATCAGTAATCGAGCATGCGCGTGCGGGAATTTATCCGGGGGCGGTTGAGAAAGATGTGTCGAAGGCGCGACTCAATCGGTTTTTCGTCAAGCGCGATGGGTCCTACCAGATCCACCGCAACGTGCGCGACATCTGCACGTTCGCGCGACAAAACATCACAGCAGATCCGCCATTCTCGCGACTTGATCTGATCAGCTGCCGCAACGTGCTCATCTATCTAAGTCCGGAGTTGCACAAGCGTTGCATCCCCCAGTTTCACTACGCGCTCAATCCTGGCGGCTACCTGATCCTGGGGCCGGCCGAATCAGTGGGAATGTACGAAGAGCTTTTCAAAATCGTAGACAAGAAAAATAAAATTTATACCAAGGAAGCCAGGACTGGTCCCCTCGCCGCTAATTTCCTTCCACAGGGCGGTCTTGAATTGTCCCGGTTCGAACCGACAGCTCGGGCTGTTACCGGCGCAACTTTCAACGCAGACATTCTGAAAATGGCGGATCGTATCATCCTCGGCACCTACGCGCCGGCGGCCGTCGTAATTGATCAGGACCTCCATGTGCAACAGTTCCGTGGCCGCACCGACTTGTTTCTCGAGCACACGCCCGGGCCAGCGACGTTGAATCTCCTTCAATTAGCGCGGTCGCATCTGGTTCCGGACCTGCGGGCCACGATTCGTCGCGCCATCAAAACGGACAAACCTGCCCGGACAGAGCGGGCGAAAGTTACGCTCCGAGGCAAAGACTACGAGATCAATATTCAGGCAGTACCATTCAAGGTTCCCGGGTCTGACAAATCCTGGCTTCTGGTGATTTTTGACGAGAGCACACGGGGAGCCAAACGGGAGAGGTTGCCACGCATTCTTGGAAAAACATCAGTACAATATGAAGTGTCTGATCTGCGCCGGGAATTGGCCGTTTCGAAAGTATCGTTGCAAGCAATCATTGAAGAGCAGGAAGCAACCAATGAAGAGTTAAAAGCGGCCAATGAAGAAATCGAGTCGAGCAACGAAGAGCTGCAATCTACGAACGAAGAATTGGAGACTGCCAAGGAAGAATTACAGTCAACCAACGAAGAGTTGACCACGCTGAACGAAGAGCTGAGCAACCGCAATCTTGAGATGATGCAGATGACCAATGAGCTGAAAAATCTGCTCGCCAGCATTCAAATGCCAATCGTGATGGTGGATAATGCACTGACGGTGCGACGCGCAACCCCGGCGGCCCGCGAAGCCTTTAATATTTTGCCGACCGACATAGGTCGGCCGTTAGGACAGCTGCGGCCGAACATTGATGTTCCCGACCTGGAAAATATCCTGCGCGACGTAATCGACACGCTTAGCACGCGCGAGCGGAGAGTGACCGGTAAGGAAGGCCGCGTGTATTCGCTCCGGGTCCGGCCGTATCGCACAACTGACAACAAAATCGACGGCGCCGTTCTCACTCTGGTGGATATTGATGGAACGAAGAAAAGCGATGCATCCAAAGCAGAGAACCGGACAAAAAATGTCTCATCGCATAAATAAGAAGCGCCGGCTCAAGCGTACTCGCCACAGCAGTCCAGCCGTCCCTCGGGACAATCGCAAATCGATTTTGGTCTCCTCGAAAACAATACGAAAAATGCCCCGTGGACCGCGAAAATTCTTGTTCAAACCCGCAAAGCAGAATGCTGCTAAGAAACAGACCGTGATTCGCTCCACGCGCAACGGAGCAATCCGAAGTCCGAAGACTGAACTGGAAGCCGCCACTCAGCGATTTGCCGATCTTTACGATTTCGGGCCGATCGCGTATGTCAGCTTCGGCCGGACCGGGCGAATTGAGGAAGCCAATCTCACGGCGACTGAGCTGCTGGGCGAACCGAGGGATCGGCTCATCGGACGCCCCTTTGCGTTCTATGTCGCTGATTTGGATTTGTTCATGCAGCACCTGCTTTCCTGCCGCACGTCACAGCGACAGGTGAAAACGAAATTGCAGTTAAAGAACAGAAAACGCGAACTGATCCCCGCCCAACTTCTAAGCACGCCGATCACCTCTACAACAAGAAATGGCGTCCTGCTTTATCAAACTGCGATCATCGATCTTTCCGAGCGTAAACATTTTGAAGAAACGATCCAGCGATCAGAAGAGCGCTACCGCAACCTATTCGATCTGGTACCGGTCGCGATCTATACGTGCGATGCAAACGGCGTCATCCGAGAATACAATCGTCGCGCCGTTGAATTGTGGGGAGGCGAACCCGGCCAAAATGGAGAAAAGCCGAGATTCTGCGGCTCCCACAAAATCTATTATCCCGACGGGCGATCGATGCCGCACGAAGAGTGCCCCATGGCACGGGCTTTACGCGGCGAAAAACTGAAAGCGGAAGATTTGGAAATTGTTATCGAACGTCCGGATGGCGAGCGGAGACACGTGATCCCGGCTCCGCGAATTCTTAGAAACCTTCACGGCGCAATCACCGGCGCAATCAATTCCCTTTTTGACATCACTGAGCGCAAGCGCGCAGAGGCGGCGGCCATGCGCCTGGCCGCGGTAGTTCAATCCTCCCGCGACGCGGTCGCGGCAAAAACTTTGAATGGAATCATCACCGACTGGAACCAAAGTGCCGAGCGGATCTTTGGATACAAGCCAAAAGAGATCATCGGTAAATCGGTCCTGACTCTGATTCCCAAACACCGGCAAAGTGAAGAACAGGAGATTCTGACAAAAATTCGTCGTGGTGAATCATTAGATCACTACGAAACCGTTCGTCGCCGGAAGGATGGACAGTTGATCGATGTTTCGTTGACGATTTCGCCGATCAAAGGCCCGAAAGGAGAAATTGTCGGGGTTTCAAAAATCGCTCGCGATATCACCAACCGAAAACAAACGGAACGACGCCTGGCTGAACAGGCGCGGCTCCTTAATTTGACCTACGACGCAATCATCGTCCGGGATTATCAAGACCGGATCATTTATTGGAACCGCGGCGCGGAGGAAATGTACGGTTTCTCGGCCAAAGAAGCGCTCGGAAAAATTACGCACGAGCTGCTACAGACGGCGCATCCCGAAAATTTAGAAGAGATTCGAGAAAAATTGGAGCGCGATGATCGGTGGTCAGGTGAATTGGTTCATATACGAAAGGACGGCAAAGCTGTTACCGTCTTTTCGCGGTGGAGGTTGGACCGGAATGTAAGCAGACGACCGCCGTCAATTCTCGAAACCAACACTGACATCACCGCGCGCAAACACGTACAGCGACAACAACGGGCAGTATATCAATTTGCTCAACGGCAAAACATGGCCACCAGCGTCGGCGAAATTCATGACGCGTCGATGGATGCGATTCTTTCCGCTATGGAATGCCAGCGCGCGTCGATTTTGCTTTTCAATAACGAGAACGTGATGCGCTTCGCCGCCTGGCGCGGTTTGTCAGAGAGATATCGCAAGGCGGTGGAAGGTCATTCGCCATGGAAACCGGATGCAAAAAATCCCAAGCCCGTTTGCATTGACGATGTCGATATTGCCGATATTCCGAAGCGCTTGAAATCAACCATTCGTCGCGAAGGTATTCGCGCGGCCGCATTCATTCCTTTGGTCAGCAGTCAGAAATTGATCGGCAAATTCATGGCCTATTATGATGTGCCACATGTGTTTACTGAGGAGGAGTTGAAATTGGCGACCACGATTGCCACCCAGGTTGCCCAAGCGATTGAACAGAAACGCGACGAAGAAGCATTGCGCGAATCGGAAGCGCGCTTGCGCGCAACCGTGGAGCAAGCGACGGCGGGCGTGGCACGCTGCGATACGAATGGTCGAATTGTCTTTGCCAATCGAACGCTTTGTAAAATGCTAGGTTACACAGAATCGGAGCTGATCGGCAGGAGTGTTGCGGACGTGACGTACCGCGACGACTTGGAAAAAACCATGCGTCTTTTTCAGCGCATGGTCCAGGTCGGCAAATCGTTCGAACTCGAAAAGCGTTATGTCCGCAAAGACGGCTCCGTTTTGTGGGCGGACGTCAGCGCGAACGTAGTGCGCGAACCGAGCGGCAACGCCCAATCAACCGTAGCAGTGATCGTCGATATCACGGCCCGCAAGAAAGTGGAAGAGGCCCTGCAACAATCGAACGAAGCGCTGGAAAAACTGGTAGATCAACGCACGAAAGCGTTAACCGTCGTAAACGCCGAATTGAAAGGCGAGATCGAACGACGGAAGGGCTTGGAGGGTGAAATCCTCGAGGTCAGCGATCGCGAACAACAACGACTCGCCCAGGAACTGCATGATGGGATTTGCCAGCATCTCACGGCAGTCGCGTTCATGGCCCGATCGATCGGGCTGCGATTAAAAAATCATCGAGTCATCGAGGTGAAAGATATCGAAAAAATCGCGGAGCTGGTGAATAACGCCGCAACCGATACCCGAAATCTTTCCCGCGCTCTGCATCGCTTCGATGTAGATGCGGCCGGACTTGTAGAAGCTTTGGAAGATTTGGTCGACCGTGAGATGTGGAGAACGCCGTGTCGTTTGGAAGTCAAACCGTCATTTCATCTCACTGACGACACGGCTGCGGCACATCTGTATCGCATCGCGCGCGAAGCAGTGATCAATGCTAACAAGCATGCCCAAGCGCGGCAGATAGTGGTCAAACTAGAGCGATCCGGGCAAAGGCAAATGGTCCTGAGCATAACCGATGATGGCGTCGGAGTTCGCAAAGCTGGAAACGGTGCGCGAGGGCTTGGCTTTCACATCATGAATTATCGCGCGCGCCTGATGGGAGGACACTTGGAAGTCGAATCTCCGGAAAAAGGCGGCACCCGTGTGGCCTGTTATTTGCCCAACGGAACAGTCGAATCAGATAAGAGAAAGAAACGTGTCCCAGAGCATTTGTCGGCGAAACTCACGAAATCTTTGACCACCCTAATCTAAATTTCCTGCATCGGACACCCTGCCGAGCAGCGTATGGTAATTAAGGGCATAAGATGACACGCCACACAGAAATCCCGACAAAATGGAAATCCGTTTTAAGTCAGTTCGATCCGAACGGAGAATGGTCGTGACTAAAATGAAAGACGCCAAATCGACCAACCAGAATCCGAAATGCGACCTGCCGCAGGCAAAACGAATTGTCATCGTCGATGATCACCCGCTATTTCGAAAAGGCCTCGAGCAATTGATTAATTCTGACGACAGTTTTGCGATCTGTGGCGAAGCTGGCACCGCCGCCGAAGGGATGGAAGTAATCCGAAAGCTGAACCCAGACCTCGCAATTGTCGATCTCAGTTTGCCGGGCGCTAATGGTATTGAGCTTATTAAAAACATCCGAGCAGAATTTTCGAGGTTACCCGTTTTGGTGCTCTCAATGCATGATGAATCGCTTTACGCTTTACGCGCACTGCGGGCCGGAGCGGAAGGCTATGTGATGAAACACGAGGCCATGGCCAATGTGATCCACGCAATTCACGAAGTGTTTAACGGGCGTCCCTATCTCAGCCCAGCCATGGCAGCGCAGGTCATCACGAAATTCGCGCATCGCGAACCCGGAGACGAGACCGACGCGGTGGAGAGGCTCAGTGATCGCGAACTCGAGATTTTGGAATTGATCGGCAAAGGCAAGGATGTCCGCGAAATTGCGAAGTTATTGCATCTTAGCCCAAAAACCGTGGAGACCCATCGGTCGCACATCAAAGACAAACTTGATCTAAAAAACTCTCGTGAAGTCGCGCGCTTCGCCTTGCAATGGCTAAGCGCGCGCAACTCCTAGCGCCGCGTGTGAATCTCATGTTGTAGCCGGGGTCGCTGACCCCGGGCACTCCCCCACAGCCCTGCCAAATACGGACCCACCGCGGTCAGCGCGCGGCTACAAGAGAAGCTCGGAAGCCTGCTCGCCTCCGGAACTCATTTCCTGCGGTTTCTACAAAGAAATTGCAGTGGCGCGCAAAATTTCGGATGATCGTGTGCAATGATCCAGCCGGCCTTCGACCTCGTTATTGCTGAGCTGGAAAAACTTCGAGAGACAACTGACCGCGCCCCGTGCGCGTCGAGACGCGCGCTGGAACGATTGCAATCCGCATATCCTGCAGCCACGTTTTTCCGGGAAGCGCGCTCGTCACCCTCGGAACGACAGAGACAACAAACTATCTCTAACAAAGCGCAAATCCTTGCGTCCGTTCGCGACCGCGTTTGCGGTTGCACAAAATGCGCTCATCTCGCCAACTCGCGCACTCAAACCGTCTTTGGCGTTGGTAATCCTGACGCCGAAATCATGTTTATCGGCGAAGCGCCTGGCGCGGATGAGGACCAGCAAGGAGAACCATTCGTCGGCCGCGCCGGACAGTTGTTAACGAAAATTATCAAAGCGATGGGCTTCGCGCGGGAGGAGGTTTACATCGCGAACATCCTCAAATGCCGGCCGGACATGCCGCCTGGCTCATTCGGAAACCGCGCACCGACGCCGGCAGAAATGCAAATGTGCCGCCCCTACCTGGCCGAGCAGATCGACATTATTCAACCGAAAGTGTTGGTCGCGCTGGGCGCAGTTGCTGTCGAGGGTCTCCTTGGCGCACGAGGAACGATGCGAGAATTACGCGGCCGCTGGCATTCATACAACGAAACCCCATTGATGATTACTTATCATCCTGCCTACCTTCTGCGGAACCAGTCGCTCTCTGAGAAGCGGAAAGTCTGGGAAGACATGATGCAAGTGCTCGAGCGACTGGAAAAACCAATCAGCGAAAAACAGCGAAACTATTTTCTGTAATTCAGTAGCGGCGCTTGATAGGTGCACGCCGATTTAGCTGTAGTCGCCTCGCTGCGTCGAGGCGCGCAAGGCAGTGGCGGCACACGGCGGCATAGCGCCATGGCTACAACCCTTGCGTGTGCTGTCTGCACGTCTGCCGTTACATTTTCGCCTGACTGAATATCGTATTAATCTGCTTGCGCGATGCGAGATGAATGGCCAACGACAAAATCATCGCGCGCACTTCATGGCGTGGAACTTTGACGCTGTGACCCACCGCGTTGTGGCCAGCATTATGCAGAAGGACAAGCGTGCGCGCCCCGATTAATGCCGGTAAAACCGTTGCAGCACGCACTCGGCGATTCCGGATCGCTTGCGCGTATCGCATTCCGGTTTCCAGACCATCCTGCGCTTTTTCCATCCATCTTTGGTAGATCGGTTGGAAATGATCTGCTTCCGACAAAACCTGCGCCGGACTCAGACCGATCGCGCTCAGTTCGTCCTCTGGAAAATAACACCGGCCAGCTCGCAAATCAGTCCCGGCGTCGCGCAGGACGTTAATCAATTGAAGTGCCATTCCGTAACGCCGGCCAAGGGCAAACATCTCATCAGGGATCAAGGTGGCAAAATCTCGGAGATGTCTGAAGCAAAGACGCGTCCAAAATTCGCCTACACAGCCCGCAACCAGATAGGTGTATTCGTCCAGATCGGCAGCTGTCTGGAAAGCGCGCACTTCTGCCGGATTATCGAAGCGATGAAGATCAAGCATCTGGCCGTGCGTGATTTTCTCCAGCAACGCGCGGATGTCTTCGCGATCTGCTGCCTCGATTTGTTCGAGCCATTTTAAGCAATCGGGCAACGAGTCGAGGAGCGTTCGCTCTGCTGCGTTCTCTTGTAGCGGGACGAACGAGACTACCTGATTGATAACCACTTCTCGCGAAGCTTTGCCCTGGATCCCAGCCGAGAGTATTTTCAAAGTTTCCATTCGCACATTGCCGGGAATACGACTTGTGTCGGAAACGGTGTCTGTTGTCCGCGCGAGCAGATATGCGAGCGCAACCGGTTCGCGCAATTTTGCCGGCAACAGCCGTATTGAAAGGTAAAACGAACGAGAGACTGAACGCAGGAGGGATGTCTGCAACCGCGATCGATGGCCGAAGGCCTCGCCCCCGGCTACAGTATCAGGATTCATCTCCCGATATTTTTGACCTCGATACGATTCGACGATGAGTTACCCAGGCCTATCTGGCTCGCATAATCCACATAGGCAGTCATCGGGCCGATCGGAGGCAGGCTGGCGCGTTTGCGCCATTGTTCGAAAAACTTCAGCGTGATCGCATCCAAAGCGACTGGATCCTTGCTCGCATAAAGCGTGGCATGATGAATCGCGTAGTTCGGTTGAGGCTGTGGGCCACCGGCATATTGCGCGATCAAGCCATCCATCAAATTGAAGACAACTTTCTTTGCAATGAGCGGGTTCGAATAAATTTCCGCGAGACTTTCCGCTCCAAAACGGGAGCCCTGGGCAAAGCGACGCCAATTATCGATGTTTGGAATCGTCATGTTATAAATGCACCCTGCGATTCCATTTGTTTCGCTGATACTCATCACCGGAACGTTAATGATCTTGTTTACTTCGGTGGAAATAATCTTGGAGAAATGACTCACGTTGCTGGTGTTCTCGGTATCGGAGAGCATCGGCATCTTTCCCATGTCACCGAAATATTCGAGATCACCCCAAACTAGCTTGCCTATTAAAGGAGCAGAGAGAACTGCTTTCGGATCATATCCGTCCCGGGGCGCAATTGCCTTTAGCTGGTAACCATCACCCGCCGGCCGGTAGCCGGCTTCCTTGATCCCGCCAAGAGAACGGTCCCAAACAATAATGTTGCCACGTGGATGTCCCGCGGCGGCGAGCCCATCGACAATCGCATTCACGATCTCGTGGTGCGTTGTGAAAAGTTCGCCACCTGCGGCGGAGATCTTGATTCCCACCTTGTCATTGGGAGAGACCAGCGATGCCCACGCCTTTCCTACGTCAGACTGACCGGTCGCGGCGAGGACAAGGCGATTCACCATCTCACGCACAATCCGCGGGTTTGTTTTGTAATCTTTGATCGCGGCAGAATCGTGCACAGAATATACAATCGAAGGCGTCGGCGCGGGCTGCGGCGTTTGCGCCAGCCCTGAGGCAATGGCGCAAAACAAAATGAGGACTACGTTCCGGAGTTCTGTCATGTCGAGCAAAGGCCAAGCGATTCTATGAATAACTCCGCGAATCACAACTCTGACGCTGTAGTGGTCATCCTGAGGGGAGTGAGGGACTTCACCTTACAAGCGTGGGACACGTTGATAAGAAGCGTGATCCAACCTACCGCTAGAGGCTGCTCGCTTCCGCTCGGAATGACCTTAAAAAAATAATATGATTCGCCACATTTACGTTCACATCCCCTTTTGCGCCCGTATCTGTCCGTATTGCGCGTTCTACAAGGATTTGCTCGATCGGTCACAGACGTCGCGATTTTGCGAAGCGATATTACGAGATCTCGATCAGCAACGCACAAATTCTGCGCTATCGCCTGAGACCATCTACTTCGGTGGCGGCACGCCCACGGCTCTTACAACTTCTCAATTGGAATTTCTCCTCGGAGGTTTTCACGAGCGGCTCGATCTTTCGTCGCTTGCAGAATGGACGATTGAGGCGAATCCCGGGAGCGTGTCGGCGCGCAAGGCTGCGCTTCTTCACAAACTCGGAGTAACCCGAGTTAGTCTCGGCGTTCAGTCCTGGGATAATGATTTACTAAAAGCCCTGGGGCGGGAACACAACTCATTGCAAGCCGAACAATCGTTCCATGTTCTGCGAACTGCCGGGATTTCGAACGTCAGCGTCGATCTGATGTTCGGGTTGCCAGGGCAGACTATTGAGCAATGGAAAGCTACATTGGAGAAAACTATCCGTCTTCAACCCGAGCACATCTCTGCCTACTGTCTAACGTACGAGGAGGACACCGAGTTTTTTCTGCGACACGCGCGCGGTGAACTTCTGCAGGACACCGACGCAGATGCCGGGTTTTTCGAGATGGCTATGTCCTTTCTCGAAGACGCCGGCTACGAACATTACGAAATTTCCAACTATTCGCGTCCTGGTTTTGCGTCAGTTCACAACCGCGCCTATTGGCTAGGCAAAGATTATCTCGGCCTGGGCCCAAGCGCGTTTTCGACTGTCGGTATGCAGCGCTGGCAGAATGTCTGTGACTACCGCGCTTATGCCGATCGCGTCCTTTCGGGTAAGTCGCCGAAGGGATTCAGTGAAAGCCTGACGAACGAAATGAAACGCTCGGAGCGAATCGCGCTTTCGTTACGTACGCGCGACGGAGTGGCTGCTTCAGAATTGAAAGATTTTGGACAAGAAACAAATGAGCTTCTTTCGCTAGGATTGCTTCTAAAATCGAACGGTAACTTCCTGCTCAGCCGAAAAGGCAGAAGTCTGGCTGATTCCGTTGCAGAAGCACTTCTGTAGTTCCCTGATCAGGATTACCGATCCCTGGCTAGAGTTGGAGCGCCGGCATTTTGATCTCGACAAGCTGGCGGCGTTGTTTCGAAACTTTGTGTCCTATGAAAACACAAAGTTTACCAATTCCTCGATTTCTCGCTCTCTTAACCGTCGGCTGCTTCGCGCTTTTACCAATCGCACAGGGAGTCAATCCGCCGCCGGACGGCGGCTACCCGGGAGGCAACACTGCGGAGGGCACATCCGCTCTCTTTAGTCTCACCAGTGGTACTTACAATACGGCAGTTGGTTTGTATTCGCTTCTGAGCCTCACCGAAGGAAACTTCAACACTGCCATTGGCGCCGGGGCGCTCTTTGTGAATATAACCGCAGATGAAAATACGGCTACCGGTGCGGGGGCACTCTTCGGCAACCTTACCGGAACTGCAAACACGGCTAATGGAGCGTTTGCTCTCTTTAACAACGGAGGAGGCTTAGAGAACTCCAGCACGCCAAGTGGAGTCTTTATTGCCAGCTTCAACACGGCCATTGGCGACCGAGCGCTCTTTAACAATATCAGCGGCAATTCGAACACGGCCACTGGTGCTGGCACACTTACGGAAAATACCACCGGTAATACCAACACAGCGGTCGGTATTTCCGCTCTCTCGCAAAACACAACCGCTGACGACAACACAGCGATCGGTGCTGTCGCACTTTTTGATAACACGACCGGAACCCAAAACACCGCGATTGGTTCTTCTGCGCTGCACAATAACAACACAGGAAGCAACAACACAGCCAATGGTTATCAAGCTCTGTCTTCCAACACCAACGGTGACCGCAATACCGCGACGGGTTGGCAAGCGCTGTTTAGCAATACCGGCGCTAACAATAACACGGCCGATGGCTTTCAAGCCCTGCATAGCAATTCAACCGGCAGCAACAATACTGGAGTCGGCTTCGGAGCACTCGAAACCAGCACAATTGGCAACAGCAACACTGGCATTGGAGCTAACGCCCTCTCAAACACCACCGGTTCCGGCAATATCGCGTTAGGCTCGTCCGCCGGCACCGCTGTTCTCGCCGGCAATAACAATATCCACATTGGTAACGGCGGTGCCAGTGCCGATACCGAGACGATTCGTATTGGCCTTCAGGGAACCCAGACGCAAACCTTTATCGCTGGGATTCGCGGGGCGACAACCGGAGTTGCGAATGCCGTTAACGTGCTAATCGACTCCAACGGTCAGCTAGGCACAATGAATTCCTCACGCCGATTCAAACACAAGATCACTGCGATGGAAAGCGCCAGCGAATCAATCCTGGCGTTAAGGCCCGTGACCTTTCGCTACAAGAGCGATAAGACCGGCACATCCCAGTTTGGTTTGATCGCCGAAGAAGTCGCCGAAGTAAATCCCGACCTGGTGGTGTGCGACGAGAAGGGGGAGATTTACACTGTGCGTTACGACGCAGTAAACGCAATGTTGCTCAACGAATTCCTTAAAGAACACGCCAGGGTAGAAGACCAAGATTGCAGGATTCAGAAACAAGACGCGACTATCACTCAATTGAAGAAGGACCTGGACACTCTCGTCGCTCGTCTAAAAGAGCAAGACGCGAAAATCCAGAAAGTGACTGATCGGATCGAAACAGCCAATGCTGCGTCGCAAGTGGTCTTGAATGATCGGTGACGCGGCGATCGGGGTGTGCTTCGCGCACACGTAAGCCTTCTTAAGCGTCCTCTACGACAGCCAAAACACTCGTCCGACAATCGACTGTAGGGGCAGACTTGTCGCCGGCATGATCTTAAGCGTCGCAGTCAGCAGGACTGCCTCTACGGAGATCAATAGATATCCGTATCGGTGGTATAACCGGAATCGCCACGGATGGACCGCAGACGGGCGCGACTTCCCCACTCTGATTCCGGCCGATTGATCTGACCCAGTGTAATCTTCACTAACCACGGCGCGGCCGCTAACGCGCCAATGGCAACAAGCGCAATCGCCGCCGCCTGACGGATCGAGGGCTTGATTTTGTCGGCCATCAAGATGCCAATGCCGAGCCCAATGGCAGTCCTTGTAACGGCGAGCAAGGGATCGACTGGAAGTTGCTCGGCCGTTTTTGACATGGATATCGGGAAAGACATCGCCTACCATATACGTCGCGTTTGGGAAAAAGAAACGGCAATTTTCGCAACCCGAAGCGGCCTCCCATTCTCCATCGAACATGCCCAATCCGATATACGCGCTTATCCTCGCTGGCGGTAGCGGCGAACGCTTTTGGCCATTGAGCAGGCGTGTGCGGCCCAAGCAACTGCTGCGACTTGTTTCCGACAAGACTCTGCTCGAAGAAACGTTGACTCGCCTCGAAGGCCTCGTTCCATCCGAACGCATTTTGATCCTAACAAACACGGAACAGGAAACCGCGGTCCGCAAATTGCTCGGTCGTTTTCCAAAGGAAAACATCATTGCTGAACCGGCTAAACGCGACACTGCCGCCGCGGTCGCGCTTGGAACCGGCTGGGTTGTGGCTCGCGATCACGCAGCCACGATGCTCGTTGTGCCAGCTGATCACGTCATTTCGAACCGCGCGGCTTTTCAGGAAACGCTGGCCCTCGCTGCCGACGCGGCCGAAGAGACAGGCGAGCTTGTAACCATCGGGATCAAACCGACCTGGGCCTGTCCCGGATATGGTTATATCGAGCAAGGCAAGCCGGTCCGATTGCGGAAACGCCCGGACAACGATGCGATCCATCGGGTCGTGCGCTTTCGAGAAAAACCCAATCTCGATCTCGCCGAATCGTTTTTGCGAAAGGGAAATTTCAGGTGGAACGCAGGCATGTTCGTCTGGTCGGTGCCCACAGTGCTCCGCGAATTCAACCGCCAGGCTCCAGAGCTGGCAGACTTCATTTCACAACTGCGCGCGCCGAAGAATTTCGACAAGGCCTTGCGCGAACGCTTCAGCGAACTCCCTCGGATTTCCTTCGATTATGCGATCATGGAAAAGGCAGACCGGGTCCTGGTCGTAGAGGCCGGTTTCGACTGGAACGATATCGGAAGCTGGAGAGCGATGGCGAATTATTTCGACAAAGACAAGCATGGTAACGCCGCGAACTGCGCCATTACGGCGGTCGATTCCAGCAACAACATCGTTTTCGAGGAGAACGGCACAACCATCGCGCTACTTGGAGTTCATGATCTCATTGTTGTGCACACAAAAGACGCGCTCTTGGTCTGTCACCGGCACGAAGCAGAAAAGATCAAAAACCTGATTGGCAAGCTTCCGCCCGAGCTACAATGAGCGGAACCGCGATAAATCCGATTTTGGCTCTCGATTTTGGCCGGGCACGCATCGGAGCGGCGATATCCGACGAGTTACAGTTGCTGGCGCATCCGCTGGAAACAATTCCGGCAAACGAAGCAGCACCATCGCGGATAGCGGAAATCGTGCGCGAAAAACAAATCGACCATGTCGTAATCGGTATTCCGCGCCAGATGAATGGCCAAATCGGAGCGGCCGCGACCGAAGTCCTTCGGTTTGTAGAAAAATTGCGCCCTGTTTTGTCCTGCCCGGTCGTTACATGGGACGAGCGCTTAACCACCGTCGCCGCTCACCGTGCATTGCGTGACGCTGGCAAGAAAACGCGACAGACCCGGGGTTATGTCGATCAAGTAGCGGCCCAAATGATTTTGCAGAGCTATCTTGACCGGCGACAGCACGCAGCGCATGGCAAGCAAGATCGGGAAACGTAAGGTCCGCGCTCTGCGCCGACCGGACGGTCCGAACCGGACTGGCATTTCAGCACAGCGGCCCTGCCAAATACGGCGTCTGAAACTCATCATCGCGTACGACGGCACGCCGTTCGCCGGCTGGCAGAGCCAAGCTCATCGCAACACGGTCCAGGACAATTTGGAGGACGTGTTTGAACGTGTCCTCGGCAAACGCGTGCGCGTTCACGGTGCCGGACGAACAGACGCCGGCGTCCATGCGCTTGCGCAGTGCGCTCATGTGGATCTACCCAATCGTTTGTCAGATACACGTTGGACCAAAGCGCTCAACGCATTACTGCCGCCGACCATCCGCGTAATTCGGTGCAGCTACGTGTCGACTAACTTTCACGCGCGGCTTTCGGCAAAAGGAAAAATCTATCGTTACAGAATCTGGTTAGCCGCTGTCCTGCCGCCATTGGAACATGGTCGGATCTGGCATATCCGGCGTCCGATCGATCTCAAAAACTTGAAGCGAGCAGCCAAACATTTTGTTGGCACTCATGATTTTGCCGGATTCGCGGCTAATCGAGGGAAAAAGGAAGAAAGTACCGTCCGCACAATTCATTCGGTGCGGGTCCGGCAAAAAGGTCCGTGCGTGACAATCGAATTCGATGGCGACGGTTTTCTCTACAAGATGGTGCGATTAATCGTGGGGTCTCTCGCAGATTGCGCGCTTGGCAAAATGCACATCCAGGATGTCGCTGAGCGGCTGAACGCCGGACAGGTGGCCTCAGCTCGTTTTGCAGCTCCCGCTGAAGGATTATACCTGGTTCGAGCGCGTTATTGATTGGGGAAACAGGTTATTGTCTTGCGTCGAATTAAACAATCGGCGGCGCGAGCTTCCAGCGCGCCAGCCGGAAACGCAGAGCGGTCGCCAGACAGCCAAAGCCATAGCGCACGCTCCTGCGAAAATTGATCGAGGACGCTTCAGGCAAGTAGCGGGCAGGACACGTCACTTCGCCGATCGCGCAGCCGAGCGCGATGATTTGTGCTAAAACCTGATTATCAAAAACGAAATCGTCAGAATTTCGTTCTAATGGCAGGCGCTCCAGTAATTGGCGCGAAAAAGCGCGATAACCAGTATGATATTCCGAAAGCTTCGCGCCGATCAGTGCATTTTCCGCAAGCGTCAGGAAACGGTTCGAGATGTATTTCCATAAAGGCATACCGCCACGCAGCGCGCCTCCACCAAGAATGCGTGAACCAAGCACGCAGGGATAAAGTCCGCTCGCAACCAAAGCCGCCATCGCGGGGATTAACCTCGGCGTGTACTGATAGTCTGGATGAATCATGACGATAATGTCTCCGTCCGCGGCCAGGGCGAGGCGATAACAAGTCTTCTGGTTTGCGCCATAGCCCCGATTTTCCGAATGAACTTCAACCTGCACCCGCTCGAGCGTCCTTGCGATCGCTACTGTGTCATCGTTGCTGGCATCGTCCACGACGATGACAAGATCGACAATCCCCTGCGCCATCACTTCATCGTAGGTGCGTTGCAAAGTGCGGGCCGCATTGTAAGCAGGCATGACCACCACAATTTTCTGGCTGTTAAGCATCGTCGTAGCCGAATATCCGATGAACCGTCACCTTGCAAACACCATGATTATTTTTTCCGACGCATCTTGCCTGGAGTATTCAGCGCCCGGACATCCTGAGCGGCCGGCCAGAATCGCACGCAGCGTTCCGTTCCTGAAGAAGCGACATCCCGATTGGGAATGGCGCATTCCCGAACCTGCCAGCGAACCGGCTGTGTTGCGGGCGCATACCCGCGATCACGTGGACAGGATCCGAATCGCGACGCGTGACTTTGACGCGGACACGCCTGTTTACCCAAAGATTTACGAACATGCTTTGCGTTCAGCGGGCGCGGCGCTTGGAGCAGCGCATGCAGCGATCGGCGGTGAGCGCGCGTTTAGTCTCATGCGGCCGCCCGGACATCATGCGGGGCGAGACCGGGCGATGGGATTTTGTTACTTCAACAACATCGCCATCGCCGCTCTTGAGTTCCTGGAAAATTCCGGCAAGCGCGTTGCGATTTGGGATTTTGACGCGCATCATGGTAACGGGACCGAGGTAATCGTTGCAAACAACTCGCGGATTGCCTTTGCATCCATCCATCAATTTCCCGGTTACCCCGGAACGGGCACAAGTTCTTTTGCGAATGTAACGAATTATCCACTCGGCCCTGGAACGCCGCGAAATCATCATGTCGAGGTGGCAAAGCGGGCACTGGACAAATTAGTCGAATTCAACCCCGATCTGCTCCTTGTCTCCGCAGGCTTCGACGCCTACGCGCGCGATCCACTGGTGCAGATGACCCTGGAACATGAGGATTTTTCCACGTTCGGCGAATGGCTGCGCCAACTCGACATCCCTGTCGCGACGGCCTTGGAAGGCGGCTACAGCGACGAACTGCCGGAACTGATCGATGCGTTTTTGACCGCTTGGGGGTCAAAATAACAGCATATCACCAAGTCACGCACTTCAACGCGTCGCGTTCCGAGTTACGTCGATGATTGTCCTGATTTCGGCCGCTGCATTTTCGATCTCGGCGTATTTGTACTCGCCGGCTCTGTTTTGGACAGCTAGCACCCCACAGCGATGAACATTTCTGAAATCGCCATACGGAAATTTGTACCTTCGTTTCGTGTTCTCGGGAAATCGTTCGTCAATGCCGAGATACCACTTTGCATATTCACCGAAGCCATGCTGCCGAATAAACTCGTTCTCGAGCTCTGCAGAGGGGCGATGCTCGCTCCACGCGCCTTTCCTGTCCGCGATGACACGTCCCTTTTTGATGAGTTGCGTGGCAAACGCGAGAGCATTTTTGTTTAATTTGATGGTTCCGTGCGGTTGAGCGAGAACATCGCTGATCGCACAAAGAAAACTCAACACTGCGAGGAAACACAAATGTTTTAAAATAAACGTTCTCATCGCAATGGTCGAAAAGTTTGCCTCGGACCAAGAAGTGGCAAACAATATTCGCTTTGGCGGGCCGTAGCACAGCTTGGTAGTGCGCTTGAATGGGGTTCAAGAGGTCCCGGGTTCAAATCCCGGCGGCCCGATGGTTAACAGCAGCGGCGCTCTTTAAGTGTCGCTCACTTTCGGCTGTCGGATACGGCCGCTACAGAAACATGCTCAGTGCCGGAATTGTTGGTCTTCCAAACGTCGGGAAATCGACGCTTTTTAACGCCGTTACGCGCACGCATAAGGCGCCTGCGGAAAATTATCCTTTTTGTACGATCGATCCGAACGTGGGCATTGTGACGGTTCCTGATCCCCGTCTGGAAAAAATAGCGCAGATTTCAAATTCCAAAAAAATTGTCCCGACTGCGGTTCAATTCGTTGATATTGCCGGTCTGGTCAAAGGCGCCAGTGCGGGCGAGGGTCTGGGGAATCAATTCCTCCATCACATTCGCGAAGTGGATGCCATCGTGCAGGTGGTACGCTGTTTCGAAGACAGCAATGTGCATCATGTCAGCGCCACCGTTGATCCGGTCCGAGACATTGAAATAATCAACACCGAGCTTGTGTTGGCGGATTTGGCATCGCTTCAGAAAAGACACGACCGATTGCAGAAGGAAGTTCGCGCCGGCGATAAAACAGCGAAAAATGAAAATGCGATCGCCGAGAAACTATTGCCTCACCTGGATTCGGGGAAGCCAGCCATTACAGCCACTTTGACACCTGAGGAAAAGATGATCGCCCGCAATTTCTTTCTGCTCACATCAAAGCCAACGATTTTTGCATGTAACGTCTCGGAATCGGATTTGGTCTCTGTCGCCGCGGGCACCGTCCGCAGTGACGGTGTCAGCGCATCCGGCTACAATGTCGAAAAGCGGGTTAAGGAGGTCGAGGATTACGCGCGCCACCATTTCGGTACCGAGGCGGTCGTCATCAGCGCGCAACTGGAGAGCGAGCTGGTTGATCTGAGCGAACAGGACGCGCTGGATTATCTTCGAGGACTACGTGTGGAAGATACCGGCGTGCACGCCCTCATCCGGGCCGTTTATCACTTGCTTGGCCTGCGCACGTTTCTTACTACCGGCGAAAAGGAATCGCGTGCATGGACCATTCACGCCGGCGACAAAGCGGCAACTGCCGCCGGAACCATCCATTCAGATTTCGAACGCGGTTTTATCGCAGCGGAAACAATTTCCTACGACGATCTGATTGCGGCCGGGTCCGTGGCGAAAGCTCGTGAGGCGGGCAAGGTTCGGTTGGAGGGGAAAGACTACGTCGTGCGCGACGGCGACGTGATTTTCTTCCGGTTCAACGTGTGAGCCGAAGACTACGCTTCGTACAGAATGCGGCCGCAATTCTCGCAACTTACGATCTCTTTCCCGGCTCTCGCACTCGCAGCCGTTGCGCTCGTTACCTTCATATGGCAGCCCGTACAGACTCCGTGCTCGATTGCGACCACTGCAGCGTCGCCTTTGCTCTTAAAAAGACGCTCGAATAGACCAAGCAAATCCTCGTCGATCTTTGCCGCCAACTCTGTGCGTTCGTTGGTCAGCTCTTCCAACCGCGACTGCAAAACTTTCGACTTTTCATCAAGATCGGCGGTTTGCCGTGCAATTGATTCCTTAACGCCGGCCGCCTTCTTTTCTTCCTCAGCTAGGTCAATCTTGACCTTGTCGGCCTGCACCATCAACTCCAGTTCATCATCCTCGATTTTGCGAATTTCATTTTCGTATCGCTCAATTTCATGTCCGAGCGCCTGAAACTCATCGTTCTTGCGCGTTTGATACTGTTGGGTCTTGAACCGCGAAATGCTCTCTGTGCGCGTCCCCACATCGAGTTCCAGCTTCTTCCGGTCCACTTCTAGGTGACGCGCTTTTTGTTTCAGCGCATCGACTGCACTTTCGCTCGCGGCCAACTGCCCTTCGAGATTCGTCCGTCGCAGCGGCACGGTCTCTATTTCAGTCTGGATTTGTCTGATCTTCTGTTCTCGATCTTGGAGGATAAGAAGTTGTTCCAGTTCCGAATGCACGCGCGCTCAAGGTATTGATTCGGCAGAGCGCCGTCAATCGCCCCGAGGTCTGCAATTATTGGGGTGCAGCCTGCTCCCCTTGTTCAAAGGCGTCCAGCATCTGCTGGGGTCGCGCGCGTACGGCGATATTCTCGGTAAGATTCACCCAGCGAATTGTTCCGGTCGAATCAACAAGAAACTCCGCCGGACGCGCAATATCCGCACCTTTGGGTCCTGCACCACGATGCAACAGATCGTAACGCCGAATCACTTCTGCCTTGGGATCGGACAGGAATGTGTAGGTATAGCCAAGTTTTTGTTTTTGGCGCCGATTAATATCCGGCGTGTCCACGCTAATCGCGACGACTTGAATCCCGCGCGATTCAAGCTCTTGAAGCCGCTGCTGAAAACTCCGCAACTCGGAGTTACATAATGGTCACCAAAAACCGCGATAAAAAATCAGTGCGACAGCTTTCGATCTGCTGGTGAGATCACGAAGAGACACGTCCTTTCCGTCTTGATCCGACAACGTGAACTCGGGAGCTTTTTCTCCGACTCGCGGTGCTCCGGTCGAAGGCGGGACCTGCCGCAGCACATAAAAGAACACATAGGAAAAGAACCCGAACATAAATATCCCCAGTGTGGCTAAAATCGGGCCGAGGACTTTGCCGCGGTAAACCCGCGGTTTGCCAAATGCTCGAAACAGGCCCAACACCAACAGAATTCCGCCTAGAGCAAACAACAAAAGATTCGCCCATGGAAAATCACGGGTAACGGGGAATTGCGCGAAGAACGTGTAACTGAGAAAACCAGTCAGCGCGAAAAGAAAACCGATCCATAGGGACCAATTCCAACTCTTCTTCGCGCCCGCGTTCATACTCGCAATTAAGATCGCCCCGCCTGCATCGCTACTGCGAAGCATTGCGGGCAGGTGTTGCACTATTTGCCGTCGCCAACCGCCAGATCCAACGATACAGCAGCACGGCGATGACTACGAAGGCAACGCCGCCGATGACTTTGCCAGCGGCCTCAAAGCTCGGGCCGACCAACGCCAGCGGCGCGGGTACGCCGGAGAACGCGACTATTGCAGAGATCACGACGAGGATCACACTCTCGCCGACGATCAAACCCGACGCGAGTAGCACGCCCAGCTGCTTCGTGGCCTCCGGGCGCGGGCTGCGGTTGGCTTGCTTGTCGAAAAACCATCCAACCACCGCGCCGACCACGACCATTAGTGTACTCTGCGTGGGCAAATAAATTCCCAGGCCCACGGCTAACGGGGGCACGCGCATGTGCCGTGTCGTGCGAGCGAGGATTTCATCCAGCAGAATAATAAAAAGGCCGATCAGCCCACCGGTCCGAATCAGACTCCAATCGATATCAGCGGCGATGACGCCTTGCGCGAGTGATGAGATCAGTCCGGCCTGAGGCGCTGGCAGTGGATTCGGACGCAGCTCGGCGCCAGGCGCACCCATAAAGCCATAAGCGTGATTCATCAGATCAAGCACCGGCGGAATCACAAGCGCGCCAGCGATGACACCGATCACGAGCGCTACCTGCTGTTTCCATGGTGTCGCATCGACCAATTGGCCGGTCTTGAGGTCCTGCAGATTATTGTTCGCGATTGCGGCGACGTTGAAGATCACGGCGGTAGTGAAAAGCGCGAATGCCATCAACGCTTTGCCCGAATCTGGCGACACGTACGGTTTTACGCCAATCACCAGCAGCAACGCGGCGCCAATCACCACCAGAATTCCAATACCCGACAGCGGGCTGTTGGAAGAACCAATCAGACCCGCCATGTATCCGCAGACTGCCGAGACAAAGAAGCTCATCAACAGTACGTACGCCACGCCGCCGATAGTGAGCGTGGCCACCTGCGCGCCGAGGCCGCTCTCATTGCCGAAATAAGCGAGGATCCAGCCAATCGGCAGCATGCACGCCAACGTGACGAGACCGACGATACCGATCGGGATGTCGCGCTCGGTAATTGGCAGCGTGTCGCTCTTGCCAGCCTTACGTGCGCGCGAAGCAGCCATCGCGCTGGCGAGACCACTCGCTACCGGCTTTACCAGTTTTAGCAATGTCCAGATTGCCGACACGCCGATCGCACCGGCGCCAACGAAACGCACTTTGCGGCTCCAGGTACTTTGTGCCAGCGCACCGGCGGCCGTCGTCACATCCTGCGCGAGAGCGGAGTAATGCGGCACGCCCCAGCCCCAGCCGATCACTGCGCCTATGAGCATCGCAATACCAACTGAGAGACCAACCAAGTGGCCGATCGCGAGCAGCAAGAAGGACAACGAGAAATCAAACCCGCTCACGGCACCCTTGCGGCCGATTCGAAAAGTCTGCGCCACGTCGGCGCCGAACATTTGCGTGGCGACGACGACTGCAAACACAGCTGCGACGATCGATCCCCATAAGACGGCCAGCAGACCTGCGCGTCCATGTTCGATGTCCGAAGCGTTTTGGGCATCGCCTCCACTGCCGACCTTCAATACTTCGGCGCAGGCAACGCCCTCGGGGTACGGCAGGTCCGAGCCAGTCACTAACGCCCGACGCAGCGGAATTGAGTACATCACGCCCAGAATGCCGCCCAGTGCGCAGATCGCGAAAGAGATCCAGAATGGAAAACCGGTCCACCATCCGATCATAACCAGACCCGGCAGCACGAAGATAATCGATGACAGCGTGCCGGCGGCGGACGCAACTGTTTGCACGATGTTGTTTTCCTGAACCGTGGCATCGCGGAAGCTCCGGAGGATCGCCATCGAAATCACCGCAGCTGGAATTGAAGTCGAAAATGTAAGACCAGCCTTGAGACCGCAATACACATTCGCTGCGGTCAATACCAGCGTGATGACGACACCTATAATTATCCCGCGGATGGTAAGCTCGACGCGCACAGAAAGCGGAGAATAGTCTGGAGTCGGCTGAGGGGTCAAGATGCATACCCGGCCATGCGCGCGAAATGCGCTCTGCGAATCAGAACATCTCTACGGGCGAGCGTTGAACGCTTTGAGGTGTCGTCTGTCTGGCGCGTTCTTCTCCCAGAACGGCAACGCGCAGGTCCCAGATCTCGTCGTCGATCTTGCGGAAATCATCTTCGGAAAACTTGTCAGGTGGCGTAAGTCTTTCTTTGAATCGTGCGACGTTCTCCAATGCGCGATCGATTTGATCTGCCGGGGATGCAGCGAGAAATCGTTGCACATTCTCGATCTCAGGAATGCGATGGCAAATCATGGTCATGTCGTTTCCAGCAGCGATGGCCAGACGAATTGTGTCCTCGAGCCGATACCCGGTAAGGATCGCCCCCATGTCGAGATCGTCAGTCATGACGAGACCCTCGAAACCGAAGTCATTACGCAATAACTCGGTAACAATCCGTCGCGACAAAGTGGCAGGCGTCTTTTCCGCCTCAAAGCACGGATACCAGCCGTGACAGATCATCATGCTGTCTACGTCCTTTGCGAACTTGCGAAATACTGCCAGTTCATTCCGGTCCAGTTGTTCGCGGGTGCGATCGATTCGCGGCAATTCATAGTGCGCGTCTGAGCCCGCGGCGGAGTACCCGGAAAATGCTTGCCGCAGCTCGCAATCCCCTGCCCTTTCAACCCGTCGTTGAACTCGCCGGCGTTGCGAACAACCTGGTCGACTGTTTTCCCGTAACATCGCCCGCGCAGCGAATTTTCCGCATCGTCATCAAAGGAAATGTCCAGCACTGGGCACAGGTCGAGATTGAAACCGAAAAGACGGAGCAACCGGCCGGTGATGTCTCCATGACGTCGAATGAGTTCGATGTCGTTTCTATCGCGCAGTTGCTGAGCATTCGGCGGCTCGCTGCCAATCAATCGGAGACGCGAAACGCGGCCGCCTTCCTGGTCGATGGTGATGATGGGCTCGATGTCGCTTAAATCGCGCAGGTCATCGATCAGTTTTCTCAATTGCGGTGCGCTTTCAATGTTGCGGCCAAAGAGAATAAAGGCCCCCGGTCTTACTTTCCGGAATAACTTCGCCGTTTTAAGGTCTACTTCCTTCCCAGGCACCCCGGTCATGATCAGTTGGCCGTACAAATCCGCTTTCATGGGCGGCAAAGAGTAACGCCCAACGGTGAACATTCAACGTCCAACGCCCAATTATGAGATGCTTTCAGTTGAATGTTGAATGTTGAGCATTGAACGTTGAACGTTGAAAAAGATCGCCATCTACGGGGGCACATTTGATCCGATTCATCACGGCCATCTTATCGTCGCGCGCGAGGCCCTTGAAAGACTTGGCGCGGATGAAGTGATCTTTATTCCCGCTCGCGTTTCGCCCCTCCGAAAGGCCGCACCCGTTGCGAGAGACGAAATACGATTATTAATGATACGAGCCGCCATTGAAAACGAACCTGGATTTGCTGTGGACGATTGCGAACTGCGGCGACAACCCCCTTCTTTCACCATCGATACAGTCGAGGAAATCAAGCGGCGCGCAGACGATGCAACGATTTACTGCCTGATCGGCGAGGATAACGTCGACAAGCTTACGAAATGGCGACGTTTCTCCGACCTGGAAAAGATGGTTCGTTTTGTTGTTCTTGATCGAAGTGGTCAACGACCGAGCCATGTCTATCCGGTCATTCGCCGAAAAATCGACATTTCTGCGACCGAAATCAGAAAGAGAGTTGCCACTGGCCGGTCCATTCAGTATTTCGTACCACAGGCGGTGGAAAAGATCATCCACCGCGAAAAACTTTACCTGGAGCAACGGAAATAACGCCCGAAAACCTAGCTAAAATCTGCGCTGAACTCGCCTCGAACAAAAAGGCGGAAGACATCGTCGTCATGGACCTGCGCGCGATCTCGACGTTCACGGATTTTTTCGTGCTTTGCTCGGCTACCTCGGAGCCACAGCTAAAAGCAATCGCAAACGAAATTGAGACCCGTTTGAGAGAAGATCATTCCATTCGACCCGTCGCGATTGACGGGTTTCCTGCCAGCCAATGGATCGTGCTCGATTATCTGCAAGTCGTCGTCCACGTCTTTCATCGGGACAAACGATCTTTTTATAGCCTGGAAGACTTATGGGGCGACGCTCCTCGGTTCGAATGGGAAGCGGCCGCAGCAGTCTGAATCTGTAAAGCAGGCAATCGTGCCCGCTTGTACCCTTACAGAAAGGATGTCTGCGTTACTTCTTTGGCGAGGCAGCTGGCGCGGGGGCCTTCGGCGCAACTGCGGAGCCAGCGGGCGAAGGCGCCGGAGCCGGCTTGGCATCCAGTAGTTCCACTTCAAAAATCAGAGTCGAATTCGCGCCGATATCAGGGCCAACGGATCTTTCGCCATAGGCAAGGTTCGATGGGATGAACAGCTGATATTTTGATCCCACTTTCATTAGCTGAAGCGCTTCAGTCCATCCCGGAATGACGCCGTTGACTGGAAAGGTCGCTGGTTGTCCGCGCTTATACGAACTGTCGAACTCGGTTCCGTTTATGAGGGTCCCCCGATAGTTCACCGTCACTGTGTCGGTCTTCTTTGGCTGCGTTCCATTTCCTTCCTTGAGGACTTTGTACTGCAGTCCGCTGGCAGTGGTTTTCACGCCCTCTTTCTTTTTGTTGTCGTCGAGAAACTTTGTACCTTCCGCTTTGTTTTTCTCCCCCGCTTCTTTTTGCTTTTGTTCCATATCTTTTTCGAACGTCGTCATAACTTCCTTGATTTGATCAGGGTTCAGTTGTGGTTTTCCAGCGAGGGCGTCTTTTATACCGGCAGCGAGCATGTCGGGACTAATATCCACCTTTTGCCGGCCCAGGTTGAATCCGATCTGGAGCCCAATGCTATAGCTCACTTTATCTTTCTGATCCTTAAGTTGGACCGATTTGTCTTGCCCAAACAAAGGTAATGCAAGTAAGGATGCGCTGAAAATGACGATTAGTTGTTTCATAAAACGTGTTCTTCGCGGGGATTCGGTTAAATTGTTCGCCGCGGAAACTGGGACGCTAATAGATAAACGTCGCCCGTCAAGAACCGAGGAATGCAGGCGGTATGAAGGCTGGCACTTTTTGTCCCCGCTGGTCTTAGCCGCCCTGATTGCCTTTCTGCCGAAGTCTCTCCACGCAGTCACTCTCTCGCACGCTGACGTCCAGAAGATCGGCAAAAAAATCTGGCAAAATGAATGCAATGGAACGATTGCCGGCCTTACTTCATGGAACGAAGGCGAAGACTTCGCGTCACTGGGCATCGGTCACTTTATCTGGTACCCGAAAGGACAACGGGGACCGTTCGACGAAAGTTTTCCCAAGGTCGTGAGTTTTATTTCAAAGCGCGGTGCAAAACTGCCGGCGTTGCTTCTGGGGCCTGCCGACAAGCCGTGTCCCTGGAACTCGCGAACGGAGTTTCTTCGAGCACAACATTCCACGGAAATGAATCAATTACGCCAGTTCCTCACGGATACGATCGATCTGCAGGCGGAATTTCTTTTGGCGCGCTTGGACGGCGCGTTGCCGAAAATGCTCTCTGAAGCGGCGCCTTCTGATCGAGCTAACGTACAGGCACAATTCGAGCGTCTGACAAAAACTCCCCAGGGCTGCTACGCCCTGATCGATTACGTAAACTTCAAGGGGGAAGGCGTCCTGCATACGGAACGTTACCAAGGACAGGGCTGGGGACTTCTTCAAGTCTTGGAAGCCATGCATGGCTCATCGAGTACCGACGCGGTTGATGAATTTGCGCGCGCCGCAAAATCGGTGCTAACTCGGCGGGTGCAAAACTCTCCGGCTCAACGGCACGAATCGCGGTGGTTATCGGGTTGGATTCGGCGCGTAAATAGCTACAATGGCGGCTAGTTTATGCGATTTTCGACGTTGATTCGGCTGAGTTTAGTGGCGCTGCTGGTCTCTTCAGCGAGCGGGCAATTGTTCCACATCGGACCGAAACCGCGACAGCCGAATCCCACGCCGCCGCCCATGCGCAAAGCGTCGCAGTTCATTCAGAGACAGGCACCGCTGAAGGTGAATCAATCCTTGCTCAAACAAGCGACACAGGACAATACGCGCATCGTCGTCTCGATACCGAAGCAGCGGGCTTATCTCATGATTGGAGATCAAGTCGTGGCCGATGGTCCGGTCTCATCTGGCCGGAGCGGGCACGAAACCCCAAAGGGACATTTTAATGTGATGGAAAAGGACCCCAATCATCACTCCAGTCTTTATGGCAATTTCGTGGACAGTTCCGGCCGCATAGTGCGTGCCGGGGTCAGTGCGCGCAGCGATTCCGCGCCGAGCGGAACGCACTTTGCCGGCGCGCCCATGCAATGGTTTCTCCGCCTCACCGGAGAGGGTGTCGGTATGCACATTGGAATCCTGCCTGGCTACCCCGCCTCGCATGGCTGCATTCGCGAATCAGTCGATGGGGCAAAATTGTTCTACGACCACGCCAAAGTCGGCACATCCGTAGATGTAGGCGATTACTAGTAGAGCGTAGTCTGTGGGCTCGGCGCAGTAGCACTCCACTGAATCACAACGAAGCAGGTCACGAACCCGCGAGTCATGGAGCCTGTAAGCCTAAGTGCCAATCAATTTTTTGCGTAGCAACTCCAACGCAGCCTGCGTAGCGATTTGCTTAAAAGTCTCCCGGTCAGTAGGGAAAAATAATTTCTTCGCGATCGTGTCGCTCGCCGCAGCGAAAGCAATATAAACGGTACCAACTGGTTTCTCCGGCAGGCCGCCGCTCGGTCCCGCAACGCCCGTCGTGGCGAGAGCATAATCGGCCCCTGCACGCGTGCGGGCTTTTTCTGCCAGCGCACGCGCGACTTCCTCGCTCACCGCACCGTGCTTCTCGATCAGTTGTGAGTCGACTTTCAACATGTTGACCTTGGCCTGGTTCGCGTAACAAACATAGCCGGCGAGAAAAACCTCCGATGCACCAGGCACGTTCGTGATGCGATTGGCAAGCAATCCTCCAGTGCACGATTCTGCAACGGCCAGCGTCTGGTGGCGCTGCGTCAGCAGTTTTACGACCACTTCCTCAAGCGCTTCGTCCGTAGTAGAAAAAATAGAGGGTCCTAGCGTCGATCTGACAATGGCGTCTGCCTGTTCGATCACCCCGGGTTTGCCGACGATGCGCACTTCCGCTTCGCCCGGACGGGCGCAATAGCCCAACTCGATTCCCGGTATTGCAAGCACACGTTGGCCTATGGCCTCTTCGATCAGTGACTCGCCCTTGTCGGCAATCTTATAGAGGCGCCGCTCAACCACCGACGAAGGTGGGACAATCGAGCGCAGGATCGGTATGACAAATGTCCGAAACATAGGCTGAAGCTCGCGTGGAGGCCCGGGCAACAAAAAAAGATGTGGAGATTGAATTCGTGAATTGATGTTCGTACGTAAATAAAGGCCCGGCGCGCTGCCATTCGGATTCGGCAGAACCTCTGCGCCTGCATGAACATCAGCCTGTCGCGCAATGCCAGGAGTCCACTTGATTCCCCGCACTCGAAGTCTTTGCCGGAGCGAAGCAATTAAATCTGAAGACTGTTGGAGCTCCAATCCAAGCAGATCGGCAACCATCTCGCGCGTTATGTCGTCGCTGGTTGGACCGAGACCGCCGGTCACAAAAAGGATCTCGCAACGTGGAAGTAAGTCAGCCAGCGTCTGCCGAATTGCGTCCGTGTCGGGAACCGTACGGCGCTCTTCGATGCGCAATCCAAGGGGAAAAATCTCGCGCGCGATAAATGCAAGGTGTGCGTCCTGTACATCGCCGAGCAAGAGTTCGGTGCCCGTGTTAACGAGGATGACGCGCATAGCAGAATGAAACGTTAAAAGCCTTACAAAGTTAAAACGAACAAATCGCTTGGTTGCCGTTATGACGTTGCAACCCGTTCAACAATGTAATCTTTAACGCCTGTGACTTCGCGGCCAGATTGCCGCTTCACGCCGCGCTCTTGTCCTGCTTCTTGCGAATCAGCGGAAGCTTTTTCCCTTCCACTACCGCACGATTGATCGTGACCTCGGCGATGTCTTCGCGGCTCGGCACTTCGTACATGATGTCGAGCATGATCCGCTCCAGCATTGACCGCAACGCACGCGCCCCTGTTCCCTTGGTGACTGCCTGCGCCGCCAGAGCGCGCAAGGCATCTTTGGTCATTGATAAACGCACACCCTCCATTGAGAAAAGCTTGGTGTACTGCTTCACCATCGCGTTCTTTGTCTCAGTCAAAATCGCGACCATTTCTTCCTCGGTCAGCGCATCGAGCGAGCTGACCACAGGCAATCGCCCGATGAATTCGGGAATCATTCCAAATGCCAGCAGATCTTCCGGTTCCACGTGGCGAACCGCTTGCTTTCGCAGGGCATCCTCAACTTCGAGCGTCGGACTGCCGAATCCCATCACTTTTTGACCGATACGTTTTTGAATGATTTTATCGAGCCCAATGAATGCGCCGCCACAAATGAAAAGAATTTTCTCAGTATTAACCTGGATGTACTCCTGATGTGGATGCTTGCGTCCGCCCTGTGGCGGGACATTGCACGTGCTACCCTCCAAAATTTTCAATAGAGCCTGTTGCACTCCTTCGCCGGAAACATCGCGAGTAATGCTCACGTTATCAGTTTTGCGGCCGATCTTGTCGATTTCATCGATGTAAACGATTCCGATCTCCGCCCGTTTCACATCGTAATCCGCATTCTGTAGGAGGCGCAGAATGATGTTTTCAACATCTTCGCCAACGTAGCCTGCTTCGGTCAGTGTCGTCGCATCAGCGATGCAAAAAGGGACATCGAGAATCCGCGCCAGTGTCTTGGCGAGCAACGTTTTCCCAGAGCCGGTTGGACCAATTAACAGAATGTTGCTCTTCTCAATCTCAACGTCAGCAAACGGATCTGGCTGGAACGCGGCGGAAGCGTCAGCTGGTTGGGAAGCTTGCAATACACGCTTGTAGTGGTTGTGGACAGCTACCGATAATGTCTTCTTCGCCGTCTCCTGCCCGATGACATACTGATCGAGGGCGCGTCGAATTTCCGCCGGCTTGGGCACACGAATGTTGGAGGACTGGCGGCGTGCATCTTCGTTGAGCTCTTTGTCGAGAATGCTTTTGCAGACGTTTATGCAACTATCGCAAATGTATACACCTGGTCCGGCAATCAATTTGCGAACCTCGGCATGGCTCTTGCCACAAAACGAGCACATGGTGAGGTTGGAAGCGCGAGCCATATTTTTTAAGAAGCTCTCCTATGCTCCGACTTTACGCGGCAAAGCGGTTTCAGCCACTTCCACCGACCGATCGCCTGCGGGAGGATTCGCCCCATCGAGTAGCTTCACCTCCTTGCGAGATTTGATCACTTCGTCCACCAAACCGTACGCTTTTGCTTCCTGGGCGGACATATAATAATCGCGATCCGAATCGGTCCGTACTTGTTCTTCGGATTTGCCGGTGTGCTGCGCGATGATTTTGATGAGGCGCTTTTTCAGCTTGAACATATAATCCACTTGACGTTCCACGTCGCTCGCTGCGCCCTGCGCGCCTCCGGAAACCTGATGGATCATGATATCGGAATTTGGAAGCGCGAAACGCTTACCTTTGGTTCCTGCGCAGAGGAGGACCGCAGCCATGCTTGCGGCCATTCCGAGGCAATAGGTAGTCACATCGCATGTGAGGAACTGCATCGTGTCATAGACCGCAAGGCCCGCGGTAACTGAGCCACCGGGCGAATTGATATAGATGTTGATGTCTTTTTTCGAGTCCTCCATTTGTAAAAACAGCAATTGGGCAATGACCAGATTGGCGATGTGATCGTCCATCGGCGTTCCGATAAAAACGATTCGGTCCTTAAGCAGTCGCGAGTAGATATCGTAGCTGCGCTCGCCCCGGCCCGTCTGTTCCACCACCATTGGAATCAGCACCTGGGAAAGATTTTCGTTCGACACACTCATGATTTTTCTTCCTTAACAGCGGGTTCTTGCTCTGCCTCGATGCTAACATTCGCCTTCAGGAAATCAAGAGTCTTACCCAGCAGTATCTGCTCTGCGAATGCGTCCAGACCATCGTGTTCGTGCAATTCCTTGCGCATTTTTTCCACAGGAACGTTATACTGGGCCGCTTCCTCGCGAAGTCGGGCGTTAATGTCGTCCCGCGAAACCTTGATCTCTTCGAGCTCGGCAATGCGATGCAGGATAAAGTTGGTCTTCAACCGGTGAGCAGCAAGTCCGGCGGCGCTTTCGATAAGCTCCTTCTCCTTGTCCTTCAGCATCTCATCAGTAACACCGCGTTGCCGGTTTCGCTGCACCAGATCTGCCAGAATGCGACGCGTTTCATTTTTCAGTAAAGGAGGAGGTAACTCAAACTGGATCCGTTCGTGCAGGTATTTCACAAGCTGCCCTTCTTTTGCCCGTTCGAGCTCATGCTCCTTCTCGTGCGCCAGGTCGTGTTCGATGATTTGCCGCAAATCGGCAAGCGTCTTTCCAGGGATCAATTTGGCCGCAAACACATCGTCCAAAACCGGCAACACTTGCTGCTTAATCTCACGGACAGTGACATTGTAATTTGCCTGTTTTCCCGACAGTTCCTTTACTGGCAAATCCGTCGCGAAATCAACGGTTATCGCACGCGTTTCGTTTGGCTTCTGACCGACGATTTGTTCACAAAATTTCGGCAGAAAATTATCGGGCGCCAGGCGCAACCAGAATTTTTTGCCGCCGTGAAGGTTCTTGCTCGCCTGAGGCGCAATTTCACTGATTGCCTTGCCGTCGCTCGATCCCTCAAAATCGATCACGGCAAAGTCGCCCATTTCCAAGCCACGCTCTGGAACATCGACGAAGTCGCCGGATTGCTCGCGCAAACGCTCAAGTGAAGCATCGATCTCCGACTCGGTAACCTTCGTCTCCGGCAATTGCACAGGAATGTTCTTGTATTCGGGCAGTTCGAATTCCGGTACGGTAACGACTGTCGCACGAAACCGCATCGACTTGTCCTCGCCTAGCTGGACGTTTTCGATATTAGCCAGCGAAGCAACACGCAACTGTTCTTGCTCGATTGCTTCATGATAACTCCTGGAGACGAGCTTTTTGGTCAACTCCTCCTGGATTTCTTTGCGAAATCTCTTCTCGATGACCGCGCGCGGGGCCTTGCCTGGTCGATACCCCGGAATTTTGGCGACACGCGCAAAGCTGCTGGCGATTGTATCCCATTCTTTGGACACTTCCTCCGGCGGCAGTTCAATTTGCAGCGTAGAGACGGATCCGGGCTGCTTTTCCACTTCGACCTTCATAAACTCACTGTAAGGGCGCTCTGAAGGCACCGCAAAATCTGCTCGAATGACGCATGGCTTATGCTCTCGTAAATCGAGTAAGCTGCGTTAGGACGCACCGCCATTGTCCATCGAGCCTCACAAAAAAATCTGTCGAGCGCTCGTTTGTGCTGAACTCTTGTCCCATAAATTTCCCTTTTGTCCGAGTAAGCGCGCTGACAACGGCGCTCTCTCCGTAGACGCGAACGCGAGTGTCATCAGACTCCATCAACTCGTGAGTTAGAGTGCCCGATTTAATTACTCCAAGAAAGCGTTCCTTGTCGATGATTCCTCCATCGGCGTTGATGATGATCCAGTCATCAGTAACAAATCGCTCGATTGTTTCCGGATCATTTTTGACGACTGCTGCCGTGAATTGATTTTCCAGATTCAAAAGCTCTTTCTCAGCATCCATGCCTTTCATTTGAGCAAGGCTAAAGCAAGGCACCCCTTTCACCAACAGCTGAGAAAACAAAAAGTCGTTTTTGCCACTCCACTCGCGGACTAGAGACCGCCGCTCCCTGAAACAGATTTACCGCGAACATACACCGACTGTACCTGCGGAAATCCAAACCAGTACGCCAGTTCCCGGTAATCCTCACAGTCGAAAATCGAAAAGTTCGCCGCCTTACCGGACTTGATTGAACCGATCCGATCAGCGCGACCTAGTGAATAGGCTGGATTGATCGTCGATGCGGTGATCGCTTCTGCTGGCGTCATTTTCATCTGTGTGCAAGCGAGCGATAGAACCATCGGCATGCTCGGCGTCGGCGACGATCCGGGATTGAAATCAGTCGCAATCACCACGGCAAGGCCAGCCTCGATCATTTCTCGCGCCCGTGGATACCGCGTGGACCCGAGCGCATAGACTGAACCCGGCAACAATACCGGTTGCACGCCGCCGGATTTCAATACCGCAATTCCCTGCCCGTCCGTCTTCTCCAGGTGATCAGCCGTTGTCGCCTTCAAGTCAGCAGCCAGCCTTGCCCCGCCCGAATTGCTAAGTTGATCAGCGTGAATTCGCAGTTTCAATCCAACGTTCTTCGCTGCAGCGAGAATCCGCCGCGATTGTTCGATATCGAAGTAGCCACGCTCGCAAAATACGTCGCAAAATTCGGCAAGGTTCTCCGAAGCCACCTGCGGTAGCATCTCGTCAACAACAAGATCGACGTATTCATTTGGTTGCATTTTGCGCGGTATCGCATGTGCGCCGAGGAACGTCGGCACAATTTCCAGCGGCGTCTCCTGACGAAGTCGCCTCATAACCCGCAAGATCTTTAATTCGTCTTCAGGCGACAGGCCGTAGCCGGACTTGGACTCCACAGTTGTCGTTCCAAAGGACAGGAACCAGTCTGCATGCTTTTTTGCCTCAACGAGAAGGTCGGCTTCACTGGCTGCCCGCGTCTTTTCAACCGTGGACCAGATCCCACCGCCAGCCTTGGCGATTTGCTCGTAAGTGTCTCCGCGCGCACGCCGCTCGAAATCGTCCAGGCGATTCCCCGCAAAAACCAAATGCGTGTGCGCATCGACAAATCCAGGGAGGACGACTCTTCCACGCGCGTCGATAACGTCCGCATTGCCAGCCTTCTTCTGGATCTCATCGCTGGTACCCACGTCCTCGATCCTGCCATCGCGAATCAGCATTCCGCCATTCTGAATGATGCCCAACTCAGCCATATCCGGCCCGGTACGCGGCATTTTTGGGCCTTCCAGTGTGACTAATTGCGAAGCGTGAAGAACAGCCAGTGTCTTCACGATTTGCTTAACTTATTTTCGACTGCCTGGCTGATTTCTTTGAACTTGGCTGCCGAATCTGCACAGATATTTCGGATTCTTTCCTCAAGCGCAGCCTTGAATTTTACGTCCTTCAATTGTGAGAGATTGATTCTCACGTTTAGCGCGGCTCCCTCAATGCACGCGCGTGTAGCCAGCGCGCCCACGCCGACATCGGAAACGGAGGCCGGGTTTCCTCTGTCAGCCATTTCAGCGAGCAATTCGTAGGATTTCGACGCCGTTGCCATGACCCTTAGCGGCACGTCGGCCGCATATTTGGTTGTCTCTTCGATTGCGGTCGCTCGCGCAGCCTTCTCTTCAGACGACCCTTTGGGCAAAGCGAAGGCGTCCATTACTTTGTTGAACGCAGCAGTATCTTCGTCCACCAGTGAGAGCAATTCGTCTTTGAGTTGCTGCGCTTTCACAGCCCAGTTGCTGAAATATTCGAGCTTGTCATCCCAGCCGCGTTTTCCGGCGGACAAGTTCGCAACCATTCCTCCTAATGAGGCGCCTAACGCCCCCATCAGCGCTGCGACGGAGCCGCCGCCTGGCGCGGGCGAGTCACTTAGAGTTTCGTTGCAAAAGTCGCGCAGATTCATTTTTGCGAGAGATTTCCCTCGCTCGGCAGCTTCGATTTTGAATTCGATCACCTTTTCTTTTGGGTCGAAAGACTTCAATTCACTCAACCCCATCGACCGGATGGCGGTGTCGATCAGTTCCTCGTCTGAAGCCCCTTCCGACCATCGTTGCTTGTGAAGAAAGTAACGGCCCGCATCGACCAGACATTTCTTCGGTACCATGCCGACAATCTCCGAGCCAGTCACGCGCAGGCCACGTTTGGCCGCCGACTCAGAGCACGCATCGAACGCTGCATGTAACGGCGTTTCTTCGATATTGGTCAGGTTCATCGAGACCTGTGCAATCCCGTATTCCCTGACGAACCAGCCAATTGCCTTGACGTGCTTCAGCATTCCGGGAATTCGAATCGGCTCGCCATTCGCATCCAACACTGCTTTTCCCGATGGTTTTCCGTCTTCGGTCTTTACCCGCCCCTGCTCTCGCACATCAAACGCAACCGCGTTCGCGCGCCGCGTCGATTTCGTGTTCAGATTCACATTGTAAGCAACGAGAAAATCGCGAACACCGACTACAGTTCCCCCCGATTTTTCATTGAATGTACCGGGTCCAAAATCTGGCTTCCATTCGGGCTGTCTTATTTTTTCGAAGAAACCTTCGTATTCACCTGCGCGAATCACCGACAAATTCGAGCGCGATCCATTTTTCGCCGCTTTTTCGTATAAATAGACCGGAATTTTCAATTCATCGCCGAGACGTTTTCCCAAACGATTTGCACAGGCAATTGCTTCATCCCAGCTCACGTTGCTTACCGGGATGAACGGACAAACGTCAGTCGCGCCCATGCGCGGATGCGCTCCCTTGTGTTTGCGCATGTCGATTAGCTCCGCCGCTTTTTTAATAGCGCGAAATGCCGCTTCGACCGCTGCATCAGGACTGCCGACGAACGTCACCACGGTCCGGTTAGTGCTGGCACCGGGATCGACATCCAAAAGCGAAACACCCTCTACAGACACAATTGCATCGGTGATCTGTCGAATGACGTCTTGATCACGGCCTTCCGAAAAGTTCGGTACGCATTCGATCAATTTTTGCATGGCTCAGAGTTGGTTGACAGTTCCTCCTGTAACGGCGGTCTACGACCGTCGCAAATCTTTGAGAGCGCGGGGGCTATAGTTAGGAGGCATCTTACAACTGTAGCGGCCCGCTGTGTCGAGGTGCCCTGCGGGCATTACTCACTGAGGCACAGTGGCGCAGCGCCGTGGTTGAGCTGATGAAACGTCATTGATTTGGCGCTATAAACACGTCCTTGCGGGGAAACTTCGCGAATAAGGAAGCCGGCATACCAAAGTTGGTCGCCAGAACATCAACCGGATTGCCGGCAATCCACGCAGAAAGATCAATTGCCTGGTAAGTTCCGGTGTTAAAACCGATCAGCATCCGACTCGGTTTGCTCCCCAGGTTTTCAATCGAGTGTCCAAAGCCTTGTGGAATATAGGCGACATCTCCGGCGTGCAGTTGCTCTGAACGAAATCGACCGTGCGACGCGAACATTGTCACACCTAGATCGCCGTCGATGACGTATTGCCATTCATCGGCATTTGGATGCCAATGAAATTCACGCAGCGCACCTGGTTCAAGATCGAGAATTACGCCGGTAAGCGTTGTCGAAATTGGAAACCGCGTTGAATCGACGCGCCATTCACGCCCTCCTTTGAAAATTCCGTGCGGCGCGCCGGCGAGCATTCGAAACTTGTGCGTTTCCGGCGGCGAGAATCGCGGCCCCTGAAGGTTTTCGGGTATTGGTTCCGGCGGAATGACACCACGAGCAAAATAAACTTCTTCCTTTGGAAAGTGATCGAACGTCGATTCCGGAAGATCAAAGTTTTTTGCCAGCAGCTGCTTGGGTGCATGTCCGATCCAATCGGTGATGCTAAACGTGCCAAACTCTGAGAAATAGCCGTTGTCAAAGATCAAAATAAAATGGGTCGGTTCGTTACCGAGACACTCAAGCACGTGGGCGTGGCCACGTGGAAAGTACCAGACGTCGCCTGGTTCGAAGTCATTAGTCTCGGTCTGACCGGCCGGATTAATCACTGTTGTGCGAACGCGACCTTTGAGAACGAATGCCCATTCCGCGGCCGTCGCATGCCAATGAAGTTCACGCATTACGCCCGGCTCGAGTTGCATTGATACTCCTGCGATTCTCTTTGCGATGGGAAGTTGTTCTACGGTCGCTTCCTTGCCAAAGCTATTTCCGAGGACTTTTCCGCTGGATTTTTCGAGCTCGAATTTGAAAGTCGGTAATTCTCTCCCGGCCAATAAAGGATCCGGCACATTATTTTGAAAACTCAGGTCACTCATAGATACCTTTCCTAAAACGTGGTCGGCGTAACGATCAAGCGAATCCTGACTGGTTAGGAGACAGCCAGTCGCGTCTGTTGTAGTTATGCGGCACCGTACCTCGATGTATCGAGCCAACCGCAGTCTTGGCGAAAGTTTTTTCTAGTACAATCCCAACGCCTCGACGGTCGGCTCGTCAATCGCTCCGGTAGCAATCAGTCCCTGGTCACGCTGGAAGTTTAGAAGAGCGGCTCGCGTCTCCACGCTCAGCGACCCGGTTACTGCGCTGAAGTAATAACCTGCTTCTTGCAAAGCTCCTTGAACGTTTGCGATCACCTGGTCCGGAAGCAGATTGCCATAGGTGTAGATGGGCCCGTCATAATCGTAATAGCTGTTAGACGGATCGTAACCCCAAGCCGGATACCAATAGCTCGCGTCCAGGAAATAATATCCTCCGGTGACAAACACAACTGTGTTGCAATGTTGTTTCCACCAATCGCGATTGTGCCATTCATGCCAATTACGACGAAGAGCATCGGAATAACTAAAACGATTCTTCCCAGCTTGACCGTTCAGCTTCCCCTTGTGCCGCCTGACCTGACCGTTCGTCAAATCACGTGCCGTAGGTTCGACAGTATCATTTTTTGCGACGCGTTGTGCGTCGATTACTTCCAAGCCTTCCGATACCCCCTGCTTCGCCAGCACGCCGGTGGTTGGCTTTAGATCGTCGGTTTTCACGGTGCCCTGAGGATCCGTGACCGGTAGCACGGTCCGCGCGATTTCGCTCTGGGGCAGCAGTGCGTCGCCGGTTGGTTGGACATTGTAGGTTCGCGGGGGGTACCAAACGCCCATCCCTGCAACAGTTGGATTCAGCCGCCGACTCGACCGCGGATAGTTCGCCCGAAAATTAGCCGCCTGATTTTGAATTTGATTCGGGAATGTCCCAGGTGAGCGCTGACCAACGTTTGGCGGTCTACGGGGAACAAATGATGGATTTGAATTGTGGGGACGGACGTTACTCCCTCGAACAGAATTAGCCGGTGCTACACGAGGAGCGTTTTGGAGTGCAGGTCCATTAGTTTGACCTGTGCTGGTGCAAACGCCGGCCGCAACCACCGCGGCCGACCAGAACAAGCGGAATCTCGAAAGCTTCATTAACTTCCTTTGCCCATTAAACATCATGACATGCACTTTGTTGCAAGCTTTGTCTGAGACATTTAGACAGAATCAGAATGAATTCCGTTCGATGCCTCAGATTTGCAATCTGTAATGTGAAACCTACAATCTAAACTTCTTACCGGGGTCTTAGCTCAGTTGGTAGAGCGCCTCAATGGCATTGAGGAGGTCACGGGTTCGAATCCCGTAGGCTCCATTTTTTGCATATCACAGCAGCGTCGCGACTGCTGCGATTTCGCAGGTCACCGAGAGACCATTGCATCCTTGTGCGGTAACAAACGCGTAACTTTTCCCGAGCAGCGCACAACCTGACTCGCTGCGATTCTCCATGCGTGAAAGCAATCATCAATTCTAAAGCAAATGATGTTGGTAAGAGCGAGGATCATTCTCCAAAGAACAACTTGGTCAAGAGAGCGATACCTCGGAGAAATTCTATCAGTCGCCGCTCCTTCCTAGGCAAATCGCTGGCAGTAGGAATGGGAACCATTAGCGCCGGACTGCTGGCCAATGCGTCCATGTCAGGGGGGACAAGGCCTCTGCCAGTGCCTCGCACCCGTGGTGGTCTGACAGCAGGAGACGCAGCGCTGCTCCGATTCGCAGCGGCGGCAGAAATACTCGAGGCCGATTTTTGGATCCAATACAACGAACTTGGGGGCGTGCAGGATGATGAAGTCCCTGGTGGCACCGGAAACGAAGCCTACACAGAGGCCATTGAAGTGCTTGACGAAGACATGCCTATCTACATCCACGACAACACCGACGATGAGATCACTCACCACACCTTCCTCAACGCGTATCTGGACTCCAAGGGAGCGGCCCCTGTAGATCTTGAACCGTTTCGCACTTTACCGGGCAGCGTTGCGAGCGGATCCAGCGGAATTTTGCGTCTCACTAATTTGACGCAACTCACCATAGATACCAGCTGGTGGACGCGCTACCGCATCGACGACCATAACCCGGATCTTGATCCGAACTTTGCCTTTCCGCAGGCCGTCCCGACGTTAGGAGTTAACCAACACACAGCAATTCCCAGGACCGACGCCGACACAAGTGACTCTAATTTCCTACAGGCGATTGCAAATACCGCGGCTTTCCACTTTGCAACGATTGAACAAGGTGGCAACAGCCTCTATCCCTCAATGGCCCTGAGGGCCACTCATGAGGAGGCCCTGCGAATTCTGATCAGCATTGGTCCTACGGAAACAATGCATTTCCAAACCTGGTCGGACAAGGCAGGCAATGCGCCGCCCTTGACTGCGGTTGATCCAGTCACTGGCGTTTCGGTGACATTTCCTGATCTGGAAGTAGACGACGAGACCCTGAATAAGAGCCTGATCATGCCGGAACCATGCCCGTTTTTGGATCCAAGCCTCCCGATTTGTTCAGTCATTCGGCCGACTAAGACGGAAGGCGTCGCCATGAGTGTCGTCCAGTTCCTAACGAACATGGGACTTTTCATTGGTCAATCGCCAGCGTTCTTCGCGCTCTTAAACCAATTGGCGCAAGACGCAGATCATGCCAGGCGCGGTCGTCCTGTTTAACTTCAAACTCAACCAGTTAACAGTAAAGATTACAGACGGTCGGACGTGAACGCGCGTCTTTCCGGTCTAGGCCAAGGGCAAGAGTTCAATTCCCTTGCCTTCGGAATAGCGTTAGCCAGATCTACTTCCGCGAGCAACAACCTATTCTCTGATTTTGACGGATAATTTTTCCTTTCGTGAAATTACTTTTCGGGGGAGTATCCCCTGTCCCGCAGAAAGTGCGCAACATCGATGGTTGGGTGGGTTTTCATTTTGCGGTGGCTATCACTTCCAATGCACAAGGCCAACTCCATCATCATTTGCGCGCCGAGAATGACGATTTTCGAGACAGCAGCAAACCTGGAGCTTTGGCCGCAGATTCTTCCTCACTATCGCTATATTCGTTATCTCGAACATAGCCCGAGCCGAAACATTGTCGTCATGGCTGCGACGCGGTCCGGAATTCCGATTTCCTGGACCTCAGAACAAATTATCGATCGGGACCGCGTTGAAGTCCGATTTTGTCACTTGAAAGCGTTCACGAAAGGAATGCGTGTAGTATGGACATTTAAGGAAATCCCAGACGGCGTGCTGGTCGAAATCAAACACGATCTAGTATTTCGGGTGAAGATTTTAGCGCCCATCGCGGACAAGGTTATCGGCGACTTTTTCATTCGTCATATTGCGAACAAGACGCTGCGTTGCATGAAATCGTACGTCGAGGCGAACACAAACAAGGTCATCGCATGAGTCGAAGACGCGCCGTTATCACTGGGATTGGGCCAATTACTTGCATCGGACACGGACGCGAGAATTTTTGGAACGCAATTCTGGCTGAAAAAAGTGGTATCAAAAGCTTCGATTCCGGCGTCTTCCGCGTACGCGCAGCCGGCGAGATTAATGATTGGGACCCCGAGCAGTTTTTTTCACCGCAACGCTTGAAACGATTAGACCGTTACGCTCAGTTCGCGGTCGTATCGGCAAAGCTGGCGCTGGAGGATGCGCGGCTCGAGTATTCCCGCGAAAAACCACAGGATCGCGTCGGTGTTAGTTTTGGCACGGCGCTTGGCGGCGTTTGCAAGGCCGAAGAACAGTATCTCAGGTATCTAAAAAAGGGCGCGCGTGGCGTTCAACCCACGCTCGCCGTTCAGGTATTCGGTGGTTCCGCCCACTCGAATATCGCGATCGAGTTCGGGTTTCGCGGCGCGGGGACTACAAATTCGAACAGCTGCGCCAGTGGCACAGTATCCGTGGGCGAAGCACTGCGTTACATCCGGGACGATTTTGTCGATGTGGTTGTCGCCGGCGGAGCCGAAGCCCCCTTGACGACTATCACCATCGGCGCATTCGACATCATTAAAACCATGAGCCGATGGCCGGAGAACCCTGCGCTGGCTTGCCGCCCGTTCGATCTGTTGCGTGATGGATTCGTAATGGGCGAAGGCGGTGCGTCCCTCGTCATTGAAGAACTTGAACATGCGCGCAGCCGCGATGCGCACATTTACGCGGAAGTGCTCGGATACAGCATAAATAATGATGCTTTTCACATGACTTCGCCATTGCCGAACGGCGAATCGTCCATTCGCGCGATGCGTGAGGCGCTTACGGACGCGCAGTTGGCGCCCGAACAGATCGATTATATCAATGCGCACGCCAGTTCAACCCAGCTCAACGACAGTGCAGAGACGGCATCGATCAAACAAGTGCTTGGCAACCACGCACAACGAATCCCAGTTAGCGGGACAAAAGGTTATTACGCGCATCCGCTGGGCGCGACAGGTGCGATCGAAGCCGCGCTTTGCGCGCTTGCTTTAGATCGTCAATGGGTTCCACCCACAATCAACTATACGAATCACGATCCGTTGTGTGACCTCGATGTTGTGCCTAATCACGGACGGGAAGCCGAGCTGACATATGTAATGAGTAACTCATTTGGTTTCGGCGGAATTAATGCGTGTGTCGTTCTGGGGAAAGCGCCTCAATAGCTACGCCGGTTCGTCTGCGCGACTCGGGATGACAACCCCTGAGTATTGCGGGTTTATCCGAGAAGATCTGGCCGATTTTCGCGTGTGCGTTTTATCGCTTGTTCTCTACGCCACTTTGTAATTTCTGCGTGATTTCCCGAGAGCAAAACCTGCGGAACTTTCCAGCCGCGGAACTCTGCGGGTCGTGTGTACTGCGGCGCTTCAAGAAGTCCCTGGTTAAAACTGTCGTCAACGGCGGATTGTTCGTGACCAAGCGCGCCGGGCAATAAGCGCACGATTGCATCGACAAGAACAACTGCTGCAATCGCTCCGTTGGTAAGAACGTAATCGCCGATGGAAATTTCCAGGTTCACCAGATGTTCAATCACGCGGTGATCGATTCCTTCGTAATGACCGCAAATGATAATGAGATGTGCGTCCTGCGAAAGCTGTGTCGCTGTTTGTTGGTCAAACTGATGCCCGGCGGGCGACATCAGCACTACTTTTGATGTTTGATTTCGGAGCTGCTCGACGGCTGCAAAAACTGGCTCCGGTTTCATGACCATTCCCTGACCCCCGCCGAACGGCGCGTCATCCACGATGTGATGTTTATCTGTTGTCCAGTCTCGCAGGTTATGGATCCGAAGATCAATAATCCCACTCTCCTGTGCGCGTTTCATGATGCTCTCGCCAAGAGGCGCACGACAGATGTCTGGAAACAACGTCAGGATGTCGATCTTCACTCAGGGAGAAAACGTCGAACGGCCCGCGGCCAACGTCCAATAATGAATCAATTGTGGAAATTTACTCCACAATCTCGAGGATCGCGCGTTGGCCATGGCGGGCAGCCGAACTGGCGAGCAGAGCGCGAATGGCTTGAATGGTCTGGCCGCCACGGCCGATCACCCGGCCGACATCTCCCCGCCGAAGTTGCAGCTTAAAAACCGTTGTTCTGCCGTTTGGAATTTCCGTCAACACCATGTCGTCAGGAAATTCAATTAGTTGGCGAATGACGAATTCGAGAAATTCTCTCATGCGCCGGAAAGAGTATCCACGAAACCGCCTTGCACAACACTACGGCACGACGGGTAAACACGATTAGCACGAATTGTCGCCCGCTCGAAGTTCCAGTGCTCTGGCGTCCGCCGATCTCAGCCGAAGAGACCGTAAAGGTCGTGCGGCGGTGCGAAGCGAATTGCTATTGCCAAAGGGGCCAGCTTTTAGCTGGCGTCTTCAACCGGAGGCGGCGGAGGTGGCGACTGCTCTTGAGTCGATTGCTGGTTCGCCCGAACTGGTTCGGATGGGGCCTCCGGGGTCGCCGTCGCCTTTTTATTCTTCTTGATTAAACTGCGCACGGTGTCGGACGGTTGCGCGCCTTTGCTGATCCAGTATTCGACCCGATCAATTTTCAACGTGCTGTTTTGACCGGGCTTTTTTGGGTCGTACGTGCCGATGGTTTCGATAAACTTCCCATCGCGCGGACTGCGCCTGTCGGCCACTACCACTTTGTAGTAGGGGCTATTTTTTGCTCCTTCTCTGCGTAATCTGATTGAAACTGCCATGTTAACTTCTCATTCGCGCCATTTGCGCCATCATCTTTTTCATTTTGCCCGCGCTTTTCATCATCTTCCGCATCTGATCAAAGCGTCGTAGCAAATCGTTTACCTCCGTCACAGTGCAGCCGCTGCCGCGTGCGATACGCTGACGACGTCGCGCATTCAAAATGCCGGGACGCGTCCGCTCCTCGTTTGTCATCGAAAGCACGATGGCTTCCGTGCGTTTAAGCTGCTTCTCGTCAACAGAAAGGCCCTGCATATTACCCATGCCTGGCAACATGCCAAGAATATTCTCCAGCGGGCCCATCCGCCGCATCATCTTGAACTGCACCAGAAAATCATTGAAATCGAACGAGGCGGTGCGCAGCTTCCGCTCAAGGCGGGCTGCTTCTTCTTCATCGACCGCTTCCGCTGCTTTTTCGACCAAGCTAACCACGTCGCCCATTCCGAGGATTCGACCGGCGAGCCGCTCAGGGACAAAGACTTCAAACTGGTCAAGCTTCTCGCCGGTTCCCGTGAACTTGATTGGTTGGTGAGTGACTTGGCGCATTGACAAGGCCGCGCCGCCTCGCGCGTCACCGTCAAGCTTTGTCAAAATGATTCCTGTTATCGCTAAAGCGTCGTTAAAACGGGATGCAACGTTGACTGCTTGTTGGCCCGTAGCGGCATCAACCACGAGCAATGTTTCCTGCGGCTCTAAAAATTCCTTCAACTCCTTGAGCTCCTGAATCAGCGCTTCGTCAATCTCCTGGCGACCCGCCGTATCGAAGATTTCGACAACCGGTGCATCTGGCCGTCGTGCTTTTGAGGACGCATCGGCGGCGGCGCGACGCACAGTTTTCTCGCCCGGCTCAGGAGTGAACACAGGAACGTCGATTTGTTTTCCCAGCGTTGCCAGTTGTTCGATCGCCGCTGGCCTCTGCAAATCGCACGCAATTAGAACCGGCGCGCGGCCCTGCTTTTTCAGAAGGCACGCTAACTTGGCAGAGGAAGTTGTTTTGCCCGACCCATTAAGGCCGACAATCAAAATACGGCCTGAATTTCCAAGATCGACTGGTGCGGCCTCGCCGCCGAGCAAGGCCGTTAATTCGTCGTGAAAAATTTTTACGATCTGCTGACCTGGCGTAATGCTGCGAAGAACCGTTTCTCCAAGCGCTTTTTCCTTAACGCCAGCTATGAATTTTTTAGCGACTTGAAAATCGACGTCGGCTTCAAGCAAAGCGAGGCGCACTTGCCGCAATGCGGCATCGATGTTCGATTCGCTGATCGTGCCGTGCCCGCGAAGCTCTTTGAAGATGTCCTGAAGTTTGTCGGAGAGTTGGGAGAACATATGTTAAGCCCGTTACGCCAGTTATAGAGCGGCGATTTCCTGATCGCCCAGTTCGGGTAAGAAATGGCGACCCCTGAAAACCCGCTTATTTTTTCGGCGTCGGTATGGGCGGAGTTACACCTCCCGCGGCCGCACCTTCTTCGATCCCGAAAGTCCAGTGTGCTTCGACCTTCTTTCCCTGTGACTTCGCACTTACAATCACGCTGCACGATTTGTCGTGTAACTTTTGCGTCACTTGATACGAGACCGTGCCCGACTTCGGATCGAAGCTCGCGGGGACAACGCCGAGGCCGCTCACGCGCATTTGCACACTGCCGGGATCGATCTGACCGATCGCGCTGAGGTTCGCCTTAATAAGAGGTAGCGCCGTACGCACCGTTTCACCATCTGCCGGCCGAGTCGAGAGATCCTTCGCGCCAACCTCGGCCACTGCTGCTCCTCCTCCGCTGGAAGTAGCGATCATTTTCACAGCATCTTCAAAAACCTTGGGCTTGTTCGCTTCAATCGCATAACGCCCGATTGAATCCATCGGTGATGTAAAAGTGATAGGCTGACCGTAAACGGTAAACATCGCCTCGTAGCCGGAATTACGGGCAATCTCCTTAACGTGCTCGTTGTAATTCCCGAATGGAACCGCAAAGCAATTCACTTTGATGCCCAGCCGCTGCTCAAGCAGATCCTTGGAACCGACGACTTCGTTGTGCATCCATTCCTCATACTGCGGTCCGGTCAATTTCGTCCGTGTCCTTTTTCCGCCGGGATTGGCTATCATTATGGTATGGCCCTCGCGTAAGTCCTGATGCGTTGCGGAATGCGCCTCAATATCCACTCCGTTATCGCGCATGTCGGCGAGCTGTTCCCATGTGATCGCTTCGCCGCCGCCTAACGAGCCGCCGCGCACGCCCTCGGTGTAAATGAACATCGTAAACGGATAGCCGTACTTCTTCATGATCGGCCACGCGACCTCGTATTGAGATTTCCAGCCATCATCGAAAGTAACAACCGCGCTTCGTGGGGGTATGTTCTTTTCGCCCCGCTTCCAGGCGAGCAAATCCTGCATTGGAATGACTGTAATACCACGGTCTTTTAATTCTTTCATCTGCGCTTCAAACGCGGCAGGCGTGATCTCGGTCCCGGGATAGCGAATCTTGTCCACTAAGCGGTGGTAACAGAAAATAAGTACCTGAGCAGTTTGATCCACAACTGGCTTGGTAATCTTCGGGGATGCCTCCGCGGCTGGCGTGGCAGCAGTAGCGGGCGTCGGTGATAAAGCGCTCGCCTGCTTCGAACTCGACGAGACACTTTCCTGCTTCTTACACATCGAAAGGTTCAACGCCAGAAACAAGGGGAGGATCGCAAATCGGATTATCATAAAAGAAGTAAACGCATTAAGCGCAGCAGCACAAAACACAAGTGCTTTTTGCGCTTGCGATCAATAGACAACTGGCCGTCCAATTCCGTTCCATTGTTTAAGGCTGGCACAGAAAATTTTTGGTGGAATGCGCATTTTTTGCTATTAAGTCAGAATGCCGGGCAAGGTCACTCGTCTCGTTGCGATTGCTTCTATCGCTTCGTTGGTCGGCTGCGGTACCGTTACGACGACCAGAGTCAAAAACACGAGCAAAACTTTCAATACCGTCGTAGTGGACGCCGGACATGGCGGCAAGGATAGCGGCGCCTATCGCCGGTATGGTCCACCGGAGAAACTGATTGCGCTAGACGTCGCCCAGCGTCTCAACCGTAAGCTGCGCGAATCGCAGCTAAAAACCGTAATGACCCGCTCCTCCGACGTTTTTATTGAATTGAACGATCGTGTGGCTATCGAGAATGCACAGAAGAACGCAATCTTCGTGAGCATACATTTCAACGATTCGGGCAAGCGCCGGATTCGCGGATTTGAAACGTACTATCATTCAGGCGTTTCATCCGATCTGGCGAACGGGATTCAGGCAAAACTGACGACCATTCCAAATTCAGCAAATGGGGGGGTACACACAGCAAACTTTCGCGTGCTGCGCCTGGCAAGTTGTCCCGCGGTGCTGGTAGAATGCGGATACTTGAGCAATCGTTCCGAGGCTAACAAGACGCGCGATTGGGAATATCGCGAACTTCTTGCAGACCGGATCGCGGAAGCGATTGTCGAGCAACGCTTCGGCTCGGGTGTTTATCGCCCGTCGACTCAGGTGGCCGCGCAGCCGCAGCCAGATACTTCCAGTGGCGGCACCGGCCTGGCGCCATCCACCGGACATCGTTAGAATTCCTTCCCGCGCTCTTCGCGCCCGATTGCGGCGAGCACGACCAACGCCACAAAAATTACCAACGTAAAAAGGGCAAGCGCCTTTGCGTAGTCTGGCTGTCCGGTCGCGTTGTGGAAATGGTCAGCCAACCGCGCCTCAATAACAGCGGTGTTGGCGGCAAACAGATTTCCAAGTTGATACGCAACGCCGGGGAACGTTCCGCGCAGTGCATCGGGCGAAAGTTCATTTAGATGCACTGGCACGATACCCCAGGCCCCTTGTACCATGAACTGCATCGCAAACCCGCCGATCACAAGAAGGGCAAATCCCGGCGGAAAAACCCAAAGAGGAATAAGGATTATTCCGAACACGGCAGTCAAAATAATCGAGCGACGGCGTCCCCATTTTTGCGACAGGTGACCAATAATTGTTCCGCCGCAGATCGCTCCAAAAGCATAAATGATTCCGGTCGCAGCTTTTTGCGTCACGCCGAAGCGGCGCTGCTGGCCGAGAAAAGTTTGATACATGTCCTGCGTGCCATGAGACAGGGCGTTGAACGCCGTCATCAGCAGAATGACGTAAAGAAAGAGAACCCAGTGACGCTGTATGACACCAAGCAAATCGCTCCAAAAATGGCTCGTATCGCGCTGACGACGCATCCAAACCGGCGATTCAGGCACCCGGGAGCGGATATAGAGCACCAAAAGCGCGGGTAACGCTCCTGCGACGAACAGACCGCGCCACCCGAAGAACGGAAACACGATCCAATACACAACTGCAGCCAGGAGATAACCAAACGCATAACCTTGCTGTAAAATTCCCGAGAACAATCCACGCGCCGCGGTCGGCAGGGTCTCCATTGCCAGCGACGCTCCAAGTCCCCATTCTCCGCCCATGCCGATTCCGTAAAGCGCACGGAAAATCAGCAGCCACGTGTAATTCGGGGAAAACGCAGTGAGCAATTCCATGAGAGAATAAAAGATGATGTCGATCATTAGCGGCATGCGGCGTCCAAACCGGTCGCCAAGCAGTCCGAAGATGAACGCTCCCAGGGGGCGCATCGCCAGCGTGATCGTAATCGCGTAGCTGAGATCGGCGATGCTCGTGCGAAAATCGCGCGCCATCGTTTCGATAACAAATGTGAGCAGGAAAAAATCGAAGGCATCCAGTGCCCACCCCAGAAAGCAAGCCAGGAACGTGTTCCGTTGATTGCGGTCAAGCGACTTGAAGAGCCGGACCGCTTCCATGGGCACTCACCTAATCGTCACATCCAGAGAAGTCGAGAGAATTGCCGGACAGGAAAGTGACGAAACACAAATGTCCAACACCGCAGAAAAACGCTGGAGGTAAAAGCAAAGCCGGGACCGCAACAAACTCGATGCCTATCGGACGATAACTGTTGACATCCCAATGCGCGTTCGCTATAGGCTCGACGGTTAAGAGCGCAACGAACCTCTCTCTTCGATTCCGTCCGGAATCCTGCGCTGCATCCAAGGTCCACGTTCAACATACAATCAGAGAGAAAAAACATTCATGAAACTAATCGTCAGTATTGCTGCCATTACATTATTAAGCCTGTTGCCTGCGACATTTGTTCAGGCGCAGGACACTCCAAAGGCTGCGAGTGAAAAGCGTGCCACCATTGCCGGTACCGGAAAACGAACCGATGTTTATCACGTCCATTTCACCAAGGCCGCTCTCGGCAAAGCCGTTCAGTTAGGCGATTGGCTCAAGACGCCGAATCCCAACGACCCAATGCCGGGACACTTTATTGTTCTTCGGCACCAGGATGGCGACGCCTGGGATTACGTAGTCATTACCCATCTCGGTACCAAAGCGACCGTTGAGGCGGCGGGCACGGCTGTGCCTCCGGACAAACGCGACTTGAGCGAGTGGCACACCGATACCTTCGTCAACGGTCCTTCATGGGAAGAGTTCAGCCGCGCCATGGGTATCGGCGGCGACTCAACGTCCAAAACTGCGGGCTCGGTTTACTCCGTCTCGTATTATCGCCCGGCTCCTGGTCATCGCGAGCAATTGGAAAAGATGTTGAGCGAAACGCCGAGCGCGACAGGCGACACCACTGCCGGCAACGTTTTAATGCAGCACCTGGAAGGAGCTGACTGGACCTTCCTCAGCATCGCTCGCTACAATTCATGGGAAGACTTTGCCACCGGGGAAAAAACGGCTGTGGCTCAGACTACTAAGAAGGACAGCCCCTGGTTCCGTTTGCGCGACCATACCGCATATCATACGGACACTCTCACCGATCGTATTGCTCCGTAAGCTGACGCGGTCTGTCATTCGATACCGGACTAAGATCGATTAGTCCTCGATCAGGCACCGATAGCTCGCCTCCGAATCCCCCGGGTGCGAATGCTGTATGTTTCGCTTTAGGCAACCCCGCTCTTTTGGTATCCGGTTTCACCAGAACCCGGGTGTTTATTGACAATTGGTTACTTTCAGAACACATCTACATATCATGATACGTCAATTTGTTGCTTGATTCGCCCCGGAAAACGCTCTTTAGTTCCGGATGATCATGGCAACAAATGGTCTTCATCCTTTAGAAAGCCTCCTGCGCGAGCGCATCGTCTTACTCGATGGCGCCATGGGCACCATGATCCAGGGCTACCAGCTTTCTGAGGCCGATTATCGAGGAAAACGGTTTCGGGATTGGAAAGGCAAGGATCTCAAGGGCAGCCTGGAACTGCTCAATTTAACTCAGCCCCAGGTCGTCGAGGAAATTCACGCCGCTTATCTCGATGCGGACGCCGACATTATCGAAACGAACACGTTCAGCGGAACAACCATTGGTTTGCACGATTTTCTGTTCCAGGGTGAGCCTACGCGCGGTCGCAAAGATCAGGAATTCTTTCAGCGCGTTGTGGACGATGGCGAACTTCGTGCACTGGTACATGGAATTAATTTCGAAGCAGCCAGGATCGCGCGACATGCTGCGGATCGAATCGCGAATGAAACCGGCCGGCAACGATTCGTTGGCGGATCAATGGGACCCCTTCCCGTCGCAGGTTCCATTTCACCCGACGTGAACGATCCGGCATTTCGCGCGGTCTCGTTTGATCAGCTTCGCCAAACTTACTTCGATGAAGCAAAAGCTCTGCTCGAAGGTGGCGTCGATCTACTCATTGTGGAAACGATTTTCGACACACTCAACGGAAAAGCGGCACTCTTCGCGATCATGGATGCATTCGAAAAAACCGGACGCAACGTACCGTTGATAATCTCGGGCACTGTAATCGACAAATCCGGACGGAACCTCAGCGGACAAACGGTCGAAGCGTCGCTCATTTCGCTCGCGCATGCTGAGCCGCTGGTCCTTGGTCTAAACTGTTCCCTGGGTCCGGATGAAATGGAACCGTTTGTGGAAGAGCTGGCGCGGATTTCGCCGTACTACATCAGCGCATACCCGAACGCGGGTCTTCCGGACCCGCTCTCCCCGACCGGGTTCCCGGAAACAGCCGAGACTTTTGCACCCAAGATCGCCAAGTGGGCCGAGAACGGCTGGCTCAACATGGTTGGTGGTTGCTGCGGCACAACGCCGGATCACATTCGTGCGCTGGCAAAACTGGTTCGGGAATTTTCGCCGCGCGTCGTGAATAGGACAGTCAGCTACGCATGATTCTGCGACTTTCCGGGCTCGAACCGTTGAACATAACGCCGGAGTTCGGCTTCGTCGTCATCGGTGAGCGCACCAACATCACAGGTTCACCGAAGTTTTCGAAACTGATTCTTGCGGGCGATTTTGACGGCGCACTCGTCGTGGCTCGTCAGCAAGTGCAGGGCGGCGCGAACCTTCTCGACGTGAACATGGACGAAGGGATGATCGACTCGGAGGCGGCGATGGTCCGCTTCTTGAATCTGATCGGAAGCGAACCCGAGATCACGCGGATTCCAGTCGTGATCGACAGCTCGAAGTGGAGCGTCATTGAAGCGGGGCTCAAGTGCTTGCAGGGAAAAGCGATGGTGAATTCTATCAGCCTGAAAAATGGAGAAGAAGATTTCCTCCAGCAAGCCCGGTTAATTAGGCGATACGGCGCCGCTGCAATTGTCATGGCATTCGATGAACAGGGTCAGGCGGATAATTTCCAGCGCAAAATCGAGATTTGTGCACGGGCTTACGAGCTCCTGACCAGGCGGGCAGATTTCCCAGCGAGTGACATTATCTTTGATCCAAACATTCTGACGGTCGCTACAGGTCTGGAAGAACACCGCAATTACGCGGTCGATTTTATTGAAGCGACGCGCTGGATTAAAAAGAATCTTCCGGGTACGCGCGTGAGCGGCGGGATAAGCAATATTTCCTTTTCATTTCGCGGAAACAATACGGTGCGCGAAGCGATGCACGCCGCGTTTCTGTTTCACGCAATTCGTGCAGGCCTGGATATGGGAATTGTTAACGCAGGACAGCTAGCGGTTTACGAAGAAATTGACCCTGAGTTACGAGAACGCGTAGAAGACGTGCTGCTGAACCGGCGAGACGATGCGACCGAACGGTTGGTCGATTTTGCAGAAAACGTCAAAACCAAAAATAAAGCTCCGGTTGCTGACAAAGCATGGCGAAAAGAGCCTGTCGAGGAGCGTCTGAAACACGCGTTGGTAAAAGGCATTGTCGATCACATCGACGTCGATACCGAAGAAGCGCGTCAAAAATGCAAGCGCCCGCTCGATGTCATAGAGGGTCCGCTCATGGCTGGGATGAGCGTGGTTGGGGACTTATTCGGCTCCGGCAAAATGTTCCTACCACAGGTGGTAAAGAGCGCGCGGGTCATGAAGAAAGCGGTGGCTTATCTGATGCCGTTCATGGAAGCGGAGAAGTCTGCTGGTGCGAAACCGCAGGGACGCATCGTGATGGCGACGGTGAAAGGCGACGTGCACGACATCGGCAAAAACATCGTCGGTGTCGTGCTGCAATGTAACAACTACGAGGTCCTGGACCTTGGCGTGATGGTGCCGGCCGCTAAGATTTTGGAAACAGCGCGAGAAAAACAAGCGGATGTGATCGGCCTAAGCGGTCTGATTACGCCATCACTGGACGAAATGGTCCACGTAGCGCAGGAAATGGAGCGCGAAGGATTTCGTTTGCCGCTTTTGATTGGCGGAGCGACAACGAGCCGGGCGCATACCGCGGTGAAAATCGCTCCCCATTATCGGGCCAGTACCGTGCACGTTCTGGACGCGTCGCGCGCAGTCGGTGTTGTCAATTCGCTGCTGAATGAAAATTCCAGGACGGAATTTGACGCAAAAACACGGGAAGACTACGCGCGCTTGCGCGAGGACCATGCTGCCAGGACTCAAAAGAAAAAGGTCCTGGCGCTCGAAGAAGCCCGTGCCAATCGGACGCCCATTGATTGGAGCAGCTATCGTCCACCGAAACCGGAATTCCTGGGAGTACGGGCCCACGCAAGCGATTTAGGGACCGTTTCGATCCGAACGCTGGCAGAGTACATCGATTGGTCGCCGTTTTTTCACGCCTGGGAATTGCGCGGGCGTTATCCGGGAATCTTCGAAGATCCAAAGTTTGGCAAGCAAGCGCGCGAACTTTTCGCCGATGCGCAGGAACTTATGGACCGGATCATTGCAAAAGATCTGCTGATCGCACGCGGTGTTCACGCATTTTGGCGGGCAAACTCAGTTGGAGATGATGTGGATCTTTATGCTGATGACGATCGAACGAAGAAGATCGCGACATTTTATTTCCTCCGCCAGCAAATGAAGAAGCCAACCAGCCAAACAAATCATTGCCTCGCAGATTACGTTGCTCCGCAAGCCGATTCGAGATTCGACGATTACCTTGGAGGATTTGCGGTCTCAATTCATGGTGCAGACGAGCTCGCGGAAGAATTCAAGCGACAGCATGACGACTACAGCGCCATCATGACAAAGGCGCTGGCGGATCGATTAGCTGAGGCGTTTGCTGAATATTTGCACCAACAAACGCGGATTGCGTGGGGATTCGGACGCGAAGAACAATTGTCGCAGGCCGATCTTATCCGTGAAAAGTATCGCGGCATTCGGCCGGCCGCCGGTTATCCCGCGTGCCCCGATCATGCAGAGAAGCGGACGCTATTCGATTTGCTCGATGCTGAGAATAATGCCTGCGTTACACTGACGGAATCGTTTGCGATGAATCCAGGGGCAAGTGTGAGTGGACTTTACTTCTCGCATCCGGAGGCAAAATACTTTGGAGTAGGCCAGATCGGACACGATCAAATTGTGGATTATGCAACCCGCCGCCGGGAATCGGTGCCTGCTGTGGAAAAACGGCTCGCCCCTAATTTGGACTATAACGTCTGATGCATTCAAGCCTGCGGATGCGCAACCTGCGGAATCGTGATAATAGTCTCGCTCGATTCGGGGCGTAGCTTAGCTTGGTAGAGCGCGTGGTTTGGGACCACGAGGTCGGAGGTTCAAATCCTCTCGCCCCGACATGAACTCATCGTGATGGTTCGTTACACTTCGGCAAAGTCGGGAATGAAACTATTCGGGTTGATTATCTCAGCAGCGTTGGCCGCTGCTTTGCTAAACCTACATGGACAGGACGCCGCTCCTCCGTCTGTCGATTTATATGAAGGGCAGCCCCAGCTCGAACCGACTCCCTCACTCGAACCCCCTAACGGCCCCGAGTTGCCTGAGATATCTCAGCTTGACCAGAATTTTTCAAAGCCGAGGTCGCTTGGACCGGAGGCCGATCTGGCCCGCCTGCATATCCAATGGCGCCAGCTAAAAAACCGGACGGTAAATGATCCAGCGGTACGGGCAGCCAAGGCATACGCGCAGACTGCACGGACTGATCTGGAAAAGCGAAATCGACTTCGCAATTACTACAACATCTATTACGAGCGTATGTCCGCCCTGGCTAGCACCCCGGAAATCAAGCTGGCGTTACAAGCATTGAAAGCGTCTCACCAGGTGTTGCTGGATCAGCCGCGCGTGCGGCCTACGCCTACGCCGGAAGGTGCGACTCCGACGCCGACCCCCGCGGGGACTCCCAAGAAACCCGTAGACAAACATAAGAAGAAGGAAAAACGCAAAAAGCGGTTTGGATCGGCTACCTTGCCACCCCAGAATCATTGCAGTATTCCTAAACGCATCTCGTCCTTTGGCGCGTTCGTCTAGTGGTTAGGACACAGCCCTCTCAAGGCTGGTACACGGGTTCGACTCCCGTACGCGCTGCCAATGCTTTTCATAGGTAAATTACAGCTGTTTGTAAGATTTTGCTTGTAACGGACCGCGCTTGATCGCATTCGAGATCACCGGCAACGGCTCTGTATCAGCCGGGCAGATCAGCAGATTGAAGTCCTGCTTTAGCTGTGTGATAGCCGCTTTTTGTTCCTGTCACCTTGCTCCGCGACGAACGCCTTATGCTCGACTCCTGCCGCGTAAAACAGAAAAGCCGCCGAGAAATTAGTGCGCCCCGGCGGCTCTTCGAATCTGACTTTCTAATCTTTTACTTTCTTATTAGCTCATCCCGAGGGAATCGAGCGTCGGCTCGTCGATTGCCTCTGTCGTAGTAAGCCCCTGGTCGGCCTGGTAAGCTGCCAGCGCCTCACGGGTCAGCGGCCCGAGCAATCCATCCACTTCGCCCTTGTAATAGCCCATCTGTTGTAGCACGCCCTGCACGTCTGCAATAACCTTGTCCGGCGGCTCAGCAGTGTGACCCACATAGATCGGTCCGTCGTAGGCATAATATTGCTCCGAAGGACTGTAACCCCATGCCGGATACCAGTAGCCGTTGTTCCAGAAGTAGTAACCGCCACCGATCAGCTCCACGCGGTTGTAATGGGACCGATACCAGCCCTGATCGTGCCATTCCGGATGATACGAGCGGAATACTTCATATTGCGGACCCTGCCAATGTTCGCTCCCTTGAATGTGATAATTCTGGCTGTAGGTGACCCCCGGAACCTGCTGCGGCCTTGGTTGCGCACGAAAGTTCGCGTGCTGCGATTTGATCTGTTGCACCTGCTCCGGAGCCGGTCTCTTCGCCTTGGCCCCTGCTTTAGCCTGCACATCTTGCTGGCCTATCGCACCTGCGGCACCTGCGTTCGGCGCTGACGGATTAGTAGATGTCTTTGCTGCCGCGACGCCGCCTTTTGCTTTTCTCCGTTCTTCAACTCGCTGTTGCCGGGCAGTGGGCGTCTGCGCAACCGTCGATTCACCGGAAACATCCGATTTCGGACTGGCGGTGGACTTATGGTTTTCTAGACCTTTTTGCCCATGTTCTGCATCGGTGTGATTCGTGGCTCCGTGTTCATGCGGGGTTCCATGTTCTTTCATCGCACCAGGTTCATTCGTAGCCGAGTGTTCCTTGGTCGCTCCCTGCTTCGTCACAGCGGGCGCCTCGTGCTTCGCCGCATTCGGCTTCGGCTGTGCTTGAGTCGCGTGCGCTTTCTCAGGAACGTGCTTGTTCTTTGATGGTGATTGGTGTTCGACGGGCTGTTGTGCCAAAGCGGCTCCGGCCAGCGTCAGCGAACAGCTAATCAATATTGTCATCAATTTTTTCATGTTATTCGTTCGTCGGTTTTCGTTGTTATTTATTCAAATCCCCCTGCGTCTTACTGAGCAATTGCTCGTGCCAGAATCTGGTTATTTCCCAACAGATTCGTAAGGCCTATCCCTTTTGGTTCCCTCGAGCAGATGGCGAAAGACCGGGAGTGAACACATTCCTCGCCTCCAATCGATCACTCTATCAGGCGGATAACTGAGTAGCTTATAAGGCAAAATCCTAGCTCGCTTCCCTTGCTTACTAAATGGCCCGGTGTTTTGCGAAAATGAGAGTGAACCGTTAATTCAATTTTCGGGGTGATTCCCTATTTGGCCTTTCGTAACCAGGAGACCGAAACGCGTGGATACAAGGTGCCATCCGATTCATGATGGGCACTGAATAAACTTCGGATAAGGCAGGTCGTAAACAAGCACCACGGAGAACGTCCGTTTAATAAAGTAAAAACAAATATGAAACAAACTACATTAGTGAAATTATTGGCCGCTGGCACGGCCGGCGCGGTCGCATTGAGTACAGCTTTCGCGCAGGAAACTTCAACTACAACCACAACTACAGGAGGTACAACGGGCGTGAGCGAGAGCACGACAAGCACGAGTACGCTTAACGGCTCAGGCACGATCACGGCTTATACGCCGGGCTCGGACTATATTATGTTCCGCACGGAATCGAACACCACTCCGGTGAAGTATTACTATACCAAAAAGACAGTACTCGTTGACCCTGAAGGCCGCACGGTGGAGTGGAGCGCGCTCAAGCCAGACATGCCAGTGACATACACTTACACGAAAGAAGGCGACCGGATGGTCGTGACCAAGGTAACGCTGGCAAAACCTCTGTCGTCTTACGAGACGAAAGAAACTACCACAACGACTACCAAGCCGTAATTGCAACGGATTGCGGCAGGCGGGTACGATCAAGGTTACGATCAAATCCGGTGGGACGATAGACAGGAATGGCGACCTGTTAGCATTCCTTCATGATAGATAGAGCTACAACAAGTTCCGGTCCGGCATTGTGGCCGCGGGCGTACTAACCTTCATTGGCGTCGCGTTGCTATCGTCGTTGGCGATGATATTGCGGATGTATAGCTGAACAGATAGCTCAAGCTCCAGCCGGATGAACTTTGTTACTAGGAGATGGCTCGACGGGTTCTGACTTGTGACGAAGGCGATATCATCATAACGCATGAGTTACTTAGCGACGCGGCCACGGTTGCCGTCGTTGCCGACCTCATCGTGCATAAAATGAGACTTTGGCGATGAATGCACTCCATTTTGGACCAAGACGACCGCCATCGAGCAGAAGTCTCGGGCATTTTTTGTACCCTAAATCGCGTCCGTCGCTGTAACGGATCATGCGCCAGTGCATGTGCGGGACAACATGGTCGAGAGGGATATCATATTGACGCATCAGCCTGGCTGTGAGTTGCGCGGTGCGATCGATGGTGACGCCAAGGTCGTTACCCCGATTTACACACATTTCGATCCCGATGGACGACCTGTTTCCCTCGCCTTCATAATCAGCATGCTCTCCGGTTTCGTTAGTCGGGAGAGTTTGGTAAATGGAATGATCGTCCACAGTGAAATGCCAAGTGAGAAATCCAGTGCGATTGTGACGGGCTCGGAACCCCTTGTTCATAGCGAGCGCGTGATTCAATGCGTCAGCGCTACGAGACCTATTGTCGGTCGAATGAATAGTGATAAATGTTGGACGCATCGGGCGATGCAAGGGACGTCCGCATTGCCCTGGGGGAATGATGTCCTGCGTGATTTTCAATTCGGCCGCACCGGCGCCAGCCGGGGCGATGCGTCGGGGGGCCACCGCACAGGAAGAAAAGAGTAGCCCCACCAGGACAACGGCAAGAAACCCAAATATGCGAAGTTTTACCGTAACCATTCCTGGCGTTGCGAGGGGAAAGCGATTAAAGGCTGCATGGCATGAATTGTGCCGATATTTGGCATTTTGCAGTGAAGACGCACCAGTGAAATGAAACTTCAAACCTGATTGCCCCACTGGAATTTAAGGCTACCCAACCGACCGCCTGACGGTCAATCGCAGAAATAATTAATCGACTAAGGTCACATAGGCTAATGCCCCAGAACCCGACAACCTTTCATCTGAACCGTCCTCGCGTCCGGGATTTCTGTTGCGACAGTCCAGGGAACAGCAGCCGCACAGAAATGCACACGCAAGCAAAACAACGAGCGTACGAGGTAGAGGCTTCATGTGGGTTGCCTACGCGATTTGATCAGCACTCTTCAAGCAAAATCTACGGACTAGCCGACTACCGATTTTTCGTTTTCGGCTTACTCCTGCTCGAACTGCCACAAGCGATAAAAAAGGGCGATGTATCTGTACTCTGTCGCAATTTGGTCACACAATTGTTTGGCAGAAGTTTCTTGTGCGCGTGCGGAGAGCAGCGGAAACCGATGACATGAAAACCACTTCAAAAACACGACCCAGTAATGTTACGCCATTCGTCCTTGAAGGCTGCTGGGCGCTCGATCGTCTTGACCAAGCAACGCTGCTATCGCTTAGCAAGGAAGCGAAGCGAAAGCATGTGGAGGTCGCCGATGTCATCTACGAAGCTGTCGAGTCATTGATCGGGAAATGCGAAGCTGAGGCAGAACTCGAAACGAAAATTATCAAATTTCCGATGCCGCTTAAAAAGTGGCAATCGATGGATCACTAATTTCGAGTTCGAGAAACGCCGTCAGGTTTTCATCGGCGCACAGCCGGGCCAAGTCGCGATCATTCGTCACTGAACAATTGCAGCACGAGTGGGATCGTGGTTAACGCGCCAACGGCAACCAGCGTCCAACCGATTGCTCGCCTCTGCTCGGTGGTCAGTTTCTCAGAAACCAAAAGCGCTATGCCAGCGCCGAGCATTGCACGCGTGCCAGCGATGAGACCGATTTGAGGAACGGTGACTTCGTGTTGTTTCATGTGTCCTTCACTCCTTTAATGGTAATTCTAATCCATCATTGTATCGAATGTCCTTGGTAAAAAAGACGTTTCGCGAGCAAAGAAGTGATTGAGTGCCAGCCTGACGTTCAGCAGTGGACATGCTCGCATGAACAGCACGCGCACGCTGTGCGCCATCGCACGTAACACCTCCTTTACCGTGCTAAGTGGGATGATGAGATCGCGCAGTAGCAAGGACCGTGCGATGTTATGCTCGGAGCGTTAGAACCCCGGTTTTCCACGGCTAGAACTTGCCAATGCGAAAAGCATAATCGCCGCGATGGGATAGCACCGTAAACAATCGAAACTTCCAGGAAAGCCAAAAAATTCAGAACGGGAAGGCCAAGGAGGGTTACCAGGTACCATGGCGCGCCAACTCGCCAGTGCACGATGCTGCGCAACAAGCGCAGCACTCCGGGCCTCCCTGAGGTGAGAGCTAGCACGAGGAAGGCTGAGGCGGCTGGCCCGAACCCACCAAGCGCTATGAACGAGTCGGGCAGTCGCAAGGGCGTCCATATCAGCCAAAAGTAGCCCCAGGTAAACGTGAAGGAGAGAAGGAAAAAGAAGAACAGCGGATGACGGGTGAGCACGCCGTCATGAGCGGCATCCGTGCCTTTGGCGTCGCCATCGACCGTCGCCATATCACTTATCAGTTATTATATCGCCCATCCTTTTATGTAAACCATCAACGCGGAAACAAGCTGAACTTATTTCGCAAGGAATGCGGAGTCGCCTGATATTGCGGGGCTTAGATCGTCATTGGTTGAATGCTTTGCGCGGGCGCGCTTCGTAAACGTGGTTCGCTTTCACTTTCGGCGCGGCACCAGATTCACGATCACCGCTAACAGGACGGCGAGGAAGATCGTCTGCAAGACAAGTTGCCTTCCGTCGACGTGGCTGGGCATGATGAAGAACGGTCCGTGGGCATAGTTCGCAAACCGAAAAAGACTGCGTCCGCCTCCGCTGTGGGGCGCAAACATCAGCGAGAGCAGGACAGCGATTACAATTGCTGAAAGAGTTCGTTTCATCGCGCCGGGATTGAATCACAGAGCGCCGTGAGCCGTAAAGTGTCTGGATTGCCGAATTGCACTTGCCGAGTGGACGCGCGACGCCTGAACGATGCCACAAGCTAACGAATGGCGCGACGGAAACATCAAAGCCGCTTTTATCACATCGTGGCCGAATCTCGTAACTCTTTGTGTAGTCGAACTTCGTAAACGTGCAGCAAATTGCTCATAGGAGCGGCCCGTCTGCTTCGACTCAAGGACAAGCGCATATCGTGTCCACCGCAATACGGTTACCGCGATCCTGCAAATCGGGCCCGTAGGTTGAGGTGACGCCATGCTTTTGAACATGGTTTTCCATTGATCCGCAACCTGCGAGCATCAGCCCGACGATCAACATCAGTATTATTTTCATTTGTCCTTGTTGATCATGGCCGGATCGTTCGCCATCCGGCAATCAAAAACGATTCTAGCGCGGCCACAGAAGCAGGCCGGGCTTTTTCAACGCGCCTTGTCAAAGACGGCGCTCCATCCGATGCGGTAAAATCGCAGATGGAATCCATGTTCCTTTGCAAACTGAGCGATCTTCGACTCGCGATCTTTCTCATCAAGTGGCCAGACGCGGATTAATTCAAACTCGTAAACGGTGCACTGTTCGCCGCGTTCCAATTCGCGGCGAATTTGAGCCGCAAGTTCCAACTCTCTCACTACTAATAAGAATCGTTGATGGGATCGTGGCCGGATCGTTTCGGCAGCCAGTAATCAGAAACGATTCTAAGGCGTTAGGATTTCCGACAACTCAATCCAAAGGGCATCGACACGCGAAATTATTTGCATGGGCGATCCTGGGCAGCGGGCCGTTGGTAACTAATCGGGCTCACAGCCAGGAAATTTCGCTAGCAGGAGCTTGGGAATTAGACGGGGACTTAATGGGGGTGGTGTTCTGACGTAAAGCGGTCTCCATTAAGTGCCTGTTCGCACTTCGTGCGGGGTCGCAGTCCTCGTTCCATCATTTCGTGGCAACCATAACTAGCGCGACCCGAATCAACACAGGAACTGGTCTTATTGGATTTCAATAACTGGGTCTTGTTTTGTTACCCTACTTACGCGTAACACTTCTTATGCATATTAAATCCATTGGGATAGGTTTCGTAGGATTGGTTCTTTCTGTTGCAAGCGTCTGGGCCGAACCATCAAGTATTCTGGGGGTCGTCAGGGACGCAAAGGGTGAACCGATAACAGGCGCTTCTGTTCGAATCGAAGCGAGAAATGGTGAGAGATTGATCAAAACAGTTAAAACGGATGTAAACGGCCACTATGCTTCAGCTGGTCTCCCGGCAGGCACATATCGAATTACATTGGTTGTAAATGGCGCTGTCAAAACGTCTATTAACAATACAACGGTCGAATTGGGTGAGCCGACACACTTGAACTTTGATCTGACACCAACCTCAGGCTTGGCACCCGTCTGTCGCGGCAAAGAAAGGAAGGCACTGGGTATGGATTCCGGCGTTTAGTGGGAGTCGTCTGCCTGGTCGGTGGGTCGAGGTGGATGACAGCGGAGCCTGGGCGGCGGACGCCAGTACTCTAAACATCGTCCGCATCAGCGGCGAAGAACTACAACGAACAGTTCACTCCGTAGGTATCAAAAGGGGCCAGTAACCCCGAAGTCGCGTTCGATAGTTTGTCGAAGTCGAGTTGGAGGCGATCCTGCCGAAGATGTAGACCAGTTGGCACAATCGCCGCTGGTTCGTAACCTACGGTTAAAACAAATTTAATTGTTCTTTTGTCCGCCGAAACGCCGCCAGTGAAAGTTTGGGCCGCTTACCAATGCCTGCACGATGGCAACCGACCCTGAACAGTGCCGCGATTTGTTCGGCAAAGATGCCTTCCCCGGTCATGCGCGTGTGCCACTTGGAGTTATTCAGTCTGTTCCCTCGCAAATTTCGGATGCGCCCGATCACCTTCTCTTTCCGCTCGGGGAAATGTTCCTCGAGCCAATGCTCGAACAATGGCGCTACCGCCCATGGTAGACGGACAATTGTATAACCGGCAAATTGCGCACCCGCGTCTGCACAGGCATCGAGAATCCCTGGAACTTCGTGATCGGTGAGGCCGGGAATGATCGGCGCAACCATCACGCCAACCGGAATTCCTGCGCTGCGAAGTTGTTGAATCGCGTCAAGACGCGCTTGAGGTGACGAAGTGCGCGGCTCCAGCACGCGTTGTAAATTCGAGTCCAGAGAAGTCACCGAAACGTTGACAGCCGCTGCATTATGGGACGCGAGATCGCCTAACAGATCGATGTCGCGCGTAACCAAACGGTTCTTTGTGATGATCGCTACCGGATTGCGAAATTTAGCCAGTACTTCGAGGCAACTGCGAGTGATGCGTAACTTTCGCTCGACCGGCTGATATGGATCGGTCACTCCGCTCATCACCAGGGTCTGCGGCTGCCAACGCGGCGACTCCAGTTCGGCACGCAATAGCTCAGCTGCGTTCGTCTTCACCATGATCTTGCTTTCGAAATCCAATCCGGCGGACAAACCGAGATATTCGTGTGTCGGCCGTGCGTAACAATAAATGCAACCGTGTTCGCAGCCCCGATACGGATTCAGGCTCGTCTCAAACCCCACATCAGGACTGTTGTTACGAGTGATAATCGATTTGGTGCCGTCGCGAAAATATTGTGTGCCGGGTCGCGGTCGCTCTTCCGTTTCGAAATCCTCGTCGACAACATCGGGATCGTTTAGATCGACATACAGCTTTTCGAAGCGGTTCGCCGGACTCCACGATGCGCCACGCCCGCGAATGGGCGCGCGGCTTTGCGCGGTTTCTTGGACAATCGGTCGAAACTTCTTAGGCACGGTTTAAGTTCACATGAACATATCGACGCGTCGAGGAAAATTGTTCGAAGCAGCGAACTCGAATCGCACGACAACAGGAGTCAGCTTGCCCAAGCTGCGGGCGATGGCACGTTGTAGCCGCGGTGGCTGACCGCAGCCGGCGTCAACGCTGCCGGTTACATTCCGGAGGGGTGGCAGAGCGGTTGATCGCGCCGGTCTTGAAAACCGGAAGGCCGAAAGGTCTCGTGAGTTCGAATCTCACCCCCTCCGCTCCCTCGTGAAACAAACCTTCTAGGCGATTGCTTAATGACTCCGCACAAAGATGCCTCCGGCGTTCGGCGAGAAAATCGCGACCAATGGCAAAATCGGAAACGCTTAACCAACCTATGGCTACGCTAGTCCCCGAAAACGCTCAATAATCCAAAGATTCAAAAGGTAACTAAATGGTAACCTAACTTAGTCGGCCATTCTTCGGCATCGGTGCGATTCTCGCACTATGAACCCTATGAAGAGACTCTCAGCATCATTATTCAGCATGTCGACATCAAATCCCAAATCGGCGAAACGCACTATCAGGCGCCGTTCCTTTTTAGGCACGTCACTCGCTGTCGGTGGCGTAATTTTCGTCATGGTAGCCATTGCTCAATCGGCCCTGGCGCAGAACACAGCCCTGGTCCAGAACTCGCCCCTGGCCCAGAACTTGGTCAGGTTCGGTGGAGGGATCGGCGTTATTCCCACTGGTTCAACAAATACCACGGTGCGAGGCGTCGTAGCCGCTGGCCAGATCTGGGTGATCCAGGACCTTGCAGCCGACGTGAAGCAGGACGGGAGGATCCGACTCAACGGCCGGGGCCTCCTTCTGGGCTCAGGCAATGCCGTCGGAAGCAACGCCAACCAGAGCGTTTTTGCGACGCTGTTCTGCGCAAATGACGGGAATGTCCAACACAGCTCAAATCTTGCAGGCGTCCCGCTTGAAGTGGATGGCGATTTTCGTATTGACGACACGCTTTCGCCTGCGCCCCCGAATCCTTGTACTAGCCCGGTGCTCCTCATCCGGTCCGCTGGATCCGGGGCGTGGTTCGCCGCCGGGATTCCCAGGTGATAAACTAGAGAGGCGTGACGCCTATTATTCTTATTAGGCGTCAATGGTACCCTTCGTAAGAGCGCCCGCGTGCAATGGCGACACGCGCGCGCGGGATTGACGCCTAACGAGTAGAGTGTTGCACTTTCACAGCCGTTGTTATGCGCGCCCGTTATGCTGCGTCGAAGTGCCGCGCTCAACGAGTTAAAACGGCTGCCACAGATTCGAACTCACGTTCGAATCTCACCACCCTCCTCGCCTTGAAGCCTTATTCTTACTCTTGCTCGTACTCTTCGATTTCTAACGAGCGTCGTCTGATGTGGTCTGTGAACAGCGATCACCCATTGTGGTTGCTGGGTTCGCGCGCCAGAACACGCCAAACAATGGCGGCACATAAAATCCCAAGAACTGCGGCGCACACAACATCAGACAGGTAATGCGCGCCGAGGTACATTCGAGAGAACGCGATCAAAATTGGGATCGGCAGACAGGCGAGTCCGACGCGTCGGCGTGCGAGAATCAAGACACAAAAAAACGCGGCGGATGCCCCAACGTGACCTGAGGGAAATGCGTGATACTTCGTGCTGAAACGCGGACCGCCCCAACGCAGCTCGGATTTCACAGATGGGCGAGCCCGTGGAAAGGCGCGCTTGGTGACAGTGCCGGCAACACCTGCGAGCGCCATGGCCAATACCATCGACAAAAAGATACGCATCCATTTTTGGCTGCGGCGTCGCCAGGCGATTCCTAGAAGGAGCAATCCGAGCACAACGTGCGACGGCCAGTCGCCGAACAGGCTTACGTAGCGCATGAATTCGCGCATCGCAGCGCTTTGATGTTGCGCCATGAAATCGCGCACCGCGTCGTCGAAATGAAATGCAATTGCGATCGCCATCGCCGCGATGACGATGCTGATCAGCCAATAAAAAACAGATCTGCGCTTCACAATTGATTTCCCGCCGGATTTACAGGCGGCTATTGTGAAGGCAAAGCTGGAATGCGCAACTGCGATAAATCGCGAGTACAAAAGTCCTGCTGATCAGTGAACGGCGACATGACTGCACAAAACAGATTAGCGGGAACTGATCACCAATCGTCTCTCCAGCTTGTAGCTCAACACGCGCTCCTCTTCATCGGTTGTGTGCTTTTTCACATCGCAGGCACCTGGAGTCTGCCTCTGATCGATCGCGACGAACCCCGCTTCGCTGAAGCGTCACGCGAGATGATCCAACGCGGCGATTACGTTGTTCCCTACTTTAATAACCAGCTCCGTCTCGACAAGCCACCGCTTACCTACTGGGCGCAAACGATAAGTTACCGCATCTTCGGCGAAAACGATTTTGCAGCGCGTTTTCCTTCCGCTTTAGCAGCCGCTATCATTGCGGTGACAATCCCTATCCGTGGATTGAGGATTGGCAGCGGACGCATCGGTTGGCGTGCGGCGATTATTTTCACGCTCTGTTTGCAAACATTCATTCACGCGAAGGCCGCAGTCGCCGATATGTGGTTGGCATTATTCGTCACCACTGCGCATTGGAGCGGATTAGAACTGATCCGCGACGGTCTGACAAGTACGCCAGATCAAACATCCAGCATCAACCATCGGACATCTTATTGGTGGTTCCTCTTCTACATCTCGTTAGCACTGGGCTTTCTGGCCAAGGGGCCCATCGCATGGGTGCCTTTGCTAACCGTAGGATCGACTCTTTTCTACGCGCCCAATTTGCAACTGCGCCAGCGATTCAAATTTCTGCGTGGTATCGCACTAATGCTGCTGATTGTCGCGGCATGGGGAATTCCTGCCTTGATTCACACGCACGGCGAATTCTTGCGAATCGGAATCGGCCGCCACGTGATTGGCCGTTCATTCGGAACAATGGAAGGGCACGGTTTGGACTCGTTCGGCGGTTATGTTTTATTGCTGCCGTTCTATTTCGTAACTGTATTTGCTAGTTTCTTTCCCTGGTCGATCAAGTTGCCGTCACTCCTGAAACGATTGTGGCATAAGCGTGACAAGATCGATTGCTACCTTTTCTCCGGAGTGGCAATCATTTTCATCATTTTCTCACTTCTTAAAACGAAGCTGCCGCATTACACGTTACCCGCATTTGGCATGCTGGCGCTGTTGCTTGGGCGCCATTGGATCCCAGAGGAGACTTCGGCAGGCAAAGCTGACAGCTCGAAGCCGTCGGATCCCAAGGACTCAAAGGAGGCGCCTCGCGCTGTTGAGCGGCTTCGTTCCTCGTTCATGACTGTAGCTGTCACGACTGCATGTATCTGGGTCGCAATCGCGTTAGTGGTCCCACCGCTGGTCGCACGGTTTTTTCCCGCGTATCAGCTCTTCCGGGAATCACAGGCGCATTTGCAACCGAACATGCAATTTGCGTCCGTCGAGTTCGAGGAACCAAGCCTGGTCTGGTATTTTCGCTCCCGCGTAAAAACCTTTCTCACGCGACTCAATAAAAAGAACGCAGTCAATTTCATGTCGGACCCGGGCCCGCGTTTCATCATTGTCCCGACTTCGCTGGTCCAGGGGCTTTTTCCGAATCGTCCCGGAGACTGGAGCTTCTTTCCCACACGTGGCTTCAACATCCCGAAAGGCAAAAAGGTCGAACTCACGCTCGTGCTGAAGCCGGAATGAGTCGTTGAACGGTTGAAGAGTTAAAGCGTTGAAGAGTTAAGTGCAGAATTGCTAAATTCCTGGAAACGCTTTAACGCTTCATCGCTCCAACGCTTTAACGATCCACCATGATCACTTTCCTGAACGGCAAACTCGTAAACGCTTTGCCCACGCACGCGATCATCGATGTCGGTGGCGTTGGCTACGAAGTTCTTATACCGCTTTCCAGCTATGACCAGTTGCCGCAACCGGGGCAGCCGATTCGTATTCTTACGCATCTGGCCATTCGCGAAGATGCACATCTGCTTTACGGATTCATGACGCCCGCCGAACGCGACCTTTTTCGATTACTTGTAAACAACGTTAGCGGGATTGGGCCGAAACTGGCACTCGCAGTATTAAGCGGAATGAGTGTCAATAATTTTAAGGCTGCGGTCGTGAACTCCGATGTCGCGGCAATTTCGAAGATTAGCGGGCTCGGAAAAAAAACTGCGGAGCGAATCGTTTTGGAATTGAAAGACAAGCTGGGCGTAGCGGCGGCGTGGGAAGCAGCAAGCGCAGCGCATGCGCCCACGCCGGAACAGGAGCAGGCCAACGAAGCTGTGCTCGCCTTGATTGCGCTTGGCTATAAACAGATCGACGCGCACAAAGCGGTGCGCGAGCTCCAGGACAGGGGTGAAGCAATATCAGCGGAAGACCTGGTCAAACTTGCGCTGAAGAAGATGGCGGCCGGAAAATAACCTGGAAAAAGCCGAAGACGCAAGGTGCAACGTCCAATGTTCAAATCAGCCGCTCATATATTCGGCGTTGGACGTCGGGCGTTCAGCGCTGGACGTTTGTTTCGTGAGTGAGGTGCAAACTCAGGATGACAGGCTGACGGCGATTCGCGCGGCTTTCCCGAAGGAAGGTCTCTTTGCGGAGAAGGACTGGCTGCTCTCCCCTGATGCGTTCCCGATCGAGAAAAAATTTCTCACCGAACTGGAACAGCTCGGACATCGACTGTTCGTTTTTCAGAGGTCCTGTAACCAACTCTATCAACTAAGTATCAAGGGCAAGCAGCCCGCCTGGGTGGCGCGCTATCTCGATGCCGGTAAGCCAAAAGAGCTGATCGAGTTTTCCAGGCGTAAGGAAATTCGCGACGATTTACCGCAAGTGATCCGACCAGATCTCATTCTGACCGAAAACGGTTATATCATTGCGGAAATCGATTCCGTGCCGGGCGGAATCGGTCTGACCGGCTGGCTCAACCAAACCTATTCAACATTCGACAACGAGATTATTGGCGGTGCAGACGGGATGTTGCACGGATTTCGCACTGTTCTGCCAAATGGTGGCGACATCGTCGTCTCGCAAGAGGCCGCGACGTACCGACCGGAAATGGAATGGATCGCCGCGCGGTTGAACCAAAAAATGAGCTCGTCGTCGGGGAATCCCAATGTAGCCGCAGGCACTGACTCCGGCTCCAATGGTAATCCATCATCTGCCGACCCCAGCCACAGCTGGCGCGTTGTAGCAGCTGAGAACTATCAGCCCCAGGACGGCCGCGCCGTATATCGGTTCTTCGAGCTATTCGATCTGCCAAATATTCCCGGGATCGAGAACACATTGCGCGCGAATGCCGAAGGTCACATCACGATCACACCGCCGATCAAGCCGTATCTGGAAGAAAAAATGTGGTTCGCCCTTTTTTGGATGCAGCCATTGCGCGAGTTTTGGCGACGCGAACTCGGCGACAAATATTTCAGCAGGCTGCAGGAAGTGATTCCCTACTCGTGGCTGCTCGATCCGACGCCTTTGCCGCAGCACGCGGTCATTCCGCGCCTGGAGATTCACGACTGGCACGAGGCAGCGAAGTTCAGCCAGAAAGATCGTGATCTTCTCTTGAAAGTGAGCGGGTTCTCACCGCTTGGCTGGGGTAGTCGCGGTATTGCGCTGGGTGCAGATCTTCCCCATTCAGAATGGGAAAAACGAATCGACCATGCGCTGGCCACATTCGAATCTTCACCTACGATCATGCAACGCTTTCACAAGGGTAGTCTATTCGAGCACCGGTATTGGGAACCCGATTCAGGCGAGCTAAAGACAATAAAAGGTCGCGTGCGGCTTTGCCCTTACTTTTTTGTAGAAGCTAATCGCGTGAAGCTACGAGGCGCTCTGGCCACCATCGTTCCGGCAGACAAGAAGTTCCTGCACGGAATGAGTGACGCGATCTTGGTCCCATCGAAAGTCGGTTTTCCTTACACGACCTCAATTGGGAACGGGTAACCTCGTTTCGCATTTTGGCGGTAGGGTCTCGTATCGCGGGCTTTTCGGGGTTTGGGATTTTGATCTCGAAACCTAACCACTGGCCCAGTTCAACACGGCTATCGATCCGGGAGCGTTCTTAATTAAATAACACGACCTCCGGCTCCAACATGGCCAACGGTGTTAACGCGCTTCTTAATAGCACCACCGGTGACTCTGCCGCCATCTGGAGTCTTTCAGCCGGGCTGAACGTTACCACTTTAAGCGTGCAAAGCCTGTGGCCATGCCTCAGAAAGAGGCCATGAACATCACTAAAAACCTCGGAATGCTCCTGCTTGCTATCTACCTGATTCTTGTTGGAATCATGGCTCTGCTCCACATCGCAATCCCTGTGATCGTGACTGGGATTCTGGCGCTGGCAGCCGGTATTTTGATCCTCGTCGGTAAATAGGACGTCTCCCCCATTCACATTGTCGGTCCTTATCTTCGACGATCGAGATTCGGCGAAAACAACGTTAGGCAGACCCGTGATGGTCCCGAAACGGATCCTAGTCTTACGATCGAATCGGCTTGTGTTGTTGAAACAACGTCAGATGCTGTTGAATCCGTTTTGAGTCGACTGGCGCGATTTCCTTTATCGCCAGGGCCTGCGCCGCGTAACGAGCCGCAGAATCAAAGTCGCCCGTCTCGGCGTAAGCTGCAGCGAGTGTGTCTATCATGTCTTCATCCTTCCATACCATGATGCTGCACGCCGCCTTCGCGTCTTTGACCGCCTGTTGCCCATTGCGAAACGAAGGGTTTAAACACGTCGCCTGAAACCATGCTCGATCGCTCAACGCCCGGGCCAATGTGACAGACCTAGGGTGAAGGGAGATCAGATAATTATACTCTTTCAAGGCTTCGGCATATTTCCCAAGGCGCACGTTGATCTTTGCACGCAGGAGAGCGACTTCGACGAACCCCGGATATAAGCGAAGCGCCTGATTACAATCCTGAATGGCGAGCTCATATTTGCCCTGCGTGGCAAAAATCTGCGCACGCATATACAACGCGGGCCACGACTTGGGGTCGCCTTGGAGAGCCGCATCTACGTTGCGCTTGGCAGCGGCAACATCCCCTTTCTTGAGCGCCTCTCCCGCGTCATGGACTCGGTTCATCGAGGTCCGCCGGCCGGCGCCGGTCTCGACGACGATCGGAACGCTTCCGTGAATAGCCGTAGCGCTGGCGATCATTGCAATGAGGAGCGGAATTAATCTTATGGACATAATCGGTCTGCCTTCCAGGGCGCGATCTGTAGTTGAAACCCAGTTATATGGCAAGCAAAGTTCGTCCTCTTTCTGTGGGGTCTCGTGGTCTAACCTGTGCTACGCGTGAAAAACTTCAGCGGACAGTCTAATCCGATCCCGAATGTTTTAAGGGCACCCGACACCAACGAGCTGCCGGTGGTTACACTGCGCAAAGTGACGTGGCGGCTGATCCCATTTCTCTTTCTGCTTTACATCATCGCCTGGTTGGACCGGGTGAATGTCGGTTTCGCAGGGTTGGAAATGAACGCCGATCTTGGGTTTAGCTCAATAGTGTTTGGTGTGGGTTCGGGTATTTTCTTTCTTGGTTATTGTCTCTTTGAAATACCGAGCAATATCATTCTGGAGCGAGTAGGAGCTCGCGTTTGGATCGCGCGAATCATGGTGACGTGGGGCCTGGTTTCGGCGGGATTGATGTTTGTGCGCACTCCTCCCCTCTTTTACCTGTTACGGTTCCTGCTTGGAGCAGCTGAAGCCGGTTTCTTTCCCGGAGTGATTTACTACCTGAGCCTATGGTATCCTACGGCCCACCGCGCGCGCGCGATTGCAACGTTCATGACCGCGGTTCCTGTGACCGGACTGATAGGAGGTCCATTATCGGGTGCGCTGCTTGGATTGGATGGTGTTTATGGCCTCAAGGGTTGGCAGTGGTTGTTCTTCATGGAAGGGCTGCCAGCCGTCGTCCTGGGCAGCAGCGTGATTTTTTACTTGAATGACCGACCCGAAACTACGCGCTGGCTGGCGCCAACAGAACGCGACTGGCTGGTAGAAACACTTGCCGCGGAACGAAAAGCTTGCCTACTGAAACCGAATATCCGAGTAGCTCTTACCGATAGGACTGTCTGGAAGCTTGGAATCATTTTCCTTTTGGTGGCAGCCGGATTTTACGGTTACTCCTTCTGGGCGCCGCTTGTTATCAAGTCGCTTACTGGACTTAGTAACTTCAAGGTAGGTTTAGTGCTGGGTGCGATTAGTGCCGTAACTATCCTCGCTATGCTTCTGAACAGTTACCATTCCGACAAGACAAAGGAGCGAGACAAGCATATAGCGATGCCCCTACTGGTAATGGCTATCGGCCTAGTAGGATGCGCTCTGTTGCACCAGCCTGTGTTGGCAATTATCGCACTCGCACTTGTCCCATTAGGCCACTGCGCAAGTTATGGACCGTTTTGGTCCATGCCGACTCAATTTCTAACCGGGCCGGCTGCAGCGGCCGGCATAGCTCTCGTCACCATGATCGCGAATATCGGCGGATTCGCGGGACCCGCGCTGATCGGAATTTTGAAGTCACAAACCGGGACCCATACAGATGCATTTCTTCTGCTCGGTGGACTGGCAGTTATCGCTGCGCTTCTTGCACTGAGAATAGGCCCTATGCAGAAATCGAGTTCCGAACAATCAGTAGTCACTGACTGACACCATAAAGCGCAGCAGCTCTGCACATTCAGTCATCCGGTTCCGAGCGGAGCCGCGAATTCTTTTTATGCGAATTCAACTCGCTCTCGCAAGTTTTCTTATCAGCGGGGCAATTGCATCAGCTGCAGAGCTACAAGAGGTTGCCAGTTTCCCCGACAAACAGATTACCGGCGTCGGCGTCTCGACAAAGTCTGGCCGTATCTTTGTGAATTTCCCCTACTGGTCGGACGATCACACCATTTCGGTAGCTGAGATTGTAGACGGCCAGCCCAAAGCCTTTCCTAACGACGAATGGAACAAGTTCGCCTTGGGACCAACTCGCGGCGCCGAGACCGGCGCTCCAGGCTCACATTTTGTCTGTGTCCAAAGCGTGGTGGTCGACGATCAGGACAACTTGTGGGTTCTTGATCCGGCAGCTCCAAAAATGCAGGAGATCGTCAAGGGTGGCCCGAAATTGGTGAAAATTGATCTTCGGACGAACCAGGTCGCACAAACTATCCCTTTCGGTGAAGATGTGGCGCCGAAGAAAAGTTATCTCAACGACGTTCGTATCGACACACGCACAAACACCGCGTTCATTACCGAATCAGGACAAGGCGCAATTATCGTTGTCAACCTTAAGAGCGGCCAAGCGCGTCGGCTTCTCGACGGCCACTCATCCGCTCAGCCCGAAAAGGACGTTAAGCTCGTAGTCGACGGCAAACCGTTAATCGACCAGCAAAAGAAAACGCCGCCTCAGATCGCATCTGATGGTATCGCGCTCGATTCGAAGAACGGCTATCTCTTTTATCACGCGCTCACCGGTCACACGCTTTACCGGATCAAAACGAGTTTCCTCACAGATGAGAAACTTGGGAAACGCGAACTGGAATCGAAGGTGGAAAACGTCGGGCAGACGCCGGCACCCGATGGGATGCTCGAAGCGCCAGATGGCAGTGTTTATCTAACCGACCTTGAAGGCAGCGCGGTGGTACGATGGGAACCCAAGAGCAAGCGCGTGGGTCGAATCATCGCTGACAAGCGTTTGCTCTGGCCGGACACATTGAGCTGGGGACCGAACAGCGAACTTTACGTCACCGCGTCGCAGATTGAAAATATGCCGCGCTTCAATAACGGCAGATCAACGCGAACCGAGCCGTACAAGCTCTGGAAGATCATTGGAATCACACGCGAATAGTTAGGCACCGTGGCGGTCGAAGCAGGACGCATCCAGATCAGGTCGGACTCATCTTTGTGGCCGTTCCTTTTTTTGAAATTTTCGACAATGGCCCTTTAGAATCGATTTCCTTTTCTGATCAGGAGATAAGTCAAGTGCCAGCGCCGTCACTCTCTTGTTCGGCGTGGATGCCGGGAGCCTTTGAACCACGCTCGTGCTCTTTCCCCTGTGCGGCAGGGGGCGATTTTAGTTTTCGTCGGTGCTGAATCTCTTCGTCCGAGGGCTCGCTCATATTACGCTGGCGCGGAAGACTTTCCGGATAGTGGCCAGAAAGAAAATCAATGAGCCCTTCGCGTACCTCGCAACGAAGATCGAAAACTTTGCCTGGGTCGGTGCTACTGACCAGCGCGCGCACTTCGATCGTCGTTTGTTTCGTGTCTGTGACCTGCAATCCGCATACCTTCTTGTCCCATTTCGGGTTGTTCTCAACGAGGCGTTTCAATTCCTTGCGCAATTCGCCGATGGGCGCCCGATAATCGAGATAGAGCACAATCGTGCCAAGCAGCTCGGTAGAAACGCGACTCCAGTTCTGAAACGGTTTTTCGACAAAGTAAGTGATGGGTAGAATCATCCGGCGCAGGTCCCACGTTCTTACCGTTACATAGGTAAGGGTGATTTCTTCGATCTGGCCAAACTCGCCTTCGACAACCACGATATCGTCGATGAGCAGCGGTTGCGTTAGCGCGATTTGAATCCCGGCGAGCACATTGCCAAGAGTCCGTTGCGCGGCGAATCCGATCACGATCCCCGCAATTCCCGCCGACGCCAGAATGCTCGTGCCGAACTGCCGGACCGGATCGAAAAGCATCAGAACGGAACCCGTCGCGATGACTACAATGGCGGTAACGATAACTTTGCGAATGACCGATACCTGGGTGTAGATCCGTCGCGCAGAAAGATTATCCGGCAGGTCCAACCGCTGCCGGCTCAGTAGCGCCGCCTGCATCGCGTTGATGCCGTGAATGATTAGAAAAGAAAGCGCGACGATGAAAAGAATGCCGATACCTTTCTGAGTTACCCATGTCCAGTCTTCGGGAAGTTTAAGTAGCGGTAACAACAGAATGACTCCAAGCAATGGCACTGCTAGGCGCAATGAATGACCAACGATCGGAACGACAATTTTGCCTAGCAAGCTGCGCGTTCGCTCCGCCCAAAGGCGCATTCGTTTTTCTACTGCACGAATGGCGCGGAAAACCAGCCATAGCAGCGCGATGATCCATCCGGCGTAAAGAATCGCAGTAAGCGTGCGGGCCCAAAAGATGCGGGTGGGCCGATCAATAATGCCTGTAGCTATCGGCAGCAGCGCGAACGCGCCGCTGCACGTCCAAAGGAAAAGCGCTACTGGTTTGCGAATTGCGGCAGCACTCAGGGCTAACCATGACTGATATCGCGCTGAGTCGATTCCGCCAGCGCGACGCCTCACAATCCAGACAAACCAACCGGTGAGCAGCGACAATACGGCAAGAGCAACGGCGCAACTGATGAGACGCATCCAGGTAACTCGATCAAAGACCGTCCGTTGGAGAAAAGTGTTACCAGATTCTTTTGCCAGTTGGTCCAGCCAGCGACCATAAGCGGCACCGGTTCGGTAAATCTTCGATCGTTCGGTGGCGGCTTTTTGCGCGGATAATTCGGTAACCGATTGCGTGATCGTCGCATCCGGAGATGCTGATGCCGTTAGCGACGAAGAAGCCGAGGGGGTCGGCGTCGCTGCGACGGCAGATTGGCAAAGGACTCCCAGCAGCGCACAAAGCAATTTTGTTTGTCTCATGAATGGCTGTGTCATGTTGGGACTCTTCGGCTTCGCTCAGGACAAGCTACGCAAGACATTCCTGAGATCTTCTCCCGCGACTGCCGGATCAGAATGACATGATAAGATGGCCCAGGAATGCCCAGACTTCAAACTTCCCGGGACTTGGCCACTCATTCTCGCCGACTTGGACTAGCTCTATGAATGTGGCAAGCCCAACCGCACCCATCTTTTATCTCCACTTCCCTAGCTCGTTTGTGCAGGCGCTATCTGGTTCTGCAAAAAGCCTGACGCAGGCGAAACGCACGAATCTGCTGGCTAGGCGTGATCGACTTACGTAATCAAACGATCGGTAATCCAAAACGCCACGGCGTAGCAGACAAAGATCGAACATCCACCGCCAATTCCCGCCACAACGGCTTCGCGCCACGACCCGCGGCGCAGTGTTCGCGCAAGCGACGCGAACGCGACCGCAATACCGAGTTCGCCAATGATTATGTACCACGGTGTAAACGAAATCATGCGGCAACCGCTGTATTGCCACCAATGAATCCTACGCGCCATCTCCTCGTAAAACGGAATATTGATCGCGCCGAGCAGCCCAATCATGAGCAAACCGACCTTGCCGAAGCTTTCAAAGAATCGAAGTCCAATATATCCGAATTGCACGGCCACGACTTCCCAGGCCAAAGGCATCCAGAGCGGCGATCGCCAGATCATTGGGCCGCCGCCAATCGAGTAGTCCAGGGTGCGTGTGTAATCGACCAGCCACGCATCAGCGGGTAGTTCGCCGATTCCGACTACGATTCCAAAAAGAAGAAATCGACCCAGCAACGCGTCGCTCCTAACCAGTGCAAAGCCAACGAGAAGACAATTATCAATCACGTTGAGCGCCGCACCGGTGCGCCAGTCCGACCACGGGGCAAATGCCAAAAGCGAAACCGCGACAATGTTGATAACAATAGTCGCCAGCACAACGCCGAGACGTTTACGTTCGAGCGAAACGCCGTGCGCGTTCGTGGCCATCAGGGTATCGATCTAGCGATGGCAGCAATAAGAGTCAATCTCCGCCAAATCCTTGTCGCGCTTGACGTCTGCGGCTGTGCACCGACTTGATAAAAGTGGCTTCGAGCAGTGCCAGTCCCAAAGAATCTCGTTCGAGTCTGAATACTTTTCGTCAGCTGAAGTTTCTGGTTTGGTTTCAGGAACGGGTACGGCCAACGGATCTTCAGGCCACACTAATTTGGGCCGGTCTCATCGGGTTTTGCGGTGGGGTCTGCTCAATCGTGTTCCGCGTTGCAACAAGCCTTGTTCACAAAATCCTCACCGGCAGTTCGGAGCCCGGGTTGGTTGAAAGTTTTTCACAGCTTTCTCCCTTGTTTCGCCTGGGAATTCCAGCGATCGGCGGTCTCATCGCCGGCGCAATTATTCAGTTCGGCACGCGATTGCGCGGCCAAGTGACAACCACCGACTACATGGAAGCCGTGGTGCTTGGTGATGGGAAAATTGCCGCGCGGCGCACCCTGCTGAAGTGTCTCTCGGCGCTTTTCACTATTGCTTCCGGCGGATCGATCGGACGCGAGGGACCCCTGGTACAGCTATCATCGCTCGTCGCATCTCTCACTGGCCGCCTGCGAAAATGGACCACACCGCGGCTTCGATTACTTGTGGGCTGTGGCGCTGCCGCCGGGATTGCTTCGGCTTACAACGCACCAATCGCCGGGGCGGTATTTGTCGCGGAGATTGTGCTGGGTTCAGTGGCCATGGAAATTTTTGGCCCTCTGGTTTTTTCATCGGTCATCGCCACGTTGACAGTACGGGGATTTCTCGGACCAGATCCACTGTATAAAATCCCGCCATTCCAGCTTAACGGCAATTGGGAGATTGGACCCTATCTTTTACTCGGCCTCGTCGCCGGCCTTCTTGCGCCATGGTTCATTCGACTCCTGCGTACAACTGAAAAATGGGCTGGGCATATCGCTGCGCCTGTTTACGTAAAGATGTGTGCTGGTGGCCTTATCGTAGGCGCGCTGGCCATCTTGCATCCTGAAGTCTGCGGCAACGGCTACAGCACAGTAAGCGGGATTTTGCGCGGCGAATGGGTTTGGCAAACTCTCGCAGTTATTCTCATTTTCAAAATACTGGCTACGACCGCCACCTTTGGTTCCGGTGCAGTTGGTGGAGTTTTCACGCCGACGCTTTTTATCGGGGCAAGCCTCGGATTTCTGTTCGGAACGGGCACAAACCATCTACTCGGCCATTTTGCGATCAATCCCAGCGCGTTTGCGCTCGTTGGCATGGGCGCATTTCTCGCGGCTGCCACTCACGCTCCGATCATGGCCATCGTTATGATCTTCGAGATCACGCTCGATTATCAGATTATTCTCCCGCTGATGCTGGCATGCGTGATCGCCTATTACACATCAGTAAGCGTCGAAAAACAGTCGATTTATGCTGAAGCACTGAAACGAAAGGGCGCCGGCGATTACCGCAGGCAACTCGCGGAGCTCCATGTTCGGGACATAATGAAACCGAAGCCGCTGACAATTTCGCCCAGAGCTGGATTCGCGGAAATCGCAGAAAAATTCGTGCAAACCCGATTCAATTATCTTTATGTGGCCGATCACGGCCGGTTCGTTGGCGCCGTGTCGCTGCATGACGTTAAGAATTACCTGAACACACCCGAACTGGCGAAGGTCGTCATCGCCGGGGACATCCTGCACGATTCCATCCCAGTGGTTCGGCCGACCGCGTCCCTTACTGTCGCGCTCGAGCGGTTCAGACAGCACGATGGCGAGCGGCTACCCGTGGTAAACGATACCGCAACGAAACGTCTGATTGGCACCATCGCGAAAACCGACGTGATTCTCGCGCTAGCCGGGAGCAGCACCCGATCAGCTACTGTCGTTGGTTCACAAGCGTCTTAGTAAACCGCAAGTTGTCACCCGCCTGAACTCTGTGTCAGGGACGGAGCAAATCAGCATGCCTTGACCAGAGCGGCTTCACCCTGTTAAGCCCATGCCATGAAACGGCTCCTTTGGATTGATATTTCAAAGGGACTCGCGATTCTTTTCGTCGCTTATTTTCATTTTTTCACGACTTACTTCCAACACGGCGTCCTTCCAGCGGCTAATTGGATCAACCCCGCCGCGGGAACGCTGTCGGTTCTTAGGTTGGTTTGGCTTAAAGTATCAGGACTCGGCTTTCATGCCGTCGGCGTTTTCATCATTCTGAGCGGTTGGACACTGATGCAATCGACAATGCACCGGGCAGAGTCCGGTGCAATTGCGTGGGGCGGGTGGTATCGCGCGCGATTCCTGAGGCTTTATCCGATGTACTGGGTCGCGCATTTGGTTTATCTTCTCTCGCCATTCGAGGCGCGCCTCGAACCGGTAGATAGCCGGATCATCCTGAGCCTTCTCGGCCTGCGCTTCATCGATATTGAAATGAATTTCATGTACCTCAACGCCGCGTGGTGGTACTTCTCCATGTTGATCCAGTTCTATTTGATTTTTCCCCTGCTCTTTCTCGCAGCGCGCCGCTTTGGACCATGGTGGTTTCTGCTGATTGCCTCTGCCGTGGGATTTTTCGCGCGCTACGTGTTGCTTGTAGCTTGGCCGCAAAATGGCTTGTGGGTGTTGGGCGGCTTCGCCATCTGTCGTCTGCCCGAGTTCGCACTCGGAATGTCACTCGCGATGTGGCACACGCAATCGACCGCGCGCGTGGAATGGTTCTTTCTTCGCGGCGCGGGGTTGGTTCTCGGCTTAATTCTCTATCCGGCAGCACTGCAACTTTACCATGGCCTTTACGAGTACATCTTCGTCGATTTCGCCACCGGCACATGTTGCCTGCTGGAGATCGTCGGCATTGCCGGAATTATTTCGTTCTTCAAAGAACCAGCTAAAGTTTTCGGAATCGTCGGGCTTTATTCGTATGGCTTGTATCTGATTCACCAGCCTTACGTCATCTGGCTCGGACTCCGCATTCGGGAGCAGCCGATCTGGGCGTTCCTTCTGATCTGCCTGCCTACCCTGGCTGTCCTTAGCGCATGGGGATTGCTTCTAGAAAGATCAACCAACGCGCTGGTCAACAAACTCTCGTCGTCAAGAAAACCGGACCACGCCTAGACCGATTGGCGACCGTCGGACCTTCGGACGCCAAGACCGAACCCACTCCGTGGAACGAAACAGAGGAGTTGTGGCTCGAGTTTCAGGATTAGAAAAGAAAGACGCACCATGGCACCTGCGATGGTTTTACGGCGTCATGCGGAAGATGTTTGGGAAAGACCTTACCCCAGCAAAGGTGCAGATGCGTTTGCCAGGTCTGGTGTGGGGCGGCATCGCGATGGAAGCCGGTCTCGGCCGGAAACGGCTGGTCTCGTTGCGCTACATGCAGTTGGGAAAAATCCGCGCCGCGGCGCGCGTCGGCTGTCCATTCTGAGTAGACATCAATTCTGCCGTGGGCAGAAAAGCAGGTCTGAGCGATGAGAAACTGCGCGCCGTGCCCGGTGACGACCTGATTCCTTTTAACGACACCGAGCGGTTGGTCATCGAACTCGCTGACGCCATCACAAATACACCAGCGAACGTTTCCGATGATTTGTACGCGCGATTGCGGAATCAATTTTCCGAAGAACAACTTATGCAGTTAGGCGCGCAGATTGCGTTCGAAAATTATCGTGCGCGCTGGAACCGAATTTTTGACGTCGAGAGCGATAATGTCTATTACGCGTCAACTAATTCGCGACACTGAGACCGAGTCTCTTGGTGATTTCGTCAACCAGCTCTTCCGGAGTCCGTCCCGATTCAATCGTTACTGCATCCTCGTCCGATTCGGGTCTTTCCAAATCTGCAAACTGACTTTGCAGTAAGTCTGGCCTCATGAAATGACCGCGTCTGCGGCGGAGTTGTTTTTCAACGAGCGCGTAGTCTCCGCGCAGAAACACAAACTCCACGTCGTCGCCAACGCGTAATCGCTCCCGATACGCGCGTTTCAATACGGAGCAGGCAATTACCGCGTTCTCTTTTGCAGCAAGAGAACGCGTTATTTGCTCGCGCAGACGTTGCAGCCACGGCCATCGGTCTTCGTCCGTCAGCGGAAGACCGTTACGCATCTTCTCGATGTTGCCACATGAATGGAAATCATCCGCTTCGAGAAATCGCCAGCCAAGATCCTTGGCTAGCCGTTTGCCAATCGTGGTTTTTCCCACGCCGGAGACACCGAAGACAATCACAATCACGTGGGATCAGTTTGCCGCCGACTTCCGATTTTTTCTATGACGAAAGCGACAATTACAAAGAGCGTGTAGAAAATCCAAACGCCCATGACGGTTTCCTTGTCCGTCAACGGAGTGCGAGGCACGTACGTATCACCTATCTGGATGACAACGAGAACGACTCCAAAAGCGATCACCGCTGCTTTACGGATTGTCGGCATCGGATTTCGCACCACATAAAGCACGATCCCGAACACAAGCAACGCGATTTCCAATGCAAACTCCGGGTCGCGATAATTCCACAAACCAAAACCGAGCTTCAATGTGTTGTCGTAGACCGCGAGATCGCGGGGATGCGCAATCAGATCGAGAACCCAGTGCGAGAAAACGGCGACACCAACAATGAAAGAGGCTGTCGCGGTGTAGACTAATCCGAGCCAACAACAAATTGGCTTATAAACGATAGCGGCCACGCAGCTCCAAAGAATCGCCGCGATCAGACTGTGCGAGTACGGATGGAAATACGAGTCGAGCATGCTACCTGCGGTGAACCCTTTGATCACGCGCAACTTCTCAATCCCGATGAGCACAAGCGTCGCCCAGATGTAATCGAGGAACTGGACAGCGATAAACAGAACCCAGAGCGGAATCTTGTTCTTTTCGCTCCCAGCTGCAAAAGCAACGCTGTAATGTCCAACAAACATTTGTTTAGTATTGCCGCTCGAAATCGCTCAACCTTTGCGAGCTTTAATCAGACCGCGCGACATTCGCGGAATATTGCTCAGGGAATTCTGGAATGCAGGATTAGAAGGCCGCAGCCAACCGCAGCGGCTACAATGGCAGCGCGAATGATACGATTTCATTCACGGCGCGATGATTCGACCAAAAGTTCGTGCCGTCGAACGTTAACGAACGACACGCAAATGGGACATTCGCGATGTCTGTAACCTTTGGCCTTTCCTCTCGCGGATCGAGTCGCGCGATGGTCCAGCTCTCGCCGTTCTGTTCGGTACCGCGCAACACGTAGATCATTCCATCAACGAACGCGTGACCGGAAACCTCGGCACCAATGTTGATGACACGAAGAATATTACCATTCGCGTCCAGCTTAAGAATGCGATGTTTGTACCATTGACTGAGGTACAGATGGTCGCCGTCGTAGCTGAGATATGATCCGGTAAATTCAGGACAGGCGATCTTGTCCTGCTCCGAAAAGCCAGCCTCCGGCGAGAATCTACGAATGTAACGATCGTCATTCGGACCTTCGCCGATCGTAAAACGAAGCGTCCCGTTCGTCGCAACAGCCGCCCAGGGGATGCCAGGCGGCGCCTTTTCTTCGAGCACTTCCCATTTCTGCGGATCGATCATATAGATTCGGCGCTGATCTCGTGAACCCATCCACAGTTTGTGACCATCCCATGCCAGCGCCTGCGGCGTGGGCGCCGGTGACCGAAACCGTCCTTGCTCTAGGATTGTTGGAAGTTTCAAGCTACGTGCTCAACATCGGTTCGAGTTCAAAGACGTGCAACACATCACAAAATAGAGTTGTCACCGGTCGCCTACCTTGTCAGACTCGCAGCGGAGGTCCCCCATGAGAACAGGAAACGTTTCCCGGAAAATCGCATCGATCGCGCAATGTGCCGCTTTTGTGTTCATTGCGTTTTCTGCAAAGGCTGCTGACTCACCGATCATCAAGGTTCAAGAATCAAGTGGCTCCTCCTCGGAAAATTCGAGTGGATTAATAGGTCATTGGCGAAAAACTACCATCAGCTATACGGGCCCGATCGATGAGCATCTCTTTCTTCACTCCAATGGCACTGTTGAAAATTGGACCGTCACAGCCTACGAACGCAGAGAGCCTGTAACCGGCCATTGGAGTGTGGAAGGTAAAACGTTGACGTTATCGTTCGGTGGCAACGACCGTTCCAATCCCTTTACTTTCTACCAGGGCCAACTCGTCTTCCCGAATATTCCAAATCGTCGGGGATTCTGGGAAAAAATCGAATAAAGGCTTGTCGTCTCCGGCAAGGAAAGCAGCGCGCACAAAGAACGCTATTCAAGTTTGCGCGTTGTTGCCAAACTAAGAGTTCCAGGTTTGCACGGTGACCAGCGCACGAACCTTCGCATTAACGTTGTTTGCGATGATTGCCTTCGCGAGCAACTCGCTGCTTTGCCGTGTCGCATTGACAAAAGGCAACATCGATCCAGCAACTTTTACGTTCTTTCGTATTTTGTCCGGGACCGTCGCGCTGTGGTTACTAATGCAGATCCGAAAAAGGACGACGGCTAATAGAACTGCTTCGGCTTCAGTTAAGGGTCGCCACTCATCGCGTCGGGATGGTACCTGGCGTTCTGCGCTAGCTCTCTTTGTGTATGCCGCTGCTTTTTCTTTCGCGTACGTCGCACTCTCAGCGGGAACCGGCGCTTTGCTTTTGTTTGGAGCGGTTCAGGCCACGATGATTCTTTGGGGGATACACAAAGGCGAGCGCCTAAGCATGATTCAAATTATCGGCTTCATCGTCGCGGTTACGGGACTCTTGGTGCTTGTTTTCCCCGGACTTTCCGCTCCGCCTTTAGTTGGTTCGATACTGATGCTGGGATCCGGCGTAGCCTGGGGTATTTACTCACTGCGCGGCAAGGAAGAACGGAACGCGACAAGTGTCACAGCCGGAAATTTTATTCGCGCGGTTCCATTCGCGACCGCTCTCGTAATCTTTTTCGCTCCACGGGCGCACGTCGACCTTGCGGGGATCGCCTACGCCATGGTATCGGGCGCAGTCACATCAGGTCTAAGTTACGTAGTTTGGTACAAAGCGTTGCCCGGGCTGAAAGCTGCTAGCGCCGCGACTGTTCAACTGAGCGTTCCGATCCTGGCTGCCACCGGTGGAATCTTGTTACTTGGCGAACCAATCACGCCGCGTTATCTGCTCGCATCTGTCGCTGTGTTAGGTGGAATCGCGCTCGTCGTAGCAATTCCGCATTCCAAGCTAAACTTAACCGAGCGCTGAGGCAGGAAGATCAGGCCGCCCACAAGCGACGTCTACAGTTTCTTCGGTCGCAGCAACGGAAAAAGGATCACGTCGCGGATCGACTCCGCGCCGGAAAGCAGCATCGCAAGTCGATCGATTCCAATGCCAATCCCCCCGGCGGGCGGCATGCCGTGCTCGAGCGCGAGGAGAAAATCTTCGTCAATCTTTTGCCTTTCTTCACCGGCTTGTTCAATCAGCCGCTGGCGTTGCACCAATGGATCGTTTAATTCGCTGTAACCTGGAGCGATCTCGGTGCCGTTGATAATCAACTCAAAAACGTCAACAAGCGAGTTGTCGGCTTTGTTCTGTTTCGCGAGTGGCACCAGCTCTTTCGGGCAATGGGTTACAAACAAAGGGTCAATCGTTTTCTCCTCCACGAGCTTTTCAAACACATGCTGCGTCACTTCGAAATCAGCCAGTTGCGGAAGGATCTCCAACTTGAATTGTTTGGTGGCGCGGTCGCGCCGCTTGTCCGGGGATAACTCAAACCAATCTTTCCCGGCGACTTCGCGTACCACGTCGTGATAACGCGCACGGCGCCAGGGCCGTTTCAAGTTGATCGTACGAACAATCTTTTCTTCGGAATCACGATGTTCGACCGCTAGCGAACCGCAAATTTTCTCCGCGAGATAACAGATTAATTCCTCAACCAGATCCGCCATTTTCTCCCAATCTGCGTACGCCCAGTAGGCTTCGAGCATTGTGAATTCGGGATTGTGCTTTCTGGAAATGCCTTCGTTGCGAAAGTTACGGCTGATTTCAAACACCTTATTGAAGCCGCCCACGAGCAAACGTTTCAAGTAAAGCTCCAGGGCGATGCGCAGGTAAAGATCGAGACCAAGCGCTTTGTGATGCGTTATGAATGGTTCGGCGGCTGCGCCACCAGCGATTGTTTGCAAAATCGGCGTCTCGACTTCAACAAAGCCGCGCTCCTCCAGGAAGTGCCGGGTTTCGCGCACGATAGCGATGCGCTTTTCGAACACTGCGCGGGAACGTTCGTTGGTAATCAGGTCCAGATAACGTTGCCGATAGCGCGTCTCGATGTCCGATAAGCCATGCCATTTTTCAGGAAGCGGCCTCAACGTTTTCGCCAGCAATTGGAATGCGTGCACTTTCAATGTTGGTTCCCCGCTTTTGGTCACAAAACAGGTTCCTTCCACCGCGATAAAATCGCCAAGATCCAGCAACGGAAAGAGGTCGATCAGCTCCGCCCCGACTTCTTTCGCGTGGATGTAGATTTGAATGCGACCTGTGGCGTCGCGCAGATCGAGGAAATGACTTTTGCCCATGTCACGATGCGCCGTGACGCGCCCCGCTGCCCGAAGGCTCTCTCCTTCCTTAAACTTTTCGCGCACCTCAGCAATCGATCCGGTCACCTCAAAGGCACTGCCGAATGGCTCGACACCTTTCGCGCGAAGCGCGTCGAGTTTTTTGCGCCGCAAAGCGATTAATTCATTTTCTTCATCCATCGAGGGCGAATCCAAGCATTGCGAAGTTTGCGATTAATGCCTCGCCGTTTTCAAGTAGAACGCGCTCCACGATCTGCTTCCTGATCCCTGCTGAAAAGGATAAAATGCGCGCCGGCAATCATTGCGACAGTATATAGACGTCAGGCGAATTGAACAGCCTCAATCAAGGCGCAACGTTGAAAGCGATTAAACGTATCGGCTTGTCCCCAAGCCGATAACAGCCGCCCGAACCAACGCGTTGAAGACAACGCTTTCCACCGACTCCGCTTCAACGCTTTAGCCGGCGTCGAATATATTGGTTTGCCAATTAAAGACCGTAAATGAGATAGTTTGCCTGACACGCCATGGGATGTTCCAGCAAGGCGTCGCTATTCGAAATGACTGCAAATTTACCGGAAACAACGTCAAAAATGGAGGGGCCGCTGGTGAAGCAGTTCTCTGTATTTCTGCCAAATAAGGTGGGAGCAATGCTGGATGTAGTAAAACTGCTCGCCACAGAGAACACTCACGTTGTGGCGTTGAGCGTGTCCGAATCAACCGACTCGGCGATTGCTCGAATTATCGCGAGTGATCCGGCGCGAGTGGAAAGATTGTTCCGGGAAAAAAACGTGCCATTCGGTGTTTGTGAAGTCGTGATTGTGGAAGTGCGAGAGGTCGCCACAAACCTGGTGAAACTGCTTGCCGCACTGGTCATGGCAGAAGTGAATGTCCATTTCGCTTATCCCCTGCTCATCCGGCCACGTGGCTTCGCTGCGATTGCTCTGCACCTGGACGATACCGAATGCGCGTCATCGGTACTAATGGGTGAAGGATTCAAATTACTGAGCCAGAACGATATTTCGCGGTAGAGCGTTCGTAGCTCGTCTTAACGAGTTAGTCCGGCGAAGCCGAGTTGACAGCTTGGCGAGGGCGCGCTTACAGAAATGGGGTTTATTGCTGCATGCGGACTCTTCTTTCACGGGCTACGCAGGTTGATCCAAGTTTTAACGTCGGGCTCGGCCTGGTTGTGATTCTGGCGGTCGCCGAAATCTTCGCTGTCATTTCCTATTATATCGCTCGGGTGCAGCCTGCGCGGGCGCCGGTACCGGCACAGGCCGTCGCGACAACCATCGCTCGACCCGCGGCTCCTCCCGTCTCAACACCTGCGCCCCCTGCACCAGCGACGCAGACCGCTCCTTCACCTGAAGCCGTCGCACAAACGCCTCCTCCGTCTCTTGTCGATCAGCTGTTGCGAGAAGGCGTCGAACTGCGTGACCGTGGTGATACAACAAATGCTCTCGCCCGCTTCGAGGAAGCGCTGGACAGCGAACCCAACAACGTCACCCTGCTCGAGGAGATAGCCAAGACGTACGATTCCATGCAGCTTTATGACAAGTCGAACGAAATGTGGCGTAAATTACACGACATGGGGCCCTCGACCGGGGAAGCTTATGAGTTGGCTAATCAGCGACTAAAGTTGGGAGTATCAACGCCCGCCACAGCAGAAACTGGCATGGCGAGCCCATCACTGGATGCCACAGCGAACAAGGACACTGGCGGCAACCCGGAAGGCTCTGTCATGGGGATTGCGGAAGTCAAAGCTGTTGAGACGCCTGATCCGGACGCCGAGACCAACCTCGCCTTGCGGATCGGTATAAAAAAACAGCCAGGCGCAACGGTCGATCATACCAAAGTAAAAATTTTGGTGGAATTTTATGACACGGTTGGTGACAAGGACGTAAAGCTCACCGATGCAGACGTGAATTACGAGTGGCTGACGCCAAAGCACGATTGGACGGACGCGACCCCCGAAGTGCTGTCGGTCAGTTATCTCCGCCCGAAAACGGGAGTCGGCTCGCCGGAGTCATCGCTTTCTGAAGCAGCGGCAACCGTTCGACCTGGTCAAAAAGGTCGAAGCGTTAAAGGTTCCACCGCAGATAGCGCAAAGCGAAAATATCTGGGATACAGGGTTCGAATTTATTACGACGATAAACTGCAGGCCGTTCAGGCCAAACCTTCGCGACTCTTGCAGCTCTTTCCTGCGTCCGAGAACGGCTCGGCACCATGAACGCCACGAGAGCGAAAGTTGCGAGCGTTACAAAGTTAAAAAGATTGCAAAGATTGGCTGAAAAGAGTGGCGATGCGTAAACGTTGTAACTTTTTTGACTCTTTCAACGTCTTAACCAACTGCTTCATTTCGATTTCGTCGTTACGGCGCCAGATCAGATCCATCCTAAACATCGCGTGTCTTCTCGTCATCGCTGCGAAAGCCCAAGCACAAGTTCAGGTGGACCTGAAATTCAAAAGATTGCAGTACATCGCCCATGAACCGGTCGTGGCGACACTGAGCATCACCAACCTGGCGGGACGAGACATTGACCTTCATGATGCCGAAGGACAATCGTGGCTTGGGTTTGAAATAACAGGAAATGAAGATCAGCCCATCGCCCCGGTCAGCACCGAAAACAGCCAACCGCCTTTGAAGGTCGGGACTGGGCAGAGAGTAACGCATCAGGTTAATCTGACTCCACTTTATCCTGTGCAAGATCTCGGCACTTATCACGTGCGGACCCATGTTTACTTTGCCGACCTGGGGAAGTTTTTTTATTCGCCAACGCGAGTCTTTGAAGTAACCGATGCGCGGCCTGTGTGGCAACAAACAGTCGGTATTCCGGATGGCGTTGCGGCGCCGGGGAACGTGCGAACGTACTCTCTTCTCACCAACCGGTTTCCGGACCATACTTCTCTGTACGTGCGCGTAGAGGACAGGGATACCGGAATTGTCTATGCGACTTATTCGTTAGGCAGAGCGATTGCCTTTGAAGAGCCACAGGCAGAAATCGACCACGCAAATCAATTGCATGTTCTGCATTGTTCCGCCCCACGCGCATGGGCGTATTCGCGCATTGGTTTGAATGGTGAACTGCTGGCGCATTCTTCCTTTATGGAAACCAAAACGCGGCCACGTCTCATCCGCGCACCAAATGGCGAAGTGGCAGTGCGCGGTGGCACGATCGAATCGCCGGCCGCGCAACGTTCGCGTGGCACGGCGCCGAAATTATCCGCTCGTCCACCCGAACCGCCGAAGGACAATTAACGATGCCGAGAAATCTTTACCGACTCCGTCTTGCCGCCAGCTTGCTGATCGTATTCTTGCAATGCGTCGTTTTCTCCACGGCTCAGGCAAAGCGTGCTTCTCGAGACAGCGGTTCGACTACTACCGTAGTGATCGATGCGGGTCATGGCGGTTACGACCGCGGCGGAATTCCAGGCCAGAGGGTTTCGGAAAAGGATATGACCCTTGACGTCGCGCAACGGTTGAAAAAGGTGCTCGCTGCAAACGGATATCGCGTGGTAATGACGCGCGACAGCGACGTGTTTGTGCCACTCGGAACACGTGTTGCGATCACCAACTCTTATCCCAATGCCATTTTCGTTTCCGTCCATTTCAACTCTGCTAAACGGAGCGGAGCCGGTGGAATCGAAACATATTTTTACAGCCGCGAGAGCCTTCCGCTGGCTTCGGCGATCCATTACTACGTAGCCGGCGGAGCGCCCTCCTCAAATCGCAATGTGCGGCGCCGGGGTTATTTTGTCCTGCGTAAAACCAATGTTCCTGCAGTGCTTGTGGAATGTGGCTTTCTAACCAACCCCACCGAAGCCGCCCTCGCGCAAACCGCTTCTTATCGCCAAAAGCTCGCAGAAGAAATTGCAGCTGGCATCCGCGGTCGCAACACCGTGGGGAGCCCCCTTTCGACGACGCGAGTGGCAACGGGAGAAAGCATTCCGTTGCAACCGTACATCGATCAAACCAAGGTGTCGAAATCTGAACATCGCAAATCCAAGCGTTCGCACAAAAAAAGCACGCGACGAAAGAAAAGCTCATCGAAATCAGGCGGCTCAGAGGCGAAAACGTCGTCAAAAAATCAGGAGGGATAATTGAATCTCCCCATTCTGACTTCGGCCCAAATGCGAGCTGCGGAAGAAGCTGCTTTCGCACGGGGGGTCGAAGTTGAAGCGCTAATGGACAAGGCTGGTGCCGGCATTGCGCGAGCCGTCACCAGATTTTTCGACAGACCGGGCAGGTGCATCGTATTTGCCGGCAAAGGCAACAATGCCGGTGACGCGCTGGTTGCGGCTGAACGCTTACGACGGCTCGGGTGGAAAATCGAGGTGCGCCTTGCTTTTCAGGAAGGCGATTGCAGCGGACTGACGCGCAAGAAACTGGAAAGCCTGCGCCGTAGACCCCCCGAAACTCTAGGCGCGACGCCGTCCCGCGGCAGCGGAATGGATTTAGGCGTGGTCCTTGTCGAACTTTTCGCGGAAGCGGCTGAGGAGTTGTCCGCGGCACAGGAAGCAATTTCGTCGGAGGCGTACATAGCCACTGCGGCCCCGCTGATAATTCTCGATGGCTTGCTTGGACTGGGCGCGAAGCTGCCGCTGCGCGATCCGATCCGCGCCGCCTGTCGGTCTATCAATCAGTTGCGGGCAGAAAAGGACGCTTACGTTTTTGCTGTCGATCTTCCGACCGGTCTTGACGGCGATTCCGGGAAGGCTGATCGCGACTGTGTTGTCGCGGATTTTACGGTAACGATCGGGTTCACGAAGCCGGGCTTGGTTGCCGACGACGCGCTGAACTTCGTAGGCAGGCTGGAAGTTGTGTCGTTAAACGAACTGCATGCTCCGGAAAAAAGAGCCAAAGAAGTTATTGCCGCCCTGCCAACTCTCCATGAATTATTGCCCAGGCGTAAATTCAGCACATACAAGAACCAATGTGGACGCATTGGCATTGTTGCGGGTTCCAGGGGATTCATTGGCGCAGCTCTGATGACATCACAGGGCGCATTGCGCGCTGGCGCAGGGTTGGTCGAGGTCTTCGTTCCTGAAGAAATCTACGAGATTGTCGCCGGCGCCGCGCCAATGGAATCAATGGTCAAACCACTCACATCTTATCGTGATTTGCTAAAGCAAAAAGCCGATGTCTGGGCAGTCGGACCCGGTCTTGGCAGGTCCCGGGCCGTGGAAATTCTTGAGCTGATCGAAAAAGCGAAGCAACCAATGGTGATTGACGCTGACGCCCTGAATATTTTGGCCGAAAAAATCTCAACGCTCAGGCATTGCAAGGGCAAACGGTTGCTCACACCACATCCCGGTGAAATGAAACGGCTTTCAGACGATGAGAAGGAAAGACGCGCCAAAACAGCGACGAAATTCTGCCAGCGTTTTCCGGTGACGCTTTTATTGAAGGGCAGCCGAACGATCGTAGCTGAACGGGATCGTCCGTTAAGTTATAATACAACTGGCAATCCGGGAATGGCCACGGGCGGAATGGGCGACATTCTCACGGGAGTCTGCGCAGGATTGGTGGGACAGGGCTTGTCTCTTTACGATGCGGCCCGACTCGGCGCTTGGTTGTGCGGGCGCGCTGCGGAAATCGCCATTTTTGGAGGCAGCCAAAGCGAACAATCGCTTTTGCCGCGCGACGTCCTCGATCACTTGGGCGATGCCTTTGACGAACTGAAAGGTTGAAAAGTTAAAACAGCTACAAAGTTAAAAACGGATTGCCGATTCAACGATTTCACGGTTTAGCCTCCGAGTGATGGACCTTCAAACTGAGAAAGCCGAAGAGTACAAGGCGCCGGCGGAGGAGACGGCGTGGAGCCGAATAAAAAAGGCGCTGGGACCAATTGCAGTGGTCGGGGCCGTGATGGCAAAGTTTTTCGCGAAATTGAAGTTTGTACTTCTGCCGCTCCTGAAATTTCTCCCCATCCTGCTGAAATCGGGTGGGACCATGCTATTGATGGTCTGGATCTACACCCAGATATGGGGCTGGCAGTTCGCACTGGGATTTGTCCTGCTCTTGCTGATACACGAAACGGGACATCTGCTTATCGCCAAGAAGTTCGGACTCAAGGTGGGCGCGCCTGTCTTTATTCCGTTTATGGGCGCGTTTATCGCCCTTAAGGAAGCGCCGCGCAACGCGTGGATAGAAGCATGCGTCGGTATCGGCGGCCCAATGCTGGGAAGCTTGGGTGCCTTTGTTTGCAACGTCTTGGGCGAATGGTTCGCCGCACCCCTTTTTATCGCCCTCGCCTGGTTTGGGTATTTTCTCAACCTGTTTAACCTGACTCCGGTCGGAATGCTCGATGGCGGGCGCATCGTGACGGCGCTTTCGCGCTGGCTTTGGTTGCCAGGATTCGCAGTGCTCCTCTGGTTTGGGTGGAAGTATCCAAACTTTATCATCTGGTTAATTGTGCTGTTGTCGCTGCCAAGGGTCTATTCGCTCTTCCGAAAACGAACGGAAGAAGAACAGCATTATTTCGAAGTCACACCTGCCCAGCGCTGGACGATGTCGATATTATACTTTGGTCTGATTGCGATCCTGCTCTTTGGAATGCATGTGGCGCAGCAGGATTTAAACAAATACGGTGTTCGGTCTCACGGCCACGGCCGCGACGCGATTGTGCAATAATTACGACGCGGTCGCCGCGAAGACTTTCCCGGGTTCAAGTCCGATTCTTTGGAGAATTGACCTGAAGCGTTTGTCCGAACGAAGCGGCAAAAACTCGGGAGCGATGCCGATGCCGTGCAAGGATGACGAACGTTGGTCGCACGCGCGCTCGAGTTCGCGAATTGCGTCGTCATAGGCGCCAAGGGTTACGTACACATGTGCGATGGCGTCGCCTGGACGATAGCCCCAGCCTGCGATAGCTCCTTCGAGAGCTTCCAGCGCCTTCTCGCGCTGGTGCATACGAGCGTACGTGATCGCCAGACCAAATCCTGGCCTTCCAGTGAACTCTCGCGCTTTTTCGTAGAGAGCAATTGCGTCATCGAAGCGACCCATCTCGCGATACAGCGCTGCAAGCGAGGGCTCGCCATAATGGGCAAATGTCGGATCAAGTTGGAGCGCGCGTTCGCCGGCCGTGATCGCTTCATCGTAAAGACCAAAATAACGGTAAAGCTCGCAAGCGAAATTACTCACCCAAAGCGAGGCCGGATCGATTTTCGACGTACGCTGCAGGTAAGCCAGTGCTTTCTCGCGGTCACCGCGGGCAGCGTAAAGCGCAGCGATAAAATAATTCGATGGCGTCGAATTCGGATCGATTGCGACTGCTCGATTGAATTCCGCCTCTGCTCCATCAAGGTCCCAATCCAGTATGCGTTTGGTTTCGGCAAGATACACGTGCGCTTCAGCCTCCTCGTCGTCGAGTTCCAAAGCTCGAAGAGCGGCATCACGAACCTTTGGATACGCCTCAAGCGGCGGAACGTAAGCGTCGGCCAGCCAAAGCCAATCTTTCGCGATTCCGGTCCACGCCCGACTAAACTTGGGATCCTTTTCGAGCGCCTGCTGAAAAAATTCCAGACTCTTGCGCAACTCGGGCTCGGTGTTTTTGTCGGAATAAACCAAGCCCTCCAGATAAGCATCATAGGCATCCGTGCTTCGAGCCTGGCGCGACGGTGAGATCGCCAGTTTGAGCTTGAGAGTATCGACAATGGAACAGGTAATCTCATCCTGTAGCGCAAAAATTCCGTGCATCTCGCGCTCATATGTTTCTGACCAAATAGTAAATCCATCGGAGGCATCGATTAGTTCCGCGGTGATACGCACTCGATTGCCATCGCGACGGACGCTACCCTCAAGAACGTGCCTAACGTTTAACTTTGATGCGATTTCGCCAAGCTCGGCCGCTTTGTCCTTAAACCAGAATGAAGACCGCCGCGCCGCGACGCGCAGACCGTCAACTTTCGCCAACGCTCCCAGCAGTTCCTCGGCAATACCTTCGCCAAAGTAGGCGTGGTCCCTGGACGGGCTTAGATCGTTGAAGGGTAAAACAGCGATCGATTTTTCGGTGAAGTCGCCACGATCGGAGTCAGGTTGCGATTGGATACTGCCGATAAGGCGAGTATCGAGATCGGGCGTTCGGACAATTCCATATCGCGTGAGATCAAAAAACCAAGAGAGTGCAAGCGCGACCGGAAATCCCAGTATGATTAGGAGCACGATAAGGCGCACGACCAAATTCGAGATGTTGAACACCGGCAATACCTGAGCAATGCCTTGAGCGAGCGCCCACCCGCCGACAAGATAGGCGACGGCGACGCTGTAAACTCTTCGTCGTTTTAGCTCGGAAAAAAACTTTTTAGGATTCACTGCTTGGTTGGCAGATTAAGCCTCATATTTTGTCCGCCGTTGGCAATCCACAAGTTCGGAGTTCGATTCAAGCTGGCGAGCGCCTGAATTCTCCTGCACCAGAGTCAGGCCATACCTGGCGAAGTTAAGCGCTAACGAGTCACTTCGCGGGATGTTCGAGGAGCTTTTGAAAACGCGGATCGGTCCGAATAGGGTCCCATTCCCAGCGATATTTCAGATCGTTAACGGTTATGCTGTAATCGACGCTATCCACTGCGCCCGGAGTTTTGAGAAGGCGTGTAATCAATGGGATGGCGAGCTCCTTCTCTCCGACACGCGTGTAGATCAATGCGAGGTAGCAATTCATCAGGGCACCGTCGACCGCATCTTTCGATTCTGGTTTGAGTGCGACCGCGCGTTGTCCCTCCCTGATCGCGTCGTCTTTTCGCCCCATAAAGCCGTACAACCAACCCAGGTTCGCGTGTCGATAGGCGCTTTCGGGCGCCTCCTTCACAGCCGTTTCAAACGCGGGTCTCGCGAGTTCGAATGCTTTCTGAGCATTCACATTATCGCCCTGTGCGAGATAAATGCAGCCTTGGAAAAAGCTTATCGGTGTCGTACCAGCGTTCGTGTACGAGAGCTCATCGAGCGGCGAAGTTTGCAGAACATTTTTGGCCTCGGAATAATTACGTCGAAGCATGTCTGCTTCCCATCGGCACGCAGTGACAGCGCCATCTGGATCATTAGTGGCAGGGACAGTATCGACAAGTGACTTTAGCAATTGGGTATCTCCCTTCCACCAAAAATCGACGTATCCACTCTGAATCTTCGCAACAATCGACGCCGGAGCCATCGTGCGCATTCGCTTTGCCCACAGTGCCGCTTCCGGCCAGCGGCGCATTGCAGTGTTGATAAAGATAAGTTCGCGGACGGTGTTTGGGTTTTGTGGATCCAGCCTGGCAACCCGTTCATATTCCTGGAGCGCTTGTTGCCACTTACCCTGCCGGCGTTTAATGGCCGCAATCAAACGAGCAATATCTCCGTTGCTCGGCGCTAAACGAGCGGCGATATCGAATTGTTCAAGAGCCCGCTCGTAATCCTGATCCATCCAATAGATGCATTGACCGAGGGCAAAGTGTGCTTCCGCCAGGTTGGGTTCGAGACGAAGGGCAATTTGAGCTTCGGCGCGAGCTTTGGTTTTCCAATCCTCGGTTGGCTCATAGTAATGGAAAATCTCAGCGCAAACGGATGCAAGCCGCGCATGGGCCAGCGCGAAATCCGGGTCGAGCGCGATCGCCTGGATGTAAAGTTGCTCGGCGGTCTTGTAATCCTCGAGCGTCATGTCGGGATTTCGCGAGATCTGATTCGCGCGTAAATAAAACACATATGCATCCGGATTCTTCGTAGGTTTCGCTGTTACTCGCGCTTGTTCATCGGTACTGAGCGTAGCTCGCAGAGCGTCGGCGATTTCAGTGGCCAACTCACCTTGCAATCCCAGCGAATCAGCCAGGGTACGGTCGTAACGGTTCGCCCATATCTGCCGGGCGCTCTGCGCATCGACCAATTGCACGTTGACGACTACCCGGTCACCTTCGCGCCGAACACTACCCTCAAGAACATTCGCCACGCCAAGTGTTTTGCCGATCTGGCGCAGGTTCTGGCCTGCAGCGTCGCGAAACTTCATGACAGACGAACGACTGATGACCCTGAGCTCTTTGATCTTTGTCAGACTAGTGAGGATGTCATCTTGAACGCCGTCTGCGAAAAATGCGTTCTCTTTGTCTGGGCTAAAGTTTTGGAATGGCAATACGGCGATGGTTTTCTCCGTTGTCAGAGAGGTCAGCGCTGCTTGTTTCGAATAAAACCACATGCTGAACCCGATGGCGGCAAGCAAGAGAACGCCGGCCACGGTCAAGACGGCTCTGCGTCGAGCGGGCGATGGCAAACCACTTGCTGCCTGCGCGGCTTGCGCCGATTGCAATTGTTTAAACTTCTCGGGTAATTGCGCGTTCCCAATCTCGTCGGCCGCGAAATTGACTATAAAGACGGGGACGCCGTGTTTTACAGCGCATTCGCCTAGGTCATGCAAGTAAGGGCGCCACTGTCGCGAATGACCCAGGTCTTCGGCTACACGCCTGGATAAGAGAATGTGACCCGAATCGCCGCAATCCATCACTCGTTGCGCAATGTTAATTCCTGCACCTGCGACATTTGCTCGACCATTTACATCCCGAACTTCATTGACCGGCCCGCTGTGAATTCCCATCCGTAGCTTGAGCTGAGGATACTGCTTTAACTTTTCACTTATCTCCATGGCGCATTGCACGGGCGCCTCGGGACTGTTGAAAAAAACGAGGGCCATTCCATCGCCAACCGGCAGACGAATGAGTTTATGTGCCGCCTCCGCAGCGCGCACTTGCTCCGAGTTTCGAACAATTTCCGTCAATCGTTCCTGAACCTCACTCTGTTCGTCCAGCAACAATCTCGAGTAACCCACCACGTCCATAAAAAGAACGTGACCGATCTCTAACCGAGCACTCGACCCAGAATCAGCAGACATATAAGAGATTTCACGGCATCCCAGTCTCGATCTTATCATCGGCTCGACGCGGCGAGTCAAATTGTAGTGGCGCCTCCAACGGCTCGAGCGAAACTGTCATTTTCCCTCGAGCCGCCTCATTCTGGAGGCGTTTTGACGCAAATAATTGCCATCGACACATCTCGTACGAATCCCGGCCCACATCTTCAGCGCTTAGCTGATACTGCCAGGCGCTGCTGGGCATCCTTAGCAGTCGCTGCTAGACTGTAGAATGTCCTTTCAGCTCGAATCGAACTACAGACCACGCGGCGACCAGGGACAGGCGATTGCCAAACTGACCAAGTCCATCGAAGCCGGCAACCGCCACCAAACACTGTTAGGTGTCACCGGTTCGGGCAAAACTTTCACAATCGCGAACGTGATCCGGGAGTTGGATCGGCCCACGCTTGTCATTTCCCACAATAAGACCCTGGCCGCACAGCTTTATTCAGAGTTCAAGCAGTTCTTTCCGCGGAATGCTGTGGAATATTTCGTCAGCTACTTCGATTATTACCAGCCGGAAGCTTATATCCCTCGTTCTGACACCTACATCGAGAAGGATTCCTCTATTAACGAAGAGATCGAGCGGTTGCGACTGGCAGCGACCAGCGCATTGCTTTCGCGCCGCGACACAATTGTCGTAGCCAGTGTCTCCTGCATTTACGGTGTCACTTCGCCGGAAGATTACTTGCAGATGCTACTGACCGTGAAAAATGGACAACATATCTCGCGCGAAGCCGTGCTCGGCCGTTTGATCGACATGTTGTACGAACGCAACGACGTCAACTTCGCGCGTGGCAGGTTCCGCGTCCGGGGCGACGTCGTGGAAGTGTATCCTGCTTCCGCCGACGAAGAAGGGATCCGGATCGAGTTTTTTGGTGACGAAATTGAAGCGATTACACGGTTTGATCCTTTGACTGGTCATGCACACGAGTCGTTATCCGTAATTACCTTTTACCCCGCCAAACAATTCGTGACACCGGCGGACAAACTCAATCGCGCGTTGCGGACGATCCGCGAAGAACTGGAAGAGCGAATCAAGGAACTGGAGTCGCAGAACAAACTTCTCGAAGCGCAACGCTTGCGGATGCGGACGGAATATGATCTCGAAATGTTGCAGGAAATGGGCTTCTGCAACGGAATCGAGAATTACTCGCGTCATTTGTCCGGGCGTCGACCAGGTTCCAAACCGTATACAATCATCGACTTTTTTCCGAAAGATTTCCTGGTCGTCATCGACGAGTCGCACGCCACCATTCCGCAAATCGGCGGGATGTATGAGGGCGACCGCTCGCGGAAGACTGTGCTCGTAAATTACGGGTTTCGCCTCCCGAGCGCGCTCGATAACAGGCCGCTCAATTTCGATGAGTTCATGAAGCTGACGAACCAGACCGTTTATGTCAGCGCGACCCCGGCGGAATTTGAAATTCAAAACAGCATAGTTGCAAATGACGGATACATTCGGCACAGACGACAACGAATTGGCGAAGAGGAATTGGTGCCATTCGTGTTGCCGGGCGAAAAACGCCCAACGGTCAACGCTACCAAGTCGCGGGCAGGCGTTAAACGCCGAACGTTCAATTCAGAAGTCCGTATCTCGCCTACCGATCAGCCTGCCGAAAAATTCGATGTGCACACGCCCGGCGCGCCGCTGGTCGTCGAGCAGATCATCCGTCCTACCGGACTGCTCGATCCGAAAATCACGCTGAAGCCGCTCAAGAATCAGATCGACGAGACGATCGAGCTCTGTCGTCAGCGCGTTGAGAAGGATGAGCGAGTTCTGGTGACAACGCTAACCAAGCGAACAGCGGAAGATTTGGCGGACTACCTGCGCGATGTCGGGTTGAAAGTCCGGTACTTGCATAGCGACATCGATGCTATCGAGCGAGTCGAAATCTTGCGCGGATTGCGTGCGGCGGATTTCGATATTCTCGTGGGCATCAATTTGCTCCGCGAAGGTCTCGATCTTCCCGAGGTTTCGCTGGTTTGTATTCTCGATGCGGACAAGGAGGGATTTCTCCGCAGCGAAACTTCTCTAATTCAAACCGCAGGTCGCGCCGCGCGACATGTGAACGGGGAAGTAGTGCTTTTCGCCGATCAGGTCACCCAAAGTATGGAAGCGCTCATCTCGATTTCCGAGTACAGGCGCGCGAAGCAGATGGAATACAACGAGAAACATGGAATTACCCCGCAAACGGTTCGGCGGGCCGTGCAGGAAAGTTTGCACACCATCCTTCGCGGGCGCGAAATCGCCGCCTCCATTATCCAGGAGGCTGGCGGCGATTTCAATGTCACCGAATTGCTGCGAGAACTGGAAGAGGAAATGCAGGAGGCTTCCGCGAACCTGGAATTCGAACGCGCAGCGCTTCTGCGCGACCAAATCATGGAGGTAAAGAGCGGCACCGGCATTTCGAAGATCGAACCGAAACGACGGCCGGTGAAATATTCGTCCCGCAGTCGCGGGGCAGGTCGCCGCCGCTCGCGAGTTTAAATCAGATCGTTTCGCAGGCGCAGGTCCAAAGTTCCGGATCGAGTGCGGCTTTGGCACGCTTCTCCAAAGAATCCACACTCGCGTTTTCGCGCATCACCGCAAACATCGTCGAACCGGAGCCCGACATGAGCGCCGCGCCGACTTCCGGTTGACTGAGCAGCCACATTTTCAACTGCGCGAGAAAAACAAATTTTTCGAAGACCGGACGTTCGAGATCATTCACAAAAGTCCTATCCGCGAACTCCTGCACTTCGTAACGAACTGTGGGAATTTCTCGTGAATCCTTCCAGCGCGAGTACGCCCATGCCGTTGAGACCACGAAATCTGGCTTAAGCAACAGGATCGAGAACTGCCTGGTCAATTTCACGGGCGTGACTGTTTCGCCGCGTCCCCTGCAATCGGCGGCGGACTGAAAAATAAAAAATGGAACATCTGATCCGATCGCCTCCGCCACTTTGGCGAGCGCTTTCTGTGACAACTTTGTTTCGAAAAGTTCGTTGAGCGCACGCAGGACGGAAGCAGCGTCGCTACTTCCACCGCCTAACCCGGCGCCATTCGGAATTTTCTTCTTGAGCTCGATCGAAATCGCAGGTTCGATCTTGGTTGTTTCAAAGAACGCCTTCGCTGCGCGGACAGCGAGATTGTCGTCGCTCTGTGGCACTGATGGATCGTCGCAACGAAACTTGATTCCCTTCGCCTGGGCATCTTTATCGATTCTTATTTCATCATAGAGCGAAACCGGCACAATTAGTGTCTCGAGCCCGTGGAACCCGTCGTTTCGCAGTCCGAGAATTCTCAACGAAAGATTTATCTTCGCGGGCGCGAGGATTTGCATAGGTTACATTTCAATTGTCATGTCGAGCGGAGTCGAGACATCTCTTGAATAGATATGAGAGATTCTTCGACTTCGTTTGGAATGACAAAGGCAGCTGACAGAATCATCGTCGCGCTGGATGTGCCCACACAAAAGCCCGCGCTTGAGCTCGTTGGAAAGCTGCGGGACCGGATCTCGTTTTTCAAAATCGGGCTGCAACTTTATACAGCGGAAGGCCCGGAAATTGTGCGCGCGGTGTCCTCTACAGGCTCCAAGGTTTGGCTCGATCTCAAGCTGCACGATATTCCAAATACTGTCGCCAGAGCCGTCGAATCTGCGAACCGGCTTGGCGCACAGGTGCTCACCATTCACTTAAGCGGCGGCAGCGAAATGATCCGCGCAGCGATTGCAGCCCGGTCAGAGAACATGTTGCTCCTGGGTGTGACCGTTCTAACCAGTTCGACGGAAGAGACCCTGCGCGAAATTGGAATTCAGGACAAAGTCGAGGATCAGGTGCTTCGGCTGGCGAAGTTAGGCGTCGAAGCCGGAATCGATGGAGTCGTGGCCAGTCCGCACGAAATCGAGACGCTTCGTCGTGAATTTGGCGACAGGATCAAAATCGTCGTGCCAGGAGTTCGCCCGAACTGGTCGACGGCCGGCGATCAAAAGCGCGTAATGACTCCCCGGGAGGCACTTCAAGCGGGTGCAGACTATCTTGTCGTCGGCCGACCGATCACAGCCCACCGAAATCCGTCGGAAGCTGCGGAAAAGATTCTCGCAGAAATCAGCCCCTAACGAATTACGGGTTAATTCCATTCATTACTGTCAATGTCGAGCGGAGTTGAAACATCCTGTGTTGCACCCTCCAAGGCACTTCAACGGGATTCCTCGACGTCGCTTGGAATGACGATATTTGCTGCGCTGACTATCTGTCGCGATGGCGCTTTTCACAGCGCCGCGATGAACATGGCAATTGACGAAGCGCTGCTCGAGCATGTCGCAGTTCCCGTAATTCGCTTTTATCGCTGGCAGTCTCCTGCTCTCTCGTTTGGATACTTTGGTCGATTTGCCGATGTCGCCGGCTACCAGCGCGAGCGCGATTTGGTCCGGCGTTGGACGGGCGGCGGGATTGTTTTTCATGGAACTGATCTCACTTATTCGATTTTGATTCCGGCAAGTGACACGGTCTTCGCCGAATCGTCCGCGTCGATTTATCAAAGGATTCACCGGGCTTTGGTCAATGCATTGGCTGAGACGGGACAACGCGGAGTTGTAGCCGGGATCGATGACCCTGGTTCGTGCAACGCGGCGGCTGTGCTTACGAAGTTCGGTATCAGCGATCCGGGCTACAATTGTTTCGCTAAACCCGTACGCGCCGATGTGATGATGGATGGACGCAAAGTCGCAGGAGCTGCGCAGCGCAGAACGCGCGGTGGGTTGCTACATCAGGGCAGCATCCAAGGGGTCGACGTCGGGAATCGGTTAACCGAACGATTCGCGCGGGCTTTGTCCGCGACATGTTATGAACGCGAGACCGGTGATCATGTCGTGAAGCGGGCGCGTGAACTGGTTCAACAAAAGTACGGGACCGAAACCTGGCTGCGAAAGCTATGAACCTTGAAGCGGCTGTGTCGGCCGTCGATTCGTTGGCCGCTTCAGAAATAATTAAATTTACGCTCGTGTTGCTTTGACAACACACAACCCGCGCCGCTATCCTCGCCTCGTGGAACTCTTCGCGCGCTCACGGCCGGGCATGACTGGGACTGCGGCGGTGTCTCCAGCTGGTTCGCTCGCCAAGGTGGCGAAGTTGGTTCAGCCGCATCTCGAAGAAGTCGAGACACGCATTGCGCAACAAGCGGCAGCTTTCGATCCGGCGATTGAAGGGTATGTAATGTACGCCGTGGGCGGTCGCGGCAAACGTTTGCGGCCGCTGCTAACGCTTCTGGCCGGTGGTGCGACTGGCGAGATTAACTCCGGACACGTCGATCTTGCCGTGATCGTGGAACTCATTCATATCGCCACACTCGTGCACGACGATGTAATGGATGAAGCGGAGCGCAGGCGCGCACAGCCTACTGCGAATGCGCGTTGGGGAAATTCGCTCAGTGTTTTGCTGGGCGACTGCCTTTTCGCTCACGCGCTGACTTTATCGACGAATTTTGAAAACTCCGACATCGGCCGCGCGATTGCGCGAACGGCCGCGACGGTTTGTTCGGGCGAGATGATCCAAACTCAACGCAAATTCGATCTTAACCTTGGCGTTCAGGATTACCTGCGAATCGTGGAAATGAAGACTGGATCGCTGTTTTCCGTAGCATCGGAATTAGCTGCGGTAATCAGCGAGGCGAGCCCTGTCGCAATCGAAAGGTTCAAAAATTTCGGATTTCAAATTGGGACCGCTTATCAGATTTACGACGATTGTGTTGATCTTGCCGGTAACGAACGCGCCACTGGCAAGACGCTCGGGACGGATCTTCGCAAGGGCAAGTTCACGCTGCCAGTTCTGATTTTCTTGCGCTCAGCATCGGAGTTCGAACGGGAGCGGTGTTGCCAGCTTGTGCTCGAAGAACGAGTCGAAGAAATGATTGAGCTGTTGAAGAATGGCGCGACTAACGGCGCGCTGAATGAATCGATTGCCGCCGGGACCGACTTGATTCGCGAGGCCCAAGCTGCGCTGGATGGAATCGAGTCGAATCCTTACGCTGCCGCTTTGTCATTGCTCGGCGATGCGTTGTGCGAAATGTTCGATCAACTTCGGGTCTGAGGTGGCCGCGCCAAGGCGGCCCTCGCACTAGATGTCGCAGTTGAAAATCCGCGAAATGCCGCAGGACGAGCGGCCGCGGGAAAAATTGCTCGCACGCGGTCCGGATGCTCTAACCAATCCGGAGTTGATCGCAATCCTGCTGCGCACCGGACGGCGCGGAATGAATGTGATAGAGGTGGCTCGTGAGCTCCTCAACAAATACAAATCCTTCGCGGAGTTGAGCCGGTGTTCCGTCCAGGAACTTAGCGCGGTCAAAGGAATTGGTCCGGCTAAGGCGCTGGAATTGGTGGCAGCGTTTAATCTGGGAAAAAGGTTTTCGCAGGAACCATTGTCTCAGCAAAAGCTCGATTCGCCGGAATTAATCCATGAGTTGCTTGGCGGTGAAATGCGGATGCTGCGGACTGAGTCGCTCCGCGTTGTCCTGCTCGACACACGTTACCGTCTGATGCGCGTCGAATCCGTTTCGGTGGGAAGTATGAATGAGAGCATCGCTCATCCGCGCGAGATTTTTCGGCCGGCGATTACTTACTCCGCCTACGCAGTCATCGTTGTGCACAATCATCCGTCCGGCGACGCGTCACCCAGCCAGACTGATCACAGCCTGACAAGACGCCTGGCAGAAGCAGCCGAATTGTTACAAATCAAATTGCTGGATCACATCATCATCGGAGCTCCGTCGGACGCGAATCCCGGTTACTTTAGCTTCAAAGAAGCAGGCGTGTTGTAAAACGGACGTCCGAATATCGAAATCCAAACGAAATGGGCACCGCGAAAATTCATCCGACCGCAATCGTCGATCCAGCCGCGCGAATCGCTGATGACGTGGAAGTCGGGCCATTTTCAATTGTCGGATCACAGGTGACAATTGGCGAGAAAACGATAGTGCAATCGCACGTCGTGATTGAAGGAGAAGTCCAAATTGGCGCCGGCAATTTCATCGGGCACGGCGTGGTGATCGGCGTGCCGCCACAGGATGTTTCATTTTCAACGGACCGAAAAACGAAGGTCGAGATTGGAAATCACAATATTATCCGCGAATACTGCACGATTCATCGCGGGACCGCCGAGGGCAGCGCCACAAAAATCGGTGATAAGAATTTCCTGATGGTCGGAGCGCATATCGGTCACAATTGCGAGATCGGGAATAATGTCGTTATCGCTAATAACTGTTTGCTTGCCGGTTACGTTCAGGTCGATGACGGCGCATTTCTCGGCGGAGGTTCGACATTTCATCAGTTTATGCACATCGGGCGATTGGTGATGGTGCAGGGCAGCTCCGCCTTCGGAAAGGATCTGCCCCCGTTCGTCGTCGCAGCAGAACGCAATCTTGTTTTCGGATTGAATGTGGTCGGGCTTCGTCGTGCCGGCTTCAGCGCGGAAGATCGAGAAGACGTTAAAGCTGCGTTTAAGCTTGTTTACTTGAGCGGACTGAACATCTCGCAGACGCTTGAAAAAGCGGCGACGATGAAGCTCGGCAACGCGGCCCGCGAGTTTGTCGACTTCGTGGCGAACGCCAAGAAGCGCGGGATTTGTCCGATTAAACGCGGCATCAGCGAACAGATTTCAATCTAACAAGACCAAGCTGAGCGACCACCGCTGGCACCGGGTTCAGCTTCAACTGAAGCAGTCATAATCATCTGAAAGACAAAATGGACGACCGGCGGCGGTTCGCTCCAGCGCTTGATTAGGCCTTTCTGCTACCTTCTCGGCTCATACCGCATCGCCACCGCGCCCGAGCCGAACTCCAGCCGGCTCACCAGCTTCAAGTCGATACGCTTCGATAGCCCCGCGAACAACGTCGGCCCATGGCCCGCTACTCTGGGATGCACAACGAACTCGTACTCATCGATCAATCCCAGCTCCGCCAACGCCTGCGGGAGCTTCACGCCTCCCACGAATAGTCCCTTGCCCGACTCCTGCTTAAGCTGCTGAACGGCCTTCCCCAGATCCCCGCGCACGAGCTCCGCGTTCCAGTAGACCCGATCCAGGGTGCTCGAGACAACGTACTTCTTTGTCGCGTCGATCGTCCGGGCGAAGGGTTCCATCCAATCAGGCCTCGCTCCCGTCTGCGCCGGCGGCCGCCACGCTGCTTCCATCATTTCGTAAGTCACCCGGCCAAAGAGGAGGGCATCGGCCTGGGCGAGATTCTCGACCGCGTGACGATGCAAGTCTTCGTCCGCGATCATTACACGATGATCGCAGCACCCGTCCAATGTGACGTTGATGGAATACCGAAGGGGTCGCATTACGTAAAGGTAGCTATAGCATAGGGCGGCCTAACGAGAAGGATAAGCCACGGACGGGGGTCTGTGACAAGCTCGTTCACGTTCACTCGATCAAGGACCGTTGGCTTCACCGATTGGTTAGGTTTAGGCATAGCAATAAGTGATGATTATCCTCTCCGCTTCGGCCTCAGCTGGCGCAGTGTAATCACGCGCCCAGCTCCAACGATGCTTGATTACCGTGATGATCTCCCACGACCAGCCTTGAAACTGGATCCCGCCGACTTTCACCCGAGCCTTATCCGGCGCGACCACGTCTATTTGGGCGACCCGATGATCCAGCTTAGGGTCATTCGTTACGAGACGCTTGATCTGCTGCAGATCAGAATCGGACAGTCGACTTGCATAGCGCCCGGTGATCTGCGTTGGAGGCGTCACACACCCACTGAGGACCAGCATCATCGAAACCACCGCGCGTCTCATAGACCTAACAAGACAAAGCTGTGCGACCGCCGCCGAGAACGAGCGCGAATCGCAGTGAATGGGTTTTAGTCATGAAAAATGTAGACACACGACGAGCGGCGGTTCGCTCCAGCGTTTGGTTAGCTCTAGTCTTCACTGAGTGCCAGACCGATGAGTGATTCGGATAAGCCAGCACCTCCTTGAGTGATGCGCCAATGGCCTGCTTCCTTCCGAAGCCAGTATGCACCATGATCTTCCGGGTAGTTTCCACTCGGGTACGCTGTAACAACCGTGACCTGTCCAGCGCACCGGCCTTTCCGCTGAAGAGCAATGCCAAGAATCGGCTGTCCACTTTTCTTGCTAACAAGTCGCGTGATCTCTTCGATGTCGACGCGTGGCAGCTTGCTGGCATTCGGCATGAGGTGTTGGTACGCCAAATTCCAGCGATACCGATCGGCGGCGCAAGCGCTTAGAAAAAGCGCGACGATAATAGCGGCGCTTCGCATAGACCTAACGAGAAGTAGACGAACGTTCGTAAAAGGTCACGAATAATTGTTCGTCTAATTCGCGGTCGGCGGATTGAGTCCGAGCAGGGCAAGCATGCGGCCGGTTTTTCCTTTTTCGGCGCGATAGGAATAGTAGCTGACAAGATCACAGGCTGTGCACACACCGGGGTCGTGGATTTCTTTCACGCCAAGCGCGCGACATTGGCGAACGATTTCGGCCGCGAAATCGAGTTCGTAATGCGGTGGCCGAATACAGGGGCTGAGTTGGACGATCATGTTCGCAGGATCGGAGCCGAAGCGGTCAAGCATTTGCTTGATTGCATTGGACACGACGCCAAGCTCGGTGCCTCTTTTGCCGGAATGAACCAGACCGATCGCCGGCGTTTTTAGATCGACAAGGTACACGGCGCAGCAGTCGGCAACATAAACGCCTAGCACGATTCCACGTTGATTGCTGATGATGCCATCGCAGCCGCGGAATTGGGGGCCTTCAGCGGGGCTGGGGCTGCAATTATCGATAACTGCGATCTTGTTTCCGTGAATTTGTTGAGCAGTGAACAGCGGCCAATCGCCCACACCGACCGCGCGCCGGATCTCAGTATGGGCCGCATTGAGCCTATTCAACACTTCGGTTTTGTCGTGCGAAACATCGATCCCGGGAATTCTTTGCGTGAAAACATGACGACAGTTTCCAATGGCTTCCAGCGCGGGAAATTGCTCGAACAAAAGCTGCATCACTTAAATTGAAACTCCAGTTTCAGAGTCCAAAGCCCAAAAGGGGTTAATCATTAACCCGAAACGTGTGTGCCTTGGAATTTCGGATTCGAGCTTATTTGGAAGTTCGGGATCTTCCAGCTTGAGTTCGCAGCACGCTATCGTCGCGGTGTTTTGGTTTCCCCTCCGCATCCACACCGCTGCCAGTAAAATAGGTCTTCGTTTTCGTGGCGCGCGGCGCCAAGTCAGCGAACATCTCCTGGTAAGTGCTCTGTGCGCCTGTGGCGCGATCAAATTCAGCCAGTGAGGAGTTGTATCCAAACAGGGCCTGCAAACGGGTCGATTGCGCCGTGAGCAGTTGTACCTGGGCATTCAACACATCCAATTGAACTCCCGCGCCTGCGTCCAGGCGTGCTTTGGCCAGCCGAAGCGCTTCCTCGGCTTGCTCCACGTTTTTCTCCTGACTTACAATCAACTCGCGATTTTGCTGCAAATTTGAATACGCGGTCTGCACTTCCAGCTCAACCTGCCTGACGTCGTCATCGTAAGTGATCTTGGTTTCCGAAAGGAGGGCACGCTGTTGAATGACCTGGCCAGCGATCGCGCCGCTGTCCCAGATCGGCATGCTGCCCTGCACCCCGGCGATCCAACCTTTGGAAATATCATGCCAGCTGGAATTGATCGGCGAGCTGACCCATTCTCCGCCCCCGCTCGCGGTAATAGTTGGCAGGTACTGGCCGGCCGTCGCCCGCACCTGCTGGACTTGATTCAAGACGTTTGCCCGCGCCTGTTTAAGAAAAGGGCGCCGCTCTTTTCCGAGCTCGATGGCGTCGACCAGCGATATCGTTCGCGGGTTGTATGGCATTTCGCCTATCACTTCGAGCGGTGGATTTTCACCGCGCCTCGCCTGGAAATCGAGGCCTAGCGTCTTAGCCAGAGTGATCTTCGAGATACGATAATTATTTTGCGCAGTGATCAATTGTGGAATCTGATTGTAGAGTGCCACCTCAGCTTGCAACACGTTGAAGCGCGGAACGGTTCCCGCTTCGAAGCGGTTTTGCTGATCCTTCAACTGACTCTCCAACAAGTGCACCGATTGCTCCTGCACTTTGATGAGCTCTCGATTGACCACGACCTGGTAGAACTGCGTTTTCACGGTCGCGAGAAGTGAGTCCAGAACATTGCGGAAGGCGAAGTATGCGCTGTCCCGCTGAAAGAAGGTCCCCCTGATCTGATTGAAACTGGTGCCATTAAAAATCAGCTGCGTTCCGATGACGGAAATGCTGTACGATACGTCGCTGAGTTCGGTGTTTCTAACCCCTGGTGTCGCCGCGGGCGCGGCCGCGGCGAAGGTCCGGGCGTCCCCAACCTGCGACTGCGGCGAGTTAACGAGAGAGCCGGATGCGCCCGTCCCTGTCGTGGTCGTGCCCGTTGGTACCGTCCCCGTCGTACTCGTGTTTAGGGTTCGAGCGTTAACAAGGTTCGGATCAGTCCAATCATACGACGTATTTACATTAATCTGTGGCAGCACCTGCGCACGCACCTGGATGATCACGCCTTTGGTCCGTTTGATCTCCTGTTCCGCGTTGAGAAGAGTTGGATTGCGCTGCAGTGCCGTCAGGATCGCTTGATCGAGCGTAAACGTGGGAACTTTGCCCGAAGAAGATGCACCGCCCGTCGATGTCGATCCTTCGCCTGTGCCGGCGCGCGCCACCCAGTTGGCAGCAATCATCGAAGCGGCGAACCCGCAGATTACAAAATATTTTCGCATAAAGAAGGTTTAGCCCGAGAGATTAGACGCGTAATCGTAAGCGCACAGATTCAAATTGCGCGCTTTTTACCGTGGACTGATAACATCACCGGCCAATGGATGAAACTCATTTTGATTGGCAGTAATCATAAATTTTAGTGTAAATCTGCAACCACGCCTTTTGTTCGTCGGGGGTGAGGTGTTCCAAAACTTTCATCAGATTGCCAACCATTTCCTCGCGAATCCGCCGGACAAGCGCCGAACCCTTCGGCGTAATACAAACCATTACTTTGCGGCGATCATCTCGCGCGACGGAGCGCACCAGGTAGTCAAGGTTCTCAAGACGCGCCACCAAACCGCTCGCCGCGGCCGTGGTGTGCCCCATTTTCTTCGCAATCGCTGACATGGTAAGGACCTCTTTTTGATCGAGGAACGCGAGAAGGAAAAACTGCACAAAGGAAACATTTCCGGGTGCAAGTTCCTTACAAAGACGCAGCAAGAAACGGCGCTGCATCTCCAGAACGATATGGGAAAGCCGTTCCGCATCCGCACGAATTTGGTCGGTCGGACTTCGTGCAAACGCGGTCAAGGCTCCCGTATTCAAGGCAATTAAGCTAAAAATGCCCACATGCCCTGTCAATCCCACTCCATCCAGGAGATTGGCTAATACCAGATTTGGACATCGACAATTTCTCCTGCTCTTAACGACTCGCCCGCATCAACGCGCAGCAGCCCATTCGACTGGCTCAGCCCAAACAGCGCATGCGATTCCTGGCGTCCGATCGGTGAGAATTTTCCGTCCTCGATCCTGCCGCGAATGTAATGCGGGCGATCGCCTTCGTTCGCAAGATCGACAGCTACTTTCGCCGGCACTTTCGGCAGATTGAGATCGTGAGCGCCCATCATTTTCAAAATTGCCGGGCGCACAAACTGCAAGAAAGTTACAAATGCCGACACCGGATTTCCGGGCAACCCGAATACGGCGCACCGGTTAGCTTGACCGAAGAGAAATGGTTTTCCGGGTTTAATCGCTACTCGCCAGATTTCGATCTTGGCTCCGAGGGAGCGTAGTGTGGCCTGGACCACGTCGTGTTCACCGACTGAAACACCTCCAGTAATAACAAGAACGTGACTTTTGATTCCGCGCTGGATCGCTTCGAGCAAGGGTTCGCGTTGGTCGGGGCAATGTTCGACTAAAGTCACGGATGCACCGCAGCGTTGCAGCAATGCCCGCAGCAATGTCGAATTGCTGTCATAGATTTGTCCTCGATCGAGCTCATTTCCTGGCATTACGACCTCGTCGCCGGTAGAAACGATCGCTGCGTTCACTTCGCCACCGATTGTTACTTCGGTAAAACCCTGCGACGCCAGCAGGGCAATCGTCGTTGGACGAATCCGTTCGCCGCGCGCCAGAATCTTCTGACCTTCTGCTAAATCGCTGCCGCGTTTGCGGATGAATTCGCCAGAATCGATGTCCACATTCACGACGATATCGTCGCTCTTGCGCGTCGTGTCTTCCTGCATCACAACCGCGTCCGCGCCAGCAGGAATCGGCGCGCCTGTAAAAATCCGCGCCGCTTCGCCGCGCGAAATCCTGAGCTGCCGATCGATCCCGGCCGCTTGCTCGCCGATCACGCGCAATCGCGCGCCTTTTCCGGATGAGCTCGCCACCACGGCGTAGCCATCCATGGCCGAATTATCGAACATCGGCAGGGGCAATCGCGCCACAACCTCTCCCGCGCTGAAACAATCCAGCGCACTGGAAAGTGGAACGGTTCGTCCCCCTAACGAGTCGATGCCCTGCAAAACTTGACGGCGCGCTTCTTCTTCGCTGATCATGCACAATCATTTCAATGAGCAATCGTTCATTGGCAACTCCGATGGGATTGCCAGGAGACGACGAAACCGGGTGCGGCTATGTAAATTACGAATTGGAAATCCAAAATTGGCTGCGATATTCTCGCTCTGTTTTTGGTGAGGTGGCTGAGCGGTCGAAAGCAGCGCTTTGCTAAAGCGCCGTAGCCCAAAAGGCTACCGAGGGTTCGAATCCCTCCCTCACCGGTGACCCAGCAAATGGGACACTGAACTCCAAAAGCATAGCATTTACGCATAATAAGTTCACTGATTTTCAATGTTTTTGGCATTGTCTGACAGTGTATTGCCAGCTTTTCCTCCGCACGCGCTACGAAACGCTTTCCGTCGTCGCTATGTGCATCAACAATCCAGATTGTTCTCCCATCACGACCCACGGCTGAAACAGCCCCAACTCCAGCCGGCTTTGCTGAAGTGCGGCAAAGGACATGCCCGTCCCGATGGGTGCTGGGCCTCCCCGCTCGAGGTACCTTGATTCTCAATCACGGTGGGAGCCGAATAATTTCAAAAATTCACAGTAACTTGATTAGAGCAGTTACCTGCGCCCGTTTCGCATACTTTGTAGATATAGGTGGCATGGCCACGGCCATTGGGATGATCCGTATAGAAACCGTTGTTAGGGACAGTTACGCTCAACACGCCGTTACGGTAGACATCAATGCTGCTTGAAATCGCCCCGGCCCATGAGAGGTCCACCGTTTGTAGCCCCTGCACTTTGTAGCCACGGGCGCTGAGTGTGATCTGGCCCGGCGTTGGGGTAGGCGTGCCGGTGGGAGTCACAGTCGGTGTTGCTGTTGGAATCGCCGTTGGCGTTGCCGTGGGCGTTTCTGTTGCTGTCGGCGCTGGTGTCGGGGTGGCAGTTGGCGTATTTGTCGCTGTCGCCGTGGGTGTGGCTGACGCGGTTGGTGCGGGTGTTGGTGTAGGAGTAGGCGATGAAATAGCTGTGGCTGTTGGAGTTGAAGTAGGTGTTTCTGTCGGAGTTGCCGTTGCCGTCGCCGAAGGAGTGACTGTCGGAGGAGGTGGAATTGTAGGCGTTACTGTCGGGGTTTCGGTTGCCGTTGCTGTGGCTGTAGCCGTTGCTGAGGGCGTTGCACTTGCTGTCGGGCTTGGGCTTGGCGTGATCGTAGGGGTGACGGTTGGGCTAGGTGTTAGCGTAGGTGTAGGAGTTGGACTTGCGGCTAACGTCAGCGGATGCGGATAAGTGTAAGGCGTGTATCCAGGCATTGGCGTATTGTCAAAGTAATTGACGCTCTGTTGAATGTTCTTTTCATCCGGTGTGAACGTGTTTGCCTGAATTATCGGCTGACCGTCCTCGGTGTTGCCCCAAAGATAGATCGGCTCGATAGCTTGCGACCAGTTCGGCGGTGGCGTTGGGTTCTGTCCAGAAATTAAAGTGCTCTGTCCTACACCTGGCTGATCCAACGCTTGATCGACTTTATTGATTGCGAAACCGTCCCCAACCTGAAAGGTGACGTTGTTAAATAATCCGCCGGCGAACGTGATGGTGTTGCTCGTGTTGCTGTTGATATAGGCAAAATTAACCGTTCCCATCGTCCCTGAAGTTTTCTTGACGGTGTATCCCGACCAATGATTCGTTGTCCACGGATTGCCCGATACCGTTACGGTATGATTTCCGACTGCGCTCGCGGAGCCAGAGAAGAATGGACTGCCTAGGTTATTTTTATCCCATCCGTTTGTTCCATCCGCGCCTCCCCACACAGAAAATGTATCTATCATCCGATAGCACGAACCGTTGATCGTGACGGAAGTTCCCCAAAAGTTGTGGAGCGTGTTGTCGTGAAACAGGGTTCCTCCGCTCCGAGTTGAGGCGGCGAAACGATTGATGCCAAGCCCGTCGATGTCGTTCGAGTAAATATCCATCGCCCTGCACCCGCGCTCGCGTCCAGTCGATTCGGTTCCGTGATTGAACGTTATCATTCCAATCATGCGGTTGTAACGAATTACAAATCGCGCACCAGCATACGCATCAGTCACGCCTCCGACTCCGGTATGATTCCCTTCAAACGTGTTGTCCTCTACAAACAAAAACTGGGATAAACCGTAGTTCGCGGGAGCAGCCCAGCTGCCGTCGCCAACTGTCGCGCCATTCCAGTTTGATCCGTAAATGATGAGCGAACCATTTGCTTTGTTTAGAGCACCGCATTTGAGGTAGTTGTGATCAAGAACGCCAATGACAGTATCAAAGACCAGATACCCATTGAGGTCGGTCGTCTTACAATTATCCATCCGGAACTGGCTGCCGTTGGTGTTGTTTCCGTCAACGTGAATAATTCCGCCGTGACCGCCTGTTGTTGACGTTCTTCCGCCGTCTAGAAATTCGACTCCAGTAAGCCGAGTAAGACCGCCAGCAGAGAGCGTAACTTGAATCAGCCGATTACCCTGTACACCATCCCTGATGAATGTCTGGCCGATGCCGGCGCCCTGTAAAGTGATCGTTTTCGTGATCGCCACTCCGGTCGTCCATGTGAACGTTCCAGCCGGAATAGCAATCGTGTCGCCGATCCCGGCTAGGTTGTCGTGAACGTACTGTACATTTGTCGATGAGCCATCGGAATTATAAACCGTTGCAAGTGCGGGAAAGCTGCTCCAGATCAGAATAACGATGGCGGTTTTGCCGAGAGTCTGAAATTTACACATGTTTCTCGCAGCGCTCGAATTCGTTAGAATATGCTTCGATTGACGCCTATGTCCGCATATGCCGACAACATTGTCAACGGCGGTTAATCGTGTTTTTTTGCTTTAATCCCGAATCAGGGCGAGATGGGCGCGTCTGGGTTTTCGGGAAATTTTTTCAATTTCTGCAAAAAATGACGCAACTTTGACCCCGAGTTTCCGTAGATATTAGTATGAAGAAGATTGTGCCCCTCCAAAAACTCGCCGAAACGAAGAAGGATGCCCGCCTGACGATTCGAATTCCAAAAGAATTAAAGATCAGGATCGATGGAATCGATCAAGTCTATGGCGTTGCGTTGCCCAAGATTGCAAACGAATGCCTCAAGGCATTTTGCGAATACGTTGAGCAAAAGAAACAGACGCCTACTTTCCCACTGAGTATTGGCCCAAATTTGCCCGGTAACAAACTCAGTAATGGCGCGTCAATTCGCAGGGGCCGAGAAACTCACACCGGTCGTCAGCAAGAATCATGACAGGGGTGTAACGTTGCTGCCTCACTCACTGGGCGGCCGTTCGCTGGGCTGTACATATAAAGAAGGCCGCTCACTAATGGTCATCACCAGCAATGGAGGCGAGCCTGCCTACACGCAATAGCCGCGCAACTGCGTAGTAAAGGCTGGTTGGCGAAGGCGGGTTGAGCATTTAAACTCTTGCGTGCGAACTGAATCATCGCAGATCCAAAACTTTATCGACGGCCAGTTCGTTGAGCCAATCGGCGGAAAATACCTCGACAACATCGAGCCGGCGACCGGCAAACCGTATTCGCAAGTCGCGGACAGCGATAGCCGCGATGTAGAAGCCGCCGTCGCTGCCGCGGAGAAGGCGTTTGTTGCTTGGTCTAAAAAATCCGCTCCGGAGCGATCGAAATTTCTCCTCCGTATCGCGGACCTGATTGAACGCGACCTCGAGAAACTCTCGCGCGCCGAATCGATCGACACGGGCAAGCCGCTCTCGCTCGCGCGCACCCTCGATATTCCGCGTGCTGCAAGCAATTTTCGCTTTTTTGCGACGGCGATCCTGCACACGGAATCCGAAGCGCACATTACGGACAACGTCGCGTTCAACTACACACTGCGACAACCGCGTGGCATCGCCGGATTAATATCGCCGTGGAACCTCCCGCTTTATTTGTTGAGCTGGAAAATCGCTCCGGCCATCGCCGTCGGTAACACAGCCATTGCAAAGCCAAGCGAGCTCACACCAATGACGGCTTACATGCTTTGCGAGATCGCACGCGAAGCCGGATTGCCGAGTGGCGTCCTCAACATCGTGCATGGTACCGGACCAAATGTCGGTGCTGCGATCTCCGCGCATCCGAAGATCAACACAATCTCATTCACCGGCGGCACAGTGACGGGCCGTAAAGTGGCAGAAGCTTGCGCGCCATTATTCAAGAAGGTGTCGCTGGAACTCGGTGGCAAGAACCCGAACATCATTTTTGCCGATGCCGATCTCGACGCTGCCATAACTGGCAGCGTGCGTTCTTCATTCGCAAACCAGGGGCAGGTTTGCCTGTGCGGATCGCGTGTTTTCGTCGAGCGTTCCGCTTACAAGGATTTCATCGATCGCTTCATTGAGAAAGCGGCGGAACTGAGAATGGGCGATCCACTGGACGAGAAAACCGACCAAGGCGCGATCGCAAGCAAGGCACAACTCGAGAAAATTAGGTTCTACGTCGATTTGGCCCAGAAAGAAGGCGGCAAGATCGCGCTTGGGGGTAAAACGCCAGAGTCGATGAACGAGCGTTGCCGTGATGGCTATTTTTTCCAGCCGACAGTCATCACTGGCTTGCCGGTCTCATGCCGAACAAATCGCGAAGAAATCTTCGGTCCGGTCGTCACGATCACGCCGTTCGATAATGAAGAGGAGGTGATCGGACATGCAAACGATTGCGACTATGGCCTGGCTTCGAGCGTCTGGACCCAAAACCTTAGCCGGGCTCATCGGGTTGCAGAGCGAATCAACACCGGCACGGTCTGGGTGAATTGCTGGCTTTTACGCGACCTGCGCGTACCCTTTGGCGGAATGAAACAAAGCGGCGTCGGCCGTGAAGGAGGCGAAGAAGCGTTGCGTTTCTTTACCGAGCCCAAAAACGTCTGCATCGCGAAATAGGTTATTCTCGATGAGAATCGATCCTGAGTGGCACGGGCGCCCGGACCTGCCACCGTCGCGGAAGGCAACGCCCGACCGCGAGACCCGAAGTAGTTGATCGTTAATCGAAAATTGTTGATTATTCCGACATGTGCCGAGCCATCAAGACCCTTCATAACTTCAGTCCACCGGCCAGTGCGGATGAAATTCGCGCTTCGTCGCTTCAGTTCGTCCGGAAGCTGAGCGGTTTCACGAGACCTTCCAAGGCCAACGAGGCAGCTTTCGATCGTGCTGTCGATGATGTTGCTCACGCAGCGCAACATTTGCTCGACTCTCTTGTGACCACCCTGCCGCCACGCGATCGTTTAGTCGAAGCAACGAAAGCACGCGCGCGATCGGCGAAACGCTTCGGTTATGCGCAAGCCATCGAGACTGATCATAATCATAATTGAGAAACGGCCGCGTCATCTCGTCTCGTGATCCGAACGGTTTATCCGTATAATCTGCGGTTCCAATAAATGAGCGAAATATTTGAAAGTACACGCGCCCCGGAACCGGTGGGCGCCTTCCCCCATGCAAAACGCGTCGGCAACCTGTTGTTTCTGTCTGGGATCGGTCCACGCAAACGTGCCAGCAAGGAAATCCCCGGTGTAACGCGCGATTCAGCCGGGCACGTCGTCAGTTACGATATCGAAACGCAATGTCGCGTGGTGTTTGAAAATGTGCGGTTGGTGTTGGAGGACGCTGGCGCGAGGTGGAACGACATTGTGGATGTGACCGTGTTCCTGACAAACATGAAAAAAGATTTCCCGATCTACAATAAGCTTTACGCCCAATATTTTTCTGGTGAGGGCAAACCAAATCCGACGCGTACAACGATCGAGGTTGGCGCATTGCCCACCCCGATTGCGATCGAACTTAAAGTGATCGCCGCATTGCAGTAATCTGGAAACCACACGCACCGTGTCGTGCGAGGCGCACCTCGCGTCGAATTTTCTCAATGTCAGTAGGAACACTAGAATGAGCACGAACAAATTTCGCATCATCTCCGCTGACCATACAGGCATTACCGTCTCGAATCTCGAGCGCTCACTCGCGTTCTGGCGCGATGTGCTCGGCTTCGAGCTTTCGCATACTGCCCATCAGACCGGCAAAATGGCCAGTGAAATCACCGGCGTCGAAGGTGCCGAGCTTAGACTCGCGGTTGTGAAAACGCCCGGCGGTCACAAGATCGAACTGCTTGAATACTGTGCCCCATCAGACCGGAAACAACATGTTGATCTCAGGCCATGTGACGTCGGACACCTTCACGTCGCTCTCATTGTCGATGATCTCGACGCGATTCTCTGCGCGATCAATGCATCCGGTTGGAAGGCTGCTGGTAAACCGCAAACGCTTCAATCCGGTCCTAACGCTGGAAAACGGGTCGTATATGTTCGCGATCCTGACGGAACAACCATTGAATTTATGCAAGCGCCGAAACGCAGTAGATAATCGTGATTGAGTGTTGAATGTCGACGGTCCGACGTACCGTGGCCTTGCGAAGGCGAGTTGGACGTTGGACGTTGCGTGCTTCAGTATGTCAATGACGTTTTCCACCGGCGAAAGTTTCGCAAAACAACTCGATTCCGAGGATCCGCTTCGCGCTTTCCGGGACAAATTTCATCTTCCGCTGGGAAAAGATGGCAAACCGCTGATTTATTTTGCCGGCAATTCGTTAGGTTTGATGCCGAAAACGGCGCGGGCGAATGTCGAAGAAGAGTTAGATAACTGGGCGAAGTCGGGGGTTGACGCGCATCACGCGGCCGGGACGCCGTGGTACACCTATCACGAAGCGTTGCGCGACCCGACCGCACGGGTTGTTGGCGCGCAGTCCCCAGAGGTGATTTGCATGAACAGCCTCACGGTGAACCTCCATCTCATGATGGCAACGTTTTATCGGCCGACCAAATCGCGATTCAAGATCCTGATGGAAGAGCCGGCGTTTCCTTCCGACACCTATGCGATTAAAACGCAGATCGCGCATCACAAGCTCGATCCGAAAGACACACTCATTCTCGCACGACCGCGCAAAGGTGAGTTCACCATCCAAACGGAAGACATCCTCGACCTGATCGAGACGCACGCCGATCAACTCGCGGTAGTGATGTTTGCGGGTGTGAACTTTTTCACAGGTCAATTGTTCGACATCGGAAAAATCACGGCTGCAGCGCAGAAGCGGGATATCATCGTTGGGTTCGATCTTGCCCATGCTGCCGGGAACGTGTCGCTGACGTTGCACGATTGGAATGTCGATTTCGCGGTCTGGTGTTCGTATAAATATCTCAACGCCGGCCCTGGGGCAATTGCAGGGGCGTACGTGCACGAACGACACGCGACCAACACGAAGTTGCCGCGACTTGCTGGCTGGTTTGGCAACGATCCGACTACACGGTTCCGATTGCATTTGGAACCGGAATTTATCCCCGTTGCGTCCGCCGACGGCTGGCAGATCAGCAATCCACCGATTTTTTCAATGGCGCCATTGCGCGCATCCCTCGCGATCTTCGATGAGGCGGGTGGAATGCGGGAGCTACGCGCAAAGTCGGTCATGCTTACCGGCTATCTCGAGTTTCTATTAGCAGAAATTGGATCTAAGAAATTTACAGTCATCACACCGCGCGATCCCAATGAGCGCGGCTGTCAGTTGTCGATTCTGGCGCACGAGCATCCGAAACAATTATTGAAGGAACTCGAAGCCGCGGGCGTGAAATGTGATTTTCGCGAACCGAACGTAATCCGCGTCGCACCAACTCCAATTTACAATACCTTTCACGAGGTGTGGCGCTTCACCAGGATTCTGGCTCAGCACCAATAGGCCTCTCTCGATTGTCTCCCTATGGATTCTTGCGTTCGAGGGCGACGGCAAATGGGTGAAGCTCCGCCGTCATCAATCCACCTGCGACGACCGGATCCTCTTGCATGAACTTTCTCGCTGCCTCTTCGTTGGGCGCCTCAAAAACGGCGATGCCAAATGTCTTGTCGCCCGGTTCTGATGTTCTTCCCGCAAGAATTAATTGACCAGCCTTGGAGGCCTCCTGAAACCGAACGAAATGCCGTTTGATTATGGCGTTATCTTCTTTTGTCCAAGCTGAATCCGAATGCAGCCTTGGCACCAGCCGCAATACATAAATAAACTGCTTCGGTTTGACAGCCTTTGATTCTTGAGCCGTCACCGATTGGACGATTGTGAAAGCGCAAACCAGTGGAACGAATAAATAAAGACGCCGGATTTTCATATCTGAAGCGTTACGATGTGCCGCATAAGGACTTCGTGCGAGCTTTTCTTTGCTTGAATGTTAATTCACGCGCCTGGCATGACCGAGGCTGATTCGCTGTGGCCGAAAACCTCCTATCCATAGTCTGATACCTTGAGCTCTCCAATATCGTAGAAAAAGTGAGAAACCGATTCGACCTCGTCCCGAGATGCAGGCTTCCAGCAGGCGGTTATCGTTGCAATTCCCCTCGAGAGATGCGAAAACCCTGACCAGCGAATGAAAACAATGATACGCAGCATTTTTTGGGGTGTTATGCTTCCCGTTCTGATCCATCCGGCCTGGGCTGGAGACGAGAGATCCATTAAGGACTTGAGCAAGGCGCTGGCCGGGCTTTCAGCTGACGTTGATCCTGCCGAAGCCGAGCAAATATCGCTGACGGCTCACACGACGGCGCGCAAGCTCGCACGCGATTATCACGTCGTCCTAAATCCAGAGTTTCAAGCCTTTCTGGTCAACGTCGGCGCTCGAAAGCGTGGCTGGTGCGGCCATTGGGCACAGGATATCGGAACGCGTTTGAAAGAACTCAAGCCCAAGACGCTGGTGCTTCATTGGGGTGTGGCCTATGACCACACCTCAAGCGAGAACAATTGTCTGGTAGTGACCGCGCGTAATCAGCCTTTCGAAGATGGAGTCATTCTCGATGGCTGGCGCAGAGCCGGCAGACTATTCTGGTGCAAAGTCAAAAAAGACGACGAATACGAAGTGGAACAGCATTACGGGCATTCCGGGATTACCGCATGGAGAGAAAACATGCAATGGAGCACCTGGCTCCAGGATTACGAACCGGGTAAGCCGAACTCGAAAACAGCCACCGATGTTAAGGGGAGTAAAAGCAGCTCTGAACGCGATGAACGACCTGTCAACACCGATTCGGCGCAATCGGCGACGCGGTAGCGGTCTTTCCGAAGGCACCGCTTCCGCGATTAATGCCGTCGTGAAATCCAAGGGAGATAGTTGAGGCTGACGAGATTCACCCTAATCGGCAGCGGCTTGGCGGGAGGGTTGCTCGCAGCGTACTTGGGTCGACGCGGCTACGATGTCGATCTATACGAACGCCGCTCGGACCCGCGTGAAGGCAATATTGTTGGTGGACGCTCAATTAACTTGGCAATTTCGACACGTGGGATTCATGCGCTCGAACAAATCGGAATTGCTGATGAAGCATTGCGTCACGCGATCCCGATGCGGGGCCGGATGATACATGATAAATCCGGAGCGCTGCATTTCGCGCCGTACGATGTCGATCCCAATAAATGCATCAACTCAATCGGGCGCGCTTCCCTTAACACCACATTAATCGAAGCGGCCCAGCGTTACCCGAACGTGCACGTCCATTTCAATCGCAAATGCACCGACGTCGATCTGGATGGAGCGGGCTGTCTTTTCGAAACCGAGACCGGCGAATTGACTGTGGATAGCGATGCAGTCATCGGGGTGGATGGCGCATTCTCCGCGGTGCGCGACTCAATGCGGCGAAAGATCGATAATTTTCAATACAACGAGAGTTATCTCGCACACGGATACAAAGAGCTGACAATCCCGCCTTCATCGGACGGGTCGTGGCAAATCGAGAAAAACGCCCTGCACATCTGGCCGCGCAAAAGCTTTATGATGATTGCGCTACCAAACCCTGACGGGTCGTTCACCTGCACCCTTTTCTGGGAATTCAAGGGCCCGCGCAGTTTCTCCACAACAAGGACAGATGACGATGTGCAGCGCTTCTTCGATGAAGAATTTCCTGATGCCATTCCGCTCATGCCGATGCTGCTCGAGGATTTCAAGAACAATCCAACCGGCTCGCTTGTGACCGTTCGTTGCGCGCCGTGGTACTACCGCGACAAAGTTTGCCTGTTAGGGGATGCCGCGCACGCAGTCGTGCCGTTCTATGGTCAGGGAATGAACGCCGCATTTGAGGATTGCATCGTGCTCGATGAGTGCCTCCAGAAATTCTCCGACAGTCGCGAACGTGCATTTGCAGAATACTTCGGTAGTCGAAAGGAGAATGCAGACGCGCTTGCCGATCTGGCGGTTGGCAATTTCATTGAAATGCGCGACAAAACGGCGTCGAGGACATTTCGCGCGAAAAAAAAACTCGATCACCTGCTCGAAGCCGCGCTGCCTGGTCTGTATCTACCCCTTTATACAATGGTTACCTTCACCCGCGTTCCATACGCGCAAGCCGCGCGGCGTGCTCGCCTGCAAGATCGAATTCTCTTCACTGCTCTTATCATTCTTGTGTTGATGGGGATCCTGGCGCTCGCAGTTTTGCTACACCGCTTTTAGCACCAATAAAATCGATCTAACCCCTCGAGTTTCACAAAACCGCTTTCCCGCGCTTACGATTCGCTTCAACGCCTCGAGAACCCGCACGCTGATGCGCTTCCTGTTCGAGCGCAGCGACAACCTTGTTGAAACCCTTGATATCGGCCGTGGTAACGCGACGGACAACGGCGCGTTCTAATGCGGATAAGTGACTCTGGACGCGTCGCGCCAACTTTCGGCCTTTTGCTGTTAGTCTCACGACGAACGTGCGCCGATCTGTTTCTCCAACTGCCCGGGTGATCAGCCCGCGCCTAGCCAGGCGATCAAGAATGCTGGTCAGTGTCGACCTCTTGTGCGCGAGGCCACGATGCAGATCGCCCAAGTTGGCGCGGCCGCAATGAGCCAGCAACCCTAAGATATGTGCTTCTCCCTGCGTTAAGCCGCGCTCTCTTAAGTCGTCAAGATAAAGACCGATCCGGTGCGTCGCGCGGTGGACCGGATGAACAAGTCGCAATGGCATCGATTGAAACCGGCTTCAAATCGGGTTCTACCCATAAAGCTCGCGCTTTGTCACTAAAAAGCCGCTCGGCCGAATAGTAAACGAGTGGCAGATTCTTTTCCAGTAATTGCGGGTGTGCATGGACGATTTCTTCCAGGCGTCCTCCGCGGCTGGCCACATAGGCGCGCGCGAGAAGATGCACCCAAAACAACGTAATGGTCTCGTGATATTTTTCAGGTCTACCCGCGGCCAGGGCGAATCGGCGTAATGTATCGCGCATTTTGTTGGCAGCCTGCTGCGCCGATGAGGACTCGGCGAGATACACCCATGCCACGTGCAAATGGGACGCATGACGGAAATCTTCGTTCGCGATATCGCCTCGCTCGAGCGCCCGGGTCAATTCCGCGTCAGTCATGGACGATCCGCGACCGAGCTGTTCAACAGAATTGTGAAAGATTGCGCCTGCTGTTTGACCGGCGCCGTCCCCGCTTTTGCAGCCAATGCCACTTGAACCAGCAGCACGCCCCGGGCACACATCCTGAAATGAGTTTTCAACATGATATTACGATATCGTAGTATTCGATGTCGTCAATAGATGAGGATTAGCCCACTCGATTAATTGGACACCGATGCGATCCGCCGCGACAAAGCAATGCAAAAATGGCCAGAGAGGGAAAGAAATTTGATCGTCCGCTCGGGCAGGCTTTTGGCTGGTCCAAACGACCTTCACTCAGTCCATTTGAATTGTAAGCAGCGGGACGCTTGTTATTCTCCCGCAATGCACCCACAAGCTCGCTTTTTTTCTATTTTGGTTATCAACTGCCTGCTTTTCATTCCGCTTCTTCGCGCACAGGACAACCCGCTGAATGATCCTGATTTGAAGGAGATGTTAAAGGAGGCAAAACAACTTCAGAAAGACAACCCTACACCACCAGATACAAAGAAGAAACTCGCGGAAATGCTGTCTCAGGCGAAAGAAGAGGAAGCGCGACAGGAGGAGCAGGAAAAGCGCGAAAAGGAAAAACTGGCCGCCGCCTTGAAGAAGCAACTTGAAGCCCCGGGACCAGTCAGATTACCCGATTGGACGCCGACTACTCCCGAATTCAAGCCCGCTGGAGCTCCAGCCAGAAAAATCGTGGATGACCAGGTAAAAATCGTTCAAACCGGCACCTCATCGCTTACTCCAGAGAAAATAGCTGACAGCTGGCAAGGGGCAGCAACCGCAGCGAACAATCTCAATCAGAGCCTTAACAAGATTAATGTGAACGGAAAGATCACGAGGATCTTGTTTCTCAGCACACGCACCGATCCCAGGCAAGAAGTGGAACTCGAGGCCAGCCGCGAGCCCGACGGCAAGATTACACAGATAGAAATCTCATCGCCTTTACCAAAGCCTGATATCGACAGCGAATAAGACTCGCAGGACGCACGAACTTGCAATTCGCTCGAGGGGGGATTAACAAAATGATACTATGGTCGATACATATGTTCCAATGATCAGCTCGGGCGTCGCCGGACCACTCGGGGTTCTTCATCTTCCCCGGCTCTGGTTGAAAGTCTCGCTCGAATCACAAGGTAAGCTTGCCTCTGGCTATCCGGGCATCGGCAGAGGTTTTGATGCGATGACTTGTGCTGCGCTCGGACTCGAAGAGCAGGCAGTCAAGGATTACATCAAACAAGAAAAACCGACCTATCCTGAATTCGAAGCCTGGGTGAAGAAAAACGCCAAGTCGCTCAACCAAGGAGCGATTGAAAAGCACAACGCCGCGGTGCGTGGTTACAATCACGATGACGAGACGCGGAAGGGCGTTCTGGGTGCAAGCGGTATCACAGATGACGCTTCGTCTCCGAAGGACGCAGTGAATCTGAACAATCTCGACGATTGGTACGAGTTTCATCAGGTGGTCCTCAAGTAGGGAAACCACAGCGGAACGAAAACGGTTTGTCTCGGCACGGCAGCCGAGATGCGGTCGCGCTTCGCGTGCGATTACCGCATTGACGCAAAGCTAGGCGGCGTGGAGCATTCTCAAATGCGATCGATGCCGATTAACGTAGTGCCTTCGTTTCGCAAGCCCACTGAGACATTCACAACTGGCGCCAAGAGCTTGGCCCAACGCTATTTCGTCTCCCCGGAGATTTTTGCGCAGGAGCAGGAGAAGATCTTCTCGAAGCAATGGGTGTTGGTTGGACATCAGAGTCAGATCGCGCAAGCTGGTGATTATTTTACCGCAGAGGTCGCGCGTGAGAGCTTGATCATTGTTCGCGATAAACGCGGAACGATCCACGGCTTTTACAATGTTTGTCGCCACCGCGGAAGTCGAGTGATTGAAGATAGAAACGGCCGGCTAACCGCAGGAATTCAATGTCCCTATCACGCCTGGACTTATGCGTTCGATGGACGATTACTCGGCGCGCCACACATGGATGACGTTCCGGGCTTTGACAAGACCGAGTATTCGTTGCATCCGGCCAACCTTGCTCTGTGGGAGGGATTCATTTTTGCGAACCTGGCCGACACCTTGACGCAACGAGACAGCTACGCTTCGCTTGAGGACTGGTTCGCGCCGTTGGCTGGCAAATTTTCGCGCTGGAACTTGCCAACGCTTCGCTCGGCAAAGCGGATCGAATATGATGTGCGAGCCAACTGGAAGTTGATTTTTGAAAACTATTCAGAGTGTTATCACTGCCTGGGCGTACATCCAGAGCTGTCGAAAATCTCGCCGTATGACTCCGCGGAGAACGATCTAACTGAGGGACCGTTCCTTGGTGGATTCATGCAGATCGCCAAAGGCAAAAGCCTGACCATGAGTGGAAACGCCTGCGCCTTGCCAATGGAACAATTTGGTGAAGAGGATTTCCGGCTCGTCTTCTATTATTCGATTTTTCCGAACATGCTGCTGAGCCTGCATCCCGATTACGCGATGGTACATCAACTTTGGCCGCAGTCGCCGGAGCGCACACTGATCCTGTGCGATTGGTTTTTTCACCCGGACGCATTTAAACACAGTGATTTTGAACCCGATGACGCGATCGAGTTTTGGGACATGACCAACAAGCAGGACTGGCACGTGTGCGAACTGAGTCAAAAAGGTATTACCTCGCGCGCGTATGAGCCAGGGCCGTATTCGACGCGTGAAAGCATCCCGGCAGCGTGGGATCGGGAGTATTTGCGCCACGTTCCGTAGCGCAGGTGAAGCGTTGAATCGCTGATTGGATTTCTGCCGTAAGCGCCGGTACGAACTTGCAGAGAAACAGCTTTTATCATCCAGCATCCAGCATCTAATATCCAACACGGCTATGCCACCCCCTCTCACTTATGCGAGTTACCTTGATCTGGAGAACTTGCTTACACTCCAGAAACCGCGGTCAAGTCCACCGGAACACGATGAGATGCTCTTCATCATCATTCATCAAACGTACGAGCTGTGGTTCAAGCAGTTGCTGCATGAATTCGAAAGGATAAAGAGAGATTTTTCGGCAGGCCATCTTTTCGGCGCGATTCACGCATTCAAACGCGTGCGCACAATCATGAAGGTCCTGGTCGCGCAGGTGGATATTCTTGAAACGATGACGCCATCGTCGTTTTCAAGCTTTCGAGACCGGCTTGAAACGGCATCGGGATTTCAATCAGTGCAATTTAGGGAAATTGAATTCGCCCTCGGATACAAACGCGGATCAACCCTCAAATATCTCAAGCCGGATTTTCCTGGATATGCTCGGCTGGAACAATTGCTCCGGGAACGCACTGTAGTCGATCATTTCTACGATTTTCTTGCTGCGCGCGGAGCGCAAATTCCCGCGGAATTGAAGAATCGCGACCTCACCAAACCAAATGAACCCGACGAGCGTGTACAGGCGGAGGTTCTACAGCTGTACAAGAATTCTCCCGAATGTTCGATTCTATTCGAATTGATGACCGATTTTGATGAAGGATTGCAGGAGTGGCGTTACCGCCACATCAAACTGGTTGAGCGGACGATCGGCGCGAAGAAAGGCACTGGTGGATCCCCGGGCGTCCCGTTTCTGAAAGAATCATTGTTCAAGCCGGTATTTCACGATCTTTGGGCCATCCGACACGAAATGTAGCGCGTGAAACATCCCGTTGAGCGTTTTGACGCTTAACAAAGGCCAAGAAATTCGCGCGCAGTTCCGAAGAGCAGTTGCGCTTTCTCTTTCGCTGAAAGTTTTGTCGATTCGATTAGGTGGCCTGGTTTTGCCTCGCCTAACGGAAATGGGTAATCGGATCCCAACGCGACGCGTTGCGCGCCGAACAGCTTTACTAAAAAGGCCAGCGCATCCGTGTCGTGAACAAGCGAATCGACGTAGAATCGCGCGGGCGTCTTGCCGGAAGCAAGATATGCGCGTGGATTTGTACTGTTCTCTACCGCGACCAGATCTGGCCGCACATGAAACGCGCGTTCGACGCGACCAATGCTAAACGGAAATGCTCCGCCACCGTGGGCGAAAGCAACACGAAGCTTGGGAAAGCGCTCGAACACACCGCCAAAGATCATCGAGCAGATCGCCAACGAGGTTTCAGCCGGCATCCCAACAAGCCATGGTAGCCAATACTTGGGCATCCGTTCCTTGCCTAACATGTCCCAGGGGTGAACAAAAATTGCTGCGTTGAGGCGTTCGGCGGTGCTCCAGACGGGCTGAAGCGACGCATTGTCCAGATTCAAGGTGTCGATTCGCCCGGAATGCGGATTTGGATCCACGTGCGTGCCGATCTCGGCGCCGCACAAGCCCAGCTCGCGGACGCATCGCTCCAGTTCGCCTGCTGCCAGATCCGGATCCTGCATCGGGATTGTCGCCAAGCCTGCGAATCGTTTCGGATGATCACGAACAACTCCGGCAATGTGGTCGTTTAGTCGCCGGGAAAGATCCAATGCGTCAGCAGGTTTAGCCCAGTAGCTGAACATCACCGGCACAGTCGAAAGCACCTGCATCGAAACACGGTCGCGATCGCATTCCTCGATCCGCCGCGCAGGATCCCACACGTTGTCGGTGATCTCCCGAAAAACGCGGTCGCCCATCATCATGCGAGCACAACACGGCTGATAATGATCAAGCCTGACGAATCCGCCGTAGCCGTATTTCGCGTCGAGGTCCGGCCAGTTGCGCGGCAGAATGTGGGTATGCAGGTCGATCTTCACGCGCGAATTTTAGGGCGATTCTGTGAACTCCGAAAGCGTTCGGTGCCGATTCAAACGTCCTGAAGCGATCTCATTGGCTCTGGTTTTTCGACCTTTGTACCGCACTTCTTGCAGGTACGACGCGTGTCGTCATTCCAGAAATCGACCATCGCCTTGCTGAAATGCTCCACGATATCTGCGCAGTCGAAATGGATGTCTTCCACTAATGAGCCGCAATTTTCACAATAGAAAATAACGTGCTCCTTCTCTCCGGGCGGCCGGCGGCGTTCGACCACGACACCAATCGTATCCGATGGGCGTTGGGGCGAATGCGGTACATTGGGCGGTATAAAGAATGTTTCGCCTTCTCTGACGACATGATCCACGATGCGGTCGCCTTCGCGGACCCGCACCTTAATGTCGCCCTTTAGCTGGTAGAAATACTCTTCCGAATCGACAAGGTGAAAGTCGTTCCGCGCGTTCGGCCCTTTGATGACCATTACGAAAAAATCGCGGCCGTCGTAGAGATAGCGATTGCTCACCGGTGGTTTAAATTTCTCGCGGTTTTTGTCGATCCAACTCTCTAAATCAATCGGCGGTTGCACAGTGGGCATGGTAAAGAGCGTATTTGTGACGCGGTCAGCGTCAAACAGCGGCTTGAACGGGTGGCTAATTCACGGGTGAAGGGCAACCAGATTGAAAATCTATAATTTAAGTTGAAGCGGCCTAACCAAACGCGGATAAATATGCGCCTCCATGAACCCTTACTGTTTGCTTCGGATAGCAGGTGCGGCCCTGATAGCAGCGATCATTTGCGGTTGTGAGACCATTCCAGAGGGCCCATATCCTCGCGCTGCCGAAGTGGGCTGGTGGAACGACGAAGGCGCTTCGGGTCCGGCGCGGATTGTCGTCCATATCGGCGAACAGAAGGCCTATTTTTACAAAGGCAAACGGCTTGTTGGCGAATCGACCGTCTCGACCGGCAAGCCCGGGTTTTCTACGCCGCCAGGAAGCTATTCTGTTCTCTCAAAGAGCCCAGACCATGTCTCAACGATATTCGGCGATTACGTGGATGATTATGGCAATGTGGTGAGGTCAAACATTGACGCTCGGAAGGACAAGCGTCCGTCGGGCTCACATTTCGATGGAGCGCAAATGCCGTATGCAATGTTCTTCAGAGGCGGCTACGCGATGCATCAGGGATACGTACCGCCCTTTGCTGCTTCCCACGGTTGCATTCGCTTACCAAAGGGAATGGCGAGAACATTTTTCGAGAACGCCCCCGTCGGCACACCAGTAAAGGTCACAGAGTAGCGTTAACATCGGAGAGTTTTCAGCCTCGAAAGCTTTCGGCGTGATACCATCCGCGCGGAAAGTGGGGTCGAATTAAACCGGCGTCGACCGATCCCGGCTAAAGTTCCAGGACGTTGTGCTAAAGTAACCGTTCGCATATGAATCGGAGCATTATTGATGACAAGCGCAGCAACGAGATGCAGTTGAACGTCGAGGAACTGCAACGCTACTCGCGCCACCTCATTATGCCTGAGGTGACATCAGAGGGGCAGAATCGACTCAAAGCCGCGCGTGTCTTGTGCATCGGCGCCGGAGGGCTCGGATCGCCTGCTGCGCTTTATTTGGCAGCTGCCGGCATCGGCCACATCGGGATTGTCGATTTCGACGATGTCGATCTTTCCAATCTTCAACGGCAAATTCTTCATGGAACAAAAGACATCGGCCGAAGCAAGTTGGAATCGGCGCGGGATCGTCTCCATGATATGAATCCGCGAATCGAGATCGAATTACACGAGTGCCGGTTCTCCAGTGTAAACGGTTCGCAACTTGTGTCCGGATACGATGTGGTCGTTGACGGATCGGATAATTTTCCGACGCGATATTTGTCGAACGATGTCTGCGTTTTTGCGCGTAAGCCAAACGTCTACGGCTCGGTATTTCGCTTCGAAGGACAAACAACCGTGTTCGCCCCTCACCTGGGCGGCCCGTGCTACCGCTGCCTTTTTCCTGAGCCGCCCCCACCGGAGTCAGTTCCGAACTGCGCGCAAGCCGGCGTGCTTGGTGTTTTGCCGGGAATCGTCGGCATGCTACAGGCCATTGAGACATTGAAACTGATTTTGGGTATCGGCGAGACACTCATTGGACGTCTTCTATATTTCGATGCGCTTAAGACAAAATTTCGCGAACTTCATCTGCGGTGCGATCCGCAATGTCCAGTGTGCGGCGAAAACCCGTCAATCTTCTCGCCTATCGATTACGAAGAATTTTGCGGAGTGCGCGACGAGGGAGCGGTGGCGGAGATATCGCCGCACGAACTAAAGCGAAGGATGGATGCAGGGGAGCCTTTCGAGTTAATCGATGTGCGCGAACCGTTCGAGTACGAAATTGCCCGAATCGAAGGCTCAAAATTGATCCCTTTGGGAGATTTTACCGAACGATTAGACGAGTTGGAACGGGAGAGACCGATCATAGTTCATTGTCACAGTGGAAAACGCAGCGCGCAGGCAGTTCGACTGCTACAACAGCGTGGTTTCACTAAAATTTATAATCTCGAAGGCGGAATCGATGCGTGGTCGGATCAAATCGATCCCAGCGTGCCAAGATATTAAGAGACCTGTGGAGATCACTTTACCGCCGCGGCCAATTGCTCGGCACTCGGGACGTCATGCCATTGAGCAAGCAATTCGCCATTTCGCCCGAACACGAAAACGCAAAAATCCGTTGCGCCCGTTGATTCGCCAAGCTGCGACGAGATCGACCCATCAAAATCAGTCACGACGAAGATGTCTTTCCGGGCGTCACGTTCGATCCCCTTCCCCTTGTATCGCGCTTGAAGTCGAGTGGCCTCTTCATTAACACGGTGCCGGACGAGGGCAGTGGCGATCCTTCGTCCGAGCGCAAGGTGTCGTCGCGTAAAACGAATAATTGTGATCATCCTATAATCCGGGTTGCCCAAACAATGTTCAGGAACGCGGTCGCCCACCGCTTTTGCCTTTTCTCGATCTGCAGGCGTGGCCAGGACGATGATGGTGACATGTCCGTCAGCCGTAGAAAGCTTGTCCCCGTCAATATCGACAAAATTGAACGGATAGGTTGTTCCGATGGACAGGGCTCCATGTACACACGTGTCGCAGCCTAAAAACAATGTTGCTCCAAGGAAAAAGATTTGAAGTGCGTGCGGATTCACAAGTAAGCAAATTGGCAACGATGTCCTGCACTGACAAGTTTCGGTCCGTTCGATCGTGCTCAGGCTGTTTGCTGTCACGAAAGACAATCACCGCTTGCGCTTGGCTGTCGGTCTTTTTCATTTTCGGTTTGGCCGGCTGCGATCGCCTGGGCGCTTCGCGCCACACACAGTTAGTTCAGGACGCAGATACCAAATCGGCGCAAGGAGACTTTACGCGCGCAATCAATTTGTATGAAGCCGCGCTCGACGACTCCGAGAGCACCCGGAACGCTGAGGTCCATTATAAACTGGCTCTTCTTTATGACGACAAACTGAACGATCCGGTAAGTGCGCTGCATCATTTCAAACGTTATTTGGTATTGAGTCCAACTGGCCCTCACGCTGCCGACGTCAAAAACTCCATAAAACGCGATGAAATCGCCGCGCTAACGGTGTTGTCCGGCGATTCTGTGATCACCCGGTCGGAGGCGGCCCGCTTGCGAAACGAAAATCTTAATTTGCACAAAGAACTCGAAGCGCGCGCCGCGCCGGCCCGAAGTGTGACGGACAAATCACCAGAAAACGATACAAGCTCTAAAAAACTGGCGTCCAGGAAAGGAGAGCGCTCTTACACGGTTCAGTCAGGCGACACGCTATTTTCTATTTCGCGGAAGTTCTATAAATCGCCCACGCGTTGGAAAGACATTCTGAACGCGAACCGGAAGAATATTCATGACCCGAAAAAACTTACGGTTGGCCAAACCCTGGTTATTCCCTAGGAACCGGGCTGGTGGGACAGTTTATCCAGCGAACCCTAGAATTTTACCTGTAGGGCCACCGCGCCTCCGAGGTTAGCCACTTGGTAATCGAAAACGCTTTGGTTCGATTGGCTCGCGGCCAATGTACTCACGGCACTCAGTGTGAGATATTTATTCACGCGATAGTTCGCCGTTAAGGCAAGAATTTCGCTAATGTCATCGCGACCTCCCTGATAATACTGCCGCACGACGAAGGTACCGACGGCATTGACATAAAAGGAACGTGTGAGAAACGCCGAATAACCGAGATAGACTGCGTAATCACTTCGCTGTGCTGAAATCGCGTTAATGTTTGGAGCCTGATGCGATTCGCTCGCTGCCATGCTGATATTTAGGTCGGTGCCCAAAGTAAGCGTTTGAGCGCGGCCAAAGCGGAACGGGATCTCCGCGTCGATGATACAGGCATGGTTTTGAAAAAAGGCTGCAAACGTGTTTTTCTCGGTCAGCCGGTTATAATCGTACTCAATTCGCAAGAGCAGATTATGCCATTGCGGCACGAGATATCTTAAGCCGACTTCAAAATCAAAACTGCCAAAATTGAAGTTGTCGAATTTATCGTAATAAAACAGCTGCTCCCGCACATCGACTAATCCGTACAACGTGTTGGTGATTCGCGGCTCGTAAAAGGCTGCTGCTGAAGGCGCAACGACAAAGTCACTCTGCTCCCCGCTTCGTGTAAGGGCAACGTTTGACGTCCAGTAAAAGGGCATACCAGCAGAGATCGTGAATGGTTGATATTCATCGACTCGTTTGAGGATTTGCTGCTCGCCCAGCTCGGAATCGCCAGGCGCCCCGGTGACATTTCCACCTTCCGGCCCGCTCGGCACAGGGGCAGGAAAGGCCGACGGAGCCTGTTCGCGGGTCAACTGCGCCTGGTTCGCCGTCTGCGCCCAGCCCTCATCTGCCAGGGTGAAAAAAAGCGCGCACAACGTCGCGACCAACCCGGACAAATGAGGGTTGAGGCGATGTCTCACAAACAGGACCACTTGCTGCTTCTTTCATCGTCCACGGCGCTAATCTTTTCAGCCATATCGATGAGCAGGTTGAAAATACCAGTTGCTTACTAACTAGAACGGTCGCGTCGCGTTACCAAGACGATTAGTAACCACACCATGATCGCGAATGCGTCGAATATCCGCCATGTCGCGGTCTGCTTTCATCACACGATTGAAATTGATGCGATCTGCGTTTGCTCCGTGGCGATGCCCCTGGCGGGGGAATCTTAGCCTTCCGTCGGGGCCGAGGACACCGCCATCGAGTAAGCCAAGTAACTGGTCGGTGTTCTTGATATTGATCACTTTCGTCATCCTTTTTCCATGGGTCGGACTACCGGGCGACGAACCACCGAATGGCGGAGCTTCGGACAGCGGCTGTGGCCGCTTCGCGCCCGCGCCAGCGAACGTGCCAGTTGTACTACCATTACCGCCCCACTGTTCCGAGTAATTAGGGTTATTTGTATAGACAGAAGCCGGAACGCCGCCGCCAATAGTAACTACAACGTTGTCGAATATCGTAATTGAATTCGCCGCGAGAATCTTGGCGCTGTTCCCACCGAGGGTAACGTTAGAAACAAAGTTGAGCTGGCCATTGCTCCCAGGAGCGTAGAGTTTCAATATCGTGTCAGCCGACAGATTGCCACCGCCGATATTGAGCACGCCGTTTGCGCCAAATACGCCGGCTTTGAGTATATCTGCGTGAGCGCTGGCGCTATTGAAGGTAATTGCTCCATTCCCGTCGATATAGCTAAGAAAAGTGCCCCCGACGTTGTAATCACCATCGTTAATTCGAATCGCGCTAGATATCGCCCCATCGCTGCCGTAGATGGCAAGTGTCGCATCATTGGTCACGTTAGCGTTGCCAGCTACGTTCATATTGATGACAGCGGGTCCGCTGATGACACCTCCGTGGCTGTTGTCGATCTGGGCCAACAAAGAGTCTGCGTCAATGTTGGCTGCAGCTATCTGCACCCGGGCGTTCTGCCCCATTGTTCCACCTTGGTTTTGGATTTCGAAAATAGAGTCGCCCTGAGCTGTGATATCTCCGGAGACCTCCAGGCTAACATTTCCTCCGGTGTCGATTTCTCCCCCATTGTTTGAGAGTCCGACCGTTAGATCGTTGGTCTGAAGATTCCCTCCGATCGTACCGAGAATTCTCCCTCCATTGACGACGCGGTTCACGTCGTTGTTGACGAAAAGGGTCGTATCGCCACCCGGGTCCGTAACCAGATTATGTCCGATGGCTAAAACCAGATTCGCGCCGGAATTAATTGTTTGCTGAAATGGCGTGATTATCTCGAGGTCAATTCCTGCGGAATTGGCATTATTGTGAGTCGTCAGGTCGTTGCCGACGGCGAGCGTCACATTTCCACCGCTCTGCACGCTTCCTGATGGTGCGATCGCCGCTGTCAGCAACCCAAGCGATCCATCCACGGTAAGATTTCTGCCCGTTGCAATACCGATGTTGCCCCCATTTGTTAAATTACTAATATCGGTGGCGACTGAAAGGTTGCCGCCGACTAACAGGTCGTTGCCGGCCTGAAGAAGGATATTGAGACCCGAAGTAGTCCCCCCGTTTCTTCGAATGATCGTCAGATCATTTGCAACATTAAATGTCTGGCCGGCAGAAATACTCACATTGCCGTTAGAATCAGACGCAGTTTCGTTGGAAGTCAGGTTGGTCCAATTCAGATTGCGTCCAACAAACACATATAAATCTTCCGTTGTGATACTCGACGTGATCGACATGTCGCGTTCGGCCAACAGGCGGACCTGGCTCGATGTGTTGATATCGGAACCCAGTGTCAGGTCACTGCCGGAACCGCGCGCGTAAATTGTCAGATCGTGCAAACCGGAGAAGGAGATTTCGGGACCCAAAGTGATCGGACCATTCTGCGTCGCAAGCAATAGCCCGCGGATACCCGAGAAGGTCAACACACCGCCTGGACCGCCGGAAGTAATGCCGTTAACCGCGATAAGACCCAGATTGATTTCGCCATTTGTCGTGTCGATCATTGGATCACCCGTTAGCTGGAGCGCAGTGAACTTGAACGCCGCCCCGGAATTATCGCCAATCAGGCCATCGAAACCGCTTGCTGTGTCAAAAGCCGATGTCGATCCGAACGCCCACGCAGAGACAGGACCGTCAATCGATTGTCCACGATAAATCTTGCCGTAATCCGTCACGCCGTTCGTAGTGATCGAGGGATCCGTCGTAATGACAGTGTCGCTCGTTATCAGGTAGGGATTGGGGGAACTGATGGTGCTGGGCGTACCAAATTTAATTGGCGTTCCTGACGGCGATGCCGTTGGAGTCGGCGGCGGCGGGGTGGGCGTTATCGGGGGAGGAGTGGGCGTTATTGGTGGCGGCGTCGGACGCGGGGACGAGTTGTCTACTAAAACAGCAGGATTCGAGTTCGTGTTTTGATCCGTCGTGCCAATCACGTTTACCAGGTTTCTGGCCAGGGCCTGGCTGTTTAAACCAGCTAATTGCTGCTCTGCGACCTGAAGGTCCACGACTGCCATTACTAACGGCATGTTTTCGAGCGGCGGAAAATCCTTAATCAAACGCGACGTCTTGAGAACTAGCTTTACATCAAACTTCTCTGGTCTCGTCATGCGCCCGTCTGCCGTCATCGTCATCATTTCGCCGCCATTTATGGTCGCAGCTCTTTCAGGATGACCAGTGGGAAAGAACGTGCCGATCCCTTCCAAGACCATGAATTTCGTCGGTGGGCCTGTGGAAAAAAGAGCCGTTCCACCGGTCACTGCCGCGGTAACTGCCGATGTGCTGACCTTTACTGCCGGTGCTTTGGGCGGAATCTGCAGAAGAACAGCACCACTCGTCAGATCAACTTCGCGCGCGCCCTGCTTAAAACTGAAAATCGTGTTTGCGCCCAGTCGCGTTATCGTCAGATCGGTGAAAGTCAGTTCCGCGCGTGATTCGACGCCTGTGCGCACCCCCATCTGCTGCGTGACTGTATCGTTCACGGCCGCCGGACGCGGCCCGCCATGGGCTTCCATCAAACGTACGTCCTGGACTACCTGCGACACGCGTGCTTTTTGAAGTTGATCTGCTGCAACAAAGGGCGCTGTGCCAACGAGCGAACAAAGGAAAATCAGTCCTGCCGGGGAAGCTTGCACTAGAGACTTTTTCATAATTGGACAACTACGGTAATGCGGGAGCTGCGTTAGGACTGAAAGTGGGCAACCGATGCGGTGGCGTCACCAGTGCGGCAGATTTGTGATCTACTGTATCAGCCTCGCCCTGATCGGTAACAGAAACTTGCGTGCCACCACCAAAAATGACCATGTTTGTGCCGACCAAAGTTTTGTTCGATCTCTCGCGCTGCTGCTTCTGACTCTCTGCAACGATCGACTTCTCGTTGTGCAATGGAGGAAAATCCTTAATAAGGCCGCTCGTCTTCAGGAAACGGTCAATATCTACGTCCACGGGCTCACTGACGGCTGCGTCTGGAGTACCGATCACCATCTGCCCTGCAGAAACGAGAACCGAATCGCCGAGGTGCCCAGGGCGATACAATCGCCCGGTGCCTTCCAACACCAGAAGCTTGTACAGACCGGGATGGTATTCGATCATCACAGTGGTTCCGGCCACTGCTGCTGCGACACTGCCCGCGCGAATTGTCGCACCACGGGCTCCCTTCGGAGCCTGAATCAGCACGGCGCCCTCGCTGAGACTCAAACCGCGCGTACCGTGATTGAAATTAACTGCAGTCTGAGCCGCAAGACGCACAACGGTTTCGTCGGAAAAGGTCAGCTCGCTGCGCGATTCCTTTCCGGTCTGCACAACGGTCCCTTCATGAACGACGTCATTCATCGAGGCCTGTCGCGGGGTGCTCCTGGAATCCTCCAGCTGAACATGATTTCTTAGTCTCGTGACGCGTGCTTCTATCGTCGAAGCTGCATTTAATTGACTCGGACACCACGTCGCAAGCGACGCGGTGACTGTTATGAAAACGAGGCCAAGCTGGCGGTTCATTCGCACTGTGGTCGAAAGACCTAATTCTGGCGGCCTTTTTTGAGGCTTAAACCTTGTTAGGTCAAGGATTTTCTACACTATTCCAAGGTACTAATCCGGAAATGGCACAGCCAAGTTCGGAAAAACCTTCAAATTCTTTTTCGTTTTACAAAACGGCGCAATGGCCAGGCGGCAACCGATCCCAGCCATTGTTCTATCCATTTCATGTAGAACCGTCTATGTATTTGTAGGCGTTTTTGTGGAAATGGAGAGACCAAGCAGCTCACATTGCCACGGAACCAGCAATGCCATTGCTCGTGTGTGATCCGCGCCAATCGCCTCGAGCGTGCTCCGCGCCGCAACAAATGATGGCTCCAGCCCGCACTCGTCAGCAGATTTGTCGCGTCGGCGCCGCAGTTCGTCCGCGCCTTGGATTGTCTCAGCGCTCGGTCGGGTTCCAAAGCGCCGGCGCGACACTGGCCATTCCGATTCGGGCGTCTGCAGTCCGCTTTGCGCTGCTTCGAGAAAGGCTTGACGCCGGCGGTGGGAAAAATGTCTATAGTCGGGAACGCTTCCCGAAGCGAAGTTCACCGAAGCCTTTAGGAGATCGTGATTCTGCAAAATGTGGAATGGCGGACGATCTACCATTTCTGCTTCTGTTTCGCGCCATTGCCAAAGCGCGCGAAGTACCGCAGCCGCGCGCCCACGCAGAGAGCCAGACCCACGAATACGCCAAAGGTCGTCCTGGCTACGGACACGCGCCACAGATGCCTGCTCGATTGCCCGCTGACATGATTGGCGGAGCCAATCCCGGCGTTCACAACGATCCAATTCCGCTTCCAATTTCTCAGCAAGGGGAAGCAAATAATGAACGTCATTAATCGCGTATTCAGCCATGCGTGCAGGCAACGGTCGTTGTGCCCAGTTCGCCTTTTGCGAACCCTTCACGAGCGCGAGGCCGAAGTAACGTTTAATCAATGCAGCGAGGCTAAATTCGCGAATGCCAAGTAAACGGGCTGCAATCATAGTGTCGAAGAGTCTACTCGCCACGAGGTTCAAACCGCGGCGCAGCATTCGCAGATCGTAGTCGGCGCCATGTAAAACAATCTCCTTGGTTTCCAATACCCGGCGAAACGGCTGTAGATCGATATTAGCCAGCGGGTCGACCATACAATCGCGAACAGCCGGCGTAGACTCAGCTGGCACCAGATCTTGTTTCACATCATTACCGGCGGTCCTGCCCGCCACCGGGACGCTGATCTGGAGCAGACAAAGCTTTTCCCGATATGAATGCAGACTGTCTGCTTCAGTATCGACTGCTACCCGGTCGGCAGATTCGATTTGCTCAATTAATTTTGCGAGTTCCGCGGCGCCCGTAATCACATTTCGCGTCAGCGCAATCCGCTCAATAGCAATTCAGCGTTGGTTTTGGTGGCATTCAGATTATCGATCAGCTTCTCCATCGCTTCGAGAGGCGGAAGCGATGCCATCGTCTTGCGCAACATCAGGACGCGTTCCCATTCATCGGGATGATAGAGCAATTCCTCGCGCCGGGTCGCTGAGAGCATCGGGTGGATTGCCGGGTAGAGCCGTTTCTCCTGTAGGGCACGATCAAGGTGCAACTCCATATTGCCAGTGCCCTTAAACTCTTCGAAAATTAATTCATCCATTCGACTGCCGGTTTCGGTCAAAGCCGTCGCGAGCACAGTGAGACTGCCGCCTTCTTCCACATTTCGCGCCGAACCGAAAAATTTCTTTGGCTTAGTCAGCGCCTTGGCCTCTACGCCTCCGGACATGATTCGTCCCCTGCCCGACTGCAAATTGTTGTACCCGCGCGAAAGACGCGTGATACTGTCAAGTAAGAGCACCACGTCGTGTTTCATTTCCACGAGGCGTTTGGCGCGTTCCATGACCATCTCTGCGACTTGCACATGTCGCTGCACGCTTTCGTCAAAGTTCGAATGATAAATCTGGCAGTCGACCTCCCGCTCCAGGTCCGTCACTTCTTCCGGTCGCTCGTCGACCAAAAGCAATATGAGAACGATGTCAGGATGGTTCACTCGGATCGCTTTGGCGATCTCCTTTAACAAAATGGTCTTGCCTACTCGCGGGGGCGCCACGATAAGCCCGCGTTGCCCGTGGCCCAACGGCGCCAGCAAATCCACGGCCCGCACGGTAATGGAATCCGTTTTGGGATTTTCCAGAATGATCCTGCCCTGCGGAAATTGCGGAGTTAGCTTCTCAAAGTCGGTGATTTCCGTCCATTCCTCAGCTGCCTTCCCCTCAATTCTTGTTACCTTCTCAAGAGACAGAAACTTGCCGCGCTGGCCTGGTAATTGCACGGTTCCCGCAATCTTTTGTCCGGGGCGCAAATGGTGTTGCTCAATGAGGGCGCGAGCTACGCAAACATCCTCTGGAACGGGCAGAAAGTTCAATTTTGGCCAGCGCAACATGGCAAAGGAATCGCCCAACTGGTCCAGAAAACCTTCCACGGTAACAGTGTCGCCACTGGCTAATGCCGCCCGAATGATATCAAGAATGTGCTGATGCCGCGAGCGTGCGGGATGCAGATATACCTCCCATTCGCGTGCTGATGCCTCCATCTCTTCACCCGAAGACTCTTGGAGCTGGTTTAAATCGAGCGGGCGCGCGCTGGCCCGCTTAGTGCGAGGTGCCGTAGCTTGTAAATCGTCGCCGGAATTTGAAGATCGCCCTTCCCTCTCCTCTTCCGCAGCAACGTCGACACCCTGCGCAATCTGCTTCGTTAGGTTTTCGTCCATGATTGCTCTTGCCAAAACCCCACGAGCTTCTTCGCTTGCTCCAGCAGGGTCCCACGATCGCCGTTATTCCAAACGACCTGGTTCGCACGCTTAATTTTTTCCTCGAGTGGCATTTGTGAGTTCAGCATTTGTTCGGCTTCCGAGCCTTTGAGAGATGTTCGCTTCGCCAACCGGTCTAACTGCACCTTTCGCGAGCAGGCGACCACAACCACTCGTTCGCACCATCTTTCACCACCGGTCTCATAAAGAAGTGGAATGTCAGCAAAGAAAAAATCGGGAGAATTACGATGCTTTTTCGCTTCCGCCATCCACTGGCGACGAATCCGAGGGTGAAGAATTTGTTCGAGCGCGCGTCTCTTGGCCGCGTCTATAAATACTATCGCCCGAAGTTTCGTTCGATTCAAGTCCCCGGTCGGTGAAAAGACCCCGTTGCCAAATTCGCCAAGAATTTCGTGTTTTATCTCCGGAAGTTCCGCAAGCGACCGCGCTGCCAGATCGGCATCAAAGAATTTCGCTGTCGGCACAAACTCGCGAAGGGAGTTACAAAATGTGCTTTTGCCCGTGGAAATTCCGCCCGTGATTCCGATAGCAGGCATGGTTCGCGCCTTAGCGCGGAGTGATTCCCTCGGCAAGATCAACGTGAAACGTCTGTTTCACCTTCGTTGTACCGAAAGTTAACTCCGCTGCGTAATCTCCGGCTGGTAGAAGGCGCTTGGGATCGTCACCACCATACTCGGCAATCACGTCTTTGGTTGGCCGAAGGTCCCATGTCAATCGAGTAAAACCTGGTGCGCCCGGCGCCTTCAGATTCGCCACGGGCTGTCCGTTTGATTTTGTCACAACGATTTTAATTTCGTCTCCGGTAAACTCTCGCACCCAGACTGTGAATAAAGCCCCCTCGGGCGGATTTTGGCCGCGATAAATCCCTTTGCCGTTCGAATCAACAAATCCCGGTTGAAGATAAGCGCCGGTCACGGAACGAACGCTAAACAATTGGGCTGGCTTGCCTGCAATCTCCGGCGTGAATTCACGAAATGGGATGGTGTCGTCCAGAATGGCGATGCTGCGACCATGAGTTGCCATTACAAGGTCCGATGTGCGGGGATGAATTTGGATGTCATCCACGCGGACCGAAGGAACATCGCCGATGCGCACCCAATGCGCGCCTTGATCGAACGACGCGAACACTCCGAAGTGCGTGCCCGCGTAGAGTAATTTTGGATTAACTGGATCCTCGCGCACAACCTCAACAGGATCCCCTTGCGGCAGATCACCAGTCACGGATTGCCATGTTTTGCCCAGATCAGCGGTACGCAAAATCAAGGGACTATCGTTTCCGGAGCGATACCCATTGGTCGCAACGTATGCGACGTTGCCATCGATATTGGACGGTTCAATATGTACAATCCATTGACCGCGCGCCGACTCCGGCAAATTACTCGTCAACTCAGTCCATTTGCCCCCGTCATTCTCTGTGATCCAAAGCCGCCCGTCGTCCGTCCCCGCCCACAAAAGCCCACCCCGCTTCGGCGACTCAGCAAGCGAAAAGACGACGCCGTAATTCTCCGCGCCACTTCCGGTGGCATTTGTTTTGGTTGGATCGTTGTACGTGAGGTCCGGACTGATCACGGAATATTTTTCCATCCGGTCGGTCAGTTTGAAGACACAGTTGCCGCCAAGGTAAATCACTCCTGGGTTATGTCGGCTCATCATCATTGGTGAATTCCAATGAAAGCGATAGCGAGGCTGACCTTCGGCCGGCTCCGGACGCAAGCGGCGTATTTCGCCATTTCGCAAATTGATCCGATGAACTTCGCCCTGCTGACTTTCCGCATAAAACGTGTCGCGATCGGTTGGATCGAAGAGGACGTAAAAGCCGTCCCCGCCGGCTAGCGCCGTCCAATCGCAGTTGCGAATGCCTTCCTTACTTTGGACGCCACTCGGTCCAACCCAGTTCTCGTTGTCCTGAAGGCCACCCGCAATTCGGAAGTACGGCTTCGTGTCGTCGAGCGAAATTCGATAATATTCTCCAGAAGGAATCTTGTTCAGATGATCCCAATTCTTGCCGCCGGCAAAACTCTGATACACACCGCCGTCCGTACCCAGCAGTAAACGCTGGCAAACCGGCGGCTTCGAAGGCTTGTCTTTATCTCCCGGCTTGGGCGGCTTCGGCGGAGGTGTCGTACCAGGCTGAATGACGAATGCGTGACAGTCTGGATGAACTTTTTCGCTTAGATCTTCGCGAAAATTCTTGCCTCCATCATCAGACACCAACAGTGCGAAACCCAGAATATAAACGCGCTGATCGTTGGCAGGATCGATGCGAATCTGACTGAAATAAAATGGACGCGGATCCACGGCGCTCATTCGCGTCCATTTTTCGCCTCCATCTTCGGATCGAAAAACGCCCCCCGTCTTGCTGCGCAGGTCATCAATCCTTCCAAATCCACCTTCATAACTCTGCACGACTGCCATGACCACTTTTGGATTGCTAAGGCTTATTGCCACGCCAATCCGACCGGTTTGAGCGGGCAAACCGCCGCCAAGTTTCTTCCACGTGGTGCCACCGTCGGTGCTCTTGAAAATTCCGCCCACATCTTCACCGCCAGTCACGCTGGGACCGGAAGCGAAACTCCATGGCGTCCGTTGCCGCGCATAAAGCGCAGCGTAAACAGTTTCTGCATTCGTTGGATCGATCGTAACGTCGCCACATCCAGTGCGCGCGTCGTGTGGAGCAGCGGCTTTCAGAACAAGTTTCCATGTTTTGCCTGCATCAGTAGTCTTGAACAAGCCGCGTTCCCCGCCGTCCGCCCACAAATTGCCCATTGCGGCTACATAAGCGACGTCCGGCTTCTTGGGATCGACAACAATGCGCGCGATGGTGCGACTGTTTTTCAGACCGATATTTTGCCACTTCTCCCCGCCATCGGTAGATCGATAAACGCCGTCGCCCCAATCACAGGAATTCCGATCGTTGGCCTCGCCGGTTCCCACCCAAACCACGTCAGAATCGGATGGCGCAACGGCAACGGCACCAATGGAGAGCATCGATTGCTTATCGAAAATTGGATCGAAACTAATGCCATTATCGTTTGTTTTGAAAACGCCGCCGTGTCCGAGGCCGACATAAAAAATAAATGGATTCCGTGGATCAATTGCGATGTCCGAGACCCGACCACCCATCACTGCCGGTCCAATCGAGCGCGCTTTCAAATTCTTGAAGAGGACATCGGTTAGCTGGGGCGGAGTGGATGAAGGAGTCGGTGTCACCGAAGAAGACAAAAGTGCGCTTGCGGAAGACGAAGGCGCAGGCGATTGGCTAGCGATCGGGGTAACGCCTGACGGCGTGTGCTCTTGTGCCGTCAAAATCGAAATCGACGAAATCCAAGCAAACATCCCGCAGGAAAAGCGACATCGAATAGTCATAGGCAGCAGAATTTAGCTAAGGCCTGCATCTTTGCGATGTCGGAAATGCAGGTATCGTGCACGGACTTATGACACAGCAAGTTTTGGGAGGAAAAGTTGGCCTGGTCTTCGGGGTGGCAAACAAGCGTAGCATCGCATGGGCAATCGCAAAGGCATGGGCCGCAGCGGGTGCGCGCTTGATTTTTAATTATCAAGGCGACCGATTGAAGGAAAACGTCGAGGAACTCATCGGCGAGTTCGGGGAGAATACTCCGTTGTTTCCCTGCGACGTTTCAAGCGACAATGAGATCAAAACATTCTTCGAAAACGTGCGCGGAAACACAGATCGCGTCGATTTGATGCTTCACTCCCTCGCGTTCGCACCACGAGAAGCGTTGGAAGGCGATTTTGTAAGCACAACACGCGAAGCGTTTCGCGCGGCGCACGATATTAGTGCCTACTCGCTGGTAGCGCTGTCGCGCGAAGTGGCGCCTCTAATGACAAACGGAGGCAGCATCGTCGCGATGACTTACTATGGCTCGGAAAAAGTCGTGCCACATTACAATGTCATGGGCGTTGCCAAGGCCAGCCTTGAAGCCAGCGCACGTTATCTCGCCTACGATCTCGGCCCAAAAAAAATCCGGGTAAACTGCATTTCTGCCGGACCGGTCCAGACACTGGCCGCGCGTGGCATCAGCGGATTCACGTCGATGCTGAAACATTATCAAGAACGCGCGCCCTTGAAACGCAGTTGTGATCCAGCTGAGCTGGGCGCCACCGGGGTTTTTCTCGCGAGTGACGCCGCTGCGGCCATTAGCGGCCAGGTCATTTTCGTCGATGGTGGCTATCAGATAATGGGAATGTAGTTAGAGTTTTGGTTCTATTCTTATTCATCGTGGAATTTTGGAGCGGCGCGCCCGGCGGTCGCGCCTTACCGTTGTAATGATCCAATGATCGCACGGATCTGGCGTGGCTGGACGAAACGAGTCGACGCAAAGCCCTACGAGAATATGCTGCGCGACGAAATTTTCCCAAGCATTACTGGACGAAAGATCAAAGGCTATCGCGGCGCAGAATTGTTCATCCGCGAAGATGGCGATGAAATGGAATTCGTCACATTACTTCGATTCGATTCAATGGATGCCGTGAAAGAATTCGCCGGCTCTGATGAAACCAAGCCCGTGATTTTTCCGGGAGTCGAAAAGCTTCTTACGCGGATGGATCCGGCTCGGCATTATCGACTCGCAATCGCTCGGGAATTGTAGGCTAGGCACGTCGCCTGCCATCGTTTCGATTGGCAGCGCGCTTGCCCTACAACTCAGGCGCGCCACGTTAGTCCTTATGGAAGTTGCTTCCGAACTTCGGGAACTTTTAGGCAGCGAAATCGTCGCAGACGATCCTGAAACCGTCGCAGCCCACAGCGGCGATAAATGGTTTGCAGCCCATGAACCTGATGCCGTCGTCTTTGCAGGATCGACCGGTGACGTCAGCAAACTACTTCAATTTGCATCGCGCAAAAAAATTCCGGTGACAGCGCGCGGCGGCGGCTATGGGTACGTGGGCGGATGCGTGCCGGCACACGGCGGAATTGCTCTGTCGCTCTCGCGGATGAATCGGATCAAGGAAATCAGCTTCTCCGACGCGGTCGCAATTGTTGAACCGGGAGTCTTTACCGCTGACCTGAAAGCGGCTGTGCGTGCACAAAAGCTATTTTATCCGCCGGACCCTGCCAGCATGAAGAATTGCACCATCGGCGGAAATATCGCCACGAACGCGGGTGGTCCGCGTTGTTTGAAATACGGTGTCACCCGAAATTACGCAATCGGCCTGGAAGTGGTACTGGCCGATGGCGAAGTCCTGCGAACCGGCGGTCGTGTGCACAAGAACAAGACGGGGTTCGATCTGATCGGTCTCTTCGTTGGCTCGGAAGGACTGCTCGGCGTTGTGACCGAGATCATCCTGCGTTTGCTTCCGCTTCCACCGGCGCGCGCAACTTTGTCGGCTGCGTTTGCTACTGCGGCGCAAGCTGCCGAAGCCGTGCAGGCGATCTTTGCGGCGGGGTTTTTGCCCTCCTCACTGGAAATCGCCGATCACTTCACATTGGAAGCAGCGCGGCGCGATCTCGGCAAAATGCTTGTGCCCGCGGGAAACGCACACCTGCTGGTCGATCTCGATGGACAGGAGGAAAGTGTTCGAAGTGAATCCACGGCTATTCGTGAATTGCTCGAAACGAGAAAACCTAATGCGGTGGAGATGGCGATCGGTGAGGCCGATTGTGAAAAGCTCTGGGCCCTGCGTCGGCAATTCAGCAATTCACTGCGCGCGACCGGGCTAACAAAGCTAAACGAAGACGTAGTTGTGCCGCGCAGTCACCTGGTCGATTTGATGGAATTTGCGGAGACGCTTCAGACTAAATATGGATTTCCGATCGCCTGCTTCGGTCACGCCGGCGATGGCAACATTCACGTCAACATCATGGCCGACCGTTACAATCGCGACATAACAGTGCGTGAAAAAGTCGAGCGCGCCCTGGACGATCTCTTCGCACAAGTGCTGGCATGGGATGGCGTAATCACAGGTGAACACGGGATCGGTTTGGCCAAAAAGCGCTGGTGGCCGCATGCAACGGGCGACGTGGCACGCGAGTTGCATCGACAACTCAAACAAACCCTCGATCCAAACGGGATTTTGAATCCAGGAAAATTTGTTGACTAATGGCAATCCGCATCGAGATTCCGCGAGCACTTTTACAGCGCATCGAATTCGCTGCGATTGACGCGCATCCGCGTCCTCGTGAACGAAAGTAAAGAAAGATGCATGTCTTCCTTTCGCCTTGCCTAACTACACAACAATGAAACCAGGAAAACTTACTCACACGATTGCGGTTGTCCTCTCGTCAATGTCATCTCTTTTTGCACACGGGACGGGGGAGAAGACGGAACCTGCCAAAACGAAATTCAGCAAAAAATCCGATAAATTGGCGGACGATCGTTCGACCGGCGGGACTTCGCTCTCATTTGTCCCGGGACAATTATTTAAGGTGCGGTCGGAAACTGCACAGCGTTATCCCTGGAAAGCAAATATTGTCACAACGGTTTTTTGGATTGGTGAACAACCGAGCGGAAATAATCTGGTGCCAAATCGCACCAGCTCGTGGGATAAACAATGGACAAAAAATTACGGCGGATTTGACGATCCGAATCCCGCGCATCGCAGCAATTACCTCCCGGTGAAATTCACACCGCGACAGAATCCCTTCTACTGCGCACTTCCCTACAACGATAAGGCACGCACTGGTCATCGACCCGAGGCGCCAAGTGTCGTCCCCTGGTTTAAGGACGCGTACCAAGGTCCCGCTGTTTCCACTTGCAAAGATCGATGGGTCGCAATTCGGAAAGGCAACCGGACCGCATATGCCCAGTGGGAAGATGCAGGCCCATTCCGCACCGATCACTGGCAATACGTCTTCGGTAACGAACGCCCGAAGCCGAATCTCAACAAAGGCGCCGGCCTCGATGTTTCGCCCGCTGTGCGCGATTATCTTGGATTGAAGGAAACAGACGTGACGGACTGGAAGTTTGTAGATTTTAAAGAAATCCCGCATGGTCCGTGGTCAGCCCTCGGAGAGAACAACACGTTCGTAATCAACGAGGGCAAAAAAGACAAAAAACTGGCGGAAAAGCTCAGTACCGATTCCGCGTTAAGCGTGCCCTGGATCCCGGTCGAGCGGGGGCCACGCGAGAAGCTCGGCCACTCGTGATCCACGCGATCACCTGATGCTAATCGATCCACAAAAGTAATGTGGAAACGCCAATCGGCTCAGCGACACCCTTAGCGTCATGGCTATTGGTATCGCGTCGACAGGTATTTTCGCAGAAACCGGCGTACCGTCTCGGGCAAGGCCGCCATGAGCATCTCGAACCATTTGGTTAGTCCCATCTCCGCTTGCACTTGATATGGGGTTGCCAATTTTCCGGTCTTGCAGGTCGAAGCTGAGCGCAAGCGTTCTGTCCGGCTGCAGATCCGGCGTTGCGATTTGATTTAAGCCTTGCGTTGTGGCGAATGACGAAGAGGCGCTTACAAGGAAAACGATCGTCAGCACGATGATCGTCACGAAGTTGGTTGGCTCTTCGCACGCCGCTGCTCTATGCAAAGAGTTCAGCACTCCAACATAAGCAAATCGATCGTTCAGGAATTTGTCGATTCCGTATTGAACGCGTGCCGGTCGATTTCTAAGATCGCCTCATGTGTGCGCCTTCCCATCAGCATAACCACGTGCTCCAACACACGCGCCACATCGCCTCCCTGATTCGCCATGAAATCTAACAACACATGGAAGGCGAGCTTCCTTGTAGCAGTCCTAGCGATAGGGGTATCACGCGCTGTCCCCACAGAGTCCACGAGGCAACCAAAAACTGTCAAACTATTCGCACGCGAGACGTCCATCACGGTACTCGGCAGAACGGTAAAGGTTGCCACTCTCACTCAAGCCAACGGAGAGCCGGGTTACAGCCCGCTTGAGGCGGAGGGCTTTCATCTGGAACTTGTCAATCAGCTTCCAGTGCCAACATCGATCCATTGGCATGGCCTGATCCTACCCAACTTGATGGACGGGGTGCCGTTTGTTACTCAGGATCCCATTCCGACAGGAGGTTCCCACGGATACGATTTTCCTTTGAAGCAGAGCGGAAGTTACTGGATGCACTCACACTACGGATTGCAAGAGCAGCAGCTTCTATCCGCGCCGATGGTGATTCGCTCACCGACACAGTCTAAGGTGGCCGATGCCGAGTTTACGGTAATGCTTAGCGACTTCTCGTTCACGAGTCCCCAGGACATCCTGAAAGGTTTGATGGGAAGAACTCAAGTGATGAAGGAAAATACGCAGAAGAAAAACATGCCTGATGGGAAAACGATGAGCATGGCGGAGCCGAAGCGATCTCTCGTCGTGCAGCAATGGGATGAAGCTTCGAAACGGCTAGTCTCGCGGGAAGTTCAAACCGCGCTACCCGACGTCGATGTGAAATACGACGCCCTCCTGGCCAATCTGCACACGATTAACGATCCACAGGTATTGGAGGTGAAGCCTGGACGGAGTGTCCTATTGCGCGTGATGGGAGCTGCGTCGGCAACCAACTTTTTCATCGATACCGGGCGTCTAGATGCGACAATCATTGCCACCGACGGAGAAGCGGTCCAACCTCTCAAAGGCAATTTCTTCCAGCTTTCCACGGCGCAGCGGCTCGACCTGCTGATCACAGTTCCTAAAACGGGCGGCGTGTTTCCCATCCTTGCATTGGCCGAGGGAACCTCTTTACAGGCAGGCGTGTTGCTCGCTACCCGGGGGTCCACGATTCCCAAGCAGCCATTCGGCGTTCGAGCACAAAGGACGATGGGGGGACTGGACAACACACAGGAGATCCATCTCATCGCGAAAGAGCCACTGCCCGATAAGCCGGTGCAGCGCAAACTGCCATCCCTCCTTGGTGGTAACATGATGACTTATAGCTGGACAATCAATGGCGCGCCCTATCCAAACCGGAACAGCCTGAACGTCAAACAGGGTGAGCGGGTTGAACTTGTGATCTCCAACTCAACCCGAATGTCGCATCCCATGCATCTGCATGGACATGTATTCGAAGTGAGCGAGATCGACGGCCAGAAAATCACCGGTGCAAAACGGGACACTATTCTGGTTCCACCGAAATCGACAGTCAAAGTTGTCTTCGATGCCAACAACCCGGGTGTGTGGGCATATCATTGTCACATTCTATACCATCTCGCGACCGGCATGTTCACGGTTATTAAATACGAGAATGCCGACACAAGATTTTGGAAGCCCGAAAAGACATCAAGCGAGCTGGAAAATCCTCTGGAGCTCGATAATGCCACCGCAGTTTGGAGGGCCATGACAACCGGGCTTCTTACCTCGAATGAACCGCGGTTTGGCGGCAGAACGCGCGACGAAAAGAACAAATAGTTAGATGTAGAAAATTTGTATCGTCTACTTTTCGATTGATGATCATAAAAGAAAATTGCTGCTCGCGATGTTGCGCATATTCTGCCCTTGCGCGGCATGAAAATTGGTTTCGCTCAAATTAACCCAACCGTCGGGGATTTGAGCGGCAATTGCGAACTGATCGTCCGGGCTTATGAGAGGCTCGCGGCCGCAGGCGCGGAATTGGTGGTCACCCCGGAACTGGCCCTGACAGGATATCCGCCGCAGGATTTGGTTTTTAGATCCCGGTTTGTTTCGCAAAATCTCGCCGTCTTGGAGAAACTGCACGGCCAGGTGGGGAAATCGGCGTTACTGGTCGGATTCGTTGACCGGAATGAGGGACGCGGCAAACCTTTTCATAATGCTGCCGCCTTACTCGAGCGCGGCAAACCTATCCGGAAAACGTGCAAGTCGCTTTTGCCTACGTACGATGTTTTCGATGAGGAGCGTTATTTCGAGCCGGCCCAATGTGTTAAGCCATTTAATGTACACGGAAAAATAATCGGAGTGACCATCTGCGAAGACATCTGGACGGACGAATACCTTCCGCGCCCACTTTACGAACTCGACCCAGTCCGCAGTCTGGTGGAGCAAGGCGCCGAGATTCTTCTTAATCTAAGCGCGTCACCATTTCGGATCGGCGCACCGGCGTGCCGGTTTGAGATGATCGCGAAGCAAGCTTGCGCGTATCAACGGCCAATTTGCTATTGCAATGTCGTCGGAGGAAACGACCAGCTGATCTTCGATGGAAACTCGATCGCCGTAAGCCCCGCCGGCAAGTTAATCGCCCAACTGGCCGCATTTCGCGAGGACACGAAACTAGTCGATACAGAATCCGCCGGTGCGATCGAATTTCGTCAGGGCAAAACTCCCGGGGAGCTTTTTGCCGCGCTTTCCCTGGGTGTTCACGATTACTTCCGCAAATGCAATTTTCACTCCGCTGTAGTCGGTCTGAGCGGCGGAGTCGATTCCGCGGTCACTGCGGTTATCGCGGTCGATGCCCTCGGAGCGGAAAACGTAACCGGCGTTTCCATGCCGAGCCCGTACTCTTCCCGCGGAAGTATCGACGATGCACGTACACTCGCGCGCAATCTCGGAATCAAATTCCTCGAGATTCCAATCGTGGATGCATTCAGGAATTTCAAAGCGCAATTCAAAGAAATTTTTAAGGGTTTGCCCGAAAACGAGACAGAAGAAAACATGCAGCCACGACTGCGAGCCATGACGCTTATGGCGCTCTCGAACAAGTTTGGCCATCTGTTGCTTACAACAGGAAACAAAAGCGAGTTGGCCGTCGGCTATTGCACCATTTACGGAGACATGGCGGGTGGACTGGCAGTGATCAGTGACGTACCGAAAACGATGGTCTACGAGCTGGCGCGCTGGATCAATTCCGATTACGCACGACAGACCGCACGGAAAGGTGAAATCATTCCAACATCGACCATCGAAAAACCGCCCAGCGCAGAGTTAAAACCAAATCAAAAAGATCAGGACACATTGCCTTCGTATGAGGTTCTCGATCAAATCCTGCAGCTTTACGTCGAGGAAAATTTAAGCGCGCGCGACATCATCGCCCGTGGATTCGACGAGGAAACGGTGCGCTGGGTGCAGCGCCGAGTCGATCTCAACGAATACAAGCGGGAGCAAGCCGCGCCCGGTTTAAAGGTAACAAGCCGCGCCTTTGGGATAGGGCGCAAGATGCCGATTGCGCAAAGATACGTCGATTAGACGAATATTGTGCACCGTGCAGGAATCGAACCTGCAACCCAGTGATTAAGAGTCACTTGCTCTGCCAATTGAGCTAACGGTGCAAAATGCTATTTCCCAGGTAAATGTTGCACGAGCGTGTATTTTCGTGCAAACCACAATGGTAGCAAATTGGTAGCATGGTGCTAGAACTGTCGCGACGAGAAACTCCTGCAGTTACGAGGCCGATCCGTAGCGAACACTGCAATATTTCGCAGTTCGTCCCGTAAGACCTAAACGGAATCACGATCTTAAATCACTTGACCCGAGAATCTGATTTCGTGTCAAATGTTACCGGATTCGTTTTCCTTTTTTTTCAAACGCGTTCCGAGTGAAGCCAGCGGTTACAACTGATTCAAAGTCACTGGATCGTGGCTCATTTAGCATAGACGTTAAGTCGCCAGTACCGAATATGTGCTAATGAGGCTGTGACCGAATTTGTGTTGAACTGAATAGTGCCGAGAGCCGCACGTAATAGTCGCAGAATGCGCTTGGTGAATCATTGGCACCCAATCGCTGACAACCTCCGAAAAGCCGATTGGACATGCGATCGCATCGTGATTAGAGAAGGCCGAATAATATGGATTGTTGATGCACATCGCGGCGATGGAAATCATTTTGTCGTCCCGCGGATGAAAAGCTTGCGGAGTTTCTGGAACTGGAATCGGCGATCCGCAAAATAGCATTGACACTTCATCTCGGTCGTTGGCAGAGTCGCGCCCGCGTTAAGTCTGTCGGGCGTCTGTATCCAGAGCTACATCCGACTCTCTTTTTGCAGGGTCAACCGTCAACGAAGGCTTTTTATACAAACAACTAGGAACACGTGAGAGCAATTAACCGAGTTGCTTACCTGACACTCGCGCTCGTCGTCCTTGCGTCACCGGGACTCTCGCCACAGGTGCAAGCTGTCAGCCCGACGCCAGAACCGAGACCTACTCCGACGCCGCGTCCGCGGCCGACGCCATATCCGCGGCCGACACCAGAACCGTGCCATCCTATTCCAGCAGAAGGGTGCGACCCGCTTACGACCGGCAACTTCAACCCCAGTGTTGGCGGCGCAGCGCTGGCGCTCAACGATGCGAATTCTACTTATAACTTTAACAATTCCAAATTTCATGGGTGGTGGCGTAATACGATGATTGGAGCAATGAGTGGGTTTTATGCAGGCGGACCTTCTTCGGCACTACAAGATCAGTACATCTACATTGATACTTCCGTCTATCCTGTGAAAATCTGCACTACTTATGGAACGGATAGCTTTCCCAGATTGAAGCCCGATGTGCTTGATTCCCGTCCAGTTCCGCTTCCCCCCGTACCTGGTGTTCCTACCGCTAATTCTTATTTCTATAAGGGGCCCAACGAATTGGTAAACGGTTATAATCCTCCGTTCGAGGGCTCTTTTGACCCGATTTTATCACTTATTAATGGCGACACATTAAAGCTAATCGATGATCAAACGATCAGCGCATTTAAGTACTACAATTATCACTATTCCGGACAAACGACTTTGGCAGGTCTGGCCATTTTCAAAAAAATGGAGAATCCACCAGTAGATACAAGTGGGCTAGACTGGAATGATCCGGTTAACTTGTTTAAATATTATGCCTCTGCCAATACGTTCGCGAATTTGTCGACAAGTCAGCATACTGGGGCGCTAAATTATGTAGGGCCGACGATAGCAGAGGAAATAACAAGCCAGTTTTTGAATGGAACGTTTGAGAAGACAACTCCGCTAAGAAAAATCCGGATCACTAATACTGCTTACTACGCAACGATCGGGATACCGAGCGATACTTGGACCACGATCTATACCGGAGACCCGGAGAGCGACGAGGGACTTTTTAGTTATGTGACTCCTGGATCTAACGTGACAATAGAAGGTGCAACTGGCGCCTTATCTATTCTCAATGGAACTTATCGTAATGGAATAGGGTTACTCAATGCAGGAGCTAACCTCTACTTGGAAGACGCCTTTGTCGATAAGGGACCCCATGGAAGTTATAACGATCTTTTTAACAGTTTTCTATTGAATTTAGATACATCGAGTCTGCAAGCGTTGGTTGATCCTGCCACGGGATGGATTAACCTTCCTCCTGGTATCACTGTCACTGTTAATCATTCGATATCACCTGCCTCTACGTACAATGAGTTCTGTGCCGCCTGTGCTGCATGGTTCTATGCCGTTTTTGGGACAGCAACCCATGTTGAAAGAAATATCTATACCCAGCCGGGAAGCTGCCGATTGATCGACACCTTTGATAATTTGCAAACGGCCCTCAACAACGGGTCTGCTAATGAATCATTTGGAGACAGCGTAAGACTCGGACAACCTAGTGTGAATTGGTACTACCATAATTTCTATGACTACAGGAATGTGGTGTCCGGCCTGGGTATAGAAAAAACTGGCGGACTGCAAAACATGGTTAACTGTCCTTACCCGGTTAATTACTACAATCCCCTATTTCAGTATGATGCTGCTCTTGGTAATTATCTCGTTAACGTTCATAATTTAGTCTTTACTATTCGCGGTGTGCTTGAACCGGATCAACCAAACCCCAACGATCCGGTCATAGGCCTCGAATATCCATTCATCAAGGATCCATCAGCTGGTAGAGCTCATTTTGAAGGTCTTGTGATCCCAGCGAACGTGGTTAACGGGGTTATTCAGCCCAATATCCCTCCTAACTATGCCTCGATGGGCTCATATCATGATGACACTTTGAATTTAAATGCACATTACTTCGGCCAAATCAATCCAGCCCTCACAGGAGGAAAAATAATTGGCTATCTGTATAAGAGAGATTCCAGATTTATGGATCCGGAAATTTTCATGGATAGCCGTGGCGTTTATGCTCCAGAGAATCCAAACACATCACAAAACCCTCGGATTTTCCGCGAATCTTTATCGAGTGTTTATAGTAAAATGATGCAGTGGTTCAATTCGATTGGCTGTGAAGCAATCATTATCGATCAGGTAGGTAATTTAGGAGGAGAACCTGATGTCTTATCGATTGCGGAATTTATGGGCTCCAATCGACAGCTCTATTTTACGTACAATGTTTTTAAGGATCCGCGAAGGCAGCCTCAAAATTATCTTACGTCAGATACGGTCGCTCAAGCGGCTAGGCATTTTCAAGGTTCGCAATACCTCGATGTCTCATTGAATGAAAAGCTCTACCCTGGTTCTGTCTTTAAAGGAACAAAAGTGGTTTTTGTAACAGATATCTTTTCGAGAAGTGCAGGAGACATTGCGCCAAATTACTTTATTGGTGAACGTAAACATGCAGGATACCTAGGTAACGGTACTCAAGCTTCGATTGTTGGCTGTTTAGATGGACGGGAATTTAGCTTTATATCCGTCTTCAATAGTTTTCCTTCAAATACCAATCCAATAAGTGCTTCGAAAAACCTTGTTAATGAGAACGGATGTCCAGTTTCCCCTTTCACTTTTAATATGGATTGGGGAGGATATTTCTTACGCTACTCAGATAAACGACTCTCCATGCTCAGACAGAATAGTCAGATTGCACCTGTCCGTACACCCTACTCAGGAACCAGTGGTTCGAATGCCCTTCCAATCAGCTTCGAAGAAACAGTATTCCCAGATTTTGGATTTACGCCAACGACCAGGCCCTTCATTCCTGGTTGGACAAGCCTCCATCCAAAACCACCGGCCCCTTCCGATCCTACCACATGGACCTACCTCTATCTGGATGCAGCCATCTTAGATGCTATTAAGTAAGGTATCTGGAGGGAATTAGTTCCCTGTGATAGTGCTTATGTGCGGATATGCTGTGTGTTGAGCGGCGGATATACATGGCGATTGGAATCGTTATTTCCTTCCGGGCATGCGTTTTTTCCTTGTTGTAACTCTTATTAACCTCTTTCAGGTCGTGATCGCTGCGGCCGGGGAAGCCAGCAGCGCTGGCGGCCTCGTCGACATCGGTCGCGGTCGCAAGATATATCTCGAATGCCGCGGCACCGGTTCTCCTACAGTAGTGCTTATATCAGGAACGCGAGGCGCTCACGACGACTGGACCGATCTGATTGATCCTAAAAATCCGAATGGCGCGCCGAAACCTGGTGAGTCAGCTGTCTTCCCGCAGGTTAGCAAATTCACCCGCGTGTGTGCCTACGATCGCCCTGGAACCACACTGAATGATGACACACAAACTAAGTCTACGCCTGTACAACAGCCGACCACCGCACAACAGGGCGTTGCGGATCTGCATGCTGTGTTAATCGCATCAAGAGAACCCGGGCCCTATGTTCTTGTCGGGCACTCCTGGGGAGGTCTGATTGCAAGGCTATTTGCGAGCACGTATCCAGCCGAGGTCGCTGGCCTGGTGCTGGTCGACTCCGCCTCGGAGTTTCTGAAGAGCTCTCTGACGCCTGCGCAATGGGCGACGTACATTGAGGCCACGAAAAAGCTGATCGAATCAAACGGCCTGGAAGCGCCGGACCACGCGCGCACGCTTGATCTGCTGCATAGCTCTCCACGAGTACGTCCTGCCCCTGTCGTCCTGCTTACTTCGGATAAGCTATTCGACTTTGGTGCCGGAGGAGCGAATACGTGGCCGGCGTGGCGAACCGCGCAGGATCGTCTGGCAAAGCTTCTCAACGCGAAACACATCAACGAAACAAACAGTGGCCACGCGATCCAGATGGAGCAGCCACAACTAGTGATAGATTCAATTCGTGAGGTCGTCGACGCCGTGCATGACCCAACCTCATGGCATCGGAGTGAGACGATGCCAGCACCGAACGGAAAGAATCCGTGAACTACGCGCAAAGCGATGTAAACGCAAAAACCAAGTTTCCCCTTGGTAGCAATGAAAAGACAACGCCCTGAGAACCAATGAAATCATCTATTTTCAATCCGTAGCCAAACCCGTAGCATCGCGCACGCTCTCCCGCGATGGTGAGCTAGAATCGTGTGATCTTAAATCACTTTCGCGAGCCAGAACATCTAACACGAAACCAATTGCGCAGGGGCGCCTCCGAAGGCGCCCTGCCCCATGCCTGCATCCACTGTGTAACCTTCTACGCTTCGGGGCGGCCACCAGTAGGTGCGGCAGAGTTTCTCAAGCGCTTCCCGTGCCGCCGGCGATTCTCCCTGAGCAGTTAACACCACGCTCCAATGGGTCGTGGTGAATGCGACCGCTCCGTTTTGCGTAGTTCCGCCTATCGTGCTCAGGGAAACCTCGTTATGATCAGATCGGAGGATCCGATCAAGCAAAAAATAAGCCGAAGCCAAGCTTCGTCCTAACCGAAAACTATTCCGCCAAGACCATGATAGCGGGATCCACCAAAAGTAATCATTTTCGGATGACAAAACAGCAAGATGCAATCAATAAAGGAATGAAGGGAGGAGATCACACTGCAGCGACGAAAGCAGCTATGGCGGAAGCGAAGGTCGCCAATTAAAGGCGTCGGATTGTTTGCTGTTCTACCGATCAGAGCAGGTACGCCGATCATCGAGTTCAAAGGCCGCGTCATCCCGTGGGAAGAAGGTGCCATCATGTTACTGCGCGGCGCCAACCATGTTATAAGGTTCGATGCCAGGCGTGACATGGATGCCCGACCGCAGTGGAGTCCCGCAGGTCATGTCAATCACGGTTGTTATCCCAACTGTGCCATAAAAAAGAAGCGCGGTGGCCTTTGGTTAACCAGTATCCGGCCAATTGAACAGGGCGAAGAGCTCTTAATCGACTATGACTTCGAACTGGGCGAAGAATTTGAACCGTGCAGCTGCGGACATCCCCGATGTCGCGGGTTAATGCTCAGAAGAAAGGATTGGCCGAAACTGCGCAGACTAATGTCTAAGCTTTTATGAGGCAGAGCTATTTTTTCTGGATGTCGAATGACATGAAACTCGATGCATGCTGAAGGCAACAATTGGCATAAGCGATGCAAACCGATGAAATTTCAACGCTGGCGGGACTGCCCGAAGCGGTCTAATTAGTAATTTGTCTTTCAACTCAAAGGAGGAAATTAAATGGCAGGACCCAAATCCCAAGAAAACGAAATTTCCCGCGATCGTCTCGCGGAATTATTGAACGAAGATCTGTCTCGTGAGTATCAGGCGATCATCGCCTATGTCGTTTACTCTCAGGTGCTCAGCGGTGCGCAGTACATGGACATCGCCGCTCAGCTCGAAATCCACGCAAAGCAGGAACTCGATCATGCCCTGATTCTCTCGCGACAGATTGACTATCTTGGCAAGATGCCGGTGGTCACTCCCAAGCCGGTCCGCACATCTAAGAATCCGAGGGATATGCTCCGCTACGATCTCGACAATGAAAACGAAACCATTCGCAATTATCGCGATCGCATCCCACAATGCGAAGCCCTTGGAGAGTATGCGATGGCAGAACAGATTCGGGAGATTCTGGTGCAGGAGCAGGACCATCAGATTGATTTAGCGACTGCCCTCGGCGAAGAAGTTCCAGACGTCGGCAGCGGTCCTAAGAAACGGACGATGAACAAGCGTCACTGACAAAGTCTGCTCGATTGCGGGAACAGTTGAACTAAACCGCAATCGGAAGCCTCAGATCTTTCGTCACTCGACGACAATTAATCAAGGCCCCGCTGGAATGCCGATTGATCAACCAGGCATTCTGTCAGTTGGTTCTTCCTTGGAGGCGGGCAGACTTTATGCCCCAACGAGTGCGAGATTTTTGCGGAGAATTTTGTTTAAGGGGCGGGAGGTTGGGATCTAGAAAAGCTAAAGCATGCGGCGGCTTGATCACTCGGACCCCAGCAGCGCGTTGTTGTTCCACGATCTGATCGCGCAGCGTCTGCATTCGTGTCCAGTGAACTTTCGGTCGGAAATGATGCTCCGCGTGAAAGCCATTAAAGAACCAGATCCAGTTATAGAGTTTGTCGTAACTGCTCACACCCCAGGCGAGCGGTTCGTCCGGGTTACCCCCAAAGTGGCGATAGTAGCCGTTGAGGTACGACAGGCAGTGTCCCAAGTACCAGAACGGAAGAAGGAAACAGATGTAGTGCCAGTTAAGGACACCGAAAGTGACGAATGTGGAAACGAACAGCGTTAACTCTGTAACCCCCCAGAAGGCGTCGCGCGGATTCTTTCGTTTCAATTCCCGGTAGACCGTCTTTGGATCTTCGCGAAAGAAACTAAGGAAAGTGTACTTAAGCGGGTGCTCAGGCTCACCGTCATGTCCATGCTTGTAGATCGAGATCCAATCGACTGTCTCGCCATTGTCGTTAGGCCGATCAGCGTTTCCTCTGTGATGTTGCATGTGAATGCATTCGTAAAAAACCTGGCTAAAACCAACAGTGACCGATTCAAGAATGCTAAACAGGCGGTTCAGCAATGGCGATCGGAAGTAAGGATTATGAATGAAGTTGTGCGAGATACCGTTGATATTCCATGAGATGCTCACCGAATAGATGAAGCCGAGGATGAGCATGATCCAAAGCGGGACGCGCGGGAAGAGATAGAACATCCCGAAGAAATAAACGCAGTGGAGAACTGCAGCCAGCACGGGAACTATGTCCCAGCGCGTGTACGCGAAAATCCTCGAATTTGTTCGAGGCGATTCAATGACCACTGCGTTTGGTTTCATCGCGCTAACTCTTTGCAGGGCAGCATAGCGAAGTTAGCGAAACATGACCAGCCAAAAAACTTGGTCCATCGCGCCGGACTGACAAACGAGGATAGATTGGCCGGAGACAAAAGAGGCTACGCCTGCGTATGGCGAGCGTAATGTCTTTCGACGCGTTTTGGGAGCAACCGTTTGCGGCCGCGCTGCCGACGGCGCGCCAGCGTGGCGCGGCCCCCTTTTGTTTTCATGCGGGCGCGAAAACCATGCTGACGTTTGCGCGTTCGCTTGGATGGTTGATAAGTGCGTTTCATAAAACCGAAAACAGATCCGGCACGATTTAAGAGCGGCTAAAGTAAGGTCGACCGCAATATTGTCAACGACACCAACCGCATCAATAGTAACGCAGGCTCGGCCTGTCAGGCTAATTTGATTGCCAGAGCGGCGGATTTTTGGAATAAGCAGTGCAACCAATGGGCGAGAAAGAAAACGTGGTAATTGAGCCAGCGACGGAAGCCGACCTGGACGAGTTATCAGAAATGCTCGGGGACTTGTTCGCTCAAGAAGGCGACTTTCGACCGGACAAAGATAAACAGCTTCGTGGTTTGCGCTTGATCTTCGAACAACCCAGCCGGGGGCGCGTTTTTGTACTACGGCGAAACGGTGCGATTGTGGGGATGATCAATTTGCTCTTTACCATCAGCACCGCCGAGGGCGGCTTCGTTATCGTGCTTGAAGATCTGGTAGTCCATAAGCATTACCACGGCAAAGGTTACGGGAGGAAGCTCCTTGAGCACGCGATCGATTTCGCCAAACAGAAGAATTTTCTCCGCATTACTTTGCTGACCGACCGGCCGGAAAATGTGGCACAGGAGTTTTTCCGTCACCACGGTTTTGTTGAGTCTTCAATGATTCCGATGCGCCTTTGGGTAACGCCTCAGCAGAACAGCGATCAGTGATCCGGACCCGTGGGGCGATGTGCGGTCCTCAATAACGTTCTTTGCCATCCATCCATGCATTGAGTTGAAGTAAAAGCCGTTTTTTGAATTCAGACCGGAACCGAACTTCATCCAGGGCCTTTGCCACTTCGGGAGCACTCGCAGCCGGCAAGTTGTTTTTCGCGTATCTTTCTAGCTCGCAGGAATGCGAATCGTCGGCAAAAAAGGTGAAGAGGCTGGGCGCGTACGTGTTGGCGCCAGCCGCATCGACCTTTGCGAGGAGCGTTTTCATATTCGCCCTGGCAAACTCCCAAGCGATATCCGCATGACCGCTCTCGCGGGCGACCTTTGCCACAAGAAAGATTGCACGGCTCGTTGGCAGCTCATCCTTCAGCGCGATAGGAAGGGTCTTCTTCACTAATTTGGGGTCGACCGATCCGGCCAGCGCATCATAATAATTTTGTTGTTCTTCAATGCTTGTCGTCTTGAGGCCGAGCTGGTGGAGTTCGTTCCATGTCGATTCGTCAGCATACCGTCCAACGACTAAAAAGACCGCCGGCCGAATGTCGGGAGCTATTAATTCTGGATTGGTGAGAAAAGCCCTAAAACGTTCGCGACACCCGGCGACGATTTTCGGATCATTCAGGTTCCCGAGCGCCGTAATGAGGCTCCCCCGGAGGTTGCGAGTCGCCGATTCTTCATCTGGTTTGGTTTCCCAGCCAACCGCTTCAAAAGTGGGCCGCAAAAGCGATCGCGCATAGTATTGAAATTTCTCTTGCTCAGGACTGCCACTCAAGAGCCGGTTAATAAAATCGAGCACGTGGATGATTTGTTCACGTTCGGCCAGTTCGGTCGAAGCCGGCAGTTTTTCCACCAACTCAAAGTACAGAGCGATCGGGGCGCGATTCGCTTGGACGAGAGCCCAGGCGTCACCCAATAGATTGACGCGATCCTCCACACCCAAATTTCTCAATGCCCCGAGCAACAATTTCCACGATGGCTGATCGTATTCGACGCGATAATTCCCAGCGCCGTCAACGTTTAGCTTGAGGGCTCGCTCCCGAGGAATGTTGTGGATACTGGCGACCTTCCTGCTCAGCAGCAGAATCGCTGGAGTTTCACCGACCACCGCATACGTCAGCGGGATTTTCCATTCGAGCGACGGAGCGTTTGTGAAATTGATTGTAAAGCGTTCCTGCGCGAGCGACACATTGCCGCCTTGCTCCTGTTTTACTTTCACGATGGGAAAACCCGGTTGTTCTGTCCAACCGGCTGCGATTTCCCCTACCGGTTTCCCGGAAGCTTCAGAGAGCGCATTCCACAAATCCGCTGTCGTGGTATTTGAATACGTATGCGCCGCTATGTAACGGCGAATCCCTTCCCGAAATACATCGTCACCGAGAAAACTCTCGAGCATCCGCAAAAATGACTGGCCTTTTTTGTAAGTGATATCGTCGAATGCGCTGTTGGCTTCGGTTTCAGTCGCGATCCGCTGTTGGATCGGATGAGTAGTCTGGCGCGCATCGCCTTCCATTGCTGCTTCCTTGGCGATTCCAGCGCGACGGCTCGGATCCCGCGGGAATTCGCGGCGGAGCCAGACTTCCCAGCGCGGATTAAAGTGCGCTGTACATTTGGAGCCCATCCATGAGGCAAATCCTTCATTAAGCCATAAGTTGTCCCACCAGGCCATCGTTACCAGGTCGCCGAACCATTGGTGCGCCATTTCGTGTGCGAGGACCTCATAGACATCTTGCTTTGTTTCCGCAGAGGAGCTTTTTGGATCAAACAAAAGTTTCGATTCGTAGTAGGTAATGCCGCCCCAATTTTCCATCGCACCACCAAAGCCACCGGGAATCGCGATCTGGTCGAGTTTCGGCAAGGGATAGGCCACCCCGAAATAATCGTTGTAATATTGCAAGATTTGCGCGGTCGCCTCAAGCGCATAGCGACCCATCTCCGCCTTACCTTTGGTCGTAATCACTCGGATCTCAGTAGGTCCACTTCGCGATTCGATGAAATCGAGTTCGCCCGCGACGAAAACGTTCAGATAACTGGACATAGGCGGAGTCGCAGCGAATCGCACCTCTTTGCCGCCAGGGATTTTTTTCTCGTCCTGGATCGGCATGTTTGAGACAGCGAGCCAGTTTTCTGGTACGACTGCGGTCAACTGAAAGCGCGCGCGAAAGGCAGGTTCGTCCCAGCAAGGGAAAAATCGACGAGCGTCGGTCGCTTCGAATTGGGTTCCGAGCATGATCTTTCGAGCGCCATTACCGTGCTCCTGATACCGCATGTAGAAAAGGCCCTGCCCTTGCTCATTTATTTTACCCGTGAAACGGAGCGTGAGCGTGTGCTCTCCGGTCGCAAGCTCTGACGGTAACGCGAGTGTAAGCAGTTCGTTTTTGGTGTCGGTCTTAATTGCGGAGACCGGTAAGTCTTTGCCATTAATAGACGCCGTTTCGATTTTGAGTTCGAGCGCGTTCAATACCAGTTGGCGAACTGCGCTGCGAACGTTGAGCTTCACCGTCTCTGTCCCGGCAAATGTGAATTTATTGATATCAGGAACGATCCGAACGGAGTAGTCTGTCGGAACCACTTCTTTCGGGAGTTTTCCCGGGGTGTCTTTGAAACTGAATGGCTTTTCTGAAGCAGTGGCGGAGGACACAATCAAAAATTCAGTCGCTAAAAGGATAAACAGGACGCGCATCTCCAATGTTGAAACTTGGCGCTTGGCTCAGTGTATAACCAGCACGAGCAGTAACTGCCCACTGCCAATCTGCGGACCTTTGATCACCAGGGGACTGCGTTTGCTCAGCTTGGCATCCGTTTCGAGCAAAAGCTCTCTCTCCTTATAAAGCTTCAAATTTAAGACGTAGCCAGCCTCAGTTTCGCCTTGCGCATCGACGTGCAGTCCGAAAAATTTGCTGGTTGCGAGCCAGTCTTCCTGTCCGGTCCTCAGCTTCTTTTGTGACTGGCCGATTACCTGATATTGGTTGTAGCCGAAGAATTTTTTCAAGGCTCCCTCTATCCGTATTAGCTCCGGGGGAATCGGTTGTGGCTGAGCGACATTTTCCGCAATGACAAGTCCGCTCCACACCGTTTCCGCAGCCTGTAACCCTGATACCGCGCTTGCAACTAATGAGACAAACGGGATTAAAAACGCCAGCTTGCGACTCATGAGCAATTACTTGGCGGCGTAGTCGGCTGGCAAACTTTGCAGCCCTTCTGTCCACAATACTGTTACCCGGTCTTGCTTCGCCTCGAACATTGAAACGGTTGCATTTGGGCTGACAACCGGATCAACCCGCGCATTCAGAATCGCGGTAAGGTATTGTGATTCTTCCGCAGGATTCTTGTCGCGAATCACGAGAACTGTAAAAATCAAAAAGACGGCCAACGACGCGGTGCCCGTCCATAATAGGCGGGGAATTGTCCACCACGTGGAAGCCTCTGTTTCACGCTCCGCAGAAAGCAGGGTGCTTTCGCGTACGATTCTTTCACGGAGCTGATGGCTGAAAAACTCTTCGTTCGTTAACGCAGGGGCTCCTAGCTCGCGCTTCAAAAGAGTGCCAAGCTTGGCCGCCTCCGCTTTTTCGGCTTCAGCGGCAGCTTTGTCCGGCAAAGACGCCTCAAATTCCGACAGTTCTCTCCCGCTAAGCTGTCCGTCGACCCAGGCGGTCCATTTTTCTTCAAGTGTCTTCATAGACGTCTCTCAACAGATTTTGCAATTTTTTCCGCGCATAAAACAGGCGCGACATCACCGTCCCGATTGAGCAACCAAGTACTTCTGCAATTTCATGATATTGCATATCGTCGATCTCTTTCATCAAAACGACCGCTCGCTGCTCGGCTGGGAGCTGGGCAATCGCTTTGTCGATTCGAGCGCGAATCTCGCTTCGTTCCATCATCTCGTGAGGCAAAGCTTCCGACTTCGGCACCGTTTTGGACGAAGGCTCGATCTCCTTTAGCTGGATCGTATCGTCGAATTCGCTGCCTCCGCCTTTGATTTGTTTTTTCCGGAGCCAATCGATCGTCACATTCATGACGATCCGATAAATCCAGGTAAAAAATGATGAGCGTCCGCGAAACCGTCTAATCGATTTCCATGCTTTAACGAAGCTGTCCTGAGCAAGGTCCCAGGCGTCCTGCTCGCTATGCACCATATTGTAAATCATGCCAAATACTCGTGTTCGATAGCGAGCTACCAGCTCGTCGAATGCCTCGGTGTCACCGGACTGGCATCGTGTCACCAAGTCCAAGTCTGACACATCGGCCTGAGCCAGAGTCGCTTCCGTTTGCATGTTGGACGGGAGCCGGCCCTATTTCATTCAACGCCGAAAACCTTCGGCGCCGAACCGGCGCCGCCACTCGCCACGATACTCACCCATCAGGGTAACAATCCCGTCTCGAACTTGAAAAAGTCGCTGTCGAAGGACTGCATATTGTGAGCGGGTAACCAGCCCGGCGGCTTTTCGAAGTTGCGTCGCCGCGTCCATTGAAATCGTGATTGCTTTTAAGGCCCGCTTCAAATAGGCGATTGTCATCCCGATCTCACTCAGGCTATCGCTGCTCAAGGCAGCGGCCAGCTTGGCATTCGCCAGCGCGGCTTGCGTGGCCAATTTCACGGCCGCCGGCTCGTTCTGAAGCGAAGCGTTTCGATCGAAAAGGTGATCAATCCAGATTGTCAAAGCAAAGGCAGCACGATACAGATCATGCCCTTCAAAGGGCTCTCCGCATGTGGAAGCCTCGTCGATGCTGGAATCGTCCTCTTCCATTGCGTATTCATCCGGCAGCGCATCAAGTTCAGCGCTCCAATCTCTGACGTCCAACAGTTGGGTCCAACCCATTTCGCGGGCGATGATCTCGTCGCGCTGGGGATCATCAAGGTATTCTTCCAGCAGTCGCATGTATTTTTCTGCCTTGCCCTCCTGTTGCTGTAGAAAACGCTCCCATTGGTACTCATCCCATACGCGTTCGGGCTCGCCCTCGTAACCAGCCATACCTGAAGACTAAACGCGAGCTTGTCTCCGCGCGCAAAATCTTTCGCTAAACCGCGACCGCCAGTGCTCCGATCCTGTTATCCACGGAGGAACGCTTCGCGCTCCGTTTGCATTCGCAATTGTCCGCAGGCGGCATCGATCTCATGGCCCTTTTCACGACGCAATGTCGCCGGAATGCTTTCGCCTCGTAAGATTGATAAAAATCTTTCCTGACGGTTTTTTGACGGTCGCGTCCAGGAAAGACCGGACACGTTATTATACGGAATTAAATTTACTTTTGCCGACAGCCGATGTGCATGGGCCGAAAGGAAACGCGCCTGCTCGTCAGAATCGTTCACGTCTGCGATCAAGATGTATTCGAATGTGAGCCTCTGCTTCTTGCGGGCTTTGTAATAGTCGCAAGCAGAAAGCAGCGCTGCGATGTCGTAACGGCGGTTGATTGGCATGATCCGATTGCGAACTTCGTCGGTGGCACCATGCAAAGAAACGGCCAGCCTAATTTGCGAACGTTCTTCGGCCAGTTTGCGAATCTGCGGCGCCAGTCCGCTGGTTGAAATCGTGATGTGACGCGCGCCGATACCGAGGCCCCATTCCGCGTTCATAATCTGAATCGCGCGCAGGACGTTCTCGAGATTGGCGAGTGGCTCGCCCATCCCCATGAAGACTACATTGTCGATCTTCTCTCCGGTTACACGCTCAACGGCGATAATTTGGTCAACGATTTCGCTTGCACTCAGGTTGCGCGAGAAACCGTCCAAGCCGCTCGCGCAGAATTTGCAACCGTAAGCGCAACCCACTTGGGTCGAGACACAGATTGTTCGGCGATCCGATCTCCCGCCGTACAGCGCTAGCGATGCGGGGATCAAAACGGATTCAATCAAATTTCTGTCGCCTAGACGAAAAAGAAATTTTCGCGTCGTATCACGCGCACCGAGCACGCGCACGAGGCTAATGTTGGCAAGCGAAAACGCCTCCGACAGCCGCCCGCGCAACGGTTGCGGTAAATTGGTCATTTCGTCGATTGTGTCGACGCGCTTTTTGTAAAGCCAGTCGGCGACCTGACCGGCGCGATATGGGGGTTCCCCCAGATGGTGAAATTGCTCCTGAAGCTCGCTAAAAACGAGAGACTTGATGTCTGTTTTTCCGGTGCTCTTCACTACAAAATCTATCGGACACCGCGGCTTGCATCAAGCATATGCAGACGTACGTTCGTCGCGTGAAGGAACGTGTTGCGTTGCGCGCGGTTCTGTTTCTGTTGATCGGATCGCTTCTGTCCGCGTGCGCATCCTCCCAAGAGTCGATGAGTGGCGATTCAAACTCCCCTACTGCTACGTCTGATGCTGCGGTTCCCGGGGAAAAACTATCCGATGAGGGAAAGTTTACCCCCGGTGGGCCTGGAGCCAGCGGAACCGTACACTGGTAATAATCAACACCGTGACATATGTCCTGTGACGAATGGCCTCGTGGGCGTCGGAAAGAGTGATCCAAAAACATTCGGGCTCTCTGCCGGCAGCGATTTCTGCTTGATCGCGCCGAAGCACTGAGAACACTCACCGGCGATGACGTATAGAACACGCTCGCCGCTCAGCCTTGGTTGGGAAGCGGCGCGAGCCAACGCATTACCGGCGCTAATTATCCAAGGGCTGATGTTGATCTTGCTTGCGGCTTTCTACACCAGTCACACCGCGTTCCATCTCCTTTCCCAACTGGCTGAACTAAAGCGTGCACACGGTATCCTGTTTGTCATTGTAGCTTCGGTGGCAGCGGGTGCGCTCGTCCCGGAGTTGTTTTTGATTTTTTTCTTTCAGCAAAGTCGGCCCAGCCGTCGGAATCTTCGCAATTTGCTTTTCACTGTGCCGGTATGGGGACTCGATGGGATACTTGTTGATCTTTTGTACCGGAGCCAAGCGGGGTGGTTTGGAGATGTCGCAACGCTGCCGGTTGTCGCAGCTAAAATTTGCGTCGATCAATTTGGATACAATCCCCTTTTTGCGGCTCCGTTCGGCGTGCTGACTTACGAATGGAAGAACAGTGGTATCTCGCTCCAGCCCATTCGCGACCTTTTCACATGGGAGCATTACCGCGACAAAATCATTCCCACATTGCTCGCTACGTGGGCAGTCTGGATTCCGCTGATGGCAATTATCTATTCGCTGCCGCTTGCGCTCCAATTCCCACTGTTCGGGCTAGCGCTTACTTTTTGGGTGTTGCTCCTCACATACATGACGAATCGCTTCGCTGGGAAAATCGAAGCCGACGTGCCGCTCGCGCTGGCTACTGCGAAAATCGAATAGTTACAAAGCCAAAAGTTTTGACCTTTTAACCTCTTAGCTTTCCGCAAAGTAGCGCAGTGCTTCAAAGACACCCGCACCATGCTCTTGTTGCGCCACGTAGCCGCCTGCACTCCTCACTGCGCTTTGTACCTGTGGAATTGCATTTGCAGGGCAGGATGGCATCGCCGCAATTTTTCCATCTAACATTGAGATATCGTTGTGATGGTCGCCAGACGCGAAAATGTTATCCCGCGGAACGTCGATTAAGCGCGCCAACTCACGAAGCGCCGCCCCTTTGTGATAATCGGCGTGGCAAAAACGTAGATAAACGCCATTCCGTTGGTAATCAAACTTGGGATGCCCGCCTCGTGCCTGCTGGATAAATTTGGCAATGGCTTCGATCTCTTCCTCGTTTTCTGCAGCAAGACCTTCGAGTTGATCGGAATCGTAAATGAGACGCGCCTTTGTTTCTTGAGCCACAAAGTCGATTACTTCCGCGAGAACGCGCTGGGACGAAGAGAATAATTCAGCGTGATCGCGTGCGCAGCGGTCGTTCCAGTCACCGAACGGCTCCCATTTATTCCCGTTTCCGCCTGGGCGAAAAACATCGCGCTCAGTTGTCAGAATGAAATCCGGACGAATCTCGAAATCAAACCTGGCAAGTCCAGATTCGAGTAAATCAACCGAGCGCCCAGTGTTAATTGCCCAGATCGCACCTGCACCCTGCAGTTCGCGAATCAATTCCATACACTGTCGATTCAGAGCTGGTTCGCCCAGGTGCGAAATGAGAGTACCGTCGAAATCGGTGCTGAGTAATTGAAGTCGCGAAGACATCGAATCAACTTAGGAATTGATTTCAGACATGCAATGCGTCGATTAGTAGGAACCAGGATCGACGAATGAAGTCAGCTTATGAATTGGCGATGGAGCGGCTTGCAAAAGAGTCACCATCTATCTCGCTTAGCGACGATCAGAAGAAAGAAATCGCGCAACTCGATTCCGTTTATCGGGCGAAGATAGCTGAGCGGGAAGTCTTCTTGAAAGACCAAATTAACAAAACGCAGCTCGCCGGAAAGCTCGAAGAGATGCAATCACTCGAGAAACAGCTCGCCTCGGAAATCCGGCGGTTGCAGGAAGAATGCGAGACCAAAAAGGAAAAGTTGCGTAAGAACTTTAGCAAGTCGCCGTAGGAGTGTTCGCCGCGGCGGGCGCACAGTCTGGTTATTTGGAATCGGCGTTCGACACAAACGCGGCTACACCTGTGTGGCCGGATTCCCCGCGTTTCGGCAAATCGGGATCCAGAAAACCGAGCATGTGGGCACGCTTGATTGTGCGAACGCCTTCCTGTTTTTGCAGCTCTTCGATGCTGTGATGAAATGTTTCCATCTTTGTCCAATGCACTTTGGGCCGAAAATGATGCTCGGCATGGTAACCATTGTAGAAAAATAGCCAGTTGTAGATTTTTCCATAGCTGCTGACACCCCAGGCAATCGGTTTATCCGGATTCGCTCCATAATGCCGATAATAGCCATTGAGATAACTGAAGCAGTGGCCGAGGTACCAGAACGGCAAGAGGAAAAAAATCACATACCGCCAGTTGAACAGAAACATCACGAAGAGTGCGGTCGCGAAAGCAGCCAACTCGAGGTTGCCCCAGAAAAGATCGCCGTTCTTGCGTTTGCGCAGCTCTCGATGAATTGCTCCCACGTCGTCTCGAAAGAAACTTAGAAACACGTAGCGCCATGGACTTTCTGCCTCGCCGTCATGGCCATGACGATAAATTGACAACCAATCAATAGTATCGCCGTTTTCACTCTGGCGATCGGAATTTCCCTTGTGATGCTGCATGTGCACGGCGTCGTACATCGTCTGTGAAAAACAGCAAGCGACTGATTGTGTCACTCCAAAAATGCGATTCAGAGTCTTGGAGCGGAAGAACGGATTGTGAATGAAGTTATGCCCTACCCCATTGATGTTCGCATTGACCATCAACGAATAAATGAACCCGAGGATTAGCATCACCCACAACGGCGCATGCGGATAGAGGAAGAAGAGCCCAACGAAATAAGCCAAGTGAAACAGGCCGGCCAACGCGGGGATAGCATCCCAGCGAGTATGTGCAAACAACCTTGAGGTCGTTGTGGGCCGCTCTATTCGAATAACTTCGGCACTCATTTGAGAAAACGGGGTATTGAAACTTCGCCACAGAAAGTTGATTGGCAAGTTTTGAAGATTGCCAAGGGCATTGCCAAACGCCTAAGTTAGCCGCTTCATGTTCGCTCTCCAACCGGAATTAAAAATTTTCAGCGGTTCCGCCAACCCCGATCTGGCCAAGCGCATTTGCCAATACGTTGGTGTGCCACTGGGCCGGGCAACGATCAGCTCGTTTCCCGACAGCGAGACGTACGTAAAAATCGAGGAAAACATCCGCGGCCATGACGTTTTCATCATTCAGCCGACCTGCCCGCCCACGAACCAGCATCTAATGGAGTTGCTGATTATGGTGGACGCAGCGAGGCGTGCCAGTGCCGATCGGATCACTGCGGTGATCCCGTTCTTCGGATACGCACGCCAGGACCGAAAGGATCAACCCCGTGTGCCGATTACAGCCAAGCTGGTAGCAAATTTGCTGCATGCCTCGGGAGTGAACCGCGTCCTCACCATGGACCTCCACGCCCAACAGGTGCAGGGATTCTTCGACATTCCGGTAGATCACCTCTACTCGCTCCCGGTTTTGATCAAGTATTTGCGAAAAGAGCTTAAGAGTAAAACGACGGTCGTTTCCCCAGACTTGGGCGGACTCAAAATGGCTTCGGCTTACGCGGAGGCGTTACGTGCGAGCCTCGCGATTGTGGCAAAGGAACGCCGGAGCGCCACGGAAACCGAGGCATTATACCTCATCGGCGAAGTAGAAGGGCGCGATATTCTTCTAGTTGACGACCTCACTGAGACAGCTGGCACGTTGACCTCAGCTGCGGAGCTTTTGAAAAAACGCGGCGCGAAGAAAATTTACGCCGGCGTCTCGCACGCTGTGCTGGTGGATATCGCAATCGAGCGTTTGCAAAAGTCTCAAATTGCGGAATTAGTAACCACGAACAGCACGCCTGTGCGCACTGTGAAAGGGTTTAAAACCACGGTGCTATGCATTTCCGAGCTTCTCGGGGAAGGCATCAAGCGGATTCACAATGATGAGTCTGTGTCGTCGCTGTTTAATATAGAGGACGGAACAAATGGCAAAACAGGTTAAATTAAAAGCAGAGCCTCGAAGCGATGTGGGCCGGTCGGGCGTGCGCAAGCTACGAGACCGCGGAATTATTCCAGCCGTCATTTACGGAGGAAAAGTTAAGTCACAGTCTTTGCAGGTCGCTGCTCGCGACATCAATGCCATGATGAGCCACGCCTCGGGCGAAAACGTCTTGGTTGAGCTTGAGATCGCTGGCGAAAAATCAAACCGAGCAGCGCTGGTGCAGGAAGTCCAGCATTCACCGGTGGGTGGCGAGATCGTCCATGTCGATTTTCACGCCATATCGATGGATGAAACCATTCAAGCTGAAGTTCCCCTGGAACCGAGCGGCACTCCCGTCGGCGTAAAGACTTTCGGTGGACTGCTTGAGCAGAGTCTGCGGTCTCTCGCCATCGAGTGTTTGCCTCGCGATTTGCCAGATCGAATTACCGTCGATGTGTCGCAATTGAACATCGGCGACTCGATTCACGTGCGTGACATTCAACTTCCATCTGGAGTCACGGCAAAGGTGCCAGTGGATTTGACGGTATTTTCGGTTCTGGCTCCAGTTGTTGAAGAGGAACCAGCTGCCGTTGAGGCCGAAGCGGCCGCGGCGGGACCGGAAGTTATCACTGAGAAGAAGGAAGAGGGCGAGGCATCTGGTGCCGCGCCGGCTGCGAAGGAAAAGGCTCCAAAGGAAAAAGAGCAAAAGAAGTAGTCTTTTTGATTGCAGATTGCGAAAAATGCCAGTCCGACTCGGTCCGGATCGCTGGTTGAGCAGACGTGGAAGAATCGTCAATTCGATTGGTTGCCGGGCTTGGAAACCCGGGGCCAGAATACGCCGCCACGAGGCACAACATTGGCTTCATGGTAGCTGATCAACTGGCCGCGCAGTTTCGATCGACTTGGGAAAAATCGACAAGGTGGGACGCCTTATTGGCCAAAGCCGGAGATGTGTTTCTGGCAAAACCGACAAGCTACATGAACCGGAGTGGATACCCGCTGCAGGCTATAGCGCAGTTTTACAAGATCGAACCGCCAGAGATTCTTGTGGTGCTTGATGACACGGCGCTGCCGCTGGGCCGCCTGAGATTGAGGCTCGACGGAGGATCAGGTGGCCACAACGGTCTCGAATCCGTCATTATCCAATTTGGTACCGAGGAAATTCCGCGTCTTCGGATCGGAATCGGAGCGGCTCCGCCGGCGGCATCCGCCGATTACGTATTGAGCCGTTTCTTTGAGGAGGAAAAGTCGCTTGTTGGGTCCACAATCGATCGGGCAGCAGAAGCAGTGAAATGTGCGATTGACAACGACCTTATTTCCGCGATGAACATTTTCAACAAAACTGAATAACTATGAAGCACCACTATGAAGCTCTGCTCGTGCTAAACGCTCAGGGACGGGAAGAGACCGTTAAAGAAATTATCGATCGATTGGAATCCGAGTTTCAACAAGAAGGCGCCCAGATCGAACAGGTGCAGAAAATGGATAAACGGCAGTTTTCCTACGCCGCTGGATCACTCGGCGCGGGCTATTATGTAAACTTTGTCTTCAATGCCGAGCCGGATTCGATTGCGAAGCTGCGATCGAAGTTCAAGCTGGATCCGGAGGTCTACCGCCAGAATTACCAGCGTATTCACGAAAAGAAGGAAAAGCGGAAAAAGGTGGCCAGATCGAAGTGATTTGGATATAAGCCGGGAATGGCCAGTTTCAATAAAGTCATTCTGCTCGGAAATCTCACGCGCGACCCGGAAGTGCGGTACACCCCAAAGGGCAGTGCGGTATGCGACCTTGGCATCGCAGTCAATCGCGTTTACACCACTGAGGGCGGGGAAAGACGCGAAGAAGTCACCTTTGTCGATGTTGTCCTGTGGGCGCGCCTGGCCGAAATCGCCGGCGAATATTTAAAAAAAGGCAGGCCGATTTTCATCGAAGGTCGTCTGCAAATGGACAGCTGGGATGATAAGCAGACTGGGCAAAAGCGAACCAAACTTCGCGTCGTGGGTGAGAGCATGCAATTGCTAGGCGGCCGTCCCGGTGGCGCCTCAGGTGAGACAACGGAAGAAGATCGACCTGCTACAGGGGCTGGCAGCAAAGCGGCGGCGCCGCCCAAAGGCCCTGCACGAGCTGAGCCGGACGACGACGAAATTCCCTTCTAGAAACAGCGCGAGCCTTCAGCTTGCGACCTACAAATGAACGCGACCGAAGCATGTATCGCGCTCAACATGCTGCCAACGGTCGGACCTGTGCGGCTGCGAAGATTACTGGAAGTATTCAAGGAACCCCAACGAATCCTCGCCGCAAAGCGCAACGATCTTCGAAAAATCGAAGGAATCGGTAGTGAAGTGGCCGATCAAATTAGCGACTGGGAATCGACTGTCGATCTTGACGCGGAGCTCGACCGGGTTCGGGAATTCGGAGCCACAGTCATCACGCAGGGGTCGCCATCATATCCCAAGCCGCTGCGTGAGATTCATGCGCCACCAATTGTGCTGTATGTCTGGGGCGAACTGCAGCAGCGCGACCATCATGCAATTGGAATCATCGGCGCGCGGCGCACTACGCATTACGGCGTCGAATCTGCGAAAAAGCTGGCATACCAGCTGGCCTACGCGGGATTGACTGTTATCAGCGGACTTGCTCGCGGGATCGACACGGCGGCACACCAAGGAGCGCTGGCGGCTAAGGGGCGCACGATCGCCGTGATCGGCTCCGGATTGGCGAGACTCTATCCGCCAGAGAACGCTGCGCTTGCCGAAAAAATTCGAGCAGGAAATGGGGCGATCGTGTCCGAATTTTCGATGGAAATCGAACCAGATCGCCAAACGTTTCCAATGCGCAACCGGATCATTTCCGGCTGGAGTCATGGGGTTCTCGTGGTGGAGGCGGGCTTGAATAGCGGCGCGCTCATCACTGCGTCGCAGGCGCTCGAACAGGGCCGATCAGTTTACGCGGTTCCCGGCCACATCAACGCGCCGAGCGCAATTGGATCCAACCGGCTCATTCAGCAAGGCGCGAAACTCGTCATGGACGCCAGCGATGTCCTGGACGACTTACAGATTCTTCTCCCGGAGACAAAACCTTCGCCCGAGGCAGCGGCACGTCCCTTGCCGCTGCTCTCCGAGTACGAGCGCCGTATTTATGACGCCATCGAACAAACTGAAACATCGATTGATGACATCACAGAGAAAACACATCTGCCGAGTGGGACGGTTTCATCGACTCTGTTGCAATTAGAACTGAAGCGTTTGGTCAAGCAATTGCCCGGCAAATATTTTGTAAAGCTGGGATAAACATTACGTTACACATGCCTTCCCCCGGGGGCACGCACGCTCAAAACGTGCTCCCACTTGCAAAAGTCCTGTAACTGGGTTCGATTCCCAGCCCCCATGTCCAAGTCTCTCATAATTACAGAGAAGCCATCCGTTGCAGGCGACATCGCCAAGGCCCTTGGTGGCTTCAAGAAAGGTAAGGATTACTACGAGAATGAGAAATATCTCATCTCGTGGGCAGTCGGTCACTTGTTCGCGCTCGCGGTACCGGCATCAATGAAAGAGCAGGATAAGTGGGACATGAAGAAACTGCCTATCATGCCCGCGGAATTTGAACTCGCGCCTGCAGAAAAAATGGGCAGCCGGGTCAATGTTCTTCGTAAGCTCATCAAAGACAAAAACGTTTCGGACATCATCAACGCATGCGACGCGGGGCGCGAAGGCGAATTAATTTTCCGCTACATCGTTCAATACGCCGGCACAAAGAAGCCAATTAAGCGCCTCTGGTTACAATCGATGACACCCGAGGCGATTCGCGATGGATTCGCCCGACTGCGTAGCGATGCTGAGATGCAACCGCTGGCCAGCGCAGCACGGAGCCGGAACGAGGCGGATTGGCTTGTCGGTATCAACTCAACACGGGCATTTACGTTGCGACTTAGCGGTGGACGCGGCAGCACGGTCACTTCACTTGGACGCGTCCAGACGCCCACGCTGACTATCATTGTGGATCGCGAGAAAAAGATCCTGGAATTCAAGCCGCGGGAGCTACGTGAGATCATTGGAAAATTTCAGGCCGCAGCAGGCGAATACACAGGACGATGGTTCGATGAAGCCTTCAAGAAAGATGAGACCGAAAGTGAGCGGACACAGCGACTGCTCGATCGGTTCCAGTTGAATTTGCCTGAGGCCGAGCAGCAACTTGACCCGGCAAATGGCTCCCTTTGGGACGAGCACCGCGCCGCGCCGCGATTGTGGCATCGCGAAATTGCGGAGGCCATTCAGCACAGGTGTAGTGGCAAGGAAGGAATTGTCGAACTGGAAGAGAAAAAGCCGACCACGCAGGTCGCGCCGCAACTGTATGATCTTACGACCTTGCAGCGCGAAGCGAACAATCGCTTCGGTTTTTCCGCGAAACGCACGTTGCAAATCGCGCAGGCCCTTTACGAGAGGCACAAAGCGATCACTTACCCTCGGACAGACTCGCGCGCGTTGCCGGAGGATTACCTACCCACAGTAAGATCGACGCTGGCCAAGATCGATAATCCATTGGCTCGAAAGGCGCTGGAGAACAATTGGGTTAAGCCCAACAAACGTATCTTTAACGACGCAAAAGTGGGCGATCATTTCGCCATTATTCCAACCGGCGCCATTTCACGCTCACTCGATGATTATGAACAAAAGCTCTTCGATATGGTGGCCAAGCGATTTGTGGCCGTATTCTTTCCGCCCGCACAATTTGAGAACACGACTCGGATCACGCGTGTAGAAAGCGAACCATTCAAGACGGAAGGAAAAATTCTGATCGCGCCGGGATGGCTGGAAGTTTATGGCCGCGAAGTGGCCGGCGAAAAACCGGAAGAAAACCTCCCTCCCGTAAGTCAAGGTGAACGCGTCGTTGCAATAGGCATCGACGTCAAAACCGATCAAACCAAGCCGCCGGCTCGCTATACCGAGGCGACCATCCTCAGCGCGATGGAATCTGCGGGAAAATTTGTGGAAGACGAGGAGTTGCGCGAGGCGATGAAGGAAAAAGGCCTCGGCACACCAGCGACGCGCGCGTCAATCATCGAAACCTTGATTTCAGCGCATTACCTCACCAGACACGGAAAGGAATTGCATCCGACCGCGAAAGCCATCCAAACGATCACCCTCTTGAAGAATGCGGTGCCCGAATTAACCAGCCCGGAGCTTACCGGTGAGTGGGAATTTCGTTTACGTGAAATCGAGCATCGCAAACTTACGCGCGACGCGTTCATGCACGACATCCGCCATCTTACTGAAGAAATCGTAGGAAAGGCGAAGCATTTTCATCCCGATGACCACATGCCCGACAGCGAGCCTTTCGGTAAATGCCCAAAGTGTGGCTCGCCCATCGTTGAGCGATTCAAGAGTTTTACCTGCACAAACGAAGAGTGCGACTTCACGATTTGGAAGACAATTGCGGGACGATTGCTTAGCCGGGAAGAATTTGAAGCCCTCGTCCGCGATAAACATGTCGGGCCGTTAAGCGGCTTTCGAAGCAGGAAAGGCACGCGTTTCCCCGCGGTGCTTAAGCTAAACGACGACTTCAAGGCTGAATTTGATTTCGGACCGAATGGTCAGGAGAACGGCGCCGCGCAATCGGTGGATTTTTCGGGAAAGGAGCCGCTTGGCAAATGCCCAAAGTGCGGCGGTCGCGTCTTCGAACTGGGAATGAGCTACCTCTGCGAAAACTCAGTTGGCCCCAACAAGACGTGCGACTTTCGTGCCGGCAAGGTCATCCTTCAACAACCGGTAGACCACGAACAGCTCAAAAAACTGCTCAATGCCGGCAAAACCGATTTGTTACCGCGGTTCATTTCCCGCAAGGGCAGGCCGTTCAAAGCGTTTCTGGTAGTTACCGACAAGAAAGACGTAGGCTTCGAATTCGAAAAGCGCGAGCCAAAGGCAAAAAAGGAACGAAAGCCCAGCGAGCCAGCCGCTAAAATCGATTTTTCAGGACAAGAGGCGCTCGGAAAGTGTCCAAAGTGCGGCGGAAGGATTTTTGAAACAGAGAATAGCTACATCTGTGAGCGCTCCCAGGCTGACCGAAAACCCTGCAAATTTAGGCTAAGCAAGACGATTCTTGGGAAGGATATTCCAAGCGAGCAGGCGCAGAAGCTACTAGCAACGGGGAAAACCGATCTTCTCGAGGGCTTCATCTCAAAGCGAGGTCGACCGTTCTCCGCCTACTTGAAATTGGAGGACGGAAAAGTTGGTTTCGAATTCCCAGAGAAACCCGCGCACGACGGAGAATCAAAGGAAGCAAAGACCATTTAGCAGGGAATATCACGACCGCTCGGACGTGTTAAGCGGAGGGACGTCCACGCGCGACTTGTGCTTCACACCAGCACGACGCAAAATAAAATCAAATTCGTGCGAAAAAAGACCGCTCTTGTCGTTCTTCTCGCAGCGCTCTGTTACATTCTGGGATCGGTCACAGCTGTTTACTTTCCGATTCCGACGCACCTTGGTGCAGGTCTGACTCGGCTTCTGCAAGGAAGAGTCCGGCCATTCATGGTTAGCCGAAACTTCAACGAGACAATTGGCTATGTCACCGACAGGAAAGCAGGGCCTCTCACGGATGGAAACGTCACTTACCTCAGCGAATACGCAGGACAGCCTTCGTACGGCCTGATAAACGTCCAAGTGCCGCAGTATCATCCATTCAGCTCGCCCATAGACGGCGGTGCGATCAAGAAGGTGGAATCGATTCCCTACTCAGCGTTTCTCCAATTCCTTCAGGGTCAATCCGGAAAACCTTTAGTCATTTGGATCCACGGTTACCGGGCTTCATTTCCCCTCAGCACGGTACACTGTGCGCAAGTCGCGCGCGCCCTGAACATCGACGCAAACGTTCTTACGTTCGATTGGACAAGCAACGAATCGGTCCTCGGCTACACGCGCGACGTACTTCAGATTCCTCACTCTACAAAGCATCTGGTGGACCTGCTGGAGGCAATCAACAACGAAGTTAAGCCGCCAAAAATCATCATCATCGCGCACAGTCTTGGCTGCCGACTGGTGTGCTTGGCTTTGGAAAAGCTATACAACGATCCAAATCTCAAGAACCTGAAACTGGATCACGTAATCTTTATTGCTCCCAATGTAGATAGGGAAGAATTTGATCAAAACTTCAAGCCTGCACTACAAACTTTGGTCAACCGATTGACGATCTATGTTGCTTCTGACGACAATGTCCTGTTATTGGGCAAACTCCTATACAACGTCGATTCGATCGGTCTGCCGGAGCAATTCTCTCCGGACACAAATCTGGACGAGATTCAGACCTTTCTGTATTACGAGAAACAGCTTCCCGGGGAGATTGACCTGGTCGATGTTTCTTTCTCCTCGAAAGAGGACTCTCTCAAAAAGCATCGCCTGTTTCTTGAGAGACCTGTCCTGGAAGATTTGTATTGGCTAATCCGCGATGATTATCCTGCTGCAAAACGACATCTCCTAAAATACAACGGAAGTAGGACCTCAACTGATTATTGGGTAATTCCGCCGTAATTAGTAATTTTTCGCAACCTGCTGACCTGCGGATTCAACCTGTTTTTGCACATGATGAACCATCGCCACCGCGGCGATCAGCACGATGGCTGCGAGTACTTGATGCGCGTGAAGTGTCGCGTGGAAGATTCCCCATGTGATGCACACCGCCGCAAGTGTTTGCATCATTTCGAAATAACCGGCCGTTGATGCGCGCGTAAGATGCAATCCTTGAAAATAAATCAGGAGCGGAATTCCGCCTGAGATCGACGCCAAACACAAAAGCAGGACGACCGCCTTACCAGCGTTTGCTTGTGCCGTCGCTGGCCAGAGCGCTGCGCCGTGAAGTTTGCCATAGGCGAGAAGAATCAGCGTCATGCACGCGAGGCCGACGACAATGCGCATGCCCGACGCAAGTCGAAGCGACATGCCGGTCATCACCCCGCGGCCAGCAACCGTCGATAGTCCCCAGAACAGCGCACAGATCAGCGCGTATCCCGAGCCAAGATTAAGGCCGGCGCGCTCAAAAGAGACACCGATCATCGTTGGATGCGTGACGGAAACGAAGATACCGGCGACGACGGCGGTAGCAGCATAAAAGAAGAAGCGATGGGCAAGCCTGTCGCCGAAAAGCAAGAATGCACCAACGGTTGAAATAACAGGCTGGATATTCAGAACGACATTCACCACGGTCGGGTTTCCGTACTTGAGTGCCAGCGTAAAGAAAATTGTGCCGACCGCAGAGCCGGCGAATCCTGAGAATAGAAGAAAGCCCCACGTGTGTGCGCGGATTCTTGGAATCTCCTTCAGATGCGGGACTAGAATCGGCAGGAACATGATTAAAATGAGCACGTGTTCCCAAAACACGATTACCTTGGCATCGAACAACTCGTTGAGTGGGATGCGCCACGCGCTCTCAGTTCCCCATAGCGCAGCCCCGAGGCCAACCAGCCAAGGACCATAGTGAACACTGTCTGCCGGGCGTTTTTGCATCTGGAATGCGTGTATCGTTACTGATGCGTTGCGTCAATTGCCGGGCGTTCTTCTAGTCGGTTCAATGCAAAACAATACGAGGACGCATCGTTTTTTCGACTGTTCCGCTGATTTGTACAAACAATCAAAGAAGCGTTGACACCACAAGGAATAGTGTGGTAATTGCCATTCTCATACTATGCGTTGCCCCAAGTGCGGGTCTCGTGATGACAAGGTCATCGATTCCCGTCAGTCGCGGGATAGTTCAAGTATTCGTCGTCGCCGCGAATGTTTGAAATGCAAGTTTCGCTTTACTACCTACGAAGAAATCGAGCGCTCCGATCTGCGCGTGGTAAAACGTGACAGAACCCACGAACCATTTGATCGACGCAAACTGGCAGCCAGTATCGCGAAAGCCTTCGAAAAGCGTTCTACAAGTCTTCTCACTCTGGAGGACACCGTGGATGAGATTGTACACGAACTTGAAACGAGCGGCCGCGAGGTTCCTTCGTCCGTAATCGGCGCCAAAGTGCTCGAAAAACTACGTGCGATCGATGAGGTGGCCTACTTGCGTTACGCCTCAGTGTACCAGCGGTTCGAAGGTGTCGACCAATTTGTGGATGCCATTCACACTCTTGGCCGCCGCGTAAAACCAAACACGCTTCAGCGGGAATTATTTCCTCCTGAGACCGAGCAGAAACCCACGGCTGGGTCGCACAACATTCTAGTCACTAAGAATCATGGTCGCGTTTAAGGAAGAGTTCCCATATCTTCGCACCGAGTCGGGCCAACTGTTCGAATTTGATCGCAATTGGCTGCACGCCGCGATCACGCGAGCGGCCGATGAAGCTGGCTACCCCAGTTGGTGGTTGACCGATCACGTGACCGAAAGCATCGCTTTTTACCTGCACTTGCGAAACGACGAAAGCGTCGTCGCGTTCAGTCAATTGTCACAGACTGTGCGGTTTGTGCTGAAAGCAATCGGATACAAGGAAATTGTGCCGCATTTTGCCCCCGCGCCACCGCCAATCTCGATCTCGTTACTGGACATCGCTTACCATGCGGGCGCAGGTTACGAGCTCGCATTTTTTGATCTTTTGGAAAAGCGAATTAACAGCCTGATCGAAACCGGCGCCGATAATCTCCACCTTTGTTCGCTGCAGCCATGTGTGAAACATCTTCGCGGAGTAAAAAGCTGGACGCGCGCCTGCGACCCGTTGCGCGAGGAAATTGTTTGTTTCGTCCGCGAGAAGCTAACCTCCGCAGTGGATCCGACGGTTGTGAGAATCGATTGTTCGCTGCGCTAAGGAGGTCCATTGGGGTAACCGGAAAGCTTTGAATCCATAGCGTTTCACATTTGAATTACGGCCAGAATGCGCAGATTTACCCAAATTCTCTCGGTGACCAATCACTTCACGCCATGACCATTTTCGAAAAAATCATCGCACGCCAAATTCCAGCGAAAATCATCTGGGAAGATGACGATGCAGTCGCTTTTCACGATGTTAATCCACAAGCCCCCGTGCACGTGCTGATCGTGCCCAAGAGGGTCGTTCCTCGTCTTTCGGATGCGAAGGATGAAGATCGTCCGCTGCTCGGCAAACTACTTCTGGTGGCGCGAGATCTGGCAAAGAAACTCGAATTATCGAACGGCTATCGTGTCGTTATCAATTGCGGGCCAGATGCTGGTGAAAGTGTTCCGCATTTACATGTGCACCTTCTTGGCAGACGCGCCCTCGCCTGGCCGCCAGGGTAGCGTCTGAGGGATGGCACGACCGCGGCCTCCGATAGCGGTAGTGCTGTGCCCATCACAGGCAAAAAGGGTGGAACCCGAAACTGATGGCTTAAAGCCGTCGAGTTCGTGAGTGCTAATCACCGACAAGGGCCCAGTCAATCCCAATGACTCGCTTGTCTGCAAAGCGCTTCAACGATTTGGAGAAAACCAGATAAGTAGCGCCTTTCTTTTCTTTAAACCCAGCAATTCCAAAATCCGTGCCGCTTTCAGTCTTAAGGATCGTCATGACTCGATTAGTCTTTAGCTGTGTCTGAAGGTGACGATCCGCAGAGGGTTTTTGCCAAAGTGTATAAACGTGCGCCTTGCCACATTTTTCAACGACGTGGGAAAAACGTGCGGTCCTAGTCTTTAGCAATTTCATGACTTGATCCCTGAAGGGGCACACGGCGGTGACGCTATCGCAAAAAAGTCCGCCAGAGAACTACGGCAAGGAGGATCAGACTACCGTTGCTGCATTCCTGCCCTGGCGGGATTCGTAAGTCCTCAATCCATAGCCCCTGGCGGAGGTTGAATTTCCATCCAACACCAGCATCGCGCAACCGACTGCGTTCCTGAAATGCCGAGACATTGACAAGCCGAGAAGCATCTGTTTGCATCGACGGCGTGAAATGGTTCGCGCCGCTCCTCCTCATTATTCTGCTGGGCACGGTGGACTCCTGCACAACACTCGTTAATCGGCGCGATCTTTACAGTCCCGAACCGGCACCAGAGTCGCTTGAAGCGGCGCGTCAATGGTACGGCGTCACAACAACAACTAGCAGCCAGGAAACGGCTCCGACGGCAGGCCTGCACCGTTACTAACTAAACTCTGACGGAGCCTAACGGTGACAGAAACAAGGGCAGCGCTTTAACCAAATGGCAGGTTTGCCTTGATGCGGGCGACATCGGTTTCGTCCACGCGTGCCGATTTGCTTAAATGGCGCTTTCGCTTTGCACTTTTTAGTGACAGCAAGTGCCGCCGAGAAGAGTGCGCCCGCAGCACTTTGCCACGCGCCGTGATCTTAAAGCGTTTTGCAACTGCTTTGCGGGTTTTACTGCGAGCGATCGGCTTTGGCATAAGGCAACAAACATAATAGCAGACGTGGTTTTAACAACCGTCTTTTGTTGTAGCCAACAGCCTGGCTTGAATGCTCAGTGTTGTGCGTGAAGCGTTTACCCACGATCATTTCGAGGTTGAACGTTGCTGGAGTATTCGAGAATGACGGAATCACAGAATCAAAAACCTCGCGTTATAATTGTTGGTGCTGGATTTGGCGGTCTTGAGGCGGCGAAGAAACTTGCTCATAAGGATGTTCAGATCACCGTGATCGACCGCACAAATTACCATCTTTTTCAGCCTTTACTCTACCAGGTCGCGACCGCTGCGCTCTCACCCGCCGACATTGCGGCTCCGGTGCGTTCAGTCTTGAGCAAATCGAAAAACGTAGAGGTAATTCTCGCTGAAGTGGAGTCCGTAGACGTAGCGGCCAAAAAAGTGAAAACCACCGACCTGGAATTCGACTACGATTACCTCATCCTCGCGACTGGCGCCCGGCATTCCTACTTTGGACATAATGATTGGGAGAAGTTGGCGCCCGGGTTGAAGAGCCTTGAAGACGCGGTTGAGCTCAGGCGCCGGATTCTCATGGCATTCGAATACGCGGAGAAAATCGACGATGAAGCGGCGCGCAAGGCAGCCATGACGTTTGTTATCATCGGTGGCGGACCGACGGGTGTGGAAATGGCTGGCGCGATCGCAGAAATTTCACGTCACACCCTGGCGAAGGATTTTCGTCACATCGATCCATCACAGGCGCGCGTGATTCTGATCGAAGGGGACCCGCGCCTGCTCGGTGCCTTTCCCGAGGATTTGTCACGGAGCGCGCAGAAACAGCTCGTCGATCTTGGCGTGGATGTGCGCACGGGTACGCGGGCAACGAATATTACGGAGGGCGGAGTACAGATCGGCGACGAATTCATTCCCTGTCGTGTTAAAATCTGGGCAGCTGGTAATAATGCATCGTTCGTTGGAAAAACTCTTGGAGTGCCAGTAGACCGGGTTGGTCGCACCGTTGTAAACGACGACCTTACGATTCCGGGCCACCCTGAAGTTCAGGTGATTGGGGACCTTGCGAATTTTTCCCATCAGACTGGGGAACCTTTGCCGGGAGTTTCGCCAGTCGCGATGCAACAAGGACGTCACGCCGCGCGTAACGTTCTTGCAATGATTAAGGGGCGAAAACCGCGCCGCTTCCATTATTGGGACAAGGGGACCCTTGCAACGATCGGCCGAAACAAAGCTGTCGCAAATTTAAGATTCGTGCACCTTAGCGGGCTGCCCGCCTGGCTGGCCTGGTTGTTCGTGCACATATTTTTCCTGGTCGGTTTCCGAAACCGGCTGCTGGTACTCTTCCAATGGGCCTGGGCGTACCTTACATTCGATAAAGGCGCACGATTGATTACTCGCAATTTTCAATCGGAGCAAAGACCGCCGGCGTGAAGAAGAATTCACAGGTCAGTGAGTGAACGATTTGAAATCGGTCGCATCTCCCAAAATCAGTGTGTGCAATCTTCAGCGAAAAACTCGCGTCAATATTGGCGACCTTCAAGATTTCGCCGCGAAAGCGATGCGCTGCTGTTTGCAATTGCACAAACGAAAACGAACGGACTTGAGTGAACTGCACGAGATTTTCATCTGGCTCATTTCAGATCGCCGAATGGCATCGTTACATCGCAAATTCATGCACCAAGCGGGTCCAACCGATGTCCTTACGTTTCAACATGGTGAGATTTTTATCAGCGTTGAAACAGCGAAGCGCCATGCTAGCACGTTTGGGACTTCGCTCGCGCGCGAGCTTCCGCTCTATATCGCCCATGGCCTTTTGCATTTGCATGGCTTCGACGATCAGACGCAGACCGGGTCGCGAAGGATGGAGAGGGCCCAGAAAGAAATCCTGACGACCTGCAGCGGCGCTTTGTGAGCGCTGAACGCACCGCGCGGTTTTCGTCCGTGAACGCGTACCATCAGCTGTCACCGATCGCTACAGCTTGTTTGAACTGAGAGCGTCGTATGTTAGCGTTTTGGCTATGAGTCGCGAGCTGCGGCGGAACCTTGGATGCCTGGCGCAGAGTGAAAGACTAGAGGAAACGACTCACGTTTTGGACGAGAAGACTGGCTCTGTAACAACTGTCGAACCTGCCGAGGAAACGCTTTCGGAAGAAGATCTCGATATCCCCTGGCAGGTAGTGGTCCATAACGACCCCGTGAATTTGATGAGCTATGTGACAATGGTTTTTCAACGGGTCTTTGGCTATCCGCGCGAAAAAGCAGAAAGACATATGTTGGAGGTTCATCACAACGGACGTTCGATCCTATGGGCTGGCATGCGAGAGCCTGCCGAACTTTACGTCCAGCAGTTGCATGGTTATCTCCTCCTCGCCACACTCGAGAAAACCAGCTGATATGGAAATTTGCAGGCGCAAAGACCATATTGAGATTTCCGAGCTGGATCCGTTTCTCGCAGAACTGCTTCGACAAATCCCTTCAAGCACCAGTCCAGACGGTCAACCGGCTGCCGAGAAGCGCCTCTTCAGTCCTCCGACGAATGCAGAGGAAACCGAGTTGTGCGCGGAGTGGAAAGTATATGTTGAACCTGAACTGCGGCGTCTTTTTGAGACTGCCACCGAAACGGTCACAGCCGATTTGGAACAACTAAATGGCAACGAAAAAAGTTTAGCCAACCGAACTCTGCGCATTCCCGCCAAACATACTGATGCCTGGCTGAGCGCGCTCAACCAGGCGCGGTTGATGATAGCTGCAAAAAATAACTTCACCGAAACCGAGTTGAGCGATCACTTTCGCTCGCCCATAGGATCGCGCCGAGACCTGAGCTTGTTTCAGATAAACTTCTACGGTTTTCTCCAGGAATTTATTCTGCGCGATCCGGGTGATTGAGAAAGCACGGGCAGCGGCTAGCCCTCCTTCCGTGCCCGAACCATTGCCATGAGGCGTTCTTTGATTGCAGCTGATGCTTTTGCTGGACGCAGACTCAGTGCGAACGCTTCGTGCAGTCCGTAGCATTCGCTGATGTAATCCTCGGCTTTTTTTCCGAACTTCTTCCGCGCTTTTTCGAATTCCTCCAGCTCTTCCGACTCCAGCGCACCAATGACGTAGAGGCGTGATCGGTTCTGGAATTCCTTAAAGTTCACCTTTTAACTCCTTGAGGCCGTCATAAATTTTTTTAAGTCCAAGTTCAAGCCTGGTCTTTACCGTTCCTAAAGGTGTATTCGTTTTAGCGGCAATTTCGCGCTGGCTCATCCCCCGGAAAAATGCAAGGTCGATCGCCTGCTGTTGGGCTGGCGGAAGCCCGCTAATCACCTTGCGTATAAGAGCCCGTGTGTCACTCAGCACGATCTCCTCTTCAGTGGTATTATGCACCCAGGCGTCAGGCTGCTGTTCGGTTTCATTTTGCAGGCGCTCCTCCGCTCGCGCATAGGCCTGCTTCTTCCGCAGACCGTCAATCGCCCGGCGCCGAGCTAATGTCACCATCCAGCCGAGTGGTTTGCCTTTTTGCGACGAAAAGTTTTTCGCCTGATTCCAAATCTCCATGAAAATCTCTTGTAAGAGATCGTCGGCCTCGGCTTCATTGTGAATCACCCTTAAGATAAGCGCCTTCAAAATGCCGTTGTATCGATCGTAGAGCTGAGCGAGCGCATCGGGGTCCTCGGCCTGGATCGCCCTCATCAATTCCAAGTCAGTCGGAGCCCCGGGTTCCAGCGGCGGCGCAACAGAGAAGCGTTGTGTCCGCGACGTTGGCACGCGTACCTTCTTCTTGTTTTTAGGGCGAGTGGAAGAAATGACTTTGGATCGTCCCATGAGAGGTCAGAAAGTGGCAAAAAATCCATCAGCCGGCCGCTCGCAAGGACACGTCATTTAGTCTCTTAATCTGCGCAAATGGGTTCGTCCACCGGTTTTGAAGCGCTGCCTGGCCAATACACTCGGATTGCGCCGCGATGAATCTTACCAGCAACCGAAGAACGATGATTGCGTCGAGCGTCTTGTGCGGCAAAGATTAAACACATGGCGACAGGGGAGACTCAAACGAGCGTGGATCCGTTGTGGTACAAAGATGCAATCATCTACGAGATGCATGTCAAAACGTTTTGCGATAGCGACGGCGACGGGATGGGAGACTTCCGCGGTGTAATCGAAAAACTGGATTATCTTCAAGAACTCGGCATTACGGCCATCTGGCTGCTGCCGTTTTATCCCTCCCCACTCCGCGATGACGGATATGACATCGCCAATTACTTCGACGTCAATCCAAACTATGGAACGCTGGACGATTTCCGCGCATTCCTTGATGCGGCGCACCAGCGCAATCTGCGGGTTATCACGGAACTGGTCATCAATCACACTTCTGATCAGAATCCGTGGTTTCAAAAATCACGCCGCGCTGTTACAGCGGCTGGCGCCGGCGGCTCGAGCAACGATACTGCTTACAAACATTTCTATGTCTGGAGCGATACCCCGGAAAAATACAAAGATGCGCGGATCATTTTCAAAGATTTCGAGACGTCGAACTGGGCATGGGACCCTGTCGCGAAGGCTTATTACTGGCATCGCTTTTATTCACATCAGCCGGACCTGAACTTTGATAACCCGGCCGTGCACGAAGCGGTAGAGAAGGTCTGCGACTTCTGGCTGGGTCTGGGCGTCGATGGACTTCGTCTCGACGCCATCCCCTACCTTTACGAACGGGAAAATACGAGCTGCGAGAATCTGCCCGAGACCCACGAATATCTCCGCAAGCTTCGCGCCCATGTCGACGCGAAATTTCCGAATCGAATGCTTCTCTCGGAAGCCAATCAATGGCCAGAAGACGCTGTCGCTTACTTTGGCAAAGGCGACGAATCGCACATGAATTTTCACTTTCCGCTCATGCCCCGCATGTTCATGGCGCTGCAGATGGAGGACCGCTTCCCCATCATCGACATTCTTGAACAAACTCCGTCAGTTCCTGAAGGTTGTCAGTGGGCGATGTTTCTGCGCAACCATGACGAGCTGACACTGGAAATGGTTACGGATGAGGAACGCGACTACATGTATCGCGTTTACGCTACCGACCCGCACGCCCGTATTAACCTTGGGATTCGCCGGCGTCTCGCTCCATTGCTGGCAAACAGCCGTCGCAAAATCGAGCTGCTTAATACACTTCTATTCTCAATGCCCGGCACCCCGATCATTTACTACGGCGATGAGATTGGCATGGGCGACAATTTCTATCTCGGCGATCGCAACGGCTGCCGCACACCGATGCAGTGGAGCTCGGACCGTAACGCCGGTTTTTCAAGAGCAAATCCACAGCAGCTTTATCTTCCGATCACGATCGATCCGGAATATCACTACGAAGCGGTCAACGTAGAGAATCAGCAGAAAAATCTGTCGTCACTGCTCTGGTGGACGCGACGAGTCATTGCCATGCGGAAAAATTTCAAGGCCTTCTCGCGCGGTTCACTTGAGTTTCTATATCCGGACAACCCGAAAGTCCTCGCCTTTCTTCGCCGGTACGAAGACGAAATTATTCTGGTGATAGTGAATCTCTCGCGCTTTGCGCAATCGGCAGAATTGGATCTTTCGCGCTTCACAAGTTATGTACCGATGGAAGTTTTTAGCCGTAATCTCTTTCGGCCAATTAGAAAATCCCGTTACGTCATCACGCTTGGCCCGCATGCCTACTACTGGTTCGCCCTCCAAGCACCGACGGATGGACGCCGCGCGCCAAGAAAGAAAGCTGTGCCGGTGATCAATGGGCCGATGGAACTGGCAACATTGCTCGCCAATGGTCAACGCGCCGTAATCGAACGCGAAATCTTGCCCAGATATCTCCAGACCTGCCGCTGGTTCGGTTCGAAGGCGCGAACTTTTCGCGATTTGAAGGTCGTTGAGCAGCCTGCGATCTCGGACGATGCCAATAGTGCCCAACTTTGGTTCGTTGAGGTGAATTATCTCGATGCACCTACTGAGACATACGTTCTTCCGGTGAAGAGCGCTTCGGGCGAGGCCGCCCGTGCCGTTTCTCAAGCCGCACCGCACGCAATCATTGCGCGTTCCGGGGATAACGGAGAAAACATCCTGTTTGATGCAACTTGGGACGCAAAATGCCGTTCGCGGTTATTTGAGGCAATCGTGAGGCGTCAGAGCATGAAAGCCCGTGCGGGCGAGCTTGTGGGCATCACTGCGAAGGCTTTTGAAGCTGATCAATCCACGAACCCAGAGAATTCGCAGGTACTGAGTGCGGAACAGAGTAACTCCTCAATGCTCTTTGATAACAAATTCTTTCTGAAACTCTATCGCAAGATCGAGGATGGTGTTAACCCCGATGTAGAAATAAACCGGTTTCTCACGGAGCATACGAGCTTTCCAAATGTGCCGGCATTTGTCGGTGCAATCGAATACCGTCGATCGAAAACAGAACCGACCGTCGTGTGCTTGCTTCAAAGTGCCGTCGTGAATGAAGGGGACGGTTGGACGCTAACGCTGGACGCGGTGGGCCGTTATTACGAACGGGTCCTCGCGCGGAAAGCCGATCTTCAAAATGAAATCACACCTCCCGGCGCGCTGCTCGATGAGCTGATCGGCGGCGTTTATCCGGAAAAAATAAAGCTGCTCGGACAACGCACGGGCGAACTGCATCTCGCCCTTGCATCGTACCCAGAGGATCCGGCTTTTCGGCCGGAACCATTCAACGCCATGGCACAACGCTCCGTTTACCAAAACATGCGAGCGTCGCTGCGGCGTGCATTTATTCTCTTAGAAAAAAAATTACCCGATCTCCCCGCGGCCTTCCGCGACGAGGCAAAGGAAGTGCTCGGTGCAGAACAGGAGATCCTCGCACGTGAGAAGCGGCTGGTCGATCGTCACACCAATGCCGCCAAAATCCGCATTCATGGCGATTATCATCTTGGTCAGCTGCTTTACACCGGAAAAGACTTCGTCATTCTCGACTTCGAGGGCGAACCGGCGCGGCCGCTTAGCGAACGTAAACTGAAACGCTCCGCGCTGCGTGATGTGGCGGGCATGATGCGCTCGTTTCAATACGCCGCCTACAGCGCTCTTTGGCAACCGGCCATGCGTAAAGAAGACGTCCCGTTCCTGGAACGCTGGGCCGATTTTTGGTATCGCCAACTGGGCAGCGTCTTTCTGCGGAGCTATTTGAAAACAACAGGCAGCGCCGTGTTCATCCCCGAAAACACCGAAGATCTTCAAATCATGCTTGAGGCCTATTTGCTCGACAAAGCCGTTTACGAAATTGGCTACGAGCTAAACAATCGTCCCAGCTGGGTCGTGATCCCCGTCCGCGGTATCAAACACATTTTAAAATCGGTGTGAGATTTGTTCGGGTTCCGCCACTTATTCTCCCGGCGTTTCTTTGCTCATGCGACGTCGATCTTTTCGGTCTGAATCAAAAGTAAATCGTGAAGGGTGAAAGATTCGTGATTTGCCAGTTTTGATTACGAATGTATAACGCCTAAGTTGCAAGACGGCTTATGAATCAATATCTCGACCAAATCGACAAAAACATCACAGAAAAGCATCTGTTAAAACATCCGTTTTATCTCGCATGGGCACGCGGTGAGCTGAGCAAGGAGGCGCTGGCGGATTATGCAAAGCAGTACTATCATCATGTCGCGGCGTTTCCGACCTATTTATCGGCGGTTCACGCGAACTGCGATGATCAGGTCGCGCGCAAACAATTGCTCAATAATTTGATGGATGAAGAAGCGAGCTCGCCGAATCATCCCGAGCTTTGGAAGCAATTTGCGCGGGGTCTCTCCGTCGAAGACGTCGATCTCGCGGGGGCCGAGAAACAACCGGAGACCAAAAACTTGATCGACGCATTCCGCTCAGTTTGTGGCAACGGATCAACGGCAGAAGGTCTTGCGACCCTTTACGCCTATGAAAGCCAGATTCCGGCAATCTGTGAATCGAAGATCGACGGACTCAAAAAATACTACGGGTTCGAGAATCCGGAGGATTACGAATATTTCACCGTTCACATCGAGGCGGACCGCGAGCATTCTGCCACCGAACGAGAAATGTTGAGCCGTTATATCGACACCCGAAATTTCGAATCAGTGAAAGCCTCAGTGAACCGCGTTCTCGACGCGCTTTGGGAAATGCTCTCTGGCGTTTGCCGGCGTCATGCGATCGCGTGCTAAATTTGACAGGGAAGGCGCGCAGCGCACCGACCCTACTGCGGGCGCAGAACCATGAACGAGCGCGTCCGGTGACGACACACTGACAGTACCTGCGGTTGGCTGGGATCGAGCGAGGCAGCAATTTTGTTGTAGTCGGCAACTGATGTGACCGGTTGCTGATGGATTTCTTCGATCACATCCCCTTGCCGCAATTCCGCCGCGCCGCTATCTGGATCAACGCCGGTCACCACTACGCCTCGCACATTGTCAGGCAGATCGAGCTGGCGCGCGATTTGTGGAGTCAGCTCTTCAACGTGAATTGACGCAAGGGGACTGCCATTCGTTTCCTGATCGTTTGGCTGTCGCGGTTGTTGGGGCTGTGGTTGGCCCCGTCGAGGGGAAACGCCGGCGCTTTGAGAATCGATCGGTTGCTCCTTGATTTGCGTTGTGACCTTCAACGGCTTGCCGTCACGCACGACTTCCAGTTCAACGTTTTTGTCCAATTCGGCTTGTCCGACCATTTTCCGCAGCGTCATGATGTTTTCGACATCGTGTCCGTTAAACTTGCGAACGACATCGCCTGGCTGCAGTTTCGCCTGCGCAGCCGGCGACCCCGGCATTACTTCATCGACAACTACTCCTTCGCTGTCGGTCGCGTTCTGTTGACTTGATTGCAGCGCGCGACTTACGATTCCCAGGTAACCGCGAATTACACGACCGTGCTTTAGCACGCTTTCGAGTACCCGTACGAACGGTATTAGATGGAATCGCAAAACCAATTCCTTCTGAACCGCCACTGCGGGAAACGATTTGTTCGTTGATACCGACAACTTCCCCACGCAAGTTGATCAACGGCCCACCGCTGTTTCCCGGATTGATTGCCGCGTTGGTCTGGAGCAGATCGCCCCGAAAATCCGTACTATTCGGTTGTCCCTTCCAGCTAATGATTCCATCCGTCACCGTTTCTTGAAGACCAAATGGATTGCCGATGGCCAGAACAAAATCGCCAGGCTGCACCGTGTCCGAGTCGGCAAGTTTGAGTGGGTTCACGCCTGGATTGTCAATCTTGAGCACTGCCAAATCCATTTGAGAATCCGACCCGACTAAGGTGGCCTTTTTTGTGCGACCATCGCTCAGTTGCACCTCAATTTGATCAACCTGATTGCCTTCCCCGTCGGTAACCACATGGGTGTTTGTGATGATGTGGCCTTCGTTTGTTACAATGACACCGGAGCCGAGGGAATTTTGGACCAGAGTCTCACCGGGCGGCTGGCGAAACCGTCGCTGGTTACCGAAAAAAAACTCAAACGGGTCAAGCCCATACTGGCGCTGGACAGCAACCCTTTTCGACGTCTTTATGGCAACGACCGAAGGGAGCACGCTGCTAACGAGTTCACGCCGCTCCCTGTTCAATGCTTCGAGTGATGGAACCTGCTTTAGATCTACGCTCGGCTTCGATGCCAGCGTGTACTTTTCCGGTTTTCGGACGGAAGACAGATTCAGGTCGCCATGCTTGAGGCGATAGTCGTACAACAAGGAAATTCCCGCACTGACCAGCAAAACAAAAAGCAAAAATTTCGCAAAATTTTTCATTAACTAATGTTGGAAAAAGTTCGTCCCTGTTGTTCGACAATTAAACGTCGGAAACGTTGATTATCAGGCAATTCCAAACGCGGGTCCCGCTCCAAAATTGAGACCGCGACCGTGCGCGCGCGTCGCATCAAATGCGCATCTTTCTTTAAGTTACCGATCTTAAGTGCAGGCAGGCCGCTTTGAGCCGTGCCAAGTAGATCGCCCGGACCACGCAACTCCCAGTCGGCTTCCGCCACTTCGAAGCCGTCGTTTGTGTTTTCTAAGACTGTTAGCTTCGCGGCGACCTCCTTTGCTGAGGGCGACGTGAGCAAAATGCAATATGATTTGTGTTCCCCGCGGCCGACGCGTCCACGGAGTTGATGCAATTGCGCAAGCCCGAAGCGTTCCGCGTTTTCAATGAGCATCATGGTAGCATTCGGAACATCCACACCAACCTCGAGCACAGTTGTGCTGATCAACGCGTTTGTCTCGCCACGTCGGAAACGTTGCATGATCTCCTGTTTCTCCGGCGCCGGAATTCGACCGTGGAGCAGGTCGCAGCAAAACGGATGCAAGCGTTCCCGCCATAATTCGTACTCCGCTGCGGCGGCTTTCGCATCAAGTTTTTCGCTTTCATCGATTAACGGATAAATCACATACAGCTGGCGCCCCGCTTCCAATTGTGTTCGCAAAAAGGCTAGCACCTCGCCAAGCTTCGACTCATCGCGGACAGCCGTAACGATTTTTCCGCGGTTACGTGGCATCTCGTCGATGGTCGAGACATCGAGGTCGCCGTAAATGGTCATTGTCAGCGTGCGCGGGATAGGGGTGGCAGTCATCACCAGCACGTCGGGCGCAGGTTCGCGCACGGTCAATTGGGCGCGTTGTGCAACCCCAAATTTATGCTGCTCATCGATCACAACGAGGCCGAGATTTGAAAAGGACACTTTGTCATACAGGAGCGCGTGCGTTCCGACAATGATCTGGAGTTCCTCACGGGCAGAATCCTCTGGACTCTCAAATAGTGGCAGCGGACCGCTCTCTTCCTGTCGCGCAGCTGTCCGCAGAGCCATGCGTACGCCCAGCCGCTCGAGCCAACGGCACAAAACATCATAATGTTGCTCCGCCAGGATTTGAGTAGGCGCCATGAACGCGGCTTGATAGCCGCCTTCGACGGCGAGCAGCATTGCTGCGATGGCGACGACGGTTTTGCCCGATCCAACGTCGCCCTGTAACAAACGATTCATTGGACGACTCGCCGCCAAGTCGTGCCCGATTTCACCAATCACTTTAGATTGCGCAGCAGTTAACTCGAACGGTAACGACTTAAGAAACTTATCGAGTAGCACCCCAGTCCCACAATGTTTCTCGCCCAGTCGAATTGAGGCGTCCGCGCGACGCGACGCGATAAGCATTTGCATCGTGAAGAATTCAGTGAGCACCAAATGTTGGTACGCGGAGTTACGCGCGTCCCAGCTATCCGGGAAATGGATAGCGCGAATAGCGTCGCCTCGCTGGCCACAAACGAGATTGCTTGGCGCCAATGTTTTTAATCCGGCATCCGCCCGGGAAATTTCGTTCAACAGACGGTAAATCACGCTGCGCAAAACGCGCTGCGAAAGGCCTTCCGTCGCAGGATAAATCGGCGTGATTCTGCGAAAATGTATCGAGATTTCCTCATCATTCTCGATCACTTCGAACTCCGGATGGTCCATGCAAATTCGTTTTCCGCGCAAACGCGGCTTGCCAAAAACGACCATACGATGACCGGTAGCGATCATTTTCTGCACGTAATGCAGATTGAACCATCGGCACACCAGCGGTTCGCTGAGCGCGTTTGGGTCCGATTCCTGCAACGTGGCCTCGAAAATTTTCTTCCAGCCGCCGAAACGTCTCACCGATGTCTTGACCACCTCGCCGCAAAGACAGATCGGGACATCGCTCTCTTCGCGTGGAAATTTCGGGAATTCCGTCCGCTCTTCATGACGCCGAGGAAAATGGGTAAGCAAATCTGCCACGGTTTCGATACCAAGCCGCCGGAGAGCGAGAAGCTTCGGACGTGGAATCCAATTCAATTCTTCCAGCGACTGGGAAAGCGTAACTCTATTAGCCGACGGTTTCACTGGCATTCGCGATCTGTAATCTGTGACCGGTAAGGGCTTAGATAGTTTCGCGCTCTTCACCTTCTGAAGGATGATTGTTCACGAGCGTGACGTTCAGCCGCCCGCACCGCTTCGATGTGCATCGCGATCAGGGTTTCGCCTCCATATTCGTCAGCGTGAATCCGAAATGCAATGTCCCAGGGCGTTGGCGGCAGTTGATTTGGCACTCCGTCAAAATAGACCGCGCGACGATGTCGAGCGCCCTGACGCAAGCGAAGAATGAGATGCTTGTTGTTCACCACGCGCGGCGGAGCGACCGGCTCGACTTCGCGTGCAAGAAAAAGCGGCTGGGGATTTCCATTTCCAAACGGCTGTAGCATCTCGTGCCAGCGCAGAAAATCCAAATCGATCTGTGTGAACGCCAGTTCGTGGTCCAGCCGCACGCAAGGTTGCAACGCTTCGTCGGAAAGAAGCTCACGCGCAGCTTTGCGAAATTCTTCAGCAAAGAGGTCGAAATTCGACTCGCGTAATGCAAGACCAGCTGCCATTTCGTGTCCGCCGAATTTGTCGATTCTCTCCGCGCAGTAACCCAACGCTTCGACCAGATTCAACCCCTCGATACTTCGTCCGCTTCCTTTACCGACTCCGTTCTCGTCAAAACCGATAACAACGGTGGGGCGATGATACCTTCGCGCGATTCGCGATGCTACGATGCCAAGCACTCCCGGATGCCAGCCGCGTGCGCCAACGACGATGGCGGCGTCGCCCTCCCCATCGAGCCGACCTTCTATCTTCTCTATAGCTGCCGCAAAAATTTGTTTTTCCACTTCCTGGCGTTCGCGATTCTGTTGGTCCAGCTCTGCCGCAAGCAACGTTGCCTCGCCGTCATCGTGAGTGAGCAATAGCCGCAAGGATTTCTCTGCTGTGCTCAAACGTCCTGCCGCGTTCAATCGCGGGCCAAGTCGGTAGCCAATGTCCTCGGGCAAAATTGGCGGCCGTACTCCGGCAACCTGCATTAATTTCCTGAGCCCGATACGTGAAGTGTGTGCGATCTCGATCCCACCGCGTTGTACCAAAACACGATTCTCGCCACGAAGCGGCACGATGTCCGCCACGGTGCCGAGCGCCACAAGGTCGAGCTTCGATTTCAAATCGAAATCAGGCAATGGGCATGTTTTTAGCAATGCATGGCAAAGTTTGAAGACGATTCCAACGCTACAGAGATACTCGAAGCCCGGATCGCTTGTTTTCGGATTTACGATCGCAACACATTCGGGCAATGCAGATTTCGGCTCATGGTGATCGAGGACGATCACATCGGCTCCGCGTTTGCGTAGATCGGCTATTTCTTTTAGAGATGAGGTTCCGCAATCGACAGCGATAAGCAGCTCGGGCCTATATTGCCCGAAACAACGCTCGACGCTTTCGGCACTCAAGCCGTAGCCCTCTTCCATACGCGAGGGCAAGAACAATTCGGGAGCTGCGCCGTAAGCGCGCAACATCTCCGCAAGCAATGCCAGTGATGTCACGCCATCCACATCATAGTCGCCAAAGAGCACGATGCTTTCCTGTCGATCCACGGCCGCTAGGATGCGGCCAACTGCGGCGTCCATCTGGGGCAGCAGAAATGGATCGCTCAACGAGCTGAGCCGCGGCCGAAGGAATGAGTTCACCTCTTCGGCGCTGCGAAACCCTTTTCGCAAAAGCAATCGCGCAATGCATTCCGATCCGCAAATTCCGCTCCACGAAATTGCTGACTGGTCGGCATCGACCTCTTCAGGCTGTGCGATTATCCAGCGACTTTGCGGCCGGTTAGATTTTCCAAGCGGCGGTCCGCTAATTGAATTTCCCTCCGTCCGGCGACTTTGACGCGCAGGGCTCGCGGGCCCCTTGGTATCAGCTCGGCTTTGCACCGATCAGTTTATTCGCGGAAAAGTTTCTTACAAGCTGCAGGGAGTAGCGGAATCGCCCTCCAGAAGCGCTTCGTGCGAAAATCATGGAGCTGCCGATTCGGTTCGGGGCAGCTTTGACAGGTCGTTCCCCGTCTAGGTGAGCAAAGCGATAGTCCTATCACTCGCTAAGCAACACGGAATGTGAGATCGCGCTTTGGAATCAGGTCTTGCCTTGTGCACAATTTGGCAAAGGTTCGCAACCCTTCCTTTTCCCTTTCGCCAAAGCCAAATCGAAGATGTTCGTGATAATAGTGAAAAAAGAATTGTCGATTCAGCCCTGTTCGCCGACCGGGGTCGTCCGCCTTCGCTTTTGAGCTGCGATGGGACAAGCCGGCCCCGGTCACAACTTCTCTGACTAGGTCGTCGAAATTGGCTAGGTTTTCATCGCGCAGATTGCGTAGGCAATCTGCGATTTGTTCTGGATCGTCGACTTCGGGACGAATAAGCCAGAGCGCGTAAACAAACGGAATATTGAACAGTTTCAGCCATTCTTCGCCAAGGTCCCAGAACGAAAATTCATTGGCGTACTGCTGTCGAAAGCGAATGGCTTGATCGCCGATCAACAATCGTGCGCTGTGTTTTGCCCCAAAAACTTTCGGAGCATTCCCTTGAACCAAATGCGGACTCAATCCGAGCTCTGCAAGCAAACTACGTAAGAGATTAGCAGACGTTTCTGATGCCGGATCGAGTTCGATACCTGCGATGTTGGAGATCTCGCCGCGGTACGCGACAACTACGCTGTACACCGGGCCATCCGATGAAATGGAAACGCCGTTAACGATCCGATAAATAGGGTTACGCAGAAATTCGAAACTGGAGACGAGTGCAACATCTAGCTTGCCTGCGGCAAGTTTATTGCAAAGTGCCGATGGATGATCGAAGTCCACCTCGCCGTTCCAGCCTCGGATGAGCGGACGGGCGTTGAGATATTTTACGCAACCGATGCGCAGCATTCGTTCCCCGGCGCGCCCGTTGATTGCGCTGTATCTTTCACGCACAGGCCTGTTCCGGCTCGTTAGGCCGACAGGCTCGACTGGTGCCATTCAAATGCCGATAATAACTATCGCGCTGTACGGGCTGTCGGCCCGCTTCGCGGATGGCATGTTCGAGAGCGGCAACGGTCTGCTGTTGCGGCGTAGTCGCTCCGGCCATGTGGAAGATTTTTTCTTCCAAAATTGTTCCATGCAAATCGTCCACTCCGTAACTGAGCGACACCTGTGCGAGAGGCAGTCCGAGGCTCACCCAGTAAGCGGTCAGATGATCGATATTATCCAGATAAATCCGACTCACCGCCAGATTGCGAAGTTGTTCGAAGGCAGAGGCGCGCTTAATCTGAGCGAGAAGGTCGTGGGATTGAGATGGTTCGAAAGCGAAAGGAACGAAGCCCGTGAATCCGCGGGTCTCATCCTGCAATTCCCGTAGCTGGCGAAGGTGATCCACGCGCTGAGCAAGTGTCTCAATGTGCCCGTAGAGCATGGTGCACGTGCTGCGGCCGCCCATTGAATGCCAGACCCGATGAACATCGAGCCATTCGGCGGCAGTCTCTTTACCACGGCAGATTTTATCGCGTACAACCGGATCGAAAATCTCCGCGCCACCGCCGGTGATCGAGCCCAAACCGACCGCGCGCAGAGTTTCCAACGTATCGCGGATTGGCATCCGAAAAATTCGTTGAGCCAAATGGCGCGCCTCGATCGCAGTAAAAGCCTTGATGTGAAGGTTCGGATCGAGGGCACGGAGCTGCTGCAAAAGGTCCAGATACCATTCTTTTTTCAGCGATGGATGCAGGCCTCCCACCATATGCACCTCGGTGACCCCGAGGGGAAGCGCGTCTCGGACCACCCGGATAATCTCGTCGATCGCATATTCAAACGCGTGAGCATCGCGCTTTTTGGCAGCAAAAGCGCAGAACTGACACGATAGGATGCAGATGTTGGAGTAATTGATGTAACGATTGTGAATGTAAGTGGCGTAGTTGCCGTTCTTTTGCTCACGGACAGTACTTGCGATCATTGCAAGTGCGTTAAGATCGTTCGCCCGATACAGAGCCAGAGCGTCTGCTTCGGAAATCCGCTGACGCGCCTCGACTTTTTCTGCAATCGGCCTGAGTTCTTTCGGAATAAGCTGGTAATTCATCCGGTCGCTAGGCTAAGCCATCGCCAACCGAAGCATGCACAGGCAGCTTCGGCCTTGCAACAAAAACCATGGCTGCTACGCCGCCTGGCGAAGGTCGAATTTTGGCTAGTTGCTGTTTTTCTGGCAAGCTTTGCCTTAGACAACCGTCTAAATGAACCGATGTCTGGCGACGACCGCGGAAACAAAGGGAGATCGCAAGAGGACGCCGATGACGTGCGCCTCATGCGCCTTATCGGCAAAGGCGACACGGTTGCGCTGGAAGAGTTGATTGAGAAGCACCAGACCTTGGTGGCCGGGACGGTGGCACGCATGCTGGGCAGCAATTCCGATGTAGAAGACATTGCGCAGCAGGTTTTTATCCGAGTTTGGAAAAGTGCTCGGCGCTATGTCCCGCGCGCTAAATTCACGACCTGGCTATTGAAAATTACCCGTAACCTGGTTTTCAACGAGCTACGTCGTTCCAAGCGTCACGCACATGTTCCGCTGCAGCCGGAACCAGGCGCTGAAGATCCGCCTATTAAGGATGAAGCGAACCCCGCTCCCGATGCTTCCCTCCTGGAAGTAGAGCTTCAGCGAACGATTGAGGGAGCAATTCTTGAGCTTCCGGAAACCCAGCGAATGGCACTGGTGCTCAGGAGATACGAGCAGCTTAGTTACGAGCAAATTGCAGAGGTTCTCGATCTCTCGGTTCCCGCTGTGAAAAGCGTTCTCTTTCGCGCACGGACCGAGCTCCGCTCACGACTCAGTAAGTATCTGGGCGGATCCGCCTGATTCGTTGATTCGCTAAATCGGCTTCGAGCGTTAATGCGCGATGAAAGATCCGGCTTCCGAATCTCGAATTACGATTACCGCTCCTTCATTCGATCACGCGGCCACGGACACGCTTGATTTGGGTATGATGGGTGAGCACATGAACGCGTCCGTCGCTTCCACGAAAAAATGCGCTGAGCAGCCAGCTAACGATCGAAATGATGATCGCACCAAAAAATGCGCGCCAGAAACCGGGAACTTGAAAACATGGCATGATCTCGCCTACGAATTTCAACATCAGCGCATTAATGATTAAGATGAAAACGCCAAGCGTGACGAGAATCAACGGTAGACTCAGCAACAAAAGCACGGGGCGGATAAAAGCGTTGATGATACCGAGCAGGAGCGATGCGCCCAGCAGACAGCCGAGACGGTCACCGTAGTTGATACCAACGATCGGCGCGGCCACGAACACTGCGATGGTAGTCACGATCCAGCGAAAAACAAAATGTCTCATCCCGTAAAGTTTCTAATGTACTCCTCGATCAAAGAAGTGCGAGAAAGCACTTGCCATCTGACCGATGAACGATAAACGAATTAAAACAATCAACGATAAAATCTGTGCCGAAAAAAAAGAAAATTGTTCAAAGTAAAAGTGAGACGTCGCCGGAGACCGGTGACTCTTTTAAAGTAAAAACTGGCAAGGGTAGCCGCCTACGCGGTGCGACTTTGAATCGAAAACCAGGGAAGACCGCAGCTGGTAAAGGCGCGGCCGCATCGAAAGTTTCAATGCCACTCGAGGCAGCGGGAATCCAGGACCCGACAGACGAAACGATTCGGCTTCGAGCCTACTTCATCTCTGAACGACGGCGGCGATTCGCGCTGCCAGGTGACGCAGAATCGGATTGGCTGGAAGCGAAACGACAACTGCTTTCCGAGACCGATCGCCGTTAAGGTCAGAAATAGTGATCATGAACCCCGTTTAATTAAATGGAGAACACGCTTGTCGATCTAGCCCAGGCGCTACGAGAACGCCTCGCGGTGATTCGCGACGAACAAAGCCGCTGCGATGAAGCAAAGCACATCGCGCGATTAAAAGCAGTTTCAGAACGAATCGATGCTTTGCAAACGCGTTTGCCTAAACCTGTGGATCCGCGACTGACACACTATCTTCAGCGCAGGAGCTATGATAAGGCACTCGAATTTCTCGAGGGAATTATTATCGCGAATACAGCTCCACGATGAGCTGTTCGTTCACGATTGGCTGTATCTCTTCGCGAGTTGGGATGCGGGCAACCTTGCCGCTCAATGCGTCGCGATCAACGGTTAGCCAGTCGGGCACGGGAACGATTTGTGTAAGATCAAGGTTACGCAGCACCAGCATGCGCGATTTCGGTTTATCTTTGATCGTGATTTCGTCGCCTGCCTTTACATTGTAGGAAGCGACATTCACGCCGCGCCCGTTCACGAGCACGTGGCCATGTGATACAAGCTGGCGAGCAGCATTGCGGCTGTTAGCGAGGCCAAGCCGGTAAACGACATTATCCAACCGCGTCTCTAGTAGCTGAAGGAGTGTCTCACCTGTCACTCCGCGCTTGCGCAGCGCGCTCTCGAAGATACGCCGGAACTGCCTTTCGAGAAGCCCGTATTGATAACGCAGCTTCTGTTTTTCGCCCAGCGCAATCGCATACTCTGATTGTTTGCGCCGGGAGCCTCTCGGGCCATGCATTCCGGGGGGATAATTCTTCCGCTCCAATGCCTTGGAGGAGCCGAAAATCGGAACGCCGTAACGTCGGCTCACTCTTGTTTTTGGTCCAGTATATCTGCCCATCAGATTCGTTTAAGGGTTGAAATGTTAGACGCGGCGTTGTTTGGGCGGGCGACAACCATTGTGCGGCACAGGAGTGACGTCGCGGATCACCGTGAGATCGAGTCCCACTGCCTGCAACGCGCGGACCGCTGATTCACGCCCGGCTCCCGGCCCTTTTACCAGGACTTCCACTTCCTTGAGCCCGTGACCCATTGCCTGGCGGGAGGCATCCTGCGCAACCATCTGCGCTGCGTAGGCAGTGCTCTTACGCGAGCCTTTAAAGCCGACTTTGCCAGCACTCGACCATCCGATCACGTTGCCTTTCATGTCAGTGATCGTCACGACTGTGTTGTTGAAGGTCGAAAGCACGTGCGCGATGCCGGAGTGAACGTTTTTGCTACCTTTGGCTTTGACGATCTTTGGCTTCTCGATGTTATCAGCAGAAAGCGAAAGATTCTCGGCGGCGGCTGGCGCGGTAGCGGTTGGCTGTTCTTTTTTTTGCTTGGCTGCTTTTTTTACAGGCTTGGCCGGCGCGTCTGTCTTAGAAGCTACAGCCGCTTCGCCTTCGCGGGAATCCTTCGCAGCCGGCACTGATTTGGGCTCGCTCGTTTTCGGTTCTTCCGGGTTTGGACTGGTTGGACTTTCTGGGTCAGCCATAATTCTAATGAGTCATTTAGACTTTGCCGGCTTTAGCTTCCGGATTGCGGACGACGCCGACGGTTTTGCGCGGCCCCTTCCGTGTCCGGGCATTTGTCGAAGTGCGTTGTCCACGCACGGGCAAGCCCTTGCGATGCCGGATGCCGCGATAAGAGTTGATTGCCTGCAGACGTTTTAAATTACCCTGGATTTCACGACGCAGATCACCTTCGATCTTGACCTTGTTGTTTGTGATCGCATGAATGATTTCGTTCAACTGTTGCGGCGTAAGGTTTTTCGCTCGCAAATTTGGATCGATATTAGTCTGCTCGAGAATGCGCCTGGCTGTGGCAAAGCCGATTCCATAAATATAAGTAAGCGACGCCTCGATGCGTTTGTCCGCCGGAATTTCGACTCCTAATAATCTGGGCATGGCAAGTGGTTAAAAGACTACAAACTAAACTCGGTCATCCCTGGCGCTGTTTATGGCGCGGGTTTTTGCAGATCACGCGCACCACGTTCTTGCGCTTCACGATCCTGCAACTGGCACAAAGCCTTTTTACTGATGGTCGTACTTTCATAATCCGCGAAATGGAAAACGCGGAGCCGGCTCCGCGTTGTCATTTTTGGCGATAGGTAATCCGCCCTTTCGACAAATCGTAGGGTGAAATCTCTAGCATAACTTTGTCTCCTGGCAAGATCCGAATGAAGTGGAGGCGCATTTTTCCGGAAATATGCGCTAAAACACGATGGCCGTTGGCCAATGCAATCCGAAACATGGTATTGGGCAGCAGTTCGACGACTGTGCCTTCTACTTCAATTGCGTCTTTGCGCGCCATGTCAGAATTTCTGGATCGTCCTTCGTGATCAGCACCGTGTGCTCGAAATGTGCAGAGGGCATTCCATCCGCCGTCCGCACGGTCCACCCATCGTCGAGCAATCTTACGTCAGAAGTGCCGATGTTAATCATCGGCTCAATTGCCAGCGTCATACCGGCCTTTAACTTCGGACCGCTGCCACGCTTGCCGTAATTGGGGATTTGCGGCTCTTCGTGCATTTTGCGCCCAACCCCATGTCCAACAAATTCGCGTACGACTGAAAAACCAAAGCGGCGCGCTTCATCCTCAATTTCGGCGCATATATCACCTACGCGCTGTCCTTCGCGCGCGGCCCCAATCGCGCGGGCCAGCGCGTTTTCCGTTACCCGCAGCAATTGGTCGGTCCGTTCATCAACAACTCCAACCGGGACAGTAGTCGCGTTGTCCCCTACCCAACCCTCCTGAACGATGCCAATGTCCAGTTTTACGATGTCGCCGTATTGAATACGCCGCTGGCTACCGATTCCATGAACAACTTCGTCATTGAGCGAGATGCAAATGTTGCCGGGAAAAACACGATGGCCGAGGCGATAACCGAGAAACGCACTTTTCACGTGTGCGTCGCTCATGAAATCTGCTGCTGCTTCATCCACCTCCTTCGTGGTGATACCAGGGCGAATCAGGTCACTGACACGATCCAGGGTATCGCTCGCGGTGCGACACGCCTGCCGCATCATCTCAATTTCCTTCGCGTTCTTGATCGGAATCATGCCACGGTTTTGTTTTCAATGAGTCGCGAAAGATCGCTAAAGACCGCCTCGCGATCGCGGTTGCCGTCGATCCGATGCAGTATCGACATTTTTCCATAAAAAGCTGCCAGTGGCTCGGTCTTGGTGCGGAACTCTTGCAACCGAGTCTGCAACACGCTTAGGTCATCGTCGCTACGCCGCACCAGCGGGCCGTCGCAATAAGGACATACAGCGCGTTCCGCAAACTGCGCACTCGACGAACTGGTTGTAAAGCCGCATTCCCCACATTGAAGTCGACCAGCGATGCGGTCACGCACGGTTTGTTCCGATACCTCAAGCCAGATCGCTAAATCTAAAGCAGTGCGCAATCGCGCCAATATGGTCATCAAGCTTTCTGCCTGCCTCAGGGTCCTCGGAAAACCATCGAATACGAATCCATGACCGCCATGCAGGCGCAACCAGTCTTCGATTAGTTCGATGATGATTTTGTCTGAAACAAGTCCGCCACGTTGCAGCACTTCGGCAGTTTTCATTCCCAACGGCGTCCCGAGATCTCTTTCCCGGCGCAGGATAGCGCCAGGCGAAGTAACCGGAATGCCGAACTGGCGTGTAATCATTTCCGCCTGAGTTCCTTTGCCAGAACCGGGCGCACCGAGAAGAACAAGCCGCCTTTTCACCTACCGTATAGAAAAATGGCGACACCGGCGATTACAAGCACGGCGATCCCCACGTACAACCACATCAGAGTGCCACTCGCTGCCGCCTCACCGCGACTGTAGCTAGCCCGATCAAAGGATCGCCCTCGAATCCGCCCCTTGCGCAAGAAACCATCGTAATGCCGCTGAATAAGGTGGGTCTCTACCTGGCGCATCGTATCGAGCATAACGCCCACAATGATTAACAAGCTTGTGCCCCCAAAAAATTGCGCCGTGATCATAGGCACATTCAACCCCTGGCTCAGAAGACTTGGCAACACCGCTATCAATGTCAGGAAAATCGCGCCGGCAAATGTTAGTCGGGTCATTGTGAAATCAAGAAAATCGGCAGTCGGTTTCCCCGGTCGCACCCCCGGAATGTATCCTCCGTATTTCTTCAGGTCGTCGGCGATTTGTGTCGGTTGAAACTGCGTCGCCACCCAGAAGTAACTGAAAAAGAAAATCATTGCTGCGAGAGCAACGTAATGGGGCCAGCCAGTAGAAAGCGCGCTCGCAATCCGCGCAGCTGTAGGGCTATTTCGAAATCCGTACTGTACGATTGTGGCTGGGAAGAGAAGCAGCGCCCAGGCGAAAATGATTGGCATCACGCCGGCGTAATTCACTTTCAACGGCATGTATTGCGTCTGGCCTCCGTACATTTTGCGGCCGACTACCCGCTTGGCGTACTGGACGGTAATTTTCCGCACGCCTTGCGTAATCGTTATCACCGCAGCGATGACAATGATCAAAAACAACACCAGCAATACCAGAACCATCGGATTAACCTGGCTCGATCCGGTTTTCGCTGACGGCACAAAAGTCTTCCACGCCTGCGCGAGCGCGGCTGGGAGCCGCGCAACAATGCCGACGGTAATGATGAGGGATATCCCGTTTCCGATGCCGCGTTCGGTAATTTGATCCCCTAGCCACATCAACAGAAGTGTCCCAGTGGTCAGGGAGACAACAGTTACGATTCGAAACTTCCAACCCAGGTCATCTACAAGAGGAATGCCGAGGTTCCTGATGGTATCGGTAATTCCCGGCAACATGGTGTGATATGATTCCGGATGCTGGAATGACAGCGCCAACAAATACCCTTGGAAAATGCACAACCCTACGGTCGTGTAGCGCGTCAACTGCATGATCTTTTGCCGGCCACCATCTTCGCGCGCTAGTCTGCCAAGCTGCGGGATCACGGCAGTCAGCAACTGCATCATGATCGATGCACTAATGTAAGGCATGATGCCCAGGGAAAACACGGCGCAATTCTCCAGGGCTCCACCACTGAACAGATTAAACAAGGCTGCCAGACCGCCTCCAGTGCGCTGGCTCAAGGAAGTGTGAAACCACTCCTGTAACACACCCTGGTTAACTCCCGGCGTCGTAATCGCAGCTCCCAATCGCACAACTACGATTACGGCCAGCGTAAACAAAATGCGCCGGCGCAATTCCGGTATCTTGACCGTGTTGAGAAACGCCGAAACCATCCGCTAAGTGTGAAACATCATGTGCCGGGAAGCTAGCTCTCCCTCGACGCTTTCTTTTTCGCTTTGCCTGAGGTCTTCGATCTTTTCTTTCTTACCCCTGGTGATGCAGCTTCACGTGTTGATTCCTCTGGCGAAGCTTCGCGGGCCACAGCAGCATCAGGTTTCGCTTTTTTATCACGCAGCGTGATCGTCCCCCCAGCTTTTTCGATTTTTTCCCGGGCCGTAGCGCTGACTTTATCGGCTTCCACCTTCAGGCCGTGCTTCAATTCCCCGTCACCGAGGATCTTGATTCCTACGAAGTCACCGCGGACGAGTTTCAACTCGCGCAACAGCTGTTCGTTCACGGCAGTTCCAGCCTTAAATTCATTGAGATCGTTAAGATTCACAATCGCGTACCGCTTGTGAAAGGCGGCATTGTTAAATCCTCGCTTTGGCAATCGTCGAATCAGCGGCATCTGTCCGCCTTCGAACCCCAGGCGAATGCTCCCGCCTGAGCGCGCCTTCTGGCCCTTATTACCCTTGCCACTGGTTTTTCCGTGGCCTGAACTTTCGCCGCAGCCCAGGCGCTTCACGCGATGTCGCGAGCCTGGACGCGGTTGCAAATTATGAAGACGCATCGTGTTGGTCTCCTTTTCCATCGCTAAAATGAATTCCGCGAACTTTAAAAATTTCGTCCTTTCGTCGAAGTGATTTCAACGCAGCAATCGTCGCCTTCACCACGTTGGCGTGATTACTCGACCCAAGTGACTTGGCCAACACGTCGCGAATACCAGCCGCTTCAGCTACGGCCCGCACGCCGCCGCCGGCGATAACCCCGGTACCCGGTGACGCTGGGCGCAATAGCACTCGCGCTCCGTCGTATTCGCCAATCACTTCATGCGGAATTGTGTTTTCGTTCAACGAAACTTTTTCCATGGCTTTGCGCGCGGCTTCGGAGGCCTTGCGAATCGCCTCCGATACTTCGTTGGCCTTGCCAAATCCGCATCCCACTTTTCCATCGTGATCTCCAGCCACGATCAAGGCGCTAAAGCTAAAACGGCGTCCGCCTTTCACGACCTTTGCGCAGCGGTTGATGAACACGACTTTCTCTGTCGTATCGCCCCTTGCCGCCGGTGCCTTATCGGTCCTGCGCATGTCCGGTCGTCTGCCTGAAGTTGTTTGAGCCATGAATTAGAATTTTAAGCCGCCTGAACGGGCCGCGTCCGCCAAGGCTTTCACTTTTCCGTGATAAAGGAACCCGCCGCGATCAAAAACGACTCGCTCGAGTTTCTTCGCCAGCGAACGTTCCGCTATCGCTTTGCCGACTTGTTCTGCCGCCGCCTTATTTGCAGCTGCTTTATCCTTACCCAGTAGGGAACGCTCCGCAGTCGACGCAGCGGCCAGCGTCCGTCTGGAGTCGTCGTCAATCACCTGAGCGTAAACATGTTTGCCCGAGAAATGAACCGTCAGCCGTGGTCGTTGCGCCGTGCCCGCCACTTTCTTCCTGATTCTTTGATGAACACGCTGGCGCGCTGCTTTACGAATCGTAGCCATAATTATTGAACAGTCTTGCCCTCTTTGCGACGAATCTGCTCTCCCGCGTAGCGAACGCCTTTGCCCTTGTACGGCTCTGGAGGATAAAAACGGCGGATGTCGGCTGCTACCTGGCCCACCAATTTTTTGTCTACGCCCTCGACTTTAATCTTCGTGTTATCCGTGACTGTGATTTTGATGTCCTTTGGAATCGAAAAGGGAACCGGATGGGAGAAACCGAGACTCAAGTTAAGATTGGATCCTTGCACGGCTGCCTTAAAACCAACTCCTTCGATCTCGAGTTGCTTAGTAAAACCCTCGCTAACACCCTGGACCATGTTGTGCACGAGGCTGCGCGAAAGTCCATGCAACGCTTTCACGCTGCGTGATTCTGCTTCGCGCACCACGGAGACCCGGTTATCTTGCACGCTGGCCCGAATCTGGCGCGGAAGTTTCCACTGCAGTTTTCCCTTCGGCCCTTCCACCGAGACCGCTCCGCCCTCGTCAATATTCACTTTGACCTTGTCGGGGATCTCGACCGCTTTGTTTCCAATTCGTGACATGAGCTCGTGATTCGTTAGATCGTTACACGGTTTAGATCATCACCAAACGTAGGCGAGTAATTCGCCTCCGACCTTTTGCTTTCGCGCTTCACGTCCTGATAAAACGCCGCGAGAAGTAGAGAGAATCGCCAAACCCATTCCACCAAGAACTCGCGGGATTTCATCGGCGCCCACATACCGCCGCAATCCTGGGCGACTTACACGACGCAACCCTGCAATGGCACCCGAGCGGTTCACAAGTTTGTTGGTGATCTTGATGCGCGGGTGCGCTGTGCTCGTGTCAATCGAGTAATCCGAAATATAACCTTCATCCTTCAGGATGCGGGTGATCTCGGCCTTGATCTTGGAGTACGGCACCAAAACCTCCAGTTTTTGCGCGCGCGTGCCATTGCGGATACGCGCCAACAAATCGGCAATTGGATCTGTAACAGTACTCATGAAAATCAGGCGGCTTGCGCGGTGGGCTTCTTTGCCCGGTCGCTAAACGGCATTCCCATTTCGCTTAATAGCGATTTGGCTTCCTCGTCAGTTCGTGCCGTGGTGACGATTGTAACATCAAATCCAATGTTGCGCTTGATTTTATCAAGCTCGACTTCGGGGAAAATCGATTGATCCGATATTCCAAGGGTATAGTTGCCGTGGTTATCAAAACAACGCGGAGACACGCCGCGAAAATCGCGGATGCGCGGCAACGCAGCTTTGATGAAACGCTCAAGGAATTCGTACATGCGCTCTCCACGCAGGGTTACCTTTGCGCCAATGGCCTGGTCTTTGCGCAACTTGAAGTTTGAAATGCTCTTCTTAGCCAGTGTTTCCACGGGGCGTTGACCGGTGATCAATGCCAGCTCAGCTTTGGCTTCTTCCAGCGCCTGCTTCACATCCGATTGCGAGCCGACCGACGTGTTAATGACCACTTTTTCCACCTTGGGAATCTGGTGAACGTTCTTATAACCGTGCAGCTTCTGCAGCGCCGGCATAACGCGTTCTTTGTAATGGCGACGAAATTCGTTTTCCATTTTCAGTTTGTCATGTCGAGCGAAGTCGAGACATCTTTGTTCACTTAGACTGCTTTCTTCTCCTCTTTTTCCTTTTTCGATTTCTTTGCCGCCTTTTTCTCAGTCTTCTTCTCGCGCTCGATCAGTTTGACGTTCGAAATATGAACGGGGCCCTCGCGTTCGGCGATTTTCCCGCTCGGATTATCCTGGGACTTTCGCAGGTGTTTCTTGATAATCCGCACGCCTTCGACGACCACACGCTGTTTTCCTGGAAACACAGCCAGAATTCTCCCCGAAGAGCCCCGGAAATTCCCGGAGATTACCTCCACCTGATCGCCTTTTTTAACATGGCACTTTGTGCGGTTCATAGGACTTCAGGGGCAAGCGAGACAATTTTCATGAAATTCCGCTCACGCAGTTCGCGAGCAACCGGCCCAAAAATGCGAGTGCCGCGCGGATTCAAATCTTTATCGATGATGACGATGGCATTGTTATCGAAGCGCAGAAGGGACCCATCCTCGCGGCGAATCGGTTGTTTGGTCCGAACAAGCACCGCGCGCACTACTTCCCCTTTTTTTACAGTGCCTGTTGCGCTGGCCTCCTTGACATTAGCCGTGATCACGTCGCCGATCCCTGCGAAACGCGTGGCTTTGCCAATTACGCCAATCATCGTGGCCATGCGCGCGCCACTATTATCCGCCACATCCAACCTGGATCGAATTTGTACCATAAAATCGATGGTTACTTTATGACTTCCACGAGGCGCCACCGTTTCAGTTTGCTCAGCGGGCGCGTCTCCATGATGCGTACCATGTCACCAGTTTTCGCCTGGTTCTGTTCGTCGTGCGCGTAAAATTTTTTCATCTGTTTGACAATCTTCCCGAACTTGGGGTGCGGCACGCGGGTCACTGTGCGCACTATGATTGTTTTATTCATACCGCTGGAAACGACTTCGCCTGTGCGCGTCTTGCGCGAGCTACGGGGTTCGAGCGCGCTCTCTGATGACGCGGCAGGAGGCTGTTGTTGTTGATCGGCCATGTTACTTTGTGGGTTTCGAGCGCTGCGCCAGCTCGGTTTCGATCCTGGCAATGTCCCGCCGAGCCCAGCGCAATCTACTTGGCTGTTCCAGCTGACCACTTTGTTGCTGCAATCGCAAGTGAAGCCTCTCCTGGCGTAGATCCCGCCTTTTAGTCAACAACTCGTCACTGCTTAGTTCGGTGATCTCTTTCATTTTCATGATGCTAAGCGGCCCTCACGTGGTGTCGTGTTAAAAACTTCGTGCGCACCGGCAACTTGTCCGCCGCCAGGCGCAACGACTCGCGCGCTACAGATTCCGGCACGCCATCTAATTCAAACAAAATATTTCCTGGGCGCACAGTGGCCACCCAGTACTCAGGTTGACCTTTTCCCTTACCCATCCGCGTTTCCGGTGGACGCGAAGTTACTGATTTGTCCGGGAAAATGCGAATCCACAGCTTGCCCTTGCGCTTCATATTACGAGTGAGCGCGACGCGCGCCGCTTCCAATTGCGTGTTCGTAATCCAGGCTCGTTCGAGTGTTTGCAACCCGAATTCGCCAAAATCAATCTTGAGATTACGCGAGGCGGTCCCCTTGCGGCTTCCCCGCTGGGACTTTCGATACTTCACGCGTTTTGGCATCAACGGCATAAATCTTCTCCTTAGACTTCAGCCGGCTCCGGGGCGGGAGCTGGCGGTGGTGGCGGAGGAGGGGCGGGCTGAGCTACCGGTTCCTCCTTCTTGCAGATCCAACATTTAACTCCGATTTTGCCGTAAACGGTGTTGGCCTCGGCAAAGCCATAATCGACCGGAGTCCGCAGCGTGTGCAGCGGAACTTTACCCTCCCGATACCATTCCGAGCGCGAAATCTCCGCACCATTGAGCCGTCCGGAACTACGGAGGCGGATTCCTTCGGCTCCAAAATCCATTGCGGTCTGCACGGCTTTTTTCATCGCACGGCGATACGCAATTCGTCGCTCAATTTGCAGCGCCACATTCTCCGCCACCAGTTGGGCATCGAGCTCCGGTGTCTTGATCTCCTGGATGTCGATCTTGACTTGCTTGCCCTGCGCCATCTTGGAAATCTCCTCGGTCATTTTCTCGATCTCGGCACCCTTGCGTCCAATCACGATTCCCGGCCGCGCAGTGAAAATGGTTACCCTGATGCTATTCCAAGCCCGCTCGATGACAATTTTCGAGACAGCGGCGTATTGCAGCTTCTTCTTCACATAATTCCGAATCTCCAAATCTGAGTGGAGAAATTCTGGCAGTTCCTGAGCGGACGCATACCAACGCGAGCGCCAGTCGCGGTTCACGCCCAGGCGAAAGCCAATTGGATTCACTTTTTGTCCCATAAAATTACCTGTTCGATTTCCGGTTCGCTTTTTTTGCTCGCGGCTTTTTCTCAGTTGTCGCCTTTTCAGTTGACTCACCGGCCGACGTTTCTTTTTTCTTCTCGGCCCTTTGTGCTGCTTTTTGTTTCGCTTTTCTGGTCTCGCGTGTCTCGACTGTAATTTCGTCCGTAAGCACGATTCGGATATGACTGGTCCGCTTCAAAATCCGGCTTGCACTACCGCGGGCACGCGCCATGATCCGCTTGAACGTTGGGCCTTCGCCAACACTCGCTTCTTTTACGACCAATCCGTCAGCCTTAAGATTGGCGTTGTTTTCGGCATTAGCGATCGCGCTCTTCAATGTCTTGTTGATCAGGAATGCGGCTTTCTTGGGAGTGAAAGCGAGCCGATCGAGAGCTGCCGAGACCGGCAGACCCTGGATCTCACGCGTGACTTCGCGCACCTTGAACGGCGAAATCCGTGCATACTTATATGTTGATCTGACTTCCATGTTTCCGCTGTGTAATTCGAGAATCGAAATTCGTAACGGTTTCCCGATTTACGATTCTCGGTTCTCGATTCTCGTTCCTCTTATTTCAAACTCACATCCGGTTGGGCATCCACCTGGAGGCGATCCCCTACTTTTATTCTGTCCTTCTTTGAATCCATTTCTTGAATCACCGCCCCGCAGATCTTTTGGCGCACATCAATCACTCGCAGGGTTGCGATTCTTTGATCGGCACGCATCACCCGCATTGGCATTCCTAGTTTGACACCTTGTTTTTCGCCCAGGTTACCGACTACGAAGGACCATTCATCCTTCACACTGATCACGTTACCGTCCATCAAACTTGGCTCCGGCAAATTTGGCGCATCCATAGACTTCGTGATCAGCTTCTCTATGCTGCGCACCTGAGTTTCCACGTCCATCCGTGCCTTGGCATCACCGCTCTGTGAGGTTTTCAAATAAAACAATACCGCTTCGTCCAAACGCAGCATCTGGTTCCGATACTCGTCACGTTCCCTCTGTGCGAGCTGAAGATCACTCACCGCGGCCAACAAACGCTGCTCCAACTTCGCCCGGTCCTTATTCGCGGATGCCAGCCCCAGTGCCTCCATTTGCAGTTGCAAATCCGAATACTTGCGGCGAAACAATTCCGCCTCCCCATTGGACTCCGCCAGGCTACTGGTCAATGCCTTCAGCGATTCCTGGGAAATGGACAAGCGCTTCCGCAAATCCTCATTTTGCTGAAGCAAATCTACAGCACTCCCCTCTGAAGCCAGTCGCGGCGGTTGCGATTCTGAAGGCGGCACGCTCGCCACCGCGGAATTATTCGCTCCCGCGCTTTCATTTTTGGATTCTGACAAAGAACTATTTCCCCCTGCCGCTAGCCCTCCGGCCAGCATAAGGCAACCCCACACCAAATAAGTCGATAGTCGGTAGTTGATTGTTGATAGGTTCACCTTGGCAGCACGCACAGGTTCATTCTATCAAGTATCAACTCGTAACTAAAACTATTTCGTGACCTTCGCCGTATGCGAACCGTGTTTCCTAAACACACGCGTCGGCGAAAATTCGCCGAGCTTGTGACCGACCATGTTCTCGGTAACAAAAACGGAATTAAACGTCTTTCCGTTGTGCACCAAAAATGTGTGGCCGACAAAGTCCGGCGTCACCATCGAGCGTCGTGACCAGGTTTTAATCGGTTTCTTTACGCCCGAGTTGTTCATCCTGTCGATCTTCTCCAGAAGATGCAACTCGACGAAGGGTCCTTTCTTTAACGATCTAGCCATAATTTTCAAGTGAATTGTGGAGGGTCGCGCTCTGCCAGACCAATGTCGCAGAGTTCCGCCGTCCAGCGCTTACCCCTTCTTCTTCGGCCGTCTCCTTTCCAAAATAAAACGGTCACTCGGCTTATGTTTACTGCGCGTCTTAAATCCTTTCGCGAGTTGTCCCCAGGGACTGACCGGATGGTGTCGGCCGCCGCCGCCTTTTGATTTGCCCTGGCCGCCCCCCATCGGATGATCAATCGGATTCATCACCATGCCACGCACGTGCGGACGACGCCCTTGCCAGCGAGTACGTCCAGCCTTGCCACTCGACACATTCATGTGATCGACGTTTCCCACCTGGCCAATTGTCGCAAAACAGTTTTCATGGACGCGTCGAATTTCCCCGGAAGGCATTTTCACCAATGCGTAGCCACCCTCAATATTTGTTAACGTGGCCTGTTGCCCGGCACTTCGCGCAACCTGACCACCGCGTCCGGGACTCAATTCAATGTTATGTATGTTAGTACCCAGCGGAATCGCGCGAAGTGGCAACGCGTTTCCCAAATCGGGCGCGACACCATCGCCAGCGGCGACCGTTGATCCCACTCGCAGGCCGTTCGGCGCGAGAATGTAGCTTAGTTTGCCGTCCGTATATTTAATAAGAGCAATGCGCGCGGAGCGATTTGGGTCGTACTCGATCCCGAGAACCTCTGCCGAGACACCGTGTTTGCGTCGTTTAAAATCAACCTTGCGGTATTTCTGTTTGTGACCACCGCCAATGTGGCGCGACGTGAGCCGGCCGTAGGTGTTGCGACCGCCGCTTTTTTTCTTCGGCTCAACAAGGCTCCTCTCAGGCCGCCACTTTGTGATTTCGTCGAAAGCAGGCAGCGACTTGAAACGAAGTGTCGGCGTTAATGGGCGAAATTCTTTTAATGCCATAACATTTCAAAAATTCGATTTCTCTTCGTCAGATGAGATCGATTTTTTCGCCCTCCTTCAAAGTCACGATCGCTTTTTTCCACCTCGGCCGTCGTCCTACGGGCCCCCGCACTGCCTTCTCCTTGCCCGCATAGTTACAAGTGTTTACATCGACCACCTTCTTTTGAAACAGGCGCTCGATTGCGTTCTTGATCTCAATCTTGTTTGCTCGCGGACTCACGCGAAAGACATACTTGTTCTGCTTCTCACTCATCAGGGTTGATTTTTCGGTCAACGACGCAGTTTGAATAATCTCGTGGGGCTCACTCATCTCATTACTCCTTGTTTCCGCCGCTTCGAGTTGGGCGAGTCCGCTCCGCTAATCGTTCCAGCGCCTTCTGAGTGATGAGAATTTTCTCAAAGGCGAGTAATTGCTCGGTGTTTACATCGGAAGCGGTGGCAAAGATTACCGGCTTGACGTTGCGCCCAGACTTCAACGTGTTTTGATCAAACGCATCCGACACCAGCAAAACTTTCCGGGCGTCTGTTTGCTTTTTCAGCAAGCCCACGAACGACTTCGTTTTGAGTTCCGGCACGACGAATTTGTCGATCATCAAAACATCGCCGGCCTTGATCCGCTCGCTCAGAGCTTTCCGGAACGCCAGACGTCGCACGGATTTCGAGACTTTTTTCGAATAATCTCGCGGCTTCGGTCCAAAGACGACACCACCGCCACGCCAAATCGGCGAGGATTTATAACCAGCCCGAGCGCGGCCGGTCCCTTTCTGCCGCCAGGGTTTCGCGCCAGACAAATCCACTTCCGCTTTCGTCTTGGTGTTGGCCGAGCCGGAACGGCGTGCCGCGCGCATGGCGACGACTGTATCATGGACGGCCTGCGAACCTTTTCCGTCTTCGATCAGTTCGATGCCGGCTTCCTTGGCAGCGGCTTTGGTTAGAACTTTCGCGCTCATCGGATTTTTATCGCGGGCTTCTTCGAGGCTTCCTGCTCATCATGTTTGCGATGCTCCGCATGCACCGCCAAGAGTCTTTCCGGGTGCTTAATCGCTGGCCTAACAATCACGTAACTTCCATTCGCTCCCGGAACGGCGCCGCTGACCAAGATAATTTTTTCGGCTTCGCGCACCTGCATGACCTGCAAATTCTGAACCGTGACCCGTTCATCGCCCATATGACCAGGCATTCCCATGTTTTTCCAAATACGGCCCGGAGTAGAACGATTGCCGATCGCACCAACGCGCCGATGCGTTTTCGAACCGTGTGCCGCGCCTTGTCCGTGAAAGTTGTGTTTCTTCATTACCCCCTGGAATCCTTTTCCTTTCGACCGGCCAATTACGTCAACGTAGTCGCCCGCTTGGAATTGCGTAACGCTCAAATTGATTTCGCCCTCCGGAAGATCCCTGGTTAAGCGAAACTCACGCACGAATCGTTGCGGCCCCACGCCCGCCTTTTTGAACTCGCCGAGCAACGCTTTGGTCACCCGTGATTCCTTTTGCACCCCAAACCCGACCTGCACGGCCAAGTAGCCGTCGTTCTCTTCGGTCAAACGACGAAGCAAAACGTTATCGCCGGCCGCGATCACGGTCACGGGACGCAATCGACCTTTGGCGTCGTAAACGCCGGTCATACCAATTTTTTGTCCAAGAAGTCCGATGCTCATGACCGTCTAATCGCAAATCTTTCAGAAGGGCCTCCGCTTAAATCTTAATCGTAATATCAACGCCCGCAGGCAAATTCAGTTTTTTCAGTTCATCCACCGTTTTCGCCGTCGGCTCGATGATGTCCAGCAGACGCTTGTGCGTGCGAATTTCAAATTGTTCCATCGACTTTTTGTCGACGTGCGGCGAACGGTTCACCGTAAATTTCTCAATTAACGTCGGCAGCGGAATCGGACCCGCTACCCGCGCTCCCGTACGCTTCGCAGTCTCAACGATCTCCACTGCGGATTGATCTAGCATCCGGTGATCGAACGCCTTCAATCGAATCCGGATACGCTGGCCATTACTCATTTGGCCTCTTTCTGATCGAGAATGGCCGAAACCAGATTGGCCGGTACCGGTTGGAAATGGGAAGGTTCCATCGAGTAACTGGACCGGCCTTTGGAAAGTGAACGGATGGCAGTCGCGTAACCGAACAACTCGGCGAGTGGAACCTCAGCATGAATGATCGCGAGATTGCCGCGTGTTTCGATGCTGTGAATGCTGCCACGACGTCTGCTCAAGTCGCCGCAGATATCTCCCTGGAACTCGTCCGGGGTAATGTTTTCGACTTTCATGATCGGCTCCAACAAAATCGGTTTGCCCTGCTTAAATCCATCTTTCATGGCAAAAATCGCCGCCATTTTGAATGCAAGTTCGCTGGAATCGACTTCGTGGAATGAACCGTAAACGATATCGACCTCTACATCGACAACAGGATAGCCGCCGAGCACGCCGTTGAGCACCGCTTCCTGGATTCCTTTTTTAACGGCTGGAATGTATTCGCGCGGAATGATGCCGCCGACGATTTTGTTCTCGACGAGGAGACCCTTGCTGCGCTCGGCCGGACGCACATCCACTTCCACGTGACCATACTGACCGCGGCCGCCGGATTGTTTAATCAACTTGCCGACACCGTGCGCGTTCGTGGTGATCGTTTCTCGATAGGCTATTTGAGGTTTGCCTGCATTTGCATCCACCTTGAATTCGCGGAACATGCGGTCGCGAATGATTTCCAGATGCAACTCGCCCATTCCTGCGATGATGGTTTGGCCGGTGTCTTCGTGTGTGTAGACCCGGAAAGTGGGATCTTCTTCTGCGAGTCGCTGAAGCGCAGTCGCCATTTTTTCCTGGTCTAATTTTGTCTTGGGTTCAATCGCCATCGAAATGACGGGATCAGGAAAAGACGGCGGCTCGAGCAGGATCGGATGGTCCTCATCGCAAAGCGTGTCGCCGGTGGTGATATTTTTGATACCAACGATCGCGGCAATATCGCCGGAGTAACAGGTCTCAATGTCTTCGCGCTTGTCCGCTTGAATCTGGATTAAGCGCGAAATGCGTTCGCGCTTGTTAGTGCGCGGATTGTAAACCGTGTCGCCCTTACTTAGCGTGCCGGAATAGACGCGGAAGAAAACCAGCTTCCCGACAAACGGATCGCTCCAAAGCTTAAAGGCCAGCGAGCAAAAGATGCCATTGTCATCCGTCGGCACTTCCACTGCCTCCCCCGTATCCGGGTCTTGACCTTTCGCGGGCGGAATGTCGAGTGGGCTCGGCAAATAATCGACTACGGCGTCGACCAAATACTGAATGCCGATGTTCTTCAATGCCGAGCCGCCGATTACCGGGACAAATTTATTGGCGATCGTTTGTCGCCGAATTCCAGCCTTCAATAGCTCAGGCGTGACTGGTTTTTCATGGATGACGGCCTCGGCGACCTCATCGTCGAGATTGGAAACTTGTTGGACCAGATCGTTGTAAGTTTTCTCAACAATCTCGACATAATCCTTCGGCACATCGGTGACTTCATACGTCGATCCGAGCTGATCATTTTCAGAATAAATGATCGCCTTCTTGTTGATAACGTCGAGCTGACCACGCAGCTGATCTTCCTTGCCGAGCGGCAACAAAACCGGCCACGCGTTCGCGCCGAGTTTTTTGTGGATGCTATCTACCGACATCTCGAAGTCGGCACCGACCCGGTCCATCTTGTTGATGAACGCCAGCCGCGGCACGTTGTATTTGGTGGCCTGACGCCAGACTGTTTCCGATTGCGGCTGTACCCCGGCAACGCCGTCGAAAACTGCGATAGCCCCATCGAGAACGCGCAATGAACGCTCCACCTCGGCGGTGAAATCTACGTGTCCTGGCGTATCGATGATGTTGACTCGCTCCTTGACGCCTTCGAAAATTTTATAGACGCCCTCTTCTTTGCGTTGCGTCCAGGTACAAGTCGTTGCAGCGGACGTAATCGTAATTCCGCGCTCGCGTTCCTGTTCCATCCAGTCGGTGACCGTTGTGCCTTCATGGACCTCGCCCATCTTGTGGATCATGCCGGTGTAAAACAACACACGCTCGGTGATGGTCGTCTTGCCGGCGTCAATATGCGCAGCGATGCCGATGTTACGTGTTCGTTCCAGCGGGAACTTCCGATTCGGCGAATTCGGATTTTTCGCCGGAGCCTTTTTCTGTTCCATCGTCGCCGTCGCCATAATCATCACCATCTGAAATGCGCAAACGCGCGATTCGCCTGCGCCATTTTATGAGTGTCTTCGCGTTTCTTGATCGCATTTCCCTGGCCTCCTGCGGCGTCCTTTATCTCCTGCGCCAGCGCTTCCGCCATGGGCATTCCTTTGCGATTGTCCGCGTACTGGACGATCCATCGAGTAGCCAGAGAAATTTGTCGTGCTGGCGTTACCTCCATGGGGACCTGATAAGTCGCTCCACCAACTCGGCGTGATTTTACTTCCAGTCGCGGACGGACATTCTCGATTGCTTTATTTACAACTTCCAGCGGATCGACCGAATCAGAGCCTTCGCGGGATTTGTCGATCGCTGTGTACACGATTCGCTCCGCCAACGATTTCTTCCCGCACTTCATTACGGTTGTGATGAGCCGCGCCACCGCCGGGCTCCCATAACGGGAATCGACATGCTCCTCTTTCTTGTAAACTCTTTTCCGTCGCGACATTGTCGATCTTCCTGTCCAATATTATTTCTTTTCTGCAGCGGCCTCTTTCGCCGCGCCGCCTCCGCCAGCACCACCTTTGGGACGCTTCGCCCCATACTTGGAGCGGCCGCGCCGGCGCCCATCAACGCCAAGCGCATCGAGCGTTCCGCGCACAATATGATAGCGCACACCCGGCAAATCCTTTACGCGTCCCCCGCGCACAAGCACGATCGAGTGCTCCTGTAAATTATGCCCCTCGCCCGGAATGTAGGCAATCACTTCCTGGCCATTCGTCAACCGCACTTTTGCCACTTTGCGCAGCGCAGAATTCGGCTTCTTCGGTGTGCGCGTCATCACCTGGACGCACACGCCGCGACGCTGAGGACAATCCATCAGGGCCGGTGACTTTGACTTCACCGATACCTTTCGGCGTCCTTTGCGAATCAGCTGATTAATCGTAGGCATTTTTCAAATTCTAAAAACAAAGCGCCGCCAAAAGCGTCGTGCGCGGGGCGACAAAAAACCCGCCCAGGTTGCGCAGCAAACTCTCTCACGCGCCTGATGCGGTGGGTCGCGAATATAGAGGGGAAATCGTGATCTGCAAAAAATATTTTACACTGCATTTGTCATTCCGAGCGGAGTCGAGGAATCTCTCATTGAGATGCAGAAAAACTTTGAATGTTTGGCCATCGATAGACATTCCAAAGCAAGACGCGGACGCCTAACGACCCTGCATGGCGTCATCCATACGCCGGCGTTCATGCCGGTGGGAACGCAGGGTTCGGTCAAAGGCGTTAGCCCTCGGGAATTGCGCGAACTAAATGCGCAAATCATCCTTGGAAATACGTACCATCTATTCGTTAGGCCGGGACTGAACGTGATCAAACATTTTGGAGGCCTGCACAACTTCGGAAAATGGGATGGACCCATTTTGACTGACAGTGGCGGATATCAGATTTTTTCCCTCTCGAGGCTACGCAAAATCTCGGAGGAGGGCGTTGAATTTCAAAACCACCTCGACGGGGCACGAGCATTCATATCACCCGAGATCGCCATGGAGATTCAGACCTTGCTCGGCGGCGACATCGCGATGGCCCTCGATGAATGTGTTCCGTATCCATGCGAATATGATTACGCAGCGCAAAGCGCGGAGATGACAACGCGCTGGGCGAAGAGATGCAAGGGAGCCGTGGCGGCAGGCGTGTCGCCTGCGAAACTCAAGAATGAATCCGACGCGGTTGCCACCACGGAAGAAAAGAAATGCCAGCTTCTTTTCGGTATAGTCCAGGGCGCAACATTTGAGGACCTGCGAAAGCAAAGTGCTCAGGCAATTGTCGACCTTGATTTCGATGGTTACGCCATCGGCGGCGTGAGCGTAGGCGAACCGGAGGAGGAAATGATGCAGGCCGTCGAATGGGCCGAGCCATTCCTGCCCGGGAATAAGCCGCATTACGCGATGGGGCTCGGCACTCCACCGCAACTGCTGGAGTTGATCGCCCGCGGAATGGATATGTTTGATTGCGTCCTGCCGACGCGACTCGCCCGAAATGGAACTGCCTTTACCACTACAGGCACAATCAATTTAAAAAATGCGGAGTTTATTCTGGACAAGAACCCGATCGAAGAAAACTGCGCCTGCCATGCCTGTAACGAATTTTCGCGCGGCTACATTCGGCATCTGATCAAAGCGGAAGAAATTCTCGGGCTACGCCTGATCACTCTGCATAACTTGCATTTTTATTTGAATCTAATGAATGAAGCGCGCGTTCAAATTGAACGGGGAACGTTCGATCAGTTTCGCAAAGTGTTTGTTGCGGAGTACAAAACCCGAGATGTCGCGGTGGTAGATTGAGGCAGGGACGCCGCGCGCTCCGCCGTCCGAATGCCCCAACAATCGCTAAACTATTCTTTACTGGCTGCCCTTAGTGCTGCACGAAGGTCCACAACGAATCGATCATACTCGCGTTGCCGCGACTCTTCGTCCGGCTGTCGAAGAAGAGATGATGGGTGCACCGTAGCGAGAACCCTCGGAGCAAGTTTCGATGACAGTACCTTTCCGCGCTCGCGGGTAACACGAAATGATGGACCGAAAACGGTTTGTGCCGCTGTCGCTCCGAGGCAAACCAGCAATTTCGGTTTAACAAGGCGCAGTTCCGCTTCCAGCCAGGGACGACAGGCCGCTATTTCCCGCGAATTTGGTTTCTGATGAATCCGGCGTTTACCGCGAGGCTCCCATTTAAAATGCTTCACAGCATTCGTGACGTAAACTTCCATGCGATCGATTCCTGCTTCTTCCAGCGCCTGATCCATGATTTTTCCAGCTGGTCCAACGAACGGCTTACCCTCTTGATCTTCGTAATCGCCCGGCTGTTCGCCAACCAGCATGATCGCCGCGCTTTTCGGGCCCTCACCAAAAACGGTCTGCGTGGCCCGTTTATAGAGGTGGCACGCCGTGCATTCGCTCGCCGCCCGGCGTAGCTCTGCCAGGCTTGACGTGTCTGGCGGCTGGGCCGGCCGCGCATATTCCTCAGTGGCACTGACCATCTTTCGATTAGGAATCGCAACTCCCTTGGAATTCGAGTTTGTTTAACCAAATGATTCTGGAAACGCCGCGATTGATTCTGCGTTCATTCCGAGAAGAAGACATCGAACGTTTCGCCGAACTCATGGCAAACCGCGATTTCATGCGCTTTTCGCTCGGCACATGCACGCGCGAGCAGACGCAGGGCGTGTTGCAGAAATTTTTCTCGTGGACGCAGGCTGGACTCCCCTCGCAGTTTGCGGTGATTTTTCGCAGAAACAATGAGCTGATTGGCTATTGCGGTTTCCTTCACCAGGAGGTGGATGGAAAGAACGAAATTGAAATCGGTTACCGACTTCATCCCGATTATTGGAATCGTGGACTTGCAAGCGAGGCCGCCCAGGCTGTACGCAGTCACGCCTTCCGTGACCTAGGTTTACCCAGGGTCATTTCGCTGATCCATCCTGACAACATCGCCTCGCGCCGCGTGTCGGAGAAAAACGGAATGAAAATCGAAAAAGAGACGGTGTTTCGCGGATTTCCTACGCTTGTCTTTGCGATGAGTCGGGAGCAATGGCTGGCGGAGTCTGGCGCTCGATGAACTCGCGCGCCAGAGCGCGATAAGCTTCCGCGGCCGCGCCACTCGGAGCGTACTCCAGAATCGATTTTCCAAAGCTTGGCGCCTCGCTCAACCGGACACTCCGGGGAATCACAGTTTGGTAAACGCGCTCGCCAAAATGCTGGCGCACCTCGGCAACGACCTGCTCGCTTAGGTTGGTCCTGCCGTCGAACATGGTCATGACAATGCCGCCGAGCTGGAGGCGCTTGTTCGCGCCTGAGCCTCGTACCTGTTCGATAAGCCGCACAATTTTTACCAATCCTTCCAGCGCGAAATATTCACACTGTATTGGCGTCAAGAGTTCGTCGGCGGCGGCAAGCGCGTTGGTCATCAGGATTCCAAGCGAAGGCGGACAATCCAGAAGAACGAAATCAAATGTCTTATCTACATGAAGCGGCTGGAGCGTTTCGGCCAGGCGGGTAAGATGGTTCGGCATCCGCGCGATCTCGACCTCAGCGCCGGCAAGATCAAGATCAGCGGGCACAATGAACAATGCTTCGCGTTCGGTCGGAAAAATCCTTTCAGTAATGGAGGCGCCGCCGAGCAAGGGCTCATAAAGACTGGTTTGCTCTACTGCCTGTAAGCCGAATGAGCTGGTCGCGTTCGCTTGTGGATCAAGATCGATAATCAAAATGCGATGTCCGATTTCAGCCAGCGCGGCGCCGAGATTCACAGCCGTTGTGGTTTTACCCACGCCGCCTTTCTGATTAGCGATCGCGACGATCTTCATAAGTTAGAATAATTAATCTAATCAATCCGGGCTGCGCATTGTTGCGGTCTCCCAAGCTCGCCAGATGATGTTGCCAGTCGCTGCAAACGGAAACTAAATTTTTCGGATTTTAGATTTTGAGTTTCAGCGGTAGCGTTAAAGGTCGCACTCCGTGAAAACTTCTTCTGTATCACTCGAACCTGCACCAACCGCTAAACCGCCGGGGCGCGAGGAACCCGTTGTCTTGCGCAGCCAGGATTCGCGCGCCGTCGTCACGCTGACATTGAACCGACCGCACGCTTTCAATGCCCTATCTGAAGCAATGCTGTCGGCGCTGCAGCGCGAATTTGGCACAATAGCCGAAGACGAGGCGGCGCGGGTCGTTGTTTTGGCAGCGGAAGGCAAAGCGTTCTGTGCCGGTCATGATCTAAAAGAGATGCGCGCAAAGCCATCACTTGATTACTACGAGCGGCTTTTCAATCAGTGTTCCCAAACGATGCTTGCGATTCAGCGTTTACCCGTGCCGGTGATCGCTCGTGTTCAGGGCATCGCGACAGCGGCGGGGTGCCAACTCGTGGCCATGTGCGATCTCGCAGTTGCCGCAAGCACCGCGAAGTTCGCTGTCAGCGGCGTTAACCTGGGTCTTTTTTGTTCAGCGCCGGGCGTCGCGCTATCTCGCAACGTTTTCAGCAAGATGGCGTTTGAGATGCTCGTAACGGGTGAATTTATAGGCGCGGAAGAAGCAAAAGCGCATGGGTTAATTAATCGCGTCGTAGAACCGGAACGACTTGACGCAGAAGTTGAGAAACTCGTTGCGACAATCATCGCAAAACCGCGTGTCGCGGTGGCGATGGGAAAGGAATTTTTCTATCGGCAAATTGAACTTGTCATTGCCCAAGCCTATGAAGCGGCTGCGCAGACTATGGCTTCCAACATGATGGATGAAGCCGCGCTCGAGGGCGTTCAGGCATTTATTGAAAAGCGCCCGCCACGTTGGCCCAAAAATCCAAATGTGCCCTGATGCTTCGGTGCTTGCCTGGCTGCCGTAGCCTAGGCGAAGCTGGCAACGCTCAACTATTTAGCGAGTTACCTTTTCCGTGTCTTTGACTCTTCAAGAACTGGCCAGCATGTCTGGCGGTGAGTTAGTTGGCGATCCAAAGCTAAAGATTTCTGGCGCTGCATCATTGGGTGAGGCCACCAGCGGAGAGATTAGTTTTTTCGCCAATCGAAAATATGTCGGCCTCCTGCGTAAGACCCGGGCTTCAGCTGTTTTCGTTCCATCCGATTTTGCTGAACCACTCGCAGTTGCACAGGTTCGCGTCTCCAATCCTACGAAGGCATTCGAACAGGTGGTGTCTAAATTTGCACCGAAACCGATCACCTTTGCCCCGGGAATTCATCCAAGCGCGATTGTCGGACCAAATGCACAGCTCGGAGAAGGCGTATCAATTCAGCCGTGTGCAGTCATCGAAGACGGCGTCAAAATCGGCGATGACACAATCATTGGCGCAGGAAGCTATGTCGGCCATGAGACGATGATCGGATCTGCCTGTTTGATTTATCCGCGAGTAACTATTCGGGAGCGAAGCCGCATTGGATCGCGTGTAATCATTCACAGCGGCACGGTAATTGGCGCGGACGGATTTGGATTTGAAATGGTCGATGGCCGCCAGGAGAAAATTCAGCAGCTTGGAATTGTACAGATCGATGACGACGTCGAGATCGGCGCCAACACCACGATCGACCGGGCCCGTTTTGGTCGAACCTGGATCCAAGAAGGAGCAAAGATCGACAATCTCGTGCAGGTCGCGCACAACGTTGTGATCGGCAGGAATACCGTGATCGCAGCGCAGACTGGAATTGCCGGCAGTGTCCGGATCGGTCAGCGTGTCCTAATTGGCGGTCAGGTTGGTATCATTGGACATATCGAGATTGGCGATGGCACAGCCATCGGTGCGCAGAGTGGCATCTCCAAGAACACCAACGGCGGGGCGTGGTGGGCGTCGCCCGCGGTACCGCTTGCGGAAGCAAAGCAACAGATTGCCTGGGTTCGCCGCCTCGGAAAACTCTTTGCAAGGGTGAAGGAGATTGAGAAGAAACTGGGGCTTTAGAATTCCCTAACAATTCTTAAAGCAATAAAAGGACACATCCCACTAGCATCGCCGTTTAACGCTTCAACATTTTACGATCCAACGGCTCAAGAAGTCCGCGTAACGCTTCCGGCGAGATCCATTCTGCGCCGCACGCCTCAACTGTTTCTCCCTCCATGGAATCAGAAGTAGCTACCATGAGTTCAAATCGTTTCGCGTATTTGCTGGCCAGTCGCTCGATGATGGCGTCGGCCGTCTGGCCCGTACGGGAATAAAAGATCTGCACGTCTGCCGGTTCGGAGGTCGTCTCGATCTTTCTTCCTTTGCCATCAAAGACCACTACCACCCGCACACCGGTCCAGTCTTGATAATCTCGCAATCGTTTGATCAACGCTTCACGCGCGAGGGAAGACCGCCGCGCCTGGAGCTTGCGCAATTCAGACCATGCAAAAATAACGCTGTGCCCATCGACGATCAGATAACGGTCGCGTTGCGGCATTACGACCTAAATCGAATTTACTCTTCCGCAGCAGGCTCCTTCTTTGCCCGCTTGCCCGGTGCCGGTTGCACAGCACTTGCTCGCAGCGTTGTCTTCTTGCGCTCCAGATACGCTCTACGTCGTTTGCGCTTGTCTCGTACGCGGTGCTGTTGTCCCATAGGAAGTCTATCGGTTGAAACAATGAGAAACGCAATCCGATTGAACCCCGATTGTTTTTCACCCCCGCATCGCAACTTGAATTCAAGATTGCGTTTCTGCGTGATTCATTTAAAAAGGCACCACTCCATACATACACTCTCCAATGACGCACCGGGAATCGGCGGTATCCTCCTCCACGCCGAAAAGCGTGGCTAGCCTTGCCATTTTGCTGCTCGTACTAGCAGCATTTTTTGGCTTTCTAAACACTCAAAAATTGAAGGCGCTTCGCGCAACTGTGGCGACTGCACAGGCTGCGCGCGATTCAACCGAGAGGCACGTCCGCGATAAGCTGAATACTCCGCCGGGTGCTGGAACGGTGGCAAAGCAAGAACAGGGTAAAGTCGTGGAAGCAGAAAATCGAGCGGCAAAAGCCGAAGCCGATCTCGCGCAGATGCAGAAAGAGAAGGCCGATTTGCAGGCAAAATTAGACCAGAACCAGAAAGAAATCGCCACTTTGCAGCAGCGCGCCGAAGAAGCAGGAAAAAATCCAAATGGTTCAGTAGTTGAGAGCCCCGCTCCGACGGCGGCGGGAGCCGATTTGGAAGCGCAACTTGATGATCTTCGTCGTCAACTAGACGGTGCGGAAAAAGAGAAAGCTTTCCTTTCCCAAAAACTTCAGGACATCCAGGAGCACGCAGGTCAATCAAAGGAGGGAAAGAAACGGCGTGAAACCGTACGCGAGTCCAGCCCGCGCCGAACAGGTTTGCGCGGCACCGTCCTCGCTGTAAATCAGGCCTACAACTTCGTGGTGTTAAACCTTGGTACTCACCACGGAGTCGAATCCAATGCCGAGATGCTTGTTCTGCGGGAGGGAACTTTAATCGGAAAAATTCGCATTTCTTCAGTTGAACCGTCGACGGCCATCGGCGATATCATCAGCAACAGTCTGGCGCTGGGCGCCCAAATGCAACCTGGAGACAGTGTGATATATGCTGGCACAAATCCGTAAGCTTCGCAGGCTCATCTTTTCTGCTTTGGTATGCACATTAGGGACAGTAATGGTCTCGTGCGCGGCACAACAGGATGCTCGTCTGGTCAGCGATCCAGACGACCATCACGACACGTCAATCCCGTGGAACAAACAGGAACAATGGGAGACTAGTGGCGGGCAGTTCCAGAACATGACCGATCGGCGTTAGCCGGGTGAAACGCGTTGTCCTAAACGCTTTTGGGAAAATTGCCTGTCGGAGTAGCGATCTACCTTCAAGACTAAAATTCAAATCCAGAGACCGGCTGGAATGACTGCGTTTTTGGGTATCACAACAATGCCATCGCGGATGAAATAATTGTCCGCATCCAAATTTGGCGGTTTGCCCTCCGGCGTAATCACCACCCCATCGGCGATGCGCGCGTTTTTGTCGATAATGGCACGATCGATGACGCAATTGCGTCCAATACCGATCGGCGGCTGTGACGAATCTGTTCGTTCTAATTCAAAATAGTCCGCGCCCATTACGATGCTGTTCCTGATCGTCGCACCGCTTTGAATAACACTGCGTATTCCCACCACACATCGCTCTAGGTGCGCATCCGAGATGATGCATCCATCCGAAATTATCGCCTGCCGCAGAGTGGCGCCGTTGATTTTGCTCCCCGGCAAAAAACGCGGATGCGTGTAGACGGGAGACTCGGGCTCAAAAAAGCTGTACTCGGGCACTACATCGGTGAGATCCAGATTCGCCTCGTAAAAAGCGCGGATTGTTCCGATGTCTTCCCAGTAACCTTGAAAAATAAATGCGCCGACATGCCGATCTTTGATCGAGAACGGGATGATGTGTTTGCCGAAATCCACCAGATCATTCTGCAACGATTGTATCAGAACGTCGCGATTGAAGACGTAAATTCCCATCGAAGCCTGAAACAATTCTTGCTCTTCCTTGGAACCGATGGCACCGAGCAGCTCCCGGCTCATTTTCATTTCCTGCAATACTACTTCGTCCGTTGGTTTCTCGACGAATCGCGTGACCCGGCGGTCAACCCCACTCTGGATGATGCCAAACTCGGGAACCTGATGCCGCGCCACGGGTTTGGTGGCCAACGTAATGTCCGCACCGGACCGGATGTGCTGATGTAGAAGGGCACGAAAATCCATCCGGTAAAGCTGGTCCCCGCTTAGGACCAGGTAATAATCAAAGGGACGCTCCAGGAAATAGCGCATGTTTTGCCGGACGGCATCGGCGGTTCCCTGATACCATTGCGACCCGGCAGGGGTTTGTTGAGCCGCCAGAATATCCACAAAACTGCGCGAGAAATTGTCGAACTTGTAGCTGTCCTGGATATGTCGATGCAGCGACATGCTGTTGAATTGCGTGAGCACATAGATCGACCGCAGCCCGGAGTTCAGACAATTGCTGATCGAGATATCGACAATCCGGTATTTGCCCCCGAGCGGCACCGCCGGCTTGGCCCGGTCTTTCGTCAACGGGAATAAACGTGTGCCCGCGCCCCCGCCCATAATGATGGCAAGCGTTCGCTGAGTCGTGCCGGGCGGCAACGCTCCGAACGTTTCTACGGTCGGATTTTTCGGAAGCGAATTACGAGGCGGCTGGGGTTGCATTGAGATCAATCAATCTTGAACCGTTTTTGGGGTCAATAACCTTGCGACCACCTTATAAATGACGAATAACGAATGACGAAGCCCGAAGAATGACGAAATCTGAAGCACGAAGACCGGTGTGTTATACCTCTCCGTCATTTCCGCGACTCGGAGTTCGTTCGTCATTCGCCATTTGTGCTTAACCATTGCCCCTGATGGCAATCGAACGCTGCCCGGGTTCAACGAATCTTGCGAGCACCGATGCCCGCCATTACACTCGCAACATGTGCGGGATAGTTGGCTATGTCGGGCGCGCGCAAGCAGCGCCCATTTTGCTCGACGGGTTGCGTCGCCTTGAATATCGAGGCTACGACTCGGCCGGCATCGCTGTCGTCGACGGAGGACGTCTGGAAACACGTAAACGTGCCGGACGCATCGGAGTACTGGCAAAGCTAATGAGAGAGGAACCGGTGTCCGGCTCGCTTGGGATCAGTCACACACGCTGGGCAACGCACGGCAAAGTCACCGACCAGAACGCGCATCCGCACTTTGACGCCAGCGGCAAGCTGGCACTGGTGCACAACGGAGTGATCGAAAATTATCAGACGCTCAAAGATGAGCTAATCCGGAGCGGCGATTCAAACTTTACCTCCGAAACCGATACCGAAGTACTCGCGCATTTGATTGGAAAACTGTACGAAGAATCGTGTGCCAGCACGGTCGATATCCCGGAAAAAAAGGAGCGGCTGCTGGCGGCGGTTCGCGCGGCGCTGAGACAGGTGATTGGCACATATGGTATCACTCTGATCCACGCCGATATCCCGGATTTCATGATCGGCGCGAGGCGGGGAAGCCCACTCGTGCTCGGCGTAGGCAATGGCGAGAACTTTCTGGCCAGCGACGTGAGCGCGATCGTCGCCTACACCCGTGATGCTATTTATCTGAACGATTTCGACGTGGTCGCCGCGGGGCGAGACAAGTTCGAAATCACCTCGCTCGCAGGTGACAGCACCGAGCATCCGGTCAGCAAGGTTGAATTTACCGCCGAAGACATCGGCAAAGGGGATTATCCACATTACATGCTCAAAGAAATCTTTGAGCAACCCGACACAGTGCGCGACGCGATGCGCGGCCGTCTCAACCCGGACGAATGCACCGCAAAGCTGGGTGGCTTGAATATGACTCCTCCCGAGCTTCGCGACGTCGGCCGTATCGTGCTAACCGGTTGCGGCACGGCGCTTCATGCGGCAGGAGTCGGTGAGTATCTGCTCGAGCGACTCGCCAGCATTCCGACGGAAGTGGAGTACGCGAGCGAGTTCCGCCATCGCAACACACCCATGACTCCTGAGACACTGGTGTTTGCGATCAGCCAGAGCGGCGAAACCGCAGATACGCTCGGTGCGTTGCGTGAAAGCCGGCGCAAAGGTTTTCGCACACTCGGAATTTGCAACAATGTGGCGAGCACTATCGCTCGCGAGAGCGACGGGGGCGTTTATATGCACGCAGGGCCGGAAATCGGCGTCGCTGCCAGCAAATCATTTACCTCGCAACTTGCCATTCTTACGCTTCTCGGGCTGCTCTTTGGGCGGATGCGAAACCTTTCTGCAACCGATGGAAGCCGAGTGATTGAGGCGCTCGAAGCGTTACCAGGCCAGATCGAAACGGTTTTGGATCTCAGCGATCAGATTAAGGCAATCGCGAGAAAATATGCTAACGCACACGGCATGCTTTTCTTTGGCCGACAATTCAACTTCCCCGTGGCGCTCGAAGGGGCGCTCAAGATGAAGGAGATTACCTACCTGTTTGCTGAAGGGCATCCCAGCGCTGAGCTAAAGCATGGCATTATCGCGCTGGTTCGTCCGGATCTGCCCTCGGTGTTTATTGCCCCGGACGATTCCATTTTCTCTAAAAACCTGAACAACATCGAGCAAGTGAAGGCACGCAAGGGACCTGTCATCGCCGTAACCAGCGGAGACGGTCCAAAGCACCTAAAAGAGATCGCCAACGATATCATCGTCCTACCGGAAGCGCCCGAGTACGTAATGCCCATCCTGACTGTCGTCCCGCTTCAGCTTCTCGCGTATCATCTCGCAGTCGAACTGGGCCGGGATGTCGATAAACCACGCAATCTCGCAAAAAGCGTTACCGTAGAATGATATTCCCTGGGAGGGAGAGCCGAGCCTCGATACCGATCTAGTCCGTTGGAAATTTAGCGGTTTTGCGGTAAACTGCGCGCCCAGGCATCTCCTTCCTCCGGTGCAACACAACGAAGAGTACGTACTGAAAGTCCTCGAGGACAGCGGACTCATCACACGTCAACAGATCGACAGCGCGCGGTCAGTTTTAAACGGCGAGCCCGGTATTGTCGACATCTTGACCAATGACGGAGTTATCTCCGATGTCGACGTCTCGCGCACGCTGGCAGCACAAGCGCACATGGATTGGATCGATATCTCGTCCATGGTAATTCCGCCACAAATCATCAATCAAATCCGAGGAGAAGATGCGCGCCGTTTCAAAGTGATCCCAGCGGCTTTTGGCGAGACCGGTCTGGTAGTGGCGGTCGGTAATCCGCTCGATATCGATACGATCGACAGTTTGAGTTTTCTCCTCCAACGCGAACTGGAACTGGTGTGCACCAGCCCCCAGAAAATTCGCGACGCGCTGATCAAGTACTACGGGACGGCCGACGAAGCGGCCGATGTTCTGCAGAAGAAAATCGGCGAAGACATCGATCTCGGACTGGAAATTGGTGACGGCTCGGAGGGAACCGTGGTTGATGAAGCCGACGCGCCAATTATCCGGTTAGTCTCGATGCTACTGATCGAGGCGCATCGCGCTGGGGCGAGCGATATTCATCTTGAGCCGCTGGACAAGAAGTTTCGCGTTCGTTTCAGGGTCGACGGCGTATTGCAGGAAATGCAGGCGCCACCCAAACGTTTGCAATCAGCCATCATCAGCCGGCTCAAAATCATGACCGGTTCGATGAGCATCGCAGAAAAACGCCTGCCACAAGACGGTCGCATCCAGGTAAAAATCAAAAAGAAGCCACTCGACCTTCGGGTCTCAACGATTCCCACAAATCATGGCGAGAGCGTGGTAATGCGCCTGTTGGATAAGTCCAGTTTAAAGCTCGGCTTACCCGAGCTTGGTTTTCTTTCAGATGACCAGGAAATCTTCGAACGACTGATCAAACTGCCGGACGGCATTCTACTCGTCACTGGTCCCACCGGCTCCGGCAAGACGACCACGCTGTATGCCTGTCTCAATTACATCAACAAACCAGATCGTAAGATTATCACCGTAGAAGAGCCGATCGAATATCAAATGACTGGCATCAACCAGGTGCAGGTGAACACGGAGATTGGCATGACTTTTCCGGCCGCGTTGCGTTCCATCCTGCGCCAGGCGCCAAACATCATTATGATTGGTGAAATTCGAGATCTCGAGACTGCTAGCATTGCAACGAACGCTAGTCTGACCGGACACCTTGTGTTCAGTACGCTGCACACTAATGACGCACCTTCAGCCGTTCCTCGTTTAGTCGATCTCGGTGTTCAGCCTTTTCTTGTTGCTTCCTCCGTACGAGCGATTATGGCGCAACGGCTGGTCCGCCGATTGTGCCCGCATTGCAAACAACCAGGAGAACTTAGTGAGACCGAATTGCGCGCATTGCGAATCGAGTCGGGTCAGCTTTCCGAGGCGCAGGTAATGAAGCCGGTAGGATGCGATCGATGCCGACAAATCGGTTACAAGGGTCGAATGGGCATCTTCGAAATTTTTGCGATCGACGACGACGTTCGTCACATGATCAACAAACGCAGCCCGACTTTGTTGTTGCGACAGCGAGCGCGTGAACTTGGCATGCGCACGCTCCGCGAGGACGGCGTTCGCAAGGTGCTGGCAGGGCTCACTTCTGCCGAAGAAATAATCTCCATTACGGTGGGAGACGCGAGTTGATGAGGGAGAAACAGGTTGCCGAATTTTTTGTCGAGCACGGCGTGCTCCAGCCTTCGCAGGCAGAAGACGTCCTGGACGAGGTAGAGTTGAACGGAAAGACAGTCGCTCAGGCGATGATCGATGGCGGATTTATCGACCATCAGGGATTTTACCAGACAATTGCCAACGGCCTGGGCACGGACCTTGTCGGCCTGGCCGAGCGCGATATCCGTCCGGAGATTTTGCGTCTCATTCCCAGTGGCCTGGCTCGGTTGCATGGCGCTTTTCCAGTTGAAATCAGCGGAACCACATTGCGAGTCGCGCTCGTTGATCCGTTTGATCTTCACGCCGCGGAGGACCTTCGCTTTGCGCTCGGTAAAGATATTCACGTCGTCGTTTCACCGCCGGATCAAATCGAAGACCTGATTAAGCAATATTATGGCAGCGATACCACTAGCATGGAGGACGTTCTCAAGCAGCTCGGCGAAGCTGGCGAGGCGCTCTCCATTGCAGCCCGAGTCGAGGAAGATGGCGAGGCAGCAGTGGAAGCCGAAGCAAACGCGACTCCCATCATTCGCTTTGTCGATCTCATCCTTTACCAGGCGATCCAAGACCGCGCCAGTGACATTCATTTTGAGCCGTTCGAAGATGAATTCAAAATCCGTTATCGCGTTGATGGCGCGCTCTACGAAATGTCGCCGCCGCCGCGTCATCTCGCCCTGCCTGTGATCTCCCGGGTGAAAGTGATGGCCAACATGAATATCGCAGAAAGACGTTTGCCTCAGGATGGCCGCATTCAGAAGCACATCGCCGGACGCAATGTCGATCTTCGGGTTTCAACCTTGCCAACTCAATTCGGCGAGAGCCTCGTTCTGCGGGTCCTCGATCGGACCATCGTAAATCTGGACCTCGAAGCGCTCGGAATGCCCGATTACATTTATAATTTTCTTCTGGAGATGATTGAGCGTCCTAATGGCATCTTCATTGCGACCGGACCAACTGGCTCCGGAAAGACAACGACGCTTTATTCCTGTCTGCGGAAGATCAATACGATTGACTCGAAGCTTCTTACCGCGGAGGAGCCGGTGGAGTACGATCTGGAAGGGATCGTGCAAGTGCCGGTGAATGAGGCGATCGGCCTGACATTCGCTCGCGTTCTACGATCCTTTCTGCGCCAGGACCCGGATCGCATCATGGTGGGTGAAACACGCGACCTCGAGACTGCGCAGATTTCCATTCAGGCGTCTCTGACGGGGCACCTTGTTTTCACTACCCTACATACCAACGACGCCTCCGGAGCAATCACGCGCCTGATCGATATGGGTGTGGAACCATTTCTGATTTCGTCGACATTGGAAGCTGTGCTCGGTCAGCGTCTACTACGCAGCATCTGCCGGCAGTGCCGCGCAACTTACAAGCCGAGCGAGACCTTACTGGCTGATCTGGGGATCTCCCGGCAGGACATCGGCGACAAACAATTCTTTTACGGCAAGGGCTGCGACGCCTGTAACAACACTGGTTACAAGGGACGAAAAGGAATCTACGAACTTCTGAGAATCACCGACCCGATTCGCGAATTGATTAATGAGCGCGCGCCAACGGTTAGCTTAAAGCAAAAGGCTGTGGAGCTTGGAATGGTAACATTGCGCCAGGATGGCTTGCGCAGCATCTTCGCCGGAGACACCACCGTCGAGGAAGTGCTGAGATATACATGACGAATCTATGATTCGCCGGGTTAGTGATTTGTCGATTGAAATGGACTAAGAGAGGCGGCTTTGGTCTAATCGCTAACTCATGAAATCGTTAACTTCGTCATGCCACGTTACAACTACGTAGCTCTGGATGCTCGGGGACAGGAAGCAACCGGATTAGTTGAAGCCTCTTCAACCAATGACGCAATTGGGCGACTGCGCCAGGCAGGGTATTTCCCTACCAGCGTCTACGAGGAAGCGATAAGCGCTACTGACGGCAAAGCAAGTCGCCGTCGTGCGGCGAAGATAGCGCGTGCAGTGAAGCCGCGTGCCAAAACCAGCATCGTTCTCTTCCAGCGCACGAAAATTAAGCCCAAAATCCTGATGATTTTCACGCGTCAACTCGCGACCTTGATCGATTCCGGACTGCCATTGTTACGAAGCCTGACCGTTCTGGCGAAACAGGAGCGCGACAAGGTGTTGAAGAACACAATCAACAAGCTCGCCGACTCCGTTCAGAGCGGTAACACATTTTCGGACGCGCTGGCGCTGCATCCGCGAATCTTTAACGATTTATACGTCAACATGGTCAAAGCCGGCGAGGTTGGCGGCGTAATGGAATTGGTGCTTAGCCGGCTTTCCGAATTTCAGGAAAAGGCGGCGAAGATAAAAAACAAAGTTGTCGCAGCAATGGTCTATCCGATGATCGTGATGACCATGGCGGTAGCCATCATGGGTTTTCTTCTCGTGTTCATTGTGCCGAAGTTCGAAGCGATTTTCCACGACATGCTTGGAAATAAACCGCTGCCGGCGATCACCACTTTTGTTATCGCAGCTAGTAACCTGGTAAAAAATCATGGTCTTGTTCTGATCGGGGCCGTAATCGCAGTAGTAGCCGCCTACAAGTTCATCGGCCGGACACGCGGTGGGCGGTTCGTGATTGATAATTTTAAGCTGCGGATGCCGCTGTTCGGCGATTTGAATCGCAAAACGGCGATCTCGCGGTTTGCGCGCACACTCGGAACGCTGGTGACGAGCGGTGTACCGATTTTGCAGGCGCTAAGTATTACCCGCGAAACCGCCGGGAACGCAGCCATTGCGGCTGCCATCTCACAGGTGCACGACAGCGTAAAGGAAGGCGAATCGATCGTTCAACCGCTGGAAGCCAGTCGCTCTTTTCCGCCGATGGTGATCAGCATGATCGATGTCGGCGAAGAAACTGGTAAACTCCCGGAAATGTTGCTGAAGATTGCCGATGTTTATGATGACGAGGTTGATAACGCCGTCGCCGCGCTCACGTCGATGCTTGAGCCCATCATGATCGTGTTTCTGGCGGTGATTGTCGGTACGATCGTCCTCGCCCTTTTCACCCCGCTCATCAGTATCATCAGCGGTCTGCAACAGCAGACGTGATCCGCTGGGCCGGGAATGACAAACTCCGAATGTCGCAGAACCCCCTGATTCGTTACATCGTTAACCGGTTAAATCGGATTTGCGATTCAACGATTCAACGATTCAACGATTCAACGCGGCGACGTCATTCGTCATTTTCAGCCGGCGGGGCCTTCACTCTGATCGAGTTGATCGTTGTCATCGCCGTCATCGGCATCCTCGTGGGTTTGGTTCTGAGCACCGTTGGTTACGCCCAAAAGAAAGCTGCGCGGTCCCGCGCCGAAACAGAAATCGCTGCCATGTCGGCTGCCTGCGAAAATTACAAGGCGGATAACGGAGTTTATCCGAATAACGCCGACACAAATACCCTCGATCCCAAAACTAACGGAAATCCGGGCACAACTGCTTACACTCAGGCTAGCCTTTGGTTGTACGTGAAGTTGAGCGGCGATAGCAGTGCAAATCGGAGCCCAACTGCTAAGAGCTATATGGAATTCAAGCCGAAAATGCTTCTACCTTCTGGCGGTACCGGTACCGTCACTGCAATCGCCGACCCCTTCGGGAATAGCTACGGATATTCGACTGCCCAAGCCGCCACCCCAGGTGGCGCTCCGGGTTACAACCCAACCTTCGACCTTTGGAGTACGTCAGGACTAACTAGCAACCCTCCCAACCCTGACACGATCACTCCACAATGGATCAAAAACTGGTAAGAGGTTGTAGCCGCCTCGCTGTGTCGAGGCGCTCGCGCAACGTCATTATCGGACACGGCGGCACAGCGCCGTGGCTACACCGGCCCGTATAGAGTGCCGCGACAAGAGGTCCGCAATTCTAAATCCGGGACCTGTCCTTTTAGCGAAGGTGGATTCCCCAATTCCCCTCACCCCTCACCCCTCACCCCTCGCTCGTACGCACTACAACCTCTACGCGGCGATTGGGACTTTGCCCTTCAATTGAGCCGTTCGGCGGCGCTCGGAATTTTGTTGCGCCGTAACCGTGTGTCTCGATCTGTGCAGGATTAATCCGCATTGCCTCCACCAAATAACGCTTCACGCTGTCGGCACGGCGCTGGCTGAGGTCGAGATTGTATTCGAATGTGCCGAATGAATCCGTGTAACCTTCCACGGAAAATGTCGCTTTCGGGTTGCGTTGGATAAGAGTGCCCAGCTTTTGCAGCTGACTGATGGCGCTTGCTTGCAGGACATCGCTGTCATATTCGAACAGCTGATCGTCCGGTAACCGCAATTTGGTGCCCGATCCCAGCGGTCCTTTTTGCGCGAGCAACTGATCCAAATCGCTGAAGCCCGCAGTGTGTCCTTTGATGGGTCCGGCGCTGTCACCGGGCATCTTGCTGGTAAAGGTGTTAGGGCGCTTGATCGTCGTACTCGTGGCGAGCTCCGTTCCGCTGAGCGCCGGCTGTGGGCGACCTGATTGCGAACTATTATTGAGCAGCGATTGCTGCTGCAGCGCGTTTGGATCGCTAGCAAGACTCTGTGCAGTCGAGCGCTCAATTTCACTAAGAACAGAATTTACTTCCGGCTGGTCAACCTTGGGTTGATCCGGCAAAACGTCCCGCATCTCGTCCGGAAGAGCCGCGCTGGCTTGAATATCCTGCAATATTTTGTCGAACGATTTCTTTTCGTCCGGCAACTGCACATCGGTGTTGTCGGGGTTCGGTTTGGCGGCTGGATTTGTCTGATCGACACTGCTCTTGCCAAGATCCGAGGCGTTGATGCTTCTGACCTTGAAGGTTGGCGTCTGCTCATTTTGTGCAACCAGGGTTTCGATCGATTGGAAACGTGTCCGGTAGAAATAAGCACAGAGCGCGAGGTGCAATCCCAGTGAAACGATCAATCCCAACCAAAGCCAGCTGCGCTCTTTACTGCCCGAGAGCAGTCCTTCGGTCTCAAGCCGGTCAAAGTCGTCGAAATCGGAAACTCTCATTGCTTGTCTCCCTCGGAACATATCACATCTGGATTGACGAAGCACGAATGCCCAAAATCCGCAAAGGAACGGGCGTTAAAAAGTTCCACCGTCTGGCCCTCCATGAACTTCTTTTAACTTTGTAACTCTTATTAGCGTTTCGATTTTTTTCTCAGCTGTTTCGCGTTTGCTCGATAAACGCTCTCGTGGCACGCCGGATTTCGTCCGCCACACGTGCCTCTGGAGAAACAAACTTCGGTGTGAACCACGGAAAGAGTCCGATCAAATCGTGCGTGACCAGGATTTGCCCGTCACAATGCTTGCCGGATCCGATACCTATAGTTGGGATGCCGATCGCTCTCGTGATTTGTCTTGCAATATCTGCGACCACAATTTCCAGCACGACAGAAAATGCGCCGGCCTTCTCCACGGCACGCGCGTCAGCCAGCAGCGCTTTTGCTTCAGATTGATTACGGCCTTTAATCCTGTAACCGCCTTCCTCGCGCACGCTTTGGGGCAGCATGCCGATGTGCGCCATGAACGGAATGCCCGCCTGTGTGATCGCCTCGATTTGTTTCACATGGCTCGTACCCCCCTCGAGTTTCACGGCCTGCGCGCCGACATCGACAAATTTCCTGGCTGTCTCCACAGCTTGTTCAGCAGTGTCGTAGGTGTGGATCGGCATGTCTGCCACCAGCAACGCCTGCTTAACCCCGCGTGCCGCGGCGCGCGTGTGATGCAGCATCTGTTCCAGTGTCACACTGGTCGTATCCTGCCAACCGAGCACGACCATGCCTAACGAGTCACCCACCAGGATGATATCGATGCCGCTCTCGTCGAGTAGACGCGCAGTCGGATAATCGTAAGCCGTCAACGCGGTGATTTTTTCACCCCGTTGTTTCATTTGCCGAAAATCTTTCATCGAATCTGCTCGGAAGATCAGCCGCTAATCCGAGAACGCAAGCTCGCCGAAACACTGTCGAGGCAGCCGTGTCGCCCTCCCATCCACCGAAAATCAGCTGGCGGCAGCGGCTATCGCAGTGCCCTCCCCTACCAGGCGTCTAGTAAGCGAATCACGTCGCCAGGTTCTTTGAGCTCCGCGAGCAGCTCGCGAACTGTTCTTGTCTGGCCCGGTAAGACTAGTTCGGGCCGGATATCGGCCAGCGGTTGAAGCACGAATCTTCTCTGATCCATTTGCGAGTGGGGCAATTGCAATCGTTTATTATGGATCCGGCGGTCGCCCCAGTAGAGCAGGTCGATGTCGATTGTGCGGGAGATGTTTTTTCGATGATCGTGCTTGCGGCCTAACGACTCTTCAATTCGAAGAAGTCGTTCAAGCAGCTGCACAGGATCGCCTTCATAATCAAATTCCAGGACGGCGTTAAAAAATTTCAACGCGCCCGGTTCGCAATCGACCGGTTCGGTCTCGCAGATGCTGGAAGAGAGAATGGGCGGCTGAACATCATGGAACTCGACGATTCGTTGTCGGGCTGCCCGCAAATTATCGAGGCGATCGCCGAGATTAGATCCGAGCGCGACGGCAGTTCTCATTGTTGGAGTCGAATTCGCTGATTGCGGCGGCCGTGGTCGCCAATCTGGGCTAAAGAATCACAGTCCGAGCACATCCTGCATGGAGTAGAGTCCCGGAGGCTGGTTGAAAATCCATTTTGCCGCGCGCAAGGCGCCCCGAGCAAAAATCTCGCGACTCGCCGCACGATGGGTCAGCTCAAGACACTCGCTGGGTCCTTTAAAAATGACCGCGTGTTCTCCAATGACATCGCCTTCGCGAATCGATTTAATCGGGATTTCGTCGTCCATCTTTTTAGCTGCCTTCAAAACCTCAGCAAGAGTTTTGGCCGTTCCGCTTGGCGCATCTTTTTTCATCTTGTGATGGGTTTCGACAATCTCCGCATCAAAATCACGTCCGAGCTGCTCGGCTGCTTTACGCGTCAACCAGAAAAGTACGTTGACCCCGACGCTGAAATTAGATGCAAAGACAATCGCCAATGACCGAGCGGTGTCTTCAATTATCCTACGTTGCTCTTGAGAGTGACCGGTCGTTCCAATGACCAACGGTTTGCGATGCTGTAAGGCAGCGGCGCAGATTTCAGTGGTAGCGTCCGCGTGACTAAAATCGACAGCGACATCGCAATTTTTTATCGACGTCTCGATTCGGTCGCCAAGATCGCACTGCGCGATGATGTTGATTTCCGGGTCGCTGCTCGCAAGGTCACTGATCGTTTTTCCCATGCGCCCAGCCGCGCCGATGAGCAGAACACGCACAGCGGTGTTCTTCATTCGCCCCGTTCGAAAGCCTCAAGCGTTTTGCGTAAACGCGCTTGATTTGCTTCACTCATCTCACATAACGGCAGACGCACTTCGCCGGACATCGCACCGCGCCAGCCAAGCGCTGTTTTTATCGGCACGGGATTCGGTTCAATGAACAGATCCTTGAAAAGTGGCAACATCTTACGATGCAGGTCGAAGGCCAGCTTCGCATCTCCGCTTCCATAGGCCCGAACAAGCGCACAAACTTCAGCCGGAAACAAATTTGAAGCGACGCTGACTACCCCAACTGCCCCAACGGACATGAACGGCAGAGTCAATGAATCGTCGCCGCTTAAAATTGTAAACGACTCAGGCAAACGGGCGCGCAACTCACTGATGCGCTCGACGCTCCCACTGGCCTCCTTGATCGAAACGATATTCTCGCACGCCTTCGCCAGGCGCGTTACCGTATCGGGCGCAATATCCACTCCGCAGCGGCTCGGGATGTTGTAGAGCAGGATGGGTAACGACGTGGCGTCCGCAATCGCCTTGAAATGGCGAAACAAACCTTCCTGGCTCGGTTTGTTGTAATACGGTGCAACAAGGAGTGCACCGTTCACGCCGAGTTTCTCGGCCCTCTTTGTATCGGCTACCGCGTGCTGCGTGGCGTTGGAACCTGTGCCGGCGAGGACCTGACAACGTTTTTTCGCGGTTGCAACCGTAGCTCGGATTAATTCCTGGCGTTCCTCGTGCGACAGAGTGGGCGATTCGCCTGTTGTCCCAACAGCAACAACTCCGCTGATCCCCGCAGCGATTTGGCTTTCAATCAGCTTCTCGAAAGCAGCAAAATCAATCGCGCCGTTGCGAAATGGTGTGACTACCGCCGTGAACGTGCCGCGAAACATGTGTTAAAGGTTAGAAGCGTTACGAACTTAAAATGGCTCAGTCAATTGTCATGTCGAACGAAGTCGAGACATCTCGGACTACTTCAGATTAATTAGAGATTCCTCGACTGCGCTCGGAATGACACAGGCCCACGGTTACGGCCTCTAAATCTCGATCGTGCCTTCAAATACAAACTCGGCTGGGCCGGTGAGTGTAACATTCCGAAACTGCTTGTCGATCCTTTCAAACCCAACGCGCAGTTCGTCACCGCCACGCGCAAAAACAGTGATCGGGCCCTTCACGTTTTCAGTAGCGGCAAAGATGAGTGCGCTTGCCACCACGCCGGTGCCACATGCCAGGGTCTCATCTTCCACCCCTCGCTCATAGGTACGAACCGCGATCTCATCGGCTCCGCGTTTTTCAATGAAGTTCACGTTTGCGCCCTTTGGCGAAAACATTTCGTGATGCCGAATAGCTGAGCCTTCTCGTGGCACATCCACATCGCCGGCTTTTGCGACCGGAACGACTACATGCGGCACGCCGCTATTTATGAAATGAACGATCTTTTTCTCAGCCCCAATTTGAAGCGGAACGCTCACTCGCAAATCGGCAGGTTCGGTCATTTGCAGAGTCACGAGATTTCCGGTTAACTCCGCCGAAATGACGCCGGCTGGCGTTTCAAAGGAAATTTTGCCTTCCGCCCCGGCCAGTTTGTTCGCAAAACGCGCAAAGCACCGCGCCCCGTTTCCGCACATTTCCGCTTCTCCTCCATCGGCATTAAAGTAGCGCATTCGAAAATCGGCATGGTTCGATGGATTTTCGAGCAATAAAATTCCATCCGCGCCGACACCACGATGCCGATCACATAGATGAGCGATCTGGCTCCGCTTTAGATGGACGTTTCCCGCTCGGTTATCGATCAGGATGAAATCGTTTCCCGCGCCATTCATCTTTATGAAACGCAGCATATTCCCGTTTAGCATACGTCCGCTGGCAAAGCCAACACCACCATCGTCGCGGCCGCTCTGAAGTTGTCATGTCGAGCCTGCGCCATTGCCAGATCGGATTTTGATGATTACTTATTCCGCCGTGAAGGGACTGGCCACCTGGGTTTTTACTGCGGTTCTTGGACTCACAGCGCACATGTCGTTCGCGGGCGATTACAACAGCCTGGTCCTAGAACAGATCAAACAGATGCCTCAGGGCGGCCATTATTCCGTGTCGCATGTTGCAAAGATCCGTCTCCAATCTTCGGCACACTTCGAGTCCGGCAAATTTTTCATTCTCCCTTCGCAGGCCTCGCCGAGTTTCTGCTCCGGGGCAACGTACCTGGTATTCATCAGGACAATCGAGGCTTTGCGCGCGCGTGGTCAACTACAGCTCGATTATTCCACGTTAGAACGATTAATCATCCGCGATCAACATGACGGCGAAGGCATCTGGGGTCGTTGGAATGCAAATGGCCCGGGCACCGCCCGCCTTTTTCATGAGCTGCAGCTTGGACGAAATTTCGATAATTTCGACCAGGCGAAGCCCGGTGATTTCATGAAAATTTTCTGGTCCCGCCAGATTGGCAGAAACGAGCACGGACACTCCACGATTTTCCTCGGCATAGAGAATCACCCGAACGGCCAATACGTGCGTTACTGGTCGAGTAATGTTCCGTCTGGCTACGGTGAAAAGAGTGTTCCGCGAAGCAAAATCGCCTACGCAATTTTCTCCCGTCTTCAGACTCCTGCCAATCTCGCGCGGATCAACAGCGCCCCATTCGTAGACGCATATTTGGCATCTCTCCTTCGAACTCGCTCCAGCATTACGGAAGCCAGCGCAAAGTGCGGTTTGTGATCGGAGCAAGCATCGCCAGATCCAACGGGTTGCGTTGAGTCATCACGGCAAGTGAGAACGCTCGCGAAAGACTGCCGCAAATGGTGCTTGCCTTCATACAGGCCGGTCCCTAAAACGAAGCGATGATGATCGAAACCTTAAAGCGTCATTGGTGGGTCCCAGTGATAAGGGGTATCGCTGCAATTGTTTTTGGCGTGATCGCGTTCACGCATCCCGTCATGGCTATCGCAACACTCGTGCTGTTTTTTGGAGCGTGGGTGCTGATCGATGGCATATTTCGTATATTCGGCGCGATTAAACATCGCGGCTCCGACCCCGATTGGGCTTGGCAGCTCGTTATCGGACTTATTGGGATTATCGTAGGATTCCTTACCTTCCATGCCCCCCAGATCACGGCGCTGGCCCTGGTTATTTATATCGCGGCCTGGGCGCTTATGATTGGTGCGTCTGAAATTGTGATGGCAGTCAAACTGCGCCACGAAATAAAGGGCGAATGGTTGCTGATTCTGATGGGGCTCGCATCAATCGTTTTCGCCGTGTTGCTTCTGTGGAATCCCGTCGCTGGCGCTGCCGCAGTGATTTGGCTGATCGCATGGTACGCGGTTGTACTCGGCATCCTCGCAATCTTTTTTGGTTTTCGTCTAAAAACACTGCGAGCTGTATAGCTTCAGCTCACAGCCTGAGGAAGACCCATCGGCGGACGCGAAGAAGCGCGGTCCTCGCGTGCCATACAAGTCATACGACCTCCGGAGGCTCGCACGACGATTAAACTGCGGCGCTGGAACATGAGTCCTCCAATTTTATGCGTCGAATTCCTGCAGAGGGGAGTCCCCCGCTTGCTAATTACCTATGAAAAATCCTTCCACTCCCAGAACGCGACGGGCAAATGGATCGCGCGTTGACGGCGACCAGCTCGACACCAAACAACTACTGGCAGCCCTGGTGGCATTGAGGTGCGGAGACTTTTCCGCTCACCTGCCCGACCACTGGATAGGTGTGGCTGGGAAGATCGCGGACACTTTCAACGATGTGATCCGGATCAATCAGCGCCTCACGACGGAGTTGGCGCGCATCAGCCGTGTAGTCGGGAAGGAAGGCCGAATCAGACAGAGAGCATCGCTGGGGGAGGTCTCCGGTGCTTGGGCCGAGGCATTGGGTTCCGTCAACAATCTTGTTGAGGATCTGGCGCAACCTACGAGCGAAATGGCGCGCGTGATCGGGGCTGTCGCGCGAGGAGATTTATCCCAGAACATGGCGACTGAAATCGAAGGTCGGACGCTGGAGGGCGACTTTTTGCGAACAGCAAAAATTGTAAACACGATGGTCAACCAGCTCAGCGCCTTTGCATCCGAAGTTACTCGTGTTGCTCGCGAAGTAGGCACGGAAGGCAAACTGGGCGGACAGGCCAAAGTGAAAGGCGTCGCAGGCACGTGGAAAGACCTGACAGACAACGTTAACCTGATGGCCGGTAATCTGACCGATCAGGTCCGCAACATCGCCACCGTCACCACAGCGGTTGCGACCGGAGATTTGACCAAGAAAATCACGGTTGATGTTAAGGGCGAGTTTCTCGAGTTAAAGGACACCATCAATGTGATGGTCGATCAACTTCGTTCGTTTGCCTCGGAAGTAACGCGCGTAGCACGCGAGGTGGGTTCTGAGGGAATTCTCGGCGGAGAAGCTCGCGTTGAAGGGGTGTCCGGAACATGGAAAGACCTTACAGATTCGGTTAATTTCATGGCGCGCAACCTGACCGAACAAGTGCGCAACATTGCCGCAGTGACCACAGCTGTCGCAAAGGGAGATTTGTCCAAGAAAATCACCGTCGACGTAAAAGGCGAAATCCTCGAATTAAAAAACACAGTCAATACAATGGTCGATCAACTCGGTTCGTTTGCCGCCGAAGTAACCCGGGTCGCACGCGAGGTAGGCACGGATGGAAAACTCGGTGGCCAGGCGGACGTGCGAGGCGTCGCCGGAACGTGGAAGGATTTGACAGAGAGCGTCAATTTCATGGCGGGGAATCTCACTGCACAGGTGCGCAATATTGCCGAGGTCACCACGGCTGTCGCCAGCGGCGATTTGTCGAAGAAAATCACCGTGGACGTTCGCGGTGAGATTCTGGAACTCAAATACACCATCAATACGATGGTCGATCAGCTGCGTTTGTTTGCATCCGAAGTCACGCGTGTGTCTCGCGAAGTTGGCAGCGAAGGAAAACTCGGTGGACAAGCAGATGTGCAGGGCGTTGCGGGCACCTGGAAAGACCTGACGAACAACGTGAACACGATGGCTGCGAATCTCACCGCGCAGGTGCGCAACATCGCAGAGGTCACTACGGCAGTTGCTCGCGGCGATCTGTCGAAAAAAGTCACCGTCGATGTAAAGGGCGAAATTCTCGAGTTGAAAAACACTGTGAACACGATGGTGGACCAGCTCAACTCCTTTGCCTCAGAGGTCACGCGAGTCGCGCGCGAAGTCGGTACGGAAGGCGAACTGGGAGGACAAGCGACGGTCACAGGCGTGGCCGGAACGTGGAAAGACTTGACTGACAGCGTGAACTTCATGGCTCGCAATCTGACGAATCAAGTTCGTGGCATTGCAAAAGTCGTGACTTCGGTGGCAAAGGGAGATCTGAACCGGAAACTCCTTGTAGAAGCAAAGGGTGAAATTGGCGAACTGGCGGACACGATTAATAACATGATCGACACGCTGGCGACGTTTGCTGACCAGGTCACCACCGTCGCCCGAGAGGTGGGTGTAGAAGGAAAGCTTGGCGGCCAGGCCAGTGTGCCGGGCGCCGCCGGCACTTGGGGGGATCTAACAGATAATGTGAACCGGTTGGCGGCAAACCTGACAACGCAGTTGCGCGCCATCGCTGATGTGGCCACGGCAGTTACAAAGGGCGACTTGACCCGGTCGATTCAAGTCGAAGCGCAGGGAGAGGTCGCCGCAGTTAAGGACAACATCAACGAAATGATCCGCAACTTAAAAGATACGACTTTGCGCACCGAGGAGCAGGACTGGCTCAAGACAAATCTCGCAAAGTTCACACGCATGCTGCAAGGCGAGCGAGATTTGTTGACGGTTGCCAAATTGATTTTGTCGGAACTCGCTCCGGTAGTCCCTGCGCAGCAAGGTGTTTTTTATATCATGGACGCGTCGGGGCGAGAGCCTGAACTCCGGCTGCTGGCAAGCTACGCCTGCCGCGAACAGAACGGTGTGAAAACCTCTTTCAAGCTGGGCGAAAGCCTGATCGGACAGGCCGCTCTCGAAAAAGAACGGTTGCTATTGAACGACGCGCCCGGCGATTACGTAAAGGTAAGTTCCGCATTGGGCGCGGCACGCCCGATGAATATCATGGTGCTCCCAGTTTTGTTCGAAGGAGAAGTAAAAGCGGTGATGGAACTTTCGTCGCTCGAACGTTTCAACTCAACGCATCAGGCGTTTCTCGACCAGTTAACAGAGAGCATTGGAATCGTCCTCAACACGATCGAAGCCAATACGCGGACGGAAAATCTGCTCAAGCAATCGCAGTCGCTCGCGACGGAGCTTCAGAACCGCCAGGAGGAATTACAAAAGACGAACCTCGAACTGGCCGAGAAAGCGCGTTCGAACCTCGCCAAGGACCAATTTCTGGCAATGCTCAGCCACGAGTTACGCACCCCTCTTACGCCAGTGCTGGCGTCAGCTCTTGCACTCGAGAGTCAGCCGGAATTACCCGAGGAAATTCACGACTCGCTGCAAATGATTCGCCGCAATGTGGAACTCGAAGCGCGTTTGATCGACGATTTACTCGACCTAACGCGCATCGATCGCGGTAAAGTGCAGCTTAATATCGAAGTCGTTGACGCTCACACACTGCTGGAGAGCGCTTTAGATATCTGCCAGGCAGAAATCGATCGAAAACAGCTTGTTCGCTCCCTCCATCTCGGCGCACAAAAAGTCCATTTGCAAGCCGATCCAGCCCGATTACAGCAGATCTTTTGGAACCTCATAAATAACGCGGTGAAGTTTACACCCAAGGATGGCTGGATTTCGATTTCAACCAGCAACGATTCTAACGGACAATTTCAGGTAGAAATCGCGGACAGCGGATTGGGAATCGAGCCCGAATCTTTGCCGAAAATTTTCGACGCTTTCGAACAAGGCGGGCGAACCCAGCTTGGAGGTCTGGGTCTTGGTTTGGCAATTAGCAAAAGGCTCGTTGAAGCGCACAACGGAACGATCAGTGCACAAAGCGGCGGTCAAAACAAAGGCGCCACTTTTACGCTAGCCTTTCCTACGTGCGAAAAAACTGTAGCCCAAACTGCACCGACTACTTTGTCCTCGGCACCTGCACGTCAGACCAAGCGGATTCTGCTCGTAGAAGATCACGAAGATTCCAACCGATCACTTACGAATCTGCTTCGGCGCCGGGGTTACGATGTGCACTCGGCATTGACTCTTCAATCTGCACTGGACCTCAGCTTGAAAGAACAATTCGACGTCCTCGTTAGCGATCTAGCCTTGCCTGATGGCAGCGGCATTGATCTGATACGAACACTGCAGTCCAAGCGGCCGTTGCTGGGGATTGCGCTCACCGGTTTCGGTATGGAAGAGGATATTCGAAGAGGCCGTGAAGCCGGATTTCAGCATCACCTCGTGAAGCCGATCGATCTGAACAAGCTCGACTCGCTTATCCAAAACGCGAACGTCGTTTCGCCTCAATAAGCTTCAGAGGACGCCGACACGGCTGAACAGCCCGCCCGGTCTATGGCGTGAGCGCATAGACTACAGTGTGCACGGCTCTTCTTGTACCTTTGACCACACTGTGCGCGACATTCTTGGCTGTGTTCACTGTACCCTTTGCCACGTTCTTCGCTGTCCTGGCAGGTCCAGCCTCAACCGTGCCTATCGAGATGGCGCAGACGAGAATGATCGAAAACAACGCTTTCATGGTACTAAATTATTCGTTTCTGATAACTCGTGTGCGCCCATTCCATAGTGACTTCGATGTCCGTGCGAAGACTGGGCCCGCCAGGATTCGAACCTGGGACCAAGGGATTATGAGTCCCCTGCTCTAACCGCTGAGCTACAGGCCCGGATAATCGTGCATTGAAGCATATCATGCCTTGGTGACCAACCCCGGAAAGCACGGCGATCAGCCAACAAATCCGTGGGATGAACAAAAGCGCGTAGTTCGCCTGTTTTGATCTAGACATCCTCGTCCGCGTTGTAATACGTTCACGTGAACATTGGAGCACTTTTCTCCTCGCATTTGGGCGCGCATATCGCGCAGATTAGCGGGCAAACCTCAACAGATGGAATTGAACTTATGGATTCGACGTCCAAGACGCGGAAAGCAACTCTGGAGAGAATTCGAGAGATAAATCGGCCAAACGTTTGGGGCTGGGCTAGTCACTTTGTTGTGGTCAGACGCCGCTTTAGGGATTGTTCACTACCTCCGGCACAGGTTTGCTCGCTTCAAGCTGTGCGCTCACTTTCTGCAAGCCCGCGGTTAGCGCTTCGATTTGCTCTTGCTGGTGCACAGCAGTCGCTTGAAAGTCCTTCTTCTGTTGCCCCACCGCTGACTTCAACTCCGCAATGCTTGCCTGTTGCTCCTCGACTTTTTTGTGTTCTTTGAGGAACTCGTTGAGCAACATCGTGTTGACCGCTTGGTAGCGAACGGTAACAATTTTCCCCTCATCGTCGCGCGCCACCAGATCAGGATTCACGCTAGCGACGTCCTCGGCAATAAGGCCAAAATCAAGTGAGTGTGCAGGATCAATCTCCTGCTTGTAGCGGAAGCTAACCGGTTTAAGCGCGAAAAGCTCTTCGCTGGCCCTATCCATAGGTTTGATGTCGTCTTTGTAGCGCCGCGAGGAGACTTGGAAGCCAAGTTTGCCGCCAGTCCCTACAGTAACAAAAATGCTGTTAGCCTGTGCTGTCGCGCGGATGTTTCCAATGCGGGTGACATTGCTCTCGCCAGCAACACCTACGATGTTCTCGCCGACACAGATATTACCACTTCCCGTGATATTGAAACCGGCTTGAAAGCCCACGGCAACGTTAGAGCTGCCGGTTACGTTGTGATCGAGCGCATGGGCACCGATGGCCGTGTTGAGGATTCCTATTGTGTTGTGAACGAGTGCGTTATCACCGTCGGCTGTGTTGTGGTTACCCGTTGTGTTGGATAAGAGCGCTTGAAAACCGTCGGCCGTGTTGTGAAATCCGGTTGTGTTGCTAAATAGCGCCTGCACGCCGGTGGCCGCGTTCTGAAAGCCGGTGGTGTTGAAAAGAAGTGTATCAACGCCGTTGGCCGTGTTAGAGCTGCCGGTGGTGTTGCTGATAAGGGCATTGACACCGGCAGCCGTGTTCTCAAAGCCGGTGGTGTTGTGAAAGAGGGCGTCAAATCCGACTGCTGTGTTGAAGTTGCCAGCCGTATTGCTAAAGAGCGCGTCAAAACCAAGAGCGGTGTTGTCGAGGCCACTGGCGAGGTTCAAAAGCGCATTATCACCCTCCGCGGTATTGTTGTTAGGATAGCCGCCATCGGGGGCAGGATTGACAGCTTGCGCCATCGGCGACAACGCAAGGCTGCCGACAGCGACGAGAACAAATACACTCGGGAACGACGGAAGGTTAATTGAACGTCTAATTCGTAGCAATGTTTTCATATATCGAACTCCTGTTATCGGGTTTTTCATGTCGGTAGTTTCGACAACCATTTAGATGCGACCGCTGCGGCGCAAGAGTAACGCTACTGTCACTTTCAGCCCCCTGCTTTACGTTCACACACGCGCGCGTGGGGACGTTGTCGGAAATCGACCAGCCGCATTGATGGCCATTTTCTACGGCGTAAATCTTTTTCTTCTGTAAAGCAGCGCAATTCTATGCAACGCAGCGCGAGACGGAATGTTGTAAATGCCTCGTGTCTGCCACGCTTTGCAAGACACTGAAAACAGGCGCAAAAACGCTGTCTTGGATTATGAGTCCCCTGCTCTAACCGCTGAGCTACAGGCCCGGATAATCGTGCATTGAAGCATATCATGCCTTGGTGACCAACCCGGAAAGCACGGCGATCAGCCAACAAATCCGTGGGATGGACAAAAGCGCGTAGTTCGCCTGTTTTGATCTAGACATCGTCGTCCGCATGATGATATGTTCACATGAACATGAGAGCGCTTCTCCTTCGCATTTGGGCGCGCATATCGCGCAGATTAGCGGGCAAACCTCAACAGATGGAATTGAACTTATGGACTCGACATCCAAGACGCTGAAAGCAACCCTGGAGAGAATTCGAGAGATAGCGTCGAATGCACTAGACCAGGTCGATCACTCGCAGGAGACACGGTCGATGCGATGGATATGCAAAGAGTGCCAGTACGTGAAGCGTTTTACGAAGCCCGTTTCGTTGGAAACCGCCGGCACATGCCCCCGATGCAAAGTTACCGCGTTTACTCCTATTCGGTGAAACGGCTGCCACCGAGCAACGGTTCAGCCGCGAAAGCGGCGCCGCTTGCCTCGCGATTTCCTACTTTGGCTGCGCGGCTTCGCTGGCTGCGAGCGATTGTTAGGCCGTCGCGTAACGGACGTCCCGCGCTCGCGCTAAGAAAGCGCGCTGATCGTGACGTAGTACCCGTCTGGGTCTCGCAGCGAGAACTCCTCGGTCCGAGTATTGGGGTTGACGTGAGGATCTTCTTCGAGCTGTGCGACAAGACCGCGCGCCCTCTGCAGCGCCGCGTCGAAATCGTCGACACGAAAGAACAAGAGAAGCCCATTGCCTGGTGTCGCGTGATCAGGACTTATCAGGGAGGGATGCTCATGGGTGCCCCACTCATGGAGACAGAGCAACACAGTGCCGTCCGAGTCGACGAGCTGACCAAAGTAAGAATGGCCCGGCGACGTCTCGGACTGTCCAAACAGCGATTGGTACCACTTGAAACTCCGCGGCACGTCCCTCACCCCGATGATGGTCCACGTGCGTTTCACATCGGCTGTCTAACGAGAAAGAGATAAGCCACGACAGGGTGTCATGGCAAACATCCTGAACTTATTTCGCAATGGGGCCGCTGGCTTCATCGATTGGTTAGATGCTTTCATTCGCCACTCATTCATCGAATGAATCCGGGAAGATCATTCTTCCGTTTTTATCGAATCCGAAAGTCACACTGGATGAGCCTCCGTGTCCATCGGAAGCGAACCCGGCGTAAACGCGACCGGGAATGAGCTTCCGCGGTTGAATCATTGTGGTAAAACCAGCAGGCGTAACCCCGTATTCGATCGGCTGTGTCAGACCAGGGCCGCTCAAGATGGACCACATCGTCTTCCACCGGTCATCGGCGGTCCGTATAGAAACGGTGAATGACTGGATATCGGTCTTCGGACGTGTGGTTGCATCATCGTAAAACTCGAAGCGGATCGGCCCGCCCAGTCGCCCGCTCGCCTTACAAACAAACGAGTATGACATCGCCTCAACAGCGATGCCCGCGGACAGCAATAACATGACGGCAACGACGCGCATTAGCATCTAACGAGAATTAGATTGCATTTTGTCATCTATTTCTTCCCCTTTAAAGGGAAGACTGCCGAAAAAGGCGGGAACCTGGCAAGCAACGTTCATCCCGCGAATCACTGGATTGCCAACAGCATCACCGGGTGCATCCCCGCACTGCTCACTCATCACTTTTTTCAGCCTCACGTTTTAACTCTTCGCAGCGGACAACAGCAAAGCTGATGCCGCCACCCCCGCAGCCGATAAAGAGCTGGCCACCTTCGGCAATAGCATACTCTGTGTCCTCGTCGCCTTCTTGCGAATGCTTCCGAACGGTCGCCCGCACCGTGCGGTCCTTGTGCATATTGTCAACGTATACCTCTGTAAGACCCGCGTTTTTCCCACAGCCGCCCGGCACTTCACGAATCCGTGCGCAATTAGCGGCGGCGCCTGACTGCGCATACGCGACGACTAAGCTCCCGATCAACGCTGATATGGCGAGGCTGAGGAAAGAGACTTTGATCGGTGCGGCACTCATATCCCTTCTTATTAAGCCAAGGGGCGGGAACAATACGAGAAAAACTGCGATTCTTTGAAATCGCCCTTGCGTTCGCGCGTTTCGTTGATGTGGAATTGCCAATCCTCAGAACGGAGGGCGATATTCATTCGACGAAAGGCTAAGGCTGGGCCGGGCAAACCGATTTGACTCCTGCCGTCCCGCGATATCTTCTCCGCTTAAATCATCACATCCTAATATATCCCGCACATTATGATCCAATCCTCACGTCTTCCTTCGCTTCTTCTTTCCGCTTTGTTCGCACTTCCCTTGTTCGCGGGATCGCTCCTGCCCGGCAGCCTTTGGGCGGCAGAGGAGAAGAAAATAGAGTTCCCCGCGGCCAGCCAGCACTCGGTGATAAAACAGCGTGTCGGGCTGACTGATGTCGAGGTAGATTACTCGCGCCCAAACAAGAACGACCGCGAGATCTTCGGCGGCCTCGTGCCTTACGGAAAGCTCTGGCGCACGGGTGCCAACGCGGTCACCAAAATTAAGTTTAGCAAAGCGGTAACGCTTGGCGGCAAGGAGATCCCGGCCGGTGAGTACGCACTCTTCACGATTCCGACAGCGGACGAGTGGACCATCATCGTTTCGAAGGACGCGAAGGTGCAGAGCGCGGCCGACTATAAACAGGAGAACGACGCCGTGCGTCTCACGGCGAAGCCAGAACCCAATCCAGTCACAATCGAGACGTTCACCATCGCGCTAACTGATGTGAAAGGCGCTTCCGCAACGCTTAATTTCCTTTGGGATAAAACGCGCGTGCCGGTCAAGCTGACCACGGACGATGTCGAACAGGTAAGCAAGCAACTCGATGCAGTCGCCAGCGCAGGCACTCCGCTCGATCCGCGCACCGCCTATCAGGCCGCGGCCTTCTACTACGATAACAACAAGGACATGAGGCAGGCTGCAAAGTGGATCGATCAAGCGCTCGAGAAGAATCCGGACGCTTATTTCATGCATTACAAGAAGGCGCAGATTCAAGCCAAGCTTGGCAACAAGAAAGAAGCCACCGCCTCGGCACAAAAAGCGATCGACATCCTGAAGAAAGACAAAGCGCCGGACGAATCAGCGATCAAGAACGCGCAACAGATCATCGACAGCTCGAAGTGAGGATCAGCTTCGACGGTTCCGGGCACAACTGGCGTTGTCCATTTCCCGCGGCTCTGGCAGAAAATCTGAAACCGCACGTTGGATAGTATCTCCACTTCGGAAGGGAACGCACTGCGGCTCTTGCCTGTTCATTGCACGTCTGGCACGGGTGACCAACCCGGAAAGCCGGGCGATTAACCAAAATTTCGGATTGCGAATTTCGAATTGCGGATTTGGGATGACGACGTGATTCGCGCGGCCCTTCATATCATTGAAATCGCACTTCTCAGCGTACTGGTCCTGACCACACGCTGCGCGAATTACCAGGACGTGTTTGTCGCTGGGAATGTTTATTTCACCGATGCCGATTGTTACGCCCGGATGACGCGGGTGCGGATGTGCTCGCAGCATCCGGGGCTGATCCTACGGCATCACGATTTTGAAAATTTCCCAGCAGGAACCACTCCACATACAACTGCTCCGTTCGATTATCTCATTCTGGCGTTGTCGATTTTTCTAAAACTATTCACGGCGCACGCGATCGACCTGGCCGGCGCGCTTATTTCGCCATTACTCGCACTATTCGGGGTCTGGTTCCTTTGGTGGTGGTCGCGCTGAAACTCCGGTATCGCTGGGTGATGCTGATTCTGTACGCGATCAGCCCCATTCTCGCTCATGGGACGGAGCTCGGCAGACCCGACCATCAATCCTTGTTGTTGCTGCTGATTACGATCGCGATCTGCGCTGAATGGAGCCGGGCGGAAGCAGCGGAATCCGCGACAAACCTCGTGAGATGGAGCCTCATCAGTGGAATCGCTTGGGGATTGGCGATCTGGACTTCGGCTTATGAGTCGCTCGTTCTATTTTTGCTTGCGCTGATTGTAAACATGATTGAAAAACCACGGGCGATTTCGGCCAGGTCTTGTCGTGCGGGGTGGTTTTGTTTCGTTCTTGTCATCGGGATCGCGCTTTTGATCGAGCAACGTGTGCCGTCATTTTCAGGGTTTTATTCCAACCCGCTGTTCCAAAACTGGACGCGAACGATTGGCGAACTGGCGCATGTCTCACCAGCCAATCCAATTTGGTTGCGGTGGACCGGTTATCTACTTCTCGTGACGCCGTTCCTAATTTGGATCAGCGTGATCAAGACAAGGCACAAAAGCAGGGAAACGATTCCAACATTTGTTCTGGTGCTTCTGGTTGCAACCTACGCGCTCACGGTTTGGCAGGCGCGGTGGGGCTACTTCTTCGTCTTGATCTTTGCTCTAGCGCTTCCGCGTTTGCTCGAGCAGATCAAACCACCGACAGCAGTTTGGATCGCGTTTGTGTTGTCGACTGTTCCCCATTCTGCGGGACTGGGATGAAAGGCTTTGGCCAAACGAAGCGCAACTGGCGGAACGTGCCGAACGGCGCAATGAATCAGCGCAATTGCGAGACCTGGCGATCAGTTTGCGATCGTCGAAGACTCGTCCGTTCCTTGCGCCGTGGTGGCTTTCACCGTCGATCGCATACTGGTCCGGGCAGCCGGGGGTAGCCGGAAGCTCGCACGAAAGCCTCAACGGCATCGCTGACAGCGCGCGATTTTTCCTCTCCGAAGATTGGCGGAAAGCCCGCCAAATTCTGGAAAATCATCAAGTGGCATGGGTTATTGCGTACGATTTCGAACGTGTGGCTGCAAAATTCCGAAGCCGTTCTGAATCAGTCAGCGCCCGAACCTTCGATGTGCCGCGTCCTGGATAGAACGCCAGCCCACGCACCGCCGTTCCTGATATTTTCTGAGCAGAATGGCACGTTCAAACTGTACCGCAGTGTTGACGATAATAAAAATTGCGCACTCGAAGCGAGAATTCGTTGACAGACGTTGGCGACTGTCACAATACTACCGAATGCTCAAAAGATTCGTCCCGCAAAAGCCGATGCCGCCGATCCCAGAAAGACCACGGTATTCGGGGATAGATGAAGAAAATCATCCTGCGAATGGCGAACAACCAATAACAACAACAATCATCGAATAAACCAAATCCTATGGCAGATCACGGTGGCAAAGACATTCTCTCGAGCGATGTCGAAATCAAAGGCTCGATCAAGTTCCAAAAGGAACTTCTCATCGACGGGAAGGTCGAAGGGGAAATCAATTCTGACGGCGTCTTGACGATTGGTGAAAACGCTGATATTCGCGGCGAGATAAAAACCAAATCGATCACCGTCTATGGTAAAGTGCAGGGTAACATCACGGTGGGCGAGCGTTGCGAGCTAAAATCAAAGTGCACATTGCAGGGCGATCTGAAAGCAGCGCGTCTTGTCATTGAAGAAGGCGCAACTTTTATCGGCAAATCCGAAGTCACCAGCGGAATGGTTTCCGCGAAGTCGGCCCCGGCTCGCCCGGAAGTTGTGCGATCCAGCGAGCCGATCAAGGCAGCATTCGGAGGGCGCGGATAAGGAAGGGAATTAGGGGTTAGCGTCCGGTGGCCAGTCCGTCGCCTGCAAAAGTCAGTGCTGGAATGTCCGCACTGTGGCTTCAAGCAGATGGAATATGCAGCGGCGAAAAGCTCGATCTGTCGCCAGTGTGGCCGCTATTTTTCGCCGTTTGCGCCGAAACCCGGCCTGAAGTTACGGACCCGGGAAGAAGCGCCTCCGCCGCCGCCAAGCTCATCGATTCTCGGCAAATTTGAGGACTTTTGGAAACGACAACACAGCTCCGTTATCGAGTGCTTCGATTGTAAACGGAAACAGCAGGTCTGTGGCACTGCCACTTCGACGATCTGTCCCGTCGTGCAGTGCGCACATCGATCTGCGCGACTACAAAATCACCAGCGGTTTCAGTCGAACGCATTCGAACGCGCGGAGACGTCCATTTGACAGGCAAAGGCGATCTGGGCAGCAGCAGTGTGGTTTGCCGGTCCGCCTTAATAGAAGGCAGACTGCGCGGCAATCTGCACTGCGACGACACCGCGACGATCAACTTTGCGGGCAAAATTCCTGGCCGCATCAGCGCACGGCATGTCATCGTCGAGCGCAAAGCTGATATTCACTGCTTCCGACGGGTTTGCGCGGAAAGCATCGAAATCAAGAGGCGAATGTCGGGCGAAATCGTTGCGCAAACCGTGACCATCCAAAGAAAAGGCGCCCTCGAAGGCGATGTGACAGCGAGGGCGATCACGTTGAAAAAGGCGGTATGTTTTCCGGTCAGCTTGTGATTGGCCGGGTCGACCTTACACAGGGAGAATTGCTGCAGGATCAAAAACCGGACGTCGCACGCGTTCCGGAGAGTGATTTTTCAGGGGTCGCCCCGCGGCCGCTACCTGCGACTTAATACGATCCCTTCCATGCAAAGACTGCATCCACGCAGTCCTTACGAGAAACTCGGCGGCTACGTGCATCTGCCGCGCTTGATCGACAAAGCCAGGCTGCATCGGAAAGGACTGCTCGACGGCTACAACTATAAGACCGTCGGATTCGACAAGCATCTTGCTCGCGTTTCTGAAAATCGACGGCGACGCCTTTGAGGAAATGGCCAACCGGTTGGACGAGGATAAAGCAATTCTAAGGTGGGTGCAGAAAAACGGAGCCCAACATTCGCTCCGAAGCGATTGAACAATGGAATCAGGCGATGATTTCGCGGCATCCCGACACGGCCGCAAAAAAGGCGCGGTTTCTCCATTTCCTGAAGGAGGCCGGCGGCGAAGGGCGCAAAGATATTCGGACTTATTTCGATTTGATTGAGTTTGACGAAGGACGGATTGAAGTAACGGCTTCGTTAAGCGCTATCGTGATCTACGCTTCGTCAAGGCGATCTGAATCGTCGGCATTCTCGAGCGTCTCCTTGCTTCCGATATCGAGCCATTTTCCCTTGATCTGGAACGTCTTCACCGGTTTACGCGTGTAGAGCCACTGCACAAAACGGCCGGGCTGATCCGCATTATTGCCAGCAGCAAGATACGTGCTCAAAAGAGAGAGCACCGCAGGAGAATAATAGTAGAGCGCGATCGCAGCCAGTGTTCCCCGCGGTTTCTGTGGTTTCTCCTCCAAGTGCGTGATGATTCCATCGTCATTGATTAGCAACGTTGCCGTATTTTTTGATCGCTTCAGGATCCCCGACATCAAAGACCGCCAACCGTCGCTTCGGTTCCATTAGCGCACGCCACAAATCCGCCTGAGCGATTCGGTAAACAGGTTGTCGCCGGCGACAATTAGCAAGCTGCTTTGCGCCAGGTTCTCTCCCGTGACAACAAAATTGATGTCTCCAATTGCGCCCAGCTTGTCTTCGTCGCTCTTGGAACCATCGTTGACGATCTTGAATTTGAATTGCGGATGTCGATTATGATACCGCTCGCTCCAAGTCTGAAAGTCCGGGGCGAATTTGTCGTTCGTCACTACATAAATCGTTTCCAGATCCGGAACTGCCTTCAAGATTATCCACCAGCCCATTCGATAATCGGCTTTGCCGCCGACGACCAGCAATGGCTTCGCCTTGTTGAGCGTCAATGGATAAAGGCGTGTTGCGTATCCGGCCGCCAGAATCAAAACATTCATAAAATCGGGAAAGCAGAGCTGGGTGCTGCTTTTACTACTTCGTTTTTGGAACGCCTCCACTCAAAATTGCGTTTTGAAGACGGTGCTGGATCTCCCCGATACGATGCGGATCGGTAATCTTGGTACGTGTGAAGCGATCCACGACATACAGAGTATCGATGGCTGCGCCCGCCTGCGTGTTGATGCGAGACAACGTGACCTGAAGATTTTCGCGATCAAGACAGCGTCAGGACGTCGTAAAGCAAGCCCAATCGGTCTGGTGCTTGAATCTCAATAAGCGTATAGATCGGATGCGTTTTGTTATCGATGGCAATCCGCATCGGAAATTCAATCCCTGGCGCAAGATGATCGCTCTGGCGCTTTGCCTTTTCGATTAGCGGAAGGAAATCGAAGCTCTCGTCTTCGAGCGCTCGACGCAATGTTTGCTCTACCAGCGCGAAATCTCGCTGGTGAGTCACGGGGCGCGCGTTTGTCTCGCACACGCGAAAAACACCCAGCATGACATTGTCGCCGCGCAGGAAAATATCAGCGCTCAGAATATTTAACGGTACAACGGAAAATGAGCCGGCCACTTTTGCCAATAATCTTTCGCGTTCCCACGTACAGAATGTGACAACGCTGTGCCCCTGCTCCGGAAGTGCTTTCCATTTGATAGCCGGAGCCAGCGGAAAATCTCCTTCGCTGGAAACATTTTCGAGAAACGAGCGGAACAATTTCAGATGTTCAACAATGTCGGGGACGTCGCTGGCGCGAAAATAATTGTCGGGCATGAACTCAAAATGCGCTTCGATTTCCTCGGCAAAATCTGCGGAAAGCTTCGCGGTCACAGAGGCCTGCAAGCTTTCACGCTCGACCTTTGTTTGTTCGTAATAAGATTTTTGGTCCGCCAGGAAGCGAGAAGTCTCGTGAAATAATTCCCATACCAGAGATTCTTTCCAATCCGACCATGCCTCCGCGCTTGTACCCTGGCCATCCGCCAGTGTTAACAGCATCAGTGCATTTAGGTTTTTCTGATGCTTCACGATGTGGGCGAAATCCGTGACAGTGGCGGGGTCATCAAGATTTCTTTGCTGCGCGATTTTGGAAAGCGTGAGGTGATGATCGACCAGCAGGATCAGCGACTTGCGCTGCTCAGATGACAACTGCAGACGCGCAGCGACGCGCTGAGCGAAGAGCGCACTCGCTTCGGAATGTGGCCTGGCGCCAACCGCTTTACCGCTATCGTGCAAGAGAAGCGCAAGATAGAGAACGAACGGGTCCTCCAATTGCTCAAATATTTTGCGATAAGAGATCAACTTCGGATCATTGGTCTGTGCCAGGGCATCAAGCTTGTCAATGCACACCAGTGTGTGTTCGTCAGCCGTGTAACGATGGAGAAACTCATGCTGCACCAGGCAGGTAAGCTGGCCGAATTCGGGAATGTATCGTCCCAGAAAATCGACCCGATGCATCATCCGGAGGATACGACCTACTCTCCCTTTTTGTGACAGAATCGATTTAAAGATCGCCCGCGGTCCGCGCGCATATTGATACGTACGGGTAACCTGGCCGAGGCTTCTGCTCAACAGATCCTCCAATTCCGGGCTCAGGTCCAAGAGCTGTTCCTGCGCAAATTGAAATGCCCGCATCATTTGCTCGGGGTCTTTGCGAAAAAGATCGCGACGCGCCGGATGCAAGTGTTTGTTGCGAACAAAGAAAAAATCTCCAACGGGAGTTTTGTCCGCTCGCATCAGCGGAAGAAAACTGAAGAGCGAACGGGTCTTGCTCGTGACATGCCCGCTTACAAATTGCTCGGTAATGCGTTCCGTGACCCGGAAGATGTTTCGCGTGTGCTCGTAATAGTCCCGCATCAATGTCTCACTGCGGAGCTGGCCGTTCGTGGAAGAATAATCGAGCCGTTTCGCGATCTGTTCCTGCAAATTAGTATGAAGTATATCGGTGGCGCGTTCCGTGGCGTAATGCAAGGCCGTGCGCAACCGCAGGAGAAAATCGTAGGCCTTTTCGATCCGGCGCTGGTCGCTTTCGCTTAACCAGTCTTTACCGACCAACTGATTAGTGCTCAGTGAACCCTCTTTAAAGTACGTCATCCAAAGAAGATTTTGATAATCGCGCAGACCGCCGCAGCCACTCTTTAGATTTGGTTCCTGCAGATAAACGCTGTCGCCGAATTTCTTATGTCGCGCGACCTGATCCTGCATGCGCATTTCGACATATTCACGTTCGTATCCCCTGACGCACTTCGAACGAAACTGACGTCGAAATTCCCGGCCCAGTTCTGCATCCCCTGCGAGGAACCGCGACTCCAGCATGGCGGTCTTTGTGCGCATATCACGATTGGCCTGCGGCAATCGCCTCTTTGATCGAACGGGTGGAGTGTCCAACCTTGAAACCGCTATCCCAAAGAAGATAGAGGACCTGTTCTACCATTTCCTCTAACTGGGGCGAAATCTGCTTCCTCCCTTTATGCAGTAGCATCACATCGATATCACTAAAGGGATTGAGCTCACCCCGCCCATATCCGCCAAGAGCAATCAATGCCAGAGGAACTTTGACGGCGCCGGCGCCGCCACCACCAGCCGATGTGGCAGCGCCGAAAACGTATTGCAACAAGACATCAACCAGCTCTGCACGCTGGGCGCAAATTTCGCGACCGCCCCCGCCAGCCTGGTGTTTCAAACGCAACCGATGCTCCTCGACCTTAAGAAACTTCTTGTAGAGCGGGAGGACTTCGGTTGGACGCCTGGCTCCAGTGGCCGCGAGGCGTTTGGCTGCGTGCGTCAGAACTTGTTCCAAATGACGGGACGTCCTCATTACTAATTCGGATGGCTATTCAATCTAAAATTGGTTCTTCAAAATCCAAATCGATCTCAGATGTAGAACGAAGAATCCGCGAATGACCCTCCCCTGCTTTACCTAATGAAAAAGACCTTATGGCCTCCGAACTTCAGTATTTAAAGAATGAAGTCACGGGTGTCGGCTCAAGTTTCCTGCGGCCATGAAGGAAACCCAGCTCGATCAAAAACTGTGCTTCGAGCAAGTTTCCCCCGGCTTTGCGAACGAGGACAGCCGCGGCGGCAGACGTGCCGCCAGTCGCCAGTAGATCATCTATCAGCACAATTCGTTCGCCCGGTGTAATGGCGTCGACATGCATTTCCATTTCCGCTTCGCCGTACTCAAGCGAGTAGCTGGCGATCTCAGTCTGAAAAGGGAGCTTGCCACGCTTCCGGATCGGAACGAAGCCGACACCGAGTTCATAGGCTACCGCCGACCCAAAGAGAAATCCGCGCGCGTCGATCCCAACGATTTTGTCGATCTTCGTTCCGCGGCAGCGCTCCAAAAAGAGATCGATTGATGCATGAAACAGCACCGGATCGCTCAGGATCGGCGTGATATCCTTGAATATGATGCCCTTTTTCGGAAAATCGGGAACGTCGCGCACGCTCGCACGCAATTTCTCGGCCAGGTTGGAAGCCATTGGCCGCGACGCTAGCGGTCTGCAGGCAAACGTCAATGGCGGCTAACGCAATACAAGGTGCTTTGCCATGAGCGCGAGCGACTCTAGAATAGGCGTTGGTGGATCGAGATCTTCTCATCATTTCGACGATCTGTTTTCTTGCGGCAGTCGTGCGCACGGTCCTTGCTTTGCGCGCCGGACTCTTTCGGCCGGGAAGGCTTAATTTCCTGGCGATTGGCCTGGGTTTTGTTTTTCAAACCGCGTTTTTGTATATCCGCGGCCATGCCTTGGGACGGTGTCCGCTGACAAACCTGTTTGAGGTCTTTGTCTTTTTAGCCTGGTCGGTAGCATTGATCTACATACTGGTTGGTCCAGCCTACCGCCTGTCGCTCATGGGTGCGTTTACTGCCCCGCTGGTGGTTTTGCTACAAGGCTTTGCATTGATTGCGCCAATTGATGTTCGTCACGCAGTCAAGATGCCCCCAAATTCCTGGCTGGAATTTCACGCATCGATTTCGCTAATCGCCTATGGCGCGTTCGCGCTCGCCTGCATCGCCGGAGTGATGTACCTCGTCCAGGAGCGCCAGCTCAAGACCCATCACTTGCACTCAATCTTTTACCACCTGCCGCCACTGACTGATCTCTTTGCGGCGATCACACATCTGCTTTGGTGGGGCTTCATTCTTTATACAATCGGGATAGCCAGTGGCTTTTTTACGGGCCGACCCTTACCACGGGTGCAAGTGGTGGCCGCCATTGGCGTTTGGGTGCTTTACGCGGCTATTTTGCAAAGCCGACATCTCCGGCGCATCGCGCCAAAGCAAATTGCGGCCCTTTGTATTGTCGGATTTAGCGTGGCACTGACACTTCTCTGGGGAATCACTTTCTCGGCGCAAACCCACTCTGTCCCATGAATCTCTTCTGCGTCGGCCTCAGTCATCACACAGCGAACGTGGAGACGCGCGAACGTTTCGCTGGCAGCGCGGGAGTTGAATCTACACTTCGCACGGTTGGTTGTGCGGAGGCATTGGTACTCGCGACCTGTAACCGTGTAGAAGTCTATGGCGCCTCAGAAAAGCGTGTTTCGACGGATGAAATTGCTCAGTGTTTATTGCAAAAGCCTGGTGCTGGCGACATCGAGCATGGCACGGCGCTACCATTTTATCGTTACGAAGCTGAAAAGTGCGTCCAACATCTATTTCGGGTCGCTTCCGGACTCGATTCGATGGTGGTGGGCGAAACAGAAGTTCTCGGACAGACAAAGAAAGCTTACCAATCTGCGCGAGCATCGGGCGCGGTTGGTCCCTGCCTGCACCGTCTCTTTCAGCGGGCGTTTCGCGTTGCCAAACAAGTTCGCACGCACACCGAAATTACGCGCGGATCCGTATCGGTCGGTTCCGTCGCGGTTGATCTCGCGCAGAAAATTTTCGGCGACCTTGGCAATTGCAAAGTCTTGGTTCTGGGAGCTGGTGAAACCAGCGAGCGCACGGCACGCGCTCTCATTTCCCGGGGTGTGACTGATCTGCGGGTGAGCAATCGCTCAAATGATCGCGCCCATGAGCTGGCGCAACGCGTAGGTGGCCGGGCCGTTCGCTTCGATGAGTGGCCGCAGCAATGCCGCGAGATCGATATCCTGATTACATCGACCTCTTCGGAATCTCCGTTACTGACCCCGACAAATCTCGGCCCGATGTTGGCCGATCGCCTCGATCGTCCACTTTTCATCATCGATATCGCCGTTCCGCGCGATGTCGACACAACTGTGAACGAAATGGAAGGCGTGTACCTTTATGACATCGATGCTTTGCAATCTGTCGCGGAGCAATCGCTTGCAGTGCGACGACAGCAGATAGCGTCTGCCGAAGCAATCATTGCCGAACACGTCGCCGATTTTCTGGAGAAAATTTTGCACGAACTGAACCGCGGACCGCGGATCGCCGAGCATCCGTCGGTTACTGATAGTTCGCTGCGCGCGTCTGAGCTGTAAGGGCTGACAGTTTCCCCTACTCTTTATCGCGGGCTACATTCCTGCGATGACAAGGAAAATCATCCTGGGCACGCGCGGTAGCGATCTGGCACGTGCCCAAACCGGGCTTGTTGAAGAAGCAATTCAAGCGGCGAAGTCGGACATACGAATCGAGACGAGAATCATCAAGACACAAGGCGATAAAGCCAGAGTTCTTGAGCGCCGGGATGGTCGCAAAGGACTGTTTACAGCAGAAATTGAGCGAGCTCTTCTTAGCGGGGATGTCGATGTTGCCGTCCATAGCGCAAAAGATCTTCCGAGTGAAACGAGCCCGGACGCAGAAATTGCCGCGGTTCTTCCTCGCGCAGCGATGAATGACGTGCTGGTTTCAAAGCATTTGGGCGGTTTCGCTTTGCTGCCTCCGGGCGCAATCATCGCCACCGGTAGTGTGCGAAGAAAACGCCAGCTGTTGTGGAAACGCACAGATCTCAAAGTTATCGATCTTCGCGGGAATGTTCCGACCCGGCTGCGCAAGTTGCTCGACAACGGTTGGGACGCAATCGTGCTGGCTCACGCGGGACTTAAACGTCTCGGTCTGTCGCCTACTCATGACGAAATCAGCGTCGAGCGCAGGCGATTTTTCGTTGAAATTCTTCCGCGCGAGATATTTTTGCCTGCAGGAGGCCAGGGAATCATTGCGCTTCAAATTCGCGCCAGTGATCGTGCTGTGAAGGCGATCGTTGATCTTGTGAATAATCCCGAAACGTTGCTTTGTTTGCGGGCAGAACGAGAGTTTTTGCGTCTGTTACACGGCGACTGCAATTGCCCAGTGGGCGTGCTGGCGACAATCGACAACCACAAGATGAAACTGAGAGCGCAATTGTTTACCGATCAATCAGCAGCACCACGGGAAGCTGAAGTGGAAGGCACTCGCGATGAAGGTAAACATTTGGCATCGCAACTGTTGAAGTTATTGCGAGTATGAGCAAGAGCCGGAGTGGGAACGGAAAGGTTTACCTGGTCGGTGCCGGGCCGGGCGACCTGGGTCTGGTTACTTTGCGCGCAAAGGAGTGCATAGAGAGCGCGGATGTGGTCGTTTACGATCATCTGGCCAATCCCGAGATCCTTGGCTGGGCAAGGGATGACGCGGAAATTATTTACGTCGGCAAAACAGCTGGTGAATCGCCGATCAAACAACACGAAATCAACGCGCTACTGATCGAAAAAGCGCGCGAAGGAAAGCAGGTCATTCGGCTAAAGGGCGGAGATCCATTCGTGTTTGGTCGAGGCGCTGAAGAAGCTCAGCTGATCGCCGATGCGGGTATTCCGTTCGAAATTGTGCCTGGAATCACCTCGTCCATCGCCGGGCCCGCGTATGCAGGCATTCCCATCACGCATAGGTCGCACAATTCACACGTCACGTTCTTTACTGGGCACGAAGATCCAGCGAAGACAGAAAGTGCGATCGATTACGCAGCACTGGCGAAACTTGGAGGTACCCAGGTGATGTTGATGGGCATGGAACGCCTCGGATCGATCACAAGCGAAATGTTGAAGCATGGTGTTCGCGGCGATTTGCCAGTAGCATTGGTTCGCTGGGCGACCACAGGCCAACAGGAAACGCTCACCGGCACACTGCAAGATATCGCTCAAAAGGCCGTCTCAAATGATTTCGGAGCCCCGGCAGTCGCAGTATTCGGAGACGTCGTCGCACTGCGAGACAAACTCAATTGGTACGAAAAACGGCCGCTGCTTGGAAAAAGAATTGTCGTTACGCGAACAAGGAAGCAAGCCAGCGTGTTAAGCAGCAAACTGCGTGTGCTTGGTGCTCACGTTATCGAACTACCCACGATTCGCATCGAACCGCCCGCTGATTTGCGCGAATTCGCAGAGCTTGTGCAGGACGCACACATCTACGACTGGATCGTGTTTACCAGCGCAAACGGCGTCGAAGCCTTTTTTAATATTTTCTTCAAACTATACGATGATGCGCGCGAAATCGGTGGCGCACGGATTGCGGCAATCGGTCCGGCCACGGCGCAACGCGTGAAAGAATTCCATCTGCATGTTGATCTTCAGCCGGAAGAATTTGTAGCTGAAGACATCGTGCGGGAATTCAAAAAGCAAGGAAGCATTGAAAATTTAAAAGTCCTGCTGGTGCGCGGAGAAAAGGCGCGAGACGTGCTCCCCAAGGAGCTCTCCGGCTTGGGAGCGATTGTGGACCAAACATGCGCCTATCGGACGGTACCCGAAACGCGCGACGCCAGCGGTGCGCGGCAGCGACTTGCGAATGACGGAGCTGATTTGATCACGTTCACCAGTTCTTCAACCGTCGAAAACTTTCTTGCGCTTGGACTATCCTGGCCCAAAGGAATGCAAGTTGCCAGCATCGGGCCAATCACGTCGCAGACTGCGCGTGATAACGGTTTGAAGGTCGATGTCGAAGCAAAACGACACGACATCGACGGCTTGGTAGAAGCAATCGGCCAGTTCTTTGCCGGAAAAACGGCTACAAAGAGTTAAAAGTTGAATGGCAACCAACGAATTTGCCCGGACAACGTTTAACTTGCAACGTTTTAACTTTTAGCTGGGATTAAATCGGAACTTGGTCCGACCGCGCTTGGCGTTGGCTTTCGCTTTGCGGCGATGCTTTTGCGAAGGCGTCTCGAAGGCACGCAGACGGCGGACCTCCTCGAGAATCCCCTCGGCATCCAGCTTGTTCTTAAGCCGCTTTAACGCGCGATCGACAGGTTCACCTTTGCGAACGATCACTTCTGGCATCAATAATCACTCCTGACTTTAAAAATGGGCTCCTAATCGGCGAGCGGGAGCCTACTCGGGGCCAGCGGCCCCGTCAAATCCGCTAAGAAAAGCGCCCCAGGAGGGTCTGAAGCAGGCAAATAGCCCCCTGGGGACGGGGAGTAAAACGGCTCAGCGCTGGGCAAGTGGATTGGCCGTGGCAGCTTTTTCAGTGATTTCGCGCCGCAAGGCCGTGGCACCGCCGCCGCGGGCGCGCGTCCACCAGAGAACTATGGGCGAAGCGATAAAGATTGAGGAGTAGGTACCGACAACCACGCCGATAATGATGGCGAGCGAAAAATCCCTGAGCACCGCGCCGCCAAAGAAAAACAGGCACAGGATCGGAATAAGCGTTACTGTGCTGGTAAGAATCGTTCGGCTCAGCGTCTGGTTGATACTCGAATTCATGATTTCTTCGATGCTCCCGCGGCGCCCGCTGGCCAGACCTTCGCGAATCCGATCGTAAACGACAATCGTATCATTGATGGAATAGCCGGCGATCGTCAATACGGCGCCAATCATTGTGAGAGTAAGCTCGCGCCCGAGCAGCGAGAACATGCCAACGGTGATGAGGACGTCATGCAACAGGGCAACTATCGCGCCCACGGCAAACGCTAGCTCGAAACGAAACGTTACAAAGATCAAGATGCCCAGAATGCCCAGGCCGAGTGCGATCAACGAGTTTTTTGCCAGTTCACCGCCCACCAGCGCGCCGACGCGTTCCGAGCCTTCCACTCTAAACCCAGAGCTTGGGAGCGTCTGCAAGACCTGCTTTTCCACTTTGTCGCTGGTGTTCAACGGCGTGCGAATTGTGATATAGCTTCGACTAACCTGGGTGGATTCTTGAATCGAAGCGTCCGCGAGTCCGATTGGCTTAAGGGCGTTGCGTACCTGCCCGATATCGATCTTGCCCGGTGCGCTCAACGTGATCAGGTCGCCGCCGCGAAAATCAACGCCGAAGTTGCGTTCGCCACGTTTGTAAAAGGCAAATGCGCCGGCCAGAAGCAGCGCCAGCGAGCACATGCACGCGATAAAACCTCTGCCGAGGAAATTGATGTTGTGCGCTGAAATCAAGTGGAGCATCGAGATACGTTTCAGTTTTCCAGTATCGACAAACCAGCCGAGGCAATTGCGGCCCACAATGAGCGCCGTAAACAATGACGCTAAAATGCCGAGTGTAAGCGAGATCGCGAAACCCTTCACCGGACCGCTCGCTTTCCAAAAGAGAATCGCGGCGGTGATGAGCGTGGTGACGTTGGCATCAAAAATGGAGCTGAAAGCTTTCTCGTAAGCCGTGTTTAGTGCAACCTTGAGCGATTTTCCAAGCGCCATTTCCTCGCGCAACCGTTCGTAGATTAGCACGTTCGCGTCCACCGAAAGGCCAATGGTCAAAATGATGCCCGCAATGCCGGGTAACGTAAGGACGAAGTGGAACATCGTCAGGGCGCCGACGAGCAAAATGAGATTGATGATCAGCGCGAGATTTGCGACCAGACCGGGGATTTTATAGTAGATGGCCACGCAAACGAGCGTGATGGCCAGCCCAACCAAACCGGCCAGGATACTCGCGCGAATCGAGTCCAGCCCGAGAGTAGGTGAAACACTGCGCTCTTCCTCAATGCTTACCGGCGTTTGCAGCGGGTTTTCAAGCACACTGGCCAACCCGCGCGCTTCTTCTTCCGTGAAGTGCCCGGTGATCTGTGCATCTCCACCGTAAATGGCGTCCTGAATCACGGGCGCAGATTGGATTAATCCATCCAGCACAATCGCGAACCGATGATGAACATTCGCAGCTGTAATGTCTCCGAACTTCTTGGCGCCCTCGCTATCGAACCTTAAATGGACTACCCAACCATCTCGTTCATATGAAGCACCCGCGCCCGAAACTCGATCGCCGGCCAGATCGGCTTTCTTTTTTACCAACAGCCGTTCTTCAACAGGTTTTTCACCTTCACGCTGCAGCTTGTACGTTTCGATGCGAAACTCCGGCGGAATGACATCTTTGCCTTCGTCGATAGCCTTCAATTTTTGTCCGTTATCGGGATAAACCAGGCGGAACTCCAGCTTTGCGACCCGGGAAAGTTGATCGCGCGCTTCCTGAATCTTCGCAGTGTCGAGACCGGGAATCTGGACCAAAATCCGATCGTTACCGACCGGACTGATAATTGGTTCGCCCCCGCCAAAGTAATCGACGCGTTTGCGAATGACCTCGACTGCCTGGTCGAGCATGCCTTTGGTGACTTGTTTGTCGCCAGCCTTTAGCCGAATGAGGAAGGAAGTGCCGCCTTGAATGTCGAGTCCGAGCGCGATTTTCTTCTGCGGCGGCCAGATCGTGAAAATGCTGCAGACAACCAGCAACAGTACCAGCGCGGTGGCCAGCCAACGTTTTCGCGGACCTTGATCGGTGGCGAAATACCACCCGAAGAGTACGAGCAGCGCTAGCCCGACAAAAAATGTAAACGCTGGAGTCATTGCGGCTTAGCGATTTAACAGTTTAACAAACTAACTCTCTTTCAGCACCGCTGTGACAGCAGATTTATCCATCTCGATCTTTACGTTGTCGGCCACTTTCACGAGCACGGTGTTTTCCTTCACATTGGAAATTAAGCCGTGAATGCCGGCATTGGTTACAACCCGGTCTCCGGTTTTTAAACTCGCGACTAACTGCTGTTGCTGTTGCTGTCGTTTTTTTTGCGGTCGGATCATCACAAAGTACATGATGATGAATATGAAAATCAGCGGTATAAAAAATGAGCCAATGCCGCCGCCCGGCATCTGTTGAGGAGCCGCGCTTTGCGCCTGAGCAAGAAACGTCTGGAACATATTTAGAATTGGAGAGCGCACCTTAAACCCGAAAGCGTTCCCTGCAATCGTTCTTTCGCGCCGCTCGGATCATGAAGAGCGATCGGACGCTGCGCGAGAATCCTACATCGGGGAGATCCAAGCCGCTTTCGCTTGATGAAAAATCCATGAGCCGTGCTAATCTTCGTGCGCTGATCACGGGGGTATAGCTCAGCTGGTAGAGCGTCTCGTTCGCAATGAGAAGGCCAGGGGTTCGAATCCCCTTACCTCCACTTCTCTCTCTCGCCGCGATCATGTAATTCTTGGCAAAGGCGGACCTTTTGGTCGTATGGCGACAAACGACGCAAGCTACGACTCGCTACGCCCACCGACCTTCTCACCTGCGGGCAAATGAGTTAGTAAGAAATACGGAAGCCGGCTGGAAGGACGGTGCCCCCGCCAATCGAGCCACCGGAACCATATGTGGCATCGACGGCGCCGACGCTGGCCGAGGGCGCGGGAATCGGTGTTTGTCCGTTCGCTTTAAGAGATTCGTTTAAGGCCGGCAGGTCCTTAGTGAGTAATTGATCAAATTCTTTCGTCACATCGCTCAATTCCCGATTGAGCGCGTCGATATAGGCAATTTGGTAAGCACCAGGTTTTCCCTCGTAGCTCAAGATCGCTCCATAAAGTTGGTCGGTGTGTTCACGCAAGCGCTCTTCCCCGGTGATCGCGCCTCCTTCGGTTGTAGCGACAATTTTCTTGCGAACAGCATCGACTTTTCCGTCGAAATCAGAAACGTCTTTCCGAATTGAGTCACTTTCCGGCAAGGTTCCACCGGCCTGTGCTAACGTCTTGCGCAAGGAAACGATCCGGTCCATTAGCGCGCTTTCTTCGTCAAAGAGCGCATGCACCTTCATCGCAGCATCGAATTGTGCCTTACGGTCGGCAGCGCTGAACTTCGCGCGGCGATCGAGACCAACTGTTAACTTCGCTTCCGACACTTTGCCGGCTTTTGTGAGACGTACTGTGTAGACGCCTGGTATCAGCCGTGGACCTCGTACTCCCGCAAAGGCGATCTGCGCGGCAGGCGGCACACGCGGCGGCTTCACACGCATCGTCCACGTTACCCGATTCAATCCGGGACGTTTGCTCGCCGGCAATTCATCGACGACGCGGCCGAAGGAATCCAAAACCTCAAGTTTCAATTTGCCAAACAGATGACGCTGGCGCTGGTAATAATCGATCACGGCGGCGTCAGGGGGATTGTCGCCAATAAAAACCGCATCGCCAGACGCCCAGCCGCCCGAGCCTTCAATTCGCTGTTGAACCGGACGCGCGGAAACAAACGCTGCTTCCTGCTTGAGCAGCTCCGGCGTCAACGCGCGTAACGGAGTAATATCGTCAATAATCCAGATGCCGCGCCCGTGCGTTGCAAGAACCAGATCGTTATCGCGCGGCTGAATTGCCAGATCTCGAACGGCAACCGCCGGGAAATGGTTGCCTTTAAACTGCGCCCAGTTTTTTCCACCATCGATGGAGACCCAAAGGCCAAACTCGGTCCCTAGAAAGAGGAGGTCCGGCTTGACCAAATCTTCCTTGATTACGTGAGCGTATCCGCGAACGCCTTTGGCATCCTGACCGCTTACGAGCGGCGTCCACGTCTTCCCGTAATCCGTTGTTTTGAAAACATACGGCGACATGTCGCCAAAAGTATGTCGGTCAAACGCCACATACGCGGTGCCGGCATTGAAGTTGCTCGCCTGCACCCATGATACCCACGAATTTTTGGGCAAACCGGGAACGTTGCCGACCACATTGGTCCATGTTTTGCCGCCGTCGCGAGTGACCTGAAGGTTGCCGTCATCTGTGCCGACCCAAATCAGCGATTTGTCCTTGGGCGATTCACTGATCGAATAAATCGTGGTGTGCATTTCCGCCGAGGAATTGTCCACTGTGACACCGCCAGATTGCTCCTGTTTCTGTTTTTGTGGATCGTTGGTTGTCAGGTCGGGCGAGATCCGTTCCCACGTTTGGCCATGATCTCGGGAACGAAACAAAAACTGAGCGCCGATATAGATCGTCCCTTTTTCGTTAGGCGAGAGTGCGATTGGTGTATTCCAATTAAATCGAAGCTTTTCTTTATAATTCGGTCTCGGCTTGATGTTGCGAGCTTCGTGCGTGTGGCGATTTACCCTGCCGATCTCGCCGCCTTGATACTCGGCATAGATTTGATCGGGATCAGCAGGATCGGGAAACATCCAGAATCCGTCGCCGTTATACATGTTTTCCCACTGCGCGTTGGTAACGCCGCCTGGATATTGTGATTCGCCCACGAAAGAGCTGTTGTCCTGCAAGCCGCCATAAACACGGTACGGGTCCTTATCGTCCACGCTAACATGATAAAACTGCGAGATTGGCAGGTTTTCAGCTTTCCACCATTTCGCGCCACCGTTGTAGGAATACCACATCCCACCGTCGTCGCCGGAAAATACCACCTGCGTGTTTGTTGGATCGATCCAAACATCGTGCACATCACCGTGCATCCCGCCGAATCCGCCAACAACTGCGAAACTTTTGCCGGCATCTTCGCTGACAATCAGGGAGCCATCAGTCTTAAATACGCGATCTGGGTTTTTGGGATCGACAATCAAGTTAGCAAAGTAGAACGGACGCCACACCATCCATTGGCTTTTGTCGCGCTTTTCCCAGGTCATACCGCCATCGTCGGAGACAAAGAGAGCGCTATCCGGGGATTCCACAAAAGCGTAAACCCGTTTGGAATTCGAAGGTGCGAGTGCCACGGCAAGGCGACCGTATGGTTTCTTGGGGAACCCTTTGTTGGTGTCCGGCGTAATCTCCGCCCAGGTATTGCCGCCGTCTGTAGACCGAAATAATCCACTGGCCGAGGGCGCTGTAGGACCGTCGCCGCCTGACCGATACTCCCAGCCTTTGCGCCGGAAATCCCAAATCGCTGCGAACACGATATTCGGATTTGCCGGATCGATCGTGATATCGCTGCAACCAGTCGAGAGATTGGATCCCTTGAGAACTTGATTCCACCTTTTTCCGCCGTCAGTAGTTTTGTACAGACCGCGGTCGGGCGAATCGCTCCAAAGAGGGCCCGGCACGGCTGCAAAAACCGTGTCGCTGTTATTTGGGCTCACTGCGATCTTTGCAATGCGCTCGGACTTTTCCAGACCGGAATGCGTCCACGTTTCGCCGCCGTCGGTGGATTTGTAGATTCCGTCGCCAATCGAAACGCTGTTTCGCGTCCACGATTCACCAGTGCCGACCCAGACGTTTTTTGAATTTTTCGGATCGAGTGCGATGGCGCCGATCGATTGCACGGGTTGTTCGTCAAACACGGGTCGATATCGTGTCCCGCTATCATCAGATTTCCAAATGCCACCACTGGCGGCGCCGACAAACAACGTGATCTTGCCCGACGGTTCGCGCGCTCCCGCGATAGCTGAAATGCGTCCGCTCATCGTAGCGGAGCCTATGTTGCGTGCGCCCAGGCCGGAAATTGTCGACGAATTGAATGGCGTTTCCTCCGCCCAACAAGAAATTGCGCAGACAAGCAGGAATGAAAATGACGCGAGAACACCTCGTGCTCCAAAGCCATGGCGTGTAAAAGGGGAATCCTCGCGTCGCGTTGGATTGTTCATTGTTCTCATCTATTACTCAGCGCTGTGGTTGCGGTAGAATAACGTGGCCGGGGAAATGAAATATCGCGTCATCCACCGGTACGTTGGCTTCGACCTTATCAATTATGATCCTTTGCTTGTCAGCCGCTCCTTTGGGCCCGAACTCGATCGAGGTTGGAACAAATACGTTCCCGGCTTTCTCGTAATCGCCCAGATCGGTCTCTACTTCTTCGTATGCGCCGTGTCTGGTTCGTTGCGTCAAGATCCGAATCTCCAGAAAATGATCCGGGTCCAGGTAGACAAAACTGACATCACCGTTCTTCCTCGTGACTTTTAACTTGTGCGCCGGTGTCCCATCAACGTCCTCGGTTCCGAGATATTCGACCGTATTTCCTTTCGCCTGCCAATCGACCAATGGGCCATCCATTTCCGCATCTTCCGCGAGCGCCTTGACATCATCGGCTGACATTCGTTCAGGATCTTTACGCCCGAAGAATGGTGAGACTTTCCACCCTTCTTTGCCGTCATACGCCTCGATCTGAGTCATTCCCTGAAGAGACGCTTCGGTGCGGACTTGGTCAGGTCGCTTCTTGATCTGCGTGAAGGTCAATTGAATTTGCCCCTCCTGAACAAGCATTTTGCCGGTGAGACGCAGGGTCTGGAGATCATGTAGTGCAACAGCGCCGCCTTTCGCTTCAATGTTTTTGGCAACCAACTCATCTGCGGTCGGCTGACTTTTATCCTGAGCGAACGCTGTTGCAGCGATGACCGTGATGGAGATAAAAGAAACTAGAAGGCGAAATTGCATGGTATTTGGCGACGAATAGGAGACACCGCAACAACGGCGATGTTCAAAGGCACAAGCAACACAAGTGTGTTCACAAACGTCTTTGGGATAAAGACGGATTCAGAGACGAATTCGGATTCAAAAATCATTTGGCGAATCACTCGGAGCGCAATGCCTCCATTGGGTCAACGCGCATGGCACGTCGCGCCGGGAGATAGCAGGCGTACAATGCGGTTGCTGCCAAAGTCACAGTTGCGATGAACATCGTCCTCAGATCAGTCGTGCCGACGCCGAAAAGAAGGCTTTGCAAGAGACGAGAGCAGGCGAACACGCCGATTAAGCCAACCAGCACGCCGATGCCAACAAAGCGCATACCCTGGCCGATGATGAGACGCAGTACGTCGTAACGTTGCGCGCCGAGTGCCAGGCGAATTCCGATCTCCTGTGTCCGCTGCGCGACCGAGTAGCTCATCACTCCAAAAATTCCCGCCGCTGCAAGAAGTAGTGCGATGAGCGCGAACAAACCGACCAGCGTTGCGTTTAAGCGCGGCTCTGCGATTGACTGTGAACGGTAGTCGGCAAGCAAGCGCGGTCGATAAACTGGTACCTCTTTGTCGAGTTCGTCCACGGCATGACGCAGAGCCGTGGTCGCCGAACCCGGGTCAACCTGCGTCCGCATAAAAATCGACAGCGATTGAATGGCGAATTGCGGATATGGAACATAAATCTGTGGCTTGGGCGGGACCTTGAGACTGATCAAGTGCATATCGGCGACCACTCCCACGATTTCCCGGACAGGCGGTTTCCCAGGTTCGACCGAGCCGTCCGGAACGATTCGTTTGCCGATCGGATCTTCGCCGGGAAAAAACTGCTTCGCAAAAGCCTCCGTTACAATTGCCACTGCGGGTGCATTTTTGTCGTCCCGCTCGGTGAACCAGCGACCTTGGCGCAAAGGAACGCTCATCACTTTGAAATAGTCGGCTGTCACAGCATTAAATTGTGCCACTGGCTGTTGACTTTGCGGGACTGGATGAGCGTCGAAGTTGAAAGTGAAACCGATTTCACTGCCGCTAAGCGGAATCCACCACGCCGCCGCGACTGACTGCATTCCAGGCTCACTCGAAAGCCGTTCCAGTAGTTTTTTGTAAAAAACGGCCGCTTGTTCCGGCTTGCCATAATTTGTTTGGGGCAATGCCACGCGTGCCGTCATCACATTCGTTACATCGAACCCGCCAGGAACTCCTTGCAGACGAATAAAACTTTCGACCAGCAACCCCGCGCTGGCGAGCAGGACCAACGCAAGGACGATCTCGACCACGACAAGCGCAGAGCGCGCACGATGAGCGCTCGCGCTTTCGCTTGCGCCGCGCGGAGCGTCGTTGAGCGACAGCGCAAGATTCGAGCGCGATGCGCGCCACGCTGGAAACAAGCCGGAGATGATTCCAACTCCAAGACTGGCGATGGCTGTAACGACAAGAACCAGAAAGTCCGGTGAAATTTCGTCAATGCGCGGAACATTCGGCAGAAATGCTTTCAGTGAATCAATGCCCCAGATTGCAATCACCAATCCGGCGACACCACCCAGCAGGCCGAGTAACGTGCTTTCGGCAAGCAATTGTTTAATAATACGCCAGCGGCCGGCGCCGAGTGCGGCACGGATCCCTATTTCGCGATTGCGAGAAAGCGACCGCGCCAGCAAAAGGTTCGCGACGTTGACGCAAGCGACGAGCAGCACGCAACCAGCCATCGCACACAACATTAGTAACGCGGAATGCGTGCTACCAATCATGGCGTTGATCTCTGGAATGACTTTCGCGCCGGTGTGCAGCTTTGAGTCCGGATATTGTTGACGCCAGTTTGCTGTAATGCCGTCGATATTCGCCTGCGCTTGTTGAATCGAGACGTTCGTTTTCAATCGCGCGATGCACTTGAAAAAATCGTTGTCCCGCTGCTCCGTCATCGCCGGCGAGCCATCCTTCGATTCGCGCAGGCTCGACAACGAGACCCAAAGTTCCGCCGAAACCGCAGCAATCGGAAAAGTAAACCGTGGGGGCATCACCCCGATTACCTCGAACTGCTGACCATCGAGCATAACGGTTTTGCCGACAACGTTGCGATCCGCTCCAAACCGGCGTTGCCACAACGCATGGCTCAAAATGACCACATGGTTTCCTGGATAATCTTCGTTAGGCAAAAACATACGGCCAAGAACCGGTTGAATCCCAAGCAACGGAAACAAATCGGCCGATACTGATTCGCCTTGAACATGCAGCGCTCCGTTTCCATCTGTGAGCGTGCTCACGCCTTGGTTGGTATAAACCGCGATTCGCTCGAAGACCTTGTTCTGATTAAGCCAGTCAACGTAGTCGAGGTACGAGATCGAACTGATATCCGTTCCCGGATCAGCTTTTTCGCGGGTGTCGTATTCGCCAATCGCGACAAGGTTTTGTGGCTCATTGAAAGGCAATGGCCGCAAAAATACTGCGTTGAGTACGCTGAACACGGCAGTGTTGGCACCAATCCCGAGCGCAAGCGTCAGCACCACGACGAAAGTAAATCCCGGAGATTTGCCGAGTTGGCGGAGAGCGAACTTTAAATCTTTCATATCACTCGTAGCGCAGCGCTTCCACGGGATTCACGCGCGTGGCCCGGCGCGCCGGAACAAAACAGGAAACTGCGGCAACGGCTGTCAGCAGACCGGCAACCGCAAAATAAATGGACGGATCGAGCGGGTTCACTTTGAAGAGAACATTTCGCAAGGCAGCCGCAACCAGCACTCCGAGCAACAAAGCGGCAGCGCCGGCACCGAGTACCAGTCCGATCCCGAGCTGCCACGCGCCCTGCGTCATAACCATTCGGAAAATTCGCCGTGCGTCTGCTCCAAGAGCCATTCGAATTCCAAATTCCTGGGTCCGTTGGCTCACAGAAAAACTCATCACGCCGTAGAGACCGACCGCGGACAGAACAAACGCGACGGCACCAAAAATTGCGAAGAGACTAACGACGATGCGATTGCCGGAAAGACTTTCGTCATGCAACCGAGCGGGTGTGCCGGGAAAATAAATGGGAACGTCCGAATCAAGCCGCGTAATCGCCCGTCTCAGTGCCGGACCGAGAGTTTCCGCGCGCAGCCCCGCACGCGGCCGAACCAGAACAGTGCAGAACTGAGTCGCCGGCGATGCGCCTAGAAGGGGCATGTAAAAACCGGCAATGTCCGTCTGTTGATCGAATGGCCCTTGCATCAAAGTGTCAGGAACGACGCCTACGATCGTTCGCCACGGTTGCGGCTCACCGGGGTTGAAAATTCTGACCTGATGTCCAAGCGCGCTTTGATGGCCCCAATGCCTTCGCGCAAAACTCGCGTTCACGATGGCGACCGGTTGCTTTGTGTCGGCATCGTCAATTGTGAAATCGCGGCCTTCCAAGATCTTGAGACCGAGGGTAGAAAAATAACTGTCCGACACGGATTCGAAGTTTCCGCGTGGCCGGTCGCGATCCGTCACATAATTTTGACCGTCGACTTCATACTGTCCGTTGGCGGCAAATGTCATCCGAAAGCGATCGCTTAACGCCGCCGAATCAAACTCTGGGTTGGCGCGCAATTCACGAACGGCGCGATTGAAAAATTCGCGACGGCCATCTTCGGTATATGCGCCTTCCAACAATGCCATCCGCGCGCTGTAAATCGCGTTCTCGTCGTAACCGTAGTCGAGCTGAAGCTGATTTCTGATCGACCTGATCTCAAGTGTTGTCGCAATCAGCAGCGCTGCCGTAAGTGCGATTTGCCCGATCACAAGAAGACGCGTGATCATATTGACCAACCGACTACTGTTGCCGCGGCCGCCTTCTTTCATCATCTCGGCTGCGTTGCTGTGAGCACTAACGAGTGCCGGAACGAGACCGGAAGCAATCGTCGCAATCAAGGTTATGCCGACGACGAAGGCGAGTACCCGCCCATCAATTGTAAATTGAATCCAGTAGGGCAGTCCCAATCCGGACGGTAGCGCCTCCATGGCGCGAGTCAGCATATCGACGCTCCAATAGGCCAGGAGAATTCCAGCGCCCGCTCCGAATACCGCGACCACGAGGCTTTCGGTCAACATTTGCCTAACGAGTCGCCAACGTGTAGCGCCTAACGCGCCGCGAATCGCCAGTTCTTTTGCTCTCAATGCAGCCCGGCCAAACTGCATGTTCATCACGTTCACACACGCGATCAGTAAGACGAGAATGACCGCGGCCAACATCGCCCAAACCGTCTGCCGAAATTGAAGACCTATGAGCGAATTCGCTAACGGCTGTACAGTCGCCGACGTGAAATTTTGGTTCGTCTTTGGATTGTCCTGCGCGAGGTGCCTGGCAAGATTGATAAATTCCGCACTCGCCTGATCGAGAGTGACGCCGGGTTTAAGCCGACCCATAACTGAGGGCGCGGCGTTGTTTGGACCGATGACGAGCTGGCCGCGAGGTATCGGCGGAAATTGATTGTAAAGCGGCGTCCAGAGTTCCTCGAAATTTGGGAACTTAAAATTTGGGGGCATAACACCGATGATCGTGGCGGCTTTGCCATTAACTCGAACGTTTTGCCCAACGACATGGGCATCGCCGTTAAAATCACGTTTCCAAATTTCGTAACCGAGAATAACGACCTTTTCCGCGCCCGGTTTGTTGTCCGCAGCGGTGAAGTCGCGTCCCATAATTGGCGACACGCCAGTGATCTTAAAAAAATCTTCGGTGACGTAACCACCGTTGTAACGTTGCGGATCGTTCTTGTAGGTTAGGTTTATTGTCGATCCGCTGAGATAGCCGGCCATCAGCGAGCAAGACTTCTGGCTCGCTTTCAAATCTTCGTAATCCTGTGCTGTCGGAATCACGCCAAACCCGAAGTTGTTGTTTTGATCGGTCGCTTTCGGATCGATCAGCCCAATGGTCACCAACTGCTCCGGATGCGGAAACGACAATCCGCGCAGTGCGACCGCATTGACCACTGTGAATTGAGTGGTTGCGCCCCCGATGCCGAGGCCGAGCACAAGCACCGCCAAGAAACAAAACGTTTTGTCTTTAAACAAGACACGCAACCCGACCCGAACATCTTGTCGAAATGAATCCAGAATCATACGGATTTACCTTGTTATGTGTTGACGATCCAACCGTCACGTAACTGAATGACGCGTTTGCCGTAGGAAGCGTTTTTCTCGGAATGCGTGACCTGCACGATTGTCATCCCTTGCTCATTCAGTTTGCAGAAGAGCTTCATGATCTCCTCACCCTGGCCGGAGTGCAGGTTGCCGGTCGGTTCATCCGCGAGCAGAAGTTTCGGTTCAGCGATGATCGCACGCGCAACGCCCACCAACTGCTGTTGGCCGCCGGAAAGCTGACTCGGGTACAAATCCTTTTTACCGACGATTTGGAAACGATCGAGCATGTCCGCGACCAGCGCGGCGCGTTCGCTCTTTTTGTAATGGCGATACGAGAGCGGGATATCGAGGTTCTCGTACACCGTGAGGTCGTCGAGCAAGTGATACTGTTGAAACACGAATCCGATCTGTTCGTTGCGTAGCGTGGCGCGTTCCTTCGGCTTTAGCTGATGGACCGCATCGTCACCCAAAAAATATTCGCCACGCCAACCGTGGTCGTGCATTCCCAGAATGTGCAGCAATGTCGATTTGCCAGCACCCGAAGGCCCCATCACAGAGACAAAGTCGCCGTGCTCGACTTCCAGGTTGATGTCGCGCAAGACGTAAAAGAACTTCTCCTTGGCCAACGGGTACGAGCGTTCCAGATTTTTGAGCCTGATCATCATTTTATTTACAACGAGTGTTCGGGCCGATTCCCAACGCCAAAATCATCGCTGCTGCGAATGTGAACCCCTTGCGCTTTAACGAGCTGCCGAAACGCAAACTTGATGTCCTGAATCATCGCGTTGTTACTCGGTTCGAAGTGCATCGATTGGATTTACTTGAGTTGCGCGCCGCGCGGGCAACCACGTTGCAATTAGGGCAGCGAGTGCGAGCACTGCTGGAGCAACGGTGAATGCAACCGGATCAAGCGCGCCCACTCCGTACAAAATCCCGCTCAAGATTTTTGCGGTCGCAATGGCAAGCAATAGGCCGATCGCAACTCCACTGACCAACATGATGGAGCCTTCCCACATAATCATTCGCAACACCGCTCCGGCATGAGCACCCAGCGCCATTCGAATGCCAATCTCGCGCGTGCGGCGCGCGACCGAGTAAGCCTTGACTCCGTAGAGACCCACTACCGCCAGCCCAAGCGCCAGCGCCCCAAAAATAGAGAACAGCGCCGCGCCAGCGCGAACGAGCCAGAGGTCCAGGTTCGAATCGAGATGCTGCGCGAACGTTTTCAACGAAATAATCGGGATTGAAGGATCAACATCACGCACGGTGCGTCGAAGCAAATTGGCTGCGGCGGCTTCGCTACCCGGAGCGAGCGAACGAAACCGAACGAAATAAGAAATGTCGCTTTGAAATCCACGCGCGAACGGCAAGTAAATCCCGCCGACCGGTTCCTCCGTTTCAAACAGCGCGTGGCGCGTCGCCGGAACGATACCGACTATTTCCATGCTCTCTTTCTCTCCGCCATTCGAATCGGCGCTCGTTCCACCCTTTTGGTCCGCATATTGGATGCGTTGTCCAACTGCATCACCATCCGGCCAGAGTTTCTTTGCCAGAATCTCGTCAATTATCGCGACCTTTGGACCGGGCTCGGTCGCCTCCGCTTCAGTGAAACCCCGACCCCGAGTCACTGGCAATCCAACAGTTGAAAAATAATCCGCGCCGACGCTGTTCCAAGCCACCTCGAAGGCAAGGCCTTCGGCCGCGGTCGCCGGTTTCGCGTCTGAAGCGGGATGGACACCCGCGCGTTGGACTTTCCTGCTTAACTCAAACATTCCGAACGGTACGACTGAAGAGATACTCGCACGCTCCACGCCCGGGAGCGCCGCCAGTCTCTCGTTCAAGTTGAGATAAAGCTCCTGAGAGCGCTTTGGTTCGTAACCCGCTAGGCTCGCATCGACTTCAAGAATGTAGCTTGCGCCCGGTCTTAATCCGGTATCAACGGACGCGGCTTTACCTGCACCACGAATAAACAAGGCCGCAGCGGTAATGAGTGCGAGTGAGAATGCGATTTGCACGACCACCAGTGGATGACGCGGCAAAAACTTCGAGCTTCGGCGCACTACATCCTCTCCGGCGTGCTCCTTCAAATCGGTCACCACTGCGCTACGCGAAAATTTCAAGGCCGGCCCGAGCGCGAACATGAGCGTGCCGAGCAGACAAAATCCAAAGGTCGCCCCCAAGATTGCGGGATTCGGTCCAGTCAACCACACAATGTCTAGCGGCATCAGCTTGCGCATTGAGCCGACAAGCAGATCGGACGACCACAGTCCGAGAATGAGTCCGCCCATACCTCCGAGGAGCGCCAGCACAAAACCTTCAGTGAGAAGTTGGCGAACAATGTGCCAACGGCTGCAACCAAGCGCGAGACGGATTGCGATCTCCTTGCGTCGAGCGGCGTTGCGCGCGAGCAGCATGTTTGCCAGGTTAAGGCACGCAACCAACAGCACCACCACCGCCATGCCAAGCAACAATGGCGCGATCGCGATTATTTTGTTGTCGGACCCCGGCGTGTTACTGACCGTATTACGCGACACTCGTTCGGCCATAAAGGTCTGGTCCTTTTGCTCGACCGGGTACGCTTTTTCCAAATTTGCGGCCAGCCCTGCAAGTTCAGGTTTGGCGCCGGCCGCGGTTAGCCCGGTTTTAAGCCGTCCCATGATGCGCAACTGCGTTCCTTTGCGATCGTCAACGGTAGTGCTGTTTCCCGAGGCAAAATCATGCGCGACCTGATCGTAAACACCCATCGGCAGCCAAACTTCCGGTGATAAGATTTGCATCGTGCCTACAAAACCCTTCGGCGTAATTCCGACGATCGTGAACGCGCGCCCGTTAATGAACACTTGAGAGCCGAGCACGTTTGGATCGAGACCGTGTTTCTGCCAGTAACTGTAGCTGGCAATCGCAACCTGCGCATTGTGGCCGGGAATTTCCTCTTCCGGCAAGAATGCACGGCCTCGCACCAGTGGAACGCCGAGAACGGAAAAATAGTTCGAGGTCACAATGGCACTGAACGCGCGACGCGTATCGCCTTTCTGGCCGATGCCAACCAATGAGAGATTGAAACTCATTACGTCCCTGAACACCGTGTTCTGCTCGCGAATGTCGAGATAAGTAGGATAAGAGAAGCCGCGGAATTTTTTTGGATCCTTCTTGTCCTGAGAAAATAGCTGCACCATTTCGCGCGGCTTGATGTAACCCGGTGGAGCAAAGAAAACCGTATTGACCAAGCTGAATACGGCGGTGTTCACGCCGATGCCAAGCGCCAGCACGATTGCGGCCGCAATCGTAAATGCCGGCGCCTTCAACAGCTGCCGGAATGCAAATTTGAAATCACGAATCATGATCAGGCATTATGGTCTAACGCGATTACTGGATCGGCGCGTGCCGCGCGAAGGGCCGGGATGTAACTGGCAAGCAAAGCGACACCGGCAAGGATCAACGTCACGACCACGAAGATCGAGAGGTCGAACGGACTCACTTGATAAAGCAACGTCCGCAGCGCTGAGTTGCTGAAGAACGCGACCGGCAAACCGATAGCAGCGCCGATACCCAACAGTTTCGCTGCATGCGCGATCACCATTTTCAACACATCGGAACGTTGTGCTCCAAGCGCCATTCGGACGCCGATCTCATGGGTGCGCTGAACAACCAGGAATGAAATCACGCCATACATGCCCACAGACGCGAGCAGTAATGCGATTCCGGAAAATGCACTGAGCAAGACAACCGAAAGGCGGCGTGGCGCCACCGAATCGGCCACGACAGCGTCGAAAGTGCGGACGTTGGAAAGCGGAATGTCCGGATCAACGTTGCGCAATTCTTCCTGAACGGTGCGGGCCAGCGTGCGCGCGTCTTGCGCACTGCGCACCGCTAGTACCATCTCACGATCGGGTCCCTGCGCGTGCGGCAAATAGTACTCGGGCTGCGCGTCGGTATCCAGACCGCGATGCTTGATGTCGGCTACAACTCCGACAATTGTCGCCCATTTCGGATTTGTGTCGTCCCGTGAAATGCGTTTACCGAGAGCTTCGCCGTCGCGGAAATACTTTTTCACGAATGCTCGGTTGACGATCACCACCGGTGGCGAATCGGCCGTGTCAGCCTCGGTGAAAAACCGCCCTTTCAACAACGGTGTCTCCAACACACGAAAATAATCCGGAGTGACATCACGAATCTCCTCGTCGGGATACGCGCCCGTCATTTTTGGATCCTGGCCCTCAATGATGAATGAGCTGTCCGTATTCGATCCGCTTAGCGGCAACACCACCGTAAATGCGGCATGCTGGACGCCCGGGATGTTTTTGATCCGACGCTCCGCTTCGCTGTAAAAATTAATTACCGACAGACCACGCGGATATTTTTCGACCGGCAAAGAAATCTCCGCGGTCAACACATTGTGCGGATTAAATCCGGGAGAAACATTTTGCAGTCGGACAAAACTTTTCACCAGCGAGCCGGCGCCGATCAGCAAAACAAGCGCCAGAACGGTTTCGGCAACGATAAGAGCATTTCGCAGGCGGTTGCGATGAGCGCCGCCAGTCGAACCCCGTCCGCCCTCTTTCAATGCTTCGGTCAATTCGGGTTTCGCGCTGACGAGCGCGGGCACGAGGCCGAAAAGAATTCCGGTTCCAACCGCCAGCCCGAATGTCATCGCGAGCACGCTTAGATCGAGATTGACCTCGCGAAGCCGCGGCACGGTTTGAGCGCCGATGATCCGCAGCAAGTCGATCGCCCAGATCGCGAGAAGCACCCCGGCAATCCCACCCAAGATCGACAGTAACACGCTTTCGGTCAGCAATTGTCGCAGCATGCGCTTCAAACTCGCGCCCAGCGCGACGCGAATTGCCATTTCTCGCTCCCTCGATGCGGCGCGCGCGAGTAACATGGTGGTGAGATTTGCGCACGCGATCAGCAAAACGAGCGTCACCGCGCCGAGCAGAATCCAAAGACCCGTCCGCATCGGGCCGACGACCTGATCCTGGAGCGGGTAAAGCTTTGCGCCGAATTCGGTAAGTCCGGGAGGATAATTTTTGGGATTCGTCTGCCTGAAGTTTGCCGTGATGGTGTCGATTTGAGCTTGAGCCTGGGCGCTGGAAACCCCTTGGCGCAGCCGTCCGATTACGCCATAACTCCGCGAATAGCGCGCCGACAATTCATCGTTGGTGAAAGCAGTCGGCTTCCAAATATCGGCGCGACTGGCGAAGCGCGATCCCTGCACGTTGAATAGGGGCAGCGGAAAATCGAATTTCCGTGGCATGATTCCCACCACTGTGTGCGGCCGGCCGTTCAATGAGATCTTGTTGCCAACGATGGTCGGATTGGAGTTGAAGCGGCGCTCCCACAATCGCGCGCTGATAACAACTACATCGTCGCGGCCTTGCGCGCCCTCTTCTTGAGTGAAAACGCGACCCTTAATGGGCTCCACGCCGAGCAATGAGAACAAAGCCGGCGATACGACCGCGCCCGACACACGTTCCGGAACGTCACCGGTCGTCAGATTGTAAGCGGCGTAATTGAACGCGCCGATCTTTTCGAAGCTCGTCGCCTGCCTTTCGTAGTCGAGATATTCCGGTGCGGAGACTGGAATGCGCTCCAGCCCTTGCGTCGGAAATCGTTCCCACAACAAAACGAGGCTTTCCGGCGCCTTGTAGGGAAGCGGTCGAATCAACAGCGCATTGACCAGGCTGAGGACAGCCGTGGTTGCGCCAATCGCCAGCGCGAGCGTTGCAATCGCTACAACAGTAAAGCCGGGAGCTTTTACAAGCTGACGGAACGCGTATCGGAAGTCGTTCATACAATTGCAATCATTCCATCCGCAGCGCCTCGATTGGATCTACGCGACTGGCACGCCGCGCGGGCAAAAAACAGGCGATAAGAGCTACCAATGAAAGCGTCAGCAGAGCACTGATGAGCGCAAAGGGATCGAGTGGCGCGACGTTGTAGAGGACGTTTCTCAAAGCGCGGCTAGCGGCAAGGGCTCCGAACAATCCAGCCGCGAGGCCGATTCCGATCAGAGCGGCTCCTTGACCAAGCACAAGCCGCAGGACATCAGCGCGGCTGGCACCAAGAGCAAAACGAATACCCATCTCACGTGTGCGTTGGGTCACAATCAATGCCATCACTCCGTAAAGCCCAATACTGGCGAGAAGCAGCGCGAGTCCCGCGAACACACCGAGTAAGGTCATCGTCAGGCGTTGCGAAGCGAGGCTGTCATCGATATTTTCCTCCATCGTTGTGATGTCGGAGACAGCCTGGTCATGATCCAGCCTCGCGATTTGGTCTTTGATCGGGCTGACAAGGGAATGCGGATTGAACCCCGCTTTCGCACGAATGATCAGGTTCTGTTCTACGTTCGCAAACTGCGACGCGCTAAAGTACATCATTGGCAAATTGCGTGCGTCCTCCTTTTCACCCGGGGCGTTGTTCCGGGTGTGCGGCACGATTCCGACGATGGTTAGCGGAATGGCATTCTGATTGTTATCACCGATGGTAACGGGATCGTCGATTTGTCTGCCGATTGGGTCGATGCCTGGGAAAAATTTTTGCGCGGCAAGCTCATCAATCACAACCGTTCCCGGACGACCTCTCACATCCTCTGAACCGAAATCCCTGCCGCGCAAGACCGGCATCCCAAGCGCGCGAAAGTAATCCGGTGCGATAGTCGCCATCTCGCTTGTTGGCTCCTGGCCATGGGGATCAGGTGGCGTGCCGGTAATATGAAAGGAACTATCCCATTCGTGGTGATCGAAAGGCGCGTTGTTGCAAATCGCGGCCTCGCTCACACCAGGGAGCTGTTTCACTCTCTCAACTAATTGATCATAGAAGCGAATGATCTTTTCCCGCGACTCGTAGCGCGATTGCGGTAATGCGATGCTCATGGTCAAAACGCCACGCGGATCGAACCCAAGAGGCACCTGCTGCGAACGCCAAAAACTCTTTAAGGTTAAGCCAGCCGCCGCAAGCAGGAGCACTGCAAGTGCAACTTGTGCAATCACCAGGATTGCGCGGGCCCGTTGTCGTTGTGTGCCGCTACTGCCGCGCCCGCCTTCTTCGTGCAACTCGGCTGCCATCGAAGCCGTGTTCGAAACGCGTAACGCCGGCCACGTTCCAACGAGCAATCCTGCGAAAACTGAAATTACGGTAGTGGTTAGAAGCACCCAACCATCAATGTTTGTTTCTTGAAATCGCGCGACATTAGGCGGAACGAGTGCGCGAATCGCGTCGAGGCTCCATACGGCGATCAGCACGGCGCAGACGCCCCCTAATAAGGCAATAACTCCGCTCTCGACCATCACCTGGCGTGCCAGGTCCCAACGGCTGGCCCCAAGAGCGGCGCGCACTGCGAGTTCTTTGCGGCGCGCTATCCCGCGTGCAAGCTGAAGGTTCGCTACGTTCGCGCAGGCGATTAACAAGACGCAAGCCACGGCCGCAAGCAGCACGCACAGAAGATATCGATACTGCCCTACTGAATATTCGAGCAACAGTTTTGCAGAAACCTGCCGGCCAGTGTTCGAATCCGGATAACGCCGGGAAAGGTCGGCCGCGATAGTATCGAGCTCCGCGATTGCCTGCTTCAGTGTTGCGCCGGATTTTAAACGGCCCAGACACGAAAAAGCTTCATGATTCCCACGCGACAGGAAATCGTGATCGGCGCGCAGATCGGCTAGCGGAAGAAAGACGTCGCAGTTTCGAGGGAAACGAACACGTTCCGGAACAACGCCGACAATCTCGCGCGGTACCCCATCGATATTCAATCGTTGTCCGATTACCGTCGGCGATCCACCGAATTGCTTCTGCCAGACTCGTTCGCTGATAAGGGCTACTTTTGCTGCCCCGGGAACATCATCGCGCTCGACCAAATCACGACCTATCAGCGGTGAGACTTGTAAAATCGACAAATAATTCGCGGTGATGCGGCCGGCCCGGGCTGCTTCCGGCGGCGATGTACCATCGGACGCAGAGAGGCTCACACCCTCCGTCCTTGCCAGTCCAAGATCGGTGAAGCTTTTCTGCGCAGCACGCCAGTCAAGATAGTTCATGTAACTCACCGAGCCGGATTCGAAACCGGACGGCCCGAGCAATCGCTCACGCATCAACACGAGTTGCTCTGAATGTGGATAAGGCAACGGCCGCAACAGCACGGCGTTAACAACGGTAAAAATTGCAGTGTTTGCACCAATACCAAGTGCAAGGACAACGACGGCAATCAAGGCAAACTCCGGCTGCTTCAGCAGTTGCCGGAATGCGAATTGCAGATCTTTAAACATTGTGTGAGGCGATAATTCTTATTCTGTTCGAAGCGCTTCGATTGGGTTTACGAAGGTTGCGCGCCGCGCGGGGAGGAAACACGCCAGCAATGCGACCGCCCCAAGGGTAAGCGTTGCGGTAGCAAGAAGCGCCGGATTGTGCGGCGAAACCTGGTAAAGCTGCGTAGTAAGTAAACGACCCAGCGCAAGAGCAGCCACCGTTCCGACGGTAAGCCCCAATAGGACAGGAGCCATTCCCTGACGAACGATAAGGCGCAGCACATCCGCGGTTTGCGCCCCCAGTGCCATACGAATACCGATCTCGCCTGTGCGTTGTTCAACACTGTACGCGACTGCTCCGTAGATGCCGATGCTCGCAAGCAACAATGCGACGGCGGCGAAAATTCCGAGCAACCACATCATCAATCGTGCTTGCCCGCGCGCTTGCGCGACGACCGTGTCCATCATCTGAGGGATGGCAATCGCAATAGCGGGATCTACTTTAGTGGCCGCAGATTGCACCAGTCTGGTGATCGCATCGAGTTTGAAGTTGCTGCGGACTGCAACGAACAGGAATGGAAAATTTTCCTGAGCCCAGGGTCGATAAAATTCCATTTCTTGCAGTTCAGCGATTCGTTGTGAGCGCACGTCGCCAACGATGCCTACAATTTCCGCGGGTGTGCTGCTGCTGGTAACCAGCAACGTCTTGCCAATCGGATCTTCGTTTGGAAAAACTTTCTTTGCCCCTGTCTGGCTAATGAGACAGACGTTCCGGCCTTCCGTCAGATCATGTTCGTCAAAATCACGTCCGGCTACGAGCGGGATTCCCCATGTCTTGATGTATCCCGACACGATGTCGTGACTTGGTGCGTTGGTCCGGTTCTCCAGCGACGGTACATCGCGGTCCGCGCGCGCGTAGAGCGTGCGATTTCCACCAGCCAGGGGAATATCACTGCTGACAGTCGCGCTCTCGATACCTGGCGCTTCGCGTAACGCAGCGAGGATTTGCTCGGCAAAACGTTGACGGGATGGTCCGTCTGGATATTTCGACGCTGGCATCGTGATCGCGCCGGTCCAGAGGTTATTCGGTTGGAATCCGAGATTCTGCTGGGCCAACCGTACAAAACTCATGATTAGCAATGCCGCGCCGGCGAACAATGTCACTGACAGTGCCACTTGTGCGCCGACCAGAATTTTGCGGAATCGTTGTTGCCGAATACTTCCACTGGTCCCGCGGCCGCCTTCCTTTAAACCACCAATCAAATCCGCCTGGGAGCCCTGAAGCGCCGGATAAATCCCCATCAGCAACCCGGTCACCACGGACAATGCAATGGTAAATCCGAGCACCGACACGGAGAGACTGCTGGCTGTATTTCCCTCAAGCGGAAGAAAATTAGACGCCATTTTAGGAACGAGCGGCACAAGCTGCCAGGCCACGAACGCGCCGAGCCCGCCTGCAAAGAGGCTCACCAGTAAACTTTCCCAGACGAAAAGCCTAACGATACTGCTCCGCGACGCACCGACCGCCATACGGAGCGCGATCTCTCGGCGCCGGCTGCTGAAGCGGACCAGCAAAAGATTTGCAACGTTGCTGCATGCGATCAGCAACACAAAGCAAACCGCCGCAAAAAGCGTCGCAAAGCCGGCGCGAATATTTTCGGTCACATCCTGTGGAAGCGTTTTAATCGTTATGCTGGCGGTGGTGTCGATCTTGTTCGCATATTGCGCATGGTAGTCTTGCTCGAGCGACGGCAGCGCAGCGCGCACCTGTTCGAGCGCGATTCCGGGCTTCATTCGGCCAATTACGCGCAGAAATCCGGTGCCCCGCATCATGCGTTCGTACGAGAACCCCGGAAGCTGAAATGGTTTCGTCGTCCAAACTTCGGCAATAGGATTCGCTCCGAACCATTGCATTGGCATGTTCGGCAGAACGCCAACGATCGTGTGCGGCGTTCCGTCGAGGGTAATGCTGCGTCCAATCACATTCGGATCACCGCCGAGTCGCTTCAGCCAAAAGCTTTTCGTGATCAGTGCCACGTCCGCGCCTTCCTCTTGGTCCGACCGAAAATTCCGGCCGAGAATTGGCCGGACACCAAGCACGTCGAAGTAGTTCGGAGTTATTCTCCCGCCAAAAACCTGAACCGGATCACCGATGCCGGTAAGTGTGAAGAGGAATGCATTCTCAGCGGCGAGACCTTCAAACAGTGTTTGCCCTCCACGATAATGTTGAAAGCGCGGCGCTGAGATCGCGATATCCACAATGTTGCGCGACTTATCGCCTGCGGTCAGGTGGACAACGCGCGAAGGATCCTTGAATGGCAGCCCGCGCAAGAAAAGATCGTTGATCAAGCTAAAGATCGTGGTGTTCAGCCCGATTCCGAGCGCCAACGTGATGACAGCAATCAAAGTGAACGCAGGCGACTTGTGGAGTTGGCGCAAAGCAAACTTTAAGTCATTCATATCACTCGGCGCGTAGTGCAATAACAGGATCAACACGCGCAGCACGGCGTGCCGGTAACCAGCACGCGATCATCACGGCGACGCCAAGCACCATCGCGGCGCAAATGCACGCGATCAGATTCGGCGTGGGCATTTCAGTCCATTGACTTCGTAGCAAGCGCACGACTCCGTACGTCGTGAGCGCGCCGGCAGTGAAGCCTAACAAAAGCAAAATTGCGCCTTGTCCTGCGACGAGCTGCATTATCTGACGCGCGGTGGCGCCGAGTGCACTACGGATGCCGAACTCGCGTTCGCGGCGGGCGACCTGAAGCGCGAGAAGGCCATACAAACCGACGGCACCAAGCACGAGCCCGATGAATCCGAAAGATGAGACAAGAACGAAGATGAACCTCTCGGTGGTACGCGAGCGCGCGGCGGCATCTTCGAGCGACAGAAAATTATACACCGCGAGATTAGAATTGGCGCGTGCCACCGCAGCGCGGATCGTCGGCTCGTTCACCGAGCGGCCGTTGGTGTGCAGGACGAAGGTGATATCGTCAAGCTGTGTCGTCGCGTACACGAGCATTTGTGCGAGCGGCCGCGCGATCATACCGAGCACTTCGCCATCACGTGGGTCGGCGATCGCTTTCATATCGCCGACTACGCCCACGATCGTGAACCACGGGCGAGTTCCATCGAGTCGTCCCCACCGGACGCGTTTACCGATCGGCGATTCGTTAGGCCAAAAGCGTTTTGCGATACTCTGGCTAATGATGCAGACGAGGGGCGCGTCGGCAGAGTCGCTCGCATTAAAATCGCGACCTTGCAACACCGGCTGGCCCATGTCCTGGAAATAACCGGACACTGGCACGCGCGAATACGCCGTGTACATGCCGCGCGGCTCCGGTGCAGGCGCGCTTTCGACGTTGAAGAGCATCAACGTCCACGACGCGTCCATCGGCGACGGCGAAACGACAGTGGCCGATTTGACGCCAGGCAATGCCTGCAGCTGCGCGAGAGAATGTTCAAGCGCGTTCTGTTTCGCGACGGCTGTGGGGAAGAATCGATCTGGAACTGTGACGTTGAAGGCGAGGCGAGCTTTCGTTTCGAAGCCCCACGGCTCGTCGATCAGCCTCCGAAAGTACTGCGTCGCGGTCACGCTCGCGGTTAGGAGCGCAGCGGCAATCGCGAGTTCGATGACGACGAATGAGCCGAGCAATCTGCGCGCATTTCGGTCCAGTGTTGCCCCTCGTGAGGTAACGCTCATCGCTTTGCGTAAATCAGTCCGCGATGCACGCGCGGCAGGCAACAAACCGAAACCCAAACCCACGAGCGCGAGTACCCCAGTAGCGAAAACGAAGACCGGCAGATCGAGCCGAGCGGCGTAATCGAATTCACGCATTGCGCTGCCGGTTGCGTCCGCGCCTTCGGGGCTAAGCGCGAATAGCATTGGAGTAATCCACAATGCAATGAGCAGACCCAGTGCGGTCCCGATGGAAGCGAGCAAGACCGCCTGAATCAGCTGTTGCCTGACGAGTCGTTTTCTGCTCGCCCCGAGCGCAGCATGCAAGGCAAACTCCCCTTCCCGTTCGATGACGCGAGTCAGCAGCAGACCGGCAAAGTTCACCGCAGCAATCAAGAGTGCGCACATCGCAGCGCCGACGATCACTAAAATTTTTGGCCGCAAATCCATTACGAAGCTTTCGCGCAGGGGCGGCATGTAGGCAGAACGCGCATTTGCCGGATTCGGATCGTTGCGATTGATTGCCGCGCACATGCGCTTCACTGCCTCTTCTGCTTTCGCAGGAGTAACGCCCGGACGCAGTCGCGCAACGCCATAAAGATAATGGTTGTTAATCGCCGCCGGATTGTCGGGCTGAAGCGCAAGGGGTAGCCACAGATTCGCGCGATAGGGATGCCGGAATGCTTTCGGCATCACCCCGATGATCATGCGCGGTGTTCCGTCGATCACAATCGTGCTGCCGAGCACGTCTCGGCGCGAGTTCAGCGCGCTGCGCCAAAAGTCGTCGCTGACGATTGCGACGTTCGCATTTTCATCGAGACCTTCTTCTACGGTGAAATTCCGACCCTGCGCTGGCAGCAATCCTAGCACATCGAAAAAGTTCGAAGTGATCCGCGCGGCAGGAACCGTCTGAACAGGCGAACTGCCTGTCACGCCAACGACTGCAGCGCCGCCGGTCCCACCAGCAACATCTTCGAAAACCTCGCGGCCGAACTCACGGAACCGCGCGACCGTGCGATCGCTCAGATTCAGCGACGCCGAACGCGCACCATTTTCATCCAGGGCTTCGTAGATCCTAACGAGTTGCTCAGCGCGCGGGAAAGGCAGCGGACGGAGAAGCACGCCTTCCACGACGGAGAAGATGGCAGTATTGGCACCGATGCCGAGTGCGAGCGTCACGACAGCAATCAAAGTGAATGCAGGTGATTTGCGGAGCTGGCGCAAAGCAAACTTCAAATCATTCATGTCATTCGGCACGTAGTGCTTGAATCGGGTCGACGCGGGTGGCGCGGCGTGCCGGCAACCAGCAGGCGATAAGCGCGACTACGGCGAGCGCCAGCAAAGCGAAGCTCAATGCCGACACGTCGAATCCGCCGACGCCGTACAACACGCTTTGCAATCCGCGACCTGCACCAACCGCCCCGAGCAATCCGATGGTCAGGCCGGCAAGGACGAGCAACATTCCCTGCGACAGAACGAGGCGGAAGACATCTGCGCGTTGCGCGCCGAGCGCGAGACGGACACCCAGTTCGCGTGTGCGCTGGGTCACTGTCAGTGCCATCACTCCATACAATCCGACACTGGCCAGAACCAGGGCGATCGCGGCGAACTCGCTGAGCAGCGACATCATCATGCGACGGGAGCCAAGACGTTTGGCGATGTTGCTCTCCATCGTCGAGATGCCGGCAAAGGCTTGGTCTGGGTCGAGCTCGTGGAGTTCGTGTTTGATTGCTGGCACGAGCGCGTGTGGATTTCCCGATTTTACCCGCACCAGGAGCATGTTGCTGCGGTTCGGCACCTGGTCCGCGGCGAAGGTCATTTGCGGCCAGTGATATTGCTCGACATTATCTTCGCCGGGGGCTTCGTTGCGCGTGCGCGGAACCACGCCCACAATTGTCAACGGAGGCGGATTTTTTTCGTCTGACTGGTTGTCATCAATCTGCTGGCCGATGGGGTCTTTGCCGGAAAAATATTTTTGCGCAAGCGTTTCGTCGATGATGACCGATCGCGGGCGGCCGGCGCGATCATCCCCACTGAAGGCGCGTCCGCGCAACAGCGGCATCCCCATCAGACGAAAATAATCGGGCGTTACGACATTTACTTCCGCTTCCGGTCTTTCGCCAGGCGGATATGGCGGTGTGCCGGTCAGGTGAAAGGAACTATCCCACTCGTTGTTATCAAAGGGGATGTTCAAACCGAGTGCCGTCGCTTCGACGCCGGGAAGCGAGCGAATTCGTTCGACAAGCCTATCATTAAAACGCGTGATCTTTTCGTCCGTGTCGTAGCGCGCCCTCGGCAACAGAACGTCCGCCACCAAAATATTTTCCGGGTTGAATCCGAGCGGCGCGTTTTGCGCGTTGCGAAAACTTTTAAGGGTTAATCCCGCACCGAGCAACAGGAGCAACGCCAGGGCGACCTGCGCCACGACCAGTCCCGATCGCACACGCTGACGCTGTGCGCTACCGCTGGCCCCGCGGCCGCCTTCGTGCAGAGAAAGCGTGAGCGAGGCTGTGCGGGAGACTCGCAGTGCTGGCCAAATGCCGACCAGCAGGCCGGCACCAATCGCGGCCACCGCGGTGAACGCAGAGTACTCTCAAATCGAGATTCGCTTCCTGGAAACGAGTTGCATCAGAAGGAGCAAAACTGGCGGAGCTGTCCGGCGCAATTGCCTTGATAGCGTCGAGCCCCCAAAGCGCGAGAAGGACGCCCGCGATGGCTCCAAACACAGCCAGAATCGCGCTTTCGATAAACACTTGCTTCGCGAGTTGGCGTCGGCTCGCGCCAAGAGCGGCGCGCACAGCCAGTTCGCGTTCGCGACCGAGCGAGCGCGCCAGCTGCATGTTTGCGACGTTGGCGCAGGCGATGAGAAGCACGCAGCCGACTGCCGCCAGAAGGAGTGTCACGCCTTGTTTGTAATCCTTCACCGCAGAATCGAGAAGGATCAGCGCGGTAATGCGACGTCCAGTGTTGGAATCTGGATAACGACGTTCGAGCTCCGCGGCGATGTTATTCAAATCAGCCGTCGCCTGGGCAAGTGTCACATTCGGTTTGAGCCGGCCGAGCGCCGAGAATCCAGGATGATTCGCGCGGTCCAGGTAATCCTTGTCTGCGCGCAAGTCTTCCAGCGGAACGTAAACCTGCGCTTTTCTCGGCAACTGAACGTTTGCTGGAAACACGCCGATGATTTCGCGTTGCACGCCATCAAGCGTAATGGATTGCCCGACGATGCCGTGCGAACCGCCGAAGCGGCGTTTCCATAATGCATCGGAAATGAGCGCGACTTTCTTGCAATGCGGCACATCGTCTGATTCACGGAAATCGCGTCCCAGTTCCGGCTGAACGCCAAGAATAGAAAGAAAATTGTATGTCACGCGCGCAGAGCCGACGCGCTCCGCTTCGACATCGCTGCTGGCGCCGGACAGATTCGCATCATCGCGGCGGAACATAGCGAGATCAGTGAAACCGCGCTGGCTGGCACGCCAATCAAGATAATTCGCCAGGCTAACCGAACCGGAATCGAAGATATTCGTGCGCTCGCGAATGAGCACGAGGCGCTGCGGTTGCGGATAAGGCAGGGGCCGCAGGAGCACAGAATTGATGACGCTGAAAATCGCAGTGTTGGCGCCGATGCCCAGGGCGAGCGTAATGATCGCGATAGCCGTAAATCCGGGTGACTTGCGGAGTTGGCGTAGCGCGAATTTTACATCGTTCATACAGCCTCAGGCTGCGATTCTGTCTTCTACCACACGGCCATCAAATAAGTGGACCGTGCGATCGGCATGTTGCGCGAAACGTTCGTCATGCGTCACCATGCAGATTGTGGCTCCGTTCTCGTGCAATTCCTTGAGCAAGTGCATCACCGCTTCGCCGTTGCGCGAATCAAGATTGCCCGTCGGTTCGTCGGCCAACAAAATGGCCGGCCTGCCCGCGAGCGCCCTAGCAACAGCCACGCGTTGTTGTTGGCCGCCGGAGAGCTGACTTGGCAAATGCTTTGCGCGATGCGCCATGCCTACACGCTCCAGAGCTCCTGTAACAAACGACTTCCGCTCGCTGGCGGCCATTCCGCGATAAGTCAGCGGTAACTCGACGTTCTCAAACACACTGAGATCACCTATCAGATTGAAGCTTTGAAAAATGAAGCCGATTTCGCGATTGCGAATGCGGGCGCGATCTGCGAACGAAAGATTGGCAACTTCGTGGCCTTTCAGTGAGTAGCTGCCGTCGGAAGGAGTATCGAGCAGTCCGAGAATTGATAGCAAGGTCGTCTTGCCGCAGCCCGATGGTCCAGCGATCGAAACATATTCGCCAGGCCGAATATCGAGGTGGATTCCGGATAGTGCATGGGTCTCTACCTCGTCAGTGAGGAAGACCTTTGTTACGCTGCTTAGTCGTATAAGAGCATCTGAGCCGTTGTTCATGATCGAGTTACTGATTACTGATTTCTGATTAGTTGAGTCGAATGCGTTCGTGCCCATCCCAGGCGCTGGTATCTGAGAGAATCACCTGATCTCCCGGTTGGAGGCCGCTTAGAATCTCAATTGTGTTGACCGAGCTTTTACCAAGTTTAACCGGCGTGCGCGCCGCTTCCCCGTTGCCATTGATGAGTTTAAACATTCCGACGGTGTTGTTTTCCTGTCCGAATGCCGGTCGCCCCACATAAATCACGTCATCCAGATGTTCGAGCTCGATCGTTCCATCCACGCTAAGATCGGGGCGCGCGCCTTTCGGCAGCGCCTCATCAAAAGCAACGTCGACGGTAACTGTTCCCTGCTCGACTGCGGGATCGACGCGCGTCACGTGACCCTTGACGGTACCGTTGCGGGTATCAATCACAGCTTTTTGATTAATTTGAATATCTTTCGCCTGCGTCTCAGCGATTTTGACTTGCGCTTTCAATTTTGTTGGATCGGCCACGCGCGCGAGATTGTCTCCTATCTTGAGTCGCTGGCCGATTTGCACCGGCAATTGCTGCAACACGCCAGACATTCCGGCTTTGACGTGCAACGCCTCAACCTGGTCGAGCTTCAGCTTCGCAAGCTGCTTCGCTTGGTCGACTGCGGCTTGTTTCGAGGCGAGCTGCGGCTCGATCGAATCGCGCGAAAATGCCAGGCGTTTTTGCTCGATCTCATCGCTCTTCTGGCATTCCTCTTCCTTAATCTTCGACTTCTTGTAGTCGAGCTCGGCAATCAAACCATTCTTTGCCAGCCGATCATTCGTTTGGCGCTCCATGTTCGCTTGCTCGTAGGCGGCATGCGCGGCGGTTGTTTTCGATTCCTGATCGAGTAATTCGCGCTGCAAAGTCGCGCGAACGCTTGTTAGGTCCGCCTCCGCTGCGGTGGCTTTTGATTCCGCGTCATGCGCGGCTTGCTCTAATTCGGGGCTGTTTAATTCCAAAATCACCGAGTCCGGCTCCACAGGTGTGCCGGGCCATATATTAATTTTTTCTACCCGCCCTTCCGTGTTTGCAGCGATCCAGCGAATATCCTCCGGCACGAGTGTGCCGAGCCCGCGTACCTGGCGCGTCATTGGGCCGCGTTTAACGGTATCGATCCAGACGGTCGAGCGGTCGATGCTGGGCACTGCTGGCTTCAGCCGCGAAATGGCTATCGTCGCCAGAATCAAACCAAGCGCGGAGACAGCGATTATGATGATGCGGCGTTTGCGCTTCTTCGCCGCTATACCTACGCGCGGTACGTCCATAGAGGAAAGATTCGATGTAAATCCGGCCGGCCGCACAATTGTTTCTTCTTTTGATTTTCGCTGAGGAACCATGGTTGAATCAAACCTGAACAAATGCCCGACAAAGTTCGACCACTGCATTTGCCGCGCTTACCAGCGGCACGGCTGCAGTGATGATGATGACTGCGAAACAAACTGCTTCTACCAGAAAATCGTACCGCGCTTCGTTTTGAAAATACTGGCCGCTGATATTCCGAAAACGCGGCGCCTCGGTTCTGACGCGACGTCCCCGATATCCGTCAAGCGTCATCGGGCGATAATTGCAGTCGACCAGCGGGAACCTGCTGCTCTTGCCAACAATTATGGAGATCGACTTCATTTTTTGTTTTGCTGGCACCAGTTATTGCAATGTTCGTGCCAACTGCGCGAAGTACAGCGTAATATGCGCAGGTAGAGAGACTTAACTTAATTTAGTAAATTATGACTGAGTCCGACCAGTCCGGGTTGTGGGACGGCGCCGTCCCGACTTTGGGACAGTTCTTACAAAGGGGTTAGAGTGGCAAGCGCAGCAAAGCTTCCGCGCCCTTGCCACGTTCCCGATTTGTTAGCACCAACGAGCCGCCATGGGCTTCGGCGATTTGACGACTCAGCGGCAGACCGATTCCCGAACCGTCGGACTTTGTGGTGAAAAACGGCACGAATAGATTCCCAGGATTCATAATCCCAGGGCCTTCGTCTTGAACAACGACGTCGACCAGATCGTCTTTCTCACTCCACTGGATCACAACGTTGCCGTTTGTTTCAAGGGCCGCATCAACCGCGTTATGGACCAGATTGATTAATGCTTGCTCAATCTGCGCTGCGTCCGCGCGAATCACTGTTTTTGCACCGGGGATAACCTTCACCTTGAGCCTCGGTTCCAAGTCGACGACACGCTGAACCAGCTCACCAAGATCGACATCCTGCTTTTGGGGTGGCGGAAGCTTTGTCAACCGCGTGTAGGCTTTCAGGAAACGGCTAAGCGAATCGGCCCGGGACGCAATAGAGTTCAATCCGGCACTCGCATCATCTTTCCAATCCGGAGGGAGAGGGTCGCGTCGCATAAGTGATTCCAAGCTGGCCGCGAGTGATTTGATGGGCGCCAATGAGTTGTTCATCTCATGGCCAAGGACACGCACGATTCGTTGCCAGGCCTGACGCTCCTCTTCGCGCAGCGTGCGACTAAGATCCGTCAAAACGAGCAGGTCGTACGGCAAACCCTCTTCGCGAAACGTACTCCGCCGGACACCCCACCGACCTGAGCCCCCGGCGAAATTCAAAGTCAGCGGTTCATCTTCGTCAGCCTCAAGGCATCGGTCGAGGGCCAGTTCGTTTGCTGTTTTGCCCAACAATTTGTCCATTGGCTGGCCTAGCAAAGTTTCGCCGGCGCGATTGACCAGCCGCAAACGCCGTTTGGGATCGAAGGTGAAAACTGCGACATCGATTTCACTCATGATCGTGCGCAACAGTGCGGTAGCTTCGAAGGCGCCGAGGCGCTGTTGACGTAACGTTTCGCCGAGCGAATTAACTTCCAGAAGCACTTCTCCCAATGCGCTACCTTCGCGAGCGCCGCGTGCACGGATCGAGTAATCGCCCTCGCGTAGTGCCGCCAGCAGATTGGACATGGTTTGAAGGGGGCGAATGGTGTGTTCGCGAGCGCTGGAAATGAACGCAAGAAGACAACCAACAATGAGAATCGTTAACGTCCATTGCACTTTTCCGCTATAGTCACCGAGCCAAAGAAGACCAAGCGCAACAACTATTGCGGGGAAGACCGCAGCAAGCGTGAGCCAGGTGATCCTGCCTTCAAACGAAAACCGATGCCGATCTTTGGGTTTGCGGGCCATCAACGCTGCAATCCACAATCGCCAAGAAGGTGATTCGCCGGAGCGGCCAATCCGCGATTTTTAGAGACCATATTGTTGCAGACGACGGTAGAATGCGCTTCTGCTTAACCCGAGCGCCTCCGCCGCTTTGCGCGCGTTGCCATCGTTGCGGGCTAGCGCCTTCTTAATCAGAAATGCTTCCACTTCTTCAAGACTCATCTCCTCAAGGTCACGCGATTCACCGCCGCCATTGGTCAGGCCCAGATCGCTTGCGCGAACTTGTCGATCTTGTGTCATAAGCACTGCGCGTTCGACGATATGATCGAGCTCCCGAACATTTCCGGGAAACCGGTGCTGCAGCAGACGTTCTCGCGCTGTCTCATCGAAACCAGCAATTTGCTTCCGATAACGCTCAGCGTGCTGACCGAGAAAACTGTTGGCCAGCGGCATGATGTCATCCCGTCGCTCTCGCAAAGGCGGCAACGTAATCTGGATCGTATTCAGGCGGAACAACAGGTCCTGCCTAAACCGACTCGCTGCCACTTCGCTATCGAGATTTGCATTCGTCGCAGAGATGATGCGCACGTTGGCATGTAGAGTTTTCGACGAGCCGACCCTTTCAAAGTCTCCGGTTTCGATTACGCGCAATAGTTTTGCCTGTTGAGCAAGTGGGATGTTTGCGATTTCGTCCAAGAAAAGGGTGCTCTCATCAGCAAGCTCAAATCTACCGGTTCGATCTGTCTTCGCGTCGGTAAAGGCGCCTTTGACGTGACCAAACAATTCGCTTTCAAAGAGAGTCTCGGATAAGCCGCCCATGTTTACAGTGATCATCGCATGTGATGCTCGCGGCGAAAGAGCATGGATCGTCCGCGCGACAAGGCTTTTCCCGGTTCCATTTTCGCCAGTGATCAGAATGTTGGCATCAGACGGGGCGACGCGTGAAATCATTTCGATCACAGGCCGCATCGACGGAGACTGCGCGATCAAGTTTGGCATCGTGCCGCGCAGAAGTTCGTTTTCTGCCTCAAGTTTTCGTCCGCGACGCAGCGCAGATGCGAGTTCAATCTGCGTCCTCACGATTGCCAACAACCGCTGATTGTCCCACGGTTTGGTTACAAAATCGCGCGCACCGCGTTTCATTGCTTCCACGGCCAACTCAACCGTCGCCCAGGCGGTCATCACAACAACTGGCAGAGTGCTGTCGATCTGCCGGATTCTCGGAATGGCTGACAAGCCCTCCTGGCCGGACGTGGTGTCGCGTGCGTAATTTAGATCCATCAACAGCAGCGCATACTCTTTCTTGTCCAGCGAGTTGAAGATGCCGGCTAGCGACGTGGCCCCTTCTGTCTGATATCCTTCGCCTTTGAGCAATATGCGAAGTGCTTCCAGCACATCGCGCTGATCGTCGGCGATGAGAATTCGGCTCATTTCCTGCGGGCGCGGCACTCGTTGCAGCCGCGATTGAGATTCCTTGTCACCAGCTAACTCTCAACCGCGTTTCCGGCGGTATGTCAATCGCATCGACGCAAAAGCGAACGCCAATGGGAAGATTACGATCCGAAATCTTCCAGGTAACCCAAGTATCGCGCGTTGCCAGTATGAGCGCGATTGCACCGAGCCATCTGGCTCGCCACGGTATTTCACATCGCTATCTTCGTTGCGATTAACTCTGCGAGATTGCGTGTGTCCTCGCTGGTTTGGCAACAGTCCAGTGGTTGAACCCAGGCGCCTGAATGTTGATCGGGCTTTGCGCGAATGCCCAGATCAACAGGATGGCGCTCAAGATGAAGGCGACATAAAGTACTCCTTCAAGCATTCCGCGTCTTTTCTCTTCGGAGCGTACCAACAGAGCGTAAGTAGATTCGAATTGGTTGTTCATAAGCGTGTCCTGGTTGATGCAATTCTTTATGCAGGTGCCGTACCAAGAAAACAGTTCGTCACGTAAGCTCCTGATGACGACGATGATGGATCGCCTGCCGCAATCGAAGCATGCGATCGTTCCGTTCCGCGATCGGGAACTAACCGTTCCATTTTCGGGACACTGACGCTCCGTCAATGCGCCGCTGTAAGTCGAGAAAGCGCGGGCAAGTTATCCGGCGGGAGACCCGGAAGTCTGCGGCCAACTGATCGGCCGAAGATCGGTCGCGGACGAAGGCCGATTCCTTTTTCGCTGTCGCAATTGATCGAGCGCCAGATAAATCACGGGCGTTGTGTAAAGCGTCAATATCTGTGAAACGATGAGGCCACCGACGATGGCAACACCGAGGGGCTTGCGCAGCTCGCTGCCAACGCCCATGCCGATGGCCAGCGGTAACGCGCCAAACATTGCGGCCAGTGTTGTCATCATGATGGGACGAAATCGAACCAGGCACGCCTGATAGATCGATTCTTCGGGCGAGAGTCCCTCATTTCGCTCGGCGTCGAGCGCGAAGTCGACCATCATGATGGCATTCTTCTTCACGATCCCAATGAGCAGGATGATTCCGATGACCGAGACGAGATCCAGCTCATTGCCGGTTACCAGCATGGCTAAGAGAGCCCCGAGGCCAGCGGATGGTATCGTAGAAAGGATCGTGATCGGGTGGATCAGGCTCTCGTAAAGCATTCCCAGGATGATGTAAACGGCTAAGAGCGCTGTGAGAAACAACCACGGCATTGTCACCCAGGAAGCTTGAGCAACCTGGGCCGTGCCGGCGAAATTTCCGCGAATGCTTGATGGCATTCCGAGATCACGTTTCGCCCGCTCGACGATTTGCGTTGCCTCACTTAACGAAACGCCTTGCGCAGTGTTAAAGGAGATTGTCACGCATGGAAACTGGCCCTGGTGATTGACTGAGAGCGGCGTGTTGTCCAATTGAAAATGTGCAATCGTGCTTAGTGGCACCTGGCTTCCGGAATTCGATTTGACGTAGATTTTGTCGAGCGAACTCGGATCGAGTTGAAACTTCGGATCGACCTCGAGAATGACGTGATATTGATTCTGTTGCGTGTAAATGATCGAGACCTGCCGCTGACCGAAGGCGCTGTAAAGCGTACTGTCGACTGCTTGCGGTTGAATGCCCAGGCGCGCGGCCGCGTCGCGATCGATTACCACGGTTTCCTGCAATCCGCGAAATTGCTGGTCGCTCGTGGCGTCCTTGATCTGCGGATATTCGTGAAGTTTGTTCACGAGCTTCGGCGCCCACGAATTCAGCTCATCAATGTTTTGATCGGACAACGCATATTGGTATTGAGCCTTTGACGATCTTCCACCAACACGAATGTCTTGATTTGCCGTGAGAAAAAGTTGCGCGCCGGGAATTTTCGAGAGCTTTCCCCTTAGACGTGCGATCACTGTGCCGGCGTCATCTTTGCGTTCTCCTTTGCCCGAACCTTTTGGTTTCAAACTGATGAACATGCGGCCGTTATTCAATGCTGAGCCGCTCCCGCCGCCAAAGAATGAGCCGACGGCCTGCACAGCGGGATCGGCCATGACAGTTTTCACGACCTGCTCCTGCTTTTCTTTCATCGCCTCAAAGGAGATGTCCTGTGCCGCCTCGGTAGTGCCCATCATCTGTCCCGTGTCCTGCTGCGGGAAAAATCCCTTCGGGACAACGAAGTAAAGGTAAACTGTCGCGATGATCACCAGCCCGATGACAATGAGCATGGTGTATTCGTGTTTGAGGACCCACTTCAAGCCGCGTTCATAAAAAGCGTGCATTGCGTTGAAACCGCGCTCGCTCAGTCGATCGATCACGCCGCGCTGCCGATTTCGCTCCTCGTTTTTCAAAAATCGCCCGCAAAGCATGGGCGTGAGCGTTAACGAAACAACGCCGGAAATAAGAATTGCGGCGCTCAACGTCACGGCGAATTCGTGAAACAAACGCCCGATCAAGCCGCTCATGAAAAGCAGCGGAATGAAAACCGCCACCAGCGAGAGACTAATCGAAATGACGGTGAAGCCAATCTGACGCGCGCCTTTCAACGCAGCTTGAAACGGTGGCTCGCCCTTCTCAATGAATCGCACGATGTTTTCGATTACGACAATCGCATCATCGACAACGAATCCGGTCGAAACCGTCAACGCCATGAGCGACAGGTTGTCGAGGCTGTAACTACACAGCCACATGACGCCGAAGGTGCCCGCGAGCGCGAGCGGCATCGTAATTCCGGAGATGAACGTCGGCCAGAACCGGCGCAGGAAGAGAAACATCACCATCACCACGAGCGCCATGGTGATGACGAGCGTCAACTGCACATCGCGCACAGACGAGCGGATCGTGATTGTGCGATCGCTCATGACATCGAGATGCACACTCGCCGGCAGCCAGGTGCGGAGTTGTGGAAGGATCGCGTGAATCTGGTCAGTGGTACGAACGACGTTCGCGTCCGGTTGTTTAAAAATGACTAACAAGACAGCGCGTTTGTTGTTAAACAAGCCGGCCTGGTCGCGATTTGCCTGTGCATCGATTGCCGTGCCGACGTCGTGTAAGGGCACGGCCGCGCCATTGTGATGGGCGACGATGATCGGCTGATATTGGTCGGCCTGAGTTAACTGGTCGTTGCTCGCGATGACGAATCTCTGCTCCGGACCGTCAAATGCACCCTTTGGTGAAAGGACATTCGCTTGTGAAAGCGTCGTGCGAATGTCTTCCATGCTCAGACCCATCGAGGCAAGCGCGACCGGATTTATCTGCACACGCACGGCGGAGTTCGCACCGCCGCCGATGAGCACCTGGCTGACACCATCCACCTGGCTAATGCGCTGGCCGATGATTTGATCGGCGAGATTGTAAACTTCCGACAACGGCAACGCGTCCGACGTCATCGCGAGCACCATGATCGGCGCGTCGGATGGATTGTGTCTACGATAAGAGGGCGGCTGCGGCAAGCCACTTGGCAATTCGCCGGAGGCGGCGTTGATCGCGCTCTGCACGTCGCGCGCCGCGCCGTTGATGTCGCGATTCAGATCGAACTGAATCGTGATCGACGATCCGCCTAACGAACTGACGGAAGTGATTTCATTTACGCCCGCAATCTGCGCAAAACGGCGCTCCAGCGGCGCGGCCAGCGATGACGCAGCGGTCTGAGGATCGACGCCCGGTTCCTGCGCACTCACGTTGATCGTCGGGAAATCGACTTTCGGCAACGGAGCCACCGGCAAGAAGTAATAGGCCACGGCACCCAGCAACAGCACTCCCGCTGCCAGCAGCGACGTGCCGACTGGTCGACGAATGAATGGCTCGGAAATGTTCATGACTAAAATCCAAGTCGATCATCTTCACCGTTTACTCCGGCGAATTGCGGCTCGGGTTCGTGTTCCAGAACTGTCGACGTTCTTAACGGTAGCTCGGCTTGAGCAACCTCACCGCGACGACGGCGTTCCTTCATCCAACCTCCAAACCGATCGAGATAAAGGTAAATTACCGGCGTCGTGTAGAGCGTGAGAAATTGCGAGAGCAACAATCCCCCGACAATGGAAATTCCGAGTGGTCGCCGCAGCTCGCTGCCGGTTCCACTCTCGAGGGCGAGCGGCAAAGCTCCAAGCAGCGCCGCAGCTGTCGTCATCATGATCGGTCGAAAACGCAACAGACACGCCTGATAGATCGATTCTTCCGCCGAGAGTCCCTCGTTGCGTTCGGCATCCAGCGCAAAATCGATCATCATGATCGCGTTCTTTTTCACGATGCCGATGAGGAGGATGATGCCGATAAGCGCGACCAAAGAAAAATCGATGCCGCAAATGAGCAATGCGAGCAACGCGCCGACGCCTGCAGATGGCAAGGTAGAAAGAATCGTGATCGGATGAATGTAACTTTCGTACAGAACGCCTAGCACGATATAAATCACCACAACGGCCGCCAAGATCAGCAGTGGCTCGCTCGTTAGCGATGAACGAAATTCCGCCGCCGCGCCGGTGAATGTAGTTGCGATAGTGTCAGGCAAACCGATTTCACGTTCTGCTTTTTGAATCGCCGGGATTGCATGACTAAGCGAGCTCCCACTCTGCAAGTTGAATGAGATGGTGGCCGCCGGAAATTGTCCCTGATGCGGGATGGAGAGCGGCGTGTTGCTCACGTGCATCGTCGCGAACGCGCTCAGTGGCACCGGCTGACCGCTGCTTGATTTGACGTAAATTTTGTCGAGCAAATCGGGCGACTCGCGAAAATTCGGTTCCACTTCGAGTATGACGCGGAATTGATTGAGCTGCGTGAAAATGATTGAGACCTGCCGTTGTCCGAATGCATCGTAAAGCGTGTCGTCGATTGCTTGTGTTAGTACGTTCAGCCGGGACGCCTTTTCGCGATCAACATCAACGTTCAACTGCAACCCGTTCACCTGCTGATCGCTTGCGACGTCAGTGAGCTGCGGCAGTTGTCCTAGTTTTTGCACAAGTTTTGGAGTCCACTCTGCGAGCTCGACCGCGTCGGCATCCTGCAAAATGTACTGGAATTGCGTGCGGCTGACGCGCGCATCGATCTGCAAATCCTGCGCCGCCTGCATGAAGAACGAGACGCCTTCGACATCGCGCGTTGCATCGCGCAACCGTTCGATGATTTTTTCGGCATTTGCGCGCTCATTGTGCGGCTTGAGGACGATGTAAAGCCGGGCGGTATTGATGGTCGCGTTCACTGTTCCCGCGCCGACCGAAGCCGACACGCTCGCGACATCCGGGTCGCGCCTGACGATATCGGAAACGGCGTGCACGCGTTGCAACATCGCCTTGAAGGAAATGTTCTCCGCAGCGTCGGTCACGCCGACGATCACCCCGGTGTCCTGTTGCGGCAGCAGCCCTTTCGGCACGACGATGTAGAGCAGGATTGTCGCAACGAGGGTCAGAATAGCGACGACCAAAACGAATCGCTGATGTGCGAATACCCAGCGCAACCCGCGTTCATACAAATTACTAAACCGCGTCCAGTATTCTTCGGTCCGGCGATAGAACGCACTTTGATGTTCTCTTTCTTCTTCTTTTTCGGAGCGCAATAGCTTTGCGCACATCATCGGAGTGAGCGTCAGCGAAACGAACGCCGATACTCCGACCGCCACGCTCATCGTGATTGCGAATTCGCGGAACAAGCGGCCGACAATTCCGGTCATGAACAGAAGCGGAATGAAAACCGCGACAAGCGAGATACTCAACGACACAACCGTGAAACCGATTTGCTTTGCGCCTTTGAGCGCGGCTTCCAATGGCGCATCGCCGGCTTCGATATAACGCACAATGTTCTCGATCATGACGATCGCGTCATCGACCACAAAGCCGGTCGAGATGGTCAGCGCCATCAACGAGAGATTGTCGAGGCTGAATCCGGCAAGATACATGATGCCGAACGTCCCGATGAGCGAGAGCGGAAGCGCCACACTCGTGATCACCGTCGCCCAGAGCTTTCGCAGGAAGAGGAACATCACCATCACGACGAGCGCGACGGTCAGTAGCAACGTAAATTCCACGTCGCGCACTGACGCGCGGATCGTCTCGGTGCGATCAGCCAGAATGGAAACGTGCACGGACGGCGGCAGCGTGCCGGTCAATCGCGGCAGCAATTGCTTCACGCGGTCCACCGTTTGAATGATGTTCGCGCCTGGTTGACGCTGAATGTCGAGCAGCACCGCAGGGTTCTCGCCGTTTTTCGTGCCGACCCATGCCGCGAGTTGATCGTTCTCTACGCTGTCGATGATGTTCGCAATATCGCCGAGTCGAATCGGAGCGCCGTTTTTGTAAGCGACGATGATCGGTTTGTAAGCGTCAGCGGAAAAAATTTGGTCGTTCGATCCGATAGTGAACGATTGCCGCGGACCGTCGAAACTGCCTTTCGGCGCGTTCACGTTCGCCTGTCCGAGAACTGTACGCACATCTTCCAAGCTGAGCCCGAGGGCGGAAATCGCCGCTGGATTCACTTGCACGCGCACGGCCGGTTTTTGATTTCCCTGAATCGTGACAAGGCCGACACCTGTCACTTCGCTAATTTTCTGCGCCAGCAACGTGTCGGCGAAGTCGTTCACGCGATCCAAAGGCAAACTATCGGATGTAATCGACAGCGTAAGGATCGGCGTGTCGGCCGGATTGACCTTGTTGTATTTCGGTGGGTTCGGCAGATTCGGCGGCAGAAATCCGCCAGCGACATTGATCGCGGCTTGTACGTCCTGCGCCGCAACGTCGATTGGGCGGTCGAGAACGAACTGCAAAGTGATTGTCGATGTACCGAACGAGCTGGTGGAATTCATCGACGCCAACCCACTGATTTGCCCAAACTGCCGCTCAAGCGGCGTAGTGATCGACGAGACCATTACGTCCGCGCTTGCGCCGGGATAAAACGTCGTCACTTCAATAGTTGGAAAATCAACGGCCGGCAGTGCTGAGATCGGCAACAACTTGTAGCCAAGTATCCCAAGCAAAACCACGCCGGCCATCAACAGCGAAGTCGCAACTGGTCGCCGAATAAATGGTTCGGAAATACTCACGGTTTTCCTGAGCTCACAGTTTTGTGGCTAGATTGTCTCATTTGTGGCGGTCGCGCTTGCTGCGACGGTTGCGGTGTCGTCAGCTCAACATGCGAGCCAGGTTGAAGTTTGTATTGACCATCCACTACGACCTGCTCCCCCGCTTTCAACCCGCTGTCGACCAACGCAACATTTGCCTCCGTTTGCGCGACCTTAATCGGGCGCATCTCGACCGTTTTGTCCGTCTTAATGACGTATGCATACGTTCCCTGTGGGCCGCGTTGCACTACACTTGAGGGAATGACGGTGGCGTCTTTGCGCGTGGTCAAAATTAAACGCGCGTTAACAAATTTTCCCGGCCAAAGTTGCAACTGATCATTAGGAAATGTCGCTTTCAATTTCACTGTGCCAGTCGTCTGATCAATTTCGTTGTCCACGACGGCGAGCGTACCTTCGTCGAGCACATTCGTGTTTCCGCGATCCAGTGCAGAGACATGCAACCCGCCATTCGCGCCGCCTTGGCTTAGAATTTCCTGTAATTTTTGTTCGGGCACGGTGAAAACGACCGAAATCGGGTGCATCTGAGTGATGACGACGATTCCGGTTTGATCGGCCGCGTGAACAATGTTGCCAACATCGACAAGTCGAACGCCGGTGCGTCCGTCAATCGGTGACTTGATTTGCGTGTAATCAAGCTGCGTCTTTGCAGCCTCGATCGCTGCCTGGTCTGCCTGGACTGCAGCCTGGAATTGATCGCCCTGATACTTAGATGTGTCGAAATCTTGTTGATCGATCACCTTCTTTTTCAACAAATCAGTGTTGCGTGCCAGCGTGACTTTGGCGTTGGCAAGTTGCGCTTCGTCCTGCGCTTTTTTCGCGATCGCCTGATCTAAAGCTGCCTGGAAAGGCCGCGGATCGATCACCGCCAGAAGATCACCCGTTTTCACATTCTGGCCTTCGGCGAAGAGCACCTGCTGCAATTCGCCATCCACGCGGGTGTGCACCGTAACGGTGTTGAACGCCTGCACCGTGCCGAGGCCATCGAGGTAGATAGGCGTATCTTTCTGCTCGACCTTTCCGGCGACCACCGGCACCGGGCCGCCGCTGCCACCTCTAAATCCGCCATGCCTGCCCGACGTTCCGGCCACGGTACCGGTTGATCCGAGCTGATCAGACGAAACGCGATGATGAAAACTCCACCATGCGATCAAAACCACGAGAGCGCCGATGATTCCAACAATAAGCCGCTTAGACATTTTTTTACATACCTCGTGCGCATGCGAAGACGCTTATAATTTGTGACCTCCGAGAAAGCCGTTCGGTTACAAGAATGTATCGCATATGGCGTGGAGACCGTCTGGGTTGGAGCGGCCGGGGATCCCAAGAAAATCTGTATGGAGCATGCGGGTGACCTTTGGAACGTTAGGTGCGAACTGAAAAGGTCCGGCGCCCTGATATACTCAAGGATTAGCCAAAGGAACCGAACGCGAGTCCCAGAGCATAAGTAACCACTGCGACGATGATGCCTATCCAAGTCATTTCCAGACCGGACGCCCACCAGGAACGGATGGTGATAAGCGATTTTAATGCGCCCACCAGAAAGTGCGCGACTAAACTGATGCCGAAGGAAATAATCACGGCCGTCATTCCGCCCAAGAAAAAGAACGGAATGATGGGAACAAAAGCGCCGATCGCCGTGGAAATGGCAGCTGAGGTCGCAGCAGTCCATTGATTTGGAAACCGATGTTCGGACAAGCCGAGCTCACTTTGCGCCATCGCTTGTACAAACTGTTCCGGTTGTTGGGCGAGACGTTCTGCCATCTTCTGTGATTCCTCGGGAGTGAATCCCTGTAATTGATAAAAGAGCGACATCTCTTCAATTTCCTCCTCGGGATTTTCTTCGACCTCTGCTCGTTCGCGCGAAATCTCAGCCTCGTAAACTTCCGCTTCACTTTTTGCGGCAAGATATGCGCCAGCGCCCATCGAGAGAGTGGACGCAAGCATTCCGGCGAGTCCTGAAATCAGAATGTAATGTTGCTGATTATTGGTCGCCCCGGCTACGCCCGAAACTATTCCAAATACTGCACCTAACCCATCGTTTGCGCCGTAGATCGCATCCGCGACCCAACTGCCGCCTCGCCCGTGCCAGCGTTCGCGCTTCAGGATCTTGTCCAGCGCTGTGCGCGGGCTAACGGGCGGCATCATGGCGCTTAGCGCGCGGGCGTGCGCTTTTTCCTCGAGCGCGCTTTTCCGCAAAAATTCCTGTACGTCTTCTTCACTGGCCAATGCGCGTTCGGCCTGTTCATGAAATTCAGCTTCCTGTCGTTCTTCTGTTGCTTCCATTCGGCGGATGGTGAGTTCTGCTCCGGCGATTTTGCTCCACCAACGGTTGAGCCGACGCTTGATCGTGTCTTTTAGAGCAGGCGGTTCGACACCGAGGTCTCGGAGTTTTTTCTCCCAGCGTTGCGCATGGCGCTCTTCCGCTTCGGCCATGCGCAGAAGAATGCCTCTGCGTTTCTCGTCCCGCTCGCGTTCGGCCAGATCGCGGTACGTCTCCGCCGTCTCCAATTCCGCCTGCCAATTGCGTTTAACCACTTCGATGGTTTGGCGCCGATCTTTCGAGTCCTGAAGTGGATTTTCGCCGTTCATCTGCACGCTCAATCAGCCGGTTCGATCGTTGGACGAATTGCCGACTCTGCTCTTGTTCTCAGTTGCTGCGTCGTGATTACAATCGCCACTGAACCAATAATCAGCGCGCCAGCAATCAAAACGCGCAGGCTTAAGGTTTCCCCTGCAAAAGCGGCACCCAACAACACCGCCACGATCGGATTCACATACGCATAAGTAGCAACCTTCGCCGGCTCACAATGACGAAGCAGCCAAATGTAGGCGGTGTAACCAACCACAGCCCCTATGATTATTAGATAAATGAAGGAACCGATCGACAACATTGAGATGGAGCGCGGATGAAAACCACGCAGTTCGCCAGTCAAAACACCAGCAAGCAGAAGCAGCAGTCCCCCGCAGAGCATTTGTTGGGCTGCTGTCAGAAACGGAGAAGCAGCATGTTTTGCGGCACGCGAATAAAGCGAGCCTGCCGACCAGATGAAAGATGAAACGAGTAGAATTGCCATTCCAATTGCAGGATGTTTTTCGCCGTTTGAAGGAAAATGCAGGGCTGGCCCGAGCAAGATGCCAACACCAACAAAACCACCGACCAGACCAAGCCAGACAATCGGTGTTGGTCTGGGCGCCATTCCCGTCGCCCAGCCGAGAATAACAATATAAATCGGAACAATCGCCACGATCAGCGCCGCCAATCCTGTGTCGATGTATTGTTCCGAGATCGTGACGCCGCCATTGCCTGCAAGCAGCAGACATGCGCCGACGATCAGCGATACGCGCCAGTTCGCCCAACTCGCCTTGTAAGCACCTTGCGACCACGCAATCGCGAACATGATCATTCCGGCGAGGAGGAATCGCGCCCCGGCCATGAGAAACGGCGGAATGGTCTCAATGGCAAAGCGGATACCGAGATAGGTTGAACCCCAAACAAGATAAAGAGCCGCGAAGGCAACGATGAAGCGAACTCTGGTTGGGGCAGCCATGAAGCAATGACAATCTCGCATTCACGAGACGGAGCAAACGCAGTTCGCCAAGGCATCGAATCGTTCGCACCGAAAGCAGCAGAACACTGCCGCTTTACCTGTGCTACAGCCGAGATGAGCAAGCGATCGCTAAGCGCCGCGCCTGAAGAGCAATCGATACAGCAACAGCAGGATCATCGCTCCAACGACTGACATGATCCAGCCGGCAACGTAATTTTCTCCGGCAAAAATGCGTCCGATCCAGGTACCAACGAATGCGCCCGCGATGCCGAGCAGGATTGTGATAATGCAGCCACCGGGATCTTTTCCTGGCATCAACAATTTCGCGAGGGCGCCGACAACGAGACCGATCACCAGAACCCAGAGAATAGAGTGAGCACTAAAGTCCATAATGAGCCGCGTTTTATCGAATTTGTACCGATGCGGCAAGACTTAAGCTATGATCCGACGCTTTCATAACTCAATCACCTGCGCCGAGCGAATGTCTTCGCTTGCCCGAATTTCTGTGAGCAATTTTTCACTTGGTGCGGTATCGAGATTCAACACGGTGAGCGCTGTGCCACCAGCCTGATTTCGACTCAGCGACATTGTTGCGATGTTTACGCCATGATCGCCCAGCAAAGTGCCAATTCGCCCAACCATTCCCGGGCGGTCCGTGTTTTCCAATACCAGCACAACACCGTGCGGCCGCGCTTCTACCGGGCGACTGTTAATGCTGACGATTCGTGGAGTAGCACCGAAGAACGCGCCGCCGACCGAAACAACTTTTCCTTCGCCCGCAGCGGATAATTCGAGCATGTCTGTATAGTCTCCAAGCGCGCTCATACGTGATTCGCCTACTTTCAAACCAAGGCTTTCGGCGAAACCCGGCGCGTTGACTTCGTTGACTTCGCTGCCGCCGGCTAATTGCAGAAATCCTTTCAAGATTGAACGAGTGATCGCTGTCGTATCGACCTCGTTGACTTTACCGCTGTAATTGACGTTCAGAGTCTCGGCACGCTTTGGTGCAAGCTGTGAGAGAAATCTGCCCAGTTTTTCGCCGAAGCGCAGATGAGGGCCAATGATCGCCAGGGTCTTTGCATCGAGACTGGGCATGTTTACCGCATTGCGAATGGTGCCTTCGATCAGCGCGGCACGAATCGAGTGTGCAATCTCAATCCCAACACTCTCCTGGGCTTCCGCGGTGGACGCGCCAAGATGCGGAGTCAGAACAAGATTGGGAGCTCCGCGCAATGGAGAATCGGCTGGAAGCGGTTCGACCTCGAAAACGTCCAGCGCCGCGCAGGCGACATGTCCATCTTGCAAGGCTTTCACAAGCGCGTTTTCGTCAATTAAGCCACCGCGCGCACAATTGATAACGCGGACACTGCGTTTGGTTCTGTCTAACCGCGCTTTATTGAGAATGTGCCGCGTTTCTGCCGTAAGCGGCGTGTGCAGCGAAATGAAATCCGCGCTCGTAAGCAAATCATCGAGCTCGTCCACCAGCTCGACCTGCAGGCTGCGGGCGCGCGTTGCAGATAGATAGGGATCGTACGCAATCACGCGCATACCGAAAGCAATGGCGCGCCGACTGAGTTCACTGCCGATCCGGCCCATCCCAATTACGCCAAGCGTCTTGTTGTAGAGCTCAACTCCTTCGAAAGCCTTTTTGTCCCAACTCCTGTTGCGAACGTTTGCGTCGGCCTGCGGAATTTTGCGCGCCGCTGAAAGCAACAGCGAAAACGCATGCTCGGCGGTGGAAACCGTATTTCCACCCGGCGCATTTAAGACGATGATGCCGCGGCGCGTGGCCGCCTCAACGTCGACGTTGTCCACCCCCACTCCAGCGCGCCCAACTACACGCAACTTCACCCCTGCGTTCACGATATCGGCGGTGACTTTTGTCTGGCTGCGCACGACAAGCCCACTGAAGTCTGGAATAAGATCGACAAGTTCCTTCTCGCTCAACCCGGTTTTGACCACAATCTTGATTGCCCCATCGCGAGAAAGCTCATCTACTCCGCGCTGCGAAATTGCGTCGGCGATGAGGACCTTGGGCGGAGTCACGACAAGTGCAATCTTTAAACTTAAATCTTAAAACTTAAAACCGTTCTGTTTACGCTCTCTCGTAATGCAAGAAAGGACAAAGTCCTTCTACGTCGTGTTTGCGATCGCGGCGGCCCTCATTGTACCTGCGGCTATTGCGCTGCGAACTGTCATTCATCCGGCTGTTTTGCAAGGCACTTCAGATAATCCGACACCGCTCGGATACACTTGGAGCCTGGGACTGTTCGTCATTCCCATTGGAGTCCTGGCATGGTGGTTCGCCTGCCGGCCTGATCTTACGTTTCCGCGAAAAGCATTTTGGAGGACGATCGCGGTCCTTACACCGCTCGGATTCGCGCTGGATCTTCTCTTCGGCAACGTGTTCTTCACCTTTCCAAACAAAGCCGCCACTCTTCGCTGCGATATTCCAGCGTTAGGCGGGGCAATTCCAATCGAAGAATTCATCTTCTATCTGACAGGCTTCATGCTCGTCCTGCTGAGTTACATCTGGTGTGACGAATATTGGATGGCCGCCTACAACGTCCCTGACTACACAGAAGCAGCCAGGAATGTACCGCGCATCGTTCGCTTTCATTTTGCTTCCGTCGCCCTTGGTGTCGTCTTGATCGCGGCTGCAATTGTGTACCGCAAGCTCGTTTCCGGCGCACCCGAAGGGTTCCCATGGTATTTTACCTATCTCGCTTGTGCTTCGCTCATTCCCTCGGCCGGTTTTTTTTACATCGCGCAGCGATTCATCAACTGGCGCGCGTTTAGCTTCACATTTTTTCTGCTCCTGCTTATCAGCCTGCTTTGGGAAGTGACGCTCGCTTTACCGTACGGCTGGTGGGAATATCGCAGCAATATTCTTATGGGGCTGCAGATCGGAGCGTGGTCCGGCCTGCCGGTTGAAGCAGTCTGCGTTTGGCTGGCGGTGACCTTTACTACCGTTATCACCTATGAAGTGATCAAAATTTGGAAAGCTCTGGGGACCCGCGCGCTGGAAGCCTTTTTTGGAATCCGAAAATAACGATCCGGTAGTTCGAAAATTTCAGGGCTCCTTACAAAAACCAGTGTTCCTGGCTTAACCGAAGATGAGCAACTTAATCGATTCAGGCAGATGCTGAGCGACGTTGGTCGCAACGCTCCCTCGAAGTAACTTGGCCATAGCCGGCCGTTGCGATGCGCCGATCACCAGGAAATCGATTCCCATGGTAGCGGCAAGATCTACGATAGTAGCGGCCGCGTCCTGACTCACGGCATAAAGCGGAACTATGTTGATGCCACGTTCGTGTCCGAGTTTGAGCATCGAACACATGATGGCGTTCGCTTGAGGATCATCCTGCCATTTGGACCGGCCAAGCGGCGTGCCGGCCGCTGTAAAGTACACCGCCACTTCTTTCACGTACAACACGAAGAGCGTGGCCTTGCGCAACTGGGCTTCATCCATCGCAAAGCTGAGCACTGGCGTAATTCCGCGCGCAGCGACCATGATTTTTTGGCCTTCTTCCAAACGAGGTCGCATGTTCGTCACGAGGTCGGGCGTGACCATATTGGCAACTTCGCGCGTGACCGTGAGAGTGGTGAGGCCTTGAAGCTTTAACGTGTACGCGCGTAACGCCAGCCCACTGACCAAAATCGCCAGGACGAATTGAAGGGCGTCGAGTTTCGTGTGGGCGAGCGTCAGCTCGACAAAGGCCAGAACCACAAATGTTACGCAAAACAGGACGCGATCGTACCACGTGAAACCCCTGGTGCGATTAAATGTGCATGAACCGACGTTGACCGTGATTGCGCCGACGACGCCGATGGCGTAAAGGCCGGCCAACGCGGTGAAGTTGGCAGCAAAAAGTAGCACGACCACTGGTAGGCCGGTAGCGATGAACAGCGGCCAGAGCGGAACACCGTGACTGTTTAGTTGTCGGAATTGCCGCGGCATCTCGCGATCGCGTGACATCATATAAAGCACACCGATCATCGCTACGATGGCCGTGTTGGCAGCGCTTAAGAGCAGCAGGCAAAAAACTATTCCAACGATCCAGCCGAAAATCTGCCCGACGCCGGGCGAAAATGTGGCCGTGGCAAATTGCTCGCCGATGAAGCGCAACATGTCTTCACTGCGTTGCCAAAGAACCGCCGAGATTTCGTCGCGATTCGTCAGATGCAATGTCTTGCCGAGCACGGAAGGCAGTGAAAGCATCGCCCACCCGAGCAGCGCCGTACCAATGACAACTTCGAGTGCTACCGGTGTAATGGCCTTCAGCGATTCGCGCGCGACACTCGGATGTTCCATCGTCGATCCTGGATCGAGTTTCATGACGCCGGTGAGATTGGCGATGGATTCCGCGCCCGATAAAGCCAGGATGACGCCGACGAATTGCACCCACACCGTGCCCAGGCTTTGGTGCCGCGGCTCGAGAAAATGTGTAGTGAAGTGCGGCGCGCTCAGAGCAATCAAGAGAATAACTATCACTGCAGTCGGCAACGTGAGCGCCACAGCAAAGCTGCCAGAGTGTTTCGGGCCGAAGTAATTAATCAGTCCCATGAGCAGCAGCATGCCAATAGTCGTCAGCGCGATGTGATCGCGAACAAGCCTGATCCAAGTGACCTGCTCCGCGCCGGAAGTGATGTAGCTCAATGCAGACCAGCCACTGAGCGCAGCCGTGACCGTAAGATCCGCGACCAGCAACAGCGCCCCAACCACCGCCAGCAACCGGCTCTGCTCACGCGCGGCGGAGTAAACACCGCCGCCGTCGGGGAAATGACGGCAAATAACAATGTAATTGATGCCGACCAGCCCGGTGAGCGCGCAAACGGCCAGAATGATCGGCAGAGACGAGAATCCCGCCGCCACAAACGCAAGGCCAATGACGTATGCCTTGCTGGTACCCCAATCGCCGTACAGCAATGCAGCCGCCCGTTTCCAGTCCAGATTACGCGGCCGATGCACGCCCGCGCTCGCGTCGAGAACAATATCCTCCATCAGCTTCGCCATCGCTTATTGCGTGTGACTCTCCATTGCGCACTTGTTCGCTGGCAAGTGCTTTCTCGAGGGAGCTTCTGGCGAAGGCGAATTCTTTCCAGCCAAGCTTTTGAGTGTTGGGTCGCTTTTGTACGTGTATCGAATGGTCGTTACCGAGGGGAACGTGTCGATGGATTACAAGGCATCAACCCGCAAATCGGTAGCCAATTCCAGGCGCGGTTTTGATTAAAGACGGCTTCGCTGGATCGCTCTCGATCTTTTGGCGCAGATGCGTGACGTAAACGCGGAGATACTGCCGATGTTCTTCTGATTTCGGACCCCAGATTTCGCGCAAGATGTAACGATGCGTGAGAACGCGGCCAGGATGCCTGACAAACAAGCGGAGCAAGGCGTACTCGGTGGCGGTCAGTTTCACTTCCCGACCGGCGCGAGTCACAGTGTGAGCGGAAAGATCGACAATAAGATCGCCATGCTTAAAGACCGAAATTTCCTCTGCCGGGCGTGTTTTTCGCTGCGCAGCGCGGAGACGGGCGAGCAACTCCGGTATGCTAAACGGCTTGGTCACATAGTCATCTGCGCCGGCATCGAGGGCGGCCACTTTTTCCTGCACGTCGTCACGCACGGTCAGAACAACCGCGGGAGCTTCGCTCCATTCACGCAATCGCCTTAACACTTCGAGCCCTTCAAGATCCGGCAGGCCAAGATCGAGAAGGATGACAGCGGGTTTGTAGTTGGCAATTTCAATCAAGCCCTGTTGACCGTTCTCAGCTTCGCGGACCTGATAATTTTCTGCTTCCAGAGCGACTCGCAGCAGCCGTCGGATTTGCACTTCATCGTCAATGATAAGCGCGACCGGTTTCATTCACGCGGTGGCTTCGCTTGGCAACCGCATCGGTTCACCAACGGGAAGCCGAATGGAAAATCGCGCACCTCCACCTTCGCGATTTTGCGCCAGCAGCTCGCCGCCGTGTGCTTCTACAAGTTGCCGGGCAATGGAAAGCCCAAGACCGAGGCCACCAGGACGCGTTCTCGGACCGCGATAAAACTTTTCGAAAACTTTGTTCTCTTCACCAGGCGCAAGACCCGGGCCGCGATCTCCCACGGAAATAATCAGCATAGAACCATCCCGCGCTGCACTCACTTCGATCGGTTTGTCACTTCCGCCGTGCGCTGCGGCGTTTGATAACAAGGCACCTAACGCTTGCTGAATCAGTCGCGCGTCGACAGAGATAGCGGGCAGGTCATTCTGCGTGTTGATTCGAACAACGCTGTCCTTTAATCCCGACGAAGTGACGGTTTCGCGCACCAACTCGGCCGGATCGCACCATTCACGCAGTGGTTGCAAGAGTCCCGATTCCAAACGGGTCGCATCGAGCAAATGATCGACAGTTCGGGTCAGCCGCTGCACGGCTTGCTGCAATTCGGCGCGGTTGGGTTGTGCAGAAGGTTTGCCGGATTGGAGCGCGACCGACATCGCTGCAAGCGGCGTCTTCAATTCATGTGAGACAGAATCGAACAGCGCTTTCTGCAACTTCTGGGATTGGCTTGAAATCTGCGCCGCGCGGCTTTCTTCAAGCGCGCGCTCCTTCTTCACGAACAGCGCGAGTTGAGCGGCGAAGGCGTCGAGCAATTCGCGTTGCTCCAGCGTAGGCGTCACTGGAAGGCGCACAGTCAACACACCTTCGGCGCCATCGCCGGTAACTAGTGGCACATGAAGCGACTCGGCATCCGGCAAGGTGTCCGTCGATTTTCCGGCTGCTTGTTTTTTCTGAAACGTCCAAACTGCTACGCTTTCGTCTTTGCTAGACGGCACGAACGTGCTTGCCCAGTGATGCGATAGGCCATTCTCGTCGGGCAACCAAACTGCGGCATCTGATTGAAACGATTCTTTGATCAACGCCAAAACTTTTGGAAGCGCTTGATCCAGATCGCCGCTGGCGGCCAGGGAACGTGTCAAACGGTATAATGCTGTTGCGCGTTGCTCCCGACGACGCTCGGCCTGTTCGCGTTCGCGCAATTGCGTTGCCAGATGTCCTATGACAATGGCGATAACGAAATACGCGCCGAACATCATGAAGTCGTGAAAATGGGTGATGTAGAAGGTGAATCGCGGCGGAATGAACAGAAAATCCCACAGAAGCGCGCTGAGTCCGGCGAGAAAGAGTGTCGGCCAGCGGCGTAGTCGCGTAGCGGCAAGCACGACGGCAAGCAGATAAAAAAGCGCGACAGCCCAATAGCCGGTGAAATCGAATATCGCGGAGCAGAGAGCAGTGACGCCCGCGGCAATGCCAAGGGCGATTCCAAAATCTCGCCACGGAGCGCGTATGAGTCGCTCCTCGACCGTTTCCCTTGCCGGTGCAGCCGATTCCTCTCCGGGAATCATGTGAATGTCGATGTTTCCGCTATTGCGCATGAGCCAGCGTAACGGGTCGCGCCTCCAAAAGGAAAACCACCGCGCTCCAAGCGGCTTTCCAATGACGATTTGAGTGACGTTGTGCTCACGCGCGATGCGCAACAACGTTTCGCCAACATCGGTGCCCGGTGTCGAAATGACTTCTGCGCCTAACTGACGCGCGAGCGCGAGGTAGCGGGTCAATCGCGTTTGTTCCTCCTGCGACAAGGAGCGTGGCTGTTCGATATTTGCGACAATCCACGAGGCCTCCATGGATGCCGCGAGCCGCCGAGTATAACGAATCAAACGCTCGGAGTAAGGACTCGCGCTCACCGCGACGAGTAACCGATCGCCACTCTTCCAGGGTCCGGCAATCCTTTCTTCTGACATGATGTCGCGCAGGTCGCGATCGACATGTTCGGCCACCAGACGCAACGCCATTTCGCGCAAGGCGGTCAGGTTGCTTTCACGGAAGAAATTTCGCGCTGCCCACTCCGCGCGCTCGCCGAGATACACTTTGCCTTCAGCTAAGCGCGCCCGGAGTTGCTCCGGGGTTAGATCGACAAGAACGATTTCGTCGGCAAGATCGAGGACAGTATCAGGAACTGTTTCGTGGACCGAAATACCACTGATTTGACGGACGACGTCGGCGCGACTGGCGACATGTTGAACATTGAGCGTTGTATAAACGTTGATGCCGGCGTCTAGCAGCTCCAGCACGTCCTGGTAACGCTTTGGATGACGCGAGCCAGGTGCGTTGGTGTGTGCCAGTTCATCGACGACTGCGAGACCGGGATGCCAGGCGAGAATCGCATCGAGATCCATCTCCTCGAGCTTTGTTCCGCGATATTCGATTTGCGTTCGCGGCATGATTGGCATCCCTTCGAGCAACGCTTCCGTCTCCTTACGTCCGTGCGTTTCAACGATCCCCACCACGACCTCACATCCTTCGGCTTGTTTCTGCCGCGCGGCCTGCAGCATGGCGTACGTCTTACCCACGCCCGGCGACATCCCGAAAAAAATCTTCAGTTTCCCGCGCGCCGCAGCGGTTTCTTCACGCTTCATGCGGGCGAGAAGCGCATCTGGATCAGGCCGTTCGGCGTCGCTCATGGGAGGTTACAACGTTACAATTTAAGCCCAGACTAAGCTATTCCCCTTTTGTCCGACCGCGAAAGCCTTTGGACCAATCTCCGGATCGAACCAAATAAAAGATCATCACGGCGCCTACAGGCAAACCAATCAACGCCCGATAATCGTGACGAAACAACGCATTGGCTAGATCACCAATGAGATTGATCGAAAGAATGGTCAACGCCAAGCGTGTGCCCCAAACAGTGTCGCGCCATAGCCCGATGGCGGCAAAGAGGCACGCTATTCCGACAGTCAGCATGAGCAGAAACGACCAATTCCCTAGAGATCGAAACGCGAGCCGAGCCTCTGGATTAAGTCGCCATACCGAATCGAAAGAGCTGCAAGGAAAGAGAAGCAAGGCCAGGACAAGAGCGCACATCATTGCGCCAAAAGCAAAGAACCCCGCGAGCCAGGGATGGCATCGCGATCTTTGCGCCGGTCCAGGAGTGTCTGCGACCTTGAGCATTGCCCGAAGCTATATCTTGCCCGAATCCAAATCGAGTCAGGCCACAGCGATAGCGGAACAATCCTGATTGCCTTGAGCCCTAATGCTTACGGCGTCTCAAGGCTTTCTTCTCGAAGATTGTAAGCAGAATCAATAGCAGTACAAAGAGCACCAAGACAAGCACCCTGAACAGGAAGTAATTCATAAGTTGTTAATGGTGGAAGATCCTGCCAGTGACGAAAATGAGCAGGTTATGCACGATGGCGTGTACTTAAAACGTGAGAATGCAATCTACGCCGACAGTAAACTGATCGACGTCACTTGACTGATTGAATGGATGCGTGCCGTTTAACGCGCGATCGTAGCGCAGTTCCGGACGGATGTTCAGACTTGAAATAGGCTTTGGCATCGGTGGCTTGATGTTCACACCGGCGGTGATTGCGCCGTAGGTAGTATGCCCGCCACCAACCGTGCGTGGATCAATGGTCGGTTCGCCCTCCAAGGCGCGCATCGGGTCATGGATGTTAGCAAACGAGACCACGTAAAAGCCTTTTTGATCGCTGAAGACTTCCCCGCGGATTCCGGCAGTTAACCAACTGTTGATGGCGTAGGTAAAATATTGCGCGATGCCGTAGGCGTCAGCATCGGCTCCGTCGTCGCGCGCATAGTTGAGATCGGTGATGGACGTAAACCTATCGGTGATCTTCCATGTGGTGGTGATGCAGTTGAGGTAACGCTGATCGTGATTGTCGTTCGGCGTCTCAGGACCGATGGAAGTGGTCGCAAGAATCGTCAGTTTGCCATCCCACAGGTTGAGTCCGACGCCGCCGTGAAAAGAGACGTTATCGTTATTATCGTCGATGCTGGTGTTAACGCCCCGCGTAATTCCAGAGTAAAGATCGAGCCATTTGGTCGCATGAAAGGTCGCCAGGCCGCCGGTGTGGTTAAACGGAATTCCAAAATTAAAAATGTAGGTATGCGAATAGAAGAAATTCGTGCGTGGATCGATCGTTTCCGCTCCCTCGAGGGTGACAAATTTGCCAAGCTTCAAGTCGAGGCCTCCTTCGCTGATAAAGGGAAAGTGAAGGTTAAGATATCCTTCGACCATGTCCGGCTGAACGATCGAGGTGGCCGCCGTATCGCTGAATAGGCCTAGGGAGTGGATGAAGCGCGCGTCGCTGCCGTACATGAATTGCAACTTGAAACCCCAATCGAACTGACCAGGCTGCGGCGCCAGCGCACGCTCGAAATTGATTACAAGTTGGTTCAACAGCGGCTCGTTCACGCGATCGTCAAAGAACCGTCCAAAGTTCTGATTATCTGCCGGGCTGGCAGGATTAAAGGTGATCCCACTGTCGATCCAACCAGAGATCTTAAAGCGCGGCTCCGGTGTCGGCGAGGGCGCTACGACCGCGACTTCCCCTGCAACAACCGTTGCGGCGAGACAGAGCGAAATGCCAAATGATTGAAAGATCGTTTTCACGATCGGCGGGTGGATGTGGGTCGCGGATTATCGACAAACCAGGTCCAGAATGGCAGCGATTGTCGATCTTGCCGAAGAAGGATGCGGCGTAATTTTAGAAGCAAATTGCGGCGAGATTGTCGAGTCGATGCAACTGTCTTTCTGGTGATGTAAAAAGGAACGAAAACGAATACGTACGTTTTCGTCGGTTCGCCCGCTTGACTCGATTGAATGCGAGCAGAGTCATTCATCGCGGAAGAAATCGTGAACAAAGGTTTCATGGCTGCGTCGGGCGGGCATCGAGCGCGAGGTTCAGTTTGAGAACGTTCACACCCGGTTCGCCGAGAACGCCGAGATCGCGCCCATCGGTTTTTTCCTGAATCAGTTCGCGAACCTTCTCCTCGGATAGGCCGCGAGCTTTGGCGACGCGCGGAGTTTGCAGTTCCGCGTTGCGTAAGCTGATATGAGGATCGAGCCCGCTGCCTGATGTGGTCACAGCATCCGCGGGCACAGGCTCCGTTTCACTCAAACCATTCTCCTTGCGGTAAGCAGCAACGCGGTCTTTGATCGCGTCGTTTAGTTTTTGCGACGTCGGTCCCAAATTACTGCCGCCGGAGCTTGCGGCATCGTAACCATTCCCAGCAGCGGAAGGGCGTGGATGAAAATATTTGTCGGCGGTAAAACCTTGCGCCAGCAGCGTTGATCCGTGCACCATTCCGTTTGGATCGACAATCAAACTGCCGTTGGCTTTGTCGCGAAAGAGCGCCTGCGAAATTCCGAAAACAATGAGCGGATAGAGGCCGCAGCAGACGATCGACAGCACGACGGTCGATACGACTGCGCCTCGAATATGGGAGAAGAGTTCTTTCATTGGTCAGGACAGGTGAAGCGCGGTGATGATCAGATCGATCAGTTTGATGCCGATAAACGGAACAATGATGCCGCCGAAGCCGTAGATAAGGAGGTTGCGTTGTAAAATCGCCAGCGCGCCCATTGGCTTGTACGCGACGCCGCGCAGCGCAAGTGGTATAAGCACGATAATGATCAGCGCGTTGAAAATCACGGCACTCAGAATTGCGCTTGTCGGACTGTGGAGATGCATGATATTCAGCGGCGCAATCGCCGGGAACGTCGCCATCAGCATCGCAGGAATGATCGCGAAGTACTTCGCCACATCGTTTGCGATACTGAACGTGGTAAGCGAGCCACGTGTAATCAGCATCTGTTTCCCGATCTCAACGATGTCGAGCAGCTTTGTCGGATTGCTATCGAGATCGACCATGTTGCCGGCTTCGCGCGCGGCTTGCGTGCCGGTATTCATCGCTACACCGACATCAGCTTGTGCGAGCGCAGGAGCGTCGTTCGTTCCGTCGCCGGTCATGGCGACCAGATGGCCCTCCGCTTGTTCCTGACGGATTCGCTTCAGTTTTTGTTCCGGCGTCGCTTGCGCCATGAAATCGTCTACACCCGCCTCAGCAGCGATGGCTGCGGCGGTGAGTGGATTGTCACCCGTGATCATCACCGTTTTGATTCCCATCTTGCGTAACTGCGCGAAGCGATCCTTGATGCCGCCTTTGACCACATCTTTGAGCTCGATCGTGCCCAGCGTCACCATGTCCGATGCGACAACCAGCGGCGTGCCGCCGCGATGGGAAATCTCGTCAACCGTCTTTCCGACTGGCTGCGGGAAAATACCGCCGGCTGATTCAACGAATCCGCGCACCGCCTCGGCAGCGCCTTTGCGCACACGCATCGTCGGTTGGGCGCCGTTGGCATGAAGATCGACACCGCTCATCCGCGTTTGCGCGGTGAAAGGCACGAATGTCGCCTCCAGTTCATGCATCTCGCGTGCGCGTAATCCGAATTTCTCTTTCGCGAGCACGACGATGCTGCGGCCCTCAGGCGTTTCGTCGGCAAGCGAGCTCAACTGTGCCGAAGCCGCGAGGTCGTTAGGCTGAACGCCGGGCGCGGCATGAAACGCGACGGCCATGCGATTGCCGAGCGTGATGGTGCCGGTTTTGTCGAGCAACAAAACATCTACATCTCCGGCTGCTTCGACAGCCCGCCCGCTCATCGCCAGAACATTTCGCTGCAACACGCGGTCCATTCCGGCAATGCCAATAGCACTGAGTAGTCCGCCGATGGTTGTGGGAATCAAACAAACCAACAACGCGATCAGAACTGGAATGGAAAATACTGTGCCGGAATAAATGCCGAACGGTTTCAGCGTGACGCAGACGAGCAGAAAGATAAACGTCAGCGCCGCGAGCAGAATCGTGAGCGCGATTTCGTTAGGCGTTTTTTGACGGCGCGCGCCTTCCACCAGCGCGATCATGCGGTCGAGAAAGCCTCCCCCTTTCTCCATAGTCACCCGAATGACGATGCGATCGCTCAGCACACGCGTTCCGCCAGTGACCGCGCTGCGGTCGCCGCCACTCTCGCGGATGACCGGCGCCGATTCGCCGGTGATCGCGGCTTCATCGACGCTTGCAATTCCCTCCACAACATCGCCGTCTGCGGGAATGATGTCGCCGGCTTCGCAGACCACGAGGTCGCCTTTTTGCAAGATGGGCGCTGGAACTTTTACCTCACGGCCATTCTGCAGGCGACGCGCCATCGTTTCTTTGCGCGCGCGCCGCAGACTGGCCGCCTGGGCTTTACCGCGGCCTTCAGCCATCGCTTCGGCGAAGTTGGCGAACAACACCGTGAACCAGAGCCAGATCGCGAGTTGCGTGACGAATCCGCGCAAATCGGGCGTGGCTGTGAAGATTCCCACAGTCGTTAGGGCGGCGCCCACCATGGTCACGAACATGACCGGGTTCTTCACCATCAGACGCGGGTTCAATTTCTTGAACGCGTCGCCAATTGCCGGACGAACAATGTTCCAATCAAAGAGTGAACGAGATTGTGCTTTCATCGATAATCGATCTTAGAAAAGTTTTCCGCCTTGCATGAGGAAGTGTTCGACGATGGGCCCAAGCGTCAGCGCTGGAACGAAATTCAGCGCGCCGATCAAAAGCACGGTGCCGATGAGCAGAATGAAAAATGTGCCGCCGTGGACCGGAAACGTTCCCACGCTGGCCGGCGTGACTTTCTTTCGCACTAACGAACCGGCCAAGGCAAGGATCGGCACAATCATCAGGAAGCGTCCGACCAACATCGCAATACCGATGGTGGTGTTGAGCCATGGCGTGTTGGCGCTAATACCGGCGAACGCACTTCCGTTGTTCCCCGTGCCGGATGTGAACGCGTAAAGAATCTCGCTCAAGCCGTGCGGGCCGCTGTTGTTCAGGGCGACGAGTCCCCATTTGCTCACAATCGCCCACGCCGCGAATCCCAGAATGGAAATGGCGAGAATCAACAACGAAAGCATTGCCATCTTGACATCGTAGGACTCGATCTTTTTGCCGAGATATTCCGGCGTGCGTCCGACCATGAGGCCAGCGATGAAGACGGCGAGCACAACAAACACGAGCATCCCGTAAAGTCCTGCGCCGACACCGCCGAAAATAATTTCGCCTAACTGAATGTTGAATAGCGGCACGAATCCACCGAGTGGCGTAAACGAATCATGCATCGAATTGACTGCGCCGCATGATGCGTCGGTCGTGATGGTGGCGAAAAGCGCGGAATTGAAAATTCCGAAACGGACCTCCTTGCCCTCCATGTTTCCATCAACCGCGGCGACTCCGAGATTTTGATGAATCGGATTACCCGCCGCTTCCGAATTCCACGCCAGCAGAACGCCGGCCATAAATAGTGCGAGCATCACCGCCCAAACCGTCCAGCCGTGCTTTTGGTTCTTCACCATTCGACCGAGATAATAAGTGAGCCCACTGCCGATCGAGAAAATGGATAGCATCTGGAAAAAATTGGAGAGCGGTGTTGGATTCTCGAACGGATGCGACGCGTTGGCATTGACGTAACCACCGCCGTTCGTCCCAAGCATCTTGATTGCGACCTGCGACGCCATCGGTCCTTGCACGATGTTTTGCTCGGTGACGGTCTGCTCTTCCATCACCGGCTTGCCTTCAGCGTCGACCACGGCTTTGCCATCCTTGTCCACTTTGGCGACAGAAACTCTCATCGGTTCGGCCAAGGTCGCTTTCGTGTACGGTTTGAAGTTTTGGATCATCCCCTGCGACACGAGGAAAACCGCGAAGACGACGCAGATAGGGATGAGCAGGTAATAAGTGACGCGGACGAGATCGACCCAGAAGTTGCCGATGGTGTTAGCCGTATGGCGCGCAATTCCCCTGACGAGCGCTGCGGCAATAGCGATGCCGGTTGCGGCGCTGACGAAATTATGAAATGCCAGCCCCACCATTTGCGAGAAATACGACATGGTGGTTTCGCCGACATAGCTCTGCCAATTCGTGTTGGTGGTGAAACTTGTCGCAGTGTTGAACGAACAATCCGGGCTAACTCCGGCCAGGCCTTGCGGATTTAACGGCAGGATATTTTGCAGCCGCAGAATCGCGTAAGTGAACAAACAGCCGACCATGCTGAAGAGCAGCATGGCGAGGGTGTATTGCTTCCAGTCGTGCTCCTTGTTCGGATCCACGCCCATAATGCGATAGGTCCCGCGCTCGAGCGGGCGCAGCAGCGGATCGAGCCACGTTTTGCCGTTGGCATCGAGCACCTGCAACAGATATAGCCCCATCGGCTTCGTAATCAGCGCAAGCGCGACGATGTAGATAGCAAATTGGATCCAACCTGAAGCTTGCATAATCGATTCCTTAGAATTTCTCCGGGCGGATCATGGCGATAAACAAGTAGGCGAACAGCAGCAGCGCGATGATTCCGACGATGATTGTTTCCATGAGGCATCCTAGAGGTGGTCGCAAAAACGCACGTAAACAGCGCTTACGACAAAAAATAGGATTACACTTCCTGCGAAAACGAGATCGCTCATCGCTTGTCCTTAGGCTGCTCGCAAAAGCGCGAGTAAAGTCCGTTCACGCCCAGAATGACGATTATTCCTACGATAATGAATTCGCTCATAAACTATCCCCAATGGTGAGCGACTTTTGGCTGACGCGTTAATTAAACCGCACGCCTAATGCATTAAAAAAACATTAATAGGGCAATTGCTTCCTCGGCAGTTACGCTGCCCACCGAGAGAAAAACAAAATCGAGATTAGTGCAAAGATAGGGATCAAGACTGGGATAGCGAATCGGCAGATATAGCCGACGAAGCTGGGCGTCGGCACATGCGCATGTTCGGCAATCGTTTTCACCAGCAGGTTCGGTGCGTTGCCGATGTAAGTCAGCGCGCCAAAGAACGCTGCGCCCAGCGAGAGCGCGGTTAATTCGCTGCCGTTTTTGGAAATAAAGTCGGCGACCTGCAACGGATCGTTGATCGTCGAAGTGGTGGAGTCCAAGCGCTGCAGCAAAAAAAGCGAGATAGGTTGGCGCGTTATCGAGCAAGGCGGAGAGCAAGCCGGTTGCCCAGAAGAATGACGTCTCTGAAGTCAATCCCAGTTTGTCGGCGGATTGTTCCATGAATTCCAAAACCGGAATCATCGTTCCAAAAATGCCCAGAAAGAGCCAGCCGACTTCCTTGAGCGGGGCAAAGCTAAAATTGTCGGCTTCGCGAATGCGCTGTGGCGTAGCGAAATAGGATCCCAGCGCAATCAGTACCATGAGCGGCTCGCGCCAGCCTGCACGCACGGCGATGAGCGCAGCCAGAAGCGCAAGCAGGAAAAGAAAGTTCTGAGCACCGTCGCAGCGCCATTGCGTAAGCTCGCTTTCCTGAATGGCCCTTTTGCGCCGGCGAAGATTGATAAGATCCAGAACAAAAAAAACGGCCAAAATAATCGCGACCGTGAGCAGCCATTGGCGCCAGCAATTTTGGAGCGTCCAGCCAAACGGCACACCTTTGAGAAATCCCAGGAAGAGCGGCGGACCGACTGGCAACAACGCGCCGCCGATGTTGCTGACTAGAAAAACAAAGAACGCGATATGCATCGGGGCGACGCGGCCTCTGTTCATCGCGATCCACGGCCTGATCAGCAGCATCGATGCGCCGATGGTACCGATTAGATTTCCCAGCAGCGCGCCGACAAAAAGGAACAGAGTGTTTCTCATCGCGCCGCTTGGCGATTTGACGCGCAAATGAATTCCGCCTGCGACAACGAAGAAGGAACCGACTACGACCATGAAGGTCAGGTAATCTATTCCCGCGTGTAGGACGCGCGCGGACTCGTTAACGACGAAGAGATAATACAGACAAACTATGCCGGCGAGAGCGACGCAAAGCTTGTGGTAGTGACGCTCCCAATGATGTTGAGCGATGAGCGGAGCGAGCGCGATCGCCACCAACAAGGTCACAAACGGCAACACGATCCACCAGTTCGGGCGTGCTGCGACGAGACCCAGGACCCAATTCATCTTGCCATTGGACTTATCGCCGTACGACTCGTCAATGAAACTCGGCTTTGTGGCACCTGCTTCGAGGAACGTTCGAAAACGCTGGCCGCGCGTCAATCTTCTTCACGATGCCGACGGCACCGCTTGCAGGTGCGCCACGGCTTCGATCTCAGCTGTCTGCGGAAACATGTCGAGAGGGGTAACCGAATTGATGGTAAATTTTTCCTGTAACTCCTTTAAGTCGCGCGCCAGTGTGGCCGGGTTGCAGGAAACGTAAATCAGCGTGGTTGGTGCAAGATCGAGAATCGCGTGTCGCACGTTTTTTGACAAGCCAATCGCAGGCGGATCGATAATAAGTGTTAGTGAATGATCACTTCCCAGTTGTCGCAGACTCTCGCTGGCTAGGAATCGCTCTCGCTTTGTTAGTTCTTCTTCGACGTCACCGGCAATATAGGTCTCTTTTTCAGTCGTATTTTCGTTTGCAGCCGCGATCGCGAACCTGTCCCAATCGATTCCAATGACTCGCTCAAACTTGTTGAGCAATGCTTTGGCAAAGAATCCTGCTCCGCAATATGCGTCGATTAAGAGATCTTGATTCGGCGGAACAAGATCGACAATCAAGTCGCGCAATGCATCTGCAACCTCATTGTTGGTTTGAGAAAAGAAACGCCGACTGGAGGGGGCGCGCAGAGTGTAATGTCCATCGCGAGGATTTTGGCCCCGCAGTTCCGTCAGCGCGTGGCCCACTTCGTCGCGCGAAATGGGGCAGCGCTCGATGTCGATCAATCGATGAGAATCACGCGTGAAAAATCCGATCACGCGATCCTGCACGTGCACAGTAATGCGATTGCGATAACCGTAATGCTTCGGCGACGGAATAATCGGGCGCAGAGTGGCATCTTTAAGCTTGCCGATCCGGTACAGAACATCGCGCACCTGCCGCCACTTAATCGTCAACTGATGTTCGTAGTCGATGTGCTGATATGCACACCCGCCGCATCGGCCAAAGTAGGGACATTCTGGTGTAACACGGTGTGCCGAGCTCGTCTTAACTTCGACTAACTCTGCCTGGGCGAATTGTTTTTTCTCGCGTACGATCTCAGCAGAAACCAATTCATCTTCAATTGTGTACGGAACGAAGACGGCCTTCCCCTGGTCACGTCCGACACCTTTCCCACCAAAGGCGATATCCTCGATTCTTAGATCGACAACGCGCATATGAAGATTTCGACCTAGCGAATCGAAAATGCCAATTCGATTCTGCTTTTGATATCCTTTCGCCATTCGTGTTTCGTCATTGCCGTTGTGGCCTGGCGACTTCACGAGCACGTTTTGCGTCACACGCTCTACAACCGTACCCGCAGGCGCGTGACTGTGGGTACGAGCTTTTCGAGATCCTCGAGAAGAGTTAGAACCGAGTAAGAACCTGCAATCGCTCCTGACCGGAGCGTGAGCACACGTTTCGCCTAGGCAGCTGAGTCAGGTAGCGAAGGGTCAAGCCGGTTAATAATCCCGCACGTAAGGATACTTTGATTCGTTGCCGAGTTCGGGTGGGAATTCCGAATAACCAGCATGAATGTAGGGAATGTCTGGCGGCAACATAGGGTAGTAACTGTCACGCCATATCGGAAAAGGAAACGTCAGCATCTCAATCAAACCGGCGATATGCCTCGCGCCAGAACGGCCAATACCGCGGACGACACCGTATCCCGCAGCGGCAGAATTTCCGTCGTAAGTATTAACAGTCGTCACGGTCACAAAAACTTCTGCTGGAGCGATAAAAAAGTTCGACAAACCGCGACCCAGCTTGCGCGTTGGGCCATAATCGTTCGAAGGCGGGTCTTGAATATCGGCAAAAGCTCCGCTGACAAGAGCAATGACCGCCGCGAACGGGAGGATTGTTTTCATAGGCGCTCGGAAGCAGTAAAATGATTCCGAAAAGCAAAGGCAATACTTATTTTCGGCCTTCGGCTACATCATGATCCTTTGTCTTGAGCATCGAAACCGCGATTGTAACCCCAAGAATGAGCGCTATGACTCCAAGAGACAGGGCACGTGATAGCGGAAAATAGTCGACGAGGATCATCTTTATGCCGACGAAGCCGAGGACGAGAGCGAGGCCGGTTCTCAAGTAAATGAAACGATTCATCAGACCGGCCAGAAGGAAGTAAAGCGATCGCAAACCGAGAATCGCGCAAATGTTAGAGGTATAAACAATGAAGGGGTCGCGCGTTATTGCAAAGATCGCGGGGATCGAATCGACGGCAAAAATGAGGTCTGTGACCTCGATCACGATCATTGTCAGAGCGAGCGGAGTTAACATCCACCGGCCATCCAAGTGCACCTTAAAGTGTTCGTTATGAAATTCGCGCGTAATGGGAAGGATTCGACGGCACATCCGCAATACCCAACCCTCGGCGAAATCGTGCGCTGGGCGTCTTCCAAAAAACATCTGTGCCGCTGTGATCAACAGGAAGAGACCAAAGAGGTAAAGAATGAAATGAAAGCGTTGCACCAGCGCGATACCGCCCAAGATCATCGTGCCACGCATGATCAGTGCTCCGATTATTCCCCAGACAAGGACGCGATGTTGCGCCTTTGGCGGAACGCGGAAATGCGCAAAAATGAGTACAAAAACAAAAATGTTATCCATACTCAGCGAATACTCGATCAGGTAGCCTGTGAAAAAATCCAACCCGTGATGCGGCCCTTTGAAGCGCCACACCAGAGCGTTAAATCCAAGTGACACGATTACCCAGAGCACGCTGCGTCGCGCCGCTGCAGCCATGCTTAGTTCCCGAGCTCGGCGATGGAACGTGAAGAGATCGATTCCGATCGCAATGAACACGCCTATATGAAAGGCGATCCAAAACCAGATGCTCGTCCTCACCGCGGGGAGGTTTTCATGCGGGTGGGCACACGGCAATGGTAAATTGCGCGCCCGACCCAGGCGATTTATAGGTCACATAGCACTCATTGACCCTACCGATGGATACCGAATTAGAAAAACTAGTCGAAGCCGGCAAACTCACTCCGCACGCCGCGGAACAACTCGAGAAACTAAAACCGGGCACATTTTGTCTGCACAAAAGTTGGGGATTCGGTCGGGTGAGCGAATGGAACCTGCTGCTCAACCAGATCGTAATTGATTTTGCCGGGAAAAAGTCGCATCCGATGCAGGCCCAGTACGCGGCAGAGAACGTCACGCCGCTGGCGCCGGAGCACTTCCTCTCACGCAAAGCCATCGATCTGCCGTCGATCAAAATTTTGGCAAGGGAAAATCCGGCGGCGCTGGTGCGAAATGTTGTTGAAAGCCTGGACGGCAAGGCTACGGCGCAGCAGATCAGTGATTGGCTGGTAGGCGATGTTTTCACCGAGGCGGAATGGAAACGCTGGTGGGAATCAACGAAGAAAACGCTTAAGGCAAGCGGCGTTTTTTCTATCCCTGCGAAAAAGACCGATCCAATTCAAATTCGCGGCGAAGGGGTATCGCATGCTGACGAACTGCTCGACGCTTTCAACAAAGCGCGACAACCAAAGGAACAACTCGCAGCGCTCGACCAGATCACAAAATCGACCCAGCAATTCAAGACACCTGACAAACAACTTCAGCCAATCATCGCTTCGATCGAGAACATGACAGTACGCAATCAGAAAATGCATCCTGAGTTTGCGTTTGAGCTCGTCATCGCGCGCGATGATTTACTGGAACGCCTCCCATCGCTGCATCCGACCCATGTCGGTTTGACCCTTTCGAAACTGATTCTCGACGAAGAGGAGCGACTGATATCGATTCTGCCAAAATTGCCGGCGGCGAAGGAGAAAAAGGTTCTGCAAACGTTGCCAGAGGCGCTCGGTCCGCGCTGGGCAGAGCGCGCATTACGTTTGATGCAAAGGAGTCACGGTCGCGTGGTGGCTCAAATTCCCCGCATCTTGAACGAAAGCGGAAAACACGATGAGCTTCGGGCGACGCTGGAACGCAGCATTCGCGAACATTCAGCAACCAGCGAGATGCTCGCGTGGTTATGTAGCGAAAGGAAGAACTGGGACGAACTAGTCACTCCGGAATTGCTTGGCGCGATTTTGGCTGCAGTGGAACGCGAGCAACACAATTTCGCCGGGCGCACCAGCAAATTATATCGTACTTTGGCGGACGATCGGCAACTACTTGGAGACATCTTCAAGAAATGCGATGTGACGATCGCACGTGATGCGATGCGGCAGCTGCAACTAAGTCCCCTATTCGACGAACTGACGAAACGCTCACTCCTGGCTCGGATTGTTAAAGTTTATCCAGAGCTGGAAAGCATGATCACGGGCGCACAGACTGCCTTAGCCGGCGAGAAGGTCGCGTCGTTGATCGTTTCCTGGAGCAGCCTGGAAAAACGCAAAGCTGAATACGAAGAACTGGTGAGGACGAAAATCCCGGAGAACACCAAGGAGATCGCAATCGCCCGGTCCTATGGTGACCTCAGCGAGAATTTCGAATTTAAGGCAGCCAAACAGATGCAAAGCGTTCTGATGCGACGCAAAGTGGAGCTTGAGCAGATGCTTCACAACGCGCGTGGCACTTCGTTTGAGAATGCGGATATTTCACGTGTATCGATCGGCACAATCGTCACGCTTCGGAACGCGGAGACCAGCAAGGAAGAAACGTACACGATTTTAGGTGCATGGGACGGCGATCCTGATCGGCATATCATTTCGTACCAAACTGCGATTGGCCAAGCACTGCTTGGTCACAAAGCTAACGAGACGGTCTCGCTAAATACGGAGCATAGCACCGCTCAATTCACGATTGTCTCAATTGAGCCGGCCCCACTCGACCAGCCTGCGCCGACGTACGTTCTTCCTAACGAGTCCGCGGCTGAGCCAGCGATCGCCGAGTCGGGTACCGGGACCACCGATACCCGGCAGCGATCTCCCCGCTAGCGATTGGTTGCAAGGAGTCGTGTTGCACACCGCGTCATTTGAAACTGATCGCTCACCCTTTGTATCTCGGAATTGTGTTCTTTGAGAGTATCAGCAAAAGTCTCGATATCCGTTTCGTTAGCTGACCTGTGGTCGCTTCTTGCTTCAACCAGTTGTTAGATCAGCAATTCGTAGGAGAGTATGCTCAGGCAATAGATCGCCGCAGTTTCTACTCGAAGGATGATTGGCCCAAGCGTTATTGGCTGGCATCCGTGACGACGCGCAAACGCAAGTTCCGCGGGCGTGAAATCGCCTTCGGGCCCAACAAGCATCAAAACACTGCGAGGACGATGTTGATGCTCGCTTGAATAGTCTGCAAGAACCTTCTTTAAGTGCGCCGCACCCGGCTGGAGCGATCCGATCAGTTGAAGATCGAATGATCCCTCCGCCGGTACAGAAAATAATTCTGAGAGTTTTCTCGGCGTATGCACGCGCGGCAACCAGTTTTGACCACATTGCTTAGCCGCCTCAACTGCGATTTGCTGCCATTTGGACTGCTTCTGCGAAGCGCTTTCGGAATCGACCTGCACAATCGTACGATCTGAAATGATCGGCGCAATTTCGGCAGCACCGATTTCGACCGCCTTTTGCACAATCAAGTCCATGTTTTTTCCCTTCGGCATTGCCTGCCCTAGGACGATCCGGCATTCCAGGCGCGCCGTTTCCGCTTCGTGCAATTTTCTCAATCTAATTGCATCCCCGCCAAGATCGACGATCTCCGCGGTGATTTCGTGTCCACGTCCGTCGAAGAGGACTAGTTTCTCCCCTACCCTCATGCGCAAAACGTCGCGCGCATGGTGTGCTTCCGAGCCAGCTAATGTAGGGGCGCCAGGCTTCCAGTTTTCCGGGGAGACAAAGAAGCGATGCATACGATTTGAGGGTCTAATAGCAGCTTATCGCACACGTTCAGATTTCTTATTCGTAGTCGGATGCGACGAGAGAGTTGATCGCCAGGACACTCGCCAACGATTTGCTTAACGGCAGCTCTATACCGCGCTCTCGAAGAGCTGCCATTACGCTCTCAGTAGGAATGTTTCCAACCAGCGCGTCCTGCGCGAAAGGGCATCCGCCGAGACCACCGAGGGCGGAATCAAACCGCCGGCATCCAGCATCGTAAGCAGCAAGGACCTTGGCCGCAGCCTCCCTCGGCGCGCTGTGAAGATGCACGCCAATATCATAATCGGCCCATTGGTTCCTGATGGATTGCACCACTCTGCGAATCAGCTCAGCGCCGGCAACTCCAACTGTGTCAGCCAAGGAAATCGAACGAATACCAACGGCAAGTAGTGTCGATACTGCCCGGTGCAACTCGTTCTCATCCCAATGATCGCCGTACGGATTTCCGAACGCCATCGAGATGTAAACGACTAGCCCAAGGCGGGCCTCGTCGGCTTTTGCCTTGATCGATTCCAACGTTTTGTAGGAATCCGTGAGCGTCTGGTTTTGGTTTTTGCGCAGGAACGTTTCAGAAACGGAGCACGGGTAACCCAGTGTCCTAACTTGCCCGGTCACGATAGCGCGCTCAGCCCCTTTTTCATTGACCACGATGCCAATGATTTCGACATCGGAGGGTACGTTGAGTTGCTCGAGCACCTTCTCGCTATCAGCCATCTGTGGAACGGCTTTAGGAGAGACAAAGCTAACGGCATCGATGTGCTTGAACCCTGCCTCGATTAAAGCGCGAAGATAACGCACCTTGAGTTCCGTTGGAATTTGCCGCTTGAGACCCTGCCAAGCGTCACGGGGGCATTCGATTATTTTGACACCATTTTGAACCACAGAATCTGGCGGTCCTATTTAAAAAATTCCCTAGCGCGTTCGAAAAAACTCCTGCGTAACGGCGTGTTTTCGTCACCGCAAAGAGCTGCGAACTCCTCGAGCTTGCGGCGTTGCTCTGAATTCAAGCGCGACGGCACCTCGACGATTAAACGCGCGAACAAATCACCACGACCGCGCCCGTTGATGTTTGTAGTTCCCTTGCTGCGTAGTTTAAACATCTGCCCACTTTGCGTGCCCACCGGCACCTTCAGATCCGCCTTGCCTTCCAGCGTCGGCACATCAATCTCTCCGCCCAACGCTGCAACAGAAAAAGGAATCGGCACTTCGCAATACAGATCGTCGCCCTCGCGCTGAAAAATCTTGTGTTCCTTAAGATGAATGACAACGTAAAGATCGCCCGGAGGACCACCGCGAATGCCGGCCTCGCCGTTGCCAAGAGAACGCAATCGTGACCCCTCCCTGATTCCAGCCGGTATTTTCAATTTAACACGGCTTAATCTTTCGATCCGTCCTTCACCCAGGCATTTTTGACACGGTTTCTCAATTACTTCACCAGCACCGCGGCAATGAGAACACGTCTGTGAAACGTGAAAAAATCCACGCGAACTGATCACCTGGCCACGGCCGTTGCAATTAGGACAGGGAATCGTACGCGAGCCTGATTCAGCGCCGCTCCCATTACATTTGTCGCAGGTATTGAGCTTCGTGAGCTCAATCTCCTTGTCGACGCCAAACGCTGCTTCTTCCAGTTTGATCTGCATGTCATAGCGCAAATCGGATCCGCGCTTTCGATCCTCTTGGCGGTCGCCGCCACCAAAAAATGTCTCAAAAATGCCGCCGCCAATTCCTCCTCCGCCGAAGACTTCCCGGAAAATCTCAAACGGATCGTGGAAAACGCTCTGGCCAAAGCCCGAACCGCCGGGTGCGAATGCCGCGTGGCCAAACCGATCGTAGGCGGCGCGCTTGTCAGAATCGATCAAGACATCGTACGCTTCGCCTAACTCCTTGAACTTTTCCTCGGCATGCGGGTCGTCCGGATTTTTATCTGGATGAAACTTGACGGCAAGCTTGCGATAGGCGCGTTTGACTTCCTCATCGGTCGCGTTTCGTCCAACGCCCAACACCTCGTAGTAATCGCGTTTCTCAGTTGGCATCTTTTAAATCCTACGCTCGTTTATGATCACGCTTCTGCTTGATAAGGCGAAAGCAGAGCAAGAATAGGAGGAGCTTGAGAGTTATTTGGCTTGCCCGCTGGAAACAACCACTTTTGCAGGTCGCAGCAAGCGGTCTTTAAATCGATACCCGCGCCGCGCCTGGCGCAGGACAATTCCCTCAGGAACTTGATCGCTCGCCTCATGGGAAATTGCCTCGTGAAGGTTGGGGTCAAATGTTTTCGCATCGGCTTCGATCGGCTGCAATCCGTTTTCGGCCAGCAAATCATTGAGTTGTTTCTGGATGAGCACCATTCCGGAATAAATGGGAGAGTCTGCGCCCCGCTCTTTTGCCGCTGCAAGACCAAGCTCAAAATTGTCAAAAATTCCAACCAAACGCTCCAGTAGAGATCTGTTGGCATACTTGATCGCCTCTTCCTTTTCGCGCGCGCAGCGTTTCTTATAATTCTCGAAATCAGCCTGACTGCGCAATGCGAGGTCTCGAAACCGGTCGAGATCGGCTTGCAACCCAGCCATCGGATCTTCTCCTTCACTGGCTGCGGCATCCGTCCTGGATGCAACAGGTGGAGGCATCGAACTGGACGCTGCGGATTGTTTCATTTGTTTATTGTGTTCAGTAACGGGGATCTTTTTCATGTTTTGCGAATGGCAATCAAAGTGATGTCGTCGTTTTGAGGAACGGACCCTGCAAAATCGCGAACGTCCTCGATAATCTTCCTAACAATTGTTTGTGCCCCATTGCTCGCGCTGGCACGAACTGATTGCATCATGCGATCGACGCCAAACTCGTCTCCCTCGGCGTTCAGCGTTTCGGTCACGCCGTCGGTGTAGAGGAGGAGGCAATCATCGCGCTCGAGCGAGACAGCGAAGTCGATCGTTAGCCTATCAAACACGCTCCCACTGTCAATGCCCACGACCATTCCCGGCGGTTTCAAAGGTGTGACCGTTTGTGACTTTTGCTTATAAAGTAATGGCGCATCATGTCCTGCGCGTGCAAGTGTCACGCCATCTCGATGATGATTGAGAATTAAATAAGCCATGCTGATGAACATGTCTTCCTTGATATCGGGATAAAGTTGCCGGTTGACCTTTCGCAAGACGTCGGCTGGAGAGGGGTTGCGGACTGCTTCCGCGCGCAAGACGCTGCGGCAGATCGCCATGATAAGTGATGCAGGGACGCCCTTGCCTGACACATCTGCAATCGCTACACCGAGCCGTTCTTCATCGACCTGAATGTAATCGAAATAATCGCCACTTACCTGGCGGGCGGCCACATTGAGGCCGCTGATCTGAAATCCGTTGATGGCCGGCGCCTCCGATGGAAGCAAGATGCGCTGAATATCCCGAGCGATCTCAAGGTCGTGATCAAGTCTCTTTTTTTCGTTGGCCATTGAGTAAATGATGGCGTTGTAAAGCGCAAAAGCTGACTGCTCTGAGATCGACTTGAAAACAACGAAATCACCCTGCGAAAAAGGCGGACCCCCCGGGCCCTGGGCCAGGGCTAAAACGCCCAGGTCCTGGTTTCCATACCGTAGCGATGCAGCTATGATCGATGCGCTGCCAAAAGCGCTGCCACGCAATTTCGCCAACTCGGGCGCTTCGGATAAGTCAGTTAAACAAACAGACTGTCCAGTTTGCCAGACCCGACCAATAAGCCCTTCACCTGATCCGATCGCGTGCAACCGCAGAAAGCTCTCGAGCTCGATCGGAGCAGCTGCCGCTTGTTGCAAAATACCCGGTGGAACATCCACCAGCGGAGGACAGCCTTTGGAAATAAACGCTGGGGTAAGTTTGGCGCCCGTTCGATCGGTCACGTAGAGCGCGCCGCCGTACGCATCGAGCACACGCGTAGCACCCTCGACAATGAGCCGGTGCAGTTCCTGAGGCCGAATGGTCTCTCGGAAAGCCTCGCCGAGGCCATGCAAAAAATCGAAAACGAGCGTTTCTTCGACCTGAATCTCTTCATGCAGACGCTCCAGGCTTCGAATCCGCCGTAACTGGAACCAAGCAGTCATAACCCACCCGGCGACAGACGCGACAAACAGTCCAAGAAGAAGAGTCGGCCATGTCATGCAGGGGCCAGCTTACTTCGAAGGCGTCTCGTGATGAAGGTCTTGTCTTAAGAAATCGAGAACGTCTTTAAAGCGAAGGATATTTTCCGGCGCCGCCTCGCAAAGCGCCTCATGCGCCGCCAACATCGTTTCTGTTTGCTGCTTCTTTTTCTCCTCAGGAGACCGGACCGCGGGGGTTCGTTCGAGCGCTCCGCAGTCAGGGGGGCTGGCACCGTTACCGCGAATATCGAATATCTGATCCAAACCCAGTCCAGAAAGAAGGTCCTGACTACGGTTCCCGCAGTGAACGATGTGGAGATGTCCATGTCCTAACTCCCTGAGTCGAAGCGCCACGCTGGCCATCGTTCCCATAAATGTGGAGTCCATCATGGCGCAGTCCGCCAGATCCACCACAAATTCGCGATAGCCGCGGTCCAACATCTCACGCGCAAACTCTTTGAGATTACCACTATTGAGGAAACTACCTTTCCCCTCCACCTTCACCCATACGGTTGGACCGCTCACCCCTACTTGAATAGATGAGTCCACAGTTTCTAATTAAAAGATACTAGCTCGGAAGGCATGCTGTCAATGCTCACCGAACCCGGTAAAACTTCTGGAAATGATTCGGAATCCCGGGCACGAAAGACCGCCTCACGCAAACAGCCGAACATGACAAAACTTCCCCTGATATTACTCCCACATAAAGGAGCGATTTTCCGCAACGATCCGGCCGCTTTCGATCAGCAGACATCGCCATGCGATCACGCGGCCATCATCAAAATAATCGTCTCCGACGACCTTGAATTCAGTCTTATGAGTGCCACGCACATTTCGATATGAAATTTCCTGCGCCTGGACGTGTTCGTGCAGTTTCTCCTGGCGATATTCCAAACGCACTGTGACATCGGACGGGCGCTTGGACCTCCAGAAAAAATCAAAATAATCGCCGAAACGCTGACGCTGATCGAGTCCCGTTACCGCCCCAAAGAGTCTATACTGGCGCTCAAAAGTGATGGGAGCATCCTGAAGGGTCGCTGTTTTCTGGCTCGGTGAATTTGATTTTCCACCAAGCGTGCTGGTTGACTGGCGGGCGCGTTCACCTGGTTTTGGCGGTTTATCGCTCAAAAAGAAAAGCTTCGTCTTCCGAAACTGGAAATCATTGCTTAACGCCAGTGGGAGCGGTGTTACTTTTTCCACGACTCTTGGTTCCTCGCGAGCGCCCTGGCTGGAGAAAGCGACAAACGCCGAGCCCAAAGCAAGGAGTACGTGGGCAAATTTCATTTGTTTAATAAAGCCGGGTTTTGAATCGAGTGTCAAACGAACAACCCACATATCCAGGTTCTCGAGCTCGGATGGAAGTGGCACGAATCTGAACGTAAATTGCGCTTTATGATTGAGGTTCGCTATGAACGTGGGGTGTACCTGCCGCAGCAGGATTTATGGCTCGACCCACGGGATGCAAAGCGATTTGCTTTCGTTTCGCACGCACACGGCGACCACATTGCGCCGCACGAAGAGATCATCGTTTCCGAGCGTACAGCGCGGTTGTTGCAACGACGATTGCCGGGCTCCCGGAAAGAGCATATTCTGGAATTTTCCGAAAGACGAGATCTCTATGGCCTAGACCTTATGCTCTTGCCAGCCGGACATATCTTCGGTTCGGCACAGTGTCTCCTTTTTGCCGAGAACGAGACATTGCTCTATACCGGCGATTTTAAGCTGCGCCCCGGAAAATCGGCCGAGCCGGCGCAGTGGCGCAACGCTCATACGCTCATTATGGAAACGACATTTGGCCTGCCACGCTATCGATTTCCGGCAACAGGGGAAGTCATTGACCAAATCGTTGCTTTCTGCCGCGAAACGATTGATGACGGGGGAGTGCCCGTCTTGTTAGGGTACTCGTTAGGCAAAGCGCAGGAAATACTGTGTTCGCTCGATGGAGCCGGGCTGACGCCGATGCTCCACGGTTCGGTTTTTCAGATGACCCGCATTTACGAGCAAGCTGGCCAATCGTTTTGCAAATATGTTCGGTACCACCCAAACGATGTTGCCGGGAAAGTTCTGATCTGTCCGCCCAGCGCGAATCGTTCGCATATGTTGGAAAAGATTGCGCGCAAACGCGTGGCGATGATCAGTGGCTGGGCGGTCGATCCAAACGCGCTCTATCGCTACCAGGTTGACGCGGCATTTGCACTTTCTGACCACGCTGATTACAAGGACCTGCTCCGCTACGTAGAACTTGTTCAACCGCGTCGGGTATTTACGCTGCACGGTTTCGCTGCGGCGTTTGCAGGCGATTTGCGGCAGCGCGGAATAGAAGCGTGGGCCTTAAGTGAAGAAAACCAAATGGAGTTTACGCTGCCAGAGGTTCCTGCCCGCGCTCCCCTCGTTACGCTCGCCATCAAACACGGCGGAAGCGCGTCCGCTAAAGCCTCGGAATTCCTTGAGTTTGCAAATGTCGGTGAAGCGATTGCCACCACTCCCGCTAAACTGGATAAAATTCGACTCCTCGCCGATTATTTGCGCAGCCTAACGAGCGAGCAACTCTTGGTCGCGACCCCTTACTTCAGCGGGAAAGCCTTTGCCCAAAGCGATCCGCGCACAATGCAGGTGGGTTGGGCCGTGATCTTCCGCGCGCTGCAAGCGACTGCAAAGGTCAGCGACGCGGAATTTCACCGCGTTGCCAGTGCTCATGGCGATGCGGGCAAGACCGCGTTCGAAGTTCTGGACGGGCGAACCACACCACAACCCTTCAGCATCCGCGAATCCGGCGACTTGTTTGAAAATCTTTACAGCGCTCGCGGCCCCATCGCCAAGGCCAAGATTCTGGGAGATCGATTCTGCAGATTGTCCGCGCGCGAAGGTCAATACGCTGTCAAGATTTTGACTGGGGATCTGCGTATCGGATTGCGTGAAGGGTTGGTCGAGGAGGCAATTGCGAAGGGGTTCGCTGTCCCTGTTGAGCAGGTAAGGGAGGCGAACATGTTGCTAGGCGACGTCGGTCGGACGGCCCTGCTCGCTTCACGAAATGAACTCCACCGCGCAGAACTGTCGGTTTTTCGTCCGATCAAATCCATGCTTGCGATTCCCGAATCTACAGCCCAAGCCGTTTGGAAACGGTTCGCAGAAGCTGCAGAGGACAGCCAAGAGCCAACGCCAACGACCGTTTATTTGGAAGACAAATTCGACGGGATTCGCGCGCAGTTGCACCGCACTGCGCGACAGGTCGAGATTTTCTCTCGCGACTTGCGCCGTATCACGGGTCAATTTCCAGAGTTGGCCGATCACGCCAGAAATTTCGACGAAGAGCTGATTATCGACGGAGAAATCATCGCTTTCGAGAAGGATCGCGAACTGACCTTTTTCGATTTGCAGAAGCGACTGGGACGAAAGAATAACGCTGCCGACTTATTCGCTCACGCGGCGGCGGATGTGCCTGTCGCGTTTGTGATTTTTGATCTTCTTTGGTTGAACGGCCGGTCATTGTTGAAGACCCCGCTGCATGAAAGACGAAGACATCTCAGTAGCGTCCGATTGCCGTCGCACTTTCAAGTGTCCAGGGTAGTGCCTGTGCATTCTGCTGCTGAGATCGAGCGGGTGTTCCAACAGGCGAGGCAACGCTTGAATGAAGGGCTGATGATCAAAGACCCCGACAGCTTCTATCTACCGGGCAACCGCGGTATGTTTTGGTTCAAGCTCAAGAAAGAACTGGCGACGCTGGATGTCGTGGTCGTAGGAGTCGAATTTGGACATGGCAAACGCAACAACGTGTTGAGCGATTACACATTTGCCGTACGCGATGACACCACTGGTAACCTTTTGCCAATTGGCAAGGCGTACAGCGGATTGACCGATGCAGAGATCGCAGAGTTAACCGAGCATTTTAAACAGAACACGATCGTAGAGCATGGCCGGTACCGCGAAGTGAAACCAGACGTGATCATCGAAGTCGCTTTCAATTCAATTCAGCCCAGCACGCGCCATGCCAGTGGACTCGCACTGCGCTTTCCGAGAATCAAAGCCATCCGGCGCGATAAGAGTGTGGATGCCATCGACACGCTGCAATACGCTCGCGAGCTTGCAGAAGTAACGCGCAAACCCAGCCTCGGGCCTTTACGAAAACCCTAATTCAACCCGTTAATTACTGCGGTGTGGGCGACGGCGATGGTGAGGTTGCTTCCTCTCCGGGTGTGGCAGAGGGGCTCGTATCAGCAGAGCCGCTGGTGCCGGCAGACGCGCCGCTGTCCACAGGCTTCGTGGTGCCAGGATTCGCTCGTGCTCCAAGCGTTCTCATTTTCTGGATTGCCTCCAGCCGGCGCTGCCTCAAAGCGCGTATCTCGTCCATTTTTCTTTCTCTACTGGCTTTGAGCTGCGAGCTATCCGACGGATACAAGCCGGCAGGGATAGATGCAGACGGCTGAGGATTCGAAGAGGTGTCGCTTGTTGGGGCTCGCGATTGCAAATTGCGCAGCGTTGACGCACGTGCTATCGCTTTTTCTCTTTCGCCCAATGCCTTCGCTCGGTCGTCCAATGCTTTCTCCCGCGCATCCAAGTCGGCTTTCCGCTGAGTGAGTTGTTGTTCAGCCGCTGCATCTTGTTTTTGGCAGGAACAAACCATCGCCAAAGGAACAAGAATCGAGAGGACAAAGAGTTTTTTCATATCACAGGTCGTATTTCGTATTCCGCTAATTCGGACGAACAAACCGAGGGAGCCTCTGCTAGTCAAATGAAAGTTAACGCGGCTGCGGCGTCGTCGAACTTGCTGGCACCACCACAATCGTTTCAATCTGGCCACGGCGAAGGCGCTGGATATTGGCGAACACCGCCACTAGCGCCAGTAACACAACGACGACGATCATAAGCACACCCGCACTCTTTGGAACTTGAGCCGATCGAGACTTTTCGGTGGGCTTCTGCGGTGAATTCATCTTCGAAGTATCGATACTGATCTTATGCGTGCAAAGCAGCCCTGTTGGTCGTCCTCATTCGACACAGGAGGATAACGCGCACATCAATTTAAGCGTAAAGCCGCGATTGCATCCATGACACGCTGACTTAGCCGCATGTAAAGACCCTTCCCCGACGAATTTAGATCGGCAGCCGCAAAGAAAAGCGGTTCTCCAATCACGATGGTAACGGGCACAAAGTGTATGCCGCCGCCGGTTCGTGGGAGAGCCTCGTGAGCACCAAAGATTCGCATCGGCACCACTGGCGCCAGTGTTTTCGCAATTATGAGACCCAATCCAGGCTCAGCCGGCTGCAAACTACCATCGATGGTGCGCGAGCCTTCCGGGAAGACAAGAGCTGCATTTCCATCTTTGAGAACACGAATCAAAGACTTCAGTGCGCTCCGGTCGATCCCCTCTTGATTGACCGGAATTACGTTGAGCTTTGGCAAAAGCCGGCCGAGGAGCGGCACGTCCAGTAACGTTCGCCGTGCCAGAAAATAAATCGCCCGATCGCAAGTAGTGCCGGCAAGCGGCGGATCGAGGTAACTCTGATGGTTCATGGCGAGAATGACTGGGCCACTCTGAAGCATGCGCTCCCGGTGCATTACACGAAAGCGAAAGAACAATCGGCCAACAAGACGACTAAGATGATAGCCAAGGCAGTAATAAGCGTTCATCGTTGAGAAGTTGAACTGTTGGAGCTACGAATCGTTTGGATCACTAGGGGATTGAGAGTCCCAGTTGCTTTAGCCGTGCGATGATCTGACTGACCACTTGGTCAATTGTAAGCTCCGAAGTATCAATAACGCATGCATCTTTCGCGATGACGAGCGGCGACACGGGGCGTGAAGAATCCGCGCGATCGCGCTGCGCGATTTCATCCCGGCCTCCCTGTGCCGCGCGACGCTGCAAGCGCACATGAGGAGAAGCATCAACGTAAAATTTGTAGGGTGTGTCTGGAAAAACGACTGATCCAATATCTCGCCCTTCCACGATCAGGTTATAATTGTGCGCGTCCCTGTGTAGTTTCTCTGCAACAATTTGGCGAACTTCAGGGACCTGACTGACGCGTGCAACGCTTTCATTTACGCAATCATCACGCAAGTGGTCTGCCGGATCCACGCCATCAATCACAACGCGCAACTCATTATCCTGCAGAGCGCCTGTGATGGCGACTGATTGAAGGGCTTTCGTGATACGCCCGCTATCTTCAGGATCGATTCTCTTTTGCAAGATGTCCCAGGTAATTGCTCGATAAATGGCGCCGGAATTGACGTAAACAAAACCCAGTCGCCGAGAGAGCTCTTGCGCAACACTGCTCTTCCCAGAGGCCGCTGGGCCATCAATGGCAACTACCCTCTGAAACTGTTCCTGCATGCGTGGAAATTAGCGCGGCCAAAAGCTGCCGGGCAAGCTGCCACTCACTTAACGCCTACGAGGAACGTTTCAGGAATCATGCTTCTTCCTCGACGGGTCCGGGAGTGAGGGAACCGATTACCGGCGTGCTGACCTGCATCCGTTTGGGATTTGTAAATTCTTCAAGCACAGCTTCAAACCCGGGATAAGATTCGCGAATACATTCAGCGTCTTGAACGATGGTTTCGCCATCGGCGAAGAGACCCGCTATAGCAAACGCCATCGCGATACGATGGTCGCCAAAACTCGGCACGCGCGTTCCGTGTAGGGGGGCCGGACCAAGAATCTCAAGGCCATCGTTCAGCTCAGATACTTTCGCGCCCATGGCGCTGAGGTTGTGAGCGATTGCGGCGATGCGATCACTTTCCTTTACGCGCAGTTCTTCTGCGTGACGAATAACGGTCTTGCCGTCTGCAAGAGCGCCGGCGACTGCGAGGATCGGCAATTCATCAATAAGCTGCGGCACTTCTTTACCCTGAATGACGGTGCCTTTAAGCGGGAAACCGGTGACTTCAACAATTCCATACGGTTCGACTTGATCGATGTCCTCAATTGCCTCGCGCACTTGCGCACCCATGCGAAGCAAAACACCGAGTAAAGCCGTTCGCGTGTGGTTTAAGCCAACATCACGAATGAGCAGATGACCGCGGCGCTGCGCCGCAGCGGCAACCAACCAAAACGCTGCGGAAGATATGTCGCCCGGAATGGCGAAGTCGCGCGACTCCGGTACCTGGTCGCCAAATATCGTGACGCTGCCGTTCGCATCCGCCGCGATTCGAACAAGGAAATAATCAAACATCATTTCCATATGATTCCGAGTTGGTGCCGGTTCGATGACTGTGGTCTTGCCCTTGGCAAAGAGGCCAGCTAGCAGCAATGCACCTTTCACCTGGGCGCTTGCAACAGCCGGTCGATAACGAATGCCTCGCAAGGAACCGCCCTGAATACGCAGCGGCGGTGTCTCTTCCGGACCTTCGGCAACAATATTTGCGCCCATCTGGCGAAGCGGCGTTATGACGCGCTCCATGGGACGTTTTGATAGGCCGGCATCGGCCACCAGCCGACTTTCAAATGTTTGCCCTGCAAGGAGCCCGGTGAGAAGACGCATGGTCGTACCGGAATTCCCGCAATTGATTTCACTCTTGGGTGGCGTAAGAACGCGCTTTTTCCCGTGAACGACCAATATATCGGGCTCAGGCTGTTCGATCCTGATCCCGAGGGCCCGCATTGCGTTCACTGTGTGCATACAATCTTGGCTGGGAAGAAATCCATGCAGAGTGCACACTCCATTCGACAAGGCAGCGATGATTACTGCGCGATGTGAAATGCTCTTGTCGCCTGGTACAGTAATTTCAATGTCAATTCGCGGTGCCCGTTTTACCCGTAACTCCATAAAATGAAAGGAAACGTTAGTGGATACTTAATGCCGTGCGCTCGATGAAAATTACAGGTGCTGCGCTAATTCAGCACCCTATACCAGCATCAGCTTGGAAGAGCCTCAAGGCAATCTGTTACGGAACAAGAAAGATTTTGTCCGTGTAAGGGTCCTTGACTTCCGTTCCCGGAGGGAATCCTTCCACATCGATATATTTGCCAGGTGAATATGGACTCTCTACCAGATGCGGCTTGCCAGGAACGGGAATCCCGTACGGATAATCGCCCTTTGCGACCTTCGTGGGCGCGGCCGTCGGAGGAGGCGGAGCTGGTGCGGTCTCCACTGGCGGCGTACCTGTGGGTTGAACAGGGCCATTGGGATTAAATGGCTGTTGCGGTGGCGGGTATTGCTCGGTCTGAGTGGGGGGATAACTAGCGACCCGATGCCGGGAAGGTGGCGGTGGCGGCTCCTCGCTGCATGAGGCGACAAAGAAAGCCGTAAACAGAGCAAGCGACAATGAGAATTTCATAAATGGAAGTACTGTCTGAAATCGTATCCGCAGTCCGAGTCGTTGCCAATCATTAAATCGCTTTTTTGTTCACACTTAGCGATGTTTCCGCAAAAAGTGCTGTAGATACAATGACGGTTTGTCTTTCATCCGATTCCAAGATAGAGATGTCGACAACGAATAATTCCCATGCGGAAATCCTTATAGTTGATGATGACGCTTTGAGCCGCAAAATCCTGGGACAAGTGCTCACGTCTGCCGGTTACAACTGCCAAGCGTGCGGGAATGGCGACGAAGCGCTGAAGATGATTCACGCAAATCCGCCTTCGCTTTTACTACTAGACTTCGACATGCCGGGACCTAATGGAGCCGAAGTGCTAAAAGAGCTTCGCTCGGATGAGCACCATACAGTCGCGCAGGTGCCGGCAATTATGTTGACCGCGCACGGAAGCGAGGAAAGCGAAATCTCCTGTTTGCAAGCTGGCGCGGATGATTTTGTGACAAAACCAGTTAATGCGGCGGTGTTGCGTGCGAGAATCGAGACTCAGCTTCGTCTCCGCTCCATGAGGCGGCAATTAGAGAAGCAAAATCAAGAACTTGAACGATGGCGCCGCGATCTCGAGCGCGATCTGGCGGCAGCACGTATTACACAGCAATCGCTGATCCCGCAAAAGCCTTTGACGATGCCTGGCTGGGAGATTGCAGCCTATTACCGCCCGCTCATCCAGGTTGGCGGCGATATCTACGGCTGGGTGCGAATGAAAGATGGCAGAATTTTGTTCTGGATTGCCGACGGCTCCGGTCACGGGGCGGCAGCTGCGCTGTTTACCACCCTGGCAAAGCTTATCTTCCATCAGGGCAGTGCGGAACAGGACACGCCAGCTCGTGTGATGGAAGCAGTTAACAAGGACTTTCGCAGCATTTTTGGCGGCCGCTCTTTCATGACGGCCATGTGCGTCGCCCTTAATCACGTGACTGGGAACGCAAACATCGTGGGCGCGGGGCATCCGCCGCTTCTTATCGTTCGCCGCGATGGTGCAACGGAGTCAATCGCATCGGTCGCGCCTCCCTTGGGTCTAGTCGAACATCCCGATTATGTGGAAACCACACTCAATTTTGAGGCAGGGGACGCCTTCCTTATGTATACAGACGGCTTGTTCGGCTGGTCTAAAAAGGAGCGGCGCCGTCTGACGCCGGAGCAGTTGGAAAAAATGCTTGATCCCTCCGGGCCGACTGCAGAAGCGTTTCTAAATAGAATTTTGGCGCAAGCGGCTCCAAATAAAGCCGAAAACTCTTTGTCCGATGATCTCACAGTCCTGGCGGTGCGCCGTTTGGCCCGGGAATAATTTTTTTGTTTGCCTAAAATTTAGTGTTGCTCTCTCGCAAGCGAAACGTTAATCAGCCTCCATGCCGAAAACCAAAAAGAAAACTTCCAAGCGCAAACCGAATCCCGCCTTCATGAGACCGGTCCAGCCTGACGATAAGCTTGCTGCCATTGTCGGGTCGCAACCGCTACCACGCTCCGAGCTTACCAAAAAGCTTTGGAACTATATCAAGAAGCACGGTTGCCAGGATAAAAAGAAACGCACCATGATCAACGCCGACGACTCACTGCGGCCAGTATTCAATGGTAAGAGCCAGGTGAGTATGTTCGAGATGACCAAGCTCGTCTCGAAGCATCTGCGGTAGATCGCGAACCCGTTTATAGCCCGGCGTTCGTGCGCCGGGCTATTTGCGGCCTGAACAAATAATTGCCGCGCTGGCGGTGATGTACTACTCTTGCGCTCAGTCGTTTTTCCATCGAGGGTGATAACGTGAAAACCTACCGTTCTTTTCTGTTCGCCCTGGCGGCCTCCGTTTTTATCTCCGCGCCGTTCGCTAGTGCGGAGGAGTCTGGCTGGCTCACGGATTACAAGAAGGCGCAGCAAGAGGCTAAGGATAATAACAAATTCGTGTTGCTCGATTTTACCGGCTCGGATTGGTGCGGCTGGTGCAAAAAGTTCGACAAGGAGGTCTTGTTGCAGCCTGAGTTCAAAGACTTCGCGCGAGACAATCTGGTGGTCGTAGAACTCGACTTTCCGCGCGGCAAACCTCAAACGCCCGAACTCAAAAAGCAGAACCGCGAACTTGCACAGCAGTACGAGATTGTGGGCTTTCCTACGATTGTGATCCTTAGCGCCGACGGACAAAAACTCTGGCGGTATGATGGGTACTTTCCCGATGGGCCGACTGCATTCATCGCTCAGCTGCAGAAATTGCGGAAAGGTTGAATCCATATTGATTTCAACCGCGACCAATCGCCTGCGGATTTGTCGCTTCTCGCAGGGGGAGGGAGCCGTGCCTTGCGTAACCGGCAGCCTCTGCTAGATACACGCGTTTGATTCGCGCTCATGTCTGTGTACCGCTTCCTGTTCTTTTGTTTCGCCGCGTTCAGCATCGTTCTTAGGCTGGGAGCGGAACCAACACCAGCAGGGCGAGCCGCAGCTCGGGAGAGTCGAGCGACGCCGGAGGAACCGGGCATCACATTCAGCGCAGTCCACGTCGACGGCCCTTACATCGCGATGACCTTTGACGACGGACCGAGCGCCACGTTAACTCCAAAATTGCTCGATTTGCTGGCCGCCCACCATATTAAGGCAACGTTCTTTGTGATCGGCGAAAACGTTGCGGAACACCCCGAGATCGTCGCGCGAGCGGCGCGGGAAGGTCACGAGATTGGAAGTCACAGCTGGTCGCATCCCAATTTCGGTAAGATGTCGGACGAAAGCGTTCGACGTCAACTGCAGCAAACCGACGACGCGATCAAGAACGCCACGGGTAAGCGTCCCACGCTGATGCGGCCGCCTTATGGATCGATCACAGCCCGCGAGAAACGGTGGATTCACGACGAATTCGGCTACGATATTATTCTTTGGGACGTTGATCCCAATGATTGGAAACGACCTGGCCCGGCTGTCGTTCGCAATCGCATTCTGAAAGAGACTCGGCCCGGTTCCATTGTGTTATCGCACGACATTCACCCCGGAACGATCGAAGCGATGCCGTCCACTTTCGATGAACTCGAAGCCAAAGGCTTCAAATTCGTCACAGTATCCGAATTGATTGGCATGGCGTCGGCTCGTCCGTCTCACCCAAGTCCCCAACCGACCGGAAGCGTTTCACCAAGCTTTACGCGATCCCCTTCTCCTACTCCCTCCCCTGCGACTTCCCCGGCCGGTTAGACTCTCGTTGTCTACGCTTACTTTTTCGCCGCGCCGAGACCGCGGTCGGCCATTCGCTGCTCGTTCTGGCGACGCGCGATGACAAAATGATTATTTTCGCCGTAGCTTCGCCACGGGCCAGGGGGAACGTCACGAACTTCGATGAATTGCCAATCGGTGACGTCAGTGGGTGCCAGCCCCAGGTAATCGCGCACCGCCGGAGAGACATCTAGCCCGGCACCGTGGTTAAGGTTTGGCTTGGGACGCTCATTTCCGAAAACGTACTGAAAATGGTCCGTGCGAAACGGACCGCAATCCTCCCATTGCGCATAACACGTACGATTTCCCCTCCGAATGGCTACCCAGTGATGCCAACAAACTGACTGCCCCGGCCCGGTATAAGATTGCTTAAACCATGGAATCACCAGTGGCGCTTCCGGCTTGAACTGACCGTGTGTCACGTCGTTGTATGGCAGAGCGCAGTAAAATGGGTTTTGGCGCGGAATAAATGCAATCGGAAGGTAACTACGGCGTGCTGACGGATCAGGATTATCGAAACCGCCGTAGTTGTTCGTCCAGTTAGCGTCCCATGAACTTCTGTAATTTGGAACCGGGTTGTTGCCTCCGGCCTGCTCTCCAACCCAAAAAACAGTGGTCACGATGTTGGTCTTCCATGGATAACGCTGCATCGCAGGGCGCGAGCTGGTTGGGATAAAAACCTGAGGCTCTACTTTGAGCATGGCCTGCTCCCGCAACTTCATCGCGTACTTCGCAAAATCGGCGGCTGTCGCATAGGGCGAAGTGGATTGCTCGTCGGCTTTAGCAACGCATGCAATCCCTAGACTCAAACAAGCCGCTAGAAGTCTCCTCATCTTCAAACGCCGCCATCTCCTATCTGATTTCGCGCACTTAGGCAAGGCGAATTTCCGACGATCTCGGTCCGGAAGCGTGTAAACATCACAGAAATCGGGCATTAACGATGTCAGTTAGAGCATTAATCGCGGCTCAGCACGGTGTCGCATTTGAATTGAGAATCATCCGTTGCTGGATAATCCAATGTATAGTGGAGGCCGCGGCTCTCTTTGCGACACAACGCCGAATCGACAATTAGCGCGGCTACCCCCGCTAAGTTACGCAGCTCAAGAAGGTCAGCGGACACTTTGAAATTCCAATAGAACTCGCGAATCTCACGCTGGAGATTTCGCAGCCGCGCACTGGCGCGCTGCAATCGCTTGTCGGTGCGCACAATTCCCACGTAATCCCACATCAACCGTCTAATCTCGTCCCAATTGTGGTAAATCACGACCAGTTCATCGACGTCCTGCACATTTCCTGATTTCCACTCCGGCAGGGGGACCTGTTGTCTCGGAGTGGACCGCCCCCGAATGGCGCCAGTTGCAGCACGGTGGGCGACTACTAAACCTTCCAGCAACGAATTGCTGGCAAGCCGATTTGCCCCGTGCAATCCCGTGCACGCGACCTCCCCAATAGCGTAAAGCCCGGGCAAACTGGTGGTACCGTTCACATCCGTTTTAATTCCGCCACATTGATAATGGGCAGCCGGCACTACAGGGATTGCCTGCTTCGACATGTCGATCCCGAACCGCAGACACGTCTGATAAATATGTGGAAAACGTTCCCTAACAAATTCGGGCGATTTATGCGTGATATCTAAAAACACGCACTTGGCGCCTGAGCGTTTTATCTCTGCATCGATCGCGCGTGCGACAACGTCGCGCGGCGCCAGTGAACCGCGTCTATCGTAGCGCTTCATAAAGTCTTCGCCGCGATTATTGCGCAAAATGCCTCCCTCACCGCGCACCGCTTCCGAAATGAGAAATGATTTCGCCTCTGGGTGAAAAAGACAGGTAGGATGAAACTGCATGAACTCCATGTTCGCAATTTCCACGCCGGCACGCCAAGCCATGGCCACACCGTCTCCCGTCGCTATGTCCGGATTGGTCGTGTACAGGTAAACTTTGCCGCAACCACCGGTCGCAATCACGATCCGGTCTGAGCGGATGGTTTCTACCTGTCCGGTGTTCTCATCTAGAACGTACACGCCAAGGCAGCGGTCTTCTGCCGCGAAACCGAGCTTAGCTGCGGTGATCAAATCAACCGCCATGTGATTTTCCAGTAGCTGGACATGCGATTGTCGGCCCAATTCGCGCAGCAAAGTATCTTCGATCTCCCTGCCGGTAACGTCTCGGACGTGAAGGACGCGGCGCTTGGAATGACCGCCTTCTTTGCCGAGATCAAGTTCACGATGTCCCGAAATCTCACGCTCATCAAACTGCAGACCGAGTTCCACAAGTTCGCGGATACGCTCCGGGCCTTCGGTCACGATCGTGCGCACGACCGTCTCGTCACACAGGCCAGCGCCTGCCTCCAGCGTATCGCGCACGTGGAGCTCAAATGAATCTTCATCACTTGTGACGCAGGCAATCCCGCCCTGCGCCCAGGCTGTGTTGGTATCGGAGCCTTTGCGTTTCGTTATAACGGCTACCGACCCATGCTTTGCCGCTTTCAACGCAAAACTGAGGCCGGCGATACCGCTGCCGATCACCACGAAATCGTATTCCTTCATCCCAATCGGATATTGTCGATCAAGCGAGTCTTCCCAAAGACCACAGCAAGTGTGAGCAATGAACTGGGTCTGCCTTTCTCAATGGGTTGCAGAGTTTCCAGATCCACAAGCTCCACATAGTCGATCCGCGCAAGTGGCGCTTCACTGATGACTTTACGGACAAGATCGACGATTTCTCTCGCGGATTTGTCGCCGGCAGTCGTAGCGGCCCTCAGCGCCTTATGCAAAACGGTCGCCTGCTTGCGTTCTTCCGTATTCAGATACTGATTGCGCGAACTGCATGCCAGGCCGTCGTCTTCGCGCATCGTAGGCACAGCAATTATCCTGGTCTTGAAATTGAGGTCACGCACCATACGGCGGACGATCACCAGTTGCTGAAAATCCTTCTCGCCAAACAAAGCCGCGTCCGGTGAAAGAATATTGAACAATTTCGCAACAACCGTGCAAACACCGCGAAAATGTCCGGGGCGTGATTTGCCCTCTAGCGTACTTGAAAGAGAGGACTCCTCGACGAACACGGACCGATCCACGCCGTACATCTCCGTAACACTGGGACGAAACAAAAGATCGACTCCGACGTACCGACAGAATTCTTCGTCTTTTTTTTCCAAACGTGGATATCGATCGTAATCGCTGCCGGGTTCAAACTGCAGCGGATTTACGAATATACTCAACGCAACCTCGCCATCGTTACCAGCGTGTTCCCGCGCGACGCGGACCATTTCCCCATGCGCCTTATGCAGTGCGCCCATGGTTGGAACAAGGACTCGAGGTTTGTTTTCCAAACACGACTGAGCCTCAGCGACGGTCGTGAGAACTTTCACGCAATGAGCATCACTCAATTGTCTGCGAGACGCGAATTCATGAATCTGTTTTGGCCGCTGGAGTGCGGGGTCAAAGGAGCAGGATGAGTACCCCTGTTATCATCAATGCAACCATCCAGATCAAATCGACGTTGAACCAGGCGTGCCGTAGCATGCCAACACCGAACTTTTCGTAGACCAGCATCGCAACGAGTGCCGTCATTAAAAGATATCCCAGCGTGTGAACCACAACGGAAGCCGTCAGCAGAGAGGTACTACTAAAATTTGCAAATCCCCATGCGAAAGTGTGGTGAATGCCATCATGCGAACCAACGTGGTGGGCGTCTGGCATGGGCGATGACGCAAGAAATAACGGGACGAGCATCAGGCCGGCGCCATGTGCTGATGCCATGATAAAAGACCACAGAGTTAAATCGCCAAAACCAACGCGCATGCCGATCCATTTGGGATGACGGGACCGAAACAAACGGTACAATCCGAAAGCGAACAAAATTGCGGCAGCGGCGATTTTTAGAGTCCTGTGCGGCACGCTTATTCGGGCCAGAATGACCGCGGCAAGGATAATGCCGATGGAAAGCGCGTGACCCAGCGCGATCGGCGCTAGTGCGCGGAGTACTGCTGCGCGTTTTTGTTCCTGCAACCCCAGCGCCACGGCAAACAACCATCCCATGGCGGGATTGACACCGTGAAAGAGGCCTAGCCCAAAGACCACGAGCCACGGCCAGAGATCGCTCACGGAAAACAAAACGAATCGCTGGAAGAATCGCCGCCCTCGAGGCGGATCTGATGAACACGATAATCGTCGCTCTCGACAAAAAAGTCTTTGTCCAAGGTCATGCCGCCTTGAGGAGCAGCATCAAGTTTGACCATCCAACTGCCTACGCCGTCCGGGTAAAATTGCTCGTCCCACGCGGCATACAGTGAGTTAGTGAAATAAATGCGTTTGCCATCACGGCTCACTTCCACCATTTGCGGCCCACCGGCTAGCGACCGATTAGGATCCTTCGGATGCGGCGTGCGATTGACGATGCCACCTATTCGCATGGAACCGGTCTTCTTCGGATTAAACGGATCCGACACATCGTATTGCAAGAACTCGCCTGTTCCAAAGCAGGAGACATAAAGAAATTTGTCGTCCAGCGACAAATTGATGTCCGTCACGAGGGGCGGCACCGCTTTAAAATCTTTAAGTAACGCCGGAAGTCTGTCCGGCTCGGCAGGTTCGGCCGGAATTTCGATGACTTTCTTCACGTCCCACGCCCCGTTGCCGCGATGCCACAGCCAAATCGAGGCGGACAAGTCCTTGAGCGAAACGACCACACTGACGAAACCGTACGCTTTGGTCGGATCGTGTGCGGGACGCATCTCGAGAACCATTTGCTGGTCGCTGCCCAGGTCGAGCGTCTGAAGGTGTCGTCGCCTACGCAGATCCCAGACATGCATTTGATGGCCGTATTTGCCGCCAAGAAGCAGGTCTGGTTGAACTCCGTTCTCGATCATCTTCGGCGTCCCCCATTCACTGGTAAGCAACGTGTCAAAGCCGAGATGCCACCAAAAATCATAATGTAAAAATTGCGGGCCGCGGTTTACTTCCCATTGCCCAAGAACCTCGAACGTTTCGCAATCGAGCATGAAAATGCCGCCCGGGCCGTCGCCCTTGGAATCTCCAAGTGCACTAACGTAAATGGCTTCCGGTCCGCAGTGAATCGTGTGCGGACGCGAATAATTCGTGCGCGCAAAAACTTCCTCGGGTTCGATCACTTTGACGATCTTCGGTTTCCGCGGGTCCGGCTTCGTGTCAATAATATGAATACGCGACGAGCGGATACCGGGCACAACCAGATAGCGTCGCTCGACGTGTGGATGGGGCGCATAAGGACAGAGCGCCGAGCTGCATGCATTCCAACCAAAGTGATGCAGTTCATCGCCAAAGTTTGGCAACTTCACTTCGCCCACGCGCCGGCCGTACGTGGACGACTTGGGATCAACATCGACGACCAGCAGTGCGTCGTGAAGTTTGCTGCCCGGCGGATTCAGCGCAGCGATGAACGCATGTTTTTCTGGAGGAGCCTGCATCGCCAGTTTTGGCGAGGGATAAAACGTTGGGTCTGGTTTCAATAACGGCATAAACTACGCACCTCCTTATTTGATTAATCTGAGCACGTTTTCACGGGCCAAATCTCAAGGATTTCCCACGCCCGCGCCGCACCAAAGCGAATCGCTTGTTAACCTCATTCAAGCCAGATTGCCTGGCGCGCAAGGCGAAATTTCTTGTGCCCAAAATTCCGTAAACCAGAGCGCACCGCGAGATCGCGCATTTCAGAAAATGAGAAGGCGCGTTCGGTGGAAAGACGCGCATCGTAACGCGTCATTGGTTCACGAAAAATCAGCGTGGTCAAAAAATGCACACCGAAACGAACGAGAAATCCGCGCCGCAAATCCGACACCAGAACAAATTTTCGGCGCAATTCGCGGCAGCGCCGCAGGACTTTCACAGCGTCTTCGTCGCTGAAGTGATGGAGCGCAAGCGTGCACAGAACGATGTCGCTCGGCTCGACAGGATCCCATTCCAGAATGTTCGCTTCGTGGTAGGAAATTTCCGGATAGTCGACGCTCAGCTTCCTGGCGATTTCCAGCGTCGCAGCTTGTTGATCGATCGCGTCGATCGCAACGTGTGCGCCGATTTTACGCGCATAATCGACGATTAACCGCGGTATGTCGCCTGAGCCTGTGGCGAGATCGACAATGTGCATTCGCGCGCCGGATTTGATCCAGCGGCGCATAAACCTCGAGACAAGGCGATAGCTACCGAACCAGCGGTTGAGTTGCCGAATACGTTCCAGGTCCCGCTCTAACTCGGGAGAGACCGGCTGCGGCCGATCCATCATCTCCAATACAGCCGGGTTGAAGCGTCGCTTCATTCACTTTAGCGGCGCCGAAGCGCGCATAGTGGGCTATCGCCCAACCCAAGCGGCACGCCATTGACCACGCCGAGTGTAGAAATATGCCGCCATAGACCAGTCGTAGGCCACACAAAACGCGCCGTACGCCAACGGAATCTTAGTCGGTTGCTGAACTCCGAACAGATCCGGCCCACCATGAGCATGCATCTCGTGAAGAACATCCCAAACTCCGTGTAAGAAGTAACCCATTATAAGCACAACTGGCACTCGAATACCGAGAAGACCGAAGACAGCGAACACAATCACGCCGCCGGTTTCGAGTCTCCACGCTCCTCGATCTCCGAAGTAGGCAGTGAACGCCAGATAAAATCCCGCGATTGCGACGAGAAACAGAGCGAAGAAAATCTGCTCTGTTTTTGGAGAAAACAATTTCTTCGAAATGCACATCGATCCAGCGGCCGCCAAGAACCCAACACAAACGTAGAGGATAATGATTACTGAGAACGCCATACCTTTTGGCTTTGTTCAGAGCTTGGTTTTCCTCTACGAGCGTTTGATGCCCAATGAAACAAAAATCTGGTACCGATGCCGGCTCTATGGTTCAAATTCTATTCATCCAAACTTTGAAAACTGCCGGGCTGGCAAGCGCCGGAAGAAATAACGCGGCAATCACCGGCGCCCCTAAAGCGAAAGAAATTTCAGCCAGGATTCGGGTAACTCCGAATTCTCGAGTTCGCTCGCAATCCGTCCTTCGAATTCCGGGTGGAAAACCGTGCTAGTCCCGTAGACCATGACCACGTCTTCTGTACCTTCTACGCGAATGGCGTGCGCCACACCTGGTGGAATTATGACGCCCACGTTGTTATTGCCGCGATGATTGTCGCCATCCACAAAAAAGCGCATCACCCTTCGCGGTAGTCCAGCGCGAATGTCGTATAGAATTATCTCGACCTGCCCCTGAATAAAAAACATCACGTCCCATTGTTCGCTTTCATAGCTCCGCGCTGAATAGTTATCCGGCTCATCGACATACAAGTGACGCAACCAATCCACTGGGTCACTATTTTCTGGAATACCGGGTGGATGCACATGAAAACCCTTTGCCGTTCCCGAAAACATCCGCGCGGCTGACCATTGCGTGGGCCAAAGGCCAATCTGCGCGAGAATACCTTCGTCGCGCCGCACAAACTCGCCAAAAAGGCCACGGTGCCGCTGCGGGTGAATTTTTCGCGCAAAAATTTCCACACCCGGGATCCAGGCTTCTCTAATTTGGGGCTGGCTCCGATCCGCGGCGGCGAGCTCGCTCGCGTCCACGCCTCGTTGTGAAAACTCCTGCGGTAAGGATGCAGAACGGTAATCCCGGGTGCTTAGGCTGTCTCGCGCACCAACGTCGATACCCTGCCAAAGATTTTCTTTGTGCTTGCTCATTCAGCGAACTCAGCGGTTTTTATTTTCCTAGCGAGAAATCAGCCCGTTCGCGAGAAAGATTTGGATTGTAATAGGGATCACCTCGCAAAACGTCCGGCCAGCGTTCACGTATAATGGCCTCGCCTTTCATGTCGATCTCATCTGGTGGCGCTTCAGACCAGCAAAGTTTTGCGAATGGAGTGTAAACAATCAGATAACCCTCTCGTCGTATTTTAAAGCAAAAATCCACATCGGCGAGCATGCCTTCCAGACTTTCATCGAATCCGCCAGCTTGCTCAAAAACTTCACGCCGGGTCGACATACACGCGCTCGAAACAACGCTGCAGTTGCGCGTCACCTGCAGTTGTCGATTCGCCCCACGAGATTCCGCCGGAGAACGAGCAGGTTGTACAGTCTTATCGCCGCCCACAACCATCCCCGCCTGTTCGAGCGTGCCATCGGAATTCAGCAGTTGCGCGCCTACGGCTCCAACTTCTGCTCGCTGGATATGCTCGGCCATGATTGTCAGCCAGTCCGGTTCAATAGGGTCAACCGTGTCATTCAAGAAAAGAATCCAAGGATCACTTGTTTGCTTCACCGCGAAATTTCTTAATGCGGAGTCATTGGCCGCTCCAGAGAAACGCAGCGAACGACATGGAAAACGCGACCGAAAAGCGGATCCACCGAAAGCTGTATTGTCGTGAACGATCACGATCTCATAACTTGGATAACTTGTTCTGCTCGTGACGCTGTCGATACATCGATTAAGCGTACTGAGGTCACCGCCACTCCGAATGATGAGCGAAATTTTCTTAACCTCCCGCAACTCCCGCCTCACATAGAAAGCGTGTGTGCGCCAGTCCACGGCCACATGAGCCGACTCGCCGCTGCGGCTCAGATGATTTTCGATCGCACGCCGCGACGCCTCTAGCTGTTGCGGTTTTTGACGAACACTGATCGCACTGGAGTTTTCCGATCGCCGCCAATGATACAGGACCCGCGGGATATGATGAATTTCCCTGGCCTGCTCGGTCACGCGAAAGAAGAGGTCATAATCCTGCGCGCTATCGAATTGAGACCGAAAGCCACCGGTATTTTGCACTAGATCGCGGCGCACTGCTGTTAAATGGCCAACATAATTGTAAGAACTGAAAAAGTCTGGCGACCAATCTGGCTTAAACAAAGGAGCCTCGAAACCGTCTTCGCCAAGCTTGTCTTCGTCGGAATAAACCACATCGGCGTCGGGATGCGTCTGCAAGAGTTTCACAATCTGGAAAAGCGCATCGGGCTCAATGACGTCATCATGATCGAGGAAAGTGACCCACTCCCCCCGGGCGAGTGCCACCCCTTGATTCGACGCCATCGAGATACCTGCATGCTTTTCAAGGCTTTTTAGGGTAATTCGCTGATCGCGGGCGGCCAGGTCGGGCAGCGCACGAAGCAAATCGGCGGCGCCCGATCCATCGTCGACTACCAGGAGCTCCCAATTTTCGTATGCTTGCGCGCGCACGGATTCGATCGCTTCCTCAAGCCGTTGCAAAGGCGTGTCGAATACGGGGGTGATTACGCTAATCAGGGGCCTCAAAGCAAACGCGCGCGATTCGTTTCGCATTTGGCGTAAGTCACGCGCAGTCACGCGATGCCTCTCGAACCACTTCTGATATTCGCTTGACGCCACGGGACTTCGACCTTCTCTTGCGTGTCGATAGAGTTTCTTCCAAATCTTTTTCGCCAATTTTTCAGGAAGACGATATGGCGTCAGTAATATCTGGCCCACGCGGCGCTCGGGCGATTTGCGCAGGGTTTGCCTCTGTTCTTTCAGCAATTTCAATTCCCGTCGATATTCCTTAAGTTTGAGTAATTTTTCTTCCAGTACGGCGATATGATCTTGGGCCGCCTCCAATTCAGAGGTGCGGGCTTGAAGTGATCGTTTCAAGGCGCCGAAAGCCTTGCTAAGAGCGGAAAAAGCCGCCTCCACTGCCGGCGTTAGCGCTCCGGCCGCTGCGCCTGGTTGACGACGAAGACATATGACCCCGGGATCCAACTCGATGAAATCGCATTCGTAATCAGGCAATAGTCCGAAGCGCTCGAAACGCTGTACGAGTTTCGGACGGCGGCTGGCAGCATCAACTCCGAGACCCGGGATAAGCACAATGTTCGCCGCGGAATGCGACAGCGCTTCCACCGTGCATTCATCATCATTTTCTCCGGAAGGATAAAACCAAACTGCGGTCTCAAAGCGCGATGCGCCGTCACCGTGTCCCAGCTTCGCCGTCAGGTCGCCGGGAAACCGCAAGGCAACAGCTTCTCTTTTCGCATCAGCAAATTCGCGCTCAATCTCCTCAGAGTTCGCGCCTACAATAAGAAACCGGCCATCAGCGAACTTTCGCGCGATTGTGCGCGCGAAATCGGGGTTAGAAGAATGGGAAAGTGATGGCAACACGGCCCATATTATATTGGTTGAAGCAAACCGCAGGCAAATTTACCCTGCCGCGCCACGCTGCGATATCGCCTCTCCTGCAATGCTCGCTTTCGTTGTTTACCTCTTCTATCGCGTCGGGTTAGCAATTGCCGCCGCATTACCGATGCGGCTGCTCTTTGCTATTGGACAGTTTCTTGGGTTGTGTGCCTGGCTCGTTTCCGGGAAATATCGCCACCTCGCAGAACGCAATATTGCCATTGCATTTGCCAATGAAAAGTCCCCACGAGAGATCCGACGGCTTGCCAGGCATCATTTCCAGCGACTCGGTGCAAACCTTATTTGTAGCGCCAAGCTGACCGCAATGTCGCCAGAGAAAATTCTGCAGCGGGTCGAGGTCGAAAATATCGAGGCGATGGACCGGGAATTTCGCGCCGGCGTTCCCGTAGTGCTTGTTTTGAGTCATCTAGGAACATGGGAGTTGTTCGCGCAATTAATGCCGAAGTTCGTTGGTTATGTGCGCAACGCCAGTGTCTATCAAAAGCTCGGGAACCGTTTTATTGACGCGCATGTGCGCCGGACACGCGGCGAAACTGGATTGGAATTGTTTGATCGCCAGCAGGGATTTCAACCTGTAATCGATCTGCTGCGTTCCGGCGGCGGCGTTGGTGTTTTGTCGGACCAGCATGCTGGAGATCATGGATTGTGGACACCGTTCTTTGGAAGGCTGGCATCCACTTCGCCTCTACCGGCGTTGCTTGCCAAACGAACTCGGGCCGCGCTGATCGCCGCAGGTGTTTACACAACTGGTCCGGCGCGCTGGCGCATGGTTTTTACCGAGCGCTTCGATCCGCCCAAGGCGGACGCGTCCATTGCGGCCCTCACTTCAGAAATAAATCAGATTATCGAACAGCAAATTCGGGTCGCCCCGGAAGATTGGTTCTGGGTGCACAATCGATGGAAAACACCTCAGCCTAACTTCCTCCTCACGCAGTATAAACGTGGCGTCTATTTAGCCCCTGGAGTTTCGTCTCAAGATCTAAAGCCATTCCAAATTCTGATTCGTTCAACCAACTGGCTCGGCGACGCCGTAATGAGTGCGCCCGCAGTTCGCGCAATCAAGGCCGGGCGCCCCGACGCTCGAGTCATTATAGCCGCTCCGGAAGAGATTGCGGCGGTATGGAGGCTGGTTCCCGAAGTAGACGCGATAATTCCTCTCCAAAGGAACCGGCTTTTTTCAGTTGTACGATTACTTCGGCGCGAACCGTCTATTGATGCGGCTATCCTTTTTCCGAGTTCGCTGCGCGCTGCCTTGGAGTTATGGCTGACCGGAATTCCGCGAAGAGTTGGTTATCGCGGACATTGGCGACGCTGGCTACTGAACCAAATCGTGTCGATCCCGCGAAAACCGGGTCCGCCGGAGCATCATTCTCTCCGTTTCCTCCGTATCGCGCGCGACTGCGGCGCAGACATATTCAACTCCGATAGTTCCTTGGCAGGCATTCAACATTCAACATCCGACTTTGAAATCGCCAGCAACGGGCAGCCGATCAAAATCGGTCTTTGCCCGGGTGCCGAATATGGCCCTGCGAAACGCTGGTTGCCTGAGCGCTTCGCCGAGGCGGCAGAAAGGATTAGCAAGCAAGCGTCTGTCCAATGGATTCTGTTTGGAACGACACGCGACGTCACAGTAGGCGAACAGATTGCAGCCAAACTCGGGGATCAATGTGTCAATCGGATTGGCCGGACTACGCTTGATCAACTAATCGACGAGCTGCGCGAATGCCGCTTGCTGCTTACGAACGATACCGGCACAATGCATCTCGCTGCATTGTTAGGCGTACCAGTGGTCGCCATCTTCGGCTCAACCGAACCTCGTCTCACCGGCCCACTCGGTAAAACTCACATCGTTCTGCGGCATCACGTGGAGTGCAGTCCTTGTTTCCTCCGCGAATGCCCGATTGATTTCCGTTGCATGAAGGCTATCAGCGTGCAGGAGGTCACAGATGCTGTGTTGTCGGTGCTGCGGAAGCAATCAGGCGAATTTCAAATTTGAAATCGAAATGCTCAGATCTCACACTCGCCAGATGATTTACAGAACTGCCGACTCATCGCTTTTGCATGTTACGACCAAGCAAAAACGTCCGAATCCAGACCCTGAAATCTGAAGTCTGCCATGGCCGTTTCTCCGCGCATCCGCACGCAACTACAGGTGATGTTTTTTGACACCGATTGCGGAGGTGTTGTCTCAAACATCTCCTATTTGCGTTTCATCGAGGTCGCGCGCACTCATCTTGCTGAAAAACTCGGTCTCGCTCTGACGGAAATGGCAGAGAATCAGAGGTATCCGGTAGTCGTGCGAACAGAGATCGATTATCGACGGGCGGCCAAACTTGGGGATCAGCTTGTGATCGAAGGCTGGCTGGATCGGGTGGAACGCGTCCGATTCTGGTGTGCATTCCGGATTATCCGGCCCACGGACAATGTGCTAATCGCCCAATGCCGACAGATGCTCGCATTGATCGAAATGCCAGAGGGAAAACTGATTCGTTTGCCCGAACATTGGGAAGAATACCAACTGGAAGATTCCGTCGAGTCCGGGCGCGACTTACAAACGCCAAGTTGTAGCAAGGACCGTATTCAATGACAGCTGGCACCCAGAGCCTGAGCCTTGAAGAAACTCTGCTCGAGCCGCAGGCACTGCCTCCGCCGCCAACGCGCCACGCCCTATTGGTGATTCTGATTGCCTTGGCCGCTCTGTTACACGTAGCGACGATTGGCTCCGGTGATCTGTATAGCCAGACAGAAGGCCAATATGCAGGCGCGGCTCGCGAAATGGTCGAGACACATCAGTGGCTTTTACCTACAAATGATGGCGCGCCGCGACTGCAAAAACCACCATTGCTCTACTGGCTGATCATCATTTCGTTCAAGCTTTTTGGCGTAAATGCAGCGGCTGCCAGGCTCCCAGTCGCGCTTGCGGTCGTAGCCTCCTCCGCTTTGATCTTTCTCATCGGGGAAAAGCTCACTGATTACTGGCGTGGTTTTATTGCTGGAGTGATCTATCTGAGTTTGTGCGGCACATTTCTCCTCGCACGCATCGTCATGCCCGAACCGGTTGTTAGTGCACTGATCGCGGGCGCTATCTTTTGCGGACTGAGCGGTTATCAGCGGCGCCGGGGTCGGCGGATCTGGTTCGCGGGTTTTTGGATTTTCTCGGGCTTCGCCTGCCTGACCAAAGGTTTGCTCGGCATCGTTTATCCGGCCGCAATCTTTTTTATCCTCTCACTATTTTACCGCGAAGCGCGAATGCGATTCCGCGGGCTACTACGATGGAAATATCTCGCGATCTTCGTTTTGATTGTTGCGCCGTGGCACATGTGGGCCCAATGGCGTTTCCCCGGATATTTTCGTTATCTCATCACTTCGGAATGGCTCGGTCATCTTCGCGGACTCACCGATGAAACCCATGATTTCCTTGGCATGCCGGCGTACCAGTTTCTGGTGTTGCATCTGGCCTGGTGGTTTCCATGGTCGATTGCGCTCTTACCCGGCGTCATTTTTGCCTGGCAACGTGTAGTTCGACTGCAAGAACTCAATTTCGCCGAGGCGTTGCCGCTCTGCTGGATGGGCGTCGTGTTTGTGCCATTGCTCTTCCTGGGGCAACGACAAGACTACTATTCAATGAGTATGTGGAGCGCCTTCGCGCTCTGGGCGGCTGTTGCATGGGACCGAATACCGCAGCGATTACGCACCGCCGGAGTAATCGCGGTAGGCCTCGTCGGCATAATGACTACCATACCGTTATTCTTTCTTGCCGACGCGGCACGCGCACTGAATGGAAACTGGGGTATGATGGACGCGCGCTGGACCGCCTGGAGGGCGTTACACGACATCCCGGTTTCAACCTGGCCGGCATTTCGACCGTTGATTGCGATCTGTGGCGTCTCGCTCATTTCTCTTTCGCTCGTTGCCGTGTACCTAATTCGTAAGCGACGCGAGAAGCTTGCAGCTATCGCTGTCTCTGCCGCAATGATCCCAGGCGGACTCAGCATGATGGAAGCAGTCGCGCAAATCGCACCCTATTTTTCCCTCGCCGATGTGGCGCGATTTCTCAATCCGCGGCTGGACGCTGGCGGCGATACCATCTTTGAAGGGCCGCTCCCCGACAGCAGCAGCCTGATCTTTTATCTAAACCGGAAGTTTTTTCTGGTTAATCAGAATCCTGAGAAAGAAACCCCGATGGGAAAGCCCTCTATAGACATCTTTTTGAAGGAAGACGCAGTCCTGGAAAAGTGGGGGCAATCCGACGCGATATATCTAATTATCGAGCAAAGCCGCGGGGATTATTGGAAACAGCTCTTAACCGCCCACTTTCACGTTTATCATCAAATTACAACCTGCGGGACCTACGTGGTTCTCAGTAATGAATTGTGAAGCGCTGTATCGATGATCTCCATTTGAAAAATCCGCGTGACAGCTTAGTGTGCCCGCTCATTTCGCGGGGGTAACTCATTTATGTCGCAACATCGCAGCTTAAAAGGAGCCAGCACGATCGCCGCCAGGCGCAATGTGCTAAAGCGCTTCGAACGGGTCGAGCTTTTGAAAAAGCGTGGCCAATGGAAGGAAGGTCAGAAAGTCGTCGGCCTTCCCAAGACGAAGCCGGATGTGTGATGCGCTTCGCGCGGAAGTGACCCGCTGAAACAGCTACAAAGTTAAAATAAGGCGAGCGCAGCCTGCTTTTAACGATGTAACGTTTTAGTGTACGCCATGCGCCTAAACCGCTTCCTCGCCGCCGCCGGTCTCGGGTCGCGTCGCCGTTGTGACGAGTTGATCGCTGCAGGGCGCGTCACAGTTAACGGTAAGGTTTGCACTAATTTCAGCGCGCAGCCGGAACCGCACGATCATGTCAAAGTCGATCACAGACTTGTTCACGCCTGTCCCGCGCTTACGATCATGTTACATAAACCCGCCGGATTCGTTTCGACTAGAAAGGATCTGCACGCCCGCAACACGGTTTTTGACCTCATACCAGAAAAATTTTCCCACCTTTTCACTATTGGACGTCTCGATACACAGACTCAAGGCTTACTGCTTCTGACGAATGACGGCGAATTGGCGCAGGGTCTGACCCATCCTCGTTTCAAGACCGACAAGGAATATGAGATCACGTTGGATCGATCTTGGGATCCGTCGCTAACTCCGAAGCTGCTGCGCGGAATTCTCCTTGACGGCCACCGGGCGAAAATTGTGCGGCTTCGTTCCCTGTCCCCTACGCGTCTGCGGGCTATCTTGCGACAGGGAATGAATCGCCAGATTCGGCGCATGTTCGAGGCCGTCGGATACCGCGTCAAACATCTTCTTCGCATTCGAATCGGAAATCTTCGGCTTGACGATTTGCCTTGCGGGCATTGGCGGCCACTAACGCAACGGGAGCTCAAGGAGCTGCAGTCGAAAAATAGCAACGGCCCTGTCGGCGCGCACCTTGACCGTGCCAGGCAAGACGCCGGCCACGTTCACAAGCCGAGAGCCGCGCCCTCGGCCACAACGTGAAATGAAACTCGACGGGTGTAACGCGCTGATCACCGGGGCTTCGGCTGGGATCGGCCGCGAATTTGCCTGCCAACTCGCCAGTCGCGCCAAATCGCTCATTCTAATCGCACGACGCGAGCAGAGACTGAACGACCTTTGCGGTAAACTAGAACAACAGTATCCGAACATCGCGGTTTTCCTTCGTAAAACCGATCTCGCGGATCCTGTTCAACTGAATGAACTGCTGGCATGGCTTGATCGCGCAAGCATTGATGTGGATCTCTTGATCAATAACGCCGGACTGGGCGACAGCGGTGCATTCGCAACCAGCGATCCGATCCGCAACGAGCAAATGACCCTCGTGAACGTTGTCGCTCTCACCAGACTGACTCGCCACTTGCTCCCGCGAATGATCACCCAACGACGTGGCGGTATTTTGAATGTTAGCTCGTCGGCTGGATTTCTTCCGATTCCTGATTTTGCGGTTTACGCAGCGACCAAGGCTTACGTCACAAGCTTTTCCGAAGCGCTTCGAGCCGAACTCCGGGGAACAGGCGTAAGTGTCTGCGCTCTTTGTCCGGGACCTGTGCACACGGAGTTTCAGGAAGTTGCCAAACGCCAGGGTGCTCAGCCGGACACGGGACCGGAGTTCGTTTTCGTTTCGGTGGAAGAAGTCGTGCATGATGCGCTTACAGCATTGGAGGCGGATCGCCCGCTCGTTATTCCAGGCTTTCCGATGAAACTCGGGATGTTTCTCGTCCGAATAACGCCAATGCCGATCCTTCGATTTATATCGCGATTTTCGCCAAGGCGCAGAACCGCCTAGGGTGAATTCCGAGTCGTGGTTCGCAGCAAAGGTGTCGAGATAATCCTAGAGGTGAAACCAGTTATGCTGGCTCGCGAACACTGCACGGTTGATTTTGATTTCTGACGCTGTCACAAACATCAGGAGGATGCCCAGCACCAGAAGAGGCAGAGTAGAGTTGATTCGGCGGAGGATCCAGCTGATGCCGTAGACATAAAATAACGCGAATGGAATCAGCGCGCCGCTCAACAATCGGCCCGACGTGAAATATGGGTGCGCGCCCGAGGGATTGATACAACCGCCGAAATCGAATTGAATCGAAAGTAATGCTAAGAATCCAACCGAAGCGATGAAACCCAAAACAGCTACGCCCATCGCTTGCCGCTGAAACATCGACAACCCTGCTTCCCTTCGCAATCCAAGAAGTGCAGCAACGAGCAGCACTAGCGAGGAAATTGTATAGAATCCATCGGCAACTGGACAACTTAACGGCTGACCGTGCCATTTTGCTTCGCCGCGCCAGAAACTGCTGATGAGGTCAGACCAAAAAACCCAAATGCCTTGCAGTGTAAAGATTGGATGCTGCCACCAGTCTGAAAAAGGTTTCTTTGTCCAGCCAAGCAAGGTGATTTTTGCTGCTGATCCGGTAAGATCGCCGAATTGATATTTTGTCCAGACCATCCAACTACCAATCGGAATCGAAGCGCAGAGAATAAGCACTCCAAATGCCGCCAAGGCGGTTTTTGATTTTTCCCGGTTCGCCGGTCGCAGTTTCGCAATAATTGCAACCAGAGCCACAGCGATCAGTGGCAAGTTGGATAGTTTGGTCAGGTATGTGGCCGCAATTGCCAGGCCTGTGACCGTGCCAAGCAAGAGAGTCGGTCTGTCTGTGCGCAACCATTGCAACACACAAAGAAACAACCCGCCAAAGCACACAGGAGACAGAACGTCGTTATTTAGCGCGTAAAAAACGTTCTGAGGAATAATCGCGAGCAGCATTGTCACGCCGAGACGCATTTCCACGCGCTCAGGCGCTACGATGCGAGCGATCAGATAACCGAGCAATACAACAAGTCCAATCAGAAAGCCATTGAGGAAGCGAATCCAATAGAGTGATTGAAGGCCCGTCAATCCGAGGTGCTTTCCGATCCACCACCAAACACTAGCGAGGGCATAATAGATCGGCGGCTGAGAGGATTCGAAATTGATTTCGCTGCTCCACGCAGCTCTTGTAGCCGCAATTTCTGGTTCAACCGTGGGACCCGATTGCTTCCACAAAGGCGCAGGAAATTTCGCGCCCGGAAATTGATCGGCAGTAAACAAGAACTCTGGAGACGCGTACGGAACGATCCAATTAAGAGTCTCTTTTTTTAGCGGATCGAACGCACGCGGAAGATCACCATGAGAATATTGCGTGATGAGGTCAAAGTGCAGGTCCTCATCGATATTGCTAAAGAATGGGAACGCGGCCGAGAAAATAAAAACTCGAACAGCTGCCGCGACACAGAGGAACGCGATGAAGACGCTTTCGGTTCTATTGGTGAATGGTTTTGTTTGGTTGTTCATCAAACGCTGGGAGCGGCTGAAACGCACCAGTTCGCTTATATCCGGCTAAAAAAGTCATGCGCCAGGGAAAGCTCTCTGTCTCATCTTGGAAGTAACTGCTCGAACCTTGCAGCGCGACAACGGGAAATAAACAAAAACGGCGGTCGTCTTCGACCGCCGCTTCGAAAGTTCAACCGTTACCTGTTTTAGAGCTTTAGGACGATTTGTATTTGACCGAGCAACCGTATGGTTTGGTTTGCGGCATGGAGACTGATTTGCCCGCCAATGATTGATCCAGGGCCGCCTTGACATAGTTTGTGGAGCTCGGGATATCGGCCGGATTCGGTGTCGCTTTGCTATCAATTGCGCCCTCGTAAGCAATTTTCCCCTCCGGATTAATAATCACCATGTTCGGCGTGTTCTTGGCGCCATACGCGCGACCCACTTTGCCGTCCGGATCAAGAAGCAACGCAGTCTGCTGCGTTTTCCAGGAGGTTGTGATCTTCTGGGCCTCGTTCGCCGTTAAATTCCCTTCGGTGCCAGGGGCATTAGAGTCGATAGTCAGCCAAACGACACCCTTATCCGTGTATTCCTTTTGCAATTTTTGCATGTTATCGGTGCCGTAATGCTTCTTCACAAACGGGCATTCCGGATTAAACCATTCGAGCACGACGTACTTTCCCTTGTATTGGGAAAGCGAATGCGCCTGGCCTTTTGCGTCGCCGAGCGAAAAATCCGGCGCAGCACTGCCAACTGGAGGCGGATCCAAGGCAAAGACTGCAGTGGCGATAAGTGATGCGATAATGCTTAAAGTAATCTTCTTGTTCATAGTTTGGTTAGAAAGCGAAGTTGTGAACCTAGTTCAATTTTCTTAGACCAACACTTGAGCAAGATTCTCGAAATGCAATCTCTCCGCCACTAATCTATAGACAAAACCGTCGAAGCCTCGTAGGCAACCGTTAAATTTACTCCTATTTTCGCTTAGCGGCCCACTGCTCCAAAATTGCGTGCGCATCTTCTCCCTTCGCCGTTTCTTCGGGCAGCAAAGCAGTCTCCGGTGTGACTGTTTGAAGATACATCCGCTCTCCGGAAAATTTGCTTTGTCGCGTGTCCCACGGGAACCAGATCAGAAAACGAACATAAACGCGGTCGCCACTTGCCGTGATCCCGCACCAGTCTTTGAGCTGCTTGCCGTTCATTACGACGACGTCAAATACGCCCTGCGGTCCAATTACGAGCGCTTCTGGAACCCATAGAACATCGGCGAATGCATTGAGGAGATCGGCGTAAAAAGAGCGCGCCCCTTCGTGGCCGTGCCATTTCGCGCCCACATTGACCAAGTGGTATTCGCAATCGTCGGTGAGGGTCGTTAGCAGACCCTGAATGTCGCCATTATTTTCCCGGTCGCAGTGATACGCCCATAAGGCACGAATTTGGTCATAAAGCTGCGGCGTGATTTCCAAACTGATCCAGTCTTTGACCAGCGACAAATCAGCGGATCCCATCGCAGGTTCTCCGATCGATGATGGCGATTGACCCTATGCTCATAATTTATTGTGCAGCCATCCTGTGCGCGGCGGTCTCGAGTTTTTCCAGAACCATTCCCTTGGTGAGCACTTCGGGGAAGACAATCGGTTCTTCGTTTTTTCCGGGGTAGAGCACGTAAAGCGGAACACCCGGCCGGCCAAATTGTTGCAACAATTTCGTGATCGTTGGATCGCCGTTCGTCCAATCGGCTTTCAATTTCACAATCCCGTGGCGTTGAAACGCTTCTCGAACCTCTGCATTCTCGAGGACGTTTGCCTCGTTAAATTTGCAGGTAAGACACCATGCTGCCGTAAAATCGACAAACACCGAATGGTCTTGGTCCAGTTCCGCTTGCAAACGCTCGGTTGTAAACGCCTGCCAGTCTCCCCGGGATCGTAAATCGACCGAGGCAAGATTCGTTAGGCGAAATTTCCCGCCAATGAAATAGAAGCCGCTTCCGAGCACGAGTGCGAGCATAAGCGCGAGCACGATGCTGCGCTTCGTAGCTGACGTGGCCGGCAGAACGAAGGCGCCCTTCATCCAGCACGCGACACTGACCACCAGAAGAAAGCAGCTTGCCCAAATCGCTCCTTCCAAGCCGCGCTGCGCGCCTAGCACGTAAAGAAGAAATAGCAGCGTAGCCAGCAGCAGGAAACCCATGAATTGTTTCACATGCAACATCCAGGGACCCGGCTTCGGCAGAAATCGCAGCCAGGCAGGTTGTGCGCTTAAAAGCAGATAAGGCGCACTCATTCCAGTGGCGATAGCGACAAATATCGCCAGGATAACCGCCGATGACTGCGAAAATGCGAAGCCAAGCGCCGTTCCAAGAAATGGCGCGGTGCAGGGCGTTGCCAGAACCGTGGCGAACATACCCTGGAAGAATGACCCTAGATCGTCTTTGCGCTCGGTCGTCGAAAGCAAACCACGCGTCATGCTTTGCGGCAGTGAAATCTCAAACACGCCAAAGAGATTCAAAGCCAAGACCAGGACTATCACACTTAACGCAAGTACGAAGTAGGCGTTAGTGAACTGAAATCCGCCCCAGGTCACGTCATGCCCCGCGGTCTTGAGCGCGATCATGACCACTGCAAGGCCGACGAACCACGCAAAGATTCCTGCCGCAAACGCGATGCCGCTCCGCAAAACTTTCTGACGGCTTTGCCCTGCATGTTGAATGAACCCAAAGATTTTCAGTGAGATTACGGGCAGAACGCACGGCATCAGATTCAAGATTATGCCGCCCAGGAAACCGAAAAGTAGAAAAGTAAGGATTCCGGGCACGGGCGCCGGAGCGGTCGCCGAAACAGTCGGCCCAGAGGAAATTTGCCACGCTGCACGGTCTTCTCCGTTTTGTCGCTGGGAATAAATGATCAGGCCTGAGATAGACGACAAGTTTTTCTCTGACGATTCGATCGGAATTCGAAAGACAACTTCGTTCTTGTTGCGTGATTCGACCGTCGGATGGCCGACGATAACGCTTTGCTCCGGTAGTGGGAAAAAATCCAGCGCCGGATAGTTAGCCAGTTTATCGCTTGTAATCTTTAAACGGAGATCGGATCCAATCCGACTCCAGTTCGCCATCGCCGCATTTGATCCCGGCCATTTCTGCGGCAACAAACGCCGATAACGCGCGAAGAGGTCCGCATTTGCCGGTTGGCTTGTGGTCGAGATCGGCAACTCCAACTGCAAGGTTGCGCTACCGGGAACGCAGATTTTCTCGCAAACCAGCCAGTTGGCCTCGGCGGAAAGCTTAACTGCTGGATTATCAATTTTCTGCGGCGGCACAATCTCCTGCATCAAGAGGACTACGCTTTCGTAGCCGTAAGTCTCAATGTCGCCCGGATCGATTGTTTTCAGGGGAATTGGCCATTGAATCTCGCCGACTTTCCAATCCGATGGCAGTTTCCACTTCAATTCTGTGGGAAGACCAGCGTCGCCAGAAAACGCCCAGTACGTGTGCCAGCCTGGAGCCATTCGAAGCAGCAAACCGACAGTGAACGGTTTTCCGGGAACAATGGCATTCGTATCAGCGAGAAGCTCCGCCTTGACGAGCTCTTTTCCTTGATACACCTGCGCCAGGCTTTGCGACGCAAAAGCGAGGACAGACCAAGCAATGAAATAGCTCGCAACTCGCGATGCCAGTCTCATGTTATTAGGTAGCACTCGCCCCAGTTCGCGGCAATGGGCGATGGAAAGAGACGCGATGCCAAGCGCCCATCAATCTATGGGACAAGAAAAATCTTATCGGTCCAAGGATCTTTCACTTTAGTTCCAGGCGGGAAGCCACTTACATCCACGTATCTTCCTTCCTTGTCGAATGGGCTGAAGACATATCCCGGCTTACCAGGGACTAATTTTCCTGTTGGAAACGCCGTCGACGGAGCAGAAGCCCGCGAGGACGAGGCGCTCGTTTGTGACTGTGCTGCCCCGTTGCGAGACGTGACCGAAGATCCGCTCGATCTCCGGGTCTGGCCGCGCTCGGCGTCACCTCGCGGTTGCTGTTGCGAGGTCGACGCCATCTCTGGCGGCGGAATTGATTGGCCGGGAGTTGTAACATCCGACGGACTCTCCGTTCCCACCATGGTTGGTGAGTCATCGCCTGTCTTCCGCGTGGCGTAATGCACTGGAGCACTGGCAACACGGTACGAACCGACTGCGACGGCCCGAGCCACTTTGTAAGAGCCTACGGCTGCGCCGCGGGTCACGTGGTAGGAAGTAGCCGCTACGTCGTGGGTAGCCTGGCATCCGCCAAGCAGGACGGGAGCAAGCATCAAAATTCGCACAAACGCATTCATTTTACCTCCATACAGATCTCATTGATCGCTATTCATTCAATGATTTAGGGTAACGTCACGAATGAAATCGCCGATATCATTGTCAGTGGTTGCCCAGGAACACATCAGACGATAAACATCGGGCTCGATAAATTTGTAAAAGCGCCAGCCGCGTGCCTGCAGGCCTCGCACGAGTTGGTCGTCCAGCCGCACAAAGACGGCATTTGCCTCCACAGGGAATACAACTTCTACGTTCGCCTTGTGTTTTAGGCTTTGTGCAAGCCGGAGTGCAGCGCCATTGGCGTGTCGGGCGTTTCGCAGCCACACGTCTCCTCTCAAGAGTCCCATCCACGATGCAGCCAGAAAACGCATCTTCGACCCGAGTTGACCCGCCTGCTTCACTCGATAGTCGAACTCGCGAGAGACGGCCCTATTGAAAAATATCACCAACTCACCAGCCGCCGTCCCATTTTTTGTGCCGCCGAAGCAGAGAACATCAACACCGATCTCCCACGTGATCGTCCGCGGCGCGCAGTTGAGTGACGCGACTGCATTGGCAAAACGCGCGCCATCCATGTGTACAAACAGTTCGTTGGAACGAGCCAAATCAGCAATCGCCGCTATATCGTCGCGCGTATAAACCGTGCCAAACTCTGTGGCCTGCGCAATGCTGATCGCGCCCGGCTTGTGCGAATGAAGGTCATTCTCGTGCATTAACAGCGCTTTCGTCTGGCCAATATCAATCTTCCCATCTACGCCTCCGATCAAAAGCAGTTTTGATCCGCTGGTGAAAAATTCCGGCGCGCCGCACTCGTCGGTATGAATGTGAGCGTTCTGATGGCAGATGATGCTGCGAAAGGACTGACACATTTGCGCGAGCGCGAGCGCGTTCGCCGCCGTGCCGGTGAAAACGAGGTAAACGTCGCAATCAGTCTCGAAAAGATCACGGATAGAATCGCACAGGCGCGCCGTCCAACGGTCCTCGCCATACGCTGCACCATACTCCGCATTATTGGCTTCGAGCAACGTGGCCCAGACTTCGGGGCTAATCGGCGCGGTATTATCGCTCGCAAACTCATGGCGCTCTACGATCATTATCCTGTTTGCTACGCGAGGTTCCGCTCCCGATCAATCAGCATAAAAGAGATTGCCTGACAGATCCGAGCCCTGGGCCTCCGGACTCTGCCAGGCAAATCTCCTCCACTTGCTCCTCAAAATTGCTTGAAGCAATTTCACTCTAGTTTCGGAAACCGGCCTCAAAGTGAGCGTGTCTGGCAGTAAGATTTTTTTGGCGGTGAAGAGCCGGGTTCCGTCTTTGATTAACACGTGGGGGCGAACTAATTTCGTAAATGAGGTCGCTCCAAGACGAGATCGAACAGCGCGGCAGGCGCATCTTCGAACTGGTCGATAAAAATCCTGAATCCCTTTTCAGCAAGGCTGGCTTGTATCAGAGGCTGATGACGCTATCGATGCGCGATGAGGAACTCAAGTTACAGCTCTTTCGTTTTGTCGATGTCCTTCCCTCCCTGCGCACATCAGGAGAAATTGTCGAACATCTCCGGGAATACTTCGCCGATGCGCGTGATTCGAGAAAGCTTTCGGAATTTTTAGGAGCGGGTATTCGTCTGGCTGGCATCGTTCCGTGGATTAGCGGTCCTATTCTGCGCTGGAACGTTTCCGAAATGGCGCGCCAGTTCATCGCTGGACGAAACCCGAACGATGTCATGCGGACATTGCGCAAGCGCCGGACTCAAAAGATAGGCTTTACTGTCGATCTTTTGGGAGAGGCTGTCGTCAGTGAAATGGAGGCCGATGAATACGCGGCGCGTTATCTGCATTTGCTCGACGGCCTCGCACATGAAACAAAGGCCTGGACCGATCCGTTGGGCGAAAATTCGGAGCTTTTTCCGGTTGTAAATGTTTCGGTTAAGATTTCCGCGCTCTATTCACAAATAAATCCTGCCAATCCGGCGGATGCGATTGCTCATCTCACGCCCAAGTTGCGACCGCTGCTGCGTCGCGCGCGAGAGCTTGGCGCCTTCATCAATTTCGACATGGAAAGTTATGCGCACAAAAATGGTACGCTTGAACTGTTCAAAACCATTTTCACCGAGGAAGAGTTCAAGGATTGGCCGCATGCCGGAATCGTTATTCAGGCATATTTACGAGATTCTGAAACCGATTTGCGTGACTTGATTGAGTGGGGTCGCGGGCGTGGGACGCGGTTCGCAGTCCGTCTGGTGAAGGGTGCGTACTGGGATTACGAAACGACGAAATCGCGCCAGAACGGCTGGGATTGTCCAGTTTATCGTCAGAAACCAGAAAGCGATGCGAATTTCGAAGTGCTGACGCGGTTGCTGTTGGAGAATGAGTCGGTTGTCACTGCTGCATTCGGCTCGCACAATGTTCGCAGCATCTCGCACGCGCAGGCCTTTGCGGACGAACTGGGGATCGATCGCAGTCGCTTCGAGTTTCAATTGCTCTTTGGGATGGCTGGACCGATTAAGCGCGCCTTGGTGGAAATGGGCTATCGCGTTCGCGAATATTGCCCGGTCGGTGAACTGCTTCCCGGAATGTCCTATCTCGTTCGACGTTTGCTCGAAAATACCTCGAACGAAGGCTTCTTACGGGCAAAATTTTCGGAGAATGCCTCCACGGAAGAATTGTTGCGCGATCCATGCGAGATTTTGCGTCGGAATCGAAACGGCGTTCTACCCCCATCGAATCCCACCATAAATATGACAACAACCACACCAAAGACACAGCCGGGCGCTTCCTATGAAAATGCGCCGTTAACGAACTTCGCCTTACCCGAGAACCAGGAGAAAATGCGTAGTGCGCTACACGAACAGCGCAAGCAATTCGGACGCAAAGTTCCGCTCACTATCAAGGGCGATAAGATTTGGACCGATAAGATGTTCTCCTCGGTCAATCCCAGTCAACCAGACCAAATCGTCGGGTACGCAGCCGAAGCCGACATTCCCGAAGCCGAACGCGCCGTCGCCGCCGCGCGTACGGCATTTGAGAAATGGCGTCGCACTTCGTTTGAACAGCGGTGCCAATTGCTGGAACGCGTCGCCGAAATTCTTGACCGCCGCCGATTTGAGCTTTCCGCGCTCGAAGTCTTTGAAGTTGGCAAGCCATGGGCCCAGGCAGACGGTGACATTGCCGAAGCCATCGATTTTTGCACTTTCTACGCCCGCCAGATGCGCCGGATGGGCCGGCCCCGGCTCACACAAAATGTGCCCGGAGAAGAAAGCTATCAGCATTACTGGCCACGCGGTGTCGCGCTCGTAATAGCTCCTTGGAATTTCCCCATGGCCATCTTGTGCGGCATGGTCAGTGCCGCGTTGGTTACCGGCAACACGGTGATCATGAAACCATCGGAGCAATCGGTCATTATCGGTGCCATGTTGATGGAGATTTACGAGGAAGCCGGCGTGCCGCCCGGAGTATTGAATTTTCTCAACGGCAAAGGCTCCGTCATTGGGGCTCACATGGTTGATCACAAAGACGTTGATTTGATCGCCTTCACAGGATCGCGCGAGGTGGGGCTGTGGATTTGGGAAAGCGCCGGCAAAACGCGCGAAGGTCAACGCGAGCTCAAGCGCGTCATCTGCGAGATGGGCGGGAAGAACGCCATGATCGTCGACTCTGACGCCGATCTGGATGAAGCAATCGTCGATTCAATTTATTCCGCGTTCGGTTTTCAAGGCCAGAAGTGTTCGGCGCTTTCCCGGCTGATTGTCCTCGAAGAAAATTACGACCGCGTTATGGAGCGTTTACTCAACGCCGCCGCCAGTGTGCGCGTCGGCAATCCGGAACAACCAGACGTCGTGGTCGGGCCGGTGATTGATGAGGCCGCGTACCGGCGGATCCTGGACTACATCGAAGTAGGCAAAAGCGAGGCGACGCTCGCCTATCAGACAAAGGACATCCCGCCGAAAGGTTATTTCATTCCGCCTACGATTTTTACGGGTGTGAAACCCAACATGCGAATTGCGCGCGAGGAAATTTTCGGCCCGGTACTGAGTGTACTAAAAGTGCGCGATCTCGATGAAGCAATCGAAGTTGCTAACGGCACTGATTATGCGTTGACTGGCGGCTTCTTTTCGCGCAACCCAGCTAACATCAAACGTGTTAAGGCGCAGTTGGAAGCCGGCAACGTTTACATCAACCGCCCGTGCACAGGGGCAATCGTCGGCCGGCATCCCTTTGGCGGATTCAAGATGAGCGGCGCCGGCAGTAAAGCCGGAGGCGAAGATTATTTGCTAAACTTTCTCATCCCGCGCGTCGTTACCGAAAACGTCGCACGCCACGGTCTCGCGCCGGAAAAAACGCCAGAACATCGAGCTGAATTTCTCTGGCCAAAAGGATAGTCGCCCCGAACGCGGTGCGTGTTGAAGTCCCGCTACTGATCCACAGGCCGTCCTCTGATCAGCAACCTTACCACTGTGATCACCATGTAGAGCACCGGCCACGCCGACGTCAGAACAATCAATGCAAACACCGCTACTTCCCTGGCACGCTCCTTTGCGGCTTCGATACGGAATTCGCGTGCTAAATTGTAAAAATTCCTGAATCCATATCTGTCTTCTCCGTCATATGGAGAAAAATAGTCGCCGTGCCATTGCCCAAAACCAGAATGGAAAAAGTAGTCAGTGTGTGGAAACTGCCCTTTACCGCGCGTGGAAGGACTTCTGGGTTTCATAACCAAAACCTCGTGTCAGAACCGCAGACTATGATACCACGTTACAAAAAGGAATCAGCCTGAAAATGGGCTTCCGAAGACACTGGGGCCGCGAGACACTCAATCAGTGAAAATCAAAACCACATCTTATCGCGCTGGCAAGCTGCTGATGAGACTGGTGTTTGGTTGTGTCACGCGTGTTCGGGTGATCGGGCGCGAAAATGCAAACTGTGTCGGCGGATTTTTGCTGGCAGCCAATCACATCAGCCATTTCGATCCATTCATCGTTTCGTTAGTGATCCGACGAAAAATTGACTGGATGACAATGGCGGAATTTTTTCGGCCTCCGGCGCTGGGCTTTCTCTTGCGCGCAGTCGATGCGTTCCCGGTAAATCGCGATCGTGCTGATCGCAAAACGATTCGCACCGCAATCGAGCGGTTAAAAGAGGGACATGCGGTTGGTCTTTTCCCCGAGGGCGGGATTCGCGACGGTCCGCGATCGCTTCTGGAAGGTGCCCGGCTGCGGCCCGGCGCGTCAACACTTGCACACATTGCCGGGATCCCGATTTTGCCGTGCGTCATTCTTGGCAGCGACCGTTTCTATTCAGCCAAACGCTGGCTACCGTTCCGGCGAACGCCAATTTGGATCGCTTTCGGGAATCCAATCTCACATTTCCCCGAGCTAAAAAAGTCGGAGGCGCGCCAGCGGATTGAATCCGAATTGGCAGCTACATTCAAAAGTCTCTATGCGGAGCTACAGCAAACATTTCATCTCACGACGGACGACTTGCCACACCCTCCGCGAGAGAGGAGAACTGGCAACGCCAGCGCGCAGCATCGCCGACAGGACGCCCCAGCGCAGTACCCTTCCGATAACGGTGTCGGTCGCAGCAGAGCCAAAGAAAGTGGATTTCAACGCTATGCTGCGAATGGGATCGATGCGTTTCTATGCGCGTCGATCAACTTCATTCATGCCCGTCACCGACTAAACGGGCACAGCCGCGAGGAGATGGAGCGCTACGTGGAGCAATGCGAGCGCCTCACGGTCGGTCAATATTATGCCTCGCTACACGATGGCAATCTCGCTGAAGCACTGGGAAACGGTGACCCGACTATTACGTGGCGCAGCCCCGTAGAAACTCAATTTCCAGCGAATAATATGGCACGCGCGGATTTCTTTCCTTCAGAACGTGGTCGCAGCGCGCCGACGGTTTTTATTTTGCACGCGCTGATGTCCACGAGTTGCGTGGGCTATCAACGTTGCGCAGAGCAATTCAACCAACTTGGCTGGAATGCATGCTTTCTTCAGCTGCCATACCATTATTCGCGTGTCCCTCGCGGGTATTGGAACGGTGAGCTTGCGATCACCTGCAATCTGATCCGCAATGCGGAAGGGTTGCGCCAGGGCGTAATGGAACTGCGCCAATTGATGAGCGGATTGCGCGAACGCGGCTCCCGCGAATTCGGTGTGCTCGCCACCAGTTACGGTGGATGGATCGGTGCGTTGCTGGCAATGGTCGAGCGCGACCTGCGTTTCGTCGCTTTGATGGCGCCTATAGTAAACATCGATCACGCGATCTGGGAGAGCCCTGCAGCGCGGTGCATTCGCCGCGAACTGCATCGGGCGAATATCGAGCCGTCGCTCGTGGCCAGGCATTTTCATCTAAGTTCACCGATACACAACTTTCCGCTAAGTGATCCGGCAGGGGTGTTATTTGTTGCGGGCGAATTCGATTCGATCGCGCCACTCGAACAGCTCGAGATGATCCAGCAAAAGTGGCGTGGCTCGGAACTATTACGCGTCCGACAGGGACATTTCGGTCATCGCATGTTGCGCGAGACCGTAGAACGATTGAAACAGCGTGGAGATCTGTAATTGGACATTTACGGTAGGAGTGCCAGCGGATGCTGCAGCAACGGCTACCTGTGAAACACTGTTTCTAATGCGAGTCACGTAAATCCAAGAAATTCCAGATTTGGTACGAGATCGCGAAACGCGGCTTCTGCGAGAACGTTGTGGCCTTCGACGGAGGCATGCCAGCCATCGACAGGGTGAAGCAGTTCCGCGCGACTCAAGTCGGCTGTTGCTAATGCATCCGAGTATCGCAGGCGCACCATCGTATTGTCACTGGGTTCCCGATTCAGTTCCCTTACGATCGCAAGCAATTCCTCGTTCACCATTTTTGCCAGGCGAATCAGATTGGAGCGGTAAGCCGGCCGGAAGGATGTAAAGTATTTGTAAGTCGTTTCCAGATGCGGATAGCGTGATGTATCATCCGCTCGCAGGCGCTCCGCGACCTCACGCGCTCGAAAGTATGACTGGAAATTGACAAGACCATACACAACGATGCCGATGCGGTGACGCTGCATACGGGCGCGATCAATCAAGCGCAGAATCTGTCGGGTGAAATTCGTACGGAACTCGCGGCTCTGACGTTGTAAACGGCCTTCAGGTTGCTCCAGTTCGTTCGCTGGAATTCGCCACGCCCAATCGACATTGTTATGTCCGATCGAGATGAGAATCAAATCGGGAAACCGTTTCATCGCCAGCAAATTGCTAATTTGTCCCGACAAATTGCGCGTCCGAAGAATTCGTCGGAAAAGAGTCGGGGATTGACCTTCGTGATCAACGAGCGCGCCGATACCCGCGCATTCAATCGCAACAAACGGAGTGAACTCCTCCAGTCTCTTCGAGACACTGCGAATCCCTGGTGGCGTCGGGTTGGTATCAAGAAACCAGTTATTTCCGCACCAGTTATGCGTGCGCAAAAACGTCTCCCAGATCGATGAGATATAAGCTCCCATGCAAACACTGTCGCCGACCATGGCGACGTGTGGCAGCCGTCCGATCAACTCAGCCCGGGAAATATTGCCATTTCGATACGCCAGGTAATCGGAATAAAAACGAGAGGCGGGCTCACCAATTCGCTCCAGAAAATTTGCGCTGACAACCCGGACAGGCTTCCTCATGAACTCTATTAGTTGAAACGAAATTCGACACAGTTGGGGTTTCAATCCAACCAATTCATCGTTTCGAGAAGACTGTGAAATTCCGAATTATCCGCCGAGAGAGCAGGTAACCATTCACCAATTGGTTCGCGTTTCCACCACGCTTTATCGCCGATCGGGGCGAATTGATACCGATAGAGGCGCGCTCGAATGAAATGAGGTGGCGCGTCGGGGAAAGGATTGTTTGCGAGTAGTGACAAGGTGCCGGGATCGTTATGCAGAAGTTTCCAAACAAAATGCAATGTCCACGGGTATTCGCTGGGTGAAGCCATCGCTGCAAACCAGATCTGCCAGTCAATCCGCGGTTGATAGGGCGCGACGAACGGCGGACGCCGATTTGGATCACCCGGTTTGGCCTTAAACTCATATTCCTTCCACCTGGTGTCTCCCGTAATGACCGAATCCCCGGTGCCTTCAAAAATGATTTCGTCGCGCTCGCGCCCAACTGTACCGAACGCACCATAGGTATTTACAAGATCTAACGGGTCGTAGGAGTAGTTCATCAATTGGCGTCCGGAAACGAGATTCAGCACTGGCGCGACGCTCAGATAGAGAACTAGGATCGATACGGCGATCGCGATCGTGTTGCTGATACGCGACGGTCTCGATTCGTCCGCGGCGCGTTCAGCGCGTTTGACCAACGCTGCCGGAAGAAAATGCCGCAGGAATGTGTCGTCAAAGCAGGCCAAAAACGGCACGATTGTCAGATAATTGAGGAACGAAAGATTGCCGCTAATGATGAGAAAGATTTGAAATGTGACGAGCAAGACGCCTGCGACGTGCCGCAGGTGTCGCGGGCCGAACGAGAACCATGGCACAATGAGTTCAATGAAATGATTCCATGCCGTCTCAAATTTCAGCAGCCAATTGGGCGAAAAATGCAGATAACGGCTGATCGGGTTCGGGATTGGTTGAGTCTCGTAGTGATAGTACAGGCAGGTAAGATCCCGCCAGCACGGGTCGCCGCGCAATTTGATCAGACCCGCACCAATCATGATACGAAAACCAAGCCATCGAAACAGCCAGATAACGAGGATTGGCGGCCTGCACTTCGAAAACGGCCGTCCATCGAGCAACGGGCAAAGAAAGATCGATAAAAAGCCGGTTTCTAGCAGTTGAATCTCCCAGCCATAGCCGTACCAGATCTGCCCTATGTGGACGATCGACATGTACATTACCCAAAGTGCTGTAAGCAGAATCGCGTTGGCGTAGCCGCCCAGAACGACAAGTGACAAAGCGAACCCGATCCAGGAGAAAATCGATAGTGCATTATCGGAAATTCCCAACCAAAAGAGCGTCGGCACTCGTAGCATCCCAGCAGTGGGCGAACCGAGCTGTGTTTGAACGCTCTCGAGAAAATGATTTGCGGGTGTTAATCCATGCTTGCCAATAAGCGGAACCAACTGTTGCGCCGCGACCAGAAAAGCCACTGCGTAAATAAAACCGAGTAGCCGGAGAATGACGAAGCGTGTCAGCCAATAAGAATTTCCAGAAGCGAAAAGCTTTTTGAAAAAAGTCTCGCCACTCATCGATGCACGCTTGAGCCAGGAGCCCAATCAATCCGTAATCGACATTCCCACTGCATAATTAATAAATGCCAAAGGGAGAGTCGAACTCCCGACCAACTCCGAAAGCTTTCGGAGCTGGTCTAATGGTCCAAATAGTGAATGACAAGTTTCGGATTTTTCTTAGCCTTTAACATTCGCTCGATGCGTCGCGCTTCGTCGAGAGTCTCAACTTTTTTACTCGCAACAAGCTCGAGCTTTTCGCCTAGTCGTCTCGTTGTGTAGGTATGTCCACGTTGATGTTGCGCTAATCTGGCACCCAAATCGACCGTAGATCCTATATAGTGTCGGCCAGAAGACCCGCGCAGAATGTAAACCCATGGCATATTAAATTTGCCAGGGGGGAGAGTCGAACTCCCGACCAAGGGCTTATGAGTCCCCTGCTCTACCACTGAGCTACCCTGGCTCTTTGTTTGCGCAAAAGCTTAGTGAATTTCCCTTAAACGACCAACCCCGAATGCTTTCGGGGCTGCTCTACCACTGAGCTACCTGGCAAAATCAGCGGCGACAAAGTTCCATGGCGTCGCTAGCGGTGTCAACGCGAGCGCAATCGCCAAACCCGCCTTCTACTCTTTGGTTTGTTCGTCCTGTTGGTTCTTCAGGCAACCATATCCAAGCAAACCGGGACGAGTAAGAGAAGAGCCGGCAGGCAAGACTATTGTTGCTGCTTCGACCCGGAAATATACGGCTTCAGCTCTTTCTCACGGCCCCGGAGCGCGGCCATGAAGCAGACGCCGTCGTGTTCGCTGACTGCCCCTACCCATCCTTCCTGATGAACATAACGCCAGCCCGGAAACGCCGTTACGGCCCCGGTCTTGCTGTCTCGCTCTGCTGGAAAAAGGAAAAACTGCATCTGTTTCTCGGACACCCAGATCTGCGCAATGCGGCGCGACTCCTCATCGTCGAAAACCCGGCAGCCGATCGTGCGAAAATCCGCGAATTCTTCCGGAACGTCATAATGTTCCAGGCCGTGTTTCATAAAAAATAAATCGCTCAACGTCCCTGCTTCAGCGCTCACCGGATCGAGCATGACCGATCGCGTGGAGCCAGCGACAGTCAATAATTTCCGAGCCGTCGCCGATCCCGGGAAATCATTCAACCGGCCAATCAGGTTGAACACAAACACGCCCGCGATCACCACCACTGCAATACTAATCGCGAGGACGACAGGATTGAGCAGGATTCTTTTCCATGTCCATTTCGGAGCGCGAATCGCCTCCTTGTCTGAGAACCATTCAGCGGATTCAGGAGGAATCGGAACGAGATGAACCAGTTCCGCCACGGCTCGATCGAAGTTCTGTTGATTAACAAATTCCTCGGAGCCATCTTCACGCGATACCGCAACGCGCATGGAACGATCAGTCAAATGGTCCTGTCTGATTGGCGCGCAATTCAAAAGAGCGCGGCGCCGACGTAATAACTGCAGGCCCCTCATGGCTTGGGTGCTCCGGCGTGCTTGGCGTCCAGCCAGGCCTGCAACTGTCGCCGCCCCTGCGACAAGCATCGCGACAGCGTGCTCAACTTGAGCTCGGTGATGTCGAGAATTTCGAGGTAATCAAATTCGTCCAGATAAAAAAGTGCCAGCGCGGTCCTCTGGGGATCGGGGGCGGCCGAAATCCAAATTGCCAGTTGCGCAGGCTCGAGCCCCTTGATCTGTGACGCTGCCTGTGGAGCAATGTCGCGTTCTTCGATTTCGAGCGATTCCGGTTGCAGATCCGTCTTACTGGCTTCCAAGCAGAGCCAGCGGGCCTCGCGAAAAAGCCAAAAAGGTTCCCTGGGCAATTCTCCCCGTGCAGCGCGCAAACCCGCTTCGCGCAAGGTCGTGTTAAAGACCTCCTGCGCCTTGCGCGAGTCGCCCAGCATCAAGAAACAAAAACGATACAGTTGTGGCAAATTTTGCTTTCGATCCGACACTCTCCCATCCTTCGTGGTTGCAAAATTCAGCGCACTCTACGCGGCTCACTACCATCGACAAGAAGTGATTGTCTTATCTTACATGAGACACGCAGTTGCCTTGAGAGAAGGCCGCTACACCGTCTGCAACCGGTGGGCGACTTCCTCCGCATTCTCACGACTGTTGAACGCCGAAATGCGAACATAACCTTCGCCTTGTGCGCCAAAACCGGCGCCAGGCGTGATGACGACGTTGAACTCCCTCAGCATCCGATCAAACATTTGCCAACTTGTTAAGCCGTTCGGCGTTTTCACCCAGATGTAAGGCGCGTTAACACCGCCGAAAACGTCAAGGCCGGCGTTTGCCGCTGCGCTCCGAAGAATCTTGGCGTTCTCCATGTAATGCTCAATCAGCGCGCGAGATTGTTTGCGGCCTTCAGGTGAATAGAGCGCCTCGGCTCCGCGCTGCACTGGGTAATTCACGCTGTTCGATTTCGTGCTCCAACGCCGTTGCCAGAGCGGATGAAGGGGAAGTCGGCGATCGTTCTCTGTCCGCGCCATTACGGATTTCGGCAGGACTGTAAACCCGCAGCGTACGCCGGTGAACCCGCCGCTCTTGGAGAAACTGCGAAATTCCATCGCGCACTCCCGCGCTCCCGGAATTTCAAAAATGGAACGCGGAATGTTCGCCTCAGAAATATAGGCTTCGTATGCGGCATCGAAGAGCAGCAGCGCTTCGTGCTCACGGGCGTAATCGACCCACCGCGAGAGTTGTTCACGCGATGCAACCGCTCCGGTTGGATTATTGGGAAAACAAAGATAAACAAGGTCTGCGTGTTCCGGCGGTGGGTCGGGAACAAATCCGTTTTCAGCCGTGCACGGCAAATAGAAAATTCCCTCGTACCGCCCATCTTTTCCTGACGGGCCGCTGTGTCCTGCCATCACGTTCGTATCGACATAGACTGGATAAACGGGGTCCGGCACCGCGACCTTGTTTTGATCCCCAAGAATATCAAGAACGTGACCGCAATCGCATTTTGAGCCGTCAGAGACAAAGATTTCGTCGTCGGCAATTTCGATGTTGCGGTCGCGATAATCGTGCCGGGCGATAACCGATCTTAAAAATTCGTAGCCGTGTTCCGGACCATAACCGCGAAACGTCTCGCGATCTCCAAGCTCTTCGACAGCCCGCTTCATTGCATCGACTGCCGCTCGCGGCAGCGGCTCGGTGACGTCCCCGATTCCGCAGCGAATCAATCGCTTGGCTGCGGCTGGATTAGCTTCGCAAAATTCGCGAACCCGCCTGGCCACTTCGGGAAAAAGATAGCCAGCCTGAAGTTTAAGATAATTTTCGTTTAGATAAGCCATATACTTGTAGCGCCGATCTCTGACCGCTAAACGCGTACAAGTTGTAGCGGCGGTCATAGACCGCCGCTACAACTGAACTCATCAAAGGCTAATCAATAATTCTTCGCTACCGCGTCCCAATTAACCACGTTCCACCAGGCTTTGAGGTAATCGGGCCGGCGGTTTTGATACTTGAGATAATAAGCATGCTCCCAAACGTCGACACCGAGGATCGGCGTATTGCCATCCATCAGAGGGCTGTCCTGATTTGGGGTCGAAATGATCTCGAGCTTGCCGTTCTTATTCTTTATCAGCCACGCCCAGCCGCTGCCAAAACGTCCCGCGCCCGCAGCGGCAAATTTCTCTTTGAAATCGTTGAAGCTGCCGAACGTTGATTTGATGTCATCGGCCAGTTTGCCTTTCGGTTCGCCGCCCGCATTCGGTCCCATGATTTTCCAAAAAAACGAATGATTTGCATGACCGCCGCCGTTGTTCCGCACGACCGTGCGAATGTCTTCGGGTACCGATTTGAGATCGCTGATCAACTCTTCCACCGACTTCTTTTCGAGATCGGCTTTGCCTTTGACTGCGTTGTTCAGGTTGTTGACGTACGCCTGATGATGCTTGGTGTAATGGATTTCCATCGTCTGCGCATCGATATGCGGTTCCAAAGCATCGTACGAATAAGGTAATTTTGGTAGTTCGTAAGCCATAATACTTACAGTTAGATCGAATTACGCCGTGCGACAGGTTTTATTTTTCGCGCAATCGGGCTCGAAGCAGTCTGCCGAGTGCTCGCGCCCTAACGATCACTGCGATAAAAACCGGGACGGTGTCCCCGGCCACTACGATAATTGACGTAGGTTGCGAGCGCGAGCAGGGGAAAGTTCTGGCGATACATGTCGTACTTCAAATAGAACACTCGGGGAAAACCGGTGCCCGTGATTTGCTCTTCATCCCAGGAGCCATCGGATTTTTGCGAACTGAGCAGGAATCGTAGGCCACGCTGAATACTTGGTCGATCGAGATCGCCACACGCGCAAATGCCCATGATCGCCCATGCCGTTTGCGACGCCGTGCTTTGGCCGATGCCTTTGGTCGATGGATTTTCGTAGGTAGCACAAGTCTCACCCCAACCACCATCGCTATTCTGACAACTTTCAAGCCAATCGCGGCCGCGCAATATCCAGTCCTGCGTCATGTCCTGGCCAATGGCGCGTAAACCGCGCAGCACCTGCCAGGTGCCGTAGATGTAGTTGACGCCCCAGCGCCCATACCAAGAGCCGTCCTCGTCCTGAGTGTCGATAAGATATTCCAGGGCGTCGCGGACAGACCGCGTCGCAGGATCGAATCCAATGTAACCGAGCAGCTCGAGTGTGCGCGCGGTAAGATCACTGCAGGTTGGATCGAGAATCGCATTGTGATCGGCAAACGGCATGTCTTCCAGCCAAGGCGTGGTCACGTCTTTATCAAACGCCGCCCAACCACCATCGCGACATTGAAAACTGAGCTGCCAATCCAATGCGCGGCGAAAGATTGTATTGAGCGCCTGTGGATCCTTTGGCTCGACCAACCGCAGCGCCATCAGCACCATCGCTGTATCATCGGTGTCGGGGTAATAAACGTTGTTGTATTCGAACGCCCATCCGCTGGCTTGCGGATATGAATTGTTTGCCGACCAATCACCGCGAATACGTACTTCTTTGTTGACGAGCCAATCAGCGGCCTTTTGAAGCGCAGGATGCTTGCAAGGAAGGCCTGATTCCGCCAGTGAAATAATAGTGATTGCAGTGTCCCAGATCGGCGACAGACACGGTTGGATACGGAAGTCCTCCGGATCGTCAACGAACAGTCCGGCGAAGTCTTTATTCGCTTTAGCATAAACTGGATTTGTTTTTGAGTAGCCGAGAGCTCGCAGTGCGATTAAGCAATTTAGCATCGCGGGAAACACCGCCGCGAGACCATCACTACCCTCACCGATCCGCTCGAGCATCCACCGCTCCGCCTCTTCCAAAGCTCGCCGGCGCAGCGGGCGCATGCGCAGCGGCTGCATGAATTTGAGAGTGTCGTCGAGTCGAAGAAAAAAATTGCGCCAGGTCCAGAAAGGTTCGCTGCGGGGCAAACGCAAATCGCTTTGCTCTGTGCCGAGAGGATAGAGTTCGTGTAATTGCTTTTCGCCGGGCAAAATACGAGTCGGCTTGAAATGGTTAATAATCGCCAGGGGGATAAGCATGGCCCGGCTCCATGACGACATTTTGCAAATATGAAACGGCGCCCACTTTGGCAGGAGAACCATTTCCACCGGGATCGCCGGTAGGTATTTCCATGGAAACTGGCCCAGCAAGGCAAGGTAAAGCTTGCTAAACGTGTTCATCTGCGGAATACCGCCGAGCCGCATGATGGTCGCGCGCGCCTCCTGCATAAATGGCGCGTCCACCGAACAGCCGGCAAGCTTCAGCGCAAAATACGCTTTGGCTGACGCATTAATCTCGCTCGGGCCGCCATGATAAATGTTCCATCCTCCGTCCGACAATTGGCGTTTGAGAATGTGATGCACGCAACGCCGCTGCAATTGAGCGTCCACTTCGCCGCACCAATGCATGAAAAGGATATAATCCGAGCAGAGAGTGCTATCGACAATCAGCTCCCCGCACCAATGGCCATCTGGCTTTTGCTGGCGCAACAAATTCTCTTGCGCGCGGGCGATCGCGCCCGCGATTTCTTCGTCGTTCGCCGAATAGTATTCCGATATTTCAGGTCGCGCGCTCGGCAACGCAATGAGCTTCTTCGAAAATTCCGGCATGCAGGTCCTAATCCTTACGAGGCCTTGGCTGTAACTTCTGCGCCTTTCCCTGTCAGGTGCCCGTTGCCGGAGCTCACGCCATTGAAGGCGAGCACTTCGCTGCCACGGCCAGAGGGTTTCGGTCTTGAACCGAAATTGAACTTGATCGTTTTCCAGGTGTCTCCTCGTTGTGCTTGCAGCCCCAAAGTCGCCGTCGGCTCGTAACCGCAATGCACCATGCAGTTTTCGCAACGGCTATCGCGCGCGACTCCGTTCACGACGCCATATCGGTCCCATGTCGTCTTTTCCAGCAACTCCGCATAGCTCGAGTAGTGCCCGTCGGTCATCAAATAACACGGTCCTTTCCAGCCACGGATATTTCGCGTCGGAATCGCCCATGCCGAACATGTGAGATCACGCTTTCCGGCAAGAAACTCGAAATAGATCGGCGTCCCCAGAAAGGTATAACGACTCATCCAATCCTCGACTTTTTGGAACTTCTCGACGGTCATTGCGCGGGTAAGAAAGAAGTTTTCCGGGCGCAGTTTGAGCCTCTTGATCATATCTTTCTTGGCGGCGTCGTAATCGTATCCAGGGGTGATCGTGTGACCATCCACGCCAAGATCGGAAAGATAATCGAACATCTGTTCGATCTCCTGCATATCGGTTTCCTTGTAAATCGTTGCGTTCGTCGCCACTTGATAGCCGAGCAGCTTCGCCATTTTGATTGCGAGAATGCATTCCTTGAAGACGCCTTCGCGTTCGACGATCAGGTCGTGTGTTCGCTCTAAGCCATCTAGATGCACGTTCCAATACATCCATTTGGTTGGACCAATAGTTGGCTTTGCCGGGTCCTTTGGTCCCTTGCGAATTTCGGCCGCATCTTTTTCGCTCAGCAGTCCCGCACCGAATAACGCGGTGATTTTTTCTTCGACAAATTCCGATCTTGCGGCCAACTGCGAGGCCATCCACTCGCGCATCTTCTTGCGCATAAACATGGCGTTGGTACAGATGTAAACGATCCGCTTCTGCGCGAGCAGCCCTTCAACCAACGCCTCGATTTGCGGATAGATAAGGGGTTCGCCGCCGCAGATGGAAACCATCGGTGCGTTGCACTCGTTTGCCGCCCCCAGACAGTCCTCCAAGCTCATCATGTCCTTGAGCGACGTGGAGTACTCTCGAATTCTCCCGCAACCCGTGCATGTGAGATTACAAGTGTGCAGCGGCTCAAGCTGAAGCACCGTGGCAAATTTCTTCGTGCCACGTAACTTATGCCCAATCACGTACGCTGCGATTTTCGCTGTCAACGGTAAAGGAAATCTCATTCGAGCGAGGATAGTAACAGGACGTTCTAGAGTGTCAATGACACGACTGAAGCGCCCAGTTTTGTAGACTGAATCGAGTGTGGCAGCTCGTTTGGACTCTGGGCCGGTGACAAAAATAAGCGGGCGTCACCCAAGATGTAAAATAAACACGCGACTATGTGTGATTTATGTGGTTAAATACCTCGTAAGTGAGTCTCTAAAAACCAACTATGGGAGGTCACACAATATGAAACAATTCTTGTTAGCGGTGTTTGCTGTTGGTCTGATAGGTTGCGCTGAACAATCCGCGCCACCTGCAATGACGACCGGTTACACCTACTCCCGCTATGCTACCACGGCGGAAGTGTGGGGTTACCGCAACCCAGCGTACCGGAATTGGAGCACTGCACAATTGCAGCAACGCCGAATCGAACTCTACGGAATGACTCCGCTTACTGAGTCTCGACAGGGCGTACCCGCGTATATTTACCACGGACAAGCCCAGCCTTCGCAAGACGAGATCAAGTCGATCGAAGTTGAGTTGAATTGGCGTTATCAGCACGGTGATAAGACCGCGGAATTGAAAGAATTCTGGCCCTCATCGCGCAGACATATTGCCAGCGGTCCAGAAACGATTTTTTGACTTCGACTAATATCGAAGTGATGAAAACCGGCGATCCGCCGGAACCAAAACCTTTCTTATAAAGGCCAGTTTGTCCCAATAGTCAGTCAGGCTGGCGTGTTCCAGCCGCGCCGGATGAGGCTGACGGCAATCGCGGCTAGAAGGAGCGCGACTATCTTCGACACACCGCGTAATCCTTGCATGCCCATCCAGCGTGCGAACCGATCTGCATTCCAGAACGCCAATGCGACCAAAGCGAGATTAACCAGAAGCGAAATCAGTGTGAATACCAAACCCACTGAATCGACCAAAACGAGCAGGGCTGTCAACAATGCCGGCCCAGCGATCAACGGCATCCCAAGTGGTACAATTCCGAATTCACTGCTACCGCCGTGGCTGGACGGCCCGACATTGAGCAACTCGCGCCCTGCCAAAGCAAGCAAAATCAGGCCGCCCGCGACTTGAAAGTCCGCGTCCGTGATTCCAAGCGCGTCGAAAGTAATTTCACCGAGAAAAACAAATCCGATCGCTACGCACAAAGCTGTGAAGATTCCGAGAGCTGCCTGGTGTTTACGCTGCTCCGGCGGAGCGCTGGACGCGAGCCCCATGAATATCGCCACGAGTCCTATTGGATCGATCGCGACAAAGATCGGAATAAAAGCGAGAAAGAATTTTTGGACCATGGTGGCGCCCGCTTCTTAGCTTGCGGATTCGTTAAACGCAACCTGCCCAGACGGGCAACGGCGTTAACTTGCCTTTGCGGCAGCGCGCGCCTAAAGGTGTTGGCCACTGCAAACACCATGAAATTCCTGTTTGTTTTCCTGTCATTTGTTGTCGTCGCTTCAAGTTCAACTGGTTCAGCTGCTGAACTGAAAACAGTCGATGATTTTCGGAGCGCAGCAGCGAAAGCCAATGCCGTCTTGACGCTTCCGGATTGGGAGCAATCGCCGAAAGCGGTCGAGGGAATGATGAACATCGCCATCGCAAAGGCGAACAAGGCATTGGATCAAATTGGCTCGCAAGACCTGAAAAAGGTCACGTTTAAGAGCACGGTCGTCGCGCTCGATGATCTTACTTACGAGGCTGGACTTGCCGCGAACAAGGCCACGATCATTAAAGAAACAAACCCGAACCCAGAAATGCGCGCGGCCGCCGAGAACGCCATAAAGGTCTTCGAGGAGTGGGCTGTAGGTGTCGATTATCGCGAGGATGTTTACAAGGCAATCAGGGCTTTCGCTGACACCAGGCCGAAGCTTTCGGGTGAAGATGAAAAACTCCTGAACGAAACGTTGCGCGACTATCGCCGCGCCGGCTTAGATCTTCCGCCTGATCAACGTAAAGAAGTTGAGCAGTTGCGGAAGGAATTGTCCAAACTCGGGACCGATTTCGACACCAACATTGTAAAGGCCAATGCGCCGGTGATCTTTACGAAGGCCGATTTGAATGGACTGCCTGAAAGCTTCTTCGCATCACCTGGTATCAGAACCGGAGACGATGCCTACACGGTGATGGCAAATGTCACGTGGCAATTTAATACCGTCGAGGAGAATGCAAAAAGCGAAGCGACGCGAAAACAGCTTTATGTCATTCGCGAAACCCTCGCCAAGGAGGCCAACGTTCCTGTTCTCAACCAGATGCTCGCGCTGCGTAATAAGATAGCGCTGCGCCTCGGTTACAAATCGTGGGACGATTATCAGACTGAAGTTAAAATGGCGAAGAGCGGCGCGAACGCGGAAAAATACATTAACGAGTTGGTTACTGGAATTCAGCCCAAATTTGAAAGCGAAGTAGCGGAATTACAAAAATTAAAGGCCGCCGACACAAACGATCCAAACGCCAAAATCGAGGTGTGGGACTGGCGCTATTACGCAAACCAGCGGGACAAACAAAAATACGCCGTCGATAAGGAGGCTTTGCGCGCCTATTTCCCATTCCAAAAGGTGCTCGATGGCATGTTCAACATCTATCAGAGCATCTTCGGCTTGAAGTTCGAGAAGATCGCCGCGCCCTACAAATGGACCAACGACCTCCAGCTTTATATGGTGACCGATTCCGGCACGGGCGAACCGCTGGGGATGTTTTATCTCGATATGTTTCCACGGGAGGGAAAATTCAATCACTTCGCCCAGTTCGAAATTATCAGCGGAAAACTGTTGCCGGATGGAAAGTACCAACGGCCAACCGTCGCTTTGCTTTGCAACTTTTCGCCCCCGACAGCGGATAAGCCGTCTCTCCTGACGCATCAGGAAGTCGAGACCTTGTTCCACGAATTCGGCCACGCTCTGCATTCGATCGTCACTCGCGCCAAGTACGGTCGTTTTGCCGGAACACATGTGCCGGGCGATTTTGTCGAGGCGCCGTCGCAAATGCTGCAGAACTGGGTCTGGGACAAAAAAGTGCTCGACACGTTTGCGGCCGATTATCGCGATCCATCGAAAAAGATTCCGGCGGAGATAATCAAAAAGATGAATGACGCCAAACTGGCCAACGCTGGTGTTTTTTATCGCCGTCAGTTTGCGTTCGCATCGCTCGATCTCGCGTTGCACAACCAACACGCTGAAGACATACCTTACGATTGCGTAGCCACTTCAAATCCGATTCTTGAAAAGGTTTTTCTACCGATCGATCCGAGCACAACGTTCGTTTCTTATTTTGGCCATCTGAATGGATACGATGCGGGTTACTACGGCTATGCGTGGGCCGATGCAATCGCCGCGGATATGGCAACGGTGTTCGAAAAAGCAAAGGACGGTTACCTCGACAAACAAGCCGGCATGAAATTGCGCCGCGAAATCTACGAGCCGGGCGATTCGCGTGACGTCAACGTTTCCATCGAAAAATTCCTCGGACGCAAACAATCGATTCAGCCGTTCTTGAACAAGATCGGCATCAATGAGCAAGAGAAACGCAAAGCGTCCGCAGGAGCATCCCACGAAGGCAGATAGTTCTGTGCCAAAGCATCATCAGTTCGGCGTTTGACACAACGCCGCTACAACGTCTCGGTATGGTGTGAAAATCGCCAGTTGGTTTATCGCAATCACACTCTTTTTTGCCGCTGCCCTATCGCTCTTCGCCGCTGACGAATTGGCGCTGCGATTGGAGCCAGCGCTGGAAGCGATCACGCCGGACGGGATGCTCGCGCACATCAAGGTTCTCGCGTCGGATGAATTTGAGGGACGTGCGCCGGGAACCAAAGGAGAAGACCTATCGATTAAATACATCACCGATCAATTTAAACAGATCGGGTTGAAGCCTGGAAATCCAGATGGGACATACATGCAGGAAGTTCCTCTTGCCGGAATTAAGAGCGAACCCAGCATGTCGTTTGTCATCGGCGATAAAACTATCGATCTGAAGTATCCCGACGATTTCACCGCCTCCTCTGCTCGTCTTCAATCGGAAATCAAGATCGACAATTCGAATGTGATCTTTGTCGGATATGGCGTCGTCGCGCCCGAGTACGGCTGGGACGATTACAAGGGTGTCGATGTTCGCGGGAAAACGTTGTTGATGTTGATCGGGGATCCTCCAATCCCTGATCCGAAGGATCCATCAAAGCTCGACGAAAAAATGTTTAAAGGGAACGCGATGACCTACTACGGTCGATGGACTTACAAATACGAAATCGCCGCGCAAAAGGGAGCCGCGGCTGCCGTAATCATTCACGAGACTGGGCCGGCCGGTTATCCGTACTCAGTCGTAAGAACGAGCTGGGCCAAGGAGAACTACGAGATCGATTCGCCCAACAAAAATATGGACGCGGTGGGCGTTCGCTCCTGGATAACCCTGGATGCTGCAAAGAAACTCCTGACCGAGTGCGATGAGGATTACGATGTTCTGAAGAAATCGGCACTCACAAAAGAATTCCGACCAGTCACCTTGAAAGCCAAAGCTAACATCGACATCAAACAACAACTGCGCTCGTTCAAATCGCATAACGTCATCGGCAAACTCGAGGGAAGCGATCCGAAGTTGCGGGATGAATATGTCATTTATACCGCGCACTGGGACCATCTGGGACGTCATCCCGAATTGCAAGGCGACCAGATTTTTAACGGCGCCATCGACAATGCGTCCGGTGTGGCGTCCGTCATTGAACTCGCGACCGCTTTCACAAAGTTAAATCCGCCGCCGAAACGCTCGGTGTTGTTCATGTCCACGACCGCTGAAGAAGCAGGATTGCTCGGGGCCAAATATTATGCCGAGCACCCGCTTTATCCTCTGGAGAAAACGCTCGCCGACGTCAATATCGACACTGTGAATCCCTGGGGAAAAACGCGCGACATCGAGGACCTAAGTAACAACAATTCCACACTCGATGACTTGCTGGCGGAAGCCTCCAAACGCAACGGCCGAATGATGACGCCGAACAGTGAACCGGAAAAAGGCACCTTCTATCGTGCCGATCATTTCGAATTCTCGAAGCGCGGCGTGCCTTCGCTTTACACGAGAGCTGGCAAAGATTTTGTCGGCAAACCGGCAGATTTCGGGCAGCAAAAGAGAGACGATTACACCGCACATCATTATCATCAGGTGTCGGATGAAGTTGATCCGAACTGGGACCTCGCCGGCGCGGTGCAGGATGTCGATCTTTTGTTCGAAGTAGGCTATCAGGTTGCCAACGGTGACAAATTTCCGGAATGGAAACCCGGCACCGAATTCAAGGCAAAGCGCGATGCCATGTTAAAAGAGTGATTGGATTCCAACGAATCGCTCGAGGCTGTTATCCGCCAATAACTGCTGTCGCATGAGTGTTTGATCCTACTGCAAAGAAGCAAGTTGCAGAACAGCGGATTAAATGGTTGAGTCAGCACTCGCAAATCCGAAAACCTGAATGGGCTCACTTAAGAAAAGACGAAAAGCGAAAATTGCCAAGCACAAGCGCCGCAAGCGCATGAAAGCTAATCGGCATAAAAAGCGTCTTCGGTACAAGGCGTAGGCAGGGCGTGCGGCGGCGTGCCTGGCGAACGATTGGGCCCTGCGCAGGTGTCATCCCGAACGAAGTGAGAAGCCTCGCTTATAAACTCTGCATGTACCTTGGCCAGGTAAGTGATAAATCACCCTGTAAGAGTCCCTCGGCCGCCTTTGCGACCGCGGGATGACAAATCGTACCCGGAGACTAACATTAAAACCGTGAGGCGGCGCAAGAAGGACTGGGGCATTTGGCCGAGGCGTTGTCTTTTTTCGGCACTATTCTTACTTGTCGCGACAAGCGCCGTCGCCAGTAGAACAACGAAAAATTCGTCGTCAAAAACCGGTTTTTCGTCCGCAGTAACCAGGAAAGCTGGCCGTCAGGACGATTCATCCAATTCCAAGCCAGCTGCGGACCTTGCTCTGCGTCCTCAAGGCGCGCACAAGGCGGATGCGCTCACGCATTTTGTCGAAGGAATGTCCCTCGAAGAAAATGGCGAAATGGATCGCGCACTGGAGGCGTACCGCAAGGTACTCAATGTCGATCCTGGCCAGTCGCAACTCGCCTCTCGGGTCGCCGCTTTGCTGATAGACCAGGATGATTTTCCGCAGGCGATTGACGTATTGAAGGATGCAATCAAGGCAAATCCAAACGATGCCGACCCCTATCAGCAGCTCGCATACATTTATGCGAAGTATCTCAAGAAAACCGACCAGGCTACCGATTACGCCAACCGGGCTATTACCCTGAATCCTGCAGACATCGAAGGATACCAGCGCCTAGTGGAAATTGAAGTTGCCGCCGGACAGGAAAAAAAAGCGCTCGAGGTTTTGGATCGCGCCACGAAGATTCGCAGCGACGACGCCAACTTTTGGATGCGACTCGGGAAGCTTTACGTTGCGCTTCTTTTCAAGTCCGATTCCCAGCCGAAACCGGACGAACTGAAAAGAACCAACGAAATTTTTAAGAAAGCGGCTGAACGCGCCGGCGATGACCCTGGAATTCTAAAGGATGTGGCAGACTATTATGCCGCCTCGCAGCAGCTGAAAGAGGCTATTCCGCTTTATCTGCGCGTTCTTGAGCTGCAGCCGGACGACGCGAACGCACGAGAGAAACTGGCCACTGGTTTTATCCTGACGAATCAGCGGGGAAAGGCAGTTGAAATGCTCGAACAAATCATCAAGGAGCATCCTGAAAAGTATCAACCCTACGATTTACTGGCGCAGGTATTGGATGATCAAGCGCGGTCGCTCCAGCGCGCCAAGAAAGTTGACGAAGCAAAGGCGATCTTCGCGAAAGTGGCCGCAAATTATGAGCAAAGCCTTCTGATTAATCCAAATCATGTGGGCACATATTTGCACCTGGCAGAACTGCTGCTTGGACCCTTAAAGGACGCAGATCACGCAGTCAGATTGCTCATGGAAGCCCGGCGCCGATTTTTGGGCGCGCCGGAGATCGTCTACTATCTGGCCATTGCCCAAAGCGAAGCGAAACAAACCCAGCAGGCCGTGGCGACTTTTGAGGAAGCACTGCACGAAGCGCAACTGGACCAGGACAATGACATTGTAAACGCCAAATTCTATTTCAACTACGGTGCGACGGCGGAGCAGGCCGGTTTGTACGACAAGGCGGCCGATCTTCTTCGTAAATCAATTGCGCTCGACCCAGCGAACTCAGCGGAAGCCTGCAATTATCTTGGTTACATGTGGGCGGATCACAACATGAACCTCGACGAAGCTGAAGCGATGATTAAGCGCGCCCTTGAACTGGAGCCAGACAACGCGTCTTACCTCGACAGTCTTGGTTGGGTCGAGTTCCGAAAGGCCAAATTTGATCAGGCCTTAACTAACCTGCTCCGCGCCGCAAAAACTGCGGACCACGATGATCCGGTTATCTTTGAACATATTGGTGACGCCTATTTCAAATTGAATCGCACTTCCGAAGCGCTGGAATCCTGGCAAAAAGCGCTGGCGCTCGATCCAAAAAATAAGAACCTGGCGAACAAGATCGAAAGAACCAGGACGCCGATTGGCAACGGCCCGCCCGCAAAAACGAATCCGACCCAGTAACTGCAGGTTCTCGCAACTAACATGAACGATTATCCCACGCCGTGGCAGCGTAAGATGATCTGGGCGGCGCTCACGGCATTCTGTCTGGTTCTTCTTATCGTGATCATCGGCACGGTGATTTGGACTAGTGCCAATATCATTAGTTTCCTACAACCAATCCTGATCCCGGTGGCCATCGCTGTGATCCTCACGTACCTATTGGACCCGCTGGTAACGAAAATGTCGCGCGGGACGCTCACTCGCACCAAGGCGGTGGCACTTGTTTTTGCCATCGCCTTTTTTGCGCTAGGTGGTTTGGCTGCGTGGCTTATCCCGACCATCTCGATACAAGGCACGAATTTCGCGAAACAAGTCCCTGCTTATACCGAACGAGCTCGCGACTACGTTGTGGATTTGATCTATCGATTCGATCAAACGTTTGGATTTCTCGGCGGTGGGCACGGGAAATCAGCTTCAACAAGTTTTACAAACTGGCTCATCGGACCCGGAACATCTCCTCCTCACGCCCAACCGACTGCCTCTTCTGCGCCAAAAGCTTTTGACACAACCACAACTGCTGAAACTATCGCGCCGAGCCAGCCAAAGCTGACGACTGCCGAACGCCAACGCATTCAGGCGTACGTGGAGAAACAAATGCCTAACCTGCAGCAGGCGCTGCCGACGCTGATGGAAAGGTTCTGGGATATTCTTAAGAAAAGTATTGGTGGCTTTCTTGGCGTCACAGGTTTCTTGCTCAGTCTGATCCTGGTACCCATTTATCTATTCTTCCTACTCAACGAGAAACCGCGGATTGAGCAACACTGGAAGGAATATCTTCCTCTGCGAGCGTCGCCTCTTCGAGACGAAGTGGCGGAAGTATTATCGCAGATCAATTCGTACGTGACCGCCTATTTCCGGGGCCAGCTCCTGGTGTGCCTGGTCGATGGCATACTCATCGGTGCGGCGTTGACACTATTCGGCCTCAACTTTGCGCCGGTAATTGGAGCGATGGTAGTCGTGCTTACCATGATCCCCTACATCGGGATCATCGTCTGCTGGGTACCGGCCGTTCTGATTGCCGCTTTTCAATGGGGCGACTGGACACATCCGCTCATTGTCACCGGCATTTTCGTCGCAATACAAAATCTCGAAGGAATATTCTACGCTCCACGAATTGTTGGAACGTACGTTGGTTTGCATCCAATGACCGTGATCGTATCGATCTTTGTCTGGGGCCTGATCATTGGCGGGGTAATCGGCCCGCTCCTTGCCGTCCCCCTTACAGCTACGATAAAGGTGCTGCTGGGACGATATGTTTGGGGCCGGCGTTTGAGGGAAAAGATCGAGGAGTCAGTCAAATCAATTCCTGTAGTTGATGAGGTGGAGGTAGCTACTCGCTCTTAGCTTCAGGGTCGGCGTGGGCATAATGGAGGGGATACGCGGATCGTTGCGCCCCGGACACGACATGAAAATCGCGGAACGAACCGAAGAGACCGGATCTAAAAAAGCTCGCCGATCGCTTTTTGATCTGGGGTTTTTCTTCCAACATCTCTGGCCTGTTCGTCTCGCTCTGATCACCGGGGCATTGGCAATTACTGTTCTGCTAGGCACCCTTTTTGTTGGTTACGGCTCGAAACTATATGAGACCTGGCGTCAAACTAGTTTGCTGCACCAAGCCACTTTGATGCTACAGCAGGGAAAACTCAGTGAAGCAACGCAGACAGCGCGAGAATTGCTGGCAAAACATCCCGATTCGCTGCCAGCGCTCTACATATTAGCCGAAACAGCAGAGAAACAGAACCTCGAGGAGGCGATCTCGTGGCGCGGACGAATTGCACGCCTGCTCCCAAGAGATCCGGATAGTCAGCTCAATTTTGCTTCCGCCTCGTTGCGCTTTGGGAATCTCGATCTTGCCCGAAAAGCCCTCGATCAAGTTCCTGTCAGTGATCGCGACAGGGCTGCTTACCATGTCGTCGCAGGCTGGCTGGCTCGTGCTGAAGGAAATTTTGCCGAGCAAGAGCAACAGTTCGCCGCTGCCGTAAGAAAAGAGCCTGGTAACGATCTGTACCAGTTCAACTTCGCGGCGTTGCAAATTCACTCCAGCGACCCGGCAAAGAATGCAAAAGCCCGCGAGAATCTCGAACGGCTTAGCAAGCTCGCCCCGTACCGGACCGGCGCGTTGCGCGCGCTGCTTAACGACGCCGTGGAACGTAATGAACTCACAGCGGCAGATAAGTTCGCGCAACAGGTCCAGATGTCGCCGGACGTAACTTTCGGCGATTACCTTCTTTGTCTGAACTTTTATCGAAAGCTCGATGAGAAAAAATTCCGGGTGTCGATGGAACGAGTAAAACCCTTTGCGGCGCGCAATTCATCCGATCTCGCGTCGCTTATGGAATGGATGAACCAAAATGGACTGAGCAATGACATAGTTAAGTGGATCGACAAGCTTCCGCCCGAGAAACTGACTTCGTCACGAGTCGCCGTTGCTGTGGCGGACGCGTACGCCAATGCGAAAAATTGGACACGTTTGAAACGATGGACCAGGAAAGGAGTTTGGGGCGAATCCGATTACCTGCGTCTTGCATATCAGGCAATCGCCACGCGTCAATCACGGCAAGATAACGGAAACACGGAATTTGGTGCGCTGTGGCACGCCGCGGAACAATCGGCAAATGACCGGCCCGAGAGCGAAGTTGTTCTCGCACGTGTCGCTTCGAAATGGGATTTGAAGAAAGAATCCGAACAGCTGTGGCTGCACGTGTCGGAAAACCCGCCTCTGCGGCGCGAGGCGCTGGACAGGCTGCGCCGGCTTTATCGCGGAGATAATGATGCCGGAAAACTTTATGATGTTCTCCTGCGTTTGCACGAGAGCTCTCCCAACGAGGCGCCGATCACAGCGGATCTCGCGCGCCTGGGCCTCGCCCTGGAGCGAAATGTCGAACGTTCACATGCTCTTGCTAAAGAAGCACATGATCGAGCACCGAACGAGGTCAATTGCGCCGTAACTTACGCTTTCTCGCTGTATCGTCTTGGCCGCAGTACAGAGGGTCTTGCGATTATTCAAGCATTGCCAGTTGACCAGTTACACGATCCGCACGCCGCCGTTTACGCGGCATTACTGCTGGCCGACGCCGGCCAAATCGACGCAGCAAAAGACTACGTTGCCGCGACGGACCACCAGATTTACCCGGAGGAAAAGTCAGTGCTCGACGAAGCAAAAACCAAGATCGCCAGGGCAGCCGCAAGTCCACTGCCAACGGTTTCACCGAGTCCTGGCCAACCTAGCCCTACTCCAGCGTTGAAGGCGTCGCCGTCTCTGTAGCAACCTTCTAATGCGAAAGCGCGAAGCTGAGCTGACTGGAACGCACTGAGCACCATCTCATCAAGGCGGGGCTACAACGCTTTCTCCGCCACGATCCGCCATGCTTCCACATCAGCGCGGTTTTGTGTGGGCGAAATGCATCGGACGGCTTTCAATGAGTCAAACTTAACTTCCATAAACGGCACTTCGATTGAACGCGTCAGCAGGCGCTGTTCGTGGTTGGATATTCTCTTATAGAGCAGACTCAAGTGCGGATTGAGTCGGTAATCCGACGAGTCTTGCGTCGCAGTGCGAATGCTTTGATTTAGCTGCTGCAATTGTGCGGTCATAGCGTACTGCACAAAAAGAGTCTTCATAAACTCAGTGGAGTGATCGATTTCAAGCATTTTGAGTGTGACCAGTTTGCAATCGCGCGCGACCATGGACAGTGCTTTTTCAGCCGTGCCTGCGCGATTTGATCCAACATGGATCGTCAAGTGGGGCTCGAAAGGAGGAGCGCCATATCGCCGCGCAAGATGATTGATTACCTCCTGAAAAAAGCTGCGCGCCGGTTCGGCAGGAAGAAGCCAGTAGGCAATCGCGATCCTTTTCATGCTTGAAGAATACGTTCCGCTTCCTACGAATGTTTTCACCAATCCAACATTTAACAAAGCGATCTCCAATGCTAGAATCGCGCCGTGCCGACGAATGTTCTGGGAAGCGAGCTGAAATGTTGTTGTCGCGATCCGATGACCGGATTTTACCGGGACGGTTTTTGCCGCACGGGGCCTGAAGACATTGGGCTTCACACCGTCTGCGTAAAAGTGACGCAGGAATTTCTCGATTTCTCTGTGCTCGACGGAAATGACCTTGTCACGCCGCATCCGGAATGGGGTTTCCCAGGACTGAAACCGGGCGACAAGTGGTGCGTGTGTGTCACGCGCTGGAAAAGCGCGCTGGACCATAACCGCGCCGCGCCTGTTGATCTTGAAGCAACGCATGCCTCCGCGCTCGAGTTCGTCACCTTAGAAGAACTGAAAGCATACGCACTCTCCGAGTAGGGCGTGGGGTTGAATTCGAGTAAGTTTACGGCCACGCTAATCCTGAATTGAATCTTCCGTTTAGTCTTTTCCTGGCGCTTCGGTACCTGAAGCCGAAGCGCACGTTTCTCTCGATCATCACCCTGATTTCGATCATTGGAGTGATGCTCGGTGTGACAGTGCTGATACTCGTCATTTCCGTTATGACCGGATTCGATCGCGAGCTGCGTCGGAAAGTCGTCGATTTCGATGCGCACATTTTGGTGAGTTCAGAAGGCGTCTTGCGCGACTGGCGAACACTCAAAGCGAAGATCGATCATACGCCCGGCGTGGTAGCGACCGCTCCGTACATTCAGGGACCGGTAATCGCAGAGTTTCAAAACCAGCGCGCCACACCGATGATCCGCGGCATCGATCCTGGCGAAGAAGAGAAGGTCATACCGCTGCGGAAATTCATCAAATACGGCAAACTAGACCTGGAAGGCGATTCGGCTGTGCTCGGCATCGAACTCGCGCGCAGCCTAAGGATCTCGGTCGGCGATAAACTGACGATCTATTCGCCCGGCAATGTTGGGCAGATTCTTGATGAGATTAAGAGGCTGGAAAACGCAAAAGGAGACGAGGAAAAGCAAGCGATTGATAAATTGCGTGACGTGATCTTGCCAAAGGAATTGACCGTCACAGGGATTTTTGAAACCGGCCACTACCTCCACGACTCGGGATACCTCCTTGTGCCGGTTTATGTAGGACAGGAGTTATATGGACTGGGCGACGCCTTGCACGGCATCACCGTTAGAACTGACAATCCATACAGCGCCGAACGTGTAAAACAGACAATCGAACAATTTCTTCAACCACCGGAATACGCACAGACCTGGATTGACATGAATCACCAATTTTTCGAGGCCGTACGACTCGAGCGCACAGTAATGTTTTTTCTGTTGTTCTTTATCGTAGTCGTCGCGGCATTTGGAATCATGAGCACACTTATCACGGTGACAGTACAAAAGCGCCGCGAGATTGGAATCATGAAAGCCCTGGGGGCTAACATCGCGCAAGTCATTTGGGTTTTCCTCGGACAGGGAACGATCGTTGGTCTCTTTGGGACTCTGACAGGATTAGGACTCGGAATGACGTTGATCCGTTACCGAAACGAATTCAGCCAGTGGCTGGCATCGACATTGCACATCGAAATCTTCCCGCGCGAAGTTTATCAATTTTCGGCGATCCCGGCGGAAGTCATCCCTCGAGATGTGGCCATCATTTGTATCAGCGCTTTTATTATCTGTTCGATTGCGGCGCTCATTCCTGCATACTTTGCCGCGCGCCTCGATCCGGTGAAAGCGTTGCGTTACGAGTGATCTGTGGCCACGGCTCTGTGAGCCGCCCTATCCCTAACCGCCCAAAGGACGGCGGCTACAAGGCGTCGAGAAAATAATCCAGCGTGCGGTACGCGTATGCGTATCCTTCTGGCCATTCGCTTTGACGCGGGCCTGCCACGTTAAGAATCTCGATCCTGTTGTTGCGGACAAAATCGGCGATCAATTGCGCAGCCTTTTCAGTGAAAACCTGGGAGGCATCAATCAGGCAGCGCAATCGGTGTTGTTCAACGCAGAGGCGATATGTTTGCGCGGTCCCGCCAGCTAGCTTGCGAGGGTAAATGATGAGGGTGCCATCGGAATCTTTGACGTTTTGCAACGTCCGCTCGGCAAAACCACCGTTTTCCAACTCCTTAAGCGGATAACAATCCGGAATTCGACCGAATTCATCGAGACGACCGGCTGGACACCAACCGCCGGATTCAATTCCGTGCCTTAGCGCGACATCGAGTGCTGCGCGATCCACGCCTGTCTGTCCGCCAGAGACGATTTTCACCCGTCTTGGGCCAGCTCAGTCGCCAGTCGGAACAATATCCGCGCGCTCAACCATTAGAATCACGGTTCGTTCAGGCGCGCGTGTGCGATGGCGCACACCTTTCGGCACAACGAAGCCCTGCCCCGGCGCGAGGTTGATTGCGCGATCTTCAAGATCGATGAGGAAATGTCCATCGAGAACAAAAAAGAATTCATCGATGTCTTTGTGTTCGTGCCAGTGATATTCGCCCTGAATTACTGCGAGCCTAACGACAGAATCGTTTACTTGGCAAAGCGTCTGATTGTACCACTTGTCTGTGCAGGCATCGGCCAATTTCTGTACTTCGATAAGCTCAAGCGGGCTGTACAGAATGTTAAGGTAGGTCTTGTACGGAAAAACTTTCGGTGATTTGTCGGAATCCATGGTCTGACCTTAAACACATAGGGTGCGCGAGTTGCAAGATAACTATAACAGGAGCGAACTGCCACATTCGCGAGAGCGCAGCCAGACGTAGTTATCACTCCAGCTATTTACTCCTCGTCGTCGAAATAATTGGTCTCTTTCCCTTTCACAACCACTCGATCAGCGGACGATGACTTGTTCACCTTCCATTTCCCGCTATCGGGGTAATAGCAAGATTCACCAATTGGATTATCCGCGATCACGTAATACACGAAATCTTCCGGACCGGGGTTGCAAAGTTGATGGGGTTCGTCGGGGCTGAAAATAAACGCATCCCCCGGCCCAACCTCAGTCGTGCCATTCCCGTGACGAACACTCCCCTTTCCAGAGATGACCAAGTAAAGTTCCCACTGGACCGAATGTGCGTGGTAAGGAAAATTTGCCTTGCCGGGAGGCACACGATTCCATTCCAGATCAAATGGATGACGCTTCGCCAAATCGAGCGAGCTTCCTTCGCGCCCCAGGGCTTCCGAAATTCCCTTGAACGACACCGCGTATTTTCCGCCCGGCGATTCCCACGGTTCTTCCTTGATTTCGTTTAGATTTGCTTTGCGCATGCAGAAAGACTGTAGCGGGGGCTTATCACCGCCGATCCACGAACCAGCGTCTGACACGGACGCCCTACAACATTCGGTTCATTCTTCGCCATCGAAATAATCAGTCTCTGTCCCTTTCACAACGATTTCATCCCGGCCATCTCTCGTTACCGCCCATTTTTTGCTGTCGGGATAATAACAAGAATCGCCCGTCACGCCGCCGCTACGCGGGTTATCGGCGATCACATAATAAACAAAGTCCCCATCGCCCGCATTCCAGAGCTGATGCGCTTCACCCGGTTGAAAGAAAAATGCATCTCCCGGTCCGACTTCCGTCGTTCCATCCTTATCACGCACGCTGCCACGGCCGGAGACGACAAGGTAGAGTTCTGATTCAGCCGCGTGCGCATGATAGGGACAAAGGAATTTGCCTTTCGGGATTCGGACCAGCGCGAGGTCAAACGGATGCCGTTTCAATAAATCAAGCGACTCCGCCTCGCGCCCAAGCGCAACGGAAATATTTTTCGAAAATCGCCCAAACTTTCCCTTCGGCGATTTTCGTTCCTGTTCCGGAATATCTTTCAGATTTACCTTCCGCATTTGGAGGATTTTCTAAAGCTAGCCGGAAGAGAGGCGTCTACTAGTTGCAATTGAAAAAACGGCTATTCCGATCCAGATCAAATTCACAAAAGACGAAGGATAAGCACGGTAAAATATAGTGTTTGCCGCAAGGAGAAGGCTACCAATGATGTTGAAGAGTTGGTAAACTGTTGAGTTTCCTTCCAATTTCTTAGTGGAGACCATCGCGTAAGCTACCAGCAGAAGTGTCGCTCCCGCCCACCCAATCGCATCAAACCATACATGATTGTTCACGCTCTATAGCTGGTTTCCCATGAATTCCTTCTAAGGCTTCTATTTCTTCGGCAGTTTTTGTTTGAGTTTTTCAACTGGCTCGAAGAGATCGCCGAGCTTTTCCACGCGAGCTAGGACTTCGTCAGAACGGAACTTTAAAAGATCGAGTTTTTTCTTTTTAAGGCACTTTTCAACCTCGTCCCAGGTTACTGGGGTGGAGACGGTGGGTTCTTCTCTGGCGCGGAGTGAATAAACGCAAATAGTCGTCTTGTGCTCGTCATTCTGGCTCCAATCGACGAACACTTTGCTTTTGCGTACCGCTTTCGACATGTTCGACGTAACGAGATTGCCATGCTCATGTTCCAGATACTGCGCGAGAGAGCGCGACAAATCCTTGGTCTGGTCATAAGTCACCGGTGTATTCAGGGGCACGTAAACCTGCAGCCCTTTCGAGCCGCTGGTTTTGGCGAACGATTTTAGTTTCATTTTGCCTAACAAATCGCGAAGCCACAGTCCGACCTGGCAGCATTGCACGATATCGGCTGGCGCACCGGGATCGAGATCGAATACCATCATGGTTGGGCGAACGATATTGTTCTTGCGCGAGAGAGACGTGTGCAGCTCCAGGTCCGCGAGATTAGCAGCCCATACCAGCGTTGGCAGATCGTTAGCCAGGCAATATTGCATAGTCCGCTGATTGCCTTCGCTCCATACCTTGGCCGTCTGAACCCACTTGGGCCGATGCGACGGACAGTTCTTTTCGTAAAAGAATTCGCCATCAACCCCGTTGGGGTAGCGCTTCATCGTGAGGGGACGATCCCTCAGATGCGGCAAGAGAACTGGCGCGATGCGGATGAAGTAATCGATCACCTGCCCTTTCGTGAACCCGACTTTCGAATAGAGCACCTTGTCGAGATTCGATACCTGAATCTTGCGACCTTCGACGATTAGCTCGGCTTTTTGAGGCATTACATCAAGAGATTGACTCGTTCGTCTCCCGACTCTCTCGTCGCTACCCTCGCGGCGCAACCATCTATGTCGCTCGTCCTAGTCGCTCCATTCCTCGACTTCGCTCAGAATGAGAAACTCTCAGGCGAAGAAGCGCTCGGGCGGCAGTACAGGCTGTGGTTTGCAAATGCGCGACACGCAATGATCCCAACTTTCGTGGCCGCTGAGGATCTCGATTTCCACCCGCAAAAAATAAATGGGCACTTTCATTTTGCCCTCCGGTAACCGCGGCATGCGCACCGAATCTTTTTCAGTTGTCACAATCATCTCCAAATCACGCCGGATACAACGTTTGATGAAGCTGATCAGCTCCGCCTCGGAATAGTAGTGATGATCGATATAGCGCTTGGCCAGATCGACGCGCGCACCGAGCTTTTCCAATGCAGCTTCGAAGCTTTCCGGCGCAGCAATCGCGCTGATGGAGCCGATAAAAACGTCACGCAAACGATCCAACGGTATCTTTTCTCCGGTGAACACATTCTGCAAATAGAGTGGTTTATGCGCGCATTCAATGATCTCGGCGGCGCGATTGTAGCGGCGAATGCGCCTTACCAGGGCATCGTTCGGTTCGCCGGTATTTTTCGTGATGACGATGTAGCTGGCACGTCGCAAATTTCGCGGAGCCTCGCGCAAGGTGCCTCGAGGAAGAAGGAATTCATTACCAAACGGAGCCTGCCGATCCACAAGGACGATGTCCAACCGATGTTTCAGATGGAGATACTGCAAGCCGTCGTCCAGCAGAAGCGTATCGACTTTCCATTTGTCGATGGCCAGGAGACCGCTTTTGACGCGGTCCTTGTCGACGAGGACGATAACGTTCTTCAAATTGTGCGCCAGCATGTACGGCTCATCCCCGGCTGTACGCGAATCGAGCAGGAGCGATGTTCCATCGGAGACAACACGCGGAGGATCGGCCTCCCTTTTGTACAGCCGACTTAGCAAGCTTCGTTTGCGCGGCATGCTTTTGTATCCTCGACTCAGAATGGCCACGCGACGTCCGCCTGTTTGCAGCGCACGAGCAATCTTTTCCACAATCGGCGTTTTACCCGTGCCGCCGACAGTCAGATTCCCAACGCTGATCACGAGAATCCCAAGTGCTCGCTCGCGAAAGATTCTTTTCCGGTAAAAATAAAGCCGGAGTTGCACGAGCCGATCGTACGCAAAGGAAAGCGCATAAAGGATTCCCCGCAAAATCGACGCTCGAACGCCATGTCGACGTTCCAGCACAACGTCGATTCCAAACTGTTCCAGGTTTTCAAGCCGCCGGCCCATTTTGATGGTGATCAGTAATCAAATAACATGCACGCCTCGATTATCGGCTCGTGTGACGATTATACGCGACGACGATCGAGCGGCGCGCTTCATCGCGACAGCAACACGACTTGGATCTTGTAATGTGACGGCGCAGATTGTCGAACCGCTGCCACTAAGGAAGGCGCCAAGCGCACCTGCTTTTTCCGCGGCGGCAATGACTCTGGGAAGAAATTTTATCAGTTTCGCGCGAAACGGTTGATGAATGAAATCGACGACTGCGCCGCGTAGTTTGTTGTAGTTTTTTGAAGCGAACGCTGCAGTGATTGCGCACGCGTTTCCGGAATTCTCAACGGCTGCAACACGCAAAATTCTGGAGGGCAGGAGTTTTCGTGCCTTCGAAGTGCGAATCTCGAGCTCCGGAACCAGTAAAACGAAACGCAACTGCGGTGAGACTTCAAAGCGCTGAAAGGGAGAAACGCCGCGCTGCCTCGACCCTGCCACGACGGTGAAACCGCCGAACGTCGCCGGTGCGGCGTTATCGGGGTGACCTTCCAAGTCAACGCATAATTGGAACAACCTTAGTTGGTCGAGCGGGTCTCCGCTAAGGCGGTTCAGCGAATGCAAAATACCGAGGCGAATCGTTGCGCTGCCACCTAGGCCGCGCGACCGCGGAATTTCTTCCACTATTGAAAAGGAAAACGGAAATATGCGGCTACGCGACTGTTTGAAAAATCGGCCGGCTGCCTGGGAGACAATTTTCGGATGAGGTTGTTCTGGTGATCGACCGCTGGTAACTGTGACGCGATTATAAATGCGAAGCGCGACACCAAGGCAGTCGAAGCCAGGACCGAGATTCGAGGTGCTCGCCGGAACGCGAACGGTAACTTGCTGCATTCGGAGATGGATTCTAGCGACCGCCGGCTTCGTCGGCAACCGATCCATTAACGCCCCCCGAATCGAAAGTATGCCCCTGAATACGGCTAGTGAAAATGAGTCCTGGCTGGATTGATTCAAGCTTGTTTCGCGATTTCCAGGCCGAGGGAACGGACGCACACCGGCTCTGCACAATGGAGGATGGCTGGGTGGAACGTTTCGGACTCGATATCCTCATCTCGTTTAAGAGCGTCCTCGTTCGCGAACGCCTTATTCAAGAATTGAAGGAGTGGGCAAACGGTATCCTCTTCCAATATGGACGCATTTTCGTCCGATTCGTTCCTCGCAAAAGCGAACAACGTGAACCTCCTCGACTTATATGTGGGAACCCAGCTGAAAACCTACAGACGATTGCCACCGAACGAAATTTGAAATTTAGTATCGATTTCAGCACGGGCTTCTCGGTTGGATTATTTCCCGATCAGAGGGAAAATCGCAGTTATGTCCGTCACATTACGCCCAAGCGGGTGTTGAACTGCTTTGCCTACACCTGCTCCTTTTCCGTCAGCGCGGCCTACGTCGGAGCAACAACTCTCAGTATCGACCTTTCCAAAAAATCGCTGGCACGCGGACGTGAGAATTTTGCATTGAACAGCTTGCCCACCATGGGTCATCGCTTTATCGCCGACGACGTAACGGCCGTCCTACCGCGGCTCGCCCGGCAAGGCGAAAAATTCGATGTCATCATTCTTGATCCGCCAACTTTCTCGCGTTCCCCCGGCGGAAAAACCTTCCACGTTGATAACGATTTCGAAAAGTTGCTCATCGATGCTCTGGAACTGACAGAACGAGACGGCCGTATTCTGCTCTCGACCAACTGCTCTACCTTGCGCGAGCATGCGCTGGAAGTCATGGCTCGCTACGGATTGAAGGCGACCCGACGCGCCGGCAGATTTGAGCGGCCTCGCTCGTTGCCTGATTTCCCGCCGGGGACAGGCGCAAGCTCGGTCTGGCTGACCTTGCGTTGACAGTTCGATGCGCCCAAGGCAGGATCAGAATCCGAATCATAAAACGAAATGGAACGCTTATCTGCTGAAGTTGCTGCCGAATACCCGGAACGCGGAGTACATTGGGTGAAAGAACAAATCGAGACCGCTCTCAGCGAAACCGAAGATTACATTCGCGAAAAACCGGCACAGTCGCTTCTGTGTGCGTTTGTGGCTGGATACGTCTTGAACCGCTTGCCGCTGGTCCGAATCGTAGCCGGCCTCTTTCGCTTGCTGATCGCGGCATTAAGGCCGGCGATCCTGGTCTATGGCGCCACCAAGCTGTATCAGGCGGCGCAGGAAGAAGAATAACGTTGTAAGCGGGCTCGCCGGGGAAGTCCTCTTCAAACTCGAGCGTTTGCACAAACGTCGTTCGTTACTCGAGTGTGAACCCAACTTTGAGCGTCACTTGCCAATGAGCGACTTCGCCGTCCTCGATATATCCTCGCGTTTCGATCACCTCAAACCAGCGCATATTTCGGACTGTCTTCCTGGCGCGCTCCAGCGCGTTACGGATCGCTTCCTCAAATCCTTTGGGGGAGGATCCAACTAACTCAATTTTTTTATAAGTATGTTCTGCCATGCACTCATTATTCCCCAGCGATACAACAGGACACAACAAAAAGCCCAGCCTTAATTGAGGCACAGGGCGGTCGTGCTGCCCGGCCGCAATGAGCCTGTCCTATCACGTTCATCAAATTTGCTTTACAAGCGCACCCCCATTTCGGCAGCCTCGCCAGGTGCGAAAACTGTTGGCATTCTCGGCATTGTTTCTGGCGGCTTCTTCTTGCCTGCGCGCTCAGGACCAAGAGCGGAAGTTGGTGGATCGCTTGCTTAGGCCAGATATGTCTCTGCAGAACAGCGACCAGAGGAAGAAATTCACAGCCAGTGGTACATCGATAAACAAACAGGCAAGTGTCGGTACATTTTACGTCGAGAAAAAATCCAATTCGAAAGGATTTTCGGGAACACGTGAATTTTCCACCAGGCACTTCAATTCCCGATCTTTCCGCGGGAGTCGCGGCGCCTTCGAGAATTCATCGCGGCGAACAATGGGAAATTCTCAACATCCTTATCCAACTCAAACGGCACGGGATTCCCGCAATGCGCCTCAATCCGAAAAAAAAGTCTCTAACCGAGCCTACGCTGAGAACCGACCCTTTCTGGAGCAGGGTAAAAGCCAAAAGTCACTCAACCGGCAAAACGCGCCGCTAACGATCGACCAGGTGCGCGAGTTGTTGAACAAAAACAAGTAGCACGCAGGCCAGCTGCGCTATTCTGTGATTGATCATGCAACCGGCTGAAGCTCTGGCGTTGTTAAGCAAGGGTGCGGCGCAGATCATTAACGAAGAGGAATTGGGTGAAAAACTAGCGCTGGGCCGACCGCTGCGCGTGAAATTAGGCGTCGATCCAACCACCCCCGACATTCACCTTGGCCACGCGGTTGTTTTGCGAAAACTGCGGCAGTTTCAAGATCTGGGCCACAAGGCAATCCTCATCATCGGCGACTTTACAGGACTGATCGGTGATCCGAGTGGTCGCTCTGTAACAAGACCGCAACTGACGCCTGGTGAAGTGCAGGCGAATGCGGCGACTTACCGTGAGCAAGCGTTGAAGATTCTCGATCCGGCGCTCACAGAAACCGTTTACAACGGTGACTGGTTTCGAGCCATGTCCTTTGAAGACGTTATTCGCCTCAACAGTCGGGTAACGTTGCAGCAAATGTTGCAGCGCGAAGATTTCAAGACCCGGATCGACAAGGAGCAATCGATCCGTGCCCACGAAATTCAATACCCTATCATGCAGGGCTGGGATTCGGTAATGGTAAAAGCGGACGTTGAGCTCGGAGGAACGGACCAGCTTTTCAATATTCTGATCGGTCGCGATTTCCAGAAAGAGGAAGGTCTCCCGCAGCAGGTCGTTTTTCTGCTTCCTATTCTCGAGGGGTTAGATGGATCCAGGAAAATGAGCAAGAGTCTCGGCAACTTTGTCGGAATCAACGAACCCCCTTCTGACATGTTCGGGAAACTGATGAGCATCTCAGACGATTTGATGGCGCGCTATTATGAATTGCTGCTCGCGCGCATTCCACCGGCTGACTTGCATCCACTCGAAGCCAAGAAACAGCTCGCGTTCGAAATCGTGCAAACGTATCACTCGCCAGCTGCCGCCCAAAAAACGCTCGACGAATGGAATACTCGCTTTAGCAAGCGCGACCTGGAACATGCCGATCTCCCTGAATTTTCGGCGATTCCGGAAGGAATAGCCGCCGTGGCCCTCATTTCGAACGTTTATCGGGATGTATTCAATGTACAAAAATCGCATAGCGAACTCTCGCGGTTAATTAAACAGGGCAGCGTAGAGGTCGACGGAACGAAAATTCGAGATCCAAAAGCCACAATAACCCTTAAGCGGGGTCAGACTCTTCGCCTGGACAGGAAACACGCGGTGCGAGTGCGCTGATTCTTGGGGCACACTGAACCACCGGGAATGGGTCCGCTTCGCGGTCCTCCGGATATTCGTTGTTGTCAGGCAGTCGCTGTTTGGAACACTGGCATTACGCGCGAGTGCTCCAAGTAGCTCGCAGCGATGCCTTCGAAGTGCGCACGAATACTCCGCAGCTCGGCCGTCACAAAACTATCCACGAAGTGCAAGCGTCGATCGAGCCATGCAAACAGCTTGTTCCTGATATCGTAATGAAACGCCAGTGTAACTTCGGTGCAATTTGGCCTAATTTCAGCGAAATCAACGATGCCCATTAGCGAAATATTTCCGCCCACGGACTCGAAGGCGTACTGATCCGGCGAATCGCTGTCGACCGACAGGAGAACTGTGTGAGCCTCAAAGCCAAGGGGGCCTCGGAAGCTGAAATCGACTGTCTTAGACGAAGTCACCGTTGCTCGGGTGACCATCAGAAACTGCCGCCGATATGACTGAATACTAGCCAGACGAGCTTTGCACTCGTCCACCGGCTGGCTCATGTGTAGGGTTTTTTGTAAGAGCATATAATAAGCGTTTTTTAATGAATAAGGAGAGCAGCACGAATGCCATTCCCATTTCCCCAGCAGGTCATGCCGAGAACGCTTTGAAATGTGTTCGCTTTTTGTACAACTCTGTATCGACGCAACACGCTACAGTTAGGTTGTCGAATCGAGTATAAATCGCCAGTCAGGCGGCACTTCGGTAAGGTTTTCTCCTAATGCGTCAAGTACCGGAACATCGAATATTTTTCTGAGAACATCTGCATTTGTAAGGGTGGCTATATCATCGGAAATTCCCGCTCCTCCGGGGTTCAATACGAGCCCCAGTGCTTTGCACAGTGAGGACCGCATGATTGACGCAACCTGGCCTGTTACATGCGACCGCTAAGACCGGGAGTTTCATTGCCACGGCTAGATCGCTGACGAAATAATCGCGATGAATCGGCACCATCCAACCGCCCACTCCTTCCACAATCACGTGTTCAACCCGATTCTGAAGAGTATGAAACGCAAAGAGGATATTGTAAATGTCGATATCCACTTTCTCCATTACGCTGCCCACGATTGGCGCCGCAGGCGTTTTTGACCAAACAGGGTTAATATCGTCGATTGTTAGGCCGTCAGTGCCAGCCGCCAACAGAAGCTCCGCGTCACGACGATCTCAGCAGCAGATAGGTTTCATGCCGGCACAGGACGCGCCGGATGCGCCGAATAGCTGCAAAAGCCTGGCGACCGTATACGTCTTGCCTACGCCGGTGTCCGTCCCACTAATGAAGAGACTCACGCAACTTGTTTTACGCGCTCCGGCGTGTCGGTTGCACGATTTCCGCTAATCGATTGCACCATTGACCGGAAGATTTTCGCGCCGTCCGTGCTGCCAATCCGGGCGTCTGACGCACGATCGGGATGGGGCATCAGTCCAAACACATTTCGCTCGCGGTTGCAAATGCCGGCTACGTTTTCAATCGACCCATTGGGATTTGCTTCCGGCACAACGCGACCTTTGCCGTCGGCGTAGCGTAGAATCACTTGTTGGTTCGCGTTCAGGTCGCGCAACGTGGCTGCGTCCGCAAAGAAACAACCTTCGCCGTGCGCAACGGGCAGTCGGAGAAGTGTGCCTTTCGGGCAACCGTGCGTGAATGGTGAGTCGTCGACTTCCACGCGCGTGTTGACGATGTCACAAACAAAACGCAGAGACCTATTGCGAACCAGCGCGCCCGGTAACAAACCGGCTTCGCATAAAACCTGGAACCCGTTACATGTCCCCAGGATGAGCTTCCCTGCGCGGGCACCACCAATCACCGCCTTCATGATGGGCGAAAAACGCGCAATAGCGCCACAACGCAGATAATCGCCGTACGCGAACCCCCCGGGTAGCACAATTGCGTCAAAACCATCAAGGGATGTTTCCTTGTGCCAGACATACTCGGCGTGCAATCCGTCAAGTCCATTGATTGCCGCAACGCAATCCTGATCGCAATTTGAGCCGGGGAACTGGATAACAGCGAACCTCATCATTAATTTCAGTGCGCGGCGGCGCGCTGCTCTGCATGATAATCATTGACGACTAGGCACGCGTGTATAACGCCCGGAATCCATCCTAGCAAAGTCAAAAGTAGGCTCAGAAAAAAACTGGCAATACGCCCTGTCAGAAGGACGGCAAGGGGTGGCAACACAATGCAGAAAAAATATCGCAACGCCTTCATTTGTTCTTTTTCCTACCTGTTCTCTTGTTTTGAACTTTAGTCACTGACTCGTTAATGGAGTCAAATTCCTGCAACTCGTAATCCTCAATCACTGGATTCGAAAGCAAATCGCGACAGAGACCGCGTAATCGCCTTTCGAGATCGCCCTTTTGTCCGTCGATATCTATCTCCATGTATTTCCCGACTCTAACGGTACGGACTTCAGGCATCCCCAGGTGTCTCATGGCATCACGCACTGCGTTACCCTGGGGATCCAGGACGGCGACCTTGGGCATGACGATGACCCTTGCTTTCACCTGTTCACCATATTTGCGTGTGTCCTGCGAACAAGCGCAATTCGAAAACGGCACTACTTTAGCACAACGACGTCGAGGCCTCCCTCGCGGCGCAGCACATTGACTCCTACATCTCCTTCGTCGTGTCTGGTCAGCAACAGATCCACGCGCGCGTCTGCTACCCTTAATCCGCGGATCGTCACCTGTTGGAGGAAACGCGGTAGGATCGGCTTTGAAAATGTCAGCTTTCGTTCCGGAGCCGACACGTTCAGGCCCAGGCAAGCCTCGAGAAGAAGAAACACAGCACCCGATGCCCAGGATTGAGGAGCACACGCTACGGGATAAAGCGTCGGCGCCTCGCCAGGACGTCTTGGAAAACCGCAAAACAGTTCGGGAAGACGATGCAAGTCAAGGAACAAACTCGCGTCGAGCAAACCGGCAAGGACGGTAGCTGTCGATTCCCTCAGATCATAGCGCGCGAACCCGGCGGCGATCAACGAATTGTCGTGTGGCCAGACGGACCCGTTGTGGTACGACATCGGATTATAACGCGCCTCGCTCGTAGCGACGGTCCGAATCCCCCAACCGGAGAAGGATGTTTCATCCGTGAGCGTCGCCGCGACGCGACGTGCACGCTCTTCGGTCGCAATACCGGCGAAGAGACAGTGGCCCGCGTTCGACGTTCGAACCTTGCAGGGCTGCTTTCTGCCATCGAGCGCAAGCGCATATGTGGAAAGTTCGTCACACCAGAAGCTCTCTTCGAATCGTCGGGAGAGGGTTTTCGCTTGCTTCGACAAATCGCGCGCCTGGGCATCATTGCCGAAGAGCTTAGCCAATTTGGCCGCCGCCAGCTTGGCAGCGTAAACGTAGCCTTGCACTTCGCACAGAGCGATTGGTCCTTCGGCGGACGAGCCGTCGGCATGGAAAATCGCGTCGTGAGAGTCCTTCCAACCTTGATGGATCAGACCAAGTTTTGATCTGCGAGTATATTCCACGAAGCCATCGCCATCGACGTCTCCATAATGATCGATCCATGCCAGCGCGCGCTCGACGTTTGACCAAATGGACTCAATGAACGCGCGGTCGCCGGTACGTGTGTAGTACGCGCCGGCGAGCATGATGAAAAGCGGCGTTGCGTCGATGCTTCCGTAGTAACGCTTGAACGGAACTTCGCCTAATGCGGCCATCTCGCCAGCGCGTGTCTCGTGTAGCACCTTGCCAGGTTGGGCGTCTTGCGCCGGATTCTCCGTGTCCGCTTGCGTGGCGGCCAAGTATGCAAGGACACCGCGCGCAAGACTGGGATCAAACCACAGGCACTGGAGCGCCGTAATAATTCCGTCTCGTCCGAATTCCGTGCTGAACCAGGGGACCCCAGCGTAAGGATACGGCCCGTACGAGGTTTCGGTCCGCATCATATGGAGATCGGCAATGGAGCGATTCAGCCAATCGTTGAACTGTTCGTTCGACGCAAAAATCTTCGGCTCTTGTGCATGCGCCGCTTCCAGTGCGTTGGCTGCCTCCTGGACGACCTTTTCGTAACAAGGCTTGACCTCCTCATGGGAATCGGCGCCGACTTCGCAGACAATCGCCCAGCGGTAGTTCGCCGCCTCGCCCGGTCCCAACCGAACTTGGTAGGCTGCCACCGATTCACTTAACCGTGTGGGCAGCGGATCGAAGACGATTCTTGTCCTGCGGATACAGTCATCCAATCCATCATACCCGAGCAGTAGCCCATCATGTACCAGCTGCGTCGGTATCCGCTGGCCGCGGCGTTCCCGCTTAACACCTCGCACCTCGAAGATGTCAGCGAAATCAGCATCGAACTCGACTGAAAAGAAAAATTCAATAGGTGTGCGCCCGTAGTTGTGGATTCGAAGTCGCTCGTAACATGCTTTCTCCCAGAGAATCTTTGAACGGAAGACATGCAGTGTTCCCTGAGGTATTACGATTTCACCATTGCGCAACACATCAGCGTTGGTGGCATCCACCGCCAGCACAGCGTTGTCCTCCCTGATGGTAGAGCTCAACAAAAGAGGGCGATCCTTTCCCAGCTTTAGACTCAGCCGGCATAAGAACCGAGTATCTTGGTAGTACACGCCAAGCTCACCAGTGCCGAATGGCTCAATGTCGCCGAACCTGTCGAAGATCGCGAAAGTATCTGCTTGCTTCAGGACCCGGGTGCGGACGTCGATGCGATGGGACGACGAACGAATGTAAAACTCGTCCCTGATGCGAATGACTTCTTTAGCCATTATACGCCCGCTTCCAACGGCTCTCCTTGTTTGCGACCAATTAACCGCTCGTACACCCGCAGGTAGTCATTGGCCATTCGAGTGACTGTGAAGCGCAGCTCGAAGATTTCCCGACACCGCTTCCGGCTGAGCTTCGGAATTCGCCGCGCTGCTTCGACCGCATCTTCTAGTCCTTCCACGATGAAACCGGTATGACCTTCTTCTATTATCTCGGGCACTGCTCCTTCGCGGTACGCGATTACTGGTGTGCCGCAGGCCATCGCTTCAATCATCACCAGCCCAAATGGCTCCGGCCAGTCGATAGGCAACAGTAGAGCATAAGCATTTCCCAGGAACTCATCCTTCTCCCTGTCGCCGATCTCGCCGACAACCTCGACCAGCGAGTCACTGAGTAAGGGCTCAATCGTGTTCTTGAAATACTTCCTGTCCACGCGATCTACTTTGGCGGCAATTTTAAGTGGAATCTGGATCCGCTTGGCAATTTCGATTGCCCGGTCCACTCGTTTTTCAGGCGAAATTCGCCCCAGAAAGGCAAGATAACTTCCCGGTTGCGCTCGAAATCGATACAGGTCAACCGGCAACCCGTGATAAACGGTGGCCTGCCAGTTTGCCAACGGTAGAGGCTCTCTCTGGACATTGGAGATCGAGATAACCGGCATGTCCCGAAACTCCTGGTAAAGAGCAACAAGGTCCGGAATATCGAGCCGGCCGTGTAACGTCGTGACGTGTGTTATCGGCTGGCGGCGACTCAATGGAAAGTGGAGATAATCGACGTGAAAATGGATGATATCGAATTCTGTGGCCCGTTGGAACACATGTTCAAGCATGACAAAGTGGTTCGCCAGGCGATCCACGCAGTGCTTATCGAGACGCAACGAACGTGGGCATGCCGCGACAAGCCGGGCCTTAGTCTCGGAATCCCCACTTGCGAAAAGCGTCACCTCATGACCTTGTCGAACCAATTCTTCGGTGAGGTACGAAACCACTCGTTCTGTGCCCCCGTAGTATTTCGGCGGAACGCTTTCGTAAAGCGGTGCGACCTGAGCGATTCGCATAAGATCCTAAAAAACCTCCCTATGAAGAACTATTGAAAACTCCCGCCCCAAACCCTGGCAGATCAAGGCTGCCTGCCACTGTTCTTTAACTCTCCCGAACAACCTCACCGGGCTTTTTATCTTCGCGCAATCCCAGAAACACCGGGGCACGCAATTTTTTGTCCCGCGTCCACTCGGCGAATTTGATTTCACTGACAAAGACTGGGTTCACCCAATGCATTCTTCGCATCATCGACGGTGTGATGTCCTGCACCCATTTCCCATTTTGCTTTGATGGTAAATCGACAAACGGGCAAGCATCGCGTGCTTCTTTGTGAAATTTCTTGTACAACGTCGACAATGATTTTGCAGTGAAGCCAGTACCGACCTTGCCGGCAAAAACGAGCTTTTTGTTCTCATGATAACCAACGAGGATCGCGCCGAAATATTTGCGAGACCCTTGTGGCGGCGTGTATCCGCCGATAACGAATTCCTGTTCATTAACGCATTTGAGCTTTACCCAGGAGCCGCTTCTGCGCCCGGGTTCGTAAACAGAGTTACGCTGTTTGCCGATAATCCCTTCCAAGCCACGACGCTTGACCTCTTGGAGAAGTTGTTTGGCATCACCACCAATCGCACCCGAGTAACGAATGAGGTCACCTGAATTAGCGCAGAGTTTTTCGAGAATGTTCTTTCGCACCTCCAAAGGCAACGGCATCAGACCTTTCCCGTCGAGCTGCAACAAATCGAATGCGTAAAAATAAACTGGGATCCTCCCGCCTTCCATCTCACGCGCTTGCAGGAGTTGAAATGAAGAACGACCGTCTTCGTCGAGTGCGACGACTTCGCCATCGATTACACATTCGCGTGCCGGCAAATCTTTTATCGCTTCGACAATTTCGGGGAAACGCTTAGTCAATTCATTTTCATTTCGCGATAGCAACGAAACTTTTTTTTCCTTTTTGACCCCGATCAGACGGATGCCGTCGAATTTAAGTTCGTAAAGCCAAGCGCCCGTCGTTGGTGGTTCCTCAACCAGCTTTGCTTTCATCGGCTCGATGAAACGAGCTTTTGCGGAGGACAAACCTGGAAGGGACTCTGTTTCAGGAAGACCGCTGCGTTTACGTCGCTTTTCGGCCCGCACGCGAGGTGGCCGACTTACGAACGCGTCTTTCGTCTTTTTTTTTATGGCGTCACGGATCCGCGCTTTGAATTGTGACGTGGGGCTCTCTTCCGCTTCGCGACCGGATTGCCACTCGGCATCTCGAGCCTTTGCGATTTGCTCCATCGTGCGTCCGGTCTTGACCGAACGGTCTTCCATTTTTTTCGATACCGGCTTCGCATCATCTCCGGTTTTCAGAATCAACCACTGATTCTTGGCTTGATCACGGCCCCGAATCCGCACCAGGGTCCATTCGCCTTTTGCTTTTTCGCCGTCGAGAACAAGGTGGAGTTTGCCCTCGCGCAGTGATTTCAGGGGTTGCTCGCCATAAACATAATAACTGCCGCGGTCCCACACCATGACTGTGCCACCGCCGTACTGCCCCTCGGGGATAATCCCTTCGAATTGCTCGTATTCGATTGGATGATCTTCCACTTCTACGGCCAAGTGTTTTTCACCTCGCGTCCAAGGGAGCCCTTTCGGCAACGCCCACGATTTCAGCACACCCTCCATTTCTAACCGGAAATCGTAGTGCAAACGCCGCGCTGCGTGCCTCTGAATTACAAAACGCGACGCGCCTTTGACTTTTTTAGGCAACGGTTTGCTCCCGGCCGGCTCAGCCGTCTTCTCGAAATCGCGTTTCCGTTTGTATTCGGCCAAACCCATTTCACCGCAACCTTAATCGCGGATCCTGCATCTGCACGCGATCTTGTAGAAACCGCGCTGGGGTGAGTTTTGACGCCCACCATTTGGTGCGAACGCTGCTACAACGATCTACCTATGTTTCGCTCGGCAGCGCCTCGCCTACGAGGTAGCGAACGAAACGCCGAATGACGATATTCTCTCCCAGTTCCGAAATTTTGGTGTTGAGTAAATCCCCAATTGTCACATCAGGATTTTTGATAAAGCCTTGTTCGAGTAAGCAAACGGTGCTGTAAAATTTCTCGAGTTTTCCTTCGATAATTTTATCGGCAACGTTTTCCGGCTTTCCTTTGACCTGGGCCTTGTAAATTTCGCGTTCAGCTTCGACGAGATTGCCCGGCACATCGGAACGACTGACGTAAAGCGGGTGTGCCGCCGCAATATGCAGGGTAATGTCCTTTACGAACTCACGAAAATTCTCGTTCCTCGCCACGAAATCGGTCTCGGAATTCACCTCCACGAGCACGCCAACCTTCCCCTGCAGATGTATATACGAGGCCACCACGCCTTCTTTCGTTGCGCGGGAAGCCTTTTTACCGGCGCTGGCGATTCCTTTAGTCCGCAGAATCGCCTCGGCCTTTTCCAGATTACCCCCGCTTTCCACAAGAGCGCGCTTGCAATCCATAAAACCTGCGTTCGTTTTTTCGCGCAGCTGTTTAACCAGTTGGGGATCAATCTCAGCCGTTGTTTTCATCAGTGTTGAATTCTCGTGTCTCGAACTTTCGAAGTATTGCGCTCGTAACGCGACGCAAGCATCACGCTGAGACGCCCGCCATTTCGACCTGCTCGCGAATGCGCGCTTCATTGCCAGCCGAAACGATAGAATCCACAAGTTTCTGGAGAATTACCCGAATGGCGCGTATCGCGTCATCGTTGCCGGCAATTGGGTAATCGATGACGTCTGGGTCTGCGTTTGTGTCCACGATGGCGACCACTGGAATCCCGAGACGTCTGGCTTCGTTCACGGCGTTTTGTTCGCGGATCGTATCGATTACGACTAGGGCGTCGGGCAATTGCGACATCTCGATTATCCCATCGAGATTGCGCCGCAGTTTTGCCCCCTCACGATTAAGGGCGGCCAGCTCCTGCTTGCCCATCTTCTTGTATTCCGGGGATTGTTCGATCTGTTCGATGTATCTCAGCCGTCCAATGCTCTTCCGAATGGTCGTGAGATTGGTCAATGTGCCGCCTAGCCAGCGCTGGTTCACGTAAAACTGCGCGCAAGCCAAGGCAGCCTCTTTTATTGCTTCCTGCGCCTGTTTCTTGCAACCAACGAATAGAATCCTGCCGCCACGGCGCGTTACTTCCTGGAGAAATTCAGTAGCCCGCCGAAGCTGAAGCACGGTTTCATCCAAGTTGATGATATAAATCTGATTGCGCTGCTCGAAGATGAAAGGTTTCATCTTCGGGTTCCAGCGCTTCGTCTGGTGTCCAAAATGAACACCAGCTTCCAAAAGTTCAGGTACTAATTCTGTGGTATCTGCCATAAGAGACAATCCGCGAAGGGGGAACTTCAGAGCGGGACGGTGAAGATGCTACAGCACCCGTCGATGTGCAACCTGAAATTCAGCCCTGTCCTCGCTTTCAGTAAGCTCAATATAATGGGATTTTGGACGCCGAGCCCCGGCGTCTCGAGACGCAGAACGCAACGCTGATCGAAGTTGTGCGGAATGCCGACTCCTCCTTCCCAGTAAAATGTGGATCAGCAGCAAAACCGGCAAAGCCAGACCGAGAGTGAGATGAATCCAACTTGTGCCCGCACGCAATCTTTCGCCACCTGCGTAGTAGAGGCCGTAGCCGGTAATGGTCAAAACGGCGAAAGTACTCAGAAAAATGGAGCCGCTTGTTCGATTGCGGCGGGCGCGCCATGCGAGTCTCACATGGCCGTTCAGGAGCATGCCGATCAAGACCAAAATCGCCATCGCGGCAGCGCCATGGATTTTCATCGCCCAGGATTTTGCGCCCATCTCAAAATCGCCCGGCGGAGCCACAAGATAATTCCAATATGCCCACACGGCACCGCTCAAAAAAAGCAGCCCCAATACGGTGTAGAGCGAATATCTCTGCAAACGCTTCAATCGAATCGAGTCCGGTCGGAGGTGTCTCATAGCGAGTTAAACATCCAGGATGGCGCACCATTACGCTCCAGCAACACTGCGTCCGCATGATACTGCGATAATAAGACCGCAGCTTTCTCACGCATTACAAAAACGATTTTGGTCAGGGCATCGGCGGCCATGCATTCCGCAGCCGCCACGCTCACGCTGAGCAGTTCGCGCCCAGATTGACCGGTACGCCCGTCAAGCAATGGGGTTACGTACTCGCCGCGATATCGTCGACGCTCGAAATAGGTTCCCGAAGTCGCCATGGCACGCTCGCGCAGGCGCACCGCTCCGGCAACGCGCGTCGGATCCGTGGGGCTTCGCAGATGAATAAGCCGCGCTGCCAGCCCAAATGCTCTGAGGTCGCCACCGGCATTTACGAGTCCGCACTCAATTCCATTCTCCTTCAGCGCATCGGCTGCGCGATCGACCGCAAAACCCTTCGCGATCCCTCCAAGATCTACAATCAAGTCCCGTTGGAAAAAGACTTCGTAATTTCGTCGAAGAAAAATGTCACGCGAGCTGGCGATCGGACTAAACTGATAACCGCGACGAGGAAGATAATTCCATTTGGTGAGCCACGGAGCGACCGTGATATCGAACGCGCCGTGGCTCTCTTCGGCAAACCGCTTTGACGCCTTCATGACTTGCCAGGTCCACGGGTGCACTTTCACACCTTTTGGAAACGCGTCCCGATTCATGCGCGAGACATCACTTAAGCGGTCGTGAAAGCTCATCAAGCGATGCACCGTCGCAATCGCAGCGAATCCAGCTTCGATTCCGCGGCCGAGTAATCTTTCGTCGTGTCCACGCGCCGTGATTTCGACAAATGTGCCCAGCAGCGGCCGACACCGCCGCACTTCAATGTTTGAGGGCGATTTCATAAAATGCCAAAAGACGTTTAACCCCGTCAGTGATGTGCCGGCAACTCAAAGTCGCTCCACTGATGTTTTTGATATCGCGATCGAGTTGGAGCGTCGATCTGCTGGTCTTCCCGACAAATTGGGCGCGCCACTTTTGATCTCGAATCTGGCCACCATAGGTTTCGCGATAGTCCATGATTTCAATCTGCTTAACCGATCCATCAGGATTAAGTCCCGCCGCGTAAGTGATGAATTCGTGTTTGCCGACAACTTCATCGACGATAAACCAGCCACCTCCGTTTACACGCCAGACCTGTTGTTCGTCGCGCAGAACCCGCACGCCACTCGCCTGCTCAATGCCCTTGCGTTGGGCGCTCGTGAGCTTCATAGGAGCCGCCGTGAATGATTTGCCCGGAAAAATCGCGTGCTGCGCTTGATCGACAGTTAAGTATTGAATCGCAAATGCGGACGGGGCGATTAACGCCGAAGCTGGCAGCGCAACGAAAATGAATTCCGGCTTCATCGCGCGCTAAAAATTAAATCCCACTTTTAACCGAAATAATTGCCGCGTTTCCTCAGCAAAGGTTTGCCCATCGGTCGGCTCGTCCACACCCTTGCCGTAAACCTGATAATTCCAGGTCAGTGTGGCCCACCAGCGCTCTTGCGAATAATGGATGCTCGGGCCAGCATAAAAAACGCGGTGTTCGAAATTATCGAAATCGAAAAGCGGATATTCCCATCGGGTGTGAATTTCCACGCCCGCATACCAATTTGGAGCAAAACGATAGGCCACACCCGCTGCGCCTTCGAAAGCGAGTTCTCTGGGATATTGCTCGGCCGGCTGTTTGCCCCACGCCCATTCCACACCAAAATCGACCGCGCAAATCAACCGGTCTTCGAGAAAGTCTTTTTGGAAATCGATCTCGGGCTTGATGTAGCGTTCGTGTTGATCTAGCCCATCGACTTCATCGTGTAATAAGTAACCAGCCTCCAATCGTAACGCCAGGCCAAGAGGATCCTTGAACGGGCTCAATAAGCGATATTTTGCCGAGCCCTCAAATCCGCCGAAGCGGTAAGCGTTGGTGTTGTCCAACGCATCGCGGTCGCCATCCACCCCCTTGTTGTAGAAATAATGTTGGATGAGCGAAAGGCTCGCCTGGAATTGATCGGTGAATCCATATTCGGCTTCCGTTTCGAAATGCGTTCCGTAGTACGTCCCTTCGCTCTTTCCTTCGCCCAAAGTAACGAATTGATAAGCCTCCCACCGGTTCGCGGGAAGCGTTTCCGCTCCGCGCACGAAACCGAACAGTTGCTCGTCAGCGCGCAACTGGCCAAGACAAAGCAGAAAAAGAAGCATCAAGAGAAAGCGAATCTTCACCGCTTCGATTCCTAACACCGACTCCAGAAATGCGCTGCCGGAGCGTTGCTATTTTTTGACGCAGGATTGCAATACGCCTAAAAATTAAACCCTATCCGAACCCGCACGTAATATTTTTCGTGCTCATCGCCAAAGATGTAACCGTCGTGCGCGGCAAACTCCTTGTTATCCTGACTAAATGCCTGCCCGATTGGTAACTGACGAAGGAATCCGAGCGTGGCCCACCAGCGTTCGCCGCCATAATGAATCGTCGGTCCAATAAAATAAGCCGAATGCTCATGGACAGTGGCATCGGCAAATTCGTGATGATTCCAAAATTCCAAACCTCCTGACCAATTGCGCATAAAGCGGTAAGAGAGTCCGGTGAACCATTCGAACATGCCGTCGCGCTCGTAACTGCCGTCATTCTCCTTTTCGTATTCCAGTTCGTAATTAACGTTTAATGCCCAAACGAGCCGATCTTCGAGCCAGTTTTTCTGAAGCAAAATTTTCCATTCCAGCTCCGTTTCCTGGTCCCCAACGGCCGGTTCAAAATAAAAAGCAAGCCCAATCGGGTTCTTGTACGGGCTTAACACACGATAAATGGCTTCGAAAGAAACTGATTCGAAGTGATAGCTGTCGAACGGTGTGGCTGGATCGTGGCCCGCGTGGACATCCTCGCCGCCGGTTTCGTAAACACCGGGCAGCCGTTTTTTCGGGTGCGCCGGGTCTGCCACCGGGAAGTCGTCATCTGCGCTGACGTAGTGATGGTTCAAGTAAAGCGCGACCTGAAAATTATCTGTGAGTCCGTACTCGAGTTCTTCGCGAAAATCGAAGACATTGTAGATGCCGCTCTCTTTTTCCCAGCGCGCGGTCATCCATTGCTCAAATTCCCACCGGCCTTTGGGGAGCAAATCGGTGGAGTAAGTCCAGGCGAAAATTGCCTCGTCGCCGCGAGCAATTGAAATACAAAATGAAATTGCTGCGATTAATGTAATTCTGATTTTCATCGCCGGCATTTCTACCAAGAAGCGATGACTTCCGCTGCCGGAGAGTTGCCAATTTCTAACGCTGTATTGCAGCGCAATTCGAGGGGTGTAGCAGCAACGCGCCGTTAACTGGAACTTCGCGAATCTTTCTCGATGTATCTGGCCAGTATCCAGCAGAGATCCGAAAGACGATTTAGATAACGCAAAATCTCAAAGTTGAATTTTGCGTCAGCGGTACTGAATGCAGCGATATGCCGCTCGGCGCGACGGCATGTTGTGCGAGCAAAATCGAGAGCTGCAGAAACTCGATTTTCCCCGGGGATCACCCAGTCCTTAGGATAAAGCGATTTGTCTTTCTCAAGTTCGTTAATCACTGCTGTGATGCGGTCGACCATCGCCGACGTGGTGGTGTGAAAGCCATCCTTCGCAAAACGCTCCATGTCGCTCGGAGCGGTTGCCAGCTCTCCCATTACAACAATTAAATCTTTTTGTGCGGCTAAGATTTCGCCGGAAATGAATTTGTCGGTTGCAATGGATCGAGCCAGACCAAGCGCAGCAGTCAGCTCATCCACACAGCCGTAAGCATCGACGCGCGCATCGCTCTTCGAGACGCGATGGCCGTACATGAGGGAAGTTTCGCCCTTATCGCCCGTTTTTGTGACAATCGACATCAGGCAGATTGTAGGGCGTTTCGATGAAACGCCAATAACCAGCCGGCGTTTGGCGCGCAGAATCCCTACAACGTCCCGGTAAACCTAACTCAACCGATCGCCGGCTGGGGCTCGGCTTCTTCTATTACGGGCGCGCCAATCGGCTCACCCTTTTCGACGAGCTTAATCTCGCGGTGCTCAGGGAAACCAGTGCCGGCAGGGATCAAGTGACCCATGATGACGTTTTCCTTGAAGCCGCGCAGTCTATCCACCTTGCCCAGAGTAGCGGCCTCCGTGAGTACGCGAGTGGTATCCTGGAAAGAGGCGGCGGAAATAAAGCTATCCGTTTCGAGCGAAGCTTTCGTGATTCCTAATAAGACCGGAACTGCTTCTGCCGGCTTGCCGCCCTTTTCGACAACCTTCTTGTTTTCCTCCTCGAAGTCGAGTTTATCGACCTGATCACCCCACAGCAACGAGGTATCGCCTGGGTCGGTAATCTTCACCTTTCGCAGCATCTGACGCACGATGATTTCGATATGTTTGTCGTTAATTTCCACACCTTGTAATCGGTATACCTCCTGAACTTCGTTGACGAGATGCTCCTGCAAATCCTGTGGGCCGCAGACTTCCAGGATTTCGTGAGGAACGACAGGGCCTTCGGTCAGTTGCTGGCCTTTCTTAACAAAATCGCCCTTAAACACGATAATGTGCTTGGTAAGCGGGATCAGGTGTTCTTCTTCTGTTCCAGTATCGGGATCTTTCAAAATCAGACGACGTTTCCCGCGCACTGTGCCGCCCATTTCGACAACGCCATCGATCTTGGCAATCTCGGCAGCATCCTTCGGCCGGCGTGCTTCGAATAGTTCAGCTACACGTGGCAGACCTCCGGTGATGTCTTTGGTCTTTGCAACTTTCCGAGGCGTCTTTGCCAGCAAGGCGCCAGCACGCACCTTTTGACCTTCTTCCACAATGACATGCGCACCGGCCGGGATGGAATAACTTGCGAGGACTTCCTTCTTGTCCTCCACGATAACAATTTGCGGGTGCAAATCCTCCTTGTGCTCAATGATGACGGTACCCATCAAGCCCGTTGCCTCATCGACGTCCCGCTTGATTGTGACACCGGCGATCATATCGCGGAACTCAATTTTGCCACCTTTGTCGGTGAGAATCGGCACGTTGTAGGGGTCCCATTGAACGAAAGTCTCGCCCTTCTTAACCTCAGCGCCGTCGCTCTTGGAGATCATTGAACCGATCACGACGTTGTATCGTTCGAGTTCGCGGCCTTCCGCGTTGTGCACGCTAATAGAGCCGTTCTTGTTCAACGCGATCCAACTACCGTCGAGTGCCTGAACAGTCCGCAGGTCGTTGAAACGCACCGTGCCGTCGTTCTTCGCCTTGATGATTGGTTGTTTGAAAGTCTGACTGGCCGTACCGCCGATGTGGAACGTGCGCATCGTCAACTGCGTTCCCGGTTCGCCGATCGACTGGGCAGCAATAATCCCTACTGCTTCCCCGAGCTTAACAAATTGGCCCGTCGCAAGATTGCGGCCATAACACATCGCGCACACGCCGCGGCCACACTCACAGGTGAGAACCGAACGAATCTTCAAGCTCTCCACGCCTACGCGCTGAAGCTCCGCGGCGATCTTTTCATCAATCAACTGATTCGCTTTAACGATCTTTTTCTTCTTGTCGACCGGATCGGCGATCGTTTCGCAGCTTACACGTCCGATAATGCGCTGCCCAAGATCGACTACCTCTTCGTCGCCTTCGTAAATCGAGCGCACGACGATACCATTTACAGTTCCACAATCTTTTTCATTGATGATCACGTCCTGTGCTGCGTCGACGAGTTTGCGCGTCAGATATCCAGAGTCGGCAGTCTTTAGCGCCGTGTCGGCAAGACCTTTGCGAGCGCCGTGAGTGGAAATAAAGTACTCCAGCACGGTCAGCCCTTCGCGGAAGTTCGACGTGATCGGCCGCTCGATGATTTCGCCCGAAGGTTTGGCCATCAAGCCGCGCATACCTGCCAGCTGCCTAACTTGCTGGCGGTTCCCACGCGAACCAGAATCGACCATCAAGAAGACAGGATTCAACTCTTTACGGCCATCGTTGTGTTCCAGCGTGCGGAACATCGCGCCGGAAATTTCGTCGCCGGCGTGTGTCCAGATATCAATGATCTTATTGTAGCGCTCGCCATCGGTGATGATGCCCTTGCGATACTGCTGCTCAACCTGTCGAATTTGCTTATAGGCATTTTCCAGCTCCGTCTCTTTCTCTTTCGGAATGATCATGTCCGAAATTCCAATTGAGATGCCAGCCTTCGTAGCTTCGGCAAACCCGAGTTCTTTTAACTTGTCGAGGGTCGCTACAGTTTCCGCCGGCCCTGCGATTTGATAACAGCGCCAGATAATGTCGCTAAGTTGCTTTTTGCCTGCGGCTCTGTTGAAGAATCCAAGCTGCTTGGGCCAAATCTCATTGAAAATGACACGACCCGCAGTGGTTTCGATGGTTCTGGACTCCGCGTTTCCGTAGATTGTTTGTTTGCCAAAATCCGGGTTCTTGAGTCGGATACGGTCGTGCGTACGAACGCTTCCTTCCGTCATGGCAAATTCCACCTCGATCGCATCGGCAAAGAGTGGGAGCCGCTGTCCATCCTTAATTCCGCCGCGCGGGTTTTGAGTAAGGTAGTAACAACCGAGCGTGATATCCTGGGAAGGCGTTGTGATAGGCTTGCCGCTGGAAGGAGAAAAGATGTTATTTGGTGCGAGCATCAGCATGCGCGCTTCCATCTGAGCTTCCACCGAAAGCGGAACGTGCACCGCCATCTGGTCGCCGTCGAAGTCCGCATTGTAAGCGGTGCAAACCAACGGATGAATGCGAATGGCTTCACCCTCGATTAATTGCGGTTCAAAAGCCTGAATGGACAAACGATGCAGGGTGGGCGCGCGATTCAGCAACACCGGATGGCCCTTAGTCACTTCTTCAAGAATGTCCCAGACCTCCGGTGTCTGACGCTCGATCATCTTTTTCGCGCTGCGCACGGTGTGTACATAGCCCAGGTCCTTTAACCGACGGATGATGAACGGCTCGAACAAAACCAGCGCCATCTTTTTCGGCAATCCACATTGCTGCAGCTTTAGCTCCGGCCCGATCACAATTACGGAGCGGCCTGAGTAATCGACACGTTTGCCGAGTAGATTTTGACGGAAACGACCACCTTTCCCTTTGAGCATATCGCTCAGGGATTTGAGAGGCCTATTACCGGCGCCGGTCACAGCCCGACCATGTCTGCCATTGTCGAACAACGCATCGACTGCTTCCTGCAGCATGCGCTTTTCATTGCGAATGATGACGTCCGGCGTTTTGAGCATGAGCAGGTTTTTCAACCGGTTGTTACGATTGATAACCCGGCGATAAAGATCGTTCAGGTCCGAGGTGGCAAAGCGTCCGCCTTCGAGGGGAACCAAAGGACGCAGATCTGGCGGAATAACCGGCAATACATCCAGAATCATCCATTCAGGACGGGCGTGCGAATTCTGGAAGCCCTGGATAAGCTTGAGCCGCTTGGCCAGCTTCTTGCGAATTTGTTTGCTCTTAGTGGCGCCCATCGCTTTCTCAAGCTCCTTGTTGAGCTTGTTGAGATCGATCTCGGCCAAAAGTTTTCTGATTGCTTCCGCGCCCATGCCTGCGACGAAATCTTCGCCGTATTGTTCCTGCGCCTCGCGGTATTCGACTTCGTTGAGCAGCTGCGTCTTCTGCAATGGCGTCTTGCCCGGATCGATGACGATATAATCCTCGTAATAGATGACCCGTTCGAGCTGGCGTGCGCTCATATCCAGCATGAGCCCAATGCGCGAAGGCATGCATTTGTAAAACCAGATGTGCGAAACGGGCACTGCTAATTCGATGTGCCCCATTCTTTCGCGACGGACGCGAGCCAATGTAACTTCCACGCCGCACCGGTCGCAGATGACTCCCTTATGCTTAATACGCTTGTATTTTCCACATGAGCATTCCCAATCGCGCGTCGGACCAAAAATGCGTTCACAGAAAAGGCCCCCTTTCTCCGGTTTAAAAGTCCGGTAATTGATTGTCTCGGGATTTTTGACTTCGCCTTTACTCCACGAGCGCATGGTGTCGCTTGACGCGACGCCGATCGCCACTTGATCAAAGCCCACTGGGCGCTCTTCGCCCACTAACTCACGCCAGGAATGTTCGTTCATGTTTTGTCTTTAATAATTTACAGTTTAAAATTTATGCGACGCTCTCCAGAAAAGTAGGCGCCTGACCGCCGACTTTTACGTCCAGGCCCAGGCTCTGCATTTCTTTGATTAGAACGTTGAAAGACTCCGGTGTTCCTGCTTCAAGCGAGTTGTCGCCCTTGACGATCGACTCGTAGATTCGAGTCCGTCCTTGCACGTCATCCGATTTAACGGTGAGCAGTTCCTGCAAAGTATAAGCGGCTCCGTACGCTTCCAGTGCCCAAACCTCCATTTCGCCAAAACGTTGACCACCGTATTGCGCTTTTCCGCCCAACGGCTGTTGAGTGACGAGTGAATACGGTCCCACGGCGCGGGCGTGAATCTTATCCGCTACAAGGTGGCCAAGCTTCATCATGTAGATGTAGCCAACCACGACTTCCTGGTCGAAAGGATCGCCGGTGCGTCCGTCGAAAAGCTTTGCCTTACCGCTCTCCTGCACCCAGGTGAATCCGTCCTTTTTCCGGGCGTCATGCAAATATTCGCGAATTTGCTTTTCCTTAATCCCGTCGAAAACGGGAGTCGCGACTTTAAAACCGAGCGCCTTCGCAGCAACGCCCAAGTGTGTTTCCAGAACTTGTCCCACGTTCATACGGCTGGGCACACCTAACGGGTTAAGCACAATCTCAACTGGTGTGCCATCTGCCAGGAAAGGCATGTCTTCTTCGGGCACGATACGGGCAACAACGCCTTTATTTCCGTGCCGTCCGGCCATCTTGTCACCGACGCTTAGCTTACGCTTGCTGGCGATATAAACCTTGACCTGCTTAATAATTCCCGGGTCGATATCGTCCCCGCTTTCCACCCGGTCCATGGCGCGATCGCGTTCCAGTTCCAGTTCCGCAAACTTATGTTCATACGCACCAATGATTTCGCGGATCTTATTTCGGATTGGGCTTGGATCGATTTCGATGTGATCATGTGCCGTCGCCAGCTTTCGCAAGAGCGTTTTGGTGATCTTACGATTGGCTGGAATAATGATCTCACCGTTCTTGGCGTTTACGACATCGAGAGGAACTTTTTCCCCGAGCAGGACATTTGAAAGCGAATCGGTCAATTGCTCGATCAGTGTCTCTTTCTTTCGCTTATGATCTTCACTGATGGTTTTGAGTTGCCGTCTGGTTTCTGCGGGCGTGAGTTTCTCGCGGGAAACTTCGCGGCGAGACGAGACCTTTACGTCCATCACAATCCCGTAAGTGCCGGAGGGCACAGTAAGCGACGTATCCTTCACGTCCGCCGCTTTCTCGCCAAAGATTGCGCGCAGAAGGCGCTCTTCAGGCGCTAATTCTGTTTCACTCTTCGGCGTAATTTTCCCAACCAGAATATCGCCCGGCTTCACTTCCGCGCCCACCCGCACAACGCCATCGGGTCCCAGGTTCCGCAGAGCTTCTTCGCTAACGTTGGGAATGTCGCGCGTAATTTCTTCGGGGCCCAGCTTCGTGTCGCGTGCGCCAATCTCGAATTCATCGATGTGGATAGAAGTATAGACATCCTCCTTCACCACTTTCTCCGAGATCATGATCGCATCTTCGAAGTTGTATCCATTCCAGGGCATAAACGCGACGAGCACGTTGCGTCCCAGAGCAAGCTCGCCGCGATCGGTATTTGGACCATCAGCGATAACCTGACCGCGTTTCACGTGCTGACCTTTGCGCACCATTGGTTTCTGGTTCACGCATGTGCCAGCATTTGACCGCATGAATTTCCGCAGCTCATAAACGTGAATTCCTGCCTCCGGATCAGTCTTGAGCTTCTTTTTGCTCTCGGGCAGATGACCATCCTTCGTCACAACGATTTGGTCCGCCATCACCGAAGCGACCTTGCCGCTGTCGGCTGCGAGTACAACCGCGTGAGAATCTCGCGCCACCTTTTCTTCCAAACCCGTACCTACGAGCGGCGCTTCCGAAACCACGAGAGGAACGCCTTGGCGTTGCATGTTGGAACCCATCAGTGCCCGGTTTGCATCGTCGTGTTCGAGGAACGGAATAAGTCCTGCCGCGACTGATACCAACTGTTTCGGCGAGACATCCATGTAGTTCACCTTGGAGGGATCGACTTCGAGAAAGTCGCCACGGTAGCGCACAGATACCTTTTCCCCTGTGAAGTGTCCGCGGCCATCGACAGGCGCATTGGCTTGCGCAACGAGAAAATTCTCCTCGCGATCAGCAGTCAGATATTCGATCTGATCAGTCACGCGGCCCTTTTCCACTTTGCGATACGGCGTCTCGATGAAGCCGAACTCATTGATTCGAGCGAAAGTGCTCATCGAACTAATGAGGCCGATGTTTGGGCCTTCCGGTGTCTCAATGGGACAAATGCGTCCGTAATGGGATGGGTGAACGTCGCGCACTTCGAATCCCGCGCGCTCGCGGCTGAGACCGCCCGGGCCAAGAGCCGATAAACGGCGCTTGTGCGTCAATTCTGCGAGTGGATTCGTCTGATCCATGAACTGCGAGAGCTGCGAGCGGCCAAAGAAATCGCGGATCACAGCGCTGAGCGCCTTTGGATTGATCAACTTTTGCGGCGTCATGCCGTCCACATTGATGTCGAACAGGGTCATACGCTCTTTGACCAGACGCTCCGTACGAGCCAGACCGACGCGGCACTGGTTCGCGAGCAACTCACCAACTGTACGCACGCGACGGCTGCCCAGATGATCGATATCATCGAGAGTGCCTTCGCCCCGTCGCAGATTGATCAGGTATTTGATCGCGGCAATGAAATCTTTGTCCGTTAAAATCCGCTCAGTGGAATCGACGTTGATCCCAAGTTTTTGATTAATCTTGTAACGACCGACGCGTCCGAGGTCGTATTTCTTTGGATCAAAGAAGAGCCTTTTAAGTAAAGCGCGCGCATTGGCTACAGTCGGCGGATCGCCAGGACGAAGACGCCGGTAAATGTCCTTCAGGGCTTCCTCCTGATCGTGCGCAGGATCTTTTCGAAGCGCTTTGACCACGGTGTCATCGTTAGAGATGTCAATCACTTTCACCTCGTGAATCTTGAGCGCCATGATTTGGCGAACGGTCGCCAGGGTGAGTGGTTCGAATGCACGCGCCACCGTGACATCGCCGTCGCGGATCTCCGCGGTCAGCACTTTTGTAGCCAGCTTCTCCTCATCAAGTTTGTCGCTCAACTTCAGCGTCTCGATGTTGTAAAAGAGTTTGATGACCTCTTCATCAGAGCCGTAGCCGAGAGCGCGCAGGAATGTGGTAGCCAGAAACTTCCGGCGCCGCTTACGTCGATCCAGATAAATATAAAGAAGGTCAGCCGTATCAAATTGGACCTCGATCCACGATCCGCGGTCCGGAATGATCCGGAAACTGTAGAGCACCTTTCCGTTTACGTGGACAGTAGATTCAAAGGCGATCCCAGGTGAGCGATGCAACTGGCTTACCACCACGCGTTCTGCGCCGTTGATGACGAAAGTGCCCTGCGGCGTCATCAGCGGGATTTCGCCCATATAAACTTTCTCTTCCTTCGTGCCTTTTTCTTCGCGCAATTGAAACGTCACGTGCAATGGCGCGCTGTAGGTCTGTCCTTCACGCTGGGCCTCCAGCGCGGTCAACTTGGGCTCGCCTATTTCGTAGTGACTGAAATCGAGCACCGCTTTTTCGTCATAGCTCTCTATTGGAAAAACCTCTTTGAAAACAGCCTGGAGTCCCTGATTCTTCCGCTTTGAAAAAGGGACGTCTTTCTGAAGAAAATCAACGTATGAATTAGCCTGAACCTCAATAAGATTCGGCGGTTCGATCCCTTCCTTGATGCTTCCAAAGTAAATACGTTCCGACATAGTCACTACCCAAGAGTTAGGCCACGCAACGTCCACGCCACCAGTCGTGCACGAAACGGGCAAGATTTTTTATGGGCTCAGCAGCGAGCGATGGACACAAAAATGCACCCAAAACACTGGCCTGTCAAATTGGCCACTGCCCTGTTGCCATTCTTGTAATTGCCGTTAAGCGCCGGGTTAAAAATAGGTCTGCCTGCCTCTAACAGAAAACAACACTAGACCGAAATTTCTGCCTCGCAAGGAATAATGTGACGCGACGGTTTATAGACCCCTATTCCTCTCCATTAGGCATAGGAGGAACCGCAACACTCGATCTTACGAGTCCTTCAGCTATTTAATTTCCACCTTCGCACCAGCGGCCTCGATCTTTTTCTTGATCTCATCCGCCTCTTCCTTCGTCACGCCTTCCTTGATTGTCTTTGGCGCGCCTTCCACAAGCGCCTTGGCTTCCGCCAAGCCGAGTCCCGGCACCGCACCACGAACCTCCTTGATCACTGCAATCTTGTTCGAGCCCATCTCTTTCAAGATTACGTCGAAGGTAGTTTTCTCTTCTGCTGCCGCAGCTGCCGCTCCGCCGGCTGCCCCTCCCGCGGCCGGACCAGCTGCCACTGCCACCGGGGCCGCTGCGCTCACACCCCACTTTTCTTCCAGCTGCTTGACTAACCCAGCAATCTCCAGCACCGACAGGCTACTGAGTTGCTCCACCAATTTATCTGTTTCTGCCATTTCTTATTTCCTCCAATTGCCGTCTCCGAAAGCCTTCGGAAAATTAAGGCCAATAGCCACTGGCCCGGACAGTTTCTGTTTTACTTCCCAACCCGCCATTGCGAGCGGAAAAACTTTCTTACGCAGTCGGTTGTGGGGCTGTGCCCTCCTTTTCTGCCTTCGCTTTCAATAGCCGTGCCAACGCGGAGCCTGGTTCATTCAGCAAGCGCACCAAGCGCGTTGCAGGAGACAAGAACAATCCCAGCAATTGCGCCTGCAACACTTCGCGCGCGGGCAGGTCCGCCAATTTTTCCAATTCTGCAGCAGAAAGAATGGCGCGGTCAACGAAGCCAATCTTTAGCGTTGCGATTTTGAATTCGGCGGCAAACGTCTTGAAAATCTTGGCCACGGGCGCCACGTCCTTCTCGCCAGTCACAACGGCTGTCTGACCAATCAGCTTCTCACCAGCATCAGGAAACCCGGAATCAGTCATGGCGCGTTTGAGAAAATTATTCTTCACGACGTGCACTTCCGCGCCTGTTGACGCCAGCCGGGTCCGCAATTCACTAAAATCGCCGACCTTCATGAGCTTGTAGTCGGTCACAAGCACAAAGGGCGAACGCTTCAGCTTGTCGGTAAGATCGGAAACGATGCTGGCTTTTTCTGGTCTCATTCTATTTTCGGTATTGAGGCTCTAGGACTAAACATTTAAATACGGCGCTGGATCAACCCGAACCCCGGGGGACATCGTCGCACTGATTGTCATGCCTTCAAGGTATCTCCCTTTCGCTGAGGCGGGACGAGCTCGAACGACTGCCTCGATTACTGCGCTTCCGTTTTCCAACAGAGCATTTTCTTCAAACGAAAATTTCCCAACAGGCACCGCTACGTTGCCATTTTTATCCAGCTTAAACTCCACGCGGCCTGCTTTCACTTCCTGCACGGCCTTGGCGGTGTCGTCCGTTACTGTACCGGTGCGGGGATTTGGCATCAGTCCGCGCGGCCCGAGGACCTTCCCCAACTTGCGCACTTCGGCCATCGCCGCCGGCGTAGCGACGGCGACATCAAAATCCTGGAAACCTTCCTGGCATTTCTGGATTAGATCTTTCATACCAACAAACTCCGCGCCCGCATCTCTGGCTGCCTGCGCGGCCTCACCCTCGGCAAAAACCAGCACCCGCACTTTTTTTCCACTGCCATGCGGAAGCGGACAAGTACCCCGAACCATCTGATCGGATTGCTTCGGATCGACGCCGAGCCGGAACGACACCGTTACAGTTTGATCAAACTTCGTCGGCGGAAACTTCTTTAATGTCGAAATGGCGTCCGCGAGAGTGTGCGCCTTCGTCCGGTCCAGTTTTTGCGCCGCAGCGCGATAGCGTTTGCTTCGATTTCTTTGCATGTTGATGTGCAGTCCTACCGCCCCGGTCTCTTACAGATATTGAGGCTCCTGCTTAAAATTGTCGTCCGGTTCGCATCAAGCGAACGGAGGACGCGAAATCTAGTGGTTATCTTCGCGTTGTCAAAATCAACTTCAACGCAACAGTAGGCAATTAATCCACAGGCGCCCCTTCTGCCGACTCGATTGCTTTGGCAGCGCCTTGCACAATCGGCGGTCCCTTCCTGATAACCTTTCCTTCCTTCATGACGAAGAAGACGCGCTCGGTAGCAGTAATATCTACAGTTGGATCTCCGGGCATCGCGATAACATCCGCGAGTTTTCCCTTCTCCAACGTGCCAACTTTTTGGGCAATCCCCAAAAGTTCGGCGTCATTTGCGGTGGCCGATTTCAAGGCATCAATCGCTGTCATTCCGAGATCGAGCATTAATTTAAACTCCTTCGCGTTTTGGCCGTGAGGATAAACCGCCGCATCGGTTCCAAAGGAAATCTTCACGCCCATTTTGACAGCGTTGCGAAACATCTCGGAACGGGCGGCTGCAGCGGCTTTGGCTTTGGCCTGCAAAGTCGGCGGATAATTTTCCAGTTTGCCCATGATCCATTCCGTTGCCATCAGCGTGGGTGTAAGAAAGGTGCCTTTCGTTTTCATCCGGCCGAGCGTTTCCGATTTCATGAAGGAGCCGTGCTCGATTGAGTCAACGCCCGCCTCGATCGCTTCGCGGGCGGCCTGATCTCCATGGCAATGCACCGCCACTTTTTTGCGCAGCCGGTGTGATTCATCGACCAACGCGGCCATTTCCTCGGGCGTAAACTGCGGGGTGTCCACTTCGTCGGTCAGGGAAAGAACGCCTCCAGATACGGCGGCCTTGATCACATCGGCGCCATTCTTTACTTCAAAGCGAACCGCCTTGCGGATTTCATCCGGGCCGTCCGCAATGCCATCGGTGTAATCCGGTTCACCGCCAAAAAGGAAATCGCGGAACCCGTTGGTCGGGTCGAAGTGACCGCCTGTAGCGCCGATGCCTTTAGTCGCCACAAGCATTCGCGGGCCGACGACCAGCCCTTTGTTAATCGAATTGCGCAATGCCACATCGACAAATTCGCGGCTGCCGACGAAGCGGCTTCCCAAATCGCGCACGGTAGTGAAGCCTGCCTCGATTGTCGCTCGCGCGAAGGTTGTCGCTCGGATCGCTTGCTCGGAAACGTTAAGATCCAGCTCGTCCAGTCGGCGTAGACTGTAGTCGCCTGAGTAGTCGAGCGTGAGGTGCGTATGCGCGTCCATGAATCCCGGTGCCAGCGTAGCGTCGCCAAGGTCGATCACCTGCGCATTGCTGGGAATCACCAGATTGCTGCCAACGTCTGCAATCTTATCGCCTTGGATGAGGACAACACCGTTATGCAGGAGTGTTTTTGATTTCCCATCGAACAAGCGTTCCGCTTTGACGGCTAGCAGTTGTTCGTTCGCGTGAACCGGTATTGCGCAAAGGGCAAGCGCAAGGATCGCTAGCCAAGGCCGCGCCCAAAATCGGCAACAAGGTGGGACGTTCATCCTGCGATATAGAGACTCTGTGTAACCAAAGCAAGGCTGGCGTCGTAAAATGGAAAAATCCGAATCAGCAACCAACGAAAGATGATCTGCATACGCATTTAGGAATCGTCGTTTAGCACATTCGACCTTCGGATCTTTGCGACCTGCTACCGATTGAGCAGTTTCGCCGTGCTATCCGCCAATCCCTGTTGCGCCGGGGCGAGCTCCGGATCGAGTGCGAGGGCCTCCCTAAATGCTGCTGCGGCGCGATCGTGCTGATTGAATAACTCGAGATACCGTCCGCGATTCGTCAGCATTCGCGTGTACGCAGGCAATATCTTGATTTTCACGACATCATCCTTCTCAAATCGAAGTGTCCCGTCAGCCAGCCCGCGAGTCTGAAGATCCACGTCGGGTGAATCGCGAAAACTCCGATCGTCCACGAGACCAAAAACAAGCCCCTGCGGAACGAGCTGATATTTTTGAGTGAGCCATCTCGTCAGCTCGCCGTTGACTGAATCCGAAGAAAGCAAATCGCTCGTCATATAAACTGGCGCGACCGTACTTTCGTTAGTCACCATCGATTGGATCATCTCTAAAAACGACGTGCTAATCCTTAGAGTGAGCGCCGGGCTTCTCGCAAACACGCCAGGATCAGCCTCCCATTCTTTAAGGATCCGAACAAACACATCAATCCTCTCGCGCGACCGCTGCACCAGGCCGGGATAAGCGTCTTTCAAATAATCGAAATACCACGAGCGGCGTAGGAGATTGATGTCGACAACTTTAACATCGCGGCGACGCTGCTCTATCGTTTGGGCATAGAATATCGGCGACGCAACCTGCCAATCCAGCGTAAGCAGGAGACCATTCCGTTCGATCGACTTGAACAGATTTTCCACGTAATCATGGGCGATAAAGTAATTCCTGCGATTATTGAACGGCCAATTTGCGCTGACGGCCGTCGCGCAAGCGAGCACGAGGGCAGTTGCCGCTACCAAAGGCGGTTTCACAACCACTGAAGATTTGGACACGGCACTCCTCATCAACCAGCGAACGCCGACTCCCGCGGCAATCGCAATCGAAATGAATGTGGGCAGATAGTAGGCATCTTTGTCCTCCGCGATCTCATAGTTGAGGGCGTACGCCAAATCAGCGATCACGATTGTCGAAAGAAACCAGAAAGTGGTGCGATCTCGCTTAAAAGCGTATACGCACCCCGCGAAAGCCAGGACAAGCGCCAATGGAAGCCAGAAAAAGCCAAACTCGCGCAAGGCCATCTGACAGAACTCGGCGAACTGTTTTCCGATGATTGCGGGCGTAAAGGAGAAATAAACCTGATACTGTCGGCCCGTGATGTGCCACCATATTTCCTGCAGCGAACGCGGGTGGCCCCAGTTAATCAGAGGCGAGTGCGACGCCGCAAATGGCAGGTAGGCATAAATGGCGACGAGAGCGCCAATTGAAATCAAGGCGGCATAAACCAGTCGGCTGGTCACAAAGAATCTCACGCCTTGCGTTCGATAAACGACGACTGCGATGGCCGGGAGCGTCAGGGCGACGGTTACGTGATGAACGCCCAATGCGAGGCCAAATACGAACGCCGCCGCATAAAGCAACGGGTCATGATTCGTGTTCGGCAAAACGGCTTGATTTGCACTCGTCGCCGCGCCGTTATCCATCCTGTCCGCAATGATGAAGCGCCGCCACCTAAGCATCAGAAAAAAGATAATGGTGATGAGCAGCGTATTTAGAGCATACACCTCAGTGATCGTGGCATAAGACCAAAGCGTGCGGGAAAACGCCATTAGCAACCCGGCACCGAGCGCAGGCGCAACCACCGACAACCGCGCGATACTGGAGTCCTCGATGCTCTTGATCGGTTTAACGCCTTTCTTCGCTCGCCTCGCTCCGGCAAGAAATGAAGCCGTAATCATTAACTCGACGACTGCCATAGTCAGCATCGCACAGGCGATCGCCCCAAAAAGCGCGGACGAGAAATTGATGCGTTGCGCCACGTTTCCGAAAGGCACAAGCGATGCAAGGTGAGCGAGAATAATCCACAACGGAACGCCCGGTGGATGTGCAACTCCCAGGCCCTGAGCGACCACAATTAGCTCGCCGCTATCGGTCAAGGTAACCGTAGGCGCTAGCGTCCAGCTATAAAGCATTAGCGCCACGAGAAACACGACGCCAGAGCAGAGTGTCTCGACGCGAGTCCAACGAACCGGTCCAACACCGGTCTTGCGATCCGCTTTTGCGTCTGAAGTCTGAGCAGTCATGCTGACCTCGGTTTTCGTTTTGTGCAGCGGAGTGTTCTTCGAAAGCCCGCGAGCCATTGCCTATCGTCTCGTAAACTCGCTTTCCTGCAAACGATGATCCGCACATACCCGCGAGATCGACCATCGGCCGATCAACCGAGAACTCAGTCACCTGATTCAAGTTTCTTGTATCCCGCGCTTTCTTCGCTTCAATCGCGCATGATGAAACGCCGAAATGTTCCGCGAGTCTCGATTATTTTGGGGCTGATCTTCGCTGTGGCACCCTGCCTGGCACTCCCCGCAAACATCATTGCGCAAACTTCAACTCCTACGCCATCGCCCTCGCCGGCACGTGCTGATTACGATCTCCGCTGGGGCATAAAGATTCCCATGCGCGACAAGGTCGAGTTGAACGCGACGCTGTATTTGCCAAAAACGCCGAATGGATCGCTGCCTAAGACGCCGGTGATCTTCACCCTGACACCTTATATTTCCGATACGTATCATGAGCGGGCCGCCTATTTCGCGTCTCACGGTTACGCCTTTGCACTGGTCGATGTACGCGGTCGCGGAAATTCCGGGGGCGAATTCGAGCCGTTTGCAAACGAGCCGCGGGATGGACACGACGTGGTCGAATGGCTGGCGCGCCAGCCGTTTTGCGATGGCAAGGTTGCAATGTGGGGCGGTTCCTACGCTGGGTTCGATCAATGGGCGACAGCGAAAGAATTCCCGCCGCATCTCGCTACGATTGTTCCCGCCGCAGCCGCTCATCCGGGCCTCGATTATCCGTCGTCCGAAAATGTTGGCCTAACCTACGACGTGCAGTGGTTCACTTTCACAAGTGGCCGCACTGGACAGAACAATCTCTTTGCTGATCAGAAATTTTGGCGAACCAAGTTCCTCGACGCTTATAAGAAACACACCCCTTTTAAATCACTGGACTCGTTTGTCGGAAATCCCTCCGTCAATTTTCAGCGCATCGTCAAGCATCCAACAATGGATTCGTACTACGACGCCATGTTACCCGCGCCAGAACAGTTCCAGAAGATTACGCTGCCTATCTTAACAATCACCGCCCAATACGATGGTGATGAACTTGGCGCCCTGTCATATTACCGGGACCATCTCGCAAACGCCTCTCCGGACGCGCGTGCGAAGCATTTTTTGATCATCGGTCCTTGGGACCACGCGGGCACACGCACCCCGACGGCTGAAGTCGCGGGCGTAAAGTTCGGGCATGGGGCCGTTATCGATCTGAATGACCTGCATCGACAATGGTACGACTGGACGATGAAAGACGGCCCCAGACCGGAATTTCTCAAGAATCAGGTCGCATACTACTTGCTCGCGCCCGGGAACAGTGGCGCCAACGGCGAGTGGAAATACGCGGACAATTACGAACGCCTTGTCGCGAATCCCAAAGCTTTTTACCTGAATTCAAAGAACGGCGATGCGAATGGCGTCTTTCGCTCAGGCACATTGACCGAAAAGCCAACGGGCAATGGTGTCGACACTTTCATTTACGATCCGCTGGACACCACGCGTGGCGAAACAGTGGACGGAATTGATCCCAATGAAAAGACCGCCGGTATCGACCAAACATATCCATTGAGTATCGGTCAGGATGGTTTGGTGTATCACACCGATGCGCTGTCAAACGAAACTCCGTTTGTTGGCTGCCCAGCGGTTACACTGTGGTTATCGATCGACACACCCGATGTCGATCTTTCCGCCCATTTGTACGAAATCCAGCCGGACGGAACGAGCATCATCCTTTGGAGCGATGTTCGCCGTTTGCGTTATCGCGACTCGCTGCGCCAGGCGAACCTGGTAAAGCCGGGCGAAATAGTACGCTGCGATTTCAATCCAGGGTTGTTTGTCGCTCGCCGATTAATGAAGGGAAGCCGGCTTCGTCTGGTCGTGTCATCGCCAAACTCCACTCAGTGGCAAAAGAACTATTGCTCAGGCGGAGTGGTTGCGGAAGAAACGGCAAAAGACGCGCGCACCTGCCACGTGCAGGTGTATCACGACGCGACCCATCCGAGGACGATTCAACTTCCGCTACGATGATCTCGATAGTTCGAACATTAATTGTCACAGGAATCTTCTCGCTAGCAGCGATGACGGCGCATGCTGACGCGGAGATTGTCATCGCAATTCGCTACTTGCAGGCTGAAGGGACCAGTCATTCGCATCTCTTTTTATATCGCGAAGATGGAAAGCTGCTGCGGCAATTAACGAATGATAACTCTGGACAGGACTCCGCTCCGATTTTCGCGCCGGATGGCGCAAGCATCGTTTTCACCCGTGAAAAATCTGATGGCGTTCGCGAATTTTGGAGCGTTGATCCTCTAGGAAAAACATTAAAAAAATCGGACGCTACGCCGGATTGGTATGTCGCAGCAAAAAGTTCACCGTACTTCACAAACGTCGAACCGGAGGAATCGGCATCTTCCAACCCATCAGCTTCGCCCGAGGAATCTGCGCCTCCCAGCGCCACACCAATACCCACATACAAATCGCCCGATGGTTCTGTCGAATTGATCTTACGGGAAGATCCCAGCGATGAAGATGACCAGATTGATGGGCCGGGTCATGGAAAACATTACTTGCTACGCGATTTAAAAACGGGAGCAGAAAAGGAATTTGGCCAGTTGCCCGGATTTGAAGGCGTCTTCGGCCTGCTACACGACAGCCAGGACAAAGATCAGCATTTCCTTTTCGAAGGACCGTTGCACCTTGCATTTTTCGATCTGCATTTGAACAGCACGGACGGTGATACAGTTTTCGCGCTCGACCTCAATGGCCCGCGACTTGTCCGGCTGTCACCAAATTGGGCGACTCCGATCCCGCTTCCCGGTGAAACCTCGTTTCTTACGTTCACAGAAAATCGTTATGTCCCCATCTCCAGCAGCAAGAAGACGGCGAATTGTTCTTACATGGAACATTGGGATGAAAAACTGAACAAGATTCGTTATGCGCGCGAACGATCCGCGGCGCTTTGTTACGGCGCCTCGATGTATCGAACCGACAAAAAGCCTCACGTTATCACGTTGCGCCGGAGCTCGAATTGAAACTAACGTGAAGAATTTCTGCCTAATATTCTTGCTGAATTTCCTTGCGCTATCGGCAAACAGCCGGCCACAGACGGACTCGCTCGGCACACTGGCGCACGATTTCTGGACCTGGCGCGCGAAATACGCGCCATTTACCGGCGATGATGTGAACCGTATCGAGCGGCCGAACGGAACGCGCGACTGGTCGCGAGCCAGCTTCGATAAGCAACGAAGGGAGCTCGCAGAACTCGAAGGTCGCTGGAAAAAACTGGATCCAACCAGTTGGCCAATATCGCAGCAGGTTGACTATCGTCTGATCGGTTCGGCCCTGGCACGGGTACGGTGGGAACTCGAGATCAACCCGCGCTGGAAACGGGATCCGAATTTTTACATCGGGCAAACGCTCACGGCAGTAGTCGAAGCGCTCAATGTGCCTGGACCATACGACGCAGCACGCAGCCGGGAAATTCTCACGCGCATCGAAAATATCCCTTCAATTTTGCAGCAAGGCACCCAGAATCTGGACAAGCCACCGGCGCCGTTTGCTACCGTGGCAATTCAAGCGTTGGAAAACATTCGGCCGCGTCTGCATCAAATGGCGGTCGCTTTGCTGAAATCCACAACTCTTAGAGAGCAGGAATTGAACAGCGCAGTCGATCGCGCGGCCGACGCGCTTGAGAAATTCCGGCAAGAGCTTCAGCAGAAATTGCAGTCTTTGCCGAATGAGACCGCCCTTGGGCGCGACGCGTACGTTTTCTTTCTCAAGAACGTCGCGCTGGTTCCCTATTCGCCTGAAAACCTTCTAGCGATGGGCAAACAAGAATTGGACCGTGCCGTTGCATTCGAGACCTTCGAGAAAAATAGAAACAAGAATGTGCCACCGCTGAAAATCGCAGATGCCGTTGACAACTGGATCAAGGACGCGGCGCAGAAAGAACTTCAAATCCGGAAATTTCTCGAGGAGCGCGGCATCCTTACGGTGCCCGATTGGGTTCAGCATTACACCCTGCGCCAGATGCCGCAATATTTGCGCGCTATCCAGGGTTTCGACGAGATGGACGACTTCACGTCGCCATCGCGTTTAAATGAGAATTGCGTCCGTTACGTGACTGAACCTTCAGGGAAACTCGGCTACTTCTGGCAGGCGACAGCAGAAGATCCGCGACCGATCACAGTGCACGAAGGAATTCCCGGTCACTATTTTCAACTGTGCCTTTCCTGGAAAAACGATGACCCGATCCGGCGGCATTACTATGACTCTGGCGCGAATGAAGGAATTGGCTTTTATGCCGAAGAAATGATGTTGCAGGCCGGCTTGTTCGATGACAGCCCCCACACCCGCGAAATCATTTACAACTTTATGCGACTACGAGCCCTTCGGGTCGAGGTGGACGTGAAACTTGCGCTTGGTGAATTCACGCTTGAGCAAGCCGCCAGGTATCTACAGGAGAAAGTTCCGATGGACCCGGATACGGCCCTCCAGGAAGCCATCGCCTTCTCTACGGGACCCGGCCAGGCGATTACATATCAGATTGGCAAACTCCAAATTGTGAAATTCCTCGCAGACGCGCGCCTACAACAGGGCGAAAAATTCAATCTCCGCGCCTTCCACGATTTCGTTTGGAAAAATGGCAACGTCCCAATTGCATTGCAAGAATGGGAGTATTTAGGCGGAAGATAGACAGCTAGCCTGTCTCCCAACCCTAATCGGCGATCTCCAGCCCCATTTGACGGGCCGTGCCGGCGATAATACGGAAGGCGGCTTCGTCGTTGCGCGCGTTCAGGTCTTTGCGCTTCGTGTTCACGATGTCCATGACCTGCTTGCGCGTGACCTTGCCGACCTTTGTTTTGTTAGGCTCTTTAGAACCAGCGGCAATGTTGGCGGCTTTCTTCAACAGAATTGCGGCGGGCGGACTCTTCGTGATGAAAGTAAACGATTTATCTTTGTAAACGGTGATAACCACCGGGAGAATATCGCCGGCCTGTTTTTGGGTCGTTGCGTTAAATTCCTTGCAGAACGCCATGATGTTGACGCCACGTGGCCCCAGGGCTGTTCCAACTGGCGGTGCAGGGTTAGCCTGTCCGGCAGGAATTTGGAGTTTGATCTCAGCTACTTTTTCTTTTGCCATTATGTGTCCGTCCTATTTTGAATTCAGAGATTCCTCGACTTCGCTCGGAACGACAAACTGTTATCCGCGCTCGACCTGCCAATATTCCAGCTCCACCGGAGTAGCGCGACCGAAAATGGTAACTGAGACGCGTAGTTTTCCACGCTCCGGATCGATTTCCTCGACGATGCCAGTCTGGTTTTGGAAAGGGCCGTCTGCGACTTTCACCGATTCGCCAACTTCGAAGCTGACTTTTGGTTTCACTTTCTCTTCGCGCTCTTTCATTTGAGCGAGCATGCTGTCCACCTCCGACTGGCGCATCGGGATTGGTTTATCCTTAGTACCGGCAAACCCGATTACTCCAGGTGTGTCACGGATGAAATACCAGGTGCGCCCGACGAGCTGATTGTGCTCATCGAGCAGGTGCATGTTAGCGATCAGATATCCGGGAAAAAACTTCCGCGTAGTCTCGCTCTTCTTCCCTTTCTTGATCTCCGACACGCGCTCTGTGGGGACGAGCACTTCGTAAATCAAATCGCCCATTTCTTCCGTCTTGACGCGCTTCAAGATATTCTCGCGCACCTTGTTTTCCTGTCCGGAAAGCACGTGCACAACGTACCATTGATCCTTCCCTGCGAGTGTCTGTGCCATAAATCAGTGTAGTCGAGTGAAGAAATGGACCACGTTCACCAGAACCAGGTCGAAGAGCGCCACGTATCCGCCCAGTAATAACATCGCGATAAGAACGACTACAGTCGAGTCACTCAGTTCCTTGTAACGACGGAATCCTTTCTCTTTCGGATCCCACGGCCACGAACATTTCTGCAGCTCGACCTTTACTTCGCTGAAGAAGTTTTTGACTTTGGTAATCATCTCAAATCTAAATCGTTATTTGTTTGAAGCGTTAAAGCGGTCCGATTGCGATTCAATTTCACTTCTTCCGATTCACGCTTCAACGGTGTAAACCCCTTAACGCGGCGTTAACCACACGCCAGGAGGGACTCGAACCCCCAACCGACGGTTTTGGAGACCGCTACTCTACCAATTGAGCTACTGGCGTAATTGATCTTCCTCTTCCGCTTCCTCTTAATCTCCTCTTCCTTTCGTATCCGCTCAAGTGAACGACTGAGAGGAAGATTCAAAGGAAGAGTGTTAGTCGAGAATGTCACTCACGCGGCCGGCGCCTACGGTCTTGCCGCCTTCTCGGATGGCAAAACGAATCGTCTTCTCCATCGCGATCGGCGTGATCAACTCAACTTCGATTGAAATGTTGTCGCCGGGCATGACCATTTCTACGCCTTCAGGTAGTTTGACCGTGCCAGTCACGTCGGTGGTGCGGAAATAAAACTGTGGCCGGTAATTGGTGAAGAACGGAGTATGACGTCCACCTTCCTCTTTGCTCAGCACATAAACTTCCGCCTTGAACTTCTTGTGGGGCGTAATCGAGCCAGGCTTTGAAATAACCTGGCCACGCTCCACTTCTTCCTTCTTCAAGCCACGCAAAAGAACGCCAACATTGTCCCCCGCCCGCGCTTCATCGAGAAGTTTGCGGAACATTTCGATGTCGGTCGCAACCGTCTTTGCGGTAGGGCGAATGCCGACCAGCTCCACTTCTCCCATTTTCTTGAGAATACCGCGCTCGACACGACCCGTGGCGACAGTGCCGCGACCTTCAATGTTGAACACGTCCTCAATCGGCATCAGGAACGGCTGATCGATCGGCCGCTCCGGTACAGGGATGTAATCGTCAATCGCCTCGACGAGCGCCAGGATCTGTTTTTCCGCATCCGCATCGCCGTTGAGCGCTTTGAGTGCGCTGCCTTTGACGATCGGGATTTTATCTCCCGGAAATTCGTACTGTGTCAGGAGATCACGCACTTCCATCTCCACGAGATCAAGCAGCTCTGGATCGTCGACCATGTCGACCTTGTTCAGGAACACGACAACCGAAGGAACACCGACCTGGCGTGCGAGCAGAATATGCTCGCGGGTCTGCGGCATCGGTCCATCTGCCGCGGAGACAACCAGGATAGCGCCATCCATCTGCGCCGCACCGGTAATCATGTTCTTGACGTAGTCTGCGTGTCCGGGGCAATCCACGTGCGCATAGTGGCGTTTGTCACTCGAGTACTCGACGTGTGCAGTGTTAATGGTAATGCCACGCTCCTTTTCTTCGGGAGCGTTATCGATCGATTCGTATGCACGCACTTCGGCCATGCCCTTTTTCGCCAACACCATCGTAATTGCTGCCGTCAGGGTCGTTTTGCCGTGGTCCACGTGACCGATCGTGCCGACATTTACGTGCGGCTTATCGCGTTTAAATGCTTCCTTAGCCATTTCAATTCTCCTGTTTAACTAGACTCTCTATTTTCTCTATTATCACTCTCGGCCCTGAGCTTGTTCTGGAGCCCATGACCGGGATTGAACCGGTGACCTCGTCCTTACCAAGGACGTGCTCTACCAACTGAGCTACATGGGCTGCTCGTCGCCAACCCAGCGCCTCTGCGGCAACCCGGTTTTGCCTTCTGCCAGAGATTCAAAAGTCCCAAAGCCGCGTCAAATTTGCAATTTGAACGACCATGGGACCGCCTCGTTCCAGCAAAAAGCGTCCGCAAGCTAACCGCGCGCACCATCGTGTCAAAGAAATTTCTCGCCACATCTTGCCTGTCATAGACGCCGTACACTTCGCTGGTCCAAGCGCATCACAAACATCAAGTCCACTAAGGCATCGGACACTGCGGTTGCTGCATGACTCAGCGGATTCTACTGCTTGTTTCTTCAGCTTTTCCTCGCGTGACCAAACGCGCGATGATGGCAATGATGATCAGTGCCACGATGCCAATGCCCACATTGACAGGCGTGATCAAACCCGGACTGGGCGTTGGCGTGGGAGTAACCGAAGGAGGCGGCGGAGCGTTCTTTGCCGCCAGCATTCCCTGCACGTATTGCAATCGCTGAACGGTGTCATAGTCGTCTGGTTTTAGTTTTAACGCCGCCTGGTAATCGGCGACGGCCTTCTCATACTGCTGCAACGAGGTATATGTAGCGCCTCGCTTGACCAAGTGCTCGGTGTCGTTCGGGTTCTTATCGATCAGCAAAGTATAGTCGGCGACGGCCGCGTCGTAGTTCTTCAGGTTCCGGTTTGCCCAGGCACGCCGGTCATAATCTTGCGGATCGTCTGGCTGTTTTTGAATCGCGACGGTGAAATCCGCAACTGCCTTATCCCATTGGTTGAGGCCGATCTCAGCAAAACCGCGAAATTTATAGGTGTATGCGTCATCGGGCTTAAGTTCGATTGCCTTATCAAAATCTGGCAGTGCTGCATCGAACTGATTTTGCATTACGGCGGTCATTCCGCGCTCGCGGTAGGCCACTTCATCCTTTGGAGCAACTTCGATCGCCTTGGAAAAATCTGCTAAAGCAGACGAATACCTTGTGGCTGCGCCAGCCGAATCTCCATTTGCCTGGGCTGCCTGTGCTGCTTGGCGATAAGCCGTGCCCCGATTAGTGTAACCGCGCGCATCTTTCGGATTCGCTTGAATCGCCTTTGTAAATTCGGCGGCGGCGGCGTCGTAATTTTTCTGTTCAGCGAGCTCAATTCCGCGCTGCATATGGCTTGCGGCACCTGCCGCCGGTTTCCCAAGGCACACGTGACTCGCTGCAAAACAGAGAAGTGACGCGGTAGCAATGTTAATTGTTTGCTTGTTCAAGATAATCATTCCTTTCAGCCTAACTGTTGAGCGATTTATGCTTGTAGGCGAGCAAATTAACGTGCCGGACGCCTAAATGAACCAAACAAATTCGATTGCAAGATTTGTCGATCGGCGCCGACGCATAAGCCTGTCGGAAGGTTACGCTGCTGTCTTTGCCACGGTCTTCATTTGGTCCACGCCATCACTGTTCATGTATTATTTGAATCGCTATTACGATCCGTGGGCACAAAATTTCTACCGTTATCTGGTCGCCTGTCTCGCTATTGCACCTCTGTTCGTTTACCGCGCCTATCGCGCTCCTTCTCCTCTCGAGTGGCGGGCCGTGACGATGTGTTTTATCCCATGTCTCCCTAACGTAGTCCATCAAGTCACACAAGTCGTTGCCCTGTTCTATATGGGGCCGGGCGTTTACACGATCTTCACCCGAGCGTCCGTAATCTTCACAGCTTTACTCGCACTCGCGTTTTTCCCCGAGGAACGCCGGGTGATTCGGCAATGGCAGTTTCAAGCGGGCACGCTGCTCGGCTTGGTTGGCGCTTTTGGCGTGATCTGGTTTCAACCGGGTCGAGAAACGGAACACATGAGGCTCCCTGGTTTATTCATCGCCTTTACGGCCACATTTTGTTGGGCGCTTTATGGCGTTCTGATTAAGCGTCCGTCCGCGCAACTTGGCCCGATTCGTAGTTTCGGTCTGGTCAGCCTAATCACATCAATCCTCCTGCTGCCGCTTACATTCGCGTTTGGAAAAATCACTGCACCACTTCATGCCGGCACGCAGGTGAACTTAATTCTGGTCATTTCGGCGGTAACCTGCATAACGCTGGCCCATGTGTTGTACTATGTCGCCATCCGCGAAATCGGCGTCGCATTAGCGCAAACACTTCAGCTTATCTGCCCGGCCCTGGCGCTGGGGCTTTCCGCCTGGATTTACGGTGAGCGACTAACCCACGCTCAGCTTTGGAGTGCCGCCGTTTTGCTCCTGGGCGCCTTCCTTGCCATGCGCGTGAAACCGATCGAGACCACTGCGACAGCGGAGAATATCTGAGCGCTGGACACTCAACGCGAGATTGCATTATCCAGTATTGAGAATCGAGCACCAGCACCTCCTTTCGTCCCGTGAATCTCAAAAAATATCTTCGGACCCGCCAAAAAGAGATCGATCGCGCACTGGATCGTTATCTGCCGAAAGCGATTACGAAACCCGCCACACTTCACAGGGCGATGCGTTACAGTCTTTTTGCAGGAGGCAAGCGATTGCGGCCGATTCTTTGTCTTGCAGCAGCTGAAGCTTGCCGCGGAAGGATTGATAACGCCCTTCCTCTGGCCTGTGCCATCGAGTGTATCCACACCTATTCACTGGTGCATGACGATCTTCCCAGCATGGATAATGACGATTTCCGCCGGGGCCGCCCTACATGCCATAAAGTCTTCGGCGAAGGGATCGCTGTACTCGCCGGAGACGCGCTCTTGACGATCGCGTTTGAAATCGTGTCCGCTGCAAAGCCCACACCTCGCTACGACATTTCAATTTTGTTGCGAGAGGTTGCGTTCGCGGCCGGTAGCCAAAGGCTCATCGCCGGCCAGGTGGCGGACCTCGAAGCGGAGGGCAAGAGTGTCAAGCGCGACCAACTACGATTTATCCACGAGAATAAAACTGCTGCCATATTGAAAACCGCGGTTCGACTCGGTGCGATGAGCGCCAACGCGGAAGCGAAAAGACTCGCTGGTATCACACAGTTCGGGGAACGGCTTGGTCTCGCTTTCCAAGTCATCGACGATATTCTGGATGTAACGCAAACCTCAGAGATACTGGGCAAAAGCGCCGGCAAAGACGTCGCGGCAAAGAAGGCGACTTATCCTGCAGTGATTGGTCTGGAGAAATCACGCGCCGAGGCCAGGAGGCTCACGCGCCAGGCACACGATGCTCTCTCCATATTTCGCGGAGGCGATGCTGACGCGCTTCATGCGCTGGCAAATTACCTTCTCGAACGCGAGTACTGATTGTTAGAGCCGGTTCGTCGAGCCGTCTGCGGAGGTATTACGGTCGCGACCTACCCTGCCAACGCAAGGTTGGGATCGATTTCCTCGGTCACTTTGGATTCAAATCCCGTCTCTGATCGTAATAATGCGGCAAACGCGATCATCGCTGCGTTGTCTGTGCACAACCACGGCTCCGCATTTTTGAATTCAAATCCTTGGCGCACACATGCCTCGCCCAATTGTTTTCGCAGTTCCTGGTTGCAACTGACACCTCCACTAATCGTCACCAGACCGACGCGATATTTCCGCGCCGCTGCAATCGTCTTGCGTACCAGGTACATCGATAACCGCCTCCTGGAATGAAGCGCAGACATCGGCGAGAACGTGTCCGTCCAATTTGTGGGGCTTCTGTATCAGACGCCGCTCTTCGTCCGGCGTTTCACAGAAACGCTCTACAATCTTTGGCAACAAATAGCGGACAGCTGTTTTCAATCCGCTGAAGCTAAAGTTTTCTGACGCAGGCATGCTCCGCGGCAATTCGAAACGATTTCGATCACCGCCGCGTGCGTGTTTTTCAATCTCGGGGCCGCCGGGATAACCGAGCCCCAGCAACTTGGCGACCTTATCGAACGCCTCGCCCGCTGCGTCGTCCACGCTTCGGCCAATTAACTGGTAATCACCCAGTCCATGCACGCGAATCAGCATTGTGTGCCCGCCGCTGACGATGAGCGAAACGTTCGCGGGGATTTTGCTGTTCTCATCATCTGCATCTCCAAAAAACGGTGAGAGCAAATGTCCTTCGAGATGATTGATGGCAAGGTATGGTTTGCGAAAAGCGATTGCCAATCCTTTGGCAATCGAGGCACCGATCATTAGCGAGCTCGCCAGACCTGGTCCGCTGGTTGCGGCAAAAGCATCCACCTCCGACAATCCAATGTTCGCTGAACTCGTAGCACACTCAAGCAACCGCGGGGAGTAGATCAGGTGATTGCGCGACGCGATCTCCGGAACGACCCCACCATATTTTTCATGCGCGGCGATTTGCGATGCCACTTCGCTGGCAAGCAAGTCCAACGTTGAATTGCCGCTGCGCCGGCGCAAGATCGCTACGCCGGTTTCGTCACACGAGCTTTCCAGGGCGAGAATGGTTTTCACATCTAAATTTTTGGGGCAAGCGCTCCGCCCGACAAACCGGGCAACCCGCGCGGTTGCCCTACAATCCAACAAGAGCGTTCTATTTCTTTACCGCTTGCGCCTTTGGCGCGTTCTCTTGTGCGTAAATCATCACGCCCTTAAGTGCATCGATGGCTCGCAACATCTGCGGGTCCTTCGACTTGATAATGGTTTTCTGGTCCTCAGGTTTTACGTCTCCCGCATTACGCAGCGCAAACAGGGAACGCTCCTGCTCGACGGTCATGGCAACGGGTATATTCGGCGTCACGCCATTACCCTGAATAACTTGCTTGCTCGGCGTATAGTATTTCGCCGTCGTAAAGCGCACCGCGGAGCCGTCCGGCAATTGCATGACGTTCTGCACAGAACCCTTGCCAAAGGTCGTTTCGCCAACAAGCACGGCTCGACGCAAATCCTTGAGCGCCCCGGCGACGATCTCTGCGCCGCTCGCGCTGCCTTCGTTAATCAACACGACCATCGGAAAATTCGGGCGCTCCTTTTTCACGCCGGAAGTCGAGTAATCATGCTGTTGAGAAGCGACCCGCCCCTGCGTTGAGACGACTTTCGTATTAGGCGGCAGGAACTGCGCACAGACATCGACCGCGCTGTTCAACAGCCCACCGGGGTTGTTGCGCAGATCGAGAACGAGCGCCTGCATTCCCTGCTTCTGTAATTCATCGAGCGCTTTCGATAGTTCGTCGGCGGTCGGTTCATTGAACTGCACCAACCGGACGTAGCCGATCTTGAAAGGCCCGGTCAGCTCCGGATCGATCAATCTTGTCCCTTTGACGCTTTGAATTTTGATCTCTGCGCGTTGCAGGGTGTACTCCTTGATTTCTTTAGTCGAAGGCCGCAGCAGTGTAAGGGTGATTTTTGCTCCGGCAGGCCCGCGCAAAACATTAATGGCGTCCTGGAGATCCATTCTTTCGGTCGAAATGCCGTTAATTCGCAAGATCTGGTCGCCAGAAAGAATTCCCGCCTTGGCCGCAGGTGTGTCCTCCATTGCAGTAATCACGGTAGGCAGGCCGTTTTTCATCGAAACCTCAATCCCGAGACCATTGAAACGACTCCGCGTGTCGTCCTGCATATCGCGGAAATCTTCAGGGTCCATGAACTGGCTGTGTGGATCCAGCGAGGAAAGCATGCCCTTCATTGCCGCATTGATGAGATCGTGGTAGCTCGTCTTGTTCTCATCCACGTAATCCTGCCGAATCAATTCGAGCGCTTTTGCGAAAATGGAGATTTGCACGTAGCCGTTATCCTCTTCACTCTTTCCCGACGGCTGCGCCTCCTGTCCGCGGACAGCAGAAATAGCGCCGATTAAGAGACAAGCCAACGACGGCAAAATCATGAAGCGCCTCATACTTTGACCCCAGCTTTGAAAAACAGCCGCACCATCGCTCAGAGGAAAATTTTTGGCAACACCCAACGCAAATCGTTGTCTTAGGTTTGGCCACCCATGAAACAACTTCTTAGCCTTAAAGTTTTCTCGCTCATCTTTTTCTTTGTCTCGCTCTGTCCCTTTCGAGGCTTCGCCGCCGAAACAGAGGATGGCGAGTATGACGCGGTGGCTGAAGAATACATCAAAGGATATCTAGGCGCTCATCCTTTAGAAGGCACCGCTCTCGGGCTTCACGAATACGATGGCAAAATCGCCGACTACAGCCGGTTGGCGCTCGATGCTGAGCTTTCCCGGCTACGGCGGTTCGACGATCGGCTGAGCAAGTTCGATACCGGCAAACTGAGTTCTCGACAATCTATCGATCTTCGGATTCTGCAGGCTGCGGTGAAAAAGGACCTCTTTAAAATGCAGGATATGTCGGTCTTCGAGCGAAACCCCATGGTCTATGCACGGGCTGCCGATGTGAACGTTTATATCAAGAGGAATTTCGCGCCGCTGGAAGATCGGGTCCGCAGCCTGGTAGCGATCGAATCTCAAATCCCAAATATTCTTATCGCGGCAAGGACAAACCTTGGTGAAGTTGTTCCCAAACCCTATGTGGAACTCGCCATTCAGATCGCGAGAGGTTCGGCTGATTTCCTGAAAAAAGATCTCGTTGCCGCTGTCGGCACGCTGAAGGACGAACAGCTTCGCGTGGCATTTCACGAAGCGAATCGTAAAGCCGCGAATGCACTAAACGATTATGCAACGTGGCTGGAGCGAGAGAAACTTCCAAAAGCCTCGCTCGACTTCGCCTTGGGAGAAGAAAAATTCAGACGTTTCCTGGCGGAGACTGAATTGGTCGATCTTCCTCCGCAAAAAATCCTCGAAATAGGCATGGCACAACTGAAAGCTGAACAAGAAGCGTTTGCGGAGGCGGCAAAAAAAATCGACCCAAACAAGTCACCTATTGAAGTTTTCAGGCAAATCCAAAACGAACATCCCACGCCGCAAAATCTCATCCCCGACATAGCAAAAGACCTGGACAAGATTCGAAAGTATGTTGTGAACCGCAAGTTGGTCGGTATCCCCTCGGATGTTCGCGCCAAAGTGAAGGAGACACCACAATATCTGCGCGCCACCTCGTTTGCATCGATGGATACACCTGGTCCATTCGAGAAACGCGCCAATGAAGCCTACTATTACGTCACGCCGACGGAGAACGACTGGCCCGAGAAACAAAAGCAGGAATGGCTTACCGCTTTCAATTATTACACTTCAGATCTCGTCTCGATTCACGAAGCTTACCCGGGTCATTACGTGCAATTCCTGCACCTAAACGCATCGCCAGCGAGCAGGGTTGAAAAAATCTTCGCCAGCTACGCGTTTGTCGAAGGATGGGCACATTACTGCGAAAAAATGATGCTCGACGAGGGCTACGGCAGCGCAACCAGCTCAACGCCCAGTGAAGAAGATCTAAAACGCGCGGCCAAATATCGTATGGCGCAGGCCGACGAAGCGCTCCTCCGATTGTGCCGGTTATGCGTGTCCATTAAAATGCACACCGAGAAGATGTCCATCGACGAAGCAACCAAGTTCTTTCAGGAAAACTGTTATTACGAAGAAAAACCGGCGCGACAGGAGGCGCTTCGCGGCACGTTCGATCCGGGTTATCTCAATTATACCCTGGGCAAGCTGGAGATTCTGAAATTGCGCGATGATTACAAAGCAGAGCTGGGCGACGACTTTTCACTGCAAAAATTCCACAACGAGTTGCTCAATCACGGTATGCCGCCCATTCGCCTGCTCCGCGAGATCATGCTTAAAGACCAGAGCAAATGGGATCAGGTGCTCTAGCTTTTTCATTTTCTCCTCTTACTCGTCCTTCTACTCCTGCTGCCAGGCTGTAGCCAGATCCCTGTGGGCGACGCCGTCGTAGCCCTTTTGCCGATCAACCCCCACGCTTGGCACAGCGAAGCGGCTACGGGATGAAATCACCAGGGTATTTCCTTGCGATCACGCAAAAATTTCCCGTTAAGCTTCTGCGGGGCTTCGGTGGCAAGCCAAACAATTGTATCCGCGCCTTCTTCCACTGAGCGGCTCGCATCTTGTCCGCCCATATCCGTTCGGACCCACCCGGGGCAGACTGAATTCACGGCGAACTTCGGCAACGCGGTGGCAAGTTGCGAGGTGACGCCGTTGAGCGCAGTTTTCGAAATACAATAAGCGGGCGACCACCCGTCAGCGCCACCGGTCAACTGACCGCCGCCACTGGAGACATTGATCACGCGCGGCGCTTTGCTTTTCTTGAGCAAGGGCACGAAGTCGCGTGTTACGCGCAACGCACCGAGCGTGTTTGTTTCAAGAGTCTTTCGTAACAATTCGTCGCTGATTTCCAGAATTGCGTCGTCTCCATCAACAATGATCCCTGCGTTATTCACGAGCACGTCCAAACGATCCGCGGTTTTGGCAAACTCGCGCGCGGCGGCCGTGACGCTGGCACTATCTGCGACATCGATCTCCAGAAAGATCGCTTTCCCGCCTTGCTTCGCGATCTCAGTCGCCGCTTTGCGGCCGGCGCCCCGGTCCCGCGCACCGACAAAGACGTGAAATCCCTTTCCTGCGAGCTGACGCGCTACCTCATAGCCAATCCCTTTATTCGCGCCCGTGATCAATGCTGTCTTCACAATTGGTTGATGCGATAGCGTTAATCGGCAACGCCGGCGTCATCCTCATTTGGCAACAGGTCTCTCAGCATTGGCTGCGGATTAGATGGCAACTCTTCCACGGCGCGCAATTTCTTTGTGATAACACGCGAGCGAACATCGACGTCTTCCATCTTCCGCGAGGCTTGATCGATCTTGTCTTTCACAGCTGACAAGGCCTCGCCGAATTTTCCGAACTCGGTCTTCACCGTCGCCAGCAGACTCCAGACCTCACTTGAGCGTCTTTGGATCGCGAGCGTGCGAAAACCCATTTGCAGACTGTTGAGCAAGGCAGCCAGCGTAGTCGGCCCGACGAAAGTGACCCGGCAATCGCGCTGCACATTTTGAACCAGACCCACACGGCGAATTGCTTCTGCGTAAAGTCCTTCGCTTGGCAAAAACAAGAGAGCAAAATCGGTCGTCTTTGGCGGATTAATGTACTTCTCACAAATGTCTTTCGCGCAACGTTTCAATTGCGTCTCCAGGGTTTTCATAGCCGTTTCCATTGCCGTGGGATCGCCACTTTCCTGCGCTACCGTCAATCGTTCGTAATGTTCCATCGGAAATTTCGCGTCAATCGGCAACCAGACCGGCGCACCGTTCTCGTCACCAGGCAACTTGATCGCAAACTCAACACGCTCATCTGTGTCGTCCCGCGTCTTCATGTTTTTAGCGAACTGCTCCGGCGTCAGCATTTCTTCCAACAGAATCCCAAGCTGCCATTCGCTCCAACCACCGCGGGTTTTCACGTTCGTGAGGACCCGTTGCAAACCGCCCACGTCACTGGCCAGTTGTTGCATCGCGCCGAGGCCCTGATGCACTTGCTCTAGTCGATCGCTCACCAGTTTGAAAGATTCGCCGAGACGTTTCTCCAGTGTGCCCTGCAATTTTTCGTCAACCGTAGCCCGCATCTTGTCGATTTGCTTCGAGTTATCCTCCTGCAATTGCGTCAAGCGCACGTCGACAATCGAACGCACGCCTTCGAGAGACTTCGTCAATTCTTCGCGTTGCACTTTTGCGGCATTCGCACCTTCCTCGCGACTACGTGCCATCTCTTCGCGAAGCATCCGCTCGCTTCGCTCCTGCGCGCGTTCGAGTAACTCAATTTTTCCGACAAGCGCCACATCTTCGGATCGGCCGCGTCGTACCAGCAGCAGGATAATTGCGACAAGCAGGCCCGCTCCAAGCGCGCCAATGACGAGATAAAGGACGTTCATTTTCTTCGGCCAAATCCTTCCTTGTTACTACGATTAAGAGATTCCTCGACATCGCTCGGAATGACAAGAGCGACTAAAACCGCACCTTGAAACCGCCATACGCGGCGCGCCCGAGCGCGGGAAAACCGAACACTTCCGAGTAATGTTCGTTCGCGAGGTTGTCGATCCGGCCGAAGATCGACAAGTGCGGATTCACTTCATATTCCGCTGCAATGTTCACGAAGCTATAATCTTCGATGTCGAAGTTTGGGGCACCGAAGTTCAGTTCCTCCCGCGCGTTTACGAACTTTGCTTCGACCACAGTGCGCAGTTTCTTCCACCAAAGGTATGAAGCTGAAACGTAAACTTCGTTGCGCGGTCGCCGGGGCAAACGCGAGCCCTGCGGTTGCGAGATGTCCGTGTCGTCGGTTTTTTCCGCTTCCAGATAAGTGTAGCTGGCGGTGAAAATAAGGTTGGGAATCGGTTGCGCGCGTAGTTCGGCTTCCAGGCCCTGGGTCTCGGCTGCGCCGAGGTTGAGCGTCTGAAAAAGGCCGTTGGATCCAATCGCGTTCGAAAGGTTGTTGTGAAAATAGGTCAAACCGGCGGCAACGCGGTTCTGCCAAAGCTCCTGCCTGACACCGATGTCCCAGCCCAAATCGTGCTCCGGTTTCAATCCAAAATTGTTTCCGAAGATTTTGTCCTGACTGCTTGGCGGGCTGAATCCGGTCGCCACACTTGAATGCAACGTTGTGTTTGTCCGTTCGACCTTGTAACTGCCAGCGACACGATAAGTCCAGACACCTCCGAATTGGTTAAAATGATCGAACCGGCCGCCGGCGACGAAAATCAGATTCTCGATGGGCGTCAGCGTTGCCTGCAAGAATCCTGCGATCTCTTCGGTGTGATCGCTAACAAAAGTCGGTTGGGGTCCGAAAATTTGCAGAACGAACGGACGCTCCTGCCCGGCGTTAACGCGGCTGTAGAAAAATCCAGAAGTCAGCATCAGCCACGAGGTTGGACGCAAATCATTTTGATAATCAACTTGTGTCCTTTCAAAGAGCGCGCGTGTCGGCCCCACGAAGCCGTCCTCGTTTGGGTCGTTGATTTGCCGTTCGTGATCGTAAGAAACAATCAATTTGTGTTGCCACCACTCGGTCGGCTTCCAATCGATGTGGGGGCCGATTAACCAACGCTCCGTAAAAAAGTGATCGATGGGGCGTGGATCGAAAATTGTGTTTGGATTCCCGGTGTCGCTTACCGAGTAAGTGAACAAGCTGCCGATCCGCAACTGTGTGTCAGGCGACCAGCCGACATCGGTGATCGCAGCTGTGTTGCGATAGTTGTTATTTGGCCGCGCATTGTCTGTATCGAGGCGGCTTGCCCCGACCGAGTAATCGAAGTCGCTAATCTTGCCGTCGCTCTGAGTCCATTCGCGAAAAGTGTCGTACGATCCGCCTTCCGCAGCGGCCATTGCCTCGGGGGTTCCTGTGCCTTGTTTGGTAAAAATTTGGATGACACCGGCGAGGGCACGCGGTCCGTACAACGTGCTCTGTGGGCCGCGCACGACCTCTATCCTGTCAATATCGTCGATGGTCAGATCGGCGAAATTAAACGCTCCCTGCAGACCTTGATTGATCGGGATGCCATCGAGCAAGACCTGCGTGTGTTCGCTGCGTAATCCCCGAGTGAAAACCGAAGTCAACTGGCCGGCTGTTCCGGTTTGAACGACGGATAGGCCGGGCACTTCACGAAGTGCGTCGCTTATGCGCTCGATTTGTTTTTGCTCGAAATCTTCCGAGTTAATCACGCTCACGCTGGCCGGCGATTGGTCGAGCGGAATGTCGAAACGCGTCGCAGTAACGACGATCGGCTCGGATTCCATTTCGCCTGGCGAAGGAGTCGGCGACACTTCCTGGGCAAGGCAGATGCTGGACGTAAAAGCCAATGCGAACGGGAGAATGCACGCTCCCCAAATACGAATAAACCAAACTGAACGATTTTTCATAACAAGTTTCCTCCAACTCCGAGAGTTGGACTTGTTAGACCCCGATCGCTTCGACGGTCACTCAGCGCCGCTGCGGCAGGGCATCGTCCAGCTCTCATTCTTCTTTTTGCGAAGAAGTTTTTTCGGTTGTAGCCACCGCGCGGTGTCGCCGCGTTGTGAAACGCCCCGATATAGCGGGGCGACTACAGCCGAATGAGGTGGACCGGACAAATATTCTGGCTCCTGGCTTTGTTCCGGCAGCCGCCGGAATCACCTTCTTCCCGCCTTCACCCTCGAAAAATTCTCGAGGATTGGCCCAATTGGGAAGTCGTATCCAGTTACAGCAGCGCAACTGCTCCCGATTCTCACGGGATTTCTTGCGCCGACCCACTTTTTCAAGCTCGCAAAGAACTGAATCGAGAACTAGCGGCTTGCGCTTGCCGCTGCAAGACTTATTTAATCAACCCAGCAAACAACCGTTTTTGTGTCACCGACTGGCTCTTCTTCAAATCTTGTTGTTACCGGCGGCGCCGGTTTCGTCGGCTCGAATCTCGCCCTGGAGTTGCAGGAAAATTTTCCGGACGCACGTCTAACAGTGATTGACGATTTTCGCTCTGGCGACTTCAAAAATCTCGCCGGTTATCGTGGCGATTTCGTCGCGCAAAATCTGGCGACTCTCGATTGGCGCGAGCAGTTTGGCGATCCGGCAGATGCCGGATTCGACACGATCTTTCATCTCGCATCGATCACGGATACAACGAACCACGATCAGTTCGAGCAAGTACACGACAACGTGGAGAGTTTCCGGCGAATCCTAAATTTTGCCCGGCCGACCAAAACGCGAATCATTTATGCTTCTTCTGCAGCGACTTACGGCGCGGCGACTGAAGCCAGTATTGAATCAAATGGCGCAGCGCCTGCAAATGTTTACGCCTTTTCGAAAGTGATCATGGACAATATCGCCAGGCGTGCGGCCGCCGAATCGCCCGATTGGATCCTCGTTGGTTTGCGTTACTTCAACGTTTATGGGCCGCGCGAAGCACACAAGGGCGTGCCCGCCAGCATGGTGTATCATTTGTCACGGCAGATGAAAGCCGGGCAGCGCCCGCGTATTTTCAAGCACGGCGAGCAGAAACGCGATTTTGTCTACGTGAAGGACGTTGTCGAGGGCAGCATTCGCGCACTCGATGCGCAGGCCAGCGGAATTTACAATCTCGGCTCGGGCTGGGCGCGCTCGTTCAACGAGCTGATTGATGTTCTAAATAAATGTCTGGGCACAAACTTTCCGCCGGATTACATCGATAATCCGCATGCGCATTATCAAAACTTCACGCAAGCCGACCTCACTAACGCTCGCCGCGGGTTGGGATACGAGCCACAATTCCCGCTCGAAGACGGCGTGCGCGATTACATGCGCTGGCTGTACGGTTAACGGTTCGCGCTTGGGGCAATGGTGGGTCGGCTTCTCCGAAGACGATGGCAAGCATTTCGCCGGAGGCCAAACTAACGCACCGCTCTTACCCTAGTCGTGAAACTTGGTGCCAAACCGCGTCGATTTGCCAACGCGTTGAGGACAACGCGTTCCACCGTATGGGAATGTGCGCTATTCGGGGGCAGCCAAATCGCAAAACGCTTTCTCCGACAACTGAAATTCGCGCCACTCGCTGTCGATTGTCGCGCCGAGGCGCTGGTAAAACTCGATACCGCGCTCATTCCATTTCGCGACCCACCATTTGATCATTCCGCAACCCGTCTCCTGAGCCTCTCTGGCAACAGCTTTCATCAGCTGTCTGCCTATCCCTTTGCTCCGATGCCGATCAGCGATATAAAGCTCCTTGATGATCAGATTCGGCTTGGCTCGATACGTGAAGGGAACAAAATAATAAACAAGAAAACCGACCAGGTTGGAGCCTTCTTCCGCGATAAGACAATGAAAATCAGGGGGCGAACGCCGAAATCCCTGTTCGCGTAACACCTCCTCCGTGATCGCGAAGTCTTTCGAGTATTTCTCAAACTCGGCGAGTTCGCGCATCAAAGGCAGCAAGCGTGGAATATCGGATTCGACTGCTTTTCGGATTTCCAGCGTTGTCATGCGTAAAGCAATCGATCACGCTCCGGACTCGTTGATCACGCCAAGAACCTGAGTCATGCGATTTGGAAAGGCGGGCATTAGCCTTCCCAGAAAAATTTCGTAGGCCGATCGATTTCCTTGGGCAAACTTTTGTGCACCGGACAATTGAGCGCAGTTTGCTCCAACACCTCGCGGTGCGGCGAATCGGGCGGAAGCGGAATGTGAACTTCCGACGGGAGCCCAACGATCCTGCGAGGCGCGTCACTGGACATCTCCTTTTGCACTGACACGGTCATACCGCGCAGGTCGACACCAAGTTCCTCCGCTTTGATTCCCATCGTGGTGCTCATGCATGTAGCCAGCGCTGTAGCGACGAGATCAGTCGGCGAAAACGCGTCACCTTTGCCTTTGTTATCGGTCGGTGCGTCGGTAGAAATCTTTGATTGCGACGGACCATGCTCGGCGTCGCAATGCAAATCACCGGTGTAAGTAACGTCAACTTTGACCATCTAGAACTATGGGCCGCGTCTTTTCTTTTGTCATGTCGAGCGAAGTCGAGACATCTCTAATTGTTAAATATCCAGCGATTGGCCGGCTTCGCTGGGAATGACAGCAAAGCCTTACTGAGTAATAACGGGCTTTTCCTGAATTTTGTCTCCGTGTTTTGCAAGCTCATCGCGGAACACTCGTGTGAGATCAACATCGTGAAGGATGATCATGTCGGTGTCGTGTCGTTTGTGATCGTCATTTTGCCAGCCTTCATTCCACCAACAAAAACCAATCACGCCGGGCCATTGATTTGAGAACAGATCTTCGAGCGCCGCTTTCGCCCATTGCGCGGCATTGACACGCGGATTGTGCAGATCGCAACCGAACTCGGCAATGATGATCGGCTTGCCAAGTGCAATTTTCACCAGACGCCGATAGGCATTGCGCACTTCGAACGCGAACCCTTCGGTACCGTCGCGCGTCATCGGGGTCAGGGGTCCGTAGGCGCTTAGAGCGACCCAGTCGCAATAGTTGTCCCCTGGAAAATAATTCTCGAAACGATTCCAGTCTTTCTCCGGTTCATCGAACCAGTTGACATGCCAAACCCATTGCAAATTATCGGCCCCCTCGGCACGCATCAGATCGACAATATGTCTGTAGGCCGCGACGTAACGAGCTGGACCTTCTCCGGCGCCACCGTTCCATTTGCCGTTCCAGCTAAACCAGTCGCCGTTCGGCTCAGTTCCCCATTCGATCAAAATCGGCGAGCCAAACGTTTTCGCGTCGCGCGCCCATGCGCGTAGATCGTTATCGAATACGCCGGCAATGATTTTCTGAATCGTGAACGTCTTCTCACGATGCATTTGATCTACATCCGAACGAAGCATTAGCCGGACGAATGGAACTTTTTGGAGGTCACGGATCCAGCCGCACATCGCAGCCGGAAATCTCCGCGACTCGAACCAGTTGTTCGCAAAATAGATCCACGCCGTTTGCTTGCCAACGCCCTGCTCATATTGCGCCACATCATTCGGCGTAACGTCGTGCTCAGTCGGGTCGTGCTCATCGGTTCCCACACCGCCCCAATACAAGCCGTGATAGAGTTTTCCACCCGGCGGGGCCACAACACGAACGCCTTGCGCGTGCAATGTCATGGCACAAATCACCGGCAGCAGGTGAACTACCTTCACCGTACAACTGTAAGGCGCGCAGTTCGTCTGCCAAATTGGCAACCGGATCCCCTGCTCTATCCGAAACACCTTACGATATGAAAAAGAAAGTGACTGGAAAAAATCTAAAGAAAGAAGCTCCACGCAGTCCGCGCATCCGCGTTGGAGGGTATGCAATCCTTGGCCGCACGATCGATAAAGGCCGCGCTCTGGTAGCGGGAAATATTGGCGACTATCACTTCGATTGTCCGCTCGATAACATGCTCTTCGGTTTCAAAGGCGTGAAAGGCGAAGATTTCAAAGCTCAAATCGAACAGGGCGCGAGCGACCAGGAAATAGTCGAATGGCTAAATCAGAACGGTGAAAAGAAGACGGCTGAGGAAATCAAGCGTTGGGCTGATGAGGTGGAGGCGAGCAGTCTCTATCACCATCCGGAAAAGCGCGATTTCTTCAGCGAAGAGGTCAAGAAACTCGGACTCGATCCCGCGAAAACCACAACGTTCGAGTGGCTGGAAGTCGACGATAGAGTTTCTTATCAGCAACAAGCCGCGTAAAGTGGCGCTGCAAGGTGGATTGGCTCCTCCTGAAGACGATGTGAATTAATTCACGAAGGCGCCAATTTAAAATCAGGCAGCGGAGCCGCATTTGTGTCCCAACGCGTTGAGGATAACGCGTTCCACCTGTGATCTACGTCTTGATCAAAGGCGGAGGGATGTCTTCGGTTGGCCCGACGTCGAGACCGCGGCGGAGTTTGCTGTGGCGGAGGCCGTAAAGGAAATAAATGCATAGCCCGATGGCGAGCCATACAAAAAATCGTCCCCATGTCTCTAGCGGCAGACTTAGCATCAACACAAAGCAAAAAAAGACACCGAGAATCGGAAATAATGGAACCATCGGAACGCGAAATGGCCGGTGACGGCCGGCGTCTTTGCGACGCAAAATAATCACACCAAGACAAACAAGAATAAAGGCAAACAACGTTCCAATGTTCGTTAGGTCTGCCAGCGAACCGATGTCAGTCAGCATTGCAACACCGCCGACGGCAACGCCGGTCCAGATCGTCGTGATGTATGGTGTGCGGAAACGGTGGTGAACCCGGGCGAAATATTGTGGCAGCAAACCGTCGCGCGCCATAGCCATGAAAATGCGCGGCTGCCCGAGTTGAAAAACCAAGATCACCGACGTAAGACCAGCGAGGGCTCCGGCGCTAATGAGTGCCTGGGCCCAAGGCCGGCCAGCGAATGCAGTTGCGACGGCCGCAGAATCACCAAGATACGTCGTATATATTCTCATACCGGTGATGACGGCCGCCATTAGCACGTACAGCAATGTGCAAATAATCAGGCTGGCAATGATTCCGATCGGCATGTCGCGCTGAGGATTTTTCGTTTCTTCCGCCGTAGTCGAGACGGCGTCGAATCCGATAAACGCGAAAAACACGATGGCGGCCCCGCTCATCATGCCGCCTACGCCGTTGGGTAGAAACGGGTGCCAATTAGTGGGGCGCACCATGAAGGCACCAAACGCAATCACGAAGACAACCACCGCCACCTTGGTAACGACAATGGCGGTATTGGTGCGCGCGCTTTCCCGAATCCCATAGATCAAAAGGATGGTCACCGCTGCAACAATCAGAACCGCGGGCAAGTTTAAGGCAATAGGGTGGCCTGCAATAACCGGCAAAGTGGTGGACGAATAGTTATTGAGCGGCTCGCCCCCTGTGGACAACAAGCTGCTGGCAGTTCGGTAATCATTCACCAACCAAAGCGGAAATCTCAGGTGGAACAGGCTTCCACACAATTGCACGAAATAACCCGACCACCCGACTGCCACGGCCATGTTCCCGACCGCGTACTCGAGAATGAGGTCCCAACCGATGACCCACGCGATGATCTCGCCAAGCGTCGCGTACGAATACGTGTAGGCCGAGCCTGATACTGGGATCATCGAGGCGAGCTCGGCGTAACAAAGTGCAGCAAAACCGCACGCGATCGCGGCCACCACGAAAGAAACCATTACCGCAGGACCTGCGCCAGGCCGTCCATATATCATCTCGGCGTGAGTAAGATGCGATATGATGAAGTTAAGCACGGGCGTTTTCCACAGGGACGCCTCGATTTGTTCACCGGCCGCGGCCGTCCCCGCCAGCGCGAAAATTCCGGCCCCAATGACGGCGCCTATGCCAACGCAGGTCAGGTCGAACGCGCCGAGCGTGCGCTTTAGCTGACGTTCGGGCGCCGCCGCTTCAGCCATCAAATGGTCCGGGCTTTTGGTCTTGAAAAGGTGCAGCGCCACTTGGCGAAATCGTGTCATCAATGACCTTGGCAGGTCAATCTAAAGATTCGACTTCGGCGGGGTGCACCGCCTCATGCCAAACTTTGGCGACGAAGGTACCCCTCTTGCTTTGGCTCGTTCGGAGAGCGCCTTGCCTTGAATCAGCCCATAGACGGCGCTGAAGGAATTTTGTAATCTCAGGCTCGTATGGCCGATGAACTGGAAAAACTTGTTCTGGGCGACACGGCGATCTCTGCAATCGAACAAGCGCAACCGCGCCGGAGGCGATTTTTCGGCAAACGCAAGGCTCAGCGCGCACCTCTTACCCATTGTGAGAATTGCGGAGCGCAATTGGAGGGACATTGGTGCGCGAAATGTGGGCAACCAGCAATCGATTACCGGCGCTCGTTCCGGCATGTCATCGCCGATCTTCTCAACGAATTTCTGAACTGGGACTCCAAGGTCTTCGCGACCATCGGCCTTCTGATCGCTCGCCCGTGGAAACTAACGAACCAATTTCTCGCAGGGCATCGCGTGCGTTACGTGCATCCTCTTCGCCTTTATCTTCTCGCAAGCATTCTCTTTTTCTTTGCGGTCAACTATGGGATCAAATCGGCCCACTTCGATCCGATCAACTTGTCTCCAGAAAATCGCGCCGAGATTCGGGATGAATTGCAGCGAGAGAACCTCACCCCTGAAGTCCGGGCAAAAATCGAAGGGGCACTCGGCGGCGTCCAAGTTGCGCCTAACAAGCGCGCACGGCTTGAAAAAGAATTGAAGCGCGCAGATCTGCCGGTCGATGCCCGCCGCGAAATCCAAGAACGTTTGCAGCACGGCGATCCTGTGCCGAACGCGCGTACCAAAATCGAAGATGCAATGAAAGATTTGCCGCCGGAGGTACGCGGCAGAATTCAAGATGCATTGAAGGGTGCTTCTCCAACGCCGGGTCGGGAACCTCAGCAGCCGGGGCAAACGACGCCAGGACCGAGGGAGAACAATGGGCCAGTTCTCGAGTCTGGTTCAAATAAGAATGCATCAACGCCGTTCGAAAAATGGATCGAAGCGCGAGCAAAGGAAAAGATGGGCGAGCATGGAACAAAGATGGGGCTGTTTATCACGACCCTCTTTAGCAATCTGCCTTACATGATGCTCTGCTGTATCCCGCTCTTTGCTTTTGTTTTGAAAATCCTCTACCTGCGCCGCCACAGGTTTTATATCGACCACCTCGTTTACGCCCTTCATATCCACACATTCGCTTATACCGGGATCATCCTAATCGTCCTCGCGACGATCGGGCTGAACCGCATCGTTCCAGGTGCAATCGCGGGTTGGATTATCGCGCTTTTTTGGATCGCGTTCGTAGTCCAAATTTTCTTGTCAATCCGGCGCGTTTATCGCCAGGGCTGGTTCACTAGCATTTTCAAATTCCTTTCGGGGGGGGTTATGTATCTAATCGTCCTGGTGTTCGCGCTTGCTGTGACGTTTTTTGTTACCATCGCATTACCATGAACAAATTGATCTGCTTCGCTTTCGCTTTAGCCAGCCTTCCTGCCATTTCATTTTCCGCTGACCGGCACATCGCCTTCGAACGCAACAATGCCGTTTACGTCGCGAATCTGGATGGAACGAATGAGAAAAAGCTCGCCGATGGAATTTTTCCAGCGATCTCGCCGGACGGAACTCGTGTCGCGTTTAACACTGTCGAAAGGACGAGCGAAACGACCTACGTGCGTCATATGGCGGTAGCAGACGTTGCGACTGGTAAGGTGACCGTCTTTAAAGATGTCCCAAGCGAGAATTCTTATTATCCAAGCTGGACGGCTGACGGGAAACAGATCCTCTTTACCACGCGCCAGCACGAAGTCTGGGATCTCGCAGCCATTAATTCGGGCGGCACAAATTTCCACGTGCTGAAGCCCGGTGTTCAAAATGAAGTGACCTGCTATTCGCCGGTGTGGGCGCGCGATGGACAATCTGCTTTTTGCCAGGACATGACGAATATCTACCAGATCGGGCTCGACGGAAAGGTTCGCGCCAAATGGAGGATCACAATGATCGTACCAAAGGGTGATATGAGCGGCGACGGTCGGATTGACGTTTCGCCGGACGGCAAGCGATTGCTTTTAGCCAGTGATATGAGTGGGGAATCCAACCGTAAAGACTGGGACGGGCCGGTACCGGCCCTTTGGGCCTTTGATCTCCAATCGCAAAAAGCAACCAGGCTAACGCCAGCAAAACTTTTCGGCTGGGATGGCGTTTGGATCGACAATGACAATGTTCTCTTCCTCAGTCGGGAACCTGGCGAACAGGAGGACTCAATTTATCGAATGTCCGTTGACGGAAGAAATGTGAAACGCCTGATCAACAACGCGCGTTTCCCGTCTGTTAGCGCACCGTAAGCGCAGCTCGCTTAGCGTTGTTGTAGCCGCCTCGATGTGTCGAGGCGCTCAGTGCACCGTTACACGCACGGCGACATAGCGCCGTGGCTACAGGCCTCCCACGCATGCGTTCGTTACCCCAAAGGATAGGTTTCCGGCAACGCAACACGCGTCGATTTCGAACTCTCGCCTCGCTACCTAGCTCAAAAGCTCTCGCGCTTTTGCCAGCGCATCCGCGATCTTGCTCGAATCCTTGCCGGCGCCCTGAGCGTTCTCCGGCCGACCACCGCCTTTTCCGTCAACAATTGGCGCAATCTGCTGAATCAACTTGTTCGCCTGAACGTTCGACGTCATCTCCTTCGGTACCGATGCGATGAGCGCAACTGATCCATTCGCCGCACCGGCGAGAAAAATCGGACCATTAAATTTCGACTTCAATGTATCAGCAACGGCCTGCAGTAGTTTCCCGTCCCCGTCTTGCACTTCTGCGACACAAAAATCTTTTCCTGCATGCGATGCCGCCAACTGGTTCGCGATTTGAGCGGCGCGGCTTTTCAGTTCCGCTTCGGCGGTTTTAGCGCTTTGCTTTTCCCAATCGCGAACTTCAATCTCGATCTTTTCAAGATGCGCCGCTCGCGCATCGATTTGGTGTAGCATTTCAGAAGTGGTGGCGTCGTTCTTAAAAAGAGGCAGTGGCGCGATGTCAGGTTTTTTGCGCGCCAACGCCTCAAACTTCTCCTGCTGCCGCGCGGCGTCCTGTTTCGCCCAACCGCGTGCCGCATCACCCGCAACCGCTTCAATCCGGCGAATTCCAGCCGCGATCGCTTCCTCCTTTACAATTCGGAATGGGCCGATTTCGTTTGTCGATCTCACGTGCGTGCCGCCGCACAGTTCCATCGAGTAACCGTCGAGAGAACGAGGTGTCCCACCGATTTGCAGGACGCGAACAGAGTCGCCGTATTTCTCACCGAAAAACTGGATAATGTCTTTTCGCTGTTTCGCTTCTGCGTACGGGATCTCCATCCATGAAACCGGCGCGTTCTCCGCGATCTTGTCGCTGACGAGTTTTTCCACGCTGTGCACTTGCTCCTTCGTCAAAGGTGCGCTCGAAAAATCAAACGTCAGTTTGTCAGGCCCGACGTAACTTCCTTTTTGCGAAGCGTCGGGCGAGACGACTTTGTGCAACGCCCAATGCAGCAAATGGGTCACAGTGTGATGCCCCTGGATGAGTTTGCGGCGATCAGCGTCCACTGAAACGCGCACGGCTTCTCCCGGCTCCGGCGCGCGGCCTTCCAAAAGTGCGGCCCGATGAACAAAAACGTCCCCACGTTTCTGCGTATCAATCACGCGCAACTGGCCGACCTCGGTGCGATCATGTCCAGGCACATGAAGCAATCCGCGATCTCCCACTTGTCCGCCCATCTCGGCGTAAAACGGCGTCCGATCGAGAACGATGTTTACTTCTTTCGGTTTGGTACCGGGCAAAACCGTATCGACGACCGATTCGGTCTCCAGAAAATCATAACCGAGAAACTTCGTTGGTTCGGCTTTTAGCTGGTCTTCTTCGACGCTGATTTGCTCTTTTTTTTGGGCCTTTCGTGCACGTTCGCGCTGTTCGTCCATCAACTTCTCAAAGCCAGCAACGTCAACGGTTAGCCCTCGCTCCCGTGCCACCAGTTCCGTTAAATCAAGCGGAAAGCCATAGGTGTCGTACAACTTAAATGTATCCTCAGCTGAGACCGCTGGCGTACGGCTAATGAATTCGCGCCATTCCCCAGCGCGAACTTGTGAAGCATCTAGATCCACAACTGGGTGCGAGCCCTGACTCAGCCAGATCGTAAACTCTTCTAGATTTGGGTCGCTCGATCGACCGAAATATTCCTTCTTGACCTGATACCCTTGTTCTGTTGCTGCCGCAGAAATGCTGTTAAACAAAACTACGCCTTCGAATAGCTCAATTCCTCTATCTAGCGTGTTGTTAAACGATACTTCCTCGCGCTTAATCGTTTCTTTAACGTGCTTTTCTTTCTCGCGTACTCCTGGAAAAACATCGCCCATGGTTTTCGCGACGATATCGACAAGCTTGAAGAAGAAGGGTTCGTGAAATCCCAACGAGCGACCGTAACGGACCGCGCGACGCAAAATGCGCCGCAAAACATAGCCCCGGCCCTCGTTTGACGGAATGACTCCGTCCGCGATTGCAAACGAGAGCGCCCGAATGTGATCCGCAATTACACGAAATGCGACGTCGATGTTTTCTGGCTCGCTCGTGCTACCAGTTCTATGTTTTGGAACTGTCGATGCGTATTTTTCGCCGCTCAGTTTTTCGAGCTCATCGAAAATCGGCCGAAAGACGTCGGTGTCGTAGTTCGAGATGGTTCCCGAGAAATCGGTGAGACTTTTTGTGCCTTGGATAATTGCTGTGACGCGCTCGAAACCCATTCCGGTATCAACATGGCGCGCAGTAAGCGGGACATACTCGATGCGGCCGGGGTCACCGCCCCCGGCTACAGGTTGCGCGTTGAACTGGATGAAAACGAGATTCCAAATCTCCATGCAATGCGGATCGTTCTTGTTCACAAGCGTCCCACGCGTATCGCCATCCGGGGTGAGATCGACGTGAACTTCCGAACACGGCCCGCACGGGCCGGTGTCGCCCATCATCCAGAAATTATCCGTTTTTCCACCATTCAGAACGTGAACAGTCGGATCGAGATCGGCCTCGCGAAACAAACGCGCCCAGTGATCGTAAGCTTCCTGATCGAATTCGCTTGGGTCGCCTGGACCGGGCTTGTAAACCGTCGCATAAAGTCGTTGCGCAGGAAATTTCCAGCGTTCGACGAGTAATTCCCAAGCCCACTCGATTGCTTCCTTTTTGAAATAATCACCAAAGCTCCAATTACCGAGCATTTCGAAAAATGTGTGGTGATAAGTGTCGAGTCCCACATCTTCCAGGTCGTTATGTTTGCCCCCGGCGCGTATGCATTTCTGCGTATCCACCACCCGTGCCGGCTTCCAGGAAGGTTTTTGTTGCCCAAGAAAAATCGGCACGAACTGGTTCATCCCAGCGTTGGTGAAAAGCAGATTTGGCGCGTCTGGCAACAGTGACGACGACGGCACAATCGTGTGCCCTTTCTGGCGAAAGAAATCGAGAAATGATTGTCTGACTTGCGCTGAGGTCATCTTACTAATCGGCAATGAACACGAATAAACATGAATTTCAGGAAACCTGAAACGGCAACTCTGGAAACCGACCTGCGGAGACAGGCCACTTAACTGGCAAGTGGAGACCGCCGCAGGCGGATAGCAACGAAGCGAGATGCCAACCGGGCTAGTCTTTTTCCTCGTCGAGCCGGGTTTTCACTGCCGACTCAATTTCTTCGTACAGCGCTTTGTCGTTCTTCAAAACTTCTTTCGCAGCATCACGGCCCTGGGCAAGTTGTGTGCCCTTGTAGTTCAACCAGGAACCACGTTTCTCGACAACTTGTTTTTCCAAGGCGAGATCGAGCAGCGCGCCGGTCGATGAAATTCCCTCGTTGTACATGATGTCGAACTCGGCTTCCGTAAATGGGGGTGCAACCTTGTTCTTCACAATCTTAATGCGAGTCCGATTTCCCGTAACAACGCCGTCAGTCTGCTTGATTGCGCCGATCCGTCGAATATCGGCGCGCACGCTGGCGTAAAACTTCAGCGCTTTCCCACCGGGCGTTGTCTCCGGGTTTCCGAACATGACTCCGATCTTTTCGCGAATTTGATTCGTGAAAATGCAGCAGGTCCGCGCTTTTGAAATGAGCGAGGTAAGCTTGCGCAGCGCCGCGCTCATCAAGCGCGCTTGTGCGCCTACGGTCGTGTCGCCGATCTCGCCCTCCAGCTCCGCTCTGGTTACGAGTGCTGCCACCGAATCAACTACAATGACGTCCAGAGCATTGGAGCGTATCAGCGTCTCGCAAATTCGCAGCGCTTCCTCGCCAGAGCTCGGCTGAGAAACCAGAAGATCGTCCAGGTCAACGCCAAGCCGTTTTGCATACGCGGGATCCAGAGCATGCTCGACGTCAATAAAGGCCGCGAGTCCGCCGCGTTTTTGCGCTTGCGCAATCACCGTCAAAGTCAGCGTGGTTTTCCCGGAAGACTCAGGGCCAAATACTTCGACGACCCTGCCCCTTGGGAATCCACCGACGCCGAGCGCGCGATCAATCAAAATATTCCCGGTGGGAATGACGTCGATATCGACAATTTTGTCATCGCCGAGGCGCATAATCGCGCCTTCGCCGTAGTCTTTCGCGATCTGTTGAATTGCCAGGTCAAGATTCTTATTCCGCGCCGCGGTGACCTTATCTTCGCTGGTTTTTTGCTCGGTTTTCGCCGCCATATCAAGAGACTGTAACTACGATGCGCTCGCCGATTCGCCAAGCAGAAAAGATTCGGAGGTAAATCAAACGCCGCGGGGGTTCGGTTCGCGCCCCATTTTTCCAGGGGGACACCTAGGAAACGGCGAACTGACCCGAGTGCCTTGACATCCTGGTCATCGAATGGTTACGAGTCGCGTCGTGAACCCGCAGAGTGAAGGACGCCGCGAACTCGATACGCTGGTAATTAACGTTGAACTCACGCTCGCCAGCATTATTCAGGGCGTGGCCCTTTTTTTCTTAACGGACAATGCTCGAGCGGTTTTCACGATGCGACACTGGGATTCGTTTCCCTATGTCGCCGCCGGCTTGTGTGTGATATTTATTTTCTGGTCGCGCTCGATCATTCATACGCTCACGCTGATTCGCTGGCCCATGGAGTTTGGGCATAACTTCTTCTACATCGGTTGTGCGTTGGGCGAAGCGGTCCTTTTTAGTCGCCTTGACGATCCCCTGGCGTGGTTCCAGCTGAGCGCCACTTACGCCGCCGCAGTGTGGCTGCTGTTCATCTACGATATGCGACTAATTCATGCGCGCATCGTAGAAGCACGTAACGACACCGATCGGGCTCTTTACGCGCGTGCCAGAACCGATCAGTTGCGGAACATTTATTTCCTCGTTCCATTGCTTTTTTTCCTCAATCTCGCCTGCGCACTCGCCATTTGGCTCCGGTCTGACTTATTCATTACTCGCGGCGCCCACGTTTGGTTAATCACCGCTCAACTGGTTTCGTTTATCGCTTATCTTACTTATATTGGCCGTCACTTTAGCAGGATTGCGCAACTTCTCTTGCAGAGCCGACAGGCCGATTGAGCAGGTCGGGGTAGTCCCCGAAATTGATGCAATCCGAGCCGGTTTGCGCTGTTGCAGTTGCACAGCTGCTACCGTTCTCTTCGACTATCAATGAAGAGGATGACAAACGCGATTCCGACCAGGGGTTGAAGAATTTTTTGCAAAAGGCCCAGGGCAAAGCTTGAAACGTCAAAACCGTGCGCATGCTGGGTTTCTGTCAGTTTCTGGAGCATCGCTTGGGGGTCCTGTGTTGTCATTAAGTCATTAAAAGAATGTTGTAACGTCGTCCACCCCGAGAACAGCGCTATTGCCAGAACAAACGCAAACCAGAGAGATGCAATGAAAGCTCCGCGCCACGCCGGCCGTTGAAACCACGGAAGCTCGCGCCCGCTACGCGCCAGATTTCGACTTTCGCGCAGCGAATCGATGACTCCTGCATTTTCGAGCACCGCAAACTGCTGCCAAAAGAGCACATTGATAAAGAAACGACCAAACATCCAAACCTGCAGGATCAGGAGAGCTAGCGCGAGAAAGATCACAAAGACCGACGATGCTCCGGCAATAACCATTCCTGCGATCAGCAACGCAAACACGGTCAGCAAGAAGAAAATGCCGTAGACGAAGACGCATAGCGACGCGACTCGTGGCCAAAACCGGACAGCGTCGTTGAGCGCAACGAAAAATCCTGGGCGGCGCCCAGCCATAATTTCGGCAGTGAAGATTTGAATCCCTGCCAGATAAACAGGCCACATCGCCATCGAGAAGATAAACATCAAAAAAGCAAATCCCCCCGCAGCGAGAACGCGCAGATCAGCATCCGAGGTCTTGCCAGTCTGCGTCCAAAGGGCGGCCAGTTGCCCGCACATCGAAGGCAAAACTACCAAAAGAGTGAGGGGAAGGAATTGAAGAAAGCCTTTGGCATAAATCCGAACCGTCTCGGCTAAAATCTGACCCAGGCTGCGAGCCGGTAGCCACGGCGGAGCGTCTTCTGAACTTGTCGATGGGATTGGCTGCAGGGCATGGGCTGTGGTTAGCGCCTTTACATCGAATAATCCGGGGATCTCCGCCGCCAACATCCACAGCTCAGCGTCTGCGCGGCGAGCTTCGTTTGCGGCAAGCACTCTGCCTTCCTCTTTCCACTCACGCAGTATGTCGATATTGGCAGGTCCATATTCTCTGCCATCAACGCGTACGATCCATTCTTCGGTCACACCTTGATCATCCCGTATCATGCATTCAGAATCCAGTACCAGCCTTTTACGATGAAACTACTGCTTATCGATGGCCACTATTACGTTTATCGCTCATTTTTTGCTATCCCGAATCTCTCGAATTCCAAAGGCGAACCGACCAACGCGATTTTCGGCTTCACAAAAACGTTGCGCCTCATGATTAAGCATTTGCAACCGGAATTGGGTGCAGTTTTTTGGGATGAAGGAATGCCGGAACGCCGGGTGAAGCTGCAGCCCGCCTACAAGGAGACGCGCAAAGAAATGCCCAAACCGATGGTCCCACAGCTACAATTCATCCAGGAAACGCTAACTGCATTGCTGGGGTTTCGGAATATCTCGCTCCCAAACACGGAGGCCGACGACCTGATGGGTTGTTATGCGATAGCCGCCTGCAAGCGCCCCGAAATGGAAGTTGTACTCGCAACAAATGACAAGGATTTGTACCAGTTGGTGGGTCCCTGCGTAAAAGTTTATACCACGGCGAAAGCGGACCTTGCTTCACCAAAGGATGCGTTCGCCTTGCTAAGCGAAGAACATGTCGCTGCGAAATGGGAGGTTTCGCCGAATCTTATCGGCGACGTTCTGGCACTGGCCGGCGATTCCGTCGATAACATCCCTGGCGTCGGCCTGGGGCGAAAAACCGCCGCAGCGCTAATTCGTGAATTCGGCGGACTCGATGTATTGCTAGCCAACGTCGACAAGGTGAAAAGCACACGCGCCCGGGAGAAACTTATGAATTCACGTGAGCAAATTTTGGAAAACCGGAAGATGGTTGACTTGGATTGCCATCTGGAATTGCCGGTGCCAATCGATCAGCTTCGGATCAAGCCCGATTATCCGAATCTGATCCGTTCGCTGGAGCAGTGTGAATTCAAATCGTTGCTCCAGGAAGTTCGCGACGAGGCGGGGCGACTCGGGAGTGATGCGCAGCCGAACCTCCTGTAAGTGCCGGCGGGTAAAGGCGTTTATAACTGCCTGACTTCCATTTAGTAACGCCTGACACGGATTTTTCGTAAAAAACTTGAACGTGCGTCCCTACCAAGTGTCAAACTCAACAGGTTAAGGCGATTCGGGTGGTTGCACGTTTCTTATATTCGTTGTTTCTCCTTAACGTGCGCTGCCCGAATCTTTTTTTATCTTTTTGTCCATTTAAGCTGCCGTCTATTCGACGCTTTTGCTCATATCTCGCTCTTCCGAGGCATCCCGAGCCACACGCCTGCCACTGGTGAGTCGATAGACGGGTTTGGATTTCGCGCTTATCGTTCTTCGCTCTGCCGGCGGACGTTTGAATCCGGATGATCCACCAGTGCTCAGCAACTTCTATGAAACCAGAGCGTTACGATCCGATTGAAGCGGCTCTCAAGGAGGACATCGGTGAAGGTGATATTACGACTGATTTTTTCGTCCCAGAAACCCTCCACGCAAGCGGACGCATCACCGCGCGTGAAAATGCCATCGTAGCCGGCACGGGAGCCGCAGCCGAAGTTTTTCGGCGTGTCGATCCTTCCATCGATATCCAGATTATTCGACTAGATGGCGCAGAAGTTGTCGCTGGCGACCTTATCATCGAAGTGCGCGGTCTGGCGCGCTCGATTTTGAAGGCGGAACGCGTCGCGCTGAATTTTCTGCAGCGTCTCTGCGGTATCGCTACCCTTACGCGCCAATTTGTTGATGCCGTTGGAAACCATCCAGCCAAGATTCTAGATACACGCAAAACTGCGCCCGGATTGCGAGCCTTGGAAAAGGCCGCAGTGGTCGCGGGAGGCGGGGTTAATCATCGCTTTGGCTTATACGACATGGTACTCGTGAAGGACAATCACCTCGCCACCTTTGGAGGCCTTTCCAGCTTTGCCGATCGCATTCGTCAGCTTCGTCAGGAGCGACCAAACATCCGAATCGAAGTGGAGGCTGATGATCTTGAGCAAGCGCGCGCCTTTGCTGAAGTTGATGGCATTGACGTCATCCTTCTCGACAACATGGCCCCCGCGCAGATTCGAGAGGCCATCGCCTTAAGGAGGGACAATATCAAGTTTGAAGCAAGCGGCGGTATCACTCTAAAAAACGTGAAGCGCATCGCAGCGACGGGAGTCGATTACATTTCCATCGGCGGCCTTACGAACGCCGCGCGCGCTATCGATATGAGTTTGGAAATGACTCAGGTTCCCGGTTGAGACTTAAGGATGGTAGACCGGCTGATCGCTGAGGAATTGCAGGCCGACCTCGGCAGCGTCGTAATCGGCCGGGAGATCATCGTTCTCGAGCGAACTGGCTCGACTAACGATGCGATTTTGCAAATCGCAAACGCGAATCCAAAGGAGGGTTTGGTTGTCTTCGCCGAACATCAAACCGCCGGGCGCGGTCAGCACGGCAATCGGTGGGAATCGGCAGCCGGAAAGGGACTCTGGTTTTCAATTCTTTTACAACCGAAGATCGACCTCGCGAGTTCACCGCGACTCACTACCTGGGCGGCCGAAGCCATCGCCGGTGCAATGCAAAGCGAATTTTCTCTCACGCCTACCATTAAACCTCCAAACGATGTGCAAATCGATGGGCGAAAGGTCGCCGGCGTCCTGGTAGAGATGCGGGCACGGGAGAAAGCACCGCATCTGGCTGTCGCCGGTATCGGGGTCAATATGAATCAGTCTCGCGAAGATTTTCCGAAAGCATTGCAACCCACAGCCATTTCTCTGGCGACGGCGCTTGGCAAACCAGTCGATCGGCAAAGTTTTGCGATCGTTCTCTTGCGCAACCTGGACCGAACTTATTGGGAAAAATTTGCGAGCACGGGACTGTAGCCAAGGGCGCTGACGTCGGTTCGTCCACATCCCCGACCCTGCCGCAGACAACACCGCCGCCTACGACTCGCTAACCTTTCAACTGCCGTGAGAGCCAATCGCGGTAGATTTGCGGCGAAATTTCCGACGGCTTGATCTCGCTGCGCCCACCCCAAAAAACATTTGTGTACGAGACCGGGATATCTTTGGAGTGAAGATGTCGGTCGATAGCTGCTTTATGATCGAGCAATATTTGCTTATCAGTGCCGTGGGCCACGGCCATGATGTTGACGTGTTTAAATTCCGGCCCGGCTTCGCGCCAGTAGCAATGGGTCAAGATGTGGTGACGGCCGACTTCGCCGCCCGCTTCAATTTCACGACCTTGCGGAACCGCCCAATGAAACAGCGCGTTAAATCGAGTAACGCGCACACCACCCGCCGAAGGCTTGACATGTTCCAGAAAAGTTGAAAAGCGCCCGATGATTCTTTGCCCATTTAGATCTTCCGCCACGCGAAAGAATTCTTCGACTGAGACATCGGCTTCGTTTGCTCGGGCAACCCATGGCGACGGTCTGATCTCTTCCGGAGCAAATTCACGCTTCAGCGCGACCAGGACATCCCATTGGCGGTCACTCAAATTGACGATCTGCACTGGAACCATTTTTGCCGGCTGATCAGCCTTACTACCTGGCTCGATTTTCTTCCGGCGAACGTGTCCTACTCCGAGAGTGAAGATTCCTTTTGCTGGCATAAGTCGAAAACGTTCAGCCCCGACTTTTTTTGCCAGTAACTGGCAATGCGCTTCCAATGAAAATCCCCGCGGGACCTTCACTGTAGTCCAAAGTTTGTAATCAGAACCGGCACTGACGGTCTCCGTGGAACGCAGCACAACGTGCCCCGAAAAGGGATCGTGGTGAAACATCCAGTCGAAGGCAGTGTCGATGTCGTCCTCGGGAACTTTCCAGGCCACCAAGGCGCCCTCGGCCAGATTCGTTGCAAGCAAAGTTTGTCGGACGCGTCGGATCGTGCCCGCGCGCAACATCGCCTCAATCCGCGCAATGACCACATCCACACTTAGACCCGAACGTTTCGCGATTTCCTCAAACGGTTCCCGGACGAATCCTTCGATTTTGTCCTCCGAAATCGATAAAATCCGGGCATTGATTGGATCGTCATGTTCGATCGGCAGCATCACTGAATTATGGCACACATTGGTCAGACGGCACGGCATCGACCCGACTGTCGTGAAGTCGAAACGTTGAAACGGTTAGTCGGCCCTAACGTTGCCAAGTCGGGCTTGGGCATTGAACGTTTGGTGGAATGATCCGGGCAATCTTTTTCGACGCTGCGGGGACGCTGTTTTATCTGAACGGAACCGTCGGCCACCACTACGCACAGGTGGGAAAACAGGTAGGCCTTACGCTCGACGCACAGCAACTCGATGACGCGTTTCATTTGGCTTGGAAGAAAATGCCGCGACGCGCTGCGATCGCCGGCCCACGAGAGAACGATGACAAAGTCTGGTGGCGCGAGCTTGTCGACATAGTCCTCGCACAGGTCAGTCCCTCGTTGAGTGAATTAGATCGGGATAATTTTTTCGAAATCGCTTACGAACATTTTGCCGAGTCCGATGTTTGGGAACTTTACCCGGAGGTTCCTGCTGTGCTGCAACAACTGCAGACGCGGTTTCGACTCGCTGTAATCTCAAATTTCGACGGTCGTTTGCGGCTCATTCTGCAGCATCTCGGTATCTCGAAGTTTTTTGCACATATTTTCATTTCCAGCGAAATCGGAGCGGACAAACCGGATCCAGAGATTTATCTGTGCGCCTTAAAAATAATCGGTTTGAGACCGAACGAGGTGCTTCATGTTGGCGACGACCCAGAACGGGATTGGCAAGCTGCTACTCAGGCTGGTTTGTCGGTCTTTCGATTGGAGAGACCCAAGAATTCGCTGCGCGATCTGGTTACGATGTTGAAATTGTAGGACAAGCGCTCCGCCTGCCCGTCTTATTGCCACGTGACGCACCCGCCCTACAATCTTGCGACAGCGCGTGATCTGGATTAGAAAACTTTTCCGGCGGCGGGTCGGTAGCTCAATTGGTAGAGCAGCGCCCTTTTAAGGCGTTGGTTCCGGGTTCGAGTCCCGGCCGACCCATTATTTTGTCGCTCCCATACTTTCATCCCGTAAGCGAAGTGATCTCTCACAAATACAGATGCATTTTTGTAGAAGTGCCCAAGACAGGCTCGACCAGTGTCAGAGCGATTCTGGGCAAGGCTTGGAAACCACATCTGAATCTCTGGCAGATCAAGAACCAGATGGAGACGTATTGGACGCACTACGGGGGAAGAAAGAATCGCATTCTTGGGTCTCTGTATTTGTTACTTCCCGAAAAGCGCCGGACGGAAATCGGAGGCAAGCAATTCGAGACTTACTTCAAATTCGGATTCGTCCGCAACCCGTGGGACCGGGTTGTCTCTCTTTATGAACGCACCGAGGCGCTACAACTGAGAGACAAAATGACGTTCGACGAGTTCGTCGACTGGATTCAATACAGCAGCGCTACCTGCGTTCACTCATCCCCGCACCGTTACCAACTGGATTGGTTTGTCGATCCAAATGGGAATGTGCTAGCCGACTTCATTGGAAAATTCGAGCGACTCGACGAAGACTGGGCTTTTGTGGCGAAAAAGCTGGGGGTGAGCGAGAAGCTGCCGCATCGGAGAGAAAATCCACGGACGCGCCATTACGCTGAATATTACACGCCGCGAACCAGGGATATCATCGCGAACAGGTTCAAAGTCGATATAGAGCGGTTTGGCTATGAGTTCGCCGGATAAAATTAAAGCGATTGTGCTCACTTGTGATCGCTATCGAGCAATCACAGAACACATGATTTTTCAATATCACCGGCTATGGCCGGATCATCCGTTCGTTTTCCATGTTCCTTATCAGGAGCTTGGCGGTACTGACACCGAACAGGTCAAATATCTCACGGCGCCGTCGGACATTAAGGGGACTATTCTGCGTCTGCTGACGGAGATCGACGATGAAGAATGGATTTATTGGTGCATCGACGACAAATACCCCATCCAACTCGTCACCGATAAAATCGCGAGCCTGATTTCTCACGCCATACGCTCACCGGACGTAGACGGTCTTTTGTTTTGTAGATGCAGGGCAACTCTTACTAACCCAAAACTGACACTCTACCGGCGCAAGATTAGGAATCCATTTGGCGATGTTTACTTTGAGCGAAAAGCCTGGTTCCAGATATGGATTCATCAAATCCTGCGCGCCAAAGTCCTCCGGCACCTGTTCGCCCATTTGCCGGACCATATTCCCAGCGCAAAAGCAATGGATGACCTGAAAAACGACGTCCCAAAGTTGTCCGAACACCGGCTGTTCGTGACCAAGGAAAATTTCGCAGTTTTTGGAGAGAGCACCCGGCGAGGTGTGATCACGCAGAATTGCTACGAGAGCATGATCGCGGCAGGGATTGAGTTACCGGAATGGTTTCGCCAGCCGGATGGCGAATACATGACCCTGGGAAAGCTCTAGTTCTTATCGGCGCTCGAAGGTATAGCCAAAACGCTCGATCTCTGCGGCAAACCGCGCGCGCACTAACTCACGAAGCTCGTCGTCGTAGTAGCTTGAATAATGTTCCCGGTTAGATCGGTTATACTGCGGCAGGGTTGCCGGCGAGATGTCTAACGTCCGACAGACGATTCGAAAATCGTCCACAAGATTCTCAAAGCGCATGATGTAATTAACGTTTTGGAACGGATCTTCTTTGTCCTGATTCAACCCGAGGTATTCCGCGGCCGACAAAGCTTTAACAATAATCGTCCTGAATTTCTTCCGATTCCACGCGGCCGTGTTTTGTGTCGGCGTGAAATAATAGGAAACCATCCGGTCCCATGGATTGCGTACGCAGGTGAACTTGTAGAGGTTGCTAAATTGCGTTTCTCCGAGGGCGACACGGTACTCGGCCAGCGTTGAGTGTTTCTTAATTTTGTACTTCGGATTGCGCAGCCCAAAGCGCTCCACCCCGTCCTGCTCACTACGCAAAGCCACTAATTCATCCTCAGAGTAATCGCGCAGGACGCTCTGAATCGAATTCCCGGCCGTCTTTGGAATGTGAACGAACAGAAAACGTTTCTGAATAGAAATCATTTGCCCAATTGTGTGACCATTTTACAGCGCGTCGTCGAACTAGGCGAATACTGGCGGTTACTTATCAGTCGTGCGACCTATTGCTGGCGGGAAGCGCTAACCCTCCATGATCCTGTCCCACAAATACAAATTCATCTTTATCAAGACTGCAAAGACCGCAGGCACCAGCATTGAGGTCTTCCTTTCAAAACACTGCGGACCGACCGATGTCCTGACACCCATTGAGCCGCCTATCGAGGGACATCAGCCGCGTAATTATGAGGGCTTTATCAACCCGATTCCTGAAATCTTCGAGAGACCAGGCAAGATCTTCTCAGCATTGCGACATTCAATCACCAGCCGCGAGAAGTTTTACCGTCACATGCCGGCATTTGAGCTACGGAAGCGCGTTCCTGGCGATATTTGGAACAGTTATTTCAAGTTCTGCGTCGACCGAAATCCCTGGGACAAGGTTTTGTCGCATTACCACATGCATGCCACCCGCGAAGGCGGCTCGCTTTCTTTGAATGATTATCTAGCGCGAGGTAGATTCCCTGTGAACTACTTTCGATATACCAATCGCACGGGGGAAAAAATCATCGTAGATCGGATTGTTCGTTACGAAAACCTGCTTTCTGAACTCGGCGAAATCTTCTCACAATTAAATATCCCTTTCGACGGTAGCCTTGGTGTCGCTGCCAAATCGGAATACCGAACCGATCGCAGACCATATCAGCAAGTATTCAACGACGAACAACGGCGAATCGTTGAAAGGGCGTTCGCCAAGGAGATTGAATTGCACGGGTATCGCTTTTGAGCCACGGCAGTGGCGCGCGACCGCTTAGATTTTGAGCCGGTCGTTGGAAACCTCTTGCCAGCGGTGAACCTGACCTGAAAGACTCGAAATCACCGAAGCATATTGCCGCTGCGCATAGAGATTGCGCATTTCGTGCGGATCGTCCGTCAGATTATACAATTCATTCGAATCTTTGTCGCGCAGGCAAAGCTTCCAGCCGTCGGGCGAAACGATCGTTCGGGTGGATTCTTCAACGGCGCGCTTGATCGCCCATCGCCGCGCCAGTTTGGTGCCTTTCTTTATTTTCGTCCGATTTGGCGCCCACTCCAGAAATACGTTCTTTGGAAGCACTGCTTCGTCGCCAAGTAACGGGAGCAGACTTTTGCCCGCGCACTGGGGATGATTTGGCTGGCCGAGAAGATCAAGCAACGTCGGCACAAAATCGATGTGGCTGACAGGTTGCTGAACGGTTCTGACGCGCGTTTGACCAGGGAGCCGAATTAACAAGGGAACACGTGCGGCTTCTTCAAACATTGTTTCTTTCCCAAAGAGATGGTGCGCGCCCAGGCCGTCGCCATGATCGCTCGTGTGCACGACAATCGTGTTGTCGGTCAAGTTGCATCGTTCGAGGCACGCGAGGATTGCGCCAATGCTTTGATCCACCAGCGTAACCAGGCCGAGATAGCGCTGCTTGATACTCCGGTATTCCTCAGGGGTGACACCAAAGAACAATTGAGTAGGCAATCGCTCCCGATCTAGCTGAGCTTCCGCTTGCTGCCATTCCCGCATCAAACGATAACGCAACGGAATATCTTCGCTCTCAGGAAGAGTGGCCGTCTCATCAAGCGCTATCCCATCGAGCGGATTTTCATCATTGAGCGGGCCATTGTAAGGCGAATGCGGTTCTACAAAACCAACAACGAGAATGAAAGGATCGCCGCGATGTTTTTCGATAAATTCGCATGCATGTCTCTCGAGAAACTTTGGCCGGGACAGTTCGATCGGCAGATTACTGATCGCTACCTCTGAAAATCGGCCGTTCTGTTTGTCAGGCGTGATCCCGTTCGAAATGAGGAAATGCGTGTAATCGCCGTTGTCATCAGTCGAGATCCATTCATCAAATCCTCGCCCGACCGGTCCTTCCTCGCCAAGGTGCCATTTCCCGACATAGGCGGCGCGATAATCCCTGTCTTCCATCAGCTCAGGGAAAACGCGAAACCGCCGATCGAGGGGCACGCTGTTTCGGGTGCATCCGTTGGTATGCGGCCAGGTGCCACTCATCAGTGAAGAACGTGAGGGTGTGCAAACCGGATGAGTGACATATGCCCGCTCAAAGACCACCGATTCAGAGGCAAGCTTGTTTAGATTCGGTGCGTGAACCTTTACCCCTCCATAGCATGCGATCGTATCGGCTCTCTGTTGGTCCGGAAGAAAAAGAATTAAATTAGGTTTTCGATCTGCAGCCATAATTTCACGTCGGCACTAAAACAGTCCTAACCAACCAGCGCAATCATCTTGAAAAATGCACTGTAGCCACGGGTCTGTGTCGCCGTGCGCAATTGCCAATATCCAGGACCGCCTCGACACGGCGAGGCGACTACAACATTCGTGCCGTGGTCGTTCGTTCTCATCCCTTTCGGCTCTTCGCATGGCTTCGCCCACCTAACGCGGCTACAGCTGAATGGCGCGCAATCAGTTTCAGCGCGCGTCCGAGTAAATCTTTTCCTGGGGCAATCTTATGCCAGGGCGACGCGCCGGATGGATGGGGAAGCGGAATCAAATCGAAAAAGCGTTGTGCTCGCTCGACACGAAATCTGCGACCGATCACTTTTTCCAACTTCGCGCAGTCAATGAATTGCACGATGGCCAGCCGGCCTACAGGAATAACGAGGCGCGGCCGCAGAATTTCGATTTCATCATTCATCCAGGAAGAGCAGTTGCGGATTTCATCCGGAGCCGGAACACGGTCTGAGCCGCCCGAGTTCTTTCCAGGAAAACAGCGACAGACGGCTGCGAAATAAATTTTCGATCGAACCGCGGCTTCATTCATACCACAGAATTCCTCGAACCAGCGGAAAAGCGTCTTGCCAGCAGTATGAGCAAACGGCCTTTGCAAAACCGGTTCCCGCGGACCCGGTGCCTGACCAATGATCATTATATCACTCACAATTGCGCCACCGGAGACTGGCGTTGATTTCATCCGCGGGCACCGGCGGCAGCGCAGCAGTTGGACAATATGCCGCTCTAGCAATTTCTGTCGGTTTACTCTGACCACGATGCTGGAACATTGCGCCTTCGGCGAATCTTTCGCCATCGTCTTCTGGAGAAGCCGATCCACCTAGCGGCGGAAGATCGACAATAGCAAGCTGAGCAGAATGCTTAGGATTACGCAGGTGACGATCGGAAAATAAAACGCAGAATGCTCGCGCTCAATTCGGATGTCGCCGGGGAATCGTCCCAGCCATCTCGGCCCAAACCCGCTCCACATCACTAATCCGACCAGCGTAATGACCCCGCCAATGATGGCAACGAATTTGCCCAGCTCGCGCATTATCCAAAAGTTGCGCGAATCAACCGGAGGCACAAGCTTTGGGGTTAATGCCCGTACAATTCCGAGATTACTACGAGACGCTCGGCGTGCCGAAGACGGCGACCGAAGACGAGATTCGCAGCGCTTTTCGCAAGCTGGCGCGCAAATACCATCCCGATGTCGCCAAAGACAAAAAGGTCGCAGAAGAAAAATTCAAGGAGATCAATGAAGCGTACGAAGTATTAGGCGACCCTGAGAAACGAAGAAAATACGATCAACTCGGCGCAGATTGGAACCAGCCCGGCGGATTCCAGCCGCCACCAGGCTACGAACGGGGGCCACAACAACAGCCGGGCGGATATTATCAATGGGGCGGCGATGGCGGCGGAGTTCAATTTGAATTCGGCGGCACTGGATTCAGCGACTTTTTCGAAGCGTTTTTTGGTGGTGGCCGCGGTCGGTCGGCTTTCGGCGGATTTGGCGGACGCCAGGCGACGGCTGAACGCGGAGCCGATGTCGAGGCCGATATCATGGTCACGCTTGAAGAAGCGCTGAACGGATCTACGCGAACGGTCTCCCTGCGCCGGGCAGGCTCAAATAAAGTTGAAAATTATCAGGTCAAAATCCCACGGGGCGTTCGTGAGGGCCAGCGAATCCGTCTGGCGGGCCAGGGAGAAGCCGGCGCGCGCGGAGGGAAAAGCGGTGATCTTTTCCTGCGCGTACGGCTTGCGCGCCACCCCGATTTTTCGGTCGAGGGCAGCGATTTGGTCCATGAGGTGAAAATTGAACCGTGGCGCGTAGTGCTCGGAAGCGAATTGCTCGTGCCAACTCTCGAAGGAAAGGTCCGGCTGAAAATTCCGCCAGGTACTCAGGGCGGTCAGCGATTTCGGCTGCGAGAACGCGGATTAGCAGGGGTCTCGGGAAAGCGCGGCGATCTTTACGTAGAAGTTCAGATCAACGTGCCGAAGAAACTGAGCGAACGCGAACGCGAACTCTGGAACGAACTGGCAAAACTGCACGGTGGGTAGCATTGTGATGTCGAGCGAAGTTTGTCGCCACCGCTAGACTACTATTGTCTTTCTGCTCGACGCAATCGATGGAAACAATTAGAGATTTCTCGACCCAGCTTGCAATGAAACATCCATGAAGATTTCTCTCGGTTCAGATCACGCAGGTTTTCGCTACAAGGAAAAGGTAAAAGAACTGCTCAACTCGCTCGGTCACGAAGTAAAAGACTGCGGTACGTTTAGCGAGGATCCAGTGGATTATCCGCTTTTCATTCGACCTGCTGCAGAAGCAGTTGCTCGCGGCGAATGCGAGCGCGGCATCGTGTTCGGCGGTTCGGGCAACGGCGAAGCAATGGTAGCAAACAAGGTCCACGGCGTGCGCTGTGCGCTTTGTTGGAGCGAGGAGTCAGCGCGGCTTTCACGACAACACAATGACGCCAACGTCCTTTCCATGGGCGAACGTCTGATCCCGCAAGATCTCGCGCTGGAAATTGTGCAGATCTGGCTGGAAACAGGGTTTGACGGGGGACGCCATGAGAGGCGCGTGGCGATGTTAAACGCAATGTAGGGAGGGACGGTTCACTGGAACCGCCTCGGGAGATCAAGGCTAGCGCAATCGGTCCACGCAGACTGCGACAAGAAACACTGCACTAACGAAGGCGTTGCTTTGAAAAAAAGCCCGATTGATGCCAGATAGATCGAGCTTCTCGGTTTTGTGTTCGTAAAAAAGCGCGGCTGCAATGAGTGGCATCGACCAGTAATAAAGCCCGCCGAGCTGCGCTACTACACCAAAGAAAATAAGCGCTACAAACGTGAGGAGATGTAATAGCTGCGCCAGACGAAGACTCCTGGCGATCCCGAGCTTCACAACAAGTGACCGAATACCTTCGCGGCGATCGAAATCGTAATCTTGCGTAGCGTAAATGAGATCGAATCCGGCGACCCAGCAAATTACGCCTGACCCAAGCACGATCGGGGCGAGATCGATTCGTCCGGTCTGCGCGATCCATGCGCCGATCGGTGCGACAGCCAGCGCGAGGCCGAGGAAAAAGTGCGTTGCACTCGTGAACCGTTTTGTCAGCGAATAGAAGAAAATCAGCGTCAGAGCAATTGGTGCAAGAACCAAAGTCAATCGATTGATTGCGGCCGCTGTCAGGAGAAAACCGCCAGAACTAACTGCAAGCAAAGCCATCGCTCCTGACTTGGAGACAAGGAGATGCCGCGAAGCCGTGCGCGGATTGCGCTGATCGAGAGACCAGTCAACCAGTCGATTGAAAAGCATCGCTGCAGTGCGTGCAAACACCATGCAGACCATAACCAGAACCAAAATTCTCACCGACGGCCAACCGTTCGCCGCTACGACAAGCGCGCCCAGAGCAAATGGAAGCGCGAAAATTGTATGTGAAAAACGAATCAGTCGCAGAAAACGCGTCACCGGTCTGCCGGATTCAATCTCCTTCCCTGATTGGTGCATATCAAAAGAACTTCTACAGAAGTCAGCAAGAAAAACGAAGCTTCCTGTTCGCTTGTTGCGCAGGTGAAGCGCGAAGTACTCGAATGAACAGATGCCTGGAGCCGCTTACTCTTCGGGATTCACCGGGAAATGTTTATTCTTAAGATTTTCGGGGACCTGCTTGGTTTGTTCCATTTCGACCTTCTCGGTCGCGGCATTCAGCTCATTATACGCTTCCCGACTTTTCGCGGCCCGACACATGTAAGCGGTGGCATGAGCCAGTGGGATTCGCGCTTCGGGCATACCGACAAATTCCACCGCTTGTTGCGCCGCAATTGCCAGTGGCAGCGCTTCCGGATCGGCGAGGCCGATGTCTTCGCTCGCAAAAATCACGATTCGCCGCGCGATGAAACGGAAATCTTCGCCAGCATGCAACATTTTCGCGAGCCAGTACATCGCGCCTTTTTTATCTGATGCCCGCATGCTCTTAATGAACGCGCTAATCGTGTCATAGTGCGCATCACCAGCACGATCGTACACGACGGCTTTTTGTTGAATGCTTTCTTCGGCCACCTGAAGGGTGAAATGAATTGCGCCGTCATTTCCCTTCGTCGGGGTAGTAAGAACCCCGATCTCCAGCGCGTTTAAACATTTGCGCGCGTCACCATCGCTCAACTTTGCCAGATGCCGTTGCGCGTTCTTATCCATCTTCACTTTGTAATTTCCAAGTCCGCGCTCTTTGTCGGCCAGTGCGCGATTGATCAACACTTCCAGTTGGTCCACGGTGAGCGATTCAAGTCGAAAAACCTGCGAACGCGACACGAGCGCGTTGTTTACATAAAAGAATGGATTGTAGGTGGTCGCGCCAATCAGGCGAAGAGTTCCTGCTTCGACGTCGGGCAAAAGAATATCTTGTTGGGCTTTGTTGAAATGATGGATCTCGTCAATGAATAAAATCGTTTTTCGCCCAGATGTGCGGAGGCGATTCGTGGCCGCTGCGATGACACGGCGCATCTCGGCGACATTACTTTCCACCCCGCTGATCCGAATGAATTTTGCGTGCGTCATCTCCGCAATGATTCGGGCTAGTGTGGTCTTACCGCTACCGGGCGGCCCGGAGAAAATCACGGACGGCAAACGATCGGCTTCGATGGCACGGCGCAACAGTTTACCAGGCGCTAAAATGTGCTCCTGACCGACAAGCTCATCGAGCGATCGCGGACGCATACGGGTCGCAAGCGGCGCACTGTCCATGCGCTCGACTTCGATATCTTCTCCATCCTCGAAGAGGTCCTGCACAGCGGAAATTACGGCGCGCGCGTGAGGCAGGCAATCCTCTCTGCAACTCGTGACAACCTGACCGGATTGTCTGCATCGTGTAGCGTTCCGATCTTGAGATAGGGCAACACGCCAGCTAAGCTCGAAGAGGAATGAAACGAATTCTCGTTCCGATCGATTTTTCCGACGTCACAACGCCGGTGATCAATTTAGCGCGCCAGTTTGCCAGGGTTTTTCATGCGGAGATTCATCTTGTCCATGTGAAAGACCTCACTGCAGCAGGAGCGTCGGGCACCCTTGGTTACGGTCTCGCGGGGATGTCTGAGCTTGCACCCATGGCCGGCGTGCCAGTTCCAGGATTTCAACCGACGCCGGAGACAATCGCAGAGGATGAAGGTCAGAAGTCCAAGCTGGCCAAATGGCAGGAAGAGATAGCCCAGGACGGTATCAAGGTCAGCTTCCACGAGCCGACTGGCGTAGTAGCTGAAGAAATTTTGAATCAAGCGGATGAGGTAAACGCCGATCTGATTGTGATGGGCACACATGGTCACAGCGCGATGTATAACTTGCTGATAGGAAGCGCCGCTAAAGGCGTATTGAAGCACAGCACACGTCCTGTCCTCCTCGTCCCGGTAGCCCGCTCTTAGCCAAGAGAATTGATAGATACTGCAGCCGAGGTTGGTGACCTCGGTTTTCTCGGGTTTTCCCGCACGGATAAGGATCGCCACGGTCAACCTCCGCGGCTACAGCAGCCCTTACCTCGAGCAATCCCGCTCTATAAGAGCTTGCGTTGCGGCGACGAAATAAAGGAAAAGCAGAATAATGAAATTCCTGAACGGGCCGCGTCAGCCGTTTGTTGGTTTGGCTTTGGTGGCCGCAATCGGAATTGTCATCGCAGACGTCTTCCCCCTTCCCGATGCCGTCTTGATCATGGTGACGATCATTCTGGCGTCCTGCATTGTCATCGTCGCGTTCAGACCTGCTCTGCTCGCGACTTACTTCGTCGTCGCGTTTGGCTTTTTCCTGCTGCACAACCTTGAGACAAGCAATACGGAAGGCCGGCGACTGGCTGACGAACTTGGCAACCGGCCGCGAGTTGTCACTGCCATCGGGTGCGTCATCACTGGGCCAAGGATTGCGCCAAGCGGGTTTGCAACGTTCCTGCTAAAGCTCAAGTCAATTCAATTTGAAGGCAGGAAAGAACCAACGCGCGCCGTCTGGCAGGTTCGTTGGAAAGGTAGCCCCGAATTTGGTGATGAAGTGAGGTTTTTCGGAATCGCGGAAGTCGTCGCGCCACCGCGAAATCCCGGCGAGTTCGACATGCGCTCTTATCTGGCACGTCGCGATGTCCGTCGAATGCTCTTTGTTCGTTATCCGGAAGACGGGACTCTCATTCGGCACGGGGGCGGCAACCCGATTTTGCGTCTCGCTCAGAAGTCGCGCGCGTGGATGCAAAACGCGCTCGACAAAGGGTTGGAGAATGCTCCTGAGGTCCAAAATTTTCTGAATGGAATCGTGCTGGGCCTCAGGCACCAAACACCGGAAGACATCGAGGAACCATTTCAACAAACCGGCACCCTTCACCTTTTCGCTGTTGCGGGTTTGCACGTCGGAATTGTTGCAGCCCTTTTGTGGATGCTGGCGATGGTCGCACGGCTCTCACCGAAATGGGCTGCCGCGCTCATCATACCTCTCCTTCTCTTCTACGCCGCAGTGACAGGTCTGCACGTTTCGAGTGTGCGCGCGGCGGTCATGAGTTCGATTTTGTTGGGTGGCTTGTTTTTCGAACGCAAGGTTTTTGTCCTCAACAGCCTCGCTGCCGCTGCGTTTTTTCTCCTTTCCTGGAACACGAATGAATTTTTTTCGGCCGGCTTTCAGCTCTCATTCGCGGTCGTGGGCGCCATCATATTGCTTACCGACCGATTTGCTGGACGTTTGCAGCGCTGGACTGCTCCCGATCCGTTCCTGCCACAAAGCTTGTTGCAAGGTCCGCGGCGTTGGATGCATGCCAGCTTCAAATGGCTATGTGATGGGGCCGGTGTTTCCCTCGCGGCGTGGGTCGGTTCGTTGCCGCTAGTGCTGTGGTATTTCTACATCGTCACGCCAATTTCCTTACTGGCGAACCTGATCGTCGTGCCGATCGCTTTCTTCATTCTCGCCATCGCGCTTCTTTCGCTTCTGTCGACACCGCTTCTGACAGGGCTCGCGGTAATCTTCAATAACGCCAACTGGCTTTTGGCAAAGCTTGTTTTGGCGATCGTGCAACTCCTCGCGCAGGTTCCCGGTGGGCATTTTTACGTCGAACACCCGCATTGGCCCGAAAAGGTCATTGCTAAGATTACGGTCCTGGATCTCGGCGCTGGAGCGGCTGTTCACTTGCGAAGAGGCAGCGGGAACTGGTTGCTCGATTGCGGTAACGACCTGACTTATCAGCGCGTGGTGCGCGAGTATTTGCACTGGGCAGGTGTGAATCGGCTTTCCGGCTTGCTGCTCACTCACGGCGACGCGCTTCACCTCGGTGGCGCGGCACAATTGCTGGGCGATTTTCCTCAAATCCGTGTCGTCGATAATCCCGCGCCAGATCACTCAACTGTTCACAGGAAGTTACAACGTTTGTTTCGGGAACGCGGAATCAAACTGGCCAATCTGACTGCTGGAGACAGTTTTCATCTATCGCCCGAGGTCACTGCGCACGTCTTGTTCCCTCCACGGCACTTTAGCTCCGCGATCGCTGACGATCAGGCGTATGTCATTCGTTTGTTGGTAGCGCGAGGGGCCTCGATCCTCTTCATGTCGGATAGCGGCATCAAAACAGAACAAATATTGTTGGCCAGTCGTTTGAATCTTCAGAGCGACATCATCATTAAAGGTCAGCATCATTCTGGAGAGTCCGGCTCTGAGGTTTTCCTTGACGCTACCCGGCCGCGGCTGATTATCGCCACTTCCCGCGACTTCCCAGGGTACGAACGAGTCAGCGATAGTTGGGCTGAAAATCTGCGAAAACGCGGCATCAAACTCTTTCGCCAGGATGAAACCGGCGCAGTAACGCTCCGCTTCGGCCACGATGGATGGGAAGCGCAAAGCTATTTTACTGGCGAAACTTTTCGCAGTGCCAACCAATGAACGGGCGCGCCTTGTTTCCGGAAAATGAGCCCAAATTTGCTGTGCGGTAGATCGACAACAGTGTCATCGATTGCAAAACCGGGATTTGATTTAGCGATCCCTTGGATTTTTCGAAAGTAATCGACGTCATCTGTGGCAACGTAAAAGCTCCCATTTTTCTCGAGCGCAGCATGAACCGAGCTTAGGAAATCCGGCGTTACGATGCGGCGCGCATGATGGCGGCGTTTTGGCCAGGGATCCGGAAACAACAAATAAAATGTTTCTACTGATTCAGCCGGCAACAGATAACGCACCGCGTAGGAGCTTTCGATTCGCAACAGTCGTACATTGTCCAGCGCCGCAGCTTTACGCGCCGAAGCGCGCACTCTATCGAGCAACCGTTCTATCCCGAGAAAATTGTTGCCCGGCATTCGCTGCGCCATTGCGCAGAGAAATGAACCGTCGCCGCACCCAAGATCGACCCGCAAAGACGCTTTGCGTCCGAAAGTCTTCTCCACGTCGAGGCGATCAGTCAGCGAATCAAGCGCAACTAGTCTAGAAGCCATCTCGTAATATGCGCTGTAGCCACGGCAAAGCCTGCCCGCATTCCCGGTTGTCGCTTTGCCCACAATCAGCAACCTCGACCAAACACCTCGCCTCGACGCAGCGAGGCAACTACAACATTTATGAGACGCCTTCTATAATGGACGTGCCTGCGGTGAGCTAAGCTACCCTCACTCGCAGGCACGCTGAGGAGAAAATCAGAGTGTGACTTTATCGTCAGAGGCACTAAACCTGGAATCCGTTTATGACGGCCGCACTGCTGATGGCAAGCAAAAAATAAGCTGAGTTATTCACAACGTGCGGACTAGAAGGGTGTCTAAAGACCGAAACTATGAAGCGAATCTTTCTTCTCGGGCTAGGTTACGTGGCGATTGTTGCCGGCACTATCGCAAGTAGCCAGGGGCAAAATTCCCCTGCAGAAACACGGATCGCGATCTTCGCGGGCGGCTGCTTTTGGTGCATTCAGCCGGCATTTGATAAAGCCAAAGGCGTAATCAAGAGCGTCGTGGGTTATTGCGGCGGGACTGAACCGAACCCGACCTACGAACTTGTTTCCTCGGAAAAAACCGGCTACCGCGAATCGATCCAAATTACGTACGATCCGGCAAAGATCTCCTACGATCAGTTGCTCGATATCTATTGGCGACAAATCGACCCAACCCAAGTGGACGGACAGTTTACTGACGTTGGACCTAGTTATCGTGCGGCGATTTTTTACAGCAGCGATCAAGAGAAGAAAACCGCAGAGGCTTCAAAGGAGAAGCTGGGGCGTTCAGGAAAATTCAACAAGCCAATTGTAACCGAAATTCTGCCGGCGATGAAGTTCTATCCGGCTGAGGCGTATCATCAAAAATACTACCAGCAAAACCCGGAACATTTTGAAGCGTTCGAGCAGGGATCGGGCCGGGCCTCCTTTCAAAAGAAAACCTGGGAAAAGTAGGCTTCTTAAGGCCCACCCCCCAACGTGTAATTGTTCAATGCGTCATTCCGAGCGGCGCGAGAAATCCGTGATCGAAAGTGGTGATCCACTAACTACTTTGCGTGATCGAGGCACGTGGAGACTTCTTTGCTTCGCTCAGGATGACATTGTAGCCGCACACTAGTATCAATTCAAAACCTGTACGCCTTCACTGGCGGTTCGTTTGGCGTAAATATCGCTGAGCCGTTTTGTCATGGGGCCAACGGTGCCATCGCCTATCTGGCGATTGTCGAGCTTCGTAACGGCAGCCAGCTCACCCATCGTTCCGGTACAAAACATCTCACTGGCGCCATAAACGTCGACGACCGAAAGGTCGGTCTCGACACAGCGAATTTTTTCGGTCGCACAAATCTCGATCACTGTGGCGCGGGTGATTCCCTCCGGGCAGGCCAGCACCCGACTGGTCGCCAGATCACCGCTTGTTCGCGATTGATCGGAGTTGCGCACGATGAAGACGTGCGTGGCGTTTGTTTCCGCGACAAAGCCGCGCGTGTCGAGCATCAAGGCGTCGTCTGCACCCGCGTTGTTGGCTTCGATCTTAGCCAGAATCGAATTCAGCAGATTCGCGTGATGAATTCGCGCATCCAGAACCTCGCGCGGCGGGCGGCGGACTTTGGTCGTAATCAAAGTCAGGCCGTTCTTCGCGTAGACCGGTGCCTTATGCTCCGCGAGAACGATCAAGGTAGGCTCGCTCTGATTCAGACGCGGGTCCATTCCGGAAGTGATCTTTACACCGCGAGTCAGCGTGAGGCGGACATGCACGCCGTCACTCATCTTGTTCGCCGTAAGTGTGCGTTTGATTTCCTCGATGATTTTTTCGCGCGACGGAATTTCGACAAAAGACAAAGCCTGTGCCGAATGTTCCAACCGGTCGAGATGCTCGTGGAGTTTGAAAATGCGGCCATTGTATAGACGCAGGCCTTCCCAAACTGCGTCGCCGCCCTGTACGGCCGAATCAAACGGGCTGATTCCGGCCTCATCGCGGTGCAAAAGCCGACCGTTAATATTAACGATCAGGTTGCGATTTCGTTCATCGAACTTTTGAAGCATTGGTTTGAATGGTTCAACGCAGTCTGTATTCGCACAATCGGTCGTAACATTCACGACAGCGATCATGAGTTTCCTGCAGATGCACCGGAACCTTCACTTCGCTCGGTCGATATGGTTGAAAAGACGTTGTTTTTGCTACTTCACCGTACCAATGCCTTGCCCAGACGCCGTCGCTCTCGCGCAATCCAGGCGGCCATGACAGCATGGATTCACTGAAGTCGACGCCGACTGCCTCGCAAAGCAGGCGCAATGTTCGTTTGGGATCTTCCAGCACATCTTTTGCATCGACGACGGGCGGGATCGAATTCGTTTGAGCACGGACAAAATCAAAAATCTCCGACTGCTGCACAAAGCCCAGATCCGCCAGCGCTGGATCCTCTCGTTTTTTGACGTATGAAGCGATTACCTCGCGTGGGTCTCGAATTAGAAAACAATTTGTTACTGCACTGAGCCATTCACGGGCCACCCCCGGCAAAAGGTGATGCGACATTTGTTTCTGGAAGAAGATCCGCTTCGCGTCCGGGATGGGCGCTGTTAGTTCCGCGATGACTCTTCGCCAATCGGTCTCGCCAGACCCGATCACCGCGTCTGCGCCGGGATGCTCCTTGCCAGTTTCCCACAGGTAAAAAGCATAAAATGGCTCATCGATTACAAACGTGTCGGCGCGATTACCCCAGGCACGCATCATAGCCGTCGAGATATTTCGCGGGCCCGACCACATGGCAATCCGGACCGGTTGAATCATCGCCAAAGAATCTGCGGGCCTGGACAAATTGCCAGCCGGAATTGATTCTTTCAGGCGCTTAGAATCGCCCAGAGGAGCAATCCTAACTCTTGGCGAAAATACCTAATAGCGGCCGGCGAGACGGCGTCTTTGAGCGAAAATCGCTGACGAAACCATTTTCCGTGCGAATCTCGACGTGGCCCGCGGCGCGTTTGGCGCCATAGACCAACACGGAACCAACAGGCGCCTGATACGGATCGGTCACCGGCAGTTTCTTGAATCCGTAATTTTTCACCAGCTCCTGCCCGGCTTGCTTTGCCAGGGTCGTTTGGGGGCGGGACTTCACCACCCCAGCGGCAACAAGAGCTTCTTTGACGTAGTGCCAGCACTTGGAAAGAGAGTGTGCTCGCGCGCGTTCTTCTGCGATGGTCGCAGCTCGGCGCAGCTTCGGATCGATCTTCGAATCATTGCCGAACGGGTGCACAATTTTCTTGGGGTAATATTTGTCGACCACCTCAACCGACTGCTTTTTACCGGATGCGTCCGTGTAACCAAATTTTGGTTTCGGCGCTGAAAAAGTCAGCGCTGCCGCCGGACGCGGATAAAATGCCACGCAACAAAGCCCGATAATAAGACAGGGGGTTATTTTTCCCATAAAGCGCGCTCCTATCGATGAGATCGAGCGCCCCTGCAACTGATTTTTTTTCAGAAAACGTAAATTTTTTCCGTTGACAATTAACAAATACGGACAGGTCTCCGCAAGAGCAGTTTGAGAGGCGATTTTTGATCGGTCGCCGCTACCGTGACGAGACTAATTCAACCATTCGTCGCCGCATTCTTGCGTCAGGAAGCCGCCCTATGCCTGCCATCATATTATCCTCAAGATGCCGCGGTTTGTTGGTCGCGGGAATGGCACAAGTGACAGCGGAATTAGCCGCGATCCACTTGAGGAAAAATTGCGCCCAGGAACGACAATCAAATTCGGCAACCCAATCGGGCATTGGCTTTGAGCGCGTCCGACTGAAAAGATCGCCACCACCAAACGGCCGATTAACGATTACGGCAATGCCGCGTTCCAGGGCGAGCGGCAACAGGCGGTCTTCTGCTTCGCGTTCCAGGATCGAATAATTGATCTGCACAAAATCGAGCGTTTCGCTTCGCATGATTTTTTCCACATCAGCAAATGCGCCCGCCTCGTAGTGCGTTATACCAAGGTAACGGATGCGGCCCTGCGCTTTCCATTCACGCAGCGTTGCCAGTTGCGTCTCAACATCGACGAGATTGTGGACTTGCATCAGATCGATTTTTTTCGCTCGTAAAAGCGTCATGGAGCGTTCCATCGATTTAATTCCGTTTTCCCTGCCTCGCGTCCAAACTTTCGTGGCAAGAAAAACCTCGTCGCGAACGCCGAGGGCAGCCGTCAGGTCACCAATCACTTCTTCGGCGCGGCCATACATCGGCGATGTATCGATTACCCGTCCGCCGAGCTTTACAAAAAGTGAGAGCACGTCTCCGAGCTGTCTTCGGGTGTCCGAACTAAAATCGACATCGAACGCCTGCCAGGTTCCCAAGCCGATCACGGGCAGCTTTTCGCCTGATGAAGGAATTGAACGGGTCAACATCGCTGATGATTCGGCTTTCGCCTGGGCACGCGATGCACGAACCGGCAAACATAATCCTGCCGCGCCCACGCCAATTAAGCGCGTCGCTTTGCGACGTGTCATGCGGATTTTCTTATCTACTGGCATATCGAGCGGATCGAGGGAATGCTAGCTTCCTCCAGACTTCGTATAAAGCTACGGCTTAGTAGGTGGCTTCTCTCAGAACGACAAGAAAGGTTACTACGCTATGAAGACAACACGTCGCCAATTTATCAAAGTCTCGAGTACCGCCGCTGGTGCTCTTGCTCTCAACATGAAATCGCCCACAACGCTCGCAGAGAAAGCTGTGAAGCCTCTGCGCATTCTTATTCTGGGCGGCACCGGATTCACCGGGCCATACCAAGTGCGTTATGCGCTGAGCCGCGGACATAAGGTTACTACGTTCAATCGTGGCAAAAGCCATCCAGGCGAGTTGCCCGGTGAGGTCGAGCAACTGATCGGCGATCGCAACGGACAGTTGGACGCGTTGAAAGGCCGAACCTGGGATGTAGTGATCGATAATCCCACAACGCTGCCGATCTGGGTGCGTGATGCCGCGCAGATTTTGAAGGGAAACGTCGATCGATACGTTTTTACCTCGACTATTTCGGTCTACCAGGACTCAAAGACCGGTCTGGATGAAAACGCGCCGCTGCAAAGCTACGGGGGGGCCGATCCGTACAAGGAAACGCTTCAATCAATGAAGGCGAATGGTTTCAAGTTGTACGGACCTCTCAAAGTGCTTTCCGAGAAGGAAGCAGAGAAGTGGTTTCCCGGAAAAACGCTCATCATCCGGCCTGGATTAATCGTCGGGCCACGGGACGAGAGCGATCGCTTTACCTATTGGCCGGTTCGGATCTATCGCGGCGGCGACGTGCTTGCGCCGGGTAAACCGGAGGATTCCGTTCAGTACATCGATGGACGCGATTTGGCGGAATGGACGATCCGCATGACGGAAAATGGCGAGACTGGAATTTACAATGCGACCGGCCCGGCCAGGCCGATCACCATTGGCGGAATGCTCGATGGAATCAAATCCGCCCTGAAATCCAACGCCAAGTTTATCTGGGCGGATGAGAAATTTTTGACCAATCAAAAGGTACAGGCCTGGTCTGATATGCCCGTTTGGGCCGGTGCGGAGGACGGGATCACCCGCACCAACATCAATCGTGCGCTTGCCAAAGGGCTAATCTTTCGCCCGCTTGATGAAACCGCGCTTGACACCCTTGCCTGGTTCAAATCCCAGTCGCCAGATCGACAGGCGCACATGAAAGCCGGGATCACACCGGAACGCGAAGCCGAAGTGCTAGCCGCGTGGAAGAAAAATCACGCGTCGCCATCGTGAGCGCAGCTAGGGCCGTTCCTACTCCGTTAGCGTGTCCCGTATTTGTGAGGTCCCTCGCACGCACTCGGAATGACAAAACTTTTTGATGAAACGGATCCTCGGCAAAATCGTTGACGTTAAGGCGAATGAAATTCGCGCGCTCTGGCTCGGCTTCGTTTTCAATTTCATGGTTCTTGGCGGCTATTATGTGATTCGGCCGATCCGCGATGAGATAGGCGCGTCCAGCGGCGTGGAAAATCTGCCGTGGATGTTCACGGCCACGTTAATCGCGATGCTGATCGCTAATGCGCTGTTTTCTGCACTCGTGGCGGGAATGTCGCGGCGCAGATTCATCCCGATTGCCTACCGTTTTTTCATTGTGAATCTTATCATTTTTTCCGTGCTCATGCGCATTCTGTCGCCAGCACAGCAAGCGTGGCTAGGGCGCACATTCTTCGTTTGGCTAAGTGTCGCCAATCTTTTTCTGGTCACCGTATTTTGGGCGTTCATGACCGATCTGTTCAGCAACGAACAGGGGAAACGGCTCTTCGGTTTTATCAGCATAGGCGGTTCGTTAGGCGCCATTATCGGCGGGAGCATCACTGCCTCCTTGGTCAAGCCAATTGGCGCAGCCAATTTGCTTTTGGTATCCGGCGCAATGTTTGAAGTTGCAGCGCAATCCGTGCGTTTCTTTCCCGCGGACTTCACACGAGGCCAGCAGGCATCGCAACAGCGTCGTGAGGAAGAGGCCGCAATCGGAGGCAGTCTTTGGTCCGGGATTACTCACATTTTTCGATCTCCTTACCTTTTTGGCTTGTTCGCGTTTATTATTTTTTATTCCACGACTTCGACCTGGGCCTATTTTCAACAATCCGATCTGGCTGGTCACGGTTTCGCCGATCGAGCAGCGCGTACAACGTTTTTTGCCAATCTCGACCGCTCGGTAAACACGCTGACGTTCTTTGGTCAACTTTTCCTGACTGGCAGGCTTCTAAAGTGGCTCGGAGTCACTCCGACATTGATCATTATGCCAACGTTAAGTTTGATTGGATTTGTTTTCATTGGAATTAGCCCGCTACTCGCGGTTTTAGCTGTATTCCAGGTCCTACGGCGCGCGGCGACATTCGCGTTCATGCGACCCGCGCGCGAAGTGCTCTTCACGGTTCTGCGACGTGAAGACAAATACAAAGCGAAGAGTGTGATCGACACCTTTGCTTATCGCGTCGGCGATCAGCTCGGCGCATGGTCGTACCGTGGCCTCAACGCGCTCGGTTTCGGATTGCGTGGAATAAGTTTTCTGACAGTGCCAATTATCGCTGCCTGGCTGGCGCTCAGTATTTGGTTAGGCCACAAGCAGCGCGTTTTTGCGCAAGCACAGCGGGGAAAACAGGTCGCCCCGCTCGGTGATATTGCTGCACCGGAAGCTGCATAGTTCATTCGTTGGATTAAAAGGCAAAAGAGATTGCGCCCGCCGGCGTGTGGCGCGAATCGTAATCAGCAAACAAACAAAGGAGATAAAACAATGGCAACACGAACTGGATCGGCTGTCTGGGAAGGCACTCTGAAACAAGGCAAGGGAACCGTGAAACTGGGGAGCGGCGCATTCGAAGGTCCCTACTCTTTTTCATCGCGCTTCGAAGAAGGGAAAGGGACGAACCCTGAGGAACTAATCGGCGCGGCTGAAGCCGGTTGTTACACGATGGCTCTTTCGGCAAACTTGGAGAAAGCGGGGCATCCCGCGAAACGAGTCAGCACCACTGCGACCGTGAAACTCGAGATGGTTGGCGGCGGACCGAAAATCACCACGATCGACTTAAGAACCGAGGCCGATGTCCCTGGAATCGATGAAGCAAAGTTTAAGGAGCAAGCGGAGTTAACGAAAAAGACTTGCCCCGTATCCGTCGCTCTCGCCGGCACACAGATCAATCTCGAAGCGAAATTACTGTAGCCGCTGGCGGTGGCTGCCGCTCCCTACTTTGCCAGGTCGTAGAGATATTCGACGAACGACATCACTGCGCCGTCGAATCCCTGTATTTTCGCGTTTGTCGATTCGATGATGTAATACTCGTCCGGCGCATGCGCCCCGCTGCCGTGGCCGAGCCCGAAATGACCGGCGGCAAGTTTCAGCGGTTGCCCGGTGAAAACATATCCTGGGTACGAGCCAGCGTTGCGCGGCCAGAGTAACGCATCGATTCCGAATTTTTTGTAGGTCTCAACCTGCGCCTTAATCAGTTTTGAATCAGCCGAAGTGCTCGTTGGATCGTATCCGCCAGTCATGTTTACTTCGATGTCGCCAAAGCCGCGCTTCGCCAGATGAGCCTTCAACGCGGCGAGCGCATCCGCTGCTTTCATATCGGGAACGAGACGCATATCGATCTTCGCGACGGCACGATGCGGCAGGATCGTCTTGCCCCCAGGGCCTGTGTACCCGCCGACCAGTCCCTCAATATTGACCGTGGGCGCCGATTCGAGGCGTTCGTTCGCCTGTTCCCATGGTAGATCGTTGATCCAATGCTGGACGCTAAATAACTTCTTTGTCTGGGCTTCGTTCCGCACTTTCGACACTTTTTCAATCATTGTTTTCTCTTCCGCACTCAGTGGCAGCGGTTTCGGATAATTATCGATCGTAATTTCGTTACCGTCCTCGGACACAAGCGTGTTCATTGCTTTCACCAAATGCCAGGCTGGGCTGTCTACCATCGCCTTGAGTGAAGAGTGGATATCCTTCGCCGGACCGCGTCCCCATTTTTCACCGCTCGAGACCAGCTCGAGCTCGATCACGCCTTTCGAGCCGAGGTTTACTGTCACGATTCCATCCAAATCCTGCGTCGCTGACGGCATAAATACGCCGTCACATTTCTTAAGCGCGGCCAGTACTTCCGGACGCCTAACGAGCTGCGGAATATGCGGCGAACCAATCTCCTCCTCGCCCTCTGCCACCAAGACCAAATTCACCGGCATCTTCTTCCCCGCGCCGCGGATCGCATGCAATGCCGCGAGGAAGGCTGCCTCTGGTCCCTTCTGGTTCACGGCCCCGCGTCCGACGATCACTTTGCCGAGTGGCGGTTTGTCGACGATTCGCGCTTCTGTCGGCGGCGACGTCCACTCCGCCGGGTCGAACTGTTTCACGTCGTACATGAAATAAAGTCCGATCGTTTTCGGTGCACCGGCATCCGACGTCGCGAATACACCCGGTTTTCCGTCAGTGTGAATCACCGTCGCCTGCTGAAATCCGGCATCGCGCGCCAGCTTCGCCATGTACTCAGCGCCTTCCGGGTATCCGCGATTCTCCGCGGCGATCGATACTTGCCCGATCCAATCCTGTAATCGCTTCACTGCTTCATCATGGCGTTTGGTGATCTCGCTTTTGATGTCCTTAAGATCCGTTTCGGCTGAGTAGCTCGAACCCGGAGCGATGGCAATAATGGCGAATGCGGCAAGGATGGCGGCGTTTCGGATGAGTGGTTCCATAAGAATCTGATCGCGCGACCGAACAAGGCATGCAACTGGAACTGCTGATTTTTCCGGAGCCCTACAGTCCAGCAACGCTGAGTGTCTTGAGTTCTTCAGAGTTCGTGGCCAGTATGTTGCCCGGATAAAAGACCAGATTACAGTCACCTCCTGGTTATGAGCGCCATCCGTCGTGCATTTACGGGCGCCGTTCTTGGGCTGGTCCTTTACGGAAGCGGCGATGCGGCGGAGCCATTTTATGACGGCCTGGGCACGTACTCGCGTAAGATCACAACACAAAACTCAAAAGCGCAGCGTTATTTTGATCAAGGATTGGCGCTGCTTCATGGGTTCAATCACGCTGGCGCGATACGCTCCTTCCAGGAAGCTGCGCGGCTCGATCCGCAATGCGCTATGGCACATTGGGGCGTCGCGCTGGCTGCCGGTCCGCATATCAATTATGCGCTCGTGCCGCCGCCGATGGCCGAACTGGCATGGAAGGAACTTACCCTCGCGAAACAACATGTTTCGAACGCCTCAGAAGTCGAGCGAGCGTTGATCGATGCCCTGAGCAAGCGCTACGCATTTCCACAACCGAGCGACCGTGGTCCGCTCGATCAAGCGTATGCCGAGGCGATGCGCGACGTCTGGAAAAAATTCCCCAAGGACGCCGACGTTGGTGTGCTATTCGCAGAAGCGATGATGGACCTTCGGCCCTGGAACCAATGGACAAGTGAAGGTCAACCAAATCCTGGCACTGAAGAGATCATCGCTACGCTCGATGCGGTATTGAAGCTGAACCCGCGCCATCCGTTCGCCAATCATCTTTACATCCACGCGGTCGAAGCTTCACCACACCCGGAGCGCGCTGAGCTAGCGGCCGATCGTCTGCGCAAGCTTCAGCCAGGTCTCGCCCACAACGTACATATGCCATCGCACATCGATATCCGTCGCGGGCGCTGGCATGAGGCGATCGCAACGAACGTTAACGCGGTTCAAGCCGATAAACGTTACCGAAACGTGACGGGGAACCGAGCAGTTGGCCTATTCCCGTTTTACGCCGCGCACAACCAACACATGATCGTCTACGCCGCGGTCATGACCGGTCAAAGCAAACTTGCAATGCGTTACGTGCGCAAAATGATGAAAGACTTGCCGCCCGAGTTTGTGAAGGAAAACGCAGCTTTGGTGGAGAGCTTTGGTGCGATTCCACTGGAAGTGATGGTGCGCTTTGGAAAATGGGACGACATCCTTGCGGAACCGGAAAATTATCCTGACTACACGCCATTCGCTCGCGCGTTCCATCATGGGGCGCGCGCGATTGCCTTTGCCGCCAAAGGTGACACTGAAAAAGCGCGGAACGAGCAGGCAATCTTCCGAGACCGCGTCCAGCACGTTCCAAAAGATACCGCGGTCGGCAACAACAGCGCTGAGTCAATCATCGCACTCGCAAATCACATGATTGAAGGCGAACTACTGATAGCCGAAGCGAAACTCGACTCTGGTCTCGCCGAATTGCGTGTTGCGCTCACATTGGAGGACGCCCTGACGTACGACGAGCCTCCCTCCTGGATGGTTCCGTTGCGACATACAATCGGTGCGAACCTGATGGCTGCCGGCCGTTTCGCCCAGGCCGAGCAAGTCTATCGCGATGACCTGAAGCGTCTGCCCGAAAATGGTTGGTCTCTGTTCGGGTTGTCAGAAGCGCTCGGTGAACAGGAAAAACGCGGCGCAGAATTTGAGGCAACGCGTGCCCGGTTCAACAAGGTATGGGCAAAAGCCGACGTGAAAATCACCAGCTCGTGTCTCTGTCGACCAGGGTCGACGGCGAACTTTGAACTAAACCGCACGTCGACAGCGTCGGGATCATGCGCTGACTAAAGCGCCAGACTCTCCTGTTTCAGAGCGGAAGCGGCATCTGTGAGGCCGTGGAACTTCTTCACTAGTTCATCGAGCTTGAAAACGTAGTAATCGACGTTTTCATCGCGGTCTTGTGGATCGAACTCGGAAGCCAGTTTCGCTGCTTCGTAGGCAGGGACCTTCTTTGGCGTAGCTCTGATGTAATAACTGATTTGATCCCCGGGCCTGTAACTCCGGTCGCTGGCAAGAGCCAGCTCGTAGGCGGCGGCGCGGTTGCGCGTAGAGCCGGCGATCTTTGCGCGATATTTATCCAGAGAATCCTGGAGCGTATCGGTCTTCATCAGCATATCGATTTTCCATTCGCGATTCCGGATTTTTCTCTCGAATTCGTTCCGAAGATCAGCAATCGCCTCCGGTTTTCCCTGCATGATCAGTTTGATCATTTCCTCCAGAAAAACTCGCTGGAATTTCTCCAGGCCCCTCGACTTGAGAGCGCCGCCCTTGATGATGACATCGCCGCCTTTCGTAAGGAGCGCGTAGTTCTTCGCCTTGTAGCTGAACATGGCGTCGAATTGCTCATCGAAATCGATTTCAATTCCCTCGGGCAACTCCTCTGCCAGACCCTGGCGCAGGCGATCGATTGTTGTAGCCGGGGGCGTCGACCCCGGCCTGCCTCGCGCGCGACCATCTCTTCGGTGACCGGCGTCACCGCCGCCGGCTACAGCATCTGGCGGTGGAACAAAATAAATTCCGTCCGTATCGACTTCAATGACTTTCGCGCCGCGTTTGCCTAACCAGTCAATCATCTTCTTCAATAAGTCGCGTCCGATCTGTGTCACACGCGCGGCGGCATCGAAATCGGCAAAATGCCCCTGCGCAAAGCCCAGATAACCATAGAAACTGTTGAGCAAAATCTTGAACGTATTTTGCAACGCCTGGAGGTGATGTTGCTTCGCGGGATCTTTCTCCGCGCGCATTTCGGCCTTCGTTGCCAGTCGAAACGTGCGCAGGTCAGTAAGTAAATGGCGGAAGATCTGCAACTGGTCGCTTACCGGAAAGCAATCGAATTTCAACATGATCGACGGATAGAGCGACGCGACGTCGCAATGCCACACGTTCTGCGCAACCCCGGTGAAGAAGACGTCGGTGAAACCACCCTCGAAGCCCCGCGCCATCGGCAACTCAGGAATGGAATGGCGTTGCCGGAAATATTCACGCAGAAATAGCGCATTGATCCGCGTCGCGTTGCCGCGGACGATTACATCTTGATAGTTGTAGGGAAAAATCTGCGCCTGAATGAAGTAACTCGCGCTTAAAAGTTGCGATAGTGCCCGCGTCTCGCGGACACCGCACAGTGCGCGTCGTCGAAATTGTTCCGAATTCGCCAGGTACGCAGATTGCAATTCTTTGCCTGTCAACGCGGATATTTCTCCACTGTCACAGAGATCGAAATGCCGGGCGACATCAGTCCGCTCGAAGCCAGCGAGAGAACGCATGCCGATGTCGTAAAATTGTGCGAGCAAAAAAGTATCGACGAAGTGCCGGCCGCCGACTGTGAACTTTGGATAGTCGATTGTTTTCTCGGCGATTTGGAGTCGTGACGGCCGCGAGCGCAGGAATCCGTCGCTGCGTCCCCAATCGAGTTTGGTTTTTGCCTTTTTCGCACGCGCGACCAGATACGGCAGATCGAAACGGAACAAGTCGTGACCTTCGATCACGTCCGGATCCCGCTCTTTGATAATCGCGGTCAGGCGTTTCAGTGCGGCGTGCTCCGATTCGTCGACATTTTTTGGATCGACAATCAGCAGTTCTTCAAACCCGGCGCTATCCGAGAGCGCGATGGACATGATGTGATCGCTGTTGTAGCCGCGGTCGCTGGCTGCGGCGCCGGGGTCAGCAACCCCGGTTGCAGCAAGAACCTCGATTTGTAACCGTTTCAGTTCTTCAAACCGCAGATCTTTAAACAACGTCCGGCCGGTCGCCGTGAGGTAATGCTGCACGGGATCGGTAAACGCAAAGAAATCGCGCCCGGAGTTTTTGAGCCCGTTGCGTAATGCGATGAGTTCCTTCCAGCTATCGACTTTGACCAGCCAGCCATACTTGAGATTGCTCTCAAGTTTTTCGGATTCGATGCCAAGATCCACAACATCCGAGTCGCACCAGGCAAATGGATGAAAAGGCTCGACGTCGGCAACGGTCAATCCGTCTGTCTCCCGACGATAAACCTTAACAGTTCCGGTTTCACCGAGCTCAATGGCCACGATGCGCGGCGTTGGATCAGCGCCGAAGAGCAAGGTATTCTTCTCGAATTCCATGGAGATTTAACGTAAATGGGAGGTTGCGCGCCGTCGCGTCCCAAAATTTGGGCTTTCGGCGATTTCGCTTGGCATCGCCTTCGGAGAAGCCGATCCACCTTTGACGCGACGCGCCAAGGTGGAACGCGTTGTCCTCAACGCGTTGCCAGATAAACGCGCCTGTGGCGCCAAATTTCTGCTATAAATGGGATATGCAGATTCGCTTTGTCTCGTTCTTGTCGTCGTTGGTTTTGCTAGCAGTTTCGACCTTCGCACAGCAAACCCAGCAATCGCTCGCTGATTCAGAGCTGCCTTCATTGCTCGCGATCTACAAGGACATTCACAGTCATCCGGAACTATCCGGACACGAAGAGCGCACTGCAGCGTTAATTGCAAAAGAATTGCGCGCGGCAGGTTGCCAGGTCACCGAGCATCTCGGCAAGTATGAAAACCCGAAATTGAAGGGTTACGGCGTGGTAGGCGTGATGAAGAATGGCGAAGGGCCGACTGTGCTTGTGCGCACGGACATGGATGCGCTGCCTGTAGATGAAGAAACTGGCCTGCCGTACGCGAGCAAAGTCGTCACCAAAAACGACGAAGGCAAGGATGTGCATGTGATGCACGCCTGCGGACACGACGCACACGTGGCGGCGTTCATCGGCACTGCTCAGGCCCTTTCAAAGCTAAAAGATCAATGGCACGGCACGATCCTGTTCGTGGCCCAACCCGCCGAGGAGACTGGGAATGGCGCGCGTGCATTACTCAGAGACAACCTCTACGAAAAATTCGGCAGACCGAACTTTGCGCTCGGGTTTCATGACAAAGCCGATCTGGAAACCGGCCGCATCGGCGTAACCGAAGGTTACACTTACGCCAATGTAGATTCAGTCGATGTGACCGTCCGAGGCGTGGGCGGACACGGTGCGTACCCTTACAAGACTAAAGATCCGATCGTTCTCGCGGCGGAAATGATCAACGACTGGCAAACCATCGCAAGCCGGGAAAATAATCCGCTCGATCCAATAGTTGTTACGGTCGGTTCCATCCACGGCGGAACAAAGCACAACATCATTCCGGATGAAGTGAAAATGCAGTTGACGGTCCGCACTTATAAATCTGAGACGCGCGAGCGTGTGTTGGCAGCGATTGATAGGATCGCCAAAGGAATCGCAGCCGCGGGAGGGGTCCCGCCGGATCGCGCGCCGATTGTCACCGTGTCAAAAGATCAATTTACGCCAGCGACTTACAACAACCCCGAACTCACCAAACGGCTTGTCGCTGTTTGGAAAAAGTCGTTAGGCAACGACAACGTCAAGATGGTCGATGCAACGATGGGCGGTGAGGATTTTTCCGAATACAGCCTGCCGGACCACTCCATTCCGGCGGTCGATTTTCATATCGGCGCAGTCGAGCCAGCAAAGATCGCGGAGTACAAACAGGAGGGAAAAGAATTGCCTACTCTGCATTCGAGCAAATTCGCTCCCGTTCCCGAGCCAACAATCCGTGTAGGGATCATCGGAATGACGAGTGCCGTGCTCGACCTAATGAAAAAATAGAGCGACCGTGTGCAATTCGTAATCCGGGATTCATAATTCGAAAATTCGGGACCGGACCCGAATTATGATTCACCGATTTAACTAATTACGATTTGGCGCCCGACGCATCACTTCACCTTGATTTTTTTCCGCAAGTAGGTCGGAACGTCGAGATCTTCGCCTTCGACGATGGTCGGCTCGCTCTTTTCAAAGCGACCACGATTCACCGGCTCGAACTGCAAAACTTCCTGTTTGGCTTGCATGGACTTTTCAGCCGACGCTTTTTCCTCTTTTGGAGGGTCCGGCTTCCTCCGTGGGGTGCTCATGGGCGGCTCGGGCGTCTCGACAACTTCAAAGGTGTTCGGGACTAATTCGACAGGCGGCGCTGGCACGCCTTCGACCTCGGTGAGATGAGGCTCCTCAACAGGAGTTGTCTCTGTCGGCTGAAAATCTTCGATTGGTGTCGGTTCGGGCTCGGGCTCGACCTCAACCTCTGGCGAACTCTGGTGAGGCTGTTCCCACACCGGCGGCATTGACGGCGCGTTGCTCAGCGGAGGTTGAGTCTGTGGCAAATTCTCATCCGCGGTCAGTGAACTGATAATCGTCACGCTCAAGCGATCTCCTAATCGGCCGTCCACGGCGGTTCCGAAAAGAATCTGTGTTTCGTCGCTAACATGCCGGTCGAGTTCCTTCATGACGATTTCGACTTCGGAGAGCGTCATAGCCGGCCCGCCTGCCACCTGGACGAGCACCCGCGCGGCATCCGCAAGTGTGCGACCTCGATCCATTAGAGGACTCTTGAGCGCCTGTGCGAGAGCATCGTGAGCGCGATTGTCCGAATCGGATTCGCCAAAGCCGAACAGGCATCGCCCGTTGCGGCTGCGTAAGGCAGAAAGCAAATCGTCGAAGCCTATGCGAATGAGCCCTGGACGCTGAATCAGATTTACAATCGAACGAACACTTTGGCTGATGGTCGTGTCGGCCTTGGAAAATGCCTGATGAATTCCTGCATGTGGAGCGACCATGTCCCCCATCTGATCGTTTTCAAAACAAACTACGGCGTTCGCAATCTCGTTCAGGCGAGACAAAGCTTCGCGTGCCTGCGCGTTGCGGCGCCTGCCTTCGAACGAAAATGGAAGTGTTGCGAACGCGAGCACCAGCGCACCTGCCTCGCGAGCGAGATGGGCCACATACGGGGCCGCGCCCGACCCGGTGCCCCCTCCGAGTCCTGCGCAAACGAAGATCATTCTGGCACCAACCAACGACTCGCGAATCTCCTCTGTCGATTCGAAAGCCGCCTGATAACCCACCTCGGGATCGCCACCGGCTCCCAGGCCACGGGTAACGGTGCGCCCTAGCTGGACTTTGTGCGCGGCAACCGAGCTCGCGAGCGATTGCACATCGGTATTGACGGCCAAGACGTCTGCGCCTTCCAAGCCGTCGAGCACTATGCGGTCGACTGCGTTCAGGCCGGCGCCACCAACACTGACGATTTTAATTGGAATAAATTCCTCCGCGCGCTCTGGGAGAGTGTAGTTTTTGCTAAGTTGAATCATTGGATGGGTAAAAGGTTAGATGGGTTACATGGTTAAACTGGGTTCATCGCGACTGATTTCACTGTTAACCGATTTAATCATTTTGAGGTTTTCACTGCTCTTGGCTTCATCGTCTTCCGCTAAAAATTCTTCCCAGGATTCGCCCAATTCCTCGAGTCGGCCGATCTGTTTGCACGGCCTGAGCATATTTGATCAACCCGATTGCAGTTGAAAATTGTGGGTTCTCCACTGCAGACGTCACGCCCGATGTTGTTTGAGCGTGTGCGACGTGCGCGGGCATTTCGAAGATCTCTTCCGCAAGATTGCCGATGCCATTTAGGAGGCTGCATCCGCCCGTAATGAAAATACCACCGCCCAGGTAATTGATGAACGGCTCTTCATCGAGTCTGCGCTTGAGCAACTCAAGAGTTTCCCGCAAGCGCAAATGAATGATCGTGTTCAAAGTCTCGCGCTCGATCTCTTTCCCGGCGAAGCCGGAATCGTCCTTTAGCAAAATCATTTCGCCCGGGAAGCAATTGCCCAATACACAACTTCCCTCCTCGGTTTTGAGTTTCTCCGCGCGGGCCATTGGGATCCGCAATCCCATTGAGATGTCATTGGTGATGTGGTCGCCGCCGATCGCAATACAACCGCTTTGCTTCACCGCACCGTCCGCGTACAAAACGTAGTCAGTCGTCCCGCCGCCGATATCGAGCACCAGTGCTCCGAGATCTTTTTGGTGTTGCGTGAGGACCACCTGGGCGGATGCAAGGCCGCCAAAAACCACGTCTTCCACGTCCAACGGCAATTCTTTCACGCACCGGATCGTGTTCTGGATCCGCGTCCGGACACCGTGAATAATGTGGAAGTCGGCTTCTAATCTCTGCGCCAGCATGCCGACTGGGTTCAGCACACCGTTCTGTCCATCGACATGATAATGCTGAATGATCGAATGAAGGAAAGCGTTTTGCGCGGGAATGCTCACCTCACGCGCATTGATTTTCACGTCTTCGACATCTTGGTCGTCAATTTCATCCCGATCCTCCGACAGCGTGACGCATCCGCGATTATTGAAGCTTTGAAGGTGCGACCCGCCAACAGCGACATAAACGCTCCGAATCATGACATCGCTTTTTTGTTCGGCATCGACCACAGCTTCATGGACGCATTTCATCGCTGTTTCAAAATCAACGATTTCGCCCTTACGCACGCCGCGTGATGGCGTCTGTCCGACGCCGAGAATCTTGACGGTGCCGTCAGGCCGGCTCTCGCCGACAACAACACAGATTTTCGAAGTTCCAATCTCAAGACCAATCATCAAATTATTGCTCGCCATTGTGTTAATCCGTTTTCTATCGCTGAATGGAAATTGCTTTGGGGGGCGGTTTTGAACTGGCACGCGTCTTGGGCGGAGGTGACACCGTCCCTGGTCCTCGAGACCCTTGACGAGGGGCGGTTTCAGAAGGATGCACCGGAATCGCCTTCATAATTCGCGGTTCTACCGGAGGCTCGATGGTATCGTTAATGACTGCGGCCGCCCTCGGTGCGAAAGTCACCGGGATATTTCGTTGCACGAGCAGGTTTAACGTCGCGAGTTCCTGTTTTGAATCGTCACAATAGACGAGGAATTGTTCCAGCCGGCGCAATTGCGTTTCGAGATCATTATAACCAAACGTTACGCGGCTATGATCCTTGTCGGTTACCAGCAGACGATAACTTTCGGAAACGTCGATCTCGCGGATCTGAAAGCGCATTTGCAAGAAACTCCGCGCGCTTAGACGCAGCAATTCGAGGGCGGTCTTTGCTTCAGACGATTCGACGACTTTGCCCGCCTCGAGCGATTCGCTGGAGCATCCCAGGATGACCGGCAATCCGAGATATTCGGGCAACAACTTCTTTTCTTTCATCAAAACACCGCGTGCATCCACCAGAAAAGCAGCTTCTGAAGCAAATGGATCGGAAATTTCCTTGTCGCTCGTGATCCACGCGACTGGCTTTCGTTCCACCACACGAATATCAATTTCCGAAGGCAGTTTCCGTACGATCTGCACTTCGTCGCTCTGCGGCAGTTGCTGTATCACATCGTGAACGCGAGCCAGATTCACGCGGAAAATATTTTCGCCTTCATGGAGGTCGACGGCGTTCAAGATCTGCTCGCGTTGCAAGGTTCCGTCCGTCTGGAATTCAATCGTCTTCAGCTGATAATCCGGATTTTCGAAAAACAGACGCCTTGCGGCTTCGCGGGTCCCCGCATAAACGGCGGCACACAACGCGGCGAGCAATACCACTCGGGAGAGAACTGCGAGTGCTCTTCGCGCCCGGTGTTGTGCCGCTCTGCGAGAGCGAACCTTCACATCAAGCAAGTGTTGCTGGCGCCGCTGGCGCACATTGGACACTCGCCGATTACGTGATTGAGAACGTCTCTGCGCGGGCCTCATTTCAAGCTCCGTTCTGTTCTGGTGCGAGAAAGCGCGATGATACGCGCACAAAGATCGACATAATTGATGCCGGCAGCTGCGGCGGCCTCTGGAAGCAGGCTGGCCTCCGTCATACCTGGAATCGTGTTCACTTCCAGCACGAACGGATCACCTGAATCGGAAAGCAGGACGTCCACGCGGGCATAAACAACCAGGCCAAGGGCGCGAAAAGCACGCAGCGCCTCTTCCTGAATTTGTTTCGTCTTATTCGGTTCAATTTTCGCCGGGCAAACATGCTCGGCGCCGCCGCCGCCCTGCGGATTCAGGAAAGGGTACTTGTTGTTGAAGTCGTAAAAACCGCCCTTTGGAATTATTTCAAGAATCGGCAGGGCTTGATCACCAAGGACACCTATCGTCAACTCGCGGCCGGATACAAATTTTTCTATTAACAATCTTTGATCGTACTTGCCGGCTTCCTCCATCGCCGAATCCAGCTCTCTGGCGTTTTTTACAATCACCACGCCAACGGTGGAACCTTGTCGGGCGGGCTTGACTACCAGCGGAACCGAAATCGTTGGGCGTTTACCAATTTCGACGACTTCCCATTCTGGAGTAACGATGTTGTGCTCGCGAAATTTTTCTTTCGACAGAATTTTATCGAACGCAGTCCGACTTGCCTCAACGCCGTCACCGGTATAAGGCACGCCGCGCTCCTCTAGAATTTTCTGGAGCTGGCCGTCTTCACCGAAAGTTCCGTGAATGGTAATGAAGGCAAGATCGACATCTTTCGGAAGCACAAAGCGTTCGTCCTGAACATCGACGTCGACAACATCCGCACCCAGTGAACGGAGCGCTTTGGAAACTCCTCGACCAGTGGCCAGCGACACATCGCGTTCCGAACCCGGCCCGCCCATTAGGACTGCGATTTTTTTTGGTAAGTTTTGAAGTGTTCCCATTATCACCCCGGCTCTCCCACGATTTGCACTTCGGTCTCCAACTCGATTCCGCGTTTAGTCCGCGCAGTCGCCTTGATTTTGTCGATTAATTCCAGCACTTCGGCTGCGGTCGCGCCGCCGTCGTTGACAATGAAATTACCGTGTATCTCGGATACTCGCGCTCTTCCAACACGGAAATTTTTTAAGCCCAACTCGTCAACGAGCTTCCCCGCGGGGCATGAATCAGGATTTTTGAAAATGCAGCCGGCGCTTTTCGCCGCGGGTTGTGATGTGCGCCGTTTCTCCTGCGACGCTTCCAGCTTGCGCGCGATTTCCTGGACGGGCGCAGGCTGGCCGCGAAAAACGGCAGACACGGCGAAATTTTTCTCCAGCAACGGGAAATTGCGGTAATAGACTTCCAATTCGTCGCGCGTCTTTGTATGCGCGTCGCCATTCGAATCAAGATAACGAACACGCACGACGTTCTCGAAAGTTTGCGCCCCCATCGCGCCTGCGTTCATGCGCAAGCCGCCACCAACGGCACCTGGTATTCCTTCCATCCACTCCAGCCCCCCGATGCCGGCCGCCTTCCCCGCATACGCCACTTCCTTTAATTTCGCCCCAACGCCCGCGGTGATTTCAGCACCGTTGATTTCGATCTGGTCGAAGTCGCCCCCGCGCGGATGAACGACCAGACCGCGAATACCACCATCGCGGACCAGAAGATTTGATCCGCGCCCCATCACGAAAAGTGGAAGATTGTCGTCCCGGCAAAACCTGATCAATTCGGCCAAAGCCTTCTCATTCGGCGGCTCGACCCAGAATTGCGCTGGACCGCCCACGCGCAAAGTCGTATGTTTTGAGAGCGGCTCGTAAAGACGGACGTCACCATCTTCACCCACGATCGCCTTCAATTTCTCCGCGATCACCAAGTCTGCAGCGAGGACAGATAATTGCTCGTGGATATTTCCCGCCCCGAGACTCAAAATTAGATCGCCGGACTCGAGCATGTTGCCTACCACTCGATGGACCCGTTCCAACCGGGGCTCATAACTGGCGCCTTGATGTCCGTGCGCTGCGATTTCGTCTGCGATCATTCGTCCCGTCACTCCCGGAATTGGCGCTTCATTCGATCCATAAACGTCCGTCACGACCACGCGGTCTGCATCGTCGAACGCGCGACCAAATTCCGTTCGCAATGCTTTCGTGCGCGAATAACGGTGCGGTTGAAACATCGTGAGCACGCGCTTGCGCCCCACCGATCTCGCTGTCCTTACCGTGGCTCGGATCTCAGTTGGATGATGTCCGTAATCATCCACTAAAAGAAATCGCGGGCTATCGTATTTGATTTCGAACCGGCGGCGCGCGTGCTCGAATTTCGCAAGCGATTTCGCGATTTTTTCAAACGCGACGCCGAGCTCCGATGCAAGCGCGATCACTCCCAGCGCATTGTGGACGTTATGCTCCCCCGGCACATTCAAAACCGCTTCGCCGAGTTCTTGTGCGCGATGTTTTACCTGGAAGGTTGAACCAAAACTTTCCAGCCTAATATCTACAGCGCGATAATCGGCGTTGTCGGCGAAACCGTAGGAAATTCCACGAGTCAAAGATCGACCTATCCGCGCAGCGTTCTTCTCGTCGATGTTATAGAACACTTTGCCGGTGGTTTGAGTAATCAGTTGTGCGAAAACCCTTTCAATCGCACTCAGGTCGGCATAAAAATCGAGGTGCTCCTCCTCGATGTTGAGAATCAGCGTGTGCTCCGGGCGAAAGAGCGCGATCGTGCCGTCGCTTTCGTCTCCTTCGGCGACAAAATATTCCCCGCGCGAATCCCAGTGCGCGTTCGTTCCCAGAATCGGAATCTCGGCGCCGACGTAATGGGACGGATGCAACCCGCCTTCGCGCAACACGTGTGCCGTCATTGCCGAGGTTGTCGTCTTGCCGTGCATTCCGGCGATGAGCACGCCACGTTTATGGCGCATGATCGCGGCCAAAGCTTCGGCGCGTCGTACGGTTGGTTTTCCACAATTGCGCGCACCAATAAGAATTGGATTGTCGCTCTTGATCGCGGAAGAAAAGACAATGAGCTCAGTGGCGTCAGTATCCTCCGGTCGATGCTGCTCAGAAAAACGCAAACCGAGGCGCTGCAATCGATCCGTTTCCATTGTACGAACCTTGTCCGATCCGCTGACTGTGTGCCCGAGCTCGATCAAAAGCGCAGCGATACCACTCATACCACTGCCGGCGACACCAACTAAATGAACCCGGTGATGCTCACGCGTCAGAAACCCGGGTAGATCAAGCGGTACGGCGCGCTCGCTCGTGGCAACGGGGCCGGTCCACGGCGGAGGTTGCGCGCCCACGCCGTGATTTTCAGAGACGGGCTTCATGGGTTGTATATCTTTCCATGGTCGTGGCGACGCGCCCGGCCGCGTCTTGCGGCGCCAGGCGCGAGGAATTCATAGCCATTTGCCGAATCCGTTCCGGATCTTCGATCAACTCCCGAATTTTTCGCGCGAGCAGTTCGCCGGAGAGTTCTGACTCCCTGAGGAGAATCGCTGCCTGAACACGAGCATAGATCTCCGCGTTGCGGGTTTGATGATCATCGGTCGCATACGGAAATGGAATCAGGATGCCGGGCAATGAAAAGGCGGCGAACTCTGCGAGACTGGCCGCCCCGGCACGCGCAACCACGAGATCGGCAGCGCTATAAGCTTCTTCCATTCGATGATGAAAGGCAGCGATATGCGCGGAAACATTTTCGCGACGATAATTATCCGCGAGCAGACGTTCATCGCGTGTGCCGGAAAGGTGGATCACTTGCAACGCAGCGCTCCGCAAAAACGGGAGCGCTTTAATCATTGCCTGATTAATTCCGCTCGCGCCCTGGCTGCCTCCCATTACAAGCAGCGTGGGAAGGTCATCGCGTAACCCGAGTTTTTGACGCGCCAGCAGTCGATCCAAACGAACCAGCTCGGTCCGAACCGGGGTGCCTGTCACTTCTGTATTGGTCTTTGGGAAAAAAGGCGCGCATTCCTTAAAACCGAGCATGACTGTGCGCACTATCCGCGCCGTTAAACGGTTCGCTTTTCCAGGAACCGCGTTTGATTCGTGAATGAAAGTGGGGATGCCACGTATCCGACCTGCGAGTACTGGCGCGGTGGAAGTAAATCCGCCCATCCCCAGGACGACCTGGGGTTTGAATGTACGGTAAATGGAACGGCAAAGCGCCAGGCTTTCGTAAAAACGGCCAAGGAAACCAAAAAAAGCCGGGGAAAATGGCGACGGGAGTCCCACGGTGGGCAATTTTTCCACTCGGAAACTTTCGCGACCGGAAAGTGCCAAAGCATCAATGTCTTTCTCTGAAACTAACAGCATCACTTCGTGGCCGCGGTCGCGCAGCACTTCTGCCACGGCGATCCCGGGAAAGAGATGTCCACCAGTTCCTCCGCATGCGATCACTGCATTCATAAGATCTGATTCCTCATCTCTGACTCATACGACTAATACAATTTTATTGAATTCATTGGTGCTAAATCCGTGGCGTTACGCGTACCCGCATCGCGACAGGTTTCTTGTTCGGCGGCTCGAGAATGCCCTGCCGATATATGTTCAGTAATAGCCCGATTCCGAACATGCACGCGACTAGGTTCGAGCCACCATAACTAATGAATGGCAGCGGCAGTCCTTTGTTCGGTAAAAGCGATGTTGTCACACCGATGTTGACTGCCGCTTGAAGAGCGAGCAGCGAAACAACGCCACATCCAAGGAGCAGACCGAAACGATCTTTAGCGTGCAGCGCGATCATGACGCCGCAAACAATGATAACCACGAACAAAAAGATCACGAGCAGACTGAACCGCAGACCGAGCTCTTCGCCGATAATTGGAAAAATGAAATCGGTGTGCGCGTACGGCAGATAAAGCATTTTTTGCCGACCGTTGCCCAGACCAAGCCCTTCCGTTCCGCCGCTGCCCCATGCGATCAATGCCTGCATCTGCTGCAAGCCAGCGTCATCCTTGTAGTTCTGCGGATGAAGAAAAGCGGCCAACCGCCCCATGCGTTCTGAGATTCGGCTGGCAACGATCAGAAGCGTGCCAAGACCGGCAAACGATATCATGCCCAGCCATATTGGATTTGCGCCGGCAACAAACATTATGACAAACGCCGTTGTTCCCAACAAAGCCGTCGTTCCCAAATCAACCTCTGCTAAAACGAGTGCGGCCAGCAGACTAACGATTCCAAGCGGAACAATCAGTCCAAAAACGAGATTGCGTCCTGGCTCTTCGTATCGCGCGAACCAGGCAGCGAGGAAAACAATTGCCGCCAGCTTCGCCAGTTCTGAGGGCTGAAAGGTAAGCGGACCGAGGCCGATCCATCGGCGCGATCCGTTAAGACGCATTCCGATATGGGGAAAATAGCAAAGCGCCAGAGCGACCAACGCCAGTGTAAACCACAGCCACCACGTCCGTTGCCAAAAGTGATAATCGACCAGCGCCGCAAGGACGCAGACCGCCAGGCCAATCCCGAACCAAATCGCCTGTCGCTTTATGAAAAAATAGACGTCTCCATGACTATCCCGCGCAAACGCGCTCGTGCTGAATAGCATGACAATACCGATCACGAGGAGTCCCAGCACAGCGAGAAAAAGAATGTAAGCGCTCTTACGATGCATGGTTATGTCGAGTGCGCTTGTTGCTTTGCATGGCGCACTTCAGTTTTTTTCTCTTTGGAGTTCGCTGCTTTTCCCTTCGTCGATTTTGGCGTTGTTGTCTTAGGAATTAACAGTTTTTGGCCAATCCGTAATTTGCGCGGATCCTCGATATGGTTGAGCGCAATCAGATCGTCGTAATGGACCTTTAGTTTTTTCGCGATCGTCACCGGATTATCGCCCTTCTTCACGACGTATGTCGTCCCGGAAGAAACGGGGTTGCTCGCGATAGCCTTGGCGACGGATGGTGCGTTCGCCTGGTCGTCTTTTGAGGATAATGTCGAAAACGAATGTGACGGTTTTGGATCTTCGCGGGGTGTGGTCTCTTTGTGAGCAGCGGCAGTCTGCGCCTTGGCGCCATCGGCATGAATTGGTGCGCTCACCGTCGCGGACGGTTTAGGTTCCGCGTTTGCCAACGATGCCGGAACAAAGGAACTCTCCCGGGTTTTAATCGCGTTGAACGCGATAATTCCGGACACAGCGACGACGTGCAGAAGCAAAACAATCAACAGGGCTCGTGACAATTTCATGTTCGGCTCCGGCATTTCTTCAAAGTCCATTCCGGCAGACGCGGCTGAGGAACGACGAGCAGTTGCAGCCCAGAGTTTGTTACGTCTCAGGAGGCGCGGGATTTTCATCGTTCGTTTTGAGGCAAAGCTTGCACGAGCGCGCGAAATTGATCGCCGCGATCGGCGTAGCTCTTGAACATGTCGAAAGAAGAGGTGCCCGGAGAAAAAAGAACGATTTCTCCTGGTTTGGCGCTGGCATGTGCGCGCTCTACTGCGTCGGCGAGCGAACTCGCGATCTCGGATTTGACCGCCCCAGCCCAGGAGCGGCTGATATTCTCGGCCATTTCGCCGATCAAAATCGTCGATCTGACCTTCTCCTTCACAAGCGAGCGAAGTGGATCAAAACTGAATCCCTTGTCCTTGCCACCGGCGATCAGGACAACCGGCTTGCTTTGCGCGCGCAACGCCTTGTCCATGGCGTCGAGGTTGGTGGCCTTCGAATCGTTCATGTAGGCGACGCCGTTGACTTCGCGTACAAATTCACAGCGATGCGGACGCGGTTCATAAGCGCTAAGCGGCGGCAGCATCTCTTGAAACGACAATCCGCGCGCCATACCGACGGCGAGGGTGGCCATCAAATTCTCGATATTATGCAGACCACGCAGTCTGATATCTGCCAATCTCAAGACCGGTTCGTTGCGGTATAGGATCGTGCCTTCCGAGACCCGGAAGTCAGCGTGATTGACGTAGGCACTGAACGTGATCGTACGCGGACGTATTCCCGGTATTTTTTCGACGGCGTTGACCACAGCAATGTCAGCATCGGTTTGATTTTCAAAAATCCGCAGCTTGGCGGCGCGATATTCCGCCACGGACCGATAACGATCGAGATGATCGGGAGCGAAATTGAGCCAGAGACTGATGGCTGGGTGAAAGGTGCGAATCGTTTCCAATTGGAACGAGCTCACCTCCACTGTCAGGACGTCGAACCGCTGTTTTTCTCGCGCCACCTCGGAGAGCGGTTTCCCAATATTTCCGCACGCAATCGTTCGCTGACCACAAGCATTCAGCATCTGAGCCAACAATTCGGTAGTTGTCGTTTTGCCGTTTGTGCCAGTGACTGCGATGACCGGAATTTCGGAAGAGCGCCAACCCAGTTCGAGCTCGCCGATAATATCGATACTACGCGACGAGAAATTGCGCACCAACCGGGAAGCCGGATCAATACCCGGACTCAAAACCGCCATTTGATACGTAGACGAGTCTTCATCCGCAGCTGCTCCGCAGATTACGCGAACATCCTGCATCCGCAGATTGTCGATGGTTGATTTGAGTAAGTTTTTCTCTTCAGCGCTATCGAGCACTGTGACGTGCGCGCCCTCCGATCTGAGAAGCAGCGCCGCAGCGCTCCCACTCAATCCCGCACCAAGCACGGCAATATTCTGATTCTTGTAGGGCACGTTTTACCTCAATTTCAGTGTGGCAAGACCAAGCAACGCAAAGATGATCGAGAGAATCCAAAAGCGAACGATGACTGTGTTTTCCTTCCAGCCCGTCAATTCAAAGTGATGATGAAGTGGAGACATGACGAAAATCCGTTTGCCCGTCAGTTTGAAACTCATTACCTGTAGAATCACTGAGACGGCTTCGATCACGAAGACGCCGCCTACGACGGTCAAGAGCAGCTCCTGTTTGCAGCAGATCGCCACGACGCCAAGCATGCCTCCGATCGACAGCGATCCGGTATCGCCCATGAAAACTTTCGCCGGGAAACAATTGAACCAGAGGAAGCCCAAACCCGCGCCGACCAGTGCGGAGCAGACAACAGTCAGTTCTCCGGCAAATGGATAAAAAGGAACCTGCAAATATTCGGCAATCCGAAAATTCCCGGCAGCGTATGAGAGCAGAGCATATGCAAATGCCACGGTGACGGTGCACCCAATCGCCAGACCATCCAGACCGTCGGTAAGATTGACGGCGTTTGAGGAACCGACAATAACGAGAAGAAAAAATATGAAGGTAAACCAGCCCATATTTGCAATGACCGGTGCTTTAATGAACGGCACATAGAGAGAACGGGCTTGTACTTCCAATAGCGGACTGGTGAGAAAAACGGCCGTGACGATCAAGGCCAGAGCAATCTGAAAAACCAGTTTGATCCGGCCGCTGATCCCATCGGACTTCTTCTTCGTAACCTTGAGATAATCGTCAGCGAAACCGAGGCCACCGAGATAGACCATGCAAAACAGGACCAGCCAAACGAAGCGGTTATCAAGGCGCGCCCAGATCAGACTGGACACAAAGACAGAGCCGATAACCAGCACGCCACCCATGGTGGGCGTTCCTTGTTTAACACCGTGGAGTTCAGCCAGACGATGAACTTCCGCCGCTCCGCGAATCGGTTGGCCCAATTTCAGGGCGATCAATCTTCGAATAATAAAGTTTCCAAAAATCAGGGTGAACAGGAAGGCCGTCACCGCCGCGGCAATGGCCCTGAACGTGACATAAAGAAAAACGTTGAAGCCAATGAACCGATCGCTCAGGTGATGGAGAAAGTACATCATGGCGAATTGGCGATTACTGATCGCAGTTTGCGGAATGTGTCGATGACCTGCTCTGTGCGGGCCAGGCGACTGCCCTTGATAAGCACGAGGTCGCCGGGCGCGGCGACCTCTGTCAAGAGTTCAGCGGCTTCAGCAGTTGAAGCTACGGTCGAGCTGTTTTGCAGCCCAGCCTGTTTTGCCGCCTCTGCAATGCTTGCAGCCACGCTTCCGATCGCAATCAGATGATCGACTCTTAACCCGGCCGCCGTTTCGCCTACTTCGCGATGTGCACGCTCCGATTCATCGCCCAATTCACGCATCTCGCCCAACACAGCGATCCGTTGGCCGTCGGCATCCAATTCAACCAGCGTTCGCAACGCCGCTTTCATGGAATCGGGATTTGCGTTGTAGCTGTCGTCGAGAAATTGCACACCGCGGATTTCCTTGACTTGCAAACGGGCTTTGGTGAGCGGAGCAGCGACCAGGCCGGCCGCGCATTCTTCTAGGGAAAGACCAAAGACACGACCGGCCGCGACGGCCAGCAATGCGTTCTGTACCATATGCAGACCGGGGACTGGCAATTGAGCCCGGCAGCGATGAGCGCCTTCGAGAATCGTAAAATCTGTTGCGCTGCCGCTCTGGTTAATCTCACTGGCACGAATCGTGCCAGCAGTTGTTCCGGCTAAGATCACTCTGCCACGCGTGCGAGCCGCAATCCTCTCGCTGAAGGGATCGTCAGCATTCAGGATGACCGTTCCATCGGCGCCGACTGTCTCTGCAAGCGCGCCTTTCTCCTCAGCAATTTTTTCGCGCGATCCCATAAACTCGATATGCGCGACACCGATATTTGTAATGATGCCAACATCGGGCGCAGCGACTCTCGAAAGCATTGCAATTTCGCCGGGGTGATTCATTCCGATTTCCCAAACTGCAACTTCGTCTCGTGACGAGGCCTCCAGAATTGTTCGAGGCAAGCCGACGTGATTATTGAAGTTTCCCTGTGTTTTCGTGACCTGAAACCGGCGGGCGAGAACCGCCGCAGCGAAGTCTTTGGTGCTCGTCTTGCCGTTGCTTCCGGTAATCGCAATGACGCTGAGCGGAAGCGACTTCCTGTAATTAGCAGCGAGTCGCTGGTACGCCTGCAATGTGTCCTTTGCACGAATGAGCGCGAAATTCTCAGGCACGTTTCCCTTCCAAATGGAATCAACGATTGCACCGGTTGCGCCGGCGATTGCCGTGGCTTCTACAAAGTTGTGGCCATCGTAATTCTCGCCACGTAACGCGACGAATAGTTCGCCGCGCTTAATCGTGCGCGAATCCGTGCTGATCGTATCGACGGCAATCGTTCCGTCTCCGGACGAAAGCGAGCCTCCAGATAATTGCGCAATTTGGAAAAGTGAAAGCGGGTTCATAACGGCAGAATTGGAGAATGCGCGTCACGCACCGCCGAATTCCCAAACAAAAATGTCATGACAAAAACTCCACGGGATGGTCTTCGATCGCACGTCGCGCGACTTGAATATCGTCGAACGGAATGGTGTGATCGGCGAACTCCTGGTAATTCTCGTGCCCCTTGCCAGCGATCAAAACAATGTCCCGCGGCTGTGCCAGTTCAATAGCTCGATTAATAGCTTGAGTACGATCGACAATTTTTTCGTAATGAGTGGAACGGAATCCCCTTTCGATCTCGGCGATGATCGTGTCCGGATTTTCCTTGCGCGGGTTATCCGAGGTAATGATGGCGAAATCAGCATGACGATCTACTATTTCGGCCATCAAAGGGCGCTTCTGCCGGTCGCGATTACCGCCGCAGCCAAAAACGGCGATCAACCGGTGCGGCTCAAGCTCGCGCAGGGTTTTAAGCACGTTCCCCAGCGCGTCGGGCGTGTGCGCGTAATCCACGAAAACTTGGAATTGTCGTTTTGCCGGAACCAATTCCAGTCGTCCCGGCACCTGCGATGACTTGCCAAGACTAACCACAGCATCACGCAAATTAATTCCAAGAGCGTTGGCGGCAGCCAGCGCCGCCACAGAGTTTATGACATTAAACCGCCCTATCAAAGGAACGCGGACGAGATAACTCTTACCTTGAGCATCCAGCTGATAAGAGGTACCGCTGGACTCAACGCGATAATTTGAAGCGCGGAACTCAGCGCGCATTCCCATTCCATATGTGATTACCGCGATACGTTTGTCGATATTGCCGAGTAATTGTTCGCCATAGCGGTCATCGATATTCACAATTGCAATGGGTTTGCGCTTTTTTTTCTGACTCCCCAGTCCTGTAAAAAGCTTCGCCTTTGATTCGAAGTAGCTTTTCATAGTCCCGTGAAAATCGAGATGGTCCTGCGTAAGATTCGTAAAGACAGCGACGTTCCATTCGAGTCCACGCGTGCGGTCCTGCGCGAGCGCATGCGATGAGACTTCCATCGCTGCTGCTTTGCAGCCCGCGTTGACGATCTGTGCCAATAGCTCCTGTAAATCGAGCGATTCTGGCGTCGTGCGGATGGCAGGCAGCACCCGTTCACCGATTTCGTAGCGCACTGTCCCGATCAATCCGCAACGCAAGCCGGAATTTTCGCAAATGTGCTTGATGAGAAATGTCGTGGTGGTTTTACCGTTCGTGCCCGTGACCGCCGTTAGTTTTAATTTGCGCCCCGGGTGTCCGTAAAAAGTTTCCGCAAAGTCAGCGAGCGCGGTCCGCGTGTTCTCTACAACAAGACAAGTCGCGCGCGGATTTTGTTCCTCGCGTTCCGCAACGATTACCGATGCCCCTTTTTCGATTGCCTGGCCGATAAATTCGTGGCCGTCGGATTTCTCTCCCCGCAACGCCACGAACATGCCATTCCTCTGCACTCGCCGCGAGTCATACGCGATGTTTTCCACTGCGCGATCAAGTGGCCCGATGATCTGGCGAACTGCAGTCGCGGAGAGGAGATTCTTGAGCTGCATGAGGTTTCAACATGTCCGCAACGGGACAGATTCACAGTCGCGAACCAGGGCGAGGCGTTCAACGTCGCGAAGCATTGGTTAAGGCGATTCGTTCCGCCGGTCGAGCCTTTCGAATTCGCTCTGCCGGCGTTGTTTTTTCGACTCGCTCTACGGGAATCGCTTTGCGAATCTCCTCATGCGGCTCAAGATCTAGATAGCGGGCTGCCTTTTCCGCTACTCGGGAAAAAATTGGTCCTGCAATTAGCCCGCCGTAGTTAAGCTCCGGTTTACTAGTGTGCGCATCATCAAGCACCACCAGACCGACAAACTCGGGATGTTCCGCCGGCAGATAGCCAGCGAAAGAAACAACGTACTTCCCATGCTCGTATCCGCCTTTGGGATCGACTTTTTGCGCAGTTCCGGTTTTGCCCGCAATAGTAAAACCTGGAACAGCAGCAGCGGCGGCGGTGCCGCGGTCGCTTACTACACCACGCAACGCATCGCCGATTTCTCTAGATGTTTCAGTAGAAATCACCTGACGCAGCGCTACGGGAGAAAGTGAGCTGATCGTTTTTCCTTCCGGCGTAGTAATCGATTTAATGATTCGTGGCGTGATTAATTTGCCGCCATTAGCGATCACGGCCATCGCCACCGTCATTTGTAGCGGCGTCACTCCGACTTCGTGGCCCATGGGAATCCGCGTGATCGAAATTTTGCTCCATGCTTTCGGAGGCCGGATGAGCCCACTGATTTCGCCCGGCAGCTCAATCCCGGTCCGCTCGCCAAAACCAAATCGACGTATGTATTCGTAGAACCTTTGCTCGCCCACGCTCAGTGCGAGCTTGGCTGCGCCGATATTGCTCGATTTGACGAGGATGTCACGCACGCTCAAATACGAAAACGCGCGGTGATCATGCAGTGCCGCGCCGCCGAAATTCCAAAGACCGTTCTCGCAAAAGATCGTCGAATCGGGTCGGAGCTTGCCTTCATTGAGGGCAGCGGCGGCGGCAACGATCTTAAAGGTGGAGCCTGGCTCCATCATGTCGATGATGGCTCGGTTTTTCATTTCTTCCGGCTTCGCCTCGGAGCGCAGGTTCAAGTCGAAATCCGGCCGATTAGCCATTGCGAGAATTTCGCCTGTCTGTGGCCGCATCAAAATAATCGTGGCTTTTTGAGGGGAATATTCCGCCATCGCGGCATCGATCTCGTTCTCAACAATGTTCTGCAGACTAAGGTCGACAGTCAGATGGACTTGATAGCCGTCTCGCGGCGGTCGCTCCTGTCCGCGATAAGGCACGATTTCCTGGCCGGCGCGGTTGTGTTCGATGAAGCGAAAGCCATCCTGCCCATGAAGATATTCCTCCATCGACGCTTCCACGCCTTGGATGCCATGATGGTCGAAGTCGGTAAATCCAATGACATGGCACAGCATCGAGCCGTTTGGGTAAACGCGAGTGGCATCATGCTCGAAATAAATTCCACGAAGATTAGCCGTGCGAAGTTTCTCACGTAACGCGCCTGCCTGCGGCTCAGGCACTTCACGCTTGATAATGATATATCGGCGCTCACCACTTAACTTTTCCGCGACCTGCGTGGACGGAAGCCCTAGTTCCTTGCTCACGAGACCGACGATCGCCTCGCGGTTGTTAAGATGCGTGGCGTCGGCCACTACGGTTTCAACAGGAATGTTATCAGCGAGAACTTCGCTATTCGAATCGAGGATCGTGCCGCGCTGTGCATGGATAATTTGCTTGTAAACATGTTTTTCAGCAGCGAGCCCGGCATATTCGTCATGCTTGATTGCCTGCAGGTAGATTAAACGGAATGAAAAAATGCTGAACAACCCGATAAAAGCAGCGCATACTAAGACGCAACGAGTTCGGCTGCTTGGATTCATTTTGCGCCAGAAGGATTGGCTACGGGTTGGACCGCATCGTCTTCCGCTGAACCGGCAGGCATCGTAAGCCTCACGATGTTGGCTTCCGAAATCGGCATCATTTTTAAATAGCCTTCTTTCAAACGGCGTTGCAACGCAGACCGCGAGGTCAAAGCTGCGATTTGTGCGCTCGCGATGTCGTTTTGGGTGCGGAGACTAACAAGTTCATTTTCGACCGCCTTCCTGCGATCGCCCAGGTGATAAAGTTGAAGCGTCAAATAGACGTAGCTCAACCCGGCCAGCGCCAGAAACGCTGTTACCACAATCCATCGCGCCAGCGACGCTGCGTTTACCGTATTGCAATTTTTTCGACGCGAACGATTCATTTTTAACTCTTTTCGGCCACGCGTAATTTTGCACTCCGCGACCTTGGATTTGTGCGCCGTTCCTCTTCAGTCGGCTCAACTGGTTTTGGTGTAATCAGTTTAAGATCGTAATTCGGGTTGCGTTGCGGCGCGGGCCACTCCGGCCTGTCCAGCCATTCCCGACTATGATCACGAAAGAAATTCTTCACGATCCGATCCTCCAGTGAATGAAAAGTGATCACCCCAATGCGACCACCGCGTACAAGTCGCGCAGTTAGCGCGCGCAGACCGTCCTCGAGCGCGCCAAGTTCGTCGTTCACTTCCATGCGTAGCGCCTGAAAGACCTGTGTAGCCGGATGATGGCGGCCGTGCCGGCCGACCAGTTTTTCGATCGCCCGTGCCAGGGGCAGAGTTTCGCGAAACGGCGTCGTCTTTCTCATTTTCACAATCAGGCTTGCGACGCGGCGCGCCGCCGGCTCCTCTCCCAGTTCACGAAACAACCGCGTCAATTGTTCTTCGCTGTATTCGTTTACAATTGCGGCCGCGGTCAGTTGAGCTCGCGGATCCATGCGCATATCGAGCGGACCGTTTCGCATGAAGCTGAAACCCCGCTCGGCATTTTCCAATTGCCTGGAAGAGACACCGAGATCGAGAAGCGCGCCGCCGATCATGCGAATGCCGAGCTCATCGAGAACACTGGGTGCACGCCTAAAATTCGCCTGCCGCACAGCGAGGCGTTCGCCAAAGCGTGCCAGTTGCTCACCGACGTAGTGGATCGCGTCGGGATCACTGTCCAGTGCCAAAACATTGGCGCCGCTCTCCAAAAGCGCTTCGGTGTGGCCACCGCCGCCACATGTTGCATCAACGATGAGCGAGCCCGGTTTCGGTTCGAGCAACTCCACCACTTCGCTTTTGAGCACTGGACGGTGATATATGAATTCCTCCACTTCGGGTGCCTCCTCTTCGGCAGTAAACGACTCAACGGCCGCCCATAAAGGCCGCTCAAACCAAAATGTGTTGATAACGTTTTGACCAAGCATCTGATTACAAGCCAATGACGTTTGCCACGTGTTGGTAAGTGGCTGTTTCCTCCTCGTGCGCTCGTTTCCAGCGCTGCAGATTCCAAATCTCAAAACGTCCCCGGTTACCGACCAAAGCCACTTCATCTTTCAGTCCCACCTTCCGGCAAAGCTCTTCGGGCAAAACAAGACGCCCCTGCCGATCAACGTTTGCATGCTGCGCGCGTGAATGCAGATGGCGCAAAAAAATCCGGCGATCCCGCGCGGAAACCCCTTGATTTGTTTCGGCCGTCGAACTCGTTCGCGCAAACTCCAGTGGCGACATGACGAGCAGAAATTGATGAGTCGCCTCGGGCAACAGAATGAATTCCTCCGCCTGATCTCGCCGCCAGCGAGAAGGAATCGTGATTCGATTTTTCTCGTCGATAGAGTGTCGGAACTCTCCGGCAAAAAAACGTTCGGGTGGAGAATCGTTGTCCATGTATCGAGTGGAGAATTCATCCATTTTGCTCCACTTGACCCCACTTTTAACCACCTTCCCTTTGCGTGGTCAATAAAAAATTTCAGGTCATTTGCACCTGCCCGCCTCAACCGTAAGCTCCTCGGGCTATGAAATTTTTCCCGGCAGCTCGCACGATCGCGTGCGCTGTTCTTATTTTCAGCGGCCGAGCGGGACTGAGCCAGTCTCCGGAACAAACTCAGAGTGATGCGGTGAGGGTGACTGTTTCGATGCACCCAGACGGTTCACGCACCGTTTACAAATTCGACAACGCGCAGCACAAGGCCGTTGCGACAACCACTGATCCAGATGGCAAGCTTCGCGAGACGATTCGTTACGAACTGGACGATGCGGGACGTTTTTCGAGCGGCGAAATTTCCGGACCCGATGGGCGCCTTCGTTTCAAGAGCCACTACAAGTATGATGATGCCGGCCGTCTCCTGGAAGAGACCCAAAGCACCCAAGAGGGCGCGCTTTTGCACAAGATCGTTTACAGTTACGATGCGTCAGGAAAACAAACCGGTTATTCCGTGTTTGACGCATCCGGCAAACTCGTGGGTGGCACGAGTGCCCCCAAGGTCCGCCCGGCGTCTTCTCCGAAAGCACGAGAGAAAGCCTCCCGATAACGGAAGCTACTTTGAGGGATTGCAAATGCAGTGCTGGATTGAGCGATCAGTCGTATCACATCTGGTTGTTGGCTTGCCACAACCCGTAAAGAAGACTAGAAAAACTGCGTGATTGATTACATCCAAAAGGGCGGCCTGTTAATGTGGCCAATTCTGGTGTGTAGCATCATCTCTATTGCGGTTTTTGCCGAACGTCTTTTTTATTTTCACCGCGCCACAATTCATGTCGGCGAATTTTTGAAGGGACTGTCAAATCTGATTCGGCGACGGAATTTTGCAGAGGCGCTCCACGAATCTGCTGGAACTCCAGGACCGGTAGCCCGGGTCATTCATGCAGCAATCATTCGGCACGATGCACCGCGTACCGAATTGCGCGACATCGTACAGGAAGCCGCCCAACTCGAAGTCCCAAAGCTGGAACGGTTTCTTCCGGTGCTCGCTACGATAGCTTTCCTGACACCGTTGCTTGGCTTGCTGGGGACTGTCGCAGGAATGATCGATGCATTTGCGACAATCTCCTCCAGCGGCGGCTATGCGACTGTGACTGAACTGTCCAGCGGCGTATACAAGAGTTTGCTGACGGCTGCGGCGGGTCTGGTTGTGGCCACGCCAACTTTCGTCGCTTACAGTTATCTTTCTTCGCGCGTGAATAACATGCTCCATGACATGGAACGAGCAGGGATCGAAATTGTGCACATGTTGACGGAGAGCCGTCCGATCAGCGGGATCATCAGTTTTCAACCTGCTGACGAAGCGGCACGTGAGTCTCAAGCGCGCCAGGATCTTTGATCAGAGGTTTAGTTTTTAAGCAGTCTGCAGCTCAATTAAGACTTAACGCTAAGGCTTCGTTGTCATGAAACTTGAGCGAACAATTGATTATAACTTCGGCTGGCTTGTGCTTGTAGCACTGGTGAACGTCGTCTTCCTTTTGGTTTTCTTTTTGTTACTGAGTTCGAATTTTATTTTGCAGCAGGGGATTTCCGTTTCAATGCCGTTCTCTCGTTTTACGCTTGGGCCACAAACTAACCAGCAAATCATCAGCATTACTGGCGGCGCAGTTCCGGCCATCTACTTCCGCGACCAGCGCGTCACGATGGAGCAACTTGGACCATTACTGGACGCGGCGAAACGCGAAGGACAATCAATTATCATTAAGGCAGACCGTTCCACTTCCTACGAGACAGTTACCGAAGTAACAAACGCTGCGCTTGAGCATGGTATCACATCGGTGGCACTTGCAGCTGCTCCGCCGCGATGAATCATCTTAGTCCTGAGCTTACGACAGACCCGTTGCTTTTCAGCTGGGATTCACCTCGGCGTCGACGAGCAGCCATCGTAGGTTTTCTGGCGCTTTCCTTATTGGCACACGCTGTCTGCTTTTACATCTTTCAAGTTGTTTATCCACCTACGGTCACGCTTCTGCCGCCGCCGGCACGTGTTTCTTTGATCACAGCTGCATCTGAAGAGGGCCGTACGTTACTTCGCTGGATCGACGCGGAAGATCCTGCAGTAGCTTTTACAACTCATCGTCCGCCCGAGGCGAGGCTTCGCGCTCTACCGAAGGTTGAACACGTGCCCTCCTATTACGCGATGGAACCAAGTCTCAAAGAGCTTCCACCGTTGAAAATGGATTCACGCGCCCCCGACTCCCAACCGCCGGACGCTGTACCGTTGGAGCGGCAAAAGAGCTCTTTTGCTGCTGCTCCAATCTCAACATCTGTTTGGTTTTCAAGGGAACTCGATAGTTTTGGCCCTGCGACATTGCCCGCGCTGAAGTTCATCGCCTCAAATGGCGAAACGCCTGAAGCGATTCGTTTTCGTGTGGCAGTGAGCAGACTCGGAGAAATCAGGTACTGTTTTCCGATGAATTCCTCGGGTGATCCGGGGTTGGACGTACAGGGGCGCCTTTATCTCATGCGTTGCCGTTTCTCTCAGCGTGCTCCGGACAATCGCAGCGCCGACGCGTTTTTGACCTGGGGCATTGCGACAATCGAGTGGGGCAGCGACATTTCGCGCTCGCAGGCAAGACAGTCAGATAACGCTACGCCGTGATTCGAGTTAGTCTCGCCGCCCTGGTTACGATTTATTTGCTGCTTTTTCTTGCGGCGGTTTTTCTCCTCTGGATAGTGGGAGAATGGAATCGCCGGCGGCGGGAGCGACGGGCTCTGCAGTATCGGCTGCGCTGCGTGATTTGCGCGTTCGAATTTGAGGATCGAACGGACGCCCTGCTTCCTCGGTGCCCGCGCTGTGGAAGTTTAAACGAACGATTTAGAATGGAGCCAATTTAATATGGGAATGTGGATAGGCCGGAATCGCAAAGCACGCGTAACCTACGGTTTTGATGAAATCGCGCTTGTGCCCGGGCGCGTGACAATTAATCCAAACGAAGTCGATATCACCTTCCGGTTACCGTGCAGAGACGCGAAGCCGCTCCAATTGAAGATTCCCATTCTCGCCAGCGCGATGGACGGAGTTGTCGACGTTCGTTTCGCCACCGCTATGAACAAATTGGGCGGGCTGGCCGTTTTGAATCTCGAAGGAGTGCAAACGCGATACAAAAATCCCCAGGAGGTGCTGCAAAAAATCGTCGAAGCCGACAAATCCGAAATCACGGCACTGCTCCAACGAATTTATCAGGAACCCATACAGGAAGACCTGATCGCGGCGCGCGTGCGCCAAATCAAAGACGGCGGCGTACTGGCCGCAGTCAGTTCCATTCCTCAGCGCGCGGCCGAATTTGGTAAGATTGCCCAGGAAGCCGGCGCGGACGTTTTTGTCGTACAAAGCACTGTTTCCACAGTGCGACATATTTCGTCAGAGTACAAGTCGCTTGATCTGGAGAAGTTTTGCCGGGAGATGCGCATTCCGGTGATTGTAGGAAACACCGTTGGTTATGATGTGACTTTTGAAATAATGGAGTGTGGACCGGCTGCGGTTTTGGTCGGAGTCGGCCCCGGTGCTGCCTGCACTTCACGAGGTGTGCTTGGACTGGGCATCCCGCAGGTCACCGCGACTGTGGATTGCGCAGCTGCGCGGGACGCTTACTTTAAAAAAACATCGCGCTATGTGCCGATCATTACTGATGGCGGAATGAGCAGAGGTGGTGACGTTTGCAAGGCACTCGCATGTGGCGCTGACGCCGTAATGGTGGGAAGTGCTTTTGCCAAGGCATGCGAAGCACCGGGACGCGGATATCACTGGGGAATGGCCACGCCGCACGCCAATCTCCCGCGAGGGACGCGCATCAAGGTGGGCGCTACCGGCTCGCTGAAACAGATCCTATTTGGTCCGGCAGAAGTTGACGATGGCAGCCAGAATTTGGTTGGCGCGATTACCACCTGCATGGGTAATGTTGGTGCTCGAAATATTGCTGAATTTCAGCAAACGGAGATCATCATCGCGCCGTCTATCAAGACCGAAGGAAAGCTCTTTCAAACAGTTCAAAGCGTTGGAATGGGAACGAGCTGACGTTTTAACGTTTCAACGCCTCACGCTTAACGATCCATCACCATGACCGATCGCAGAGTAGTTATCACCGGCCTGGGCGTCCTCACGCCGGTCGGCAACGATGTGGAGACGTTCTGGTCCAATCTCAAGAATGGGGTTAGTGGCATCCATACAATCGATGCGTTTGATACCACGGGATACGATTGCAGGATCGGCGGGCAAGTCCGCGATTTCGATCCGAAACCATTCTTCAAAAATCCGAAGGATGTTCGCCGCACCGACCGTTTTTCACAGCTCGCGATGGGAGCGGCGAAGATGGCTCTCGAGGACGGCGGAATTGATGTCGCGAATTTGGAGCGTCGAGACCGTTTCGGTGTTCTCGTTAGCAGTGGGATCGGCGGACTGAGAACCCTTCAGGACCAGTTAAGAATCCTTTTGACGAAGGGACCTTCTCGGAATTCGCCGTTCACTATTCCGATGTTGCTTAGCAACATGGCCAGCGGCCTTATCTCCATGGAGTTCGATCTGCGCGGGCCCAACATGTGTATTGTCACCGCCTGCGCTACATCTAACAACGCCATCGGCGAATCGTGGCGAATCATCAAATTTGGCGACGCCGACATTTTCCTCGCCGGCGGCTCAGAAGCATCCATCGTCGAGATTGGCCTTGCTGGATTTTCCGCAATGAAAGCTTTGAGTACCCGCAATGACGAACCTGAACGCGCGTCCCGCCCATTTGATCGCGACCGAGACGGTTTCGTAGTCAGCGAAGGCGCAGGAATCGCTGTGGTGGAGGAATTGGAACATGCCAAAGCGCGTGGTGCCAAGATCTACTGCGAACTGACTGGATACGGCGTTTCCGCCGATGCCTATCATATGACAGCTCCGCCGCCAGATGGCGAAGGCGCGGCGCGCGCAATGAAACTGGCTCTCGACCATGCGCATCTATCGCCCGATCAGGTCGATTACATTAACGCGCATGCTACCTCGACTGAGATCGGTGACATCTGCGAGACACGGGCGATCAAACGGGTATTTGGAGACCACGCCTACAAGGTCGCGATCAGCTCTACGAAATCGATGACCGGCCATTTGTTAGGCGGCGCCGGCGGAATCGAGATGGCAGCTTGCGCGCTCGCAATTCGTGATTCCGTAATCCCGCCGACGATCAATCTGGAAAATCCAGGCGAAGAATGTGACCTTGATTACACACCTAACGTCGCCCGCGAACAGGAAGTGCGCGTTGCCTTGACTAACTCATTCGGTTTCGGCGGTCACAACGCCACTTTGGTGGCGACCGCGTTTCAAGGATAGGCCATAGCAGGCTATATCGACCCGCGATCGGCTTCCCATCCAACCAGTTTGACGCTTTGACTATTCGCTCGTCACCGGTCACTATTACTCGCGAACGCATTCGCATTCCCACGCGGGCATAGCTTAATGGTAAAGTTCCAGCCTTCCAAGCTGGCTATGCGGGTTCGATTCCCGTTGCCCGCTCATTTGCCTATGACTATGCAGGATAAATAAGCGTCGAGTCATAACAGCAGTGCCGTAAAGTCATAACACTTCCCCTGATTTCCGCATTTGTTCGCCGATGTCCGAGATGCCGCAAAAAAGGCGAAATAATTTAGGGTTGAGCCTTCTCTTTCGGGGGCATTTTCCCGGCCAAACCGTTCACCAGTGCATTGCAATACACGGCGGAGGATTTTGATTTCGAATAACTCGGATCGCAGGCCGTGGAGTTTTGGTTAGCAAGAATGTCTTGATAATCCCAAATGAATCGACCCTTCAGCGCGATCGGTTTCTTCTTCCTTGTCTTCCAGACGGCGAACTCACTCCGCATAGAGTCCGGAGTCCACCCACGATAATCTTGGTCGGTGTGGCAGCACCAGAGGCCGGGCACCGTAAACGATGCGCCGTCAATGCCCCGTCCCAAGGCGTCGATAGCCTCGACCCAATCGGCTGGGTCGTTGACCTCGCCACCGGCGTAACACTGCAAATTCATCCAGGACACTGTTTTTTTCTCACTTGGGCCTTTGTACAGGGCATTCAGTATTTGCATCCACCCATTCACATCTCCGGCGGGACAGATCGTTACGTTAAACCCGATTTGCTTCAGCATGTTGCCAAAGGCAATCACCGTTGTTTTCCATTCATACTTGGCGTAGTTCGGGTAAATGTCAGAGTAGGTTTCTTCGCAATCGAGGTCTATGAAGTCTATGAACGGTAACTCGTCGTGGAGTTTCTTGAAATTCTCGTACAGGGCTGAGTAAGGGCTAATCTCGCCATTATTTACGAACCAACGCCAGATGGTTTGGTAATCCTCGACTTCTCCGCCCCCTACCGAGCAGCCTATTTTAGTAACCTCCCCCTTGCCGCTCTTTTCCTTAAGAAGTTCCTCTAACTGCTGAACCCATTCTATTGGAGCAACAAGTTGTCCCCTCGAAACGACGACCAAGCCGGGATCCTCATTATTAGGATTGTTAAAGACAATAGCGCCAGTCTGCTGATCACCCGGAGGCGGATCGTGCGCTCCCTTCCCGCGTCCGATGTGAAACAGGCCCAGAAGGATGGTACTGAACCCAGAAGCATACACATCGTTCATGTTCGCGCTGATTTTGTCAGGTCCGAGTGCGTTGCCCGCATAAAGAACAGTGTTAACTGTGTCCTCGGTATTCACTCGTTTCGCGTTGAGGTTGCGGTTCTTGGATTTATCAAAGAGCCGTTTGTTTCGTCAATTACTTTGGACGAATTCCTCTTTCGTTCTCATGTTCCTCCTGGTTGGTGCGCGGCCGTTAGCTTGCGTTTACGAAGCCAAACTACATTTTTCCGTACAACCTGGCCTCCTTTTACAAGAGTGCGTGTTCTCCCGAGTTTTGGATCAAAAACACTCACATCGGCAGGAAGCGCTGCCAGAAATCCACAAAAATTTGCGACTCCATTGTATTTGAATGCGGCTTTGCGGGGCAAAGATTCTGGCTGCTCTGGCCAAGAGATTCCCTGCGCTGGGCTTGCAAAAACAATGGCCTCGATAAAAAAAGTTTTCTTGCCATGCCGATTCAATCAGATATGAAGACGGGCGGCGAATCGCAAGGAACGATAAGCCGCAATTATGAAGGTGTCGGGAATCCTTCTGTTTATCCTTATTTTGAGCGGCTTTTCCGCCCCGCGCTGCGCGGCCGCGGTTTGGAACTCGGATGGAACGCCGCAAAATATCCAGCAGATCCACAACAACCAGGCCCAAAACGGCGACACGATCACGATTCCAGCCGGCACGTTTACATGGTCAACTGGGATTACAATAACCAAGGCTATCACTCTCCAAGGTGCAGGAGTAGGCGTCACAGTTGTCAGGGACGGCTTGCAATCCGGTCAACTCATTCAGGTCACGCTCGCCGCAGGCAATCTAACGCGCATCACCGGGATTGAATTTCAGGACGGAGGCCGAACGAACAGGGCATCTGACATATTGCGTGTTGTCGGTTCAAACACCGACGGCTCGAAATTTCGTTTTGACCATTGTAAATGGAACAACATGAACGGTGCGTCGGTATTCGATACGGTAATCGGAGTAATAGATCACAACGCGTTCGTAATCGACAGGACTGGCCTGCCAATCAATATCTACGACTCCTATTGGAACGGACGAACCCTGGGTGACGGTTCGTGGGCGGCACCGACTGGCTTTGGCTCATCGCAGTTCTTGTTCATCGAGGATAACACCTTTACGCACAGCGACCAATCCGAAAAAGGCGTTACAGATTCCTACGGAGGAGGCCGATTCGTCGTCAGGCACAACAATATTTTCAACGGACTCATATCCAATCACGGCACCGAAAGCACAGGACGCACGCGCGGCGGCAGGGCAATGGAAGTGTATAACAATACATTTACCGGAACGGATCTTAACAGGTTCATAGGCGGCGTACGCTCAGGAGGGGTGCTGTTTCACGACAACAGCATTAGCGGATATTGGGGCGATTCAGCGACGTTTACGCTTGAAAATTTCCGAAACTTTTACCCGTTTGACCCCTGGGGCGGCGCTGACGGGACAAATGCATGGGATGTGAACGAGCCGAACGCATTCTTCACGGGGACGGCGGCGTCCAACAGCTCGAACAGAACCGTGACCGTCTCCGGCGCTAACTGGACAACGAACTACTGGGCAGGATACGCTGTCAGGCGCACCAGCGATGTTTGCAGCTCAGGCAGCATTAGTTTCAGCGAGATTCTGAGCAACACATCGAATACGATCACTTACTCGGATGACGGTGGTTATCCGACACCGCCAGCCATGTCCTTCTGCGCAGGCGATTCACTTGAAATTCGCAAGGTAGTTCACGCCCTGGATCAGCCCGGTCGGGCGCTCGGTTCTTTGATTACTGGCAACCCGCCCGTTCGACCTGCCGGATGGAACGATCAAGTAACCGAGCCGTGCTACTCGTGGAACAACACGACTGGTAACGCACAAGTCAATTTTAGCGCAGGCCCGGGTGTCAGAGCCAATGTGCATTACTTTAACAACGCGCCGATGCCGGGATACACGCCTTATGTTTACCCGCATCCGCTGGCAACCGGAACAGGTACTCCTACACCGACGCCCACCGGAACCCCTACGCCGAGTGCTAGCCCTACGTCAACAGCAACGCCAACGTCTACTCCAACAGCTACCGCAACGTCAACACCAATATCTACTCCGACTCCACCACCACCGACACCTACGCCAACTGCAACAACGACACCTACGCCTAGCGCAGCTACGACTGACTTTAACGGTGACGGCCACCCGGACTGGGTGATCCGTCATGCCGCCACGGGCCAAACAGAGATCGTGTACCTGAACAACAACGTTGTCATCGGCGCCGCGCTCGGCCCCACTCTTGCGGCTGGTTGGGCGTTGAGAGGTGTGGCGGATTTCGATCTCGACAGCCATCCAGATTATGCCCTATTCGCCGCAAATACGAATCAAACGGCACTTTGGTATTTATCTGGACCAACGTTCATCAGGAGCGCCGACGGGCCGACCCTTCCCAGTGGATGGGAATTGGTGGGCACGGCCGATTTTAACGGCGATAGCAGACCGGATTATGTGCTTTATAACAGTGCCACGCATCAAACAGCGATCTGGTACATGAACAATAACGTTCACACGGGTGGTGGCTATGGTCCAACTCTCCCGCCAGGCTGGACAGTGGTGGGTGCAGCGGATTTTGATCACGACGGTCACCCAGATTATCTCTTGTTCCATCCCAGCTCAGGCTACACAGCTATCGGCTACTTATCGGGATTAACCCTCGTTGGTGCCGCCTGGGGGCCCGTCCTTCCCAGCGACTGGGCACTGGTAGCCACAACCGACTTTAACGGTGACGGCAATCCAGACTATACGCTTTATAACACTAACACTCGACAAACGGCGATCTGGTATCTCAGTAACAATGTTTACACCGGCGCCGCGTGGGGACCAACTATTCCGGCTGGCTGGACGTTGGCCGCACCTTGAAGAGCCTCCTCCGTGGCGCAGTTGATTTCAGCATACCAGCGCCGAGGGCCCATTATATGCGCACCAGGCAAGGGATCGCGCGGTTTGCCATCATTTGCTTATGGTTAAGCAATCCTCGGACCGATCAGCAGTGCCGGCATATGGTTCGCCACCAGTCTTGTGTCCATCGTCAAAATCACCAGTCCATTGTTGGCATTGGCGTAATGAATGAACTGCGGCAGGTTTCGGAAATAACGACCGATCGCCGCGTCGTACTTTGATGGCGAGAGTTGTCATGATCGGCCGTGCTCCATCGAATCATATAATCATTGATCATCCGATCGTCTCCGCGTAGCACACCGTGCTTCTGAGAGTCCGCGGCTCCTATTCGCTAAAAGATTTAAATTCAACGAACAGGACACAGCACGTGCAACGTCGGGTGGCGATGCGGTTGAGAAAGAAATCATCAGCCATATGCGCGTCAGAAGGACACCGTTGGGACGGACGTTGTCGCGGTAGCATCTGGAGATGCCATTAACACTAGCGTTTGGCTCGGCGAGTTCTCTCACGATAGCGCGGTAGGTTTTGGGCCGCGTCCTGAGCAAGAGTTCGCCGGTGTGGCGAGCTTGAGCGCCTTTTGGAGCAAGGAGTCGGGTGGGTTTTGGTGATAGCGCTTGGCCGTTTATTTGGCTAGCACATGTTCAAGCGAACAGATAAAGTGAATTGCATGAAAATGCAATCTCTGCCGTGACAATCATCGAAATCAGACCATTCAGGAAAGGCTGCTGATTCATAAACACCGACTGGGTTAGTTCCCATTTAATTCCTAGCTGCTTGCAGTCGTTGAAAGAACTTCGTTCCGCCATTTCCGTAGAACGAAGTGAGGAGTAAAAGCACCACCATCCGAAGCGGCGATGCAATACGAATCCAACTGTAAGAGGAGGCTCTTGGCGGTGGTCCGTTGCGTTTTAAACTTTGAGCGGGCGGCGATGACGCGCATCGGGCGTTACCAGATTTAGTTCCGACAACTTTACTGGCAATGCTTCCTATCGGCGAGACAATCTCGCTCCGCTCAAAATTTCCAGACCAACCTCCATCGATCAATCAGTTGTGCCAACGTTCGCTTGGCTGCCTTATCGGAGTGCATATCCGAATGGCATCTCACGCACAAGGCCTTTTTTGAAATCGCCGTTGTGCTTCACACCAAGTTTAAGGATGCTGACGCCATCGCGAACGCAATCGGCTGTGCGCCTTTGCCCGAAACACTGATCCAGAACTTTTTAATCGCGTGGCTTGAACAAGGTTTGCGGTAACCTCCCGCAAAAACCCACTCTGACGGAACCAAATCGTATTGTGTCACCATCCTTCAACTCAGCATCAGTCAAAAAATTGCCATTGATCTGGAAAGATGGCGCAAGCCTCTACGTAGTTGTGAGCATCGAACACCGAAAGCCATTTGGTGGCTACGACCACCGCTTGCGGATCGGCTCTAACCACCGTGCATGGAGACGATGCGCAAAGAGCGCTGCCGGCGAGGAATAATGCATCACCGCGCCAAAAGCTACCAAGCGAAATCACGCAACATCGCAAATCCTGTAATCGGGTTCGATTCCCGTTGCCCGCTCGTTCTTATGTTCCGCCTGGTTGGTGCGCGGCCGTTTGCTTGCTTTTACGAAGCCAAACTACATTTTTCCGTACAACATGGCCTCCTTTTACAAGAGTGCGTGTTCTCCCGAGTTTTGGATCAAAAACACTCATATCGGCAGGAAGCGCTGCCAGAAATCCACAGAAATTTGCGACTCCATTGTATTTGAATGCGGCTTTGCGCACAGATTTTGCTGTCAGCGGGCGACGGGCATCCGCCGTTCGTGAATCGTGAACGGACGAAGGCGCGACGGAGTCAGGATAGGGAAATGGAGCGGGCGAAGGTAACGGCGATGATTCTGCTACTGGCGGCGGTGCCGGAAGTTGCGCAGGTGTTTCATACGGATAGGGACCAGGAGTTTTGATCGTCGACACGGGCGGTTCACCCCTTACAACGGTAAAACCGAGCAGAATCATTATCCCCCCAGCGACGCCGATACTTTCAATCAATGTCGGAGCGTAAGTTCTTTTCATGTCGGAGAACGAAGGGCTTGTGGGTCCCGGAATTAACAACGTCCGCTAACGAATTAAGAAGCGTCGTGTCAAAGCAAGCACCGCGAGAGCCGCACCAAGCAACGCTACCGTGAGGCCGCCGTCTGGTACGCCTACACTGCGCGGGCCAAAAAGAGTCCATCCGGTGAGGTGGTGCCCAGCGGCTAGAAGCGGAATTGTAATTATCCCGTTCAGATTGCCAACGTACCAGACTTCAGTGCCGTAGCCCATGTACGATGCAAACAGGTATGTGTATAGGCCACTTGCGCCAAGCCTTATCGTTCTACCGCCACCGCTGAACGCTTGGCCGGCTGTCGGCAACGATTTAAAACCATGGTTCGAGCGAGAATAGACCTCGCCATTAGCGACGTCGATCGTGCCAAGGGCCATTCCAATCAAATGATTCACGTAGACGATCTTGTTTTGATTTGTTTTCTGTTGTGTGCCCGGCCAAAGAAAACCTAGCTCGTGGGAATCACCGATGCTAAGCGCCCAAGCGTCGTGGCTCGATGCGAGCATTGCTCCGCAAAAAACCATGCACAGCAGCCAGAATTTGTGTTTTAAAAAAGAGTCAGTTTGCATGCTAGCGGCGCAAAACGGGCTTGACTGCTTGGATGGCGCAGATCTCGTGCCAACAGAAAGCGATTTACCAAACGAAGCATAAATCTCTGTTTAACAGTGAATTACGATCTAAACAACTGAGATCAACTAGCCGAGCCTCGAAACCACATTGTAAAGGGCTTCAGACGATTGTTTACTGGTTTGATGAAATAGTATGTAACATCCACAAAACGAAGATATTATACCACGACTTTAAAGCAGTAAAGATTTCCGACGTTCTTTGCAACTCTATGACAATCGTAACGCCCGTTTTCCGTCGCGATGCGCGCCAGGTAGTCAACAAAGCTCGAACCAAATTTACCGCGCGGTTTTCCCAGCATCCTAACGAACGGCGAGTTGCAAATACGGGTTCGATTTGGCGCTCTATTGATCGGGCTCAATTAGCCCGCGGTTGCGCCACGTAAAGCCAACCGCGGAGTAAAGCGTCAGTGCCACGGTAATCCACACCAAAACCGGACCGGCTTCAGTCCAAGCGTGTACCCACCACGTCGATTTCTCGCTGACATATCGCAGTTCTGCCATCGACAGGAGAGTAAGGAAGAAAATAATAGTGATGATTTGCCACGATGTTTTCTGTTTCCCGAGTCGCTCTGCTGGTAGAATTTCGCCCCTGGCACTGGCCATCAAGCGCAAACCAGTAATTAGAAAATCTCGCGCTACCACCGTTGTGGCCGCCCATGCGGGCACAGCTTTAAGAGGAACCAGTGAAATAAAGGCGGCGGCCATCATGATCTTGTCCACGAGCGGGTCCATCAACTTGCCAAAGTTTGTAATCACGCCGTAACGCCTGGCGATTTCGCCATCGATAAAATCGGTGAGACCCGCGATGAGAAAGATGACCAAAGCGGTGGTACGGGCATATTGCCAGGAGGAATTGAGCGACACGACGAAAAGCACTGTCAGCGCCAGCCGGCTCAGAGTAATCCGATTCGCCCAGTTCATATTGTAGCAGACTCGCGATGCGGGACCTGGCGGAGGTTCTGGACTTTAAATTTTGGCCGTTTCCAAATCGGAACTTTTTTCTTCAGCTCGTCCACGATCCATCGACTCGCTTGAAATGCCGCTTCGCGATGTCCGCTACACACTCGCATAAACAGCGAGGATTGCCCAACAGCGACAAATCCGATCCGGTGATGAATGATAACCGATCGAATCCCAAATTGAATCGCGGCCTGCTGGGCAATTTGTTTCAGCTGATGTTCGGCCATTTCCCGGTGGGCCTCGTAATCGATGCCTTCGATTTCGCCTCCATCCTCGGAGCTGCGAACAATCCCTTGAAAATCAACTTTCGCGCCTGTAGCGGGGTCCATTCGATTCTCTGGCGCATCGAGCTGCGTTTCTGTCACTAAAACTTCACAAACTGGATTTGCCATAAGGTTCAAATGCTCGCTACAGTGGGTGAGCCCTCTTTTCGAGCTGTTGGAAAACAAGATATCAAAATGAATATGAATCAATGTGATATTGGCCTGATCGGTCTAGGTGTCATGGGTGAGAATCTCGCCCTCAACATGGAATCGAAAGGATTCTCCGTTGCCGTCTTTAATCGCACCACCGAGATCACGGAAAAGTTTGCCGGTGGACGCGGCCAAGGAAAAAACATTCAACCAACCACGACGTTGGAGGAATTCATAGCCGCGCTTAAAAAGCCGCGGATAGCCATGATGATGGTGAAAGCAGGCGCACCGGTGGACTCGGTTATCAGCCAACTCGTGCCGCTGCTGGAAAAAGGCGATATCATCATCGACGGAGGAAATTCCCTGTTCACCGACACGCAACGGCGCGGCAAGGAGTTGGAGGAGAAAGGAATTCACTTTGTGGGTATGGGCGTTTCCGGAGGGGAAGAAGGCGCTCTCAAAGGTCCTTCGCTCATGCCGGGCGGGTCGCGTGAATCCTGGGAGATTATCGCCCCGATCTTTCGCAAGATCGCCGCGCAAGTCGATGGGGAACCGTGCTGTCGATACATGGGGCCGGATGGCGCCGGTCATTACGTCAAGATGGTGCACAACGGCATCGAGTACGGCGACATTCAATTGATCTGTGAAGCGTATGCGATCATGAAAGATATCCTGGAGATGCAAGCTCCGGAGCTCGCCGAGGTCTTTGCAGAATGGAACAAAGGCGAGTTGGATAGCTATCTGATTCAAATTACCTCCCAGATTTTTCGAAAGAGCGATCCTGACACGGGCAAGCCTCTGGTCGATATGATTCTCGACAAAGCCGGACAAAAAGGAACGGGCATCTGGACACTCCAGGCTGCCATCAGGCAATCCGTCGTCATTTCAACAATCAACGCCGCTGTTGAAGCCCGCGTCGTCTCCGATCAAAAAGAAGAGCGCGTGGCCGCATCCAAAATTCTGCCACAACCGAGAGCTCGAAAATTCAAAGGCAATCGGCCGCGATTCATCGATGCAATACGCGACGCGCTTTATGCATCCAAAATTGTTTCTTACGCCCAGGGAATGGAGCTTCTGCGTTCTGGAAGCGCAGAATACAAGTGGAACCTCAACCTCGGCGACATCGCTACTATCTGGCGGGGCGGCTGCATCATTCGCGCAAAATTTTTGAACCGGATAGTCGACGCCTACAAGCGCAATGCAGCATTACCCAATCTTCTGCTCGATCGCTATTTCACGAGGGCCATAAAAAGGGCGCAGCGCAACTGGCGCGTCGCAGTGACGACAGCCATCAAATTTGGCGTCCCTATTCCCGCATTTTCCGCATCGCTCGCTTACTTCGATAGTTATCGCTCCGCTCGGTTGCCGGCAAACCTCTTGCAAGCACAACGCGATTTCTTTGGTGCGCACACGTACGAACGCATTGATAAGCCCGGCGTTTTCCATACCGAATGGCTCGAGACGGATCAGACACCGGTCGAAAAACCGACCGAACCAAAAACGCCCGAACCGCACCACGCGGGCGAATGAAGTACCGTTAAAACCTTTAACAGGTGAAGCGACCAATGCTTTAACGGATTAGTGGAAGTCGTGTGACTCGCTCCCGCAAAGTTGTTCGTGCAAGAGCGGTGTAATCTCGCGGGCTTTGATCAAAACCACGTTGTCCGAATTCTGCACTTCGCCTTTGATGAGCAGAAAGGCTTCCTCCGTAATCACGAGCCGAAACTGCTCGAACAGATCTGGCTCGACAATCGCATTGGAAACACCGGTCTCATCTTCCAGGCTGATAAAAACAAACCCTTTCGCAGTACCAGGACGCTGACGGCAAATCACGTTGCCGGCAATTTGGATGATCGAACCGTGTCGCGCGTGTGAAAGATCGATTGCGGGCCAAATATTCGGCAAACTTTCCCGCAACAGTTTCATCGGATGCGGACCGGTAGTCAGGTTCATGGTTTCGTAATCGGCCTTCACGCGCTCAGGTAAAGTCATGCGGTTCAATGGCGAGTCATGCCGAGCGGGGCGACGGAGCTCACACAGGATGATCGAACGTTCTTTGTTCCCAGCATAACCAACGCTTTGTGGATGAGATCCTTCACTTCGCTCAGGATGACCCCGCTTATGTGTAAGCAAATCGTCGTGCAACGTCACTTCCACCTCCCACATGGCGGCGCGGCGATGCTCCGCAAAACAATTGAGTGCGCCAAGTTCGGCTAATGTACGCAATTCGTCTTTTGCAAGCGGCACCCGACGCTTGAAATCCTCCAGCGAATCAAATTGTCGATTTTGCCGTTGGCTAACGAGTTGTTCAGCATGTTCCTGGCGTAATGTGTTCACGACACAAAACCCGAGCCGTACAGTGTTGTCATCGACAACTGTGCAACGCCAGTCGGATTGTGAAATACAAACCGGCTTGATCTTCAACCCATGCCGCTGCGCGTCTTTCACAATCGTCGCCGGCGTGTAAAAACCCATCGGCTGATTGTTCAACAGACTAGCATAAAATTCCGGTGCGCGACGCACTTTCAAATAGGCGCTCCCATACGCCAGAATGGCGAAACTGATCGCATGCGATTCCGGAAATCCGTAAAGGGCAAACGATGAGATAGACTGAACAATTTTGTCGATTTTGTCAGGTGCCACGCCTTTGCGTTCCATTGCAGTGCGTAATTTTGCGCACACCTTGTTCATCCGTTCTTCCGAACGATGGAAACTCAACGCGCGTCGCAGCTCTTCCGCTTCGTCGCCGGAAAAATCCGCCATTACCATCGCAATCTTCAGCATTTGCTCCTGGAACAATGGAACGCCAAGGGTCCGCTGAAGCACCGGCTTCAATCGATCATCGAAATAAGTCACTGGCTCGCGTTTTCCCCGGCGCGCCAGATAGGGATGCACCATGTTGCCCTGGATGGGGCCCGGCCGAATAATCGCTACTTCAATGACCACATCGTAAAAACATTTCGGCTTCATCCGTGGCAGAGTTGCCATTTGTGCCCGGCTCTCAATTTGGAAAACGCCGATCGTGTCTGCGCACTGCATCATCTCAAACGTCTTCTGGTCATCTTTCGGAATGTGAGCCAGATCGAGTGGCCGGCCGCGTTCGCGGCATAGCTCAAACGCATCCTGCATCACCGACATCATGCCCAGGCCTAACAAGTCCACTTTCACGATGCCGAGGTCTTCGCAATCGTCCTTGTCCCACTGCGCCACCACTCGTCCCGGCATTGAGGCGTTTTCCAGCGGCACAAACGAACTGAGTTTGTTCTGGCAGATAATCATGCCGCCGGAATGCTGCCCGAGATGCCGCGGCAATCCATAAATCGCGCGATATAATCTGATGAATGCCGGCATGCGCGGATGGTTTTTTGGCAAGCCAGCTTGTTCGATTTGCGATTCGAGTTCGAGCGTGTGCGGAAAATCGCCGCTGGCAAAAAGATGGGAAAAACGATCAATGATACTCGGCGAAAGATTGAGCGCCTTGCCGATCTCGCGAGCAGCGCTACGTCCGCGGTAACTGATCACGTTCGCTGTCATCGCCGCGCCGTGCTTGCCATAGCGGCGATAAATTTCCTGGATCACCGTTTCGCGCCGATCGCCACTGGGAAGATCCAAGTCGATGTCAGGCCAGCCTTTGCGGCTCTCGTTTAGGAAACGTTCGAAAACGAGGTGATTTTCCACCGGATCAACCGGCGTAATCCCAAGACAAAAACAAACCGCGCTGTTGGCGGCGCTGCCACGACCCTGGACCATGATGTTGCGTTCACGACAGAAATTGATGATGTCCCAGACAATCAAAAAATAGCCGGGAAACCCGAGTTTTGTGATAAGCGCCAGTTCCTCTTCGAGTTGACGTTTCACTTTCGCGCTGATCGCAGCGTAACGCTGTTGCGCGCCAAACCACACGATGGTGCGTAAAAACGAATCCATCGTGTGACCAGCGGGCACCGGATACTCAGGAAATTCGTATCCCAGATTTTCCAGCGAAAACCTAAGCCGCTCGGCAAGATGCGAGGTGTTTTCAATTGCTTCCGGTAAATCCGCGAAAATTGCCCGCATTTGCCGATCGCTCTTCAGATGACGCTCGGCGTTTTGGGTCAGCAATTTTCCAGCAGCATCCAGATGGGTGTACTCGCGAATGCAGGTGAAAACATCCAGCACTTCGCGTCCGTACGGTTTCGCGTATTTCACCCCGTTTGTTGCGAGGAGCGATAATCGATGTGTTCGTGCCAGATCGATCAATTCACGATTGATGCGTTCTTCGCCACGAATGAAATGCCGTTGAAGTTCAACGAAAACATTTTTGCGACCAAACGCCTCGATTAGTTTTTCGATAGATTTGCACGGGGTTTGACTCACTCGCTCCGGCTCGCTCGGTTTTTCAATCTGCCGGTTCATGTCGGTCGGGTTCTCGCGACTCCATACTTTGCAACTTGGGGGGAAATTGGGGCCTGAGACAGACGTCCTACAGTTTGCAAACGAGGCGTTGAACAAGGCGATGAGTCCTTTGCCAAATTGCGACAGCTCGTTCCATCGCACCGCACATTTGCCTTTTTCGCTACGCAAATGCGCCTGGGTTAGCAGTTCGCACAAATTTTTGTAACCCGGACGGTTTTCAACCAGCACGGGAAGAACTGCACCGTCTTCCATCGACAATTCGCACCCAATGATTGGTCGCAGGTTGTGCTCGCGTGCGGTGACAGAAAATCGTTGCGCGCCGTAAACGCCGTTGCGATCGAGTAAACCCATCGCCGGCATTTCCAGTTCTGCAGCGACCTCAGCTAATTGCTCGGGAAACGAACCGCCCCGCAAAAAACTGAATGCGCTACAGGCACGAAGTTCGACGTAGCTCACTGCCGTTGTGATTTGTTAAATCGTTACCTCGGCCGCAATTCACGATTCTCGAATCTCGAATTACGGCCTGCTCAATCATAAATCCCATCAATTCTCCAAGTTGCCTCCGATTCGTGACACCGAAGCAGTTCTCCACCCTCCAGTTGCAAATCCCATTCGGCGTGCGCCCACGATTTTTCGTCCCACCAGTTTCCGGAAATCAAAAATGGACCGCGCCGATCGATGATGTTACTGCGGACATCTGCGCCGCGAACGCGCGCGGGTCCATCGTCATCCCATAAGACTGATGTCGATACAGCGGGGCGAAATCGGCGTAGCGCCAGGCGTAATGTAAGGAGGGGGTTCTCTCGAGTTTTCGGATGCACGCCCGGCGTCACAGAGCGACGCCCTTCCCTGCCCCCCGTGGAAGTCCAATTCCACGAAAACGTTTCCATCCGGAATGCGTCAGGCCGATGTGTTTCTTCCAAGACGGGAGTGCCAACTCGATCAGCACCCAGAAAAGCGGTCAAACGTGCGAGCGTTTCTGATAATTGATGCGGATTGCGTAATGTCGTTTCAAACAATCCGAATTGTTCCCTCGCAGGCTTGCTCGGCCGCGCGCTCAGCGCGACCGCAACGATTGGATATTCCGATTTAAAATTCTCCAGATGCGTATGCAGCATCCGGAAGAGAAGATCGACATTGTTGGTCGGCTGCGGAATTTTGAAAATGCGCTGGTAAATTTGTTTATCCGCGAACGTAATTCGCAGAGTCAATTCTTTTGCCACGAGATAAATTCCGCTCAACTGGACGGCCAGTTGCTCCAAAAACCGACGGAGGATAAAAAGAAGCGGCTCGACAGTTTCAACTTCGTTTTCAAATTCGAAGCCTTCCTCAAACGACTCCGGCGGCCGGATTAATTTAAGAACACGATTCGATTGCCCATGCGCCCGTTCCCACATTCGGACTGCTTCAGGGCCAAGTCGCGCGCCGAGCTGTTGCTTCCCCAACAGTGCCAGCTGTCCCAGGGTATGAATCCCCCACTTGTGCAGGATTGCCAGAATGTGGTGGATCTCGCTCTGTCGATCTTTTGCTGCAAAGGAGTTTGACGAATCAGAGCGCTTCATGCGCTCAAATTAAGCCGCCCGAGAAATATGTTCAAGTGAACATTTCTCCACCATTGTCATGTCGAGCGAAGTCGAGGCATCTCTGATTTCTCGCATTCAATCCCAGACATCGAGAGATTCCTCGACTTCGCCTTTGGCTTCGCTCGGAATGACAGCCTTCTAAATGAGGCAGGCTCAAATTATTTCCACCGGGCATTTCGGTAGCGCTTGGAGGAAGGCGCGGCCGTAGGGTCTGGTCACGATACGATTGTCCAGGATAACAATAATGCCGCGGTCGTTCTTTGTTCGGATCAAGCGCCCTACCCCTTGCCGGAGTTTCAGGATCGCTTCCGGCAGCGAATATTCAGTGAACGGATCGCCACCGCGCTCCTCGATTAGTTCCAGTTTCGCTTCCACCAGTGGATGATCGGGCACCGCAAAAGGCAGACGCGTAATAATCACATTCGAGAGCGCCTCGCCCGGGACATCGACGCCCATCCAAAAACTATCGGTCCCGAAAAGAACGCTGCGTGGCGTGGTCTTAAATTGGTCAAGAAGTTTTCCGCGCGGCGAGCCGCCCCCCTGCAACAGCAGATTGAATTTCTTTTGCGAAAAGAACTGGGCCATTCGCTCGGCCAGCTGTTGCATGCCTCGATAACTTGTGAAAAGAACGAACGCACGGCCGTCGGTCTTCTCGAGAAAATGCGCGATCCAATGTTCCAGCGCTTCTTCGTATTTAGCCTCGCGCGGATCGGGCATTTTCCTCACGATGAACATTCTCATCTGCTTCTGAAAATTAAACGGACCGCCGAGCAGCACAGCTTCCGCTCCGTCTGCACCGACGCGTTGGCGAAAATAAGCTAGATCCGTGCGACCTACCGAGAGTGTCGCGCTGGTCATGATGCACGAACAATTATCGCGAAAAATCATCCGACGTAGTTCCGGCGCCATATCGATCGGAGCGGCTTTGAGCGTAAGAAATTGCGCTGTCTTCCCTGTGCGCTCCACCCAATAAACATGTTCGCGGCGGTTTTGCTCAAGAAACGCTCCGATACCAGCGCGGGCGTCATGAATTCGTCTACCGTATTCCTGTAATTCGGCTTTTAGAAACTCGTCGTCCGTTCGTTTTACGACTTCGGCGATGCGCGCCTGCAAGTTTGTCAGGCGACCGGTGATCGTGTCGGAAACGAGCTCCGCATCCCGAACGCGAAATTCGCGGCCTTTCTTGAAGTCGCATTTCGATTCAACCGCGGCAAAAAACTTCTCTGCGTCATCGACCAATTCCGCCGCGAGCCTTACGCCCTCCGCATCGCGTGTCACGGTGAACAGACCCTTGCGGGTTCGGGCGTTGTAGAGCCGCTGAATTGTCGATCTCAGCCCATACTGCGAGACGCCGATGCCAATCTGCCGGGAGGCGACCTGTTCGACTGTATGCGCTTCATCCAAAACGAGGAAATCATTCGGGAAAATGAACCCGCTGTCGCGTTCTTGCTGCACCTCGGGGCTGATCAAAAGAATGAACAGCAGTGTGTGATTGATCACCAAAACGTCGGCTGCCATCAGCCGTTTGCGCGCTTGCTGATAAAAACAGCGCGGATCCTGGCCGCACGTTTTTTGTGTGCAAATGTGCGCCTCGCTACAGACCTGTATCCATACTTTCGGGTCAGGCTCGACCGAGAAATCGCTAAGCGAACCGTCGCGCGTGGTGCGCGCCCACTCCGTCAGCCTGTTCAGTTCGTTTTGCTCCGGCCCGGTGAAAAGCTCGTTGGCCTGCTGGAGCGCGCGTTCCAGTCGTCGTGGACAAAGGTAATTTTGACGCCCTTTAATCAACGCAGCATTGAACTCGACCGGGAGAATCTTCTTCAAAATGGGGATATCTTTGTAAAGGAGTTGCTCCTGAAGATTAATGGTGTGAGTAGAGACGATTGCCTTTTTGTGCTGCTCGATTGCCGTCAAAATCGCCGGCGCAAGGTAAGCCAGGGATTTGCCTACACCGGTTCCGGCTTCGATTACCAAATGTCTCTCTTCTTCCAGCGCAGAGGCTACGGACGTCGCCATTTCCTGCTGCTGTGGACGGAATTCGAAATTCTTCGCCTTTGATAACGGGCCGTTTTCCGAGAAAAACGCGCCGACACGTTCGACAAACTCGCCGCCCAAGCTGTTCTTCAGTGCGATCATGACGTCCAACAACAGATGACGAAGACCAAATGACGAATGACCAATGAAGCCCAATGCCAGACTGATGAAAAAACAGCCCCACTATCTTTCGTCATTTGATTGTTCGACATTCCTTTCTGTTGTGATGTGGCACGCGTTGTTGATTTGAGTACGCTAGTTGGGACGAAACGAACTAAATCGCAATGAGACTTCTCGACCGATACGTTATTCGCAATTTCTTGCAGGTATATCTTTACTGCATCGCGGGCTTCATCTCCATCTGGCTCATTTTCGACGTGAGCGATAATATTTCGACGTTCATCGACGAGCACGTCAGTCTCCTTCTGGTCGCTCGTTATTACGCAACGCAAATTCCGCAGGTTTTGATCATTCTGCTTCCCGTTTCGCTTTTGCTGTCGCTCCTTTTCGCTCTGGGCCGAATGTCGCGGGCCAACGAAATTGTTTCCATGCTCACTGCGGGTATAAGCCTTCCGCGTGTTCTGCGGCCGTTGATCGCCATGGGTCTGCTCACCGTGGGAGCGAGCATGGCGCTAAATTATTCGCTTGCTCCTCATGCAGAACTGGCCCGCAAAAACTTTCTTTCCGAAGCGCAGGCACGTCCCAGTCGATACATCCAGGGGCAAATTTTTCGTAATCGCACCGACTTACGCACATGGTTTATTCAGAATTTCCTTCCTCGCGGCAATACGTTCAATAACGTTCAGGTACTCCAACAGGATGCGAACGACAATATCGTTACAAATTATGTCGCAACTCGCGCTTCCTACCGTGCCGAGACCAAAACCTGGGATTTGGAAAACGTAAAGGTCGTTCACTATGATCATTCAGGAAATATCATTGACGAGCAGATTTATCCTTCACTCAAGATCGAACACTGGAGTGAGACTCCCTTCCGGCTCGGCAGCGCAAATGAACGCGCGGAATTTTTAAGCCTGCCAGAGTTACGAGAGTATTTGCGTTTTAACGCAGATTTTCCCGTTACGTTGCTCGCGCCATTTCGCACACATCTGCAGTATCGGCTTGCTCTGCCGTGGACCTGCTTGGTTGTTGTCTGCATTGCCGCTCCGCTGGGAATCGGCTATTCGCGCCGGGGTGTGTTATCGAGTGTCGCCGCTGCGGTTTTTCTTGTCTTTTCGATGAACTTCCTGGTGCACCTGTTTTTGGCGCTCGGCGAGGGTGACCGTGTTTCTCCATGGGTGGCGGCATGGACGCCGAATCTTCTCTTCGCCGCGATCGGGCTGTATCTGCTTTATCTCCGCGCGTCTAACCGCGAACCGCCGAGTCTTAATCTCTTCCCCCAGCGTCGTATGGTATCACGATGAACGCGCTTCCAAATGAATGGGCAATCACACATAGGGCCGATGTCTGTGCCGTGACGCATCGGCCGTTTGTTCCGGGGGAATACTTCTACACCCTGCTCTATCACGGCGCCGATGGCTATCGGCGCGAGGATTTGAGCGAGGAAGCCTGGCAAAATCGGAACGAAAACATTCAGCCGTTTTCATTTTGGAAATCACGCTACGAGCCAGTGCCTCCGAAGCCGCCCGAGCCTCTGCCAAGCGAAAACGCGGAACAACTCTTTCGGCGCTTGGTTGCATCCGAAAATCCGCCTGCAAATGCTTGCTATGTTCTCGCCGCAATGCTCGAACGCAAACGCGTCTTGAAACAAGTGAAGACTGAGTCCAGCGATAACGAGAAACGCGTTTTGATTTATGAGCAACCTTCAACCGGTGATGTCTTCGTCGTTCCTGATCCACAATTGCGGTTGGACGAACTGGAAACAGTCCAAAACGAAGTGGCCAAATTGCTTCGTACAACGACGCAAAAATCACACGACTAACGCCAATCCCATTGAATGAGTACAGAGACACCGACTCCTAACTACAAGATTGGGAACGAACGCCTGATCCGAATTACCGAGAGCGCAGCTCGCAAATTGGAGTCGCTACTTCAGGAAAAAGGCAAGCCCGACGGCGCTTTGCGTCTTGCCGTGGTCGGGGGCGGATGCTCCGGGCTGCAGTACGTGATGGATCTGGTGGATGCCCCGAAAGAACGGGATATCCTCGTGCCGATCTCAAACGTTCGCCTCGTTGTCGATCCAAAGAGCGCGCTTTTCGTCAGTGGCTCGGTGCTCGATTATAGCGAAGATCTGCAAAAAGGCGGCTTTAAAGTGACCAATCCAAACGCGGTCGCGCACTGTTCCTGCGGGGAAAGTTTCGCTGTCTAATTGGAAAACAGCCGTTACTCGTCCTCGATGTGCTTGAACCAACAGTCGAATTCCTGGTTCGTTCGCTGAAGTGGCATCGCGCTATCACCACTGGCTCACTAGGCGAGAGGAAAACGCTGCAGTCGGTATCAAATTTTTCTAACAGATAGTCGGAACTCCGGCTGAGAATCGAGACCGACTAGACCTTCAAGATCTCCGCTTCCTTGTTCTTGAGATGATCGTCAACTGATTTCACGAAACGATCGGTCAGTTTTTGCACTTCTTCTTCAACATCGCGAAAGCCGTCCTCGGTCAGGCCGCCTGCGGCCTTCAGTTTTTTCGCTTCATCCAGTGCAGTGCGACGGTTGGCGCGTACGCGTACGCGCGCTTCCTCGGCCATTTTGCTCAGGGAGCGGACCAGTTCTTTGCGCCGTTCCTCTGATAGTTCCGGGATCGGCAGTCGAATGATTTTCCCGTCAACCGCCGGCGTGATGCCGATCTTCGATTCCTTGAGCGCCCTTTCGATGTCCTGCACCGTGCCAGCGTCGAAAGGCTGAACAACGAGCAAACGGGGTTCAGGAGTCGTGATTAAGGCAAGCTGCTTAAGCTTCATGGCCGATCCGTAAGCATGCACATCGACGTTTTCGACTAGGCCAGGGGAAGCCTTGCCGGTGCGCACCGCGGCAAATTCATGCACCATGTAATCGACGCTCTTGTCCATCGACAACTCGGCCTCCAGAAGAATGTCGTCTCTACTCATATCGTTGAAGTGTTACTTCGATGGAAGTTCATCGCAAACCAGCGTTCCGACTTTTCGTCCAAGCACGGCGTCGCGAATGTTGGTGGGGTTATTCATGTCAAACACAACGATTGGTATTTTATTGTCCATACACAGACTGAACGCAGTCGAATCCATAATTTGCAGCCGTTTCGCGAGCGCTTCAGAAAAAGTGAGCTGATCGAAGCGTCGTGCGTCCGGATATTTATTTGGGTCGCGATCATATACACCGTCAACCTTGGTCGCTTTCAGGATCACCTCGGCACGAATCTCGCTAGCGCGCAGTGCCGCCGTTGTGTCGGTAGAGAAGTAGGGGTTGCCTGTGCCAGCAGCGAATATAACGATGCGACCTAGTTCGAGATGGCGAATAGCGCGTCCCAGGATGAATGGTTCGGCCACATTTCTCATGTCGATCGCCGACTGGACACGTGTCTCGATACCCATCTGATCAAGTGTGCTCCGTAACGCCAGTGCGTTAATTACAGTTGCGAGCATGCCCATGTAATCCGCTGTTGTGCGGTCCATGCCTCGATGCGACGCCGATATACCGCGCCAAATGTTTCCGCCTCCAATGACGACGGAGACCTGGACTCCCAGATCGCGAACTTCTTTAATCCGTTCAGCAATGTCACGCACGACTATTGGCGAAATGTTGTCGCGCCCGCCGCGTTCCTGCACTGCCTCGCCGCTTAGCTTAAGAACGATGCGTTTGTACGCCGGTTGCTCGGTTTGCATCAGTGAATCACAATGATCAACAGAAGATATCAATCTTGGAAAGCATAAACACGACTGTCATCCTGAGCCGTGGAAGACGGCGTGAAGTCTCACAGAGGCTAACTCATCACAGAAGGAAGATACAATCGTGCAAGGGTAGCGCCTTTTGTGATGTTCTCTCCTTCGTTCAGGATGACTGCTTGCGGTGTCCATGCAAAAATTCTGTGGCAGTCATGCGCCGCTTTCCCTCCAGTTGCACTTCGCCGAGCGATAACGCGCCTTCACCAGCTGCAACTACGAGTTCGTTTTCGCTGCGCGTTACTTTTCCGGGCGTTCCGCGATGAGCGACGATCCCGGCGGAAAAGATTTTCAGATTGCGCCCGTCGAATTCCATAAACGCGCCTGGCCACGGATTGAACGCTCGAATTTTTCTCTCGATCTCGTCAGCTGGACCCGACCAATCGATCTTGCCGTCTTCGCGTTTCAGTTTCTGAGCGTAAGTCGCAGACGCCTTGTCCTGCGGAGTGCGTGGCGCTTTTCCCTCCGCGAGCAAGTCCAAGGCGTCGAGTAGCGCTTCAGGAGCAACACTTGCCAGTCGATCGTGCAACGATCCACCCGTGTCGGCAGGCGAAATGTCAATTGCGCGCTGCAATAGGATGTCGCCTGTATCGAGTCCTTCATCCATGTACATCACGGTGATGCCGGTCTCGCGGTCGCCCGCGGCGATCGCTGCCTGAACAGGTGCGGCGCCGCGCCAACGCGGCAAAAGTGACGCGTGCAGATTCAAGCAGGCAACCTTTGGAACTTCGAGAACGTCGCGCGGCAAAATTTGCCCATAAGCCATGACAACGATCGCTTCTGGTGTTCGCGCACGAATTTCCTCGATCGCTTGTCGCTCTTTGATCCGAGGCGGCTGCAAGACCGGTATCTTCGTTGTGGAAACCGCTTTTTTAATCGGCGGCGCCTCGATTAATTGGGCGCGCCCGACTGGTTTATCAGGTTGGGTCACGACGCCAACAACATCGTGCTCCGATTTCAGTAAAGCTTGCAGCGTCGGCACGCCGATATCGCCCGTGCCGATGAAAACAATGCGCATGCCGACTACGGCGTGAGTTGACGTACTACCGTGGAGCGACGCCCACGTCGTCCCGCCACCGCTTGCGCCATTAGTTTTTCGCCAGCCGTAATCTCACGCCGGCCCACGGACGATCCGCAGCCAGTGCAAAGATAATCGAAAATCTCTTTGTCGGGCAGGACTAAAAGCAACCGCTCCCGCACGGGCATAGCGGCTTTGCATTTTTCACAATAGAGGCTGGAAGCCGTGAAATTTTCAAACTGCTGCTGGCTCATACACGCCGTTCACGCTCTTTAGAATATCGAGCAGAACCTTCGCGGGCGGCTGCGTTGCGTCAACCACGGTCACCAGCTCCTGTGTATAATATGAGAGCACCGGCTTCGATTCCTTCTCGTAAACATCGAGACGTCGTTGAATGACTTGCTCATTTGCATCATCCAGCCGGTTGTCCTTCAGCGCACGCTTTTTGAGCCGGTAAAAAAGCGTCTCGCGACTTGGACACGCAAGATGAAACACTTTTTTCACGTCGATCATTTCCCCCATAATCCTGGCCTGCCCAACGTTTCTCGGAATACCGTCCAACACCAGGGTATCGATATCCGGTTTAAATTTGTGCGCTTCCACGGCCGCGTCGATGGCCTCCCGCCAAAGCTCCACAGTAATATCGTCCGGGACTAACTGGCCTTTGCTCGAGTATTCAAGGAACGCCTTGCCGACCTTGGTGCGTGTGTCGATCGAACGGAAGACATCGCCGCAGGCACAGTGATAATAACGCGGGATCGTCCCGAGTGTTTTGCCCTGAGTGCCTTTGCCGCTGCCCGGCGCGCCAAAAAGAATAAAAGTGTTATATCTCATGAGCGGAACGCTTTTATACCGAAGGCGGCTGGCGCGGGGAAGCAGAATCGGCCCGACTAGTTCCCGGTCACCAATGGATCGACGTTAACACGGCGCCCGGCTCGATCGAAGCGCACGCTTCCATCAATTAGCGCAAAAATCGTGTAATCCCGGCCAAGGCCCACATTTTTTCCAGGCAAGAATTTTGTCCCTCGCTGGCGCACGATGATATTGCCTGCGACAACTATTTCGCTGCCGAATTTTTTGACACCCAGGCGCTTGCTGACACTGTCCCGGCCGTTCTTAACGCTGCCTTGTCCTTTTTTATGAGCCATATTCGGTTCGACGTTGGATGCCGGGCATTGAGCGTTTTACTCTTCGCTCTTTTTGGTTGCCGTCTTTTTCGCTCCGACACTAATGCTTTTGATTTTCACCCGCGTCAATTTGCGGCGATGGCCAACCGTCCGGTGATAACCCTTCCGCCGCTTGTACTTGAACGCGACGACTTTTTTGTCTTTGCGCTGTTCCAGAACTTCAGCTGTGACCTTCGCCCCGGAAATCAGCGGGCTCCCGTAGGTCACGTCTTTTCCGTCGGCAAACATCAAGACCTCGCCGAAAATCGCGGTCTTGCCAGACTCGACATCCAGAAGATCGACATCAATCGTGTCGCCTTCCGCGACGCGAAACTGCCTGCCACCAGTCTTAATTATTGCGTAAGCCATGAGTCGGGGAAAAAGCCGCGCAAAGTTCCACAGATAGGCCGGTTTGACAAGCGAAAGCTTGATCCGCCCGGCAATGCCCCAGTCTACAGATTACGCTGCTGCTTGGTCGGCCGTGCCAACCAGTTCTCTGTATAGATCTTCGTAGCGCTGCGCAGATGCGTCCCACGAGAAATTGCGCGCCATTGCCCGTTTCATCAGTTTGGTCCAGAGATTCCCGTCGCCGAAGATTTGCCGGGCGCGCTTAATCGCATCCCAAAACGCTTCGCTTGAATATTCGTAACAAAGGAAACCGTAACCGCTGTCCGAATTCGGATCGTAGTCTTCGATGATCTCGTGAATACCACCGGTCGCGCGCGCCACGGGAAGAGCTCCATACTTTAAGTTATACATGGCGCTCAGACCAGCCGGCTCGAACCGAGATGGGAGCAGGCTGATGTCCATCCCTGCCTGGATCAGGTGCGCCAGTTTTGCGTCGTAATCTTTTTGATATGCAAACCTTGTTGGAAATTTTCTGGCTGCGACCGCAAGCGAGGTTTCATATGCCGGATCACCTTCGCCGAGGATGATCAAGCGCACATCATCCCACAAGAGTCGATCCAGGACCGGCACCAGAATTTCGAAACCTTTTTCATGAACGACGCGAGTCACCATGCCAAAGACCGGACCCCTCGGCCCGGATGCAAGTTTCATTTCCTTGAGCAGTGCATCCCGGCAGACCTCTTTCCCGCGAAACTTCTTTTCATCGTAACGCGCCGGCAGCAAACGATCCGACGCCGGATTCCAGATTTTGTAATCGGCGCCATCTAAAATGGCGCTAAGGCGAGACGCATTTTCGCGCAACACTCCATCGAGACCGTAACCGCCGGATGGCATCAGGATTTCGCGCCGATAATGTTCGCTTACCGTTGTAATCCTATCGGCATACAAAATCCCACCCTTGAGAAAATTCAGACGGCCGAAGAATTCGACGCCGTGCAGCGTGAAAAACTGCTCCGGCAGATTTGTAAGCGCGAAATCGAGTCCCCAAAAACTGCCTTGATCAGCAACATGATGAATAGTCAACACCGTCTTGAACGGCAGTCCCTGCGCATGCACGAACACCGGTACAAGTGCCGCCGCCCAATCATGCGCGTGCAGAATCTGTATTTGCGGTGTCAATCGGCGAGATAACTCCAGCGCCGCCTTGCAAAAAAAGATGAATCGCGAGGCATTGTCCTCGTAGGGTTTGCCCTGTTCTCCGTAAATTCCCTCGCGATCGAAAAATTCATCGCAACGAACCAGGAATAACTGCACGCCACTGGCGCTTCGAGCCTCGAGGTACCGGGCAACGTGAACTTTGTCGCCCACCCGCACATCGACAGCGATCCCAGTGTTCTGTTTCTTGAATGCGCGGTTTTCTCGGATCTCCCTGTAGAACGGAAGAAGCACACACACTTCGTGCCCGCGGGCACGCAACGCAGCCGGTAACGCGTCCATAACGTCGATCAGCGCGGCCGTTCGCTGCAGCGGCGGCCCTTCGGCGCTTATCATCAGAATTCTCATGGGATGTTAATGTCTATCCTCTAACGAGTATTCGCGCTTCACCCAATCGAGCGCTTCCTCCCGAGTGCGCAATGTTCCTTCGAGTTGTCGCGTCTCGATCGCTTCAAGAATCTCGCTAAACTTTGGGCCCGGCCTTAAACCGAGAGCAATCAGATCATCCCCTCGTACAAGTGGCGGCGGAATAATCGGTTCGTTCGCGAATTCCGCGCGTTTTCGGAGAAGAAATTCGTGATTGTCGAGCATGCGATGGCTGCCCTGGCAATCAACCCGGTGCAGTTCGAGCTCGTCTTTAAATGTCGGCCGGGCCATGAAACGTTTTAGTTTCGCCACCCGCATCTTCGGCACGTCCTTGAAAACCATATGCTGCCGCACCATTTCGACTGCATCCTCGATTTCAGCGCCAGAGAATCGCAAACGCCGCATGATCTCTTCAGTCATCTCCGCGCCTAGACGATCATGCCCGCTAAAACGAATTCGACCGGTTTCATCCACCGTTGCCGTACGCGGCTTGGCCACGTCATGAAACAAGACTGCAAAAACGAGCGGCACGGAAACTTCTTCCGTCAGAAAATCCAGCATTAATCGCGTATGCTTGAAAACATCCCCTTCGGGATGAAACTGCTCAGGCTGTTCGCACCCTTTCATCGATTCGATTTCAGGCAGAACGGCACGCATCAGTCCGCTTGTGTCGAGCAAGTCCCATCCATGCCCGCGATTTGGCGACAGAAAAATGCGCACGAGCTCATCGCGAATTCGTTCGGCGCTGATCTCATTGATTGAGGCAGCATTCGCGACCAGCGCATCCCATGTTTGCTTGTCGATCTGGTAATCGAGCACCGTCGCGAACCGTACCGCGCGCAGCATTCGCAACCGGTCCTCCGCGAAACGCTGCGCCGGATCGCCTATCGCACGGACCAATTTCGCCGCGATATCGGCGCGCCCACCGACGAAATCAATCACGTCCTCTGCGACCGGATCGTAAAACATTCCGTTGATCGTGAAATCCCGGCGCTGGGCATCCTCTTCGGGCGATGAAAAGTGAACTGCGGTCGGGTGCCGTCCGTCAATATAAGCGTCGTCGGACCGAAATGTTGCCACCTCGAATTGGAAATCGTTTTCCAGAACGATGATCACACCAAAATGCGCGCCGACCGCATAGGTCCTTGGAAAGAGTCTCTGCACCACTTCCGGTCGCGCATCCGTGGCGATGTCGTAATCCTTTGGCGTCAGCCCGCGCACCATGTCGCGCACGCAACCACCGGCGAAATACGCGATGTGACCGCTCTCGCGCAAGCGCTCAGCAACCTTGCGCGCCGCGGCTTCCATCGGCGTCGGTTTCATTCGGTCACTGTAGCTGGTTGGCGACGTGAAGCGCAACGCATCACCGCAGCGCGCGTCTAATCAGTGCTCTTCTGCCTCCAGAAGGAATGAATAAGAAACAACACCACCGCAACCGAGATACAGGAGTCGGCGACATTAAAGGCCGGCCAGGGATGCGCATATGGGACGTGCAAATCGAAAAGCAGAAAATCAATCACATGCCCATAAAGAAGCCGATCAGTAAGATTTCCCAGGATCCCGGCGAGAAGAAGCGCCAGAGAAATATCACGCCAACGATCAACTGTTCGCGCCTGCAGGAGGAGGCCCAGAACAACCACAAGCGCAACGGATGAAATGGCGATGAAAAAGGTGTTGTTGCCTCTAAATGAGCCAAATGCCGCGCCGGTGTTGGTCACATTAACCAAACTGAAGAAATCGGCGACCAGAACGCGCGGCTGGTCAGAGCTAATGAACCGCAGAACTACCTGCTTGGTCAACTGATCCAGTGCGTAAAGCGGAAGTGAGAGGAAAAGAATGAATTTCATATTCACATCTTGTTATTCCGAGCGCAGCGAAGCAGAGTCGAGGAATCTCTCACTGCTTTTCTTGATGGCACGCATTATATAATTAGAGATGTCTCGATTCGCTCGACATGACAGATCAATTGACGTGGCGTCAGTCGGCGCTCTCTTGTATGAGGCTGCTCTTGCTCGCCTCTACTACGCCTTCGCATCGATCACATAAATCGGGATGCTCTTTACTTGTGCCGACGGCTGGGCGATGACGCCAACAACGGGCACATTTTTTATACGCCGTCTTGGTGACCAACGCGCCGGCTTCCTCCGATTGGCGGATGGTCAAATCGCTTAGGATAAAGAATTCCTCCAACTCCTCTTTGCTAATCTTGCTCGTGACATCGGAGTTTGAATGCAACACGACCGCCGCTTCGAGAGCATTCCCGATTACCTTTTCCTGCCGCGCCTGCTCGATCGCCTGACCGATTATGCCGCGTAATTTGAGAAGTTCCGCAACCTGATCGCTTGCCTCGCGCCCTCGATAGTCTACCTGCGGAAATTCCTGCAGATGAACTGAACCGCCAGCCGCCGAATGTCGCCACGACTCCTCGGCGGTGAAAACGAGAACCGGCGCAAGTAATCGGCACAGGGCGTCGAATACTTCACGCATGACTGTTTGTGTTGCCCGACGGCGAGGCGAATCTGCCGCGTCGCAATACATCCGATCCTTGGTGATATCGATGTAGAGGCTACTTAAGTCGACGGCGCAAAACTGATTCAACACGTGATAGACCTTGTGGAACTCGAACGCTTCATATGCTGATCGACAATCAGCGATCACCTGGTTCAAACGCTCTAAAATCCAGCGATCGATTAGGGTTGCGCTTGCGCGGGTTGACTGCGGTCCGCGGTCAGCGACCGCGGCTACACGAGAATCGTAAAGGTTTCCGAGCAAAATCCGCAGCGTATTTCGAATCCGGCGATACGTGTCGCCCAGACGGGTGAAAATCTCCTCGGAAAAAGGAACGTCAGCAGTGTAATCGATACTGCTCGCCCACAATCGCACCAGGTCCGCGCCGTGTTTTTCCACAAAATGGCCCGCATCCATCGGCTTCTCGTACGCGGCAGACTTGGAAATTTTCTTTCCGTCGAGATCGACGACGAAACCGTGGGTCAAACAAATTTTGTATGGCGCGCGATTATTGAGGGCGATGCTCGTCATCAGCGACGATTGAAACCAGCCGCGATGTTGATCGGTGGCTTCGAGATACATATCGGCTGGATCGCGCAGCTCTGGATGCAACGCGCAGACCGCCTTGTGCGAGACACCGCTGTCGATCCAAACATCGATTGTATCGTTGCGTTTTGTTGTCCCCGGCGGAAGACCAAGTTGCTTGGCAAGGTCGACGTCGTTCAATTCGAACCAGATATTTGAACCCCGCGCTGCAACCAGATCTGCCAGCTTGCGGATAATTTTAGCATCGAGAATTGCTTCTCCATCCTTCGAATAGAAAACAGGAAGCGGTACGCCCCAGCTTCGTTGGCGCGAAATCACCCAGTCGGGGCGAGATTCAACAGTGCCCGCGATGCGGTTTTCACCCCACGCTGGAACCCATTTCACTTCGTTATGAATGGCATCAAGCGCTTTCCCGCGGAGCTCATCGATCCGAATAAAGAACTGCTCCACATTGCGAAAGATGATCGGTGTCTTCGAGCGCCAACAGTAAGGGTAAGAATGATGAAAATTCTGTTGGCCAAGCAACATTTTCCGCTCGCGCAACAAATGGACAATGTCCGTGTTAGCGTCGAACACATATTTCCCAGTGAGATTTGGCAAACTCGCTTCGTCGGTAAAGCGTCCGTGATCGTCAACAGGCGAAAGAATTTCCAAGCCGTTAGCCCTGCCTAACCAGTAGTCGTCCTCGCCGTGGCCCGGCGCGATATGCACCAAGCCTGTGCCCGTATCCATGGTTACAAAATCCGCAGCCAATATTGATGATTTTCGGTCGAGAAATGGATGTTGCGCCTGAAGCCCAACCAGCTGCTTGCCACCAACAAAAGTCGATTCGTTGCCGGGCTCGAAACCAGTTTGCTGAATGAATTGATCGCGAAGCTTGCGGGCAACGATCACTCGCTCATGCTCGTTGCCCAGGATTTCGTATTCGGCGTTAGGATCCACTGCAATCGCTAGGTTCGCGGGCAGGGTCCATGGTGTCGTTGTCCAAATCGCAACGCTGATTGGTTTGTCGGGTGGTAAACCGATTTTCGCCAGTTGCTCGGGAGAAAGCGGGAATCGCACGTAAACCGCTATGTCATCACGCTCCTGGTATTCTACCTCGGCCTCGGCCAGTGCGGTCTGCGCACCGGTGCTCCAAAACACTGGCTTTTGAGATTGATAAACGAGACCTTTTTCGACGAATACGGCGAAGGCACGAAGGATTTCCGCCTCGTATTTGGGGGCCATCGTGAGATACGGGTTCTCCCAATCGCCGAAGACGCCCAGCCGTTTGAATTGCTCGCGCTGGATATTAACGAATTTCCAGGCAAACGCTTCCGATCTCTTGCGAACTTCGAGCGGTGAAAGGTCCCGGGATTCCTTCACTACCTTGTATTCGATGGGCAGACCATGACAATCCCAGCCCGGCACGTACGGAGCGCGTTTACCCAGCATAGTCTGCGATTTCACTACGAAATCTTTAAGGATTTTGTTGAGCGCCGTTCCCATGTGCACATCTCCATTGGCGAATGGTGGACCGTCGTGGAGCACAAACAGCTCGTGACCCTGCCTCGACCTCTGGATCTGTTGATAGAGTCGTGTCTCCTCCCACACGCGCAGCATTTCCGGTTCGCGCGCGGCGAGATTCGCCTTCATCGGAAATTCCGTGCGTGGCAAATTAAGAGTATTTTTGTAGTTCTGACTCATGGAGAGGCGGACGAGGCTACGTAACATCCACCACCGCGCAAATCAACGCAGTGAGAGAGGCTAAAACGGCATGAATGGGAAAAAATCAAAGGATACATCGCGCATCTTGGTCCTGGCGGATACGCACAATCGTTTACCTGAAAAAGTGAGAGGAATCGCCACAAATGCAGATGAAATCTGGCATCTCGGCGACGTTTGCACGGAGACAATTCTCGACGAGCTTCGCGCAATTGTGCCGCAACTCACAGTCGTGCGAGGAAACTGCGACAGCAATGGGGAATGGCCGCTGGTTGCCGATCTTGTGCGAGGCCGATTGAGGTTTCGTCTCCAACACATACCGCCTGATTACTTGCCAGCTGAGGTCGACGTTTTTCTGCACGGACACACGCACGTTCCGCGAAACGAAAAGCGCGGAAGCGTGCTGTTTTTGAACCCCGGTTGCGTGACGCGAGCCAACCAAGGCGCACCGCCGAGTGTGGCATGGCTTGAAATCGCCGACAAAAAATTCACCTGGAGACTGGTCCCGCTTTGTTGAATTCAATTCTGAGCAGGCGAATCCCAAGCGACAACAAATGCTTGGAGCATCCGAAGGCTGCGAGTCGCCAATGGGGCTGCGATATCAGCGAAGGACCAGTCGCAAACCGGCCAGCTGTTGATTGACTCCAGAGCTTAAGATGATTGCACGGTGCGCACCCGACAAAGGCATGCGCGAACGCGAAAGTCGCAACGAAATGTTCGGATCAGCGTGAAGCACCGGTGGAAGCTCCCGACATCGCAAGGCCTGGGCTCCCACGATGACTTGCCATAGCCCCGAGGCGCCTATGCTTTCGCCCAACGCCGGCTTTGCTGTGTAGATAACTGCATCCGGAATGAGCTGCTCCAACGCTCGCTTCTCTGCTTGATCGATGAACGTGCCGTTAGCGCTCGAGATCACAAAGTCGGTTTCGGTTTGATTGAGGTCCCTCAGCATTCGCTTCAGAATCTCCTCTGCTTGCGCTCTCTTTCCGTAGCAGCCGCCCGGATGAGTCCGTTCGATTGTAACCGAACCGCTTCGTCCGAGTAGAATTGCACCAGCTCCCTCGCTCAAAATCATCCCTCGCTCGCGTTTGCTGAATGGCTCAATTGGAGGCGCCAGGCGAAGCAACCGCCATCGCCGGTACGCGTCGCACAACACCCAATCAACCTCCTCTGTCCCCACGACCAGGCAATAATCAAGAGCTTCATTTGCCATCACATCCTCAGCCATTTTTATCGCCAAGAGTCCCACAGCTCCGTCGCCGACTACGGTGTAAGTGACACCGGCAACACTTAGGATTGCCGCAAGATGGCTCGCTGGTGCGTTAAAGACTGTTTCTGGAAACAAAAGCGGGCTGGCTGACTGCGCACCTGCCTCCACAATATCGCGATAGAAGCGCTTTGTGTAGATCACGCCTCCGTTCGAGATCGCGAATATTAGCGCAATTCGTTCCGCATTCTCCGATTCCACCTCTACTCCAGCCGCCTTCAACGCTTCCAAACCTGCCGCTGCGGCAAATCGCGAAATCAAACTCGCCCGCCGAAGACGTGGATGAGCCAAGCCCGTCAGGGCCGATTCGGGCACGCGAAAAGCATCGTATGATCGATTCCCAAATTGTTCGGAAATCGTGGTCGGGGATGCCTCATGGCCATCGAGCAACCGCTGCCATATTGAATCGGCGCCATTTCCAAGAGGGGTCACCCACCCCATTCCGGCGATCGCCAGACTCATGCTCCAATCCTACGCATCAGAATCGAAGCATTCGTGCCGCCGAAACCAAAGGAATTCGAAAGCGCCGTGCGGACAGTAGCCGGCCGCGACTCATTCGCTACGATGTTTAGATCAAGATCTTCATCCAGGGCGCCAAAATTGATGTTGGCAGGAAGAAATTGATCTTTGAGCGCCAGCAAACAGAAAACGGCTTCGATCGCGCCCGCGGCCCCCAGGGAATGACCCATCATACTCTTGGTCGAACTTACTGGCACGCCATTGAACAACGCGCTGATTGCCTTCCCTTCCGCTGCATCATTAAATGTCGTGGCGGTTCCGTGCGCGTTAATGTAATCCACTTCTGCCGATGAGATATGCGCGCTCTGGAGAGCTCGCTCCATTGCCTGTCGCGGTCCAATACCGGAAGGATTCGGCTGGGTGATGTGAAAATTATCCGTTGAAATTCCGTAACCGACAATTTCTCCGAGGACGGGCGCGCCACGCTTTCGAGCGAGGTCGAGGTTTTCCAGTGCGAGAATGGCGGCACCTTCACCCAGCACCATGCCGGCGCGATGTCGATCAAACGGGCGGCACTTCTCAGGCGTCGAGGCTTGGAGTGAATCGAAGCCAGTGAAGACCAGTTCCGAAAGAGCGTCGTAGCCTCCGGTCAATACGCGCTGGTAGCGTCCCGATCGGACGCATTCGAATGCATGGCCGATTGCATTTGTGCCGGAGGCACAGGCGTTCGCAATCACCTGACATGGCACAGAAATCCCGAGAACCTCCTCCTGCGCGTCGATTACGGGTTTTTGTGCCGGGTAATTAGCGATCCACGTTGGTGCATGTCGGAGATCCCCTGATTGACGCAGCGACCGGTAATAGCGCTCTCCATAGGACATGCCGCCGCTTGTCGTTCCGATCACGGTTAGTTCCGGTTCAAATCGGGGCATTTGCGCTACAGCCTCTCGTAGCGCGCGAATCATCATATGCGACGCTCGATGCAACCGTTTGGCGCGAAGTCTTTTATTCACACCGGTAACGAGGCGATCGTCAGGCACCTGGCCGGCTGTTTTGCAACGGCATTCTGCTACTGAAAATCGTGTTACCTGAGTGACGCAGTCTTTCGCCCTCCGCAACGAATCGAGTGTCTCCGCCAGTCCAAACCCCAATGGACTCACCACTCCTGCAGCCACGACTGCCACCCGCTGAGCGAGCTTTTCTCCCGTCGAACTAGCTAATTGGGCCATGTAGAAGGGCAAAAATTGTTACGCTATTTTCTATTGCTTTCCTTGTAGAAGCATTTTACAAATGAACCGAACCGGAAACGGAAGCCTGGAACTTGGTGGATTGTCAGTTGAGTTTATTCAGTGGCGATTTGAAATCCGATAAGCGGGAACAGTGACCTGGCGGCCTTTTCCAGAATAAACTCAATGGGAACTAAACTATACGTAGGCAATCTTTCCTTCAATACGACGGAAAACGAACTGCAGGAACTTTTCGCACAGGCAGGCACTGTGCAGGAAGTTAGCCTGATGCAAGACAAATTCACCGGCAAATCGCGCGGCTTTGCTTTTGTCACGATGAGTTCCGAAGAGGACGCTCAAAACGCCATCTCGAAACTCAACGGACAAACGGTTGAAGGCCGGGCATTGACGGTGAATGAGGCTCGTCCGCGGGAACCGCGACCCCCCGGCGGCGGTGGACGTGGCTACGGCGGTGGCGGCGGTGGTGGCGGTGGCGGTGGTTACGGTGGACGCCGCGAAGGTGGCCAGCGCAGAGGGTACTAAGAATTCGCACGCACTTCCAAGTCGTTTTGTAGCCACGGCGCTGTGTCGCCGGGCCCGTTGTTGACCGCCCGAGAGCGCCTCGACGCATCGAGGCGGCTACAACCCATCAAGGCGTCTTGACGAAAATTTGGGCAGGGCTGGATTCGAACCAGCGAAGGCGTAAAGCCAGCAGATTTACAGTCTGCCCCGTTTGGCCACTTCGGTACCTACCCGTTTGTCCCACGAAAGCTTTCCGCGTTGATATAGCTCGCGCTCTGCGGCTCGCAAGTGGTTTGGCCTCCGATTGCAGCTTCAGCTGAAGAATTCGGCAATAGCGCTTACCACGTATCGCTGCGCCTCGCGCGAAATCTCGGGATAAATCGGCAGCGCGAGTGTCTCGCCAGTCGCGCGTTCGGTCTCCGGAAAATCACCTTTTTTGTAGCCGAGATAAGCAAAACATTTCTGCTCATGTAGCCCGAGTGGATAGTAAATGGCCGTATCGATTCCCCGTTTGCCCAGGTGTTCGCGCAGGGCATCGCGCGTCGGCGTGCGGATGACGTATTGATGATAAACATGATGATTCGTTAGGCCGCGTTGGCGATAGGGCTCGGAGGGCGTCCCGATTTTTTCTGTCAATCCTGTGCGCTCCAGTTCCGAGCCATAAAAATCCGCCGCAGTACGCCGCGCGGCTGCCCATTTCTCCAGCCATGGAAGCTTAACGGCAAGAATTGCCGCCTGTATTTCGTCGAGGCGAAAATTGCCTCCAATGACATGATGGAAATAGCGCGGTTCCATTCCGTGCTCCCTGAAAATGCGCAGCTTTTTGGCCAATTTCTCGTCCCGGCAAACGACCATCCCAGCATCCCCGGCAGCTCCGAGATTTTTCGAAGGATAAAAACTGAAAAAGCCCACATCGCCCATCGCTCCGGCCCTGGCAATCCTGCCGCGGAGGTTGAATTCGGCTCCAATCGCCTGCGCCGCGTCCTCAATCACATCAAGCCGATAGTGTTCTGAGATTTCATGGAGGGCCTCCATCTCGCAGCATAGCCCAAACAAGTGGACCGGAATGATGGCGCGGACTTTCTCGCCATTTTTGGTTGTCCATTTGCCATCTGAGTTCATCCGACAGCTTTTTTCGATGCACTCCTGAATCGCAGATGGACGAATGTTGTATGTCTCAGGATCTATATCGGCGAAAAGCGGCCTTGCACCAACACGCGCAAGGCACCCAGCAGTCGCAAAAAATGTGTAGGGCGTCGTGATAACGGCATCGCCCCGCTCGATTCCCAGCGCCATTAAGATGGCCAGCAAAGCGTCAGTTCCCGATGAAACACCGACGGCGTGCGGCGTATTACAATAGTCGCACATCGCCCTCTCGAACTCCTCCGTTTTCGGGCCAAGGATGAAGCGGCCGCTTGCCAGAACATCACTGATTGCCTCGCGAATTATATCGCCCAGGGCGGAATATTGTTCGCTAAGATCGAGCAACGGAACGCGCATGGCCAAATAGCTTGGCAGTTTCGCCATTCCATTCAAGACGTTGTCGTTCGTTGCGCCGGTATTGATCGCCCGGGCCGCGCGCGTTAGCCTGTTTGAATGGCGCTCCTGCGCGGTCTTTTTTGGTTTGTTCTGTTCATCGTTCTAACTTTTTGTTTCGTGGTGCTGTTTGAGCACGGGCCACACGATTTCGCCAATGGCGTTCAGAAAGAGTATGCCCGGGTGAAATCGTTCGTTGTAAAACAAACCGAAGCGATCGGAAAACCGAGGAAGAACCGTTGATCGGCGGCTTTGGGGACGGCGGAAGATTGCGCCAGCAACGTCTCTATCAAAAAACCGGGGAAAATGTTCCGAGAGTTTCTATGGGCAAGGCGGCAAGAAATTCTTTTACGTCTTCAATGTGCAGAACCGGACGCGCCAGATGTGCGGCGAGAAAACTGGTATCTGGCGTAGCAGTAATCCCCGCTTGAGCCCGGATTTCGCATTTCTCTAATTGCTGGATAACACGCTTAACTTTTCCCAGTAAATGGCGGTGGTCTGTAAATTGAACTGTGCAGATGCCCGGTGCGGTTGCCTCAACAAATGGACTGAGGGTAAACGCGTGGTGAAGCAAGATTTCCTGGATCGATTTTTCCTGCGTTCGCGCCCGCACTTTAATCACAACCTGTAAAGATCGCGCCAAAGCCTGACTTGGAGTCATTCCCTTGCAGATCCCCGCCTTTTCTGCGGCCTCATTCAATTGAATGATTACAGGTTTCTTTTCCTGCTCCTCAATTAAAGCGACTAGTTTCTCGCAAAGCCCGGGCTGATGCCGCAGAGCGGCCTGCAAATAAAAGTTCGGCAAATAAATGGTCGCAAACATCGATTTAATTCACGACTGAGCACTGCCTGCCGCGCTGCAGGTCGCTGCGGCCACCAAAGGCGCGATCATTGATTTGAGATGCGATCGTTTTACAACAATTCGTAGTTGAGAAATCGCTTCATTCTTTTCCGAGCTTTCCAGATTCCAGGAATTTTCGAGAACAAGTTTTAGTTGTGCGCTGCTGACCATATCATACCGGGTAAGGACCAGACACGCATTGGGCACCGATTCGACCAGCCGTTGCAAGCGATACCAGGTTGTTTGCGGAATTTTGCGCAATTCTTCCACTGAATTGAGAATCAGATCGACAATCACCAGCGGAAAGTTGCCGTCTCGCAAGAGCAGATCCGCTGCTTTGACTGCTTCCAAAGCATTAGTGCAACGCACCCAAAGCAACTGACTGAGAATGGAATTTGCCAGGGCGCAGGAATCGAACGAATCGCGCCCATCAATCAGCGCCACAAAATACCGATCGTGATATGCGCCATGGATGAGGGCGTGAACGAGTGATGCGCTTCCCGCGCTTCCCCGGGGACTGATTAATTCAGTGATTGCCCCTTTGGGCAAACCACCGCCACTAGGTTGATCGAAGGAAGCTAAACCGGTGACTAAACGCCTTCCTACCGTCATGGGCGCCTGTGGAAAACGAATCTCAAGAAGGTGGCGCAGATCGATAATTTTCCCGCTCATAGCCATCAAAGAAAAATGGCATCATAGATGTATATGTTCAAGTGAACATTATAAGCCAGCAGCTAATGCACCAACCGGTCTACCCAGGCTCACGCAACCGCCCGATCTCCAGCCTAGTGTTTCTTCCGGCGCTCTTGCTTTCGCACCAGCGACACCATTACGCCTTGAATCTTCAGTTCGCGCGCCGGAACTAGATCGGGATAGTGCGGATTTTCGGCTTTGAGATAGGGGCGTCCGCGTTCGACCACGTAACGTTTCAATGTCGTTTCGCCGTCGATCAATGCAGCAACAATGTCGCCGTCATGGACGTCTTTGGCGTCTTCCAATATCACAATGTCACCATCCACAATGTGCGCACCAATCATTGAATCGCCCCGGACACGTAAAGCAAAGGTGCCTCGATTTTTTTGTACATTGGCCGAGCGCGAATCCAGCGACACGTGGCCCTCGACGGTTTGCTCTGTCAACGCAGACATCCCAGCCGGGATCTGTCCATAGATCGGAATATCGGCAATGCGCACCTTCATTGCTGGAGTGATCAGCGCCCGTGCCTTGCGCGCATGTCGATCGAGAAAACCCTTTCGCTCGAGTGCGGCGATGTATTGCATTACCGACGTCTGGCTCGCAAACCGGAAATGAGTTTGAATTTCGCGGGTGCTCGGCGTCATCCCCTTTTCCCGTTGTTCGCGCTGGATGAAATCAAGAATGCTCTTCTGCCGCTCGGTAAGCATGTTTACATAATCGTGCGAACCGGCGCGAAGGCAAGTTCAAGTGAACATCTGGTGATTGCACCATGGGAGCGGAGTGAAGCAGGGGCCGAGTAATGGCGTTGCCGGTGACCCAACGGGATCCTTCGACTTCGCTGGGCTCCGCTCGGGATGAGAGAGCAACTATAGCCGCACCAGATCGACCAGAAACTGACACCAAAGATAAAACATTCCGCGCCAGGAGTATTTTACGTCGCCTGCTGCCGTCTGTTTGAGAACGCCTTTATGGATGTTATGCGCGATCTGGTCTCGCAGATCGTTCTCCATTTCCGTTTCAATTTGTTGCTCGTCGAGCGGGTCGATTGCCGCCGGATTCACGCCGTTTCGGCGGAGAAATTCGCGATGGCTTTGGTAAAGCTGCCAGAACGATCGATCCGGCCGCTGCCGATTAATACGAAACAGAGGCGTGAGCTTGAGGCCATAGGAGAGCGGATAATTCCACGTTGTCCAAACCGTGCCGCCTTTTGCGCGTGATGAAATGCGCAAATAATAAAACGAAAAATCGCGTTGCTCGTTCAGGCAGATGGCAGCCTGGGCTCGATCCTCTTCTCTATAAAACAATCGAAAAAATTGCCGGTAATCTTCCCAATCCCAGCCCGTATCATCGACATGTATGAACCCTTCCTCCTCGATCTCGCGCGTGATTTCGCTCAGCGCCGGGAACGTGTCCGAAGGCGGCGGACTTTTCGGTCGAAGCCGTTTTTCCTGGGGAAGTCGAAGCGCACGAATGCGGGTGAGAATTTCCAGCCACGGCAGAAAGAGCCAGCTCATCGCACCAACAAAACCCCAGACCCAACTACCTGAGATAAAATAAACGGTAAGAAACGTGGCAACGAGAATCCCGAGCGCGCCGGCCTTTTGCGTAAATGAATTTTGAAAAGTGCGCAGACCGACGCTGAGCACGATCACGCCGAGTGTAAGTAAAATCCAGAAAAGCATCAGGAAGCGGTTTTCTGCGGATTAATCTCGTGCTCGGTGAGAAATTTCTGGAGCTGGTTGGTATCGAAATTGGCCAGAACCTTATCGCCCGCTACGAACGTGGGCACATACGTTTGCGAGGAAAGCTGCTTCATTTGCTCATATGCCTGACGGTCTTTGCCGACGTCAACTTCCTGGAAACGATATCCCTTCTCGTTGAGGTAATCCTTCGCGTCGATGCACCACGAACACCACTTGCGACTGTAGAGCGTCAGTTCCATCGGCAGCGCCGAAATAAACGAACGTTGATCGCCGCGTCAACTGGGATGCTTCGTATAAGTCGCAATTCGCCCAGGACTTTAATACGATTTCGCCCAAACAACGCGCCGAGCGCTGGGTTCGCCGGTGAAAATGCATTTCCCTAGCTCGGGCGAATCATTGAAGGGAACGACGCGAATGGTAACTTTGAGGTCGTTCTTGATTTGTTCTTCCACTTCACGTGAGCCGTTCCAATGCGCGAGGGCAAAGCCGCCATGGATTTCTGGTTTTGCCGCATTCCCAGGTGTGAAGAAATCGTAGAAATCTTTCTTTGATTCGATGACCCGCGTATTTGCCTCTCGGAACTTCTTCGCGCGCTCGAGAAGATTTTGTTGAATGGACATTAGAATTTCCGGCGCGGTGGCAACGAATTCCTGAATCGACATGGACTCTTTGGTTTTGATCGGCTGATCGCGGCGGCTCACAACGAGCGCGTTTTTCTCAAGGTCGCGTGGTCCGATTTCGACGCGGATCGGGACGCCTTTCTTGATCCAGTCCCAATTTTTCACACCGCCGCCGATATCGCGTCCGTCCACCTCGACTTCCAGTGAAACATCGCCAAAGCGCTTTCCCCGCAGTTGCAGGGCGATACTATCGCACGCCTCCATTACCATGGGACGCGATTCCTCTTTTGGCGTCACCGGCACGATGACGATTTGAGTGGGCGCGATCCGTGGCGGCAAAACGATGCCGTCGTCATCACCGTGCATCATGATCAGCGTGCCGATTAATCGCGTCGTCATTCCCCAGCTGGTCGTCCAGCCAAATTCCTGTTTGCCTTCCCGATTTTGAAATTGGATGCCACTGGCACGGGCGAAATTTTGACCGAGAAAATGAGACGTGCCTGCCTGAATTGCTCTTCGATCCTGCACCATCGCCTCGATCGTTAACGTCTGTACAGCGCCAGGAAATTTTTCGCTCTCGGATTTTTCGCCGGTGAACACTGGAATTGCCAGGTAGTCGCGGACGAAGCGCTCGTATAGATCGAGGATTAATTTCGTTTCCGCGCGCGCTTCAGCTTCCGTTTCGTGAACCGTGTGGCCCTCCTGCCACAGAAATTCAGTTGTCCGCAAAAACAGGCGCGGCCGCATTTCCCAGCGGACAACATTTGCCCATTGATTGATGAGAATAGGCAGATCGCGATAAGATTGCACCCATCTTGCGTAGCTGGCGCCGATGATCGTTTCCGAAGTCGGCCTGACCACAAGCGGTTCGGTCAATGGACTGGCTGGTTTCATCTTTCCATCCGCGTCCACCTCGAGTCGCGTGTGCGTAACGACGGCACATTCTTTGGCGAATCCTTCAACGTGTTCCGCTTCCTTCGCGAAGTAACTCAGCGGAATGAAAAGTGGGAAATAAGCGTTGCGATGGCCGGTGGCGCGAAACATCGCGTCGAGCTGGCGCTGCATGTTTTCCCAAATCCCGTAACCCCAGGGCCGAATCACCATGCAACCGCGCACGTCAGAAGGCTCGGCCAGTTCCGCTGCGCGGATCACCTGCTGATACCACTCAGGAAAATCCTGGTCGCGCCGCGGCGTAATCGCTGTCTTGGTAGAAGTATCCATCGAATTTGCCATGCCAAAAGCAGAACAATTAAACTGGCATGCCCCAATTGACCAGTAGCCAGTTTGGTTAACCAGTGCTAATTATTCGCATTGGAAATTTGACACTCCGCGCCGCCTTCCGTAGGTTTCGCGCCTTTTCCGCCCCTATGAAAACGTTTTCTGCCAAAGCCAGCGAGGTTCCACGCAAATGGTGGATCATCGACGCGCAAGACCAGGTTCTGGGAAGAGTCGCGGTGAAGGCTGCCAATCTGTTACGCGGCAAAGAAAAAACAGTTTTTACGCCCCACGTCGATACCGGCGATTTTGTGATCGTCATCAATGCGGAGCGAGTGCGCCTCACCGGAAAGAAAGAAGAGCAGAAAAGCTACATGAGTTTTTCGGGATATGTCGGCGGTCACAAATCTGAAAATGCCCGGGCGCGCCGAGCGCGGCATCCCGAACTACTGGTCGAGCGTGCGGTGCGCGGAATGATTCCCCACAATCGGCTCGGTCGCCACGTTTATGGGAAGCTAAAGGTTTATCGCGGCGATTCTCATCCGCATGCCGCGCAACAGCCCGAGGCTGTTAAACTCACCGGAAAATAATCGTATGGCAGAAACAGAGGAATTCGTCGCTACAGGTCGCCGCAAGACGTCGGTCGCCCGCATTCGCATGACGCCGGGCAATGGAAAAATCGATATCAACGGTCGCACCTTCGAGGATTATTTCCCGACTATCCCTCTGCAGAATGTTGTGTTGCAACCGCTTCAAACCGCCAAGGCGGTGAATGCCTACGATTTGTCGATTAACGCCAGCGGTGGCGGAATCATGGGGCAGGCTGGCGCGTCGCAACTGGCTATTGCGCGCGCTCTTCTTCAAGTCGATGGCAATTTGCGAAGCGCACTGAAGACTGAGGGTTTACTTCGCCGGGATCCGCGCATGAAGGAGCGCAAAAAATCCGGACAACCCGGCGCGCGGAAACGTTTTCAATTCTCGAAACGTTAATGTGACCTCCGGCAATTGTACGTTGCCCGAGTCACGGACCGCCAACCGCCTCATATTATCGAGGCTTTGCCTTAATGTCGTTTCCGCGCCGCGCCGCGGAGCGTTTCAGCTTTAGCAGATAGCCTACGGCTTGTTTGGCGACGGCGCGCCCTGAGGTGCTGGCGCCGGAGGCGCCAGGAACTGCGGAACAGTTGGTGCCGGTTTCGCGGCCGGCACAGGCGTGCTACCTGGCTTCATCAGGCGCAATTCCTGCATGGCCTCGCCGGACCAGAAGCTTGTTCGATATTGCGTCAGAACGGTTTCGCAAATCCGCCGGGCGTCATCAGGTTTATTTTTTGCTTTCAAAATGTAGACCTGCGCCAGCAAAGCCAGCGGTGCGATGTAACTGTTCGGGTACATCGATGCGACCTGCTGGTAGCCCGCCAGCGCTTCATCGCTCTTTCCCATCGACTCCAGATTGGCCGCCATCGCCATTCGCGCCGTGCTCACGAACTCGTGTTGAGGAAACTTGGCGATGAAAGTCTGAAGCGTCGTGTTCGCCTCAGCGAATTTCTTTTCGCCTCGTTGAGCTTCAGCGAGCAATAAATATGCGTTAGCAGCGGCCTGGGTATTCGGGTAGCTGGCAATCACCTGTTGATATTCCGAGACAGTCTTTGCGTTCGCCAATGAAGCTGACGCCGACGCTGTGCGTCGATCGGAATAAAAGCGATATCCAGTAAACCCGATAACCGCGAGTAAGGCGACGACGAGCACCGCTATGATCTCTTTCTTGAAGCGTTCCCAAAAGACGCGTGTTTCCATCGCAACGTCGCGGGAAGGAGGTGAAGCTGTTGGCATAACTTTGGCGTGCCGCGTCGGTCGAACCGGCAAGCGGTCGTTTTATGCCACGCGATGCTTTCTTGCGCAAGCGGTACCGAAACAGGCATGTGCTCGACCAGGCTTCTCAGGGCGATACAATCCCAGCTATGAATGAATTTTGGAACTCTTTCGAAACTTTGCTCGGATTAGGTGTAGAACCGAGAAACTTGACGTTTATCCAAATCTCCCTGCGCGGGGTCATCGTCTTTCTTGCCACGCTAGCCATGGTCCGGCTTGGACATAAACGATCCCTCTCACACAAAACACCATTCGACGCCGTCCTGCTGGTAATTCTCGCCTCGGTGCTTTCGCGCGCGATCAATGGTTCAGCGGCTTTTTTTGCCACGATCGGTGGAGGCGTGGTCCTGGTGTTGCTACACCGCTTCCTCGCTTATATGGCATTTTATTCGCACACATTCGGAATTTTGGTGAAAGGCAGGCCCGAGATCATTGTGCGCGATGGCCAATACGACTTCGGGAAGATGCGGCGCAACCATATCTCCAGGCACGACTTGGAAGAGGATATGCGTCTGGACGCGCACCTTGACGATTTGTCCAATGTTCGCGTTGCCCGAGTCGAACGCAGCGGAGACATCAGTTTTATCAAAAAATAATTTGCCCAAATTGCCCATATGCTCTATGACAGCACCTGACTTATGAGACGTACAAAAAAGCGGTGGATCAAACCGATGACGAAAACCGTTCCGATTTTTTTCGAGTGCACCTGTTACGCGGGCGCGGTTTGATCGAACGTGATTATCTGACTCCGACGACTCCGGGTTGATTCGCATTCATATTCTGGGCAGCGCAGCTGGCGGAGGCCTGCCCCAATGGAATTGTGCCTGCGCGAATTGTGCGGCCGCGCGCGCCGGAAAAATCACACCGCAGACGCAATCAAGCATCGCCATCAGCGGCGATTCGGAAGGTTTTCACCGTTGGTTCCTGATCAACGCATCGCCTGATTTGACTCGGCACGTCGAAAGCATGCCGCGGTTGCAGCCGCGCCGTGATTCGCCACGCAACAGCGCAATTGAAGGCGTTCTTTTGACAAATGCCGACATCGATCATGCACTGGGTTTATTGTTGCTACGGGAACGGGACACACCGCTCGCGGTTTATGCAGCTGAGAAAACGCGTGCCGCCCTTGGCTGGATTGACGATGTCCTTGGGAAGTTCTGCGGAATCGAATGGCGAACGATCGGCGCTGAATTTCAAACGCTTAGTGGCTGTATGGCTTTTCGAGCGGTTGAATTGCCAGGAAGTGTTGCATTTCAATTTCGGGAAACTACCTCGGGAGCCACAGCAATGTTCGCGCCCAGTGTCGGTGAATTAACCGACGATTTGCGGGAGACAGTTCACCAATCCGATGTCGTTCTGTTCGATGGCACCTTCTGGAGCGACGGCGAACTGGCCACGATTCGGCCGGGCGCTCGTAGCGCGCGACAGATGAACCATTTGCCCATTAGCGATGGCAGCCTCGACTTCTTGCATCAATCGCCGGCGCGCCGAAAGTTTTACACCCACATAAACAATACGAACCCGATTCTTATGCCCAGCTCCAGGGAACGCGCGCATGTGAAGCAGTCTGGGATTGAGATCGCACGCGATGGGTTGGAGATCGTCATATGACTACCGAACTTTGGGACCGCGAGACTTTCCTCCAAAATCTTCGCGCAATCGGCGCGCGAGCGTACCACGATAAACATCCATTCCACATCGCCATGAATGAAGGCCGGCTTTCTCAGGAGGCGTTGCGTGGCTGGGCCGCAAATCGCTTCTATTACCAGCGAAACATTCCGCTCAAGGACGCCGCGATTCTTTCAAACTGTCCGGTGCGCGAAGTGCGCCGGGTCTGGATTCATCGGATTCTTGATCATGATGGCACACGCGAAAATGAAGGTGGCATTGAGGCATGGTTGCGCCTGGGTCAGGCATGCGGCTTATCGCCCGACGAGTTGACGCAGGAGCGACTACTGCAACCCGGCGTTCGTTTCGCCGTTGATGGTTATGTGAACCTCGCACGTACTCAGCCTTGGCCGATCGGCGTTGCATCGTCGCTCACGGAACTCTTCGCACCCGATCTGATGGCGGCGCGTCTTGCGGCTTTCGAAAAGCATTATTCCTGGATCGAATCGCGCGGCCTTGATTACTTCCGTCGCCGGGTAACCCAGGCACGACGCGACTCCGATGAGGCGCTTGTGATCACGTTGGATTATTGCGATACGCCGGAGCTGCAGCGCGGCGCGGTGCGCGCCCTTGAGTTTAAGTGCGATGTGCTCTGGTCCATGCTGGACGCGATTCATCACGCGTACGGTTTGTCCTAAATGCAAATTCCCACCATTGACGGCTCTGCTCAGCCAAGACTCACCCGGGGAGTCCGGTTGCAAACTGATGCCACTACGGGGAAAAGCGTGTTACTGTTCCCTGAAGGCGTCCTCGAACTAAACGAAACAGCTCAGGAAATCCTTGCGCGCTGCGATGGAGCAACGGTAAGCGAGGTCATCCGTGCGTTAGCCAAAGAATACGATGTCGATCCTGAAACGCTTGCCGCCGACGTGCGCGAAACTCTTGCGGACTTGCGACAACGCAAGCTGATCGAATTCACATGATCGCACCTCGTCCGTACGCATTGTTGGCCGAGATTACTTATCGGTGTCCGCTGCATTGTCCGTACTGTTCGAACCCGACCCAGGCGCGAAATGATCAGGAATTGACCACAAACGAATGGATCCGCGTAATTCGTGAGTCAGCCGCCCTGGGTGTATTGCAAATTGGTTTTTCCGGAGGCGAACCACTCGCCAGGCGTGATCTCTCCGATTTGATTCGCGCAGCGCGCGAGGCAAATCTTTACACCAATCTCATCACCAGTGGCATCGGCTTGGATGACGATCGGGTGCGTGAGTTGCGCGATGCGGGCTTGGACTCAGTTCAGTTAAGCTTTCAATCGGACGACACCGATCTTGCCGACGAAATCGCCGGCGCCCGCGCACACCAGCACAAGCTGGAAGCTGCTGCGAAAATCCGCGCGGCCGGAATTCCGCTGAGTCTCAATTTTGTCATTCACCGGCGCAACATCGATCGCCTGCCGCAAATGATTGCGCTAGCTGAGTTGCTACAGGCGGAGAGGGTTGAGCTGGCCAACGTTCAGTTTTACGGGTGGGCTTTTCTTAATCGCGCGACTTTGCTCCCAACTCGCGAACAAGCTGTTCGCGCCCGCGAAATCGCGGTAGCAGCCAAGGCGCGGCTTGCCGGCAAAATCGACATCTTTTATGTGCTCCCGGATTATTACGAAACACGGCCCAAACCGTGCCTGAACGGCTGGGGCCAGCGTTATCTCACCGTTAATCCGGTCGGTGACGTGCTCCCCTGCCCCACCGCTTCGTCGGCCATTCCGGATTTGCGTTTTGAAAATGTAAGGGAACATGCGCTCGATTGGATCTGGCGTGACTCGGAAAGTTTCAATCGGTTCCGTGGAACGGAATGGATGCCCGAGCCATGTCAGAGTTGTCCGCAAAGAGAGATAGATTTTGGTGGCTGCCGTTGTCAGGCCGCATTGCTGACAGGGAACGCAGCGAACACAGACCCGGTCTGCGAGTTGTCACCAAATCGGGCACGTGTAGACGCTGTGTTACACGAGCTAACTTCGTTAGGTAACCATGCGCCTGATTGGACCTATCGCGTTAATCCGAAAGTCTTGCCCGCAGGCGAAACTGCCGTAGCCGCGCGCCGCTGACCGCGGCGATCTGGGGTGTGATCGCGCCCGGCTTTGTTTTCCTTTTGGCTCAACCGCAAATCGAAGGGCGTTCATTTTTCATTCCCCTCGGCCTGCTGGTCGCGCCATGAGCGAATCCCGTAGCCGATGAATAAGCTCCTACCTAGGGCGCAACATTGATCACGCCGGTCATCCCAATCGAGCAGTGCGCAGCACAGAAGTAAGAAAAAGTGCCAGACTGAGAAAAAGTGCGTTCGTAAACGGAGCCTGCATTGGAAAGCGTTCCAGCCTGGCAATTGACGTTATCAGGCGAACAAAATTGTCCATCGATCGTGCAGGGATCGCCGCTGCTAACACTATGGCCGCTACTGGCCCAGGTCCACCGAACTGTGTCGCCCACATGAATGTTGAGTGTGTCCGGCGCAAACACGAAGCCCTGCCCCACCGTGACATCGAAAGTCCCATGCGGTGGTACCTCAGGACGGCCCCGCGGGGTTGGGCGCGGGCGAGGCGTTGGAATTGGCCGTGCCCCGTCTCCTTGAACCTCCTGCCCGTTTTTGTCCACGATCCTGATTGGCTCACCGGGCCGGGGCGCGGGTGTCGGTCGCCCGCGCGGTGTCGGACGCGATCTCGGCGTTGCTCTTGGGGTAGACGTTGGCGTTGGACTTGCCGTAGGACTACTCGTCGGCAATGGCGTAGCTGTAGGCACAGGCGTAACTATTGGTGTCGGAGTAGCCGTTGGAATTGGAGTCACGCTAGGTGTTGCTGTCGGTGTCGCGCTCGGCGTTACCGTAGGAGTGGCTGTCGGCGTTGATGTTGTTGTAGGGGTTGGTGTCGCTGTCGGCGTTGCGCTAGGCGTAACCGTCGGCGTTGGTGTAGGGGTTGGCGTCGCTGTCGGTGTCGCGCTAGGCGTTGCTGTTGGTGTAGGCGTCGCCGTTGCTGTTGCGGTTGGGGTAGGAGTCGGAGTAGGTGTTGGCGTTCCTCCCGGCAGCTTGAAAGCATAGACTTTGTTATCAGTAGCGACATAGATCCGCCCGCGGGCTACGATGCCGATAGTGCTGTAAGAGTGCGTGCCCGCCATTGTTTCGTTCACGCCGCCACCGGCATAAACAACATTACCAGTATCGCCGTCGTAACCGTGTAATTGCTGATCGCCGCTGGTGCCTACGGTCCAGACAATCATGTTATTAGTCCCGTCCGTCGAGGTGACAAAGGGTGACCCGCAACCCCCATTGCCCCGGACCACACTCCATCCGAGAACGATCGCAGGTGGACTGGTCGCAGTAATGAGAAAAGTCGAGAGTCTGGCGCCATGGGGACGAAAAGCAACGTACGTGTTTTGGTTCGTCCGATAAGTCGCCGCTGCCTGATGGAGAAGGTTACAGCAATCGGTGACCTGTAATGATGCTACCGGATCGGCGATACCGCCGAGGTTACTGCGATCCAGCAGATACGCAGTGTCATCTTTGCCCATCGCAACTACCAGACTAGATGGAGTTGCGCCCGGCACATCTACCAGTAACGGGCCCGAGCTTCCAAGATCCCAGTTATGACCGTCAAGCTCGAACCAGTTGGTAGGCGACCAGTAATCGCTGGGATCTTCGCTAAAGATTGGGCCCGGTTGGAAGCGAATGACTGCTTCGCCGCCGCCCCAGGTTCCGCCACTGTTGATAGTGTTACCGGTAGTAACAAAAGGAAACGGATTGGTGCCATCGCTGGCAATGCCACCCGGGCCCCATATCGCTGCGCCGTGCGTGTCAGGAGCGGTGGCACCCGCCCATGCCGTTACGCTGGCTGGATTATTTATAGGCACTCCCACCAGCCAGCCATGATAAAGATCGCAATCCCGCATACTCCCATACCCGACATAAAGAATGTTGCCCACGATGGCGAGGGCAGGTCGTTGCTGTTGGATCGCTGCAGTGAATTGAAGCCCGTTGTATGTGGCCATCGCCTCCACGTCTACGGGCCAGCCTGGATTCATGGCTCCTGTGTCCACGTTAAGTGAAATGACGTAATGTTTTATGGTTGTTCCGCCATCGGGCGTGACCATTGCGTCCAAAAACAGCGCCCGCGAAGCAAGATCGACAACAGGCGTGCCGATAATCCCCATGGAACCCACCTCCGTACAGCTGATATCGCTTTCCGGCACTGGATCGCCTACATTTACTTGCCAAATCACCGAGCCCGTCGTGGCATTCAGCGCATACACATTATTCGATTCGGTCACCGCAATAATCATTGGGCCGTTTGGACCGCCCTCAATGTAAAGTGGCTGCGCATAAACGTTGCCTTCGATTGTACCGTCAAAATTCATGTCGCGCGTCAGATCTGCCGCGGCCGATTGCGTGAAGGCCGAATCGATATAAAGGCCACTGCGCTCACTATCATTGTGATACTGGGTGACGTTGACTTGCGCCCCGCCTGCAACGCTTCGCATAGCGGATGCGGGCATGGCGTTTGCTGGAACAATTGCGCTCCAAAAACCCGCAGCAACAAGCCAGGAAACGAACAATAAAACTTTCAAAAGCCTGTGATCGATAATTCCGCGCTCCCTTGCTCCCTTTCTACCACAATGCGCGGTTTGCTTGTCAAGTGTTCCGACAAAAGAACTAGTAACGGGGCTATTCTGCGGTGAACGCATTTCGCATTAGTGCCCTTTATTCGGCCGCATGGGTGCACACAGCCGGCTGTTGTCGCAGATCTAAACATCCACCCATGCGCGTGAAGACCCGCGCCTCCACATCGCGAGAATGTAATTGAATTTGTCGGTACTTACCGCCCGATTGCTGCAGAGGTTGCACTCTCAACGGCAGATCCGAACCCACGCCTCCTCGCGAATATACGCGTCATCCTCACGGCGGTACACCCTTCCACGGGGGATCACCCATCACTTTAGGGCTTCTGTGGCGGTGTCGGACGCTGCCGCGGCGTTGGACGCGATCGCGGTGTACCCCTGGGAGTAGCGCTGGGCGTGGGACTAACTGTGGCCGTTGGCGTCACCGAAGGAGTTCCTGTTGGTGTGGGTGTTACGCCGGGTGTTGGAGTTGGCGGCGGTGTAGCTGAAGGCGTGGCAGTCGGGGTTCCTCTCGGAGTCGGCGTAGCCCTTGGTGTGGAGGTGGCCGTAGGTGTCGCAGTTGGCGTTTGTGTCGGGATCGGTGTTGGTGTCGACGTCGGCGTAGATGTTGAGGTTGGACTCGGCGAAGGAGTAGACGTTGGCGTAGGTGTAGGCGTAGATGCTCCTCCCGGCACCGTAAAAGCATATACCTTGTTGTCCCCGGTAACGTAGATGCGCCCGCGGGCCACAATGCCGGTTGTACTGTAGGAATGCGTCCCCGCCATCAATTCGTTCGCGCCGCCACCAGCGTAGACAACAGCCCCTGTATCGCCATTGTAACCGTGTAATCGCTGGTCGCCCGGAAAGCCGTTAGTCGCCGTTCCTACCGACCAGACAATCATGTTATTGGTGCCATCCGTCGACGTGACAAAAGGCGATCCGCAGCCGTTCTGCCCCATACTCCAGCCGCTAGAAATAGTTGGCGGACTCGTTGCAGTAATGCGGAGACTCGAGAGCTGAATTTTGCTGGCGCGACAGGCAACATACGTGCCTTGGTTAGTTCGGTAGGCGGCGCCCGCCTGGGTGAACCCTTGATCGGTAATATGGGAGGACCCTACCGGCGCATGGATGCCGCCGAGGTTACTGCGATCAAGTAGATAGGCATTGCCATCTTTGCCCATTGCAACCACCAGATGGGATGGCGTTGCCCCCGGCACATCCACGAGTAATGGACCGGAGCCACCCAGATCTTGATCGCCGTTGTCCAGGTCATGCCAATTTGTGGGCACCCAATAATCGCTGGTATTACCGCTAAAGATTGGACCGGACTGAAAACGAATCACCGCTTCGCCGCCGTCCCAATTGCCACCTGTCCAAGTGTTGCCGGTGGTAACGAACGGATTGGCGCCATCGCTGGCGATGCCGCCAACTCCCCATATCGCACCGCCGTGGGCGCCGGCAGCGGTAGCCGCAGCCCACGCTGTTACTGCGCTGGATGGATCTGGATTATCTATCGGTACCCCCACCAGCCAGCCATGATACGTGCCGCAATCGTGCATGCTTCCATACCCGACATAAAGAATGCCGTTCACGATGCTAAGCGCAGGTCGTTGCTGTTGGACCTCCGCGGTGAAGGTTAGACCGTTGTACGTAGCTGTCTCCCCCACGTCCACGGGCCAGCCAGCATTGATGGCGCCCGTGTCCACATCGAGGGATAAGATGTAATGTTTGACAGTCTGCCCACCATCGGGCGTGGTCATTGTGTCCAAAAAGAGCGCCCGCGAGGCAAGATCGATAACAGGTGTGCCGGTGATGCCCGCGGGATCAAATTTTGCTTGGCAGTCAAGGCCAGCCTGGGGTACCGGAGGACCCACATTACGCTGCCAGATAACGCTGCCATCGACAGCGTCCAGCGCGTACACATTGTTCGATTCGGTCACCGCAATAATCATTGGGCCGTTTGGACCGCCCTCAATGTAAAGTGGCTGCGCGTAAACGTTGCCTTCGATTGTACCGTCAAAATTCATGTCGCGCGTCAGATCTGCCGCGGCCGATTGCGTGAAGGCCGAATCGATATAAAGGCCACTGCGCTTACTATCGTTGTGATACTGAGCGACGTTGACCTGCGCGTTTGCTGGAACAATTGCGCTCCACAAACCTGCAGCAACAACCCATGAATTGGACAATAAAGCCTTCAAACGTCAGTGGTCGGTAATTCCGCGTTCCCTTGCTCCCTTCTACCACAATGCGCTGCCTGCTTGTCAAGCATTGTCTGGCGGTAAAAAACTAATACTGTGTTAGGTTTTCCGACAGTTCTTGTCTTAATGGTATGATTCGCTTTGAAGCGTATGCCCGCACAGCTTTTGCTGTGCCTTCGCGACCGCCATCACTCAGGTCGAGTACCTACTGATGCCTTGCCGCATGCGGCGGGCGCGATCGTCTTTAGTCAACGTGGCGTAAAGCTACGCCCAACCGGGGGAAGCCGAACCACCCAAGGCGGAACGAGTCGGCTCTGCGACTCCTCACCGCGTACCGCCCGTCCACGGGGGGATTACGCATCACTTACGGCCGCGGGGGCGGTGTCGGACGACCGCGGGGCGATGGGCGCGTTCGCGGTGTTGCCCTGGGAGTAGCACTAGGTGTGACACTCCCTGTGGGAGTAGCTGTGGCAGTCGGTGTCACTGAAGGAGTCACTGACGGTTTAGGTGTCGGGGTTGGCGTTACCCCAGGTGTTGGAGTTGGCGGTGGCGTCACTGAAGGTGTAACAGTTGGCGTTGCTGTCGAAGTCGGAGTAGCCGTGGGGGTAGAAGTGACTATGGGAGTCGCAGTCGGCGTTCCAATCGGGGTGGCTGTGGGGGTCGGTGTCGGCTTAGGAGTAGATGTTGGAGTCGACGTCGGAGTAGACGTTGACGTTGGAGTAGGTGTGGATGTTGGAGTCGACGTCGGAGTGGATGTTGGCGTTGGAGTAGGTGTGGGGCCCCCGTCCGGCAGCTTGAAAGCATAGACTTTGTTATCAGTGGCAACGTAGATGCGTCCGCGGGCAACAATACCGGTTGTGCTCCACTTATGCGTCCCCGTCATCAATTCGTTCGTGCCGCCGCCGCCATAGATAACAACGCCGGTATCTCCGTCGTAACCGTGTAATCGCTGGTCGCCGCTGGCGCCTACGACCCAGACGATCATGTTATTAGTGCTGTCTGTCGAGGTAACGAAAGGTGACCCACATCCGTTCCGGACCGCATCCCATCCGAGGGCGATGGCAGGCGGATTGGTTGCAGTAATGCGGAAAGCCCGGAGTTTGTCGCTGGCGGCGCGCAAAGCAACATACGTGCTTTGATTGGTGCGGTAAGCAGCCGCCGCCTGAATGATGACGCTAAGGGATTCCTGCGCTGATGCTAGCGGCGGCGCGGCGAGACCGCCAAGGTTATCGCGATTCAGTAGATACGCATTTTGGTCCTTGCCCATCGCAACGACGAGATGAGAGGGCGTTGCACCTGGCACGTCGACGAGCAACGGACCGGAGCTGCCCAAATCTTGGTCATTTGCGTCGAGACTCTGCCAATTCGTAGGCACCCAGTAATCGCCGGAATTACCGCTAAAAACCGGGCCGGGTTGAAAACGTATCACTGCTTCGCCGCCGCTCCAGGTTCCTCCAGTGTTGATAGTGTTACCGGTGGTAACGAACGGATTATTGCCATCGGTGGCAATGCCACCAACACCCCATATCGCTCCACCATTGGCGCCGGCAGCCGTGGCTGCGGCCCATGCTGTAACGCTGGCTGGATTATTTATCGGCACTCCCACCAGCCAGCCATGATAAAGGGCGCAATCCCCCATGCTCCCATATCCAACATAAAGAATTTTGGGGTTGCCCATGATGGCTAGCGCCGGTCGTTGCTGTTGGATCGCTGCAGTGAAGTGCATGCCGTTGTATTGAGCCATTAACTCCACGTCGACCGGCCAACCAGTATTGATGGCGCCGGTGTCCACGTTAAGGGAAATGATGTAATGTTTAATGGTCGTTCCGCCATCGGGCGTGACCATTGCATCCAAAAACACGGCCCGCGAAGTAAGATCGACAACAGGTGTGCCAATGATCCCCATGGAACCAACCTCGGTACATTGGAGATCCGGAGCCGGCACCGGAGCGCCCACATTGCGCTGCCAAATCACTGTGCCAGTCGTAGCGTTCAGCGCATACACATTATTCGATTCGGTCGTGACAATGACCATTGGACCGCTTGGGCCACCCTCGATGTAAAGCGGCTGCGCGTACACGTTGCCTACGATCGTGCCGTTAAAGTTTAAGTCGCGTGTCAGGTTCGCCGCAGCCGCGTGGGTGAAGGCTGAATCGATATAAAGGCCACTACGCTTACTATCGTTGTGATACTGAGTAACGTTGACCTGCGCGTTTGCTGAAAGAATCGCGCTCCACAAACCTGCAGCAACAACCCAAGAATTAGACAATAAAGCTTTCGAACACCCGGAGTCCATAAGGCCCGGGCTGTCGTTTACAGCGCACTACCACGTTGTCAAGCACTGAAACAAGATAATTTGTGCTATAACAAAGTAACACCATGTTAAGGTGTTAAGTATTCCGACAAAACCAAGATACTTTGCACTAGAACAAGTACGAAGCCTTAAGCTGTTAAGTTTCCCGACAGTGCGTGTCTGATATGGGTACGACTACTTTTACCGCATATACGTGCAGAGACCTTGCTGCCACTTCGCGTCCGGCTTCACCTAGGCCGAGTACCTACGTATAATTGCGTAAGGCCAGCCAAGGGAGAACTAGATCCACCTTCACCGTAGTGGTAGCTGCCCGGCTGCATATACGAACGCCTTCGCAGGCGACACGCCTGCCTCTGCAGGTAGAACGATCGCCGCGGCGATTCCTCAATGGATTGACAACGCCGGAGTTTGTTGTGGCTACACTTGCGTAACTACGCAAATGATCCCTAATCACGCATCACCGGAGGATTAACTATCTACGGTCGAGGTCGCGGCGTCGGGCGCCCGCGCGGCGAGGGACGCGACCTGGGCGTGGGTGTTGCTCTTGGAGTAGCAGTTGCAGTTGGACTTGGTGTGACACTGCCTATCGGAGTGGGAGTGGTTGTAGGTGTAGGTGGCACCGTTGGTGTCGGAGTGACTGATGGATTGGGGGTCGGTGTAGGTGTGGGTTTAGGTGTCGATGTTGGCGTAGGCGTAACTATCGGTGTCCCAGTAGGTGTTGGAGTAGGTGTAGGTGACCCCGTCGGTACCTTGAAAGCATATATTTTGTTATCGGCACCGACGTATATCCGACCGCGCGCAACCATTCCGGTGTTCCACTGGCGTAGGCCGGTCATTTGTTCGTTAGGCCCGCCGCCTGCGAAAATGACTGCCCCATTATCGCCATCATAACCGTGCAAGCGGCCATCGTCTTCTATGCCGGCTACCCAAACGATCGCGTTGTTGGTGCCGTCGGTCGTAGTGACCCAAGGCGAGCTTCGGCCGCCGTCATTGACGTTCCAGGCAAGAGCGATGGTCGGCGGAGTGTTCGCGTTAATTATATAAGAGCGAAGTTCGCCGCCCTCGTTATGAAAGGCGAAATGTGTTCCTTCACCAGTCTGGTAAGCAGCAGAAGACGTACCTCTGAGCGTTGAACTGGAAACATTCATCTGAGCTACCGCATTGCCGACGCCACCCAAATTGTTGCGATCAAGTAAATACGCATTGCGATCTTTGCCCAACGCTAGCACCAGTTGCGAAGGCATTGCGCCAGGTACGTCGACTAACGTGGCACTACAACCGCCGAGATCAGTGTCACTGCTATCAAGCGACTGCCAATTGTTCGGCGCCCAAAAGGAGTCAAACACGGGTCCGTCTTGGAAACGAACAATTGCTTCGCCGCCTCTCCAGGGATCGCCTTGGTTTGTGAACGTATTTCCGGTGACCACAAACATGGTTGTGCCGTCACTCGCAACGCCGCCATGTCCCCAAATACCACCGCCTTGAGCGTCCGTTGCCCAGGCCATCACGTTGGAAGGATTGTTAATATCCACGCCCACAACCCAGCCATGGTAAGGGCCGCAGTCGCCGACGTACCCGGAGTACGATACGTACACAATCCCATTCACAAGAGCCAGCGCGCCTCGTTCTTCCTGCCAAAAGGAATCGAAATTCACGCCGTTAAACTGGGCGGTCGCATCCACATCCACCGGCCAGCCAGCATTCGTGGCGCCAGTATCGACGTTCAGCGAAAAAATAAAGTGCTTAACAGGATTTCCGTTGATCACGGCATCGAAGAAGAGTGACCGCGAGCCGAGATCGACAACAGGCGTACCTGTAATACCGACAGGGCTGATGTTACCGGGACAGGCACCTGTCGACGCCGGTGTCCCGATGTCGGTGCGCGACCAAATCGGGACACCGGTATCGGCATGAAGCGCGTACACATTGTTCGATTCGGTCACCGCAATGACCATCGGGCCGTTCGGGCCGCCGTCGATGTAGAGCGGCTGTGCGTACACATGGCCCGAGATCGTACCGTCGAAATTCAGATCCCGAGTCAGATTTGCTGCGTTCGCAGCCGTAAACGCGGAGTCGATATACAGGCCGTCCCGGGAAGGATTATTGTGTTCCTGGGTGACGTTGACCTGCTGCGCTCTCGAAGGGAGAACTGCAGTGCACGAAAGAGCAATGATAAGTGATGAAGAAAAAATCAAACGTTTCATAAATGGCGGCGAGAATGCCGCCTTCCCCTTTAACACCGCGCGCTGCATTCCTGTCAAGCAATTACAAAAGCGTAATTTCGTAACAATCAGGTAGTCTTTTGGCGTCGATGGAACGCGTTGTTCTCAACCCGTTGCTCAAAACATGCGGCGTAGCCACCTGAAATTTGCACCGCCAAATCATGTGCCATCGCCTTGAGGACAAGGCGATCCACCTATCATTTGATTGCTGAGCAACGCTAGCGAGTTTTGGTAGCACAACTGATCAGCCAGCTTCTTTAGTTGGCTTTTTCTCGGATGCCTTGGTTTGAGCAGGCGACGAACCTTTCGAGGATTCCTTAGGCGCGGCGGATTTCTCTCCGCCGGATGAGGTGGCGGGTGATTCCTTTTTGGCTGCTTCCTTGTAGGAATCACTACGATAATCCGTGGTATAAAATCCCGATCCTTTGAAGATCAGACCCGCGCCGGTACCGAGTAACCGTTTCACTTTTCCGTGGCCCCACTCTGGCAAGCGGCAAAGGTCTTTCGGGCATTCCCGGAACGGTTCGTCACGCATCGACTGGAATGCGTCGAAGTTCTGGCCGCACTTTTCGCAGGAATACTCGTAGGTTGGCATGAGTTTCGATGCTTCCGCTTTGCGGGCAACGCTGAGAAGTCTGCATTAAACAAGCTACAATTCAACCCCGCGGAGCCGATCTGAATTGACGACAGCCTTCCCAAAGGCATGCTTTTGAGTTCAGCGGAATAAATCCGCGCTTGGAGACACGTATTTGGAGCGAAGATCGCAATGGCAGACGAAAAAATCCTTACTAAACACCCGCTGGGTAAAAGCGGGAAAAATATCAGCAAACGAAAGTACGAAACGCTTAAGAAAGCCATCCTATCGGCTTTGAAAAAAAGGCAGCTCACTCACGCAGAGTTATTCAGGGAGCTCAATAAAAGCCTAAGGAACAAGTTTTCAGGGAACATTAGTTGGTACGGCGAAACCGTTAAACTCGATCTGGAAGCTAGAAAAACGATAGAAAGAACGTCTTCAAAACCTGAAAAATACCAGGTGAAATCAAATGCGATCATCATGAAAACCGAAGGAACCCAGTACGGCGTCACTCAAATTGCGCAGCTCTTTCCCAGCTTGAAGAGGATCAAAGACAAATCGCTGCGCGAAAAAGTCGCGTCAGTGTGGAACGAAGCGATTACCACAGGCTGCGAAGGGAAAGGATGGACCTTTGACGAGCTCCGCGCGGTAAAGTTCACGCTGCTGGCCGGCGATATTGACATGACCTTTGTGGAGCATCTCAACTCCTGTGCGCGGCAATGCATCGCCATCGCCGACGTGCTGGAGAAATCGTTCCGGTGCGGGATCCCGATCCAGCGCGATTATCTCATCGCCGGCTCATTGCTGGCGGACGTGGGCAAACCGCTCGAGTACGACAAGGACGCGTCCGGAAAAGTCGTTCAGGGAAAATTTGGGCAGCAATTACGTCACCCATTCAGCGGCGTTGCGCTGGCGCACAAGCATGGGATCCCCGGAGAAGTTCTGCATATCATCGCCACACACAGTCACGAAGGCGACAAAGTAGAGCGCTCCATCGAGTCGATCATTTTCCATCACGCCGATTTCGTGGACTTTGATATCGCAAAACTGTTGGGCAAGCGCGCGGCCAAAAAGCTCTAAGTCGTTGGTCGTTTCAGGCGGTTTGCATGAATGAGATCGACATCGTAAGAGACATTTCACGACGATTCGAGCGAGCCTCCATCCCGTACATGCTTACTGGATCCATGGCTATGAATTATTACGCTCAGCCGCGCATGACTCGTGATATTGACGTGGTCGTCGCGATTTCACCGAATGATGTTGACCGCGTGGTTGCGTTATTCCGGCCAGACTATTACGTAAGCGAGGAAAATATTCGCGAATCCCTCGCACACGAATCGATCTTTAACCTGATTCACGAGGAAAGCGTAATCAAAGTGGATTGCATCATTCACAAAAGCAGCGAATACCGAAAAACGGAGTTCCAGCGACGCCGGAAGATTTCAATCCGCGATTTTACAACGTTCATTGTGAGCAAAGAAGATCTCATCATCTCCAAGTTGGTCTGGGCGAAAGATTCCCGCTCCGAAATACAGCTTGGCGATGTGCGAAACCTTCTGGGGACCGGCTATGACGCGCAATACCTGACGCGCTGGACGCGCGAGTTGGAATTAGTTAATTTGTTAGACGCATGCCTCAAGTGACCGACACACGACCGGAAATCGAACAAATGATGCGCAACAAGATCATGGCGCGCCCGGGCGAGGAACGTTTCATCATGGGAGCGGAAATGTTCGATAGCGCGCGTGAGATTGTGGAGGCATCTCTCCCGAAAACCTTGTCAGAAACAGAAAGGCGGCGTCTGCTATTCAAACGCATCTATGGGAAGGACCTTAAGATAGGACCATATGGGTGTGACGCTGGCTGAGAAGATTGCCGCGAGACATGCGGATGGACTTGCGCCGGACACGGCGGTTCGCAGTGGCGATTTCATTTCGATCCGACCGCGCCATGTAATGACACATGACAACACGGGTGCGGTAATCCCGAAGTTCAAGCAGATCGGCGCGACTACCATCGCAGATCCGGCACAGCCAGTCTTTGCGATCGATCACGACATCCAAAATACTTCGCCTGAAAACCTGGCCAAGTACGCGAAGATCGAGGCGTTCGCTCGCGAGCATGGTATCGATTTCTACCCGGCGGGCACCGGTATTTCGCACCAGGTGATGGTGGAACAAGGCTACGTTGTTCCCGGCGCCATGGTAGTGGCCAGCGATTCGCACTCGAATCTCTATGGCGCGATGGCCGCCCTGGGCACGCCGGTTGTGCGGACCGATGCTGCAAGTATTTGGGCGACCGGCGTTACGTGGTGGCAGGTTCCACCAATAGCAAAGGTAGTTCTCAAGGGAAGCCTTTCCCCGGGCGTGGTCGGGAAGGACGTGATCATCGCGTTATGCGGACTGTTCAACAAAGACGAAGTACTCAATCACGCCGTTGAATTCGTCGGTGATGGGGTAACAAATCTTCCAATGTCCGCGCGAATGACCATTGCCAACATGACTACCGAATGGGGCGCACTGGCAGGCGTGTTTCCATTTGATGAAGTGACGGTGAACTATTTGCGTTCGCGTGTCCCTGAATTTTCCAATCCAAAACGCCCCGGGACGCGCAGTTCGAAAAGCCGCTCCGGTTATACAAACACCGATATTGACGAATGGTGGAAAAATCGAACCGATCTCAACGCCGACTCCGACGCCGAGTACGCGATCGAGCTGGAGCTGGATCTCGCGACTGTGGTTCCTCACGTGTCCGGACCTAACGAAGTCAAAACGATGGTGTCGTTGCCGGAGATGGAACAGAAACGGGTGCCAATTCAAAAGGCCTACCTGCTCTCGTGCGTGAACGCGCGCTTCGAAGATTTGCACGACGCGGCAGAAGTGGTGCGCGCGCGGGGCGGACGCGTTGCCGACGGTGTGGAATTTTACCTCGCTCCCGCCAGTGCCGAGGTGCAGGCCAGATCGGAATCGAACGGGGACTGGGAAACTCTTCTGGGCGCCGGTGCGATTCCGCTCCCGCCCGGTTGCGGCGCATGCATCGGACTCGGGCGCGGGTTGGTGCAAAAAGGCGAGACCGCGATCAGCGCGACCAATCGCAATTTCAAGGGGCGCATGGGCGACCGCGAAGCGTTGGTTTATCTCGCCTCGCCTGCTGTTGTCGCCGCCAGCGCCCTGGCCGGATTCATTTGCGCGCCAACAAATTTCAATGAGCGTCTGGCCGGCACTGCGGTCCGACGACCGGAAAAGAAATCAAGACCGGCAGGATCGGTGAAGATCATGGACGGTTTCCCGTCCAGCGTCCGCGGTCGGGTTCTCTTTATCGACAAAGACAATCTAAATACCGACGGCATTTACGCCGGCAAACATACTTACCGCGACGACATGACGCCCGAACAAATGGCGGCGGTTACATTTGAAAATTACGACCCGAATTTCAACGCGCTTTATCAAAAAGGCGATGTCGTTGTCGCCGGATTCAATTTCGGCACCGGCTCGAGTCGCGAACAAGCTGCCACCGCACTGAAGTATAAAGGAATTCCCTGCGTGATTGCCGGCAGCTTCTCGGAAACTTACAAGCGGAACGCATTCAATAACGGGTTCGTGGTGTTCGAATGTCCCGAGTTAGTAACGCATCTTCGTGCAGCGCTCACTAACCGCGCGGCCACTACGGTCGGGCCGGAAATCGCGATCGATTACGCTAAATCAATCCTGAGTGTCGATGGAAAATCATTCTCGTTCCCGCCGCTGAGTCCAGCCGCGCAGGAGTTGATCGTCGCCGGCGGCGCCGAAAATCTGGTGGCTAGCCGGCTTCGCGCAAAGCCAGGAGCGACGTAACTGTGAATAGCGGTCGCCGCGGCGACCTGGCGAAAGCACCCTCGTCCTCCCGATCTCTTTTGGTGCAAGATGTTCGTGTTGTAGTCGCCTCAGAGTTTACTCGCTGTGGCGAGCGTCGAGGCGTTTCTTACGGGCTGCTCCCCAGCACGGCGACACAGCGCCGTGGCTAGAGTAAACGGCTCCACTGGTCGCAATTTGCGACCACATGGCTCGAAAGCGCTGGGTGACCGCGCCTATGATGAAGCATTGAATCCGATTTGCCGGCGCGGAGGTTCTGGCGGAGGCGCGAGAAGCGGCAGTAGTTTTTGATAAATCTCCCGCAGCGCGGTGTCGTGTTCCAATAACGTCCTGTCGATCTCGGCTAGTCGCTTTAGAATCGCCGCATTTGCCGCCAGTTTTTCACGCTGCTCGATGAACGCGCGAATCACATACACGCTCATCGCGATGGCACGATCACTTCGCAGTACGTTTGCGGCCTGGAGAGCGCCGTGTTCGGTGAACACCCATGGACGATACCGGATGTTTCGCCGGGATGCGGTCGCAATTTGCGACCGCATGGACTGCGAACGGCTGGATCCGGTCGCAGATTGCGACCGGATGGGTTCCCTGTTTGATCGGCCTTCGTCCAAGGTCGCAATTTGCGACGTTAAAGCTGCGAATTCCTCAGCGGTGAGTTGAAAGGCGAAGTCTTCGGGAAAACGCTTCCGATTGCGTCGAAACTGTTCATTGAGACGCCTCGTGGGCACGCCGTAAACCGCAGCGAGATCGCTATCGAGCACCACCTTCTGTTCACGGATGGTCAGAATTCTAACGTTTGGGGGCTGGTTTCTCATACGGCTGACCACAACGGTTTATCGTTCTCTCCTAATCAAGCGTCGAGAAGATATCAATTGTCGGGTGGCATTTGGATGCGATCACAATTTGTGACCACACACCCCTTGCAGCAGCCAGCCGACCCGGTAAAGTCGCCTTCCTATGGCCAAGTATAGAATTGCGTGGATGCCGGGCGACGGCGTTGGAAACGACGTGATGGAGGCGACGCGGATCGTTCTCGACCGGATGAAGTTTGATGCCGAGTACGTGCCTTGCGATATCGGCTGGGAATTTTGGTGCACCGAAGGTAACGCGCTTCCGGATCGTACGGTTAAGGCGCTCCAAGGCACCACGTGTGCGCTATTCGGCGCGATCACCAGTAAACCACAAGACAAGGCAAAAGAAGAACTGAGTCCGGAACTCCAGGGAAAAGGGTTGAGCTATTTCTCGCCGATCGTGGGACTGCGGCAGCTGTTCCATCTCCACACGAACATGCGGCCATGTAAAAGTTACCCAGGGAATCCGCTGAATTATCGCGGCAACAAGATCACAAATCCGAGCGGCGCGGACGTGCCAATCGATCAGGTGGTGTTTCGAGAAAACACCGAGGGCATGTACGGCGGCGTGGAGTTTTTCCCGCTGCCCGAGTCGGTTTACACGGCGCTGTGCGCAAATCCAAAAATGAAGAAGTGGAAGGACAAGGCTGGTCTGGAAAATATTGCGCTCTCCACCCGGATCATGAGCGTGCAGGGATGCACCAACATCTGCAAAGAAGCGTTCGAATTCGCAAAGAAGACTGGACGCAAGCGGGTCACATTGATTGAGAAACCGAACGTGTTGCGCGAGACCGGCGGATTGATGACGCGCTGTTTTCGCGACGTAGCAAAGGGTTACCCGGACATTTGGGCCGACGAAGTAAACATCGACGCCATCTGCATGTGGATGTTCAAGAACCCGCAGGATTACTCTGTGTTAGTGGCGGAAAACATGTTCGGCGACATCGTGAGCGATTTGTGCGCAGGACTCGTAGGTGGTCTTGGCTTCGCACCGAGCGCCAACCTGGGCGACAAATACGCAGTATTCGAACCGACGCATGGCTCGGCTCCCAAATATGCCGGTCAAAACAAGGTGAATCCGATCGCGATGCTTTTAACAACGAAGCTGATGTTCGATTGGCTTAAAGAAACTGAAATGGCCACGCGTCTTGAGTCCGCGATCGCCCGCGTTATCGCGGAAGGCAAGGTGCGCACATACGACATGGGTGGCAAGGATTCCACGTTAGACGTTGCGAAGGCGATTGCGGACTACGCCACTTGATTTCCTACGACATGTCCGGTCGCCGCGGCGACACGGACTCGCCGTGGCGAGGGTGGAGAAGCCTCTACGCTCGACGTGGCTAAGGCCGTTGCCGATTACGCCAGCTAGTTATTCCGTGCGTGGACCGATGGTGAAGGCGCCCAGCGGTTTCGCGTCGGGATGCGGCGCTCTTAACATAAGATCGTCCTCGATGTAACGGCGAAATTCCTCGCCAAACAGATAACCCCGCTCTTTCCAAAACGCCTTGCCACCCGCCGCGCCGAAGAGGTTCATCATCACCTGCTCCCAACCCAGCCACAGGCCTGGCTTAAGCAATCCTTCGCGCCATTTCAAAAACGCGTTCTGCGAATAGGACAGGAACGACATAAAAGTCGCGATGAATCGAACTCTTTCCTGCTCCGAAAGCGATGCGTAGTCTCGCAATCCGTTCGCGGCGATTTGGGAAAGCTCGGCATCGCCGGCAATAAGCTGGTACCAATTCGCAAAGTGCTCGTGTACAGTCTGGGCGGTGGCGGAGCGAACTGCGTTTGTGTTTTGTCGAATCTGCAACGCGACATAGATGAGTGAAATCACCACGGCAATCGCTCCGATGACTTGTCCGAGATTGGCCAGGTCGTTAAGACTCATGCGACTCCATGTTTGAGCTGGCGTTCGTACTCGGCGCCGTCGAAATGGCCTTTTGATTCAGCGATCAGTCCGTCGTTGTCGATCTTCCAAACTTCGTAACCGTTTATTCGAACGCGATTGCCAGTTCCGCCCGGTTCACTGTTCGTACCATCCAATGTCCAATAAAAGGCAGTCGCGTCTTCGCGCGGCACAAGCTTGTCGAAAGTCACGATCATGTCGGGAAGATCGCGCATGAAGCCTCGCGCGATCTCCGCAATCGCCGCGCGCCCCACTGCGGGTGCACCATCGTTAACTCTTAATGAGCCATTCTCGGCGAACAAGGCTGCGACATTCTCCGGATGGTGACTGCACCAGGCTTCGGCATAGCGCTTTGCAAATTCTGTTAAGTTGTCACCCGTCACTGGCCACTCTTATTACCGTTCTAGCGTGATCAATGGAATTTTGAAATGCGTCGAGTGACGCGTTGATTTGTCCCGCGTCGAGATCGACAAAGCGCAACGTGTCTGGCGGAAAACGAAGTTTGCCGCTGCGGGCGAACTCGATCAGCGTTGGGAGTTCAACCGCGAGATGGTCCGACACGCCGACGATCTCGGCCTCCTTGTTGATCAGTTCCGTGTATGGAGAGATCGATATCGATTCCGCGGTTAACCCGACAAGCGCCGCGCGACCTAGCGCACCCAAACATTGGACGGCTTGTCGCATCGTCTTGGCCGATCCGACCAACTCCAGCGAGACATCCACGCCTTTTCCATTCGTTGCGTCCGACATTTGTTCGACCGGATTTCCGTTCGCTCCGTCAATCGGGATTGCTCCAAGCATTTTGGCTGAAGCGAGTTTGGCCGGATTGATCTCCACGACGTAGATCTGGTCGCACTCAAACGCTCGCGCCAACTGCAACGCAGAAAATCCCAGGCCACCGAAACCGAATATTGCAATCGATTCACCCGGCTTAAGTCGCGCCTTGTTCAGCGCATGAAGCGCCGTCGCCGACGAACACATCATGATGGCGCCAATCTCGAACGGAATCTCATCGGGCAGCACGAATGCATTTCTGCCGGGAACCTTGACAAACTCCGCATATCCCCCATCCCGATGTTTGCCGATCATTTCTCCGGTGCGACAGAACTGTTCCAGGCCGCGAACGCAAAACTCACAGTTCCCGCAGTGCGCCAGATAATGCACGCAGGCCCGATCGCCGCGCGTGACATGTTTGATATCACCGCCGGCTTTTTCGATCCAACCTGCGATTTCGTGGCCGAGCGTCACCGGCAAACGGTCAATCCGTGAAATGCCGGCGCGATAATGTTCGTCGGAATGGCAGATCCCGGACGCTGCAACTCGAATCAAAACGTCCGACGCACCAATTTCCGGACGATCAATCTCCGCTTCCTGAAGCGGTTTCCCGACTTGCGTGAGTCGTACCGCTCGCATGCATTCAACGAATAAGGGCGTCCAGTTCTCTCACGTCCAGCCCGGCTTCGCGGTAATGCTTCCGGGTCAGCTCGAGGAGCGTGAACCCATCCTCATATGCAGTGAAGCTGCCGTTTGTCGGTTTATCTAAATAGATAAGTCCCCCTTCGACCACGAAGAACGCCATCATTGGTCCAGGTGAATCTTCCGTGATAACCAGTGTGTGCGCTTCGCCAGCTGGCTCGTAAATGTACGTTCCAGGCTTTGCAATCCAATCATGCTCCAGGTAGCGCCAGTGACCTCGCATCGTATAGCCATGAACAGTGCCAACATGGTAATGGGTTCCCACCATCGAGCCGGGAAGACCTTTCAGAACGAGGGTGAATCCTCCAGACGTTACGTTAAAGCAGCACGGCTGAAACCAGACGCCATCCGCATAGGGAACCCAGAGCGCGTCGTCCTCCAGATTGGTATTGGCGATGAAGTGTTCGCGACTCCTTCGATCGGGGTCGAGACCGTCGGTGAAATTGCTAAAGGCAGTAATCGGCATATGTCCTCCTACTTCGCTTCGCGTCGGAAATCGTACGACTGTCCGTCGTCAAGGGTGATGCGCAATACCGCGGGCTTGCCGGCGGCGTCTGCCTGGAATTGCGCCAATCCGTTCGGTTCGTCGCCAAGGTTCTTGGCCATTGCAGCAAAACGTCCGTTCGGTATCACGCGGACCGCGAAGACGTCGCCATCCCATGGTTCCAATTTGAACTGAGCGTCTGTAGCTTGAAATTCCATCGTCAGTGCATCGCCTTCCGGCCGTACCACAGCCTTACCGAAACTCCCGTTCGCGAAGTTACCGGCAAGCGATGCGAGCGGTGGAGAGGAGCGCGGCTTGCTGGGCCTGGCGAACTGCTTTTGCGTGCCTTCGTATTTCGCCTTCGCAGCTTCAAGCGTCTTGGCGACGTGATCGACAGATGGATTGCCGAGCAGCCGATCGAGGGTCCATAGCCCCAACGCATCAGGGAAACCAACATTGCTTTCGTTTGTGAGAATTATAACACCGACCCCTGTCTCCGGAGCGAAACCAACGTACGCACCGAAGCTCGTCGTACCGCCATTGTGCCAAATGATATTGCCTTTCGGCGTTTGCTGCACGACCCAGCCCAGAGCATAAGAAACTTTATCGTTTAGCGCGACTTTAGGTGTGCGGGTCTGCGCCAGGTTCTCCGGCGACACAAGACGTCGGCCCTCAAACATGCCGTCGGACAGTTGGAACCGGACCCAGCGCGCAGTATCCTCGATATTGGAATTGATATCGCCTGCGCCACCGAAATCATAAGGGAAGAGTTGTGTGAAGGGCACTGCGACAGTGCCCTGAGGAGTCCAACGGTAACCTTCGGCGTGATTAGACGCGGTCGCGATGGCCGCGGCTGTGTAGGACGAATCTTTCATGCCGAGCGGCTCAAGTAATTCCTGGCGCAGAACCGTGTTCCAATCCGCAGCGCCCGCCGCTTTCGCCACAATCCGACCGGCCAGTACATGAGTGATGTTTGTATAAGCGAACGTAGAACGGAAACTGGAAACCGGGTCGACATAGCGCAAGGAGCGAATCATGTCAGGCTCGCTGACCCCGACCATTCCCAGCATGTCGTTAGCATAAGGCGGCAGGCTCGAGCGTTGGGCGATCAGATCGAAGACGCGGAATTCGCGCGTGACCCAGGGGTCTTTCATTTGAAAATCCGGATAGAGATCGACCACCCTGTCGTCCCACTTGAATCGGCCGCGATCGACCATGATGGCAAGCGTCGTGCCGAGAAAGGCTTTGGTGGCCGAGCCGATCTGAAAGACAGTCTTGGTATCAACCGTGCCGTCCCCCTCCTTGGCACGGACTCCGAAACCTTTGCCATAAACGAGCTTGTCATTCGCGACGATCCCAATCGCCAACCCCGGCACATCGAAGGATTTCATTCCACTCGTGATGTAACGCTCAATCTCAGGGATCAGACCCTGAATCCGCGTTTCCAACCCTTGGTCGGGCTTGGTCGGTTCGGCGGCTCCAGTCTCTTGCCAGACGCAGACGATTAGAAGACAAACGAATATTTTTGTGACAACTCGCGCGATGCACACCTTTGTCACCAAACTACTGTGCGCGGCTTGATCGCTTTCGCTTAGCACGAACATGTCCGCACTCCCTTCATATGAGTTGGTTCCACAATGACTTTATTAGCGAGCACGGAATGCTGACGAAAGAACAAAAGCAAAAGCGTGAACACGAACAGCTTGGTCGAGTGCCTCTTCAGCGTCTCAAATTGACTATTGACATTCCGCGCCGTTTCCAGCGCAATCACCCAATGCTAAAAACTCGAATTGCAGTAATCGCTGTCGTCCTGTCGTTTGCGATGACAGTAGCTTCTCTTGCGGCGAACCCTCACACGGGCACCTGGAAGCTCAATGAGGCGAAGTCGAAGCTCGTGCCAGGGATGGGGAAAAATACGACAGTCACTTACGCAGAGCAGAAAGACAAAATTAAGATAACTGTGGACGGCGTTGATAAGGCTGGGAAACCTGTGCACAGCGTTTGGGTCGGTAAGTTCGATGGAAAAGCTTATCCACTGAAAGGCAGTCCGTCACTCAACGCCGTCGCCTACAAGACGGTAAACGACCGCACCAATGACATAACTGCGTTAAAGGATGGCAAAGTGGTATGGAGCGGTAAAATCACAGTCGCACCAGACGGCAAATCGCGCACGGTAACGACTAACGGGACCGATCCAAACGGAAAAAAGTTCAGCGGCAAAGCCGTTTACGACAAAGGTTAACAGGCGACACACGTGTGCTACGCCGGGCGGCGAGGTGATCGCTGATCAGAAACGTCGACCATCGCGCTGCTTCGCTCGGCCAATTTCACGAGCGTGAACAACGCGTTGTTGACGGGCACTTGCACGCCTATCTCTGCGCCGCGACGCACGATATAGCCGTTCAATGCGTCGATCTCTGTCACCCGCTGGCGATTCAAATCCTGTGCAGTCGAAGAGAACGCGTCCGCCATTTGCGTCGCAATTTCCGTCGCTGCCGCAATCCCCGACTCGCGGTCGCGCACGCCCGGCAAAACGACGCCAGCGGCCCGAGCCACCGCCAGCACTTCATCGACGACGTCCTCCATCAGTTTTCTTGCATTGTCGTCCTGCATAATTCCGCCATAGGTCACACGTCCTAACGCAGAGATTGCGTTCAGCGCGCAATTGCACAGTAGTTTTACCCATAGTTCGCCTTCGATATTCTCCGAGATTCGGCACGAAATGCCTGCCCGATCGAAAACGTTTGCTATTTCCGTTGTTTTTTCCGATGGCGGTCCAATGATCAAATCACCCCGGGCCAAATGCTTCACGCGTCCCGGCTCCGGCGCGGAGACTGCGACATATACCACAGCAGGCAAGGAAAGGATATTTGTTGCCGCACGAACGCGCTGCGCATTGTCGACGCCGTTCTGCAGGCAGACGACGGTAGCATCCGGCCTGACGAATGGAGCCATTTGTGCCGCGGTCGCCGAGGTAGCATGTGCTTTTACGCAAAACAGAATCAGCGAGCAATCTCGGACCGCGCTCATATCGGTTGTCGCCGTGCCAACGATTTGCTGCTGGCCTTCCGATTTGTCCAGAACAAGGCCTTTCGCGTTCACGGCGTCCACGAAATGTTTTCGCCCAATGAAAACCGTTGGTGCGCCCGCTCGAGCCAAGGTCCCCCCGAAGTAACCGCCAACGGCTCCAGCGCCGACCACGGCGATTCGCGGCCATTCTCGAACCTCGCTCATCAGATATCTTTTGGCGGCCCGGCTTCGCCCAGGTTATACGTTGAATAAGCCGTGGGCCTGTCGCCCCTGGCGATAATCGCGTCGATGACACGGCCGAACTCTTCCGTGTGCCAATGTCTCCGCGTCTTCCACCACTGTTGTACACCGGGATAGGCAATTACATCGCTCATCGTTCTCTCAACCTCACCCCATAACGAAGTACTGAGCACGCCGTCACGATGCGAGAAAAACATTGCTTGGAAATTTTTGAAGAAGCGATTGAGGAACGAGCTAAATCTCAGCTTCGACACTGCATCGAGATCGTTGAAGCACTGCACGCCGCGAAGATAGATGGCGCAAAACTCGGCGTTGTCGTGAAACGACCTCGTTAGATCGCCCCACTGAACCGTAAGAGCGTTTACCACCGATTGGTGGCGTTCCTTGGTTTGAGCCCTGATTTGAAGGGCGAGATAAATGATGGATGGGATTCCGACACATGCGGCTATTAATTGCCCAATCGCCGCCAGCATTTCCCAGTTCATATGTTATTGGGCAGCACTTGCGGGAGGCGCGATACCAAGCGCTTTTTCGATCGCCGCCGGGTCGTACACTTTTCCACCTTTAATTACAGTCGTGATCTTGTTGATGTCGCGAATGTCTTTTGCCGGGTCGCCATCTACGAGAATCATGTCGGCCAGTTTTCCCGGGGCAATGACACCGCGGTCTTTGTCAACACCCATCACCAGAGCTGGCGTCCATGTTGCCATTCGCAGGACTTCAGCCGGAGGGATCCCAGCGCGCGCATAAAGTTCGAGCTCGTGGTGGAGGGTGTATCCAGACAGCGCATCCGTCCCCGGGATAATCGTCACGCCTGCGTCGTAAATTGCTTTGAGTAAGCGCAACATCGCCGGGAACGCTTCGCGATACGCCGCCTGTTTGTCCGCAGGAACCTCCAGCGCTCCGCTCCGCATCGCGCGCCGAACCTGCGGCGGAAAACGAGGCACGATGGCTTCCAGGCCGGGCGAGATCGCGGTGGGATCGCCGCAAAACAGAGCTTCAAAGACGCTCATCGTCGGATCGAGCACCGTATGATGCTCTTTGAGAAAATTAATGAAGGCGCGGACTTCGGGTTTGTCGGGAGTAAATTCGCCGGCGTGCTCGGCAACTTTGATAAAGCGATCACGATTGCGCGTCTCTTTCACTTCGGGAAACAGGAAGTTGAGCACGATAAAATTGAGATGCTGGATTTCATCTGCGCCGCTTTCGACGAACTGGCGCGCTGACATGAAGGCGGGAACGTGCCCGCTCACGCGTAGTCCCCGCGCATGCGCATGATCGGCGATAATCGGAACCAGCTCCGGCTTAACCGATGAATAAATCTTAATTTGGACGTAGCCGTGGTCGGCATACCAATCGACGTCTTCAATGGCCTGTTCGGCGGTATCGACCCGCATCTTGGTAGGACCTGCAAATTCGCCTGTGCCGTCGATGATTCCCGCTTTCAGAACCCGCGGCCCAAGCTCGGTGCCATCGTCGAATCGCGCGACGCGTTGAAGAAAGTCATCGGTATCATTGGCCATATCTCGCGCGCTGGTCACGCCCGTCGCCAGGTCGAGCGCCCCGTCGTTGTCGCTGAAATGCTGGTGATTATCCCAGAGGCCCGGCATGAGGAAGCGTCCCTGCGCGTCGATGACCTCGGCGTTTGCAGATGGTTTAACGTCCGCGTCCGGTCCCACTCGCACAATGCGCTCGCCGTCGATCAGAACGCTTGTTCCCGGCGTGACACTAAGATCGCGTGGATCGAACAAGCGCGCGTCGCGAATGACCAGCTCGCCGCGCGGCGTGTGGGCGAGCGCGCGAGCAATGCGCGTCGACCATGCGGCGTCGGTTTTTTTCTGTTCTTCGCGCAATCGCGCCACTGAAGAGTCGGAACCATTCGGCACGACTGAAAACCACGACGACACAGATACCGATGCGCCGTTATGATCTAACCAGATCGTTTGCGGCGAAAACCCGAGACCAGTGATGCGATATTCGGTGAAAACATTACTGCCGGAAGTCACTTTACCTGCCTGTTCAATCGTTGCCTCGCCTGCAGGAAGAAGTGGAAGTTTGTGGTTCGGCGCCTTCAATAGCGCACGTGCCAGCACAGCCAAGATCTCCGGCGGCGAATTCATCGGCAGGTAGAAAGCTTGGCCAGAGATGGCTTGATCGCCTTGTTCGCTGCGGTTCTTCCAGCTCGCTCGACCGTCACTTATTTCGAAATGTTCTTCGACCGGCGCCTTCATGTAATCATTGCCATGGCCGTCGTAAGCGATCAGCACGCCCGCGCTGTCGAGTTTCCAGGTTGCAGTGATATGATCGCCGCGGCCGCGATCGTTGTAGGAGTATTCAGCGCGTACTGTGCCGTCGGACTGCGTTTCGACGGTTTGGGTGCCAGCCGTGTTACCCTGAATAATGACTTTGTCGGTGCGTTGTTTTGTCGACAGGCGGCGCCCGCCTTCGGGCCACAAAAACTGGTACGCAAGCAGAGCAAAGGCAATAACAGCCGTGCCGATAACAAACGTGAGAAACTTCCGTTTGCTCCAGTAGGGAAGCACTTCGCCCGGCGTGACCTCCGCCGTTCGTTTCATGCCTTCCGGCGTCATCTCAAAAGACCAGGAGATGAACACGGAAATAATGAAACCAAGCGCGAGGACTACGATGAGTGTCTCCATTACCCACGCAGGCGCGTCGAACTTCGGCAGAAGAATCGAAGCAGCTTCAATCAGCAGCCACGCGACAACCGCATACGTGAGCGCGACTTTATCAACGTGACGTCGCTTTAGCTCGGAAAAGAAGCTTGCCATCTTCACTTGGCGGCGGAGATGGCGTTTGTCGGTTTAAACGACGCGACGATTTGCTCGAATCGCGGATCGCCCCGCAGTGAATCCCACTCGGGGCTTTGCTTGAGCTCACCGTAGGTGATGCCGACCGGAAGTTCGGCCGACATCTTCAGTTGTTGCAGCGCCGCTTCTTTCTCGCCGCACATGGCATAAATCGCGGCGAGGTAAGTCATGAATGTCGGTGCGATCCAGGAATCTTTCGTGTAAGGCAGGATTTCACAGGCGCGTTTTCCTTCCTGGATCGCTTCACTTTGCCGGCCGAGCATGGCATCCGTTAGGCCGAGGTATGCCCACGCCTGCGGATAGTCTGGTTGTTCACGCGTGATGCGCTCGAAAATCGCCCGTGCGGATCCGAGCGCCGCCTGCGCCAATTCCTTATCGCCGAAGAGCCATGCCGTGCGTCCGACGCAATATTCGCGAGGTACAAGCGCTTCATCGAGGCTGTTGGCGATGCCTTCCGCTGGAATCAGTGCCACTGCCTTTTCGGCGGCGGCTCGATCCCGCTGCATCCAGCTGCAATAAACGAGCGGGAATGCAACGCTGCGTTCGGCCTCCGGACCCTGCTGCGCTACCAAGTCTAATTGCTTTCGCAACGCTGCAACGTCACCGGTTTCGCCGAAGAAATTGAAGCCAAGAAGAAAGCGAGCAAAGGGATTGTTTGGCAGGATAGTAAGCGATCGCTCATATAAACGCCTCGCTTCAGTGTAGCGGCGCATGCCTTGAGACGTGGAGGCCGCTTCCATGGCCACGATAAAATTGCGCGGATCCAATTCCACAGCGCGCCCGAAATTTGTCTCCGCTTCCTGCCACCGCGCCGTTCGGCGGTCCACGGCGCCTATGGTTACGTAGATCCGCGCCTCGTTAGGCAGAAGCCGTTTAGCAATTTCGAGTTCGGTCAGCGCCCGATCGTAGTCACGGAAACCGTGGTACAAATAAAGGCCTTTCTGCGCATGAACTTCGCCCGCGTCCGGCTGGATTTCTTCAGCTTTTTGCAGAGCGATTCGGGCCAGTTCGCGTCGCTGGTCGGTGTGGTCAGCCCCGCCCCAGTACAAATCGAGGTGAGTTTCGCACATCAGACAGTACGCACGCAGGAATTTCGGATCGCGCCGGACCGCTTCCTCCAACAGGCTGATGCCCTGAAGCAGGTACCCCTTTGCGTCCGGATCGTTCGCCAGATCGTCGAGTTGTCGCGCCCGCAGATAGAGATCGTACGCCACCGGGTCGGTCGTAGATGGTTTCGCGATTCGCGCTTTCTCATCAGCGGACAAATGCGCCTGCAATTGTTGCGCGATGGCTTCGGCGATTTCGCTTTGGATTCCAAACACGTCAGCCAGATCGCGAGTGTAGGTTTGCGCCCACAGATGCGCATCGTTACGGGCGTCGATCAGCTGCGCATTGACTCGAACCTTGTTCGCGACTCGCTGAACGCTCCCTTCCAGAACGTGAGCTACCCCGAGCGCCTGGCCAATTTCTCGCAGATTCCGTGTTGCCGCGGCCTTGTATTGCCCCACACTCGTGCGGCTGATCACTTTCAGATCGGCGACCTTGGCGAGATTGGTGAGAACTTCATCCTGAATTCCGTCGGCAAAAAACGCGTTTTGTTTGTCATCGCTCAGGTTTTCGAACGGCAACACCGCGATGCTCTTTTCGGGAACAGGCAGTGACGCATCTCTGGAATGTCCGGAGGCATCAGAACGCAGCGACTTCAAAATCGCCGGAGAGAAAATGATAGCGGGAACCCCGATACCGATCAAAAGGAGCGCAGCCAGCGCGAGAATCTGAAAAGTAGTCAGTCGTTTGCCTGAAGACGAGGAGGCTTTCTTCGCTGCCAGGCGCGTGGGCGGTGCGGCGTTACCGGCATCTTCGGTATACAGGTTTACAACCGAAACGCGGCTGCCATGTTTCACTTCACATTCCCCCAGCTCAGCAAGATGCGAGCGCCATTGCGGATAGTGTTCGAGATCGTCCGCAACATGGCGTGAGAGCAAAATGTGGCCTGCGTCTCCGCAGTCCATGATCCGCTGGGCAATATTGATTCCAGCCCCGGCAATATTGGCCTGCTCGTTGAGGTCGGTAATTTCGTTAACAGGCCCGCTGTGAATACCCATGCGCACCTTCAGTTCCGGATGGCTCTTAAGTGCCTGGCTGATTTCCAGCGCGCATAGGACCGGTGCTTCCGGACTGTTTTGAAACACCAGCGCACCGCCGTCGCCGGTTGGTAGACGAAGCAGTTTACCTTCTGCTTCGGCTTTCTTAAACTGCTCGGTGCCACGGATGATTTGGCGAAGCGTTTGCAGCTGATCGCTCTGCTCAGTGATGAGCAATTTCGAGTAGCCCACGATATCGATGAACAGGACGTGCCCGATCTCGAATTTCACTTCTAAGGAATGTTCGGCCGACATAAGCAATCGCTAGCGCCAGGTCGTCTTGACGCTGAGCACTTCTTTTGGACGGGCACTGTTACGCATTGGCTGACACATTGCGAACGCCATCATACGCGATCGCGACCTTGTAGACATTGCGACTCCTTCAACTCGGGAAAGAAATTGCGTGCGCTCATGGCGGCGTTGGCAAACCCACTTTCTCAATCATGTCTTTGTAACGGGGATCGCCGCGCAGACCGCGCATCAGCGGATCGATTAAGAGACTGAGTAGTCCGGTGTCATGATTATCGTACGAGATTTGCAACCACTCGAAGGCCTTATCCGTTTCGCCGCGCCAGGCGTAAACCTCAGCAATTTGGTAAGCCAACAGGTTTCTGTCGTTGGCGACCATGCCGGCCAGCGCTGCGTCCGCGGCTGCTCGATCCCCTCGCGCATAATATGCAAGCGCGAGTTCGAAGCGCCGGTAACCGTCGTTAGGCTCAAGCTGAGCTTCGTGCAAGGCGGTCTCCCCGTCACCACGCAGGACTGCCACGGTGACTTGCCAGCGGTGGTTACCTGCGCCGGTCGGTTGCAGTTCTGCAGCTTTCCGCGCCTCCGCATCAGCCTCGTCTAGTTTGCCTTCGGCCAGCAGGATCCGGGCGAGATTCCCTCGCGCTAAATAAGCGAGCGGATCAAGTTCGACTGCCTGGCGCGCTAGTTTCTCGGCTTCTGCTATTTGGTTTACGTAGATCAACACCCGCGCCAGCAGATCGTTCGCAGTCGGATTTGCAGGCGCAAGCTCTCTTGCACGCTTCAGTTCGGAAAGGCCTTCGGCAAATTTCCATTCGCAAAAAAAACGAACCCAACCCAAAGCCGCGTGCGCCTCCGCCAGGTCAGGGCCGACCTTGACCGCCTTCTCGGCATCCCTTTTAGCCGCAGCCCAGGCCTCCTTCTTTTGTTCGGGGCTCAAATCGCCGATGAACGTCCAGGCTTCAGCGCGCTCCGCATAAGCCAAAGCGTAATCAGGATCAATTCGAATCGCCTCATCGAAGAAGCTGATCGCCTTCCGGTAATCCTCCACATTTCGCCTTGCGAAATAAAAATGGCCCTGCAGATACGCGTTGTGCGCTTCTGCATTTTGCGTCGAAGCACTTGCGGCGGTTATGTCTTTATCCCCAAGCAATGTGAGCTCCAGTGATGCAGCCACAGCCTGAGCGATTTCGGTTTGAACTGCGAAAATGTCCTTGAGTTCACGATCGAAAATTCGCGACCACAGCTCCGTTCCATCCGCGGCCTTAATCAGCTCGGCAACAATTCGCACCTTGTTCCCCTGCTTTCGCACGGTGCCTTCCAGGAGCGTGCTCACACCGAGCTTTTCGCCAATAACTTTGGGTTCCTCTTTTCTATCTTTGAAACGAAACGAAGAACTGCGACCGATCACTTTGAGATTTTTGATTTGTCCCAACGCTGCAATCAGTTCCTCTGATAGTCCGTCGGAGAAATAGTCGTCGGATGGATCGCCGCTTTCATTAACCAACGGCAGGACAGCGATTGACTTTTTAGAATTCGCCAAGGCCGTTTCGCTCGGTCGGGGCATTGCATTTCCAGCCGTATAGCGGCCAAGGAAAAACAGGCCCACGGAGACAAACACGCTAATGACGACTATGTAGATCCAAGCGCCACCGATTGAATGTGGCTGCGTAATATCGACATCTTCGGTTCGTTTGATTCCCTCAGGGGTGATCTCAAATGCCCACGCGAGCACGACTGCGACCGGAAAACCGACGACGATCAAAACAACTACTAATTGAATTGCCCAATTCGGAACATAGAAAACTGGAAAAACCTGCGCAATTCCTTGCGCCAATGCCCAGCCGGCAACGATGTACGCGACGGCAACTTTGTAGACATTTCGACGCTTCAGCTCGGAGAGAAAATGGTTGATTCTCACTGTTTCGTCGGGACTTTCTTTCCAAACTGCGCGGCTGGAACAATCTTCTCGGCGAGCGCTTCGAAGCCTGGGTCGCCGTGCAGTGCATCCAGAAGCGAGTCAACTCGAATCCACCCAATGTCAGCACCGGCGCGATCTTGATAGCTTTGTTCGAGCCAGCGAAGCGCCTCTTGTCTGTCGTCGAGTGCGAGATAAACAATAGCAAAGCTATACGTGGAGACGTAGCGCTGCCCGGAGACCTCTTTCAGCTGGTCCAGTATTTTCAGTGCCTCAGTCTTGTTACCCGAGGAGGCATAAGCGTGACCGAGCAGCCCGAGCACGAATGGGTCGTCGTTTAAAGCACGCGCCTTTTGATACTCCGAAATCGCCTCGCCGAATGCTCGCTTCGCCGCGAGAACCTGGCCCAGGTCGACATGGGCATAGTAATAGCCAGGATCCATTTCCAGCGTTTTTCGCAGTTGCGTAATAGCTTCGTCGTAGCGGCGTGCATAATAATAATTCATGCCGAGATCCGCGTTGATCACGAGCGAGAGAGGATCAAGTTCGACCGCTCGTTTTCCCTCGGCGATTGCCTCGTCGAACCGGCCTAACGCGGACAAAGTGTTGTTTGCGTACTGCTGGTGTCCAGTTGCATAATTTGGGTTCAACTCGATCGCACGCTGAAATTCCCTGTTCGCTTGCGAGAAATCGAAATCGTAATACCAAATCGCCAGCGCCAAAGTGGTATGCGCTTCTGCGAGAGTATCGTCTAATTCCAACGCCTTCTTCGCCGCCGCCATCGCTTTCGGGTAACAATCTTTTGGAGTGCCTGCCGTGTACCCGGGTAGAAAGACGTAAGCATCGGCGATTCCGGCGTAAGCGAGGGCGTAGTTGGGGTCTGCCGCGATGGCTTGCTCAAAGTAATCGAGCGACTTCTTCAGATCGTTCCCGGTGCGCTTGTTCCAAAAAAAACGTCCCTTCAAATAAAGCTGGTGCGCTTCGGTATTCTCGGTTGGTCGCGCGGCAATTGCATGCTGCTCGGAGCCGCTTAGCTTCGCCTGTAACGTATCGGCGATTGTTTTCGCGATCTCGCTTTCAACCGCGAAGATATCAGTCAATTTCCGATCGAACGTTTCGGCCCATAGGTGCGCATCGGTTAGAGCATTGATCAATTGTACGTTGACGCGGATCTGGTCGTTCGCTCTTTGCACACTTCCCTCTAGTACATGGGCCACCCCAAGTTGCTTCGCGATTTGCGGTAAATTCTCTGGCGCGCTCTTGAATTGCTGTGTCGATGTGCGCGAGATAACTTTCAGGTCCGCGACTTTTGCCAACCGGGTCAGGATTTCGTCCTGCACGCCTTCGCAAAAATAAGCGTTATCGGGATCGCGGCTGAGATTATCGAACGGCAGCACTGCGATCGATTTGTTAGGTATCGGCAGGGACAGACCGCCGGGCCGTCCGTTTTCAGCGGCTTCTGAATCATAAGAGCGGCGCGCCCAGCCATCGCGGCCTACCAGTTGATACACGAACAGACCAGCCGCTACGATTGCCAGCGCGATGGTCACGGCGACAATCTTTCGCCCGGTGCCTCGCTTAATTGATTTGTTCGGCTCGATCTCGGATTCGAGTTTGATTCCCTCAGGCGTAATCTCAAAAGCCCACGACAAAATCAGCGCGACGGGAAAACCTAAAACGAGCAGTAGCACTACGAGTCGCACCGCCCAATTCGGGATCTCGAAAAACGGGAAAACCTGGGTCGCGATTTGAATCAACAACCAGGAAGCGACCGCATAAGCGACCGCAACTTTGTAAACATTCCGCCGCTTCAACTCGGCGAAGAAATTATTGATCTTCATTGAGTGCGGTCAGGGCCTAGCGTGTAGAAAACGAAAAACCAAATATTTTGAACGAACATGCCGCCGACCCCGACCCATTGCAGCCAGCGCGGCTTTGCCCAACCGGCCAGCACCGCACAAACGGCGAGCAACATACCGAGCAGTTCCGCGCCCATCCAGTCGTTAGGCGTCCATCCCTCAAAGTTGTTGCGGTTGAGGTAGATCGCCAACCCTCCCATTATGGATAACGCCAGGGTGGCGGAGAAAATAACCCGGCGCTGTCGCTCAAAGAAGGCTGACATATCGAGCACTCCGGTTTCGCTACAAGGCATGGCGACGAGTGAACAGCTAAAGTAATTTGGGACCACCCAGCCGAGTTGAAGCAGTACTTCGCCAAGCGACCAATGCTTTAAATTCTGGAGCTCCCAAAGGCCGAGCCAGTTAATGACCACGCCTAGCGCAGCATTGACCATCGCCACCGTGAGGATGGCCGAGAAGCAAACGCGGTCGCGAGCCAGCAGCAATTGTGACGCGCTCGAAAAAACATGTGTCAAAGCGATGGCGAAGATAAACGATACAAGGACGGTGACGTGTTGGAACATGGTGGCCGTTATCCCCTAATTCACTTCCTGCTTCGAAAGGAAATAATCGATCTTCATTATTTCCCGCTAACGATTCTTTGCACGAGCGCTTGGAAGCGCGGATCGCTGCGAAGATCGTCGAGAAATGGATCTCCCGGGAGCAGGAATAAGTAGCTTTTGTTGCCTCCCGCAAAACCGCGCTCGAGCGCTTCAATGGCGCGTTCTTTTTCTCCCAACGAGGTATAAACGATGGCGAGGGCGTACTCAGGAACCTCAGCGGACTTCGCCATTTCATTCAGGTGCGCGAGAAGTTTTCGCGCCTCATCCATTTGTCCATTTCGGGCATAGGCCTGGGCGAGCATGGCGATGGAATAAGGATCGTTGTTTAGCTCGACTGCTTTTCGAAATTCCGGGATCGCCTCTTTGAGTCGCCTCGTTAGTTGCAGCGCTGCGCCGAGATAATAGTGCGCGACAAATGATCGCGGATCGATTTCCAAGGTCTTTCGCGCCTGCGCTTCGGCGGCGTCGTAACGACCGGCGTAAAGATAGATGATGCTCAGGTCGGCATTGATGATCATGGAAAGCGGATCGAGCTCGAGCGCCCGTTTTAGTTCTGCAATAGATCGATCCGATTGCCGCAACGTCGCGAACGCAAGGCCGAGCCAGTGATGGGCGGTCGCGTAATTCGGGTTTAACTGAATCGCGCGCTCGAGTTCTTTCACTCCGCGGTTCACCTCGAGCTCCTCGGTGGCAATGAGACCAAGCGAAGCATGTGCCTCAGCTAACGAATCGTCCAGTTCCAGCGCTTTCTTCGCCGCAACTTCCGCCGGCACCACCGAGTCGGCTGGAGAAGCTCCGCCGTAAAAACGCAGCAGGCCATATGAATCTGCTAGAGCAGCATACGCCAGCGCGTATCCGGGGTCTTTGGCGATCGCTTGCTTGAGATACTCGATCGATTTGCGCAGGTCGTCGCCGGTCCGCTTGTTCCAAAAGAATCTGCCTTTGAGATAAAGCTCGTAAGCTTCCGGATTCACCGTCGGAGTTTTCGCCATCGAACTTTTTTCTGAGCCGCTGAGTTTTGCCTGCAAGGTATCGGCAACCGTTTTCGCGATGTCTGTCTCGACTGCGAAAATGTCAGTCAGCTTTCGATCGTAGGTGTCAGCCCAAAGATGCGCGTCGGTCATGGCGTTGATGAGCTGGACGTTCACGCGCACCTGCTCGCCTGCTTTTTGCACACTGCCTTCCAGAATGTGGGCCACGCCAAGTTGCTTTGCGATCTCAGGAAGGTTTTCCGGCGCGCTCTTGAAGTGTTGCGTCGACGTGCGCGAGATCACTTTCAAATCGGCGACCTTGGCCAATCGCGTGAGGATTTCATCCTGCACACCTTCACAAAAGTAAGCGTTGTCGGGATCGCGACTGAGATTGTCGAATGGCAGCACGGCAATCGATTTGTCAGGTATCGGTAGGGACGGACTGCCGGGCCGTCGGTTTTCGGTGGTTTGATCATAAGAGCGGCGCGACCAGCGGTCGCGCCCTACTCGTTGATACACGAACAGACCAGCCGCGACGATTGCCAGCGCGATCGTCACGGCAACAATCTTTCGCCCGGTGCCTCGCTTGATTGATTTGTTCGGCTCGATCTCGGATTCGAGTTTGATTCCTTCCGGCGTAATCTCAAACGCCCAGGAAAAAATCAGCGCCACCGGAAAACCGAAGATGATGACGATAATAAATATCTTCATCACCAACGGCGGCGCGTCGAATGCCGGGAGGAAAATCGACGCGGCTTGGATCAACAACCATGCCACTACCGCGTACGCGACCGCAACCTTGTAAACATTGCGCCGCTTTAGCTCGGCGAGAAAATTTTCGACGTTCACTGTTTTGCGCCAAAGACTTTCTGCACCAGCGCCTGGAAGCGAGGCTCGTTGCGCACGCCATCGTAAATCTGGTCAATCTTTAGATACCAGCAGGCGCTGTCCCGCTGCTCATAAGCTTTTTCAAGCCAATCCAAACATCTTTCCTTTTCGCCGAGTCCGAGATAGATAGTCGCGAACGCCGTTGGACTGACGTATTGCCGTTTCGCCAGTTCTTCGAGTTCGCGCAGGGCCTGCTCGGCTTTAGGTCGATCTCCGGAGATGGCATAAGCGTAGCCGAGGAATCCTTGATACCACGCACCGGGATCCGGCGCTTTGGATTTTTGCAATTCCGCGATTGCACCGGTCGTCTCGCCTTTTTTAAGGAAAGAGAGGCCTACCAGAACATGACTGATCGCTGAATTCGGATCCATTTCCAGCGTCTTTCTGGCTTGTGCGATGGCGTCGTCGTATTGACGGGCCCAATACTGGTAGAAGCTCAAACTCATTTGAAAGAACGGATTCAGCGGATCGAGTTCGATCGCTTTTTTGGTCTTCGAGATCGCCTCGTCGAATCGACCAAGTCCGTTCACAGTCCAGGCTTGTAACTCATAAGCGAATGCCAGATTTGGATTCAGTTCGAGCGCGCGATCGAATTCTTTCAGACCGTTTCGCCAGTCAAACGCAGCGACGAGTGCTAGAGCGACGGACATGTGCGCTTCCGCCAGTTCCGGGTCGAGCTCGAGTGCTTTCTGTGCAAATTCCTTTTCCTTTGCTATGGCCTCCTTCTCCGGCATCACCACGCTTCCCATGTAAGCGTAGTTATCGGCCAGTCCGCAGTAGGCTAGCGCGTAGTTCGGATCCAGTCGCAGCGCCTGCTCGTAATAGTGGATCGCATTATTCCAGCCGGTCTGCGTGTACTTAGCGAACTCGTAGCGCCCCAGGAGATAGAGCCGGTGAGCTTCAGGATTTTCCGTCGGCTTCTTCGCTAGCGCCCGTTTCTCTCCGCCCCCTAATTTCACTTGCAACGCCTGCACGACTTGTTCGGCCACGTTGCTCTGAAAGTTGAGAATGTCCTTTACGTCGCCGTCGTAGGCCTTTGACCAGAGATGATAACCGTCGTTGACATTGATGAGCTGAGCGGTCACGCGCAGGTTGTCGCCGGCTTTGCGAACGCTTCCTTCCAATACCGTGCCCACGTGCAGCTGATCGCCGACTTTACGAAAGATGTCCTCTTCGTTTTTGCCCTTGAACGCAAAACAGGATGTTCGTCCCGGCACGCGCAATCCCGGCACTTTCGCCAGCACATTGATCAATTCCTCGGTCATCCCGTCACTCAAATACTCGTCGTTCTTGTCCGCGCTCATGTTCACAAACGGCAGCACCGCGATCGATTTGTTAGGCGGTGCTGTAGCCGCCTCGGTGCGAGCCGCACTGGCAGTAGGCGTGATTGTTGGTTTCGACCGCACAAGTTGATACACAAATAGACCAGCCGCGAGGACAGCCAGCGCGATCGTCATAGCAACAATCTTTCGCCCAGTGCGTCGCTTGATCGATTTGTTCGCCTCGATCTCGGATTCGAGTTTGATTCCTTCCGGCGTAATCTCGAACGCCCACGAAAAAATCAGCGCCACCGGAAAACCGAAGATGATGATAATGATAAAGACCTTCATCACCCATGCCGGCGCGTCGAAAGCCGGGAGGAAAATCGACGCCGCTTGGATCAACAACCACGCGACCACCGCATAAGCGACTGCGACTTTGTAAACATTGCGCCGCTTCAGTTCGGCGAAGAAATTTTGTTCGCTCACTTCAATTGGTCGTCGGCCAGGCCCATTGTGCGCAAAAATACGTCCCAGCGCGGATCGCCGTGAAGATTCGGGAGCAGCGTATCTGTGCGCAAACCGGGCAGACCGGCGTCGCGCTGCCGACGTGCGCGCTCCAACCATTCGAACGCGTGATCCTTGTCATTTCGATACCCGTAGGCCTCGGCAATCTGATACGCGCCGGTTTCGCTGGTGTTTGCGATCAACTCCGCAAGCGCAGCGTCAGATTCGGGAATTCGCTTTTGCGCCCAGCGCGCACAGCTCACGATGAGTAGCCGTGCCCAATCGGCCGCATCCTTTTGCGCAGCCACCGCCGCTTCTTCAAATTTACCTTCCAAAAGATAAGACAAGCCTACACCGGCGGGGCCAAACGGCGCCGATGGATTCAACTCAGTCACGCGCGAGTATTCCGTCCTCGCTTCCGACTGCTTACCCGAGACTGACAGATTGCCCGCGAGAAACGCCCGGGCCTGGGCATTCACCGGATCCAGCGCGACCGCTCGCTGGCTAAATTCGACAGCCTGTGTCTTTTCGCCGCGAGCGTTCGCAAGATTTCCCGCCTCCATCAGCAATGCCGAATCTTGTGGAGCGAGAGCGAGAGCCTTCCGCAACGTTTCGGCCGCACCTTTCCAATCATAATCAAAATTTGTTTGGATCATTGCGCGCGCGAACAACGCTTCCGGTAAGTCTGGTTCGAGGGCGAGGGCTCGATCCAACGCCTCGCGCGCGGCAGCCAGATGAGCGTTGAACCCTTTCTGGCCCCCCTCGGTGGCGTAATTACAATCCCAGACGTGAGTCTGGGCCAGGCCCGCCCACGCGAGCGCGAATTTGGGATCCAACTCCACCGCGTGCTCATAAGCGACCCGGGCTTGATCCGTCTCTTTTTCCGAGTGGCGATTCGCAAAAAAGCGGCCCTGCAAATAAGCTTCATGCGCCTCGACGTTTTTCGTACCGCCTTTCTCCGCCGCGCGCACTTCGGCCTCAATCCGCGCTTTAGTTGTCGGATTGGCCGCGCCACCCGTCAGCTGACCGTGCAACTGTTCGACGATGGTTTGGGCGATCTCGGTTTGAACGGCGAACACATCCTTCAAATTACGTGTGTAATTTTCCGACCATTGCTCTTCGCCTGTGTTAGCCTGAGTCAGTCGGGCTGCGATGCGCACCATATCGCCAGCCTTGCGCACACTTCCCTCAACCAGATGCGCTACCCCGAGTTTCTGCCCGATCTCCTGCGCGGTCGCGTTCTTACCTTTGAATGAAAACGCCGATGTCCGCGCGGCGACGTGCAGACCGGGAATTTTTTGCAGCACAGTCAGCAACTCCTCGCTGATTCCGTCGGAAAAATACTCGCTCCCCTTATCATCGCTCAGGTTGTCGAATGCGAGCACCGCGACCGAGTTGGCCAAAGTCTTATGGTCGTTAGGCTCCGACGCCGCGGCCTTCGTTTCCGGCAAGCGTGAGACGGCAGTAAAACGCCAAAGCAATCCGCCGCCCAGAGCCAGGACCAGGCCTATGATAAGCAGCTCCGCGCCGCTAACGCGCTGCGCACCACGTTCTCCGTGATACCAGGCTACAACGAGAGTAACAAAGAAGCCGACAACCAACGCCAAAGTAATCCCGCGCCGCACACTTTCCGGCCAGCCGAATTGTTGCGCGACAATATCGATCCCTTGTAACAAGGCGAACGCCGCCGCGACATAAGCAATAGCCCATTGCACCAGCTTGCGCTGCTTCAACCGTTGAAAGAATTCATTCATCGCGGCGAGCCTTTTCTCATACAGTTTTTCACGGCCCGACGTACTCCTTGATCGTCAGCAGTTGTTGAAAGCCGGGATCGTTGCGGATCGGGTCCCACACTGGATCGATTTTCAGGCGCGCGATGGAAATGGTCTCGCCCGCCGGGATCGAGAGAAGTTTTTTCAGATTCTGCACTGCCTCCGTGGTCGCACCGGTCTGCGCCTGAATCTCGGCCAAGGCAGCGAGATTTCCGGAACCAAGTACCGCGTCTTTCTCGGGTGGCAGAAGATCGAGTGTATGTTGGGCGACCTTGATGGCATCGGTCTTCCGATCCAGCGCGAGATAAACCCAACTTAATGCTCTGAGCGCACGAAAGTCCTGCGGCTGCTCGCGCAGTCTCGTCTCCAATAGTTCGCGAGCTTTCTCGGCATCCGCGTGGGCGCCGGTAACATCGCCGGCCAGAACACGAATCCCGGCTTTGGCCGCGAACCGTTGCCATTCGTTGGTCGTCGCGACCGTCCCGGTTTCACAAGCTTTTAATGCCGCGTTAAAATCCCGGCCAAGGACAAAAGTTTGGCCGCGAGTCCCAATCACCATATCAAACATGCCAGTATTAGGAAGCAGCAGGTCGTCCGGCGGAAATGTCGCGAGTAGCCGCAACGGTTCCTGTGCGTTCCCGGTGCGGTTCAGAGAACTCAGCAGCAACATACGCATACTAGTGGCCTCGTGTGGGTCGATTGTGAGCGCTTGCCTGGCAGTCTCTTCGGCTTCCTTCCACCTGCGCAGAAAGACATCGGTCTCTGCGAGGCCGCCAATGGTGTACGCATCGCGCGGATTTAGGTCGATCGATCTTTTCAGCTCGTCCAAAGTGAGATTCCATTTTCCCTGTCGCCGGTGGACAAAGGCGACAAACGAGAGCGCCAGCGCGTTGTTAGGCTGAAGCTCGATCGCGCGCCGAAACTCAGTTAACGCCGGTTCGTACTCGCGGAAGCCGTAATAGTAAAATAGACCCAACGCGACATGTGCTTCGGCGAGATCGGGCGCAAGTGTCAGTGCCTGCTTTGCCAATCTTCCCGCCTCCATCACTTCCGCGTCGGTCAACGGGTCGGTCAGCCAATGACGCCTCAGCTGGCAGATAGCCAGTTGCGCGATGGCCAGGGCAAAATTTGGGTCGCGCGCTATTGCTTCCTTGTACCAACGTGCTGCCTGGTCGAATGATTCCGGTCGGAAATTACTGTTCGCGATGCGTTGCTCGAACTCGCCTTTGAGGAAAAGATCATAAGCCTGCGTGTCATTCGTCGGCGCGCTAGCCATTCTGCTGGTTTCGGTCGGAGAAAGTTTCGCTTGTAGCGAATCGGCGATCTCCTGGGCGACCTCGCTCTGTATCGCGAAGACATCTGCAAGATCGCGGTCGTACGTTTTTGCCCAGAGATGCGAATCGGCGCGGGCATCGATCAACTGCACATTAACCCGCACTTTGTCGTTAGCTTTCTGCACACTGCCTTCGAGAACGGTCGCGACGCCGAGCTGTTGCGAAACTGTCTTTAGATCTTCCGGCTTACTCTTGTACTTCGCGGTGGAAGTGCGCGAGATCACTTTGAGATCGGCGATGCTCGCAAGCTTGGTCAGGATTTCATCCTGAATGCCGTCGGCGAAATAAGCGGCGTTCTTGTCGTCGCTCAGATTTTCAAACGGTAAGACCGCAACCGATTTTTGCGGAATCGTCGAGACTGTAGCCGCCTCGGTGCGAGCCGCACTGGCATTCTGTCGAGGCGTTTGTACCGAGTAACGGCCGAAGAAAAACAGACCGACCGAGAGCGCCGCACCAACGATCACGACAACAATCCACGCATGCTTTCGCGGTTGCCGGGTTGACGCGGCAAGGTCGGCATCTTCTGTCCGCTTGATTCCTTCGGGCGTCAGCTCGAATGCCCAAGCGACAATCAATGCAATCGGAAAACCAACGACGATCAGCAGAATCACGAGCCGAATCGCCCAGTTCGGGATCTCCAGGAACGGAAATATCTGTGTGGCGATTTGGGCGATCAACCAGCCGACTACCGCGTATGCGACGCCAACCTTGTACACATTGCGCCGCTTCAACTCGGAAAAAAACGAAGGCTTCTCGCTCATGGCTTTGGGGAACCTGCAGGCAACTGCACATTGAGCTTCTGGCACAAGGCGATGAAACGCGGGTCGTCGTGATACGGGATGAAGAAAGGTGTGATGACGAGCTGAACCATGCCGGAATCGCGCGTCGCATAAGCAGTGTCGAGCCACTTGAACATCTCGTCAGGCTCCTTGCGGATGGCGTAGAGGACAGCGACCTGAAATTCGCCACCTTTCGAATCCCTGGCGATGAAATCCTTGAGCGCAGCGTCGGCCACTGATCGGTCGCCATGCGCTTGTTGCACCATGGCGATGGCAAAATCGCGCCAGAAACCTTCGTTCTCGAGTTGTGCATTCGCCATTGCCTGTGCCGGGCGGTTTTGCAAAATATCGAGCGTGGCAAGGTAAGTATGAAAGCGAGAAGCGCCTGGCTGAAGCTCAAGTCCTTTGCGACACGCCTCCTCAGCTTCTTTATAACGGCCTGTTCCGGCCATGATTCGGCCAAGATTGTACCACAAAGTCGTGAGGAGAGGGTCTAACGAAAGCGCCTCCCGGCAGGTCTCCTCGGCTTCAGTCAGTCGATCCTGAGCCAACAGGGAAAGGGTAAGTGCATTTTTAGCGGTAGCGTTGTTCGGAGACGATTGCAGGACCCGGCGGAATTCTTTCTCGGCGCCGGCGAAATCGAGCCCGGGGTTCATTGCCAGCAAGCCCACTGTCATTCGCACTTCGGGCAAGTCAGGCGCGAGATTAACGGCCTTGTCCGCGGCCTGGCGGGCCGCGTCGTACGCTTTTGACGCATCATCTATGGCAAAGCTGGCAGCGTATTGACGCCAGGCCTGGCTCAGTTTGGCATAAGCAAGGGCGTAGTTCGGATCCAAGCGAACCGCCTCTTGCAGGAACGAGATCGACTTTCGAACGCTATCGGCCGTCTGCTGTTGAAAATAAAAGTCTGACTGCAGGACTGCGTTGTGAGCCGCAGGATTTTCGCTCGAACCAGCCAAGTCAGGTCGCGTGGATCGGCCTAACAACTTCACTTTCATCTGATCCGCTACCGCAGTGGCGATCTCGTTTTGCACGGCGAAAATGTCTTTCAACTCGCGATCGTAGGTTTCCGACCAGAGTGAGCGCCCGTCGGTAGCATTGATTAGCTCGGCCACGATCCGAACGCGATCGCCCTGTTTTCGAACACTGCCTTCGATGAGATTGGCCACGCCGAGCTTTTCACCGATCGTCCTGGCGTCGTCCGATTTGCCTTTGAAGAGAAACGACGAACTGCGTCCGATCACCTTGAGATCGGGAATCTTGGCGAGCACTGCGATTAGTTCTTCAGACAAGCCGTCGGAAAAATATTCGTTCGCGGGATCACCACTGGTGTTGACAAGTGGCAAGACGGCGATGCCTCTGGCGGCCGTGCTGAATGATGCATCAACGGAGGGACTCGCGTGGGGACCTAATTTGGAGTGCCAGAGTTGGAAGACGAGCAAACCAGCTGCGATGATTCCGGCAATAATCGTCAGGCCAACAACCCTTCGCCCGGTGTGGCGCGTCTTTGACTGCTCGTGCGCCACTTCCGATTCACGCTTGATTCCTTCCGGCGTGATCTCGAACGCCCACGACAGAATCAGCGCGACAGGAAAACCGAGCATGAGGAGTAACACGACGAGCCGAACAGCCCAGTTCGGAATCTCGAAAAAGGGAAAGACCTGCGTCGCAATCTGAATCAGCAACCACGAAGCGACAGCGTAGGCGACCGCTACCTTGTAAACGTTGCGACGCTTGAGCTCCGAAAAGAATGAGGGTTTGTCGCTCATGGCTCGGTGGCGACAGTCGGGATGTAGGGGAGAGCCAGTTTGGCAAGAACCGCCTTGAAACGCGGTTCGTCACGCAATGGATCGAAACCTCGATTCCAGAGCCATGCCGCGAAACCGCTGTTGTGTTTGTCCGCATAGATTTCCAGCTGATCCAGGGCACGGCCACGTTCTCCCAATGATACGAGATAAAATGCGTACCAAATCGCGTCCTGCCGGATATCGGCATTGTCCGGCGAAGTCTCCAGGCTATTTACGGCCGCGACGCGCTGGGCCGGGTCGGCCATGCCGCGGACGAGCAACGCTTTGGCCTCTCCATTTTGACCGTTGAGCTTGCCTGACGCACGCAGCTCCGCTTCCGCTTCCGGGTACATTTTGCGTTCGATATGCTGAGCGGCGGCCCAGGCCTGCGCCGGCCTGAACTCAGGATGCGCCGCGAGAATCTTTTTGATCTGTGCTTCCGCTGCGTCATCACGCCTCAAGGCAGCGAGGGCGCCGGCATGAATCACGCCGATAATAGGCGATAATGGATCGAGCTGTTGCGCGCGCTCGATCTCGCGCAAACTCGGCTCGAGCTGTCCAATGGTGGAGAGGAATTGGGCATATTGATTGACCGCTTCAGCGTCACCGGGTGCAAGTACAAGGGCGCGGCGGAATGCCTGGTCGGCTTCCGGCCAGCGGAAGCGAATGCTGTTGGCGAGCCCGACCGCGACGTGGGCCGAAGCCGTGTTAGGGTCGAGTGAAAGAGCGCGTTGGGCGGCTGACTCGCCTCGCGGCAGGGAAGCGTCGAACGAGTCAAGTCCATAAGAAGGGAGCAAAAGCTCGGTAATGGCCAACGCTCCCCATGCCTGCGCATAACCCGCGTCCAGTTTTACCGCCTGTTGAAATAAGTCGCTTGCTTCGCGCAATGCGGGACCTCGAGCGGCCAGCAGAGTCAGTCCGCGCAGATAAAGTTCATGCGCTTGCGGATTGTTCGTGCTGTCAACGACGAGCGGTTGACCGCCGCCGCCGGTGAGCTGGACGCGCAACTTGGTCGCGATCGCTTTGGCAATTTCATCCTCAACCGCAAAGACGTTGTCGAGTTTGCGATCGTATTTCTCGGACCACGTCTGCAACCCATCTTGCACATCGACTAACTGCACGTTGATGCGCACCTGGTCGTCGGCCTTCTGCAAACTCCCTTCCAGAATATGTGCCACTCCGAGTACCTGCCCGATTTTACGCAGATCGAGATCGTTGCCCTTGAACTGGAAAGCCGATCGGCGCGCCGCCACTTTCAAGTTCGGAATCTGTGCGAGCGCGTTGAGTATTTCCTCGGTAATCCCGTCACTAAAGTAAGCGGTGTTCTTATCGTCGCTTAGATTTTCGAACGGTAATACCGCGATTGACTTGGCCGGGATGGCTGCGGGCACGGCTCGTGTTGAAGCGGCGTTATACGTTGCTGCGCTGTATCGACCGAGCAAAAACAAGCCGATCGATGCGATTGCGCCGATGACGACAACGTAGATCCAGGCCTTGCCGCGTGAATGCTGGCGCGCGGCGTCGGCAACTTCGGTGCGCTTGATTCCTTCTGGCGTGATCTCGAAGAACCAGGCGAAGACAACGGCAATGGGAAAGCCAAGGATGATGAGAAGAACAATCGCGCGGATCACCCAGTTCGGAACATCGAACACCGGAAACACCTGTGCGATTCCCTGCGAAAGGGCCCAGCTCGCGACGATGTACGCGACCGCGACTTTGTAAACATTGCGCCGCTTCAGTTCTGCGAAAAAATTCTTCAAAGTGGCGTTTTGGCCATAACTCACCGACAAGAGCAGGAAACGGAAGCCTTTGGCATCCGGATTTTGGCCCACAATTTGGCCCACGCCTAGCGGAAAATGTGATCACTCCGCATTCACCTCCGGCGACCGGACGAGAAACATCATCGGTCCGCTGTTGTTAGTGGCGAGAAGCGGCTTGAAAATGTGCGCGACCCAATCAAGATCGACATGTCATGGCACAGCAAAGAACCGAATCGAAACGTCTGCTGTCACACGTCATCGCTGAGTGGGCCTGCAGACTAAAATACGAAGATCTTTCACCGGAGGCGATCCAGGCAGCGAAATTGTTCTGGTTCGACTCCATCGGGTGCGCTCTCGGAGGGAGCCAACAAGAGGACGCCAAAATCTTACTAAAGCATCACCGCGCGATGGCAGGTGAAAAGACGGGTTCGAGAGATTCCTCCACTTCGCTCGGAATGACAAAGAAACACGACCGCTCAGAGGGTCAGGGCGGCGGTAAAGCCACTGCGTTTGTATCCGGCTTCAAGACCAACCCGGTCGATGCAGCGTTTTTGAATGGCCACATGATGCGGGCCATGGATTACAACGACATCTACTGGAAAGCCGATCCATGCCATCCGAGCGATCTCATCGCGGCCCCTCTCGCGCTCTGTGAAAGCGAAGGTCTGAGCGGAAAAGATTTAATTCTCGCGACCATTATTGCCTACGAAATCGAAATGCGTCTCTGCGAAATCGGGCGGCCAGGCGTGCGCGAATATGGCTGGCATCATGCTACGTTGAGCGCCTTCGCTGCGCCGGTGGCAGCGGGCCGCGTATTGGATCTCACAACGGAACAAATGGTGTCGGCGATCGGCATCAGCGCCTCGCGAACGTTTTGCCCGGGCGCGGTCACGGCCGGCAAATTGACCAACATGAAGAACACAGTCGATCCGTGGGCCGGACGAATGGGCGCCGAAAGCGCACTGCTTGCGCGCGAAGGATTCTCCGGACCTGAGCACATCATCGATGGAAAGGAAGGCTTGTTTGCTGTGTTCAGTCACGTTCAATACAAGGGACAACCGGCAAGTTTCGACGGCGAAGGGTTGGTCAAGGATTTGCCGACATCACCGAAATCGCACTACCGCATCCTGGATTGCGGGATGAAGAGTTTTCCCATTGAAGCTCTAAGTCACGCGCCGCTCACGGCCATGATGAAGACGGTTAAGGAAAACAAGATCAAAGCCGACGACGTTAGGGAAATCAAAGTCGAAGTAATCGCGCGCGCCGCAGATATTCTTGGCGATCCGCACAAATATCGACCCGACTCGAAGGAAACCGCCGATCATTCTCTGCCCTATTGCATGGCTGTCGGGCTGGTGGACGGAATGGTGACGCCGCTGCAGTTCAAAGAAGAGCGTGTTCTCGATAAATCGCTGATTCCAATCATGGACAAAATAAAAGTGGTCGCGAATGAAGAGTTCGAAGCGCTTTTCCCCAAGTTTCAACCGAGCCGCGTAACCATCACCACCAACGACGGCAAATCACACTCAACGCGAGTCGATGTGCCCAAAGGCGATCCGCGCGATCCTATGACCGAGGAAGAAATCGCGGTCAAATTCAACGCGCTCGGCGGCGACGTCATTGGCAAAGATCAATGCGAAAAACTGCGGCACTGCATCATGAACATCGACAGCGCGAAAAAGGTTGATGAGCTTCTGGAACTGACGATTGCGCGCTGACTAACACACGCGCCACTGAAAGCGGCGGCGGCCGCGTCGCCTTCGAGATGGGACTAAACCGTTCCGCTCTCCTCGCCCGCGCCGAATTGAATTCCCTGCGCCAGAGGCAATTCGCTCGAAAAATTGACCGTATTTGTCTGGCGGCGCATGTAGCTCTTCCAGCAATCGCTTCCGCTCTCGCGGCCGCCCCCGGTATTTTTTTCACCGCCGAACGCGCCACCGATTTCCGCGCCGCTGGTACCTGTGTTTACGTTCGCAATTCCGCAATCGCTGCCGACCGCGCTCACGAACCTCTCTGCTTCGCGCACGTCATTTGTGAAAATCGAAGAGGTCAATCCTTGTGGCACACCGTTCTGGATCGCAATCGCTTCGTCGAAATCGCGATACGTCAACAAGTAAAGCAGCGGACCAAAGGTTTCGTCCTTCACGATCTCGAAATCCGGTTTGGCAGTCGCCAGACACGGTTTCATATAACAACCGCCGGGAACGGTGAGTCGATCCCCGCCGTAAAGGACTTCGCCGCCTTCATCTTTTAGTCGCTGGATCGAACCCTGTACTGCGTCAACGGCGCTTTTGTCGATGAGCGGTCCCATCACGGTCTTACGATCGAGTGGATTTCCAATTGGCAGACTCTTGTAAGCGGTAAGCAGCTTATTGCGAACTTTTGACGCGACCGACTCGTGCATGATCACTCGCCTTGTGGAAGTGCAACGTTGCCCGGCGGTACCTACAGCACCGAAAAAGATCGATTGCGTAGCCATATCGATATCGGCAGTCGGCGCGACGATCAGCGCATTATTGCCCCCCAGTTCCATAATTGATCGACCCAGGCGGCCATGAACTGTTTTCGCGACGTTAAGACCCATGGCCACCGATCCAGTAGCCGAAACCAATGGAATCCGATGATCATCGGACAATTTTTGGCCCACCGTTTTGCGATCGCCCATGAGCAAAGTAAAAATCGCCGGATCGGCCCCGGTTTCACGGCAAACCCGCTCGCAAATTCTTGTGACAGCAATTGCCGTGAGCGGCGTTTTCTCCGAAGGTTTCCAAACCGTTGAGTCACCGCAAACGGCAGCGAGCGCGGCGTTCCATGACCAAACGGCAACCGGGAAATTAAATGCGCTGATCACCGCGATAACGCCCAGCGGATGCCATTGCTCCATCAAGCGGTGACTTGGGCGTTCTGATTGAATTGTCAGACCATAAAGCATTCGCGATTGGCCGACCGCAAAGTCGCAGATATCGATCATCTCCTGCACTTCGCCCTCGCCTTCGGCGATGATTTTGCCAGTCTCGAGAGTTACCAACTGACCAAGCTCGTGTTTCAGTTCGCGCAGTGCGTTGCCTAGACGACGAACGGTGTCACCGCGCACCGGACCCGGAGTCGTGCGCCATTTCAAAAACGCTTCCTGCGCACGCGCAATCGCCTCATCATAATCGCTGTCCGATGCGGTGCGTACGCTGGCGATTCGGCGTCCATCAATCGGCGAAATCTTATCAATCTTTGCGCCGCCGCCGCGCCATTCACCGTCGAAGACACCATCGTTTACATCAGTAATTCCAAGTTTTTCTAAAACAGGTTGCATAATGAACGATTGTTGTAGCCGCTGCCGTCGGCTGCGGCTCCCCTGCGGTTAACGACTGCGGCTCCAGCAAACGACTATGGTTTCGTTAGGCCTCATTTTCGTTTTTGACAATATTTCCGCATTGCATCCATCGCCTCATCAATCACCTCGGGTGTAATGTCGAGAGGCGGACGGAAACGGACCGAATTCTCGCCTGACCGAAGCGTAAGCACGCCCAGATCGAAAAAGCCTTTCCAAAATTCCTCGCGCGTTTTTCCGTCTGGAAGATCAAAAGCAAGGAACAATCCCCGGCCGCGCGCGGCGGAAATCAGCGGCTCTTCTCCTTGGAGGACACGTAGTTGATCCAGGAAATATCCCCCGACCTTTCCAGCGTTCTCCACCAGGTGTTCCTTTTCAATGATGCGCAGAAAATGGGTCGAACGCACCATGTCCGTGAAATTGCCGCCCCAGGTAGAATTCAGCCGGCTGGACAGGCGAAACGCGTTGTCTTTCACTTCATCGATACGCGGCCCTGCCATCACCCCGCATACCTGCGCCTTTTTTCCAAACGCCATGAGATCGGGCACCACATTAAAATGTTCGCAGCACCAGTTGCGACCCGTCGCGCCCATGCCGCACTGCACTTCATCGAAGATGAGAAGAATATCGTTTTCGTCGCAAATCTTTCGCAGCTTCTGCAGCCATTCACCGCGGAAATGGTTGTCGCCGCCTTCGCCCTGGATCGGCTCGATGATGATGGCGCAGATGTCGATGTTGCGCTGCTCGATGAAGTCGCGGATTTCGCGCTCGGCTTTCTCTTCGCGCCCAATGACATCGGCTTCGCGCTTCGATTCCGGCAGCGAAAAATCGATGTGTGGACACGAAACGCGCGGCCAATCGAATTTCGCAAACAAATCCGTCTTGCGCGGATCGGTATTCGTGAGGCTCATGGTGTAGCCGCTGCGGCCGTGAAAAGCGCGGCGGAAATGCAAAACCTGAGTGCCGCGTTCGCCACGGCCCGCCGCCATGTTCTTGCGCACTTTCCAATCCATCGCCGCCTTCAGACAATTCTCGACTGCCATCGCGCCTCCCTCGATGAAAAGATAGCGCTCCAGCGGCGGTAACCCGACTACGCGCTCGAAGGTTTCCACAAACTCCGCATATCCCTGCGAATAAACATCCGAGTTGGCGATTTTGACTTTCGCGGCGCGAAGAAGATCGCGCTGCACTGCAGGATCATCAAAGTGCGGATGATTAAATCCAACCGGCATCGAGCCGAAGAATCCGTAGAAATCAATGAGCGGTTTATTGGTGACGGCGTTGTATAAATAGGAGCCGCGACTTCTGTCGAGATCGATAACGATCTTGAAACCATCGAGCAAGACATGTTGCTCGATTTCTTCGAGAACCTTCGACGGTGATATTGCTTTTTGTTTGTCGCTCTTTGTGGTGGGGCTTCGAGATGAAGCCGCCTCCGTGAGCACGGGCGGCATACTCATTGTTGAGATTAGCCGTGACGTACTGGTTGGTCAACCGACGTGCTCGTATTTCAGCTGGGTCGTAGATTGAGGCGACCGATGACGTGACTGCAAGAAGACTAGCGAGAGTGGTCGACTCATCGAGAGCCTCTCCGGCGCGGTTTCGTCACGACCGAAGAGGCTCTCTTATGAATTATTTGATCGCGGCGGCGCCCGATTGATCTGCGAATAGATCGGCAGTAAGGCGCGTTGCATTGATCGTCCCGGTATCTTCGGCTACGACGTTTCCATTAGCGTCGAAGAATTTCTGATCATATGTGCCAGCGAAGCTATTATGATCACGGTCGACCGTATTCAGTTCCCTCAACTCGAAGCGTACGGCCGTAGGAGCAGGTGGGATACCACCCGGTGTCCATCCCACGTGGAAAAGCTTAAATGTCCTGGCCCGCGTGTGTTTAAACGTTCCCACACATACCCCATTCAAAAAGTTGGGGGTTTCGATTTTAAGGCCATCGCTGTGCCATTGCGTGTAGGTTTCAAATGGCGGACCGAAGTCACTGACATAATTCTCGTGCCATAAGCCGACAATCGCGGCGCCGTCCTCGTCGCTGTTTTGTTGTTCTTGCGCCGTCGACAAAGACGGGCAAGCAAATGCCAGCGCGATGAGAACCGCTGCAATTGTGGTTTTATACTGACTGCTCTGATTTTTCGTATTTGATTTTCCTTTTGTTATTTTGGGCTTCGTTGACTTCTCACCGTGAGAAGTCAGTTCCAGCCCGTTCGCTGGTGTACTGTGCGAAATGTTCCGTCTTGTTACGCAGAAAGTGGCTTCGACGCCTTAGGTCGTTAGGGCGTTAAGTCGCAGGATGTAGGTCATCGGAGTTGATAACGGTGACGAAACCGATGGTAGGCTTGCCGAAGTGCATTGTCCGTCATGCCCAACTGTAATGCGATCTCCGTCCGTGACTGTGCTCCCGGTTCGTCTGGAAGCAATTGTTTTAGTGCATCGAATAGCGCGGCATGGTCGCTCGTGCAGTATTCGTCCTTCAATCGTCGCAGGACCTGCTCCATCAGCGTCAACGCCCAGCGGCGTTCATACAGGCGGTCAGCGCTGAGAGGATCTGCTGGTTCCATCTCGAATCGCTCATTTGTCCTCAATTCTTCCAGCGGGATCAGCTGTTGTCCTTTGCCTCGTTTCAATGTCATCGCACGGCGCTGCTCGCTGGTGATGAAATGTTTCAGCGAGGTGAGAAGATAAGAACGCAGGCGTCCTTTCTCCTTGCGGACAGCATCGAAATCGCGCCGCTCTAACAGCAGGGAAAAGAACCCTTGCGTAAGGTCTTCCGCCTCTTCAGGACGACGACCTTGTCTCCTGATGAAACCATACACAGGTCGCCAGTAAGTGCGGCACAGCTTTTCCAATGCCTCTTGCGCTGCAGGTGATTGACCTTGCGCTTCCAGCACCACGCTCCAATGCGTCGTTGTAAACGTAATTGAGTTGTTTGGTGCGTCCGCCTCCGGATGGATTTCCCGTGGCGAACTTAATCCAGATCGACTTTCCGAGGCCTCGTCCTCGTCAACAGGCACACGTCGATCCAAACAAAAATGCGCACAAGAATCAAGGCTGCATCTGGAATAGCCGTCCCTGGTGCCGGAAGCCCTTCCGCAACGCATGCGCGAAACGCGCGTAACTACACAATCCCGTCACGCAGGAGCTCGTGTTTTCCTGCTAACAAATCTTGGACCAACGCGTAACCACGTTTGTCCACGTTGCGCATCGTGCCGGCGAAATGATGATCGATTCGTGTCTTCGCAGAACGAGAGAAATAATCCGCCACTGCGAGAACTTCATCGGCCGGTTTCCCCTGGCCAAGCAGCCATTGCGCGTAAGAACAGGTCGTGCTGATCGCAAAGAGCTCGGTGGCAATTCCTACAAAGCGCGACAGCAGCAGTTGCTCACGGTCGAGTTTCGGCCCAAACCGTGCCATGGCATGAAACAAACCGCGCGCGAGTCTTTTGCTTGTGCGCGCAGCGTAATCCACATGTCCTTGTAAAGTGACGTGCAGATTGTCGATCTTACCCGCGCCGCTGAGTAACCACTGGCGCGGATACCAGCCGGCATAAAATTTTCCAGAACTGAAAATGGCTTTCGCGCGCTCGGACGTCGGCAACTGCGTGTTGAAAATCGCACCGCCGACTTTCAAGTGCGGATCGAGCGCTTCGCGAGCAATGAACAACCGCATGATTTCACTCGAGCCTTCGAAGATCGTGTTGACCCGGCAATCCCGCAGAAATCTCTCCACTGCAATCGGCGGCTCTCCTCTTCCAGCCAGCGATTGAGCAGTTTCGTAGCCGCGACCGCCGCGCACTTGCATCGCGTCATCGGCAATCCTCCAGGTCGTTTCAGTTGCCCACATTTTGCACATCGCCGTTTCGATCCGCAGATCGCCCGCTTTCCGATCCAGCAGCGACGACGTCAAAAAGGTCATCGCTTCCATGGCGAAAACGTTGCCGGCCATCTCGGCGATCTTTCCAGCAATCGCGGCATGTTTACCAATCGGCACCCCCCATTGGATCCGTTCGCCTGCCCATTTTCGCGAGATTTCGAGTAGCCGCTTGGAAAGGCCAACGCACGCCGCGGGCAACGTGAGTCGCCCTGTGTTTAGCGTTGTCAGGGCGACCCTAAGCCCGGCGCCTTCCTTGGAGATAATGTTTTCGCACGGCACTCGCACGTCCGTGAACTTCACGACCGCATTGTAAAGCGCGCGCAATCCCATGAAGCGGCAGCGATAAATGATCTCCAGCCCCGGTGTGTCGACATCGACAATGAATGCCGTGATTTGCTTGCGCTCCTTCCCGCCGACCATCTTGGAAGGCGTGCGCGCCATCACCACGAGGACCCCGGCTTTCACGCCGTTAGTGCACCACAGTTTTTCGCCATTTAGAACGAATTCACTGCCATCAGGGCTGGGCTCAGCCCGCAGGCTCATCGTCGCCGGGTCTGAGCCAGCATGTGTTTCCGTCAATGCGAACGCTGAGATTTCTCCGCCTGCAACGCGTGGCAGATACTTTTGTTTCTGCTCTTCTGTGCCGAACAGGAGCAGCGGTTGCGCGACTCCGATCGATTGATGCGCGGAAACGAGAGCGGCCACGTTGCCATCCCAGCTCCCCATCAAAACCGCGGCCCGTCCGTAATTAGATTGAGACAAACCGAGTCCGCCATACTTCTTCGGCACCTTGATTCCAAAGGCTCCGATTTCAGAAAGTCCTTTGAAATTTTCCGGTGGAATTTCACCGGTGCGATCGATCTCGTCCGGATCGACATGTTCGCGCAGATAACTTTCCAGTTTTTGCAAAAATCCATCGCCAGCCGCGCGATCTTCAGTGCTCTGCGCGGGATATGGGTAAATCCGATTGAAATCGTACCGACCGACAAAAAGGTTGCTGGCGAAACTGCCGCGGTCCTCCAGCGGATCACGCGCCGCTTCCGCCAACTCGAGCGCTTCCCGCTGGCCCTTCGCCATCTTCGACGTGTCGATGGCCGTGGGCAGCGGCTTTTCGGATTTCGCGCTGGTTTCCTGAGCGACTTGTCTTTCCGGCGCTTCCAAGGGGCTTTTCATATCAATTTGTCATATCGATCGAAGTCGACGCATTTCTGAGTTCAAGCGGGTTTCAATCTGCATAAAATTTTGTTCCGTCGCGAGCGTGCTTCTTCAATATCTCGCAGGGCAAAAATTTCTCTTCAGTCTGCGCCAGCCGTTCCAGGTCATCGACAACTTTTCTTATTCCAAAATGTTCCGCGAACCGCAACGGCCCGCCCCGGAAAGGCGCGAAACCGGTTCCCAAAATCATTCCGTAGTCGGCGTCTTCGGGTGAATCGACGACATTTTCTTCCACACAGCGGGCGGCTTCGTTGACCATCAAGAAGATCAAGCGGTGTGCCAAGTCATCAGCTGTAGCCGGTGGCGGTGACGCCGGCCGGGTTATTGCGGTACCGTGGGTCCCGCCAGGATCATCGCCCCCGGCTACAACCCGAGCGCGCCGCCATTGTGCGAGTGATTCGTTAGGCGTCTGCGCTTTACCTTCATATTTGTAAAAACCGGCGCCCGTTTTGCGGCCAAGCATCTTGCCATCGCGCAGCCAGAGCAGAGCGGCGGAAACGTGATCGCGCCGCCCGTATGCCTTTTCCAACGTGTTGCCAATATCGATGGTAATATCGACACCGATTTCATCGATCAATCGCAGCGGCCCCATCGGCATGCCCCATTTCACAAGCGCTGTGTCGATTTTCTCGGCTTCCATACCACTTTCGAACAATTCAGCAGCATCCAGCAAATAAGGAAACAAAACGCGGTTGACCAGAAAACCGGGGCTGTCGTGCACAATCACCGGCAGTTTTCCAACTTGTCGCACAAAGGCCAGGCTCCGGTCGCGCGTCTCGTCCGAGGTTTGTTTCGCAATAACGACTTCCACCAGTTTCATCCGACTAACCGGATTGAAGAAATGAAGACCGATCACGTGCTCGGGCGAGACGGTAGCATCAGCCAGCCTGCCGACGGGAAGCGCGGAGGTATTTGTGGCGACGATCGTCTTCGGGCCTGCCTGCATCGCCAGCTCACGAAAGATTTCCTTCTTTACTTCAAATTTTTCCGAAGCGGCCTCAATGACAAATTGGACGTCCCGCAATTCCATCGGCGCAGTGGAAGCGACAATCCGAGCGCGACCTGTTTTTGCTTTTTCCTCGCTCATTAAACCGCGCTTTACGGCATCTGCATACGTCTTCTCGATGTTCGCGAGACCGCGGTCGAGCTGCTCACGCGCAATATCACGCAGAATGACCGTTACGCCGCGCGAGCTAAGCCATTGCGCGATTCCCGAGCCCATTACGCCTGCGCCTATCACCGCGGCGTGCAGTACTTTCTGCTGGCCCTCCTTTGAAGTTCCTTTCTTGTACTTTTCGGCCAGGAAAAAATTTCGAATCAAGTTTTGAGTCGATTCCGACTTCCCAAGATCGACAATGGCATCGAGTTCCATTCGCAACGATTCATCGGATGAAAGCGATGGGGTTTTGGTGATGATTTCCAAGGCACGTTCCGGTGCTTCGTTTCCGGTTTGTTTTGGAGGGCGAATCTCCTGCGACGTCGGGCCCGCGGGAACTTGCCCCTCCAATTTGCGTTTTCCGTCGCGCAACTTCTTCCGGGCCAGCTCGAGAAGTTTATCACGTGACGCGACTCCATCAACCAAGCCCAGCCTACGGGCTTCCTGCGCCGGATAAAGTTTCCCGTTTACAATTACCTCCGCCGCTTTTTCAACACCAATCAACCGGGGCAGACGGGTACACCCGCCCCACGCGGGAATCAGGCCGAGGGTCGTCTCAGGAAGTCCTATCCGTGTCGCTGGATCCTCCGAAACGATCCGATAATCGCACGCCAGAGCGACTTCGTAGCCGCCGCCGGCGGACGCACCATGAATCGCCGCGACAGTCGGAATCTTCAACTCTGCCAGCCGGTTGAAGATCTTCTGTCCCTGCGCAATGAACGCGCGCATCTCACCGGTTTGCGCCTGTTCCAACAGCGTCTTTAAATCCGCGCCCGCTACGAAAATAGATTTTTTCGCCGACGCAATGATCACGCCACGCAAGCCGGCATCATTCTTAACAAAATCGAGGTGCTCATTCAACTCATCGAGCGTCGCTGCGTCGAAGATGTTCACGCCGGATTCGGGGCGATCAAAAGTGAGCAGGCAAACGTGATCGTCGCCGATCTCACGCCGAATCATTGGACCTGTAGCAACTGCAGGCATCACCTCCATTTTGGAGCGTTTCCGACAAATTCCAAGCGGAGAAGAAAAGGTAAAAGAGTTACAAAAGTAAAAGGTTACGATGTTTTGCCATCAAGTTTTTTCGAGTTTGTGACTTTTGTAACTTTTTAACTGTCATCGCGCATACCGTTGCTTTGGCCGAGCGCGAGTGTTAAAAACGCGACGTGGTCGGCAATCTTCTCGCGCCAGAAATCAAGAGCATGATCGACGCCCGAAACTTCGGCGCGCTGCGTGAGCTGTTCCGCGAATGGCCGCCGGCAGATGTGGCCGAAGTGATCCTCGACTTGCCGGAAGACGAACAAGTGATCATCTTTCGCGTCCTTCCAGCGGCACTCGCCGCGGACGTTTTCGAATACATCGGAGTCGAGGAACAGCAGAAATTGTTACGCGCGATGGCACACGAACAGGTCGTCGCCATTCTGAACGAAATGTCGCCGGACGATCGCACGGCGCTGTTGGAAGAATTGCCGAGCGCAGCGGCGCGCCAGTTGATTCGCTTGCTCACACCCGAAGAACGCCATGTAGCGACGGCACTGCTCGGTTATCCGGAGAACAGCGTTGGCCGTTTGATGACGCCGGATTTTATCGCGGTCAAGGAGGATTGGACGGTGCAACACGTGCTCGACTACGTGCGCGAGTACGGCCGCGACACCGAGACGCTGAACTTTGTTTACGTCGTCGATGAGCGCGGGAAACTGATCGACGACGTGCGCATGCGTGAGTTTCTGCTGCGACCGCTAACCACAAAAGTGAGCGAGATTCGAGACCAAACCTTCGCGGCGCTAAATGTGAACGATTCGCGGCAGGACGCGCTGAACGTGTTCCGCAAATACGATCGCGCCGCGCTGCCGGTCCTTGATTCAAGCGGCGTTCTCGTCGGCATTGTGACGAGCGACGACATGCTGGACGTCGCGGAACAGGAAGCCACCGAGGACATCCAAAAACTCGGCGGCATGGAAGCACTCGACGAACCGTACACCACCATCCCGTTTTTGCGGATGGTGAAGAAACGGGCCAGTTGGCTGATTATTCTGTTTCTGGGTGAAATGCTGACCGCCACCGCGATGCAGGGCTACAACAGCGAAATCGAAAGAGCGGCGATCCTGGCGATGTTTTTGCCCTTGATCATTTCGAGCGGCGGCAACTCCGGATCGCAAGCCACCACGCTCGTAATCCGTGCGATGGCTCTCGGGGAATTGCGTTTGCGGGATTGGTTTCGCGTGGTCCGAAAAGAATTACTCTCGGGAGTAGCTCTCGGCCTAATCCTGGGGACTATCGGCTTCTTCCGCATCACGCTGTGGCAGTATTTGCATATATTCGACTACGGTCAGTATCATTGGCTGGTCGCTCTTACCGTGGGTGCCGCGTTGGTCGGAGTAGTGCTATGGGGAACCCTAAGCGGTGCCATGCTTCCATTTTTACTGCGCAGATGCGGCCTCGACCCAGCAGCGTCATCCGCGCCGTTCGTCGCGACATTAGTCGATGTGACGGGGTTGGTAATTTATTTCAACGTGGCGCTCATCATTCTGCGCGGCACGCTCCTCTAGCCGCAAGCGCTGATCGTTGGTGGCGCGCACAAACAAATGGGTTCCTGTAGCCGCGGACGCCGACTGCGGCCTCCACGTGTCCCACCCTTGAGGATTGCCGAGGTCAACGCCCTCGGCTACAACTGAAGAAAGTCATGTTGTCGATCCAAAAAATCTTTGGGCGCGATGAAAAATTCTACGATTTACTGGAGAAGAGCGCCGAAGAGGCAGATGCGAGCGTGCATCATTTGATCGCGTTGCTGGAACGGCTCGAGCAACACGAGTCGCCACAAAGCCTGGAGCAATTCATTCTCAGCCGCCGCAAGGACAAAGAAATTACTCAGGAGCTCACCGAACAGCTTTGCAAGACCTTCATCACGCCTTTCGAGCGCGAAGATATTCAGGCGCTGGCCGGCGCACTTTATAAAATACCAAAGACAGTGGAGAAAATTGGTGAGCGCGTTTTAATTTGTCCAGAGGACTTGCATGGCCGCGATTTCCGCAAGCAGGTCGAGCTGCTCGATCAAGCGGCGGAAACAGTCATGGCCATGGTAAAACAATTGCGGAAAGGCACGGACGCGGCGACTGCGCGCGAGATGAACGCAAAACTGCAGTCGATCGAGGGCGAGGCCGACAAACTCGAGCTCGACCTGTTGCGCGATCTTTACCAGGGCGATTACAAGACGAAGCAGGTGATTTTCCTGCGCGATCTGTTCGGGTTAATAGAAAAGGTGATTGATCGTTGCCGGGACGCGGGGAACATCATCCTCGGGGTCGCACTGAAGTATTCGTAGCCTGCTGCTCGCGACGGCGATGCTTACGTTTCTCACCGTCGTAGTCGCAGCGATCATTTTCGAATACAGCAACGGCTTTCACGACGCCGCCAATGCCATTGCGACGGTAGTCTCCACCAAAGTTTTGACGCCGCGCCAGGCGATCGCCATGGCTGCATTCTTTAATCTCACCGGCGCGCTCCTTGGCGGTGCTGTGGCGGCGACAATCGGCAAAGGCCTTGTGGACACGAATGTGGTGACGATGCCTACGGTGCTTGCCGCAGTCGTTGCTGCGTTCGCGTGGAATATCACCACGTGGTGGTTCGGTCTGCCTTCCAGCTCGAGTCATGCGCTCATTGGCGGACTTTGCGGAGCCGCGCTCGCGACGGCGCACGGCGATTGGTCGGTCATAAAGTGGAACGTCGGCATTTGGCCGAAAGTGGTGCTGCCCATGATCACGTCGCCGGTCGCCGGATTCGTTTGTGGCGGGGTACTAATGTTCCTGCTTTTCCTAACGCTTCACCGTTTCACGCCGCACTTTGTGAACAAGCTGTTCGGCAAGCTGCAAATCTTTAGCGCAGCGTGGATGGCGCACAGCCATGGCTCGAACGACGCGCAAAAAACGATGGGCATTATCGCGCTTGCCCTTTTTACCGGGACGAAAGCGGGGAGCTTCGATCATTTGCCAGGCCCGCTAACTTTTCTGCGAACTCCGACCTTCGTCCTGCCCGTCTGGGTCGTTACTCTGTGCGCGCTAACCATGGCCATCGGCACAGCCGCCGGTGGCTGGCGCATCATTCGCACCCTCGGACATCAGATGGTAAAACTGCAACCCGTGAATGGCTTCGCCGCCGAGACAACTGCTGCAGTGATTATCCAAGCTGCCAGCTATTACGGGATTCCTCTCTCAACGACGCACGTAATAACCGCGTCAATCATGGGCGTAGGCGCAGTAAAACGTCTCAGCGGCGTGCGATGGACGCTTGTCGAGCGAATCATATGGGCATGGGTTTTCGCTTTGCCGGCGAGTGGATTGATTGGTTACGCGCTCGCACGCGTTTTGACTGCTCTCCAATGAAAAAGAGAGAGACCACGGCAGCGTGTCGTGGCAGGGTTGTCTGCATTTACCTCGATCCGGGGACCGCCTCAGTTGACGTCTGTTCTCGCACTTCGTACCGAAGCGCGATCATCCCGCTTTTGTACGGTTTGACCTCGGTCAGATGCAGGGCGACGTCTCGATCGAGCTTGTCGAAGAATGGGATTCCATCGCCAATCAAAATAGGCAGGATCGAATAACGAACTTCATCGGCCAGCCCGAGGCGAAGGCATTCGGCCGAGAGTACACCGCCTCCGACGAACCAGATGCTGCGGAACGTCGGCCGCAGACGCCCATTCACGAACTGCGTGAGATCGCCTGAGCAGAATTCAACGGTATCCCGGGTCCGCGGCAGCTCGCGACGAGTGAGGACGAAGACGGGTTTGTCGCCGTACGACCACCCAAACCCTTTGCCCTCAAAACTCAGCGCGGTCTCATATGTTCGCGAGCCCATGACGTAGCAGTCGATTGTCTTGAGGAACGCATCGACGAATTCGGGGTCCATGGTCTCGCCGCCTGCGAATTCGTCCGAGGTCTCGAGCCAGTCGACGCTCCCATCCTTTCGAGCGATGAATCCGTCGAGACTCGCCACCATGTGGATCGTTATCTTAGAATCAGTGTCTGCCATTCGTTTCGCCCTGAGGTCGATCTGGACGCTCATAGCACTGCTCGAAGCGTCTACAGCTGAGTCCATCTAACGGAAAGGAGTTCAACCACGAAAGAGTGCCTTGGCAAGATTGCTCGGGTTCATTCGATTAAGGGCCATGGCTTCATCGTCTGGTTACTTGCCTGGCGTGCCGTCGGTTTAATGAAAGTAAGGTACGAGGACAGCGATGGCGCCGGTCAAACCCACCGCCGCAATGGCAGTCGTGGCGATGCCCAGGGGACGTGATCGAATCCATCCCCCAAGACCGAAAGCCCCGAACAAAAGTGCAATGCCAGCAAGAAAACAAAAGGAGAGCGGCGTCTGTTGTGCATGAATGGATGAGGGGATCCCGGCGCTGTTGGGCAGACTCGCAGCGATCGTTGAAGCGAAAGTCATTCCTAAGGTAACGAGCAAAAATGCAATGGAAGCCATGACCGCCAGGACGGCTGCCAGATTTGTGGCTCGATGTTGCGCCGACGCCGACAGCAAGACTCCATAAAAACTAAAGGCAAACCCCGCCAGAACGGAACTGACGAAAGCAAATTGGCGATAGTATTCGATTACGGAGCTGGCGGTCATCTAACGAGAACAAAATCAGCCACCGCTGGCTGAACCGTGCTTTATCTGAAATGAATGTCTGTTAGTCATCTGAAGTGAAGCCGTAAGCCGAACAGCGATTGGTTGCATCGCCTGATTAAGTGTAACCGGTCGGAGCCTGCCATAGGATCGCGATCACGAAAAGAATAATGCCGACGATAGCAGCGTTCCAACACACCACGGAACGAATCAAAGTATAACCGGCGGTGGCAGCAAGAAGATAGCCAACGCGGCCCCAAAAATACAAGTGGGCGCCGAGCACTGTCAGAAGGCTGTGATGGCTTGTGACGTGTGCGAGTAATACGAGTGCGGCAAAGAATGGGAACGTCTCGAGGAAATTCGTGGTCGCTTGGTCTACGCGGCTCCCAACACCGCGAAGAGGCGGAACGTCCTCCTCGCGGCTACCGGCCGTCCAACGATAACCACGCTGCCAGCTGATCAGGTGTGAACTGGCAATCAAATGCACCAAACCGAGGACAACGCTCGCAATGAGAAGCAATGATTCGATAGACACGGCTAATGATTAGACCTACCAAGATTTAGACCCAATTATTCGGCCTATCCAGCTTATAGCAGGCGGCTCCGGCAAGACCAAGGGGGCCAACTACAGTTTATCCAGATGCTCGATCACTTTCTCCATACCACTGACCACGAGCGCAAACCGGTCGTAATCGAGTTTATCTGGCGTATCGTTAGCGGAATGATAGTACGGATAACGAAACGGCGCTGTGTCGGTGACCATGACGCCGGGGTAACCGTGCCGCCAAAATGACCGTTGGTCCGACCAACTCACGCCGGGGATGAAGGACGGAAGCGCTGCCCCTTCAGATGGAATCTTTGCGTGTTCGCGAAAAGCCGCGATCACCCGGCGCAGCAGACTTCGTGAGCGAACGTTGCCGACGAACCCGATAAAGTTGCCGACTTTCGGATAAAACATTCCCAGCCCTGGCGAGGGATACTTTTGCGAATTCGGCGCATCGGAAAAATATCCGATCGTCTCGAGACTGATCATGACCGGGATTTTGTCTCCGCGCGCTTTGCATCTGGCGGCGTAAATAAAACTTCCCATTTCATCGGACAAAAAATAAGGCGGCTCTTCGTTTACAAACGCGACGAATCGCAGCGTGTGCTTTCCAGTCTTTCCCGCGAACCTTCGCGCCAGGGCCAGCATTGCAGCGACACCGCTGCCGTTATCATTCGCACCGGGCGAACCAAACACCGAATCGTAATGTGCGCCGACCAGAATGATCTCCGGAGTCGAGCCAGAAATTTCTGCCTCGATATTGTGGCAGGCTTGACCGCGTATTTCGTAAGTATCCCGCCGTGGACGAAGTCCGGCACGCGAAAAAGAATCCTCGATGAAATCGGCTGCCGCATTCAGTTGCGGATAATGCCACATGTTTCGCTCGCCAATGTCTCCCGCGAGCTTTTGGACATCGGCACGGAGTTCTTCGCGCAATGTAACTTCTTCAGACGAGAGCGGCGCTGCCTTTAAAATATTTTTGCCGGGCATCTTAATTCCAAACCACCAGAGTAACGCAATTATCGCGGCGACTGCGAGAGCAACCCGAAGTGCGCTGAAAAGGACGCGTTTGACGCTCACGCAATTTTTCTTCGAAATCGCAAGGCGCAGAGAGAAAAAAGCAAGTTCGACATCAAAATGAGAATCACAAGGTTCTGCCAGTATTCGAACAGATTTGCTCCCCGCAAGATGATGGCGCGCATGAGCGCGATGAAATAAGTCGTGGGAAAAAGCGTGCCGAGCGCGTAAAAAATCCAGGGCATCGTTTCGCGCGGAAAAATGAAGCCCGAAAAGAAAACACTCGGCAACAGGAACACCATCGACATTTGCAACGCCTGCATTTGATTTTCAGCAAAGGTCCCGATGAGCAAACCAAGGCTAAGCAACGCAAAGACATACACCAGCGTCGAAAACAGCATCGCTACGATATTCCCTTCGATGGGGACGAAAAACACAAACCGCATAATCAGAAAAAGAACCACAGCCATCGCCATTCCGATGCACAGATATGGAACCAGCTTACCCAGCATGAGACCCGCGGGGCTCAGAGGACTAACCAGCAGCTGCTCCAGCGTTCCGCGTTCGCGCTCGCGTACCAGGGCCATGGCGCTAGCGATTGTCGTCCCGATTTGAAGTACAATGCCGATCACGCCCGGCACATAAAAGTTCGGGGCGCGCATTGCGGGGTTGTAAAGCATCTGAGGTCGAATATCGATCGGCACGCCTTGCCGGCCCGTTTCGCGCAGAAGCGATTCCACTGATTGAGTCAACGCCACGCCCAGTCCGGTGTTGAGAGCTTGCAGTGCCGTCGTGGAATTGGAGCCATCGACAAGTAATTGCACCTGGGCTGAGTGCCCCGCGTTCAGATCGCGGGTAAAGTTCGGCGGTATGTCCAGTGCAGCATAAGCGCGGCCTTTGCGCATTTCGCTCTTTAATTGATCCAGGTTTTGCACTTCGCCTACCACGCGAAACGTCTCTGTGTTCACGAAGCGATCGATTAAAAGACGGCTCTCGACAGTCCGATCTTCGTTCAGAATCAGCATCGCCATGTGTTTCACGTCGTTGTCGAGAGCGTAACCGAACGCAACCATCTCGATCAGCGGCGGAAAAAACATGAAGAAAAGGGTCATCGGATCGCGCCAAACGATGATGAATTCCTTGAAGAGAATTGCGCCGAGTCCGCGAAAAAATTTGTGTTTCATCACGCCGCCTTTTGTTGCCCCGCAGCGTGCTTGGCTGAAAGCTCGACAAACACGTCCTCCAGCGAAGGACCGATTTCATGAATCTCGGCATGGGTTACGCCAACTTTGCGCAATTGTTCGTCGATCTGGGCGCGCTTGACGTTCTCATCGACCAGCAAATGCATTGATTGACCAAAGACAGTAGCGGTGCGGACACCTCGCAGTTGACGCATGGCTTGCAATGCTGTCGTTACATGATCGCAGGTCACGTCGAGCCGGCGTGTTCCGGGCGGATTTACTTCTGGAAGTTTCTTTAATTCGTCCGGCTCGCCGCACACGATCAGTTTCGACATGTAAATGTAGCCCACGTGATCACACCGCTCCGCTTCATCCATGTAATGGGTCGTCACGAACAGCGTCATGCCTTTTCCCGCGAATTCGAAGAGCAAATCCCACAGTTCGCGACGCGCGACCGGGTCGATGCCGGCCGTCGGCTCATCGAGAAAAAGAACCGTCGGTTTATGCATGAGCGAGCAGGCCATTGCCAAACGTTGTCGCCAGCCACCGGAAAGATTCGACGCGCGCCTGTTGATGTACGGTTCCAGGTGCGTCGTTGCGATCATTTCGTCGCGACGCTGGTTTAATTCGTGACCGCTTAAGCCGTAAAGTTTTCCTGCAAAAATGAGGTTCTCATTCACCGTCAACTCGTCGTAGAGCGAGAATTTCTGCGACATGTAGCCGATCATTTCTTTGATCGGTTCGATATCTCGCACAACGTCGTGGCCACCGATGCGAGCAGTTCCGTCTGTCGGCTCCAAAATTCCGCACAACATCCGGATCATGGTTGTTTTTCCAGAACCGTTCGGGCCAAGAAAACCAAAGATTGACCCTTTTCCGACAGAAAACGAAACGTGATCGACCGCCATAAATGTGCCGAAGCGTTTCGTTAGTCTGTCCACTTCGATCATCGGTTCTGACATAGGGACTGAAATCAGGCAGGAAGGTGGATCGGCTTGTCCCCAAGCCGATGCGTCGGGCCCATGACAACGCGTTGGGAACAACGCGTTCCACCTTTTCCTGCACTCCTCATTCGTTTTCTTCGATTGCTCACTTCACGTTTGGAAAATAGACATCGGCGGCCATTCCGGCGCGCAGACGATCGTCATTGCTGGGCAAACGAATCTTGACCCCAAACACCTGTCTGATCCGGTCCGCGACGGTTTGAACGTTGCGCGGGGTAAACTCGGCTTGCCGATTTATCTGCTCCACCACGCCATCGAAATCTTTGCCCGGAAACGAATCGACACGAACGCGAACGTGCTCGCCCAGTTTGATCAAACCCAGCCAGGACTCCGGAACATAAACGCGCACCCAAAGATGCCCGGTCAGGATCAACGTGGCGGCTTCCCGATTCGCCGGCAGGACATCGCCGACCTTTACGCTGAGCACTTCAAGAATGGAATCGGCCGGCGCAACGACCTGCATTTCCGCTAACTGTGCATCGATATCGGCAAGTTGTGCGCGCGACATCGCGACACGCATTTGTGCCGCAGCGACATTCTTGTCCTGCGTTTTCGCCGAGCTGTCTGCCCGCTCAGCGTCACTTGAAGAAACGACTTTCCGCTGAAGTAAACCCTGCTGGCGGCGCGCTTCATCCTGGAGGAATACCAATTGTGCTTGCTGCGCGTCCGCGTCGTGAATTGAAGTGTCGATTTGCGCGACTGCAAGATCGCGACGCGCTCGCAACTCCGAAGCATCCAGCTGGAGGATCAGTTCTCCTTCGTGTAAATGATCGCCTTCCCAGTGGAGAATTTTTTCGACGCGTCCGCCTGCGCGCGGGCCTACGTGCGCTTCGTCCACTTCGATGGTTCCCGAAACCGCCTTGCTACCACCGCCGCAACCGGCGAGAAATAGAAGTAACGTCAAAGCTCCCGTCGCGCGCATCAAATCTGACAGTCCCCGATTCTTTCGGCGAGTGGATCGATTTTCCCGAACGAATGATGTGTTCACGCTTTCCGTCCTTTTGCTGTCAGCGCGCCTTCGAGAACAATCTTTAGAATCCCGGTGTACCCTTCCTTCGGCATCATCCCGAGCTCCTCAATCTTCGACGGATTCATGATCGATTGAACCATCGCCAACAAAATTTCGATGATCAGTTTGGCCGGGACATCCTTGCGCACCATTCCCAGCCGTTGCCCATCGACAAAAAATTTTCCCATGTAGCGCTGAATTAGCGCGGCTCTGCGGCGCTCAACGAGTTTAAAGACGTCCGGCGCTTTCTGTCGCATATCGCGCACGAACGGCGGCTTGATCTCATTCAATTCGCGTTGCGTGCCAGCCAACAACTCGCGCAAGGTCGCCGGGAAATCGTGCGGGTGTGCACGGGTAACTTCCTTCAGTGTCGCTTCGACACCCGTTAATTTATCGGCCAGCACAGCCTCAAGCAGATCGAACTTACCCGGAAAATGCGCGTAGAGCGTTTTCTTACTAACGCCAAGTTCCTCCGCCAGATCATCCATGGTCACACTGCGGAACCCGTTACTGAAAAAGTGGACCCGTGCGGCGTCTACGATTCGCTGGCGGTTCGGATCGCGCTTTCGGTTTCGCGGCTGCGGGTTGTGTGCCCGTTTCATAACGTTATATCCCTACCACTATGCGGAAACTAATCCAGTATATTTAGTTTCCATAGCCGACGAACAGTATTTTGATGTATTTCAATTCGCGCAGCCAGGGCGATTCCTCGACGCATTGGTTTGCCTGGGTAGACCGCGTTGTCCTCAACGCGTTGGCAAAATTGAATGCAGCTTGACGCCAATTACTTGCGCCTTCGGCGATCCACTTGCCATCGCCTTCGGAGAAGTCGATCCACCTAACTCCCGACTAAAACCTTCGACAACGCCAGACTAAATCGGTAATGCATTCATGACAGCCGGTTGCGCAGGAACGCCGCGATCACAAAAACTCGGAATCAATCTCTGATTATTTTCGGGTGGTCAGGGAGCACTGAGATTCTTCTCCCGCGACTGCGGGATCAGAAATGACCGGGAACGCCCTTTTTGCTCTTGCTTCCGCCTGGCCGCGTGTCCGGCAAATCATTTCGCCGATGCGATAGGTGGGCGCGCCTTGTGCCAGTCTGTGCTTTGCTCGTACGCGTGAGCAATTTGCAAAATGCGGGCTTCATCCAGCGGTTTGCCTAACAACTGCAGGCCGACCGGCAGACGATGACCATTCACTTTTGCGAAACCGCAGGGCACACTGATTCCGCAAATTCCAGCAAGATTCGCTGCAATGGTGAAGATGTCTGCAAGATACATTTGCAACGGATCTGCGGTGCGTTCGCCTAACTTGAATGCGGGCACCGGCGAGGTTGGCGAAATTAACGCATCGACTTTCTCGAAGGCCTTCGCGAAATCCTGGCGGATCAACTCCCGCACCTTTTGCGCCCGCAAGTAGTAGGCGTCGTAATAACCGGAACTCAAAACGTAAGTGCCGAGAATAATGCGACGTTTCACCTCCGGCCCAAAACCTTCTTTCCGAGTACGGCTATAAAGATCGAGCATGTCTTTGGGATCGTCCGCCCGAAATCCATAACGCACGCCGTCAAAACGAGCGAGATTGGCTGAGGCTTCAGCGCTGGCCAGGGTATAGTAGACCGAAACCGCATAATCAGTATGGGGCAGAGAGACATCGACGATCTCAGCGCCTAACGAATTCAACTGCTTCACCGCAGCGTTAACAGCAGTTTTCACCTGTGGATCTATCCCTTCGATCATGTATTCCTCTGGCAAGCCCAACCGGACTCCCCGCAAATCATTTCCGAGCTTTGCGGCGTAATCAGGCACGGGCTCGTTGAGAGATGTGCTGTCTTGCGGATCGTGACCCGCGATCGCGTTCATGATGAGAGCGGTGTCGCGCACCGTTTTCGTCAACGGCCCGATTTGATCGAGCGACGAAGCAAATGCAACGAGACCGAATCGCGAAACCCGGCCGTACGTCGGCTTGAACCCAACAACACCGGAAAGCGCGGCTGGTTGCCGAATTGAGCCGCCAGTGTCGCTGCCCAACGCGCCGAAGGCAGCATCGGAAGCAACCGCGGCGGCCGATCCGCCGCTCGAGCCGCCCGGCACACGCGATAGGTCCCACGGATTGCGCGTCAATTTGACCGCAGAATTTTCGGTGGACGAACCCATAGCGAATTCGTCGAGATTGGTTTTGCCAAACGGAATTGCGCCTGCAGCGCGCAATTTTTGAGTGACGGTGGCGTCGTAATTTGCCCGATAGCCTTCCAAAATCCTAGACCCGCACGTGCAGGTCTGACCAGTCACATTAATTATGTCTTTGATCGCAAGCGGGATGCCTCCCAGTGGAAGACTAACATTCGCCTTCTCCGCCTGCTCAGCGGCAGCCTCAAAATCCAGCGACAGATAAGCGCCGATTTGTCCGTCAACGGCTTCAATGCGCCTGATCAGGGCATCGATAACTTCACGCGCGGAAATTTCCCGCCGACGCAACAACGGTTGCAGATCGGCGATGCTCAGCGCCAGCAGGTCCTTCTCGGTCATTCCACAACTTTAGGGACGATAAAAAGGCCGTTGGCTTTTCGGGGCGCGTTGCTCAACGCCTGTTCCGCGGTGAACCAGCCGCCCGGCGCGTCCTCGCGGAAAACGTTGAAAATTGGAAGGGCATGCGCAGCCGCTTCGACATGACTTACATCCGCCCGGCGGAGTTTTTCGACGTACTTCAGTACATCGTCCAGTTGCTTCTGGAAAGCGTTTGCTTCCCCTTCAGTCAGATTAATCCGAGCCAGTATGGCGACGTACCCAACATCGAGATCCGAAGCCGCCGCCATGGTTGTCGTTTAAGAATGCAGGTTGCTGATCAGCCAGATGACAGCGACGGCCAGCGCAACCGCAAGAAGGAGGAAAATGATTTGGCCTTCCCGCCGCTCTTTGCGCAACGCCCGAGGGCGCCGGGCGCTTCTGCTCTCATCCGTCGAGGCTCTGCCTTGCGCCCCAAGCGAGACACGGAATCGTCGACCGCTCCGATTATCTTTTGGTTCTTGGTTCGCGCGGTTTTTTTCGATCACCGGCACCTTTGCAACAAGCCGCTCGAGTTTTTCCAGCCTCTCACGCAGTTCCGCTTCCTGTCGCGCAATTTCTTCGTGCCTGCGGCGAAGCGCGGGACTGGGCTTGGGCAAACGACGAAACATCGCCATCACTTGCTCGCCAGCCAAACGAAAAGGGCGAGGGCAACAGCGCCAAAGATAATCAGCGGCAAAGTGAGTGCGACGCCAATCTGGAACCACTGCACAAACGAACGTCCGCCGTTGCTCTCGTAGCCATCGTTAACGACGTCAGGCAGTGACGCCTCCCCCTCATTTCCACCCGCTGCCTGCAACCGGCTGCGTTGTTCGTTGTACACCGTGCGCGCCTCATCCACCGTGCTCAAGGCCCGGCTCAATTCCTTGTGCAAATCTGAGGGATCCCAACCTTTGGGATCGATCGCTTCAATTAATTCCAAATGCTGACCGAAACTCTCCCGGGCTGCGCGGATCTGTTCCAGGCGGCTTTGCGCGTTGTATGCCTCGCGCTCAAGCACAACAAGCGAGCGAGTCAGTTTATCGGCCATCTCCCCGCGACCGTGCTCCAATTCCTCCTGTCGACGACTTAGTTCTTCCAGCTCGCGCTTTTGTTTCTCGATCTGCTCCTGTTGCCGTTTGAGCTGGAGCAGCTGGTCCTGCGCTTTCTGTACTTGCGAATCCAGATGCTCGGGAGAGAGCTCGTCCTCGCTCAGTTCGAGCATTTGTTCAACAGGTCGAATTTTTTCTGCCATGACAAATCAGGACTCGCCGTCCGGGGCTCGCTGAGCGGCATATTAAATGCCTTACTTGAGAATTCCAGATATTTCGTTGAACACGCGCGAAAATTTTTGATTCAAAACTTCAGCATCATCGTCCCGGCATCATTTCGAGGAGGAAACCCTTGAAATACTCCGTTTCAGGAATCGTCGGAACCACGGGGTGATCCGGCGCCTGCTCGAACCGGCGCAACCGCCGCGCTGAACGCCGGGCGTCGACAAGTGCGTCCGCGATTGTTTGTGAAAATGCGGTATCGCTCACGTGATGGGAGCACGAAAAAGTGGCCAGCATACCGTCCTTGGATAGAAGCTTGAAAGCGCGCATGTGCAGTTCTCGATAACCGCGCAATGCATCGCCCAATCCGCTCTTTGCCTTTGTAAACGACGGTGGATCGAGAATAATCAAATCGTACTGGGCCCCGGCTTTTTCGGCCGCGCGCAGGAATTGAAAAGCATCCCGCTCGATCCATTGCACTGTCAAATCGTTACGCGTGGCATTTTGTCTCGCCGTTGCGATGTTCTCGGAACTTTCTTCAATCGCGGTGATGTCCGCGCCACCTGCACGCGCACACGCCAGTGCAAATGCGCCTTGATTCGAGAAACAATCCAGCACGCGCCGGTCGCGCGCGTATCCGGCGACGATCGCGTAGTTATGTTTTTGGTCGAGATAGAATCCGGTCTTTTGTCCGTGTAGAAGATCGACTTCCAACTTTACTCCTTCGATTTCGATCTGGATTTGCGATGGCGCATTCCCGCGCAAAGCACCCGTGCGCAGCTCCAATCCTTCCGCCTTGCGCACCGGAGCGTCATTTCGTTCAATGATTGTGACGTCTCCAAAAAAATCGGTAATCGCATCAGCGATCGAATCTCTCCGCATATCCATCGCCAACGTCAGCGTCTGCATTACCAGATGATCGGCGTATCTGTCGATGATTAGTCCTGGCAGTCCGTCGCTTTCGCTCCAGACAAGACGACAAAGCTTTGGATCGATCCCTCGTCGAGTGCGGTATTCGGAGGCTTGTGCGATTCGGCGTTTGAAGAAATCCAGATCCAGACCCTGTTTCCGCCGCGAGAATCTGCGCGCCACAATTTGTGATCGGGAGTTGTAAATCGCACTGCCGATAAGGCGGTCTTTTCCATCTTTGAGTGAAATGACATCGCCGTCTGCCGGATTTCCAAAAACCTTCAGGACCTCATTGGAGAATACCCAGTCGTGGCCGTGCATAATACGCGCCCGCGGTTTGATCACGATTCCGGCCATAAAGGAATTCAACGTCCAACGCTCAACACTGAACGTCCAACGCCAAACGACGAGATTCTGAATTGGACGTTGAAAGTTGGGCGTTGAACGTTGAGCATTTGCGTATGCAGATCACCACACAATCGTCCATTGAGCTTCCCGGAATCAAAAAACTGCGCAGCGGCAAGGTGCGTGAAGTTTTCGATCTCGGTGAGACGCTGCTCTTCGTTGTAACGGACCGAATTTCGGCTTTCGACGTAATCCTCCCCGACCCAATTCCGCACAAGGGCGCCGTTCTCAATCAAATCTCCGCGTTTTGGTTCAACCGTTTCGACAAGATAAAGAATCACTTTGTTACAGCGGATTTCGAACAGTTCCCGAAGGAGTTGCAGCCATTCCGCGAACAACTCGCCGGGCGATCAATGATCGTAAGGAAAACCAAGCCGCTCGCAGTCGAATGCGTGGTGCGCGGTTATCTAGCCGGTTCCGGTTGGAAAGAATATCAGGAGTCTCGGAGCGTTTGTGGAATCGAGCTGCCCGCTGGACTAAAGCTGGCGTCGCAATTGCCGGAGCCAATTTTCACGCCCTCGACAAAGGCTGAGGAAGGTCATGACGAGAACATCGACATGAAACGATGCGCTCAGATTCTCGGCGACGAAGTTGCCAATCGTGTAAAAACGTTAAGCCTCGAAATTTATTCGCGCGGCCGCGAACACGCGGCGCAAAAGGGAATCATCGTCGCAGACACAAAATTCGAGTTTGGCATGGTCGATGACGATTTGCTGTTGATTGACGAATGCCTGACGCCAGATTCTTCACGCTTCTGGCCGAAGGACGAATATGCGGTTGGCCAAAGCCCGCCCAGTTTCGATAAACAATTCGTACGCGATTATCTGGAGACGCTCGACTGGGACAAGACTCCGCCCGCGCCGCGCCTGCCGAAAGATGTGATCGAAAAAACGTCCGCGAAATATCTGGAAGCGTTCCGTCGCCTGACGGATAACGAACTCGCAACCAGTTAAGGTGAGGCGAGGAGTTAACAATCCCATTTGGGTTTTGGTTGTTCTTTTAACAGGTCTGTTTCTAGACTTCTCGTTGTTGAGCATTTTTCCGCATTGACCAGACCACGCCAGCTGCCCGCGAACTCCGCTTGAGACAAAAAATGTCAGTAACGCGGCCCGACATCTTGTTCATTATGACGGATCAGCAGCGATTTGATACCATCGCTGCGCTTGGTAATTCGCACATTTATACTCCTAATCTCGATCGGTTGGTGTGCAGAGGCATCAGCTTTTCCAGGGCATACGCTACCTGCCCGATTTGTATTCCCTCGCGGTACACGATCCGTACAGGATGCGAACCGGTAACTACGCGTGCCTTTAGCAATGCAATACCGAAGCCGGCTAAGGGGCAGGCTGCTGAAATGGAAGCGCGTTGTGGACCGTATCTCGGGCGGACAATGTCGCGCATGGGGTACCGGACATTTGGAGTGGGAAAGTTTCATACATATCCCTGGAATGAAGATGTCGGTTACGAAACGCTGTGGCGCAGTGAAGAGACCTATCATCCGCCAGCGCGTGAAGGCGACGACTACGGATCATGGCTGACGCGGGAACATCCAGCGTTCGATTTTCTGGAGCAACCTTTGGGGGAACGCACCGAGATGTATTACCTGCCGCAGCGCAGTCCGCTTCCAGCCGAGTTAGGGGCCGAATGGTGGGCCGCCGGCTGCGCGGCGCAGGAAATTACGAAGTCAGATAATTCACGGCCTTTTTTCGGATTTGTATCCTTTGTGGGCCCGCACCCGCCGCTCGCTCCGCCAATTCCTTTCAATCGGATGTACAGATCCAGATCGAATGCCTGATCTCGTTCTCGGCGACGTGGAGGAAGATCATCTGGATGAAGAGATCCCCTTCATGCGATATGCCGTTTGGGCGGAAGCCATCAACCCGGCGCTGGCCCGAATCGTAAAGGCGCGATATTACGGCGAAATCAGTTATCTGGACCATTGTCTTGGCCAAATCCTGAGTGCCATCGAAGCACGCCCGAATCCGGAGAATGTTCTGATATGCTTTTTTTCCGACCACGGCGATTTGATGGGTGATCATCACGGTTGGCAAAAACAGAACTTTTTTGAAGCCGCCTGTCGTGTTCCTGTACTGCTCAGTTGGCCGACAGTCCTCGCGGCGGGTTCCATCCGGAATGAATTAATCAGCCTTGCGGACTTGTTTGGAATCGCGACCGAAGCAGGCGGTGACTGCGACGTGCGGGAGGGGGTGAATGTTCTGAAAATGCTCCGAGGCCAAGCCGCGCCGCGCGAATATCTTGTCGGCATGATTGAAATTCCCGGCTCGCAGAATTTCAAAGTCATGGTCGCTACCGATGAGTGGAAATACATTTTCATGGCAAACGGCGGCCGGGAACAGCTCTTTAATGTCAAGCGAGACCCGAACGAGCTATCGAACTGCGTCGGATCGTCTCCTCATATCAAGAACGATTTGTATGCTCTGGCCGTGCAAGCATGCAAGGCCCCGGGCGCGGAGGACGCTCTCGATGGGGACAAGCTTCGCGCGTTCCCGTTCCGCGAGCGCCCACGGACGCGCATTTATCAATTCGACCGGTCACGTGGCGTCGTTGGATTTCCCGATAAACCACAGGACGGGTTGAAAGATTTCGATCCCGTCACGCTGAAACGACTGAAGTAATATGGAGCTGCCTTCGGACGACTCGGAAAGTTTGGGCGTCGGTCTCAAGCCGGGGGATTCGCATTACCGAGCGTTTGTCGGTCCTCCGGAAGATTACGATTTAATCGCGGCAATGACCTTCAATCTTCTGACAACGCTGGGCCTGCGACAGCATCATTCATTGCTCGATGTCGGATGCGGTTCGCTTCGGATCGGACGCTTGTTAATTCCGTACCTGAATCGGGGAAAGTATTTTGGCGTTGAGCCGAATGAATGGCTGGTGGAGGAAGGAATCAAGCGGGAGCTCGGCCAGGCGTTATTGGAAATCAAACGCCCGACATTCTTTTTTTCCGATTCGCCGAAGGTAATTGCGCAAACGAAAATCTTATTCGATTTCACTGTGGCCCAATCAATCTTTAGTCACGGTGGACTGGATCTGATCAAAAATTGGCTGGCCGCAATATCGCGCTCTCTTGCCGAACATGGAGCTTTGGTTGCCACTTTCCTGCCTGGCGAGAAGGACTCGCAAAGCAATGGCTGGGTCTATCCCGAATGTGTGAACTACAGGCCAACGACATTGCGCGACGCAGCCGCAGAAGTCGGTTTGCGATTCGAACTTCTGGATTGGAAACATCCCAGGCAGACGTGGGCCCTTTTCGCTGCGCCAAAATTTGATTCCGGCTGGTTCAAGAACAAACCGCTCACATGGAACGCCGCGCTCGAACGAGCGTTCGGGAAAAAGAGAGAAGAGAGTGTCGCCGCGACAAAGCCTCCGATTTCCCAGATTGTTTCACACGCTGAAGGGCACGTCTACGACCAGGACGGATTGCGGTCGATTCACAACCATGAATTTATGGACGACGCAGCTTATCGAAAAGCTTATGGGCGCGGTGTTCGAGCGGCGGGCGACGATTATCGATGGCACTGGCGGGTTCATGTCGGTTTGTGGGCGGCAGCTTGCGCATCCCGACTTGAAGGCGATTTCGTAGAGTGCGGCGTGAACCGGGGTTTTCTCTCCTCGGCGATCATGGATTATCTGAACTGGGATTCGCTGGCAAAACAGTTCTATCTCCTGGATACATTTCGTGGACTGGATGAACGCTTTGTTTCTCCCGCAGATAAAGTCTCAGGCGCAGTGGACAAAAACACAAAGAGCCTGGCATCGGGATTTTATGTCCAGGGGATCGAAGAAGTGCGGGCGAACTTTTCTCAATGGAAGAACGTCTCTCTTGTCGAAGGATCGATTCCCGAGACGTTGTCGCAGGTTCGCGCGAAAAAGATCGCTTATCTGCATCTCGACATGAATTGTTCACCTCCGGAGATCGCAGCGATCCAGTTCTTTTGGGAACGCCTCGTCCCGGGCGCACTTGTGCTGCTCGATGACTATGCCTATTACGGATACCTCTCGCAGAAAGTTGCGATGGATCGTTTCGCAAAGGAAAAGGGAATTAAGATTTTGTCGTTGCCCACTGGCCAAGGGTTGTTGGTAAAGCCGGTCGATAGTCGTTAGGCAAAATGCGAGAGCCGTCGCCGAGTTTGAAGATTTGCCCGGTATGCGGCGGCGACCGGTTCACAAACGAACGGGTGCTCTGGCCGGAACTGATCGAGCAATGGGATTTGTCTCCCGGCGAAGTCGCTTACATCGATTTGCAGCAGGGATTTTGTTGTACCGGTTGCGGGAATAATCTGCGGACCATGACGCTGGCCGCAGCGATGACCAGGGCGTTCGGATTCGACGGCAGTTTCGAGGATTTCTGTTCTAACGATTCGGGGATTCGGAAGCTCACTGTGATCGAAATCAATCCGGCGAAGAACCTATCAGCTTTTCTTCAGGCACTTCCCGAACATGCTCTTCATTCGTTTCCTCAACTCGACATGCAGCGAATGAGTTTTGCCGATTCATCAGTCGACGTCATCGTTCATTCCGACACCCTGGAGCACGTCCCAGACTCAAAGGCCGCCCTGAAAGAATCCATGCGCGTTTTGAAACCGGGCGGTCACTTGTTTTACACTGTGCCGATCGTTATCGGCCGGTTGACCCGGACGCGGCGCGGTTTGCCGTCAAGTTATCACGGAAAACCGGGGACAAAGCGAGACGACTGCGTCGTGCAAACGGAGTACGGCGCTGATTTCTGGTGCGAGATCTTCGAAGCCGGCTTTCGCGAAATCAGCCTGACAAGCCTGAGCTTCCCGGCATCCGTCGCAATTCACGCAATGAAACCTAAAGAGTAGGGCGCGCTTTGCATTGTGCTGGAAAGGGTTTGAGAGCACGGCGACACAGCGCTGTCGCTACAGTGGCGCGCATTTCTGAGAGTATTTCTAGGAAATCAAATCGCTAACGAGCGATTTCTCTTCTTTTAACTCCGCGACCGAAGCATTGATTTTTGCGCGGCTGAAATCATTGATGGGTACCCCCTGCACGATTTCCCATTTTCCACCACGCACGCGCACTGGGAATGACGAGATCAATCCTTTCTCCACATCGTAACTTCCGTCTGAACAAACCGCCACGCTGTGCCAGTCCTTACCAGGAGTATCGTTGGTAAGTGAAAAGACAGTATCAACGATCGCGTTGGCCGCGGAACCAGCGGACGAGAGTCCCCGCGCTTTGATCACCGCGGCTCCGCGTTGCTGCACTGTGGCAATGAATTCTTCCTTTAACCATTTCTCGTCGCCGATCACTTCGTTCGCCGGTCGATTGTCGATTCTGGCGTTGTAGAAATCCGGATACTGCGTCGAAGAATGATTTCCCCAGATGGTCATGTTTGTGACTGCGCCAATGCCCACACTGGCTTTGTGTGCGAGTTGTGCGCGCGCACGGTTTTCATCCAGTCGCGTCATGGCAAACCAGCGGTCGCTCGGAATTTCTTTGGCGTTGTTCATCGCAATCAAACAATTCGTGTTGCACGGATTTCCGACGACAAGCACGCGCACGTCGGCCGCAGCGTTTTTCTCGATTGCCCGACCTTGTCCGATGAAAATCTTGCCGTTGATTCCGAGTAAATCTTTCCGCTCCATGCCAGCCTTGCGCGGGACGCTTCCGACTAGCAACGCCCAATTAACGTCGCGGAAGCCTTCGTTCAGGTCCGCGGTGGGGACAACCGATTCGAGCAGCGGAAAGGCGCAATCGTGCAACTCCATCACCACGCCATCGAGGGCGCCGAGCGCATCCGGAATTTCGATTAAATGAAGTGACAGCGGCTGGTCCGGGCCGAACATTTGTCCAGAGGCGATGCGGAACAGGAGCGCATAGCCAATTTGTCCGGCAGCACCGGTCACAGCGACCTTAATCGGATTTTTCATAATGCAATTAGCCATAAACGCTTTGGTGAGCAAAGCCAAAGCCCGTGATAGATTAACGACGCTTCCATGTACCCGGCGAAGTTAAACAAGATCATCAACCTGTTCGAGTCGCTGCCCGAAGACGAGCGGCGCGAGACGCTCGTCTCCTACGCAGACAGCGCGAAGAAGCAGGAGCCCCGCGAAGGCGAGGATTTTGATCTTGTCGACGTGCGAAAAGACGCGGAATGCACAGACACGGTCGGCGTTTATCTGCAGGTGGATGAAGGCGGTAAGGCGCACATTCGAATGACGCTCGGTCCGGAAGTGCAAACACTTACCCGCTCAATGGCGGCGATTCTTTGCAAAGGACTCGAAGGCTCGACACCGCAGGAAATTCTCGATCTTCCGAGCGACTTCGTGACCCGCATCGTCGGAACGGAGCTAGTGCGAATCCGTAGCCAGACTGTCTATTACGTCCTCACTCGCATCAAAAGCATCTGCAAGGTCTGGCTGGACCGACGGCGCATGGCGCAGGTTGCGTAAAACGTCCCAGTCATTTTCGCAGTCCAAGCTTTGATCACAAAATTTTCGATCCGTGAATTTGCCGGGCTTTGCGAGTTCCCTCTTCCTCAACGGCGGGATTGGGATGAGCGTGCGGGAGTTCTCGCGTGACCTTCTCGCGATTTCGTTTACTGTCCGCGCTGCGCAGATGCCGCGAAATAACGAACTAAAAAAAATCCTGCTGATCGGCTCTGGTCCAATCGTCATCGGACAGGGCTGCGAATTTGATTATTCCGGGGTGCAAGCGTGCAAGGCGCTCCGGGAAGAGGGTTACAAGGTTGTGCTGGTCAACTCCAACCCGGCCACCATCATGACGGACCCCGAATTCGCCGATCGCACGTATATCGAACCGATCACACCTGAAGTGATCGAGGCGATCATGGAACGCGAAAAACCGGAGGCTATTTTGCCAACCTTAGGCGGGCAGACCGCTCTGAACGCTGCGATGGAGTTGAACCGTAACGGCGCACTGGCACGACATGGCGTGAAATTGATCGGCGCCAATGCTCAGGCCATCGCGAAAGGGGAAGACCGACAACTATTCAAGGAAGCAATGTTGCGGATCGGCCTCGATGTCCCGCGTTCCGGCGTCGCACGTTCCCTAGCCGACCTTGATCGGATCGTTGCTGAAATTGGGACGTTTCCGCTCATCATTCGCCCCGCGTTCACTCTGGGGGGCGCCGGCGGCGGCATCGCTTACAATCGCGAAGAACTCGATGTAATTGCCGCGCGAGGGCTTGATCTGTCGCCAGTCCACGAAGTGTTGATCGAAGAATCACTCGTCGGTTGGAAAGAGTTCGAGATGGAAGTGATGCGCGACCGGATGGATAACTGCGTCGTTGTTTGTTCCATCGAGAATTTCGATCCCATGGGCGTGCATACTGGCGACTCCATTACCGTCGCGCCGGTACAAACGCTCTCCGACAAGGAATACCAGATCATGCGTGACGCCGCCTTCGCGGTCATTCGCGAGATCGGCGTAGAAACCGGGGGGTCAAACATTCAGTTTGCCGTTCATCCCGAGAACGGCCGCATGGTGGTAATCGAAATGAATCCACGCGTCTCGCGGTCCAGCGCGCTGGCATCGAAGGCGACAGGATTTCCGATCGCGAAAATCGCGGCAAAACTCGCAGTCGGTTACACACTTGATGAAATTAAAAACGATATTACCCGCGAAACACCGGCATGCTTCGAGCCGACCATCGACTACTGCGTAGTCAAAGTGCCGCGCTTCACATTTGAAAAGTTTCCACAGGCGGACGCAACCCTGACGACCCGAATGAAGAGCGTTGGCGAAGCAATGGCTATCGGACGCACATTTAAGGAAGCATTACAGAAGGCGCTGCGCAGCCTCGAGATCAAACGCTTCGGTTTATGTGGCGATGGCGCAAATAAAGATGTCGATCCTGAGACACTTCGCTTGAAGTTGGCGATCCCGAACGCGGAACGCATTTTTTACCTGGCCCAGGCCTTTCAAGACGGCATGTCGATCGACGAAGTTTTCGAACTGACGAAGATCGACAGATGGTTTTTACGAAATATCGCGGAACTGGTGCAAGAGAGTGAGCGACTTCGAGCAGACGAGTCTTTTCAATATTGGCTTTCCACCCCAGGTGGAAACGATCCGGCTCAACCGAAGGATCCGGCGTATCCTGCGAGGCGATTTCGCCAGTTGAAGCGGCTCGGCTTCTCTGATGTCCAGATATTATTGGCTGGAAATGGAAGGTCGCCTGCAGATCCAGCGGATTTGAAATGGGGGCAGCAAGGCGTTCGCCTTCTTCGCGTAGGTGCAGGTGTAATTCCTACTTATCGCCTTGTTGACACATGCGCCGCAGAGTTTGAAGCCTATACGCCGTATTACTACTCGACGTACGGTGACGAGAACGAGCGGCGCGAAAGTACGAAACGAAAAGTCATGATACTCGGAGGCGGACCGAACCGGATCGGCCAGGGGATTGAATTCGATTATTGTTGTGTGCACGCCGCGTTCGCTCTGCGCGAGCTCGGATTCGAAACCATCATGGTCAACTCGAATCCCGAGACAGTTTCTACGGATTACGACACCAGCGACAAACTTTACTTTGAACCGCTCACGCTCGAAGACGTACTCAATATTTATGATCAGGAGAAGCCGGAAGGTGTGTTCGTCCAGTTTGGCGGTCAAACACCGCTGAACCTGGCGAGCGGGCTGAAGGCGGCAGGTGTGCCAATTCTTGGCACGCAGCCCGAAAGTATCGAGACCGCAGAAGATCGCCGCTTGTTCGCCGCGATGCTCGACAAACTTGGTCTGCGCCAAACCCCGAACGGCTCGGCGACGAGCACGGAAGATGCTGTCGCGATAGCCAGAAGAATCGGCTACCCAGTACTCGTTAGGCCGAGCTTCGTGCTCGGCGGGCGCGCCATGGAGCTTGTCTACAACGAGGAAGATCTTCGACGCTACATGGCGAAGGCAATTGAAGTGACACCTGATCGCCCGGTGCTAATTGATCGTTTCCTGGAAGACGCCATCGAAGTCGATGTCGATTGCATTTCGGACGGCGACACGACTGTGATTGGCGCAATCATGGAGCACATTGAGGAGGCCGGCATTCACAGCGGCGACAGCGCGTGCGTCATTCCGACATTCTCGTTGTCACAGAGGATCGTTGATGAAATTTCAGCGGCAACAAAGGCCATGGCGCGGGAGTTGCACGTGCAAGGTCTGATGAATGTGCAGTTCGCCGTGAAAGGCGACAACGTTTACGTGCTGGAAGTCAATCCACGAGCGTCACGCACCGTTCCGTTTGTAAGCAAGGCGATCGGTGTCCCGCTTGCCAAACTCGCCGCCAAAGTGATGACCGGAAAATCATTACGCGAGCTCGGCTTCACCAGGGAAATTGTACCCAAACATTTTTGCGTCAAAGAAGCGGTGTTCCCATTTCTCCGTTACGAAGGACTGGACATTTCGCTCGGTCCGGAGATGAAATCGACCGGGGAAGTGATGGGCATGGATGTCGATCTCGGCCTTGCTTACGCGAAATCCCAAATGGCTGCGCCACCGCCGCTGCCAAAGAAAGGAAAAGTGTTCGTCAGCGTTAAAGACGCCGATAAGGAAGCCGTGATCCCGGTCGCACGCGAGTTTGTAAAGCTCGGCTTCGAAATCATTTCCACGAGCGGAACCGCAGAAGCGCTAGCGAAGGCGAAAATCAAAGTGACCAAGGTTTTCAAGATTCACGAGGGACGGCCAAATGTCCTCGACCGGATCAAGAACGGGGACATCAACTTCATCATCAACACGCCCAGCGGAAAAATTCCGCGTGAGCATGAAGTGGTCATCCGCAACGCGGCGCTGGCCGCAAAGATTCCGATTATGACGACAGTGCGCGCTGCCTTGGCAAGCGCGAACGGAATCCGGTCGCTGCAAAAACGGAAAGTTCAGGTGCGCAGTCTGCAGGAATACCATAAATGAATGACGAATGTCCCCCAGCGTTCAATTCCGTCATCCCGAGCGAAGCAAGGGAACTCGCAGAGTGCTCGTTGAACACGCTTCGCACATCGCATGGTCCATGATCCAATGTGAGATCGTTCACTCCGTTCAGAATGACCGCGCGTTTTACGCCATGTTGAACGTTCGTCGCTGAGCGCTACCATTGCTACACATGAAACTCTTATTTTGCTGCTTGGTAGCGTCTACGCTTGTTGCAACGGCAGGCGCCGCCGAAGAAAAGAAAGAAACCTCTCCTATGAGTACCTCAAACGAAGTCGCAGTGATCAAGACCAGCGAAGGCGATATGGTTGTGCAGTTTTGGACCGATGCCGCACCTAATACAATTGAGAATTTTAAAAAACTGGCACGCCAGGGATTCTACGATGGCACCACCTTCCATCGGATCGTCAAAGGATTCATGATTCAGGGCGGCGACCCGAATTCGAAAGATCCGGCAAAGGAGAGCGCTTACGGGCAGGGTGGGCCTGGATACAAACTCAAAGCCGAATTTAACGATCATTCCCACGATCGCGGTGTACTTTCGATGGCGCGCGGGCCTGATCCGGATTCGGCCGGCTCGCAATTCTTCATTTGTCTTGCACCTGTTCGGCGACTCGACGGGCAATACACGACGTTCGGCAAATTGATCAAGGGCGATGATGTCCTGGAGAAAATCGGCGACACACCGGTTATGAACAACGGCATGGGTGAAATGAGCAGGCCGACGAAACGCGTCGTGATCAAAAGCGTGAAGATTGTGCCACCGGATTCGGTGAAATAATCGTCATCCCTGGCATTCCGAGCGAAGTCGAGGAGTCTCTCATTGTTAACATGACTGGAGATGTCTCCACTCCACTCGACATGACGAACACAACCAAAATCGCGCTTGTTCAGATGCGCTCCGGCTCCAGGCCGGAGAAAAACTTCGCGCACGCAATCGAAATGATTCGCGATGCCGCTGCAAAAGGCGCGCAGATCGTTTGTTTGCCCGAGCTTTTTCGGTCGCAATATTTTTGTCAGACAGAAGATCACAAGAATTTCGATCTGGCCGAGGAAATTCCGGGCAAATCAACGTCGGCGTTGGGGGAAGTGGCCCGTGAAACCGGCGCCGTGATTGTTGCCTCGCTTTTCGAGAAACGAAGTGCCGGTCTCTATCACAACACGGCAGCAATTATCGATACGAACGGAAAATTGCTCGGCAAATATCGCAAGATGCATATTCCGGACGACCCGCTGTATCATGAAAAATTTTATTTCACGCCTGGCGATCTTGGATTTCAGGCGTGGCCGACAACGCGAGGTAAAATCGGTGTGTGCATTTGCTGGGACCAATGGTATCCGGAAGCGGCGCGTTTAACCGCACTGCACGGTGCGGAGATCATTTTTTATCCAACAGCAATAGGCTGGCACCCTTCAGAAAAAAAGCAGTTCGGCGTAGCGCAACATGCGGCCTGGGAAACGATCCAGCGTAGTCACGCGATCGCGAATGGCTGTTATGTCGCCGTCCCAAACCGCGTCGGCCACGAAGCGCCGGCTGGCGGCGATGGTATTGAATTTTGGGGACAAAGTTTTGTATGTGGACCGGACGGCGAAATTATCGCGAAGGGTTCTGTTGATCAGGAAGAGATTGTGCTGGCCGATGTGGATTGGGCGCGAGTAAACGAGCAACGGACGCATTGGCCATTCTTGCGGGACCGGCGCGTCGATGCTTACGGCGGCCTCGAGCAGCGAATGATAGACTGATTTCCGAGGTCGTTGCCGCGCGCAGCGAAGGTTCAGAAGGCTGAAACGCCTGTCTCGGATTTGAGCGTTGTGTTAATACGGTGGCGATGACCACGCGAGTTTCTCGGCGCATGCGTCGGCCGTGGTATCGGCCTTCTCTGACGATGCAGATCATGATTGGGCTGGTCGTTGGCGGTCTGATCGGCTGGTTAAGACCCGAGTGGGGAAACGCAGTCTATTTTTTGCGCGATATTTTCATTAACCTGATCAAATCGATCATCGCACCGCTCGTTTTCTCGACCATTGTCGTAGGCATCGCAGGAGCAGGAGCGTTGCGAAAAGTGGGGCGAATGGGCGTGAAAGCGCTGGTCTACTTTGAAATTGTCACTACTGCGGCGCTATTCATTGGATTAGCTGTAGTCAATTTCACCAAGCCGGGCGCTGGCGTCACGCTTGCCGCCACCAACACTGACGTCATCAAGACAATCGGACAAAGTCATCCGAAGACTTTGGTCGAAACGATCGGCCATGCGTTTCCCTCGAGCGTCGTCGAAGCAATGGTGCACGGTGACGTTTTACAAATCGTCACCTTCAGCGTGCTGTTTGCGCTCGCTGTGTCGGCAGTTGGCGAAAAGGGAAGACCGATCATTACCGCGATGGAGAGCCTCGCTCAGATCATGTTCAAGTTTACCAATTATGTGATGCTGTTCGCGCCGATCGGAGTAGGCGCGGCCATGGCGCATACGATCGGCACGCAAGGTCCGGGCGTCCTGGTGAACCTTGGCAAATTGATCGGCTCACTTTATCTCGCACTTGTAATTTTCATTTTGTTAGTCTTTGGACTGGTGATCTGGATCGCGCGGATTCCGGCGCGGCAATTCGTCAGGGCGGTCCGCGAGCCGGCGGCGCTCGCATTCGCGACCACCAGTAGTGAATCGGCGTTGCCCAAGGCGATGGAATCCATGGAGCGTTTCGGCGTACCGCCGCACATCGTTGGGTTCGTCATGCCCACCGGCTATTCGTTCAATCTCACCGGATCGACATTATATCTGGCAATGGCCTCGGTATTCGTGGCCCAGGCAGCCGAGACTACCATGGGATGGCACATGTCGTTAGGCCAACAGATCACAATGATGTTGACGTTGATGCTGACTTCCAAAGGCGTGGCAGGCGTACCGCGATCATCGCTTGTCATTTTGCTGGCGGCATTGAATTCGTTTGTGCCGTCGGGGTTGGGGCCAATCGGTGTAGCGATTATTTTCGGCGTGGACGAATTGATGGACATGGGCCGCACTTGCGTGAATGTGATCGGCAATTGCCTGGCGACAGTAGTTGTCGCGCGGTGGGAAAAGGAATTCGACGAAAGGCGTGCTCGCGTTTTTGGGACGGCGGCCGAAGCGGAGTGGGACTTGAAATCAGGCGACGTCGCGTTCGCGGATGCAGCCGCTCAAGGCGACTAGAACGCGAGAACAGGGCGTCGAACACAGAATATCGACAAGGCGGGTTTGTTCCGGCTAAGGTTTGGGAGTCATGCCATCTTTGCACACCCTCGCAGGAGCAATTTATCTGCTGCAGATTTTGGGCTCAGCTTTTCTTGCGATCCTCTTCCTTCAATCCGGGATTGATAAACTCATCGATTACCGCGGCAACCTCGAATGGCTAAAGGGGCATTTTGCCAAAAGCGCTCTGGCTGGTCTTGTGACAGTTCTATTTACGACGATCACGATTCTCGAAGTTGCCGCCGGAGCTCTGAGCGCGATCGGATGCGTCATGCTGATCGTTTCGCGAGAAACAACTGTCGCCTTCTATGGCGCGGTCGTTTCAGCCGTTGCGATTGTTGCCCTGTTCTTCGGACAACGAATGGCGAAAGAATACGCTGGGGCAGCCGTGCTTGTTCCGTACTTCCTGCTGGCGCTGGCAACGATTTATCTGCTAGCGCAGTAATACATCAAAGAGCCGCGCCTATTTCTTGCCAATTTTTGGTGGGAAAAGCCAAAGAAGTTTTCCTTCCTCGGATTCGGGTTCCAAATCGACTAGCGCGACGCCGGCCTTGGAGAGTTTGAGGGACGCTCCGGTCAATCCGGAAATGACGTTAGTGAAGTCTGGTTCGTGACCAACCAGCATCAGAACGTTTGCCTGGTGCCGCTTCACCACTGTTCGCAACTTGCTTGCGCCAAATCCCGGCGCGAGCGACTCATCCTTGCGCACCTTCGCTTTAAGATAATCAGCCGCGATTTCGGCGGTCTGCGCCGCCCGCGGCAACGGGCTGGTGACGATCAAGTCGGGACGAACTTTCAGGCGGTCCAAAAAGCTTGCCACTTCGCGCATTTCCCTTTTTCCGCGCTTGGTCAACGGGCGCTCGTCGTCAGGTTTTTTCCAGTTTGGCCAGTCGGCTTCGCCATGCCTGAGAAAATAGAGCTTCATGTCAAGAATGCTAAAAAGCCAAATATTACCCAGTTAAAAGGAAAAAGATTTGGTAGTCGTCCATTTAGCTTTGTAACTCTTTTTCATTGCTTCAAAGAATCTGCCACCTCGGTCGCCGTGTACGCGAATTAATTTGCCAGAGTCGAACTCCGCCCAGGAACGCATTGCGATTATGCCCAAGCTCGACTCCACCCGGGATCTCGTTCAATTCCTTGGCGTTTCCACCACCCAGCACAACGTAATCGGCGATGAGCGATTTCTTCAATTGCACAACGGCATGCAGAACATCGCGCTGCCAGGTTTTCTTGCCGAGCTGTGCCTCGCCGGCTTCGCCAAGGTAATCCTCAATAATGCTTCCGTTCCGATAAGGTAAGTCGCCCAATTCGAGAGGAAGGACATAGTCGTCCCAAATCAGAGCAGATCCAAGCCCTGTCCCGAGTCCAAGGAAAAGCATTCGGCGACCGTGGTAACTGCCAAGGGCCTGCATCGCTGCGTCATTGATAATGCGCACTGGCTTGCCCAATGCCTTCGCGAAGTTAAAGCCGACCCAGCCCTGGCCAAGATGTTTCGGCTCGCTCACGATTTTACCGTTGCGCACGGGGGAAGGAAACCCAAGTGAGATGGCGCCAAATTTCCATTCCGCAACCAACGGTTTGATTTGGGCGACCATCGCGCGCGGCGTCAATTTCCGCCCCGATTTGAATTTTCTCCTTTGGGCACGCGAGATCATCAGCTTCACGTTTGAGCCGCCGACGTCGATGACGAGAATTTTTCGCTTCAAGATTGCTTTTGCGCTGACGTCGGTGATGCAGGCGCTGTTGTACCTGGCGGCGCGGTTTTTTCGCCGCTATCAGTTTCTGAACTCATGGTAACAGAGGGATCAGCGGCAACGGTGATCGGAATTAATTTGTCGGCGCGCAGTTTCTTTTTGGATCGAGTCATTTTTTTTGCACGCTCGCGAGAGACTTCGCGGAAATGCCACTGTGCCTGCGCACGTGGTTCCGACCCTTCAGGTTTCAAACGTCGGTACGTTCCATCGGACTGCAACTCTCGCGCCTTGACGCGGTCGTGTAAAAAGCTGGGAAGCACTTCGTTGATGATCTGATCCCGCAACGTCGGATTCTCGACAGGGAATGCCAGCTCGATGCGCCGATAAAAATTCCGCGGCATCCAATCTGCGCTGGATAGGAAGACTTTGGGCTGGCCAGCATTCTCAAAATAAAAGATTCGGCTGTGCTCCAGAAAACGGCCAACAATGCTGATTACGCGAATGTTCTCGCTCAGCGCAGGCACTTTTGGCCGCAAGCAGCAAATCCCCCGGACAATCAAATCGATGGTCACGTCCGCGCACGAAGCTTCGTACAGTTTCTCGATAATCTCCTCATCGACTAGCGCGTTCAATTTCGCAACGATGCGGCCCGGTTTGCCTGCCAAGGCATGGTCACGCTCGCCTTCGATCATCCGAATGAGACGACTGTGCATATCAAACGGCGCGACCATCAATTTTTTGAGTCCCGGATAACCGGCCAGACCGGTAAGGGTGTTGAAAACGATTGCTACCTCTTCGGTCAATTTGGGTTCGCTGGTGAGCAAACTAAAGTCAGTGTAAATGCGCGCGGTGCGAGGATGATAGTTACCCGTCCCGAGCTGAACGTAACGTCGAAGATGGTCGGCATCGCGGCGAACGATCAGCAGGACCTTGCAATGTGTTTTGAGACCAACCACTCCATAGATGACGTGCGCACCGGCTTCCTCCAGGCGCCGGGCCCACTGAATGTTGCTGGCCTCATCAAAGCGCGCGCGAAGCTCGACAATAGCCGTGACTTGTTTTCCGGCATTCGCTGCTTCAATGAGCGCTTCGACAATCGCTGAATCGCCGCTTGTCCGATATAACGTGATCTTGATCGCCAGCACCTGTGGATCGCGCGCAGCCGCCTCGATTAACTCGACGATTTGATCGAAGCTGTCGTAGGGATGATGAAGCAGGACATCCTGCCTGCGCAACACCTCAAAAAAATCAACGTGCGGCGGAAGCGCCGGATCGCGCGCCGGCTGAAATGGCCGGTCCCTCAGCTTGGCAAACGCATCGTTTGTGACAAGCGGCATGAGATGCGTCATCGAAAGTGGGCCGTCGAGTTTGTAAGCGTCGGCTTCTGTCAGGTCGAAGAACCTAAGCAGCAATTCCAACACATCTTTTGGACAATCTGCTTCCACTTCGAGCCGAACAGCGTTGCCTCGACTCGAGCGCCGCAGCTCCTGCTCGATCGTGCGCAGCAAATTTTCCGCTTCTTCCTCGTCAATATACAGGTCGCTGTTTCGCGTAACCCGAAACGCATGCACCTCGTCGAGGATCAAGCCGGGAAATAATTCGCCGATGTGCTGTTTGATGAGCGACGCGAGATAGATGTACTCCCAAGGCTCGTCCGCACTCTTGCCGCGCGGCAACGCGATCAAGCGCGATACCGCCCTGGGTACTTGCACGATGGCGTGCAGCGGTTCCCCACCTCGCTGCAATTTCGCCCGCACCAGCAGATTGTGACTTCGGTTCAAAAGATGCGGGAAGGGATGGCTGGCATCGACTGCCAGCGGTGTAAGCATCGGAAGAACTTCCTGCTGAAAATAACGATGTGCCCACGCGGCGCGTTTTGGCGAAAGTTCCGCCATTTCGCGCACATAAATCCCATTTTTTGCAAGCTCAGGCAGCAGTTCGGTTTTCCAAAGCGCGCACTGAGTAGCGACAAGCGGACGCACAGTTTTCTGAATACGATCGAATGTATCGGTTGGACTTAGGCCGTCCGGCCCGATATCGCTCGTTTCACTCTTGATTTGCTGCTTGATCCCAGCGACGCGGATCTCGAAAAACTCGTCCAGGTTAGAGCTGACGATCGTGAGGAACTTCACTCTCTCGATAAGCGGCTGAGTAGGGTCCTGCGCTTCCTCGAGAACACGCCGGTCGAACGCAAGCCAGCTCAGCTCGCGGTTGATAAAATTTTCAGGGTTGGAAAAACGTGCTTCTCGAGCAACGTCAGTCGGGAGCGGCTCGACCTTCCCGGGAGGCTCCTCGGTAACACTGGTTTTGGCGACCGCTGTAGGCATCTTAGATCGTTGTTAAATCGCCAGCCCAAAGTAGCGTCTCGTTCGCGGTCTCACACCACAAAACAGAAACCACCTCCACCGTTGGTTGCCGGCCATGTTCAAGCAACCACTGCTTGGAAAGTTAGGCAAGGGCGGTCGCGCCTGCCACTGTTCCCTCACGTTGTGGCAGCAAGCGACTGATGCCTGATATCTTCAGCAGCCGCCGCGTAAACCGCGTCTTCGGCAATGTTGGTAGCGTGATCGCCGACGCGCTCCAAGCAGCGGCCAACAAAAATCAGGTTCAAGTAACCCCGCAATTGATCCGGGTCCTGCGCCATTCGCTCAACCAGCTTATGGCTGGCCACGCGGTTCAAGTCGTCGAGTTTTTCATCGCGAGGAACGATTGCGCGCCCGAGCTCGACGTCCTCTCGCACGAATGCGTCCACCGCATCCTTGAACATGGACATGGCATGCTCGTACATCGGCTTCATCAGCTCGACCTCGGACAAGGGCGGATGCTGATTTAACTTTCGCGCGCGCCGCGCGATTGTAGTCGCCTGATCGGCCATGCGCTCCAGATTCGAGGAAAGCTTCATCGCGGATACGACGCGCCGCAGATCTGAAGCAACCGGCTGAAAACGCAACAGAATATCGACTCCGTCCTTGTCGATCTGTTTCTCCAGCTGATCGATCTCTTCGTCGTCAGCGATTGCATGTGCGCAAATATTGTCGTCGCGATCGAACAGGCCTTTCATTGCCCGCTCCAGGCTGCGCTCGGTCAGGCTAGCCATCATGAGCACGTTATTACGCAACGCTGCCAGCGATTCATCAAATGTTCCCAGAATGTGTTTTGCCGCAATCATTGCCTATCAATCCTTAATCGTATTCCTTTGCTATCTTGCTTGTGTTACGGCGAGTCTGGTAGTTCGGCCCTTCGCTCGACCTATCCAAATCGCCCGGTGATATAATCCTCGGTCTGTTTTTCGGTTGGATTTGTGAAAATCTTTGTTGTCGCTCCAAACTCGATCAACCGGCCGAGGTACATAAATGCAGTGTAATCCGAAATGCGGCCGGCTTGCTGCATGTTGTGCGTCACAGTTACAATCGTGTATCTCGCTTTTAGTTCGTGGATCAGTTCCTCGATTTTCGCCGTGGCGATCGGATCGAGCGCCGAGCAAGGCTCATCCATCAAGATTACTTCCGGTTCCACGGCGAGCGAGCGCGCGATGCAGAGCCTTTGCTGTTGGCCACCCGAAAGGCTGGTGCCTGGCTTGTGCAAATCGTCTTTGACTTCGTCCCAAAGAGCAGCCATGCGTAGCGATTTTTCCAGCCGTTCGTTGAGAAATTTTTGACTCCGCACCCCATTCAATCGCAAACCGACAACGACGTTTTCGCCAATCGTCATGGTTGGAAATGGATTCGATTTCTGGAAGATCATGCCAACCCGGCGTCGGACAATTGCGGGATCGACGGTTTTGGAATAAAGATCCTCGCCGTGAAGAAGCACCGTGCCGTCCATCCGCGTCTTTGGCACCAGTTCGTGCATCCGATTGAGGGCGCGGAGAAAGGTTGATTTTCCGCAACCGCTAGGACCAATGATCGCTGTCACGGCATTGGAGGCGATGTCGAGGCTCACATTCTCAATGGCCCGTTTTTCCCCGTACCAGATCGAGACATTCTTCGCCTCAAAAGTTAACTTCGGTGCTGGCTCGGCGCTGACGGGCGGCTGGCCAGACGGCTCGATACGCTCCGTGACGCTTCGTTCGGGTGTTGCCATAATCACGTTATTCATTTTAGGACGCTATACGACTGGCGCACCGCGCCCGCGAGTCAGGATTCTTACAACCACATTAACGCAGAAAATTCCCATGACGAGCACGAGCGCACCAGCCCAAGCCTGGCGATGCCAGTCGTCATAGGGAGAGATCGCGTAGGTAAAAATCTGCAACGGGAGCGCAGCGATTGGCTGACTGAGACTGTGATTCCAAAAACGATTGCCGAAAGCAGTGAAAAGAAGCGGAGCCGTTTCGCCACCCACGCGAGCGAGGGCGAGCAAAATCCCGGTGATGATTCCCTTGGACGCAGTCTTCATCACGATGTGGACAATTGTTTTCCAGCGGCTGACGCCCAGAGCGAGCGCGGCTTCGCGATAACCATTGGGGACCAGCAGAACAACCTCTTCCGTTGTGCGCAGGATCAGGGGAATCATGATCAGACCAAGCGCGAGCCCGCCGGCATAGGCCGAAAAGCCTTTGAAGCGCAAAACTACCAAACCGTAAACGACGACGCCCCAGGTAATTGAGGGGACACCATTGAGCACATCAGCCAGAAAACGGAGAATAGAATTGATCCGTGCCGAGCCGTATTCCGCCAGATAAACTCCACCCAGCACGCCAACAGGAATTCCAATTAAACTCGCGAGAGCGAGCAATTCTAGCGAGCCGACGATTGCATTCACCATGCCTCCGCCAACGGCTCCGACCGGCGCAGGCAATTTGGTGAAGAAGTCCCAATTTACCGAACTGGCGCCGTTGACGAGAAGGTGAAAAAATACCAGACCCAGTGGCGTGATCACAAGCACGGCCGAAATGAAAGCAATGGCCGATGCCAGCGCGCTTTTGAATTTGCGCCACGTATGGTTGCCTGATCGCCTGGTATCCATGGCTATTGCACCGCGCGGGTTGCTGATGTTGTTGCAATGGTCCGCAGAAGCAGCTGCGCGAGCAGGTTCACCAAGATAGTTATCCCAAAAAGAACCAGCCCGATTTCGAACAACGCCTGCAGATAAAGATCAGTTGTCGCTTCGGTGAACTCGTTGGCAAGCACGCTGGCCAGGGTATATCCGGGCTGAAACAGCGACGCGACGATCTGTGGGGTGTTGCCTATCACCATCGTTACGGCCATCGTTTCGCCCAGAGCGCGTCCCAACCCGAGAATCACCGCCCCGAACAACCCTTTCTTTGCGTAACTCAACACTGCAATGCGCGTTGCCTCCCAGCGAGTCGCTCCGAGACCGTAAGCGGCCTCTCTCTGCAAGTCCGGAACACTGCGCAAAATCTCGCGCGAGACCGAAACGATAATCGGCAAAATCATAACCGCGATAATGATTCCGCCGGCGAGCATGCACGGACCGTAAATCGATCCACTGAACAAAGGTGTCCAACCGAACAATCGTTTGAGCCACGCGAAGGGATAATCACGCAACCATGGGATCATCACGAAAATGCCCCAGAGCCCAAGGATGACACTGGGAATTGCAGCCAACATCTCGATCAATGAAACAAGAGGCTGCCGAATCCAGAGCGGAGCCAGCTCCGTCAGATACGCTGCCGTTGCGATGCCCAACGGAACCGCAATCAACAGCGCGATTAGAGAGGAGACCAATGTCCCATATATAAACGGGAGAGCTCCAAATTGGTCGGCGACGGGGTCCCACGTAGATGTGACAAGGAAATGGAACCCGAATTTCTTAATTGCGCCCACCGACCCCAGCCACAGTTCCCACCCGATTAGAACCACCAGCACAACCACCGTGAGCGCCATGGCCAATGTGAGCCACTCAAACGCTTTGTCGCCAAAGCGCGAAGGCCGCGCCATCGCCTGAGCCGCGGATCGCGGGCTAACGGGTGGCCCGAAAGCTTTCGAGCCTGGAGCTGTGGCAACCTCCATGCTTCCTCACATTACATTTTGATTTCGTTGATCCGCTTCAAGACACGCTCTTGCACGTTCTCCGGCAAAGGAGCGTAATCGAGGTCTTTAGCCATCTTTTCGCCGTCCTTCTCGGCCCATTTTAGAAACTCCACGAGCTTCTTTCCTTTCGCCGGATCTTTCTGCTGCTCATAAACGAGCAACCATGTCGCACCGCAAATCGGATAGGCGTCTTTTCCGGGCGCGTTCGTCATTGAAAAACGGAAGTCGTCCGGAATCTCCGCCGTCGACAGCGCAGCGGTAACTGATTCCAGTGTCGGTTTCACAAATTCGCCAGCGGCGTTCTTGATCTCGGCATACGACATCTTATTTTGGATCGCATAGATCAGTTCTACGTAACCGAATGCTCCGGGAGTTTGTTTTACTTGCCCCGACACGCCCTCGTTTCCCTTGCCGCCGATACCTGCCGGCCAATTGACCGAGGTATTATTGCCAACTTTACTCTTCCATTCCGAGCTGACTTTACTCAGGTAATCGGTAAAGATAAATGTTGTACCGCTGCCATCAGAGCGATGTACGACCACGATGTCCTGATCCGGCAATTTTACGCCCGGATTCAATGCTGTGAGTTTGGGATCGTTCCACTTTTTGATCTGACCGAGATAAATTCCGGCGATCGCGTCTCCATCAAACTTTAGGGCTGGGTTGCCTGGGAGGTTGGAGACCATTACCACTGCACCCGCGACAGTTGGAATATGGAGAAGCTTTCCCGGCGCTTTGCTGAGGTTGTCATCGCTCATTGGGCCGTCCGACGCGCCGAAATCGACGGTCTGGGCCAGGATTTGCTTTTGGCCGCCCCCCGATCCGATGGATTGATAATTAAACCGGACCGACGGATCGACTTTCGCGTACTCATCGAACCACTTTGAGTAGATCGGATAGGGGAAAGTGGCGCCTGCACCGTTGATCATCATCTGAGCGGAGGCGGTCGCGGTGATACCGGCCAACAGCACCGTTGCTAGAATTTTGTGAGCGAATTTGGGGCATTTCATAGATCTGCCAGCCTGCCGCAGCGCGCTCGGAAGCGTCAAAATCTTTAATGTTACTTTTGTGTGACAGGCGTCGACGCCTGGTTCGTAAATCGTTGAAACCGCGAACACTGAATCGCTTCAACAACTCGACGATTTAAGCGCGCGGCTTCTCTGGAAGCATCACGCGAATCGTTGTCCCGCGGCCCTGCTCACTGTCGGCTTCCACCCAGCCACCGTGTAATTGGGCAATATGCTTCACGATCGCCAGTCCCAAACCGGTGCCTCCCAGTTCGCGGCTGCGAGCTTTGTCAACGCGATAAAAGCGCTCGAAAATTCGCGGAAGATGTTCTTTGCTGATTCCGATTCCGTTATCGGCCACGCTCAGGACCATGTTCGAGTCGCAACGCGTCGCTCCCAGGCGAATCTGTCTGTTCTCTGGTGAAAATTTGACCGCATTATCCAGCAGATTATGGAGCACTTCCTCCAGGCGGGTTCCATCGGCGCGAAGGGTCAGCGCTTCGGAAGGCAAATCGATAATCACTCTGAGGTTTTTCGCGGAGAGTTTTTCTTTCCAGTCACGGATGAGGTTATGAAACAACTCATCCATGCGCACGTCGCTCAGTTCCAGCTCTGCCTGGGACGATTCCAGTTCTGCAAGGCTTAGCAGATCACCCACCAGCCGTTGAAGGCGCTTGGAATGACGGTCCATGATCGAAAGAATGCGCGTCAGTTCCTCTCGCGGCGTTTCCGGATCGTCGAGTAACACTTCGATGTAGCCCCGTAGGATTGACAAAGGCGTTCGAAGTTCGTGCGAAACATTTGCAACAAACTCGCGCCGGATTTGATCCAGACGCTTCAATTCGGTGAAATCGTGGAAAAGCACGACCGCGCCGGTTATTTCATCATCAGCTTTCTTGATTGGAACAGCGCTGACTTCTACATGCCGCTCGCTGTGAGTCCGCGAATCGGCCAGGCTCAACTCACCTCGCATTGCTTCGCCGGTAAGCAGCGTTTCCGCAATCAGTTGATCGAGCGTTGCGTGACGAACGGCTTCGACCAAAGGAACGCCTGCTGTTGGTTCGCGTACTTCGAATAGTTGTTCGAACATGGGATTCATAAGCGTAATGCGGTTACGCGCGTCGACCACGAGAAGGCCATCCTGCATTGCGCCGACAATTGTTTGTGTGCCGGATTCACGCCCTGCGATCCGGTGTTCAAGTTCTTGCAGGTGCGCAAAGATCCTCTCCAACGTCAGACCGATGCGGTGCGGATGTGCTTTTCCGTTTACCAGGAATGTGGACGGGCGCTCACCGCGGGCTATTTGCGACACGAGCTGCTCAATCTGTGCCCATGGCGCGGACCATTTTTGCCAGAGTAGAAGCGCCGTCACTGCGAAAACGGCGCAGAGCGTGCACAGAATTAGCCAACACATTTGGCCTTATTTTTCCTTCATTCGATAGCCGAATCCCCGCACGCTTTCAATCACATCGGCGGCTTTGCCAAGCTTCTTGCGCAGGCGTCGGACGTGCGTATCCACTGTGCGTGTGTCTATGACACTCTCGTAACCCCATACGTCGTTGAGCAAACGGTCTCGCGCCTGGACGCGACCGCGTCGCTGGATCAGCGTGCAGAGAAGTTTAAATTCAAGACTGGTGAGATTGATTCGCTTACCGCTGACAGAGACTTCGTAACGCGCCGGATCAACCATGATGGGACCAGCCGTCAAGCGTTCATCGCCCTGTTTCGCCTCGCCCCGGCGCATGATCGCCCGAATGCGTAAGACGACTTCCCGTGGACTGAATGGCTTTGTCACGTAATCGTCGGCGCCAAATTCCAAACCCACTATCCGGTCGATTTCTTCCGCCTTCGCCGTGAGCATCATAATCGGGACCTGCCGAGTACCGGGATCACTTTTGAGAATTTTACAAACTTCCAGCCCAGGCATTTTCGGCAGCATCAGATCAAGAATAATCAAAGCTGGCTTTTCGCTGCGCGCTTTTTCCAATCCGGCAGCGCCGTCGGGCGCAGTCGATGTGGCGAAACCGGCCTTGCGCAAATTGAGCGCAAGCAGATCGACCACATCGCGTTCATCCTCGATGATCAGGACTGTGTTCCCGGACGCGCGTTCCATGGCAGTTCGCTTTTATCGCCGAAACTGTTTCGCTTGGCCAGTGAACTTTTTCGTGACTGATTTCTCAAATGCTTGCGCCTGGTTATCAAATTCCAGCAGCGAATCCCTGCGCCTATCGCATGCGCAGCTGTCAGTATCTGAACCTCCGTTTTTCGGACTTTGCCAGCATTGAAAGATACGAATTGCCGATGATGGGTCGCGGGGTACCCTTTGCTCTTTGTGGCACGACGCCTTAATTCATGAGTCTCGATTTTATCATCGGATGTTACCCAAGGCTGAAATGAAAAACGGTGTTCTAACGCTGCACACGACGCTTGCGCCGGAAGCGCTCAGCGAAAAACTCCGAGAGTGGGAGCCATGGGGCCATCGGATCGATTTTGATAATGGCGTTTCGACAAAAGACTTCAAACGCCGTATCCCATTTTCCGGACAGCCATTGAACAAGTTCGGCCTGGTCGAGGCTGCCATTCCCTTCCAAGACATGTCGGACAGGAGATTACTCGATATCGGGTGCTGCGCTGGTTACAACTCTATCTATGCGGCAATGAAATATGGGGCTCGCTGCACTGGCATCGACGTTGTACCCGACCAGGTCGAAATCGCGTGTTTCCTTTCGGAGGTTGCTGGTGTAAAGGCACAATTTTTCATCGCCAGCGCGGAGACATTCAGTCGTCCGGAAGAGTTTGATGTCGTCCTTCACTTCGGCACGCTCTATCACCTTCCCAATCCAATCCTCTCTTTACGAACCACGTTCGACAACCTGCGGCCCGGGGGTTACCTCGCCTTGGAAACCCAGGTATACGATAATCCAGAGGACGCTAATATCTGTTACTTTATGTACATGCAGAACAACGACGCGACCAATTTCTGGGCCTTGAGCACAAGCGTCCTGACAACCTGTCTGGAATTGGTTGGGTTTCGCGAAATTCGGCAGTTAAAGCTGGTGCCGGTGGAAGGTCTCGCCAAACACATGGCGCGGATCGTCCTGGTCGCGCGAAAACCGGAAACACCGTCCGTTCGGCCTTATGCCTTGCAGCATATCCATGAGAGGCAGCTAGGCTGAGGGCGCGAGCTCGATTATGAATCAGGTGGTAAACGAGTTTTTCCTTAGCGAAGACATTCCAAATTTCATCATCGAAAATGACGACTCTTCCTCAGGCGCGAAACCTCTTTGGGTTCCTGTAGAAAGACACGGTGCTTTCCGTTTGGCGCTTGCGCTCGGCGTCGGACAAATGGCGATTGGACCCCTGATGCGATTGTCCCGCGATGTGTCGATGTCCTGCGAGCTTGGATCGAGAATAGATGCGAAAGACGTCGAAGGTTTTTCGTTTCAGACGTTTTTTGAACCCGAGGGCGACAGATCGGCTAGAATCATATTGCTTGAAGCGCCGTTAAGCCGCGACAACAAGGAGTCGAATTTCACGCTCGACCTGTCGGTATTGCGGGACCGCCGCGGACATCTGGGACTCCGATGCTTTTCTCCTAGCGGCCACTTCGATTTGGAGTCGAAGCTCGCAGTTATCAACTGGGTGGCCGGTCCCGACGACCGCATCAGCCTGCTGAGTGCGCGCCGTCATCAATCACGCCGTATCAAGACTACACTTGAACGCTTCAACGCATCGTACGACCACGCGATGTATGATTATCGTGAAGCCGATCAAGGCAGAGAGGCTGGCTCACATCTTACGAAAATCAGCCTTGGGCCCAGGCCCAAGTCCGAAGAGCCTATTGCGGCGGAATCTCTACTGAGACTTCCGTCAGCAAAAGCCTTGGAAGGCGAGGACGTATACCGCTACGCACACAGAGTTTTGTGCAGCCTCATTCCGACTCAACCAAATTTCCCGAAGCGCATTCGTTCTGTGCATGAGCGGGAGGGTCGGCCGGTGCGGATACTGTCGCTATGCTCAGGCGCCGCAGGCATAGAAAGGAAGATGATCGCTGATGCAGGTTGTCCCGTAGAGATAACGCTGTTCGATCTTAACGAGAATTTAATGCAAAAAGCGACCGCCGCGCTTTCTTCCGTTGCCCAAATATTAGCGGTCCTTGGCGACGTAAATGTTATCTCGGCAGAGCAGTTCGGCAATCTTACTTTCGACGTTGCGATGTTCGTGTCAGGGCTGCATCACGTCGTGGAAATTGAGCACGTGGTTCAAACGGTCACCGAACTGCTTGTCCCGAAGGGCGAATTCTGGGTCATTGGAGAAGCGATCGGTCGCAATGGCAATCAGCTATGGCCTGAAGCGCTAGACGCTGCTAATCGGATGTTCTCTCTCCTTCCAGAGCGTTTCCGCCGCAACGCGTTTACCGGCAACGTCGATTCTACCGTTCCAGAAACGGACTTTTCGGCTAATAGCTTCGAAGGAATCCGGAGCGAGGAGATTGAGTCGCTCCTGTTGCGCTACCTCGATCCGGTGGAAATGTGGCGTCGAAACTGCTTTCTGTGGCGCTTGGTTAATCCTGCTTACTTCCCCAACTACGACCTCAATAACCAGGAAGACCGCTACATTGTGCTATCCTTGGTTGCAGCAGAGTACAACCTGTGGAAAAAGGGCGGGCGTCCAACAGAGAGCCACAGCATCTACCGCCGGCGCTAGAATCTTTTTGAGCTATGCCAGAGGCCTGCTTTAGCGAAACAACCGATTTCAATCCACCGAGCGATCGCATATCCTCGATAGAATCGCCGTCCATTGCGACTGCAGGTGAGGCGATGGAAAACTATAAAAGAAACGCGGCTGCGGTCTGGTATAATAGCAAGGCCGATTCCAACGATCCGGCTGGCGAGTACGCCTTTCAGCGACTGCATCACACCTGGTTCACACCCAAGGTTAATCCCAAGTTTAAGCTCTGCAGGGACGACAAATTTTACGCTATAGGCTCATGTTTCGCCCGCGGTCTCGAAAGCGCATTGTTGAGCAACAAGATCGCTGTTGAAAGCGCAGCGCCTGAATTTGCCAATCTCCAGCTGGCTGACAATGAAAAATCAGGACTTGGCTTTATCAACAAATACAACACGTATTCGATATTAAACGAATTGCGCTGGGCACTTGATCCAGACGCAGTATTTCCTTTGCAATCTATTGTTCAACTCACAGAAACCACCTGGTATGACCCGCATACAAACCCGGCGTTGAGCTTCACCGGCTTGGAAGAAACTCTGGAGCGCCGCGCGCTGATGCAACTGGTTACAAAGCGCATCAGAGATTGCCGCGCTGTGATCCTCACCCTGGGCCTTGCAGAGGTATGGCGCGACGTTCAGGCCGATGTGTTCGTCAATTGCACTCCCCTTGACGTGGCGTACACATTGAGACCGGATGCCAATCCAGCTTTGTCAAAGCCTCGCCCGAACCGGTACGAATTTCATCTCACCACTTTCACCGAAAACTGGGCTAACTTGGAAGCCATATACGCCTTGCTATCCCAGTATGGACATCCCGACGTTCATATTATCGTCACTGTCTCCCCTGTCCCTTTGATGAACACGTTTTCACCCATGGACATTGTCGTAGCCAACACCTGGGCCAAATCGTTGCTGAGAGTAGTCGCCCAAGAATGGGCTGCCGCCCACGCTAACGTGGATTATTTTCCAAGTTACGAGATCGTGCAAAACTCCGATCGCGCCGCGGTATGGGAGCCTGATCTCAGGCACGTAAGAAGCGCCGGAGCACACCATATCATGGAGTTATTCCTTCGGAATTATCTCGACACATAAGGTCGGTAATGTTGGCGGCGATTTTCCACAGCTATTCATAGCGTTCGGACTCGCTTGCGCAGCTCCGGCACATTGCTTGTCAAATGCGAAATCCAGTACATTGCGTTCGTTGTGAACTGAACTTGCGGCATCTATCACGGCGTCAATGCGTCGCGTTAGGGGCGATATTTCTTTGTACATTAGCTTTGCTTGCTGCTCTTCAGTATGGCCGAGCATTTTTCGGTGACGAAATCCGTACGCTGACATGTCTGGAACAAACGCCAACCTAGGTCTTGACCCATTACAGCACACGACAGCTGCTGACCTATTTCTTCTGCGGGAAGGCTACCGTGAGAGGAAGCAATCGAGCTCTTAACCGAACTTCACCATGGAGCGTAACTCCACATTACACCGTTGGTTGAAAGTTCCGTCTCTGTACAATCTATTTCAAGACGCCATTGGAGGAAACGCGCTGCGTCGGAGATTTATTGAAAGCCATGTCCGAGCCAAAGCGGGTGATAAAGTCATTGATATCGGGTGTGGCCCCGCACAGATACTACCGTGGCTCCCGGAAGTCGAATACCTAGGCCTCGACGTGAATCCGTCTTATATTGCTTCCGCCAAACGGAAGCACGGTGGCAAGGGGACTTTCGTAGTCGGTGACACGAAGTCGCTTTGGGGTGATCCGCGATTCACCGATGCTGATATCATAATAGGACTCGGGATTTTGCACCACTTAGATGATGAAGATGCGGCGCATTGTATTCGGTTTGCTCACGACGCGCTAAAGGAGAGAGGTCGATTTGTGTGTCTCGATGCATGTTGGATCCCAAATCAGAGTTCATTTTCCAGGTACATCATGTCTCATGATCGAGGCCGAAACGTTCGGACGGAGCAACAGTACCGCCAGCTTGCGGCGAAGGTTTTTACAAATGTTGATGCATGGATCGACAGGAAACCCATGCGCATCCCATACGTGACTGTGGTTCTTGAATGCGAGAAGTGATGCTCCATGAGCCTAGCACGTTCCTTGATCTCTAAGTTAGGACATCGCCTATCGGTTTGCTACCGATCTACAGCCAGCGTACGCCCGCCATAGGTTCCACGCGCCGGCGAGCACCAAGAACAAAAAAGTAACTCGCTGCAGAATCAGGAGACTCCAGAAAAGCATTGGTTTATACTCAAACTCAACATAATTGCGCCCCGGTGGCAGCGTCACCGCAGGTTGCGTAAAATTAGCTCGTAGCACTTGTGCTGACTTGGAATTGACTCTTACGTGCCAGGCGTCGCTCCATCGTTCGTTTAAGATCAGGAGTCCCGGTTCAGGAGAATTAACCAATACGTCAAAGACGTTTGGCGTGTTGAAAATCGGTTCCACCAGGTCGGTCGACGTCGGGGTGGCAACACCGGTTCTTTGAATCGCTTGCAGCAGAGGAGAGATTGTTTGTCCCTTTTGTCTCTCCAAGGCGGCGACATGCTGATAATCGAACCCTCCGGCAAGTTTGCTTCGGAACGAGGCCTTATCAGTAAACGGTACGACCTCATGGACTAGCGTGTACTGTTCCATCGGGTCAGACGCCTCGTAGACGCGATACCCGCTTTCCGTGAAGAGAAGTCGAGCGTTCGGATCGAAAGGCTTTGAATCCTGACCACAAATAAAATATTTGGCACCGCGCAGTTCGCGCAATTTGACTGCTTGTTCATCGAACATCTCCCGGAATTGATCGTACGGTACGGGCGTACAATTCAAATAGAAGGTTCGAATCCCGTAATAACTAGCGTTACTCCCCCAATTAATAGGATGAAACTTCGAATCCAGAACAACCACACGGTAATGCCTGATATTTGGCAGCTGTGCGATCCGGCGCAGGACACGATGAGACCTAAGATTCTCCGAAAGCAGATATTGGGAGACCCAAAATGGTTGTGTTCCAGGCGGCGATAAGACTGAAGCTAAACACGCCAACAACAGAAGTCCACTGCCAACCAACTGTGCTTGGCGCGACGACGTTGGCCAAAGCACCCAAGCCAAGGGCAGTGTAAGCAGCACGAGCCAACCTGTGACTTTTTCGTGATGATCGAACGCCAGAGCCCCAGCAAAAATCAGCAGGCTGATTCCGATGGCAATCCAGAAGTAGCGGCGCAGCCCACCTGTCAGTTCTAACTCGCGACTCGCCACATTCATAATCACCTGCAACCCCAAACCTGTAAGGAGCGCTGTTAGCATCGTAAAGATTGCCAGGTATCGACCCGCTTCCCGGATTCGATTCAGAAGCGGAATGTGAAAGTGCAGATAAGCCAGGCCAAAATAGGTTCCGAAACCCGCCAATAAGAAATAAAAGGCGATCGCGCCCAGCGTGAGCAACAGGAAGCGAGCGAATGCATCACCACGCCGATAGGCAATAACGCAAAGCATTACTCCTAACAGAGCGATTGGGCCTACATACAGCCCGCCGAGTACACGAAGATCGGACGAGTCAAAAAGCAGGTGACTAAGAGCTGATGGCCGCAACTGCATTACATTAAAGCTGTCCCATGGAATTGAGGCGTGACCTATTATGGGAACACGGGGTCCATGACGAATCATACCACCTGTCGCCAAGACCATCGGTACAAAGGCGACCGCAGCCAGACAGAAAGCAATAACTCCACTGATGCCCAACCCTGCTAAAAGACGGCTAACCGCAGCAATGCCGTCCTTTCGCCACTGCCAGCATATAGCGACAACGAAAAAGATTCCGCAACAAAGCGCCGATTGAATTACTGGTTGCGCGGGGTTCGCGGCACACATCAAAGCGGCGGACAGTGAAAATAGCGCGATACTTCCGAACGAGAGTGGTGCCCGTAGCAAGCGAATCATCCCCGCAATTAACAACGGAAACCAACTCCAAGCAGCCGCGATCGCGATCCAATGCGCGCTGACTTCCGTGTTGCCGCTCACCAGACCCACGGTAGCCCCGCACAGCGAGGCAAGACCTCCTGCCCCGGCAACTCGCATCATGATGTAAAGATTCAGATATAAAATCAGAGCGTGAAAGCATGTCACGTAGCTCAGTGTGTATAACACTTCCAAGGCTTTCCCATAGTTGAGCACGCCAAAGAAATAGAAGGGGTAGGTCGCCGAGAAATGGGGCGTTAGATAAAGCGGGAATCCCCCCAAAACTGTGTCTAGCCAGTATGGGAAGTTGCCCGAGAGCGCGATTTCAGACGCACGCGAAAACAGCGGGCCGTAAAGCCAAACATTGTCCTGGAACGGAGCGTACAGCGCCCCGTGAGCAAATGCAGGCCAAAAACGCAAAGCGAAAAGCGCCAGCATCACAGTGAGGAAAATACCGTCTTCGCGCCAGAAACGACCGAGCCGAGCCACGAATGGACCATTCATACAAACGGCGCAAGCTTGACTCCCGTTCGAGTGCCGTCAAGCGAGCTCTCCCCACTGTGGCTGCTCCGGATGCAGCTCTGAAGATCAGGCGGGATTGATGAAGTTGAAACCAGACACTCCTTGTGACCGATCATTTTTTTTGCGATTTCTCCAGGGTTCGCAATGATGCGGGTAAGAGGTGACCAAACGCAGATCTTTCGTATCGGCTTCACTGTTCGGGTATTTATTGGTATGCAAAACCTGAGCATGGTACTAATATTTTCCGACGGAGTAATGATAGAACATTTGATTAATCGTTGGCAGCTTGGTCCTTTGCGATTCGTTTCCATGGCGCAGAGATTCTATCGGGAACACGAGAGCGAAATCGCCTTCGTAACGTGAGAGCCTTGCCTAATGACAGACGTTTTTTCCCTCTCTTCTAAATGAATCAACCGGAGCTAACCATCGTTATTCCCTTCCTGAATGAGGCACGGGTCTTGCCTTTGTTGCGCGAGCGATTGGAAAAATTACCGAATCGACCGGTCACGTGGGAATTGCTTTTTGTCAGCGATGGTTCCACGGACGGAAGTTCGAAATTCATCGAAGCGTGGGCTCAAACCGATTCATCCGTCAAACTGGTGGTGTTAACGCGAAACTTCGGCCATCAAAACGCGATATCGGCCGGTTTGTCTTTTGCATCTGGAAGATTCGTGGGGATCATGGATGCGGATTTGCAGGACGAACCCGAAGTTCTACTCGAGATGTATCAGGTATTACTCGCGGAGAAAGTCGATGTGGTTTACGCCGTGCGAAGAACCCGACGGGAGACAAAAGTAAAGCGTCTTTTTTACTTCGTTTTTTACCGGCTTTACCTCTTTTTAGCCGACAGCCCCGTCCAGGTCGACAGCGGGGATTTTTGCGTAATGAGCCGGCGGGCCGTCGAACTGCTATTGAGTCTTCCGGAGAAGCTACGTTTTGTGCGCGGATTGCGCGCGTGGCTCGGATTGCCACGGAGGCCGTTTCCCGTTTCGCGGGCGGCACGTGCGGCTGGCGATCCGCAGTATTCATTCAGAAAACTGCTAAAGCTAGCTTTCTCAGGACTCACGTCCTTTTCAACAAGGCCATTGAGGGTAGGACTCTTATGCGGCAGCCTGCTTTGTCTCGGCGCGATCGTCGCCGCGTTGATTTATATAGGAGTTGCTCTATTCACCGATACTCACCTCGCCGCGCCCGGGTTTTCAACGCTGGTCATCATTCTGCTTTTTTCTAATGGATTAATCTTCCTGTACCTGGGGATTCTCGGTGAGTACATCGGTCAAATGTTCATGGAGGTAAAAGCGCGGCCATCGTTCATAGTTGAACGCACCATGAACGTTGAAGAACCTGCAGGAATCGATGAGCCAGATTGAAACTCTCTCCCAGCCTCAGGCAGTCTCAATGGCCGATGACTGGTTTCAGTTTGCGAACGCCGACCATTTTTGGATGCAATGGCGGCATCGTGTACTCCTCCGGGCCATTAAATGCGCTGGCACTCCGCTCCGGCGCGCGCTGGAAATCGGGTGCGGAAATGGAGTCGCCCGGGATATGCTGGAGCGAGACCTCGGCATTCCGGTGGACGGCTGCGATTTGAATCGTACGGCGCTGGAGATGGCAAAACCGGGCAAGGGCAGACTTTTCATCTACAATATATTGGATCAAGAACCTTCACTTTTAGACCGCTACGATGCCGTTTTCCTGTTAGACGTGCTTGAACACATTGATGATGATCTCGCGTTTCTCCGTGCTGCTTTACGGCACGTTCGAGCAGGCGGACTGGTGGTTGTAAACGTGCCCGCGAGTATGCTCTTTTTCAGTGATTACGATCGAGCAGCCGGCCATCTGAGGCGCTATACGGCAGCGAGTTTGGCGACATTATTGAAGCAGAGTGGCACGGAAGGCGAAACCATCCAGCAATGGGGGATGTCAATGGTCCCGTTGTTGCTCGCCCGCAAGGTCATGCTGCGTGGAGCAAACAGATCCGGCGCCATTCGCGCCGGTTTCGTACCACCAAACGAAATCTCGCGACTGTTACTGCACGGGATGAAGAACATTGAAACGGCCTTGCCGTTCTCAATGCCCTTCGGTACTTCCATCCTGGCTTGGGGCCGACTTCGCACTTAAAGGATGCGTTGGTCTGTTTCAGTGGCTGAGCGGGTTGCCCAGATGTTTGCTGCTCTGGGTGCGCTTGTCTTTCTTACTTCGGGTGTCGTTTACCTTTATCTGGGGCGCTGGACTGTCACCAAGGCTGATTACTGGCGGATTTACGATTTCTGCCTGAATCACACTTGGCTTGAGAGCGCGCTGCATAAACACTTTGAACACTCTCTTTTTTTCCCAAGCTTTTTCTGGCTGGCGGATCTCCAGTTTTTTCATGGCAGACAGCTACCGCTGTTTTTTGCAGGCCTCCTGATGCTTTTCCTTAGTGTTGCGTTGCTGCTGATTCCAGTTGAAGGCGATAAGACTGTAGGTCTCACCGCCAAGATAATAGCTACTTTTGTCGTCATCGCGGGTAACTTTTGGGCGCCCCGGAGTCATATCACCGCGTCTGGGGGATTTAACGTGATATGCTCTCTGGTTGTCGCCAGCGCAGTTCTCGCTTTTCTTGTTTTGCCAAAGGCTGGAGTGGGTTCAACATGGTCATTGCCAGCAATCCTTGTCGTGGTGTCCGCCGCGTTCGTGGCCTCCTTCAGTTTCGGCGCGGGCCTGGCGATTTGGCCCACTCTGCTCTTTCTAATTTGGTCCCTTCGTCTTCAGTGGCGCTCTTTTGTCGCTGTTGGCATCGCCGCTCTGGTAACAATGGTCATCTATCAGCAGCTCCCGCCGCACTCAAACACTTACAGGGCTATTCAAGCAATCACTTCTACCGATCTAGGCGTAGTCCCCAAATTATGCAGAGTGGCCGGAGGTCCTTTTCTTTATGCAGCATCGGGTTGGAATGGGAGGCCTCTCTCCGCTGAAGCAGCCCAGTCCTCAGTACTATCACTCTGGTGCGGCGGAGCCGGGCTTGCATTCGCTCTGGTGGCAATTGTTTTAACAATGATTCGGCGGGACCTCATTAAGAGTAGTCTCAAATTTATTGGGATGGCGTTGCTCACTTTTAACTTTGTCGCAATGGCTCTTGCTGTCGCTGCTAACCGTGTTCGCGGCCCAGGCTTCGAATTTGAGTTTCTCTCACCGCGTTACCTCTTTTGGAGCACACTATTCTGGACTGGCCTGTTGCTAGTCGCCATTCAGTGTGTGGAATCCAAGCAGTGGCTACGATGGCCACTGTATCTGGTCGCTCTTGCGCTGCCGATTCTGGCTTTGCCCGAGCACTACAAGTACGGCTTACTCCTTAGAACTGCGAGAGCTGCGGACGAGTGCGCCGCGCTTAGCCTCGTTGCCGGAGTCCGCGATGAGCAGCAAATACAAACGCTGTGGCGCTATCCAGAATGGATTTATCGGGTGGCGGAACAATTGCGGGTGCGCCGATTAGATATGTTCGCTGATGGGTTGCAAGATTGGATTGGTCAGGCCGAAGCAAATTTATTTGGTGGACGGCACAAGCGTGAGGACTTAGCAGGCCGATGCGCCGTGACCGCTTTAGTTCAGGGCAATGACGGCGCCCCAGCAGCCCGGGTTCTCGGTCAGGCCGTAAGCAGACGGCATATACCTCGCATCATCCGATGGGCGATGACTCCGACGTCGTGGATCTTGGGTGAGGAAATTAAAAACGGATACAGAACTCCCAAGACATTGGTGATAGTGGATCAAACTGGCGTTGTCCGCGGACTGGCGCGCTCTTCGCCGATAAGTCCGTTCATCAATCAGGTATTTTACCTGCGTAAAGTTCAGACGAATGCATTTGTGGGTTACATACGCGATTATAATCCTCAATTACGCTACGCGGTTCGCAGCGCGGATGATCAGACTCTTTCCGAGGAGAAGATTCCTGTGTGGGGTCGGATTACCAAGGGAGCAAGCCCATAAACAAAGAGACGGGAAGCACGATTTCATACAGACCTCGATTGTAAATTACGCGATCATCGTACGATCCTTTCCTCAGCTTCTTATCGTACGAACAACATGGTGAAAGAGTTGACATATCGACGCACGCTTTTTGATGCGGCTTGCGTGGCCGTTCTCATCGCCTACTTCCTCCACTTTGCGCTCCCTGCGCTACGCGGGGGTTTTCGCGAAGACGAGATGATGAACATGGGGATCTGCTGGTGTGCCGGAGCGTTGAAGTCAGTTTTGGCAAACATCGCATTTTGGAAGTTATTTCTCTGTTCGGACTGCGCTCTCTATGATCTGCCCCTTTACCTGTATCGCCCGGGGGGCGCTCTTTACTATCTTCCGCTTTATCACTTCTTTGACCTGGATCCGTTCCCTTATCGGCTTGTCCAGATCAGCGTTCTCGCTGTCTCCATTCCCGTGGTCTATTACTTGAGCCAGCGGCTCGCCTCCTCACGCTCAATCGCCTTTCTCGCTGTCCTTGCTCTCTGTTACCATCCACGGCTTGGCAGCCTTGTGTTCGTCGGTGCGTTCATTTATGACGTGTTATGTGGATTCTTTTACTTCGCGGCGTTGACGTACTACATCCATATCCGTGAGAAAGAAGTCTCTCTTCGTGCGTTCCAATTATTGGGATTTATAGTGTTGTACGTTTGCGCGCTGAACTGCAAAGAGATGGCAGTCACGCTTCCAGTCATCGTGGTAGTTTATGAGTTTCTGAAATCCCCTCGCTGGGCAGACTCGAAAGCGTTCATGCGCTGGCTTCGGTCTTATGCCGCACCGTCATTAATTGCCGGATTGCTCACGGTTTTTTATGTGTACGGAAAACTGCACGGCAACGGGTCCCTAGCGAGTTTAGATCCTTATCGACCCAAGTATTCGTGGTACAATTTCATGGCTTCGAACACCAAGTTTGTTGGTGAGTTGTTATTTGCCGGGTATACGATCACTCCAACGACGCTGCTCTTCTTATGGGCGCTTGTTTTCATTTATGCCTTTCTGCGCCAAGACCGCACGCTGCAGCTCATGACATTCTGGATAGTAATCGTGCCGCTTCCTCTGGCGTTTATCGTCCCGATGCGCGGCGATGCATCGCTTTATCTTCTGCTGTTTGGATGGGCAATGATCTTTGCAAAAGTTGCTTTTGATTTGATTACGCTGATTTCGAAATTTTCGGTATTCGTTGCTGGCCGTGTTCTGACTACAGCAAAACGTGCAATGGTCCGGAATGCGTCGGGTGATAAATATCTCCGCGTCATGGCAACACTTTTAGTAGCGTTCGCTCTCGCCGCCTTTACGCAACGCGAAAATCAGCGCCTTGGAGGGCCTTGGCTCACTCTAGGTGCAAACACTTCCCACGTTATCCAGACGTTTCGTTCTTTAAGTCTGCGTCCAACACACGGCAGCCGTATTCTCATTTTGCTGAAAGAAAATATCTTCCGAAATAAGTGGAATGTGTTTTTTATTGCCTCCCTGATTTGGAACGATCATTCCCTACGTATTTGGGTCGAAAACGGAAGCGAACTCACGCCAGAGCAGCAGGCGAACGCCGATTACATCATTTCAGTCAGTGAATTCAACGCAGAGGTCATCCGTTCGCCGGGACTTTCACGCTCAGACTAGGAAGTTAGGCGTCTATTTTATGAGGTTGTGTCTCACAGCATCTAATGTCGACGACTACAATTTTGGAATAACGGCATGGTATACCACAACATCTCAATGAGTAGTCGAGTGTGGCAATGGATCACGATACGGGGGTGGCTCGTTGTCTGCGGCGCGCTCTTAGTCGTGTTATTGGCTATACAGACAACTAGCCTCCGTCACAAAGGGCTTACTACCGATGAACCTCTGCACTACCAGTACGGCTATCGCGTGTTGAATGGCGCTCCCGAGCGTACAAGCGCGTTAAATGCCAGCACGATGCCCTTTTCAAGTGTGCACGCCATGACGAGCGGAAATCTCGCTCTTGTTGCCTCGATGATAGGGATTTCAACCGATGCTTCCTGGACTGATCAGCTAAAGCGAGGCAGGTACGCAACCATTGCTCTTTCTTTGTTACTTGCGTTATACATCGTGAGATGGAGTTATGAACTCTATGGCCGTAACGGGGCACTCCTATCGCTAAGTCTTTGCGTTTTCGATCCCAACCTGCTTGCGCACGGTCAACTGGTGACAGCAGACTTGCCTGCCGCTTTGATGACAACCGTCGCACTCTACCATTTTTGGCATTTTCTAAAGTTAGGCGGAAAACAACGAGCCGTTTTTAGCGCGGTGACGCTTGGCTTAAGCCAACTGGCCAAATACTCGTGTGTTTATCTGTACCCGATTTTTTTGGCGATTGCAGCGATTTATTGCCGCTTTAGACCAGCCAGTGGAGCGGCGAAACCTGATCAATCCCATAGCCCGACTTGGAATCTGCGCCGCTGGTTGATGGCGATAACGTTCTTCGGCGCGGTGAGTATCATAACAATTAACCTGGGGTTCGATTTCGCGGGAGTTGGAACCCCGTTGTCTGGGTATACATTGAAAGACCCATTTTTCAAAAAACTCGAGGCGACCCCAATCATCGGTAACCTGCCTCTTCCACTGCCAGTGCCTTACATCCAGGGCCTGGATCTGGTCAAGTTCGAGGAGAGGATGGGAGAAGCTTGGGGAAACATTTACATGGCTGGGCAACTTCGAGTGAATCATCATGACGGGACGCTTCATGGGTTCCCGGGATACTACTTTTATGCAGCCTTCTTCAAGGTCCCGATTGCGAAGCAAATCATATTTTTCATGGCATTGTTCGGATACTTTTCCAAACGTCGCCAACCGGCCGCGCTCGGACTTCGTCGAGAGGAGATCTTTCTACTGATTCCGATTCTGGTTTACTGGGTCTACTTGAATTTCTTCTTTAACGCGGAGGTCGGCATTCGTCATGTATTGCCCGTATTCGCCCTGGCTACGATCTTTTGCGGAAGATTCTTGGCTGCGCCCGCTTCCAAGGTCCGACGATTTACCGCGGTGATTCTCGCAGTTTGGGCTGCTGCATCGGCTCTCTCATATTATCCGCATTTTATCTCGTATTTTAATGAATTTGTTCCGGACAGGAAGCTCGCCTACCGACACCTTGCAGACTCGAACTTGGATTGGCGAGGAAACGAATGGTACCTAAAGCAATATGTCCGCCGTCATCCTGGAGTTATTGTAGATCCTCGTAAACCGCAAGCCGGGCGAATTGTCGTGCCGGTTAACGCCCTGGTTGGAGTTAATCGAAACCCGGATGAGTACAGATGGTTGAGAGAGCATTTTACTCCTGTCGATCACATTGCCTACTCGTTTTTGGTTTATGATGTGCCGAAGAGAATGCTTCCGCAGGGTGGCAGGGACTCAAAAGCCCCAAAAGCCGGAGCCCCGAGCACCCCGCCCCATGATTAGCTGTTATCGTTTCCCTCAACACACGAATAGATCCCCAACGATTGGTGGATTACGGTTACTATGCGCGCTTGCTGATCGCGCGATGAATTTCTTCCAGAATTGCTCGCAAACCGTAGCGAAACTTCCAGTCAGAATAATGTCCTTGGAATTTTCTTATGTCGCTGATCCATCAGATGTGGTCACGACTCGGCTCGTCTCTTCGTAGCTCTATGTTAATTTCCGGCCACTTAGTCCCTTACATAAAGCGATCGCTTCGAGCATTGAACAGTGACTGTGCCGGCTTCCGCCGATGTTATACACTTCTCCGCTGCGCGGCGCGCGAATGAATTCCGCGAATGTTTCGACCAGGTCGAAGGCGTGAATCTTCATCACGGACCTGTTTATCCTTGTACCGCTAACACGCGCTTAGGTCTGCCGCTCACGGTACATATCATCAGATAAGAAAGGAAACCGTTTAGCTCCGTGCCAGCGTGTGCGGGTCCAGTGAGACAGCCGCCTGAAAAGAAACGGTTGGCATTCCAAAATAATACACCTTGTTAGCGGCACGACGCAGGACTGAAATTTTCGACACTAACTTGTAGTAAGGCTACCGATACGAGAGCCGATGGAGACTTTCGGATGATTTGCTATTTTCGAAGGTAAATCACAACAAAATCAGCCGTTCTCATAGCAATAAATACGTGCGTTAGGATATCGAATTGGAAAAGATATTGGGAAGCCATAGGTTCGTCCGATGCGGTTTCACTGGAGAAAGCTGTTTACGTCAAAGGTGGAAACGGCGGCGCCATGGGATCGCTGGGATTTTGTTGCTCTCGGGCTTACTCTCTTTACTGTCGCTTGGGTTTTCGCTCTTAAGCTCAAGACGTTCTACGATCTTGGCTATTCAGGGGACCTCTTCATAAGCGTTCAGGCTGCGCGGAGCTGGCTCGATGGAAAAGGGATTCTCCAAGACAACTGTTTTGGAAACATACTTGCGATTCACACCTATTTTATGCTTGTGCCGCTCGGGCTTATCGCGAAGCCCTTGGGCGCTCCCGGTTTACTATTTGTCCTTGCCGCGTCGGTAGGAGCCACTTACTTCTTCGCGATACGTATATTGCGCCTACTTGGCGTTGCCGGTCCTATCGCGTTAATCGCAGCCGGGGCGATGCTGCTCTGCCCACTTTCGATTTTTTTCTATCAAGAGGCTGGCTGGGGGTTCCAAGTCGAGCTGCTCGCTCCGGCGTTGTGTTTAGCCCTGTTTTACTTCCTGCTTCAGCAGCGAATGTTGCTCTCGATTGCGACAACACTCGCTGTCATCAGCGTGAAGGAGGATGCACCGATTGCTGCGGCGATGGTAGCGATGGTAGCAGGAGTTGAGACATGGATGGCTTCACCCGGCAAGTGCGTGCGTGATCGCTTCAACTGGCCTGCGGCGATCGCGCTTCTCCTGTCGGTTTCCGCCATACCATTTTTGCTGGCGATTTCCTGGTCGCAATCGCCGATAGCGTACGCTGGTCACCCCGTTGATCGCCTGTCTGGTCATTCGATTGATCGCCTCGGAGTCGTGGCGCCCGGAAGTTTATCCGGCCCCGGAGCGCTTTTTACTTTTGTCGCATCCAATATTGGCGATTGGCTTGGGAGTGGCACTGTTCGTCAGTGGCTGTGGGTCATGATTGTAGGTAGTTTTGGAACAATCTTGTTGCGCCCGTATTACTTGGCCCTTGGCCTCCCCACAACTGTCATCGCATGGCTAATGGATAGGAATGACCTCCTGGTGGCGCGACGATTTTTTACGGCCCAGGCACTGCTGTGGTGTATCACATTGGTAGGTTTTGCTTCGATTGTGCGGTTTGTACTGTGCTGCGGTAAGCGGATGCGGTCCACAATAGTTGCAACTGCAATTGGAACCGCAGCACTGGCGGCATTTGCACAACTCTTACTCGTGCCGTGGTTTGCTCGCGGTGCGTACCTTCTTCGTTCGACCAGCCTTTACTCGTCATCCGAGCGCCAACAGGCTGACGCCGTGTTCGCTCGCTATCTTCGTGAGGGCAAACCCGGGGAACCGGTCATTGCTTCAGCTATGCTTTTTCGCTACGCGCATAACCGAAACCTCTTCTGGCTAGACCGACTATATGGCCGGCCTGCGCCGATCTGGATCCTTGGCGATAGCGCTGACCCCTACGCGCCCTTCAGAATCAGCGCGGAGAAAATTAGCGCGGAATCTGGAATTCGGCTCAACGACTACGTATTAATTGACCGCCGCGGCCGTTTCACGCTGCTAAGGAAAAGAAGTAAGAGGTAAGAAGCCGCTGCGTTCTTCGCCGTCAATGCCGACTCGGCCCCAAATTGTATTTAAGAATGACGTAAATTGCTCTCACGCCATCCTTCCAATTGATCTTCTTTCCTTCCGCATAAGTCCGTCCGCTGTAGGAGATCCCCACTTCGTACAGTCTACAGCCTTTTCGGGCAAGTTTGGCGATAATTTCGGGTTCAACTCCAAAACCGTCTTCTTCGATTTGAATCGATTTAATAACAGTGGCGTTGAACGCTTTGTAGCCCGTTTCCACGTCCGTAAGATTGATATTGGTGAATACATTGGAGAGCATGGTCAAAAATTTGTTGGCCACCATGTGCCAGAAGAAAAGGACGCGATGTGGTCTTCCACCCATGAATCGGGAACCAAAAACGGCATCCGCTTTACCTGAAATCAGCGGCTCCAGGAGCGCCGGATAATCTGCCGGATCATATTCAAGATCTGCATCCTGAACCAAGATGATATCGCCGGTCGCGGCCGCAAAACCGCTGCGTAACGCCGCTCCCTTTCCACGGTTCACCGGATGATAGATAATACGATCAACGACCTGCGAAAGCCTTTGCTGAAGCACGCTCCTCGTCCCATCTTGCGAGCAATCATCCACTACAATGATCTCGGTGCATTCGAGCGAAGCATTGCGAACTGCCTCCACGATCTTTTCGATCGTGCTCTTTTCGTTGTAACAGGGAATGACGACTGAGACTTTCATTCCTTAACACGCACACAGTCCCGAGGTAACAAGCATTGTGCCGTACTTTCGATTGCGCAATTTAGCTGGAGAAAAAGCACGCTTGTGCTTAACTGGAAGGTTCGACGTTTCTGGTCAGAATGCCTGCAGAAGTTATCAAAATTAGCGGTGCCCGCCAGCACAATCTCAAAAATCTCGATGTGGAGATTCCACGGGAAAAGCTGGTTGTTATTACTGGCTTGAGTGGTTCGGGGAAATCCTCGCTGGCTTTCGACACTCTTTATGCCGAGGGACAACGCCGCTACGTCGAAAGCCTCTCGGCTTATGCACGGCAATTTCTTGATCGCATGGAAAAGCCAAACGTGGATTTCATCCAGGGACTTTCACCCGCCATCGCAATCGAGCAGCGCAGTGCCGGAGCCAACCCAAGATCGACGATCGCAACGACCACGGAAATTTACGATTATCTGCGGGTGCTCTTTTCGGCTGCAGGTCAGCCGCACGACCCATTGACGGGGCAGCCGTTGAGCCGGCAAACCCCTCAGCAAATTGTCGATCAAATTCTCGGTTATGAGCCGGAGTCGAAAATCATTCTACTGGCGCCAGTGATTAACGATCAACCCGGCGAATTCCGTGATGTAATTGAAAAGCTCAGGCGCGAAGGATTCGTGCGTGTACGGATTGACGGTCAGATCATGGAGTTGGATAGCCCGGAGCGGATTCGACTAAACAAGAACAAGCGGCACACCATCGAGGCGGTGGTAGATCGTTTGGTAGTGCGCGATGGCATCCGCATCCGTCTTACCGATTCAATTGAAACTGCACTTAAATGGGGCGGGAACCACATCATCATATTGCGGGAAAGCTCGAAAACGGCAAACACCCAACTCCGCACGGATTCGCGAGCAGGGAGCTCAACTCCGACAGGCCGCGAGCAGGTGTCCGACGCCGAATCCGGCGAGGTGTGTGAGGAACTGCATTACTCAACTGACTACGGAAATCCCGAGACTGGATTCAAGATTAGCGAGCTAACGCCGAGACATTTCTCCTTCAACAGCCACCTCGGGGCATGCCCAGCCTGTCACGGACTTGGTACACAATTGGTTTGTGATCCAGAACTAATGATCGCCGATCGCGACAAAACACTGGGCGAAGGCGCAATCACGCCATGGCGGCGTGGCACGAAGCGAATGCAGGCATACTACCGGCACCTGCAAAAGGCACTCGTGAAGCACTTCCACATCGATGAAGACGTGCCTTTCAACGACCTGCCGGAACCATTCAAACAAGCGCTTTACTTCGGCACAAATGGAACGCCAATTCAAATGGATTTCAGCGACAACGGCGAAGCCAAAGCTGCGAAACCATTCGAGGGACTCGTGCCGCAGATGCAGCGACTCTACGAACAGACTCAAAGCGAATTCACTCGCAGCCGAATTCGAGCGTTCATGACGTACGAGCCATGCAAAGTGTGCAAGGGTGCGAGGCTCAAACCGGAAATTTTGGCGGTCACCTTAAAAGATCAGCACACACGCGAATTGAACATTCACCAGCTTAGCGAACTGACGACCGAGGGCGCCGCCAGCTTCATTGCGACTCTTCAGCTGACTACGCAGCAACGGACCATCGTCAGCGACGTTGTGCGCGAGATCGAATCCCGCTTGGAATTCCTCATCGAAGTCGGTTTGGGGTACGTCACGCTCAATCGCCAGAGCGGGACACTCTCCGGCGGCGAAGCGCAGCGGATCCGGTTGGCAACACAGATTGGCTCCGGGCTGGCGGGAGTCCTTTACATTTTGGATGAACCAAGCATTGGATTGCATCAGCGCGACAATGCACGGCTGCTGGGGACGCTTTGCCGTCTTCGTGACCTCGGCAATTCCGTAATTGTGGTCGAGCACGACGAAGAAACAATACGCGCGGCGGATCACATTATCGATCTTGGCCCAGGTGCGGGTCCGCGCGGAGGCGAAATTGTCGCGCAAGGTAAACTCGAAAACGTTCTGCGCGCGAAGAATTCCTTGACGGCCGATTATCTTTCCGGCCGTGCTCGAATTGCCATTCCCAAACACCGAGCCAAACCGCGATCGACCGACGAATCTGAAGGCTGGCTGACACTGGTAGGCGCGACGGAAAACAATTTGAAAAATGTTACTGTCTCTTTTCCGCTCGGTTGTTTCACTTGTGTGACCGGCGTTTCCGGAAGCGGCAAATCCACCTTGGTGGACGACATTCTAAAACGTGCTCTCTTTCGGCGTTTCTATCGTGCCAAGGAAAAGCCGGGCTCTCATCGGTCGATTCGCGGAGTGGAACAAATCGACAAGGCAATTGTGATCGATCAAAGCCCAATTGGACGAACACCGCGATCGAACCCGGTAACCTACACGGGTGCGTTTGCTCCGATTCGCGAATTGTTCAGCCAACTTCCTGCCGCGCGCGTGCGCGGTTATGGTGCGGGGCGTTTCAGCTTTAACGTTAAAGGCGGCCGTTGCGAAAATTGCGAAGGCGATGGGCTAATCAAGATCGAGATGCACTTTTTGCCTGACGTTTATGTCGAATGCGAAGTGTGCCACGGCAAACGCTATAACCGCGAAACCCTTGAGATTACCTATAAAGGCAAGCACATCGCGGACGTCCTCGATCTGACCGTCGACGAAGCAGCCCGTTTCTTCCGAAACGTGCCCAGCATCTCCGAAAAATTAAATTCCCTCTTGGACGTAGGTCTGGGTTATCTGCGACTTGGTCAGGCCGGAACGACCCTTTCTGGCGGAGAAGCCCAGCGCGTGAAACTGGCAACGGAGCTTGCGAAAAAGGCGACTGGCCGCACGCTTTACATCCTGGATGAACCAACAACCGGGTTGCATTTCGCCGATATCGAGAAACTACTGCACGTGCTAACGAAACTGCGCAACGCGGGTAACACCGTGATCGTGATCGAACATAATTTGGAGATGATCAAATGCGCGGACTGGATCGTTGACCTGGGGCCTGAAGGTGGAGAGCGTGGCGGCGAAATTGTTGGCGCAGGTCCACCGGAGACGATTGCCGAGCTGCCTGCTAGCTACACCGGACAATATCTGCGCCGTTTATTGAAGAACACATGAGTCACATGACGCGCCTAGGACTGATATGTCTGATGAGCATGCTCACGCAATTGGCCCATGCGGACATTGCCAGCGAATTTGCCGAGGCGAGCGCGCCCATTGCGGAAGGGGTGCCGGAAGTGGCGGTGGTACGATTACAAGCGCTGTTGAACAACAATCTGCGCGAACCTGAATGGCGCGCAGTGATGGAAAAGCTTGCCGAAGCGCAAATAGCTGCAAAGCAGCCGGAGAATGCCCTGGCTTTGCTGGCAGACATTCGGGTGCGGGATCTGGCATGGGCGAAATTCTGGCGCGCCCAGGCGTTCGCGAGTCTGCATCAATGGGCCGAGGCCCTGCCACTTTACGAGCAACTGGCCAACAGCGAGAGGTCACCATTTCGCACTGCAGCAATATTTGGGGCTGCCGAAATGCTGCGGGCGTTGGGAAAACAAGACGAGGCATTGAAGAAATTTACGCTTCTCATCCATGACAAGGAGTGGGGCACGCGAGCGCAACTGCGAGCAGCAGAATTGTACATTGAAACAGGTGATGCTAACAGCGCGCGCCGACTTCTGGAAAAGGTGCAACCAATATCGATCGCCGAGCGAAGAGAACGCCGGGTGTTGCGTGGACGTCTTGAACTAATGGAGCGGCGACCTGAAAGAGCGATCGGCATTTTTCAAGGCCTTTTGAAAAGACCAGCCGGAACAGCTCACTCCGCGTTAATCTCAGCCGTCTTAGGCATCGCAGAAGCGCAAATGCAGCTAAAAACGCCGGAAATTGCGGACGATATCATCGAGCAATTCATTGATCGTCATCCGGCAGACCCGGACCTTCCTCATCTTTTCGCAAGACTGGATGAGCTGTATCAGGCCGAACACAAGCCATCCCGCAACGAACTGGAGAGATGGGTGCGCAGTCCCGAACAACCACGACGAACATTTGCGCGATGGTACCTCGCCCGATTCGAAATTCGCGCGGGACGCAGGGAGCGAGCTCGACAATTATTCACCGACCTTCGCCACACGAGTATAAAATCTCAGGCGATCGCACCTGCTTTGCTCGAGTTCGCACAATTTGAAATCGAGGACAAACAGTTCGACGAGGCGATTTCGATTTTGGACGAAGCTCGCTCGTTTCATCCCGAGCCGTCGTTGCTGACCCGAATAGATTTCTTATCCGCGCAAGCGCAGTACCTTGCGAGACGATTTGACCGGGCTGCGGCGGGCTTTGAACAAATAGCCCATTCCCGTTCGCCGTGGGCAAAGACTGCGCTTTTCAATGCATCTACGGGCTGGCTTCAACTCGGCGACCATACGCGTTTTCTAACTGACTATAACGAATTGGAAAAAGCAGGCGGCGAGGAAGAGGCGCGTGCCGACTTGCGATTGGAGGAAGGCGTGGCGCAAGCGGCACGAGGCGACGAAAAAGCCGAGAGATCGCTGCAACAGTTTGTTCATGATTTTCCCAAAAATCCCCGCGTATCGGAAGCCTTAGTCAGTCTGGCGGAGCTAGCCTTTCATGCCTCTCCACCGCGCCTCGATGAAGCGCGCAAATATCTGACTCGCGCAGCCGAATCGCCAACGGTTGCTGCCGCAGAACGCGGAGACTATCTCGACATCTGGATTGAGGAATCAGCAGGCGGCAACGAGGCGAAGGTTATTGAGCTTGCAAAGCGCTTCCTCGAAAAACATGGAACTTCGACGTTCGCTCCGGAGGTTAGAATGAAGTTGTCCGAGCTTTATTACCGAAGCCAGGATTTCGCAGACGCACAGACACAATTTGAACTTATTGCGCAACAGACTTCCGATAATTCACTCGGTGAAAAGGCTCTCTTCTTCGCGGCAGAATCGGCAAAGTCCACCATGGGTGAGCATTCCCTCGACCGGGCGATTATTCTGTTCGATCAGGTGGTCCGGCAAAACGGACCACTTCGATGGGCGGCACGCAACGAGCAGGCCGTGATCGAGCGCAGGCTTGGAAAGCCAAAGGACGCTCTCGCCCTGTACGAGGAGGTGTTAAAGAGTGACGCCGGACCGTCCGAAAAACGCGAGGCGCTCTGCGGGAAGGGCGATATTTTTTTTGAGATGGGCGCAACTGATCCAACTAACTACCAGCGTGCGATCGAAGTCTATGACCAGCTTGCAGCCGACAAGGACGAGGCGATTCACTGGCGCAACCAAGCTCTTTTTAAGAAAGGGCTATGCCTGGAGAAGAAAAACGATCGCGCCAGTGCGCTCACTGCGTTTTACAAAATACTGGAGGAAGACGTGCGCCCGGATCGGCGGCGCGAACTCTTCTGGTATTATAAGGCTGGCTTTAACGCTGCGCGCCTGTTGGAAGAAGACTCGAAGTGGGAATCTGCCGCTGCTATCTACGAGAAACTTGCTGCCGCTGGAGGCAATCGCAGCGAAGAAGCAAGAGCGCGTCTTACCAATCTTCGTCTCGAGCATTTTCTTTGGACAGATTAATCTCTAAGAGATCATCCCGGCGCAAGAAAACGGATTTGTGTCCTAAAACAACGGGCGAATTGGCTTGCTAAAAATTCGAAGCGGCACCACGCTTAGGCCGTGAAAAGACTAGGCAGACCAAGTCGCGTGGGCGGTTGGTCGGTCCGATGCGTAAGCGTTGTGCTTGCGTTCGCGTTTTGCGCATCGGCATTTGCTAATGATCCGAGCAAGGACGTGGTGCTCCGGGCACAACCACAGTCGGTCGCCAAGACCACAAAGAAGATGTGCTACACTGTGGCAGGAGGTTCCAGAATCCCGCAACCTTGCGATCGGCTCGCTGCAATTCCGACTACGGCCACCCACATGACTATTTTAGGCCATCTTACGGGGAGATAATAAACCTCCGAAGATTTCGCCGACGCTGGCGTGCTGCCGCTAAGGCAACGCGGAAAGGCTCTTATATTTTTGCGCGCCAGGCAACGATCTGGCGCAATCGCGTGCCAAACTTTTCGATAGTTATGTTTTTTTGGCTGCCCGCATACTACGGATAATGACGCGCGGCCAAATTTTATCCGCCAACGCTTTCGGAGTTAGCTGCCTGGCTCACCCAAGACGGCGTTCGCTGTCGCAAGCACCGATTTATCATCATTGTCCGCCAATCCAGCAAGGTAATGGCGAATGCGGCGAAACGACTGGCGCAAAAACAACTCGGCCGCGAACCGTTCCGGCGAGGAAGAATTGCCATTTCGCTGCGCAAACTGAAGCTCGGCATCCTGACGACTCAGCACGCAGGTTGACGCAAACAGGTCCATCGACGCGTTTGCGATCCGCTCCTGCGTAAGCTGCATATCCAGTATCGGCTCGCGATAGGTGATCAGTGCCCGGTTCACAGCTATATTGAAACGCCAGATCAAACGACCAAGTTGATTGGCGAACCAACGCATCTCGGTGCTACGTACAGGAATCTCGGGAACCCGCACGGTTGCGCCGAGGCGATGCTTCCCAGCGGTCCACGCTTTTGCGATGCCCCGCTCGCGTGTCGGTTTCACCATTGTGTCGTAAATTTCTTTGAACTCCATACCCGGTCCGCGCATGCCCACTAGTGCGATAAACGAAGTGAGTACTTCGTTAGCGCCTTCGCCGATTTGATTGATGCGTGCATCGCGCATCATTCTCTCCAACGGGAGATCGACAAAATACGCCGATCCGCCGTAAATCTGAAAAACGTCGTTGATGCACTCCCAAAGCCGCTCTGTCGTGAACACTTTTAGCATGGCCGTTTCGAGCATGTAATCCTCGAGGCCCCGATCAATCAGCGCGGCGGTGATCGTGGTCATCGCTTCCATCGCATACGCATCCGCCGCGATTCGCGCGATTTTCTTTTTGACCAGATCAAAATTACCGAGCGTTTTGTTGAATTGTTTCCGCGTATTTGCGTGTTCGATCGCTAAGCGCAAACAGGTCTTTGCCGCGCCGGTGCAACAAGCGCCGAATGTTGTGCGTCCGAAATCAAGAACTGTCAGTGCAACCTTGAGGCCCTTGCCCGGCGGGCCCAGAATATTTTCTTTCGGAACCTTGACGTCACGCAACGCGAATCGACCAGTTGCCGTGCCACGGATCCCCATCTTCGGCATCCGCGCTTCGATCATTTCGAATCCGGGCATGTCGGGCGTAACCAGAAAAGCTGTGACCGCGGTCTTGTCTGATCCGGGCACCGGCGTGCGCGCCATCACGGTCAGCACGTCCGCAATCGCGGCGTTAGTGATGTAACGTTTTTCTCCGGTAAGAACAAAATGCGAGCCGTCCTCACTCGGTCGCGCTTGCATCTGTACGTTTGCCGCATCTGATCCGGCTTCCTTCTCGGTCAGCGCAAATGCGCCCAGTTGTTCGCCAGTCGACAACTTTGGAAGCCATCGCTGTTTTTGCTCGTGCGTTCCAAATAGTAATAATGCGCGAATTCCAATAGAGTGATGCGCATTCACGAAAACCGATGTCGATGCACAGCGGCGACCAATTTCTTCCAGGATTTTACAGTTGGCCATTTGCGAGAATCCGTGCCCGCTATATTCCTTGGGTGCAGTCATGCCGAGTACGCCCACCCGGCCGAGTCCATCAATCACGCTGCGCGGTATATCCGCTTTCCGGTCGACTTCCGCAGGATCGAGATGCTCGTCCAGAAATTGGCGAAGCGCGGTAAGAGCTCCGTCCAATTCGACTTGTTGCGCCGCCGGGATGCGCGGATAGGGCATTACCCAATCGGAAACGAAGTGGCCTTGGAAAAGGCCTTTGGCAAAACCGAGCGCCTGCGGGCCTGCAAAAAGCAGCTCCTCGGCTTGTTGAATTTCTTTCTGTCGCTGCGCGTCGAGCTTATTCATTCAATTTGTTTTGGAAAAAACAGGCGACGCATTGTAGCCATGCGCGCGCGTGTGTCCAATCGAGTGCCTCAATGTTGTGTTTTCGAACATTGAGGCCGCTTAAAAAGTCTGCAAGATCAGATCGTCCGAACCTCAAGACAGCTGTCTTGATCGCAGTTGCGCCAATCAAGGACTTGGACTGTAAAGTCCAGGGCCTAAAGCTTCGTCCTTAGCTACACCCCTGGCTGGTGCCGCATTCAGTGCAAACGCCACAGGCGCCGGCACGGATCACCTTGTCGCTGCCGCAAACCGAACAGGTGATTCCCATGAAGATGCTTCCAAGCGCGACTGTTACACGGTCGGCGTGACCATTCCCGTTCCCATTCTGTCGGCCAGACTCGGAATCGCCCGGTGGATGATTTGTGATGACGTCGATCACTTCTTTCTCGGCTGTGCGTGCTAAATCCGAGACCGGTCGGTTAACGGCCTTCTTCTCGATCTCGAGAATCTCCTTGAGCGGCAGGTCCGGCTGGCCTCGGTTGGGCGAAGTGGCTTCCTTATAACCCTTAATGAACTGGCACCCTAGCCAACGAAACACGTAATCAGTGATGCTGGTGGCGTGGCGGATATCGGGGTTCTTTGTGAAACCGCTCGGCTCAAATCGCTGGTAAGCAAACTTCTTGATCAGGCTTTCGAGCGGCACACCGTACTGCAGGGCGATGGACGTCAGCGTGCCAACTGTATCCATCAATCCGCCGATGGTGCTGCCTTCTTTGGACATGGTGATGAAAAGCTCGCCGGGCTGACCGTCGGCGAAGAGGCCGACGGTGATATAACCTTCGTGACCGGCGATCTCAAACTTGTGGGTGAGCGACATGCGGGTGTCGGTCATGCGGTGCCGCACCGGTTGATCGACCAGGCCACGCAACGACGCCACTTCCTGTTCCAGTTCGAGAATGCGTTTCTGCAATGCGTCGGTGTCGGTCGCGTCAAGAGAACCGGCATTATCGATGCCGGCTACAGCACCCATGTCTTTTGTCTTCCGGGTGTTTAGTGGCGCGGATCGTTTCGATCCCTCCCGGTAAATCGCCACCGATTTCAAACCGAGGCGCCACCCTTCGACGTAGGTGTTCATGATGTCGTCCACCGTGGCGGCTTCGGGCATGTTAACGGTCTTCGAAATTGCGCCGCTGAGAAATGGCTGCGCTGCGGCCATCATTCGCAGGTGCGCCAGGTAATTGAGACTGCGCTCGCCTTTGAACGGCTTGAACGCGCAATCGAATACTGGCAAGTGCTCCGGCTTCAATCCCGATGAAATTGTCGATCCATCGGTATCGGTGACATCCTCGATGGTGTCGAACGCGTCAATATGCGCGATGATGCGCTCGATTTCTTCGGAAGTGTAACCGAGTTTCTCTAACGCGGGTGTAATCGTTTGGTTGACAATTTTGAGCATCCCGCCGCCCGCGAGCAGTTTGTATTTCACCAGCGCAATGTCCGGCTCAATCCCTGTCGTGTCGCAATCCATCAGGAAACTGATCGTGCCTGTCGGCGCCAGCACAGTGACTTGCGCGTTTCGATAACCGTAGCGCTTTCCAAGTTCCGCCGCGCTGTCCCAGACTTTTGCGGCTTCTTTTTTCAAATGCGCGAATTCCTTCGCATCCGAGATTTCGCAGACGGCGCCCCGGTGCAATTCAATCACTTCCAGCATCGATGGGACGTTGTCTTTGGCGACTGGCTTCGGCACTCCGCTGGCGCGCGCGTCGCGATAACCTGGAAACGGAGCCATAGCCCGAGCCAATCGTGCGCTTTGCTCGTACGCTTCACCGGTCATAATAGCGGTGATCGCGCCACAGAGCGCCCGGCCTTCGACACTATCGTAGCCGAAACCGTAGCTCATGATGAGCGATCCGAGGTTCGCATAGCCAAGTCCGAGGGTGCGGAAAATATGCGAGTTCTCCGCGATTTCTTTGATCGGGTAACTGGCATTATCAACGATGATCTCTTGCGCCGTGATGAAAATGCGCACCGCCGACTTGAAACGCTCGACATCAAAGTCACCCTCCGGTGTCTTAAATTTCATCAAATTCAGCGAAGCCAGATTGCATGCGGTGTTATCAAGAAAGAGATATTCCGAGCATGGGTTCGTGGAATTCTGACGAGCCGTGCCTTTGCAGGTGTGCCATTTGTGTATCGTGGAGTCGAACTGCATTCCAGGGTCGCCACAGATATATGTTCCTTCGGCGATCTTGCGTAACAGCGTGCGCGCTTCTTTGCGTTCGCACGGTTTGCTGTCCGTTACCCGGCGCGTCCACCATTCGCGGCCTTCCAACGCCGCCTCCATGAATTCATCGCTGACACGCACGCTCACATTTTCGTTTTGATACATGACTGAGCCGTATGCATCGCCGTTGTAACTGCCATCGTAGCCCTGCTCGATAAGCGCCCACGCCTTCTTCTCTTCTTTCTGTTTCGCGTCGATGAATTCTTCGATGTCCGGGTGCCAATCCTTGAGTGTGTTCATTTTCGCGGCACGCCGCGTTTTGCCGCCGCTCTTCACCACATTCGCGACCTGGTCGTAAACTTTCAGAAAGGAGAGCGGTCCGCTGGGCTTGCCGCCGCCGCTCAATTTTTCTCTTGTTGACCTGAGCGAAGAAAGATCGGTGCCGGTGCCACTGCCATACTTGAAAAGCATCGCTTCGCTGGTCGCCAACCGCATGATGTCTTCCATCGTGTCGTGTACACTCTGGATGAAACATGCACTTCCCTGCGGATACTCGTATTGCGACGCGGCGCGCTCGGCTTTGCCGGTCTCTCGATTGTAGAAATAATTACCGGCCCCAGCGCCTTTGCCGACGCCATATTGATGATACAAGCCGACGTTGAACCAGACCGGTGAATTGAATGCGCCGTACTGGTTCAAGCAAAGCCAGGTCAGTTCGTCGTAAAAAACTTCCGCAGCTTCCGCGTCCGCGAAGTAACCGTCTGCCAGCCCCCAATCGGCAATCGTGCGCGTAACTCGATGAATCAGTTGTCGCACTGAGGTTTCTCGTCCGCCTTTGTATGGATCGGTGCCGTTCGCGATGTCGCCGTAAAAATATTTCGAGACAGCTATCTTGGTCGCAAGCGCGCTCCAGCTTTTGGGGACTTCGATGTCCTCCTGCTTAAAAATCACTTTGCCACCGTCATCCGTGATTTCCGCGGTGCGTTGTTCCCATTCAACTTGATCAAATGGCGCAACAGCGCCCTCGCTGAATACGCGCTCAAAACGCAGACCGGACTTTTTCTTTTTGTCGGCCTTGCTTCTTCGGGGCACGGCCGGTTCGTGTGGTCCTTTTAGTGAGGCAGGCGGAATTCCCGGTTTTAGCTGAATCATGGCGGTGAGGGAGGGGTTGAAGTTTTCAATAAGATGCGAATACTTGTGAACAGCGGCGCAAACAACTTGTGAATCCTGGTGAACAACAAGTAATAGCGTTGGCTGTCCTTGGGACATACAATATGCAGTCCCATGGAAAGGCATGGCAAGCCTAAAATTGTGACATTTTTTGCCCCAGGAACGATTATTCCATCTTGCTGGTCGCAGCCATCGCCAAAGCGTCAATGTAACGCTCGTCGGTTCCGCAACAGCCACCCAGAATGGAGAGATTGAACTCTCGCGCGCACGTCAATTCGTCCCGAACCCAAATGTGAACGTCGGTCGCAGCCAAATGCTTCAGTTTGTCGAGCTCTTCGGGTGGGAGCGGTGAAGAGTTCGCTTTTAATCCACGAACGCGCTTGATGAGACTCGGCTGAGCAGCGCCCAATGCCCGCAACGCCGTTTGGGCGTGTGTCGGATAAAGGCAACCGATCATGTAGTAACGCGGAGCCGGAAATATCCCGGTGTCGATTCGCGTGATTGCATCCGCCAACGGCGTTCCATCGAGCATTGTGCCCTCCGGGTGCAGCATCGGCGCCAACGAATATGGACAGCCAGTTTCCGCCATGGCGCGGGCAACGCCGGACAGCTCCGAAAATGTTGGAAACGTCGGTGCGTAGAGAAGATCGACATTTAGCCGCGCAAAGACATTGGCTTGGTCTCGATGGTAAGCAAAGGCAGCGTCGGCACTCAGGGCTTCGCCCGTCGCGTAACCATCTGATGCCGGTCCGATCACACCTGTAAGGATGACGTGCATATCAGCAAACGGCTGCACAATAGTGCGCAGCAATTCCACCGCAGCGGCATTCACACCGTGAACATCCCTTGTCCAGTTACGGCTGGCTCGCCACGTGGGCGTCCCAAGCTGGATCGGCAAACCGTGTCGAGCTGATACTTCAGCATAGCTTTGGTAAATTCGCCGCAGAATATCGCGGCCCGCTTCGTCTGCCAGGAGCCTGTACGCCTCAAAGTCACCAATTGGGCGTTTGAAATCGTAAATGATTCGCGTCTCAATCCCGCCATCGGTGAGTGTAATGTCCATCGCGTTATTGAACGCTCGCGTGCGGCGTTGCCTTTGCAAACGCTGGGCGGCCTGAGCATTGCGCATCCCAAAATAAGATCGACAATGTCGAGCAATTGGAAGGGTGGCTGAGTCCGGTTTAAGGCACTCGACTCGAAATCGAGCGTGGGGAAACCCACCGTGGGTTCGAATCCCACCCCTTCCGTTTCATTCGTAAAATCGACTCCGAGAGCCCGAATGCATAACATTTCGGTATAACGAGTTCAGGCAATTCGCCTACGTCCGCTGAAGTCCAAGTTACGAGTGACACTCCCGAGATCCCAACAATCGAAAGGTTACTCGTCAGTAACCGTTCATTGGACGCCGTTACCTGCGTACGGAGTGAGGTGAGCGGGGAGCGTCGGGTGACATGAAACGGTGGCTATCCCGGCGCTCCCCCCTGGAGGAACTTTCAGGCTATCCGGCTCTCAGCCAAACGGTCAACCACATTTTACTCATCGCGGGTCATTTTTCACTTCGCCGGCTTGGTTTAGTCCCCGTTCAATCCTGGCCCTCGCAGCCGACTGTCGCAGATCGTCCGCTGAAACGCGCCACCAGGACATCAGTTCTAATAAGGTTTCGACTGCTCCCTTGTGGCGCGACGGTCTTCTTGAGCATGCAAAAGAACCGGGCAGTTTTTACGCTGCCCGATGAGTCAATGCCACGGCTCCTACATCTAGGGGACCGAAGGCATGGACGGCTGTTGGCGGAGGCGTTCCTAGTGCAATCGGCAAGACAAATTTTCTCCCTTTAGCTCGAAATACTCATCCAGAATTTTCTAATCCCGTTGCTAGACCGCGGCTTGCGATAAACGCCTGCAAAAACCGCTGTGACGGAACCGAATCGTATTGTGTCACCGTCCTTCAGCTCAGCATCAGTGACAAAATCGCCATTGATCCTTGTCCCATTCGCTGAATTTAAATCCTTCAGCGAATAGGACGCACCCGTTCTCAGAAGCACGGCATGCTGCGCTGATACCGTCGAATGATCAATGACTATCTGGTTCGATGGGGAACGGCCAATCATTACAATGTCGCGACCCAACTCACGCATTATGAGACCAACTCCTTCGCAATTCAGAATTAAGCGAGCCATCTTATTTTTCAATCTAATGTTGTCGACAGGAAGAGCGTCGGGAAGCTCCCAACCCGCCGTTGATTAGTCGAGGCGCACCCAAAAACGCCTTTGCCTCCTTTGGAGGGTGAGTGAAAAATCTGGTTTGATTATTGAACAGATGCAATTGGGCTGGCGGATGATTTTCTGACCAGACGGAATCCTACAGCCGTAGCATCCTGTGATGTTCCAAGGTAGATCCAATAGACGTGCCGAAATCGTTCACCGCCTCGCAACTGCTCGCATGAGGCGTTCCCACTCGTCGATGCTGCCGCGAAAGCCTAGCTTGCAAGCAGTATTGAAACGCAACCGGGCTGTTTATTCGCTGCGCTTTCCGCTTTTTGTGCCCTGAATGTTCCGATAATGACGGCGTGGAAAAAATGTGCGGCGCCAGCGGGTCCTGTTCGGCTTTCATCGCCGCAACCTTGGACTCGACGTCACGTATCGCCGCAGTGACTCGTTTCAGCGCACCTTGAACGCGGCCGGCGCGCATGACTGTTCCGTTGAACATATCGACGTTTTGGCGTCAAAACAGCCACGAAACCGAACTACTTTTTCAGAGTTTAAGGCTAGAAAATGACACTTGCCGAATACGAAGAGCTGTCGCCGGAAGAAAAAGAAAACTTCTTTCAGAGCCCAAAATGCGGCGAGCTCGTGGACAAACGTGAACTTCGGGAAGTGATTCTCCACGTGACAGACCACAAGCCAAAGCCTCACATTCCAAGAATCATCGGGAAGCAAAGTCCGAAGCGTCCTTCCCGTGATTAGGGTTGCGCCAGCTTATCGATGAACCCTGTACAGCTTTGCAACATGCGACGCTTCGTGATTCAATGCCAATTATGAAACGATTAGCACTCCCAGCCCTGATTCTGTTGATGCCTGCGCTAGCATGGGCGGATGAGAAAGACACGATGCTCCAGGCGTTAGGCCAATTCGAGCAGGCGTGGCGCTCAACAATGCCTTGCGAGGTGAGCAGCAATGCGTGTCAAACCCGCGAGATTTGGCTGGCACAGCAAGCGGCAGGAGCGGCGGATCAGTATTTAAACACGCCGGATGCGAAAGAGAGCCCTTGGCGTCTCGTGGCGCAATCGGTTATTAAATACAGCCAAGCGCGAAGCGATGCGTATGCGGCATACGTACGCGCCCGCAATCAGGACCCGAATGCTGCCGAAAAGGCGTACCATTCAATCGTTGATCCGCTGGAGCAGGACTTCACAGGTCAACTGAAAGCCGCTCTGCGAAGCGACGAAAATTCTCGCGAGATTGCACAGCGTTTTGGGCTGGTTGATTTTTGAAGTTCGCGATCCAGGAGTACGAAATCCGCCCGCGCTAAGATAAACGCGGCTTCGACCTGATCTCCGACGCTCTGCCGTTCGGCGCGCTGTGGTACACCAAAGTCTCTGACGCAAAGCACATGATTTCTTCGAAGAACGACTTCGATACATGTCATCTAATCAGCCGATGAAGCCAAGGGCCCCTAATCGACTATCTTCGGCGATTCTTCGGCACCGGTGAATGGCGAGAAGTACGCCACAGGCTGCGCCGCGAGATCGTACCACGGGAACCGTTCGCGGCCGCGCCGGTCGAGTTCCTCTGCGACCGCGGGGCAGTGGAATTTCCACTCTTTCGGAATCCATCCCGAATCGTCTCGCCCCGTAGGAATCGCTGCAAAAGTTGTCGAGCGCGTCGTTCGTTTCGTCGTTCGTTCCACCATCGATTGATGCCGGAAGGATGTGGAAAGATCAAAAACCTGCGTCCATAAATGCTTATCTCCGCCAGAAAAGGCAATTCGCGGAAGCCGAAGCAACGAGCGACATTCTTACCGAGCAGGACAATGCGCTCCACGCGCCAGTCCAATAGGACGTTGGCGGCGTTGATATTGCCTTTCGGATGGTCGAACGCGTCGCCTTTGCCACGCGTCCCGTCGTAGTGTGTATTCAGGTGCTTCCGCCGACACGCGATCAGCTCGTCGTAGCTCATTCCGGCGAGCCGCGCAATCTTCCGGCCGTTCGGGCCGGCGAGTGGTTTGCGCGGGTCACCGCGTCGCGAAGGTGCTTGGCCGACCAGCCCTATCTTGTGCGTCTCGATCTTCTTCTTGTTCATAGTGTCCCCAAGTCACGATAGGGCGCTTCGGCGCTCCAATCTGTTCTGCTGCGCGCATCAGAGCTTTCACTCCTCTGCGGGTACGCTGCTAGGATCTTGCGTCTCTCCAGACGCACGACCAAGCTCCAAGCGTGAAGCGCTGCGTGTGAATGAAACACTGCCTATCCAAGGTACTTCTACGGAAACGGATAAACCAAGTTTTCCGAAACCGCTGAATGGCACCCCTTAATTTTATGGTTCACCTCAGACCCACGAATCTGGTACTGAATTGCAGTGGTGGCGCGTCTTCACTATAATGGCGAACCTCCACCATTAAAACGCGGAGAATGAACTGGCTAATATGGTCTAGCGATTATGGCGGGTGGTCGAAGCCAAACCGTCACGGATACACGAATCGCCTCGCCGATGCCGGACGATATTCATTCGAGGAAGCATTGGAAATTGTCCAAGATGCCAACTCCGGGAAGGTCGCCCGTAATTTTCCAAGCGAAACCATGTGCCCGGACTGGACGGAAGAAAACCGCAGAATCGAATCAACATGAAGTAGTGGGAAATCATCGCCGACGAACTTATAAAGCCGGTAGGAGTTGAGGCTGCGTCTCGGCGATTGATTCGAACGGGCGCACGATCTGGATCGTTAACGCACAACGCGACAACGGAAAGCGATTCGTTTGCACGCCGATGAAAAGCCGACGGCGTTTCTAGAATTGGGAGAGTAGGCAACCCTTTGCGCGCTTCTTCCTCGGAAGACCAGGAATTAGATTGCAAGTTGCAATCTAATTCTCATTGGATAGCAAACTCACTCCAAGCCGACTCGATGGCCTATACGGGATGCGCAAATTTGCGACAGACGAGCTTCACGCCGCTGCCGATGCCACCGTCGACCAGATTGGACACCGAAAGAATGCAGATGATCCGAAGTGGTCTGGCACTGGGCCAAGAAACTGCGATGGCTCGCGAGAAAGAAGGAGAAGGCGCGAGAGCATAAGGCGAGGCAACGCAAAACCATCTAACAAATCGCTGGCAACCGCTGGCCGCTGCGAAGCCCAGATCTGATATGAAACAATTCTCAATGTTCGCCACGCTCGCCGCCGCCAGCGATGCGTGCGCGACCGGGAAGACGCACTTCTACAATTTGCTTATGGCTGCAATAGCCGCCAGGGACTTTCAATAGTCGGGCCATTGGCCATGGCCCTGAGAACATTGTCAGTCAGATACCAGATCGCAGTCCGACGCGTTTGACGGCCGAACAACACGTAATCAGGATAGCCATCTCCATCATAATCGGCAGCACCCTTTAATTGGTAACCGATCTCAATCGTCGGACCCAATGCCGTACGTAGAACCGACCGACCAGACATATACCAGATCGCAGTCTGACGCGTACTCGAATTGAAAAGAAGGTAATCAGCATGACCGTCCTTATCAAAATCCGCCACCCCGACTAGCTGCCACGAAAATGGCAGAGTCGGCCCAGGCCCAGTGGTTCGGCGAATGTTGTTGCTCATATACCAGATCTCAGTTTGATGAGTAGTAGCGTTGTAAAGCACACAATCAGGCTTGCCGTCGCCGCTGAAGTCTCCCACTGCAACCAATGCCCAGCCGGGCGAAACAAGTGTCGGGACGTACAGGCCAGAAACGCGAATGTTGTCGTTGAGATACCAGATCGCGATCTGGCGCGTATTTTCAATGAACAAGACGTAGTCAGGACGACCATCGCCGTTAAAGTCCGCCACACCAGCCAATTGCCAGTAAACGCCGCCCAGCGTTGGACCTTGAGCGTTGCGCAGGTATACGTTGTTATTCAAATACCAAATGGCGGTTGCGCCGAGCATCGTGCCGAGCACGAAATCGGGATGACGATCAAGGTTGAAATCATAAGGCGTAGGAGTGGGGATTATTGATGGACTTTCTTCGTCGGAGTCAAATACTCCATCGACTGAAACGCCGTCTGGCGCTGGATCGATAGCTTGCACTTTTGGCGAAACCACAATGCAGCAAACGGCGAAGACAATTAGACAGAGTGGAGTTACTTTCTTAAATTTGAACATCAATGGAGTCATATGGTTCTTCTGTTTTCTTTTCCGCGGGTTGTTTCCGTTTCTGTTGATCGCGCGTCCCGGGAAACGGACGAAGCTTAGCGGGGAACAGTCCTCCGCCTGAGAGTGGTTCAGATCCGCTTGTAACGGCGCCGACCTTGGCAAAGTTTATTCCGGTCGGTCAAGAAGAAAATGTCAGCTATTTCTGACAGGCTCCAGAGCAACGCGCCAGCCGGCGACATGCCACCGCCGGGCAAATAGCATTGAAGTCGAAATAGAGCCTGACACGGGAAAGGCCACAGTTTTCATTCCTCTTATTCAACAGAATATTGAGGAGAACCTTTTTCTGATCGCGTTCCCAGGCTCGCCATGTCCAAGGAAGTAAGAACAACGTCAACGGGTTTTAATGCCGTCGATGTCTTTTTACGAGGGAAAACAACAACGTCTTTCGGCCTCGGGTCTGCCGGGGGTTCGAATCCCACCCCTTCCGCCGGTTCGGACTAGTGCCGTTTTACCCGGAAATTATCTCTGGACTATGCAGTCTCAGCCATTTAAGGATTTGGAATGGCACAAAGGAAAGAAACACCGGCACCGGCGCCTGAGCCACCTCCTCAGGGGCCTACTGGCCGCTAGCCAGTCGCGGTCTTCAACACAGTCCGGCGAGCGACTTCTGAAACACGGCGGCCCGCGCCCCTGTGCGCCCACCGCTCTCTTCGCCTTGTCCGTCTCCAAATGCAGGCTCGCAATAGGCAGCGCTTCGGAAGATTGCCAATTGCTAAAGCGAGTTTAGACAAAATCGATAGTTAGCGACGTCTTCACTGTATAAATCGCCGAATCTGGACACTCTGCCGGCGGCATCTAACCCTCAAAGAAATCATGGTTGCATCTCGTCCGTTCAACGGCAGCTTGCTCACTTCATCGCTTTTTCTATGAATATATTCTCTCGTTTTTTTGTGTTTTTCTGTTTGATGGCGGTTGGCCTGGTTCCGGTTACCGCCGCCCCAGCACAAGAATTGCCTGATACGTCGCGCCTGTTGCGTTTCCCGACGACCAACGGAACACAGATCGTCTTCTGCTACGCCGGTGAGATCTATACGGTCGCCAAAGATGGTGGCATTGCGCGCCGACTGACTAGCGGCCCCGGTTACAGCTCGTTCCCGCGTTTCTCACCGGATGGGAAGCAGATCGCCTTCACTTCGCAATATGACGGCAACACGGAGGTTTATGTAATGCCCACCGAGGGAGGAGTGCCGAAACGCCTGACGACATCAGCCACACTCGGTCGAGACGACATTTCCGATCGCATGGGACCGAACAACCTCGTGATGGCATGGGAAAATACCAAACCGCTGGTTGTTTTCCGGTCGCGTATGAAGTCGTTCAACGACTTCATCGGCGCATTGTTTACCGTCGGACTGGATGCCGAATTGTCGCAGCAGTTGCCTGTCCCGCGCGGCGGTTTCGTTTCATTTTCACCGGATGATTCCAAGATGGCTTACAACCGTGTTTTCCGCGAGTTCCGTACCTGGAAACATTATCGTGGTGGAATGGCGGACGACATTTGGATTTACGACTTTAAAACCGGCACGACCGAAAATCTGACGAACAATCCCGCGCAGGACATCTGCCCGATGTGGGGGCCGGATAATAAGATCTATTTCACCTCCGATCGCGACAACCGCATGAATTTGTTCGTCACCGATCTTGCAACGAAGGAGACCAAACAACTCACGCACTTCACAGACTACGACATCAAGTTTCCATCGATCGGCAAAGACGCGATCGTGTTCGAGCAAGCAGGATACATCTGGCGTTACGATCTCGCCAGCGGTCAGGCAACACCGGTCCCCATCCAGGTCAAAGAGGATTTCGACAGCGGTCGCGGGGGGCTGGTTGACGCATCCAAGCACATCGAATCGGTAAACCTCGCGCCGGACGGCGAACGTACCATCGTGATCGCGCGCGGCGATCTTTTTTCTGTGCCCGCAAAGAATGGAACGCCGCGCAACTTAAGCAAGACTTCAGGCGCTCACGAGCGTGACGCGGTGTGGTCGCCGGATGGAAAATGGATTGCCTATAACTCGGATGTCTCCGGAGAAAACGAACTTTACGTTCGCTCCCAGGACGGCAAAGGCGAACCGCAGCAGATTACAAGTAGCGCCGACACCTATTACTATGCGCCAAAGTGGTCACCCGACAGCAAGAAACTGCTCTGGAGCGATCGGTTGCAGCGACTGCGGTATGTCGATGTGGCCAGCAAAGCAGTGACGCAGGTCGATCAGGACAAGTACGGCGAGATCGAAGGTTACAACTGGTCGCCGGATAGTCAGTGGGTCACCTGGGCGCGCCCGGAGGAAAATGGCATGTCGCGCGTTTATCTGTATTCACTCGCAAATAAACAGCAGACCGCTGTCACTGATAGCTGGTACGGTTCCGGAGAAGCAGTCTTCAGCGACAACGGAAAATATCTGTTGCTGAGCTCTGCGCGCGATTTCAAGCCAACCTTTGGCGACGAAGAATTTGCAAACGTTTATCGAGACATGCAGCGCGTGTATCTCGTCACCCTTTCTAAAGAAACCGCAAACCCGCTCGCTCCGAAGAGCGATGAAGTCGGCAAAGCTGAAGAAAAACGACAAAAAGAAAAAGTAAAGGAAGCCGAAGAGAAGAAGGCGGAAGAAAAAGCCACCGGAAAAAAACCGGAAGAAAAGCCAAGGAAGCCCGTCGTCGTCAAAGTAGACACCGATGGAATCCAGAATCGGATTCTTGGCTTGGAAGTTACGCCGGGAAATTATCGCAACATCCGAATGCTGGATGACGGGCGGATCTTTTATCTGCGCCGAACAGCGGCCGATGAAGTCGGTGAAGATGACAACGAAGGATTTCCCGAGAGAGACAGGAAATCGCACCTTTGCGTTTACAACCTGGACGATCGCAAGGAGACCGTCCTGGGCGACGCGAACAATTACCAGATCACGTTCGACGGCAAAAAGATGCTGGTGAAGATAAAAAAGGATTACGCCATCATCGATGTGCCAAGGGACAAGCTCGACACTAAAGATCACGAGCACAAGATTGCAGGGCTCGACATGCACTTAGATCGGCATGCCGAGTGGAATCAAATCTACTTCGAATGCTGGCGGCAAATGCGCGATTTCTTCTTTTCGCCCACGATGAACGGCATCGACTGGAAAGCGGTTCGAGACAAATACGCTGCGCTGGTGCCATTCGTGAATCACCGCAACGATCTCACCTATCTGTTAGGCGAACTCATTGGCGAGTTGAACAACGGCCATACGTACGTCGCCGCTGGTGAGCGCCCCGACACGCCGCGGATTAAGCTGGGCCTCCTCGGCGCGGAAGTTTCGCGCGATCCGGCCACACGTGCCTATCGAATTGAACGGATTTTGCCGGGCGAAAATTGGGACAAGAAAACGCGCTCGCCACTCACAGAGATCGGCGTGAATGTGAAACCCGACGATTACATTCTCGCGATCAACAACACGCCCGTGTCCACGTTGCCGAATCTTTACGACGCGCTTATCGGGACCGCGGACAAACAAGTGACTCTGCGCGTAAACTCCAAGCCGACGGACGACGGCGCGCGCGACGTGACGGTTGTTCCGATCGATGACGAAGCGCCGCTTTATTACCTCGATTGGGTGCAAAAGAACATCGATTACGTGAACAAGAAAACCGGCGGCGAAGTCGGTTACCTACACATTCCAGATATGGGCCAGCCCGGCTTGAACGAGTTCACAAAGCTCTACTTCCCTCAAATCCGTAAACATGCGCTCATTGTTGATGTTCGGGGCAACGGCGGCGGCTTTGTCTCGCCTTTGGTGATCGAGCGATTACGGCGCGCTCTTGTAATGGTGGGCATGGCACGCAACAGCATGCCCCAGACGGATCCGCCGCAGACTTTCACGGGGCCGATGGTCACGTTAACTAACGAATTCTCCGCATCCGATGGCGATATTTTTCCCTATCGTTTTAAAACGTTGGGGCTCGGCAAACTGATCGGCAAACGCACATGGGGCGGCGTGATTGGTATTCGTGAGTCGCTGCCGCTCGTGGATGGCGGGCAATTTTTTAAACCCGAATTCGCTCCCTATTCAATAGACGGTAAACAATGGATCGTCGAAGGGCGCGGCGTTGAGCCCGACATCGTAGTCGATAACGATCCCGGGAAGGAATTCAAAGGCGAAGACCAGCAACTCGACCGCGCGATCCAGGAGATCCAGGACGAACTAAAGACGAAACGCTACGACCTTCCGCCGCCTCCGCCCTGGCCTAATCGCAATCCTGCCAGCTGAAGCTGAAAGTCTAGCAAGCGTGGTAGTCAGACTCGTTGCGTAGCACGCGCGCCACCAGGCGCAGAAGCGAAATCTGGAGAGAAAGGTTTCCTTTGTGTTCGGCGCGGAAATCCGCAAAAGGAAAGGATCGATGCCTTATGAGTGAGCAAGGTCTTGAAATGATTCAATCAACGATACAGAAAATAGACGAACGGACCATACGTTCGCTAACGATATGCAGTCTTTTCTTTCCCGCGGTCGCTTCGACAACATAAAGCGGCGCTATTAGCCGCATGGAACGAACTTTTCCAAACCGAATCGAGGCGGGGCGGCAACTTGCCGAGAAACTGGACAAATATACCGGTCGCGACGACGTGATCGTGCTCGGTTTGCCCCGGGGTGGGGTGCCTGTTGCCAACGAAGTAGCAAAGCGTCTTCATGCTCCGCTCGACGTTTTCATCGTGCGCAAACTCGGTGTTCCCGGTTTTGAGGAACTGGCTGCCGGTGCAATCGCTTCGGGCGGCGTGCGTGTTTTGAATGAAGCTGTTATGCGCTCAATCCCGCATGCAGACCGGGCAATCGAGGCGCTAACCGCGAGAGAAACAGCAGAACTGCAACGCCGCGAGCAAATTTATCGCGAGGGACGCCCAGCACCCCGATTGCGCGATCGGATTGCCATTTTGGTGGATGACGGCCTGGCCACGGGCGCGACAATGCGCGCCGCGGTGAAGGCGCTGCGACAGTGCGGCGCCGCAAAAATTGTCGTGGCAGTGCCGGTAGGTCCGCCGGATACCTGCCACGAGATCGAAGAACAAGCCGATGAAACGCTTTGCCTGAGCACTCCTGAATTCTTTCAGGCCGTCGGCCAGTATTACGACGATTTCTCGCAGACAACCGATGAAGACGTGCGGGAACTCCTTGCCCGCGCCGCGGAGGACAAAAGAGATGATTGAGGTGCAAATCCAGACCGGGCGGTCAGGTCTCCTGGGAAATTTGCATCTTCCCAATGACGCGAGCGCCCTCGTGGTTTTTGCTCACGGCAGCGGCAGTAGCCGGCACAGTCGACGAAATCAATTCGTCGCGCGCAGGCTTAACGACGCTGGACTCGGGACCCTTCTTCTTGACTTGTTGACGCAGGAGGAAGAAGCGATCGACACAGAGACTCGCGAGCTTCGGTTCAATATCCATTTATTGGCAGAACGTCTTGTTTACGCGACAAAGTGGGCGAGGCAGCAACTAGAACTACGCGATTTACGGATTGGCTATTTCGGCTCGAGCACTGGCGGCACAGCCGCGCTCGTGGCAGCGGCAGACAATCCACAGGATGTAGGCGCGGTCGTTTCCCGCGGCGGGCGCCCCGATTTGGCGGGCGAAACTTTGCCAAAAGTACAGGCACCGACGCTGCTCATCGTCGGCGGCAACGATGACATCGTCATCGAACTAAACGAGCAGGCGCGTGATAAAATGTGCTGCGAAGTAAAGCTGGAGATTATTCCCGGCGCGACACACCTTTTTGAAGAAGCCGGAGCGCTGGAAAAAGTCTCAGAACTCGCGAGCGAATGGTTTTCGCGTCACCTCACACGCAAATGACGAACGTCTGAATGACCCATTCGGACTTTGTTAGTCATTCTTTGTACGTCACCACGCGGCCCCAAAGACTCTTCGTTCCCCAGATACCGGCTCGAAGGCATTCCAATTGCACGATCTGGCTGTGATCGATAAACAGATTCACGTCTACGCCATAATTCTTTATGTACCACGCAAACACATCGGGATCGGCGGCCTCAAACATAAGTTTTTCCATCCCGAGGTCACTGACGAATTTCGCCGGGACATCTGTGCGCCATGGTTCAACATTTTCAGTAATGCCTTCGCTTTCGATCATAATAATCTCGGCACCCGCGTCGAGAAATCGCTTTGCCTGCGCGATCGCCCAGTTTGGGTCGCGCGTGCCTTCAGCCTTTAGTTCGCTTGCCGTCGTCGCGCCGCCGGCCCCGAATTGGATTCCAACTTCCGGTTTTGCTTTCAATCCTGATTTACGAACCAATTCAATCAGCCGAAGCCAATCATCCGTTGGAATTGAAATGAACCCAGCTGAGATCTCGATAATATCGAATCCGAGCTTCCTGCATTCGCCGACATATTGTTGGACGGCATCATTGCCTTGCACGAGAACGTGTTCAATGAAGCCGCCAGTGGACACGAGTACGTTATGTTTGTGGCAAAGGTTGATAATGTCCCGCACTGCTCGTTCTGGCATCAGCGTGAACGAGCCGCCCGCAAACTTCAGCGAATCGACATAGCGACCCATGGTTTCAAAAAGATCCTCGAGGTAACGCGAACCCACCACCGAGTAATAGGGCCCACGGATCTCGGTTAAGCCGCGCTTCCGCGGTTTACCTTCCCGCTCATTGACCCGCAGGAACGGGAAACTACGGTCAAACTCCTCCCTTTTCATTCTTCTAATAGGAACGGAACGCGATGTGCAAGTGGCTGCCCGCGGTAGCGAACTTACATGCGCGCGGAGCCTAGATCGACGATCAGTCAATGAAGCTTTCTGAGCAATTTCTGCGCGCCGACGACCCACCTTTATGAGGTCACAACGACGCCGATCCGATCCCCGGGGCCGCGACCACGCCTATAGCTATGCTGGTAAGACTGTTGAGAGCGTCACTTCACTGTCGATAGTTTGCTCAAGAACGTTTTCGACTGTTGCGCCAATTTTCGAGCCATTGCAATCGACTATCCAGACCTGCTGACCTTGCTCGAACGGGCCGCGCGTCATGACCTTAAGTAAAACGCCCTCTTCAGTAGCCGGATTTTTGAGGACCTCCACGCAGATTGCGTCGGTTTCCCCGAAGTCCGCCAGTAGTTTCAGGCTATCGTCTATTTTCGGAGTCTTCATTGCCACAAGGGTCGGTAAGTGGCGCAAAAACTAAATCGCTGCTCGCGCTGACTTCGAGCGTGTCCGCGCTTATTAACGGATCTCTAACGCGTCTCCGCTAGTTCACGCGTCCGCGAGACGTGCTCGGTCGCCCTGTCGCGCTTAAGCACGCTATACAGGAACCAGACAATGAAGCAGTTCGCCAGCAGAATGAGCACGCCGATTAAATCCGGATGATGCCAGACATGACGAATTTCTATTGGAATCAGGGTCGCCGTTGCGAAAATCATTAGAAATTCCGCCCAGCGTTGCTGCATGTAAACGCCAATCCCTTCAGTTAAAAGGATCACCGCATAAAACAGCGCCAGAAATGCTGTGGCTCGCAACGTCCCGCCTACGATTGCCACTTGCAGTTTGTGGAGCAAAAAGGCGATAGGCCTGCTATGTTTCAGCAGGATTTCGTCGGCAATCCAATTCGACAGCCCATCCATCCAGCCGGTCCGAGCGTTAAGAAAAAGGAGCGAAACGCCGAGAACCAGAACAAGGACGCCCTTGGCGATCTTGAAAATCGCTATCAGCCTGAGATAGCGGACACGACGCGTGCCCTGCAAAATTGCGGGCTCATGCGCCGGTTTGTTCACTATTCACCTCTTCGCCGAAACTGTATCATTTCGCAATGATTGGACGCTCTCGGCAGCAAATTTCCAGCTTGTTGCCCTCGGGATCCTCGAAGAAAAATGCATAATAGCCGGCACTGTACTCCTTGCAGATTTCCGGACCTTCAAGCGCTTTGCCGCCTGCCTTGCGCACCAACTTCGCAAGCCGATCCACTTCTTTCCTCGTATCTGCCCAGAAAGCGATTCGGGTGCGATTTGGCTTATGATTCTTATCTTGGTCCAAACCAAAAAATTCTGACGGCTTGTCGCCGCCGGCGGAATAAAATATATGATATTTTTTGCCTGGTTTTTCCTTAACAAATCCAAGCTGCGGCAAAAATTTTGCATAGAACTTGCCTGCCGCGTCCAAGTTTTTCACTCGTAAGTCAATATGATCAAAGCAGCGCGTCTTCATTTCGTGATTCTCAATTGATTCGCGTCGCAATTCAATCGTGTGCGATGCGGGACTTCTTGCAGAAGAATTGGAGGCACTGCGTAAGCGTGCGTTGGATCGACATCTTCGTGAAATCAGTAGCGCACAGGGGCCTGAAGTTGTAATCGCCAATCGCCATTTCGTTAACTTTTCGTCAAACGTGCGCTCCTAATGCTCCATGAAGCACATGCGATTGGCGTGCTTGGTCTCAACGGCCGCGGTCTCGCTGGGGCGGAAAACGTAAGCGAGGAAGTCGATGTCCAGATGGGAACGCTGAGCAAAGCACTCGGAGCAAGCGGAGGCTACGTTTGTGGTTCGCACACACTGATCGAATGGCTGATCAATCGCGCTCGTTCATTCATTTATTCCACTGCGCCTGCACCGGCAATCGTGGCAGCCGGCGCCGCCGCAGTTAATTTTCTTGCGTCACTAAGAGGAGAAAAGCGGAGACTTTTACTTTGGGAAAGACTCAGATTGATGCAGCAACTTCTGCCGCACACCGAATCAAACAAAAAACACGTTGCTCCCTGCATCGCAATTTTTCCCTGGATCGTGGGCGGGGAGCAAGCTGCACTCAACCTTGCTGCCACGCTGCAAAGCGATGGATTTCTGGTTCCAGCAATTCGCTATCCAACAGTGGCCAAAGATACCGCGCGATTGGAGATTACCATGACCGCGGCACACGAAGAAGCCCAAATCGAAGCGCTGTGCGATGCGATCAAACGACGCCTCTAAGGAGGATTTCCATCGACTAAAAATCTTTCCAGGATCGGTTTGAGCTTTTCGATGGTTATTTGGGGCCAAAGCTTACTGTTCGTGATCAGCGCGGTATTCAGGGCGAAATGTTCCGGCCAATCCGGCTCTTTTGGGATTTGTGGAATTACATCCACAATTATTTTTCTCGCCGTTTCGGCATTCGCCGTTAGATGGCTGAGTACGATTTCTGCCGAGACCGGTTCTTCCTCCACTTTCCAGCAATCGTAGTCCGTGATCATTGCCATCGTCGCGAATGCGATCTCCGCTTCGCGCGCCAGTTTCGCCTCGGGCAAATTCGTCATGGCGATCACGTCGAAGCCGTTGCGATGATTGAATTCCGATTCCGCGCGAGTGGAAAACGCGGGGCCATCCATATTCACGTAGGTGCCGCCGTTATGCACCGTAACACCGAGGGATCTCGCTGAGTCGGCAAGAAAATTTCGCAGTTTTGTACTGATCGGCTCCGCAAATGAGATGTGCGCGGCAATGCCCGCCCCGAAGAATGTATGAGTGTCGCGGCGGCTGGTGCGATCGTAAAACTGCGAGGGAAACAGTACATCTCGCGGCGCATATTTTTCCTGAAGGCTACCCACTGCTGCCACTGAAATGATCCAGCGAACGTTTAACGAGCGCAGGGCGTAGATGTTGGCCCGGTGATTGATTTCGTGCGGCAAGATCCGGTGACCGCGGCCGTGACGCGGCAGGAAATAGACCTGGCGTCCGCTAATCCTTCCGCCAACAACTGTGTCTGAGGGTGGTCCAAATGGCGTGTCGACGCTGTGTTCGTTCGTGTCGCGCAATTCTTCTATTTGATACAGGCCACTGCCGCCGATAATCCCGATCGCTGGAGGCTCGTTTTTCTTTGCGGGCATGTCGGGATTTAACCCGAAAAATCTCGGTGATGAAAAGCGGATAATCTCTGCGTGGCACACCTGGCTTGAGCGTGTATTGTTTTCGCCCGTTCAATGCCGAAATTTTTCATTAAGACTTACGGCTGCCAGATGAACGAGCGCGACTCGGAGCAGGTGGCCCATTCGCTCATCGCACGTGGCTACGAGCGGGTCGCCAACGAAAGAGAAGCTGACGTCGTGCTATTAAATACATGCAGCGTACGCGACATGGCTGACCAAAAGGCGCTTGGCAAAATGGGAATGATGGGCCGGCTGGCAAAAGAGCGGCCGCATATGGTTTTCGGTTTCCTTGGCTGCATGGCCCAGGCGCGAGGCGAGTCTTTGTTAACGAATTTGCCTCACGTTGATCTGGTCGTTGGTACGCAGAAATTCCATCACGTAGCTGATTACGTGGAAGAATTGGTCGCGCGAAAGGCGGCGCGGCCAACGGTGGCGTCCCACTATCTCTCGAATCGCGCGATAGACGACCTTCAGGCTTCGATCGTTGATATTGCGGAGGAGCCAGGCTCGCAATCGACGATTCGCGATCAAGAGCTGGCGCCCAGGCAGGTCATTGCGTTCGTGTCCATTATGCAGGGATGCAACATGCATTGCACCTTTTGCATCGTCCCGCAGACGCGCGGCGCAGAAAGAAGCCGTTATATAGAGGACATCGTAAGGGAGGTGCGCGACCTGGTCGCGAATGGTGTGAAAGAAGTGACCCTGCTCGGGCAAATCGTAAATCTGTACGGCCGCCACGAGTTTCCCAAACGCGATGGCAAAAGTCCCTTTGTGCAATTGCTGGAAGCAATTAATGAGATTGAAGGCCTTGAACGTCTCCGGTTTACATCTCCCCACCCCATCGGTTTCCGCGATGATTTGATCGACGCGATTTCCCGTTTGCCAAAGCTGGCTGAACACGTTCATCTCCCTCTGCAGTCTGGCTCCAACAGAATTCTCAAAGCGATGCACCGGGCCTACACAGTGGAGAAATATGTCGATCTTGTTCGCCGCGTCCGGTATGCACGCGAGGACATCGCGATCACCACCGATATCATCGTGGGATTTCCAGGTGAGACCGAAGAGGATTATAAACAGACGCGCGATTTGGTTGAAGAACTCCAATTTGATAACGCGTTCGTCTTCCGATATTCGCAGCGCCGTCACACGCCAGCCGCGGAAATGCCGGATCAAATCGATGAACACATCAAAGAAGAGCGAAATAGGGATTTGCTCGCCGTTGTCAACGAAGCGGCCCGCCGGTCAGGCGAGCGGTTGGTGGGCCGCAACGTTCAAGTTCTTTGCCAAGGTCCGAGCAAAACCAATCCAACGCGGTTGATGGGTCGAACACGTACAAACAAGATTGTCGTGTTTCCGCCTTCGCCTTGGCCGCGGCGGATGGATGAAGACCACGGAGAACTGGTTGGAGAGCTTGTGGACGTCCGAATCGAGCGGGCCAACGGATTTAGCTTGTACGGGGCGCCAATCCTGAAAAACCCAGCCACTTTTTAAGTTGCATCCGCCGAGCGGCGAGTTGAAAATTCGCCGCCGTCGGACGAATCCGACGGGGCCCACTTTCGCTATCAGTGATTTACCATCTCTCTTTACAATCCGCTGGCATCATCGCAGGCGTATTTCTCGTCTTGATCAGTCTACCCGGTTTGATGAAACCGAACCTTGCCAGTGTTGCGCAAAAATTTCCACGCTCTCATTTGGCCGGGGTATTCCTGCTAACTATTTGTCTCGTCTGGACGTTCTGGCTGCTCTTCACCATTCAGATGGGTGAATTCTCGGCGTTCCGGCGCCCCCTGTTGATTGCGTTGCCCATCGGTTACGGACTTGTCTTGCGTTTCGTTGGAGAATTTCTCGCAGTGCGTGCCCTTGGGATTCTTTGTCTGCTCGCCGCGGAGCCGCTGCTCGATGCGGCGTTTTTGCGCTATGAGCCAAGTCGGTTACTCGTAACAGTACTCGCGTATTTGTTGATTCTGGCCGGCCTGTTCTGGGTGGCCATTCCATATGTGCTGCGCGATCAAATTAATTGGAGCACCCGCAGCGTCTTTCGTTGGCGCTTTATGCACGCGATCGCGCTGATCTATGGCTGCGTGATTCTCACATTCGCCTTTAGACGCTATTAAACCAAGGTTTGGTTGGTACCGATCGATCTGTGGACCAGCCAACGCTGGCTCTTCTAAACGGCCATTGGGCGGCGGCTGAAGGTATGAATCGCATTCTGGTAATCCGCGGCGGCGCGATTGGCGATTTTATTCTGACCCTGCCAACGCTTAAAGCGCTCCGTGAGGCCTATCCTGATGCGCACATCGAGATTCTTGGTTACAAGCACATCGCAGCAGTCGCTGAAAACCGCTTCTACGCACAAGCTGTTCGCTCCATCGAATACGGACCGCTCTCGGGCTTCTTCGCTGCAAACTCGGAACTGTCCGCAGAACTGGCAGGTTACTTCGCGAGTTTCGATTTGATCATCAGTTACCTGTATGATCCGGATCGAATCTTCGAAAGCAATCTTCGCCGGTGTGGCGTCGAAAACCTTGTTCGCGGGCCCGCCAAGATCGTCGAAACGGGCGGCCATGCCGCGCGACAGCTTGCGCGACCCATCGAAGAACTCGGAATTAGAGTTGTCGATCTTTCTGAAAAAATTTTCCTCTCCGAAGAAGATCGTGAGTTCGCCCGGAAATTTCTCAAGGATTCATCACAACCGTTAATCGCTATTCATCCCGGAAGCGGCAGCAAGGAAAAGAACTGGCCGCTGCAAAATTGGATCGAGCTATTCTCAACAGAACATTGGCACATCGAAAAACGTCCTTCTCTATTCGTCGTTTCAGGCGAAGCAGACAAAGAGCAATCTGCGCACTTGGAACACACTTGGAAGAACCAGGAGATCCGTTTCGCAAAAAATTTGCCGCTGTCTCATCTAGCCGGGGCGCTCGAGCACTCAATCTTCATTGGGCACGACAGCGGAATCTCGCACGTGGCCGCGGCCGCGGGCGCAAATTGCATTTTGCTGTTTGGTCCGACTAATCCCAACGTCTGGGCGCCCAGGAACGAGAATGTTGAAGTGCTTCGTGCGCGAAGCGGCAACGTTAATGACCTGGAGACTGCAGTCGTTCAGGCTGCTCTAACCGAAGCCTTGCACGCCGATTCCAAGTTGGTTAATCGCGGCTTGCAGCAGGATCCGGAATTTTTTAGTCCTTAATCCTCGTAGCCGCGCGGAAATTTCTCGTGCCATTTCCAAGCGCTCTCGATGATCGTCTCCAGTGACTGGAACTGCGGTCTCCAACCGAGCTCTCGCTTGATCTTTTCCGAAGACGCGATGAGCCGGGGTGGATCGCCTGGCCGCCGCGGCTTTTCAATTGTGGCGATCTTTCGCCCGGCGATTTTCGCGCACGCTGCAATTACTTCGCGGACACTCGAACCGCCTCCCGTACCGAGATTGTAAAATGCGCTGTCCACGGCCCCAAGCGCCAGGATATGTGCCCGCGCCAAATCCACAATGTGTATGTAGTCGCGAATACATGTTCCATCGGGCGTCTCGTAATCAGTACCGTAAACTTCAACGTTCGGTTTTTGGTCCAGCGCAACCTTGAGCACGTTGGGAATCAAATGTGTCTCCTGCCGATGATCTTCACCGAAGTTCTCCGTGGCGCCGGCTGCGTTAAAGTAACGCAATGAGACGAACTTTAATCCATGGATTCGATCGTACCAGTGCAGGACTTTTTCGAAAGCGAGTTTCGACTCGCCGTATGGATTGATTGGACGCGCCGGCGTCGTTTCCTCGATTGGCAGCTGCTCGGGCAGCCCGAAAATCGCGCATGTCGAGGAAAAAACGAGTCGCTGGACGCGCGCCGCCACCATCGAATCGAGCAGGTTCAAACCGTTGCAAATATTGTTTCGGAAATACTTTGATGGATCCCGCATTGATTCACTGACGAGCGCATTTGCCGCGAAATGCATGACGGCGTCCGGGCGGTCACCGGAAAGCGCAGCCTGGATCTGCGCACGATCGGTCAGTTCGCCTTGAATCAAGTTAGCGCGTGGATCGACGGCGCGCCGGTGGCCTTCCGTAAGATTATCGAAGACGGAAACTTCGTGGCCCTCATTTAATAACAGTTCGGCGCAAACGCTTCCGATGTAGCCTGCGCCGCCGACAACAAAAATTCTCATGCACCGGGAAAATGCGGCGCGATTGGCCTTAAATCAAAGTGAGCTGCGAGGGGGGGAAGTTTGCGCGACTGTTGTTTTCCCCTTTTTTTTCTCAAGAGCTGTTACCATCTGCTGGACTCGGCGATGTTTGCAACGCGGCCCGAGCACTTTGAGACTTTGTTCGTCCGATCCCCACTCCAGGATCTCAATGTCCACGCGGCGAACGCCCCAGCGCTTCATTTCCAGTCGGCTAGGCTTATATAAGTCGATTGTATCAGTCCCAACCAGCGCCCATCCGTAATCGTCGATAATGTATTCCTCGTTCGTCGCAGAGATGCGAAACCGGGTGCCGAGCGGATAACGCGACCAATCAGACGCAGCGCTCATTACTTTGCTCCCGGCGAGGCGAGAACCGATTGCATTGTGGCATCCGCTGCCCTCAGTATGGGTATAAGCGGTAGTGCGCACGTTTGGTATGCGCCGTCCGCCACTAAGATTTGGATTTGTTTGTGTGGCACAGCCAACAATTAAACAGGCGCCAGCTGCTGCCACCGCAAGGTTAAGGCGGTTTGGCATTGGCGGTCTCCATAACAGCCGAGGCCGCCAAGGGCAAGCAATAATTTACAAAATTTCCCTAGGGCGGGAACAGCAGACTTTAAAGAGGTACCCTCGATGCCAACTACACCTAACGTGCGGCAGACTGCGAGAGTTCACTAGTGCAATGCGGACAACGTGTCGCCTTGATCGGGATCGTCATTGCGCAAGCCGGGCATTCCTTCGAAACCGGCGCGGCAGTTGGCGACGGCCTTTTCAACTTGTTCATCGCTTTAACCACCAGAAAAATACAGACGGCGACGATGATGAAATTGATCACGAGAGTAATAAAATTTCCATAGTTCCAAGTCACTGCCCCTGCCTTGGCGGCATCGGCGGGAGTATGAAAGGAGCCCCCGCTGGGTGCGTTCTTAAGGATGAGAAAGTTGTTTGAGAAATCGAGGCCACCGGTAAGCAACCCGACCGGCGGCATGAGAATGTCTTTGACGAGTGAATTAATAATTCCGCCAAAGGCCGCGCCGATAATCACCCCCACCGCGAGATCGACGGCATTCCCTTTAACCGCGAACTCCTTAAATTCCTTCCACATGCCCTTTCATCCAACTAATCGACGACAATATTTACAAGCTTTTTCGGAACCGTGACCAGCTTGCGGACAGTTTTTCGAGCAATGCGTTCTTGGATCTTCGGATTCGACAACGCGGCAGTTTTCATTTCTTCCTCGGTTGCAAGAATCGACATCTTCATTCGATCACGCAGCTTTCCGTTAATTTGAAGGACGATTTCCACTTCATCCTCGACAAGGAGCCGCTCATTATAGCTGGGCCAATGCTGTCCGGCGATATCGCCGCGTACGTCGGTAAACCTCGCGTTCAAATTTTCCCATAACTCGGAGGCAATATGCGGCGCGAACGGGCAGAGCAGAACCAAAAAGCCGCGCATCGATGACAACGGAATGGCTTCGGCACCAGTGAACGCATTTACGAAAATCATCATCTGAGAAATTGCCGTGTTAAACGAGAATGACTCGATGTCCCCAGTGACTTTCTTGATGGTTGCATGGGTTACCTTCTGCTGTGACTTGTCTGCGTCGATCTCCTTGATTTTCGCCGACAATTCCCACTCGCCTGCCTGGTTCTCGGTCATCAACAAACGCCAGACACGCGCGAGAAAACGCGACACACCTTCCACGCCGCGCATGCTCCAGGGTTTCATTTGCTCCAGGGGACCCATAAACATCTCGTAACAGCGAAAGGCGTCGGCGCCGTACTGATCAATTACGTCGTCGGGATTAACGATATTGCCGCGCGATTTCGACATTTTCTGATTATCTTCACCAAGAATTACCCCCTGATTGACCAGCCGCTGAAACGGCTCCGGCTTCGAAACATAACCGAGATCGAACAATACCTTTTGCCAGAAGCGTGCATAAAGCAGGTGCAGGACAGCATGCTCGGTGCCGCCAACGTACAAATCGACACCACCGGATTTTTTGCTTCCCATCCAGTAGCGCTCGGGCTCTTCGCCTACGAAACGCCGATCGTTGTGCGGATCGCAGAATCGCAAGTAGTACCAACACGAGCCGGCCCATTGCGGCATGACATTGGTTTCGCGTGTCGCTTTTTGTGAATAACGAATCCAATCTTTCGCCTTTGAAAGAGGTGGTTCCCCGGTTCCAGTGGGCTTGTAATCTTCCAGCGGCGGCGGCACGACTGGCAGTTCGGCCTCGCCCAACGAACGATGATTTCCATCTTCCCAGATAATCGGGAATGGTTCGCCCCAGTAACGTTGCCGTGAAAAAAGCCAGTCGCGCAATTTGTAATTGATCGCGCGTTTTCCCTGACCGCGCTCCCCCAGCCAGGCTGTGATTTTTTTCTTTGCTTCTGCGCTTGTTAGGCCGTTGATGACTGGAGAATTGATGGCAATGCCCTCACCAGTGAAACCAAATGCAGGTTCATCTCCCGTTGGCTGAACGACTACCACAACTGGCAGATCGAACTTTTTCGCGAATTCCAAATCGCGTTCGTCGTGCGCGGGCACGCCACCGATCGCGCCGGTCCCGTAACCAATCAGCACATAATCAGCGATCCAGATTGGAATCTTTTGGCTGGTCGCAGGATTGATCGCGTACGCACCAGTGAAGATGCCGGTTTTATCTTTTGAGAGATCGGCGCGTTCCAGATCGCTTTTACGCGCGGTCCGTTCGCGATAATCACGGACCGCAGGCCATTGCTCCTCGGTGACAATTAGATCGACAAGCGAATGTTCAGGTGCGACCACCAAAAATGTTCCGCCGTAAAGTGTATCGGGGCGTGTCGTGAAAACTCGGACCTTTTCGTCGCTGTTTTCGATCTTGAAATCGATCTCTGCGCCTTCGCTTTTTCCAATCCAGTTTCGCTGGAGCAACTTGATTCCTTCAGGCCAATCCAATCCGTCCAGTTCATTCAACAGTCGCTCTGCGTACGCGGTAATTCGCAACGTCCATTGACGCATGGGGCGACGCACAACAGGGAACCCGCCAACTTCGCTTTTTCCATCAACGACTTCTTCGTTGGCCAAAACAGTGCCCAGTTCCGGGCACCAATTCACTGGCACGCTAGCAACGTACGCAAGACGAACTTCGTCCGGATTCTTGCCGCGATATGTCGAAATAGGTTCCGCTTTATTTGTGGTGGGATTGAACCAGGAATTGTAAATCTGGAGAAAAATCCACTGCGTCCATTTGTAATAACCTGGATCGGTCGTGTTGATTTCGCGCTGCCAGTCATACGAGAACCCAATTCGCTTAAGCTGTTTCTTGAATTTCGCTACGTTTTCGCGCGTGGTGATTGCCGGGTGCTGGCCGCTTTTGATCGCGTATTGCTCCGCTGGAAGACCGAATGCGTCCCAACCCATCGGATGCAAGACGTTGAATCCGCACAAGCGTTTGTAACGAGCGATGATGTCAGTGGCGGTATAACCTTCGGGATGGCCGACATGCAGGCCAGCGCCGCTCGGATACGGAAACATGTCGAGGACGTAAAATTTCGGCTTCGCGGGATCGAAACCCTTTTCATCGGGATTGGCGGCGTGAAAAAACTGCCGGTCTTCCCAGATGGCTTGCCATTTTGGTTCGAATTGGTCGAATGGATACGGTTTGCGGCGTTCGTTCACAGTCTAATGGCAAATCTAAATGTTGATTAGTCGTTTATCCTGAATCGTGTCGAATGCGTATGCAATTGATTCTCGCTACGCGCAATGCGCACAAGCTCCATGAGATCGAGCGAATTCTCGGTCCGAAGTTCAGGATTCGCGGTCTCTCCAACAGCGATGAAGTCGCTGAGATAGATGAAAGTGGTAGTTCATACGAAGAAAATGCAATTTTGAAAGCGGTCACAGTTTCGCGGAAACTGCCCGGATTGATTATCGCGGATGATTCCGGACTGGAAGTTGATGCGCTTGGTGGCGGTCCCGGGATTCATTCGGCGCGTTACGGCGGCGCGAATGCGACAGACGAAGAGAAAATCAGCAAGTTATTGAGCGAACTCGCGAAAGTTCACGCGAAAGGCGATCAACGTTTCGCTCGATTTCGTTGCGTGCTGGCGGTTGCACGCGATGGCAAGGTCGTCGAGACGGTCGAAGGAATTGTAGACGGCAAAATCGCCGAAGTAGCTGGAGGCTCACACGGATTTGGCTACGACCCGATCTTTATTCCAGATGGATTCGAAGAAACTTTTGCTGAACTGCCCGGAAAAGTGAAAGACAGTATCAGTCATCGGGCACAAGCGCTCCACAAATTGAAGACCCGACTGCCCACGCTCCGCGACGAAGTCTAGGGCTTCGGGGCGGGAGGAGGAGGCGGCGGCGGCGCTCCCGGAGGCGGAGCGGCCTGAGCACCTGCCGCTCGAATCTGGTACCCAACCTTGGTAATTCCAGCGGACCGCACCTTATCCAGGACAGCGATCACGTCACCATGCATAGCCATCAAATCCGCACTGATCGAGACCTTAATCTCCGGATTTGCCCGGTGAAGTTCAAAGAGCCTCGGCAACACTTGATCATCAGTCACAACTTGATTGTCAAAAGTAACCACATTGCCCTCACGGACCTTGATCGACACATAGTCCTTTACCTGGCTTGGGGGTGGAGCAACTGCAGCCGGCAGATTGACCCGAATTCCTTTCATGTGGGTCTGGCTCAGACTCACCATCATGAAGCTGGCAAGCAGAAAGAACATGATGTCGATCAAAGGAATGATCTCGATGCGTGCTCTCTTCTTCGGAACAGGTGAAGAGACTCTCATAGTTGAACTTTAAATCCGGATTTTCAGTACCTGAGCGCCTGTCATCGTAAATGTGATGGGAATCTTAACTTTTGAAACCGATCCTGGCTTAAATCGCCATTGACGAAAGGCGCTAAGGGCGGCGTTGTCCAAAATCGGATTTCCAATGCTTTGCGCCATCGAAGCGCTGCTTACGCTGCCACTTGGGCCAACCTCAACGACGCACACACCGCTGCCCGTAACATGTCGCGAGCGCGCCTCATAGGGGTACTGCGGGCGCGGTGCGTAGGTGGCAAGAGCTTTCGCAGAAGAGATAGACAGCGTGCCGGGACGACCAGCAGCTTGTGGCGCCTTGATAGGCGTGAATTTTTGGTTCTGCGGCTTCTTCGGGGGAGGCGTCGTCTCTTCCACGTATTCCGGCTTGATTTCGGGCGGAGGGGGTGGTTCAGGCAAGGGGATGTCTTCCGGTGGCGGTGTCGGTTCTTCAGTAGCCTGCAGCGTCGCCTCCACAACGGCTGTCGGTATGTCCGGAGGAACTTCAGCCGGGGCCTCCCGTTTTTGCGCAAGCGCAACAGCGGTAAGATGAATCGCTACTGCGGCGCCAAGAGCGCCCCAGAAATACCAGGCTTGCGGTGGCCGATAAAGCAGTGGTCCTCGTGCTTCCTTCGCCATAATCAATTACGTGCCCGCGCCCGGCACCCCCTTTAGCGCTTCGCTCTTAATCTCGAATGAGATTTTATAGAATCCCGCCGATCGAAGCATGTCGAGCAAATGAACGATGTTTCCGTGAACAGTGTCGCGATCGCCGCGGACGAACACCTTTGCTTCAGGATCCGACTGGTGCACTTGTATCAGGCGCGCCTGCATATCCGCGTCTGTCATTTCGTTTTTGTCGAAGAAAAAATGGCCATCTTTATCAACCGAGACGCTGATATATTCACGTTTCGTTTGCGTTTCGCCCGAGCTGCCAGTGGGCAGGTTCACCTTAATGCCCTTCATGTGCACCTGGCTCAAGCTCACCATCATGAAACTGGCAAGCAGAAAGAACATGATGTCGATCAGCGGGATGATCTCGATTCGCGCTTTCTTGTGAGGAACAGGTGAGCTGACTTGCATTAGAGAACTCCTAGATTGACGAACGCGTGGCCGCGGCTGGCGTACCGTGTTCGATTTCCACGCCTTTATGTTCCTTATGTTGTGCTTCCAGCATCACTTCCAGGTTCGTGGCTGCTGTTTGCAGTTCGAACTCCAGGTTAGACACTCTGGAAGTGAAAAAGTTAAACGGAATCAACGCGAAGATCGCGATGCCAAGACCGCACGCTGTGGCAATAAGGGCTTCTGCAATACCGCCAGTAACGGCTTGCACGGCGAGCTCCTCGTTGCCGAGAAAACTGAACGATCTGATCAGACCGGTAATCGTGCCCAACAGACCAAGCAAAGGTGCCAGCGTAACAAGCGTGTCCATCACCACCAAAAATCGACCAGCCCGCTTGATCTCGATGCCGGCCGCGACCTGCAATGCGCCCTGCAGCGAAGCGTGTTGATGATTCAGACCATTCCACATCATGCGCAAAACCGGATCACGCGATCCGCGGGAAAGCCTCGATGCTTCCGCCACGTCGCCGCTTTCAATCGCGGTGAACACCTTCTCGATGCGTTTCGGATCGCGTCGGAACCATCGGCCAGTCCACCAAAAGCATCGTTCGATCACAACAGTGAGCGCAATAATCGACACGATCAGAATCGGCCACATGACGGGCCCGCCTTGGTGGAACTTGCTAATTAACCAGTTGCCCGCGAAAAACCCTGTTGGTTGGGCTTCCGCCGTGGGAGAGGCGGCGGGCGAAGGGCTCGTTGCAGTGGCGGCGGCAGGACTCCCTGATGCTCCCGGCGCGGGGCTGAGCGTGACGGGGATGGAAGCACCCGGCATCGCGGGCTGTTGTCCCGGCGGAACGTTCGTCGCGGGTGACTGCCCGGGCACGGCCGGGTTCACCGCGGCGGGATTTGTCGGCGCTTGAGCGCCGGGACTCATCGCAGGAGCTCCGGGATTCGTAGCTGGGGCTGCGGGATTTGTGGCGGGAGCCCCGGGCTGAGATTGCACAGGTGGCGGAGATTGAGCCACGGATGTTAGTACGAGCGCTAGTGAGCAGACAAACGCGATGAATGATGTTTTCATAATTGTTGAATCAGAATGTGATTGATCGATTGCGGCAGGGTTGCCTGTTATCGCAGAATCACTGTTTGCGAGTCCAGCAAAACTTTTCATTTTTTTGCCCTGGAGGGTTGTCTACCTGTACTTCGTAATATCGCTACAGCGAGGATGTAAGGCAAGCATATCGAGGTGTTGTTACGAAACTCCATCATTTCTCGTGCGTAGCATGTGCATGTGAAGCGATCGCAACGCCGTTGTACAAATACGGCCAATTATCGATTGCTGTTTCCAATTGATCGCCGGCATGAATCGGCCCGACACCGGCGGGTGTTCCAGTAAGAATTACATCGCCCGGCATTAGTGTTAAGGATTGACTAGTGAACGAAATAATTTGGGCGACCGAGTAGATCATCCGGCTGGTGCGAGTGCTTTGGCGTAGCTCACCATTTTGTCGTAACTCGAGAGAGACATCACTGACATCCACGTCAGCATAAACGAAGGGCCCGATCGGCGTGTAGGTATCAAATGATTTGCAGCGACCAAATTGCTTCTCGGTCTTTTGCAGATCCCGATCGCTGATATCGAGACCAATTGTATAACCGAAGACAAAATCCAGTGCTCGCTCCGCAGGAACATTTTTCGCGGTCTTGCCAATGACGACAGCCAACTCCGCTTCGAAATCAGTTTGGTGCTCGGGAAACGCAATTTCGATCATACCATGGTGTGGCAACAATGAGGCTGGTGACTTAAACCAAATCAAGGGCGTGCCCAAAGTGGTCCGCTTCATTTCCGCAATGTGGTCTGCATAATTCAAACCGACTGCGATCAACTTTGATGGCGCAACCGGAAGATCGATGGTGAGATTCGTTAGGCTGGTAGTTTCGCCTGTGGATTCGATATTGATCCAGAACGGATTTCTCAAAACGTGAACTTCGTCGTCACGAATCTCGCCGTAGAAAAATCTATCCTCACATCTAAAGCCGCCAAAGGTACGCATAATAATTATTGTCATCACAATCGAAGCTCAAAATACACGAGATACCAAGCGTGATTTATCAGTCTGTGCGAGGTTCCTCGCCCCGCTCGGAACGACGGCTGAACTACCTGGGAACGATTGCTACAAAATCGCGCACCTGTTTTTGCTCCGGAATTGAAAAGGCACTGCCGTTCTCGCGAGCGAACCAAAATCCGCTCGAGGAGCCGCCATCCAGATTCAGCGCGCGTTCAATCTTCAAATCGTCCGCAAACGACGCCGTTACAAGAATCCTCGACAATTCTGCGAGAGAAACGTGGGAGCAAACACCCAGTAATGCTCGATTGCCGCTGGTTGTCGCCGCAAACGTGCGTCGCGCCGTATTCGCATTGTTCAAACCTCCAATGGGCTTCGTCCGGTCTACTAGAAACGGCCCGCACTGAATTGCTGCGGTGATGCCTGGGCGCTTCGAAAATTCCGGCGCGCGCACAATTTGGACTCCGCGCGGCGAGGCGACAAGCACACCCGTAATTAACCGCGCGCGCTTCAGTGACGCGGTCACTTCGCCATTCGTAATTCGCAAACCGATCGGTGCAAACTTTTCATCGAAATAGCCGCCATTCACTCCCGCCAGACATTGCTCGTGCCTCATCATTTCGCTGAGATTATCCGCGCCACCTTCACTTTGAAGGATGCGCAACGTGCAGGATTTTGTCGAAAAGATTGCGAGATCCGCAACGACGCGTTCTTTGTCGGCGGCGTCTTCCAGAACGACATGTCTGTGCACAACACCGCCGCCTCCAGCCTCCGACGTGCTTGATAGAATCGTCCAGTCAGCCTGTGCCGTTGCCGCAACGGCGAGAACGAGAAGGATACATCTAAAACCCATGAGTTATACGAGGCAGGTCTATCAGGTTTTGTCCGCAGAATTGCAGATTCTGTCCGAGCTAGGCTTTAGCGCCGTATTTCTGCAGCAATGCCTGAAAACGCGGATCGCTGCGCAACGAATCCCAAATTGGATTTATTTTCAGGCCTTCCACGGTGATCGCACTCGGCCGGCTCAATAATCCGTCCAGGATTTCAATTGCACGATCGTTCTGGCCAAGGATGGCGTAAACTTCTGCCACCCCAGCTGTAATCTCCGGACCGCCAAACGCGTCTTTGCTCTCTGGACGTAAGTCAGTCGCGCGCTGGGCCTCGGCGACCGCGGCGTCCTTTTCCCCGAGTTGCGCGAGGACTTTTGCCAACTGAATGTGGGCATCCTCGGAATCAGGACTCCGTCTCACCTGTTCCTCGGCGCTGCTTTTCGCCTTCTCAAACGCTGCTCGCGCCTCAGGCTCGTCTTGCAGCGCCTTCCGCGCAAAGCCAATGAAGTAATACTTGGCCCACAAACCTCCCGGAAACGCGGCGATTTGGTCGTCCGGCAAGCTTTCAGCTTGCTGCAATCCTTCTTGGTACTTGCGTTCTAAAAGAAAAACCTCCGTACGCGATCCGATTATCTTAAGCTTTTGCTCGCTGGACATTGGAACCGATTTCACGGCTTCAAATCCCTTCTCTGCAACACTGAAGTCGCCCTCCCCAAGGATGGCCAGCTTTGACTTTACGTCCCAAGGACCTACCGCGGTCGGATCCAATACCAGCGCGCGATCGATAGTCTTTTCCGCGTTGTCAAAATCGCGCAACATCTGATAGTTGAACGCCAGATTCTGCAGCGGCCAGATATCCTTCGGATTAAGGCTGACTGCTTTCTCCAGATTGGCCGTTGATTCGGTCCACTTTCCCTGACGTCGTTGGATTGCGCCGAGGGAAAGATAGACTTCCGATTCGTTAGGCAATCCACGTTGCGCGATTTCGAATTCTTTCAGCGCTGCGTCGTAGTTGTTGTCGCCGTAGTAATATGAGCATCCGAGAGCCAGATGTGCTTCCGGTAAGTCGGGTTGCAATTCCAGAGCCCGCTCGGCAAGGGTCCGCGCTTTTTCGCGCAGCTCCGCGGTCTTTTCAAAGGTGTGCTGAATCCAGCTTTCCAACTGCGAGTAGCGCGCAATGGCAAGGGCAAAGTTTGGGTCCAAATCGATGGCACGCTGATAAAGCTGCTCGCTTTGTCTCAGTTTTTCTAGGTCCTCGACGGCCATGGAAAGATTATGCGCCTGCACAAAAGCCAGATAAGCCTCGCCATTGTCAGTCGGTTTGCGTTCCATCTGCGCTTTTTCGCTAGGCGATAACTTTGCCCGTAGCTCGTTCGCGATTTTTTGCGCGAGATCGGTTTGAATCGCGAACACATCAGTCAGCTCGCGATCGTAATCTTCCGCCCAGATATGCTCGTCGGTGTCGGCGTTAATCAATTGCACATTGACCCGCACCCGATTGCCGACCTTACGCACACTGCCTTCCAGAATGGAACCGACTCCCAGAGCCTTTCCGATCTCACGAACATTTGACGCTTTCCCCCGATATGGCATGACCGACGTGCGTGAAATCACCTTCAAATCGCCGATTTTCGATAAATTGGTCAGCACGTCATCTTGAATGCCGTCCGCAAAATAGGCGTTCTCTTTGTCATCACTGAAACTTTCGAAAGGCAACACCGCAATCGACTTGTCGATCTTGTGCGCTGACAGTCGAGGCAGGAGAAAAAAACCCGCCCCAGCCGAAATTATTACGCCCGTCGCTATAAGCATGATTACATTGCGACGACGGTGCCGCGCAGGTGCCGGGGTGGCGCGCACACCCTGGGGAGTGATGTCATATGCCCAGGCAAGCATGAGCGCGATTGGAAAACCGAGGAGTAACAGGGCGATCACCAACCGCAGAGCCCAGTTTGGCAAGTCCCATGCCGGAAAGGCAGCCGAAGCAAGTTGTATAATTCCGCCAGCCGCGACGATGTAAGCCGCCACCACTCGGTAAACTTTGCGCCGTTTCACTTCCTCGAAGAAACCGCTCATATCAGGAGATTTCGTTGTCGGGACTATAGTTCAACGGCGAAAATAACGACACGAAAATAGACAACGATATCCATTTCACACGGGTAGCTGTCTGCTTTGCGAATTTTATCCCGCCATTCGCAATGATGGTTTTCGTCGAGAGTAAAAAGAAATCCGGCGCTTAAGCTTTCGCTTCGTGCCTGTCGATCAACGCCTGAAAACGCGGATCGTTTCGCAGCGGTTCCCAAATCGGATCAAGTCGCAGGAAAGGAACTGTAATCCCGTTTGGCGTATTCAACGAACGGTCCAGAAGCTGAAGAGCTTGATCGCTTTCGCCTGTCCACGCGTAGATTTGAGCAAGCGCTACGGTCATCTTGGGCCCGTCGAAAGCGTCTTGAGATTCAGGTAGAAGCTCGACTGCACGCTTGCCCTCCTCAATGGCCGCGTCTTTTTTACCAAGCCCCGCCAGAATGAAACCGAGGGTCACGTGCCGTGACGCGTCATCCGGACTTTCGCGCAAGGCTTTTTCTGCTATGGGCCGAGCGCGTTCGAAGGCCGAAACTGCCTTCTCCTTATCGTTTAAATAGCTATAAATTGCGCCCTCAAAAAGTTCCCTCGGTTTATCGTTGTGAGACACATCTTGCGGCGATTGCTCTAGAACCGTGAGCGCGTCGGAAAATTTTCGTTGAAACAGAAAGAATTGCACACGCGCGAATGTGGCAAGACCATCGGAATCGACCCCTGTCGGCAGTTTAGTCAACGCTTTCTCCATTACGCTCAGATCTCCCTTCCAATCGATAGCAAGCTTCGCTTTCTCTGCCCACGGGCTAAATGAGCTGGGAGCAGCCTCAATGGCGCGGTCGAAAATCTTGTCTGCAGCCTCAAAATTTTTGTTGGCCAAATAATTGTCAGCGAGGTTTTGAAGAACCCACGCGTCCTTGGGACTGAGAGACGCCGCCTTCTCCAGATTCGCGGTTGATTCCTTCCATTTGCCCTGGCGACGCTCAATGGCACCAATGGCCATATAAACTTCGGGGGAGTTTGGTAAACGCAGCTTCGCAATAGCGAACTGGTCGAGAGCGCCCTGATAATCACGCTCACAATAATAATAGTAAAAACCCATTGCGAGACGGGCCTCAGGCAGGTTGGGTTGCAACCGAAGCGCTTCCTGTGCTGCGGCACGCGCTTTTTCCTTTCGCGCAGGCGTGGGATCGAAATCGTGATAATTCCAATCATGGACCCAGGCCAACGCAGCAAACGCACGGGCGAAGTTTGGGTCGAGCTTCGTAGCCTTCTCAAAAAGTTCCTCAGCCTTTTCTGTATTGCTGCGGAATTTGTCGGGCCGACAAAAGATTTCGTGTCCCTGCATAAAAGCCAGATAGGCTTCGCCGTTTTCGGTCGGCCTTTGCTCGATTTGCTCCTTCTCTATCGGCGATAGTTTGGCCTGCAACTCACGCACGATTTGCTGAGCGAGATCCGTTTGAATTGCAAACACATCGGTTAAATCACGATCGTAATCTTCCGCCCACATGTGCTCGTCGGTGTCGGCGTTGATCAATTGCACATTGACCCGCACCCGATTGCCATCGCGGCGAACGCTCCCTTCCAAAATAGCACCAACTCCCAGAGCCTTTCCGATCTCGCGAACGTTCGATCCCTTTCCTCGATATGGCATGACCGATGTGCGCGAAATGACTTTCAGGTCGCCGACCTTCGACAAGTTGGTGAGCACGTCGTCCTGAATACCGTCTGCAAAGTAGGCGTTTTCCTTTTCGTCGCTCAGGTTTTCAAATGGCAATACTGCAATCGACTTGTCGCACTTGTGCGCTGAGACTCGAGGCAGCAGAAAGAACCCGGTGGCCGCGGAAATGGCTACACCGGTCATAACGAGCATGATGATGTTCCGTCGACGATGCAATCCGGGCGCAGCTGGCGTCGGCGTTACGCGAATACCCTGGTCGGTAATGTCGTACGCCCAGGCAAGGATTAGGGCGATCGGAAAGCCCAACAGTAAGAGCGCGATCACCAGGCGGAGCGCCCAGTTTGGCAACTCCCATGCTGGAAAAGCCGCTGAGGCCAGCTGTATGATGCCGCCGGCAGCGATGATATACGCCGCCGCTACCCGATAAACCTTGCGCCGCCTTACTTCATCGAAGAAGCCGGTCATGGCTACAGTTTTATCGGGCGAGACCATAAACCAACGGCCACAATACTGACACGCGAACTGGCGCTGGCGTTCACTTTATGCAGCTGAGTGTCCCGTTGCCGATTCTGCTCGTAGCATTCGCTCCGGACTCGCTCTTATCGAGTGTGAAAAGCAAAAGCCCCTAAATTTTCGCGTACTTGTCGATCAAAGCCTGAAAGCGCGGATCGTTACGAAGCGGATCCCACATAGGGTCCAATTTCAGCATCGGGACGGTGACTCCATTGGGAGTCTCGAGTAAACGATCGACCAGTTGCAAGGCCTCATCCTTTTCGCCAACCCATGCGTAGATTTGAGCGAGCGAAGCCGTCACCTGCGGACCATCTAAGGCATCCGCCGATTCTGGCTTTAGTTCGACTGCACGCTTTCCCTCGGCGATGGCTTCTTCCTTGCGGTCCAAGCCCGTCAAAATAAAACCAAGTTGTATATGTCGACCAGCGTCATTTGGGCTCTCGCGCAGGGAGTGTTCCGCAACTGGAAGTGCCTGCCGGAAAGCAGCTTGCGCGTTCGCCTTGTCGCCCTCGAACAGATAAAGCATACCTTGAAGAGACGCTTTCGGGACCGGCGCGGTACCGTCGCGAATGAGCTCTTGCGGCAGTTGGTTCAACGCCGCGAACGCCTCGGCGAATCTTCGCTGCAGCATCAAAATCTTTGCCCAGCCGAGTGTTACGACTTTTTCGGGATCGTCCCAAGCCGCCATTTGCGTCAATTGCCTCTCTATCTCGCTGAAGTCGCCTTTCAAATCCAAGGCAAGCTTGCCTTTCTCCCCGCGTGCATTCAATGAGTTGGGTGCAGCTTCGATTGCGCGATCGAAAATCTTGTCTGCGGCTTCGAAGCTTTTGTTGGCCCGATAATTATCGCCGAGATTCACGAGGAGGAATGCGTCCTTTGGACTCAGGGATGCCGCCTTCTCGAAGTTGGCTGTGGACTCCGCCCATTTGCCTTGACGGCGCTCAATCGACGCAATCGCCATGTACGCCTCCGCGGAATTTGGCAAACTTCGTTTTGCAATCGCAAATTCGTCCAGCGCTTTCTCATAATTGCGCTCGCAGTAGTAATAATAAAAACCCAGCCCTAAATGTGCCTCGGGCAGGTCCGGCTGCAGGCGAATGGCCGTGTCGGCCGCCGCATGCGCCTTTTCCTTTCGGGCGGGAGTGGGATCGTAGGTGTGGTACATCCAATCGTGGACCCATGCCAGCCCGGCAAACGCACGTGCAAAGTCCGGATCGAGTCTTGCTGCCTGCTCATAAAATTGCTCAGCCTTTTCAATAGCTGGGAGAGGTCTGTCCGGACGCGTGCACAAATCGTGAGCTTGGAGAAACGCGAAGTAGGCTTCGCTGCTTTCCGTGGGCTTGCGCTCGATCTGCGCCTTTTCCGTGGGTGACAGCTTCGCTTGCAATTCGTGTACGATCTTTTGCGCCAGATCGGTTTGAATGGCGAAGACATCAGTTAAATCGCGATCGTAATCTTCGGCCCAGAGGTGCTCATCCGTGTCAGCATTAATCAATTGCACATTTACGCGCACCCGATTACCGATGCGCCGAACACTGCCTTCGAGAATAGAAGCTACCCCCAGAGCCTTTCCGATTTCACGAACGTTCGACGTTTTCCCACGATATGGCATAACCGACGTACGGGAAATCACCTTCAGGTCGCCGACTTTCGACAAATTAGTAAGGACGTCATCCTGAATGCCGTCTGCAAAATAGGCATTATCCTTTTCATCGCTGAGATTCTCAAATGGCAGCACCGCAATCGACTTGTCGACCTTGTGCGCGGAGACCCGAGGCAGGAGGAAGAATCCGGCGGCAGCTGAAATGATCACCCCGCTTGCCACAAGCATGACTAGATTACGGCGATGATGCGACCGCGGTCCCGCAATCGTCGGAGTTGCCCGAACCCCCTGCGCCGTAATGTCGTACGCCCAGGCAAGAATGAGCGCGATCGGAAAGCCGAGCAGCGACAGCACGATTACCAAGCGCAGCGCCCAGTTTGGCAAGTCCCATGCTGGAAACGCTGCTGAAGCAAGCTGGATGATGCCCCCAGCCGCGATAACATAAGCCGCCGCGACCTGATAAACCTTGCGCCGTTTCACCTCCTCCAAGAAACCGCTCATAAAAAGAGATTGGGTCTGCATGGGACGATACCGCAAAGGCACATGTTAGACACAAAAAGTGCCTTCCACGTTCACTTCACGCCTGTAGCGAAAACCGTTTGGAATTGCGGGCTTTGTTTTTCCCGCGATACAACGGTCACTTCAATTTGGCGAAAACCACTCTTTTCGAGAAACTGATGCAATTGTACTTCGCTAAACCCCAGCCAGTGGTCTGCATACAATTCCCGGGCTCGTTCGAACCGGTGGCTCAATAGGTCGAGAATAACCAGTCGCGCACCACGCTTTAAAATCCGATGGGCTGCAGAAACTGCGCGCTGGGGATGAATGGCATGATGTAACGCCTGGCTCAGAATCGCGAGACCAATACTATTTTTGGCAATCGGTGGATCCTCGATATCGCCAAGCCGGTATTCGAGGTTCTTGATTCCGTGTTTCTTGGCCAACTGTCTACCAAATTCGACCATCTTCGGCGAATTATCGAGGGCGATAACCTTGCGCGCGTTTTTGGCCAGTAGCTGGGAAAGCGTCCCCTCGCCCGCCCCGAGGTCGGCGACCGTCAGCGGCGGCAGCATGGTAATCAGCGCGTGCGCCAGCGCTTTCCACGACCGGCCCGGCACATAACTTCGGCCAAACTTACCGGCGAGTTCATCAAAGTATTTGCGCGCCTTGTCCTGACGTTTGTGCAACACAAGCTTTAGACTTGTCCGATCGCGTGTTGTTTCCGGCAGTTCTCGGGCGAGCAAACGGGTAATTTCTTCAACTCGCTCTCGCTGTGAATTCCGCCCGTGATGGTTGGCTCCGTAATACACATTTTTGCCTACCCGCCGATCAGAGACGACGCCGGCCCGCTTCAATTGGGCCAGATGGCTGGAAATCCGTGACTGGCCCATTCCGAGAATCTGCTGTAACTCGGCCACCGAGAGCTCCTCCTGCTCCAAGAGAAGCAACAGACGCACCCGGGTCGGGTCGGCCAGCAGCCGCAACAAATTAATGGTTGACGCCATGACAGTGGCCTACGATATATCGACGTATCATGATTGGTCAATATGTCTGCCAACCTCGTTACATCGTTGAAGCGTTAAACCGTTGCAACTTTGATAACACCTCTGGTGGTCGACTGCTTTAACGTTTCAACCCTTCAACGCTTAACGTTCTTCAACCATGCCACGTCGCTACATTTTCTCTTCCGAATCGGTCGGGGAAGGTCATCCCGACAAAGTTTGTGATACGATTTCTGATTCCGTCCTCGATGCCTGTCTCGCGCAAGATCGCCACAGTCGCGTGGCCTGTGAGACCTACGCGAAGAGCAACATTGTGATTGTAGGCGGAGAAATTACCACCAAGGCGAAACTCGATTACGTCCAGATCGTTCGCGATACTGTACGCGAGATCGGGTACGTGAATGATGATGATGTTTTTCACGCCGACAAAATTTTCGTCTCCAACATCATTACCAAGCAGTCTCCCGACATCGCGCAGGGCGTGGATGCACGCGCGGCTGATGGCAAGGAGACTGCCGAACAAGGCGCAGGCGACCAGGGGTTGATGTTCGGTTACGCGTGCAACGAGACACCGGAATTGATGCCGGCGCCGATCATGTTCGCGCATCGCTTGGGTCGTGAGCTCACTCGCCTTCGCAAAAGCGGGAAAGTGGGTTGGTTGCGTCCGGACGCCAAATCGCAGGTGTCCGTGATCTACGAAAATGGAAAGCCGATCGGAATTTCGTGCGTGGTCCTTTCCACCCAACACAGCCGGGATGTAAAGCACTCGGAAATTCGCAGCTTTATCATCGAGGAAGTCATCAAAAAAGTTTTGCCTGCCGACATGTTAAGCAATGAGACGCACTTTCTAGTGAATCCCACTGGTAATTTCGTTGTTGGCGGCCCACAAGGCGACACCGGGCTCACTGGCCGCAAAATTATTGTCGATTCCTACGGTGGAATGGGGCGGCACGGAGGCGGAGCTTTTTCAGGGAAAGATCCCAGCAAAGTCGATCGCAGCGCCGCCTACATGGCGCGATGGGTGGCGAAAAACGTCGTCGCAGCAGGGCTGGCAAAGAAATGCGAAGTACAATTCGCTTATGCAATCGGACATCCCAAACCGCTTAGTGTTCACGTCGACACATTTGGCACAAACACGGTGGACGAAGCCGCAATCGAACGCGCCGTGCTGGCAACTTTCAATTTCAAGCCTGCTGAGATCGTTCAACAACTCGACTTGCTACGCCCGATTTACTCAAAAACGACCAACTACGGCCACTTTGGGAAGATCGATGATCCGGATATCACCTGGGAAAAAGCAAACAAGACAGATGAGCTGCGCGCCGCGGCACAATAATTCAAGACTAAGACTTAAAACCATGGACACGACAACAATCGAAGACACGAAAACAGATTACAGAGTCAAAGACATCAGTCTTGCAGACTTTGGCCGCAAGGAAATTTCCATCGCCGAGGAGGAAATGCCGGGCCTGATGGCGATCCGCGAAAAATACGCGCCACAGAAACCGCTCTCAGGCGTACGTATCACGGGGTCATTGCACATGACGATCCAAACGGCGGTGTTGATTGAAACGCTGACCGATCTTGGGGCGAGCGTCCGCTGGGCGAGCTGCAATATCTTTTCGACGCAGGATCATGCTGCGGCAGCGATTGCAAAGCGCGGCATATCCGTGTTCGCATGGAAAGGCGAATCGCTTGAGGATTACTGGCGTTGCACGTATCGCGCGATTTCTTTTCCCGAGGGCAAAGGCCCACAACTGGTAGTCGATGACGGCGGAGACGCCACGTTGCTTATTCATAAGGGATACGAACTCGAAGAAGGCAGCGATTGGGCAAAGACGAAATCGGAAAACAAGGAGGAACAGGTCATCAAGGATTTGCTGCTCGAAATTCATCGTGAGAATCCCTACCGCTGGCACGAGATTGTAAAGGATTGGCGGGGCGTTTCCGAAGAGACTACGACCGGCGTGCATCGGCTCTACAAGATGTTTCAGGAAAACCACCTGCTTGTTCCGGCGATCAATGTGAATGATTCCGTCACCAAATCGAAGTTCGATAATCTTTACGGTTGCCGCCATTCGCTGGTTGATGGCTTGAATCGCGCGATGGACGTGATGCTCGCCGGAAAGATTGCGGTAGTCTGCGGTTACGGCGATGTCGGCAAAGGGTGCGCACAATCATTACGCGGTCAGGGCGCGCGTGTTGTCATCGCTGAGATTGATCCAATCAATGCACTGCAAGCCGCGATGGAAGGCTATGAAGTGACGACTATCGAAGATACGCTCGGTCGCGGTGAGGTTTATATCACGGCGAGCGGGAACATTGACGTAATCACACTTGATCATATGCAGCGAATGAAAGACCAGGCAATCGTCGCCAACATCGGTCACTTCGACAATGAGATTCAGGTAGATGCGCTCAACGCAGCCAAAGGTGTGAAGAAAACCAACATAAAACCTCAGGTAGACAAATATACATTTCCGGATGGTCACGAGATTTTCCTTCTCGCAGAAGGCCGGCTAGTAAACCTCGGATGCGCCACCGGGCATCCAAGCTTTGTCATGTCGAATTCATTTTCCAATCAAGTCCTGGCTCAGCTGGATCTCTGGAAAAATCGCGACACTTACAAGGTTGGGGTTTACGTCTTACCAAAAAAACTCGATGAAGAAGTCGCACGTCTGCACCTGGAAAAAATCGGCGTGAAGCTCACAAAGCTCTCCCGGAAGCAAGCCGATTACCTCGGCGTTCCAATCGACGGCCCCTATAAATCAGAGAATTATCGCTATTGATTGCGGTGAATAGCGTTTTGGCCGAACGGCAGGCGAGTACGGAATTGTGAGTCGCCCCGAACTTCCGCGGGTTTTTTCCATTTACCTGGGATTCATCTGGTTAGTTCCGCGTCTGTAACTTCGACGTAGCTACATGGCGACTGCACCCCATGTCGCCATTTTCCCAGAATATGGACAGGGTGGTGTTTGCTTGCGGCCTCGGTCAGGATTTGCGTTTCACGTCTCGGCGCCGCCAGCCACGTCGTTGATCGGGTGCCGTGAAAATCGAACATAATTTGCGGAGTGCAAGGCTCACCGGCGTACAGCGAAACCGAACCAATTTGATCGAAACGCAAACCAACCGTAGCCGCACTGACCTGCGCCGCCGGCCTCTTTATCTGGGCACAACCTGCCATCGCCGTCAGAATGGTCGCTGTAACGAGTACAAGTGATAGAAAGTTTTTCATTCTAAGAGCTTCAAAGAATACCTGGACTCACTGCTCTTCAGCATGAACGCGATGCAGCAGGCGATGAACGAACGGTGCGAGCAGCACTGATACGATGCCGATGAATGCCAGGCCTGCAAATAAAGCGTAACCCGACGCGAAGATTTTCGCGGCGTTGGTCTTCAAGGGATCCACTGGACCCATTCCGCCGAGGATCATGGACGCATTGAGGAGTGAATCGATCCAGCTCAAGCCGGCAATATAATGATACCCGAGAATGCCGACGCCAAGGCCAAAAGCCAGAACTCCAAATCCTGCCAGCCAGTGCCGCGCAACGCGCTTGAGAAATTTGGCCGTGCTGATAAGAGGCTGTTTTCGGTGCTCGTACATGTTAGCGTAGATCTGCCAGTTTTTTAACCCTCCGTATCGAGCGCTGCGATTTTTCGCGCCAGATAGGCGGAGAAATAGCCCGCATAGCGCTCCTGCAAATCCGGCCGCTGCCAGTCTTTGCCAGTCAGAATTTTGCGGCAATTAGGCGCGCCGCATTTGCATTCAACGGAGTAATCATCGTTGTCTGTCGTCGCCCAATCGTGCGTGAGTTCTTCACCGGCGCGGATATCGCGCATTGCTACGAAGATGATCTCACCACGCATTCCTAGATTCGCATCGCACGAGTGATTCGAATACAACATCGATAGCTCGCGCTCTTCGTCTGTTACTGGCGTAATGAACAAATTATCGTCGATCTGAATTTCCACTGGCCCAAGCCGTGGCGTGATCTTTTCCCGCAGAGTTTTTCCAACAACAATTCGTCCGCCTTTCACCGCGACGATCTCATCCTTCGCAATATCGGCCATGGCAAACAAACCGCGCCCGTGGATTTTACTCTCGCGCACCCCAGTTTTTGGGGACAGATAGGAGACGCGCATCATCGTGCAAAATAACGAGATGGAACGCGTTGTCCTCAATGCGTTGATGAAATGCGCGGCTGCGTCGTCTGATATTTGCGCTTGCGACAATCGCTTTGGCATTGCTTATGAAAACGATCCACCCCCACTCGCGTTCCGTTTTCACTGAACGATGAGAGAGTCGCAGAATTGCGAACCGACTCACATATTAGCACTAGTTTTCTGGCGCCGGGATTTCTGGCCTCCACGATTTGAATTTTGCGGCTGACACAGCCACCTCTACAGTTGTCGATCGCGTAATGAAATCTCGTAAGGCCGCCATTATTTTCATTCTCGTCACAGTAACCCTCGACATTCTGGCGATGGGTTTGATCATCCCCGTTTTGCCCAAACTGATTCTGGATTTTCTCGGCGGCGAGATGACCGATGCGGCAAAATGGAGCGCCCGGTTCGCTGTGGTCTTCGCGCTGATGCAGTTTTTCTTTTCGCCCTTGCTCGGCGTTTTGTCCGATCGATTTGGGAGACGTCCGATTATTCTGCTCTCAAATCTGGGTCTCGGATTGGATTACATTGTGATGGCGATGGCACCGACATTGAGCTGGCTTTTCCTCGGCCGAGTCATTTCGGGAATCACGACTTCAAGCATTCCGACCGCGATGGCTTACATCGCCGACGTCACACCGAAGGAAAAACGGGCAGGAGCGTTTGGCCTTATCGGCGTGGCATTCGGAATCGGATTCACCTTCGGTCCGGCGATTGGTGGATTGGCGGGCGATGTTAGTCCTCGGCTGGCGTTTTGGATTGCAGCGGTTCTCAGTCTAATGAACTGGCTCTGGGGTTACTTCTTCGTTCCGGAATCGTTGGCGCAAAATCAGCGAAAAAAAGTCGAGTTGCGGCGCGCGAACCCTGTCGGCTCCCTCACACTGTTGCGTTCTCATCACGAACTTTGGCGCCTGACCACGATCCAATTCCTCGCATATCTCGCGCATAATGTATTTAGCGTCTGGGCACTTTACGCGATCTATCGTTACAGCTGGAGCCAGGGTATGATCGGACTCTCGCTGATGATTGTCGGAATTGTCACTGCCGCGATTTCCGGCGGACTGACCGGCTTCATGGTGAAACGTTTTGGCGAAAGGCGAACGCTTTATATCGGCCAGTTTTTTGGATCGAGCGGAATGTTGATCGCCGGCTTGGCTAAAACGGGCGCGTGGTTACTCGCTTCGATCCCGATCATTTCACTTTGGAATATTTCCATGCCAGCGGCGCAAAGCATGATGACTCATCGCGTCAGCGAGCGCGAACAAGGCGAACTGCAAGGCGCACTTCAGAGCATGCGTTCGATCACGTTCATCGTCGGCCCATGGTTATTCCTTCGAATTTTCGGATGGTTCATCGATCCGAAAAACGCTTTTCACCTTCCGGGCGCGCCGTATTATCTCGCCGCCGCTCTTCTTTTCACCGCGATGTTGATGTCCACGCGCATTAAGCAAGGACCATTAGGATCCCAAACGTCCACGCCGTTAAGTGCGCCGTTGGTACCACCCGAAGTCGCCGCCACCGGCGCAGCGCCGATCAACGAAGCGGAAGAAAACGTTTGAGCGCTCGCGCCGCTTGCACGATTAGGTTGAACGTGAAACATGTCATGCGTTTCGTAGTCGTAGCAGTTTCGATCTGCTCATGGTTTGCGATTTCAAATCATTGTGCGTTTGCTTCGCTGGCAATAAAGACGGACTCCGTGCAAAGCGGATGCCCGTTTCATTCCAAGCCTGCGAAACAAGAAAAGCAGCCGACCGGAGCGCAGTGCTGCAAAATTTTGCGCGCGATCGTTCCGGTTGTCGCCAAGAACTGGAACCCTGACCACGCGACTTTTTCCGATGCCGAATTTTACGCGGAAGGAGTCGCAGGACTTGACCATTTGCAAACTGTCCAGAGGCCAGTGTTTCTCGACACTGGACCACCGGATGCGCGTTCGTTCGCTGAACTGATTCTGCAGCGGAGCCTTCTCGCTCACGCTCCGCCGTCCCTGGCCTGACCTGGCCCCGAAAGCCTTCGGGTCGCCAATCTTCCGCTGTAGCGGCAGGCGTGCCGCCTGCATTTGCGCAGATCCGCCACAGCCGACACGGCTGCCACTACAGAAAACGTAAATGAAAATGCAAAAACAGCTTTTTGCTTTCATCGGCACAATGACGATCGCTATTAGCGTCGTCGGACAGGTAGGAGCAATTGACCTCAATCGGCCGGCCGGTGATTCCCATCATGAGCAACACCAGCCCGAGAAGAAACAGAAATACACGTGCGCAATGCATCCCGAAGTGATTACGGATCATACCGGCAATTGCCCGAAGTGCGGAATGACACTCGTGCCATTGGGGGAAGAGAAACATTCAACTACCAACTCGGATAAATCAGACGCTCAACGGTCCACTTCCAACAGCAATCAAATGCTTCATCAGTCGCATTCGGCCCACGAAACACATCAGCTTCCGCCTGCACATATGGACCACGAGATGCACATGGAAATGCATTCGACTGTCGACCTTGCCGATCCGATGAGCCGCGAAGGATCCGGAACCAGTTGGCTGCCGGATTCATCGCCGATGTACGGAAAAATGTTCATGTTCGGCGAGAACATGCTGATGTTACATGGCGCAATTTTCCCCCGTTACACCAACGTGAGTACGCGACGCGGCGACGATCGAATCGACGCTCCGAACTGGTTCATGGGAATGTATTCGCATCCCCTCGGCGACAGCACACAGATCGGCGCGCGCCTAATGATGAGTATCGATCCCCTTACCGAAGGCGGACGCGGTTATCCGCTTTTATTTCAAACCGGCGAATCATGGCACGATCAACCGCTCCACGATCGCCAGCATCCACACGATCTCTTCGACGAACTCTCAGTGAGCCTCTCACAAAAATTCGATCACGACTTTAGCGCATATGCCTATTTTGGTTATCCTGGCGAACCGGCGCTGGGACAGCCCTCCTTTATGCACCGTCCATCGGCAATGGATGATCCCGATGCGCCGATCGGACATCACTGGCAGGACTCGACGCATATCACCTTCGGTGTGGCCACGGCCGGTCTGGTCTGGCGTAATATCAAAATCGAAGGGAGCATTTTCACTGGGCGCGAACCAGACGAAGATCGTTACGATTTCGACCGGCCGCGTTTCGATTCCTACAGCGGCCGGATTTCCTGGAACCCGACCAAAAATCTGGCTCTGCAAGTCTCGCAGGGCTACATCAAAAGCCCGGAAGCGCTCGAGCCTCAGATAAACGTCCATCGCACGACTGCGTCGGCCATTTACAATCTGCCGCTCGGTCGCGACACCAATTGGTCGAACACCTTTGTGTGGGGCCAGAATAACGCTACCGATGAAGGCAAAACGCAATCGTTCCTGATCGAATCAAATTACCAGCGCGGGCGCGACACCGTCTACTTCCGCTGGGAGCGAGTGCAAAAATCCGGACACGAACTGGTTCTCGATCCACCGGATGAATCCCGCATTTTTCCCGTTGGCGGATATACCATCGGTTACGTGCGCGATTTAACGCACGGCAACGGACTCGACATCGGCTTGGGCACTCAATTCACCTTAAACGATCGACCCGATCGGCTAGATCGTTACTACGGCGATGATCTTGGATACGCTTTTCAGTTTTTTCTGCGTATCCGCCCCTCTTTACACACTCACAGCGCCCACGAACACGCCGATCACGTCGCTGGAATGGAAAAATAAACAGCGTTCACGGATTCTCGCTTCGCCAAGCGCCGCCACGGTATGTTAAACGTCCGAAATGAAACAACTGTTGCCCGGGATCGCGTTGCTTGTCGTTTGGACCAGTGCGCTTTTAGCCAATGGCGGCGCCTGGCAGACCGGCGTTCCTGCGACTGGTAGCGCAAGCGCCTCGAACCAAAATCACAAAACCGAGGTTACGATCGAGGACGAAACGCTAAAGATTGACCTGCATCCCGAGTACGCGGCCGTGGAGGTGCTTTACAAAATGCACAACACGGGGCCCAGACTGCGACAGGATTTCTTTTTTCCAGTCGAACGTTGGGGAAAAAACTCCGACGCGGATATAGACACAAAGAACGCCGACATTCGCCAGTACGAGATCACCGTCGACGGAAAAAAATTGCCGTCGACAAACGTATCAGGACCGAAAGAAGAGGCCAACGAGACGAAATCCGGGCAACTCTGGGAAGAAAATGTTTCCACCATTAAATCATGGAAGAAATCGATAATTCCCTTCGAACGAAATCAAACGCGCCAGGTCGCGATTCGTTACAATGCGCAGTACGCCGAAAACGACGAATCGGTTTCGGACGACTCACACATAAGTGACGCGACATTCGCGTATTCGCTTTCTCCCGCTGCGACATGGAAAGGACCGATCGGCAAAGGGAAAATCGAAATCAATATCCTGCACCCTGAACCCGAAGACGTCTCCATCGAAAAACCAAAGGAGCGCTTCCAAAAAATCAACGACACCCATTACGAATGGACATTTGAGAACCTGAAACCAACGCTGGCGGATGACATCCGCATCATCGCGCATTCAAAGTACGATTCCTATCCGACAGGTTATTCGGAAGAAGAACTTAACCGCCACGCCTCCTACGTCCTTAGGGACAATCAATACTTTCTCGATCACACCGACTATGATGCGACGGCAAGCTCAACACTGGCTCCGCAAGGCAAACGCAACTACGACGTCGTTAACATAAAGGCCAATCCACAGCGGGAAGAGCAGACGCCCTGGGCGGAAGGCGCCGAGGGCGATGGCCTTGGTGAAAGCATAACGCTTAACGTCAAACGTGCCCTTCCGCTTTATGGCATCTTAATCCGGCCAGGATATTACGAATACGGCCGGGAAGAGGCCTGGTGGAAGAACAACCGGATAGCACAACTCGAAGTTACGCTGAATGACGAACATACCTTTACGGAGAGTATTCCCGACGAGCGATTCGAAAATCCGTATCTGATTCGCGTCCGCGATTACGCCAAGCCAGTCAACAAAATTAAGCTTGTGATCAAAGCGGTGCATCGCGGCACGCAGTACCGCGACACGTGCATCTCGCTCGTGGAATTGCGGGCGCCGCTCGCTAAAAAACCGGAGATTCAAGCAGCCCGATGAACCGGCAAGCGGCGACGCTATGCATTCTAGCGCTGCTGATCGCCGCCAGCCCCGCAACCGCGGGGAAGATTCTGCCAATCTACATCGAAGACAATCACGCCGGGACGTTTTATTGGCTCGCCCAAAATGTGGCTCTCGATCAGCCGTGTACCCTCATCCTTTTCGATGCGCATTCCGATGCGTCCGGCATTTTCGATTCCGATAAAATTCGCGATGCGTTACGCAACGTCGAATCGCGTCGAGATCGAGCAGCGTTACTCGATCGCTGGCGCGGTGAAGGCGCTGTTCAATGCTTCAATTGGATCGAGCCGCTTATGCCGGCACCAGTTGCAAGAGTAATTTGGGTGCCGGCAGAGAAACTTTCCGCAGCCGAAATTAGCGAGCGCACTCAGCGAGCGACGGCGTTACTTGATGGGCACCTCGAGGCGGCGCCGAGAAAATCAGGGTCGTTCCGCGAATCATACGTCGTCTCCGATTTCGACACGCTTGAAAAGCATCTCAATTCAAACCAGCCGTTGGTTGTCACAATTGATCTGGACTACTTCACGAATTTCCCAGCCGCAGAACAAAAAGCAGCTTTCGACCGGATCTGGGATTTCGTGATCGAACGGCCAGGCCTTCGCGCCGTCACGTTTGCCATTTCACGTCCCTACTTAAAAGACGACGACGAAGCGTATCGACTACTCAAGCTGGCGTTGAGTTCGGCACTCTCGTTGCCAACTGCGCAAATCGAGTTCGAGCCGTTTTTGACGGTTGCCAACGATCACTCAAACCTTTCGAAGAAATTGATGCTAAAAGGAAAGAAACTGCCGGCATTCGATCTCGGCCGAATACCACAAGATCTGCGAGCGCGAATTTCGTCCGAGCCTCAACGGATCGTGGTGCGACATGACACAGCCCGCTGGCAGCAACTTTTGGGCACCTGGAATGACGACGCGCCACGATTGCATCTTCAAGTTAAAGACCATCAGGCTTCCACGGATAATGTCTGGCGCATACCAGCAGACGATCCGGCCGAGATCGAACTCGTTACCGAGCCTTGGACAACAAAACCGGAAAAGATCGAATGGTTGGCGCTGATTCCAAAATATCAGCGCTGCAACGTGACCGATTTGTCGACCGATCAGGTTGGCTTTGTCGCAAATGCAGCACCGCGTCCTGTCTGGAACGAACTTCCGATCAATCAGCACAGTTTTGTGCTGTCAATAGGCAGGATCAACAATTTGTTCGATCAGGAATTACACTGTGGCTCGTTGCGCTTGCGAGCCCGCGCTGTTGTAGACGGGAAAATTTGCGAAACACCCATTCTGGAATTGCGGAGATTTGTCGGCAGCGGTTTCCGCGCCGCGATCAGTGAACAGTTTGGTCTCCCATACCTTTTTGGCAGCGGCGAATTGTCAGACGATTCAGATACCGGGCCGGAAACAGATCTGGGCGCCGACTGCGCGAACTTCATTGTTTATGCGCTGCGCCGGCAAGGCCAGCGCGTTTCGTGGTCGGACCCGAAGAGACTGCGCGATGACCTGGAACTTGTCGCGCGATCAGCAACACCAGGCACAGCGAAGATAAGCGCAGAAGATCTGCAGCGTGGCACGATTGTCCATCTCGGGACACACGTCGCTTCTGTAATGGAGGACCGCGAGCCCGTCGGCGTTCTCGATGAAAACGATCTTGTCGCGCACCAGCTCGGGGATGTCCCAAAAACACTGACACTTGGGCGACTCCTGAAAGAACGCAGGAAGAATTGCTTCGATTTGTTTCGCGTGCCGCCACCAAACCCTGCAGCAACACTCGTTTTTGGCGGCGACGTGATGCTGGGCCGCAGTTACGCAGCGAAGATCGAGAATGGAACAGATCCGTTTGCGGGTATCGCTACATTTTTACGCGGTGCGTCGTTCGCCGCGGCAAATCTGGAATGCACGATTTCGAATCTCGGCAAATCGCAGCAGCGCTACGCATTTCGCGCCCCTGAGATCTCCGCGCAATTACTCCATCGCGCAGGATTCCGTGCGATGGGACTGGCAAATAATCACGCGCTCGATTTCGGGACGGCAGCCTTGGACGACTGCGCAGCGCATTTGTCCCAGCAACAAATCCAACCTGTCGGAGTTGGAAAACGCGACAACCACGCCTGGACGCCGAGTTTCTTCTCACTGCTCGATGGGAAAAAAATCGCTCTCTTGGCGGTCAACGATCTTGGGTCTACGGCAGGCCCTCGAATCGCTGCGGCATCAGATCGCCCTGGCCTGAACGCCGCAATCGCGAATGCCCGACAGCGCGCAAATTTCGTCGTCTGCCTGGTTCACTGGGGAATTGAAAACAGCCAGAACATCACTGATAAACAACACGAACTCGCCCGCTGGCTGATTGATCATGGAGTCGACCTCGTGGTTGGATCGCATCCGCACTGCGTCCAGTCGCTCGACTTTTATCATGGCTGCCCGATTGCGTATTCACTGGGTAATCTCGTGTTTGACGGCGCACCCACGGTTAGATCGTGGAATCGGGGCGCGCTGCTTGAAGTTGGTTTAAACGAAAACGCGCAAGCTTTGTCTACCCGCCTGATCCCACTGATTCTTAAAGATGGCTTTCCTCGTGCGGACGTGGCAACGGAGATGAACGGCTTGGGCAACCCCAAGGACTGGGAAGTCGTCGCTCCTTGATTTCTTGTCATCAAGCGCGACCTGCGTGAAAATTAACGCCCCGTGGCTTTGCGACTACCGAAACAAAATTACCAGGACATCGAGCGAATCATCGAGCTGGATTTTGTACGCGCCACGGAAGCGGCTGCACTGAATTCGCTGCGCTGGCTCGGACGCGGTGACAAGGAAGCAGCCGATGCGGCTGCCTGCGACGCCATGCGCGGCATGTTCGATCTCATGAACATCTGCGGCGAAGTCGTCATTGGCGAAGGGATCAAAGACAACGCACCTGGAATTTTCAAAGGCGAACAACTCGGGACATGGGTCCTCGGTTCGCCGCGGTTCGATATAGCCATCGATCCAATCGACGGGACCACAAACATTTCCAAAGGCGCGCCGAACTCGATCAGTTGCATCGCGGCAGCGAGTCCCGAGAGAGGAGTAAAGGTCGCGCTGCGAGATGTGCCGTCATTCTACATGTCCAAACTGGCTTACGGGCCGCGGGTTATCGATTACATGAAAAAGCGCGGCGACTCACTTCACATCGAAATGCCAATTCCGGAAATGCTGGCGATTGTTGCGCGCGCCGTGGACAAACGCGTCCAGGACGTCGCGGTGATGATGCTCGACAGGCCGCGACACAAAGAGATAGTCGAACAAATTCGTGCGGCAGGCGCGTCGCTGCGCATGATCGGCGATGGAGACATCGCCGCGGCCATTGCGCCTTCACTGCCCGAGTCCGACGTCGATCTTTACATGGGCATCGGCGGTGCTCCCGAAGCGGTGCTCGCTGCGGCTGGAGTCAAATGTCTCGGGGGCGATATGCAATGCAAAATGTGGCCGCGCGATGAAAAAGAACGAAAAAGCCTGATCGACGAAGGTTGCAAGAAAGATCTCGACCGCGTTTTTTCAGCCGATGATCTGGCGAACGGCCAGAACATTCTTTTCTGCGCGACTGGGATTAGTGATAGCGCGTTGTTGCGCGGTGTGCGCGCTCATGGTGGCGTCACGGCCGTCACGCATTCGATCCTGATGCGCGCCAAAAGCAAAACTGTGCGTTTTATTCGGACAAGGCACGACTTGCACTCAAAAACGATTCGACTCCGATCGGACAATCGCGAACACTTGATTTGAATCTTGCCGATTGGCTTGATTCGTTAGGCCGATTTGGGACGGATGCCAAATTTGGCCAGTTCCGCGACGGTTTTCTCCATTGGAAGACCAACAACGTTTGTGAATGAGCCTTCGATTTTTGCAATGATTTCTGTGCCTTTTCCCTGCGCAGCGTAGGCGCCGGCCTTGTCCAGGGGCCGCACTTTCGCAAGATAACTCTCGATCGTTGCGTCGCTCAGCCGGTGAAAACGGACGTGCGAGCTTTCATGAAAAACCGCCGATCTGCCCGCAGTCTGCTGATAAATTGCAACGGCAGAACAAACCTCGTGCGTTCGTCCGCTCAGACGCTGAAGGATCCGGGCAGCATCATCCAAATCCACGGGCTTACCGATGATTTGATTCTCCAGCGAAACCAGCGTGTCGGCCGCAAGCACGACAGCGTCGGGTCGCGTTTGCGCAATAGACATTCCCTTTCGAATAGCGTTCCAGAGCGTGAGCTCGCGCAACGTAAGGGTCGTACTGAATTTTTCTGCGACGCGCGGCAAGGCGATTTCAAATTGGAACCCACCCTCGTTGAGCAATGTGGCGCGTCTCGGCGAACTGGATGCCAGCACTAGTGAAGGCACAACACTCTAAATGTAGGAGCAGCCGTGTTGGCTGCAAACATCGGGGCCCGTCCGGAAACGCCTTCAGGTTCCGTCCATTATTGCAAAATGGAATCAGCCGGATAAACAACGCCGTTTTTGATGACCATGTCGATATCGGAAGCGTGCGTGATGTCCTCTAGCGGATTCGAATTGAGAACAACGAGGTCCGCGAAATATCCGTCTTCGATCTTGCCAATGTGCGCGCCAATCTCGCCGTCAAAAAGTTTCGCCGCATTGGCAGTGGCGCATTGAAGAATTTGCATTGGCGTCAGGCCGGCTTCTTTCATCAGCTGAAACTCCCGGAAGAGCGCAGGTCCGTGGATCGTTCCGATGTTTCCCGCGTCTGTGCCGGCCGCAATGGTGATCCCTGCACCTTCCAGTCTCTTCAAATTTGGCAGTGCAACATCGTAAGTTTTCTTGATTCGGTTTAATACGTCATCCGGTTTCGCAAGAGCGTCCTTGATCCTTTGCGGCAATTTGTCCTGCGGGATTTTTGTGACATCGAGCGATGCGATGACTTCGGGATTACCCCATTTTTGCTCTTCAAGGGTAAGATTTAATTGATGAGAAAATGTGCGGCCATAGCGTTCAAAAACCACAAGTGTTGGACACAAAATCGTGTGCCGATCTTTCAATAGCTTCACAAACGCATCATCGACCGGTTTGTCGGTCACGCTGTGGACGAGCACATCCGCCCCTTCTTCGACCGCCGCGCGCGCCGTTTCCAGCTCGGTCGCGTGAACAGCCACCCGAATTTTGTGCGCGTGACTTTCTTCAATCGTCGCGCGCACGATCGGCCGGAAACTTTCAACAGGGTGATCTTTATCGACGATGTACCAAATCTTTACCAGATCCGGCTTTTGCAGCGCGAGTTTCCTCACGAACTCTCGCGCTTGATCCGGTGTATCGATTTTGACAATCGGTGGATCGCCAAGATCGAGTTTTTCGCGCGAGACACTGGAGATCAACGGACCAGCCACCGCGACTCGCGGCGCTTTCGCCGTTTCATTCGCGGTCTTGCGGACCTCGAAATTCCAAAATGGTCCGCCCACATCGACAACACTGGTGATTCCGCACCGCAGATAGCGCTGGAAAACGTCGTTTAAATGACTCTTGATCCAGGCAACTTCGTCTTTGTAGGGACGAACACCGTTTAGATCGGCGCCGTCGGGCCGCGTAAACAGGTCGCCGGATTGAAAGAAGTGAACGTGCGTGTCGATGTACCCCGGCAGAATGAATTTGCCGACACAAGCGATCTGCTTCCCTAGCGAGGCCGCGTCTTGCCTGCCCATCGCGACGCGTTCGATCTTATCCCCGTCGATCACCACGGTCGCATTCGGCAAAACTTTGCCGTCCGCGGGATTGATTACCGTACCGCCAACGAGCGAAATCTTTTCGGCGCGAATACTCGCCGCAGCGACGAATCCGAGCGTGATAGCTATAACCGCTTTACGTTTCACAATTAGAGATTCCTCGACTCCGCTCGGAATGACAAAAGATTATTCTTTTGACTCCGGCACAGCTTTCTCAGCGGCTTGAAAGCCGACCTTCGAATGCGTTCCGTCGCAAAAAGGTTTCTCAGTCGATGCGCCGCAACGACAAAGCGCCATTCGTTTTTCCACCGGAAACTTGTTTCCGTCTGTGTCGATCAACTCGACTTCTCCTGTCACGACGTAAGGACCGTTCTTGATTGTTTCGATTGTTACTTGGGCCATGCCTGCATTCTAAGGTGGATCGCGTTGTCCTCAACGCGATGTTAATTCAGGCGCCGAAGGCACAAACATTTGGCATCGTCCCGCCGCGGCGAGCCGATCCACCTCGATTTATAGCGCGTTTCAGCACAATATGAAATTCTATGCATTGGAAGATTCTCGCCGCAATTAGCCTTGTTCTCGCCAGTTCAGTATTTGCCCAAAACGTGAAGCGTCCGTTTACCTTCGAGGAGATGATGAAACTCAAGCGCGTCGGCGCGCCGGTGCCGTCCCCGGATGGCAAATGGGTCGTATTCGACTGCGTTGATGTTGATCTGGAAGCGAACACCAGAATTTCGCATTTGTGGATCGTGCCGGCCAGCGGCGGTGAATCGCGTCGATTGAACCCAACGCCGAATCACGAGGAGCGTCCGCGGTTTTCGCCTGACGGCAAACGCTTGATCTGGACGTCGAAAGCAACCGATCCGACTCAACTCTGGATGTGCGATTTCAATTCAGACAGCGGACAGCTGACTGGAAAACCGCACCAGGTCACATCGATTTCAACCGGCGCCGACGGGGCTATCTGGTCGCCTGATGGAAAGAACATCGTGTTCGTTTCGGCGGTGTTTCCGGATTGCAAAGATGATGCGTGCAACAAGCAACGCGACGAAGAGCTGAAGAAGAGCAAAGTGAAAGCAAAAATCTTTTCCCGTTTATTCTATCGCCACTGGAACGCGTTCACGGAGTTCAAGCGCAGCCATTTGTTTGTGGTTCCAGCCGACGCAACTGTGGAGGCAGGCGTGCCGCCTGCTTCATCTCCAGAATCGCAGCCGGCACGGCTGCCACTACAGAAGAGTTCGAACACCGCGCGCGATCTCACCCCGGGCGATCACGACGTGCCGCCGTTCTCGTTAGGCGGTCAGGACATGTACGCGATTTCGCCGGACGGCCAGGAAGTCGCTTACACGTCGAACATCGATGAAGTCGAAGCGACCAGCACGAACAACGAAATTTTCATCGTGCCGATCAGCGGTGGCACGCCAAAGAAAATTTCCGCCAGTCCCGGCTCTGACACCACGCCACTTTATTCGCCGGACGGGAATGCGATAGCTTGGCGGTCGCAGGCGCGCGCAGGATTCGAAGCCGACAAATGGAATCTCTTGGTGTACTACAAAGCAACCGGTGAAACGAAGAGCGCAACAGCGAGCTGGGATCGTTCGGTTGGCAGCTTTGTTTGGCGGCCAGATTCGCGCGCGTTTTTTCTAACGGCTGAAGATCATGGGCAATCACCCATTTGGCAGCTTGTGCTTTACGACAAGCAGCCGATGGAATTCGCGCCGAATCTGCACGCTGATGATCTAGCGATCTCGATCGAGCCCAACTGGCGGGTTTTTTTCACGCGCATGTCGGCGCAAGCGCCTAACGAGATTTGGCGGGTAGATGACAGCGTGGTCGAACACCAAGTCAAACCGGTAAGTCGCGCAGTCACCCACATGAACGACACACTGTTGTCGCAGATCGACATGCAGACGTTGGAATCGTTCACGTTCAAAGGCGCAAACAACGACGACGTGCAGGGATTCATCGTTAAACCGCCGAGATTCGATCCGAACAAAAAATATCCACTAAAATTTTTGCTCCATGGCGGCCCGCAAGGGGCTTGGGGAAATTCCTGGTCGTATCGCTGGAACGCGGAGTTGTTCGCCGCGATGGGAAACCCCGAAAGCGTTCGCGAGCCTGGCGGTTACGTGGTGGTGATGATCAATTTCCACGGCTCGACCGGTTACGGGCAGAAGTTTACCGATTCCATTAGCGGCGATTGGGGCGGGAAACCGTATGTCGATCTGATGAAGGGACTCGATTACGTGGAGAAAACCTATCCGTTCATCGATCAGAATCGCGAGGCGGCGCTCGGCGCGAGCTACGGCGGTTACATGGCGAACTGGTTGTTAGGCCACACGGATCGCTTCAAATGTATCGTGTCGCACGACGGCACGTTTAACGCGGAGTCTGCGTACGGCACGACGGAGGAGCTTTGGTTTATGAACTGGGAATTCGGCGGTCCGCCCTGGAAAAAACGGGACGTTTACAGGAAATGGTCGCCGCACGAGTACGCACAGAATTTCAAAACACCGACGCTGGTCGTGCACGGCCAGAACGACTATCGGCTTGATGTGTCGCAGGGGTTCGACCTTTTCACCACGCTCCAAGTCCTGAAGGTCCCGTCGAAGATGTTGTATTTCCCGGACGAAGGACACTGGGTGCTCAAGCCGCAGAACAGCCAGCTCTGGTACAAAACCGTAAACGACTGGGTGGATCAATGGTGCGCCGCGAGATGAAAGCACCCTGTGATCCTGAGCGAAGCGAAGGACCTCACAGTCTTCGCTGATCACTCGAGTTTCATTAAGTAATCGACAACGCTTGTGTGAGTCCCCTCGTTGTCTGCGGCTTTGTCACCTGACATTTGCGCCTTCGGCGAGTGGCCATCTCATCGTCTTCAGGAGAAGCCGATCCACCTTCCTAGGGCCAGGATGACAATCGCTAGACGGTCAACGACTACGTGGCTCATTCGTAGAGGTGCGGACATCGCGCTGCCATGTCCGCGTACGTCGCCGCGTGGCGACCCAACCGCTTGACTTTTTGCGCAGGTTGCGCATTAAGAACGCCGTCGAAACTATGCATCATTCCTTGTTGGGTTTTTTGCGGGTAATTGTCTCTATTGGTCTCGTCTGGCTGGTCGCGGGTTGCGGTGAGGACGCCCGTTATGCCGGCAACACGCAGTATTTGGGCGGCGTTTACGGTGAAGCGCCGGCCGGTCCACCGCGCGACACTGTCTCGTATTGGGACGGCGATCACGCAAGCGGAAGCCCCTCCATTAAGATTAGTCTCGGCGAACAGCGCGCGTATTTTTACAAGGGCGGCGAGCTGGTCGGTGTTTCGCAATTGTCGACAGGCCGTGAAGGCAAGAACACGTCGCCCGGCAAGTATCGAATCATCGGAAAAGATGTGGATCACGCTTCGAGTCTCTACGGCGATTATGTGGACGACGCGGGGAACGTGGTGATGCCCAACATCGAGCTGGGTAAGGATCCGAAACCGCCCGGCACTCATTACAAAGGCGCGTCCATGCCCTACTACATGCAGATCGCTCCCGGCTTCGGCATGCACGCCGGTTATCTTCCCGGTTATCCCGCTTCGCACGGTTGCATCCGAATGCCCGAATTTATGGCTGTGGATTTCTTCAAATCAGTCTCAGTCGGAACGCCCGTCACAATCACGAATTAGGCCTCTCGTGAGCGGCTCGTATCTGGGCTTGCAGAAGATTCCGGGGCGCGTCATTCTGATAATTCCTCTGCAAAGAATATGATCGTCATCACGCAACCCACCGCCACCGAAGAACAGATCCAACGGATCGTCACACGGGTACGCGAGTTTGGGTTGGAAGCACAGATTAGCCGAGGCGCATCGCGCGTAATCATCGGCGTGATCGGACCAGAGGCGCTCCTTCGCGAAAAGCCGATTGCCGCAATGGCGGGCGTGGAAGCGATCATCCCCGTATTGAAGCCGTACAAACTCGCGGCGCGAGATTCTCGAGGAGCCTCCTCGGTCGTAGTGGGCGACGTTCGACTGGGCGAACACGAAGATGTTGTTTTGATTTGTGGCCCGTGCTCGGTGGAAAGCCAGGAGCAAATTCAGTCGATCGCCTCGATCGTGAAAGAATCCGGCGCAAAGATATTGCGCGGCGGCGCGTTTAAACCGCGCACTTCGCCGTACAGTTTTCAGGGATTACGCGAAGACGGACTCCGCTTCCTCGCGGAGGCTCGCGCGAAAACGGGCCTGCCGGTAGTTACCGAAGTCATGGATCCGCGCGATCTCCCGATGATCGAGAAGTACGCCGACTGCCTTCAGGTTGGCACGCGCAACATGCACAATTTCTCGCTGTTGAAAGAAGTGGGCCGCAGCAGACTTCCCGTGCTCCTCAAGCGCGGATTCAGCGCCACGATTTATGATTTGATCATGAGCGCCGAATACATTCTCAACGAGGGCAATCCGAACGTGATCCTCTGCGAGCGCGGCATTCGCACATTCGAGACCGCGGCCCGTTACACACTCGATCTGAGCGCTGTTCCACTCTTGAAGTCTAAAACGCATCTGCCCGTCATTGTCGATCCGGCGCACGCCCTGGGTCTCCGGGAATTTGTTCCTCAGATGTGTCTGGCCGCGGTCGCCGCCGGCGCGGACGCGCTGATGATCGAAGTGCACGATTCCCCTGAAATGGCCAAGAGCGATGGAAACCAGGCGCTTACGCCGGAGATTTTCGCCGAGCTCGTTCCGCGCCTTCGCGCCGTCGCCTCGGCCGTCGGCAGAGCGTTGTAGAATTCGGCCCGGGCATCGTCTTCGGAGAATCCGATACACCTAACGTGGAACGCGTTGTCTTCAACGCGTTGGCAAGCAACGGTTGCTATCGCCGAAGGCGCAAGAACGTAGACACCGGCCTACAACTCTCGCGGAATTTGGCGTAAACTCAGCAGTGGAAAAACCGATCCGGATAAAGCTTCTGGAACGTGTCGCGGCAAGCGAACGCATCGCGACCAAGCTTCGCGCAATACGAGAAGCGCAATGGCCGGTACAGTTTTCACACGTTATCCAGCCAGCCCAGCCATTTCTGGCCGCCATAATCGCAGACGCTTCCCATCGGTTCTTAGCTGACGATCGGGAGGACGTCGCTTCCACGATTTGGATCCTTTGTCCCAGCGTCCATTCTCAGGAACTCTTCTACGAAAGCTTGCTTAACTGGCAGCCAAACGCCTTGTTTCTGCCGGAAGCAGAGTTTGCAGCAGTCGAAAACGTTCTGCCGGATCCGGAGATCGCTGCCGAACGGCTGGCAGTTCTCATGCAAATCGGGCGCGATCGCGGTCCGCATATCGTTGTTGCGACGCGTACCAGTCTCGATCAAACCGCGCCGAGACACGGGACGCTCGGCTCGGCGGTCACGCAGCTCCGGCGTGGAGCAACCGCACAGATGGAGCGTCTTCTCGAACAACTGATGGCCAACGGTTATGAACGGGTGGCCCAAGTGACTACTCGTGGACAATTCGCCGTTCGTGGTGGCATTATCGACCTTTACTCGTGGCAGGCGCCATTACCCTTTCGTTTCGAATTTTTTGGAGATCAGATCGACTCGCTGCGTGAGTTCGACATCGATACACAAACTTCAGTACGCGATCTAAGATCGGTCGATATTTTGCTCGACCAGGGAGCACTGGATCAAGGCGCTCGTGTTCGCGACTACATCGGTGCTGATGACCTTAAAATGGACATCGAACCGGAAGAAAATTCGAACGCGCACATCCAGATCAGTGAAGGCTGGATTGAGACTGGCCCGGAAGATTTCAGCGGCGCATTTCAGGACTGTGACGTCGGAGAGTTTGCCGTTGGCGACCTTGTGCTCGCGGAGACGAAACGCGCGCAGTTTGTCGAACGCTTAAAAGAATGGCACGCGAACGACTCGAAAATCGTCATTTATTTTCAGACCGAAGGCGAAATTGAACGCTTTCGCGAGATTATGGGAGATGGCATTGAGGGCGCTGATTTTGTCGAAGGAATTCTTGCTCGCGGATTTTGTTTTCCCGCCGCCAATCTCGTCATCCTCTCGGCCGCGGAATTATTTGGGCGATTCGCGGCCCACGGACGCAGGCGCCTGCGTCGTGGGGAACGTCACCGCGCCCAGATCGATTTCAGCGAACTCAACGAGGACGACCTGGTTGTGCATCTTGAGCACGGCATTGGCCGTTTCCTGGGACTGGTAAGAATTGGTAGAGCGCGTCCGCCGGTCGCACCGATGCCTGGGGTCACTGACGGCCTTGCTCGACCCCGCGATCTTCACCCGGAGGAACAACAGGAAGTTCTTGCCCTCGAGTTTGCAGATGAAGCGAAGCTGTATGTCCCACTCGAGCAAGCATATCTCGTCTCCCGCTACGTTGGTGCAGGAAAAAAATCACCGCAGCTCAGCTCGCTCGGCGACGGAAAATGGGCGCATGCCAAAATAAAAGCGGCAGCTTCCATTTTTGATTACGCCGGTAAAATGCTGGCTGTTCAAGCAGAGCGCCAGACGCATCCGGGTCACGTATTCGGCCCAGACACAAAATGGCAGGCGGAATTTGAACATTCATTCCCGTTTCGCGAAACGCCGGACCAAATGAAGGCGATCATCGACACGAAGATCGACATGGAACGTCCGCGACCGATGGATCGCCTTATCTGCGGCGACGTCGGTTTCGGAAAAACCGAGGTGGCTGTGCGCGCTGCGTTCAAGGCGGTAATGGAGGGGAAACAAGTGGCTGTGCTCGCGCCGACTACCGTGCTTGCCCAGCAACATTTCGAGGTGTTCCGGCAGCGCATGCTCGATTACCCGGTGCGCATCGAAATGCTTAGCCGTTTTCGTTCGCAATCCGAACAGAAGAAAGTCTTGCGGCTTCTGCGCGAGGGCGGCGTCGATATTGTCGTTGGCACTCATCGTCTCATCTCGGGCGACGTCGTGTTCAAAGATCTCGGTCTGGTCGTGATCGACGAGGAGCAGCGCTTCGGGGTGCTGCACAAGGAAAAATTCAAAGAGCTGTTCGAATTGGTCGATGTGCTAACGCTCTCGGCTACGCCGATTCCACGCACACTTTATCTTTCGCTTGTAGGCGTAAAAGATATGTCCACGATCGAAACGCCCCCGCTGAACCGCTTACCGGTGGAAACAGTGGTGTCCGCTTATGACGAGCGGCTAATTCGCGCCGCAATTGATCGCGAACTGGAACGACAGGGACAGGTATTTTTCCTGCACAATCGCGTAGCGACAATCGAGCGGGTGCGGGACCGGGTTGTCGATCTTTGTCCGCAGGCCAGGGTTGAGATTGGGCACGGCCAGATGGACGCCGACGAACTGGAAGGCGTCATGGCGCGATTTATTGCCGGCAAAACCGATGTGCTTGTTTGCACCACAATCATCGAAAGCGGCCTCGACATACCGAACGCAAATACGATCATTATCGACCGGGCGGACCAGTTTGGTCTCGCCGATTTATATCAACTACGGGGGCGCGTCGGACGGGCCGAGCACAAGGCGTACGCTTATCTGCTTCTTCCGCGCGAAATGATGACCGTTGGCGCAGCTCGCAAACGGATCAGCGCCATCAAACAGTACAGCTCGCTGGGCGCCGGTTTTCGCATTGCCATGCGCGATTTGGAGATTCGCGGCGCAGGTAGCATTCTCGGCACTGCTCAAAGCGGACATATCGTGGCGATCGGCTTCGATTTATACTGCCAGCTGCTCAAGCAGGCTGTGGCACAACTGAAAGGTGAAAAGGTGCGGTTTCGGCTGGATGTCGACTTGAAGCTGGATTTTGTCGCCACAAACGAAGGGGAATACATTGCGCCACCGGCAAGGCGCGACGGGGTCCAGTCTGCCCATGCGTTTGGGGGAGCATCCCTATCGGAGCGCATTCCGGCCTTCATTCCAACTACTTACATCAGCGACCCTGCCCTGCGAATCCGCGCATACCGCGATGTGGCGGCAATCGCCGCGCATGAGCAATTGGATCGTCTACAACGCGACTGGCGGGACCGTTTTGGGCCCTTCCCGTCGGCGGTTGACAATTTGTTTAACCTCATCGAAATCAAGCTCGCCGCAGCAAAATCAGGGATCAGCCGGGTTGAGGTGCGGGAACGAAAATTGATGCTGACGCGGCGTGGGGATTTTATACTTGTCGCGGGCAAATTCCCTCGTTTAGTTGGAACCAAAATCGAGCAGCAGCTCGGAGAGATTTTGGAACTGATCAGGAAAATATGAGAAACTTCGTGCGTCCATTTGCCGTCGTATTGCTGGCAGTCTTTGGGCTTCCTCTTTTGCCCATCTGTTGCGCTGCATTTGCTCAGGAGCCGCAACAGGTGGACGGCATCGCTGCGATTGTAAATGGCGACGTAATCACATACTCGCAAGTACGTCAGTTATCCGGGCCGCGCGAAAGGCTGTTGCGATCGCAATTCACCGGTCAGGACTTGGAAAACAAGATCAAGGAAGGGCGGCAGCTTGCTTTAAAAGATTTGATCGATCGACGGCTTATCATCCAGGCGTTCAAGAAGGAAAGCTATCAAATCCCCGATCATGTTGTGGATCAGCGAGTGCACGACATCATTCGAGAGAATTTTGGCGGCGATCGCAATACATTTATCAAGACGCTCGAGGCGCAGAATTATTCGCTGGGCGAATTCAAAGAAAAGGAACTGGAAAGAATCATGGTGCAGGCGATGCGCAGCCACAACGTCAAGGCACAAATGATTGCTTCCCCAACAAAAATTGAAGAATACTACAGGAAGCATCGCGAAGAATTTTCAAGCAAGGAGGAGATCAAACTGCGGATGATCATGATCTCTGGCCAGAAGGACACCGGGAACGCCCAGGCGCAAAAATCATTGGCCGAAGAAGTGCTCGGCAAACTTGCCAGCGGCGGCGAATTTGAACAAACAGCGCAGGTTTATTCTGAAGACAGCACGCGCGAGAACGGCGGCGACTGGGGCTGGATCGGACGCAACACGCTGGCGCCCGCATTGGAAAAATTCGCCTTCAACATGCCGATCGGCAGAATCAGCAGCATCATCGATTATGCCGGCAATTACTACATTTTGAAGGTCGAGGATAAACGTGGTGGAACGACGAAATCGCTGGCTGAAGCCCGCGCCGATATCGAGAAGAAATTGATCCAGGACGAAGCGGCGCAAATTCAGGATCGCTGGATCGCCACTCTCCGCGAGAAAGCTTATATCCGGACTTTTTAAAGTCGGATGTTTCGATCTTGGGCGTTTCGCGCCTGGATGTTAACTCATCTGTCGGGCCGAAGCCCTCGCGAAGGCTGGTGGTCCCAATCGTGATCGAATCCTTCCGCGAGAAAATGTTCGCGTTACAGCGCGAATATTCGTCTAATTCTTGCTTTATGAACAAGCGCCGCGCCGTTGCCAGGTGAAGACATCCGTTCTCAGCCTCATTGCCGGAACAATCCTAGCGCAGCTTGATGTTTCAGTAGCAGCTGCGTCCGAGAATTCAGCGCCGCGTGACCTTGCTACGGAAAAATTGTTCGCATTCGGCGGCATTGGTGTCGCCGGACTCATGTCTCAGGGCGAGCGGAATTTGCGAACCGTTCTACAGAAGCCGGATGCCTCGCAGCAGTTACAAGGCGCGGTGGCCGATGCAACGCCGGCGGGCAAACTCTACATTCTCGTTGGCCTGCGGCGCTGCGATCGTGCCGCGTACCAGAAGGTCTTGGATTCGCTGGCGGGCCCTAACGATAATGTTGAAGTCGCGCGGGGATGCATGATCACCCGTGAACCGTTCCGCCGCCTTGTCTCGCAGATTCAAGACGGTCGATTCGATGATTACTTGTCGCGGCCGCCATGGTAATGCCATTCTAAGGAGCGGCTTCGAAATTGCCGAATTCTACCTTGGCGATAACGTCAAAGACCCCGCGTCGTTTGACTTGGCCATACGCAGGTTTTCCTCGGCTTCCGGGAAATCGGGATGCAGACGTAACGCCTCTTCGAATTCCGCAATCGCGCCGGGAATATTGCCTTCGCGCATGAAAATTTTTCCCAGGTAATTATGCGGCTGAGCGAGTTTTGGATCGAGCTTGCACGCCTGTTGTAAATGCACCTTTGCTTCTGACAGATCGCCTTTTTCCAACAGCGCAGTTCCGAGATCTATTTGAGGATCGACAAGACGAGGATCGGCCCGGACTGCCTCCCGATATTGTGCGATGGCCTCCTCGGATTTGCCGTGTTTTTCCAGAAAGGCACCATAGCTATAATGGGCTTGTGCAGATTTCGGGGCCAGGCGGATTGCCGCCTCGCATTCCGTTGCGGCCTGGTCATCGTGGCCCATTTGCTCCAGCAGGTAAGCGTAACCTGAGTGGTACTCGGCGTTGTCAGGTTCCATCTTCAGCGCCATTTCATAATGCTTGTGCGCGTCGTCCAATTCCCCCTTGCCAATCAGAATGGTCGCGAGACCGGCATGCGCCTTGGCTGAATCGGGATTTAGGCGCAGCGAATTGGAGAAAGCCTCAGCCGCTTCATCGACTCGGCCGGCGTCCTGCAAAGCAGTTGCGTGATTAAGATGGGCCCGCGCACTGGTGGGAAGATCCGCGGCGATCATGGCGACGCGATCAAGTTCGCTCCGGAACGTGTGTGTTTGTCCAAGCCAAAGCGCTCCCAACGGAATGACAAAGACGCCTACCCATTTCGCGCCGTGCAATGCCCACCCAGGAAGAAAACCACCCGAGGAAACGTCGATTGTGCCGCCAGTGATACCGAGAGATTGCCGGGTAGATTTCTCCCGCACCTTCCAAATGAATCCGTCGTAATAAAAATGCAGCAAAGCGGAGGCAGTGACAACGCCGGTGAGAATGGTTTTGACCGAATCGACACCAACACTCGATTTGAAATAGCCCAGCGCTCCGTAGGCGAAAATCAATCCTACGTATAGGCCCACGAGCGAGCCACTGCGACGGAACACGAAACGCATGAATCCGCCGATGGAGTTGTCTGACTCGACCCGCTTGCGATTATAAATCCAAACAAGCGAGAGATACTGGACATCGTGGAAAACTTCGAACAACGCGACGCCCACCAGAACGCTGGCGACGATGTTGTTGCAGTACCACCAAAAAGTGATGCTTGTGAAAAGAAGCACCAGCTTTACCGGGCTTGGTCGCTGTCCCCGAACCCACGACCGGACATAATTTGCCAGGAACAATCCCGCAACAATCAATGCCACCGCTAGCAATCCTTGCTGTGCAGTTCGGAGCAGCGCGGGCGGAATGAAAGGTCCACCAGCAGAATAATAGGTCTCCAGTGTGTCGGTCATTCGCTGCGGCGACAGAAGGACCGCAGTGGCAAACCAAATCCCGCACAATGCGAAATCGAGGCGCCGCGTCAGTTGAGCGAATGAACCAACTTTCGCGTCATAAATACGACAGAACCCATACGTCTGCATCATGCCGTGCCAAACGCCCCACACAAAAGCAACCAGCACAATGCCCTGCAAATTCCACAAGGAAAACGCCACGCAAACCAGCACTAAAAAAGCCGGTGCAAAAAGAAAGCGCCACTTGAAGCGTTGGAACAACGCCCGATCCCCGTAGGCGCGAATCATCCCTGGCAGATGGTGACCCATCGCGCCAAATGCCGCGACAAAAAGGTAAATGTCCTGCGCACTCCAACGCGCCTGTGCCACCAGAAAGATCGGCACTATCAAAAGCGGCGTGCAGACATACAGAACCAAATCGCGCCAGCTGTCTAAAATCCACAAACCCGGCTTTCGCGCGGCCGCAGGCGCACTAGGGACAGTTTGCGGACTTGAGAACGCGGTAACCTGCTGCATACCGGCAAGCAGTTTTCCTTAAAGTGCGGGGAAAATCAACGGCATCTTCGCACAAAACAGCGGACGCAATTTTCCAAGGTTGAAAAAGGCCGGGCACCCAGCACTCCGAAACGCGGTCGAATAATGTGCACTTGTAATGACCGTAATCACCCGCGCTTGCTACGCGGCGATCTGTTGATGAAGATGCGCCATGCAGCCTCGCATTGGCATCACGCTTGGCGATTGCGCCGGGATAGGACCGGAGATTGTCGATTTCGCGCTCAAATCTGGCCGGCTCCCGAAAACAGCCGAATACGAGGTTGTCGGTAAATATCCTGATTGCCAGCCCGGACAGCCAACGCAGGAAACTGCGCGTGCCGCCGCAGTCGCACTTGAAGAAGCGGTCACCCTGGCGCGTCGCGGTGAGCTCGATGCAATTGTAACCGCCCCAATCCACAAAGCCCGGATGTACGAAGTCGGTTTCAGGTTCCCGGGCCAAACGGAATTTTTTGCGGAGCGCTGCGGCGTCAAGAATTTCGCGATGTGTCTGACCGGCGGAAAAATCACCGTCGCGCTTGTCACGGCCCATCTTCCGCTGCGCAAAGTCGCAAACGGGCTCAAGCAATCGGAGATCGTCCGGGTCGGTCTTTTACTCGCAGATTTCCTTTGTTCACGATCCCTAACCGAGCCTCGCATCGCCGTCGCCGGGCTGAACCCGCATGCCGGCGAATCCGGCAAGCTTGGCCGGGAGGAAATTGAAGTCATAAGTCCCGCAGTGTCCGAGCTTCAATCGAGAATCGAGAATGGAGAATCGAGAATCGTTGGCCCGCTTTCCCCCGACACAGTTTTTCATCGCGCAATTGAAGGCGAATTCGATGCGGTGCTTTGCATGTATCACGATCAGGGATTGATCCCGCTGAAACTTCACGCCTTTGACGAAGGCGTAAACGTGACGCTCGGCCTTCCGTTTCCTCGCACCAGTCCCGATCACGGCACGGCGTTTGAACTTGCCGGCAAAGAAATTGCGCGTCCCGACAGCATGATCGCAGCGATCGATCTGGCCGTAGAACTAACCACCAAGTCATCCTGATGAGCACGGGACAGATCGAAAAATACCTCTCGGTCTTTAACATCGGACTGCAGAACACGTTCGTTTACCGGTGGAATTATTTTCTGCGCGCGCTGTTTGGCCTGATTCCGCTGGCTGGCACGGTGTTTCTTTGGGCCGCGGTGTTCAAGGAGCGCGGCGGCGGGCTGCACGGCTACGACTACGGCTCGATGATTTATTACTACTTGCTCACGATTCTTGTCAGCAACCTGGTCTCACCAACGGAGGATGAGTGGCAGATCGCTGCCGATATTCGCGAAGGCCAGATCAATGCGCTTCTGACCAAGCCAATGAGTTATCTCGCATACCGTTTTAGCATCTTTCTTAGTGGCCGCCTCGTTTACACCTTCGTCACCCTTCCGCCAATCGCGTTAATCTTTATTTATTTCCGCGAGTACATCGTGTTGCCTGCCGATCCGCTGGTCTATGTGCTTGCCACGGTGTCGATGTTAATGGCGGCATTCATTCAATTCTTTATCACTTACAGCCTGGCGATGATGGCGTTTTGGATTCTGGAAATCTCCACCATCGTTTTCATTGTTTACTCGTTCGAATACTTCCTCGGTGGCCAGATGTTTCCCATCGACATCATGCCAGCTGCAGTCCAGGCCGTGATGAAGTGGCTGCCGTTTTATTATGAGCTGTTTTGTCCAGTCGCGATCTTTCTCGGCCGATTGAAAGGCGCTGACCTCGTGCAAGCGTTGGTGATCCAGACCGCTTGGCTGTTCCTTGCGTGGGCCTGGGCAAACTTCATGTGGAAACGCGGCCTCGGCCATTATCAGGCTGTCGGTGGATAAGAAACTTTTCGATTTTCGGATTCTTGCATCAGTGTTCCGCCTCTTTCGGAGAGAGCGAAGCAACGATTTTTCAAAGTCTGAAAAGAACCACAGCCTGCTCGCCGTGGCGAGGATTAAACGGAAAGCACGGATAAGGCTCAGCATGAAGATCAAGCGTGTCGCCTTCGGCAGCATCTCGCGGGCGCAATACGCGTTTCCATTCCAATCGCGCGTTCTGTCATTTCGAGCGTAGCGAAGCGCAGTCGAGAAATCTCTTGATTTTATCTGTCATGTAACACGTCAGCACCAAGGTCTTCCCAACGTGGGTTCAATCGATTGATCAGGCCGATTTTCTTCGCTCGCGACCATTTCTTCAATTGCGATTCTCTAGCGATCGCGTCGCGGATGTCGCGATAATGTTCGTAATAGATCAGGTTTTTGCACCGATATTTGGCTGCGAACCCCACCTTGGCACCTTCGCGGTGCTCGTAAGTTCGGCGAGAGAGGCGGTTCGTCACCCCGATGTAGAGAACCGAATGGTTCCTGTTCGTAATGTTTTCTCAGTGCCTGGAACTTTTCTGGGAGCTGCGGATTGCCAACTTCGTTCGAATAGAGATTGGTTACGTGGACACGGACGCCGTGTTTTACTTCGCACTGGCCGAGGTCGTGGAGGCATGGTCGCCAGCGTTCGTAATTTTCCAAATCCTCGGCCACATGATGTGAAAGAAGAATATGTCCGGCGTCGCCACAATCCATCACGCGCCGGGCGATGTTGATACCAGCGCCGGCCACATTCGTCCGCTCGGTCACGTCCAAAACACCGCTGACCGGCCCACTGTGAATGCCCATGCGAATTTCCAGGCGAGGATGCTCTTTAAGCGCGCGACTGATCTCAAACGCACACTGCGCCGGTTCCTCCGGGCTCTTGTAAAACACCAGCGCCATGCCGTCGCCGGTAGGGATCCTTAAAATTCGGCTTGCCGCTTCAGCCTTCCGGAATTGCTCGGATGAACGAACAATCTCGTTGAGTTCTTCAATTCTCGCGTGTTGCTCGTTAACAGAGAGCTTCGAGTAACCGACGATGTCGATGAAGAGAACGTGCCCGATTTCCAGTTGAATTTCTTTTTTAACCTCGGCAGGCATATGGATTCACATGGAAATGCCCCGACGCGGGGGATACTCTCAAGCAGGCTAACGAGAGTCGAGCGCAAACCTGGAATCAGTCGGACTCCCGGCACGCCGCAGTTTCGTGCGAAGGCGGGTTGAACGTTGGACGTTTTTATCCGAAATACCACACGCCCATGGCACGACTGCACGAATATCAAGGCAAAGCCATTCTTGCCGCGAACGGATTCAAAATCCCACGCGGCTGCCCAGCCCGAACCGCTGAGGAGGCAATGGCGGCAGCGGCGAAGCTAGGCGGCGAAGTCGTCATCAAGATTCAAGCATGGACGACGGGCCGCGCCGGCATTGGTGGTGTCGCGTTCGCCAAAAAAACAGATGAAGTTCGCGAGCACGCGACGCGGATGCTGGCGATGAAAGTTGGACAGTTTCCAGTCGAAGCTGTGCTTGTTGAGGAAAAGATCGATATCGACCGGGAATTCTTTCTTTCGTTTGCCATTGATGACGCCGCCCGCGCCCCGATGATCATCTTCGCCGCCGGCGGCGGCACGGGTATCGAAGAACGCGCTGCCGCCACACGACGCATCCCCTGCGACGTGAATCGAGGACCTCTGGATTCCGCCGTGGACCAGGCTGTCAGTTCGAGTGGACTTTCACCAGCCCACGCCAAACAACTGTCCGATGCGATCCGGAGCCTGTTTGCGGCGGCGCGCAGCGTGGAAGCGCGGTCGTTGGAAATCAATCCGCTGGTATTGACCAAAAAGGGCGAGTTTCTCGCAACCGATTGCCGGATCACGATTGACGATTACGCCGTGGCGCGTCATCCCGAACTGGAAATAGAAATCGCGCGCGAATTCGATCATCCACCGACTGCTCTCGAACGCGTCGCTTATGCAGTGGAACAAAATGATCATCGCGGCACATTTTATTTTGCACAGTTGGCGACGGCCGCTCCCAAAGGCTCCAAAGGTCTCGCCGGGTTTCATGGCGCCGGCGGCGGTGGTTCCATGATGTCGATGGACGCCATCGTGAACGCAGGATTCACCATCGCTAATTTCACCGATACCAGCGGCAATCCGTCCGCGTCCAAGGTCTACCGCGCCGCGCGAATCATTCTGGCTCAGCCGCAACTCGTCGGATATTTCGGTTCCGGTTCCGGCGTCGCCAGCCAGGAGCAATATTGGTCGGCGTACGGGTTGGCCAAAGCTTTTTGGGAACTGGATCTTGATATTCCAGCGGTGATTCGTCTGGGTGGAAACACAGAAGATCGCGCGGTAGACATCTTACATCGCATGTCCAAGCTACTTCGCGCACCGGTCGAAGGTTATCGCAAGACCGACACGCCCGCCGCGATCGCCGCACGCTTTGGTGAACTTGTCGAGACCGCCAGCGGCAGAAAATGGAAGCCGCGCATCCCACGTGCACCCAGGTTCACCAAAGATTCTCCAACGATTGCTTTTCCCGTGAAAAACGGCCGTCTTTGGATTGAGACCGTGCAATGGCCACAAATTCGCAGTGCTATCGAAACGCATTCCGGTGGATTGATTATCGATCGAGAAGGCGTCCCCGCGCCATCGCTGCCCGACGAAGAATTCGCCACTAAGGATTCCGAATTGCTCGCGTGCGACGTCGAGTGTCGGCTTGCCGGAATTGAAGGGTTCTATCTGGAACTCGATATTCCCGGATTGAACGAACTGATCGGAGACGCTCATTAAATGGCAATCTTAATCGACGAGAAAAAACGCGTTCTGGTGCAGGGGATCACGGGACGCGAAGGCCGTGCGCGGACACGGCTGATGCGCGAGTATGGAACCAATGTGGTCGCCGGCGTTACCCCAGGCAAAGGCGGCCAGACCGTTCTCGGCGTGCCTGTGTTTAACACGCCACAGGAGGCCGTAAACTCGCTAGGTAACATCGATATCTCCGTGCTCTTCGTGCCAGCGGCAGGCATCAAGGAGGCAGCGATTTCCGCGATTGAAGCGGGAATCAAACTCACCGTGCTGGTGCCCGATCGCGTTCCAGTGTGGGACGCCATGGAAATCGCAGCCGCCGCAAAAGCAAATGGCGCAATGTTTCTTGGGCCGAACACACTTGGAGCATTGAGTCCGGGGAAGGCCGTGGTCGGCATGATCGGAGGCCGCGCGGAAAGTGCGCGCCAATGGTTCAAACCCGGTGTCCCAAAGGGAGTGGGAGTGATCAGCCGCTCCGGCGGAATGGCTTCAAGCACCGGATATTACCTTGGACAAGCCGGTGTGCGCATTTCAAGCATCGTGCACATCGGCGGCGATGCCGTGCTTGGAATTCGGATCCCCGACGCGGCGCTGATGTTCGAGGCTGATCCTTTCACCGAAGCCATTGTCATCTTCGGCGAAATCGGTTCTTCACAGGAGGAAGAATTGGCTCAACTGATTGTGGATAAGAAAGTCACCAAGCCAGTAATTGCCTATATCGGCGGCAAAGCCGCGCGCGAAGGCACCCGGTTCAGCCACGCCGGGGCAATCATCGAGGGTGGTCGTGGCACGCACGAGGGTAAAGTAAAAGCATTGCGCGAAGCCGGTGCGACTGTGGTCGATTCATTTGGGGAAGTGCCCGAAGCCGTCGTCAAGATTCTCGCACAAACGAAAGGACAAAGTCTCATGAGTGAAGCCGACAGGAAAGCAACATGGACCACTGCTATCACCCGCGTAGAACCTAACAGAGTTGGAGTGCGCGGATACGATATTGCCGAGCTCATGGGACGCGTCTCGTTTGGCGCAGCAGTTTATCTGATCTTGACCGGCGAGCTCCCTTCGCCTCCGATCGCGCGCTTGATGGATGCGATTTTGGTAGCGTCGATCGATCACGGCGCGACGCCCCCCAGCGCGTTGGCCGCGCGAACTGTCGCGTCGACCGGGTCAACGTTAAGCGCGGCGGTCGCTGCGGGAATCATGTCGATCAATCGTCATCACGGCGGGGCAATTGAAGATTGCGCCCGGCAGCTGAAGGCAATTGCCGATCGCGCGACTGGTGAATCCATTTCATTGGACGAGGCCGCTACACGTACGCTAGCCGCGATGAGAGAAAGCGGCGAGCGGATGCCGGGATTTGGGCACCGCTATCACACAAAAGATCCGCGCACCGCGCGGCTTTTCGAGTTGGCGCGTGAAGCAGGTGTCGATGGGGCGCATATGAAAGCAGCGCGCGCTGTCGAAAAAGCGTTCGCGGACGCAAAGAAAGCGCTGCCGATCAACGTGGATGGCGCTATCGGCGCCATTCTTGCGGACTTGGGAATGAACCTCGCGGCGTTCAACGGCATTTTTATGATCGCCCGTACGCCCGGCCTTGTGGCACACGTGATCGAAGAACAGACCCGCGAGAAACCAATGCGGCGGATCGATCCGGTCAATCACGGCTACGACGGGCCACCGCCGAGAAGTATGCCGGATACCTCTGATTCGTAGAAGTCACAGGGTTAGGCCACAGACTGGGCGCACTTTTCGTGCCGCAGCTAACAACTGCCACGTCCAGGGCACAAAATAAAATGATTGATTGTTCGAACCGTTTCGATCAAAAATCACGCACTCTCCAATGAAACTCCACCATGAAACAGCACTCCACTCCACAGTCGGCCCCTGTCCGCCGTGCCCTCGGCGAAGCTGGGTTTTTTAACCTTCGTGTTTTAATCGGCCTGTTTGTTATTCTGGCTGGCGTCTTTCTGGCGCTGCTAGGTTTTGGCGTAATCTCCGCGCAGGCGCAGCAGAACCGCACAATCATTACCCAGTCAGCGGACCCCCTCGTTCCTGTTGGTTTTGACTGTTCCCGCATTCGTGAGCTGGGGATCGACAAGCAAGAGAACCTCCGGGCTGGAGCTATCATGATTGCGTGCGGCAGGGCACAAGGAGGGTCAGCCTCTACTTTTCTCGGTGCCTTAGTCCAAGCTGTCAAAAAACTGTTGGCCCCGACGGCGTTTGGTTCCAACGACGTTAACCTGGTCACGGGCACCCAGACGTCTCCCAATATCACCCAGTCGGAGACATTCACCGCCAGTAACCCGGATAATTCCAATCAAATTCTGGTCGCCTACAACGACTCACGAGGCCGCAACGCCACTCCCATTAACATTTCAGGCGCATCCGTTTCTACTGACGGCGGCGCAACGTTCACTCGGCTCACCGCTGCGAACGGCCAGGGCCCGTTCTCCAATACCCTTGGCGACCCTGTTATTTTGTACAACCGGCCAACCGGCACCTGGTATACTGTCTGGCTCGACGCGGGTTGCGGTGCTCAGGGCCTCGGTGGTTATAAGACTACTACCCCCTCAAACGCGAACAGCTGGACTCATTTCTGTATTCACAACAACTCGCAGGACGATCGGGAGTCGGGTTGGGCAGACAATAACCCCTCCTCTCCATTCTATGGCCGAATGTATGTATCATGGAACGATTTCAATGTTGGTGGCGGCGCCCTCTTTGTCCGCTATTCGACTGACAACGGTGTTACGTGGACCAACGCGCGGCAGATCACGACCGGGACGCCTTTCATCCGCGACGTTCAGATCACCGGCGATCTCGCTACAGGAGATATATATCTGGCCGGCATGAACGAAAACGGTGGCGGCCTTACTACTCGAAATAACCTCATGTTCAGGTCAACCGATGGTGGTAACACCTGGATTAACACCTACACCGGGCCAACATTTAATGGCCCTGGGCGTGGTGCTTCAGGTTACTTTGCCACCATGTATAACAACCCGGCCTACTGGCGACACATGGGTTGGGGTGAGCCTGCTGCTCTGAACGGCGTCGTTCACTATGTCTACGACTCTCGGAACACCGCTACTGGGGACGCGGGTAACGTTTTCTATATTCGCTCCACCGACCGTGGCGTTACGTTTAGCGCCCCCTTTCAACTCAACTCCAACACTGACCCCACCAAGGCCCAGTGGCAGCCTAACCTCTCAGTCAGTCCGAGTGGCAGCCTTCTCACTGTATGGTACGACGAGCGAGAAAGGACAGCGGCAAGCTGCCAGCCATCCAGTCCCAGCACACCGTGTTATCGAATGTGGGCGCGGCGGTCGACGGATAACGGCGCGACCTGGTTGCCTGACGATGCATTTTCAGACGTAATGACTCCGCTTCCGCTTCAACCTGATCCGGGGATACAGGCCGTTTATGCGGGCGACTATGATTATGCCAGTTCCTCTGCTAGCCAGCACCTTCATGCCTGGGTTGATGGACGCGTGACAATCGGCGGTAGTTCCCAGCAAGATGCGTTCCACGATAGGCAGTCGACCGGCGCGCCGTCGCCTACACCGACACCTACGGCAACTCCCACCGCGACTCCGACCGCAACGCCTACACCGACAGCTACGCCTACCCCCACCGTGACGCCTACGGCTACACCAACCGCAACTCCAACGGCTACTCCCACTGCGACGCCAACTCCATCACCCACGCCCACTGCAACTCCGACCGTGACACCCACACCGACACCCGGTCAAATCACGCTAAGTGCCAGTGGCTACCTGGTAAACGGGCGACGCCGAGCCGACTTATCCTGGAGCGGCGCAACGTCGAATCGTGTCGACATTTATCGCAACGGCGTGTTGATCGCGACTCCCAGGAACAGCGGTTTTTACACCGATCGGATCGGAGGACGTCCTCCCGGCACATTCACATATCAAGTCTGCAACAGAAACACCAACACCTGTTCTAATCAAGCGACCGTGACATTCTGATGTGGTGACTTGCTCTTGTGCCGTAACATGCGTCTTAGCGTTTCCCCGCTAAGACGCCGGAGCGCCCCGACAGCCAGGCGCGCCTGCACAATCGAGCAGATCGCCAGACTAAGGCGGAGTTGGGCGCGGCCTCGGAGTCGGCCGAGGTCTCGGTACGGGAGTAGATCTCACCGTCGGTTGTACGCTTTGAAATACACTGCCGCCAGCAGTACCCGCAAAGGCAAATCCTCCGGAATCGATCGCCACAGCCCATACATTTCCACCTGGAGGAAGTAGTCCGTTACTGACGTCACTCCAATTGCCAGCGTCATTTATCGATCGGAATACTCCACCTGCAGCGCCTGCGAAAACGTGGCCGATCGAGTTGATCGTCACACTGTTCACGTCGAGTGCTGTGAAGCCATTATCTTGTTCCGTCCAGGTGCCGCCGTTGTCAGTGGATCGAAACATACCACCGCCCTTACCCATGATGGAATGTGTTCCGGCAAAAATGAATCCGTTGCTAGCGTTGATAGCCAGCGCAGCTACATCGGTAGACGTGAGACCTGTGTTAGCAAGTGTCCAGCTATCTCCATTGTCAGTGGAACGATAGATGCCGTCGCCGCAGCCAGCCGTTCCAGCGAAGACAGTTCCATTTGAATTGATTGCCAGAGCCCAAATATTTCCGCACCCCAAACCATTGTTCACCGGCGTCCAACTATCGCCATTGTCTGTCGATCGAAAGACGCCACCGCCAAAATATGTCCCTGCCAAAATGTGACCGCTTGAATTGATCGCCAATGCCCGAACATCCGTTTGGATCACGCCATGATTAATCTCTACCCAATTGTCTCCGTTATCGGTAGAGCGATAAACACCGCCAGATCCACCTACAAAATCAGCTCCTACGAAAATGTCGCCATTCGCATCGATCGCCAGGGCGCTTTCATAAAGCGCAAGCAGTCCGTTGTTCACCTTATCCCAGGTCTGACCGCTGTCGCTTGATCGAAACATGCCAAGGCCATACGTCCCGACAAAGATGTTGTTAGTCGAACTGATCGCAATTGTACGGACCTCGGTCGCGACGATCCCGCTGTTTTTCTCGTTCCATGACTCTCCGTTATCGCTCGACCGGAAAGCTCCTCCGCCGAAATAGGTCCCTGCGAAAACGTCTCCGGTCGAAGTGATAGCGAAGGAAAGAACAAAATGGTCCGTTAATCCGTCATTAACCTGTGTCCAGTTATCTCCGTTGTCCGTCGACCGGAACACACCGTCGCCATAGGTGGCGGCAAAAAGGTATCCCGTGGGAGTAGTTATTAGCGCGTTGATACCATTCCCCGTAGTTAACCCGTTATTCACGGACTCCCAGCTATCGCCATTGTCAGTCGAGCGAAGCACACCGACAGGACCGCCAAGAGGATCGCCACCTGCGAAAATGTATCCGCTTGCGTTGATGGCTAACGAAAGAAACGTACCATCAGGAAACCCTGTGTTAAGTCCGGTCCAGCTGTCTCCGTTGTCGGTTGACCGAAACGCGCCACCGCCAAATGTCGCGGTAAAAATGTCTCCGCTGGAATTGATCGCTAACGCCGTGACATAGGTGTTCGTCAAGCCATTATCCACCAAGGTCCAGTTATCGCCGTCATCAGTCGACCGATAAACGCCCCCGCCTGCAAACGTCCCGGCGAAAATGTCTCCGCTGGAATTAATCGCCAGCGAGATAACAGAAGGAAATTCCAAGCCATTGTTGACCGCAACCCAGCTGTCTCCATTATCCAACGAACGAAACACGCCGCTAAACGTTCCGGCAAAAATGTGCCCGACACTGCTGATTGCCAGCGCGCGCACGTTCGTGTCGGTAAGTCCATTATTGATTTCGGTCCACGTTTCTCCATTGTCGGAGGACCGAAAAACGCCGCCTCCCTGGGTTCCTACGAAGACGTTCCCACCCGCATTCGTGGCTAATGCAATTCCATCGCCGCCTTGGGGGCCATTTGTTTGTGCCCAAAAGCTTTGATCAGTTCGCGAGAGAGCAGCTTTGACGTTTTGCCTTTGCGGAGCGCCTAGAGACGATTTCGCGCGCCGGGGCTGAGCAAACGCATTGCCAAACACAGAGATCACGACGCTAACCAGGAAGACAGACAGTGTGATTCGCAGGCGTGGCTTAAGAAAGTCAGGTGAATTGTAAGATTTCTTTTTCATTAGGCAGAGGATTAACTGCGTCGATTGTTAGCCGACAGGCCAAGGGCGATTCAACACTTTTCTATTTTGAGAACCAAATGACGCTTGCCCACGTCGGGCGATTCTTCCGCAGTTCTCAGGAAGTTGAGATTTCGGGTCGACGAAACGTGGCCAAAGCGATGCACGATGCATCGCTTTGGCCGACTTCTCAGAAGTCACTAATCCATTACGGCGGAGTGGGTCGAGGATGCGGCGTCGGGCGTGGTCTCGGTGTCGCCCTCGGTGTAGCAGTAGGAGTTGGAGTAACTGTCGGCGTTACAGTTGGTGTAACTGACGGTGTTGCCGTTGGCGTGGCTGTTGGCGTTGCCGTTGGTGTGGCTGTAGGTGTCGCCGTTGGCGTCACACTTGGCGTAGGTGTAGGAGTAGGAGTCGGCCCGGCACCTGGCAACGGATAGACGTATGCACCGCGACTACGTGTCCAAACCGACAGAGTCGTGCTACCCCGATCGACCTGCATATCCCATACCATCGCGTGTGGCACTCCGTTCTCGAAACGCTGCCATGTAGGCGATGCCACGGTGACGTCGTCGGTAAAGTAAACGCCCCAGTCAGTGCCAGCAAAGACCTGTTGTGGCTGATTGGGGTTAACGATGATGGAGTCCACCGGGATATCCGGTAGATCACCGGTCTTGTCCGCCCATGTGAAAGAGCCGCAATTGGCGGTGCATGTTACCTGGAACACGTGACCCGGTGTCGTTGGCGTGTTAGCATTAAAGCCGCCAACGGCCGCATACCCCACAGGTAGATTTGCCGCCGCCACTGAAGGATCGAGCGCAATGCCCATTACAGGTCGGTTGGGCAGGACGGTGTTGCTTCCGGTAACATCTACCCAGTTCGCCTGTGCTTGAGTGCCGGTACCGAGATTAAATCCGATCCATGCATTACCATCGTTCGTACCAACGATTCCAACGCTCTGATATTTTGGTGAGTATTTGACCTGATTGATAAACGAACGGTTGCCCAGCGATTGCTTGGTCATGTTCTGGGTGATCGGGTTATTCGTCACATACCAGTCCGCCGAGCTAAAAGTAGAGTTACCGCCATGAATCGTCTCCCACACCCGAGTGGTGCCAGCAACGAGACTGCCGCAGCCCCCAGGAACACCGGCAACCGGACAGTCATCGCCGCCGGGTATCCCGCCATGGAAAAGATCGTATGGCAAAACAAATGATTGCGTATCGCCGCTCCAGCCGCCCGATACCCTGCCGCTCCATGGGGCATTCTGATTCGTACAGTTCATGACGCAGCGATGAAGTGAACCGCTGTTGTTGCCCTGCCAGAAACGCAGGCTCGATCCTGTGCCGACAGGATCAATGCGCGCGAAGAACCCATCACCGCCCACTCCCAACTGCCATTGCACCGGTTCTGTTGGCGTGCCGGTAAAGGTAACCGAGCTAGATCCGTTATCCTGGGCTCCACCGTTGGCTTGTGGAGATGCGGAGTTGGCGAAGTGTCCGCTGATGTCCCCTGAGTAAAACTCGATGGTGTTTAACCCTGTATCCATGTTAAACCAGGTCGGATCGGTGGTGGAATTTGTTACGTCGGCGTTAGTGGTGCCGTGCGCGCCACCGTCATTACCAATTAACAGGATGCTGGACGATCCAGGCAAAAAGGCCAGCGCGTGCTGATCCACATGGACAGGACCCGCCGCGCCACTATAAGAATAGCCACAAGTGGTATTGTTCCAAGTCGTTCCCGTACGTGTTGCGAACCACACGTCAAAAGTGTCGAAGAAGATGCGCTCCGGATCATTTGGATCCACGACAATTCCCTCATCGTACCAGTTCTGTGGATAATCGCCTGCGCCGTTTTGGCAATCTCTAAGCGCGCCGCCCTGAGAACCCTCCATGAAGGTCCAACTTGTGCCTCCGTCAGTGGAAGCCCAAGCCCCAATCTGACAGCCGGGTGCGCCGCCACAGCCGCCGTTGCCGTTCGCGACAATCGATTGCGCCTGGGCATAGATGTAATTCGGGTTACTCGGCGCGACGGCAATCTCCAACCTACCCAACTGATCGCCCGTGTTGATGTCAACAAAGGCCGATCCGGTGCCGGCATTCATTGACGCGCCGGTCGTGTACGCGCTGCCGGTGACCGCAGTGCCAAAGACGAATCCATTAGCGTTGCCAGCGACTGATGTGAAGTTCGGGCAACCGCTCGACCCCATTGTAGCGGTATAGATACCGTTCGCGCCGTTCAGGCCCAAATCGGGTTGAACCGTCGTCGCAAAACCTCTTACGCCGACAGCCGCCAGGATGCGGGTTACGCCACCGCCCATGTCCGATAGTTCCAGGCCGGTTATATCCTGACGCTGAGTGCCAAAGCCGTTAGTGGAACATGGACCGGTCCAGTTAACCCCGCCATCATAAGAGAGGTAGAAACCTGTTTTCGCGCCGGCAGCGACCTTATTACTGTTATTAGGGTCTACGCGGACTTTGCCAACGGCGTTATACTGCGGAAATTGACCTACAGGCGTCGGGAAAGCCATCCCAAAAACGTCGGCGCCAAGCACCGTCCACGAAGCTCCGGCATCGGTGGACTTGAGAATACCCTGGCTACCCATGGAAAAGGAACCATAATTAAGATCCCCTGTGCCGGCGTAGACGGTGTTATGATCGTTTGGATCAACGGTAACACTGTCAATCGCCGTAGTGGAAATCAGCGGATCATCGGTTACTACGGTCCAGGAAGTGGAAGCATCGCAACAGTTGGTCGTTTTCCATACACCGCCTCCAACTGAGCCAAGGTAAGCTACAATGCTGCCATTTACGGTTGTGGTTGGATCAACCGCCATCGCATTCACTCGCCCTTCGGTGGTCGTGTAATTAAAACATCCCGAGCAGCCGGTCATGCGTTCCGGCTGCGGACCCAGAGCGGTGAAGTTGGTAGTGCTGAAGCGCAACGGACTCAAAGCTTTTAGCACGGCAGGAATCCCTGCGGGGACTCCGATGGGCAGGCGCGCGTGTTGAGCGGCGGCAGCGCGAAGCCATCTCGGGTCAAAACGTCCCGTGGGATATGTCAGACGATCGTTCCAGAATTGTTCCAGTCGTTCAAGGTCGGCAGCCTCTGTCTCAGGTCGTTGACCGGGTACGGGCATGTATCGGGCAGGCCGCTCGGCGTTCTTGCCGCTGAAGACGCCGGATCCGAAAAATGCAAGCAATGCGCCAGAAAAGCAAAAAAGCAGGCCAATTAATGCTCGAAAAGTAAAGAATGCCGAGTGGGTACAGGATTTTTTTTTCATCTTCAATGATAGTGGAGTTTTGTGGGCATCTTCCTGGGGAATTGAGACCTACCGCGCTTCCCGTCTTCGCGGGGCGCAGTGGAGATGTTTTGTCTCGTGGAGCCTCAAGGTGCAGGAAAACGCCGGTTGTAAACGTTTGACCGGATTTGGTCAAGCCTTTTTTCGAGTTGCGACCGCTTCGTTTCGGCGTGCAGACACGCTCGCTTTCCCGGCAAATCGCTGGCTAATTGTTCTTTATTCTCAAGTTAAGTTTCCCGTACCGCGCGGAGTCGGGCGCGGCCTCGGTGTCGCTCTTGGGATAGCAGTAGGTGACGGCGAAGCAGTCGGTGTGGGCGTCGGAGTTGCGCTCGGCGTGGGCGTTGGAGTAGGTACTCCGTTTGGAGTAATAAAAGCGTAGATTTTGTTGTCTGCAGCGTAATAAATGCGACCGCGAACGGCAATGCCTGTGTTCCACTTACGCGTTCCAGTTATCATTTCGTTAGCTCCGCCGCCACTTAGATCACCGTACCGGTATCGCCATCATAAGCATGCAACCGTTGGTCGCCTCCGCCACCGGCGACCCAAACAAGCACGTTATTTGTACCATCCGTCGACGTAACAAACACCGAGCCCAATCCCGTCTGGCTTATGCTCCAGGCAGACACAATAGTCGGCGGACTTGTGGGCGTAACTTTGTAAGCCGCAAGCCCGGGCGAACGGCACTCATAACTGCCGAAAGGCTTCACGAGCGAGTGCGCGTCACGCGAAACCCCCTAAAAAGCAAGGAACTCGCGAGCTACCTCACGAGTTCCCTGTTACTTCCTTATAATTTTTGAACGCTTCTACTCTTACGGCCTCACGGACGCGGATGCGGTGTTGGACGCGGCCGTGGCGTTGGAGGCGGCCGCGGTGTTGGTGTCACCACCGGCGTCGGTGTCGGCGTCACCGTCGGTGTAGGTGTAGGTGTCCCAGGCGTTGGAGTTGGCGACGGCGTTGGCGTGGGCGTCACCTGCGGGCAGAAGAAGATCTCCATCGAAGAAAGCGGTGTTATGCCGCTGACATCGTAGCCACCTGACAACCAGATATGGTCTGTACCGTTCGTGTCGGTGGGGAAATTGCGCCGGGGAGTGTTAAATGGAACCCCTAGTGACCAAGTGTTACTGACCGGGTCGTAGATGTCCACTTCAGTCGAGGGATTAGGCGCTACTCGGCCTCCGCCCATTACATACATCTGGCCATTAAAGTTAAGCCCTCTCGTCTCGCCAGTGGCTCTTGGTATCGGAGCGATGGAGCCAATAGTGTTCGCCACAGGATCGAAACTGAACGAGTTCGTGGTGTCCACCACTGTAGCACCCTGGAAATCCGATGCACCGCCCACATAGATGATGCCGTTTATGGTGCACGTAGGCGCATACATGATCCCTTCAGGCGTGTTCACCTTTTGTGTCCACCTGGAGCCTGCCGCAGCATTTGGATCAAACTCCCAGATCTCGTTTGTGGAAGCCACGTTGATGTCAAACCCGCCGAGGATGTATAGCTTGTTGTTGGCCACTGCAAAGCCACCAGGCAGAATTGTGCCCGCAGCATCGCCAGGCCAATCGTCCGTGCCAAGGAGGGCCGGCGTATCGGTGGCCGGATCGTAAGTGAACACGCGAGCGGTGGCGGTGGTATTTCCAGCTGCCGAGCCGCCGACGCAATAGATCAAAGGCGTCCCTGAAACAGTGAGCACGCCACAAGCCATGTTGTTCATCTGATTGTCAGGCAACGTCGAAGCCATCTGGGTCCAACTGTTGGACGTGGTATCGAATTTGAGCACGTGCTGGAAGTCATCGCCCGCGTTATCTGAGATACGACCGCCCACGGTGTAAAAGTTGCCGTCAGGGAAGTATACGCCGACTGCTCTAACCAGTACGGTAGGCATGTCCGGTCCGGCTGCCCAACTGCAGTTACCCGGAGTTGGCGTCGGTGTGGGTGATGTAGGCGTTGGCGTTGGCGTCGGAGTTGGTGTTACTCCTCCGCCTACGAAATTGAACTTACCGACGCGTGTGTGCCAGTCGCCGCTTTGGGCATATTGGTTGACATGCCAGAAGCTCATGCCATCAGCGGGATCGATTTCTGTCCTCGTATAATCACCCCAGCGGTTACCGTTAAATTGGCTGACACCTGCAAACATGATGGCTTCTCCTTGCGCGAGGTTGCTTGGCGGGTCAGCCTCAAGGCGTCCGGCATAACGAATAGAAGGAAAGATTGTCGTACTGGAAGCAGAATAACCGATGACCGTGTCTCCGCTTTGATCGACGCCTATGCTGGGCATCCAGCGCCATAAACCGTCATCGTTATTGGTCCATGTTTGCTGTTGCACAGGGGTAGCTGGGAAATTGCCGCCTGTCACATCGAACTGGTACCAGCGAACACCCGTTGGCCCGGTGCAGTTGGTGTCGGTACAGACGGTACTATCCGCCCACAGCGATTCGGTACCGGCCCGGTTCTGGTAAACGACCGGCGTCATGATCTTATCGCCCAAGGTGTCCAGTTTTCCCGATGTTCCCAGCTGTGGCACAATGTCGCTCGTAGTATTTGTAAAAGCGTCAACGAAGCCGTTGACTGTGATCTCGGCATTCGGCTGATGGGTTGGACCGGAGCCAAAAGTTGCATTTGCCGGGTTGGCAAAATCGACGTGAAAGAACCGTGCGTGGACCTGGGTGACAGTCACGCCCCCAGTAGCCGGGCTGTCGATCGCCAGAACCATTTCATCCCTTCCCGTGGGTGGCGGATCTCCTGCTTTAAAGGTCGCGGAGACGAAGCTATAGGAAGCGCCAACATCGGCTGCGCTAAGAGTAAATCCGATTGCGTTGGCGGGACCGCCACCGAGCATGCTTGCCCGGTCGAGCGCATAGGCGCGGACGCCGTTAAAGGTAGTGGGGCTGCTAAACAGGTTGACGTTGAAGAAATAGGCGTTTTGAGTTCCGCCGTCGTTCCACAATCCAAACTTGGGATAATCGCCGAGGAACGTCGGGTTGCCCGGGTCCACTTGCAGCGCGTAGAGAAACCAGCCACCGCTAACGGGGTCGTTGGTCTGGGACACAGCGATGCATTGGAAGAATGAGGATCCAGGAAAAGATGGAAAGGCGAAGTCGCTTATCAGCCAGCGATCTGCCTGCGCATCGTAGAGAACATAAGGGTCACCATCGTTCGCATTCGCGCAAGGAGTGCCCGTTAAAGAAGAAAAGAATGAATTGTATGTGGTCGGGCCCGAAAGAGTGTTGCCGCTTTTGTCAAAAATTTTGATAGTTTCGTTGATCGCTTCAATGTAATGATTCGGACCGACATCTCCCTCGCTATCAGAAGGCTGACAACCGCATGTCTCGCTGTTTCCCTCAAATGTCAGCAACGGGGGCGGCATGGTGGGCGTCGGGCGCCAAAGATTTTTGAGGAGTCTCTTGACGTACGCGGAGGTCCCCGGTCCTGCCGACGCGTCTGAACCCGCCAGCGGGAACGGATATCGCGTCAAACGTCTCTCTTCTTCTTCTTTCTGCTTTGGTGCAACGTAAGGGAGTTTGCGCAAATCCTGGTTCATGGCAACCGGGCCGATCATTTGCACCACATCCGGTCGCTGTGTACCAGGGGCGTCCTGGTGCGCGCTGGAGCGATTAGTTTGTTGAGTTTGCTTGGCGCCTTTTGACTGAGCGAACAGCGCCACAGCGATGCCGAGGAGGCAAAACACCGCAGCGGTTAAAACGCGGAGATTAAAAAAGGCTGATTGCGAAGTGGATTTCTTTTTCATAGAATCAAATGGTTTTTCCCTGCCGAGTGAAGTGGAGTAGCCGACCCTATCGAGAAAGCAAGATGCGTGTCAACATCTTTTTAACTTTTCCCGAGATTTTATTTCCGCGAATCACGGTTTTGTCAGGCAACGACCTACGAGGAAGCTTGTCCGCCTTATCGCCACCGTGACCTTCGATGTCATTCGCCTCTAAAATCTGCAGCGTCGCACCCGGCAGCGACGGCCGTTGGGGAATGAGAAGACCAGATCAGCAAATCACGCCAATTGATTTGAATCTTTCCGAGCTCTGCGATCTCCGTTTCGCGTAATTCGTTCGATTGGCGGGCAGGTCTGATCACAAGCGATTCAGAAGCGATTCGCGGACGCCTTCGAATCCCAAACGCCTCGCCCGCCTTACTGCCGGGCAGCCTATGGGAAGTTCCGTCAGAGCCGCGCCAGTTCTCTTGCCGAAACAAAGGTGGAACGGGTTGTCGTCAACGCGTTGAGAACGCATGCCGCTTTTGGGGCCTATCTTTGCGCCCTCAGCCATCGTCCCGCCGCGGCGGGCCGATCCACCACAACAAATCGCCGGGCGGCGGTCCCGAGCTTGACTGCGCGACTATTGCCGCGCGTCGCTAGCCCGCAACACCCTGCTTGTTCAGGACGCGCCCGACCCGGGTCAGCGACCCGGACTACAGTAGCTGGTTTACGTTATGGACTAGGCCTGGGCCGCGGAGTGGGACGACCTCTCGGTGTCGGCCTGGTCCGCGGCGTGGGTGTTGGTCGTGGCGTAGTTGTAGGTGTAGGAGTAACTGTGGGTGTAACAGTAGGGGTCACCGTTGCAGTAGGTGTGGGGGTGGGCGTGGCTGTAGCTGTAGCTTAGGCGTCGGCGTCGCAGTAGCTGTTGGTGTTGGCGTTACGGTTGGCGTTGGTGTAGGGCCGCCGGATGGGAAAACTCGCACGTAATAAACATCCTGTTCGTGTCCTCCGACGGCGTTCGGGTTGGCGTTGAAAGTAGCGGCATACGCCACGTTGCCTCCGGTATTGTCAGACACAATCGTGATGTAATCGCCGATCTTTTGATTTTGTGGAAAGCCTGACTGAGGATTGAACGAATTGCTCACCGCGATGTTAGGCGCCCAGGTAGCGCCACCGTCTGTGCTCCACGAATAGAACAGCTGGCAGTCGATGTTGTTCGCAGCGTTGCGCGTGTCCAGCCACACCACATCAATCCGTCCGTTGGGCGCTACTGAAAGTGTGCCGAAGATGTGCCATTTGTTCTGGTTGATCGGATCGTCGTTGATCCGAAGCGGCGCGCTAAAGGTCGCCCCGCCGTCCGTACTGCGCGCGAACATCACGTCAGTGCCGTTGTTAGCGGTGAAAGGTTCAACGCTTGCCATCACATAAATGTAATTGTTTGTCGCGGTGCCAGAATGGTCGATCGCCACGAAGGTCTGCCCGCAAAGTCCTATCCCATTGATGCCGCCCTGAATGAGGTCACCACCAAGGTTCACCTGAATGGACTGGTCGAACGTTGGCGTGACAGCCGGATTTTGTGCATTGGAGGAGCGCACGCACCAAAACGGGCTCCCGCCCCCGGCAAGAAAAAGGTTGCCGTTCGTGTCCACGTCCAGCGCTCCGGTATCCGGAGAGTTGGGAATGTTAATCGGAGTCTGCCAGGTTACTCCGGTGTCGATAGATCGGTTGAACTCTCCGGTATCGCAGGCGAAGAAGCCGGTCCAAAACTGGTATAGGAACCCATGACCCGTGCCGCCCGTGTTATCGATCGTAAACCACTCCTTATCGCCTCCGTGGCCGGCTTCATCGGGCGACTGCTCCACAAAGGTTTGGCCGCCGTTTGTCGAGCGCCATACGTCGTCACAAAAAAATGACTCAGACTCGGTCGATTGGAGACTGAGATAGTAAAAATTTCCCGTGTCATCCGACTTGGTCACCGGGTCGCTGCGAAAAATGCCAGCTTGTAGGACACCGGGAAACGTCCAATGCATGCCGCTATCAGTCGTAAATCCCCAGCCCGACTGCCGGAAATCGGAGTTAATGCTATCGAACTGTCTCCACGCGATCACCATCTTGTTGCCATTGGTTGGATCGACAGAAATCGAAGGTTCGTTCGCGCAATCGCCGAGGATATTATTGCCACTTGCGTCCACATTCGCCTGAAAACTGGTAAACACGCCAAATCGCGAGATCATACGCGGCGAAGTTTCTATTTTCCGGGGCGGTGCCGGCGGCATGTTATATTTTTCGAGTGGCTCTTTAAAGGGCGGCTTACGAATAGGCGCCAGCGTTTGTGCCGATGCGGCAGAAAACGAAAGAAATAGAAGCAGCACAATAGCTGATAGCTGACCCACCTTCGCTGAAGCTACTGCGGACAGGTGGTTGATAGTGGATAGTTGTTTCTTCATGGCTGAATGTGATGACTGATACTGAATAGCTGATCGTGATTTTGCGTGGAGCGGCAAAGGCGCGTTAACACCCGGGCTCCCTTTACCCGGGACAACAACTTTGTCGAGAATTTTCTGCGGATATTTGGTAACTGAATTTTAACGCTGATTTTCGCTTCCCGGAAAGCCTGGTAACCCGAATCTACCAGGAAAAATCGCTGCGCCTTCTTGCGTTAGTCTGCGCCTGTAGCCACGCCGGGCATCGCTACCGTGACAACTTTGTAATGGTGCACCAGCCTGGTCAGCGGTCCCGGTTGTCGCCATGCAGGTCTAACGCTAGGGACTGGGTCTCGGCCGGGGAGTAGGTCGCCCTCTGGGCGTGGGACGGGACCTCGGAGTAGGAGTAGGCCTTGGTGTCGGTGTGGCTGTCGGTGTCGGCGTCGGCGTAACTGTAGGTGTAGCTGTAGCTGTCGGTGTTGCCGTTGGCGTAGGAGTTGCAGTCGCGGTCGGCGTTGGGGTAGGAGTAGGTGTCGTAGTAGGCGTTGGCGTCGGCGAGGGTCCTTGTCCGCCAGGGAACACTCGGACGTAATAAACGTCTTCTTCGTGCTGGCCCCGGTTTGGATTGAAGTTGAACGTAGCCGAGTACGCCACGTTGCCGCCGGTTTCATCGGAAACGATCGTGATATAATCGCCTATCTTGCTCTGGTTCGGATAACCTTCAAACGGATTAAACGAATCGCTCACCGCCACGTTTGGCGACCATGTCGCGCCGGCATCGGTACTAAAGGAATAGAACAGCTGTGAGTCTGTATTGTTCGCCGCATTGCGCGTGTCATACCAGACAGCATCCAGCCGACCATTGGGCGCCACGGAAAACGTGCCAAACCAGTGCCACTTGTTAGGATTAACCGGATCGTCATTCACTTTGACCGGCGCACTAAAGGTTGCTCCGTCATCGGTGCTGCGCGCAAACATCACGTCGGTTGTGCTTCGCCCGGGCGGGATCACACTGGCCAGCATGTAAACGTTGTTGTTGGTCGGTCCGCCGGAGCGATCAACCGCCAGGAACAACATTCCAGTCAATCCTACTCCGTTGATTCCTCCGCTACCGAGGTCGCCGCCAAGGTTTACAGGCGTTACCTGATCAAAGGTTGGTGTCTGGCCTCCAAGCTGCGCGTTGCTCGAACGCACGCAATAAAAGGTGTTCCCTTCCCCGCCGACAAAAACATTGCCGTTGGTGTCCACGTCAAGGGTCCCGTATATAGGACCTTGCGGAATCTCGATCGGGGACTGCCAGGTGACTCCGCCATCAGTGGAACGTTGGAATTCCACGAAAAAGTTATTATCGCAGTTAATCCCATCGTCTGCCTGATATTGAAAGCCATGCCCCGGACCGCCCGTCTTATCGATAGTGAGCCATTGCTTATCGCCTCCTCCTGCTCCCTGGTCCGGTGACTGTTCCACCCAGAGCTGCCCGCCGTTTGTCGAGCGCCACAGATCGTCGCAAAAAAACGACTGATTAACGTTCGACTGGAGGCTGAGATAAAAGAAATTCCCTACTTCGTCCGAGTTTGTCACCGGGTCGCTGCGGAAAACGTTATCTTGCAAAACGCCAGGGAACGTCCACGTGAGTCCGGCATCACTGGTAAATCCCCACCCGCCCTGTCGGAAATTCGAGGTAACGTCATTAAACTGTCTCCAACCAATTGTCATCTTGTTGCCGTCCGTCGGGTCAACGGAAATTGTACATTCATTCGCAGCATCCCCGAGGATATTGTCTCCGCTGGCATCCACATTCACCTGATGGCTGATGAACGGGCCATGGACTGAGAGCATGCGCGGCGAGGTTTCAATTTTTCGAGGCAATGCGGGGGGATTATCGTATTTTTCCAGGGGCTCGCCTCGAGGCGCTTTGCGTGTAGGCGCCAACTGGGCTGAAGCGTGAGAATGTGCGATTAGGAGCGACAGACAAACCAATAGGCCGAGTGAAACTGTGGAGCGTTTCATATCAGTAATAATTGTTGAAAAGTTAAAGCGTTTGAGCATTGGAAGCGATTCATGGTTATTTCGAACCCTCCTCGCTTCGCTGGCGCTCTCCTAATCGCAAACCGCAATTTTGTCGAGGATTATCCGGGAAGTATTTGATCATAGGCGTGGAAAGCAGAGCTCTCTGATGCCCTTGGACTTTCCACTCCTCACTAGCCGCCGCTTGCGTCACGGCCGAGGATGCGGTGTTGGTCGCCCCCTTGGCGTGGGACGGGACCTCGGAGTAGGAGTAGGTCTTGGTGTCGGTGTGGCTGTCGGTGTCGGCGTCGGCGTAACTGTAGGTGTAGCTGTAGCTGTCGGTGTTGCCGTTGGCGTAGGAGTTGCAGTCGCGGTCGGCGTTGGGGTAGGAGTAGGTGTCGTAGTAGGCGTTGGCGTCGGCGAGGGTCCTTGTCCGCCAGGGAACACTCGGACGTAATAAACGTCTTCCTCGTGCTGTCCGTTGTTCGGATTGAAGTTGAACGTAGCCGAGTACGCCACGTTGCCGCCGGTTTCATCGGAAACGATCGTGATATAATCGCCTATCTTGCTCTGGTTCGGGTAACCTTCAAACGGATTAAACGGATCGCTCACCGCCACGTTTGGCGACCATGTCGCGCCGGCATCGGTACTAAAGGAATAGAACAGCTGTGAATCTGTGTTGTTCGCCGCATTGCGCGTGTCATACCAGACAGCATCCAGCCGACCATTGGGCGCCACGGAAAACGTGCCAAACCAGTGCCACTTGCTAGGATTAACCGGATCGTCATTGACCTTGACCGGTGCACTAAAGGTTGCTCCATCATCGGTGCTGCGCACAAACATCACGTCCGTTGTGCTTCGTCCTGGCGGCGATACGCTGGCCAGCATGTAAATGTTGTTGTTGGTCGGTCCCCCGGAGTGATCAATCGCCAGGAACAACATTCCATCAAGTCCCGCCGGATTTATTCCGCCCCCAGAGAGTTCGCCGCCAAGATCAACCTCCGTTACCTGGTCGAAGATCGGTGTCTGATCGCCGAACTGCGCATTACTCGAGCGCACACAATAAAAAGGGCTGAATCCCTCGCCGCCGATAAAGAGGTTCCCATTAGTGTCCACGTCGAGTGTTCCGTCCGTAGGTGAATTGGGAATAACGATGGGAGCCTGCCAGGTGATCCCAACGTCGGTGGACCGTTGGAATTGCACGCCGTTACCGCTGCAGTTAATGCCGTCGCTGGACTGATATTGAAATCCGTGCCCTGGGCCGTTGGTTTTATCAATGGTGAACCACTGTTTGTCGCCCCCTTCCGCAAGTCCGTCCGGCTGCAACTCCGTCCATAATTGGCCACCGTCGGTTGACCGATACATGTTTTCACAAAATGTCTCAAGAAGACTGAGATAGAAGAAGGTACCTACCTCGTCCGAGTTCGTTACCGGGTCACTGCGAAAAACGTTATCTTGTAAGACACCTGGAAACGTCCATGTTACTCCGGCGTCGGTGGTATATCCCCAGCCGCCCTGCCGAAAATTGGATGCTACATTGTCAAATTGCCTCCAACCGACTGCCATCTTGGTTGGGTCGGTCGGGTCAACCGAGATTGAACATTCGTTAGCTGCATCGCCAACGATATTCTGGCCGCTTGCATCAACGTTCACCTGGTAGCTTACGAACAGGCCATGGGGAGAGATCATTCGCGGCGACGTTTCCAGCCGAAAGATGTACATGGGCGGCATGTCGTATTTTTCCGACGGCCTCCTTTCGCGCGGCTTCCAAGTCGGTGCGAGCTGGGCGGAAGCGCCGGAAATGGTACCAAGCAGGGCCAGACAGATAAAAAAGCTGCGGTTTAAAACACTCATATTGAAGTAAGATCGTTAGATACGTTGTTGTAAGTCCGGATGGCGGCCCGAAGGCGGCCCGTCTCCAACATTCGTCGTGGACGCGTGTTGTTGGAGCCTGGCGGCTGTATTTGGCTCATCACAGGTCATCGACTTGCTGGGAGTCTTAACAAGGCAGGCGGCGTCGGGCGCGGTAATGGAGTAGGACGACCTCTCGGTGTCGGTCTGGCCCGCGGCGTGGGTGTTGGCCGTGGTGTAGGTGTAGGCGTAGGCGTCGTTGTTGGTGTAGCGGTAGGCGTTACCGTTGGGGTGGGTGTAGGTGTAGCCGTCGGAGTAGGCGTGGGCGTAGGTCCGCCTGACGGAGAAACCCGCACATAATACACATCTTCTTCGTGCTGTCCGCTGGTCGGATTGAAGTTGAATGTGGCAGGATACGCCACGTCTCCACCGGTGTTGTCGGAAACGATGGTAATGTAATCGCCTATCTTGTTCTGCACGGGGTAACCTTCGAAAGGGGTAAACGGATTACTTACGGCGACATTGGGCGCCCATGTCACGCCGCCATCCATGCTCCAGGAGTAGAATAACTGCGAATCGGTGTTGTTCGCCGCGTTTCGGGTGTCCATCCAAACAGAATCAATGCGGCCATTAGGCGCTACAGCAAGCGTCCCGAACCAATGCCATTTGTTTTGGTTAACTGGATCGTCTGTGATGCGTTGCGGCGCGCTAAAGGTCGCTCCGCCATCGGTGCTGCGCGAGAACATGACGTCGCTCCCATTGCTGGCACTGAATTGCTGCACCGTCGCCATCATATAGATATTGTTATTTGTAGCGGTGCCGGAGCGGTCCACTGCCAGGAAGATTTGGCCGGCTAAACCACCCGGATTGATCGTCGCGCCAAACAACACGCTTCCGCCAAGATTGACTGAAACGTTCTGATCAAAAGTTGGTGTGACATTGCCGTTTTGCGCATTGCTCGAGCGCACACAAAAAAACGAGCTCCCGAAATCTCCGCCGCCAATGAAAAGGTTGCCGTTCGTGTCAACATCGAGCGTCCCCCATACTGGCTGATTAGGGATACTAATCGGACTCATCCAGGTGGCCCCGCCGTCAGTAGACCGGCTGAATTGTCCGCTGAAATCGCAACCAGCTGCCGTGCTCCAGGCCTGGTATTGGAAGCCGTTCCCCATGCCGCCGGTCTTATCGATCGTGAACCATTGCTTGTCACCGCCTCCCGCGTCTCCATCGGGTTGGAGAGGGATCCAGCTTTGGCCGAAATCCGGCGAGCCGTACATGTTCTCGCAAAACGATTCGAGAAGGCTCAGATAGAAAAAGTTTCCGTTCTCATCGGAGCTTAATACCGGGTCGCTTCGGAAAACGTTATTTTCCAGTACACCCGGAAACGTCCAGGTGTTACCGCCATCGGTCGTATAGCCGTAGCCACCCTGCCGGAAGTCCGATTGAACACTGTTAAACTGTCTCCAGCCAATTGCCATTCTGTTGTGGTTGGTTGGATCAACCGTAATGGAAGACTCGTTGGCAGCATCACCGAGGATATTATTTCCGCTCGCATCAACATTCACCTGGAAACTCGTGAAACCGCCGAATCGCGAAATCATGCGCGGCCCCGTCTCCAGCCGGTAAATGTACGCGGGGGGCATGTTATATTTTTCCAACGGTTCCGTCATGCGCGGCCTGAGCGGAGGCGTTTGTCCGGAAGCGGTGACAACTGCAAACAACAAAGCCAGACCGACCAATTTCTGTAGCCGCCTCCCCGTGTCGAGGCGCGGGCGTTGCATTCCCACCAGGCTCGACGGCAGAGCGCCGTTGCTACCGAAGTAGCTCATAATTGCTAAATGGTTGTTCATTCTTGTCATTCGCTAAAGAGAAACGTTCGTTTTTGATGCGGTAAAACATGGGCTACATGCTGCCTTTTCTGAGATGCACCGGACTCCCTCAACGCTGTTTTCCTTTTCCCTGTTCTTAGTTCACCAAGTCCCGGAGAGGAATGCCCTTTTAGCTAAACGCGCTGAAATATGTCAACACTATTTTATTTTTTTGGGCGCGAGCGATGGAATGCCATGGCTTGTTCAAGGTGAAGGACGTTGTCCTCGACGCGTTGGCTACGCCCTGCAACTTCGCCACTAATATTTGCGTACCCGGCGGTTTGTCGCGATCGCACCGAGGACAAATCGGTCCGCCGGAAAAGACAGGAACTCGCGACTTGCGTCGCGAGTTCCCGGTTCAAATAATCACCCGGCCACTACTATCGTTAAATCACCGACAATTAAGGCGGCGTTGGCCGCGGATGCGGGGTCGGCCGCGGTCGCGGCGTTGCTCTTGGCGTAACGGTAGGTGTCGGAGTCGGCGTTCCACTCGGCGTAGCAGTCGCTGTTGCCGTTGGAGTCGCAGTAGGCGTGGCGGTTGGTGTTGGAGTCGGTGTTGGACCTGCACTACCGTAAGTTCGAGAAACATTCTGCGGAGGTGAGTTCGGCGGATCGACGCAGAAGTCTTGTGTGAAGCAGTCGATGCTCCTTTGTACGCCCGAAACCCACTGGTGATCAGCATTGGGGACGTTGAGCGTGCCGATGATTACTTCGAAGGCCCCCATCGTAGGATTCTCAAAGATGCGCGCCTCAAAGTTTTGCGTGGCAGAGTTGTCGCTAAATAGGACCGTACGCCATTCGATGTTGAAAATACGGTTAGGCGCGCTGCCCGAGACCGACGTAAAGATACCGCAGTTACCGCCTGGGAAACTGGAGCAACCGCTTAAGCCAATGTCCGTGCGCATATCCTCCCACAAAGGAAAGACGGTGTAGTCGTACGGACACTGATTGTCCGGCGGCGGCAGACAGGCTGTCATGTAACCGTTGGGCTCGTTTACGCAAACGAAGTCGAGGCGCCCATTGGTATTAATATTAACACCGTTGAAGGTCTGATCGTACAACGTGAACGAGAAAGGAAACGAGATAAACGTATCGCCGTCATCAGTGTGAAGCCCGGTGTCGGTGTCACCCGGCACAATCGCGTCTGTCCCTTCTGTTATTGTATAGTTGTTACAAGGTGGCGGTGTAGGCGTGGCTGTTGGCGTTGGAGTCGGCGTTCCTGGCGTTCCTGTAGGTGTTGGCGTCGGCCCTCCAGCCAGGTTGAATGCACCAATTTTCAATCGCCATCCAATGGCGCTAGTCGTCGGAACATACTGATTGATATACCAGAAAGTAGTGTCGTCGGTCGGATCAATGACGAGCGCCGTATAGTCACCCCAACGCTGGCTGCCCGTTTGCGAACCGGTCCCGTCCTGGATCGATCCCTCGCCAAGGGTCATCTGGCCCGGTGGATCCCCTGCATGCCGCGCCGTGTAAAATACACTGGGAAAAACAGATGGGTTAGTGCTGTTCGACGCGCTGAAAGCCAAGGCGATATCTCCCGCTGAATTCATAGCGATGCTGCCCATCCAACGATGAATCCCATCGGTGAGACCTGGCGCATAGGTGCCTTCCTGGAAAATGACCGGGCTGCCATTTGGATCACGTAGCTCCCACCAGCGGATGCCAGATACCTCACCGTTTGGACCGTTGCCGGCAGACACCGATTGATTAGTCACCAATGACTCGTGGTCTCCGAAGTTACGATAGGCAAGGCGAAACAGCGGCCGCTGTCGATAGCCCAGGTGATCGATTCGATTTGCGCTGTTAGGCTGTGGGATGCAGTTACGGGTGCCTCCGCATAAACCCAGAATCGAGTTAAACGGCTGCGTTGGCAGCGTATTAGTCAGCATGAAACTCGAATTCGCAGGCGTGTTAAAATCGGCAACGAACTTCCACAGGGTCAATGCGTCCTGAGGAGCGCCATAAGGGCCGTTGTTATCCTCTGAGCCAACAAAGAAGTTAGGACTGTTGGCAGGCGGCAATGTCTGTCCATCCAGAGTACCCGGTAAGAGCCCGTCACCAACCACGTATGCCGGATTTGGCGGCGCAAGGAACGAAATGATTGTGGGGTTAGGGTTGCCCACCAACGCCTGGGCGCGATCCAGTGCATACGCGCCGACACCGGCAAAATTGTTATTGGGCAGGAACTCGCGCGTACTGAAATAGTACGCGGCGTTGTTCTGCTCCGGCCATACTCCCGCTTTCGGGTAATCGGGAAAATTAGTTCCGGTCGAAATGGCCCACCGGTAATAAGCACCAGTCGGATCGTTTGTCTGTGAAAGGGCAACACACTCGAAGTAATTCGGACCGTTTGCTGTGAACTGTGAGAGAAGCCACCGATCTGCCAGTTGATCGTACAGGACAACCGGGTCACCGGCATTTTCAGTCTGACAAGGGCCGCCAAACCCAGCCCAGAGCGTGTTGTTCGCGGCTGGACCGAAGAGCGAGTTGCCGCTCTTATCAAAAATCTGAAAATGCAGGTTGGCCATTGTCACGACGTGATTGGGACCGACCGCGCCATTGGGGTCGGGCGGTGAACAGCCGCAGAGGTTGCTGTTCCCATCGAAACTAATGATCGGATTCGGTATTCCAATTTTGCCGAGCACTCGCTGCACGGCTGTATCTTTCACAACCGGACCGACAGGACCGAGCGGAATGGGAGTTTCGTCCTCCTCGTTCTCGCGCTTGGTGCATTCCTTTGCAACGAGCGGCTTGATGCTGCGCAATGGCGGCGAGATATCGAACCTCACAACCGGCATTACGCCGCGATATTGGGCACGAATGACTGGCTGCGGAGCCCGGGCGGGTGGTTTGGGCTGGGCTGAGGCTTTGCCAAAGGCAAAAAGCCCAAGTGTGATTGCCGAAAAGCACAGCAGAACGGCAACTAAAACGCGAAGCTTAAAAAATGCTGACTGCGAACTGGGTTTCTTTTTCATGAAGTGGAGCGTGGGTTAGTGGTGACTCGTCTCGTTGGAACGCCCCGGAGCATTTCAACTCTAATTTCTAATTTTCATCAGATGTGCCGGGAGTGGACTGCCTATACCCGCGAGTAAAGCTCAGCATGTGAGCTAAAGTATGAAGAACATGTAGGACATCCACCTACATGCTTTTAACGGAATGCGATAAAATGTGTCAACACTATATTTCGATTTCTTCGCTGTAGCCGCCTCGCTATGTCGAGGCGCCCGTTCTTTGAGTTGTTATCAGAACGGCAACGCAGCGAATTCCAAACCACGGACCACCGGGCGCTCACTCTAGGCCACGTCGTGCCGAGCGCGAATAACGCGGATGGCTTCGCGCGTTGAAGCGTTAAACAGTCTAAAAGCAGGAAACTCGCGAGTTGCCTCGCGAGTTCCCGTTTTACTTCTTTTAATTTTTAACGTTTCTAATCTTTACCGATCCATTATGGAGGCGTTGGCCGCGGGTGCGGCGTTGGCCGTGGCCTCGGTGTCGCTCTAGGCGTAGGTGTCGGCGTCGGTGTTGTAGGTGTCGGCGTCGGGGTCGGCGTGGTCGGCGTTGGCGTCGGCGTTGGGGTCACCGGCGTAGGAGTCGGTGTTGGTGTCGCCGGTGTAGGAGTCGGTGTTGGTGTTCCCGGCGTTGGCGTCGGCGTGGGCGAGCACACTGGTATCGTGTATGTGTGGGACGCTACGTCTGGCGGAGCAGACTGGCAGAAGTCCTGGGTGAAGAACCCACCCGTCGAGTTGCCTTGCACACCCGAGACATATTGATGGTCGCCGCCCGTCTGAACAGTGCCGACGACGACATCAAACCGCAGATCCTGATCCGGCCCACCGTTCTCGTAGAGGCGCACTTCATAATTCGCCGTCGAGTTGTTATCGGCAAAATACACGGTGCGCCATTCGATGTTGAAGATTCGGTTAGGCGCACTGCCCGAGACCGAAGTGAAGACACCGCAGGTCCCACCGGGGAAGTTCGAGCAACCGGTCAGGCCGAGATCAGTGCGCTGGTCCTGCCACACGGGGAAGACGGAGTAGTCATATGGTCCGATATTCGGTGGCGCGGGCAGACAGGCTGTTACGTAACCGCCCGGCTCGTTAACCGTCACGAAGTCGAGCCGCCCATTGGAGCTGACGTTCACAGCGTTAAAGGACTGGTCATATAACTGGAAGCTGAACGGCAAAGAGACAAACGTATCGCCATCGTCGGTGTGATTACCGATATCGGTGTCACCCGGCACGATCGTGTCCGTTCCATCTGTTATGACGTATTGGCTTGGAGGACAACCGGAGACGTTGTAATTCCCCGAGAAATCCGCGTTAGGATTGCCATCCGTGTCAGTGATCGCCCCGGCAGCAATGTGCGCTGTCAGGCTTCCACCGAATGGAATATTCAGCGTGAACTCAGTAGTCATGTCTCCGTTGATGACGCTGACCGCAGTCACGGCGGCGCCGGAGGTGCCGCTCAGTTGCAGATCGGTTGTGCTAACTGAACTTGGATCAACAGGGATGTTCCAGTTTACGTCATACGTATAGGTGCCCGGCGCCGGCGGTGTAAACGTGCCGCCAACCGGTGGATCTGTGTCGGTCACCTCCAGTTGCTTTTGAGCGTAACGGAACGTGCACTGGAATTCGAATATCCCCTGATTGTCCGACTGCCGTGTAAAGGCGTCCTGAGGAATATGCATCGTGTTCTCGCCCAGGGTCACCGGTGAGGTGTTGAAGGTGAAGGTAATGCTCAGATTATCCCCGGCAACCTGGGCCGAGTCCGCCTGAGTTCCGTTGACGTCGAAATCGCTGGCATCAACAGTGTTCGCGTTGACCGCATCACTCAGGTTCACGGTGAACACTGTCGGCGCAGTGCCGGTAACCAGACTGCCGCAGGCCGGGTCGGTGCCGGTGACAGAAAAACCAACCAGCTCCCTGTCAGTGAAAGTATCCTGTTGAGATTGGTTGTTAATCGGTACACGTCCGTCTGTCCATGAAGTGAGGTGCTTGGTCAGCAACGCAGAACCATAGTCGTAGTCTCCAGCATAAGTGGGCTGGATGTTGGGATCGCTTTGTCCCGGCAGTGGACTTGCTACGTCCGAGAGCGAATCGTCAGGTAACCAGCTCAAGCCATTGTCGTTGGACTTGCGCGACCACATCCGGTAACAGGGAGTGTTCGGGTCACCCTTTACGCAGGTGGGGAACTCACGTGCGTCATACCACGTTGCCAACAGCGTTCCGGCGGGGCTAACCGACAGGTTAGCCTGCCACTGAGGGCGGGTAGTTGAATCGGTGTTCAACTTCATCGGCGATCCGAAGGTCACACCGCCGTCGGAAGAACGGATGTAGTAGACATCGCCAGAATCGCCAGCACCGCCCTGCTGGGAATAGACCAGGGAAACAACGTTGTTGAATGCCGCAGGTTCACCCCAGCCTTCGTGCCGCCAGTAGCCGCCGTCATCGGGGAACATGCAAGCGAAGTAGCCCACCGCGGTAACGCCCGGCCCGGGAAACTGAGGACCAGTATAGGTATTCGCCCAAGTGGCGCCGCCGTCAGTGGATTTAAAGATAAGGTTCGCGTCGTTGTGTGGGAACCCACCGCCGCCTTCGTCCATACCCGCGATGTACAGGGTTCCGTTGCCCGACATGTCACCTGTGATCTGCACGTCGCGGATGAAGGTACCGCCGTTGATCACGGTTACTGCTGGGCTCCACGTATTGCCATTGTCAGTTGAAAAGCTTTCGACCAGGGCACCTTGACCCACATTAAAGTCGTTCCAGGAAACATACATCCGCCCGAAAAACGGAGAGCTTGGGTTGTTGTCAGCCCAGCCGGACTCGCGATCGTCGCCGCCGTTGTTGTGAACGCAGAAGTGCGTCCAGCTATTTGGATCCTCAGGATCGCTAGACTTGTATCCGCCAAGCGTGCAGCTCCCATTCCCATCCAACCACACAGTAAACCAAGTCTGGGTCGGCTTGTTATACAGGACAACAGGGTCGCCAAAGGTATTGGCAAAGGGGCTACAACCGCTGCCATCGGTCAAACGAGTAAAGCTCAGTCCGCCGTCAGTAGAAGTCGATATGGCGGAGAAGTTGTTGCTGGCTGCGCATCGGGAGTCGTTGAACGCGACAATTACTTCGTCGGGGTTATCCGGGTTAGAGTTGCTGTATGTCTCCGACTGAATAACGTGCGGAGCGGTCTCCGTCCCGGTAACCAGGTCCACGTCTGTGCCGCCAAAGCTCACCGGTGCCATGAGGTTGTGCACAAGCTTGGAAAACGCACCGGAACTGCCGAATTCGGCCTCTTCGCTGCCTCCCTTCGACAGGCCGCAGAAAATCATGATCGCTCCGGCCCGGAAGTTTTCCATTCTGTCGATGCCCAGCTGGTGAATCTTGGAACAGTCAAAGCCAGGCGGGACAAGCGGGCTGATCAGGTGCGACTTGGTGGTAACACTATATTTGTTCGGTCCTGCAGGGGCATTGCGCCCGACATGCGCTGGACGGGCGCCGAGGCCAACCAGCGCCAGAGATACGCCAGTGAGTGCTACGAACAGGCCAAATAAGACACGCAGATTAAAGAAGGCGGATTGCGAAGTGGATTTCTTTTTCATGTATGGTTATGAAGTGGATGAATGATGGAGTTTGAATGTGAAACGTCCGCTTCTAGCGGAAATGCCAGAAACGCGTCAACACTTTTTTCGATTTTTTCCCGATTTTTTATTTTTACCCGTGTTTGTCCCCGTGCCGCGTTACCGCAAGGCGAGTGGAGGCGCATCTTTTAGCTGAGGACGGAAAACGGTGTCAATACTTTTTTGAAGATTTTTCTTGGAATCGCTTTCAAGCGCGTATGACTTCGCCCCCTTAAAGCGTTAAATGGTTAGGCGTTACAGCGTCCCGCTCTGCTCCTCTTATTTATCCCTGTGCTCACAGATGCGTTCAGCCAGGAATGGGACGGATATTTCTAATGTTTCCAAATCAGAGAACCAAGTTCCTTTAGCAACGAAGTGGTTACACCTATTTCGCCCGGCGTACGACAGGGGCTCCCATTGCCCGCAGCGCGTGATTCGTCGGAAGAAAAGATCAAACCGCTAATGATAGGAATCGGCATGCGTCGCTGACGGCCGCCAGTCCGGGCTAACCCGAAGCCGCAGTCAGCAACACCCCGCTACAACCGATCACTTGTCACCATTTCCCGCCGCGCGAGTTGCTTTGAATGTGCCGTGCTTCGAGGGTCTATCTCCAACTAGGGGAGCAAATTCCACGTCACCGGTGATCAAGTCTGCACTTTCAAATTTTCCTTTTAACATCAAGGTTCCTGCGTCGCGTCCGACGTTGCCAAGCATAAATTCCACCGGCCCGGAGAACGTTACGGCGTTTTGGTCGTTTCGAGTCCATTTCGCTTCCGAAGGTTTGCCGGGGCCCCAAGCTTTCAAACGTGGATCGACTATCTGAAAAGTCCCCTTCCCAGCGTCTTGAGCGTCAAAGTGCAAGGCACGCTGGCTTCCGTCAGCGAACGTAATCTGCACATTCCATCTGCCGATCACGGTTGGAGATTGGGCCTGAGCCATGAAAGTAAGACATGTTTGAACGATTAACGCCGTGATCAATACGCGAGTTGTCCTCATGTTCTTTCGTAATTCCACTCTGGTCTCTGCGCAAGGATCGATAGTCAAACAACGGTTTTTCGTCACCGCCACGCCTTAAACAGCTGCAGCTGTAGACACGGCGCTGTGTCGCCGTGCTCCTAAAACGCGTCACGATGAGCGCCTCGACACAGCGAGGCGGCTACAACGTTTTTGCCCATCACCCTTTTCCTATGGTGCGGTCGGCCGAGGGCGCGGAGTGGGGCGAGGCCTTGGTGTTGCCCTGGGCGTAGGGGTTACGCTTGGCGTAGGCGTAGCCGTCCCGCTCGGAGTAGGCGTTACGCTTGGTGTCGGCGTAGCTGTCCCGCTGGGAGTAGGCGTTACGCTTGGCGTGGTTGTCGCCGTTGGCGTCGGCGTCGCGCTCGGAGTAGGTGTTGGCGTTGTCACTCCGCAGGGCGTAGCGCTTGACACAGGAGTCGGCGAAACAGTGGGGGTTGGTGGTGGTGTTCCCACAGCCGCCGCGATATCGACACGGCCCCAGCCGTAAACGTTGTTTGGAGGACCGGCATCACCGCATAGGTTCGAAGAGATAACGACAGCTGTGTTGTCCAAGGCATCTCGACTCGCCTGAATCTGATTCCTCAGGCTGGGAATGGCCGACCATAACAACGCCATAGCTCCGGCAATATGCGGAGTCGCCATGGACGTACCCTGAATAGTTGCAAAGTCGCTGTCGGAACCGTTCCAAGCCGAGCGAACGCTCGTTCCGGGAGCAGTGATATCCGGCTTTATGCGGTTGCTGCCATCGGCGGTAACAGGGCCGCGGCTGCTGAAGCCAGCTATGGTGTCCGTGCCATTAACTAGCGCTCCAACTGTGTAAGATGCTTCGTAGAACGATGGCGGATCGGACACTGTAGAACAACCCGGGCCCGAGTTACCCGCAGCTACGACCATTTGGATACCCGCAGCTTCTTGAGCTTCAACAGCGGCCTGCAGCTCGCTGCCGGTAACGCACCCTTCCGAAGCTGGGCAACCCCAGGAGTTATTCGTAATATCAGGCGCTTTAGCCGGGTCGCCTTCGTCCGGCGTGCAGTTAAGCGGGTAAGGCGCAAGGAAGAACTCCATGCACTCGATGTACCTGGCCGGTGTCCCGTTTCCCTGGTCCATGTTACGGCAGCCGATCCACTGTGCTCCAGGCGCCATTCCAACCTGGTTGCCGGCACCATCGTCGCCGATCATCGTGCCGACTGTATGGCTGCCATGGCCGAAATCGTCGCAAGGTTGCTGCGAATCGTTCCCGCAAGGGTTACCCACACTGTCGTGAATGGAGTCATGCCAATTAAAGTTGTGATTCGCGCTTGTTCCATCCCAACCGCGATAGTGAGGCTTAAGCACCTCATGCGTCCAGCGAATGCCGGTGTCTGCGCCAGCAACCACAACAGTTTCCCCTTTGAATCCGAGCGCCCAGACATCAGGAGCATGGGTGTAAACGATACCCGGTTCGATCGTCGCCGGGCGTCCGCCAGATTGCTCGATTGCACTGGGTTGAGGAAGGTCATTGTGGATGAGAGGATTTCCGTCGATGCGTGCCACGTCGGGGCGCGCCGCCAATGTTTCGGCGGTCTGCCGATCTCCCTTTACCAAAATTGCATTAACGATGTAAAAAGATTGGTGCTCGATGTTCCGGGCGCTCAGCCACTGCAAAATTGATTGCTGCGTATTCTGGGCCTTTTCCAGCAGCGTTTGGTACACGAAGCGACCTTTTTCGGTCTTGGTCGGCAAATTGGCAGCCGGACTAAGATCGGCCTGGTCTGCCAGCACGACAAAAAATTGAGCCTGCTGTCCATTGGCCGTGTTTTCCATGACCCACGGGGCGATTTTTTGCCCAGGCGCAGCATGCGACCCGCCCAACGTAGGCAGCTCGACGCGTTGACCCACGGCGCGCGAAGAAGCGATCGCCCCTATCAAAGCGACAGTCGCTGCGGCAAGGAACAATGAACAAAAAATACGCCGCCATGGCGACGCTGTGAATATGCGGCGTGAGTTTGAGTCTTTAAGCATAGAATTTCCGGTAGGTTTTGTTGTTTAAACTGGACGCGATAAAAGCAGGAACGGCGTTTTTACGCGAAAGCGTGCTCCTCTGTCAACACTTTCTGATCGATTTCGCATTGCTTTTTCAAATAGCGCGGCCCAATGAAAGCGACGTGGGAATGCATCGCACGGCTAAAGTGCCATGCGTGAGCAGCACGAAATGGACGCAAGTTGGCAAAGCGAGCGCTGTAGCCGCCGTTCGCTAACCGCGCCCGATTTATGATTTCGCGCGCCGCCAGGATCAACGGACGCTACTATCGTTGCCTAATTGGCCGCATATGAACGCAGGGAGTGACCTTTTAAGCCAAAACGCGCTGCAATATCAAAAGATCTCCGGGGAGTTTTGTGAAGTCTGCCCAGGAAACTGGCTCGGCACGGTGGAACGTCGCCGAATATTCCCCCGTGCGAATTCTGTAGCCACGGCGCTGTGTCGCCGTGTCAGGGTGGAACGGTCGCTGTGGCGACTCCACAACGCGTTGGCTTACTCAGGCGGAACGGTCGCCGCGGCGACTCCTCGACGCGTTGGCAGCAACCGCGGCTATGCCGCCAAATTATTTGCGCCTTTGGCGATTCATATCTGCCATCGGTCCGAGCTCTCCACGGCGAGTCTTCGACCGGACTGGCATTTTCGGGAGAAGCCGATCCACCCAAAAGCAAGGAACTCGCGAGTGACCTCGCGAGTTCCCGTTTTACTTCTCTTTAACTTACTAACGCTTCTACTCTTTCACCTATCCCTTAAGGAGGCGTCGGCCGTGGGAAGGGAGTCGGCCGCGGCCTCGGCGTCGCTCTTGGCGTAGCTGTGGGCGTAGCAGTTGGTGTTACGCTTGGGGTAACAGTCGGAGTAGTAGTAGGCGTTGCTGTAGGAGTTGAACTCGGTGTAGCCGTTGCTGTTGCTGTCGCTGTCGCTGTCGCCGGTAGGTGTGGCTGTTGGCGTCGCTGTCGCTGTCGGTGTAGCTGTAGGTGTTGGCGTTGGTGTCGGTGATGCTGGCGCTGCTGCCAGGCCGGACAACTGCAAAATACCCGTGTTGAACAAGAGCGTTTTGGTTCCGGTGGCTGGATCGATTGAGTAGAGATCGCCTGTTTGAGGATTGCTGCCGTAGAGAGTACCGTCCGGAGCGAACACGATGTCGGAGATCACGACTTCCATCGGTCCAACAGGCGTCAAGACACCGGTGACTTGGTCAATCAGATCGAGATCTTCCAAACGACCGCTGGAATTCCCACGCGAACCATATAGGACATCCTTGGAATCGAACGCGATTCCAGGACAAAATGAATTCCCGGAACCCACCAGCGTGACCGAGGTAAGGACGGTTCCGTCCGATGGATCGATAGTCACGAGTTCTCCAACACCTTTGGTGTTATTAAACGCGCCTCCGTAAAGGATTCCCTGCGAGTTGAATCGAAGGCCGTCAACAGCGGCGTTTGGATCGGACAACAACCCGATGACAGTCGGCGTGCCGTTCGTTGGATCGATGGTCATCAAAGTGCCCTGGCTATCGCTCGCTCCGGAGACCCCGTAAAGGGTTCCTGTATTATCAAACGCAATGGCGCCAAGCTTATCGAAGCCAGTATCGCCGATAAGAGTTTCGCTCTGGTTCGCGACGTCAATCAACCAGAGTCGACCACCGCCGGCATCATGAAGGCCACCGGTAGAGCCATAAAGAAGTCCGGATTGGAATGGGATTGAGTTTACTGCCGCAAGGATATCGACCCGGCCCCAGCCATAGACGTTATTTGGCGGGCCAGCGTCGCCGCATGAGGTATCAGAAATAAAATGAGCCGTGTTATTCAAGGCATCCCGACTCGAGGTAAGCTGGTGCTTTAACTGCCCGTGTGCGGACCAAAGCAACGCGATCGCACCGGAGATGTGGGGAGTTGCCATGGATGTGCCGCTGAAATTCGCATATGAAGTGTCGCTGGCGTTGGTGCAGGAGCGTGTGCCTGTGCCTGGCGCAGTGATGTCAGGTTTAATCCGCCCGCTACCGTCGGAAGTGACGGGACCGCGACTGCTAAAGCCAGCAATCGTATCAGTGCCAGTGGTCAAGGCTCCCGCCGTGTAGGTTGCGTCGTAAAGACCAGGCGGGTTTTGCACAGTAGAACAAGCCGGACCAGAGTTTTGCGCTGCGGATACCATCATGATTCCGGCAGCAGCTTGCGCTTCCACGGCAGCTTGCAACGTGTCAAAGGAGCAACCTTCCGAAGACGGACACTCCCAGGAGTTATTGCTGATGTCGGGCGCTTTCGTCGGATCGGGATCACTGCCGTCGATCCGGGTGGGCGCAAGGAACCATTGCATGCACTCCATGTATCTGGCCGGTGTACCGACGTTCGCGTCCATGTTACGGCATCCAATCCATTTTGCGCCGGGTGCCATGCCAATCTGGTTACCTGCGCCGTCGTCGCCAACCATAGTACCGGTAGTGTGAGTACCGTGAGCTTGGTCGTCGCACGGCTCAGGCGAATCGTTCCCGCAAACATTGCCCACGCTGTCGTGAATGGAGTCGTGCCAGTTGTAATCGTGATCCGCGTTGGTTCCATCCCAACCCCGGTAATGAGGCTTGAGCGCGTTGTGCGTCCAGCGAACGCCAGTATCGGCACTCGCCACAACGATATTTTGCCCGGTGAATCCCTGCGCCCAGACATCAGGTGCGTGCGTATATTGGATGCCAGGCTCGATCGTCGCCGGACGTTGGCCTGAGGCTGATTGCAAAGGGGATTCCTCTACTGGATCGGGTTGAGGAAGATTATTGTAAATCGACGGATTACCCTCGACGCGCACCACGTCCACGCGAGCAGCCAGCGCCTCTGCAATCTCACGGGTACCCTTCACCAGGATGGCGTTAACAATGTAGAAAGACTGATATTGGATATTGCGCTCCCGCAACCATCGCAGGACGGATCCCTGGGTCGCTTGGGCCTTGTCTCGCAAGGTTTCAAAAACGAACCGGCCCTTGGCAGCCTTGGTTGGCAAACTAGCGGCCGGCCTCAAGTCGGCCTGGTCTGAAAGCACGGCAAAAAACTCCGCCTGCTGTCCGTTGGCAGTGTGCTCGACCACCCAGGGCGCGATCTTGTTCGCAATGTTGACTGAATTGCCACCAACGCGGTGTCCTATCACCTTCGGAGTCGATCCGACCGCGGGCGAAGAAGCGACTGCTCCCACCAGGGCTACCGCCGCTGAAACAAGGAACAAGGAAAAGAAAATGGGCCGCCATGGTGACTGCATAAATGTGCGATCTGAGTTTGAATGTTTAATCATAAAATTACGGTTACGGTATTGTTGCTTGATTTGGCGTAAATAAACGCGGGAACGACGTTTTAAGCCAAAACGCGCCTTCATGTCAACGTTTTCCGGGAAGTTTTGTGAAAGTCTGCCCAGGAAACTGACCCGGCACGGTGGAACGGTCGCCGCGGCGACTCCTCAACACGTTGGCAGCAACCGCGGCTATGCCGCCTGATTATCTGCGCCTTTGGCGATTCATGTCTGCCATCGGTCCGAGCTCTCCACGGCGAGTCTTCGACCGGACTGGCATTTTCAGGAGAAGCCGATCCACCTAAAAGCAAGGAACTCGCGAGTTGCCTCGCGAGTTCCCGTTTTACTTCTTTTTAACTTTTAACGCTTCTACTCTTTCACCTATCCCTTAAGGAGGCGTCGGCCGCGGGAACGGCGTCGGCCGTGGCCTAGGCGTCGGCGAAGTCCTGGGCGTCGGGGTCGGCGTAATTATAGGTGTTGGTGTGACCACCGGTGTCGGTGTTGGCGTTGGCGTAATTATGGGTGTTGGTGTGACCACCGGTGTCGGTGTTGGCGTCGGCGTAATTATAGGTGTCGGTGTGATCACCGGTGTCGGTGTAGGTGTCGGTGTCGGTGTCGGTGTTCCACCCCCGCAGTTGCCATTCACGTTAAACACGATGTGCATGTCCGGGAATCCAATATCCCCGGTAGTTGTCGGAACGGTTATACCGCAATCCGCCGCTTCCAGGTAGCTCGGCGCCGTTTCAGGATCGGGATTGGACCCGACGAAGAACAGGTTGCCTACAGCCGTCCCATCCGGTGTCACCACTTCCATCACCAACTCAAGGGTCCCGGCAGCAACTGTCGCCGAGATAGCCTGATTGAAGACCGTCAGCGATTGATCCGGGATATTAACCGTTCCCGAAGTGGCAATCATGTTCGACTGCCAGTCGCCTCCTGGGAACGCAGAACCATGGTTGGCATACAGATTGACTGTCAACGGCTGACCAGTGCCGCCGCCGGACTGGGCCAGCTCGATGCCAAAGTCAACCGAAGTGACATCATACTCCGCCCCGCCCGTGAACGTGTTCATGTTAAAGGCGCGGAAATAATGGTTCTCAGTCGTGCCAACCCCGTTGTTACACGCCACTGAGTTACCGGACACAATCTCCTGGCTCGTGGACTCGGTAATCACCGGCGGACAACTCCCACTAGGTGTCGGCGTCGGTGTCGGCGTGCCTCCGCCCGTGCACACAGATTCTGTTTCTGCGCTGGCAACGGTGCTCGCCCCGTTATATCCGCCGGAAGCAATAATCAAGCTGTCGCCAATGGCTGCACCGGTGGTGAATGACCGCAGCTCGTTCATGTTGGGAGAGGCCGTCCATGTATCCGCGCTGGGATCATAGAACCTTCCACTACTGTCGGTATCAGGGGCCTTGGGCTTATGGCCGAATAGCCTTCTCACAAGCTCCAATGGGAACGAACTCTTTGGCTGTACGATACGAGCCTTGGAAGGCGCAGCTATGCCTGCGTTGGCCTCCGCCCCGCCGGCAACAAACGGATTGCCGCCGCCGTACACCCAGAGCAAGTTCTGCGCAGAAGCGCTGCCGGGAACGTTATTCTGGAACGTCCCGGGTTCATCGGTCTTTTGCGTGTAACGACTACCCGCCGGAGCCTGGGGATCGAATTCGTAAGTGTCGTTTATGATGTTAAGCGCAGCGTCGCGACCGCCCGCGACGTACAGCTTGTCGTTGACAACGCCATATCCGAATCCACCTGCGGCATGCGGGTACGGATCGGTCGACGTGAGGTCTGTCCAGCTATCGGCTACTGGATCGTATTGGTACGTGGTATTTTGGGAGCTGGTCACGTCTCCGGTGTTGTAGCCGGCCACGATATAGATCATGCCGGTGGCAGGAACGTAGCCGCCAGCTGCGAAGCTACGCACGTCCGGCATGTTCGCGCCAGTGGTCCATGTGCCGGACGCAATATCGTAAATCTGGGTGATATTGTAGTTCGTGCCGGTGTCGCCATCTTCGCCACCGAACACATAAATCTTGTTCGTCGGCGGGTAATAGACTGCGACAGGCATGATTGCGGATTGCAGCATGTTGGTCAGACTGGTCCAGGAGTTAGTGCCTGGATCATACCGGTTGAAGACCGCTTGCGTGCCCCCAGAGCTGAAGGAGTAGCCGCCCGCAGAATAGTAGAACGTGCCATCGGATGCGCCTCCCGCCCCATACACGTCTATGGGCATGGCAGCTACCTCCTGCCACGGTGCCGGCGAGCAGCTTGGTGTAGGTGTAGGTCCGCAACCGCCATTGGAGCGGGACCAAACCTCATTCAGGAACTGGAAGGTTGATCCGTCCAAGCCGCCTACGCTCCAGATTTGACCTGCCCCAGAGAATCCGGCCTGGTTAGCCTGGCGGTTGGGCAGTGGCAGATCAGGTGGTGAGGCCGTCCAAGTTCCACCGGGCCAGCCTGACACATCAAGCTCATCCACCTCATTGGTGGAGTCGAAGAAGCCGCCGCCCTGAAGGTCTCCACCCAGCGCGTATAGCTTGTTCGTTCCTGGATCGTAGGCAAGGCCGAAGTCTGCTCTGCCCTGGGTGAACGCCGGCCCTGTCTCCCATGTCCCAGGCGCTGAACTCATATCCAGCCGCCAGGTGGTTGCGTTGTTAGTTGGTATAGTATTTGTGTTGAAACCACCAACGACGTAGAGGAATTGGCCGACCTGTTGGTATCCTGCCAGAAAGAAGTTGTCTGGCGATGCCGACGCAGCAGACCACGTATTCGTGGCTACGTCGTATACCCACGTCGCAGTGGTTCCTCCCGGCTGGTCGCCCGCCAGAAACACCTTACCATTGAAGGCACCCGATGCACAGCCGTAGTTAGTTGCATTGGGTGTGTTAGCCAGTGACGTCCAGGTATCGGTGGCGATGTTGTAAGATGCGAAGCCGTCGCCAGTGTCTCCTTGGGCGCAATATGCGATGCCGCTAGATGCGTCAAGAGCGCAGGTAGGCGCCTCACTCGTAAATGGCATCGGCGAGAGTGGTGTCCAGGTTCCCGAGGCGATGTTGTACCGATTAACGTTGTTCACCTCAGAACCGTCGGATACGCCGCCGAAGACATAGAAATCAGTGGCGGTCTGGACGAACCCATAGCGCACAATCGTTGTTGGATATGATGCCTGTGCCGTCCACGCTCCAGCTCCGCCGTTGGGATTTCCAGGCGGGCAGGTGGCTGTCGGCGTTGGTGTCGGTGTTGCTCCGACCGGCCCGGCAATCAGTGCCTGACCCGAGCTCACCGGTGGGAATTGTCCACCCGTGGTGTCGCATCCGACTTGAGTGAGACAGCCGTCATCTTGCTTTTGCCCGACTGTCAGCTGGCTATCGTTTGCCACGAATGCCGCTTCCATATTGCTGTATATGAATTCAAAGGGGGGAGTGCCATTCTCGAATACAGCGACCTCGTAATCCAAAAGGTCCTGGTTCTGCCCGCTCAGGCCGTAGTAGTTGGTGCGATATTCAATGTAGAAGACGCGGTTAGGCGCGCTGCCTGTGGTGGTAGTGAAAATTCCGCAGCCCGTGCAAAGGGTGTTGAAACATGCATCGGTGCACTGGTCACCCCAATAAGGTTCCAGCACGAAAGTGGTGCCGGACTGTCCCGAGGGGCAGGTGATCGAGAAGGAGGGGTTGTCAACGCCGAAGCTCACGTATCCGTTCGACCCCACCAGGGCGGTCGTGAAGCTGTTGCCGTACAGGTTAACGGTGAATGGCAGACTGATAAGGGTATCGACGTCATCCCCGTGGTTACCTGTATCGTCCACGCCTGGCACAAACGTATCGCTGCCGACGGTGAAGTCGTAGGCGCACGCTACGCCGTTAGGCCCGGTCACGGTATAAACGGGCCGCCGCGGCAACACTGGGGCCCTGCCAAAGCGATTCCTGGGCGCGGGCCTCGACTGCTGATTTGTCGAATTGATGACCATGGAACCCGGTGGGCGCGCTCCGGCCGGTACGGATTTCGTACTCGCGGCGATTTTTGCATTTTTCGCGGCTAGCTTGGGACTGTTCACGGATTGCTTGTCCGTCCCGCGACTGCGGGACTGGGCCAGCGCGAGAGGAATCACGCAAACGCCGAGAAGCAGAAGCACGTAAAACGCGCTTCGAATAAGATGAGCTTTGATGTTGGGTTTAATTTGTTTTTTCATAAGAGAAGCATTGCTGTGGAGCGTCGTTTTTAGTAAACTACCTGCGGACTTGTCAAGATATTCTTAGTAAAATTTTTGTTGCTTCGTTGGCAGTAGGACATGGCCTGACAGTCGACCAATAGATTTCTCGAAAAACCTGGGCACCTCCCAAAACGCATGCGTGTAATGGCACCAGACGAGGATTGAAACGGCGCGCAATCCAGCTCTGAAAGGCTTCGCGATCGCGGGGGCGCTCTGGATGCGCGGTTAGCGGGCAGCACGAAACGTGATCAACGCACACGGTGGAACGGTCGCCACGGCGAGCCACAAATCGCATCGTTCGCACTTTTAAGAAGCGCCTCGACACAGCGAAGCGGCAACAACCGATCGGCGAGATTAATGGCCCGTGCGAATTTTGTAGCGACAGCACAGCTTGCCCGCTGTGGCGGGTGTCGCCGTGCCAGGGTTGAACGGTCGCCGCGGCGATTCTTCAACGCGTTGGCTTGCCTGGGTGGAACGGTCGCCGCGGCGACTCCTCAACGCGTTGGCAACGCGGCGCGGCTATGCCGCCTAATTATTCGCCTTCGGCAATCTGCTCCCATCGGTTCCGAGCTCTCCACGGCGAGTCTTCGACCGGACTGGCATTTTGAGAACAAACCGATCCATCTATAGCCATCTGCCATCGTCTTCGGAGAAGCCGATCCACCAAAAGCAAGGAACTCGCGAGTTGCCTCGCGAGTTCCCGTTTTACTTCGTTTTAACTTTTAACGCTTCTACTCTTTCACCTATCCCTTAAGGAGGCGTCGGCCGCGGGAACGGCGTCGGCCGTGGCCTAGGCGTCGGCGAAGTCCTGGGCGTCGGTGTCGGTGTGATTATGGGTGTTGGTGTCACCACCGGTGTTGGTGTCGGCGTAATTATAGGTGTCGGTGTGACCACCGGTGTCGGTGTTGGCGTAATTATAGGTGTTGGTGTGATCACCGGTGTCGGTGTTGGTGTCGGCGTCGGTGTTCCACCCCCGCAGTTGCCATTCACGTTAAACACGATGTGCATGTCCGGGAATCCAATATCCCCGGTAGTTGTCGGAACGGTTATACCGCAATCCGCCGCTTCCAGGTAGCTCGGCGCCGTTTCAGGATCGGGATTGGACCCGACGAAGAACAGGTTGCCTACAGCCGTCCCATCCGGTGTCACCACTTCCATCACCAACTCAAGGGTCCCGGCAGCAACTGTCGCCGAGATAGCCTGATTGAAGACCGTCAGCGATTGATCCGGGATATTAACCGTTCCCGAAGTGGCAATCATGTTCGACTGCCAGTCGCCTCCTGGGAACGCAGAACCATGGTTGGCATACAGATTGACTGTCAACGGCTGACCAGTGCCGCCGCCGGACTGGGCCAGCTCGATGCCAAAGTCAACCGAAGTGACATCATACTCCGCCCCGCCCGTGAACGTGTTCATGTTAAAGGCGCGGAAATAATGGTTCTCAGTCGTGCCAACCCCGTTGTTACACGCCACTGAGTTACCGGACACAATCTCCTGGCTCGTGGACTCAGTAATCACCGGCGGACAACTCCCACTAGGTGTCGGCGTAACCGTCGGTGTCGGCGTAGGCCCGCCACCTCCGCAGTCGGATGTCTCTACGATGTTGCTGTCGCCGCTTACTCCGTCAAACCCGCAAGCTACCAGCAGTTTGTTGCCGATCGCCGTGCCGCCCGTGAACGAGTGGCCGACGTTTGTGTTGGGCCCGTTCGACCAGCTATCATTCACTGTGTCGTAGACAAACGTGGTGTTAAAGGTGGTGTCCGGCCTTGCCATTGAAGCCTGCCGGTTCTTCGACCCCTTCCCGTTCGCCTTGACGCTGCCAGGCGCGCTGAATGGGTCGCCGCCCCCAGTAACGTAGGTGTTAGTTCCGATAGACCCACCGGCAGCCTCATAACGCGGTGCAGGCAGATCGGCCTTTTGCGTCCACGTGTTAGCTACGATGTCGTACGCGTAGTTCAACGTTGTGGCGCCACTACCAAAGGAACCTTGCAGATACATCGTTTGGCCAACAAGGCTAACCGCGCTACCACCCATTACTGCGGGGATATTCGGCGCCGTTGACGTATCGTAAGTACCGGCATTTGGATCGTATATCCAGGTGGTGTCGGTTTCGAGGAAGTTCTCATCGATGCCGCCGGCAATGTACATTAGATCTGTAAGACTGTCGTACACGACGGCCGGGAAAAAGCGGTTCCCGGGCATGGGGTTGCCGGAAGTCCACGTATCCGTGGCAACGTCGTAGATGTACAAGGTGTTAATGGGAACGAATGTGGTCCCATCGATGCCACCGAACAGATAGATCTTGTTGTTAGCGGAGTCATACACAGAACGTGCATCGTAGAGGGTCTGCGGCACTGAGGCTAAAGTTGACCAACTGTTAGCGGACGGGTCGTACTTATAGAAGCCGGCTGTCGGCAACCCTGCAGCGTTGCCACCTGCACCGTAGGCGAATGTGCCATCAGTGCATATTGCCGCCGATTCGAGGGTCTCCGGATAGTTGGCCACCTCATTCCAAGGCCCAAGCGTGCATGGCCCGCCGCCGCTGCACAGACCGCTGACCGAAACGGTATAGTCTGGGCAACCAGCATCGGCGGTTACTTCGCTTACCACGATAACAGCAGTCTGCCCGTCATCGAGGTTAAATGAGAACGCTCCCGGCGGTGCCGAAGGATCCGGGCTACTGCCCTGGTCTGCCAGGTAATTAGCGCAGATGTCGGTGGGATCAAACGATCCGAGGTAAGCAACCAGGAAGATGTAGTTAGTGCCTACACAACTGGTGTTGGCGTCCACACTCACGCATTGAGTCGAGCCGGTGGTATTGGTCACCGTGTACTGATCGTAATGATGCTGTTGTCCGTCGCCAAACGGTCCGGGGCATGTCTTGGGCGCGTCACAGGTGCTGAGAACACCGTCCCGGAACATCCGGTCGGTCTGGGTGGGATCGCTGCCGTCGATGCTGCCTTCAAACGTGATCGGCGTGCATGCCGGCGTCGGTGTCGGTGTCGGTCCCTTGCCGGTGCAGGTGTAACTGCGGGAGACATTCGTGGGAGGCGGCCCTGGTGGGTCATCGCAGAAGTCCTCAGTAAAGAGTCCGGACGGTCCCTGCACGCCACTTACGTAGAGTTCGTCGCTGCCCGCTTGAACGTCGCCGATGACTACGTCAAAGCGCTTGTCGGGATCATTCTCATACACACGCAGTTCAAAATTCGCCGTCGCATTGTGATCGGCAAAATAGACCGTACGCCATTCGATATTAAAGATTCGGTTAGGCGCGACGCCCGACACGGAGGTAAAAATGCCGCAGCCGGTGGCGAAGTTTGCACAACCTTCGCCCACAATGTCGGTACGATAATCCGACCAAACAGGGAAAATGGTGTAGTCATAGGGTCCAACGTTAGGTGGCGCAGGCAAGCATTCTGACAGAAAGCCGCCTGGCTCGTTGATAGTCACGAAGTCAGCGCGCCCATTGGAGCTCACCTGCACGGCGTTGAAAGTCTGATCATACAACGAGAAGGAAAACGGCAGGTTAACAAGCGTATCGCAGTCGTCACAGGCACTGCCTGTGTTGGTGTCACCGGGCACGATCGCATCGGCGCCCGTGGTGAATTCATATGTACAAATACCGCCTGGCGCCGCGGCTTTGTGTAAAGCTGCAGACCGCGGAACTCGTCCGAAGGCGTTAGTGAAGTGAGTCGAGGGCGCCTGAACTTTTCCCTTTTTTGCGGCAGCGACATTTTTCTGGGCTGCAGCGACGTCATTGCGAAGCGCAGATGTTGCGTGCCTTGCGGTCACGTTCGGCTTGGTCACGCTTCGCCTTGTTGTGTTTCGCTGCGCCAACGCGAATGGGATGACGCAAACAGCCAGCAGCAGAAGCACGTAAAACGAGCTTCGAATAAGATGAGCTTTAATGTTTGGGTTAATTTGTTTTTTCATAGAAGAGCATTGTGGGTTTACCTGGAGCGCCGTTTGTATTAAAAGGCGCGCGGACGTGTCAAGACTTTTTTCTCAACGATTCCTTTTCTAAACAATCTTAAATTTGACCGCAGATCAGCCTAAGCCCGGGTGATTCATATAAACCGCCACTGCCTTCGTCCCCCGCTGACAAGAATGCGGGGGACCAGGAAAGTGTCACGACTCTTCGTGCAGCTTTCCTACTCATGTTGCTGCCAGGCCCTTTGCTCTAATCGCGTTCCATCCAGCGATAGCTGGAATTTTAACAGCGCGCGCCGCCCATTGCCCCGCGGCGTTCAACCCCAAATATTTTTTTTGAGAACTTCGCGGCGCGATTTCCGGAGAAAGAATAAGAGAGAACCGGGTCGGTATCAGAAAGAGTTGCTGTCGATTTCGGTGCTGGTCTAGGCGCGAGAGTGCATGGCCGATATCCGAGGGGATCTCGGCCATGGGAGGAACGCCGGGGCCAGCACCCAGATCGATGCAACTCTCGCACCCTTCCTTGTTGTCGTATCTGCAGCGGTTCAATAAGAAGCGCCGGATTCATTATAAGATTCATCTTCAACCGACGCTGCACCTGGAAACTCCAGCTCCCAGAATCAAGGCGATGAAAGTCCAACGTCTCCCCCGCCCCTCGCTTCGCGACGCTGGCGCGCGCCCAGGCCCAGCCGACAAGGCATCACCGGACGTTGCTTAGTGGGTTCCGCAGGTGGCACTGCCCGGCCTTTCTAATTGGGCGGCGCCGGCGAACTTCACCGTCAGGTCGCTGGAAAAGGTCTGCGCACGCTTTGCCGTTGAAGAGGCGTTGGCTCTCAACGGTGATATCGGTGCAAGTCCGCCGCTTGGCGCGGCACTGATCAGCGCGGCATTCTGGTAAATGTCGATGCTGACTGAAGTCGCCCATCTCCAGGAGAAATGGACTGTGGGGAGTCCGGACAGCTCACTGACACCACGGTTCCCGTCCCAGGGTGACCCGGATCCGGTTGATAGCCCGGATCAACGTCGATAACAGCCATCTGCGGGATGTTACCTGAAATGACCGACCCCGACTTCGTTATGGAACTGGCCACGATCACTCGGATAGTCGATGGCAGAGTGGCAGGTGGTTGAGAACTATTGCCCGAACCGCTCGTCCATGTTCCGCCGCAGTTTGCCGGATCGGGAGTGGTGTTCTCGGCAAAACCTTTGAAGGCCGAAGGCGGCTTACCGCCGCTCAACGCATTGGATTTTGCCCATTGCGCTCCCCAGAACGTCACGCGCTTCCCTGCCACCGCGCTAAGATCGCCAATCACAAAGCTTACTCCGGACAAAGGATAAACGTAGGCACCGCGGCCACGCGTCCAGACCGAGAGCGCCGTCCCGCCGCGGTCGATGGCCATATCCCAAATCATCACGTGCGGAATGCCGTTGTCGAAACGGTTCCAGACCGGAGATGCAACAGTGACGTCGTCGGTATAGTAGAGACCGAAGTCGGTGCCGGCAAACACCTGTTGCGGTTGATTGGGGTTCACAATGATCGAGTCAACCGGGATATCCGGCAGGTTGCCGGTCTTGTCCGCCCAGGTGAACGAGGCACAGTTGGAACCACAGTTCACCTGGAAAATGTGACCCGGCTGTGTTGGCGTATTGGCGTTGAAACCGCCGACAGCGGCATAGCCAACCGGCACATCCACGGCTGGCACGCGCGGATCCAGTGCAACGCCTAACACGGGACGAAGCGGTAACACAACGTTGCTACCGGTAACATCCACCCAGTTAGCCTGGCTGGCAGCGCCTGTGCCAAGGTTAAACCCAATCCAGACGTTGGCATCGTTTGTGCCTACAATCGCCACGCTTTGATATTTGGGCGAATACTTCAGTTGATTGATGAACGAACGGTTGCCCAGTGACTGCTTAGTCATGTTCTGAGTTGTCGGATTGTTGGTCACATACCAGGCGGATGTAGGCACGGTAGCCTCCGCTCCGCGAATGGTTTCCCAAACCCTGGTTGTCCCAGCAATCAGATGGCCGCAGCCGCTTGCGGGACCAGCAGGCGAGCAGTCGTCGCCACCAGGAATGCCGCCATGGAACATGTTAATAGGCAGGATGAATGACTGCGTATCGCCGGTCCAACTGCCCCTGCTGCTCGCCCACGAGGCGCCCGGGGCCGTGCAGTTATAGATGCAGCGGCTAACACCGCCACTATTGTTGCCTTCCCAGACACGAAGACTTCCGACATCGTCACCCAACCTGGTGCCGCCGAGAGTGCCGGAACCATTAAATGTCAGGTTCGCGCTGTTGATATTGGAAAATGGAACCGAATTCCCAGCACTGCCGCAGGTAGCGGCAGTAATGACAACGTTGGAACCAGACCGTACAGCCGTCGCAGTGGAAGCAATATCAGCATTCACCGCCGTCACAATATTGGTGGCTGCACTGGTCGAGCTTGTACCGATCGAGACCTCGCCGGGATTCGCCCGTGTTGCCACCCAGGTAAATGTCTGCGTCCCGATCAGGAATTGCTGTCCTATTACACCGGGACCGGAGACAGCGATCGTGCCTTGCGCTTGCGTGCAGGTGGTACCCATCGGGTCGATTTGCCCGGAGAACCCGTCTCCGCCAAGTCCCAACTGCCACAAGACCGGGCCGGTCGGACTGCCGGTAAATGTGACCGAACTGGGTCCGTTGTCCTGGGCGCCCCCAACAGCCATCGGGGACGGAGAGTTCGCGAAGTTCCCGCTGATGTCCCCTGAGTAAAACTCGATCGTGTTCAGACCTGTATCCATGTTGAACCAGGTCGGATCGGTGGTGGCTGTTGTTAGGTCTGCGTTTGTGGTGCCATGAGCCCCCCCGTCATTCCCAATTAGCAAAATGCTCGAGGAGCCCGGGAGGAAGGCGAGAGCGTGTTGATCCACGTGCACAGGACCGGCACTGCCGCTGTAAGAATAGCCGCAGGTGGTATCGTTAAAGGCGGTTCCGGTGCGCGTCGCAAACCAGACATCAAAGGTGCTGATGAACACGCGCTCGGGATCGTTTGGATCAACCGCCACTGCCTGGTCGTACCAGTTTTGTGGATAGTCTCCCTGGCCATTTGTACAATTCCTGAGAGAACCGCCGGCAGAACCGGCCATAAAGGCCCAGCTGTCGCCGCCATCAGTGCTGGCCCAGACGCCGATCTGACAGCCATTGGTGTTGCCGCAGCCGTTGTTGTTGTTAGGGGTAATGGAGCCTGCCTGGGCATAAATGTAATTCGGATTGCTCGGCGCGATGCCAATATCGATGCGACTGAGCTGGTTGCCGGTGGTTACGTTGACCCACGGATCGCCGCTCCCGGCGTTCATGGGCGCGCCTGTCGTGTATGGGCTGCCGCTCACCTGGGTGCCAAATACAAAGCCGTTATCGTTGCGGCTGATAAGCGCAAAGTCGTTTGGGCAACCGCTCATTGGCATCATTCCTCTGTAGATACCGTTTGCGCCCTGCTGGCCGAGATCATACTGCACGGTTGTAGCGAACCCGCGAACGCCAACCGCCGCAATGATTCGTGTCGTGCCGCCGAGGCTGGTTAACTCCAAGCCTGTTATGTCCTGGCGCTGCGTACTGAAGTTGTTAGTCGTGCACGGACCGGTCCAGTTAACACCCCCATCATACGAGAAGTAGAGCCCCTTTTTCGTGCCGGCTACCACGTTGTTCCTGTTATTGGGATCGACGCGGACTTTGCCCACGGCGTTGTATTGGGGGAATTGCCCCGGCGGTTCATCATACGACGGGCCAAAGATGTCGGCGCCTAGCACCGTCCAGGTTGCGCCGGCGTCGGTTGATTTGAGAATTCCCTGGCTACCCATGGAGAAGGAACCGTAATTGAGGTCACCAGTGCCGGCATAGACAGTGTTATGATCGTTGGGATCGATGGTAATGGTGTCGATCGCTGTGGTGCCGATTACCGGGTCGTCAGTCGTCACGCTCCACGTGGTGGAGCTGTCGCAGCAATTGGTCGTTTTCCATACACCGCCGCCGACCGCCCCCAGGTAGGCTACGATGCTGCCATTGGTGGTTGTAGTTGGATCGACGGCAATCGTGTTTACGCGACCCTGAGTAGTTGTGTAGTTAAAGCAACCCGAGCATCCGGTCATACGTTCCGGTTGCGGACCGAGCGGAGTAAAACTGGTCGTGCTAAGTGCATTCGGGTTAGCGAGGTTGAGCCTGACATGTTGGCCAAAGGGAATACCACTTTGCATCCGGTCGTGTTGCGCGGCGGCCGCGCGAACCCATGCCGGATTAAAGCGTCCGGTAGGAAACGTCAGACGATCGAACCAGTATTGTTCCAGGCGCGATAGCGCGGCGCTTTCCTCCTGCGAATTGTCAGTCGGCACAGGGATGTAACGAGGCGTTTCAAGCCGCTCACTGGGTCCAGCACCCGGGCTGAGCGCAAAAATCGCGAGTGCTACAGCAAGGAAGCAGAGACTAAACCCCAGTAGCGCGCGCAGGCCAAAGAATGCGAAGACCGAATTGGATTTCTTTTTCATAAGTGGAGATTGGGCTGAATTGAATTTTCCCTTGGGCCCTGTGGAGGCGGCGTTTTTAGCTCGCGCGTCGCAAACGTGTCAACATTTTTTTTAGATTTTTTTTTGAGCCTAACATCAAATAACCAAAACGGACGAGCTAGCCTAACCAAAATAAGTGGGTTAAGGAGGTGGTGATGCTGCACATTGATACCACCCGCAAACAATCCATGTTGTTCTGTGCTACAACACCAGCGGTCGCAGAGTATTTGTAATGTATTCTGACGATTCGCGACCGAAATGTAAGGCGATACCTGACAAAGCAGTTTGTTACTAACTACGTTTTGAACAAATCATCTTCCTTCGCTAAGACGCGGAACATCTGGGGCGTTACTTTTTCCCTTTGCTGCACAAGTCATTTGCCCGTCCGACGCCGCACACTGCAATTCTTTCCTCGGTAATATCTAGTCGGCCAGGCGCTGCTCGTTCGGCGCAGGCGGGAGCTCGTGACTCCGATCACAGACTGGAAAAACTCATGACTGCTAAATACCTACGCACGGAGTTGGTCGCTGTGCCGGTGCTGGCCGTGGCCGCGGTGTACGGGAACGCCGACACGTGGCAGTCGGCCGCGCAGTGGCGCTTTTCGTCCCTGATAATCGAAAAGGAGAAGATTGAAGATGAGGGATGAAGACGCGAAGGAGTTAGAAGAGCGTGACCGAGAGATGGCACTATTATTCGCCGCCGGTTCGGCGGGATCAAAACCGTGATTGTGCGCCGGGATGGAAGATCCCGGCTACGCACTGACAATTCGTTTAACTACCGATCAACGGCCAGGGCGAGGATGCGCCGGCGGACGCGACCTCGGCGTCGACCTTGGAGATGCGGTTGGACTCGGAGACGAATTATCACAGCTCGGAGCGCACAACTGGCCTTCATTGTAACTCTCCAGAGTATCCTTGAGAGCATTCACGTCTCTGGGTGCCAGGTATCCGTCGCCTACGGGTGGCACAACCAAGTCTACGATCAAGGTGTCGGCGTCAGAGATCGTTTGCTGTATGCAGCTCGGATCCGCGCCATTAGCGACGTTTAGCTTCGCGGTAATTAGGTGGTGCGCCAGCGAAACTAATCCGTTGCCGCGAACTGGTTCGTGCATGACCGACAACAATTGGTCTTGAGTGTAAGTGATATTCCCAAGCTGCAATTCGGTGACTGGCCATGCCTGGGGATGGTTCTTCCAATAGCCAAATCCGAACACACACCCGCTTGGCGTCGCAGTAGGCGTCACACTGGGACTAACTGAAGGAGTGGGAGTCACGCTCGGGCTCACCGAGGGCGACGGACTCACACTGGGTGTGACTGACGGCGAAGGACTCGTGCTCGGCGAAGGACTCACACTGGGTGTGACTGACGGCGAAGGACTCGTGCTCGGCGAAGGACTCACACTGGGTGTCACCGAGGGTGACGGACTCACACTTGGCGTCACTGAAGGTGTCGTCGAAGGTGTTGGGCTTCCATTGGGACAACTGCCATTAACGTTCGCTACAATGTGCATGTTGGGAAAACCCAGGTCCCCAGTGGGAGTCGGGTCGTTCACACCGCAGTCGGCAGCACTCAGATAGCTTGGTCCGGTTTCTGGGTCAGCATTCGAACCAATAAAGAACGCGTTACCCACGGCCGTCCCATCCGGCGTCATCACTTCCATAACTAACTCAAGAGTGCCAGCAGCGACGGTTGCGGTTAGAGAGGTTTGAAATATCGAATCCGTCTGATCTGGAATGTTCAATGATCCGGATGTCGCGATCAGGTTCGACTGCCAGTCACCTGCAGGGAATGGTGAGCCGTGATTGGCATAAAGATTAACTGTCAACGGCTGGCCCGTGCCGTCCCCAGACTGAGCCAGCTCGATTCCAAAGGAAACCGACGCGACATCATACTCCTGGCCGCCGGTAAAAGTATTCATGTCGAAGGCACGCCAGTAATGATTCTCAGTGGTGGATCCGCCCGTGTTGCAGGCTACTGAGTTACCATCGACGATCGCCTGACTTGTTGACTCCGTAATTGTGGCGGGACATACCACTCCCACGGGCCCAATTAGCGCAAAAGGAGCTATGGGACTCTTCGTGAGAACGGCAGGCACCGTGCCATGGATATTACTGATTTGCGGAGGCAGCGCTGGAACGTTTCTATTGCTGACACTTCGCTGTCCCAGCGCGAATGGAATTAGGCAGAAGGAGACAAGCAGAAGCAGAAGGAACGCACCGCGAAGAAGATGCGCTTTCATGGAGGTGTTAATTTGTTTTTGCATTTTTTACTCCTTGGAGGTTGTGTTTTTTGGGAGTGTGGAGCTGTGTCGCCTTTTTACTTGGAAACACGACAAAATGTCAAGATTTTTGAGGAACATTGAGGAACTTTTGGCGTGTACCTCGGTAACACGGTCAAGAAAAACTGAAGTTGTCGACCTCACGAATGCCCGAAGGTAGGACCCAAAGCCACCGCAGCGTCGGCCAATTGGTTTCGCCTGCCCGAGCGGTATCTGCGTAAGGCGCTGTAGCCGCGTCTCGTTAACCGCGGCGGACCTGCGGCGTGGTCACGTGTTCAGCCGGGGTCAGCGCCCCCGGCTACAGTTTCCTGGTCGAGCACGGCGATCGCTCGCTCGTAAAGGGCCTTCGCTTCTTCGTGCGAGTTGCCCACCGCGGTCAGCCCTGTCCTTCCCAGCTCACCCAGGGCACTCATCATGTGAAAAACCACGCCCGTCTGCCGCGTTTGGCCGAAATGCAGGTCGTGCCGCACCACAATATCGAAAAGGTCATCCGGCGTCAGGGTTCGATACGACGGCGACTCGACATGGTCGCTGGCGACAAAGAATTTTTGCCGCCCGTTGGGCGCAGTGAAAATCGCTGTCTCAGGGTTGTAAGTGCCGTCCGTTAGAAATTGCAAAGTTAAGAACGGATGAGTGGTGCCGCCTTTGCGCAAGTTAATCTCGATCGCATACGGCTCCCATTTTCCATTTGAACGCACCACCACGAAATCCAGCGCGAAGCGCCCCAGGACTCCCTCCTTCGCCAGACGCCTCCCCACCTTGGCTGCTTCCCGAGTAATCAACGGGGCGTAGCCGGGGTCGGCAGGGAACATGCAGCCAAGGTAACTTTGGCCTGATGGGCCACCGAGAAGCTGATCGTGCGTCGATAACAATTCCACAGCGCCCAGCGGAGTAATACGAAGTTGAACACTGGGGCTCCTGATTTCTTCTCCCATGATTCGCTCTTCGACGACTCCTTTTCGTTCCTGCAGTTTCTTCATGTAGCTATCGTAGGTAACACGAGCTAGCTCGAACTGCATTGCACGAAGGCGCTCCTCTAACATTGCTCTTTCCTTTGAGTCCCCCGGCGCCGGAAGCCCGGTTAGATCGATAACAGCATTGCCTTCGCCTGAGACACCTTCGTTAAGCTTTGCCAGGACTTGCCTGATCGAAGGCTTCCTGGCCCGCATCTGCACGATGGCCTCGATCAACTCTTCCTTGCTACCCAGGTTCTCAACGCCCAGAGGATGCGCGACATTTTCTTCCGTGAAAATTTTCCGGCAACCGCTCTTTGTGCCGAGAGGGAACAATTTGGGATCGGCGCCGTACATGGGAATACCAAGCCGCACGGCGAGTTCTTGTTCGCGATTGGTTGTGTTGAAAGGAACCAGGTGCGCTCGATCAGGGTCCATGATCAGCGAACGGATACGCTCGATTAACCGTGGCCGATCCAGCAACTTGTCGCTCAGCGCACGCACCGATCCGTCCAGAGGCGAAATAAGAAAAAGCCGTTGCCGCGCATGACTCGGGATAACACCGGGCAAAAGAGCAAGATAATAATCAATGATGCTCGGCAGAATCCTTTGTGACGTTACGTAGACCAACCGGGCACGAGGTTGACGCAGCAGCAACAACAAAAACAAAAAGCGTTCTTCATACGCCTGCATCACCGCGCCCGAGTTAATGGCATCGATGGACATCGACGGGACGACTACGATCGTCTGCGGATCCTGGTTAAGGCGCTCAATCGATTTCCACAGCGGAACCAGCTTTCTCTGGAGTTGGTCGAATTGGGCCTCTGAATCGCGAGCCATATTTGATTCGGACATAACGGGAATTATTAAGCTTATTCTTTAAGAAATCGAGCCGATTTGGCAGCGAGTGAGGAAGCCTCGCTTTAGCCGGGATCGGTGATCCCGGCTACAAGCCGCCGCGACGCGAACGCGTATCTTCTTCGACCCAAGCTACAAACTTCCAGTCTCGTAACCTAACGTTTGCCTTCATCGCCTTCTTCCAAAGGAATAGCCGCGATGAGTTCTGCCGCCGCCGATTCCGCGACGACCACCGGCACCTGATTCCGGTTCAAAGAGCGCGGTGTACAGATAGGGAAAATTCTCCAGCTTCAGCCGGGGAATTTTTTGGCCGATGAAATGCTCGATTGCCTGTAGCGCGGGCAACTCCTGGCCGCTCATGAGTGTGAAGGCATCGCCCACGTTCTGGGCGCGTCCCGTGCGCCCGATGCGATGAACGTAATCTTCCGGATGCTCGGGTACATCGTAATTAATGACGTGACTCACTCCGGCGATGTCGAGTCCGCGTGAGGCAATATCGGTAGCCACCATCACCTCGTATTTGCCGCTCTTAAAGCCTTCCAGCGCCTCGATGCGTTCGCGCTGTGTCCGATTGGAATGCAACACGGCTACGGCATGCTTTCCCTGTTTTAACTGGTGCGCGATACGATCGGCGCCGTACTTGGTCCTGCAAAAAATCAGCGCGCTATCGAAATTCGTTCGCTCGAGCAAAGCCATTAGCAGATCGAATTTTTGTTCAGCCGCCACTGGATAAACCGCATGCGTCACCGTTTCCGCCGGCGACCGGCGCACGCCAATTTCTACCAACTCAGGATCGCGCAATACCCACGCGGCGAGGCGTTCGATCTCCGGCGGCAGCGTCGCTGAAAAAAGAAGAGTCTGTCGGTCCGTTGAGATTTTTTCGACGATCCGGCGCACATCCGGCAGAAAACCCATGTCCAGCATCCGGTCCACTTCGTCCAGCACCAGAATTTTGACGGACTTCAAAGTCGCCGCACGTTGTTCGAGCAGATCAAGCAGACGTCCCGGCGTTGCGACAAGAACATCTACACCGTGCTTGAGCTCTTCCCGCTGTTTTCCATAACCGACGCCACCATGGACAAGCGCGACTCGCAAATCTGTGAAGCGCCCATAATCACGAAATGCCGTCTCCACTTGCGCGGCCAGTTCTCGGGTCGGCTCCAGCACCAGACATCGGAAGGCTCCGTGTTTTGCCAGCAGAGTTAGAATAGGCAGTGCAAACGCAGCGGTCTTGCCGGTCCCGGTTTGCGCCGTGCCGATCAGATCCTTTCCTGCAAGCACGATCGGAAATGCACGGAGCTGGATGGGTGTCGGTTCGGCAAAGCCCATCGCTTGCGTTCCACGTACTACTTCGGGCGAAAGTTCAAATTTATTAAATGACACGGCAACCTGAATGTAAACGAGTTAGAAGAGTGACAAAGCCAAAAAGTTACAAGGAGTCGCCGAAGCCCGAGCGGTTGCTCCCCGGTCAAAAAAAGCCGAAAGCATCATAAATGTTCTGACATCCGCCGAACTTCACTCCGCCGTTTCCGTATTATCAAAGTAGAAAATGGGAACACGAGGGCTCCGAAGCTTTTTCCGTCTTAACGCGCTGACATGGTGGACCGTTGTCTTTTGCGCCGTCGCAGTTTCCGCTCGCGCAACAACGATCACCGTAACAAACACTAACGACAACGGAGTCGGCTCTTTGCGTCAGGCGCTTGTCCTCGCAAATGACAACGACACGATTACATTCGCAGTCACCGGCACCATCGTACTCAGCAGCGGCGAGTTGCTCGTGGACAAGAATATCACTGTCGCAGGTCCCGGTCTGGAAAACCTGGCCGTTGATGGCAACACTAATAGCCGCGTGTTCCACGTCGCCTTTGGAACAACTGTTACGATTTCTGGATTGACCATCAGAAACGGTATGGTCGCTGGAGACTTTCCTGCTGGCAGCGGCGGCGGCATCTACAGTTTTCAATCGACGTTAACGCTCAATGATTGCGCAATTAGCGGAAACTCGGCTACTTACGGCGGTGGTGTAGCCAACGATGCTTACAACGATAAAAAGGGTGGTCCCTGGGCGGTTCTAACGGTCAATAATAGCAAGCTTAGCGGCAACTCGGCCAGCTACGGTGGCGGCGGCATCTTCAATACCAGCGGTCGCTGGGCCGGTGCTGTCCTAACGATTAATAATAGTATGTTGAGCGGGAATTCGGCCGGCTACTACGGCGGCGGCGTCGATAATAACGGTTACGAGATTTTCGGCGCAACGGCAACATTGAATTACAGCATGCTTAGCGGGAATTCGTCCACGAACGGTGGTGGTATTTGCAGTAGCGCGGAGGCTGGTGGCTATGGAAGCCTGGAAATTAACAATAGCACGGTGGCCGGCAACTCAGCTACCTATGGCGGCGGAGGGGTCTTCAACATTTCGTACCCTGGCGCCGAGGCATTCCTCCAGATCAGCAACAGTACAATTAGTGGCGACTCCGCTCAGACAGGCGGCGGCGTCGATAATGAAAGTGATGATGGCGGCGCAGCTGCACATATCTCTAACAGCACGTTCAGCGGCAACCTGGCCAGTGGCTCTGGAGGAAGTAGCGTGTCCAACTCCACGCAAGACAACGGCGGCGCGGCGGTCCATCTCAATGATGTGATTCTCCAGGGAGGCGCGACGGGCGGAAATATTCTAAACCAGGGTGGGATTGTCATATCGGACGGCTACAACCTTAGCAATGACAGCTGTGGCGGCTTCCTAACCGGCCCAGGCGATCAGACTAACATCGATCCAATGCTCGGCCCGTTGCAGTATAACGGGGGACCAACACCGACCCATGCGTTGTCGCGTGGCAGCCCGGCTATTGATGCGGGCCACCCCACCTTTACACCGCCGCCCTTCTATGACCAACGCGGTCCGGGCTTTGATCGCGTCGTGAACGGCCATGTCGACATCGGTTCTTTTGAGTTCCAGGGACCTAATCCAAGACCGAGTCCTGCCATACGACCGCGCCCTACCCCGGTGCCTCGGCCTATTCGACAATAACCCCCGATCTCGAGCGATCGGTAAGAAGTGATCTATAACAGGCTACGGCAGAGCATTGCCGCCGTGCGCCGCTACCTTCACGTCACTGTCAGTGCTTTAGGAAAATCCGAGAAACGTGAAAAGCATTGACACCTTTCGCCGTACCAGTTACGAGGAACGCCGACTTCATCCACTTGCATGCCAAAGATATCCGGTTCTCGCTTCGGCTTCCTTAATTTACGCGCCCTTATAGCTCTCCTTTTTTGCGTAGCCATAATTTGTTTCATCGTAATCCCGGCAAGATCGGGACCCGTATTCGTCCATTCTCAACCGCCTGCGACCAACTCAAATAGAACACTCACGTTCGAAGAGCGTGTGTCTTATCAACGCGCCATTGAAGACGTTTACTGGCGTCATCGCATCTGGCCCCGCAATCGCGGGGAGAATCTCAATCCCAAGCCGTCACTCGATGCGGTCATGTCACAGGCACAGCTTGAAAAGAAGGTCAGAGAGTATCTGCACACCTCGCAAGCACTGGAGGATTATTGGCAACGGCCCATCACTGCCGAGCAGTTACAGGCTGAGATGGATCGCATGGCAAAACACACCAAGCAGCCCGAAGTGTTACAGGAACTCTTCGACGCGTTGGATAACGATCCTTTTGTCATTGCTGAGTGCCTGGCAAGGCCCGCCTTAGCTGAGCGTCTGTTAACGAACTGGTATGCTTACGACCAGAGGATTCATGGCGAGCTAAAGCATCGGGCGGAAGCTGATTTGCAGGCGTCCCGCGGCCGCGGGATCGCGCAGATGAACCAGCTTAGTGGCAAATACAACGAAATTGAATTTGTCAGAAGCGACATCGGGGAATCTGTAGGGCAAGCGCGTCGCTTGCCGAATGAACAATTCGCAGGCGGAGCGGCTGCCCTACAACGGCAGAATTGGACACGCAGTGTCAAACTAAGCCCCCATGAATGGGACGAAACCGTGCACAGGCTAGCTGCAATCTTCGACAGCACTGGAAGCAATCGCGTGAACGCGGGGCGTTGTAGCCACGGCACAGCTCGTTCGCCGCGGCGAATGTCGCCGTGGTCGCAGGCGCAACAGAACCGCAAGCGCCTCGACGCAGCGAGGCGGCTACAACAGCTCGGAGCAGACTAACAACGCTGTCGCCGAACCTTCCGACGCCATACCCATAGGAACACTAAGCTCATTGCAGGAAGACGAGAGCCGTTACTATGCGACGGCAGTAATCGAGAAAGGCAATGACCGCCTAAAGCTAGCTACAGTTTCATGGCCTAAGGAGCCGTTAACGTTGTGGACCGTCAAAGCGGAAAGCCATGCGCCTCCTGTGGTGTCAACGCCGTGTGGCAGCTATACGCTTCCGAAAATATCAGACGGCGGATGTCTTGATGATACCTGGACCGCAACCGCCGGTCCACCGTTTGACCGGGATTCGCAGACAGCTGTGTGGACTGGCACAGAAATGATCATTTGGGGTGGACGCTATGGTCCGTTTATCTTTTTGAACACGGGCGGCAGATACAATCCCAGCACCGATACCTGGCTGCCGATCAGCAGCGCGAATTCACCTATAGCCCGAGCTAATCACACCGCGGTATGGACAGGCAGCGAAATGATCGTCTGGGGCGGTACAAATGAAAATTTCAATCGGCTCAACAGCGGTGGCAGATATAATCCAGATACGAATAACTGGACAGCCACTAGCACGGTTGACGCGCCCAGCGGCCGAGAGTTGCACACGACAATTTGGAGCGGCAATGAGATGATCGTATGGGGTGGCTATGATGGTAGCAATTTTCTTAACACTGGTGGCAGATATGACCCGAATACGGACAGTTGGACAGTTACTAATACCACAACTGCACCTAGTGGTCGGTATCAGCACACGGCGGTCTGGACCGGGACAGAAATGATTGTATGGGGAGGCGAAGGAATCGGGGGTGTTTTCAACACAGGAGGCAAGTATACGCCCGACACGGACACGTGGACAGCTACCGACATCACAGACGCTCCTGTTGGACGATACTCTCACACGGCCGTATGGACCCAGACCGAGATGATCGTCTGGGGCGGACAGGACGTAAACAACCTTTCAAACACCGGCGGAAAATACAACCCCAAGACGGACAGTTGGGTTGCCACAAGCGTGGTAAACGCGCCGGATCCGCGAATTAGTCACACCTCAGTGTGGAGTGGCAGTGAAATGATTGTATGGGGCGGATTTGGAGGCAGCGGCGATTTAAACAATGGCGGTAGGTATGATCCCGGAACGAATAGTTGGACAGCGACCAGCACCACCAATTCGCCTGAGCCCAGGCAATTGCATACCGCAGTCTGGACTGGTAGTGAAATGGTTGTATGGGGAGGGAAACGTAGCGCCCTGGATCTGAATACCGGTGGAAGATATGACCCTGTAACGGATACTTGGACGAACACCGGTACTAACAATGCGCCGTCGAAACGTGTTAGTCACACCGCAGTGTGGACTGGTAGCGAGATGATCATTTGGGGCGGATCGGATGGCATGAATTACTTCGACACCGGAGGAATATACGATCTCAGCACAGACAGTTGGAGGGCTACCAGTGCAACCAACGCGCCCAGTGCCCGATCCCGCCACACCAGTATCTGGACCGGCACTGAAATGATCGTGTGGGGTGGAGGAGATGGAAGCCTCAATTTTTTTGACACCGGCGGCAGATACAACGCAAACACGGATAGCTGGACGGCCACAAGCACTACTAACGCGCCTGAGCCCCGAGATTCTCACACGGCGGTCTGGAACGGCGGCGAAATGATTATATGGGGTGGAGAAAATTCCGGTCCCTTTTTTCTCAACTCGGGCGGGAGATACGACCCGGTTATGGACAGTTGGACGCCCACTAACACGACCAACGCGCCTGAAGGCCGAGAGCTCCACACGGCAGTCTGGACTGGCAGTGAAATGATTGTCTGGGCTGGTCTAAACAATGGCTTCGTATGTTTGAACACAGGCGGGAGGTACAACCCAGGTATGGACAGTTGGACGCCGACCAGCACGACCAACGCGCCTGAAGCGCGAGAGCTCCACACGGCAGTCTGGACCGACGATGAAATGATCGTCTGGGGTGGCGGGAATGGCTTTGGTGGCGCGTTTGACAGCGGTGGGATATACAATCCCAGCTTGGATAGTTGGACAGCGACGAGCACCACTAACGCCCCCGACAGACGATACTCTCACACGGCAATCTGGACGGGTATTGAAATGATCGCCTGGGGAGGATTTGGTAACTCGGAAACCTTCGACACTGGCGGAAAATATGATCCCGGCACGGATAGCTGGACACCCACAACGACTGCCAACGCTCCGGCAGGCCGACAAGGTCACACCGCGGTGTGGAATGGGAGTGAAATGATTGTCTGGGGAGGAGCATTGGATAGCTTCGATACTGTTACAGACACCGGTGGGCGATACTGCGCTCAATCCGGCCCAACGCCAACACCAACTCCAAGCGTAACACCTACACCAACGGTCACTCCTACTCCGAGTCCTACCGGCACACCAACGGTTACTCCGCCACCTACTGCTACACCAAGGGTTAGACCGACACCAAGGTCGCGCCCCGGTCCTCACCCTCGTCCAACACCGCCTTGAGCGTGCCACTCTGCTGCGATGAGCTTACTTCCCAAAGACTAAAGAAATATTAACTAGGATAATTTAAAATGAAAAAGCACAGAACCACGGTTGTCGTCACAACTCTCCCCTGCGTCGCGTCTTTCGTTGTCGTGCTCCTTCTCTTGATCCAGGTGATGCCGCGAGCGCTTGGACAGCGTCATGGAGTTGTCAGCAAGAGAATTTCCGGGACGCCGTCGCACGTAGAAGGCGGAACGTGGACGGAGACCGGTAGCCTTAACACTGGACGCTTTCTCCATACGGCGACTGTGCTGCCTAACGGAATGGTGCTGGTTGCAGGCGGACTTGATAACAATTTTCACGCTACAGGAAGCGCCGAACTCTACGATCCGACTACCGGCACTTGGACAGCCACAGGTAATCTCATCACCGCGCGTTACGAGCAGACAGCAACTTTGTTAGACAACGGGAAGGTGCTCGTCGCCGGAGGTAGTGACAGCACCGGCAATGCTACAGTGACGGCTGAGTTATACGACCCAGGCACCGGCACCTGGACAGCTACGGGCACCCTCAACCACGAACGCACCGAACACACAGCAACTTTACTACCCAGCGGGGAAGTGCTCGTTGCCGCGGGAACGGATATCACGTTCACTGCTTCCGTGACCGCGGAACTTTACGACCCGGTCAGTGGAACATGGACGGAAACAGGCGATCTCAATACAGCACGCAATCTGCACACGGCGACTTTGCTTCCTAATGGAATGGTCCTGGTCGCGGGCGGAGCTGATACCAGTCAAAGTGCGTCCGACACCGCGGAACTTTACGACCCGGCCAGCGGCACATGGACGGACACAGGCGATCTGAATACCGCGCGTTACGCTCATACCGCAACCTTGTTAACCAATGGGACGGTACTTGTCGCAGGTGGATTTGAAGACGGCGGCAACGCGTCTCAGACGGCGGAACTGTACGACTCAACGACGGGAACGTGGACGGCCACCGGCAACCTCAACACAGGCCGCGCCGGGCATACCGCAACCCTGTTAGCCAATGGCAAGACCGTTGCCGCGGCAGGATTTGATACGACCGGCTTTATCTTATCGAGTGCGGAACTTTACGATCCGACCAGCGGAACATGGACATTCACAGGTAGCCTTAACACCCCAAGGGCGCGACATACGGCGAGCTTCCTTTCCAATGGAATGGTCCTCGCTGCAGGAGGATCAGATTTTCCGACCATCAACACAAGCACGGAACTGTACAATGGACCTACACCGACTCCGACACCTACAGTAACGCCAACACCTACCCTACCCCTAACCCTACTTCGACTCCGAGCGTCACTCCAACACCTACCGCTACACCAAGAGCAACACCGAGACCGCGTCCGACTCCGCACCCGCGTCCTACACCGCGGTAACTCTAATTCCCCGGCTCGCCACCGTATGTCGCCGCGGCAACCGAAGGCGGGCGATCCGTGATTCTGTTCACCGACATCCCGAACAAACCATAGCTTTACCCGGCTTCGCGAGCAGGCAAAGCAAACAAAGATTCTGCTCTGTCGCTGCTCGCAAGAAAACCTTCGTTATCTTCGTTTGCTTCTGCTACAAGAGAAATGCCCAGGCAAATAGAGTAAAAACCCATCAACAAGAAGGCTACCTATGAAAAAGAAAGTCAGATCGGCATGCGGATTTTTCAGCGTCCGGTCTTTGATCGTTCTCTTCACTTTTCTGACCGGCCTTTTTTTGGCGCTCCTAGTCACCGCTAGCTCCTTTAGCGATTTCACGCCAAAAACTTTCGCGAGCGGGGCGCTGGGACGACGTAACAGTTTAACGCAAAGGCGCGGCCCTTTGCCCACGATTCAGTTGGAGCAGGTTGTCTCCGGTCTTACGGAGCCGACTACCGTCACCAATGCCGGCGACGGTAGTGGCCGGATATTTATCGTGCAGGAGACAGGACAAATCCTCATCTTGATCAACGGCTCGGTGCTTCCTACCCCTTTCCTGGATATTTCTGACTTGGTAGGCCAGACCGCCGAACACGGGTTGCTCGGCCTGGCTTTCCATCCCGATTACGCCTCAAATGGATTCTTCTACGTCGATTACACCAGCGTCAACGACGGTACCACAGTCGTTGCCCGCTACCACGTTTCCGCTGCCGACCCGAACGTGGCTGATCCAGATTCTGCGCAAATAGTCCTGACTCAAAGTCAGCCAGGTGGCGACCACAACGGCGGACAACTCGCATTCGGTCCTGATGGGTACCTTTATATTTCCATAGGCGACGGCGGATGTTGTGGAGATCCGTTCCGAACCGCACAGGATCTCGAAACCTGGCTGGGCAAGGTCCTGCGCGTGGACATTGACGGCGATGATTTTCCGGGCGATCCGAATCGCAACTACGCCGTGCCGCCTGATAATCCGTTTGTCAGCGGTCCCGGGTTGGATGAGATCTGGGCCTACGGCCTTCGCAACCCATGGCGCTGTTCCTTCGACCGAGTCACAGGCGATTTTTTTATCGCCGACGTCGGTCAGGACACCTGGGAAGAGGTTAACTTCCAACCGGCGGCGAGTAGCGGAGGAGAAAACTACGGCTGGAGCGTGCTCGAAGCAACGCACTGCTACAACGATGATCCACCGGGAAGCTGTGATGATTTCCTGAATGGTGGCTCGACTCTTCCGATCCTCGAATACAACCACAGTCTCGGTTGTTCGATAACCGGCGGCTACCGTTACCACGGGCAAAGCTATCCGGACCTCGAAGGCATCTACTTCTACGCCGATTTCTGCACCGGCCGCATCTGGGGCGCTGTTCAACAGGTCAATGGCACCTGGGAAAGCCAGGAACTGCTCGTTGCTGGGTTTGCTATCAGCACCTTTGGCGAAGACGAAACAGGGGAACTCTATCTGGTGGATTACAATGCCAACCAGAGCGTGCTATATCGAATCACGAGTGCCCAGGGACCTTCACCCACGCCTACACCTACATCTACGCCGATCGCCACGCCTTCTCCAACGCCTTCACCTACACCTGTGGTCACGCCTACACCTACACCGTCATCAACGCCGATCGCCACGCCTTCTCCCACGGCTACGGCAACAGCTAGCGTCACTCCAACCTCCACTCCGCGTCCTATTCCGACGCCCAGGGGTAAACCCGTCCCCAGAACTCGACCGAGTCCGCACCCTCGCCCGACAACCCCGTAGAAGAACTGTGACGAGTGATTAGTGACGAGCATCAGTAAACTTCCGAGATAAACACTGAACAAAATGGGGATCACGTCGAATATCAAATCCACGATTGTCGCGATGCTATTCTTCGCATTGGCCGTTGGTCTGCACGCTGACACGATCACTGTCACTAATACCAACGACAACGGTCCAGGTTCGCTCCGCCAGGCACTCGCTGATGCAAATGATGGCGACACGATCGACTTCTCAGTAACTGGCACCATCCGCTTAAACAGTGGCGAGTTGCTCGTTAACAAGAGCATCACCATTTCAGGACCCGGGGCAGATAACCTGTCTGTAGACGGCAATGCTAACAGCCGAGTGTTTCACATCAGTTCCGGCATAACGGTCATAATTTCTGGTCTGACGATTACGAACGGCAATGCCTGTTGCATTTTTCCTGACGACGTCGGTGGCGGTGTCTACAACGACCATGCGACGCTGACGCTCAGCACCTGTATAGTCAGTGCGAATGCCTCAGACAACAGGGGCGGCGGGATCTTTAGTGACGGTTCCTTCGGAAGCGCAAGTGTAGTGATCAATGACAGCACGTTTATTAAGAATTCCGCGTTCAGTGGCGGCGCCATTTTTAGTGACGGGAATACCGGCACGGCAACGCTGGAGGTCACGACCACCGTTGTTAGTAACAACTCGGTGATCGCCGACGGCGGCGGTATCTACAATGATCATGCCCACCTTACACTGAACAATTCGACAGTTAGCCTTAACTCAGCGGACGGTAATGGCGGTGGCGGCATCTACAACTTGGGCAATACCTTTAACGGTAAAAAAGGCGACGCCATAGTGGAGGTTGATAATTGCACACTCAGCGACAATTCCTCTCAAGCAAACGGTGGCGGGATCTACAACGACGGGATGGCACTGGGAGTCGCACATGTACAAATCGTCAACAGCACGCTGAGCGGAAATTCGGCCACCAATGACGGCGGCGGTGTGTACAATTCTGGCGCCTTCGGCGATGCAACTCTACAAATCGAGAACAGCACACTCGCCGACAACTCGGCTCAGTTGTCGGGCGGTAGCATCCATAATTTTGGTGTACTCGGAACCGATGCGACGACTGATTTAGCAAACACAATTCTCAAGGCCGGAACCCCGGGAGGAACTATTTTCAACGACCGGGGAACGGTCACATCGGAAGGCTACAACCTTAGCAGTGACGATGCCGGCGGTCTTCTAACAGGTCCTGGTGACCAGATCAATACCGACCCGCTGCTCGGTCCATTGCAGGACAATGGCGGTCCTACCTTCACCCACAAGCTGTTAAAAGGCAGCCCGGCAATTGACGCCGGCGAGCCTGGCTTTACTCCGCCCCCTCAATTCGATCAACGCGGACCGGGATTTGATCGCGTAGTGAGTGGCCGCCTCGACATCGGCTCTTTCGAGGTGCAGTCCGGGGTGACTCCCACACCGTCTCCAACGCCGAGCGCTACACCTACTCCAACGCCGACACCTTCACCAAGACCCATACCTACACCAAGATCTCGTCCAGCTCCACATCCTCGTCCGACGCCGCACTCATAAAAGAGTACGAGACTTAAAAAGTTGAAATAGTGGACGAACCGATTATGAAACCTTGCGACTTCAAAATGTTGCAAACAACCCAAGGCTAAAATGAAAATCACAACTGCATCAAAGTTCACGTTTGGCGCGATTGCCGCAGCCGTTTTAGGCACCCTGGCAATTGCATTCTGGGCCACAACCGTAACAGCTGGCAATAGCACCACGTTAATGAGAAAAACCGGGGTCAGCGCCCGGCATGCGCCAACAGGTGCTCCGCCTCAGTATCAGATTTTTGACATTGGCGTTGTCGACATGGGTGATAGCTTTTCGCAGGGTTTTGGAGTGTCTCCCGCCGGAATTGCAGTTGGCCGTTCAGTGCGCAACGATGGAAGCCATGCGTTCAGCTGGACCCAAAACGGAGGCATCGTTGGTCTGCCAGACCTGACCGGCCGCAATTTCTGCGTTTCCAACAGCGCGAATGACAATGGCGTCGTTGTTGGGACCGGGGCAACTACGGTATTCGGGTCGGGTCGGCTTCCGGTGATCTGGCAGAACGGTGTAGCTTCGCAGCTTCCTTTGCCAACCGGCCAGACACTTGGTGACGCAAACTCCGTGAACGCTTCAAACGTCGCGGTCGGCTCTGTCAATGCCGGTAGCGACCAACGCGGCGTGATCTATAGCGGCGGCATCGCGACGATCATTACGCAAACAACAACGAACGGAAGTTTCTTTCTCACAGCGTTCGGGGTCAACGACTCGGGCCGGGTCGTTGGCCAGGGTATCGATCCGCAAAACGCCGCGCGCAACGTGGGGATTGTTTATGACATCGGGCAAAGCATGGCCTTTGAAGTAGGCGCATTGCCAGGCGCCAACGGAGCGCTCAACTTCGGTGTGAGCAACAGCGGCTACGTCGTCGGCTCGAGCATGCAAAATCAAGGATCGGGATTGCCGTTCATCTGGTCGGAAGCCAACGGAATGGTTGCGATTCCGCTCGCGCCCGATACCAGTGAAGGAGAAGCTCAGGGTGTGAACTCAGCCGGTTGGGCGGTGGGCACTGATGGCGGGGCCTTTGCCGTTCCTTTCCTGTATGACGGAACCAACACATTTCGCCTGCAGGATCTCATTCCCGCCAACTCGGGCTGGGACTTGTCGATGAACACGTCGTCATCGGCCATCGCCATCAGTGAGAATAACATAATCGTTGGCACAGGCGTTCACGAAGGTGAGACCCACGCCTATGCGATGGTCCCGACTACAGGTACGCCTACCCCTACACCGTCACCTACATCTACGCCTACACCCAGTCCGACACCAACGGCAACAGCTACTCCCTCTCCAACACCCACTTCTACACCTAGTGCTACGCCCAGGGCGACACCCAGGCCCCGTCCGACTCCGCACCCGCGTCCTACACTGCCGTAATTTGGTGGGATGTGACCAGGTCGCGCGCGCCGAAAAGTAGTAGCCGCCTCATAGCTTGCCCGCGGTGGTGGGTGTCGAGGCGCTTCCAGGATGCAATAAATTCCAAATGCGGCGACCACCGGCCACGGCCGGTAACTTTCTGCCGTGAGTACAGCCTCCGCAGATATAGTTGCCGTCGTGCTGGGTGAGCCAAGGTGGATCGGATTCTCCTGAAAACGCCAGTCCGGTCGAAGACTCGCAGTGGAGAGCTCGGACCGATGGGAAAACCCGATCGCCAAAGGCGCAAATAATTATTAGGCGGCAAGCCGTCCGGCAGCTGCCGGACGTTCCACCACTCCGATCACTCTTTCTTGTCATTGCGACTCGCTAGCGCCAAGATCGCATTCGCATCGCATGAAAGAATCCGAAGATCAGCACGCGCCGCTGACTTATCACGGCGCATCGCGCGTCGTCTGGCTGGCTTTTCTCTTGATCGTCTTCTGGTTGATCGTGCGTTCGCTCGAACCGGTGATATTGCTATTCGCGCTGATTTTCCTTCTCGCGATGGTTCTGAACCCGATCGTGGTGTGGTTGGAAAAACATCGCATTCCCCGTTTTGTCAGCGTGATCCTGCTCGTGCTTGCGCTGCTAACCGTTACGACCACCATCATCGTCTTTGCCATTCCGCCACTGGCCAAACAAACCCAGGAACTGATGCGCAACGCGCCAGGAGTCTGGCAAGGCGTTCGCACCCGCATCGAATCACTCACAAAAAATTATCCATCTGTGCGTCAGGCATTGCCGCGCACCGATGAAATCGCCGGGAAAGTCGGCGCAGCTGCCGGAACAGTGGGAAACATTTTGTTACGGTCCACAATTGGTCTGGTCGGCGGCGTCGCCAGCTTTGTGTTCGCTATTCTGTTGCTGGTCTTTGTGCTGGCCAGCCCGCGTCCGCTGGTGTCCGCATACCTGGCGCTCGCGCCCGATCGCTACCGCGCGCAAGCCCATCGTACTCTCGTTAGGCTTATGCGACAGATGACCGCCTGGGCGCGCGGTGTCGCCATCAATGGCGTTATTACCGGCGTCTCCATTGGCGTCGCGTTATGGCTGATCGGCGTCCAGCCTGCGCTGATGTTTGGCGTGTTTGCGTTTCTCGGTGAATTTCTGCCAAACATCGGCGCGTTTCTCGTTGCGATTCCCATTCTGCTGGTCGCGTTGAGTCTCGGCGCGACCAAATTCTGGCTCGCTCTCGGCGTGATCGTGCTGGTTTACCAGGTCGAGCTGAATGTTCTTGTGCCGGGTGTGCTGGGCAAAGAGATGCGACTCCATCCGGTCAACATTTTGTTCTTTACCCTTGCCACGGCCACGATGTTCGGTTTGTTGGGCGTTTTTCTCGCCGTCCCGGCCGCCGCGCTGGTGCAGATCGTCATTGACGAATTTTATTTGCAGCCGCGCAAACTCGATTACGCCGCGCTGGATCGCGAAGCTGCAGGACTGGTGGAAGGAAAGACCAAAGGCTTAAAACATTAAAGGTTCTCGGTGATTCGAAATTCATTAGTCGTGAATCGTGGTTCGAGATTCGGGTGGAACGGTCGCCGCGGCGACTCCTCAGCGCGCTGGCTTGCCAGGTGGAACGCGTTGTCCTCAACGCGTTGGTTAGGAATCTTTGCGGCTTGCCGCCTAAAATATGTTATGCCGCCTACGGCGAACCCCTTTGCCATCGGTCCGAGCTCTCCACGGCGAGTCTTCGACCGGACTGGCATTTTCAGGAGAAGTCGATCCACCGTTGAGCGACGCTCGCTTGTCCAATTCGTGACGTGTAGGGCGCGGCCTTACACACACGGAAATTTCCATAATTTTTTCGTGGCGTGCGTTCGCCTGCCGTGAGAGAAGTTACAACTTTACTCGCCGGGCCGGACAACCGGCGCAAAGAGGAATCGGAGGACAAAAACAATGCAAAAGAAAATTCTAATCACTCTCACACTCTCTGTACTCGTGTTCGTTGTTGTAGCCGCCTCGCTGTGTCGAGGCGCTCTAGGGTCGTCGCTCACGGCGGCACGGCGGCAGAGCGCCGTGGCTACAACCCCTGCGACCGGTACACTTCAAAAGATGATTGTGGAGAACGGAACCGTCACGCTAAGTCTCGATCTTAATCAGTTGAACGGAATCAGCTCCCATCCCGCGACTGCGGGACAAAATCTCCCGCAAGTGCATTTCGCTGTAGCGGCCAACTCGTTCTTTCCCATTCTGATCTTCAACAACATGTTTCGCGCGATCGAGCCAGGATCGATGGCGTTGATCCCCCAGGATGGCGCGGCCTTTCCCGCACCGTTAAATGCATCTCTCAATCGGCTCGTAGTCGAAAAACTTCCTTCGGGTCAAGGGTCCGATCTTGCCGTGCGCGACAGCAACACCGGATTCACGTTCTTTAATGTCCAGGGGTCGCAGTACGAATATGACACCAATGCGCAGTCGCTCGCCATAACGAATGGCAGACTGGTCGTTTCAAAAGAATTTGCCAACGCGCTTGGCCGTCCATCGGACGCTGGCGCAGCCGTTGGAGCAATCTCCGTCGGCGCGGTAATGCAGCCAACGGAGATCACTCAGTTTGCGAATGGCCAGCCTCAGTCGCTGGTGATGCCGCCCCTGCAACATGCGATCACACCAGGTACGCCGAACCTTGTACCAGGGCCCGATGTGATCGTTGGAGACATCGAAGACGTGGACCAACAGGGAAACAACGCAACACAGGTTGGTCTGGCAATAGGAACTGACTCCTGCAACAATGGCGACCAGCCAATCGATTGGTTCGCCTTGCCTCAGACCGATCACCCGCTCGTTCCGCAGAATTTGTATCGTATGAGCGGAGGCGCGACCAATGACGAGCGCTTCGAACAAATCGGCCAATCATGGATGAAACATACGTTCGAGGCATTGGAAGATACCGTCTGCGGCACTTGTGACACTTCTGGTTGCCAAACAGGCACGCACCTGTGTCCGGGCTGCTCCGACCCCTATGTGTCCTCCTTGAATGGCGATCAAGATCAGATCGGTTCGCGCGCGTGGGTCAATCCTTTCACTGGATCTTTCCCATCGAATGCGAACGATCACAGCGGCCATAACCATGACGGTGTGTCGCACCGGATCCTGACTAACATGACTGACCTGGTCCCAGCTCAGAACTCGGGCGCTACTTATTATGGGGAAGCCGCCTACATCACGCCGCATGAGTACGCCTGGTGCCAGGCGCACCCGGACCAGTGCAACATGTTCAACAATTATTCCTATAAGAAGTTTCTGGTCAGTGGCGGGCCTACCAATTTCATATTTAACCAGGCCGGTAACACCGTGCGAATGCAGCCTGCGATCCAGGCCTGGGCAGCTACCGGCGCAACAGTGAGCGAGCTCGAGCCCGACCCGGGTAACGATGGACATTGGTTCATGGGCTACAAAGTGACCAATCCATCAGCCGGCGTCTGGCACTATGAGTATGCGCTTTTTAACATGAACCTGGATCGTGCTATTCAATCCTTCAGCGTGCCGATAGCTGGAGCTAGCGTAAGCAACATCGATTTCCACGCGCCGCCGCAGCATCCCGGTTGGCCGCATGACGGTACCCAGGGAGATGCCGGGTTTAGCAGCACGCCATGGGACGTTGATCAGCAGGCTAGCTCCATCACCTGGAGCACGGAAACCTTTGCCACTAATCAGAATGCCAACGCGATTCGATGGGGCACGTTGTATAATTTCCGATTCGATTCTGATCAGCCGCCGCAGACTGCCAATGCGACAGTAGGCTTCTTTAAGACTGGCGACCCGATGACGGTTGAAATCCAGGCACCCAGCCAGGGCGGTGGCACACCGACACCGACACCGACACCAACGGCAACACCAACACCGACTCCGACAGCTTCGCCTACTCCGACACCTACGGCCACACCTACGCCAACCGCAACTGCAAGTGTACACACCTACTGCTACGCCAACGGCGACGCCAAGAACTACACCAAGGCCGCGGCCCACGCCGCACCCGCGACCGACTCCGTAGCGGTACCGGTTCCGCGTGAGATGTGATCACGCAGTTGGTGATCGGTTGTACTTGGACTCATACTGCACTGAGGAGCACGGCGACGCAGCGCCGTGACTACAAGTCACGCCGATCTCTTGTCGCTGCCTGACGTTGTAACCGCCTCGCTATGTCGAGGCGTTCTGGGCGGGTGGCTTCTCCCACAGACACGGCGGCACAGCGCCGTGGCTACAATAATCCGCGTGTCCCCTGTAGCCGCCTCATCGCTTGCCCGCCGCGGCGGGTGTCGAGGCGTCCGGTGTGGCTTTCTCGACAACACGGCGACACAGCGCCGTGGCTACAATAATCCGCGTGTCCCTTGTAGCCGCCTCGCTGTGCAACAGCGCCGCTCCAAAAAATTTTAAGATTTTTTGCTTTGCTTCCACTGGTGCGACATGAGACAAATAGCAGCTCTATTCGCCGCATCGCTCAAACGGCCTTCCCGGCCGTAGGTTTGACGAAGGCGGGGGAGAACCCGGAGAACTAATCATGTCTAAGAAAAAATGTATCGCCGTCACGCTTTCTGTACTTTCGGTTCTGGTTGTAGCCGCCTCGCTGGGTCGAGGCGCTCTGGGATCGTCGTCCACGGAATCACGGCGACAGAGCGCCGTGGCTACAGGACCCGCGCCCACCGGCACACTTCAAAAGATGATCGTCGAAAACGGGACCGTCTCGATGGATCTGGATCTTAGCGCGCTGAATGGAGACAGCTCCCTGGTGGCAAGACCCATCACTCTGCAATTCGCTGTAGGCGCCAATTCCTTCTTTCCCATTCTGATTTTTAACGATCTGTTGCGCGGTCTTGAACCGGGCTCGATGGCTTTGGTCCCTGCCGGGGCAAACGCACCCGGCTACAGTTTGCCTGCATCGTTAAGCGCCTCTTTCAAACAGCTCAGGTTGTCGAAAAACTTCCTTCAGGCCAGGCGTTCGATCTCGTTGTGCGTGATAGCAACACCGGGTTCACGTTTTTCAACGTCGAAGGGCACAGTTACGACTACGACCCCGCGGCGCAGTCGCTTGCAATCGCCAATGGCAGGCTCCTCATTTCAAAAGAATTTGCCAACGCGCTCGGCAGAGAGTCGGACGCCGGTGCAGTTGTTGGAACAATCTCCGTCGGCGCGCGATGCAACCGACAGAGATCGACCAGCCTGGTTAATGGCCAAACCACATCGATGGTCATGCCGGCTATGCAACATGCGATTGGTGCAGACTCGTCCTGGCCCGGTGCATGGTCCGGATGTGATTGTCGGACAGGTCGAAGACGTCGCCCAAATGGGACACGTCGAAACGCAGTTTAATTTCGCCGTAGGCACTGACTCGTGTAACAATGGCGACGTGGGAGTCGATTGGTTCGCGTTGCCAAACAATACCGATCATCCGTCATTCCGCAGAATCTTTATCGGATGAGTGGCGGTACGGATGGCACCGAGCGGTTCGAACAGATCGGCCAGTCATGGGTGAAACATACGTTCTTTGCATTGGAAGACACGTTTGCGGGACTTGTATGCACCGGCGGTGCTCGACGCGACCATCTTGCTCCGGGTTGCTCCGATCCGTATGGCTCAGGTCTAAACGGCGACCAACGGTTCAATTGGCTCTCGCGCCTGGATCAATCCTTTCACCGGATTTTTCCCGGTGGGGTTGATGAAAACAACCAACCCACCTCGAACGATCACAGCAGGACAACAACCACAACGGTGTCGCGCACCGGATCCTGGTTAATTGCGAGCGACCTGATCTCAGGTGTCCAGTATTTTGGCGAAGCCGCTTACATTGCCCCGCATGAATTTACATGGTGCCAGTCGCATCCAGACCAGTGCAACATGTTTAACAATTTCTCCTACCGCCCGTTTTCGATTACGGTGGTACCAACACATTTCACGTTTTACGCCCAGCGCCAAACGTCACGACAGCAACCTGCAATTACGGCCTGGCCGACGCGACGGTAAATCAGATTGAGCCGGATCACGGCAACGACGGTATCTTGGTTCATGGGTTATAAGGTCACAGGACCAAACGGCGGCATCTGGCATTATGAGTACGCGCTCTTTAACCAGAACCTGGATCGCGCTATTCAATCCTTTAGCGTGCCGGTGGGACAGGGAGTCAATATCAGTAACATCGATTTCCACGCACCGCCTCAGCATCCCGGGTTGGGCACATGATGGGACGGTCGGGAGATGCTGGGTTTCAGCAGCACACCCTGGAACGTTACTCCAGGACGCAACTTCCATCACTTGGAACACGGAAACGTTTGCGACCAATCAGAACGCCAATGCGATTCGCTGGGGCACGCTTTATAATTTCCGATTCGACGCCGATCAAGGGCCAAACCCTACGGATGGAACGGTAGGCTTCTTTAAGACTGGGGCACCGATTACTGTCGTCGTGCAGGCGCCGGGAGGCGTTCCAAGTCCGTCACCTACACCTACACCTACAGCTACAGCTACCCCGACGGCCACACCGACAGCGACTCCCACGGCAACACCGACGGCCACCGCGACGGCAACGCCGACACCGACAGGCACACCTACTGCGACGCCTACAGCCACGCCAATTTCAACTCCGACTCCGACTCCTACTTCAACTCCGAATCCTACGCCAACGCCTACGCCAACGCCGACGAGCACACCGACAGCAACACCTGTAGTCACGCCGACCCCAACGAGTCACTCCAACTCCCACCCCGCGACCTACTCCCACGCCGCGACCGGCTCGGTCACCGCGTATTCGCCCAACTCCGCATCCGCGGCCGTGAGGATGGGGAAATAACGGATTATCGTTAGCTGTAGCCGGGGGCGCTGACCCCGGCTGGGGTTTACGATCATCGTCATAGGTTTGCCGTCGCGGGCGTCGAAGCGGTCCGCTGTAGCCGCCTCGCTGTGCCGAGGCGTTCTAGGCGTGTGGCTTCTTCCAAAACACGGCGACGCAGCGCCGTGGCTACAACAACCCGCGTGTCTTTTGTAGCCGCCTCGCTGTGTCGAGGCGTTCCAGGCTGTGGCTTCTCCCCCAAACACGGCGGCGCAGCGCCGTGGCTACAATCACCCGCGTGTCCTTGTAGCCGCCTCGCTGTGTCGAGGCGCCGAAGCGGTTTTGCTCCGCGACTTCGGCAGCTTTGGCTGTGGTGGCTAAGTTATACCGTGGCCGAATCGATTGATTTCATGCGCCGCAATTGATAAAAAACCAACCATGCCACGCGCATATAGGAAGCGATGGCCCCGACGCCCTCCCAGGCTCGGCCGCTTATTTGCCAATGTCCGTCCGTTCTACTTCGTCACCTTCAATACGTATGAACATCGGCGTCTGCTGGCACGTGACGAAATCCATGAGACCTTTTGCGCCTTTTCTATCAATGCCCAGCAGTATGATGTCGCTGTTGATCGCTATGTCATCATGCCCGACCACGTTCATCTCTTTGCTGCCTTTCCGGGACATGGAATCACTATGCCCATGTGGGTTCAATCGCTGCGCAACGTCATCGGCAAGAAATTGCTTGAACTTGGCATTCACAAGCCACACTGGCAGGAAGGCTTTTTCGATCATCTGTTACGCAGTCAGGAAAGTTACTCGGTGAAATGGGAGTACGTACGTATGAACCCCGTACGAGCAAAATTGTCCGATACACCGGACGCCTGGCCATACCAGGGAGAAATCCTTCGAATTCCTTTCGACTAGCTGAAGGCTCCCAAAACACGGCGGCGCAGCGCCGTGGCTACAACAATCCGCATGGCTTTATAGCCGCCTCATCGCTTGCCCGCCGTCGCGGATGTCGAGGCGCTGCAGCCGTGGCTACAAAATTCCGAAATTTTTTGCTTGGCTTGCGCCGGGCTGTCATGAGAAAAGGGAGAACTCCCGTCGTGACCTTGATCAAACGGCCTGCTACGCCGTTGGTTTGACGAAGGCGGGCGAAGTAACCCTGGAGAATAAGCCATGTTAAAGAAAAGACTGATCGTTCTCACGCTTCCCTTAGCCGCGCTTGTGGCAATCACTGTAACCACGCCCCTGCGGGACGTTTTAGCGCGACCCTCAACCCGCACGGCGCACTCGCCGCAGCGAGCAGGCTCTGCCATGGCTACAACCCCCACGACCGGCACTCTTCAAAAAATGATCGTGGAGAATGGAAGCGTTACCATGAATCTCGATCTCAACGGGTTCAATGGAGATAGCTCTCTGGTGGCAAGACCAATCACCCTGCAATTTGCTGCGGCGGCCAATTCCTTCCTTTCTGTCCTGGTGTTTAACAATCTGTTGCGAGGCGCCGAGCCGGGATCAATGACCTTGATCCCCGCCGGGGTTGACACGTCCGACTACGATTTGCCCGAATCGTTAGGCGCATCTCTCGGGCAGCTGGTGCTCGACAAGCTTCCTTCAGGCCAGGGTTTCGATCTGGTGGTTCGCGACGGCAATACGGGGTTCACCTTTTTTAATGTCGAAGGGCACCAGTACAATTACGATTCCAAAGCACAATCGCTCAGCATTACGGGTGGCAGACTTCTCATTTCAAAACAGTTCGCCGACGCGCTTGGCAGACCATCGGATGCCGGTGCAATCGTTGGAAAAATCTCCGTCGGCGCAACCATGCAACCGATCGAGATCACACGTCTCGATCAGAACGGCGATATAAAATCCGAAACACTCCCAGCGCTGCACCAACCTAGCGTTGGGACAGTTCCCGGCCCGGATGTGATCGTGGGCGACCTGATTGACTTCGTGCAAATGGAGAATGGTTCTGTCGACGGCCGCGTCGGCCTCGCGTTGGGCACTGATGCCTGTAATAAAGGGACTGAGAACGTGGGTTGGGTTGCCTTACCGGATAACAATCACCCTTTTATCCCTCAGAATCTTTATCGAATGAGTGGCCGGGAAGATAACACCGAGCGCTTCGAACAAATCGGACAGTCCTGGGGTAAGCATGCGTTTGCGGCGGCATCGGCAAACACATGCAACTTCGGCTGCAACGGAGTAGGTGGCGATCATCTTGGCTCCGGTTGCTCTGACGCATACGGCGCTGGTTTGAACGGTATCCAGGACCTGATCGGTTCCCGGGCCTGGGTGAATCCGTTCACCGGCTTCTTCGCGGAGAACCCAGACCCGAACGATCACACCGGCCATAACCACGACGTAACCTCTCATCGGATCCTGGTTGACGTTAAGGACTTGAGCACAACGATGAACCCGGGGGCGACCTATTTTGCTGAAGCGGAATACATAGTGCCGGACGAAGGCACCTGGTGCCAGACTCATCCGGATCAGTGCAACATGTATAACAACGCTTCGTACCGCCAGGTCAACGTAATTGGAGTCAACCAGCCGTTCTCCTTCAATTTCGTCGGGAACACTGTGCGAGAGCAACCGGCCATTGAGGCGTGGACTGACGCAACGGTGACCCAAGTCGAGCCCGATCCGGGCAATGATGGTATCTTCTTCGTTGGTTACAAGGTGACAGGGCCAGACGCCGGGGTGTGGCATTATGAATATGCCGTCTATAACCAGAACCTGGACCGCGCCATTCAGTCATTCGAAGTCGTTTACCCCTTTTTCCCGCCGATAGTGTTGGACAACGTTGGGTTCCACGCGCCGCCTCAGCACCCTGGATTCGCGCATGATGGAACGCAGGGAGACGCTGGATATAGCAGCGAGCCCTGGACCTTCACTAACAGTTTCACGTCTGCCACCTGGAACTGCGAGACATTTGCGCAAAACCAGAATGCCAACGCGATTCGCTTCGGCACATTGTACAATTTCCGATTTGATTCCACCGCGCCGCCGGAGGCTAGCACTGCGAACATCCAGTTCTTTAAAACGGGCTCTCCGGTTTCGGTTCAAATCCTTGCTCCTGCCCAGTCGGACGCGACCCCAACGGCGACACCGAGTGCTACTCCAAGTGCCACTGCAACTCCGACATTAACACCGACACCGACACAAACCCCATCGCCTACACCTTCCATCACGCCGACTGCAACTCCGACGATAACACCGACTCCACCACCAACAGCTACTCCTACCCCGACCCCGCGACCTATTCCAACACCCAGACCTGCTCGGCCGTCCCCGCATCCGCGCCCCATTCGGCCATAGTGATAGGATAGCGATTCGTTGTAACTCTCACTGAGCTTGGCAAGGTGGGAACGTCGACGCGGCGACTTTCTAACGCACTGGCTTGCCGGGGTGGAACGCGTTGTCCTCAACGCGTTGGCGAGAGTCCCGGCGTCTGACACAGACGCCCTACAAGTGCTGAAAATCGCAGGCGCAGGTTAGCCCGCCACTGTAGCCGGGGTCGCTGACCCCGGCACGGCAGCGCAACACACCATCACATATTTGCCGTGATCAGCGACCCGCCTCATCGCTTACCCGTGGTGGGCCGGTGACGAGGTATGAGCAGTTTTCTTAAAGAAAAAATCCAAATTTTGAATAACCTCTTGCCGAATTTCATTCAGTACGTAGGTGAATAGAATCAGCCACAACAAGGTTGAGTACGCACGAGAGCAAGCTTATCGGGAAAAACAAATGAACAGCCCTGTTAGAGCCTCCGTTGTTCGAAGTATTCTGGTGCTTCTGTGGTTGGCGCTCGTTCTCTGGGTGATCCCATCCACACACGGACAACGAGGGCATGACGCGGGAACTGTAACTTTTCTGAGTTCCTCGCGGGAGCAGCTACAACCAATAAGCCCACCGGTTTATACAGTCGCAGATAGTGTTAAGAACCGCCATCAGGCGTCAAAACAACCGGAACCCCGTCCTGCTCTGTCGATCAAACAGGTTCCCAGCGGCATCGACTGCGATAACGCGCCCGGTATTGTGATCCATGATGATGGTACGGTCGAGAACGGGTACGGCGGCGGGCCGGGAATAACGGCAATCTATGCGGACAAGTTTACGCCAACCACCTATCCAAGCACTTATACGTCGGTGTGCGTTGCGTTTAACAGGCTGTGTGCAGGTCCGATGTCGTACCCCATCGAGATAGTTGTCTTTGACGACGACGGGCCAGGTGGGAGCCCGGGCACTCAGCTGGGGGCTATCCCGGTTACGGTCACGAATATCCCGATCTTCCCCGATCAAACGCCTGAGTGGAACAGCTTTGATATCTCTTCGCTGAACATCCTCGTCAATGACGGGAGCGTGTACATCGGCGCGCGCTGGTCGTCGGACAGCCTGGCCGAGGTGTACATGTCGTCCGATGAAAATGGGCCCGGCTCCGGTAACGGCTACTGGTTTAGCAACATCGATAATTTGTGGGCTCCCATACAAAATGTGTTCCCGCTCTACCGGGCCATGTTTGTGCGCGCGGTTGAACAAACGAATGGCGGATCCGCAGGTAACTTTACCACGAGCATTGCCAGACGCGCGATCACGAATCAATCTGGAAACCCTGGGGACGCCTTCTCCGGGGACTACACGGCGCAGGGATGCCCTAACCAGTACGTTATAACTCAGGGAACAGACCGGCTCGTGCCCGGTAACACAAACATCGGCAGCGATTGCGACGAATGCGACACGTTTATCCAATTGCCTTTTAACTTCCAGTTGTACGGCACGACCTATACCGGGATGAACGTCAGCTCCAATGGTCGTCTGGACTTTGTTAACGCAAACGAACCCGGCGGCTTTATCACAGCGTGTCTGCCATCGCCGCCCAATTATTTCACCGGTCTGCCGTATGACAATACCATCTTCGCCTTATGGCAGGACCAACTTACCTCTGCAGGCGCGCCCGGTTGCGCGAGTTTCCCAGGGGGCGCATGCGGCGTCTTTACTTCCGTGACAGGCAGCGCCCCGAATCGCGTCTTCAACGTGGAATGGCGCACAGTGCTGTTTAACGATCAAACGGCGCCGCAGAATTTTGAAGTCCGTCTGTATGAGAACGATCCAAACCAGCGCTTCGACGTGATCATGAGCACGCTGACGCCACCCATCTTCGCGGAACGTCAGTGGGTGTCGGGCGTCCAGGGAAACGGCAACCTGGGATTTTACACCGAAGACTTCTGCATTTGTCCGCCTGATTCCCCTCCACAGAACGTGTCGCGCACATACGTGCTAACCCCTTGCGTAACGCCGACGGCGACACCAACACCCACAGCGACACCCAGCGCCACAGCTACACCTACTTCTACTTCAACGCCCACGGCAACACCGATGCCGTCACCAACAACTACTCCGACACCGAGGCCTATTCCAACCCCAGGCCTGCTCGGCCGTCCCCGCATCCGCGTCCCAATCGCCAAGTGATCAGGATAGTCATTAATCGTAGCTCTCACTGGGCTTAACAAGTGGAACGCGTTGTCCTCACCGCGTTGGGAGTGAAGTGCGCTCCACCGCCTGACATATATTTGCGCCTTTGGTGATCTACCTTTCTCACGTCTTCAGAGACGCCGATCCACCTTTGCACCGCAGGCGGAACGGTCGACGACCCACCCCTGTCGGTTGATTAGACGTTGCAGGCGACACGCCTGCCGTCAGAATATCCGCTATCCGGTTGCCGCGCTTAGCGACACGCGGCTACAGCACGGCAGACGCTGAATAGGCCCACTAACTGCGGCCACTCAGTAGGGTTGCGCCCTACAATGCCGAACCGATGAAACTTGTTGACGAGCGTTCTCAAACAAAACCAAAATGATCGGCGTATCCGAAACTTAATCTATGAAAAAGAAACGCGCTCCACACTCCACGTTCTTTAACCGTCCCGTTTCAATCACTCTGCTGATCCTGGCGACAAGCGTCTTTGTGGCGCTGTTCGTCGACCGCAAATCCATCCAAAGGTGACGGACGCGAATTGCGCACCCATTCGAGTGAATCGACCGCGCCGAGGGGCACTCCTATCGGGACAATCAACCAGGGCGACTCTCGCGCGAGTCACACCTCAAGGAGTATTCACCGAGAACCGCAACGCTTCGCAGGCGCAACCTGCAGCTCGAGCGATCCCAGAGCGGCTCGGCCTGGGACCGCGCGGAAACACGCTTTGGTTAGTCGATGACGACAACGCCATCGCGGATGGCGTTTCCATCGACGCGAATGATGTATGGGGCGCATGGACGCTTCAGGGCGCCCGACTCAGTGCCTACCCGATTCTCGGCGATGGCACACCCGACTTTGAGTTCTCGTCCTTTGGTGACGGCAATTCAGGTGTTGCCTCTGCCAAGGGCGCCGATCGTATGGCTTTTATGGAATCGAATGCGGCGGGAAACGATTTCCGGATCCATGGCTTTAGGTCCACAAGTAACGGCATACCGGACTGGTCGTTTACGTTTCCAGTCAGCGATCCGAATCTGCCGGCCAGCTCCAGGAAGGTCGCCGTATCTTATGATGGTTCTACGGTTGCCGCTGTTGTTAGCGATTCAGTAACGCAGAACTCCACGCTCTATGTCTTCGAAGCTGACACCGGCGAGATTAGATCGACATGGACGGATTCGGTTCGGATGGATGCTGTGGAGCTGACCGACAACGGCTCGATCGCACTTGTCACACAGGACAATCTCGCCGCCCTGGTCGATACCAGTAATGGCACGGTCACATTTAGCGTCGCCGGCACCGGCGCTGGTAACATTTTTTACCGGATTTCAGGGGATGGGAATGTGTTTGTCACTGATGGGTTCGGCCTGGACGTTTACAAGTTTGACGGAACCACATACCAGCATGTGATTCACTTCGCTCTGGCTAGTACCTGGTTCGGTGGTGCGTGCACAGTGTCACGCGATGGCTCTACCGTGGGTTCTTTTGGCGCGAATTATACGAACTGGCTGTCGGGCGAGGTGGACCTGTTCGATGTGGCCAGTGCCCAGATGATCGGTTCCTATCCGGTGTCCGGCACCGGCCAGTATCAAGGCACGCCAGTTGGCGCCGAATCTAACGACAACGGAACGGTCATGGCTTTCGCTTCATGGGGGACAGAGTTTCATGACTGGCCGGAGGTAATGGTCTTTAATCGCAACGTGCAACTGATCGGTCAGATCGACTTCCCCGGCTCGGCGTTCGGTGTCGACGTGTCGGCTGACGGCCAATACGTGGCAGGCAGCTCCAAGCACGTTCACGCTAACCAGTTCGGCAGCGGCGGACGCATCGAGTTGATTCAGTTACCGCCTCAACCTACGCCAACTCCTACGCCAACTCCCACTCCGACCCCCACGGCAACAGCTACACCTACGGCTACGCCGACTCCCACGCCCATAATAACACCGACACCGACGCCAACGGTATCGCCAACTGTAACTCCGACTGCTACACCAAGAGCTACACCAAGACCTCGCCCGACCCCGCGTCCTCGGCCGACGCCACCGGGATAAAGTGGATAGTGATCTGTGAACTGTTGTAGCCGGGGTCGCCGACCCCGGTACCTGTGGTGGCAACGTGTCGGTTGCTTCAGACGTTGCAGGCGACACGCCTGCCGCCACAACACCTACCACCCTACGAATTTGCCGCGGTCAGCGACGCGCGGCTAAAGGAAGCATATAGTTGCTCCCCAACGACACGGCGACGCAGCGCCGTGGCTACAATATCCCCGATCTGTAGCCGCCTCAGAGCTTGCCCGTCGTGACGGATGTCGAGGCGCTTCCCTGGAAAATGGTGAGATGACTGGCGCATACGGAATCTGGGTTTCGCACCGGTTGGCTTAAACGAGCGCGGAACGAGAAGACTAAAAAATAAAAAAGTGTTGACGCGCTTCCGGGATTTCGGTTAGAAGCGATGCTTCAGACTTCAAACTCCACTTCACTCTAAAATCCGCTTATGAAAAAGAAATCCACTTCGCAATCCGCACCTGCCCGCCGTAGCCTCGGCGAAGGCGGGTTCTTTAATCTGCGTGTCTTAATCGGTCTGTTCGTAGCGCTGGCCGGCGTCCCTCTGCTCGCCCTGGGCATGCTCGCCACAGCGAAAAACCCCTCCGGACCAGCTGTCGGCGCCCCCTCCTATGCGCGCACTGCGCAAATGTACCAGATTACCACCAGGTCCCAATATGTCAGCCCGCTCGTTCCGGCGGGATTTGATTGTTCCAAGATCCACGAGCTTGGCATCGACAGAATGGAGAACTTTCGAGCCGGCGCGATCATGATTTTCTGCGGCCAGGCCAAGGGAGGCGGCGATCCTGACGAAGAAGGCGGGAATTCCAGTGCGCTCTCCAAGATTGTGCGCAACCTCATAGCGCCGGTGAGCTTTGGCGGCACGGACGTGGACCTGGTTACAGGGACTGAGACCCCTCCGCACATTATTCAGTCGGAAACATTCACCACGGCCAATCCGGATAATCCCGACGAGGTGATCGTGGCGTTCAATGACTCCCGATGCGCGAACAACAGCAACTTTTCTGGCGCATCGACTTCCACCGACGGCGGACTGACCTACACCCGTCTGACCAACGGCAGCGGTTGTAGCCCGTTCTCCAATACATTTGGCGACCCGGTTATTCTGTATAACAAGCCGACACAGACTTGGTTTACTGTCTGGCTGGATGCTAACGGGAGCTGCACTTTGGGCGGGTATAAGTCGACTGATCCCGAGGATCCAAATAGCTGGACGCACTTCTGCGTTCACAACAACGGCGGCGACGACCGCGAGTCTGGCTGGGCCGACAACAACCCAAGCTCTCCGTTTTTCGGGCGGATGTATGTTTCCTGGAACGACTTTAATGTGGGTCAAGGTGCCCTGGTCGAAAGCTTTTCAACTGACAATGGCAACACGTGGAGCCCGGCAGTAACGGTGATCAACAGCGGTACCTTCATCCGCAATACACAGATCACGGGTGATATGTCGGGTAACGGGACCCTCTATATCGCCGGCATGGACGAAGGCGGTGGTGGCTTTCCCCACAACGATAAGAACCTCATCTTTAAGTCAACTGACGGCGGTGCCACCTGGGCTAACACTTACACAGGCCCGAGCTTTCCCGGACCGGGCGTGTGTTCTTCGGGTTACTTCGCCGGGATGTTTAGCACTAACGGCTGCTACTGGCGGCACGAGGGCTGGGGTGAGCCTGCTGCATTCAATAATGTGGTTCACCTGGTCTATGCCCAGCACGGCGCTGGCAGCGATCCTGGCGACGTCTTTTACATCCGTTCGACCGATGGCGGCGTGACCTTTAGCTCGCCGTTCCAGTTGAATACGGATGCCACCACCCGTCCTCAGTGGCAGCCTAACCTGTCGGTCAGTCCCGCCGGAACGCTACTAGCCACCTGGTATGACGCGCGCGAGAGCCTCGACACCGACTGCCAATATGGTAACCCAGCCAGTCCCTGTTACCGGATGTGGTCGCGCAAGTCCAACGACAACGGCTTGAGCTGGTTGCCTGACGACACGTTCTCGGACGTGGTCAGTCCGCTGCCAGCACAAAACGACCCGAACATCGTGGGGAGCTACGTGGGCGACTACGACTACGGCGCTGCGATTGCTGACCAAGCACGTCACTTCGTGGGCGGACGGGCGCGTAGCCATTAGCGGTAGTTCACAGCAGGACGCCTTCACCGACAGAGAGCTGGTCGGTTTTGCCGTGACCACTACCGACCCGGCCTGTGGCAGCGTGGTGTCTACTCAGCCGACGGACTTTGTGGTTAACCTGTCTGACGCGGTCAACGAGGGCACTGTGGATCCGAGCGATTTCACGGTTAATGGAATACCAGCGGACTCGCGCTCGTTCAGCAACGGTGACCAGACTATTACTTTTACCTTCAACACCACCCCGGTAGTAAACCAGGGTGAGCAGACGATGCATATCCCCGCTGACGCATTTACCCGCCAGTCGGATAACCAGGGAGTATTCGAATTCCAGTGCACTTTCCGTTACGACGAGACACTGTTAGCAGTAACTGACACTGTCCCACCCGATGGCGGCACCTTCCAACCGCCAGGGCCGGCCAGCTATACGTATGACATGAACTTCAATGAGGCCGTGGATCCAGCCTCGGTGCAGACCAGCGATCTGCAACTCAGCGGCGTTCCGGGTTCGACCGTAACAGCCGTGAGCGTGATTAATGGTGACATGACCGCAGAGTTCACGATCAACATCACCAGTATCTTCTCGGGCACGTTAACCGTCACGTTACCTGCCGGATCAATCACTGATCAGTCTGGTAATCCTAACCAGGCCTTCACGGGAACCTACCAATACGTGGGTACCGCGCCGAAGGGCTGCGGGTTGCTGGTCGGCTCCGGGATGACCCTTGGTTTCGCACCGAACGGGTGGAACCCGACTCTGGCCAGCAACACCGTTCAATATACGTTTGCTGTGAGCCAGCCCGCTGCGAATGACTTCGCGTTGTTCGATACGCACGATCCCTGGGGTTCTACCATTCTTAAGGACGCCATCACTGCTAACGGGCACACTTACACTGAGTTTACACCGGATGACCTGGCAACAGTGAGCTTCAGTGATTATCGAGTAGTCGTTCTTAACTGGGATGACACCACCCTCGCTGAGTTCATCGCTCAGTACACAGCAGCCATTCCTGCGTTGGAAGCTTACGCTACTGCAGGCGGCGTAGTCTGGGTCCAGGGAGCTGTTCAGGGGTCGGGTGAAAATTATCCCATGCCGTTTGGCGGCCAGGGCAACGACGGAGACTTCAGTGCCAGTGACCCAGTCGTTGATCCTTCCAGCCCAATGATGCTCGGTATGCCCAATCCTATTCCCGGTAACTCCGCGAGTCACGTCTCATTCACGGGCCTACCCGGTGCGGCGCACGTAGTCGTGATAAGCGGAAACAACAGCAACCCGACACTCTACGATCTGCAAATTGGCGGTACCTGCGGAAGCCCGACGCCCACACCAACGCCCGGGACACCGACACCCACACCGACACCGACGCCAACACCTACGACACCTACACCTACACCCACACCTGGGACGCCTACACCGACACCCACACCGGTAACACCGACACCGACGCCAACACCTACGACACCTACACCCACACCAACGCCGGGGACACCCACGCCGACACCTTCGGTGACCGTGACGCCCACGCCTACGCCCAGAGCAACACCCAGGCCGCGTCCAACGCCGCACCCAAGGCCGACGCCGCCGTGAAACACTGAGGCTTTAGTGATTGGTAATTAATAATTAGTTAAATCCGGGAACTCGCGAGGCAACTCGCGAGTTCCCTGCTTGAGGCGAAAGGAGGCTGGCACAGACGCTTAAGACCGACCCAAAACGGTGGCTGATACCGCTCGTTTATCGTAGCGGGTGGTGGACGACCCGACGGCTCGGAAGCACCAAATACAAATTTGTGGCGAGCAGCGACATGCGGCTACAGAGGCACACAATCATTGAGCACCGAAGGGGCACCGGCACATTATCGGAATTCAGCGTTGGACGTTTCCCTGTCCGCAGTGCGACAGCGTTGTAGGCGGGCAAAAAAAGAGCAAGAATTTCACCTTTTCAGCATTTCAATCTTTCAAGTATCATCTCAAGGTTTTGAAAACTAAATGAATATCCAAACCGCAAACTCCCTTAAAACTTTACGCGCACTTACAGCGGCGGCGATTCTTGCCAGCGCTGTCAGTTTAGCGAGCGCGACCACGATCGATATAAACCCCAGCAAGGACAACACCCTGTACGAGTACGTTCCCGCGGATGGCGACCTGAGTAATGCTCTTGGCCTCCACTTTTTCACCGGCGAGACAGCCATGGGCGAACTTCGCCGGGGTGTGCTCGCGTTCGACATCGCCGCATACATCCCCCCAGGCTCGACGATCACAAACGTGACCTTTACCCTCAACATGTCCATGACGCCTTCCAGTTCTCCCAGAACCACCGAGTTGCACAAGCTGCTCGCTGATTGGGGAGAAGGAACGTCTCAGGCATCCGGAGGAGAAGGCACGGGAGCGCCGGCTACTCCCAATGATGCCACCTGGCGGCACCGTTTTTTCGATAATATTTTTTGGACAGCCGAAGGCGGAGACTTTTCCGGCATCGTCAGCGCAAGCCAGTCGGTCGGCGCAACTGGAGTGTACACATGGAGCTCGCCGCAGATGATCGCGGATGTGCAGTCCTGGGTGGATAATCCGGCCATTAACTTCGGCTGGCTGGTGTTAGGCGACGAGTCGGCCATTGCAACAGCGAAGCGGTTCGATACTCGAGAGAGCACCAACCCGCCGGTGTTGACCATCGAATACATCAGGGCTGCACCGAGGCCGCGTCCTACTCCCAGACCCCGCCCTACCCCGCCGATCCAGGAGGCAACGGCCGTGGGTGAATAACAGTTGTAGCGAATCGCGCGCCAGCACCACGGCGACTTACGACTCGCGCAATCTCGGCTGGCAATGCCTGACTAAAAACATATAGCAAGCACAAGGACCGCAGCGACCCTGACGTTTTGGAACATTCATGTACACCCAACCCATTAAGATTCCTGGAATTTTAGGTCCGATTATATTCGCGACTGCGCTTGGCGGTATCGATCCCAGTTTGGCGATTGCGGACACTGTCAATATTAATCCCAGTAAGGACAACACGCTCTATGAGTACGTTGCTGCGGATGGCGACCGTAGCAATGCTCTCGGCGCTCACTTCTTCACCGGTGAGACCGCCATGGGCGAACTCCGTCGCGGTGTGCTTGCGTTCGACGTCGCTGGAAACGTCCCGGCAGGCTCAACGATCGCCAGCGTGACTCTGACTCTAAACATGTCTAGAACACCTTCCAGCACTGCCAGAACCACTGAGCTGCACAAGCTGCTTGCCGATTGGGGGGAAGGAACTTCCCAGGCATCTGGAGAGGAAGGCATGGGAGCGCCCGCCACCACCGATGATGCCACGTGGCGCCATCGCTTTTTCAATACCATCTTTTGGACGACGCAAGGCGGGGATTTCTCCGCCCAGGCGAGCGCAAGCCAGTCAGTCGGCGCCGTTGGAATATACACCTGGAGTTCACCACAAATGACCGCGGACGTGCAGTTATGGCTGGATAATCCGGCAACTAACTTTGGCTGGCTGGTGTTAGGCGATGAGTTAGGCATTGCGACAGCGAAACGATTCGATACTCGAGAGAGCATCAACTCGCCAGTGCTGGCTGTTCAATACAAGACAGGGACTCCGACACCCACCCCACCATCGACTCCGACTGCTACCCCGACCCCCACTGCCAGCGCAACGGCAACACCAACGTCCACTCCTACTCCTACAGCTTCACCTTCACCAACGTTGACGCCGACACCTACACCTTTCTCCCATCCACTGCTCTTCCCGCCTGTAACCACCAATGCGAACGTCTCCATAGGAATCGACGAGGCGTGCGTCCAGATACTGGATGGGCCATGCACTAATATGTGGACCTATGGTGGCACGTACCCTGGGCTAACCATTCGCAGACCTACAGGACACACGACTAACGTCACCTTTACCAATAACCTCGACGCGGCTGCCGGCGGATTAACCGTGCATAACCACGGCAATCACTCTACCGCCGTCAATGATGGCCAGCCAGATAGCCTTCTCATCCCGACGGGAGGATCGCGCACATATTTTTATGATGGACTGGAAGAAGGCGGCAATCAGCGAGGCAAGATGCAGTTCTACCACGATCACCGTATGGATGTTACCGGTCGAAACATATGGATGGGTCTAACAGGCATGTACATATTGGATGATCCCGCCGATCCTGCGACACTCCCTTCCGGCGCCTTCGACCTGCCTCTGGCAATCGCTGACAGACAATTCGACGCGAAAAACCAAATCCCGTACGTGTTTGACCCTAACGGTGTAACTGGCGACAAGTTCCTGGTTAACGGTGTTTATCAACCTTACCTCGAGGTAGGCGACCGTAAATATCGGTTCCGCATCTTAAACGCGTCTAACCATCGCACCTACAACCTGGCATTAAACACGGGCGATCTCTTCACACAAATTGGGACTGAAAGCGGTTTGCTTCCCGCGCCTGTAACACGCACAGAAATGCGAATGGGACCGGCAGAACGACTGGATGTTGTTGTCGATTTCGCTGGAAAACTCGGACAAGACGTTTATCTCGTCGATTCGCTCACGGGTATCCCGTTGCTTGAGTTCCGTGTCAATGAGCATCTTATAGACGACAGCACGATCCCTTCAACGCTACGCCCGCTGCCAGATATCGGCGAGCCTACCGTGACGCGCAACTGGAGCTTTGATAGGACGGCAGGCCACTGGACGATCAACGGCTTACGGTTCGATCCAAATCGCGTCGATGCCAGGCCTATACTAGGAACTACCGAGAAGTGGGTCTTCACAAATCCTACCGGACAGGCACATACAGTGCATATTCACGACGTCTCTCAGCAGTGCATCAGTCGAGATGGAGGTGCATGTTACCCCTACGAAACGATGAAGGAAACCTGGTATTTGGCTCCCGGTGAGACCCTGGAGATCAAGCTAAAGTTCACCGATCACATCGGCATGTACATGCTTCACTGCCACATGGTAGAGCACGAGGACGACGGAATGATGACCCAATTTGAAGTGGTTCGCGCGATTCCACCGCCGCGGTCGCGGCCAACTCCGAGACCGCGTCCGACGCCGCGGCACTGACAAAGCAGTCGATCCTTGACGACTTGTGAATTGCACGTCGACCTTGCTGTGTTTTCGCGAGGGACCACATAGCAGAGCGACGGAGTCGAGATCCTACCGGGCGTTTGATTTCGGTTTGTTCCAACTAGAGACCGAGGTCGCTTAGGCCCGGATGCTCATCTGGTCGGCGCCCCAACGGCCACCGATATTTTCTTTCCGACTCGTGGATCGGCAGATCGTTAATAGACGCATGGCGAAACCGCATTAGACCATGATCGTCAAACTCCCAGTTCTCATTGCCATAGGAGCGGAACCAATTCCCGGAGTCATCGTGCCATTCGTAAGCGAACCGGACAGCGATTCGATTTTCCGTATAAGCCCAAAGCTCTTTGATGAGCCGATAGTCCAATTCTTTCGCCCACTTCCGCTTGAGGAACTGAATGATCTCCTGTCGTCCATTCGGAAACTCAGCACGATTTCGCCAACGCGAATCAATTGTGTACGCGAGTGCCACTTTTTCCGGATCGCGAGTGTTCCAGGCGTCTTCAGCCAGACGAACCTTCTTAACCGCTGTCTCGCGAGTAAATGGAGGTAGCGGAGGCCGAGTCGCTTCATTAGGCATAAGGTATACCTCAAGGTTGTTTGTTATCCTATACGCTTCAGGAACACGAGCAACGCCTCAGCGACTCTGGGTGAACAGGCAATTGACTAGGATGTTGCTTCTCACCTTCCAGCTGCCTCCGGCCGATCGACGCTTAACGCCCAGCGGGCAATTGATTCCCAGGATCCAGCTGGGAAGCGCGCTGGAAATGCTTTTCGGCCAACTCACTCATACCAAGGTCCTGGAGTCGGCGTCCAATCATCCAATGGAAAAGCGGATCATTGGGTGTGACCTGGTCAGCCTGCATTTCATAACTATTGGCCTCTTCGGCATTACCTAACGACTGTTCTGCGCCGGCAAGCTCGTTATTCACGAGGGCCAGGCGTGGATTACGCCGCACGGCATCAGCCCACATCGAAATTGCTTCGTCCCTGCGGCCAAGCTGCCAGAGCGATTCGCCTTTTTCCTGGCGCGCGAGAATCAAGTCATCTCGTTCTGCCAGGGCTTGATCCAGACTAGCCATAGCCTCGTCGTAACGCCCCAGCCGATTCAAGATTGCACCGCGATAATAAAGGCTTAAAGCCTTCCCCTGTTCTTTCTGGTAAGCCGCAGACTGGCCGAGTAAGTGGACGGATCGTTCCGCATCACCCAGGAGATATTCAAACCATGCCAGCTTCGGTAGTGCTTCGCTGTTTACAAAGAGTCCAAACCTTGAAGCGGCCTGAAGATGTTCCTTTCCCTGGGAGATGTTATCGCGATCGGCCGGACTGAGCCAGCGACCCGGATTAACCTGAGCCAGCGCTAGCTCGTCCGGCAGGTGGACTTTCTGAAATGCCCGGTTACCCAGAAACTCATGATAGCGAATCCATCCGCTCTGTGCGTTCAATCCAATCCAGACAAAGGCGAAGATTGCAAACGCCCAGCCTGCCTTTCGAATTCTGCCACCAGACTTCAAGTTGAAACGGTAAAAGGACAATTCTTTCGCCTGGAACAATCTCCACATTTTCAAGGTGAGAAACGTCGTGACCGTCGCGCAACCGAGCGCCATCAGGAATGGGACCAGCGCATAAACACCGCGAACAGCCAGAAAACTTCCAAAGAACACGAACACGCCTACGATTTCTTCCGGCCATGTTAAAGAATAGTTCCTCTTAATTGCGTCCGATTTGGGAACCAGAATCGACGGTTTGCCGAAACCAAAGTAAAGGGCGTCGTTCGGGCACACGCTCACGCAGTCCATGCATTTCATGCAACCGGGATCGACCACCATCCCGTACTGTTTTACTTCTGCATGCACCAGGACATTTGAAGTGCACGTTGCGGTGCAGTGGCCGCATTGATTGCACGCCGGCGTGACACGGATTTTTCCCGGCGACAATTTATCGGCCAGTCCAAAAAATCCGCCATAAGGGCAGGCGTAAGTGCAAAACCCTTTTTGCCCCAAAAAATAGACCGTCATGAAACCGCAGACAAAAAGAAACGGAATGGCCACTACTACCGAAGGGAACGTCTGCCAAAAATTAGTCGTCACCAGATGATTGGTGAAAATGGGAATAAGCGGTTCGTGCGGTTCCGTGAACAGTCGATATACGACGGGCCAGACAAACATGTAGAGCGCGCCAATGAGCGGAACGTAAACCAACAGTCGCGATCGAAACGGTTTCGGAGTGAGGCCGATCTTCTTTAGCAGCCAGCCGCAGAAATCCTGCAGGGCAAGAATGTGACAGCCCCAGCCGCAGATGTATCGCCCGAAGATCAACGTTGCCAGGATCGCAAGAGTAAAAAAGATGAATCCCGCATTGATGAACCCCTTTTGCAACGTGTACATCGTTTCCGAAGGTTCGATCGGCGAAATTGTTCTTCCCATCATGCGCCACTGAATGATGTGCGCGATCATGAACAGGTTGAGCAGAATCAGGGCCGCCGCTCGCCACCGGCCTGTTTTTGATTTGCGAATTCCGCTCTTTTGAACGGGAGAATTTTTTTCCGTAGAGACGGGACGGCCCTTATTGGAGACCGGGGCTTTGAGTTCTCGGCTGACGCAACCGCTTTTCACGAGGTTGGCGAATTTACGCCAAAAGAGGGCGAGCGCCAGCAGGCAGGCCACAATCGCTGCTGCCGATTAACAGAATCCCGCCCCGGTGACCCATCGCGACCCAAAAACCGTCGTTATTCCAAAAGGATCGTCACCAAGTTTTTTCGGGATTTCCTTTACTTCACAGCGGTGTCCATGAGAAATATTGCAGCTCTCTCCAGCACCTGCCCAAAGAAACCAATCACCGTTCAAACAATGTTAAAAAAAGCCCTGACTATCTTTATTCTCCCGTTTCTTTTTCTTCTCAGCTCGTCGGGCTCTACTGATCGCGTCGCGCAGCAGAAGAGTCCAGACAACCAAGGTGAAGCCACTGGGACCCTTCAAAAGCTGATCGTGGAAAGCGGAACCGCAACGATGTCGCTCGACCTCAACCGTCTGAATGGAATCAGCTCGGCCGCGCGAGACGGAGTGCAAGAAGTGCAATTCGCCGTGGCGGCCAACTCCTTCTTTCCCATTCTGGTTTTGAACGATGTGTTACGCGGCTCCGCGCCCGGATCGATGTCCTTGATCGCCTCCCGCAGCCGCGGGATCCCGGCGCTTCAGGGGATACTGAGTCAATCGATCGGTTCGCTGGTCGTGGAAAAACTTCCTGCGGGCCAAAGTGTGGACCTCGTTGTGCGCGACGCAAAAACGGGCTTCACCTTTTTCAATATTGAAGGACACCAGTACGACTACGACGCCAGCGGGCAGTCGCTGGCCATCAACGGCGGAAGACTCGTGATGTCGCAAGATTTTGCCAACGCTCTTGGGCGCCCTTCGGAAGCGGGAACAGTCGTGGGAAAAATATCCATCGGCGCGGCAATGCAGCCAGTAGAAATCAAGGAGCTTGTTAACGGCCAAGTCGAAGGTGTGACCATGCCGCCGCTGCTTCGTGCGATCGAGGCACAAACGCCAACGGCAACACACGGACCCGATGTCATTGTAGGAGATCTGCCAGATGTAGAAGAACTCGGGAACGCTGGCACACAAGTCGGTCTCGCTATAGCGACGACTTCTTGCAATAATGGCGACCAGCCAGTCGATTGGTTTCAGTTGCCAAATACCGATCACCCGGTCGTTCCGCAAAATTTTTATCGGATGAGTGGCGGGGCAGATAACACCGAGCGGTTCGAACAAATTGGTCAATCGTGGCTCAAGCATACCTTCTTTGCGCTGGAAGACGACGCTTGCAGCCTTGGTTGTAATACCAGCGGTTGCGGCACGGGCAGCCATCTTTGCCCGGGCTGCTCCGACCCGTATTCTGCGGGCCTGAACGGTGACCAAGACCAGATTGGCTCGCGCGCGTGGGTCAATCCATTCACTGGTAACTTTCCAACAACTGCGAACGATCACAGCGGTCACAATCACGACGGCGTGTCGCACCGGGTTCTGGTGGAAGTCAACGATCTCAACACAACACTCAATCAGGGCGCGACCTATTTTGCTGAAGCGCAATATGTCGCCCCGAGCGAGTACAGCTGGTGCCAGACGCATCCTTCGGAATGCAACATGTCAAACAACGCCTCCCATCGACAGTACAACGTGAGCGGCACCACCAGTTTCAGTTTTTCGCCAGTCGGTAACACCGTGCGAATGCTGAGTGCCATCTGGGCTTGGACGGGCGCAACAGTGAACCGGTCGGAGCCCGATCCGGGCAACGACGGCTTCTGGTTCATGGGTTATAAGGTGACCAACCCATCGCCTGGAATCTGGCACTATGAGTACGCTCTCTACAACATGAACCTGGATCGAGCGATTCAATCTTTCAGTGTGCCTTTAGGAGCTGGTGTCAACATCAGTAACATCGGATTTCACGCCCCGCCTCAACATCCGGGATGGGCAAACGACGGCACACTGAACAGCCAGGGATATAGCAGCACGCCGTGGACGCCCACTCAGACTGCCAGTTCACTGACCTGGGCTACGGAAACGTTTGCAAACAATCAAAACGCCAATGCGATTCGCTGGGGTACACTTTATAATTTCCGATTCGATGCCGATCAACCGCCGCAAGTTGCAAATGCGACGGTCGATTTCTTCAAAACAGGAGACCCGATGACGGTTGCCATTCGGGCCCCTGTGCAGGGTGGCACACCAACTCCGACGCCCACTTCTAGTCCAACCCCAACACCTACCGCAACAGCAACCGCGACCGCGACAGCAACACCAACCGCAACAGCGACGCCACGACCTACTCCAACACCAAGGACCAGCCCCAGGCCCAGGTCTCGCCCAACGCCGCCGCCGCGTCCTACACCTCCACATTAGAAGCGTGATTGGTTCGTAAATCGTTAATCGCGCAACTGGCGAAAGAATTCGCGAATCTTCCGCGCCAGTGTAGTCGGTGCTCGCCGACCCTCGACCTGGTGGGCGAGCAACATCGAGTGCTTTGCTGCAGTCAACGAGACGCGCCGCCCCACAGGAATGGCTGGTCTCTCTACCGAAGACCCGAGTCGCATTGCCACTGGACATTTGTCATTTTGCCAGCCACAACATCGACTTCGAAAGGCCCGTAACGTCCAACACCGCGTGTCCTTCCCTTCAGAGAAACCTTGTAATGCCCAGGCGGCAGCGGCGTTCGAAAACGCCCCTCATGGTCCGTGGTAAACGATGTAACCTCGCCCTTTTGGTTCGCGACCCCGAAAGCGACGTCCGCCAGCGGTATTGAATCGGGAGCCCCAGTCCGCGCGGGACCGGGCTGAGCCGGCTTAATCATGATGACCCCTTCGATCCCCGTTTCCGAACCAGATGGCGTTTGGCCTGATAAAAAACCGGCGCACATGAGCAGACTTAGCAGTGCAATTGAAAATCTTGGCAATTCCATCGTCAAATTTACCCTCACAGCTTTATATCGGTCAATGATGGCGAACCCCGAATTACCGATCACAAAGGAAGCCCGAAACGATCGAACGAGAAAAAATTGCAGCCGATTGTTTCTGGATTCGGACGTCGATATTCCTTTGTGATTAAACATTCGACATTTTGTTGTTCGTCATCAAGCCGCTCCATTTGAGCCGGCCCTTTTGGCGTTTACGTGGTGGTTCTATTACTTGCCCTTGACGACTCATTCGTTGCATCGAAACTTTTCGCTCTCCGCTCTTCATCTATGAAGCGAAATTTGCCCTTCGTCATTGTTGCCGTTGTTGCATTGGCCACGCTCGGAAGCGGCGCGATGCTCTACCGCGCAAAGCAGCCGCACCTCCTCTCCATTCCCGACAATAAGGCCCCCGGGAAAGGCGACACCGAGTCAGCCCACATTCGCGGCAATCCCGATGCGCCAGTAACACTGGAAGAGTACGGCGATTTTCAATGCCCGCCGTGCGGCATGTTCGCGGCATTTGCTGGCCAGCTGGAGAAAGAATACGATTCGCGTTTGCGTGTGGTCTTTCGGAATTTTCCGTTAACGGTGCACGAGCACGCCCGCGAAGCGGCGCTGGCCGCGGAAGCGGCGGGACTGCAGGGCCATTTTTGGGAGATGCACGACGTCCTCTATCGAGAACAAGAGGCGTGGAGCAAAGCGCCTAACCCCCGCGAATTGTTCGAATCCTATGCCGGGATGATCGGACTCGATCTTGATAAATTCAAAAAAGACATGGACGGCGAGAAGACCAGGGCACGAGTCGAGGCGGATCGCCAACGCGGCGAATCACTGGGGATACAGACGACCCCGACTCTGTTTATTAATAATCAGCCAGTGGATCAAAGAGACAAGAACCCAGAGGGCATTCGCGCCGAGATCAACGCAGCGCTGGAAAAAAAATCGCGGACATGACAGTAGCGCGATTTCGCACGATCATTTTTATCGTTGTAGCGATCGTTTCGCTGGCGGGACTGGCGGACGCAACTTATCTGTCGGTGCAGGCGTTGACGGGCGAGACACTCGGCTGTGGGGGCTCACCGGATTGTTTCCGAGTCCTGGGCAGTTCGTACGCGAAGGTAGCGGGAATGCCGGTGGCCATGTTTGGGGCACTGGCCTACTTCAGCGTATTTACCTTCGCCACATTCGCAGCGTTCGGCTACTCGCGCGCGCGAATATTCCTCATTTTGACCGATTGGTGCGATGTTCCTGGCTACGCTCTGGTTCCTTTACGTTCAGGCCTTCCTGCTGCATGCCTACTGCCGTTATTGCCTGTTCTCTGCGGCAACCACGTTTTTGCTTGCCGGTCTGGCGATCGCTCTGCCGCCCAAGCGAGAGCAAATTGCCTCATAGGTTTGTCTATTTCTTGTCTTGCTCATGCTCTTGCTCTCGCTCATGCTCCATAGAATCCGGAGTGGAGCAGAGCTATGAGAAAGAACTAGACGAAGATTATCGGGATTATGCGAATTCTGGTGATCGAGGACGAAAAGAAAACGGCGGCCTTTCTGGCAAAGGGCCTGCGCGAAGCCGGTTTCGGGGTTGATCTTGCCGCGGACGGCGAGGCCGGGCTCGCTGCAGCGCGTGCGAGCACGTTCGACCTTCTCATTGTCGATATCATGCTTCCAAAAAAGGACGGTTGGGCCTTGGTGCAAGAATTGCGAGCGGCCAAGATGCAGACGCCGGTTATCTTTTTGACTGCGCGCGACAGCGTGCCCGATCGCGTAAAGGGGTTGGAGATCGGCGCGGATGATTACGTGGTGAAACCATTCGCGTTTTCGGAATTGCTCGCACGCGTACGTTCGCTGATGCGTCGTACGCCTGCGCGTCGGGACAAATTGCGGATCGACGATCTGGAAATCGATACGCGCCATCAGCGCGCCGAGCGGGGCGGCGTTCCACTGAATCTGACGCCGAAAGAGTTTATTCTGCTGGCTCATCTGGTGCATTCGGCCGGTGAAGTTGTATCGCGCGCCGAAATTGCAGAACACGTGTGGGACATAGGGTTTAAAACCGATACAAACGTCGTCGATGTGGTAGTGCGTCGCTTGCGAGCAAAGGTGGACGATCCGTTTAAGACCAAACTGGTCCATACCATCCGCGGCATGGGTTATGTTCTCAAAGCGCCCTGAACCGCGCTCCATTGCCTCCCAGCTCATTCTGCTTTTTACGCTGGCTGCAGCTCTCTTGCTCGCCTGCGGACTGGGTGTCTTTTACTGGATCGTCGTTCGCCACGCGTTCGCCGAAGATAATGCTGTGCTCGCGGACAAGGTGGACGCATTGCAAACGAGTTTTCAACAACGAGGTGGATTGGCTGCGGTCGATGCGGAAATCAATGCAACAGGTAATCGGCAGCGCGCTCCCTTTCTGGTGCGTGTGCTCGATCCGTCGGGCGCGACCGTCGGGCAGACAACCGGGATGGAGACGCTGTTGCCGGCAAATATCTTTCCCGCGCCTGCTTCACGCGAAATTGCAGCGCCGACTGAATATCGAGTCGCCGGGAAATCGTTTGCGTTAACGACAAGACACGCCCTGGCAAATGGCCAGCCGTTTACGATTCAAGTGGCGCAAGATCGCTCCAGCGACGAGCAGGTCGAAAGGCGATTTGGTATTTTGGCTCTGCTCGTTCTTTCAGGCAGCATTCTCGCCTCTATTCTAATTGCGATCTCCGTCACCAGGCGCGGTCTGCGTCCGTTGGAAGAAATGAGGCGCTCACTGGAACGAATTGGGCCAACGCACCTCGACGAGCGTGTGGGGCCAGCCAACTGGCCGCGCGAACTTCAGCCCCTGGCCATCGCTTTCGATGAAATGCTCAAGCGACTTGATGATTCCTTTACACGGCTTTCTCAATTCTCCGCCGACCTCGCACACGAATTGCGCACTCCCATCGCAAATATGCTGGGTGAGGCGCAGGTCGCTCTGTCGCGCGACCGCAGCCCCGAAGAATACCGCGAAACCATCGAGTCCACGATCGGCGAATGCGAACGGCTTTCCGGCATCGTGGATAACTTGCTATTCGTTGCGCGGGTAGACGCGGCACGCGAACCGGTTGAGCGCAAGCGATTCGACGCCCGCGCGGCAGTGGAGAAAATTGCGGAGTTTTATGAAACGATCGCCGAAGATCGCTCTGTCGCCATCAATTGCAGCGGGCAAGGAGAGATTTCTGCGGACCCCGCCTTGTTTGAGCGCGCTGTGGGAAATCTGGTGGATAACGCGCTGCGTTTTACCCCCCAGAACGGTTCCATTCAAATTGCCCTCGCCGAACACGCGACGGATTTCGAAGTCGCCGTTAGCGATAATGGCTCCGGAATAGCCCCCGAACATTTGCCGCGAGTGTTCGATCGGTTTTACCGGGCAGAGTCCTCACGCGGATCTGATGGAGCGGGTCTGGGCCTGGCTTTGGTGAAGTCGATTGTCGATTTGCACGGCGGCACCGCCACGATTCAAAGCGAAATCGGTCGCGGCACTATCGTCAGTCTCATTTTTCCAAAGCAGCATGATCTCCTCGTGCGCCAGCCGGCATGAACGAGATGGCGTCTCCAACCGCCCGGTGACGGCCTCGCGAGCTTCGTTATTTTTTTTCGGGGTGGGTCTTGAGTAATTTCCCGTTCGGGTCAACCTCGAATCCCCATTCTTTCCCCTGGGAGCGCACGACGACTTCGTAATTCCACTTGCCATCCGTGTCGTCTTCCCTTTTCACCCGAACGATTTCTCCCCCGGCGGCCTTTTGGTTGATTGTCTGCTGAACGGAGGTGGGAAGTGACTTCATCTGGACCATTTCCCCGCGTTGCCGTCCCATTTGCGCGGCCGCAAGGCGAAGTGTACCTCTCTCAACAGAATTCGTCGATTAAGTAACTCTCGGCCGGGAGAGAGCGAAACATATCTTGGGACCATCCAAAAAATTTGTACTTGTCAAACATTACAATCCTGTAATGCTCGTAAGAAAGAACCGCCATGCCAGCCCTCGCTCTCCATTCATTTTCCAAGGCGATTGAGATTCCCGCGAGCCTTCGGAATCAACCTCTGGATACCCGGCAAACCTCAGCGCGCCTCAGCGCTGTGCTAGACCGGTTCGGCGTCCACGTGCTCGGCGACCTGCACGGACGGAAGGTGGTTGACTTCGCCTGGGAAAAGAATTGTGGACCAAAAACGCTTTACGAGTTGGATTTGCTGGCACGCCGCGCACGATTCCAAAATGGGAAGGCTTCGTCTAATGGTCACCGGCGCCGTGGCGATCACGCTGCGCACACGCCATTACACATTTTTACCACGACGGGGGCTGAAGTGGCCACTCCAAAAGTGCAAGAAGATGCGGCCAGCTTTGTCATTCCGGAATCGATTTGCCATCTTTCCTTCCACGAATTGCCGATAACGAAGCGTTTGGCCAATGTGGTCCGCTCCATCGGCGCCAGAACTTTGGGTGACCTCGATGAGCGTAACGCTTTTGAATTGCTTCAACATAAAGCCTGTGGATGGCGAACGCTTAGCGAGATACAGCATTTGATTGAGCGCGCGGCTTCCGGCGAATTTGATCTGGGGCAGATTCACGAGGCCACGGCGGCGGTCGAATTACTGACTTTGCTTGAGCGAGGCTTGGCAAAGCTACCGCTTCGTGACAGACAATTTGTTCTTGCCAAGATCGGAGCAAAAATGGGCGCCCGCAGTCCGCACGCGGATCTTCTTTGCCTGAGCCATGCAGAAATCGGACGACGGTACGGTTTGACGCGCGCCCGTGTGCACAAAGTGTTTACGAACACCCTGGATAGCTTGAGGAAAATGTGGGGGCCTCGAGTGCCCAGACTTCTGGAAATAATAAAGTGGCGTTGTCTCTCGACGATTTGTCCACTGACTCCCCAACTGCTTGAGAAGTGGGTCGATCGCTCGGGAGCCTCTTCGTCGCGACCGATCACGCGTGCCTTTCGATTGTCGATGCAAGCGCATGTGCGTTTGATCGTGGCGCTCGATAAGGGCATTCCTTGCTGGCCGGCAACAAACCCTAAACTGCGACGCATCAATGACTCCAACTACCAATTCGATCTCGCCCTGGCCTACGTTGTGCGCGAAGCCGGCGGGCGCATCAGTGTTGCCGAAACGTATCGCAAGCTCTCGCATCCTGGGATACGGGATTATCGCAGGCTGACAATCCAGAACTTTCTGTGGATGCTCCGGGACAGCGAATACGCCGTAGTGGAATTTAAAAATCCGGAAATACCGATTGTTCGACTGCGCCCATCGAACGCTGGAGCTTTGCCGAGGGATGCTTCCAGTCCCAATGGGAGATCATCAACTGGTCGGAAGATTCATTCCAATTCGCCTGCAATTCAATTGTTTGAGCCAAAGAACGGCTTCTGCGAACGCGCAGTCGCAAGGCGCTAAATTTGGGGCGCGTGCCTTTTGCATTGCTCAGCCTTTTTTCCTTTGAAATGGGAGCAGGGCCCGAAAGCATTCGGGCTTGCTGAACTGGAGGGGCCGCAGCCCGGTGGAACGGGCTTTGGCCACACTCCAGCGCGATCTGCGGAGAAGCCGTACTAAGCAAGCATGTGAGCGACATGCAAGTCGTGGCCACGACTCGAGCAATAGCGAGCGAGGTGACGAAACGCCTACCCTCTCCGATTGCCGGGTCCAGAGGTGAGCAAAAATTTGTCTTGCCAATCATTACAGTCCGGTAATCATACGGGAGACTTATGACAAAAACGTCACTTTTCTGCGGAATTCCCCTGCGATGGTTAGTTCAGTTGATCGCCTGTATAGGTTTCGTACTTCCCACCGTAAGTCATTCGGCCTCCGCGCAAGAGGTAACATTAAGAGACGAACAGCCAATTGTAGTCACGGGCGAGGAAGTGCCGAGTGCTTACGGCGCGCCACCTGGGTTTTCCCGCAGCCGTTTTTCCAACGCAGTAAATGCCTACGTGTTGCCGCCATGGGCATTCTTCTTCGGCGAACTCTTTGAAGGTCAGGGGTTCCGACACGGACCACCTGATTATCTTTTCACCCAAGAGATCGAAATGGGTTTGCCGTATCGTTTTAATATCGCGGCCGAAACAGAGTTGGAACGATTTAATGGCGGTGGCGGTGTGCAGACAGTGAGTCTGGAAGCGCGATGGGCGCTTGCTGACTGGAACAAGATTCCGCTCAATCCAACTCTCTTCGCGGAATATAAATTCGGTGTCGGTACAATTCGACACGAAGAAGTTCCACCGCCTCCAGGCGGAGGAGGAGAAGAAGAAGAGGAGGAAGAGGGCGGTCCGCCGAAGGTTCCCGATGCGTACGAAGTTCGTTTGCTTCTCGCTCAGGAATTCTTCGGACGCGTCGAATGGGCCATGAACTGGTTCTTCGAAAAAGAGAACACTGGAGATCGCGGTCGGGAATGGGGCTTCTCACAGGCTGCCATGACGCCGGTCCTCTTGCCTAACGAACGTCTGAAAGTCGGCATAGAAATGCTATATCGGAACGTCACCACGAAAGATACCCGCGGCGATGCCGTGAACAGCTTCGTCCTCGGTCCAACCGTTGCCTGGAAACCGACAGCAAATACGCGGCTTGATATTTCGCCGTTGTTTGGGTGCACTCACGATTCGCCAGTCGCCGATGTTTTTGTTGCCTTTTCCTGGCTCTTCGGTGGCGAACGCGCCGAAGCCGAAGCGCCAGTGTCCAGTCGATTCCGTTATCTGACCAAGGTTTCCGGCGCTGGTAAAGATTCAGACAAAGAGATGAAGCAGGTCGCGCCGCCATGTCCGGATTGGTACGGCGATCGCGAATGGAATGTGAATCTCTGGGGCACCTATACATTTACCAACACCGAATTCGCGCCTAATCCTTCGCTGGTGGACATCGTACAAAGTACCAGTGAGGGCGGCGCCGTGCTTGGCACCTACGATCATTATATTGGTGGGGATCACGCGTGGGGCGGCGGAGGCGACATCAAGTATTTTTTCTGTCGGTATGCTGGTATCGGTGTTGAAGGATTCGCTCTGGACGCCAGCAAGCCTGGTTTCGATATCTTCGAGGATCAAACGGTTCCGATTTTTGTTCACCGAAGAATTAATCACGATCACACCATCGGCTCTGTTTTAGGAACGCTTACGCTGCGCTATCCGATTCCTTGCACACGTTTATCACCCTATGCATGGGCGGGTGTGGGCGCGATTTTTGGCGGCGGCGAAAGGGATATCGTTCACACGCAGGGGCCGCCGGATGCGTTTGCTGTTAATGCACAGACGGATCACTTCGGTGCTGAAACCAAAGTGGTCGGGCAATTTGGAGTCGGAGTCGAATTCCGAGTCGCGCGCCATATTGGTTGGACTAACGACTTATCCTTCGGCGTGATCGATGGGCCGCAAAACAATTTTGGAATGTTTCGCAGCGGTCTCAACTTCGCGTTTTAGCTGACAACCAGCTCAAAAGGCATCTTGGATCAACGTTTCCGAAACATCTTCAGGGCTGACAGCTTCGAACGTTTTCGGAGTTGCTGAAGTGGAGAAGCCGTAACCCGGTGGAGCGGGTTACGGCTACACTTCCTTAAACACGACAATTGTGTCAAGCGCCTTCATTGGTCCGCGTCTCCGCAAACGCCATTCCTTTCCGGGACATTTCTTGACCTCATTTCATCGCGCCGATAGTTTCATTTCGGAAAGGAGATTGTCGGTGAAAACCGAAGTGTCGATCGAATACTGCGTCGTTTGAAACTACACGCCGAAGGCCGTCAGTTTGGCGACCAAAATTCTTGAGCTCGGTGAGCGCATCAAGTCGCTGACCTTGATTCCCTCGAGTGGCGGCGCTTTCGAGGTTCGCGCCAATGGCAAGTTACTCCATTCCAAACTCGACACCGGCGATTGGCCGGACTTCGACGCCATTGTCACGGCGATCAAGAAAGCAAAATAAATTTTGCGCAATCCACAATCCGCGATCCGTAACTAGGAGAGTGAAGGGTGCCTGGTGGTCCTCGCGGTCTTCAAAACCGTTGTCGGCTCCGCATACCCGGGGCCGAGGTAGGTTCGATTCCTATCCTCTCCGTCCAATTTCTGTAGCCGCCTCGCTGAGTCGAGGCGTACGCAGGGTTTCAACAATCCACGGCGACACACCGCCGTGGCTACAGCACTTTGAAAAAGGAGGTGACTACACATGCCACGTGAGCAAGTCCGGAGGCTGACTTCGCTTTCATCCTGCGCCGGGTGAGCTTCCAAATTGAGCCAAAAGGCCCTGCGACAAGTTTTGCCGCAGCTTCCGCTTTCTTTGGACCGAAATGTGATCGTGAACTCGAGTACGTTCGACGATGCCGGCGTTTATCGCCTCGATCGCCACCGCGCTCTTGTTCAAACCGTGGACTTTTTTACACCCATCGTGGACGACCCATTCTCATATGGACAAATCGCGGCCGCGAATTCGCTCTCGGACATCTTTGCTATGGGCGGGCGACCGTTGACTGCACTGAACATCGTTGGATTCCCGGCAGACCTGGTTCGGCCAAGAGTGATTGCTGCGATTTTACGTGGTGGTCTCGCCAAAGCTGCCGAAGTGGGTTGCACCATTATCGGCGGCCATTCTATTCGCAATCCAGAGCCCATTTACGGACTGGCTGTTACCGGGATCATCGATGTTCGTCGCCTGACAACAAACGCAAACGCGCAACCCGGCGATCTGCTCGTGTTGACTAAACCGCTGGGCACAGGGATCGCCACCACTGCGATCAAACGCGGAGTTGCGTCGCGCACACTACAGAAAAAGGTCATCGCACTGATGTCGAAAGTGAACACTGTAGGTGCCGAACTGGCCGAGCTTCGCCTGGTGCGCGCAGCGACGGACGTAACCGGGTACGGACTAATGGGCCATTTGATTTCGCTCTGTCGTGCCAGTGGCGTATCCGCACAACTCGATTCGCGAACGGTGCCCACGATTACCGAAGAGATCGCCGACTTAATCGAGCAAGGCTGCATCCCCGGCGGCAGCAGCGAAAATTTCGTCGCCACAACCGTCGCTGTCGATTGGGGAAGCACAGATGACTCGCGCCGAATTCTCTTAACCGACGCACAAACCAGCGGCGGATTACTCCTGTGCGTCGCCGAGGGGAAGCTCGAGAAAGTGCTCGGACTCTTGCGGCAAAGGCGAACGCCCTGCGCTGCCGTCATCGGAAGGATTAGTACCCAACGACCTCGTGGCCCATTGATATGCGTAAAAGAGTGAAGCCGCGCTCGCGCCGAGAAATTCCTGCCGTTAACAAGGTTCTTGATGCGTTGGGAAAATATGACCTGCCGCGTCCACTGGTTGTCTATCTGGTCCGCCAGGAACTGTCGAAGATACGAAGCAACAGCGATATTCCAGAATTCGAATCGACGGTTAAGCACCTCCGTCGTTCGCTCGAATTGATTCGAGCCAGCCGACTGCAACCGGTCATCAACGGAACTGGTGTTGTAATTCATACGAACTTCGGACGTACGCCGCTTGCACCCGAAGCAATCCGAGCTCTCGTGGAAGTTGGCGCGGGCTACTCCAATCTGGAATACGATCTTGCGACAGGCGAACGCGGGAATCGCGGGGCATATATCGAGAACGGGCTTGCGCTGCTTTGCGGAGCTGAAGCCGCTACCGTGGTCAACAATTGCGCGGCAGCGTTAGTCTTGATTGTTCAATATTTCACCGCGGCGAAATCGGACGTGATAATTTCGCGCGGTGAGATGGTTCAAATCGGGGGCGGTTTTCGAATTGGCGAGATCATCGAAGCCACCGGAGCCACCTTGCGTGAAGTTGGAGCCACCAACAAAACGACGCTCGATGATTACAGGCGCGCGATTAATTCCAGGAGCGCGATGATTCTGAAGGTTCATCGCAGCAATTTTTTTATGAGCGGTTTTGTCGAATCGCCACCCGCGGCATCCATCGCCGCTCTCGCGCGAAAAAAGCGAATTCCTTTTGTGGAGGATTTGGGCAGCGGCGCGGTTGTCTCCACTGAACAATTAGGGATTGCCGAACACGAACCGACACCATGGGAGGCGTTAAAAACGGGAGCGGACCTTGTTTGCTTTAGCGGCGACAAGTTATTCTGCGGGCCACAGGCAGGAATTATCGTTGGGAAGAGGCGATTCGTGCGTGCCTTAAAACGCGAACCTCTATTTCGCGCCCTGCGTTGTGACAAACTTTGCTTCGCGGCGCTGCAGGCAACAATCGATCTTCATCTTAATCAAGCGTCGGAGGAAATTCCGGCGATTGGGATGTTGCAAGCCACCGAAGACGAATTGTGCAATCGAGCCGTGGCGATAAAGGACCGTCTGAATGACTTGCCGTTCCAGATCGCGATTGGCCGCAGCACAGGCAGAATCGGCGGTGGCACATTGCCCAAATCAATGACGTCGTCTGTTGCGATTGAAATCCTGCCGAAAAATTGTTCGCCTGTGGAGTTCGCCGCGCGCTTGCGCAAGTCAGCGCCGCCACTCATTGGTTATATTGCGAACAACCGTTTGAAGATAGATCTCCGCACGATTTTCCCGCAACAAGATAAGGCGGTGATCGAGGCAATTCGCGCAGCATGTTTCGAACGTGTTTAAGACATTCGACAGAGTCGTTATCCCGAGCAGAGCGAGGGGATCTCACAGTCGAAGCCTGGGAATACTCTTAACGTGAGTGGTGATCAATCACCCTGTGTGAGGTCTTTCACTTCGTTCAGGATGACACGGCATCGTTGAGTTGAAACGAGATGACAATGAAGCACTTCATTCTCGCAACTGCAGGGCATGTCGATCACGGCAAAAGCGCACTGGTGAAGGTGCTCACGGGAACCGACCCTGATCGGCTGCCCGAGGAAAAGGAGAGACAAATCACAATCGATCTCGGTTTCGCGGAGTTGAACCTTGTCAGTCCTGACGAGCAGCGGCTTCACATTGGAATCGTCGATGTGCCAGGTCACGAGGATTTTGTTCGAAACATGATTGCAGGCGTCGGGTCGATCGATCTCGCGCTTTTGGTTGTTGCTGCGGACGACGGCTGGATGCCGCAGACCGAGGAGCATCTGCAAATTTTGACCTACCTCGGCGTACAGCGCGCAGTGATTGCCCTCTCCAAATGCGACCTGGGAGGGGTCGAGAATGTTACCCGACAAATTCGTGACCATCTGCAGGACAGCCCTTTTTCGAACGCCCAAATCATCGCAACCTCGGTTCGCACTAATGAAGGTATTGAAACCTTGAAAAGCGCGCTTGCCCGCGAGTTCGCCAGGCTGCATCCACCGCGCGACTACGGAAAGCCGCGCTTGTTTATCGATCGCGTGTTTACCCTGCGCGGAATCGGCACCGTGGTCACGGGCACATTGACTGGTGGACAACTGCGCCGCGACCAGAAGATTGTCGTCCAACCGGGCAGTCTTGAGGGACGCATTCGTTCAATTCAAAGTCACGGACGCGAGTTGGAGGTTGCCCAACCGGGAATGCGAACCGCAATTAGTCTGCCGGACTTCAGCGTCGAGCAGATCAGCCGGGGCAATGCTGTCACGATTGGCGAGTTGGCGCCTGCAAATTCGACGCTTATTGCCCTTCTGGAAAAATCACCGCGGCTTCCTCGCGAAAATCCGGGCGTGCGGCCGTTGAAAAACGGTTCGTCAGTGCACGTCCATCACGGAACATCGTGGACCATGGCGAAGGTCCGGTTCTTTGAAAATCGGCTTCTTGAGCCAGGCAAAACAGAAATCGCTCAGCTAAGGCTCGCATCGCCAATTTTCGTATTCGCCGGCGATCGTTTTGTTAGTCGCGATCCATCCGAACAACACACGCTCGGTGGCGGGATAGTGCTTGATCCAGATGGCACGGAATTTCGCGACGAAGCGAAACGCAAATTGTTGATGGATCGCGCCCTGTCCCCAAATGACATCGGTGCCTGGGTGCGCTCCGAAGTTGGACTCCGCGGCTTTTTGTCGATTCAAGATTTGCTTGGTAAATCTCGCTTCAGCAGCAGCGAGATCGCTGACGCGTTACGGGACCTCCAACATCAAAAGGAGATCGTCATGCAAGAGAAAATCGCCGCCAATCCGAATCGCTGGCAGGCGTTGCGAAACCGTGCCACGCGTCTGATTGACAACGCACTAGACAAGAATCCCGAACGGGTTGGTTTCAATGTGAGCGATCTGCGCGCCGCGCTACGCGACAAATCGACGGACGTTTTCGAGGCGCTCGTGACGGACCTGTGTTCGGGTGATTTCGCTCGGAGAGAAACAACGATTGCACGACGTTCACATCGACCGGCTTTGCCGGTGAAGCTGCAACCTGTCGCAGCCAAAATTCACGAGGCGCTATGCAAGAAACCGTTCGATCCCCCGCCCCGGAGAGACATCGAACGAGACCCGGAGGCGCAACGAATACTCAAATTTTTGATAGAAAGTGGAAAAGTAATTGAAATCGTTCCGGACGTGGTGCTGTTGCGCGAGAACTTTGAACGCATGAAAAATGCCGTCGCTGATTTCATTTCCAAAAATGGACCAGCTACGGTGAGCGAACTGAGACAGGCACTCGAGAGTTCACGGCGAATCATGGTTCCATTTCTTGAGAGACTCGATCGCGAAGGGTTCACACGGCGCAGTGGCGACAAGCGCAGCTTGGCAGGGACCATGCAACCATGAAACGATCACGGCCAGTTCTACTCGTTGCGCCGTCCGTTCAGGAAGCTTGGGACGATGCGATTGCGCCCTGGTTCGAACGAGTTGTGCCGGGGGCTTGGAAACACCCGTTGCCTTCCCTGGTCGTGGTCCCAACGCGTGGACACGTCAACGATCTCAAGACGCGCCTGATTGAAAAAAACTCTTCGTATCTCGGTTTGCGGTTTGCTACGCCGGCAAGCGTGCGTGCTTTACTCGCGCGTGATGACGCGGCGCCGGGTGCTGAGCTTGAACATCTGCGTTTGCTTCTCGCGATTGCGGCCAGCGAAATGGAAAATCGGCGTAACGACTCTGAAGCGCTTGCGGCCAAAGCTGTTGCTCGAGCACCCGCGCTACTGCTGCGTGCATTAGATCGCCTCGAGACTGCCGGTTGGAAATTTCAAGAACTTGGGTTGTCGTCGTTTGTACCAGTGGTTGAGCGTTTTAACGAACTGCTGAAAAAATGCGGGTTTGTACTTCCCGGCGAGGCTGATCGAAAGCGTTTGAAAGAAGCCGCACGTGGCAGACGAGAATTTTCCCACGTGCTTATCACGGGATTTGACGGCGGGCATTGGGCAGAGTGGTTTCTCCTGCGCACCGCGGTCCAACTGGCAGAAAACGCCACGATCGTGCTCGAGGAACCACGGCAGAACTTTTCGGATGTCGATCTTTGCTGGGTCGGTTCCTGGGAAGAAATCTGTGGCGAAGCCCAACGCTCGCCAAGAGCGACCACCGAGCTCGGCGATTCGCTTTTTAGCGAAATAGAAATGCGCGGAGGCGCGGAAACGGCAAAACGCGTCGATTTTCTGATCGGTACAAACTTTTCGGAACAGGCCGAAGCGATCACCGGGCAATGCATCCGTTATTTGGCAGATGAGAAATGCACGCGGCTCGGGGTGATTTTTCCCCGCGGCGGGGCCTTGCCGCGTCTGGTCGCGAACTCGCTGGAGCGGCTTGAAATCCCACACAATGACGGACTCGCCCATATCGTACCCGGCATTTTCGAATCGGCAGAGTGGCAGGCATGGATCGAACTGCAACGCGCGCCACGACTCAATTCGTTTCTGCGCTTTCTAAATGCGTTGCCCGACCCAGCACTCGTATCACCCAAGATCAGCCGGCAAGTTTTCGAAAAAATTCTGCGCGATAGTTACACGGAGGTGTTGCTGGACGATCTCGAGCTGCTGCACGAATTCTGTGCCACGCGCGTGGATGACAAATTTCAGTCAGCCGCCGAAGCCTTGCGAGCGCTGCCGTTGCTCCCGCCGCGAGCCACGCTCGCGCAGTTTCTCGAACAGACTCATGCCGCTTTTGCCCATCTCAAATGGAAGCAACACGCACTCGAACTTGCCAACGTTGCGCATGATTGGTCGCAGCACGTCGATGCCAAATTTTCGCGCGTGCTTTTTTTGCGCTGGCTGAAAGAAACGGTTGCCACCTCAGAACGCGCCCGCTCAGCCGCAGGCGACCATCCGTATGCGCGCGTGCAATTGCTGACAGTAGCACGTGCGCAAAACCAGGAATGGTCGCACTTGATTCTCGCCGGCTGGAACGAAGGGGCCTGGCCGCCCCCAACTGGCGCGGAGTTTGCACGCCCGGAAGAGATTCGCGCCTTCAATCGCAGCGTCCAACAGCTCAACAAGCGCGCCGCGCGCCAGGGAAGCCAGGGCGAGGGCCATACCAGTGTGCGCGAAAATCATTCGCTCTATCTCGGGCCGGGCGAACAACGCGCGATCGCGTTGCGGCAATTCGACGCGCTCCTCGAATCGGCTGCCGAAGGCGTGACGCTGGCGGCCAGTCTGGTGCAGGAGGACGCGCCGGAACGGTTTTGGAATCCAAGCGAATGTTTTACCGAGCTTTATCTCAAAACGCGAGGTGAACCGCTCACCCAAACGACGCTGAAAAATCTGCGGCGCGCCACTGCGCTGTTGGCGACGCCTGCCGGCGTAGCGACGGATGTGGAGCAAACCCTGATTGCATTCAACACGCGTCGCGACCCCTCTAAACCAGCGGGAGAATACGATTTCGCTTTGCGGCCCAACGAGTCGTATCGACCGGTGCCGACGCTGAGTGTGAGCGATCTCGAACGAATGGTTTCGTCGCCAGCGATTATTTGGATGAAGCGTTATCTTGGCGTGGAAGCATCGGAGGACGTCGCGAATCCCTGGGCAGCGGCGACTGGGAAATGGGTGCATCACTGGCTGGCGAATATTATCGAAGCTCGGGACGGAAGAATTTTCTCGGCGTTTCCTTCCCTGAAAGAGATCGATAGCCGCGTCCGGCTGGCCGCGGATAAACGCTGTGCGGAGCTTCGACATCTTTGCGACTCGTTAGGCAAAGCCGTCCCTGATTGGTGGAACTCCGGCTGGTTGAATGCACGCTATCTCGCGCGGCACCTGGGCGCCAAAATCGGAGGTGCGAAAGAATGGAAGTGGATGGCGACGGAGTTGTCCGTCGGTCGCGAAGGGGCGTTGAAAATTGCCGATGGCGTGGAGCTTGATCTGCACGGTCAAATCGATTTGGTGCTCGCGCAAAATGACGCGGCCAGTTTCGCCGGCCAAAAGATCTGGATTGTCGATTACAAAACCGGTTCCACCAGGGAACTGAAGGCCTCCGATCTACACGACAATCTGGTCAAAGGCACAACGTTGCAGCTCGGCCTTTATGCGTTAGCCATACGCGAGCGAGGCGCCGCCGAAGTGAACGTGAGCATTATTTCGCTTGCGGTTAAAAACGTCGCTCCACAATTATCCGTTGCCGATCTTGCATCGCATACGGACGTCTTTGCCGATCTCGCGGAAATGCAACGCACCGGGGTTTTCGGGATGAAAGGTGATATCCGCCCGGCTTTTGGTTACAGCGCCCCCTATCCGTTCGCGACGTTGCAAATCGACAACGATATTCTGGAAGATAAATGGGCGCTGACCCACCCAGCGCTCGTCCTTGAGAAAGAGGAGTGGGAAACATGGTGAAGCCGCGCGACGAAGCCGCGCGCACTCGTTTTGCAAGCGAGCTGGATCGCAATTTTTCTGTAGTCGCCTCGGCGGGTTCAGGCAAAACGACTGCGATCACGAAGCGAGTTTTGGCGATCGCACGTTCGCCAAACGCCGTGAAAATTCTGCCGTCTCTGGTCGTCGTCACCTTCACCAATCGTGCAGCCGACGAAATGCAACAGCGCACGCGGCAAGCTTTGCTCCAGGAAAATTTGAGACCGGACGTACAGACTGCATTCAATCGTGCCTTTTTCGGCACAATCCATTCGTTTTGCATGAAACTTCTGACCGACTTCGGTCATTTTCTCGGTTTGCCTGCACCGCTCGAGTTGGTCGAGGACGACGACGACCTCTGGCAGGAGTTTGCACAAAACCAAACTCGAATTGGCAGGTCATTAGGCGGAAAAGACCGGGCCACGCTTCTGCGTTTCGTGCAGGCGCGCGACCTGATGGAGCTGGCCCGACGTGCGCGCTCGACTGTTTTGCAGGTGCCAGGGTTGTCACCATGTCCGCCGCTCGATTTCGCTGAGGTCTACTCACAATTGGATAAGGGAAAGGGGAACGACAACATCCCTAAATCGCAGGCGGAATTGCGCGAATGGGAAACGCGTCTCGCCGGCGATTGGGAATATCTGCGATGGCCGATATGTTTCACAGCCCCAAACGCCAGGTTCACTCAGCTCTGGCAAGAAAAATTTGCGCCTCTGCGAAAATGGATCTGCGAGGCGGCCAACTGCGTCGCGGCGGAGGTACAACGTGATTATCTCGATTTTCGACTCGACCGTGGACTCGTCACCTACGGAGATCAAATCGCGCTTGCGGAAAAGTTGCTGCGACATCCCGTCGCCGCGCAAAGAATTCGCGAAGAAAACTTCCGGGTCATCCTCGACGAGGCCCAGGACACAGAGCCGCTGCAATTTTCCGTGCTACTGGAAGCGACGCGCCCGCCGGAAGCCGAGGGACTTTGGCTGCAAGATCGACGTTTAGGTCCACGCCCCGGGCACTTCTGCATGGTCGGCGATTTCCAGCAATCGATTTACTGGCAGCGCGCAGACCTGAGTTATTACCGGAGTGTTCATCAAGCGCTGATTGCCGACAAGCATGGCGAGAGCCTGGAATTTGCCGTCACGTTTCGGCTCGACCAGAAGCAGCTCGATTTCGTTAACGAGACTTTCCGTGAGATTTTGAATAACAAGGGCGGACAGGTCCCTTTCGTCGAATTGCAACCGCGCCCGGAAATTCTCCCGGGCAAAGTCATTCGGGTTCCGCTTGTTGCGAAACAACTACTCCCGGAAGGAAAAAAACTCAAAGACTACCAGAAGGCACGCCTCGAAGCGGAATATCTGGCGCGATGGATCAAGGGCGCGGGATTGCAAAAACTTTCAGCCGATTCGTGGCGGGAAGTGGCGGTTCTTTGTCCGCGCAAAGCCTGGCTACAAACGATGGCCGCGGCGTTACGCCGCCTCGGTTTGCCGGTGGCGATCCAATCTGAACGCGATGTCAAAGGCGACAGCCCGGCTTATGCGTGGCTGACCGCGCTCCTTACAATCATGACCGATCCGCTCAACGCATACGAAATTGTCGGCGTGCTCCGCGAGATCTTCGGCAGGTCCGATCACGATCTTGCCGTCTTTTCCGAAGGGCAAAAAACGAGATTTTGCATCGACGAGATTTTGTCAGCGACCGGAAGAATTTCGTCGGTTTTGCACATGCTCGCAGAAATTCGCCAACGCGCGGAAGGTCTGGCGTTATTTGATGCCGTTACATTGATCATCGAGAAAACGCATTTGCGCGAGCGTTTGCTCCTATTGCCCGCGACGGAGTTTGGCGATCTCGCACGCGAGCTCGATGCCTTACTCGCACAAGCGGCGGAAGCGGAAGCGAACGGAATAATCCTGGCTGGGTTCGCCGAACAGTTACGCAACGACTTCGCGTCGCCACGCGCCGTCCGTTTTTCCGCTGACGACAATGCGATCCAACTTATCACTTCGCATAAGGCAAAAGGGTCTGAATGGCAGGCGGTTATCGTGCCATTTCTTGGGCGCGACCTGCGGCTCCCATCGCCGCGTTATCCGCATTTCGTAAAATCGCCCGCGGATGGCGAACTGATTATAGCGTTCGGCAGAGAGGACAAATCGAAGGATTTGAAAGACGCGATTGAGTGCGCCCAAAAGCAGGAGCTGGAACGCCTTCTCTATGTCGCAACGACGCGGGCACGCCATGCGCTAGTCATTGTGCTCGATCAGGAAATCTTCTCTAGCAGCGACGGCAAGCTGCCACGAACAGCGCAACTTCGACGGCTGCTTCGTGACAAAGATTTTTATTCCGGCGAATTCGATCAACACAGCAACACGATCGACGAAATCCTCGAACCTTCTCCGACCGTGAGGCGGGCGCCGGGAAAAAAGGGCGCCGAAATCGAGCCTTTAACTTCCCGCGAACTCGAGGACTCCGCGAAACGCGCTTCGGAATTCGTGCGCAAGGTCACACCGAGCGCGCTCGATTCGGACGTCCCAGCAGAGGTACGGACACGCTCGCGGCTGGACAATCTGGCAACACTCTATGGCCGCTGGTGGCACAAATTTTTCGAGCGCATGGATTGGAAAGGCGGAATCGAGTCCGCGCAAAAGTTATTCGAACAAAAATTGCCGATTTCTCCCGACGCACAAGCTGCGTCGGAAGACTGGAAGGCCACTCGCCAGAGTTTGTTCAGCGACGCGAGCATCGCTCGTTTCCTTGCCAGCGATGAAACGTTGTTTCATGCCGAGTTTCCATTTTCCTGGCTTCGGAACGACCGCAGTGTGTTTGAAGGTTTGATCGATTCGATCATGATTAATCGCAAAGCTGGCCGGTGTCTTCTGCTTGATTGGAAAACAAATGAGGTTTCCTCGAGCGATGCCGAAATCTTTCGCGCACGTTACCGCCCGCAGCTGGCGGCCTACTGGAAAGCGGTGGGGGAAATTACAGAGCTCGAAGTGGAAGCCGGTTTGTTCTCAACGGCGCTTGGCCGTCTCTTACTTTACTCCGCAGAGGAACTGCAAACCGAATGGGATCGGCTAGAACAACTTCTGCCCTCGCAACTCGAGGAGGAAATTCGACCGGACGCGCCTGATGACTTTTGATGGAAGGGCAACAACAACGGAGCAAAGGTTGGCGCCTGCCTCGCGTGCTTAAACGCCGGCTAGCTCTCGCGTTCGCCGCGAATGAATTGCTCAACGCAGCGGAATGCTTCGTCATCTGTCATTTGCACCGGCGGATGTTTCGAGAAATAGGCGGAGGGTGAATGCAACACGCCGCCGATGCCGCGATCGAGCGCCAGCTTGCAACAACGAATAGCGTCGATTGCCACGCCCGCTGAGTTTGGCGAATCTTCCACGGAAAGTTTCACATCGATTTCCATCGGCACATCGCCGAAGAGCCGGCCTTCCACCCGGATAAAGGCAATCTTGTTATCGAGCTGCCAGGGTACGTAATCGCTCGGACCGATGTGAATATTTTCGTCTGATAGGCGGTCGCCGATTACAGATTGCACCGCTTCGGTTTTCGAGGTCTTCTTCGATGCCAGCCGGGTGCGATTGAGCATGTTTAAGAAATCGGTATTACCGCCAGTGTTCAGTTGATAAGTGCGTATAAGCTTCACACCGCGCTTACGAAAAAGGTCAACCAGGGCTCGATGCACGATCGTAGCGCCCATCTGCGCTTTGATGTCATCCCCTATGATCGGTAGATTCTTATCGGCAAATCGCCTTGCCCACTTCGGATCGCTGGCGATGAAAACAGGGATGTTATTGACGAACCCGAGCCCGGCCTCCAGCGCGCAACTGGCGTAGAAACGGGTCGCCTCTTCGGAGCCCACTGGCAGATAATTGACCATCAGTTCCGCGGAAGAGTCTTTCAATTCGCCAATGATCTGTTCGCGAGTGGATTCTTTCTCCAGGGGAAGGAATGTGCGGAGGGGATCCTGGTCGCGCATGTGCTCCGGATACCCATCGAAAACGCAGCCCATTTTCACAATGGCGCCCGTGAGCTTGATATTTTCACAGAAGACCTTCGTGCAATTGGGAGGCGCGAAGATGGCTTTGCTGACGTCCAAGCCTACCTTACGCCGGTCGATGTCAAAAGCGGCGACTATTTCGATGTCGCCCGGCGCATATGACCCGATTTGGCGATGCATCAATCCGATACCGGTGCTATTGACGGAAGAGCCGTCATAAAAGTTGATTCCCTGAACTAGAGAGCTGGCGCAGTTGCCAATGCCGACAATGGCGATTCTTATTTTTCTCATTTCTAGATTGTTAAGCTGAAAACTACCTGAATTACATTATTCGGAGCAAGACACAAGTTAGGCCGCTTCAGTCACGACAGTTGCGCCCGCCCACCTGGAGCGGTTCCGACTATTGCAAGCGCCGAATGTCTCCGAAGTCGCGCCCGCTTGCAAGAACTGATATAAGGGCAAAAGTCACGGGCAATCCTGGTGCAAGGAAGGCCCTTACAAGGATATATACGAAATGCGCTCGAAGCTCGCGGCCATCGGCATACTGATTGCCGCTCTATCCCTGTCGTCGCGAGCATTCAGCGCGGTCCCCACTTACACTATCGACCAGGCAGTCGCTCTCGCGCTGGCCCAGAATCCCGACATCGCGATCGCACGCAAGAAAGTAATTGCGGCAGGCGGCGGGTTCATTGAAGCGCGCTCAGGATTTCTTCCATCCCTCAGTTCAAGTGGGCTGTACGATAAACGGCAGCAACAGAGCCAGTCTCAACTCCGGCAGGAAGATTACAACGTAACGCTCAAAGTCGAACAGAATCTCTATACTGGCGGACAGATAACCAGCCAACGTGCCATCGCGCAGTTGAATATTGAGAAGCAGAATTACGAGTTACAGGAGACGGCCAGCCATGTGGCAATGGATGTCCGGGTCGCCTTTAACGATCTTCTGCTGAATCGGGCAAAAATGCGAGTGCGACAAGGTTCGGTCCAGGTCCTGGACGAGGAACTCAAGAACCAGCAGCAAAGTTTCAATGCTGGAATCGTTGGCAAATTAAACGTGCAACGCGCCGAAGTGGCCCTGGCTAACGAGCAACCGGAGCTCTTCAACGCTGAGACGCAACTAAAAGATTCCTACCTGCGACTGGGAGACCTTTTTGGATTGGAGGCTCGTCCAGGACCGGCGGCACCGTTTGAGGTTGCGGGAGAATTGCAGTACCAGCCGAATCACCCTGACCTAAACGATTGCCTTGCGCGCGCGGACGCAAATCGGCCGGTCATTAAAGCTCGGCAGAAAGACATAGAGATTGAGGACCAGCAGTCCATCCTGGATAAGAGCGCGTTGCGGCCGCACGTCCGCGCTTTTTCCGGCTATGAGGTTTATAGCGAGCGCGATCCCGCCGTCGGTCCCGAATTTAATTACGGATATGTCGTGGGGATAAACGCGACATGGAACATTTTCGATGGGCTCGCAACGAAAGGGCGCTTGCAAGCCACGCGTGCCCGGCGCGAAGCGGCCGTCCAGGCATTGGCGGCGGCTCGGCGCGCTGTTGCCTCAGAAGTGCGCGGCGCTTTTTTTGATCTCCAACAGGCTGATCGCGTGCTTGAAACGGAGACCAATAACGTTCAGGCCGCGGATGAATCACTCGAGATTGCCAAAAGCAATTTCGCTGCCGGCCTCGGAACACAGCTCGACATCCTGCAAGCCGCATCCGACGTGACCCGGACTCGCACAACGCGACTCAGCGCAATTTACTTGCACAACGTGGCTCTTGCGCGCCTGACGCACGCCTGCGCGAGTTCTGCGGAAGCGCTCGATTTCGGATCAAGAATCGAGAGCGCAAAGAAAGAAAAACGCAAGGAAACGCAAGCTGTGGACATTGCACATCCACCGCAAAAATTAGGTCAGCGATGAACAAACGATTTCTATTTGGGAAAAGTCTCGGGCCGCGCGCCGTGGCAAAGGTTGTCATTTCGCTGGTGGCAGTTTGTTGCGCGCAAACTGCTGGCGCAGTCACGCTGCAGACTGTCCTGCAAACCACACTGGAACGAAATCCGGCCATCCAGGAAGCGAAATCAGGTTTGGAGCAAGCTGCCGGGCAACGGCTGGTTTTTCGGTCGGTGGTTTGGCCGGACGCTGAATTGGGCTTGCCGGCCGGCGTTCAGGGGGGCCATCGCGCGGGGGAAAGCGGAGTCAAAGGCTTTGCCGTGGGACGGGGTGTTTTGACACAAACTTTGTTCAACGCTGGCCTGCCCGCTTCTCTGCGGCGGGGAGACGTTGAGGTCCTAATTGCGCAACAGCAATTGAATGTCGCTGTGGTGGAGCAGTTGCATGCCGCGCGCCAGGCTTTTTACGCAGCACTCTACAATCGATCGCTGGAATCCATCCGCAGAGAACAGCAACGAAGGCTCCAGGAGAACGTTACTACTCAAAAAACTCGTTTCGACGCCGGGCTGGCCGATAAGACCGCGCTTACAAGCGCCACCGTTCAGGCGTCTGAATTAGACACAAAGGTTGAAGGCGCGCATCGCGCCTATTTGGGCGCGCAATTGCAGTTGGCCTTAGCGATGGGGATTGACCCGTCAAATGCGTTATTGCCCGATCCCGAAGGCGAACTGCAATCTATCCCAATCCGTGTCGATCTGGATTCCGAAACCACGGCGGCCTTACAGCGGAGGGCTGATGTCAAACTCGCACGTTTGTTCGTGCGCGCGGCCAACGAAGATCAACGGATTATCGCAGCTGACTACTACCCTATCCTAACGGGAAGCTTTCCCGGAGAATGGGTTCCGGTGTCTGGAATTCATCGCGAGGGATCAACGAGCAGGAACCAGGATTTTATCGGGTCAGAAGTTCGCGAGAAGGCAGTATACACCTGGCGCGTCGTCGATAATGGAAAGGTGGGAGGCGCAGTGCTCAAGGCGCGCTCCGCCCGAGAGATAAACGAACTGACCTGCCGAAAACTGGAAGTGAATATCCCTCGTGAGCTTTCCCGCATCGCGAACGATCTCAAAACAACGGAGGTCCGTGAAGAATCGCTTGTCTCTGCAGCGACCGCCGCAGAGGAAAGCGCGCGCGCCGTGCAGGAAAACCTTGCCAACGGCTTGGCGTCGCCACTGGAATATCGCGTCACACAAAATGCCTTTTTGGAGACGAAGAGCGGATTGTTAGAGGCCATTTATGAACACAATCTGGCCGTAGCTGAGTGGGACCGCGCCACCGGCCGTTATTTTCAATTTTCCGACGACAACACGAAATCGCGCTAGATACAGTGCGTGAACAGGTTGCACTGAGCTGTAGGCGCGGCGCTGCGTCACAATGGCAGCTATCAAACCCGGCGAACGCGCCTCGACACAACGAGGTAACTGCAACAAAGTATACAGCACTTGTGCGTTACGGTTGGGCCGTTCTTAATTATCCTTCGCTGATCGAACGGACATTTCTGCCGCGGTGTCTTGGGATTAATGCTTTCGGATATCTGGCAAAAGGCCGAGGCGCGAAAAATAACCGGCGACCACCGGTTTATTGAAAAGAATGGGCCTCGACACCAAACTAGTTTTCAAAAATTGAAATTGCCGGAATCAAAAAGAGTTTTGTTGGGTGGCGGAGCAGCACTCTTGCTCCTTTTCGCGGTGGCATATTATTTCCTGATGCCGGTGGCGGAAGTGGTCACAGTCCGCCGTGGGACGGCCATTTCCGCGGTTTATGGAACTGTGCGGATTGAGCCTGCCTTTGTGGTGCGGGTTCGTGCGCAGAATGACGGGTTCCTCCGGTTGGCAGAAGCTTTCTCGGCTGGTCGTGGTGCAATCGGCAAGAGCGTTGAGAAAGGACAGTTATTGGCGACGATCGCCGATGAGGAAACATCCCGGGACCTGAAGCAGGCTCGCGCCGATTTACAGGCGGCCACCGATCGTGCGGCTCTTCCGCTCCCTTCTTCGGAGCTGCTTAAAGCAGCTGAAGACAACCTGCAACGACTCGAAAAGGTCGTGGCCTCGGGCAATGTGCCCGCGGTCGAATATCAAAAGGCGAAGAGCGAAGTAAATCGGCTGCGAGGCGCGGTAGAATCGGAGCGGATTGAGCGCGATCGCAATCTCAACTCGCTTCAAGCAACGACGAAAAAACTCGAGGCTCAGATGAAGAATTCAGAAGTCCGTGCGCCAATCGACGGCGTTCTCACGAATGTCCAGACAATTGACGGCGAACTGGTTTCAGACGGCAATGAGCTTTTCACCGTCTCTTCGCACAAGAATTACGTCCGCGGCGAAGTAAACGAAGAAGACGTAGGTGAAGTGAAGCCGGGAATGAAGGCAAAACTTCAATTGTACGCTTACCGGACCAAAACTTTCACCGCGCGCGTTTCTTCAGTCCAACCCGCAGCCGATCCGACGACTCAGCGGTACACTGTTGTTCTGGAGATGGAAGACCCTCCCGACAACTTGATGACTGGAATGACCGGCGAGATGAACATTATTACCGGGACACACAAAAATGCTCTTCTGGTGCCGACGCGCGCGCTTCTTGTCGATCAGGCGCTGGTCGTGAAGGGAGGTATTGTGCATTCTCGCACGGTCGGCGTTGGATTTCGCACTCTCGATTTTGCAGAAGTAACCAGCGGCCTGACAGAAGGCAGCCACGTAATCGTGTCTGACCAGGACAAATTCCATGCTGGCGAAGCAGTACGGCAACGGATGATCAATTCACCGCCGCCGCCGAAAGAACCATGACTCCGCCGCTTTATATTGCGTTGCGCTTTCTGACGCATCGCAAGAGGGCACTACTTCTGAGTCTTAGCGGGGTCGTTTTCGGAGTCGCGATCTTTATCTGCACCCAAGCGCAAACCCAGGGGTTTTCGCGGTATTTCATCGACTCAACCATCGGTAGCAATGGCGCGCTGGTCATCAGATCGCGTTTTCGCCCGCGTTATGAACCGCTGATGGTTTCTGCTAAGGGCTCTAAGGGAACGACGGTTGGACGTCGTCTTTACTTTGAAGGCATTACTAACGCCAATGAAATTATGCGGGTGAGCAGGCAATTTTCCAACGTGGTTTCCTGTTCCCCAGTCCTGCGCGGAACGGTGAGCGCCCGCGCAGGATTTGAGAATGCGACGGTCGACCTCTACGGTGTCGATCCCGCTCTACATGCGCGGACGACGGATATTCTCCATCAGTTAATTGACGGGAACTTTGATGACTTTCGAAATAACACCAGCTCGATCATCATCGGCTCGCGTCTGGCTGAGTTACTTCAAGCTGGAGTAGGCGACACTGTGCAATTGCTCGCGCCCAACGGCGAGTACTGGCGATTCACGGTTGCTGCGATCGCTCGCGCAGGAATCGGCTCGATCGATTCAACACGGGTTTATTCGCACGCCAGGGTCGCGCAAGCCCTGCTGCAACAGCCCTCCGGCGCGTCGATGATCATATACAAACTGCGAAATCCGAACCGTGCACCGGCGTTGGCCAGCCGTTTTGAAACACTCTTTCAACATAACGCCTCGAGCTGGCAGGAACGCGAAGAAAGCACGCTACAGCTTTTTCTCACTCTCAGAATGTCTGTCGCCATCACTGTCTCCCTGATCATCCTGTTAGCCGGCTTTGGAATTTTTAATGTTCTGACCATGTCGGTGCTCGCGAAAATAAAGGAGATCGCGATTCTGCGTTCGATGGGCTACCGGCGCATCGACATTTCATCCATTTTTTTGTGGCAAGGCGCGCTGATCGCGGTGGCGGGCTCGCTGCTCGGTTGCCTGCTCGGTGCGTTAATGACCTGGGGCGTATCGCACATTCCTATTCATCTCCGCGGTTTGCTGTACACGAACTACTTTTTAGTGACATGGGACTGGAGACACTACGTGTTTGCGACCTTGTTGGCGATCGTGGCGGTGTTCATCGCAAGTTACGTCCCCGCGCGTCGCGCTGCTGAATTGCCACCTGTAGTCACGATTCGAGGTTCCAGATGAACGCAGGCACCTGTCTCAGCTGCGAAGGAATCGAACGCTATTTGGGCGAAGAGGAAGAGCGTGTGCACGCTCTCCGGGGTGTCTCGCTGGATATCGACCCTGGCAGTGTCCATGCGGTTGTCGGCCCGTCCGGATGCGGCAAAAGTTCGTTGCTCTACATTCTTGGCCTGCTCGATCTGCCTGATGCTGGCCGCGTTTCAATCGAATCGGAGCCGGTTTCGCAGCTGAGCGACGATGAGCTCGCGCGAAGACGGAGCAAATTCATCGGTTTCATTTTTCAATTCCATTTTTTGATGGAGGATTTCACCGCACAGGAGAACGTGATGATTCCGATGCGCAAGCTCGGGAAACTTTCCGATAGTGAGATGCGAGAACGTGCTGCCGGCCTGCTGGAAGCGGTTGGCTTGGGCGACAAATTGCGGAGGCCCAGCCGTCATCTTTCTGGAGGCGAACAACAACGTGTGGCAATCGCACGCTCTCTCGCCAATGATCCGCGAGTCATTCTGGCGGATGAGCCCACAGGCAATCTCGACACTGCCAACTCGGAGCGCGCCTTTGAGTTGCTTCAGAATATTGTGCAACAAGGTGAGAAAGCCCTGTTGTTGGCCACTCACAACCCGGTTATCGCCGAAGCCTGTGATTGGATCCACGAGATGAAAGACGGCCGCATTATCGCCAGCAACCCGGGCGGCGCGCGAAGTTCGATTTCTTAAGTACCGTCAGATCGACAGCCGCAGGCCAAGCCTCTTTCACGATGGAGTTGACGTTGCCGCCAGTTTATCCTGGCCGGTGAAGCAAATTTGCAACGCACGAAAGATGTAGATGACCGCGCTCGCCACCCCCCAGAAGCAGAGCCATATGAAGCCAGTCGCCGGGGCGCCAATGACAAGAAAAAAGGCGAACAGCCAGGTATAAATGTTCCGGCGGCCAGCAACGATACGCACGAGGCGATCAAATGGAGCGAAATCATCCAGGTTTCGACCAATTCGTCGTTGAACGGCTTTTTTGGCCACGCGTTCCAGCCTATGGAAAGCAAAGAAAGCGACGAAAATTACGTAAGCGTAACGAATTTGACCGGTGGCGTGGAAATGATACGCCAGCGCCATCCACCACGACGTTTCAACAACATAATCGACGTCGTGCTCCTTCTTTCCAAGCTTGGTCGTTTGCGCTTTCAATCGTGCGAGCTTGCCATCAACGCCATCGAGAACTCCAATAACCAGGGCCAGCAACACTCCAGCCCAAAGATAGCCGCAGGCATAAAGCAGCGTCACGCCCAGACCGAGAACTCCGGTTCCAAACGTGATCTGATTCGGAGTGATCGTCGTTCGGCAGAGATGCGAGACCAGCCACTTCTCAATCGGTGCGTGCACAAGCGCCGGAAAATCAAGGACACCTTTTTGTGTCGTGTCACGGAGCAAACCTTCAGCCAGCGAACGGCGCTCGAGCGAAGGAGCTGGAAAGAAGACCGGCCGCACACTCCTGCGCATACTTCCAACGTATGCTTGCTGTCGGGCAGCGTCGACGCGCGCTATGCGACCCGCCATCGTATCCGAAGTAATCTCTTCCACTAGTGTGTCAGCGCAATTTTTTTGCGAAAGCCATTCGCTGGAGAGCAGAGCTGCACACAAAAGCCGGCTGGAAGAATGGGGATCTGCATTTTCCAAAAGCGGCGCAATAATCGATGGGGGATCCGAATCGATGAGAGCGGAGTTGGTCTGTGCGTCGGCGAGCGAGCGCAGCAGGCGTTCATCGCAATAAAAACCCGCGAATACGATGAGGATCCGCCCGTCGGCGGCGACCTTCAGGGCAGCGAGGCAATCTAGAATATCGCCAACCGTGACCTTCGCACCGTTGCGCTCCCGGAACGTGAGCGACACATCTGCACGACGCCACGACTCATTGGCGACATGCGCCGCCACCGCCTTCACGGAGTTGGACAAAATCATCGCTTCGCGAAAACCGAGGTTCAGTGCGATGCGACGCATTCGTTCCAGCAACGAGATGCCGCACAGGTCCGTCAGCGCCTCCGGCGAATCTGCGACGATCAATAATGGCGGGCGCAAAGGTTCCGTCATATCAGGTGTTGCAGGTGTCTTCCATCAGTTTTATCAGGCCAGACGCACCTTGCTCGAGTGCCTATGCGCGACCAAAACACTTTGCACAAATTTTCACGGGTCCCGGCGATCACCGACCACATTACCAGTGTGTTTCTGCGGCCAGCCGCAAACTTCTCCTGAACAGTCTGAAGAGCAGTGTGATCACCGAAAAGGCGAAAAGAATGTGCAGAATCCATGACGCGCGTCCGGCGATCGCCAAAAGAAGAAACACAAAATAAATCATGTCGCGCTGAGTGATTTGAAAAATGAGAGCGGGCAGCGCGCGGCCGAAAAAACGCTCCGCGATGCGGAAGTCTTCCTGCCGTCGCGAGACTACGCGCGTGGTGTCGCGAACGAGAAGCGGCGTGAGGTAACGGCCAAGCCCGCGCGCCATTAAAAAGAACGTGATCAAACTCTCGAGCAGATAAACGAAGCCAACGTTTGCGCTCACCGACGGTTGCCGGAAGAGACCGATCCCTAGGCAGAGAACAAAAATCAGATTGGCGATGAAATCGCAGAAGGCGTCCAGGCGCCGGCCCTGTTCCGAATCGAGATACTTGGCGCGCGCAATCTCGCCGTCGCATCCGTCCAAAATATTGATCAATTGGAAAAGTGCAGTCCCTACCAGGAACCCGGTGTAGTCACCGCGCATCAAAAACACAAAAGCCACAAGAGCGGGCGCAAAGATCAATATCGTCCAAGCGTTGGGAGTAATCGGCAGCTTAAGGAGAAGCCGCGTGATTACGCGTGAGATCGGGCGGTTCAAAAACTTCGAAACCATTCCGTCCTGCGACTTGCCGCTGTGGCGAAGGAGGCGTTTTTCGTTGGCGACAATCTCGCTCGACTTCGCCAGAAAACGCCAGTCCTCTTCCTCAGCGCGGGTCGCGCTTCGACAAGTTCTCTCGAACTGTTCGAAGAGTCGTGGCCACGCTTCTGTTAGGTCGACAATCGGTTGCTCGATCTTCACCGGGGGCGTCGTTCGAAAAAACTTCGATAAAGCATTTCGCGCGATGAACAAGCGCGTAGTGAGAACGCGTGCTTCCGGTTCAACCGAACCGGAAGCTTCGGTTACCCGAACACGCGTGATTCGTGGGTGCTTGGGCAACAATCGCTCCGAAAGTGGAATCTCAGGTTTCCAGAAAACGACAACCTCAATCTTGTTTGCCGTTCCCATTGCTTCGGCGAATTCATCGATCCCCAGCACGAGCCGATCAAGCTGGCGCAATCCGGCGATCTGCCAATTGGCCGATTCATCACCTAAAATGACGACGCAATCGAAACCGTGGTGCTCCTCAATCATGGAACGCGATCCTGGTCTGCGTGGAAAGATGAAGTTAACAAATTCTTAAGAGTAAAGAGCAACGCCAATTTATTAGGAGCCTAACGTGTTCTCACGTCCAACCGCCCGCGCGAACGAGGTCAGTGCAATCCTCTGTTCCTTCAGAACTACTTTCGTTTCGGGCGCGGTCAGAGCCTTCAGTTCCTCAGCCCACCGATAATCCCAATGACTGTATCGCGTCCGCGTATCAACGTCATCTTCACCGGGATGGCAAACCAATTCATACAGGCCGTCGGGAATTTTACGGAGTGTTCGTTCGAGCGCGGGGCGAGTTAAACAGCCGCTGAAGTCGAATCCGTACATACCGTCCGGCGTTCGCGGCGGGGTCTGGCCGCGCAAACTTCGCGACGACAGGCAGGTCAGATTCAAACCAAGCTGCTGTGTCCAACGTCTCATTGGGACACCCGGCGATTTTCGCCACGGGCCGGCAGAATTGCGAATCCAAACATGATCCATCCTGCTTGTAAGTCGCCTAACGATTTGGAAGATCGGGGGGAACATGTGGAGATGCTGGTGGCTATCCAGATGGGATAGCGGTAGCCCTGTCTTTTGAAAACGCGCGATCTGGGCCGCGATCTCACGCTCGACCTCATCCCAGCTGATGCGCCCGAGAAAGGCGCGTCTGAAAAATTCTCCACTGGTGCGCGGAAACCGCCCTGTTTCATCGAGCAGGGTCGACAGGAGTTCTCGTCCCAGGACGGCGCGTTCTTCCACTAGCGTTAGATGAAGGCCAATATCGAGATCCGGGTTCTGCCGAGCCAACGCGACCGCCTGATCGAATGCACCCCCCGTCACAAGCAACGAGGCGCTGGTTACAATTCCATCTTGAAACGCCCTCAGGATCCCTCGATTTACTCCCGGCGTCAGTCCCAGGTCGTCCGCGTTAACGATGAGCTGTTTCAAGGATCGGGGACCCGGGCCGCCCCCATTTCGCGCCGCATCTTCATCCGAAACCTAAACAGTTCCCGAATCATCTTAAAGATCACGTCGGGGCTGGCGAGAGTGGAGGTGCCCCGATTGCGAGGAAAATAATCTACGCCGAACTGCACGATCTTGAATCCGTTCAACTTCCCCTTGATTAACAGTTCCGCGTCGATGAACGAACCCTCCGACTCCAACGCAACCTTCTCCAAGACTTCTCGCTTGAACAATTTGAAGGAGAAATTGACGTCCTTCACCCGCAACGGAAAAAGAAAACGGATAAGCAAATTGTAGCACACCGAATACACAGTGCGTATGGCTCCTTCGGCAGTGCGATCAAACCGAAAGGCCGAAACAATGTCGGACCTTGTGAGGTCCATGATACGAACTGCCCGGGTCAACTCCGTAAGATCAACCGGCAAATCCGAGTCACAGTAGAAGACCAGCTCTTTCGTCGCCTTGCTAAACCCGGTGCGAAGTGCACCTCCCAGTTTCAAATTCCGTTCGTGGTGGAACACCTTCACACAAGAGTTTGATCGGGCCAATGCTTCCGCAATTTCTGGTGATCGGTCCGTGCTGGCGTCATTGACGATGAGGATTTCGTAATCAGACGTCATGTCGATCAGGACGGCCTCCGCGAAATGGACTGCGCGCTCGATGTTCTCTTCTTCATTGAACATTGGATAAACAACCGAGATGCCTGGCCTTTGTGTCGTCATGCGCGCTATTTCGATTGCGGTGTCAAAGCCGACGATAAATTGTTTTGCCGTCGATCACCGTCTCGACGCGATATTCCCCGAGGAAGGCACGGAGCACGGGATATCGCGTCATTGGATGAGCCGACCAAAACGGGTCCGCTGTTGACATGTCGATGATGAGCACGGGAGGATGGGCTTCCCAGTCTGTCTTGAACATCTTCCAACTTTCCGGAATCAAGCTCTGGCCTTTATCTCTCACCTCATGAGGCCGGCTGGCATAGGCGCCCACCAAGTGTGTGCAGCTTACGAAGCGCGTCGCCATCCGCCGATCGGAGAAACTGTAGAGTTGCGGGCTACTTCCCCAGACAAAGATACGATCGTTTGTTCTCGTCTCATTGACGATCTTCTGAACAACCGGGAGAAAATCGAGTGTCCCTGTTCGCACCACAAAAGCCCCCACGAGAAAGCCTATTGCTGGCAAAGCAGCCGCACCAACAATGCCTGTTCGGATCCATCGCCAGCGTCGCGGAGAAGCGCGTCGTTGCTCCGCGACAAAACGTGAGAACGCCTGGCCGGCGAGAATCGAAAGCGCCGGAAGTACGGCCAAATGATAATGTCCCGGAAATCGCCATCCAATAAAGATCGTCAGATAACTAAGGACCAGCCAGAAAATAAGAAACATCTGCTCGGTTGGCACAGTCCTCCCGCGCCGAAAAGATCTAAGTGTCTCAATTACTTGCCGAATACCAAAATACCATAACAAGCCCCAGGCGAACATCACAGCCAGATGAACGGTGATGAGACGTTTCACAACATAACGGAAAGTTGTTTCAGACTCGACGTAGCGAATCGCAAATGCCCACGCCCACAGATACGCGTCATGTAGATTGCCCTGCCACTGGTAATACCACGCCAGTCCCGCGATGACGGCGACGAATCCAGTCACCACACCGCTGCCCGCTGCCAAAATACGTCCCAGTGATTGGGAACGGGGAATGAGCCAAAGGTAAACAAGGTACGCCAGCATTGCGCCCAAAGTCACTGCAGAAGGCTGCCGAATCAAAGCCGCCGCGCCGACCAGCGCGCCACTAAGGAACATCCCCCCCCAGCCCCTTCTTCTTTGACCTTGGAGGAAGGCAAGGGCACTCAGCGCCAGAAAAAAAGACGCGAAAATCTCGGTGTTCGCAGCAAGTGTGTCCCCCGGCCGGTAGGCGTGAACGAATACGGCATAGCCAATACCACTCCATGCCCCTGCCCAATCGTCTCCCACTAGCGCGCTGATCCGCCGTACGACCAGGGCGGTGGCTGCGACGACAAGGATGGCGAGGACATGAACGGCAAGAAGATTGTTCTTCCCGGCCAGCTTGAAAACGGCGAGATAAACGTAATAGATGCCTGGCGGCTTCGTATCCACGGCCGTCCGATAAAGCATGCCACCATCCAGGGTATCGTTCGCGATTATCCCATAATAGCCCTCATCAGCGTTGTACAACGACGGGAGGAGAGTGGGGAAACGCAGGATGACTACAATCGTGATGATTATCACGTTGACCCAGCGGCTTTGACATCGCGTCATGAGTGACGGCCCTGCTCAATGCCCACTAGATCTTTCTTTAGGAACTCGATTGTAGCGCGCAATCCTCCGGCCAAATCGGTAACGGGCTTAAAGCCAGCCGCCTGAGCCTTGTCCACATTTGCAACTGAATCTTTCACATCGCCAGATCGCTCCGCACCGTAGTCAATCGTGCAGGCCGATTTTGTAAGGTCGCGAACGATCAGAGCCAGATCGGCTATTGCGATCTCCTTCCCGCAAGCGACGTTGAAGACCCCGGTGTCCTGTGATTTCAACGCGAAGAACGCATTGGCCGCCGCCACATCGTCTACATAAATAAAGTCGCGAGTCTGTCGGCCGTCTCCGAAGATCGTAATCGGTTCGTTTCTGATAGCTTTCTCAATAAAAGCCGGAATGACCGCGGCATATTCATTTCTTGGATCTTGGTAGGGACCAAAAACGTTAAAATAACGGAGGGAAACAGTGGCGAGTCGTCCTTCATCCGTGAAGGAGCGACAGTGCCGTTCGCCTTCATTTTTGCTTATGGCATACGGATTCTTCGGTTCGGCAGGCATACTTTCGATCTTTGGATTGGTCGGATCGTCGCCGTAGACTGCAGCCGAACTGCTGAAAATCAGTTTTTTCACACCCGCCCGCGCCGCTTCTTCCAAAACAACTGCTGTACCTCGGGTATTGATCTCGGCGCATTCGTTCGGCTTCTGCATGGACTCCTGCACGCTCACCATGGCGGCGAGATGAAAGACAAAGTCCACGCATTTCATGGCTTCTCTCACGAGATCGCGATCGAGAATTGAGCCGACGATGAGTCGGCAATCCAAGCCAGACAAATTACTTTTGAAACCGCGGCGCAGGTTATCAAGAACGCGCACCTCCGCTTGATGCTGGAAGTATTCGACGATATGCCTGCCGATGAAACCGGCGCCGCCTGTAATTAGGATTCGCATACCTGGACGACGCGAAAGGGCCTACAAATCCAATGATCGATGGGTTGTAAAGTAGAGATACCGGCACGAAGATCCATTTTCGGCCGGACCTAGCGGTTGCTTCTCGGGGTGTGGTGCGCCACGGTGGAAGAATCGTTTCGGTGATAAATTACACCCTCAGCCGTGCGCGCGACCGGCTGGTATCGTTCCGTCAAAAGCTTAGCCAGAATCGGAAAGTCTCGAACTGGATCTAGCGCGCCGGGCTCAGAAGAAAGATCGACAATGTATGCTGGGGGATGTTTGTCAAAGTCTTGCTCGAGCATCGTCCACGCACCCGACACAATTCGGGAGTGAGTGTCGAAACCTGGGGGTTCGCCGAAAATATAGCCCGTGAGTGGAAAAGATAGGATATAGCGACAAGCAGGGCGTCGTCGTGCTTCGATATAAAATTTCGGTTTATTGCCCCAGACGAAAATCCTGTCGTTCGGAGCAGAATGCTCGAGCAAATAACGTCCCGTCTCTGACGGAGCCCTCCGTGCAGCCCCTAGCCAGTGCGAGATAGAGAAGGCAACAATGGTAGCCGCCAACCAAGCATAGGTGAGAGCAGGTCGTAATAACCAGTAAGCCGACTGTATCCGTCCGGTCCAAAGCTGCGCGTAGTACGGAGCGGCAAGCAAGCTAAGCGGCGGAATTAGTTGGATGTAATAGTGCTCGTAAAAACGCGAGCCCGCCGCCGTGCCGATGGCGGACGCGGCGAGCAGTCCGAGAAGCGCCGTTTGCTCACCTTTCTTGCCCGCCCATAAACCGCGACTATCTCGAATCGTCGCCGCCACGCCAATCACCAGAGGCAAGCAAGCCCCAACGAAGGCCAGGGTCATCAAAATCCCCTTCTTCCAAAAGATGTACGGAATCGTGTTAGCGGCGATCGTCCAGTAGACCGTCTCGGGGAAGATACCTTCTCCTTGGAGGAAGACTGCAAAAAGAGCAAGAGATCCAAAAAATCCCGCCGTGAAAATGGCCGCGTGGACGACAGATTGGGTTCGCGTCAATCCACGGCTGATCCGATAACTAGGAAGCAGCAAATAGATCCCGAGCGGAATTGCTGCTATCGCGGCCGGTTGCTTGAGCAGGAAGGCCGCGCAAAGGAGTGCGCCTGCCCCCAACAGCTCTGGTCGCCACTTCAATGAACTCCGTTTGAATCCGATAGCCCACGCCCAGACGATCGCCAAGTTCATAACCATCTCGCCGTTGAACGCCAGATTTTTAAAGCTCGCCCAAGGTTGAAACACGCCGTAAAAGAGCGCGGCGATTAGACCCGTTTCGCGATCGAACAGTTGTTTTGCGATTACATACAGCCCGGCCATAGTAGCCAGCGTCCAGACTAGCGAAAGTATGTGCAGCGCGATCCAATTGTACTCTCCCGCGACTTTAAAAACCGCCGCATATGTCCAGAACAGCAGCGGCGGCTTGCGATCCACCGCGTCAATGTAGGGGCGGCCTCCGTCGACGATCTCGTTCGCTATTACAGAATATCCCGCCTCATCATCAATCGGCAATGGATGCAAAAGGGACGGAAGGCGAATTGCAACCGTGAGGAGGATTATCCCAAGCGCCGCGAAGCGAAATTGGCGCGAGCTATGAGTTGGCACACTCATCCTTCCGCAGATTAATTTCCGGAGGTCCTCTTCTTAAGAGAATCGTAAATGCGTGTAACTTCTTTAAAAACATCATCAACTGTGATTGCTTGCATGCAAAGATTGTTGCGGCAGACCGATTGCCGGTTGTTGAACGCATTTACGCACGGACTGCACGCAATGCCCGCCCACAATGCGGTTGCGTTTGGCGATGGTGCAGCAAATAGCGCCGGCGTCTCCGGCCCAAACAACGCAACGACGTGAATTGGTGTCATCGAGGCAAAGTGTGCCGGGCCACTGTCATTCGTCACCAAAATTTCACTGCGCGAGTAAAGCGCCAGTAATTGTCGCAGAGTCGTTTTCCCGGCAAGCGGCATGACGCGGCTTGAACCCACTTCGGCTGCAAGCTGATTGTTGGGAGTGGCCTCGGCCGGTGCGCCGGTAAACCCAATAAACAACTCCGGGAAACGCTCAAGCAGCCGCCGCGCAAGGTCAACATAACGGAGAGGCGGCCATCGCCTTAGCGGCAGCAAGTCGCTCGCGTTGGGGTTGAGCAGAATGAGTGGCGCAGAACCGATACCAGGACTTTCGCGCTGTAGCAGGGCGCTGATTTCACCAACTTCGGACGGTGAAGGGTGAAATCTTGCAAGTGGTTGGTCCGCAGAAGGCTTAAAGTCAAACGTCGGAAGCACCGCCGGATCGCGCATCAAAGCTTCGACCATGGCTTCGAACATTTGACTCGTATGGAGATGAGGATTGTATAAAAGCCGATGTGTCATTAAGTCGCCCCGGTACGGTCCGTCGCCGAAAAAAGTATGAAATCCAACACGCGATTGAGCGCCGGTTGTAAACGTTAGGATCGCCGAGAAACGTGTTAGGAATTCCATATCAATCACCGCGTCGACGCGGATTTTTCGGACTCGATACACTGATCGAAGCGCAGTAAGCGTGAACCTGAAAAGGTTTTGCGTAGCGATCGTTATCACATTGTCCCCGGGAACGATCTCCATTGTGTCGAGAATGAAACGGTTGTCGTCAAATACGAGGAAGTAAACATTTTCACGTCCGACCATGTTGATCGCACGACAAATAGCGGGATACGCAAGAACGGTTGAGCCTTGCTCTGCAAGCTTAACAAAGAGAATGCGCTGAACCTGGCGCAGTTCTGGGCACCGCGCAGCTTCCAAGATTCTTCGGAGAAAAGTCAAAATAGCGCAAAGTGGCGCACCAACCCAGCGATCAGCGCGTTGCAAAGTTCGAATGCCGGCCGGGAGATCGATTTTCTGGCCTCCTAAGGTTGTCTAGGACATAACGGACTCTCAGTGTACCGACAATCTCCTCTCGACGCAAAAGTGACTGCAGCAATACGCATCCCTTGACCGGATGCGTCTTGTCGATTTCAGTCAACTGCTTTCATCGAGAGTATTCCGCCGAAAAGTGAATCACCGCGTTCCTTCTCATGGCATCTAACCTTGAAATTACACACGCAAGTCAGCGACTTCACGAGGAGTCAGTGAGCCCAAGGGAAATTGCGTTGGAAGTAGCACCGCCCGTAGTGGATGCGCCCGCGACCGTGGACGAAACCGGAGTCGAGCTAAAACGCGGCGCTTTCTTGAACACGATCGCGATGCTGGCGTCGAATTTCCGCGGCATTTTCACATTTCTCGTTGCGCGGCTGCTCGGACCGGCGGCGCTCGGCTTATACTCGGTCGCCTGGTCGACCACTGACATCATCAGCAAGATCGGCGTGCTCGGCCTCGACAATGCGATCACCACGTTTATCGCACGCTCGGAAGCTGTTGGCGACCGGGCACGAAGCCGAGCGCTGTTTCGAGTTGCTGTAATCATGGGCGTCGCGCAGTCCGTCGTTACCGCGGGTCTTGTGATAATAGGGCTCCGGTTCTTTAACAATCGTCTTCACGTCCAGTCACAAATGGTTTCGGCCCTGGCGCTGGTTCTCTGCGCGATGCCGGGCTTGGCCTTGTATCGCATTAGTACGGCTGTTTCCCGGGGGATGAAGGTGATGCAGCATGACATATACTCGCGCGGGATGACCGAGCCAATTGCGACAACACTGGCATTCCTGCTTGCATTCGCTGTCGGCTTCAAACAGTCATCACCGGAGGTGGCTGCAATCCTTGGAACGGCGGCATCAGGATTGATTGCGCTCGCACTCGCCACGTCGTTGTTTCGAAATATTCCGGCGCACGCGGACGTTGTGTCGCCTTTCGACGAAGCACGCGCGTTAATCACCTATGCTGCCCCAATCAGCGTTTATCAGCTAATTAACGCCTTTATTGCCCGGCTGGATCTTCTCATGCTCGGCTACTTCGTTGGACGCGCGCCCGGTGTGACGCTTGCAACCGTCGGTATCTACAGTGCAGTCATCGGCACCGCGAACGGCCTGCGCAAGGTCAATCAAACTTTCAATCCCATTTTCGCACCGGTCGTAGCCGGTATGACGGCTACTGGCGATCATGAGGTCGCTGCCGCTACTTACGCGCGGCTAGCTGAGTGGATGCTGTGGATCTTGTTACCGCTTGTAGCGGTACTGTCTCTCGCGGGCGGGACTATTCTGCTGATCTACGGTCCTGCATTTCAGCAGGGCGGGGTTTGGCTCGGCATCGTCGCCCTAGCCAGTGCTACCAACGCGTTCGTCTCGTTAGGCGAGACCGTAATCATGGTGCAAAGGCCGCATTTAAATCTTCTGCATTCTTCCATCACGTGCGCGGTCGCCGCGGGCGGCTTGCTTTGGCTCATTCCACGCTTTGGCGCGATGGGCGCAGCCGTCGGCATTCTTTTGCCCTACATCGTCCAAGGCATCCTACGTTACGCAACGCTGCGATGGGTGTTTCACTGGAAAGATTCGTGGAGCGATATTCGTCAACCACTCGTCGCCGCGGGGATCGCGTTTGTTCCCGCTCTCGTTTGCCGCGCATTTCTGGGCGGAATTGTCGGACAAATCACCAGCGCCGCGGCTTTTTTGGCAGTCTTCGGTGTTCAGTGGTGGAGACACCATACACGTTCCAAACACCAGCTTGCCTAGGGTCAGGCGAAGATGTCCCAGGTATCTTTAAAAAACGCGATCGTTTCATTGTTGAGTTTCTGACGGCCGTGGATCTTGTTTAATGATACCGTCTCTCGCTGCCGACGCACGTTGCGCATCATAGCCGACGCCGGAACAACATATCTTTTTACGCCGCGGCGAGTGAGGCAGGCGCTGATCCAAATGTCATCAATGTAAAACGCCACAGACGGAGCTTTTGAATAATCCCACAGCGATTGGTCAAAGAACCGCGGGCGCACAAGGTAACTTCCGCACCCGGTGATCACGGCCACGGAGCGCGGCTCGCGAAGATCCTTCCCGTAAATCATTTTGGCGTCGTCCCAATCTAAAGTAGACGGCATGGCAGCGCCGCGGAAGCAAAGGGCCGCCTCCGGCAATTGTTCGCTGTAGAAAAGATAAGTTTCCAGCGCATCGCGCGGATAAAGCCGGTCGTCGTCTACCACCATGATCAACGTATTCGCCCGCCCCGCCGCCAGCTCGTCCTGAATCGCACCGATAAACTTCGTTGCCGGTCCCCAATCCTCGCGGCAACGCAAAACACGCACGCGCGGCAACCGGGAAATATATTTCGGCACGACATAAGGCCGCTGTTCCCGAATCGAAAATTCCGGAACGGCCAGGACGATCTCATCCGGCGGGCGTGTTTGTTTTAGAAGGGAGCGAATCGTCGGCCCTAGATTGCCGATACGATCGGGTACGGTTGAAAGTGAAACGATAACACGCGGTTGGTTGGATTTGCCGGCATTTGCCAAAGTTTCACGGATGAAGCGGACTTGCCGACGACGCTTTCTAATGACAGGAAGCAGACGTATCAGACCCAACGCAGCAAAGACGATGATAAGAACAACCGAAGTCAGCGGCAACATTGGGACAAAATGGGCACCTTGGAATCCGAGGAGCGTCTAAACATAACTCGCCGGATACTGATATTGCTGCGAAGGACATTCTTGCATCGAACCGATAGTTAAAATAGGAATTAACGCGGTAGCAACATGCAATGCGTCGCGCGACGTGAACCATTTTCTAAATCGTGAAAAAAGTTTTTATCACCGGTGCGAGCTCCGGCATCGGCTTGACCACCGCCAAATTACTCCTGGCGGAAGGTCATGAGGTCTGGGGTACGTCGCGTAATTTGGAACGCATCCCAAAAATGCCGCGATGGTATGCGGTCCACTTGGATTTAACCGATTCGCTCTCCATCGAACAGGCGTTCAATGGTGCGCTAGCCAAAGCGGGATACTTCGACGTTTTGATTAACAATGCAGGCGCCGGTCATTTTGGACCCGCCGAGCTTCTTCCACCGGAAACAATTGCCAGCCAGTTTCAGATTCTCGTTTTCGGCCAAATCCAGTTGATGGACCTCGCGTTGCACCACATGCAGACACGTGGAGAAGGTTTGATCATTAACGTCACTTCGTTAGCTTCCCGGCTACCAGTACCGTTTATGGCTGCTTACAACGCCGCAAAAGCGGCGATGGCATCCTTCACCATGTCAACCCAGCTCGAGCTAGGTAATTCTCCGGTGCGCATTGTCGATCTCCAGCCCGGCGATATTTGCACTGAATTTAATCAAGGCGTGATCAGGAGTGCGAAGGGGGATCCACGGTACGACGCAAAAGTCGCCAGGGCGTGGGAAATCGTCGAACGCACTATGAAAAATGCGCCTTCTCCGGACCTCGTTGCCCGGGAAGTTCTCAAATTGATCAACGCAGATCGACCGCCACCGCGGGTGACAGTTGGTGATCTGTTTGAATCGAGGATTGCACCGCTGATCTTTAGATTTCTTCCACAACGCATTCGACTATGGGGCCTGAAAAGGCATTACGGGATATGAGTCTCGTCCTTATTGCAACGCTGGTCTCGCCAGACTGAGTTGTCTCCGAATATGGCTCCTATCCACGAAGCTGTGATTTTGATGGCCGGCGAAGGCTCGCGACTGCGTGATTCCGATAAAACCTTTCTCAAACCATTCGTCTCAGTGGCTGGCCGACCCTTGATTTCGTACACATTGGATGCCTTAATTCACGGAGGGATCAGAACCGTCAACTTCGTGGTGGGCTATGAAAGCGAGCGCATGATCTCGCAGGTCAGCCAATTAATCCCTTCCGGCCTCAGCATCTCCTTCATCGAAAATCGTTCCTGGAGAAAACAGAATGGGGTATCGCTTCTCATGGCCACCGGCCGCGTGACAAATCCGTTTCTTCTCAGTATGAGCGACCATATTTTCGAGAACGCGATCATCAGTTGTCTGCTTGAATCTTTCGCTCCTGGTTTTCTTAACATCGCTGTGGATCGAAAACTCGATTCCATTTTCGATCTGGACGATGCCATGAAAGTCCAAACTCGCGGAAACGACATCACCAACATCGGAAAAAATCTGTCCGATTACAATGGGATTGATATCGGTTTGTTCGTTTGCCCGCTCGAAATCTTCAATTATCTCGAGCGAGCCAGGTCCGGCGGCAGTCAGGGCGATTGCAGCCTCGCTGATGGGGTTCAGTTGATGGCTCGTGACAATAAGGTCCGGGCCATAGATATCAGTGAGAGCTGGTGGCAGGACGTGGACACTCCGCAAATGCTGCAACATGCCGAGAGACAGATACTCAAATCCCGAAGGTTTTCGGAGCAGAACGCACTGACCTGATACGGCGGACGAATGTGTCGTTCCAGTAGAGCACCGCCTTATGATCGCGGCTCTCGCCTAACGACATCGCCTTGGTTCACGCCAGACCTGATCGTAGCGATCGCAGTCACAATCAGGCTTACGGCGGCGACAGTCGTCCAAAGATGAAGAATCCACTCAGCCAGACCGAGTAGCGCAAGCAGGAGAAAAAAGAGGATGGCCATATCCCGCTTGGTTAGCTGGAAAACCCACCACACAAATCGTTCGCCGAGATTGAGCAACCCGGACTGCCCGATCATTCCGTGGTGCCTGGAATAAAACGACTCATGCAGCGTTGCCGAAACCATCTGCATCTCGTTCTTGCCACCCCGCAGAAGCCATTCGTTCACTATAATCAAACCGGCGCAGAGAACTCCTTCGACTGAATGATGAAGCCCCATCCCAAGCGCGAGAACGTAAACGAGACTGGCAAGAAAATCGCAGAAGCTGTCCAAACGTTCCCCGAACTTCGATTCCAAATTTTTAGCGCGCGCGATTTCGCCGTCGCAACCATCAAGAATACTGAATGCCTGAAAAATGGCCGCGCCAGTGACGACGCTGGCGTAATCGCCGCGCATCAGGAATGCGGCTGCGATCAGCGGCAAAATAAAGATTGATAGCGTCCACCAATTGGGATGAATCGGAAACTTGAGCAAAAAAGTCGTTACCCGGCGCGAGATTGGCCGATTCAGAAATCGTGAAACGAAACCATCCTGGGGTTTGCTCATTAGGTCACTGTTCTCTTGAAAATGCGATATGTCTTGTAGCGTTGCATTCCGATGACTCAGTGAACCGATTCGAGCATAATATCTACGGCTGCATTCTGACAATCGGGTTTCCGTCACCACTGCCGCCTAAGGCCTTCATTTTTCATTGTCTGGCAACGCCTGTCGAACCCGGCATGGTGTCACCATGCCGACAACACTGAGCGGTGAAGGAACGACAGGCCGCCCAGGCGAGGTGTTTAATCTGTAGCCCTCGCGCCTGGCGTTTTACTGATTGTTTAGCGCAATTTGAGGAACGGGCCGGCTTGCGTCGATCCGAGCACTCACTTTCTCGATTTGTCTCGCCTGCTCTTGGACAATTGCAGTGAGCATTGCAATTTCCTGTTTGAGCTCCTGAACTGTGCAGTGCTCCTTCAAGAACTCATTTAACAACATCGCATTCACTGCCTCGTAACGCACGGTGTAGGGTTTTCCGGCTTGGTCGCGCACCACCAGGTCAGGATTCACCTTCTCTACTTCTTCGGCGACCAGTCCAAACTGATGTGTGCCTGTCGGATCAATCTCCTTTTTGTAACGAAAGGTTACCGGCTTGAGCGCGAAGAGCGCTTCGCTTGTTCGCTCCATTGGCTTAATCTCGTCTTTAAACCGACGAGAAGAAGTGCTCGTGCCAAGTTTGCCGCTTGAATTAATGAATACCGCCGCGCCTCCGGCGGAGGTTTGACCAAAAATGCTCCCGATATAGCAGCTATTGCTCGCGTTCGCACCAACTACCCCGGAACCGATACAGATAACATTACTGGCCGTGGTGACGTTGTTGCCAGCTCCAAAGCCTAAGGCCGAGTTGGCGCTACCGCTCCTATTGTTTTCCATGGAATGAGCGCCATCTGTTGTATTAAAATTGCCGGTTGTATTGTTGCTGAGCGCGTCGTCACCGTTTGCTGTATTATGATTTCCCGTTGTGTTTCTCATTAACGCGGAAAAACCGTCGGCCGTGTTATGGAAACCTGTCGTGTTTGCAAAGAGCGCTCTCGAACCAGTGCCTGCATTCTCGAAGCCCGCGCTGTTGAAAAACAGCACTTCAAAGCCAACCGCGGTATTGTTAGGGCCAGTTGTATTAAGAAGCAGAGCGCCAAAACCATTAGCCGTGTTATCACTGCCAGTCGTGTTGCTACCGAGTGTGCCAATACCAGTCGCCGTATTATTGCTGCCAGCGGTATCGCTAAAGAGCGCGTCAAATCCAATGGCTGTATTCGATGTGCCACTCGTAAGACTTTGGAGCGCGTTATCCCCTTCAGCTGTGTTAGAGCCCGGATAACCGCCATCCGGAGCTGGAGTCACCGCTTCAGCTCTCGGCAAAAACACGCATATAAGGACGAGCGAAATGAAAATCAACGAGCATCGTAAAGACAAATGGTTGATCGAACTGCTGATCGGTAAGGTTGTCGTTTTCATACAATTTTTCCTTTCTTTCGTTTGCTATCTTAGTCGGAAACTCCAGCCGATAGCCCGACGGCGCTAGACTGGAAAGGTAACGCTGGTGTTACGTTCCCCCCGACGGTGTCGGCCCTTAAACGTCCCAATGAAACATCATCTGCCCGACCCAGAGTGTTTCTCTGCTGACGGCTGTTCTAGTCAAAAAATTCAGGATGTAGTCCCGTCTCGACACACCACGATTCTTTTAGGCAATTGATTTGCTGTAGATGCGATATGTCTTGTAGCGATGCGCACCAATCGCTTCGAGAAAGCGGTTGATCATGAAGTTGTCTTCCAAAGTCATGCTTAGTTCGCCGGTGATCCCGCGTTTGACCATTGTTTCTTCTATCACGCGCAGCACGAGCACCTCGGCAATGCCGGCACGGCGATATTTTTCAATTACGCCGAGAGCGACCAAGCGACCCTTTTGGATACGGTTCCTGCAAAACAGTAATTTGATCAGACCGATTGGAAACCCAAATCGTGTCAGCCGGCCGTTGAGGTCGCGCAGGACCACATTGATGTCTGGCAAACCCAGCGCGAATCCGACCGGCTCATTGCCGCTCTCGGCAACCCATGAAAACTTCGGCAGGAGCAGCGGCTTAAGCTCGTTGGTCATAAACTCAATTTCCGCTTCTGTGAATGGCACAAAGCCCCAGTTCTTTTCCCATGCCTGGTTGTAAATTTCACGGAGCCGTCTGCTTTCATCCCGAAGATTTTTGAGATTGGCTGGACGAAAAGTGACAGAGCACCGCCTGTGAACGCGAGCGCCCAGCCGTCGCAACTGCGCCACGGCTTTTGACGGATCAGCAAACCACCACGCGTACCAATCCTTCGTTTTTGTAAACCCACAGCCCTCGATCAGTTGCCGGTAGTACGGTGGATTGTGCGCGGTCAATACTGTGGGCGGAAATTCGAAGCCGTCGATCAACAGGGCACAGACGTAATTGGTTGAATAATCGATCGGACCCATGATCTCAGTACGGCCTTTCTTGCGAAGCCAACTCGCCGCAGCGTTAAAGAGCGCGGCGGCTACATCGCGATCATCGATGGACTCAAACAGACCGAAACAGCCGACGTTGGTTTGGTGCAACGAATTGTAATTCGGGTCATCGCTGGCCATGATTCGGCCAACGATCTCGCCGTTTTTCCGAGCCAAAAATAACGCGGCATCGCCATGTCTGTAGAACGGATGCCGCTTGCGATCGAGGAACTCTTTGCGTTCGATTATTAGCGGCGGTACCCAGGCGGGATCATTCGCGTAAATTTTCCAGGGAAACTTGATGAACGCATCGCGCTCCCGGCGTGAGCTGACCTCTGAAATTTCGACGTCCGACACGCAGAGAATGACTACGCCGAATTTTCTGCGCTCTCAACGACGTTCAGGAGCGACTCGGCCATGTTGTCCTGGCGAAACAGAAGATAAACAAAGAGCAAATTGAGCGGGATCAGCTCGAACCAGAAGTAATAAACTGGTTGGCTGATGAACAGAAGGGCAAACAAGACCAGCATCCGGATATTCGTCATTAACAGTCCCCACCACTTGAGCATTGGACGGGCCACGTTTCGATAGCGCGTTCTTAGCCAGTCGGGGATTTTGCCATGAAATAATTGCCCGGTGACATCACGAAACGTCTTCAGCCGTGGCGCCAGCATTTCCTGTTGGCGAGTGAAATTCAGATACAAAGCAAGTAGAAGCTTCTGCCACGGTGTATGACGCCAGGTCAATTTCCGATAATCCGATCGCAGTTCAGATGAGGAATCTACGCCCTTTCGGACGGTCGCTGTTACGAAGTAAAGATAGGTGTTGCGATAATAATCCGCGGCTGCTCCTTGCAATGCATGACTGACCCCCGCTGCAAGTGCGAGAAGACAGATCGCTGGCGATGAGCCTTCGAACAGATAACGGAGGGTCAAATGAACGTAAACACTGACAAAGACCAGGTGGTCAGCAATGCTATCAATGATACGGCCCTCGCGGCTTTCCCGATGCGTCAAACGCGCGAGCTGTCCGTCCGCGTTATCGAGAGTATTCGCGCAAACATGGAGCACCATCCCGGCAACGTTGATGCTCAGATCGCGATAGAAATAAAGATGTCCCGCGACGATGCCAAAGATGCCGGCCAGCAAGCTTACGCCCGCCGGCGTCATCTTGAGGCGCGCAAAAAACTGGGCCAACCAAAACCCTATTGGCCTGTAGAAATAGAGATCGAAAGCTCCCTCGACGTCGCGCGCTTTGAAAGTCGATTCGATCTTGGGGGCTGACGTGTGAACAACCTGGGCCGGCATTAAGAACTCATCCTCACCGCCAGCTCAGACATTTTGAGGCGCAACCGGAACGTGGTCGCCTTAATTTTCGAATCCGCTTTGAGCGTGTCATCGAGAATGTTGAGCGCTTCATCGAGATCGGCGCGGGTATGTTTGGCCGTCACGCACGCGCGGAAACAAATCTTGTTTTGCGGCACCGCCGGGTAATCCACCGGCGCCACCCACAAACCGCGCCGTCTCAACTCGTGGCCTAACCGGTACATGCGTTCCCGGTCGCCGATTACGAGCGGCATTATGTAGGTTGTCGACATTCCGGTATCGATGCCAAGGTTGCGCAGTTGCGCGTGAAAGTAATCGGCGTTCTCCCAAAGTTTTTTCCGTAACTCCGGCTCGCGCATTCCGATTTCGAGCGCTTTTAGAATCGCCGCGACCACGACGGGCGGCAAAGCGCACGAATAAACATACGGGTGCGCGTAAAAACGCAGGTAGCGAAGGGTGTCCTTCGGGCCGGCCACAAACCCGCCCAGCGCGCCAAAAGCTTTTGAAAATGTGCCGTAAACAAGCGGTATGCGACCTTCCACACCGAATTTTTCCGCGGCCCCGCGACCGTTTTCGCCGCAGGCGAGCATCGAGTGCGCTTCATCGACAAAAACACTCGCCCCGTGCGACTCCGCGATATCGAGCAGCGCCGGCAGGTTCCCGAAATCGCCATCCATGGAATAAATTCCTTCCATCACCACGAGTTGACGCCGAGCCTGTTTACGCGCCAGCGCCTTATCGAGCGATGCTGGGTCGTTGTGCTCGAATTTGTCCGCCCGACATCGCGAAAGCGCCGCACCGTCGCGCAAACTCAAATGCGAGCGATTATCCAGGATCGCTACGTCGTTTTTGCGCAGCAAACCGGAGATAGTTCCAAGCGCGCCGCCAAATCCGCTGTTAAAAAGCATGGCGTCTTCGCGTCCGAGGAATTTTGCCACCTGCCGCTCAAGCTCGCGGTGAAGGTCCGTCATGCCGGACAGCATCGGCGAACCGCATGCGCCGAGACCGTGCGTCTTTAATGCTTCCTGCGCTGCGGCGATGACTTCGGGGTGATTTGCCAGCCCGAGATAATTGTAGGAACAAAGGTTGATTACCGAGCGCGGCCGGCCGTTGTAATCGATAGTCGTGCGCGCGTCCGCACTGGCGAGCAGCTCCGGTTCGTAAAGTTCCACTGCGAACGTGGCCTGTCGCATCCAATGCGTGAATCCGGGCGGCGGCTCCAGCGGATCACTCGTTTCATGTGCCAGAAAATTACTCAGACTGAGTTTTGCCGGGTCGTGATTCATCAAATGGTACACTGCCTTTCGCTCGCTCCCGTCCGAACGGACGGCGCGTCCCGGCAAAGTTGAAAGCTTTCGTGTTTCACAGATTCCTTACGAAGTTGTCCGCTGCATCCGTATGCAGCCGAGTTCCGTCTCGGGGCAGCCAATCTAGCGGGTTTCGGATTTCAGGACAAGATTTTTGGTGAGATGGCGGAACCCCCACCCTTTGCGGCGTCAACTGATTATCTGGCCGTGGAATATTCCCAGCGCGTCATTTTCGCGTGGTCCGAAAAACATAGTCCCAAAGCGGCGAGCTGATGCCGTATCCAACGTGATCGTCCTTAAAATGATGGCGGAGGTGATATTGCTTCAGCCAAAGCCACGCGCCGCGCTTCATTATCAGATGGTGCGTTGCGTAATGAAGCATGTCGTAACAAACGTAACCGAAGACCAGTCCGGCAAACACCGGCGGCGCCAGGCTCCCAAAAATTAGAAGGAACAGACCATAGAAAAGAAACGCAAGGGGGATGCTGATGACTGGCGGCATAACGAGCCGTCGCGCGTCGTTGGGATAGTCATGATGCACGCCGTGAATCACATAGTGCAACCGTTTTCCCCAACGAGTCCTGGGTTGGTAATGGAATATGTACCGGTGGATGAGGTACTCAGTCAGTGTCCACAGCAAAACGCCGAACAAAAACAGCGCCGTGACCGGCACGACTGACAACTGGTGTTGCCAGAGAGACACATAAAGCATGTAGCCAATCACCGGTACATACAACACCAATGGAGTCACCGGATGCACCCGCGAAAAAAACTCTATGAAATCGCTATCGAACATCCGGACTGTCTCGTTTTTGTTCGAGACGTACAATCGCTCTGCCATTACTAAAAACTAATGGTCCTCGCACTCAGATCAAGACCGCCGACCTGATTGGCTGTCATGTTGGGGATTCGTTGGAAGTCCGTCCTCTCTTTCATCCGTTCAACCCGCGAATAAAGGCTGTATCGCTTGTCAAAGACGAACTGGAAAAGCAATCGGCTCCACGACGAATGATATTTCAGGTTATTGTAAAATTCCGGAGCCATGGCGCGCAGTTTCGGCAGATTATTCCACGGAATTGAGGGCAGATCGTGGTGCTCGTTGTGATAACCCATGTTTAGCGCAACGCGATTGATCGGCCCGTAGTAACTGAACGTTTCCTGGTCGAAATCGTAAGTGTAGTGCTCCTGGATCCAGCGGGCCCCCACCGGATGCAGCCCGATCGAAAAGAAAAATGCGAATACGAGATAAAGAAATCCCGGCCAACCGCAAAAATAAACGACCCCCAGATCGTAAACCACAGCGCATGCAAAATTAACGAAGAACCACCGGTCCCACATCTTAATCGCTTTCAGTCGTGGCGGCCGAGTCAGCTGAAAAAATGGAAAGAGCATTAGCCAGACCGCCTTTCGATGCCATTTGTTGCCCACGAGTCGTGCCTCCCAATGGTTCGCCAGGTCCGCGTCGTATTCGTAATCCCCCTGATGCGAATGATGCTTCAAATGATAAACACGGAAACCCATAGCACCGGGCGCGAGATTGGGAAGGTCGGCGACGACGGCCACCATTTTGTTCCAGCTTTTATTCCGGAAAATCAGATTGTGAGTGGCATCGTGAATAATGACGTAATTGGCATGATTCGCGAACGCACCTACGCAATAGGCAATGAGCAAACTGAGCCACCAGTAACCGAACCCCAGTCTTCCCATTTCGAAAGCGATGCCCGTTTGCATGAGCACGATTGAGACGGCAATGACAGCCGTCCATGGATTGCGCACCATCAATTGCCGGACTTCCGGATGCGCTTTAATAATCGCGCGGGCACGCCCTGGATGCGGCTGCTCAGATTCCGACTGGTAAAAGGCCGTCTCCATCTCCTTTAAATTATTGCATAGCAGCCGCGTTCTCAATCGCGCTTTTTCAATTCGGATCCGAGCCGGCTCGGACCCTAACGGGATTCGAAACCTCTTTCAAGGTCTCTTGAAGTTGCGCAATTCCGACATAAATGTGCGCTAGAGTGCGCATTACGATGGAAACGCAGCGACTCGGCGAAGGCTGCAAATAGGCGCGCTTCGCTGGAGAAGGCGATTTGCTAATGCCCAGTTTTTACCTTTAGATTGAGCGATGGGACACAGTTTCGTTCCTAGAAATTGCCTGATTATCAGTTTGGTCTTAGCACTTTCGCATTTTGCTCCGGCGGAAAACAAAGAGCTGACGGCGGACAAAAGTATCTCGATTCCCAAAGTGGAATTGGACGCTCAGGGCGAGCTCAAGATAACTGCTTCGCCCAATTCCTCGCCTAAAGACTTCGATTTTCTAGTCGGGAAATGGAAAATGCACAACCGGCATCTGGATAAACGGCTGGCCAATTGCCGCGACTGGACGGAGTTCGATTCCTCGGACGTGAATACCAAGATTCTAAACGGCGCGGCCGACATGGATACGTACTCAACCACGCAGTTTCCTGGAATGGGAGGCAAACTTTTCGAAGGTCTCACTTTGCGATTATTCGACTCAAAGACACGACTTTGGAGTCTCTACTGGATCGCGAGCAACACAGGAAAGATCGAGCCTCCCGTCGTCGGTTCGTTCGACCAAAACGGCGTCGGTCATTTCTTTGGCAAAGACACGCTTAATGGCAAACCGATCCTCGTCGTCTTTCGCTGGGATGCGCGGAACAAGGAACGTCCTGTCTGGGGTCAGGCTTTTTCAGCAGATAACGGCAAGACGTGGGAGTGGAATTTCTTTAACGTCTCGGAGCGCCCCAAGGAATAGCCGCTACGAACCAGGATATTTGCTGCCATATTCGCGCAACGGCGTGAATTGTCTGTCAGGTGACGGAGCGCGCAACCGCCCTTGCAACTTGGTCGCGCGACGTAGTCTCGTAAACGGTTCGCGTGCTTTTCAAGTCACGCGCATCCAGGCAGAATTGCTGCTGTAACGCGACCCTAACGGGATTCGAACCCGTGTTACCGCCGTGAAAGGGCGGTGTCCTGGGCCTCTAGACGATAGGGTCGCAAAGCGCGTGCAATATCAGAATTGCTGTTCTTTTACGCAAGGCAAATTGCCCAGCCGGATCGACTTTTATTCTTACTCCTTCTCGCACCCCAGTCGATGAATCAACGCTGCTGCACGCGCAGTTGCACCCTCATGTTCGCTCAAAACTTCGCGCGCGCTACGGACGAGGCGTCGACACGCTTCGTTATCACCCAGAAGATCGGCGATCGTTAGTTCAAGGGAATTGGCATCGCGGACCTGGATCGCACCTTTCTTCGACACGAGTCTCTCCGCGAGTGACGCGAAATTTTCCATGTGCGGACCAAACACGACTGGTTTACCCGCCATGATTGGCTCCACGGGATTTTGGCCGCCCTGCGCAGTGAGACTCTTTCCAATGAATACGATTGTGGCTATGCCGTACCAGCGCTGGAGTTCACCTGTCGTGTCGAGAAGGACACAATCTGCATCTGACTCGCGATTAATCTTCACTTCGCTCGCCGGCGCAACGCGCAACGGGAGGGCAGCAAGTTGCGAGCGAATTTCGCGGAGACGTTCGACATGACGAGGCGCAATGAACAACTGCAATGAGGGAAATTGCCGACGCAAGCGGAGAAAGATGGTCGTCAGAATTTCCTCTTCTCCGCGATGCGTGCTGCCGCCGAACAACACTGGTCGCCGTCGATCCATATTACTCAAGTCCGCGTGCGGCCCGCTTAGTTGCGCTTCCGAAGTGTGATCGCGCCCATCGGGATCGTATTTGATACTTCCGACCACACGGATCCGATCGCGCTTAACGCCAATCGCAGCCCAGCGATCGATGTCATCCGGCTCCTGCGCGCAGACCAGGTCCAAAAGGCGAAATGTTGGCGTAACGAAGAAGCGGAACCGACGAAACCTCCTTTCCGATCTGGGGGACAAGCGCGCGTTTACCAATATCGTGGGAATCTGGCATTCGTGAGCGAATGCGACCAGATTCGGCCAGACTTCAGCTTCAACCAGCGAGATCCTCGTCGGCCTGATCACCGAAAACGCGCGTCGCATGATCGGCCAGTAATCGAGAGGGGTGTACATGACCTCGATCCATGGCGGAGCGTTCTTGTTTGCCAGAGCGAAACCGGTTGTGGTGGTCGTGGTCAACACGCAGTGCAAATCCGGCTCCAGCGCGCGTAACGAGTTGGCCAGTTTCAACGCGATGTTTACTTCTCCCACACTGACCGCATGCAGCCAGGTCGATTTTCGCTTTAACAGGCGAGAGCGTAGTTCGCGATCGTAAATGCCCAGACGCTGTCCGAACTTTTCGCGGTAGCCGCCGCGCCGAATCATTTTCACGAAATAGCCCGGCAAAAAGAAAAACAGCCCGACTGGCCAAAGCAGGTTGTAGACGAAACGAATCATGAAATTGCGGATTGCGGTTTGGGAATCACGGACTTGGCCGAATCGGACCGGAGTTGCCCGCAGATTGCTACCAAAAAAAGAACTTCTGTCGCGCCGTAGGTTTTCTGGCGAAGCAACCGCCATTGCGGCATTCCGGGAAGAGCTTCGTTCGGATGCTTTTCCAACACGAAAATACCACTCGGCTCGAGCAGTCGCGGCATTGCTTCGTCTGTGACCAGTTTTTCGGTGAAGCGCTTGCCATCGTCGTTTTTTTCGTACGGCGGATCGGCGAAGATGATGTCGAAAGGTTCTGCGCCGGAGGTGTTTCGAATGAAATCGAAGACGTCCTGCTGTCGAACTCGTCCTTTCAACTTCGTCCTGGCAAGATTTCCTGTGATGATATCTGCAGATTGTCGCTCTCCCTCAACAAAAACAACAGACGACGCGCCACGGCTGAGCGCTTCAATTCCAAGTGCACCGCTTCCCGCGAAAAGATCGAGGACGCGCGCACGCACGATGGCGTCGCCCAAACTGGAAAAGATGGCAGCTTTGACGCGATCCATCGTTGGTCGAACACCATGTTTCGGAACTGCCAGGCGGATTCCGCCGGCGCTGCCGGCGATTACTCTCATGGCGAAGAGGCTGGCGTTGGCGTTGCGGTAAACTCAGGCAGAGCCTCCTGCGGTGACGCAGAAGTTGATGGCGCAATGGGCATCGCGTTGCCCGTACCGCCAGGCTCAGGCGTTGCCGGCGCGGCCTCTTCAATCTGTTTCTTTTTCTTCTTTCGCTCCTTTTTTCCGCCACCAAAGAAGCTGTTGATCATGCTGCTAAGGTCGCGCCCGACCAGTCTGTCCATCAAGTTTGTGCTTGGCCGATCGATGGTGCCGCCAACTTGAAAGTCTATGGCGGAATAGCCCGGTTCATTGATCGGTTGAAAATTCTGACGAATCGCTTTGAAAAGCTGGCCACGAATTTTGTCGTTGATCGCGAGCTGAGAATTGAGCTTCAGCTTTCCGTTAAACGCAACTGTTCCCGCTGCTGTGAGACGAATATTCGGGGAGCGCAAAATCAACTCGTCGATTGTGACCAACCCCGGACGGACGTGATACTTTGCCTGCGCTTGCTCGAGATGAAGCTCTCTCAGTTCTTCAATCTGCAGAAGCTCCCCTAATAGCACCAGTAAGCTGTATTGCTGGACTCGCCCGTCCCGCAGCGAAATTTCGCCTCTTCCTACAAGTGCCTCCGGATTGGCAGTTTTCCCGGACGCTTGGAAATTTCCCTCCAATTTGCCCTGAACCATTCCTTTTGGGCCCCCCGCGTTCGTGATAATCAGGTCAGCCAGCACATCGTGAAACTTTACGCTCGTTGTGAACGGAGAATCCTCGGCCTCCGGTTGCATGGCAAAATAGCCGTTGATCTCGCCATTACCGGCGCGCGCGGAAATCTTGGAAAGCTCCAGCACATCCGGTTCGTAACGCAGCGGGGAGCGCAGTTCTTCCAGAAAGAAACGGTTCTGCAATGAAATCCTTGCCACCCTTGTATTGCCGTGAAGTGCCAGAGCGCTGCGGATGCTGGTGCCGAAGTCGACTCCGCTAAAACTTGCCAGCAGCCTGCCAGCGTGATCGAGAAAAGTGAAATTGCCGTTCTTAATAGTGACGCGTCGAACTTCCGGAGGCACTGCCAGTCTTGGTTCCTGTCTCGGCGGTTGATCGATAACTGGCGCCCGGACTGGAGAAGGAAGATCTGCCGGAGTAATGGCGACAACTGACGCGCTCTGGGCGCCGGAGGTTTGAGCAGATCGGCCTTCAACTTCCGGCCGGGCCACAGTTGGAGCAGCCTTTTTGGTCTTGGCCGAACTGGGTAATTTCCATTTTCCACCCGCATCTTGTAGCCAAACAATGTTTGGATCGATGAGCGCAACCTCCTTAATCACCAAACGCCGCGAAAAAAGGGAAAGGAACCGAACGCGCAGCCGGAACGTCTTTGCTTCGAGGAAATGCCTCGGACCAACTGGCGAAGTTTGCGCAATAGTAATACCGCTGAGTTCCAGTCCGCCCCAGGGAGTCACGCTCATGCTACGAATTCCCAGTGCAGTGCCGAGGCGCCGGCTCAGTTCCTGTTGAATCTTTGCGTGGGTACCCTGCGATTGCACATATAGATTTATGCCGGTCAACAAAATCGCACCAAGTGCAATCACCGCTCCGAGAGCAATCAACGCAATCCTGCGCAATTTTTTCACCGTGAGACGTTACCCAGCCCGAGTTTGAAGAAAAGACCAAAGCCCTCTGCTATTCTCCCCCATGACTGAGACGGTTGTCATCCTTAATCCGACCGCAGGCAGCCCGGAACACGTCCACAGCTGGCAGGAGCGTGTCGAGTCGCTCGCCAACGATTGTCCCGTCCGGATTACATCGCACCCTGGTGAAGCTGAGGCGCTAGCCCGGCATGCAGTCAAGGAGGGATTTACGCGAATCGTCGCTGCAGGCGGTGATGGAACAGTCAATCAGGTTGCAAATGGAATCGCTGACAGCGATGCCGCATTGGGCGTGCTTCCCATGGGCAGCGTAAACGTTTTCGCAATGGAGCTTGGCCTGCCGTTGCACAGTCTCCAGCGCTGTTGGGACATCATCGAAGATACAAACGTCCGTACGGTCGATCTGCCGAGTGCCAATGCAAAGTACTTTGTACAGCTGGCCGGGGTGGGATTGGACGCGCAAGTGGTGAAAGAGACCAGCCTCGCTTTCAAACGCAGCTTTGGCCCACTAAGTTATCTCATCTCTGCAGCGCAGATCGCCGCACGGCAACCGCCGAAGCTGCTCATCGAATCGGACCATACGTCTTTGGAAGAGGGATCGTTTGTTCTTGTTGGAAACGGTCGCCTTTACGGAGGTCCTTTCCCATTTTTTAAGCACGCCATCATTGATGACGGCTTGTTTGATGTAGTCGTCTTCAAACGGCTCGGCTATCTCGAAATCATTAAATATCTCCAGGACGTTGTTTTCAGCTCCGACATTAACGTTCCGGAGGTCGAATATTTTCAGACTCGAGAGCTGCGCATCACGAGCGAGCAGGATGTTCCCCTTGAGCTGGATGGTGAACTGGCAGGGAATTGCCCGATAGATTTCCGAATTCGAGAGAGAGCGCTTCGCATTCTAGCGCCTCGGTCGTGAGCCTGATCGTTTTTGCGTTACATGTGTAACATGCAGCGATTGTTTTGCGCGATCCCTGTCGAAGCACAGTTCCAACCAGCTGGCCTTCGATGAAATCCGCGTGATGTTCTGCGCGATGGATCGCAATGATCACTGGATTCGCGGAAAAGCGGCTGGATCACTTAACCCCGCTCAGGTCGAATCCGTCCTGATTCAACTTAGTGAGCATTGGCCGGAAACGGCCCAGCCCCTTGCCGATGTCGTGGAACAATTTCCGCTGGGCGAAGCTGCGTTGCTTCATCTTCTTGCGGTCTCCAGTATCTGCGCGGCGCGCCTTACGCACGACCCTGACACCCTCCTGTGGCTGTGCCAGCCCCAAATCTGCTCCGCGCCCAGGAGCTATGCGGAAATGTTGGGTTACCTGCGCAGGTCGGCTGGCAACTCAATCGCAGACCAGGGTTTTTCTGCCCTTCGTTTTTGGAAGAGCCGCGAAATGACCCGCATCGCTGTTCGCGAGCTCGCAAATGTAGCGTCCCTGGAAGAGACCACTGCCGAACTTTCGCAGGTGGCGGAAATTTGCATTCGCAATGTGTTCGAACATTGGAACACCGAATTGCGGCAACGTTATGGTTCACCCCAGGCGGAATTTGCCATCCTTGCACTGGGCAAGCTTGGAGGCGGCGAACTCAATCACAGCTCAGACGTTGATCTCCTGTTTCTCTACAGTGAGGAAGGCCAGCTCACAGCACACATTTCCTATCACGAATTTTTCAACCGGCTGGCAAAACGAATCCTGGAAACGTTCTCAACCGGGCATCCGGCTGGTTCGCTGTTTCGCGTAGATCTGCGTCTGCGACCGGAAGGCTCGGCAGGGCCATTGGCCCGCTCCTTCGATAGTATGGAAAACTATTACGCCGGCTTTGGTGAAACCTGGGAACGCCTTGCGCTGATCAAGGCGCGCGGAGTAGGCGGCAGCCGAGAACTTGCTTACGAATTCCTGCGGCAACATCAGCCTTTTATTTATCCCAAGAGTCCATCGCCCGATTTGCTGGATGAGATCGCCGGTATCAAACGACGCATCGAGCGGGACATAGTCGGCGCGGACAAGCTGGAGCGCGACGTAAAACTGGGACGCGGTGGCATTCGCGAGATCGAGTTCATCGTGCAGACCCTACAGCTTATCCACGGAGCGCGTCATCCGTTCCTGCAGGAACCAAGTATGCTCAAAGCCCTGCGAGCGCTTCGCGAGTTGGACCTTCTTCCGCGCGAGGAAGTGCTGACTTGCGACAATACATACCGGTTCCTACGCCGCGTGGAGCATCGTTTGCAGATCGAGGGCGAACAGCAAACGCACCTCGTTCCTCAAGACCCCGAAGCCTTGCGGCGCCTTGCACTCAGCCTCCGGTTTTCATCCAGTGATGATTTCGCTGCGACGCTGCAAGAAAGGATGCGCGCAGTGCGTCCCATTTTTCAACGGATCGTTTCAGGAACATCCATGGCGGCCGTCAGGTCAGCCACGGCGGATGACCTTGAAATTTTCAGCGATCAGAAGCGAGCAGCCAAGGCCCTATCCGATCTCGCGCAGGGCGCTGCAAGTTTCCATATCGCGCCGCGCACCCGCCATATCTTTCGCAAGCTGCGTCCGACATTACTAGAATGGCTTGCAAAAACCGCAGACCCTGACGCGACGCTGAATCAATTTGTTCGCCTCGTGGAAGGTTACGGTTTGCGCAGCTTGTTTTTTGAGCTTCTCGTTGCAAACCCTCGATTACTGGAACTGGTTGTAAAAACCTTCGATATGAGTCGCTTCGCCAGCGAGCTTTTGGTTCGCCGTCCGCAGCTCCTGGAAGACATCACCCGAGATTCAGCATTTGATGAACCGCGGTCGGTAGCAGAAAATTTGAAACGGCTGGATTCGTTAGACGCGGATGCAAACAATCTCGACCCGATACGCGCCTACCGCCAACGGCAACTATTACGCATCATCCTGCGCGACGTGCTGGGACTTATACAACCCGCGGCAACCTTTTCCGAGCTTTCCGATGTTGCGGAAGCGTGTCTGGTTTTTGTCGCGAACCTCGTCGCAAGCGACCAATTGACCATCATTGCGCTTGGAAAGTTTGGAGGACGCGAGATCAGCTACGGCGCTGACCTGGACGTTTTATTTGTGGGCGAGGACATTCGCGCCGCTCAGAACCTAATGGGCGCCATGGCACAACCAACTGCCGAGGGGGATATTTGGGCGCTGGATGCGAGGCTGCGTCCTGAAGGAGAGAAAGGCCCGCTTGTCTGTTCTCTTGAAACTTATGAATCGTACTATGCCAGCCGGGCACAACCCTGGGAATTGCAGGCACTGACTCGGTCGCGCGCCATTAGTGGGCCGTTACAAAACGAATTCATGGAGATCGCAAATCGCGCATGGCGTCGGGCATGCCAGGACGCCGACCTTTTCATAAGAATCGATGATATGGTGGAGCGCATTCGGAGGGAGCGCGGAAGCGGGTCCGAATTTCTCGACTTAAAGACGGGAAACGGTGGCATAATCGAAGCTGAGTTTCTGGTTCAAGCGTTGCAGATGCGTGCAACCATTTGGGAAGAGAACTGGGAGCAAGCCGTCGATCGACTGAACGAGCACGGGCATCTGGACTACGCCGACGTTGCAGGGCTCAAAAATTCGTATGCGTTTCTGCGCCGGTGCGAACTTGTCCTGCGTCGGTATGACAACAGAAGCGTTTCAGCGCTTCCGAGCGATCCAGACGAACAACGAAAGTTTGCCATCCGGCTTGGCTACCAGGAACTAGAGGCTTTCCGTCGTGATTATCTCGATGCTCGCGACAGAATTCACACGCTCTATGAGCGCTACATCGCGGAAGGCCCCTGAACACTAACCCGGAATGCCCTTGAGCATCTCCGCGTTAGTCGGGAATTTTTTCACAAACATCAGCAGTCTCTGAATCGCTTCTTCCGGTTTGTGTCCGGCCAGGCCGCGCCGAATGAGATTAATTTTCTCCAGTTCCCACGGTTGCAGCAGCAACTCCTCTCGTCGTGTGCCGGAAAGAAAAATATCCACAGCGGGGTAGATTCGCTGGTCGCTGATTTTCCGGTCGAGCACCATTTCCATGTTTCCGGTGCCTTTAAATTCCTGAAAAATCAATTCGTCCATGCGGCTGCCGGTCTCGATGAGCGCCGTCGCGACAATGGTAAGAGAACCGGCTTCCTCGGTGTTACGCGCCGCGGCAAAAATCTTCCGTGGAATTTCCATGGCACGCGCATCGATACCGCCGCTCATCGTGCGGCCTCCCCCTGACATTGCATTGTTAAATGCACGAGCGGTGCGTGTGATGGAGTCGAGGAGGATAAATACATGTTTTCCTGCTTCGACGAGACGCTTCGCGCGCTCGATCGCCAATTGCGAAATGCGCGTATGACTTTTGATGTCGGCGTCATTCGAACTCGCCATCAGTTCTGCCGTTGGATGCGAACGGCGAAAATCCGTGACCTCTTCCGGGCGCTCATCGACAAGGAGAATGATCAGAATCACCTCCGGATGATTTTTCGCCACTGCGTCGGCGATATGATGCAACAGTGTTGTTTTGCCAGTGCGCGGCGGCGCAACGATCAAACCGCGCTGCCCCATTCCGAGCGGCGTCATCAAATCCATAATCCGAGTCGTGTAACGGTCCGGCACCGTCTCGAGCTTGATCCGTTTGTTCGGGTTGATTGTGGTCAACTCTTCAAATGGCGTGAGCCCCTGATATTTTGCCGGCTCTTCGCCGTTGATCTTCAGCAGCTTGACCAGCTGCGGGCCGCGACTGCCGCGTCGCGTTTCACCGTAAATCCACATCCCATCGCGCAATCCGAAACGGCGAACAATTTCGGGGGTCACAAAAATATCCTGCGGCGTTTGTACGAAGTTACGCTTCGCATCGCGCAAGAAGCCAAAACCTTTGCCCGAGATTTCGATGATCCCTTCGCCAAATTCGGGTTCGGCCTGAACTTGCTCGCCGCCTTCGGTATTAGCTTCCGCTCCCTCGCGCCCACCCGAAGCCGACTTGTCGAGAGTCTCTACGTCGGTAACCGCACCGACAGAATCGGCATTAACTGACGAAGAATTTGTCGACTCTGCGGAATCTTCGCGCCTGAACCGATCACCCCGGTCCCGGTAACGTTTTCGCGGGAAACGGCGGCGCGGGCGATGTTGCCGTTGTTCCGGCAAGGCAGACTCAGTCGGTACAGGTTGGTTTTCGTTTTCTTCGTTCATAAGCTAAAATCTTCGCGGCGCAGCACCGCCTTAACACGTCTCCTGCAAGCAATAGTCTTTCAGGCTGGCAATCTGGCCAGCAATTCGTCGGGAATTTCTAGGTTTGAATAGACGTTTTGCACGTCGTCGTCGTCCTCAAGCGCATCACACAAGCTGAGTACCTGACGTACCGCGGCTTCGTCGGGCACAGCAACAGTCGTATCGGGAATGAATGTAAACTTTTGCCCATCGGTGGTTACGCCCGCATTTTTGAGCGCCTCAGCTACCGCGTATAGCTGATCGTGGGAAGTAGTGATAACATACTGATCATCGTCGGTTGTCAACTCTTCTGCGCCAGCTTCCAGGGCAACCTCCAGTAGTCGATCCTCATCGATGCTCGATCGCGGAACGGTGATTTGGCCTTTCCTGTGGAACATGTACGAAACGCTCCCTGTCGAGGCAAGGTTGCCATTATGCTGGCTGAAAATACTTCGAATCTCCGCACCGGTGCGGTTTTTATTATCGGTTGCCGTTTCGACAATGATCGCAACCCCGCCAGGCGCATAACCTTCGTACACGATCTCATCGAATTGTTGTCCATTCTTGTCCTCGCCAGTACCGCGTTTAATCGCGCGTTCAATGTTATCGTTTGGCATGCTCTGCGTGCGTGCAGCCTGAATCGCGCTTCGTAGACGCAGATTGCCGTTGGGATCGCCTCCGCCTCGCTTTGCCGCGATGGTGATCTCCTTAGACAACTTACTGAAGATCTTGCCGCGTTTCGCGTCGATCGCGCCTTTGAAACGCTTGACCTTCGACCACTTACTATGTCCCGCCATGGGTGGGGATTGTTATGCAACTACTGATTGAACGTGCAAATTTCCGAACAACACTTCGCCGAGTGAATCGCTGGCGAGCAAGGAAACTAGCGCGGATTATTTAATCCCAGCAGTAACAACTTGTCAATCACCTACAACATTGTTGTCCTGGGACAGATTGCGCGAAAAAAACGGGCGGGATGGCTTTCACCATCCCGCCCAACTTGCGAACCGAACTTAACCCTGACTTACGGCAAATTTAACACCCAGGCGCTACGCCCATGTGTAGCCGCATATAGCTTTCGCGCATTCGTCGCTATCACGATGCCGTTGACCTCGACCATGGGAAGACCAGCCGCTGCCACCTCCCAATCGGTCGAGCCATGCGCGCGCTTCAGGACGCCCCAATCGTTGGATGCATACAGATCGCCGGTGACGGAATCAAAGGCGACACTCGTCGCCGGGAAATCCGGGAACGCTGTTGCTCCCGATCCATCCAGATTTGTCCACGTCGCTGTGCCCGGGCCCGGATTGTACCGCACCGAGAAGATGTGACCAGGCGTCGCCGGAGTCAGCGAACTGTAGCTCGAATATGAAATCCACGCGTGGTTCGAATCTGCCGGATCGACGAAGATAGTGCTGACGAACCGAGGCGGGCTGTTTGTAGCCAGCGAATCGAGCCGCGTATAGGTAACACCGATGTTCGTTGTGTTTGCATTCTTCGAGATGAAAACACGTCCTGTCGTCGTCGCCGCCCATAAGGTCGACGAATCAGAAGTACCACGTGCGACGGCCGCGACATTTCCGCCAGCAAGCGTAGTACCCCGATAATCTGCCGCGCTCGCCGTTAGATCTGTCGCGCCCATCGGCCCGATCTGGACGAAGTCGCCGCAGGCCGGATTCGCACCCGAAGTCGTAAACTCAGGGCAGTTGGCTTCCAGAAACGCCTGGTTGCCAGCCCAATTCTGGGTACGCCAGACACTCAGAGAGCCTTGGAAGATCGTCCCTGCGCTGACAGGATCGGCGATGATGGGGGCATAAAACTGCGCGCCTTCCCCACTCGCCGCGATCGGGCCACTCGCGATGACCCACTTGGTTGGATCGCCATTCCGGAAGTTCACATCGTGGAAGTTCGAAGTGAACGAATTAAACCGAAACGCGGTGTTGCCCACGTTGAAGCCAGACTGACCACCGTCGCCGTAGATTACCTGCGGCCAGTTAGTCGTCGAATTGCTCGGTTTTTCAAATGTACCGTTATCTTGCGTGCCACCCATCAGGTTGTTTGCGTTTGCCGGATTAATCGAGACGCTCTGAAATTGCAGCGTTGAGAGTCCGTCGTTGTACGTTGTTAAAAGCTGCGTTGGAACTGCCGAGAGCATTTGCTGGCAGGTCGCAAGGCTCGTCCCGGTCAATCCACGGGCTGTACACTGGGATGAAATGTTCGCGAAGCTCCCGCTCGAACGCACAATTCCACCATCACCGCCGAAGAAGGCGATATCAGTACCGGGGACCTCTATAACTGCATGGCTGTCTGGGTGCATGCCGTTTGGCGCAATTGGATTTGGCTGGCAACACGTTCCTGGTGGTGTTGGCTTCGTCGTCGCATCCCAGCTCATATCGGTGAAAGTTGCGCCAGCGTCCGTTGAGCGGATAAACGCGCGACCATTGTTCCTGAAGCCGTACTGACTGTAGTTAAAGGAACCACCCAGATAAACGACATCGGGTTTTCCAGGCGGTGAATAAACAACATTGTCGTACCAGCATTGCGCGCCGGCAGCTGGGTCGCCGCAATAGTTTAACGTTTGATTTGGCGCCGTTGACGCCTGTTGCACCGCTGTCAGATCCGTGAAACTACCGTCGGTCGCTGTCACTGCATCGTCCGTGCGATATAGACGCGCCTGATTCACCGCAGCCACGCTGGAATTCCCTACGCCCACGTACATTCGCGTAAATCCGCCGGCAATCGGCGTAACGGCGAACGACGCTCGATCAGTGTTTAGCGTGGCGTTCAACGCGTTCTTGATCTGCGTCCAATTGGAGCCGTTATCGCTCGAGCGCCACACCCCGCCTTTGGTGTTGAGCGGCAGCGCGTTGTTTTGAGGGAACGGGGCAGCGTAGACGATATTTGAATTGCTGGGGTCAAGCGCGGCAGCATGCACCCCACGCGTTGAACCAAAGCTCGCCTGCACAACTCCTGCATTGCCCGGGAGTATGTTCAAGCAAACGTCCTGATAATTCATCAACGTGAAGTTTGCCCCGCCGTCGGTCGATTTCCACAATCCGTACGGCGGCAGACCGGGAGCAAGGCTTACGGCCCCACCACTTGAGACGGAACTGACTCCGCGCACAGCACGGGTGGAACCGACGTAAATGGTATTCGAATGGTTCGGATCGATAACGATCGACGAGATGGCTCGCCCATCAAAAGCGGGACCGCTATACGCGGGTGCTGTCTGAAAGCCGCCGGTACCGAGCACCGCCGTGCAATCAACGCCTGCCCCCTGCGGCACATCAGTGTGCGCTGCAAGATGCGTCCACGTGTCGCCCCCGTTGATTGACTTGTAAATTCCGAAACCAGCTTCCGAATCGGCAGACGCGTTAGGCTCGCCGGTTCCAGCGTAAATCGTGTTCCCCGACGGATCGGTTGGATCGATAGTCAACGTGCCGATAGCATTCGTTGCAAAGCTACCGGAAATGAATTCCCACTGCTGTGAAGGATTTGTGTGCAGAGCGTGTTTTGTTCTCCAAACACCTCCGCCAGCTGCGCCGAGGTAGAGATAGCAAAGGCCCTGGCCGCAGTTCGGTGCGAGAGCAAACGCAGTAATTCGACCAGATGTCGTGTAGGGAGCTCCGCTAAAGGTCAACACGTCCGGATTATTTGCCGAACTCGGACCGACGAGCGTCCACTGCGCCGGCGCCGGCCGCAGCAGGGGCCCTAATCGGGTAGTTGTCACTGCATTCGCGGCCCTCGCCCTGACATTACTCCAAGCCCGTTGTGCCTTTCGCGTCAATTCGAACGGCACATATGGAGCGGGGCCAGCCCGATTCGCATAATCTTCCTCGGCTGCAGCCATGGGCCCGGCTTCTCGTTCGGGGCCAGGCATGGCCAATTTGTTTCGAAATAACGCAACGCGATTTTTATTGATCGCGTTTTTACTGTCTGATTTCGCCCATAACGGGCCCGACGGTTTCATCGCGACGAACGCCATGGCGGCCGCTGCGGACATAAGCACTATCGCAGTTGCGAAGCGCAGGTGCGATTGAAGACGATTGCGCACAAACCAACGTGTAATTTTCATGTGATGTGGAGATATAGCAGTTGAAGTTTTGCCGAGTGCCGGGAGTGAGAGTGGCGACAAAGGCAACGCGAGAGTGCCAAAGTAAAAGCCACAGTGTCAATGACTTTCGAATTACATTTTCGTAATGTTCGTAATTAGCACCGAGCGCTCCACCTGTTTCCAAAAATTGAAAGGAATTGAAAATGAAAACGACCAGTCGTCCCCGCGAGCAATGCGAGAGACTGAAAACTGTCGCTAATGCCGCCGATTTAGGCCGCTACCACGGCCGCGCGTTTCCGTGCGGTCGCGTCCAGGATATGTTTGCGCAGTCGGAGCGATTTCGGCGTCGCTTCCACGTATTCGTCGATGTCGATGTATTCAATCGCGCGTTCCAGGCTCATGCGAAGCGGAGCTTCGAGTTGGATGCCTTTCCCTTCACCTTGCGAACGCATATTGGTGAGATGTTTTGCTTTACAGGGATTGACTGGCAAATCTTCCGGGCGCGCGTTTTCGCCGACGATCATCCCTTCGTAAACGTCCTCCTGTGGACCGATGAAAAGCCGCCCGCGTTCCTGAATGTTGTTAAGCGCGTAAGCCGTGCTGACTCCCGATTCCATCGACACCATCACACCACGATCGCGTCCTTCGAGCTCGCCTTTGAACGGCGCGTATTCGCGAAAGAGATGACTCATTAATCCTTCGCCCCGAGTCAGGTTGACGAGATCGGTTTCAAAGCCGATCAGGCCGCGAGTCGGAATAATCGCCTCCACCGACACGCGTGTTGCGTGATGATCCATGCCCACAACCTCACCTTTGCGATTGGCAACCAATTGCAAAATGTCACCGAGATTTTCGTTCGGTAGATCGACATAAAGATTTTCCAGGGGCTCGAGCAGCGTGCCATTCTCTGCCCGATGGAAAATCACTTCGGGACGTGAGACCATCACTTCAAAACCTTCGCGTCGCATTTGCTCAATCAAGATCGCGATCTGCATTTCGCCGCGCGCGTTGATTTCAAATGACCCTGCGGTTTCCGTATCGTTGACCTGAAGCGAGACGTTGCCACGCGTCTCGCGAATAAGGCGCTCGCGAATATTCCGGGCGGTCACAAATTTCCCCTCACGCCCGGCGAAAGGCGAATCGTTGACCCGAACGTGCATGCGAATCGTAGGCGGATCGATATCTACAAATTGAAGAGGCGTCCGTTCTTCGCGGTCTGCGAGGGTTTCGCCGATATAAACTTCCTCGAAACCGGCCAGTCCGACGATGTCGCCGGCGGCCGCGTGTTTTATTTCCACCTGTTCCAGTCCCGAATAGGTAAAAAGCGCCGTGACGGTAGCCCGCTCGTGATGGCCATCGCGGTGAATGCAGACGATGGAGTCTCCGACTGCAACGCGACCGCTGACGATGCGCCCGAGTGCAATTCTTCCCAAATAATCACTGTAATCAAGATTCGACACGAGCATTTGAAAGAATGGCTCGCTCGAAATTTTTGGCGGCGGCACATGTTGCACAATCGCTTGGAAAAGCGGCGTCATGTTTTCGCTGCTTTCGTGCAGTTCGCGCATGGCAAAACCGTCCTTTGCACTGGCGTAGATGATTGGGAAATCGAGCTGCGCGTCAGTCGCTTTCAGCTCGACAAAGAGATCGAAAATCTCGTCCAGGACTTTGTGTGGACGCGCGTTTTCCCTGTCCACCTTGTTAATGACAACAACCGGCTGCAGTTTGTTCTCCATCGCCTTTCGCAAAACAAAACGCGTTTGCGCCTGCGGCCCATCGTGCGCATCCACAACCAGCAGCACGCCGTCCACCATTTTCATGATCCGCTCGACTTCGCCGCCAAAATCCGCGTGACCGGGTGTATCGACGATATTGATCCGATAACCGTTCCACAGAAAAGCTGCATTCTTCGCGCGAATTGTAATTCCTTTTTCGCGCTCGAGATCCATCGAATCCATCATGCGCTCTTCAATCTTTTGATTGGAGCGAAACGTGCCCGATTGGCGCAACAACTGATCGACCAGAGTCGTCTTGCCATGATCGACGTGCGCAATGATGGCGATATTACGAATTTTATCCATTGGGGAAAATCTCTCCCGCGCGGGAGAGCTGCGAACTTTACGAGAGACTGCAGTCGAGTCAAACTCCGGTATCAATCGGATGCACAGGTTTTCTCGAAATCATAGCCGGCCAGCTCTGCAATTACGGGCCAGAACATTCTTCGTTCTGACTTAAATCAACTCGGTTTTCTTGATTCCAAATTTCTCTTCAAAATTCCTCCCCGACCCGCCATTATTCCGCCCATGAAAATTCTTCTCGCTGGAATTCTTGGTGGAATTGTCATGTTCGTCTGGACTTCGATCGCGCACATGTTCCTGCCTCTGGGCGAAGCCGGTGTCGACGAAATTCCAAATGAATCAGCCGTGCTCAGCGCGATGCAAAGCAACATCGGGGACCAGACCGGTCTTTACATTTTTCCCGGTCTAGGTGTTGGCAAAAACGCAACCCGTCAGGAGAAAAATGAAGCAATGAAACAATCGGCAGCGAAAGCCAGCACCGGGCCGTCCGGGATTTTGATGTATCATTCCACTCGGCCGTTTAACTTGGGCAAATTGATGGGAATTGAATTCGGCACCGAATTACTAGAGGCGATTTTGGCCGTGTTCCTGCTCGCCCAGACGCACATCGGGAGTTTCGCGGGCCGAGTTGGCTTCGTTTTCGTTGTCGGAATTTTAGCCGCTATCGCAACAAACGTTTCCTACTGGAACTGGTATGGCTTCCCCGGTGTGTACGTTGCCAGTTACATGTTCATCACAGTCATCGGATTTCTTTGCGTGGGAATCGTCGCCGCGCTGGTACTGCGAAAACACCCGGCAAGCGTCTGAACGGAAGATAAGTGGGACGTTTTAAGGTACCAAAATTGGTACTTTAAAGGCCAGCAATACGAAATCGCTGTCGTTTGCTTTCGTTAGGCCGGCGCCAATTTCCCCCAAATAAACAGCACAATGATTGCGCCGATGATCGAGAGGATGAATCCCGCTGGATGAAACGCGGCGCCTGGTTCGGGTTTGGAAAACAGACGGGCGATCAATCCGCCAACGATGGAGCCGACGATGCCCAGCACAGTTGTCATTATGAAACCGAGATGTTGTACGCCCGGCATGATGCCGCGTGCGATTAACCCGATGATGAAGCCGACAATAATGTACCAAATGATGTTTAACATAGGCTTGTTTTAGTTTGGCCTCAGAGGCTAACACGCTGGTCAAAGCGAAAGCGATCTTTTTTCACGAGTGCCGGGACGCGACAAATCACCGATCACCACGCCGGCGAACTTCCCGCACTGTCAGAGCCCGGTGTCCGTCCGTGACTCCGTACGTCGCCTCCGCTCTATCGTCACTTCTTTTGAAGCGCCGTCCTTTCGACGTGTTGGCAGGAATCCAGGTCGCACCGACGGCGTTTCCTTTCAGAAATTTTGCGATCTCTTTTTCAGACAGGTCCTTGCCATTCATACGGGAATAGCTTTCCGAAATGCTCCGGTCGTCGGCAAAAATCACAAGGTAGAGATATTGATCCTTGTGATAGAGCACGCTGACAGTTCCATCATCGCGCAAACGCCGCTGGATCAGATTACCATACAAGTCGTCAATTCTGTCCGAGCTGTCCCCGAGATATGCCTGCACCGAGCTCGAGGCAGTGATAGCTGTTAATGCAATAATCAGAAATTGCTTCATACGTCGTCCGTCCTCGCCTTTTATTCCGGCTCCAAATATTTCTTCTGCTTCGTTCCATCCTTCCCGCTGTCATCCGGCTTTTCTTCAATCAGTTCCCCGGCCGGAACAGTGTGAAACGAAACCACCACCCAATCGTCCGTGCCGACTACGGGCCGATGCCAGACGTTCTGAGGAATTGAGATCCAACGTTGCTCCAGCGGCGCCTCATTGTCACTGATCAACATGTTCGATTGCCACTGTCCCTGGCCTCTAGTTTTCATATCGCCACTTCCTTCAAACGACATCATACGCTGGTGACTGTTCGGATGGCGTTCCGCGCCTGTGTCTGCGCCCGCTCGCAAAACAAATACCCAGGCAGATTGGATCTCAGCCGGCAACGCGCCGCCGAAAACAGTCAACGAAACCGATTCCCACGTCATTAAAGCACCTTTCTTCCGGGCCAGCTCCGCCCGGACGCGTTCGACAACCGGGCGAATTTGGGAGCGAATAGCCTCGGATCGCAAAACTGTGTTGATCGATTCAATGCGCGTGCGTTCTTCCGGTTTCATTCTCCCCTATTTAATTCATCCTTCCTTATTTTCCTTCCCATTCTTCCGTTTCCCCTTGTTGATTTTCGCTTCCTGCTTTTTCCTCTCGCCATTCCTTTGACTAATTCTTAATTGTTCCTCCCACTCTTTCCTTCCTCCGTGGCGAAGAAACATAAAACTCGAAAGCGAGCCGCACGGCTCGAGGTCCGCAAGTCCGGCGTGCACGGTCGCGGCGTTTATGCCATGCAGTTCATTCCTCAAGGAACTCGCATTATCGAATACACCGGGGAACGCACCTCCTGGGAAGCCGCTCCCAACGACGAGAACGATCCTCATACATTCAATTTTGGGCTGGATAACGGTCAGGTAATCAACCCAAAGATCGGTGGCAACGACGCGCGCTGGATCAACCACTCCTGCGATCCAAACTGCGAAGCCGCCGAGGAAGACGACCGCATATTCATCGATGCGCTGCGCGATATCCTGCCAGGTGAGGAACTCTTTTACGATTACGCGCTGGAGATCGACGAACCGATCACTGAAGAAACAAAAAAGAAATACGCGTGCCACTGCGGCAGCTCAAAGTGCCGCGACACAATGCTCGACACTTCTTCTTAATTCTTCCTTCAAAATTCCGCGTCTATAGGCAAATCCTATCGCGGCTAGACGTATAAAGTATTTCAACCCGCCACCGGGATGTGGCCAGTTGATTGTATGAACGGTTCAGGTTTAGGGATGAGAACAACCAGGGAAAACAACCGTTCGTGGAGCGTAATCGGCTGACTCGCTCGGCCGCGTTCTGGGCCATAAACAACGCGCCGTTAAGAACTTCAACGTTCTCGGTGTCCCTGAATAGAGACCGGCGCGGACTTGAGCCTGTGAATTTCATCAAGCAACAAAACAACAATAGAGGAGACAAAATGGAAACTAGAATGCCTTTGGGACAACGCATTGCGCGATTCGTCGAGACGCGATATGTGCACCGGGCGCACCCGCATTATCTGCCGGAGCTCGCCGGGTTTGGAATAATCATGATCCTCGCCGTCTGGCCGATGTTATCGATGGTGGCGACGGCGCTGGAGAGAATGAGATAAGAACTTCACTCCTTCGCGACAGGATTGATTAACAAATGGTTTGCTGACAAGGCAGCTGCAGCTTCCTGACGGAACGCTGCGGCTGCTTTGCTCTGGAATCGAAGTGGATTGCGTAGAAGATTTAGTTCGCGTTCCGGGACCGGCGGAGCGAACGGCACACTGATACATCCCGGTGTTGGGTGATGTTTCACCATCATTTGCGGCACAATTGAAATACCAATCGATGCCGCCACCATGTTCGCGATCGTGCTAAGCTGGCTGCCCGCCAGCGCGACCTGCGGCCGGAGCCGACGGGATTCTAGCAGGTGATTCACCTGCTGCGACAGGCAATGCATTTCGTGGAGCAGTAAAAATCTCTGCGATTTGAGGTCGTCAAATTCTATCAGGGATTTTTTTGCCAACGGATGCCCCTCCGGGACCAATAGAAGCAACGGTTCGTTGCCCAGAAACTCGCGCCGCAGAGTTGGACTCGGCCGGCAAGTGGATGCTAATGCAACATCCAGTTCTCCGGCTTCAATTCGTTGAGTAATGCCGTCAGTGACGTCTTCCACGATCTCCAGCTGCACGTCGGGATAATGTTTCTGGAACGTCACAACCAATTCGGGAAGGACATATGGCGCGATCGTGGGAATTGCTCCCACCGCCACTTTACCTGCAACCTCACCTTTGAGCTCGTCCACGCAACGTCGGGCATCCCCGATCGAGGCCAGGATTTGCCGCGCATAATCGATCAAACAACGGCCGGCTTCAGTCAACACAACTGAACGCGGCAAACGGTCGAACAACGGTTGGCCAACCTCCGCTTCGAGCTTTCGAATCTGTTGACTAAGCGAAGGCTGGGCAACGCGGACTTTGCCCGCTGCGCGCGAAAAACTTCCTTCGTCCGCCACCGCAACAAAATACCGTAACTGATGAATCTCCATGGATAATTCCTATCTTAACGAGATTACGATAACGCCAGCCTTTCTACTTTGAAACTCCACGTCGACGACGAGCACATCAAGAATCGGACAAATCCAAGTCCCGCCGACGAAAAGTCAATTCCTCTATGTGCTTGGATCGACGGCAACTAACCTGTGGAATTTTCCTGGTCGCGAATTGTGACCTTGAACTTCTCAATTCATTTGACGAAGAATTCAAAGCGCGTCGTGAACTCATTGTAAATTGTGATGAGTTCGGTGATGACTCGGAGCTGAACCCAACATTAATCAATGGCCGAAACCGACCTCGCAATCATTGAACAGCGGATTTACACAATTCGCCGTGCGCGGGTGATCTCGATTCGGATCTTGCCGCGCTATATGGCGTTCCGACCAAAAGGTTGAACGAACAATATCGCCGTAATCGGAAACGGTTTCCAGAAGACTTCGCATTCCAGCTTACCGCGGAGGAGGTTAATTCTTTGAGGTCGCAAATTGCGACCTCAAGTTCGCATGGTGGCCGCCGATACCGCCCATACGTCTTCACCGAATACGGCGCGTTGCAAGCGGCCAACATTCTAAACAGCGCTCGCGCTGTGCAAATGAGTATTTTTGTGGTCCGTGCCTTTGCAAAAATGCGGGAGACGCTTCGCGCCGCTCCCGCACTTGCCAAAAAGCTCGCTGCACTTGAGAAAAAACTCACCTCCAGACTGGACGTACACGAAGCGGCTATCGTGGAGCTCTTACAAGAGCTGATGCAGATCCTCAATCCTCCGCCGGCACCACCGGAACCGCCGAAGCCTCGAATCGGGTTCACGCCCTGACATTTGAAATCGATTCGCGTCTTGTTGGCGCGTTCAGAGCCGTGGTGCCGGTTTCCGTCTTCGTAATTGCTACTTCTTACTTTCCGTCACTAGCACAATTTTTCCCACTGCTCCTGCCTCCATGACCGCGCGATGCGCGTGGGCTGCTTCGGCTAGCGCGAATTCCTTGCCGATGACCGGACGCAACGTCCCGTTTTCCAGACCGGCTATCAGCGCGGCGTGAATACTCGCCATCTCCGCCGGTGGCGTGTTCGGCAATACCATTCCGCGAATATCGGCGTCGCGCTGCATCGCGTCACGCGGATTGATTTCCACCCGACCGCGGCTGCCGATAACCGCGACGCGACCGCCCTTCGCGAGAATGGTCAGATCTTTCTCCAAATTCACGTTTGCAAGCAATTCCACTATCACATCAACGCCGCGCTCATCGGTCGCCTTCATGATCTGCTGGAAATGATCAGGCGCGCGATGATCGAACACTTCGTGCGCGCCTTCTTCGCGGACGTGCTTACAGCCTTCGTCACTGCCCGCGGTGCCAAATACACGCAGACCGCGAGCGCGCGCCAGTTGCACGGCTGCCGTCCCGACACCACCACTGGCACCGTGCACCAACACCGTTTCGCCCGGTTTGGCTTCGGCGCGCTGAAACATTCCGCGATATGCCGTTGCGTATGGCGTGCCCACAGTTGCGCCTTGTGCGAACGAAACTTTTTCCGGCAGCGCATGTACTTGCTCTGTTTTGCACAATGCTAACTCGGCATACGTGCCGCTCACTGATCCCGCAGTGTAAACGCGATCGCCCGATCTAAACCCCGTGACGGAGTCGCCAATTTGCTCAACAATGCCCGCGCCGTCGTTACCTGGGGTGTAAGGCAGCCTCGGCAATCGCGCATAAGTTCCAGCACGAATGTATGTCTCTACCGGGTTCACACCGATTGCGTGCATTCGAATTAGGACTTCACCAGGACCGGGCTGCGGTGTCGGCACCTCTTCAAGGCGAAGAACTTCCGGACCACCAAATTCATGCACGCGAATAGCCTTCATTGATCTCGTTTTACTTCGGTCTCTAGAATTCGCAATGGAGCAATCGGGATGAGGCTGATGTAGCGCCGGTCAGTTTCTCGCGAGCAGGTTCCTCAACCATTTGCGGCCTCGCAGTTCCTTGTCCTCCGGTTCCATGAGGAATTTTTTATTGGGTGATGGGCAACATCGGCTGTGAAAACTACGGACGAATCTCGACCGTCGTCCCATCCGGCGTCGCACGCCAGAGTTCTTCGATCTGTTCGTCAGTGAGTGCGATGCAGCCGGCAGTCCAATCTTTCCAACGATGAAAGGTCCCAATCCAGCCGCGTCCGTTCTGAATTCCGTGAATCATGATGTCAGAACCGGCTGAGACGCCTCGCGCAGCCGCGCGCAGTTTGTCTTCATCTGACGGATAAGAAATGTGCAACGCGAGGTGAAAACTGCTCTGCGGATTTCGACTATCGATCTTGTAAATTCCTTCCGGCGTTTTCATGTCGCCTTCTTCTTGCTTCGCGCCAACCGGATTCCCACCTAACGCGATTCGATAGCTTTTGATCTCATTGCCGTCGCGAAAGATCGACAGTTTCCTTTCTGCTTTTTCCACGACGATCCGATCGATTGCTGTGCCTCCCGGCAGCGGATGCCAATTGTGATGTGCGTAGAAGTAAAAAGCCAGGGCGCAGAGAGCAACCGATGCCACCGCTGTGACAATGATTTTGCCGATCACTTAAGTCATCTTAGTGACACGCTGACAAATGCAACATTAGCGCGACCGTGCGGTCGCCCCAGTTGATGATTGCCAATGCGGACTCGATGCCGGATAAATGCGCGGCGCGTTTATGACTTCGGTACGGACTTTCCTCGGTTACCCCTATCCTTTGGGCGCAACCTGGATGGGGAACGGCGTCAACTTTGCAATCTTTTCCGAGCACGCTGCCGGTGTTGAGCTTTGCTTGTTCGACAACATCGAGGCCACCGAAGAAAACATTCGTATCCCCATCAACGAACGCACCGATCAGGTCTGGCATGTATTTTTGCCGGATGTACGGCCTGGGCAGTTGTACGGTTTCCGCGTTTCCGGTCCTTATGATCCGGAACACGGATTGCGCTTCAACAGCTCGAAACTCCTTCTCGACCCGTACGCGAAGGCGATCGCCGGAGAAGTGAGCTGGGCTGATGAAATGTTCGGATACGTTATCGGCGGCGAGAAAGAGGATCTGACCCAGGATTTTCGAGACGATGCGTGGGGCGTGCCCAAGTCGGTAGTTATCGACGCGGGATTCGATTGGCAGGGCGATCAGAAGCCCGCTACGCCCCTGCACAGTTCTGTGATCTATGAGGTGCACGTGAAGGGCTTCAGCAAACTTTGGCCCGATGTGCCGGAGAAATTGAGAGGCACTTACGCAGGACTCGGCAGCCCGGCGGCCATTGATTACTTCAAAAAGCTCGGCGTGACGGCCATCGAGCTATTACCAGTGCACGCGCACATTGAGGACAAGGTCCTGATCGATCGCGGCCTGACGAATTACTGGGGTTACAATACGATCGGATTTTTTGCGCCGCATGGGCAGTACTCCAGCGGCGGGCAAGTGGGAGAACAAGTCCAGGAATTCAAGTCGATGGTGCGCAGTCTTCACGCTGCCGGAATCGAAGTGATTCTCGATGTCGTTTACAACCATACCGCGGAGGGAAATCATCTTGGTCCGACGCTCTGCTTTCGTGGCATCGACAACGCCGCCTATTACCGGTTGCATCCCGAAAATCCGCGTTTCTATCTGGATTTCACTGGCACTGGCAACACGTTTAATCTGCTTCATCCGCGCGTCCTGCAATTAGTGATCGACAGTCTGCGTTATTGGGTGGTGGAAATGCACGTGGATGGATTTCGCTTCGATTTGGCGACCACCCTTGTGCGCAATCGCGACGGCGCAAACATGCTGCATCCCTTTCTCCAAACCATCCAGCAGGATCCGATCCTTTCGAACGTGAAACTAATAGCGGAGCCGTGGGATGTTGGGGACGGCGGCTATCAAGTGGGAAATTTTCCTTCGCCGTGGTCGGAATGGAACGGAAAATATCGCGATGCGGTTCGGGGTTTTTGGAAAGGCGACGAAGGCCGGATCGGCGAGATGGGATACCGGCTTACCGGGAGCCCCGACTTGTACCAGCACAATGGTCGACGGCCGTACGCCAGTGTGAATTTTGTAACCGCGCACGATGGTTTCACGCTGAACGACCTGGTCAGCTACAACGAAAAGCACAACGAAGCGAACGATGACGGCAACAAAGACGGCGACAACAATAATCTATCGTGGAATTGCGGCGCGGAAGGTCCGACGGACGACCCACAGATCAATGCGTTGCGCGAACGGCAACAGCGTAATTTTCTGACTACGCTTTTTCTTTCGCAAGGCGTGCCGATGCTCAGCGGCGGCGACGAATGGGGACGATCACAGAATGGCAACAACAACGCTTATTGCCAGGACAATGAGATCAGCTGGTTCAACTGGACACGCAACGAAAAGCAAAATCAGCTGTTGGAATTCACGCGCAAGTTGATTGGATTTCGCAATGCGCATCCGACGTTTCGCCGGCCGAAATTTTTTCAGGGTCGGCGGATACGCGGTTCGGAGATTCGCGACGTGATGTGGTTCAATCCGGGCGGGAGTGAAATGAGCGACGAAGAATGGGCGTCGCCATTTGTTCGCTGTGTCGGGATGCTGCTGAGCGGCGACACAAGCGATATTCTCAGTTTCGAAGGCGAGCCAATCCGTGACGAAACATTTCTCCTTCTGATCAATGCACATTACGAACCAATCCCATTTGTCCTGCCCGGCCAGGAGCATCTGGAGTGGCAGTTGATTCTCGACACAATGGATCCGAAGGGCTTCCTTGATCAGCCAAAAACATTCGGGTCGGGTGACGACGTCAATATTGGCGGTCGCGCTTGCTGCTTGCTCCAGCTTGTAAGCGGGACGCAAGCCCAGGCTCGGGAGGAATCCTGGAAAAAGCGTCACGTCGAGTTTCCTCCACTCAGTGCAGAAGAAGAGCGCGCTCGCCACAGGTAGCCTGTTGCGCGAGAGAAAAATTCGGCAACGCAATCTTGTTGCCAGAAACGAATTAATCTATAGACATGTAGAACGCATCTTTGATGCGCGGCCAATTTTTTGGTCAGTGATTCCTCATGACACCGAGTTCGCTTATCATCGTCACTGATCGAGGCGAGTTAAAAGCATATCGGGTAAACGAGACGCCGACGCGTGGACCAAATCTGCAGTTAGTGCAGGCGTTCAACATCACAGACGCGCACGGCAGGTTAGTGGACAAAGTGAGCGATTCGGCCGGGCGATTTCCGGTGACCAACGGCGCCGGTTCTCACCATGGAGCGGCTTCCATTGCCGAGCGGACGCAGTTGACAACAGAAATGGACCGCCGCATCCATAGGGAACTCGCCGATCAAATTACAAAAATTGTTTCCCTAAATGGAACGGCGGGATGGTCGTTTGCCGCGCCTGCAGAAATTCATGGAGCGATTGTCGATCTTCTGCCTGCGGCAGTGCGCGACCGAATCGTCGAACATGTGAAATCGGATTTGGTAAAAGTAGAACCGGCGAAACTCGTTTCGCGGTTTCGTTCGCTGCAGCAAATTTGAAACCATGGCGTATCGCGATTTTTGTTCCTTCAACGCGAGGTAGAGGATTACTATTTAAATAATCATGCAACTGCCTGTTAAGATCTCGTATCGGGGTCTGGAAAAATCTGACCAGATCGACAATCTCGTTTTTGATTATGCCACGCGACTAGAAAAATTTTGCGACCACATCAACCGCTGCGATGTGGCGATTGAGCAAACTAATCACACACATCAAAAAGGGAACCCGTACCGGTGCCGTATCGATGTAACTGTGGCACGGGGCCACGAATTGGTTGCTGATGAAAAGCAGATGGATAACGGCTCACACCAGCCGCTCAACAAGGTGATTCACGACGCGTTCAAAACGATGGAGCGCGAATTGCGCCGCGTCGTGGACAAGCAAAGGCGTGACGTTAAGACGCACGCCGATTCACGATCTCCAAAATAGAGTCAATAGCGCCGGCAATTCTGCCTGCAAGGGCTCATAAAACAGGGCGGACAAAATTGTCTGCCCTATTCCGTCCACGTCGCGTTCCGCAATACCACTCGATAGCCGTCGATATCTTCGAACGTCCTGCCTTGCAGGTCCCAGTACGGGTTGTAGGACGACACCTCCTGAAAGCCTGCCGATATCATCTGTGCACAGCCTGTTTCCCATTCACGCTTGTTTGAAATGTAAAAGACCAGCAGATAATCCCGGGTCGGGGCCTTGCCGACCGGATGTCCTCGTTGCGAGGTGAACTCGACATGGTAGGGCTGTTTGGCGTGACCAGGATAACACCATCAAAGCCGCGGTGATTTTCAAACCGTGCCAGCACGGTGAAACCCAGCCCTTTCGCATACATCTCGGCAATCGCCGTGAGGTTATCAGTTGGCCGGGCCACCCGCATCGTTGCGCTAGGTTTCATAAGGACGGCCTCAAATTCCCATAGCTAACGAGAATGAAGGGTTACCTGGTCAGGCAGCCGTGTATCCGCCGTCAATCGTAAAAATTGCGCCCGTGCAATACGAGGATTCGTCGCTTCCGAGAAACGCGGCAAGGTTGGCCACTTCGTCATTAAGGCCATAGCGTTGCATCGCAATATTCGCCTTCACTGCCTCGCGCACGGACGTTGGATCCGCAGGCGACATTTGGGATTCGAGCGACCCCATCATTCGATTGTCGATCGGTCCTGGCGCGATCGCATTCACGCGTATCCCACGCGCACCTAACTCAAGCGCTGCTGTTTTGACCAGGCCGCAAACCGCATGCTTGCTCGCGCTGTAAGCAGCCAGGCCGGGATAACCGATCACGCCGGCGACCGAAGCCGTCGCGATCATTGAGCCCTTTCCCCGTTTCTTCATAGGCTCGACGCAATGTTTTATCGTGAGCCAGACACCGAGGATGTTGGTTCGCAGCACTTGTTCGAATTCCGTTACATTGACTGTCTCGATTGGCTTGACCCGACCTTCGGTGCCGGCGTTGGCGAATAAGATGTCCACACCGCCAAAAGTTTTGATCGTCGCTGCGACGGCAGCCGCTGTCGCCTCTTCATCGCTGGCGTCGGCAACAGACCACGCCATAGCTTTGTTGGGAGCCAACCGATCGTACGCGGCCTTTAACTCATCCGAGGAGCGATCCACCAACATGACGTTGGCGCCCTCGCGCAGGAAAAGCCTCACCGTGGCCTCACCGATCCCCCCCGTGGCCCCGGTAATGATCGCTACTTTCCCATCCAGTCTTTTTTGGACCATGGATTTCTTGTTCATCCGCTGAGGCGTCGGGCTAGACTTGCGAACTGCGGTTTGGCGCATTGTAAGGTAAAATCGCCTTTTTAGATCCAATCATACGTCAGGCGTATAAGCGATGATGACTAAGGAGCACGGCCAGGTCCATAATTCATTGCGAAGTGATTTGATGTTTTGATCGAAAGTCTTGCTTGTTCGCCTCGGAAACGCATTCGCGTCATTGATGGATTGGAAAAAACGCTTCAATCCCCGGCGATTTGGTGCCGGCAAGATAAAAGTAGCCGGCGAATCGCGGATAATTATCGGGATCAGATTGCCAGCGGTAAGTGGCATCGTACTCTTTGCCGTCGAAACGAAAACGCATTCTGAGCACCGGGATACGATCGGCGCCCGCCACCGTGTCAAATCGAGCAACGCATTCGTCGATTTTGCGTTCGAACGTTCTTGTTATTTGTAAAACCCCTCGTTGATCTCGAATCGTTACATGTCCGGTGTAAGTCGCAGTCGATTCGGCCTTCCGTCCGATGAGGTCATATTCGCCTGCCATGTAGCTACGCAAAGATTCGTCATCGAGTGGTTTCCGGTCGGCGTCGGCACACCGCGCCGAAGTAGCGAATAACGTTATCGCCAAGATTGCGAGAGGAGCTCCCATAGTAGGTAACTCTAGGCGCTTCGATGGGCAGAATTCTGCCAGTTTCGTAGGAACAGCAATATGCCTAGTACAGCGCACCAACCGAACCAGGCAGCAAAAAGAGCTCTTTGTATCACCCCGTGAATCGGCTTTATGTGCGTCCAAACCGGGGCGACAAATGGGCTTAAGTTTAAAGCAATCGCACCCCATATCAGTACAAAGAAAATCCAGGAGAGCGTGACAAGAGTCTTCGCTCGCGCGTCGTGTCTCCATGTCAGGGCAAAGGCTAACGGTGCCTGATATCCGATCAGTTCGGACATTCCGAAAACGTTGTGAGCCGGGTGCGGGTAGGCGAAGACTCCAATTCCTGCAGCCGGCAAGGCCATAAACCCAATCAAATATGCGGCTGACCGGGAGTGGTGTGCGGCTATCGACACATCGCGAACACCCCAAGCGAAGACTAAAATGCAGACCGCAACGCAACCTAACATGACAGCGAAGGGCACCCTGGCCGGCGAACCGATCTCTCCGATCTCGCTCACCGTTTGCTGAACGTGGCAATAGCCCGGAATCAGCAGCGCCAAGCCAGCTATGCCAAAACCAAGAATAATTCCGGCCAAAGGTCCGAAGAGTAAGCGGTAGTTCCGTGTCATTTGTCTAACGTAGGAGTTGCTCGCTGTTGTTATCTGTTTCTCCGTGTTGTAGCAAGTTGTCTTTGATGCAACATCTGTAGGCGAAGGCCGTGGGAGTTGGTTTGATCGCTTGGTTAGATCTTCGGGATAGGCATTGTCTTATCGCTAGGCGAAACGCATCAACAGCACGAGCGAGGCCACGGCTAACACGATCCCGAACATCTCAAAGTAGGTCAGTGACTCCTGGAACAACACCACGCCGATTGCAGTGAGAAGCAGGACCAGAGAGACAGAGTAAAGGACACTGATAGTAGCCAGCTTCAGGTGCTTCATTACGAACACCCAGCCGAACGCCGTCGAGGCATATAGGACGAAGCCGAGGTAAAACCAGCTCGTGCGCAGCGGTTGTTCGCGCCCGCTGGCCAGCTTGAGAAAATAGTCACCCAGGACGCCGATCACGCTAAAGGCAATCGTGACCAGCACTGCCATCGTCTTCGTTCCCATACGCCGCTACTGTTTCTCTTGTCGCTTACCGTTGCCGCACAAAACGCCATGCACTCACTATGCCTCGGACAATACCGAACAAGATCGCCCCGGCCAATGCATATAGCGCGACGGTGACCACAAGACTCAACCCAAAGGTTGTCAGTCCGTAGAATGACGAGTGACGCGATTGATTGAACAGAAAGATGGACCCGGGATAGAGCAGCAATTCCAAAGTGCTGCCGAAGAGACGCCCGAGCAACAGCGTTCGAACCAGCAGAGCGATCGGAACAAGAATGCCGAGAAGGGCGGCAACAGCGACGACCTTTCGCAGTAAGATGCGCTTAACCATCTAACAAGGCCGAGTTGCACCCCCCAACAACTTGAAAAGTTGGCGTGTGCATGGACCGAGAGCTTACAACAAAGATCTGGGTTCGCTGCATCGTATCAGGCGTTTGACGTAGTTTTCGAACTGGATTCTGTCCGTCTTGATCGAAGCCAGCGCGTGATAATTACGGCTGAGCTGGCCAATGCCATCATAAAAACGCCGAGTGACAGCAAAATCCCATTCTCCACGGCATCCACTCGCGCATACGAGAGAGACGTAGTGGTCAGCCACAGGCAATAGCCGGCCACAACGAGCGCAAGAACGGCGAGCAATCCCATGGTCACAAGTCCAACAATGTATTTCATAGCTGCAGACCTTGCGGTCTAATGAGAAAGAGATACGCCACGGCACGGTATCGTGGCAAACACGTTGGACTTGCTTCGCAATGGGGCCAGCCTGCTCGCGAATCGGGCCGCGGGACACGAGCTACATAGACGGGCAAACCGAGAGGTCGAATGGAGCTTAACGGAAAAGCGACATAGAAGGTAAAACTGCGAGGGAAGGAGCGAGTTTCAAATGAGCGGGAGCGAAAGGGTCAAAGCTTCCGGAGTTGGCTTCATCGAGTGGTTACGTTGGGGGGGGGTGAATGCTCCACGGCATATTAGGCATCCGCGACCACGGGCCTCGCTGTCGCCTGAGGAACCAAGAATCCCATCGCGATGCCTACAAGCAAGCCAATGATGTGCCCGATCATACTAACGCCTGGGAAGAATGAGTAGGTTAGTCCCACTGCCAGTACGATAATCACGCCCATCCGAGCGAATTTAGTGTGTGAGGGGACCCGGAAGGCAAGCACGAGCGCCGCCCCGAGAAGGCCGAATAGTCCGCCGGAGGCGCCAAGCGAGACGCCTTGCGATGGCCAGAGCTGATGTTTAAAGAGAATACCGGCGCCGCTAGCTATTGATGCAGTGAGGAACACGAGCAGCAGCCACGCGGCACCGGCGCGGCGCTCTACGATCGGTCCCAATATGAGTAGTAGGACAGTGTTGAGCAAGAGATGGTTGAGGTCCCAGTGTGAAAACCCGAACGTGATTAGACGCCAGTACCTCGTGACCAATCTCACCGCTATCAGGTAACGCGCCCAACCGGAGGAGACGAGCGTCGTTTCTGACTGCTCCGGTCGTGAGTTCGACGAGAAATATGGCGGCGATAACGCAAAAGAGGGCTGCCGATCCGACATGGGTGCGCATTTGACGTGAATTGTAGCCGGCACGCCGCTCCCTAACGAGACGGAGATAAGTCACGGCGGGGTGTCGGCGCAAACACACTGAACGCATCTCGAAATGGGACCGTTAGTAACTGTCTTGGTTTCAAGCATAGATTAGATCGGATTTGAGCGCACTGTTGAGCACGATCAGCAGTTTTCGCATGGTCGCAGTGAGGGCGAGTTTGGCCGGTTTGCCAGCCGCTCGCAATCGCAGATAAAAATTGCGCAGGATTGGGTTGTGACGCGCGGCGACTAATGCGGCCATGTAAAGTCCATGTCGAACGAAACGCCGTCCACCATAGATCGCGCGTTTGCCGCGCATCTTTCCGCTATCGCGATTAAACGGCGCGACTCCGACCAAAGCTGCAACTTCACGACGATTGAGTTGTCCCAACTCGGGCATTTGCGCCAGCAGTAAGGCCGCCGTGCGTTCCCCAACTCCCTTGATTGAGGTCAGTTTCTCTGCCTTGGCAGATAGACGGGGCGACTGTTCAATGTGCTCTTTGATCAGTAGATCGAGTCTTTCAACCTGCTTTTTGATTTGGTTGATCAAACTGCGATTCAATCTCACCACCGAGGCATTGCTGACACGCGCACCGCGATTTTGTTCCATCACCAGCAAATGAGTTAAGTGCCTGCGCTGGCTCTCCAACTCTCGCAGATGTTCTTGCTCCAACGTCCCAGCGGTCACTGTCTGCGGCCGCATCACCTTGCCAAACTCGCACAGTACTTCCGCGTCGATGCGATCGGTCTTCGCCAGGATTCCCGCCGCTCGCGCAAATTGCCGAACCCGGTTGGCTTGAACCAGACTGACTTTGATCCGCGCACCAGCAAGCGCCTGGACTAATCTGCGTTCATAACCGCCGCTCGATTCGCAAATCACCTGAACTGTAGCCTCAGTTTGCTTAATCCACCTGATTAGCTGTCGATGGCCGACCCTGTCGTTACAGAAACGATGTTTTTGTGCTCCAATCGCCGCATCCAGATGTGACTTGGCAATATCGACTCCTAAATAGACAAGTTCCTCTTTCACGTGGTAAATAACTCCTGCTTCTTAGATGCGAGCTGGCCAGGCCGGTCTTGCCCTCGGGGTTTAAGGCCGGCTTGGTCGCTCCAGTAACTGTTCGAGTTTACTTCACACGCCCAAGGGCAGGCACGGATCGAACTAACGGACGCTCTTGGTCTAACCAGAAGCCGCTTCATCGAGGATCGCGCACCTGCCACCCTTTTGCACCAAATCAACGCCCCTTTAAAGAAGATAGAGGCTTCATCGATTGGTTAGGTCTTTGTGGGTTTATTGGCGCCCGTGGCGCAACGATCGGAGCGCAGCTCCATAACAAGTTCTTCGCCATCATCGCCATCGCACATATCCTCTCGTGCAAGTTGGAATCCGCATTTTTGTAAGACACGTATCGAAGCGAAATTGTGCTTTGCGACATGCGCGTAAACTGGTCGCGCCTCTATCTTGGTCAAGAATTGGGCCAGGGCCGCACTAGCAATCCCCTTCCCCCAATGTGTCTTGCCGAGCCAGTAGGCGATGTTTGGCTCCCCCGCCGCTTCCCAATAGACGACGTTGCCTGCCACGGTGCCGTCCGCGAGGATGGTGTTTAGGATTCCGGTCTCGTTGGTCTCCTTACTCATGATTCTGGCCCAATGCGCCATAAAGGCGTCGCGGTCGCGGCTGGGGAACGCCGCCATACGTGTCGCCTCGGCATCCAGCTGATGCTCAAAAAAAATCGGCAGATCTTCCTTCGTAACTTCGCGGAGTGCAACAGTCATCCGATTCTGACCTAACGAGCATTCGATCTAATTTTTGGGCATTTCGAGACAAATACCCAGATTTTGGGTCCAATCGGGCTTGAGTTTTGGAACCGCGAAGACAAAATCGCTGTTGCCATGACCAAGAGGATAACCAGTGCCGAAGAGTCTAACAAACCCAAACTGCTCGACCAGGTGCGAGACGTCATCCGGCGCAAGTATTATTAAGTTAAGCGCGCGCGATTCGCGGGGAGGCGCGAAAGCTGTGGCGAAGATAATCTTGAGATTCCTCGACTTTCGCTCGGAATGACAAATTATGCGGGGGCGCCGCCCAGTGCGCCAGGGAGCGGTGGTGTGACGTCGGGTGCGGCTACAACTTGTTTTGGCGGCTTTTCTGGTGGCATTTTTTTATCCGGCGGCGGCGCTGAGCCCGGCGGCGGATTAATCAGGCGACCGTGTTCGACGATTTCTTTGATCTGCGAGCCGTCCAAGGTTTCGAACTCAAGCAAGGCTTTTGCGATTACTTCGAGTTTATCGCGATTCGCTGTGAGCGTTTCCTTCGCCAGATGATACGCATCATCGAGGAGTTTGCGCACTTCCTGATCGATCTGCTCGGCAGTCGCTTCGCTGTAATCGCGCGCCCGAGAAATGTCGCGTCCGAGGAAAACGTAATCTTCGTGGTCGCCGTATTCGACCATGCCCATTTTTTCGCTCATGCCCCATTCGCAAACCATCCGGCGCGCGATCGCCGTAGCCATTTTGATGTCGCCGCGCGCGCCGTTTGTGATGTCGCCGAAGATGATTTCCTCGGCCACGCGGCCGCCCATGCTGACGGAAAGACCGGCCAGCAATTCGTTTTTGCGATTTGTGTATTTATCTTCCTCCGGCAACCACATGGTCGATCCAAGCGACGGCCCGCGCGGAATAATGGTGACTTTGTGCAACGGCTCGGTGTGCGGCAAAAGTTCGAGCAACAATGCGTGACCGGCTTCGTGGTACGCGGTGTTCTGCTTTTCCTTTTCGCTGAGCGCAAGGCTTCGGCGTTCTTTGCCCCAGCGAACTTTGTCCCGCGCTTCTTCGAGTTCCGCGAGGGTGATTCCCTTTAATCCCCGACGCGCGGCGAGTAATGCCGCTTCGTTGATGACATTCGCCAATTCGGCGCCTGAGTAACCAGGCGTGCCGCGCGCGACAACTGCGAGATCGACGCCCTCGGCAAGCTTCACTTTCTTGGCGTGGACACGCAAAATTTCTTCGCGTCCTTTCACATCAGGCAGATTGACCGTGATCTGGCGATCGAAACGCCCCGGCCGCAGCAAAGCGGGATCGAGAACATCGGGACGGTTCGTGGCTGCGATGATGATGACGCCTTCCTGAGTATCGAACCCGTCCATCTCGACCAGCAACGCATTTAACGTTTGTTCCCGTTCATCGTGACCGCCACCTACGCCATGACCGCGATGGCGTCCGACTGCGTCGATTTCATCGATGAAGATGATGCAGGGCGCGGATTTTTTGCCCTGGTCGAACATGTCACGCACCCGCGACGCGCCGACGCCGACAAACATCTCAACAAAATCCGAGCCGCTGATGGAAAAGAACGGGACATCCGCTTCTCCTGCAATGGCGCGCGCTAAAAGCGTCTTGCCAGTGCCCGGAGGCCCGACCATCAGGACGCCTTTTGGAATGCGTCCGCCGAGCTTCTGAAATTTTTTCGGATCACGCAAAAACTCGACGAGCTCCTGCACTTCATCCTTCGCTTCCTCGACTCCGGCGACATCGCGAAAGGTGATTTTGTTCTTATCGCGGGCGAGCATGCGCGCCTTCGATTTGCCGAAGTTGAGCGCGCCTTTCCCAGCCATGCGGATTTGCTGGCGGAACAGGAAATACAGCACCAGCAAGAAAAGGGCGATCGGCAGAAACCCGACCACGGTTTGCGCAAGCATGTTCGATTCAGTCTTGATGGCGGGCTGAATACCGGCGGCAGCGAGCTTTTGCTGCAGATCGTTTGTGAAAGTCAAATAAACCGTGGTTTTAAACGGCACCTGCTGAGACGGCGCCGCACCTATTCCCTGGCGGGTGTAAGCGCCGCGCAACGTTTGAGTTGGCCGGCCATCCTCAACCACCAACTGGAGCGGAGAGTTTTTGTCGTTAACGATTTGTTTGTTCTCCAGCAGTTCGAGGAACCGGTTGTACGGCACGTCTTCGACCGGCTGCATTCCGCCGCGGTAAAAGAGCATCGCCATGGCGATGAGACTAAAGGCGATCACGATGAGGATGACGCCACGCCAATTGAAATTGGGTTCGCTACCCCGGTTTTTATTCTCCTTTTGCGAGTTGCGATCGAACTGAGGCATAAATAGGAACGGGATTTACCGTTGTAAAAAGGTTACCATGAACAAATTGGCAATGCAAAATGGGGAAACCCCACATGATTGGTGATTCGTTACACCCTTAAAATGGTTCATTATTCTAAACGCTTTGACGTGGCGGAGCTGCTGGTCGTTCGGATTTCGTCATTTGCCCCCACTTTTATATTCGTGACCGTGCATTGCGTCGTTCGCCCGTTTCGGGTAAAATCCGCACCCGAATATTGACATGACAGAGCTCGTCTCATCAGTCGCAGATAAGATCGACCGCGCTGTACAGCGTGTCACGCCCCTTGCCTATCGAGTGCGTCGCACTGGGCGCCGCTGGGTGCGTCGAGCGTTGCGCAAGCCTCGAAGCGTCGCGGAGGGGCCGAATATGCTGCCCGTGTTAATCCAGGTGCTTGCGAGCTTTACGAAAGCAGACGGTGTTCTGCTTGAGGAAGAGATCGACTCAAGCCTTGGCTTTCTCCGGTACGATTATCCGGAGGCGGTTTACTCCGAGCTGCGACAATTATTTCGGCAGGCACTTTACGAGCAGCAAGACCTGGCTGCGATGGCGCAAAAGCTCGGCGCGCAAGTGAGCACAGACCGCAAAATCATGCTTGGGGTCCAACTATACGACCTGATATCGCAAGCCGGTTTGAAGCAGGAACAGGTTGTTGCGTTCTATTCGTTCATGTCGCAGATGGGGATGGCTGCGCAGGCGATCGACATCGTTTATCAACTCAACGCCTCGGAAGATTCCGATCCGTCGATCTATCAGCATGGCGCGTCACCGCTGGAGTCGCTTTCTTTCGGTCCCGACGGGAAGGCCGACGTAACGCTTAAAAATCTGAACGACACCGATCGTTTGATGGCTTTTCGCTATCACGAACTGATTTTGCTAAAAAATTACAGCGACCAAACCGTCTCGGTCCGTGGAAGACCGTTGGTGCGTGGCGGTTTTTGCCGAATTTATCCCGGGCAGCGCATCCTGGTGGGCGATCAGGTGCTTAGCTATCAGGAGCTGGCGCAATTTTTCAATGCAAAGAAGAACGTTTCGCTTCCGCAGATTTTCATTCGTGTAAACAGAGACTCGGATGAGGTGGGATTGGAACGCTCGCGAACACGCGAAAGCGCGCTCCGGGTCACTTTCGGATTGAAGGTTCGCGTGACGGCTTTGCGTGATGTGGACGCCGAGCTCAACGGCGTGAAGTTAAAGGCCGGGACGCAGGTCGATGCGGCTTTAGAAGACAGGATCGTCTTCCGCAACAACAGCGAGATGGATTTGAATGACCTGCGCCGACGGGCGCGCGCCCTGGGTGGCCGGTTTCAACTAAAGGCCTCCAAATCGGAGTATCTGGTTTCGAATGAACCGAGCCGGCTGCAGGCTGACGATATTCTTCTTTCCCCTGGCACGAGCGGCGACGTGCTGTTGAAGATTTTCTGCGATTACGATCGGCGAGTGGGTCAGCTGGAGGTCATCGAAGCGGATCGTCCGATCATGGTGGGTGACACTGTCGTGCGCACCACGGCGCCACTCAAAGACGGCGACACCATTCGAATCGATATCGGCCAATTTCTACGATGCAATTTTTCGGAAAGAATCATCGAAGAAGAGCGCAATATCATTCGCACTCTCGAGGCCAACGAAATCACGCACCGATTTGGCAAGGGCCAGATTGGTCTCGAGGGAATCTCCTTTAGCATCGCGCGGGGCGAACTCGTGTGCGTGATGGGCGCCAGTGGCTGCGGAAAGAGCACGCTCATGAGAGTGCTGGCTGGCCAGCTTCAGCCCAGCAGCGGCGAAGTCCTCCTCAATGGACAATCGCTCTATCAAAATCTCGACGCCCTGAAGCACTATCTGAGTTATATGCCTCAACAGGACGCTTTCGACGAACATCTCACCATCGGCGAAAATCTATTGTTTGCGGCGGCAATTCGCGCGCCGCATCTCTCACGCCGCGATCGCAATCGCCGTCTGGATGCCAAACTAGTCGAGCTCGGGCTCGGTGAACGGCGTGATGCAGTTGTCGGCAGCCCGGAAAGCAAAACGCTCAGCGGCGGCGAGCGAAAACGTCTTAACATCGGGCTCGATATGATCGGGATGTCGGACGTTTATCTGTTCGATGAACCGACCTCCGGCCTTTCCTCAAAGGATTCCGAGCACGTCATGGAAATTATTCGGAGCATGGCGCACAACAAAATCGTTATCGTCACCATTCATCAGCCGAGTTCGAAAATTTTCCAGATGTTTCACAAGGCGATCCTGCTCGACAAAGGCGGCCGCCTGGTCTTTTTCGGAGCGCCTTCCGACATGTTGCGCTATTTCGCTGAAGCGGAACACCAACATCAGTTTGGGGCGGAGCTGGGCGCGTGTCCGGCCTGTGGTACAACGCGCCCGGAATTTATTTTCGATGTGCTGGAGACGCCGCTGCGCGACCTGAGTGGAGACATCATTTACGAAGAAAACAGCCGTGGCCAGCTTGTTGCAGCGCGTCGTTATTCGCCGGAATTCTGGCGCGACAAATATGAAGCGTTTCGCCTGATTCAGGACGTCAAACAGGTTTCTCTGCGGAAAGAAGAGCCATCTGCGTTGCCAGTGGCGCCCGTTCAGAAAAAGCGGCTGCCACTTCGTTGGCACGATGAATGGACGCAATTTCGCACCGTGCTGCGGCGCGCGTTTGTAAGCAAAATGCGCAACCGCGCCAATATGGTGATCACCATCGGGGTTTCGCCTGTACTGGCGATGCTGATTGCGACCATCCTGCGCTATTCGGAGAGCGGGATATACGATTTTGCTTCCGCCTATCATATTCCGACGTTCCTGTTCCTCGGCCTGATTGTCGCGATGTTTCTCGGCCTAACCAACAGCGCCGACGACATCATTCGGGATCGACCGGTGCTGCAACGCGAGCGAAACGTCAACGTTCGTTTGTCGTACTACGTCGTCTCGAAAACGCTCACGCTCGGAGTATTCGCCCTTGTTCAATGCGTCCTGTTTGTCCTGATTGGCAATTACATTCTGCAAATTCGCGGAATGTTCTGGCTCGACCTCGGGATCATGTTCATGACCGCCATGGGTGGTGTCGCTCTTGGGCTACTTATCTCTTCATTGGTGGCCGATCCGAAGACGGCGGCAAACATCGTACCGCTTGTCCTAATTCCGCAGATCATCATGGGGGGCGCTCTCATCAAATATGAGGACATGAACCGGAACCTCACGCTTCTGTGGACGCTTTCGCGTTGGGTCCAGGAACATCCAAACACGGAGAAGACCAGGAAGACGGAGAGCAAATTGCAGGTGCCGTTCGTCTGTCAATTCATCGCCATGCGCTGGTCGTACGAGGAGATGATTGTCGCGCAGGCGAAGCTTAATCCGCTCACGCGGAGACAGGATCGGGCCAACGACGAGATTCAACGCCTCGCCCCTCAGGCCAACAGTCCAGAGAAACGCCAACGACTTGACGACCTGAAGGACGTACTGGCGCTGCTCTCGGGATTGGAGGGTAAGTCCCCGCGCGACGTGGATCACTACCTGCACCTGATCGATCCAGTGCTAAGCGGCAAACGGCCCTTCGACCGCGCCCTTTTCAAGGACGCGAACGGCCCGATCACGGCCGAGCAAATCTATGTGAACCAGAAGGTCTCAGACCTGATCTCAAACGCCGAGATGGATCAAAGCGATTACCGTCGGGGGAACAAGCCGAACGTATTTTTCGGCGCGCAGAAACGATATTTCGGGATCAATTTTGGTATCTTTTTCTTCAACACGGCTGTCTTGATTTTATCAACGCTCGGATTGCTTGGGCTGTTGCATTGGATCTTACGAAGAGAACTCGAAGTGAGACGAAGCTAGTCTTCGCATGACGGGCGCTCGGCCTGCTCCGACAGTTTGCGGCCGACGGGTTGCCTACAACGCCAATCGGCGTAACAAGAGGGAATGACTAAACGAAAAACAAAACCGGCACGCCTAATTGTCGCAAGCAGCGATACAGACGCCGACATGTTTTACGCAACGAAATTTTGGGCACCAGATCCATTCATCTTTCTGGAACGCAATGGCAAGCGCACCCTCGTCCTTAGCGATTTGGAAATCGATCGCAGCCGCAAGCAAGCCAATGCGAATGAATTCGTCATGTTTAGCGAGCTCGAGCGCGAAGTGCAGGGGAAATCCAAAAAAGCGCCCTCTTATGAAAAAGTCCTTGCACACTTCCTTAAAAAACGGGGCGTAAGATCCGTAGCCGTGCCCGCAAATTTTTCACTTGCTTACGCGGACGAACTTACCGCAAACAAAATCCGTGTTCGCGCAACAAACGGATTTTTCTGGCCGGAGCGCGAAGCGAAATCGGAAAAGGAAGTGGAAATGATCGGCCAGGCCTTGCGAATTACCGAGAGAGGACTCAAACGCGGCATCGAAGTTTTGAGAGCGTCCAAGGCCGGCGCTGGGAAACGGCTGCGCTGGAGAGGCAAGGCGCTGACCTCCGAAATGCTCCGGGCTGAAATTGATTCGACGATCTTACATGCCGGCGGTATTCCCACCGGTACCATCGTCGCCGGTGGCGACCAGGCGTGCGACCCGCATGAGCGCGGTTACGGTCCGCTTTACGCAGACTCGTTGATTATCCTCGATGTTTTTCCGCGCGACGCGAGGACAGGATATTTTGGCGACATGACCCGCACCGTTTTGCGCGGGCGGGCGAGCGAAGCTCAGCGGAAGCTTTGGGAGGCGGTGAAGGCCGGCCAGGTGCTGGCTTTAAAGAGAATCAAGGCAGGAGTCGATGGAATGACGATTCATAAAGCCATTCAGGAGTTATTCGCCCAGCGCGGTTTTCCAACCGAAGTGCGCAGGGGTCGACGCGTCGGATTCTTTCACGGCACCGGGCACGGTCTTGGACTGGAAATCCACGAGCATCCACGCTTGCAAAAGGTTATTCTAAAAGATCGCCAGGTGGTGACTGTTGAGCCTGGCCTTTATTACCCGGGACTCGGCGGGGTCCGACTGGAAGACGTAGTCGTGGTTACCAAAAAGGGTTGCAATGTCCTGTCTCGGTTTCCAAAGCAGTTGGAAATCTAGGCGAAACGGCACTGTCCTCAGAGCGTTGCTGACGCCAGATGCACGTTCGGCGCCAACCTCTTGTATAGATTGACTGAGCCCAACCCACTTCTGAATGAACGAAGGCCGCGATTACGCGTCTAATTGTTTCGAGCCAGTGGTGTGACAAGTGACCTCGATACGTTAAATTAACCTCGGTATGTATTACGGTTTCGGTTTTGGATCTCATTGGCTGCTCTATATTGGCGTCCCGTTGATCATTGGGATTTGGGCACAAATTCGGGTTACCAGCGCATTTCGAAAATGGGGTGAGGTGCGTGCGAGCTCGAACATTACCGGTGCCGAATGTGCGCGGGAAATTCTGCAAGCAGCGCAAATTCACGATGTCGATGTAGTGGAAACGAACGATTTTCTCGGAGACCACTACGATCCAAGGGACAAGAAGCTGCATCTTTCCACCAGCGTTTACAACACGCCGTCGGTAGCGGCGTTGGGCATTGCAGCACATGAGACCGGGCACGCAATTCAACACGCGAAAGCGTACGCGCCCCTGAAGGCACGAATGGCGATTGTGCCGGTGACAATGGTCGCGTCACAAATGCTGCCGTTCGTGATCCTGGGTGGATTGTTCTTTCACATTACCGGCTTGATCACAATCGGCATATATTGTTATGCGATTCTACTGGTCTTCCAAGTAATCACGCTACCCGTGGAATTCGACGCCTCGCGGCGAGCAAAGATCATTTTGCAACAAATGGGGATCGTCCAGCCAGGAGAGGAAGTGGTGGGCGTGAACAAGGTCCTCAACGCAGCTGCGCTTACGTATGTGGCGGCGTTCATCGCGGCGTTGGGCAACCTGCTCTGGCTACTGTCGATCCGCGATCGGCGCTGATCGATCGCATTATTTAAATGGACCAAGCTCTCACGTTACCTGCTCGACGGATCTCTGATTTGTTGTCGTCCGGTCTCCAGGCTCGTGCTAAGTCTAGGCGCGAGACAATGGACCAGCCAAGGGTCGATCCAGATCAGGAGTTGGTAACGCGAACGCAATCGGGCGATGCCAGTGCTTTCGATGAACTGGTCATCAAATACACGCCGCGTCTTTACGGTCTGGTTTACAACATGACCTCCAATCACGAGGACACGAACGATCTTTTGCAGGACATTTTTGCCAAAGCCTACCGCGCCATCCGCGGCTTCCGTGGCAAATCGTCCTTTTACACTTGGATTCATTCCATTTCCGTGAATATGACGCTCAATTTTCTCAAAAAACGCGGCCGACGTTTTCAACTGAGCCTGGATGACGTTGATGCCAGTATTCAAAACGACAAGGAATTCCTGGAGAGCACGGCCACCAGTAGTCCGGTGCGCGAAGCGGACCTGTCCGAGCTGCAGCGAAGATTGAACGAGGCCATGATGAAATTGTCTGATGAACACAGAGCTGTGGTTACCATGTTCCATATCCAGGGGATGCCCCACGCTGAGATCAGTAAAATCTTGCGCGTTTCGGAAGGAACGGTACGTTCGAGGCTCTTCTACGCGAATCGGCAGCTACAGAATTATCTGGATGAATTTCGGAAAAATCCTGTCTCTTAATCCGCGCTGAAAAATGGACGAGTTTAACGATAACGAAATTGCGAGGCTGCTTCGATTGAAGCGCTACGAGCAACCGCCACCAGGCTATTTCGAGAATTTCCTTCATGAATTTCATCGCCGGCAGCGTGATGAAATGCTTCGCCAGCCGCTGTGGCGCATTTGTCTTGAACGCGCTCACGGTCTCATGCTCCGCCTGGATGTTCGTTCCCTTGCCTCGTATCCGGCTGCCGTCGCGGCAGTGCTGGTCTGCGCCGCAGTCATTTCATTAAAGATTTATCAGCAACCGGACGCAGCTCGTGTCGCTCTCCAGAGTCCGCCGGTCTTATCAGCGCCAGCGAATGCTGAAGAAGAATTGACGCTTGCGTCTCCCGGAATCGTCCGGATCAGGACGCAGCCGCTTCGCAGCTTTAGTGAAAGCGCCCAGACTCACCGAGTCGCAGCCCCGACGCGCTACGTACTCGATAGCGTCCCCGTGAGTTATGAGCCGACTTTCAGATTTTAGGCCGCAGAAAAGACAACTCGACTCAGGCGGGTTGCGCAATCCAGTAACGCACGCTAAGAGTTCGCGCCTTGGTATGCTTCGTAAAGCTGTATTTGCAGTGATTTTCTGTTCAGGCGTTCCGTTCCTCTTTGCACAGCAGCAATCTGCCGGGACGACCGGGAATAGGCCCCAGGATATGTTTCAGCGCGCCATGGCACAGGCCGCCTCGGCTACAGCGATTAGCCATCAGGTGAAAGAGATTTTTGATCGCGCCGCCAAAGCAGTGGTCAAGATTCATGGTGTCGATGAACACAGCCCAATTTGCGGCACCGGATTTTTTATCGATCCAACAGGCACACTCTACACGGCGTATACAGTGGGCGGCGAAGCAGAAGATTTTACGATCGAATTTAATGGAAGGAAATATCCCGCGCGTCAGTTGGTAAAGGACCTCCGCAGCGGAATCGCCATTTTGAAGATCGATGCTGTCACTCCAGCGCTGACAGCGGGTAAATCGGAGGAGATGGAGGTGGCGACGCCGGTGATCGCGATTGGATACCCATTGGATTTACCGGAGACACCCAATTTCGGGCTGATCGGGGGACTAGATCGCAAATATCTCGGTCAGTATTTTTCTACGGTCCACCTGCGCGCCAATTTGCCGACTCAGCGTGGCGAAGCTGGTTCGCCGCTATTGAACATGAAAGGAGACGTTGTCGGCATCGTGGTGGCCGGTATCGAAAACAATTCAGCTTGTTACGCTGTTCCGATTGAAGCAGCGGAGAAAATCCGCAGCGATTTTGTCCGTTTTGGTGAGGTGCGGGACGGCTGGATCGGAGTCAGTCAGGTTTTGGAAGCACCCAAACCGGCGGAAGGCTCGCGAGTGGAAATAACCCAGATCGTGGAGGGCACACCGGCGGCCAAGTCCGGGATAAAACAGGGCGACATTCTCCTGCAGCTTGGGCAGAAAAGAATCGCCAGAGCCGAGGATGTAATCGATGCTTCGTTTTACGTCACTGCTGGCGACGTTGTCCCGGTTACGGTCATACGCGGCAACCAGAAGCTGAGCTTTGACGTTCGCGCGGATCTTCATCCGGACAGTCGTCGCGCCAACCCGTTAATTGCTTCTCCCGCTTCGCCCAGAATGAACCAGGGAATACCTCTTTCGCTAGGTTCCGACGAGCCGCCAATGCCGTAAATCGGCGATCGCAAAGTCTCCAGCCAGCGTCACACAGCGGGATCAGGTGAATCGCAGCATCTTGCGAAATTCGGCTTCGTCGATCAAGGGCACGCCAAGTTCTTTTGCCTTGTCGAGTTTGCTGCCCGGCTCTCCACCGGTGAGCACATAATCAGTTTTCTTACTCACGCTGCCTGTGACGCGGGCCCCGAGCGCTTCGATTTTCTCTGTCGCTTCTTCGCGCGTCATTGACGGCAACGTTCCGGTGAGTACGAACGTCTTACCGGCCAATGGCAATTCTGCCGCCCTTTTTGCCGACACTTTTTCGCTTTTGGGCCGAATTCCCAGGCGTTTCAGACGTTGCAGGATTTTTTTTCCGGCTGCCGAGGCGAAGAAATCCAGCACGCTTTTGGCAACTACAGGACCGACCTCCGTGGTAATCCGCCGGCTTTTTTCGGCCTTGCCTTTTGACGGCTTGGCAAAACCGGCGAGTATGAGACGATCGGCGATTTCTTTGACGTCCTCCTTTTCTTCCCGTTTTTCGTGGTATTGCAAAACATCGCGAAGCAATTGTGAATTGGCGACGTCTTCAATCATCTCGTGGAAATGCGCGAGCTGCGTTGCTGTTGTTCTTCCCACATCTGGGATAGCGATCGCAAAGAGCCACCGGGAAAGCGGAAGGGTCCTGGCGCGCTCGATTGCGTGGATCGCCTTCGCTGCATTTTTCTCGCCAAACACGCGCGGGTCTTCATCCGTCCCAAGATTAAGTTTGGCCAGCTGTTCCGTCGTCAACTCAAAGAGATCGAGCGGTTCGCCCACAAGCCCGCGTTCGACCAGCTTGTCTGCCACAATTCCGCCCACGCTTTCAATGTCGAGCGCGCTTCGCGCCGCAAAAAATTCGACGCGCCGCGTCGTTTGCGCAGGGCACTGAAGATTCTCACAACGCCAGGCGACGAACTGCGGGTCGCGACGGATCGGGCTGCCACACACAGGGCACTTACCACGAATATGTTTGGCAAAATCAAACGGCTTCGCATCGCGCGGTCGTTTCGATTTAACAACTTCAACAACGGCCGGAATGACTTCGCCGGCCTTTTCAATCACCACTGTGTCGCCGATGCGGATGTCTTTGCGTTTGATTTCGTCTTCGTTGTGCAACGTCGCGCGTCCGACAGTGCTTCCACTGACAAACACGGGATCCAGTAGCGCTACCGGCGTGAGAATCCCGGTGCGGCCGACCTGGATCACGATGTCGTTGAGGCGCGTCTGCACGCGTTCGGCCTCGTATTTATAGGCGATGGCCCACCTTGGTGATTTTGCTGTGAACCCGAGACGTTCGCGTTGCGCAAATGAATTTACTTTCACTACCGCGCCGTCGGTTTGATAAGCAAATTTATTGCGGATGTCGTCCAGTTCGTGAATTGCATCCAGAATTTCTTCAACCGACTCAGCCACCCACCAGCGTTCGGTGACCGGCAGCCCTAGCTTCTTTAGCAGCGGAAAAATTTCCGAGTGAACATCGACGTCCAGTCCCTCGGTCTCCCCGGTTCCGTACAACACAACACCGAGGGGACGCTTCGCCACGATCGCCGGATCGAGTTGTTTGAGCGAACCGGCCGCGGCGTTGCGAGGGTTGGCGAATAACGGCAGGCCGGCTTTTCGTCGTTCATCGTTCAATCTTTCAAAGCCCTGTTTATCCATGTAAACTTCGCCGCGCGCTTCCAAAAGTTTCGGCGCGGCGCCGCGCAGTCGCTCGGGCACCGAACGGATGGTTCGAATGTTTTGGGTGATGTTGTCGCCAACGGTTCCATCGCCCCGCGTTGCAGCCTGGCGAAGCCTACCGTTTTCGTAAATGAGCGAAACTGCAACGCCGTCCACCTTTGGCTCTACAACCACTGGGATTTTTTCGTCCGGCAACAGGCGCTGGATGCGAGCGTAAAAATTCTTCACTTCTTCTTCCGAGTATGTGTTATCGAGGCTGAGCATCGGGATGAGATGCGGCACTTGTTCGAACGCTTTAAGCGGTTTTCCGCCGACACCCTGAGTGGGTGAATCGGGCGTAACCAGGTTGGGGAACTGCGTCTCCAGATCGACAAGCTCTTTGTAGAGACGGTCGTATTCGCGATCACTAATCGTCGGCGAAGCTTCTTGGTAATAGAGCTGATCATGCTTGCGAATTTCGTCTCGCAGCTGCTCTATTCGCTTTGCTGCCTCTGTCTCGTCCCTGGCCATGAAACACGATACAAAAGAGGCAAATCCTCGGCAACGCCACCGACGTCATTCTGAGCGAAGTCTGGCAATCCGCAGACCAAACTAGCTAATTTCATGCGATCCTTCGGTTCGCTTCGCTCAGCATGACATTTCTCGAGGCCAACAATGCTTTTAATTTCCAGCGAAAACGGTTAAGCATAACAAGGCGTGAAATCCGGTGAGCGCATCCTCGGTGTCGAAGGAGGCGGAACAAAAACCGCCTGGGTGTTAGTGGAGGCGATCATTTCCAGCGGTGACGCCGGCACAGAATTTCGAATTCTCGATCAAGGCAAACTGCCGCCATCTAACCTCCGGCTGACAACTCCGGAACGTTTGCACGAAATTTTGGCCGAGTTGCCAAAACAAATCGAGCGTGCAGGAGTTTTTCTCGCCGGCTGCGGGACCGAGGCAGATCGCCGATCACTCGCGCTCATTTGCAGGGATATTTGGCCAAATGCGAAAATCGTGACGGGCAGTGATCGTGATTCCGGACTGGCGGCGGCCCTCGACCATGGTGACGGTATTGTGGTCAATGCCGGAAGCGGATCTTCGGTAACCGGTCGGCGCGGGGATCGAATCGAGAGGGCTGGTGGTTGGGGGCATATCTTGGGTGACACCGGCGGCGGTTATTTCCTCTCGATTGAAGCGCTGCGCCTGATCTTACGCGAATACGATCTGCACTGCGGAGTGATGCAGTTCACTGCGAAAATCCTGCGCGCGCTTTCGTTGAACAATCTGGATGAACTTGTTCGCTGGGCCCAAACCGCAGACAAAATGGAGATTGCCGCCCTGGCCCCGGTGGTGTTCGAAGCCGCAGCTGGCGGCGACGCGCGTGTGAATGAGATCGTCGAAGAAGGCGCTCGCGTACTCTGCGAATACACCGAGGCGGTAGCTACTCGTCTGCATCTGCTCGCGCCCAAAGTTGCGCTGATGGGCGGCCTCTTTCATCGTGACTCTATCTACACACACGCCTTTCGACGCAGACTCAAGAAAAATTTGCCCGATGCTCGCGTGACGATCGTTGAGCGTCCTCCGGAACTCGGCTCCGCATGGCTTGCAGCGGAGACGGGCGATCCCGTTAAGAGTCAGCCTAAGCTTTCTGAAAAGGAAATTGAAGATCTGGCCGCCGCGCTTACTGAACAGCGCAATCCGCGTTCGGAGAACCTGCAAAAAATGAACGCACGACAACTGGCGGAACTTTTTGTAGAGGAAGAGAAATTTGTCGAGGACGCACTACGTGGAACTATTGCCGATCTCGCCAAAGCTATTGAAATGGTGGCTGAAGCGCTGCGGAATCGTGGCCGGTTGTTTTATGTCGGCGCCGGTAGCAGCGGCCGCATTGGCGTCCTCGATGCAAGCGAAATCCCGCCAACTTTTGGAGGTTCGCCCGACCTTGTGCAGGGAATCATCGCCGGCGGGGTGACCGCGCTCTATCGCAGCGTCGAAGGTGCGGAAGACGAAGAATCTGCAGGCGCACTGGTAATGCAGGAGAGAGGAATAAAAAACGGCGATATTGTCATCGGGATTACCGCGAGCGGCCGCACACCTTTTGTCCTCGGTGCAGTTGGCCGCGCAAAGTCGTTAGGCGCAAAAACGATTCTGCTCACGTGCAATCCGCATTGTAACCACCGACCTGTGGCCGGTCCAAGCGACGACCCACAGGGCCGTGGTTACAGCGGTACGGATCTTATGATAGCACTTGCCGTTGGTCCCGAGATCTTGACCGGCTCGACCAGGTTGAAGGCCGGAACGGCGACCAAGGTTGCGCTAAACATTGTCAGCACCGGAGCGATGGTCGCGCTTGGCAAAGTGCGCGGGAACCTGATGATCGATCTGCACACCACCAGTGCGAAACTGCGCGACCGCGCCGTGAGAGTCGTCGCTAATCTCGCGCAGTGCGATTACGATTCGGCGCGGCGGCAACTCGAAGCGGCGGACTGGAACCTGCGGTCCATAGTGGGAAGGCTGTAGCTGGCGTAATTCAGGGAACAATGCTACAAGGCCGGACCCGGGCAGAAATTTTGGTTTTTCATAAGCGCAGCGGAACAGCAGCCCACGAAGAACATGTAGCTAACCGAAAGGAATATATGCTCTGGACAATATTCGTGATCTTGCTTGTGCTCTGGCTCCTTGGACTGGTCAGTTCCTATACGATGGGCGGATTCATTCACATCCTGCTCGTCATTGCGATTGTGGTGCTGATTATTCAATTGATCCAAGGCCGGCGCCCGTTATAGCCTCCCCTGAATGAAACCAGCCGCCATCCTCGGCATCGTCCTTATTATCATCGGCATCGTTGGATTCGCCTGGGGTGGACTAGGCTGGACGACGCAAAAGAAAGACGCGCAACTCGGTCCCCTTGAGATCACTCACAAGGAGAGCCACGGAATTGCGTTTCCACCCATTGCCAGCGGAATTTGCCTGATCGGTGGGATTGCGCTGGTAGTTATCGGCAGCCGAAGGAGCTAATCGCCGGCCTTTAAGACTGCGAACGTTTTGCTGCCTTTGCGGTCGAGATAGAGAAGAACACCGCGTTTCGGATCGGCTTTATTTAGCGCCTCGCGGAATGACTGCACGTTCGCGACCGGCTTACCGTCCACTTCGGTAATCACGTCTTCACGCTGAATGTCCTGTCCGGCAGCAATGCTATTTTCCTCGACATCGGTTACCACCACCCCTTGCTGGACTGGCAGATGCAGGCGTTCCGCAACGTCTTTGGTCAATTCCTGAACTTGTAACCCAAATTTGCCCACGCTTTCCTGCTTCGGCTGCGGCGGCTGCGTCGGCAGAGTATTCGACGTTCGCGCAATTTCGCCAGGTAATTCACCAGTTTTGATGGGGACTTTGATGGTTTGGCCTTTGCGCCAGACAGTCAGTTGAACGCTTTGACCGATTTTCTTTTTCAAAATCTCATGCTGGAGCTGTGAGTCCGATTCGATCGGCGTTCCATCCAGGTGCGTAATTACGTCGAACGGTCGCAAATCACTTTTGGAAGCAGGCGCATCGGCTTCAATCGTGCGAACGATCACGCCTCGATCGGCGCCTTTGAACAAATCGCGGATATCCGGATCGTCACCGAGCGTCTCGATCCGGATGCCCAGCCAGGGACGCGAGATTTTGTGACCAGCAATCAGTTCGCTGCCGATTTCCCTGGCCATGTTACTGGGGATTGCGAAGCCCAATCCGCGATTCATACCGTTAATCAGAGTGTTCATGCCGATTACTTTGCCGTCGATGTCGCAGAGCGGGCCTCCGCTGTTACCCGGATTAATCGAAGCATCGGTCTGCAAATAATCGGAGATGGAGTAAGCGCCCGTCTGAAGCAATTTGCTTCTGCCTTTGCCGCTGACCACACCGTAAGTAAAAGTGTAATCAAGCTTGAATGGAGCACCGATCGCGAATGCAAACTGGCCCACCCGCACCGCGTCGCTGTCGCCCAGCTGGACAACGGGCAAATCTTTGGCGTCGATTTTGATGACCGCAATATCAGTCTTTTCGTCAGTACCTACGACCTTTGCCGGAAAATTGCGGCCGTCCTTTAACTTCACATCAATCTTGTCTGCCCCTTCAACGACGTGAAAGTTCGTGAAAATATAACCATCCGGCCGGACGACAAAACCGGAGCCTTCGCTTTGGATCTGGCGCTGCGCGCCTGGGCTCCGCCGCGGATTATTGTCATCGGGCGGCCCCTGGAAAAACAAATCGTCGAGCGGCGAATTTTCGGTGATATCGTTTTTCTTGGAAACCTCTATAATAACAACGCTCGGCGCGACTGTTTCGAAGACTTTTGCGAAAGCATTATTTAACTGATGAACGACATCTTTGCCAGCTTCGGCCACGGCGGCAGGAACAGTCGCCGTGGGGACAGCCTCAGGTTGCGCGGCAAACGATGTACTCACTGCGACGCACAGGGTGAAAATGGATAAGCGCATTGGTTGGAATTTGGACAGCCCGGAACATGCAACGTTCAACTGGATACGTCCAATCCCGGCTTGTTCAAAGGTAGGCTCGCAGTCCACCCCCCCGTCTACTACAGTGCTGGACGACGCCTGTATAATAGCCGGCCCAACCCTGCATATGCGCGTGTTTAAGAGGCGATTTGTCTTCCCGGCAGGCGTCGTACTTTTAATGTTGTTCTGGGCAACTGCGCTTGGACCTGAGCCCTTTGCACACATCTCGATTTCGTCGAGCGAACTGGTTCGGGCCGTTACAATTCAGCGCGACTCGCTCATCGAATTGTGCCTGATTGATCACGTCGATCCAAACGGCCATGACGCGCAGGGCCGGACGCCGTTGCTGATTGCAACTTCACAGCAGGATTGGAAAACGGCACAGCGTTTAATGGGTGTCGGTGCGTTGGTCGATCTTGCTGACAAAAACGGGTTTACGCCGTTGATGGCCGCCGCCATGCACGGCAACCTCGAAATTTTCCGCGAATTGCTGGCTCGTTCCGCCAATCTTCACGCTGAAGCGCGCTGCAAAGATGGAAGTGATTTGCTGGGCGTAGCACTCGATGGCGGCAACTCGGAAATCGTCAGGTCTGTTGTGGAACAGTTGCCCAAGATGCCTGACTGGCGCAGCAGTGCACAGCGCGCTCTTCAGGCAGCCTTGATGACCGGAGACAAGGACGAAATCCGGTTGCTGCTCAGCAAACACTCCGCCCCTCCAACGCCTGAGGGAAAAAATGTTCCATTGCTGGCGTACGCAATCGCTGGCAATGACTCCTCTCTCTTTAGCGCGCTTTTGAACTGTGGCGCCGACCCCAACACGGTTCTGCCATCGCGCTGTGACAAAGATTTTCTGGCACTCTTTCCATCGAAATCGTTCACCAGTTACGTTGAAGGCGACAAGGGACTCACCATGCTGATGCTGGCGGCAGGCCTTGACCGGGAAGACTACTTGCGCGCTCTGCTTGCGACAGGCGCAGCCCGAAATCAACTGACCAAGCGCGACAAAATGTCGGCGCTCGACATCGCCGCGGAAACGGGTCATTGGCGTTCCTCGCAAATTCTTCTCGGTGGCGGGCCTCCACCGGATCAATTACGCGTGGAGATTTCTCTTGCCTTGCAAAGGGTTGCTCTCTTTAAAAACGGCGTGCCGGTGTATCGCACGCAATGCTCAACTGGACGCCAGGGCTATGCCACGCGCAGAGGCGACTTTGTAATTACCAATAAAGAACGAAACCATCGCTCTACCATTTACCACGTGGAGATGCCCTATTTCATGCGGTTGAGTTGCCTCGACTTCGGAATGCACGCGGGCATCGTGCCGAATTATCCAGCCTCACATGGTTGCATTCGACTCCCTGAGGAAGCTGCTCGCAAGTTCTTCTCGGAAATCCCGATCGGGACGCTTGTGACCGTCCAATAGAGCAACGGGCGATAGCGCAAAGTAGATTCGACGCAGGAGAAATTCTCCGATTTGTTGAATCCAAATCCCCTACCACAGCATCCTAATGGAGATTTATGGAAACAGACAATGTCGGATTACAACCGTTTCTTGTGACGGATAAGAATTTGGTCGCCGCAAAAGTGTCACATGCCACCTGGCTTGGACTTTTTATTTCTTTGTTCGCGATGGTAGCGATTCGCTACGCGCTGGTTTTCTTTGTGCCTGAAGTCACGTTCGGCTGGGCGATTCTTAAAGAAGCTCTATACTGGCTGAGCGCAGTCGCTCTCCTGATTATCATTCGGCGCGGCGAACATTTGTCTCTGCGTTCGATCGGTTTGGGTACAACCCGCTGGTGGGCGTCTATTTTATGGGGGTTCGTAATCGCGGTCGTATCGGCAACAGTGGTGGGCGGCCTGGCCCATCTTACAGGCTATGGGCACGGTCCCGGATCGGCTGCCTTCGAGAAACTTCCGCTGTGGTTAATTACGCTGATCGTTTTCCGGGCTGGAGTGGTGGAGGAACTATTTTACCGCGGTTACGCGATCGAACGTCTGCGCATGATTGGTCTTGGACGCTTCTGGTCGGTCACAATTCCTCTGGTTATTTTTTCGCTCGGCCATTGGTCCGGCGGCGCGGCTAACGTTCTTATCGCACTCGCGGCAGGTGCAATCCTGACCGGATTCTATTTGTGGCGTCGCGACCTGGTGGCCAACATGATCGGTCACGGGTTGGTGGATTTTGTTGCGAACGTCTTGCCAAGGCTCTTTGTTTAACTCCGGCCGAGTACGAAGATTGTGGGGCTCTGCTGCTGCGGAGGCCAATCACAACTTATGAAACCCTTGATTTTATTTGCTCCCGGAGCAGGCGCGCCATCATCGCATACCTGGATCCAAAATTGGAAAAATCGTTTGTCGGAGATTGGCGACGTCGAGACGTTCGATTACGATTACATGCGCGAAGGCCGCAGGCGTCCCGATCCATTGGCAAAACTTATCGCGGCGCACCAACATGCGTTCAGCGCCGCGAGAAAACGGCATCCGACCAAATTAGCGATTCTGATTGGTAAGAGCATGGGAGGCCGTGTTGGATGTCATCTTTCACTCGAAGAAAAGGTAGACGGACTCGTTTGCCTCGGATACCCGCTCTGCGCGATGGGAGATCGCACAAAACTCCGCGATGAAGTTTTGCGCGCCCTGACTACGCCAATTCTTTTTGTGCAAGGCACCCGGGATCCGCTTTGCCCGTTAGATCTCCTTGAGCGCGTTCGCACGGAAATGAAAACGCAAAACGTTTTGCATGTCGTTGAAGGAGCGGACCATTCCCTGCGCGTGTTGAAACGCCAGCTTCAGGCGGCAGGAAAGACGCAAGAGGATATCGATCAACAAATCCTCCAAATGATCACAGAATTCGTTTCCGGGTTGAACGCGAAACGAAAAAGTTAGCGTCTCGGGATATGCGATCCTTCGTTGGTGATCAAGCGGTAACCTGCAGAAACGGTCCATGGCGTATCTACAATTCGGGTCGGACCAGGCTTAGCGCGCCAGCGAATGAGTGTTTTAGATCTCTGTAATTTTGCCTCGCGAGTCGACTGTCAATCGACAGATGCCCGTCCCGGTTATTTTGGCAAATCGATACTGGGCGGGTATATCGGGATACGGAAAATAGGTGAAGATCTGCTCCAAATCCGCTCCGGAACGGATAACGACGTGAACGGCGTCAACCTTATTGGAACTGGCGCGTTTGATGCGACTTTGCTTGGTTGCGGAGACGCTTATGATACCCCGTTCGCCATGAGGCTGGCGCTCAATACGGTTGCAAACAGTGTCTGTCTCACAGAGTTTGTTTATCTAATTGGCAGAAATCTTGTCACGGCATTTCTGCGCTATTTCGCCATATGTTGCCAATACCGATAACGAGGAGAAACCCCGCTCCCGTTTCTGTCCGTGCCGGCCAGGTGGAATTCGTCAAAGTTGGGACGGACCATTGGAGGTGGCGGGATGTCTATCGCTGGCTGCTCGGTTTGAGTTGGCCGCGGTTCGCGGCGTTTGCTGCCACTCTTTACGTCGGGTTAAACCTTTTTTTTGCGGGGCTCTACAGTTTCCAGCAAAACAGCATTGCCGGTAGCACTGGTGGGCATCGGTTTTTTGACTGCTTCTTTTTCAGCGTACAAACGCTGGCCACCGTCGGCTATGGCCACATGTATCCGCAAACGCTGTATGGCCACATCGTTACCACCATTGAAATTATGAGCGGCCTGTTTTTGCTCGCGGTGATGACTGGGCTGATCTTTGTTCGCTTTTCGCGTCCGTTTGCGCGCGTCATGTTCAGTAATTCCATTGTTGTCGCGCCGTTAAATGGGAAGCCGACTTTGATGGTGCGGATTGGTAACGAAAACCAGCACAGCATGGTAGAAGCCGAGTTTCGGATCATGTTTTCGCGCGATGAACCGTTGCTCGAAGGCGGAGATTTCCGTCACTTTTATGTTCTCAAACTTCACTTCGATCGGTTGACGGTTTTTCCCGCGGCACTCACTTTGCGGCATACGATCGACGAAACCAGTCCGCTGTTTGGAGCAACTCCCGAGTCGCTCGAATCCAGCCGGGTCCTCTTTATTGTCTCAGTGGTTGGAATCGATCCTGTCATTGCGGCTGCCGTTCAAACGCAAAAAGATTACAGCTGGCGCGATGTTCAATTCGGCTATCGATTTGTCGAAATTTACACCGAACACGGCGGAGGCCGGCTCACCGTAGATTACGGCCGTCTTCATGACACCGAACAAATGGAGTTTGAAGTCCACGGTAATGGGTATGACAACTCTTCCACTGACAAGTAGTATGCGCCCTCGACGCACGTTGAATTTGACTTGTTGAGACTTACTTCGGTCCGATATTCTTCCCGCGAAGCTTGGCGCAGCTTCAATTTTTATTCGAAGAAACAAATGCACATACGAAAGGACCATTAAGATTATGGGATTACTTGATTCGATACTTAGCGCAGTTAGTGGAAAAGGCGACACGTCTGAGAAAGCGGCTCCGCTCATCGGAGTTCTCAGCGGTCTCCTCACGCAATGCGGTGGCCTGCAGGGTTTGGCCAGCAAATTTTCACAGAGCGGCCAGGGGAATACATTCTCATCTTGGGTTGGCTTGGGTGAAAACCAGTCGGTTTCCACCAATCAAATCCAAGAGGCGCTTGGTTCAGACCAAGTCAAAGCGCTCGCGGCGAGAATGGGAGTGGATCCCGCGATGGCCTCAAGTTTCCTGGCCGAATATCTGCCAAAAATCGTGGACAAACTGACGCCTGCTGGAAAGATCGATCCTGCCGCGGACCACCAGGAGGGATTGGCTGCTTTGTTGCCCTCGCTCTTGCAAAGCCTCGGCGGGAAACCTGCCGATCAGTCCGCGCAAGCATAAAACGCTTCCACGTAAGACGCCGTCGAGGGGCTACAGTTAAGGTAGAGTCGATGACTGACCACGCGTTAGTCTAGGGTACCGTAGGCCTAAGGCGGAAGTAGAATAATTCGTGCAAACTGAAACATCGCGGCCAGCAGGTGCACGACAATGCCAGTGAAGAATGGCCAGAACGCGTTAAGTATTGCGATGTTGAAAAACTGGAGCAGCAAACGCTGGCTGCACTAAATTCAAACTGTTAAGATAACCCGGCTTAGGGCGCCAAACACTTTCCCATCAGTATGGGGCCCCAGACTAACAAGAGAGAGTCGCTTTGGTTGAGCAGGACCCCCTTGCTATGAGCAACCAAGCAAAGAGGCAGCCCCGAAAACATCCGGGGCTGCCTCTATAACCTAACCAGCGGAGAAAGTTAAAGCTAGAAGCGCTTCTTTAATCCGACGTACCAGAACCGGCCTTTAATAGTCGCAATGGACTCGTCGTAGCCGTTCTCAAACGAACCAGCCACAAACGGCGGATCCTCGTCAGTCACGTTCTGCATACCCAGCGTGACGGTGGTGTTATTAAGCCACCACTGCCAGTTGCTACAGCCATACTCGGCTGTTGAGACGGGTACCACGTTCTTCTCCTTGCCATCTTTCATCTTCACATTCTTCCCACCATCCTTGGCATAGCCGGGTACCTCCGCCGGGGCAGGCGGTGGCATGTTAAATGTGTAGTTCAAAATCAGATCGAGCGTCGTCCACGCGGACACTTTGCGCGCGCGTAACTCACCAAAGTCGGGGAATCCACCGCTCCGGGGCTCGTTTAGCTTCGTCGATCCTGTAAGGCTGGCGTTGTCGTCTTCATACTGACCAGTCCAGTGGACGATCGCACCCACATCCAAGCCCTGCATCCATGTGTCAGCCGGACCATCGTAGAAGATACTGAAGTTAGCCCGGTTCCACGGCAGCGAACTGGTTAGAGCAAATCCTGGCGGCAAAAATTCACCCGCGATGCCAACCCGTTTTGTACTGGAGCTAGCTTGAAACTCAGCCCGCGACAACCAGGTGCCGTTGACCGTGGTGGTTAACCTTCCCCAATCGCCGTCGCCAAAGATCGTCGAATCCAGTATATATATTGCCTCGTAGTCTAGACCTTCGAAGATCGCGCCAGAGAGGTTCTGGCTCGGATCAACAACCAGCGTGACTGGGCCGGGCTCAAGCGGGTTGTTACCAGTAGAACGGGCTACAATCGCCCCGTTGGGGTTTGTAACGGTTGATGCACCCGGTCCTGGCGGTGGATTTTCCAGGAGAATGGTTTGCGCGCCGAGAGCTGTTATGATGTCGCGCATATCGATGTGCCACCAATCGGCGCTCAATGTCAGGCCCTTGACCCATTTCGGGCTGTAAACAATTCCGTAGGTCCATTCATAAGCCGTTTCCGGATGCGCGTTCGGGTTGCCCAGGATGCGTTCTTCAATCTGAGGGTCAGTCTGAGTAGAGAAGGGATCGACCACGATTGGGAAACCCTGCGACGAAGCAGGGGTCAGTTCGCTTAGAGTCGGCGCGTGGAACGCCTCGGAATAGCTGCCGCGCAGCGTCACAGCGCCGATATACTTGGGATCAAGCGGTTGCCAGCGAAGTGAGATCTTCGGCTTCTGTGCATTATACGTTGTGTGCACTGATGGCCCTCCGGGGAACAATCCCGAAGGCAGAACCCCAGAGGTATTGTTGCTGTACCATTCCTCCCGCTCGGCAAAGTCTACCTCAAAGCTGTAGAAGCCAGGAAAGTTCCACGTGGGACTGGTAAACGGCACGCGCACTTCCTCGTAGATTCCCCAGATGTCCCGGTTCACACGGAAGCTTTGCCCGTCCACCGAGCCAATACTTTGGAAAGTGTTATTGAGCGCGTCACGATCGCGAGTGAACCTGGGCGCGTCGTACTCGCCGCCAATCGCGAACGAGACTGGTCCTCCAGGAAGACTGAACAGGTCGCCGTTAATCGTGGCGTAATAGATAGGCAATTCATACTCGCCTGAGTTATGCAATGTCACATAGACAGATTGCCTGGCCCTTGGGCTGTTTTCCCTGAAAAAGCCACCGAAAGGATTAAACGCGGTCGCAGGATTCGTATCCAACAGGGCATCGCGCAACCCGGGCTGGCTCACTTCGCCAACGGACAGATCCTGCCCCTCATTCCGAGAATAACGGAAACCCGCTTCCCAGTTCCATGTCTTGAAGTAATCCCCAAATTCGCCCATCTCACCCCGCAGACCGACATCGAAAAGTTGATCCCAATAGGTGAACTTTTCGCTTCTTGAGCCCGTATCGTTGAGTGAGCGAAAACGAACGCCAGTTGTCATCGGAGTTGGCACGCCGTTAATAACCAGAGTCGCATCCCCAACTGTGAATGGATTAAATGGATTCTGAATTGGCACACTGATGCCCTGGGGACTAAAGAAGGCGTTAGTGCCCGGCGCCTTAAATGGATCTGGTGTAAACGGAGCCGCGGCTAACGACGAATCGAAGTACGAACGCGCATACTTAAAGTCGGCGAATACTGTCAGGTACTTGTCGCACAGGTCGCGGGTGAACGAACCGTAGTACACCTGGCGGTCTCCCGGCGGCAACGCTGGCGTAACAGCGGCGAAGTTATAGAAGAAGTAATTGCCACCACCCCGGTATTTCGTGCCGGTCTGGTCAAGCGTAACCCTTGGATTGTGGATACCTGGTGCGCCCGGGAATGCATTTGGATTAACAGCAAAGGGGCTAGCATAAAATGGAGAAGTCGCAGCGTTTGGCGCCGAATGTGGCGGCGGGGTGTTTCCGCTGAAAAACAGGGTCGGAAGCAATCGAGTACCCTGCACACGGCCAGGTTCATTGCCGCTGCGCACGTCAAATCCTCCAAACGGAACGAAGAACCCGTTAGCAGAGATATCGCGGTCTCGGCTGAAAAGACCACCGAGGCGCTCGAAAAAATCGGCTACGACCACAATATCGGTCTTGTCATCTCCGGTGCCGGCTTTGATCCATGCCTCCCACTCGCCCATTTCATTGGAGGCCCCCATGTTTGTGTTTCCGTAAGTGGCCCCGATCTCCAAGCCACGAAATTTGTGGAGCAAGAAAAAGTTGACCACGCCGGAAATAGCGTCCGATCCGTACACGGCCGAGGCGCCGTCTTTGAGAATGTCAATGTGGTCGATCATGGAGAAGGGTATCAGGTTGATATCAACACCCCCGCTGACACCAGCGGTGTTCAGCGAACCGTAAGCGACACGCTTGCCATCGATCAGGACCAAAGTTTCTTTCGGCAACAGACCGCGCAGATTGAACTGGACGGTACCGTCACCACCGTTACCCATGTTCGTATTCACCGTGCCACCTGCCTCCTGCGGAATGAACTCCTGGAGATCGGTTGTGCTTCGGATACCCAATTTTTCGATATCCTGCGGTCGATACGTATCCACTGGATTGGGGCCGGTCTCTTCCGCTGTAGGAATGTTCGAGCCCGTCACAACGACACGTTCGACTTCAGCTGTAGTGGGTCCTGCCGCTGCTCCCGGCGCCGCAGGAGCCGGTAACTGAGCAAATGCGTTCGAGGCAAAGATTAGAGAAAATCCTACGGTCGCCACGAAGGCTCCGCGAAAGACTCCCAGTTTAGTTAGCACGTTTTTAATCATTAGTTTCTCCTTAGTGTTTCGTTGAGTATGGTGTGCGAATTTGGTATAACGCGGTAAGAAGTTTTTCCCCTAGGCCAAAGAAAAGAGGGTTTGGGCCACCGCGTAGGATTGTCCGAGAGGACGCGACAAAACATGGTAATAAAGGACGGCGAAGAACTGTCGCGCCGGTTTAACAGCGGAGGAATATTGCAGCAGCCGGAGGTTGGCAGTTTAATAACACAAGCAGCACACCTGTTTATTCAAAACGCGAGCGACAAAGACTCGTCGTTTGTAATCGTTAGCTTCGGCGTGAAGAAGGATTCTGGAATAACTTCGTTAGTTAGCTATCAGAGGTAGCTCAGGTAACTTCATAGCTGCCTCCTGTCTGTTTTGCACCAATCAAAGTTTGCCTAAAACTGTGGCGAAATCGCAAGCGGCAGACGCAAACATGCACGCTAATTAAAAGACCAACTATGCAACACGTAATACAGTCGTTGTATTCAAACGAGATCTGGAGGACTGCATCTTGTCCGCGTGGTTATTTTTGGAAGCTTGTCGCAAGGTACGGTAGGTGCTCGGTCGAATGCCCGTGTAGCGCTCGAAAGCCACGCTAAAAACATCCGCGCTTCGGAATCCAAGCGAGGTAGCAATGCTCTCGATGCTATTACGGGGAACCAATAACCGTTGCTGCGCTTCGGCAATTCGCGCTTCCGCTACAAACTGCGCGGGTGATTTGCCAAAGGCTTCTTGGAATAAGCGAGTGAAATTGCGACGCGACATGGCGGCTCGCTGGGCGAGTGCGTCAACGGAAAGATCCTGATTGAGGTTGCACAAGATCCAGGTGGACATATCTCCGAAGCGGTCGCACGATTGGAGCTGATACTGGAGCGGCTCGGAACACTGCTCCTGGTCTCCTGATCGTTTCACATGAAGGACGAGTTCGCGCGCTAAATTCAATGCGGCTCGGCGGCCAAAATCTTCTTCGATCAGAGATAGCGACAAATCGATTGCTGCCGCGCCGCCGGCGCAACTATAGAACGGACCGTCCTTGACGAACAACGCGTTGGGATTAACCCGAACGTTGGCAAACCGCCGGGCGAAATGGTTCGCGAGGCGCCAGTGAACGGCTGCCTGTCGCCCATCGAGTAGCCCAACTGAGGCAAGTTCGTAGACGCCGGTGCCAATGCCAACAACCCGTCGCGTAAAGGACGACCGTTGCTTGAGCCATTTGGACAGTTTCCTGCTCCATCTTGAATTGTGAGCCTCGCTGCAGCCGCAAACAAACAGTGTATCAAGTGGCGGTGCGTCTTCGAGGCTCGAATGGGGTTTTATCTCAATGCCACATTCTGTCACGCAGGGTGTCTGGCCGACACCAAGGGTTAATACCCGGTAACAAGGGTCAAGGTCCGCTGATTGGACAGACTGGTCTTTTGGTGAGCGTTGGGAGCCTGATGATTGATTCCCAACGCGAATTTTCGTCCGCGCAAAGGCTTCGGCCGGGCCCGTCACGTCGACAGCAGTCACGTGTTCGAGTACCACCAGGCCAATCGTTTTCGGATTCATGACTGCGGCGGTTCGCCGCGGCCAGAACATTTCAACTAATTGCCCTGATCACAATATCCAGTCGGCAAACTTCGACAAGGCCACTTTCGCTTCGCCACGTTGAGATGTTGAAGGAATAAAGCGGAGAATCGCGAACCCGCCCTACCGGATTCGGCGAGGATTTGTTGAAGCAACTCCTATGATACTTGTCCGATCATCGCTCACTGGTTTCGAGTATCGATGCATCACTAGTGCCACGGGTAGCCCCACGCAGAACAGGTGAATAACCAGCTGCGACCAGCCCATTGGGGGCTTGAATAAAATCGGCGTATGCAGGTAAAGGCTGCGAACCCACGATAGGAATAGCGCCGTGCCAAAGTTATTGACCACGAAAACTGCCAGTCCATAAAGCAGTCCCACCGCCACCACGCCGGAAAGCTTTTGAGGAAGGGAAAAAAACCACCGGCTTAGCGCATAGAAGATTGTTGCTACGGTCAGCGCCATGGTGAAGTGCATTGCAATACCAAGCGCGGCTGATGCGAATCCGCCATTATAACTGCCACGTCCGAGAAGGCCGCCAGCCACGCTTTGTAATACGTGCACTGGGGGAACCCCGTACTCAAGGCGAGCATCGATGCAGGCGGCTGTAATGTCGAGCACGCCAACAAGCGCGCCCGCATATAGAATCGGTTTGATGTTTTTCATAAGCAGCGAGGACGGCCCTGAATTTCGCGAGCGACTGTCTTTTATCACAAGATCCAGTTTGGAAAGTGCAATAAGGCCACTTCGACGCAAAGTCATGCGAGTTGTTCCAGCAAGCAGCAGGTCCAGTCTTATTACTCTGTTCTGTGTATGATGAAAGCCTTGTTCTCTCTTACAAACCCTACCTTGGGGTAGTAATCCATTGCTGTCGGGACTGAGAGTAACAAGAGCATCGATCGTTCTCCTATTTTCTGTTTGGTGAGTTGAACGAGCGTTTTCCCGACCCCTGACCTTTCATAGTCGGGACTGACTGCAAGATCGGCGAGATAACTGCACCAGACCCAGTCTGTAATCGTACGAGAAACACCGACTAACTTCTCCCCATCCCAGGCGGTCATAATCAGATCTGAATTTTCGAACATCGCTTGTATTCTTTGAGAATCGCGGGTCGGCCTTGGAAGTGCCGCGTGGTCGTAGAGTTCAATGATCTGTTGCGCGCTGGGTACGACAACGGACTTGTAGGTTATTTTGGTATTTCCGTGCTCCTTCGTGATCATGTCAGTGAGACGCCGTTCAGTTTGAAGGTTTTAATGCCGGAACGGCGGAGACATCGATCTGGTAAATATCTCCAAGTCCATTGCCAGATGTGTGCAGGTCTCGCAACACCTCGGTCGTCGTGTGCGGCTGCGGTTTCGAAGGCAATGGCGGCACGCGGCAACTCATCCAGATCAGGTATTTGCCATTTGGCGTGAGTTTGGGTGACAACTCGCGTGCCGGCGAATTTATCTCCGGCCCGAGATTAACCGGCTCCCCCCATTTGCCATCGGCTTGCCTGTGCGACACATAAAGATCTATATCGCCAAGAGAGTCGGGGCGTCTCGCGATCGCGAGCAACATCAGCCGTTCATCTTCGGTAACAAAGGCTTCGTATTCGCCCGCCGCGGTATTAACAGGCGGCCCGAGATTCTCGACTGCATAGCCACCGTCCTTCCGCGGCACAGCGCGATAGATGTCGCCCACGCCGTTGGCCTCCTTGCGTTGCGACCCAAAATAAAGCGTCCCGTTTTTTAAGGCGATTGGATAAAACTCGTCGGCATCACTGTTGACCGGTGCTGGCAAATGACGTGGAGCGCTCCAGCCTGCGTTCGTCTTGTCCATGACCCAAATGTCGTGATGCGACTGACGTTGGCTACCCGCCTGGACGGGCCGATCAGAGATGAAGTAGAAGTGTTTTCCGTCTGCGGTAATGTAGGGATCAGCGTCCTGGTATTGGCCGGAGAACGGCGCGACCTCCGGTTGCGACCAGCTGCCGTTCTTGTAGCGCGACACGAAGATGGACCACCGCGAAAAATCTGGCGCCATTTTGAGAAAATACATCTCGCCGCCGTCGGGCGTTAACGTCGCGTGCGATTCGTAGTCGCCGGTGGAGATGATGCCGGGCGCAAACAACGTCGGCTTCGGTAGCGGTTTCGCCGAATCGTAAGGCGCGGTCTGCGCAGCCACTGACCCGATCGTCAGACATGTGACCGCCAGCGCGCGCAAAAAACTGAGATCCATACCTAGTCCGGAATTTCAGCTTCAACGAGTTTCGATAGAAGGATGAGCGATTCTTGCCAGCCAAGATAGCAGGCCTCGACAGGAATGGCGCCGGGCACGCCTTCTTGCCGAACATTCAAGTCGGTCCCGCAGGAGACCTTCTTGAGGGTTATGGTCGTCTGCATCTCTCCCGGCAGATTCGGATCATCGAATTTGTCTTTGTAGCGAATGCGCTCTTGTGGCTTCAGTTCGACATAGGTCCCGCCGAAAGAATGACTCTTGCCAGTAGTGAAGTTGGTGAACGACATCTTGTACGCGCCGCCGACTTTCGCGTCCATCTGGTGGACTCTTCCGGTGAATCCGTTTGGTGGAAGCCATTTTGCCATTGCATCCGCGTCTAGGAAGGCACGATATATTTTATCAGGCGTGGCACGAATTACGCGGTGAAGCAGGATCGTGTTTGTGGTGCTCTGTGTCATAATTGTTTCTTGGTAAGTGTGCTTTTGTCTTTTGAATCTTTGATAGGAATTGATGTTCCGAAGTGAGCGATCAGGATCGTCGCCGTTCTTGCCCAGCCTGAATTCCGCGCTCGAGTTGAGTGCTCCACCCGTCGGACGGCTTGGTATCGCCGTATGCATCGTGCCACTTCCACCAGTCGTAGGGCTGGGTCTGGGGGTAGCCCTGGGGCGAGTCCTCCCACTTCTCCTGGCGCCCAAGGGCGGTCATATCGAGATAGCTCCAGGTGCTCCCGAGCGCCTCGTCGCCGCGGCCGTTGATGAAGTAGGTTCGAAAGATGCGGTCGCCGTCGCGGATGAACGCGTTCGTGCCGTGCCATTCGTCTACGCTGAAGTCTTTGTCGAAGTCGTCTGTAATGGTGTACCATGGAATCTGCCATCCCATCCGCGCCTTCAGGCGGTCGATGTCCGCTTGCGGCGCGCGCGAGCAGAACACCAGAGTGCTGTTGCGGGCGTTTAGATGTGCAAGATGGCCAACATGGTCAGCCACCATGGAACAGCCGACGCAGGCGTGGTCGGGCCAACCGTGTACGCCCGGTTCGAAGAACGCGCGGTAGACGACCAACTGACGGCGGCCGTCGAACAGATGGAGCAGGCTCACCTTACCTTGCGGCCCGTCGAATTGATACTTCTTCTCCACCGCCAGCCACGGCATCCGCCGACGCTCGGCGGCCAACGCATCACGGGCGCGGGTCAACTGCTTCTCCTTTGCGAGCAGTTGGTGCCATGCAGCCTCCCATTCTTGCTGCGACACAATCGCGGGTTTATTCATCGCCAGACGCATTTTCTTGTGTCCCGTCGCTTTCTCCTCATTTTTGTCGATGTCGTTTTCCTTGTTCATATCTCTGCTGGTTCTTGCCTGAATTCTTAAGTTTCCGCGCCACACGAAATGGGTCGAAGCACATGCGCCTGAAAAGACTGTTGTTCTTGTGGTGATCTATTTTTGGTATTTGTAGATGCTTTTCGTTCGTAGGTCGCTACAACGTAATCACCGTTGTCGTTGCGACGAGATGCACCACGGGAATGTGTTCGAGGAGCGCTTCCGTCACTTATTGGTATTCGTTTCCCGCGTGCTAGTCCGCTAAAATTTTCCACTGCGGTTTTTCGAAGAATGTTCAAGAGAACGAGCCCTTGAGCCCAGTCACCAAGGCCACTGGCACTGTTGATGTGCCCGGCTTCACCAATCGTCACGAACTCGCTCCCCCATGCCATCGCGAATGTTTGCGCGCGCGTCAGCGTGACGTACGGATCGTTGGAACTGGCGACGACAATACTTGGAAATCGGAACCGCAGCATTGGAATCGGCGCAAAACCTGTAGGTCCGGGTGGAAAACTCGGAGCCTCGGGGTCACTAGGTGCAACGAGAAGCGCACCACGAACGCGTCTTGAGGACTCGCCGACAGCCCAATGCGCGACCAGCGCGCACCCGGCGCTGTGCGCTACAAGCACCGTATCCGACTCTCCAAGCGCAAGCTCTTGATCGAGCCTCGCGATCCAGTCCGCGCAATGCGGGGTTTCCCAATCGTCTTGTATTACTCGAAACAAGGTCTCGTCTCGCGACTCCCACTGACTTTGCCAATGTCCGGGATCGGAGTTATGAAGCCCCGGAAGAATCAGCGTGCGCGTCACTTGGTTCCTCCAGACGTAGCGGGCAGATTAAATGCGCCATCAACCGCTTCCACGAAGGTGCGCTCTTCCCTAATGATGACGCGTTTAGCTTCCGCCGTCGTGAAGTTCGTGCGCGCCTCCGGATCGACCTTCAATTTCTTTCGGTATGCTTCGTACGATGCAAGGCTATCGAAAGCGATTAATCCCCACGCCACGTTGTTCGTCCCCTCGTAAGGCAGGAAGTAGCCCACCAGGTGTCCACCACACCGGGGGATAATGCGCCCCCAGTTTTCTGCGTACTCTTTGAAAGCTTCGCGCTGGTGAGGATCGATTTCGTATCGGATGAAGCAGGTTATGGTCATGTCTCTAATAGTGGTCCGTGTGGTTAAGAGTGATGTGGCAGAATGTTCGATCGCAAGAGCCGGCGTCGAAATGCTGAGGCGATTTCCAAACAGCAAAAACAACAGTCCGTTCCTGCACCGGGCGAAGAACGCCTTCCTGGAGATGTTCGCTGTACTTTCTTGCTCATCTGGCTGCACTTGAAAATTATGATTTGTGCACGATGCACTCGCAGCCAGGCACAGGGTAGCCGCCGTTTGCTTCGACCATTGCGCCTTTCCCATACATCTTGCTTTGGCAGGGCCAATAACGGGGAGTGACTTTACCAACGTCAGTTCTCTTGTGTTCCATTGGTTCGATTTCCTTTCTCTTCTTCTCCCGTCTCCTCGCTGTGATGGCCTTGCTTGGATTTCGAACAAAGTCTCTTCAATGCAAACGCTGTTAAACCGCCAGTCGAACTCACGCTAGCTGCCATCAACAGCACGTTTGTTATGCAGGCCGGGCACATGGTTGGTTTCGTTTCAGTTCATCTATCATGACGAATGAAGAACGGCGTTTTGGACATCCTCACTTTCCAGAATGCTTCTTCAGCGATAGCCAGGTATCCCCTTATTTCCCTACAAATCTGAGGGCCATTGAGTCTAGGCAATAACGGAGATGGGTTGGGGCCGGACCGTCATTGAAAAGATGGCCAAGATGTGAACCACAACGCGCGCATTTTATCTCATCGCGGGTCATCCCATGAGTGGTATCCATCGCCTCGGTTATTTTGTCTTTGGCGAGCGGCGCATAGAAGCTGGGCCATCCGGTACGAGACTCAAATTTCGTATTGGAGCCAAACAGTTCGCTCCCGCATGCGGCACAGAGATAAATTCCTTTTTCGTGATTGTTCCAATACCGATTTTTGTATGGCGCCTCCGTTTTCGCCTCGCGTAGGACTTGAAATTGTCCCGGACTTAGAACCTTTCGCCATTGGTCGTTACTCAAAGTCACCTTTTGCGCCATCGGAGTGGATTCGATTTGTCGCCGGATTCGAGAAGCTGCCGAGTCTTCCGCGATGCTGAGGCGCGCAGACAAAATGCAGAGCAGAAACAAGAGCAAAGATTTCATTTCCTATCAGGCCTGAATTACTTAGCAGCTCAAGGTTGTTTTAGGCCGAGTTTCTTAAGCTTCGGATCTATTATTTGTCGCACGTATGGATTGTTTGGATTTTTCCGGCAGAAATTCTGATGATGTTCTGGCGCCGGACGAAACGATCCGGCCCGGGCAATTTCGGTTGCGATCGGTTTTGGGAACGATTTCTGCGCCTGTGCCTTTGATTTTTCCGCTACAGCATGCTGCTGATCATCGACAAAAAAGATGGCGGAACGGTATTGCTTTCCGGTATCTGGTCCCTGACTATCGACCTCGGTCGGATTGTGTGCATGCCAGAATAGGTTGAGCAGCTTGTCGTAGCTGGTTTTTGTTGGATTAAACGTGATCTGTATGGTCTCGGCGCCCTGCATATAACCCGAGACGACCGATGTCACGCCCGGTGCCTGTTGAAAAACTGCCTCCGTGCACCAAAAACAGCCGCCCGCGAAATAGGCCACATTTGCCGGGCCACTTTGTGCCTGCGGACAAAGCGCCATACCCAGGATGAAGGTCAACGGCAAAAATAGAGAGAACGACTCGAATTTACATCTGATCAATGACCAACCACAAACCTTCCGCATACTCCGCTCAACTTTTCGACATCGGTTGATGTAGCAATGGCCAGTTGAAAGAAGATGATAATGCCAGTTTGCGCTTTGGAATACGCGTGCAAATTGAACTGGAATTGGAAGACCCCGGGGAAATCGGTATGTCCAGGAGGGAATCGTCTGTAAAGAAACGGCGACGACGTTCAATCATCGCATTCGAAATGATTCGGCTCGATCGAGAAGCAGCCGAGCCATTGCACGAACAACTTTATCGCCAAATCCGCGATGAACTGAAATCGGGCACTTTCGCCGACGGTCCGTCGCGGATCCCGTCTTCTCGAGACTTGGCCGTTAATCTCGGAATCTCGAGATTAACAGTTAACCTCGCATTCTCAAAGCTCCACGCGGAAGGCTATCTCCGTTCGAAGGCCAGATCGGGAACGTTTGTGGCGGATCCGCTTCCTGAAACTTTCTTAACTGCTAACAAATTCGCACGCCGTGCGGGGGGGCGAATCCGTCGTGGCGAGCCGAAAACGCATCAACCAATCCAGCACCGAGCTCGTGTCTCCCAGCGAGTAAAAGCGATTCCAGATCAGCGCGTAGGAAAACAATTTGATCTCGGCGCGCTTGGTGCCGGAGCCGGTGTTTCCCTTGTTCCCGGGCTCCCGGCAGTTGATGAATTTCCCATAGATATTTGGGAGCGGCTTAGATCGCAGGTGCTCGCACAAAAAGGCGCTCATTTGCTTCGCCACGCATCGAGTCGTGGCGACGCAGATCTGCGTAAAGCCGTTGCCACGTACCTGTGTGACTTTAGAGGCGCGCGCTGTCATCCCGATCAAATCCTGATCGTCGGAGGGATGCAGCAGGCAATGCTAATTAGCGCCATGGCGCTACTGAACCCAGGGGATCCTGTATGGATCGAAGATCCCGGTTTTCACCAGGCGCGCAGAGTCTTCATTTTGGCCGGTGCCAAGGTCGTTCCGAGGCCGCTGGATCAAGAAGGCATTGTGATCGTGCGATCGCCAAAGGAAAAGCCACCGAAAATCGTCCATGTAACGCCTTCGCATCAATACCCGCTCGGCATGACAATGAGTTTCGAGCGCAGAACAGCCCTGCTCGATTTCGCACGTGCTCACGATGCATTTGTTTTTGAAGACGACTTTTATGCGGAATTCCGTTTTACCGGACCGCCGCTTCCTTGCCTGCAGGGAATCGACGATTTCGGCCGAGTGATCTACGCCGGGACGATGAGTAAAATTCTTTATCCTTCCCTGCGCCTTGGCTACGTGGTTGCACCGGAGACGTTGATCGATCCACTGGTGAAGATCCGCAGCACAATGGATCAGCACTCGTCGGCAATCGATCAGGCTACACTGGCGCGTTTCATCACCGAGGGATTTTTCCTCAGTCACATCCGACGAATGCGGAGAATCTATGCCGAGCGGCGAGAAGTCTTTATCAAGCAATTCAATAATTTGCTCGGCGATCGTTTCACTTTGCAGGTTCCAGAGGGCGGTTTGAACATGGTCGCGTGGCTGAAACGCGAGGAGGATTTGCCGGCGATTAGCCGTGTTACTCTTGAGATCGGAGTCAAGCCTTCACCGTTGTCGTTTTACTGCATTCGCGCCACGCCCAAGCCGGCGTTCGTCTTTGGTTTTGCCGGTTGGACACCGGCCCAGATTCGAGAAAGTCTGATCAAACTCGCGTCGTCACTCCAAAGAGCAGGCAATGCTCAAGCAGGTCAATGAGCAGGCATGTCTAACAAGAAATCGCTTCTAAAGAAAAGGCGCCGCCGGTCAATCATCGCGTTCGAGATGATTCGACTTGATCGCGCATCCACCGAACCGCTGCATCAGCAGCTTTATCGCCAGATTCGCGATGAACTAATATCAGGTCGCTTTGGCGATGGCGCTTCGCGGCTTCCTTCCTCGCGCGCGCTGGCTCTCGACTTGGGCATCTCCAGACTGACAGTCAATCTTGCGTTCTCGAAGCTTGATGCGGAAGGCTATCTTCGTTCAAAAGCAAAATCGGGGACATTTGTAGCATCCCCTCTCCCCGAGAGCTTCCTAAACGCAGACAAATTCGACCGCAATACACCCGAACAAATCCACCGTGGCCGACCGGCAGTTCACTCTGCGACTGGGTCTTTGCCTCGCATTTCTGAACGGGCGAAATCAATTCCGGACCAGCGTGTAGGAAAACAGTTTGATCTTGGAGCAACAGGCGCGGGCGCGGGCATCTCGCTTGTGCCCAGCATTCCGGCAGTCGATGAATTTCCCATCGGGGTTTGGGAACGGCTTAGAGCACAGGTTCTCGCAAAAAAAGGCGCACATCTCTTGCGTTACGCCTCAAATCGCGGCGACGCCGACCTCCGCAAGGCACTCGCGGCTTATTTATGCGATTTCAGAGCGGCGCGCTGTAATCCCGACCAGATTGTGATTGTGGGTGGAATGCAACAGGCGATGTTGATTAGCGCAACGGCACTACTAAATCCCGGGGAGCCCGCGTGGATCGAGGATCCTTGTTACCAGCAGACCCGAAGAGTTCTAACTCTGGCTGGCGCCAGAATAGTGCCAAAGCCGCTGGACGACCACGGGATCGTGCTTGCGCGTTCGCCTAGAGAACCGTTTCCAAAACTGATCTACATAACTCCTTCGCACCAATTTCCTCTCGGAATGACTATGAGTTTCCCGCGCAGGACCGCCTTGCTCGATTTCGCGCGCGCCCACAACGCGTTCGTCTTCGAGGACGACTACGACGCTGAGTTCCGTTTCACAGGTCCGCCGCTTCCTTCGGTGCAGGGGATTGATAACTCGGGCCGGGTGATTTATGCGGGAACGATGAGCAAAATTCTTTGTCCCTCGTTGCGTCTGGGTTACATCGTTGCGCCGGAGCCGCTGGTCGATTCGTTCATCAAGATCCGGAGCGCCATGGATCAACATTCGTCTCCGATCGATCAGGCCACGCTGGCGCGCTTTATCACCGAGGGTTTTTTCCTCAGTCACATCAAACGGATGCGAAAAATGTATTCGGAGCGACGAGATTTTTTCATCGAACAGTTCAACCAGCTGCTGGGGGATCGTTTCATCTTACAGATCCCCGAAGCCGGATTGAACATCGTCGCCTGGCTGAAACACGAGGAAGAATTCCCGAAGATCAAACGCGTCATGCTCGATATCGGAGTGAGACCGGCTTCGCTATCGTTTTTCTGCATCCAGGCAAGATTAAAGCCGGCATTGATATTCGGTTTCGCTGCGTGGACACCGGCACAGATACGCGAAAGCCTTGTTAAACTGGCATCAGCACTTAAGGCCAGAGGTGTTTAGCCACCGAATTGGGATCGTTAGGCTTTCTCGTTGGCACTCTTTTCGAAGTTTGACTTCCGGGCATTACGCGCTCGTCGCTGATTTGAAAAGCGATTCGGACAGCAATCATCCTCATAAAGCGCCGCATACAAAATAAAGAGGCAGCTACGAAGAATCTTCGGAGCTGCCTCCCTGTAACCTAACTAACTAACAGAGAAATCTAGAATCTCTTTTTCAACCCGACGTACCAGAAGCGACCCTTGATGGTAGCAAGCGACTCGTCGTAACCATTCTCGAAAGAACCAGCCACAAACGGCGGATCTTCATCAAGTACGTTCTGCATCCCCAGCGTGACGGTCGTGTTATTAAGCCACCACTGCCAGTTACTGCAGCCATACTCAGCCGTTGAGACCGGCACGACGTTTTTGTCCTTGCCATCCTTCATCTTCACATTCTTCCCACCGTCCTTGGCATAGCCCGGTACCTCGGCCGGTGTCGGCGGTGGCATGTTGAACGTGTAGTTGAGGACGAGGTCTAGCGTAGTCCACGCGGCCACGTTGCGCGCCCGCTCCGAAAGTGGACCACTCCTGGGCTCCTGTAGCTTCGTTGCTCCTGTTAGACTGGCATTGTCATCGTTATACTCGCCGGTCCAGTGAACTATCGCTCCCACATCTAAACCACTCATCCACGTATCAGCCGGGCCATCGTAGAAGATACTAAAGTTAGCCCGATTCCACGGCAGCGAACTGGTTAGAGCAAATCCCGGCGGTAGAAATTCACCGGCGATACCGACCCGTTTCACTCCGGGCGCTACTTGAAACTCAGCCCGTGACAGCCAGGTGCCGTTGATCGTGCTCGTCAACCTTCCCCAATCGCCGTGTCCGAAGATCGTCGAATCCAAAATATAGATCGCTTCGTAGTCGAGCCCTTCGAAAACTGCGCCCGAAAGGTTCTCGTTAGGATCGATGACCAGCGTAACTGGACCATTCTCACCAGGAACTGCAGTAGGGGCTCGGAAAACCAGAGGCCCTTGCTGTTGAATACCGGGGGTCGGTGGATTTTCCTCGATAATGGTTTGCGCCCCGAGGGTCGTCACGATGTCCCGCATATCGATATGCCACCAATCGGCGCTCAGTGTCAGGCCCTTGACCCATTTCGGGCTGTAAACAATTCCGTAGGTCCACTCGTAGGCAGTCTCCGGATGCAGATTCGGGTTGCCTAGAATACGTTCCTCGATCTGCGGCTCGGTCCGGTTGTTAACGGGATTGCCGGCGGTAAATGGATCGGCCACGATCGGGAAGTTTTGCGACGACGCGGGCGTAAGTTCAGACAATGTCGGAGCATGGAACGCCTCACTGTAGCTGCCGCGTATTGTCACCGCACCGATGTACTTGGGATCAAGTGGCTGCCAACGCAGCGACACCTTCGGCTTCTGCGCATTATACCTGGTGTGCACCGCTGGCACGGCTGGGAACAATCCAGAAGGTAGCACCGCTGAGGTGTTATTGCTGTACCATTCCTCCCGCTCGGCAAAATCCACTTCGAAGCTGTAGAACCCAGGGAAGTTCCATGTGGGACTTGTGAATGGCACACGCACTTCCTCGTAGACTCCCCAGATATCCCGGTTCACACGGAAGCTTTGCCCATCCGTTGAGCCAATGGAGTCAAAGGTGTTATTGAGCGCGTCACGATCACGAGTGAATCTCGGCGCGTCGTACTCGCCGCCAATGGCAAACGAGATCGGACCCGCGGGCAGACTGAACAGATCGCCATTGATGGTAGCGTAATAGATAGGCAATTCATACTCACCTGAGTTATGCAATGTCACATAAACTTGTTGCCTGGCTGCCGCGGTATTTTGGTGGAAAAAGCCACCGAAGGGATTAAATGCCGTAGCCGGATTTGTGTCCAACAGGGCGTCCCGCAATCCGGGCTGGCTCACTTCGCCAATGGACAAATCCTGCCCTTCGTTGCGAGAATAACGGAAACCCGTTTCCCAGTTCCACGTCTTGAAATAATCCCCAAATTCTCCCATCTCACCCCGCAGACCGGTATCGAAGAGTTGGTCCCAGTAAGTGAACTTCTCGCTCCGTGGGCCGGTATCGTTCGTGCCGCGAAACCGAACACCAGTAGTCACCGGGACTGGCACGCCGTTAACAACCAGAGTCGCGTCCCCGACTGTAAAGGGATTGAACGGATTCGAGATTGGCACACTAATACCGGTGGGACTAAAGAAGGTGTTAGTGCCTGGTGTGTGAAATGGATCAGGCGTAAACGGCACTGCCGCTAATGACGAATCGAAATACGAGCGTGCATATTTGAAGTCGGCAAACACCGTCAGGTACTTGTCGCACAGGTCACGGGTAAACGAGCCGTAGTACACTTGGCGGTCTGCCGGCGGCAACGCTGGCGTGAAAGCCGCGAAGTTAAAGAAGAAGTAGTCGCCACCTCCTTTGTACTTAGTACCGGTCTGGTCGAGGGTCACTCTTGAATTGTGGATACCGGGCGCGCCCGGATATGCATTGGGATTAACCGCAAACGGGTTAGCGTAAAATGGAGAAGTCGCCGCGTTTGGCGCCGAATGTGGTGGCGGGGCGCTGTCGCTGAAAAACAAAGTTGGTAGCAACCGTAAACCTTGAACGCGGCCAGGTTCATTGCCGCTGCGTGCATCAAACCCGCCAAACGGAACAAAGAAGCCGTTAGCAGAAATATCGCGGTCGGCACTGAAAACTCCGCCGGTACGCTGCCAGAAATCGGCAATGACCACAATATCGGTTTTATCATCGCCGGTGCCGGCTTTGAGCCATGCCTCCCACTCACCCATATCATTGGACCCTCCCAAGTTTGTGTTTCCGTAAGTGCCCCCAATCTCCAAGCCACGGAATTTGTGGACCAGGAAGAAGTTGACCACGCCAGCGATCGCGTCGGAGCCGTACACAGCTGAGGCCCCATCCTTGAGGATGTCAATGTGATCGATCATGGAGAAGGGTATCAGGTTAATATCCGCGGCCGAGCTGCCACCGGCGACGTCCAACGAACCGGAGGCGACACGCTTTCCATCGATCAGAATCAACGTCTCCTTCGGCAAGAGGCCGCGCAGGTTGAACTGGACGGTGCCATCACCGCCGTTACCAATGTTCAGGTTGACGGTTCCGCCTGCTTCCTGCGGAATAAATTCCTGCAGGTCAGTTGCACTTCGGATACCTAGTTTCTCGATGTCCTGTGGACGATACGTGTCCACTGGATTCGGGCCGGTTTCTTCCGCTGTGGGAATGTTCGAACCGGTCACAACCACGCGCTCGACCTCAGCCGTAGGCGCTGGCGTACCCGGCGCGGCCGGAGCCGGTAACTGCGCAAATGCGTTCGATGCAAATATCAGAGGAAATCCGACGCTCGCAGTTAGAGCGGCGCCAAGGAATCCGAGTTTATTTAGCACGTTTTTTGTCATTAGTTTCTCCTTTAGGTTTTATTTGCTTTGGCAAAATCGAATGACTGTTAGGTCACTCGTATGAGGCGAGAGTATCAACGTCGCGAGCTAGCGTGTTAGGCCATAAATCCGGCAGTTTCGGACAAGATTCCGAGAGCTTGGGCCAGTGGCCATTTGTTTCATAGTTAGAATAACCGCGACGACAATTAAGTCTTGAGGGCGTTCAAATCGTAGACGCAAGCTCTAAGTTTTGAGAGTCTCTGCACCCCGCGGTTACCTTCTGCCTTCTGCTTGTTACTACTCGTGTTTCGAAGCGCGCGGTTCCGAAGTGTACAAATGGGAAGGAAAAGAGTAAGAGCGACACCACGGTCTTTCGATTGCCGTCACGCGCGCGCCAAAGGTCGCGACATGCCGAAAGTTTTTTCGAGCTTCTGAAAGTTCGCGCGAACAACCCCCCGGTTGCCGCGGTAGGTGCTTGGCCGGATCCCGACGAGTCTTTCAAATGTCCGGCTAAAAGCATCCGCGCTTTTGAAGCCAACGGAGGCTGCCACACTTTCAATGCTATTCCGGGGAATCAGCAATCGTCGCCGCGCCTCAGTCATACGAACGGTAGCGACAAACTCCGCAGGTGCTGTTCCAAACTCTGCCTTAAACAAACGGGTAAAGTTGCGGGGTGACATGCATGTTCTCTGGGCAAGCGCTTCGATAGAAAGATCCTGGTTAAGGTTGCACGAGATCCAGGAGGATATGTCAGCGAAACGGTCGCAGGATTGAATTTGAAACTGCAGCGCCTCAGAATATTGCTCCTGTTCACCTGATCGTTTGACGTGAACGACGAGTTCGCGCGCCAGTTTCAAGGCAATCTGACGACCATAATCTTCTTCAATTAAAGAGAGACACAAATCAACTGCCGACATGCCACCGGCACATGTGTAAAACCGGCCGTCCTTTACGAACAGGCGGTCGGAAATAACACGAACCTTGGGAAATGTTTGAGCGACATCCTTGGCGAAACGCCAATGAACAGCAACTTGGCGGTTATCTAGTAGCCCCGTCTGGGCTAGGGTATAAACGCTTTCGCCGAGAGCTATGATGCGCCTGGTAATCGGGGCTCGCCTAGCTAGCCAGTTCGCGATCTTCTTGCTCAATCTCGCATCGTGAATCCCAGAACCGCCAGGAACGATGATGGTGTCTAAGGGCGGCGCGTCCCTGATATCCAGCTGGGGCTTTACGATGACGCCACACTCCGTCAGACAGCGCGCGGTTCCTATCCCGAGTGTCAGCACCTGATAACACTGGAACTCGCTATCGTCGCCGGTTGCAGTTGTTGCTCGAAAGAAGACTTGACCCGGTCCGCTCAACTCGTCGGCAGCGATCCGCTCGAATAGAATTAATCCAACCGCTTTTGGCTTCACGTCCTGATTGCAATGTTCCGCAGCAATGGTGCGGCCCTGTGCGTTCTCTGCGAAATCTTGCACCAACCGTTGTGAGCGTGCGGTGATCGGCCGTGCCCGATTAGCAGCGCGTGAAGTGCCTCACAGGTCTTGGGGAGCCTTTGTAAAGATCGAGTGGACACCAGCTTCATAGCTCCAAACACTCGTGCTGAGTTGTGAATTGTGACAGACAGATGCCGCCGCGTTCTTTTGTCGGATGGAGTCTGTACGGCTTGCTAGGTGCGCCCGTACCTAATCGAGCGATTGCCTAAGCTCGATTGCCCGAAAGCCAGACTGCACTCCATCGCATGATTTAGAGCCGAAGTGGAATGTCGCGGAGCTGCGTTGAGATCGAAGTTAAACCATTACCGTTTTTGGCTTCCTGCGCTCACGCGAAGCTCAAGCATGCGTGGTAGCTTCGCGCAGATTTGGTGACCCTAGTTAAGCTCGCCTGTTCGCTGAAACACGAAGGACTTAATGTTGGGTCGGAACCGTTAGTGCCTCTCGCCGGTCGAATGCTCTCGCCGCCGGTTCAGGCACCGCATCTCCGTTAGAGGAAGGGGCTGTCGAGATCGGGTGGACGTTCTTCAGGTAACTGCGCGGCTTTGCTCCAACTCTGCGTTCGAAGGCGCGCTGAAATGTTTGCGCATCTGCAAAACCAACGGATGCGGCGATCGTATCCAGGGTTCGCTTCGGAACAGAAAGGCGGCGCCGTGCCTCGTTGATACGCAGCGTTTCTACGAACTCGGCTGGCGTGTTGCCAAACACACTTTTGAAAGCCCGATTGAAATGGCTCGGAGACATGCAGGCTCTTCGGGCAAGCGTATTGACTGAAAGGTCTTGGGTTAAATTTCGCATGACCCACGGGATGAGTTCTGCAAACCGATCAGCTGGTTGACTGTCAAACACGAGCGGACTCGGCAACTTGTGTTGGCCATTCCCGTTAGTCGATGGCATAACGAATTCCTGAGCAGAAGCCAATGCCACATGCCTGCCATAGTCTTCTTCGATCAAGGCAAGCGCAAGATCGCTGGCTGCATGAGGACCAGACGATGTATAAAACGCCCCGTCCTTAACGAGGTGCCTTCTCGGATCAATCCTTAGGTTTGGAAAGCATCGTGTTACATCGCTCGCGTAACGGTAATGGGTGGTGACTTCGCGGCCATCCAGCAACCCTGTTTGCGCTACGCCATAAATTCCCGCACCGATCGCAGCCACGCGCCGCGTCTGCTTTGCGTGCGCCAGAATCCAGTCGGCAATCCTTTCGCTAACTAACAATTGCCGGAGACCTTTGCCGCCTGGAACGATGATCGTGTCTAGCTCTGACACCGTTTCCAGGGTGCTGTCTGGTCTGAATGCAATTCCCGATTCAGACCGAAAACATTCGAAAGAAAAACCAATCGTACAGACGTGGTAACAGGAAAGCCGATTGCCATAGCCGACATCGAGCGTCGCGGCTGCAAAAACATCGGCTGCAAGCGTCAGATCCGATGTAGTAACGCCCTCAAAACCGACAAAGCCTATCCGCTTTGGATTCATTGCCTCTCTGAATCCAGAATATCTTATCGTGCGACGTCCTTGCTAGGACATAGAACCGACATTACGAGCCACTACCCTGTTATTCTTGATAGGTAAAAGGTATCCGGCAAGACAGCGTTGAGCTCTTTGCGTAGGCTGCCATGTGGGATAATTTTAAAGCATAACCACACAAAAGGAAAAGATCATGGCTACTTATATCAGTTTGATTCAGTTTGCTGATCAAGGAATCCGCAATATCAAAGACACAGTCAAACGAGGCGACACCGCGATGGAGCAAGCGGAGAAAATGGGAATGAAGATCATGGATGAATTCTGGACCATGGGCGCGTACGACGCTGTCGTCGTCTTCGATGCACCCGATGACGAAACCATGAGCGCCTTTATGCTTAAGATCGGGTCGCTCGGCAACGTCAAGAGTCACACCATGCGCGCCTTCCGCCGGAATGAGATGGAAAAAGTTCTCGCGAAAATCAAATAGCTGCTTTGAGATCCGCAGTGCGAGAGCCTCGCTGCCGGAAAAATCGTAAGCTTGCCAAAGGATCGAGTCCCCGACTGGCAAACCGGCAAGGTGATGGCCCTAAACTAGTACGACTGTCCTGGAGGCAGAGCTGATGGAACAAGAACGACAGTGTCCGTGTCCCGCCATATTGCCGTGAACACGTAGGTTTGCCCGGATCGGACGTTCAGCACCATCGAGACCGGCGCATAGGAGTTGTAACTTGGTACGGCCGAAACCGTCAGCACATGGCGCCCTGCTGGTAGAAAGTGATCGTAACGGCGTCCCTGAACAAGATTGGCGGCGGTTCTGCCGTCGATCTGAATATTGAGAGCTAAATTCCAGCCAAAGCTCGGCGACCTCATAACGATAAGGCGTCCACCGGACTGAGCGGTGGCGGTCCCGATTGAGGCTATGCAAACAAAAACAAGAATCAGGAAAAGTTTGGCAGCGGAGGTGTATCTGGACTTCATCGCCGCATGCTATGCACCGGTTTCGCTTTTGGCGAGTCTGGTATTAGTCGACTTTTGGATTTCTTTTAGTCGATTAGCCTGGGAGACGGCCTCGCCGCCCAACCAAGTTGCCACTGCGCCCCGGGGGTTAACCACGCCCCGGATGGGCGAAGGAAAACGAAAGCCGAATCCCACCAGGCAGTATATACATATGTCCACCCGGGCTGGATATTCACATTTGTCGAAGTGGGCCCAGCATATCCTGTGTACGGTACCTTGGACACGGTCAAGACATGCTCCCCGGCTGGCAACCATGCCTGATAGTTGCGACCCTGGACAACGTTCGCAACCGGCCTGCCGTCGATCTGTAGATTGAAGGCCAAATTCCATCCAAAGTTTGGCGGCCTGACAACGACCAAGCGCCCACTGGGTTGAGCGGCAGCGGTTCCGAGCGAAACCGCGGAGATGATAGAAAAAATCAGAAACAATCTACGGCTAGAGTTATAGTTTGATTTCATAGCCACATGCTACGCTCGGTGCTTGTCTTTGGCTAGTGCGGTGTTCCCGAAGATTTCGGCTTATCCCCGTCCAGCGTACTGTTGGCCAAAGATTTTCCGTCGCAGGCGATCGTCTCACCGACGGTAATTGTCATCAGGTCTTTGCCGATGACTAACGGGCCCTGGAATTCTTTGCTCACGGCGTCCCGAAGCCCTTCTTCATCTTTGTAGTGATAAACCACACCAAGCCTGGGCTTCACAATCGCGAAGACCCGTCCCGCATCTTCCGCGGACGCAATTGAACGCTCCGACGGCGGCGTAGAATTCTTTTTGTCCGCGCTCCAGGCTGCGTGAATCAGGCAGTCTGCGCCTTTGGCGAAGTTCACGAGGTTCTGGCAAAACTTGGTGTCTCCGGAAATGACCACACAGTGACCCGCAGAATCGACACGATATCCAAATGCCGGTTTCGCAGTTCCGTGATCGACAAGGAATGCCGAGACTCGGGTCAAGCCATCGTTGTATATCTCACCCTGTTCGATGTCTTTCGCGTCAATTTCGACACCCCTGGGTGAGAGATGATCAGGAGCGGTCTGACGAATGCGGGTATCATAGGCAAACGCCTCAACAAGGTGTTTTGCCATGCTTTGAGTTCCTGAAGGACCCCATACTGGAAGGGGTCGGTCGCGACCTAGAAGCCAGCCCGAAAGCCAAAAATCGGGAATCCCTACAACATGGTCGGAGTGAAGATGAGTTAGAAAAAGGCCCGCTATCTCTCTCGGACTGACTCCAGCCTGCGTCAGGCGAATCACGACTCCACGGCCACAGTCAAACAGCAACTTCTTATCGGCCACGTCGACGAGAATCGCTGAGCCGAATCGCTCAGCGTTTGGAAAGGGAGTTCCTGTACCGAGGAGTGTGACTCGCATCTCGTCTAACTGCGTGGCGGCGGAAGCATTGCCTAGTGTGGACACCAAAAACATAAGGATAATTAAATGAAGTCTCCTGTTTCTAGAAGTCATCAGCATTTCATAGAATTCTCACCCGCGTGGCCGTGTCGAGGCATCCCGGGAGTGTTTGCTCACACCAGCACGGCGACACAGCGCCGTGGCTACAGGAGCGGGTATTTGTGAGATGGCTTGTATAAATCTTACCTACGCGCTTCGTGTGGCGTCGGTGGCTGCATCACTTGCGCCCCGTTATTCGACAGCAATTCCAGCTCGGTCAGAGTGCGATCGAGTTCCTGCACCAACGGCTGAATGCGTTTACCGCTAAAAGCGTTCACCAGTGCGCGGTAATACCAAAGAGCGCCCTGTTTACCGCGGTTGAATCGAGACCAGAGCTTTTCGCCTTGCTTGCGATAATCCATCAGGATCGCGCGAACGTTGTGCAACTTGTCGGCAGCCGACACGAGTTTCGTGGGTATCGGCGCATGCCGAACGTGAGCCACGTAGCCCTTCTTCCGTTCCAGCCACGGAGGCTTCGGCGTTTGGTCTGTGTCGGTGCAACCGTCCACAATTTTTGCGACTTGTTTGCCGAATTTTCGCTCGATATCGCGCAACCGTTTCGCGCCACCACAATCCTCCACGGCATCGTGCAACAACGCTGCGATGGCTTCCGTTTCGTTCGCGCCATATTCCATTGCGATCGCAGCGACACCGAGGATATGTGCGATGTAGGGAATCCTCGTCTTTTTCCGGAGTTGTCCGCCGTGAATCCGAGTGGCGTAAGTCAATGCTTTTTCGAATTGAGGCGAGAGGTGCATAGTTGTACTTCGCTTCAGCAACCAGGTGCGACGGTATCGTCGTAGTCCGTCCCAGACGGATCACGCTATCGCGCCGCAATCCTCACAACGGCGGTCAGCTGAGATTCCTGTCAGCTCGCCAAAGCATTGATCGCTTTCCACTCTTCAGGGGTTAATTTTAGCTTTGCCGCAGCAACATTCTCCTCCAGGTGCGCGAGTGATGACGTACCTGGAATCGGTAGCATCACGGGCGATCGCTCCAGTAGCCACGCTAGCGCGACCTGAAAGACGCTGACACCGTGAGCTTTCGCCACCGTGTTCAACGCGTTGTTAGATTTCAATCCGCGGGTTCCGCCGATGGGGAACCAGGGCAAAAATCCAAGACCATTCTTCTCACAATAGGCTAGGGCATTTTCAGATTTGCGATCTTCGATGTTGTAGCGGTTCTGCACACTGACGATCGGAACAATTTTACGAGCCCGCTCGATTTCCTCCGGCTCCACATTCGATAACCCGACATGGCGAATCTTCCCGGCGTCTTTCATCTCCTTGATGGCGCCGAGCGATTCCTCCATGGGCACTTTGGGATCGATACGGTGCAGCTGATAGACATCGATTCGGTCCAGGCGCAGTCGCTTCAGACTGGCGTCCACAGCTTGTTTGAGATGTTGTGGTGTTCCATCGGGCACCCACTGCGCCGGTCCCGGTCGAGTCAAGCCGCCTTTCGTCGCAATAACCAAACCTTTGGGATAAGGATAAAGGGCTTCCGCGATCAGCAGTTCGCTTGTTTCCGGACCGTAGGCATCCGCTGTATCGATCAAATCTACACCCAACTCAACCGCACGCTTCACTACCTTAAGCGCATTCCCGCGATCTGGTGGCCAACCCCAAATACCTTCGCCGGTGATGCGCATCGCGCCAAAACCAAGGCGGTTGACCGTAAGATCGCCGCCCAACTGCCAGGTCGGATTTGCAGCGATTTTCGGTGATGCTGGCGATTCGGCTGCGAAGATCACATCTGATCCTCTCGCAAGAAGCGCCGCGCCAGTTACAAGAGTTGCGCCGAGGAATGTTCGGCGAGTAATACCCGCTTTCTCATTCGAGTCTGAAGATTTTTCATGCATTTGTATTCAGCGTACGGCCACGCAATTCGCTGTCAACGCAGCCAGGGATTTCCTGGGCGCGACCGCCCGGCGGGCTCTACCTTGTTTTTGATTCACCGATAATTTTTTTTTCTTTCGCGTATGAGGACGGCGAACGCCTCCTCAAGGTCTTTGCCGAAAGTTACGATGCCTGCTTCGTGACCAGTCGTCACAATAATCTTTCGGCTTTGCGCGTCGGTGTGCGTGAAGAGTTGCATTATTTCATACGCTAACTGTGGCGTTCCATACTCAGCACGCTTCGGAGTTGTCGGAGCTTGATTGAGAAGTGCTCCCCACAGCTTGGAATCGTGGCAATGAATCACTGCTTCTACCTGTGCATCTGACTTGTAGATTGCAGCGTGTGTCAGAGATTCCGATGAAGGAACCGCTGAGCCCTCGTATCGGACGAAGTTCCTCTCAAAGTCGGATGTCACCACTTTTGCGCAGTTCATCAGCGTCAATTCATCTATACCTCCGGTCGCGGAACCTGTGATGTAAAAACTATCGGTCGCGCCGTCCTTCAAGCTCAGGTTGCCAAACCCGATACCGTTTGAATCCACGCCGATCACACCGAGGTGCAGAAGTTTCTGCCGGTGTTCGTTTAATTCAGCCAGCCCGCCGAACGAAGTAAGCTCGGCAGCTACGCGCTCACACGAGAACTTTATGTAGTTGCTCACGGGGCCTTGTCTGAGAAAAGCGCGCGGATGCTTTTCTCATTTGCTTCACACACGCCGCGTTCAGTAACCAATCCGGTCACCAGATGCGCGGGTGTCACGTCGAACCCATAATTCGCGGCCGGGCTTCCTTCCGGAGCAATGCGCACCTCGATCTGTTGCCCCTTGAACCAGCCTTCGGTTTGCGTCACCTCCTCTGCACTGCGCTCTTCGATCGGGATTTCTTTCAATCCATCTCGCAACCTCCAATCGAATGACGGCGACGGCACCGCTACATAGAACGGAATGCCATTATCCTTCGCCGCCAGCGCCTTCAGATATGTTCCGATCTTGTTGGCAACGTCGCCCGTGTAAGTCGTTCGGTCGGTTCCAACGATCACCAAATCCACTGCGCCGCGTTGCATCAAGTGTCCCGCGGCGCTGTCTGCCACGATCGTATGCGGCACTCCGTGCTCGCCCAACTCCCACGCAGTGAGCTTGGAACCCTGGTTTCTGGGTCGCGTCTCAGCCACGAAAACATGCACGGGCAATCCGCTGTCGTGAGCTGCATAAATCGGCGCAGTAGCAGAACCATGGTCGACGAACGCGAGCCATCCCGCGTTGCAATGCGTGAGCAAATTCACACGCTCTCCCGCTTTTTTCTCTGCGATTTGTCGAACGAGTTCCAATCCGTGTTGCCCGATCATCCGGCAATGCTCCGCGTCTTCGTCTGCAATCAGTTTTGCTGCGCGTAGACCTAGCGCGACCTTCTCGGTCGCATCTTTGCCTTCGGCGATATTCTTTAGCTGGCGCTCCACGGCCCAGGAAAGATTGACCGCCGTTGGTCTCGTTGTCTTCAGTAGTTCTGCTGCATGGATCAACTGCTCATCGATTCGAGCCGCTGCACTACCTGCCGCAGCCGCGACGGCGGCAAGATACATTCCGTACCCGGCACTCGCCCCGATCAATCCCGCCCCGCGAACATGCATTTCACGAATCGCCGTCGCCATCTGCTCGACGGTACGGACTTCTTCGATCACGAAACGATGCGGCAAGAAACGCTGATCGATAAGTTGCACCACGCGTTCATCGTCTGGTTTAAACCAAATCGTTCGAAAATGTTTGCCGCGTATCTTCACAGGGTGTGATTGTGATCTTACGACCGCTTTTGCAAATCGAAACAGCCTGAGGGCAAACCGTCTCCGAGGTTGCGTGTCGCTGGAGGCGGGTCGCGCTCGGCTCGCAAAAGTCTCGCCCTGTGAACTCCGTTCGGAGCCTATGGGAGACCGGGGGCTGGCTGGCCGAACAGGGCAGTCAAAAGATTTTGTAATGACCAATTGTTGTCCGTTTCGATCCACTGACTTCCCACGCGCGGATGATCGGTTGCTGTCAGAATTGCGGTCACCCGTCCGCTCTCCTTAAGCAGATAAATTTTCGCGCCCGGCGCCAGATCGACCCAATTGCAGAATAAACCGGCACGAAATCGCGCCACAGGAATCGTCCGACCGCCTCGGTCGCTGACAAAAAACGTCCGTCGTGTTGCATCAAATTTGATCCCCGGGAAATGAAAATCGAACGATTCGTCCGTGCGAGGCTCGTCGTCACCATTATAAGGCATATTGCTAAAGGTGATCCGCGCCGCCAGTTCGCCCCGCGAGCGTGCGAGATAAAGCTGGTGCGAAAGAATTTCGCCGTAGGCAAACGTCTGGTGATGATCAGGGCTGATGATAGTCGAGGTACTCGCGATTGCTGAAACGCTCACGCCAAAAACGGTCGCCAGAAAAATTGCGGCGCGCATGCTGCGATTCCAGGGACATTGGGCGCGATAGTTCAACGTGCGCATCTCAACGGCGGCCGCCCCGATTCTCGAACGGATTATAGACCGGAATCGCGTAGTACCACATAAAACCATCCGGACGATTTGCGCGGGTGTGGCTGCCACCAAAGATAGCTTCCACATCCTTGACGGTTGCGTGGCCGACAGGTAGCGCCCCGACGCGCCGCGTGTAAAAATCATACGGCAACGCCTGCACGATGTAAGCCGGGGGCGCAATCAAGACGCCGTTTCGATTGAACCGAAAGGCGAGCGCGTCCGCTCCGTAGCCGTGACGCAGCGGATCCGATGTATCGATGATGGGCGCTTCCCACAGACCGAGCTGACTGAATAACTTGGAATCAGGTTGCACAATGTAGTAGCCGTTGTGGGGGCCTAACGAGACATAATGCGAATCGTCATCCCAGGAAGCGGCCGAAACTGAAAGTGTGAGTGTCACGAAAAGAAAACCAGCCACCGGGCGAAACATCGTGATCATGCGCACAGTATGGTGGTTTTTTAGTTCGTGTGCGAGTCTTACGTTTGGGAGATTTTTAGTTGCCTCTCTTTCTTAAGGGCGACCTAACACCTGCGATTAAAGGTCAGTCCCCATCACGATCGGGCCAGGGACTTCTTCCCAGCCATGGCGACGCCAGAATTTCTGGCCGCGAGTGTTGTCATATGCGACCAGGATTAGCGCCCGTTTGAGGCCGGCCCGGCGCAAACCGTCGAGGCATTCATCCGTCAACCGCTTGCCAACGCCGCGGGCCTGGTAAGCCGGATCAACCGCCAGATGATAAATATATCCGCGGCGTCCGTCGTGACCGCACAATACGACGCCAATAATCGCAGAGCCGTCGGTTGCCACTCTGCTTAGCCCCGGGTTGCGCGCGAGAAAGTCGCCAACGCCTTCCCTATCATCTCCCTCGGCAATCTCGAGACCTTCCACTCGTTGCCATAGCCCAAGCGCAGCGTCGTAATCGCCAATGGAAAATTTCCGCGTTTTGATTTTGATATTATCGCTCATCTCCAATCAGGACATATGGCGGCAGCCTAACAAGTGGAAGACTCTTTGCCGCGCGGCTTTCGTCGTTGAGGACGCGCAGCATGAAATGAAACTTTCGCCCGAACGCCTTCTCGATCCTGGTTCGATTGCCGCCGGCCAGAATGGTGAGACCGGCGTATTTCCCAGTTCTCCGCAAAAGATAGTTGATTTCAATGTTTGCATAACGGTCGGGCTGTCTTTCGCGTCAGTGCGTTTGTTAAAGAGACCATCCGCTTCGTCAAAAAACAGAATCGCGCGACTATTCTTCGCCGCATCGAAAGCGCGGCCCAGATTCTTCTCTGTCTCGCCAACATATCCGGGCTTTCGGATTTTTCGCATCTGGATTGAATAAACTATCTCCGCGGCGTCGCGCGAGCACGACATCTTTGCGGTTGGAGCGAGCACGCTTTTCAATAAGAATTACTGTCTTGCCAGAACCAGCAGGAACAACCACATCCTGGGCGTTCTTCAAATGCGATTAGGCAAACTTTTGCTCATCACAGCGGCCTGCCTTGTCTCTGCCGCGTTCGTATATCTCGGTACCGGGCTTCACCCAATTTGGTGGGCACTTTGGTTCGCGCCGATCCCAGCGCTGGCGATTTCGCCACGACTCAGTGCCGGGGCGGCTTTTCTGCTTGCTGGGATCGCATGGCTGATCGGCGCAATGAACCAATGGAACTACGTCAGGCACGCGATCGAACTCCCACTGCCAATTACCGTCCTTTACTTTGTAGTTCCAGCAGTTGTCTTTGGCCTCGGCGTTCTGTTTGTGCGCGGAATGCTTCGTCGCGGATCGCTATTCCCCGCCGCGCTTGCTTTGCCGGTTTACTGGGTGACGTACGAATATCTGAGTGCGATTTCGTCGCCTCACAGCACATGGGGTAATCTGGCTTACTCACAAATGGATTGTCTCCCCTTGATCCAGATCGCTGCGATCACCGGGATTTGGGGAATCAGCTTCATCGTGTTTCTGTTTGCGGGCGCGGCGGCAGTTCTGCTGAGCGGCGCGGGAAGATCATGGCATCGCCGCGTGCTTGCCCTGGCCGTCGGATTCATCGTTTGCGCTGTATTTGTTTTTGGCAAATGGCGATTGCAATCGAATCCTTCTCAATCTGTCGCAGTGACGCTGATCGGAAAGGATGTGCCGATGAGCGTTTATCTCGGCTCCGAAGAGCAAGCGCTACAGCTGCTACGCGATTACGCCAATGAAATCCGCCACGTTACTCCAGCCGGAACGCAGGCGGTTGTGCTCCCGGAAAAAATCGGACGTATCAGCGAAAGCGCACTATCAGAAGTGGACACGCTTTTCTCTTCGGCTGCCACCGCTACGCATGCAGCGATTGTCGTTGGCGTGGTTCGAAAAACGCCATCCGGCGCTTTCAATTCTTCACGGTTGTATTCAGCCGATGGAAAATTGGACGCAAATTATGACAAGCATCATCTCATCCCTGGCATCGAGCCCGAAAAACCCGGTGACAAGCGAGTCATTCTCGAGGAGCCGTCGGGGCATTGGGGACTGCAAATTTGCAAAGACATGGATTTTCCCAAGCTGAGCCGCGAATACGCAGCCGAAGGCGCGAACCTGCTGCTGGTGCCCGCATGGGACTTCAACGTCGATCGCTGGTTGCACGCGCGCATGGCCGTCCTGCGCGCAGTCGAAAACGGGTTCGCTCTGGCTCGTTCGGCACGCAACGGGCTCCTGACTCTCAGTGACAACCGCGGCCGGATCGTGGCGGAAACGGCGACCGAGCCGGACCGCTTCGCATCAATCACTGGAAAAGTAGGCGTAGCGCGAGAGGAAACATTTTACACGCGAACCGGCGATTGGTTCGCCTGGCTTTGCATCGCCGCGTTTATCAGCCTGCTAGCGTTTCAACTCCTCGGCAGAAAAGAAACCCGCGCATGATTGAATAAGCGCAAACTACGACGCCGTCGCGCTTGCTGGAATAAAATTTTCCGGTTCGTCGAATCTGAGTCGCTTTCGCAGCTCGTGACGGAGTAACAGTAGATTGACGCACATCTGGAAAACGATCGACCCGACGGACAGATACCACAGCTCCCTGATCTCAAACCCTGGCATCCTAGAGATCAACATCGCTGGCAGAGCGAACAAGGCCAGCCGCGTCATCGAACTGAACAGCGGTGGCAGCGTATTGCCGATTCCCTGGAAAATGCTGGAAGTGACAAAAACAATTCCTGCCGAAATAAAATTCAAAGAAACGATCCGAAGATATTCGCTGCCGAAGGCAATGACTCGCGGATCGCTTGAGAAAAAACGAATCAACCTTCCCGGAACGAAGAACGCAAGCAGCGTCAGCACCAGCATCATCAACGATGCGATGCCAATTGCAGAATAAACGGAATGCCGGACTCGATCCGCGCGACGGCCACCGAAGTTCTGGCCCACCACGGGCGAAACAGCAAAGCTGAGCGCCACCACCGGCAAAAAAAGCGCCTGCATCACACGTGCGCCGATTCCGAAGCCTGCTTGAGCCGCCGGTCCAAAGCCCCGAATGATCGCGTAAACGATTATGATGTACACAAAAAGGAGCAGAAACTCTGCTCCAGCCGGCACACCAATCCGCAGTATTCCTCGCCAAATTTTGATCTGCGGGCGAAACAGCGGAAAACGAAAACGCAGATAGTGATATTTCCTTTCGAAATAAATTATTATCAACACGTTGGCAACGAGAATGGAAATGAATGTAGCCAACGCCGCGCCGGTTACGCCGAGTTTGGGCCACGGACCGATTCCGAAAATCAATAACGGGGCGAGCACAATGTTCAGCAGCACGCTGAGCACCTGGAATCCAACTGCTGGCTTAATAATGCCGGTCGCGCGCAATGCGGAGCCCAGCGCCACCAAAGGAAACTGCAACAAAAGACCGGGAAGAAACCAGAGGAGATACGCCTTCGCCAGCGTAGCTGTGTCTGTATCCGCGCTTAACCAATCACAGTAGGCAGGACGCAAGATGAACCCCACAACACCCAACGCGAGCGCGATCACCATCGACATGACAAATGACTGATTGAAAGCCAGCTCTGCATGGGGCTGATCTTTTCTACCAGCAGCTTGCGAGATCAAGGTAGTTGTTCCGACACCCAGCATTTGGGTAAGCGCCAGCACAATCATCGTGATATTGCCCGCGAGACCAACTGCTGCGATTGCTTCCTTCCCTAGGTGTCCCACCCAATAGAGGTCGGCGAGCAAATAAAGAGTCTGCACCACCATGCTCATGGCCAGGAACGCTGACATATGCAGCAAATGACTGGTCACCGAGCCTTGGGTAAGGTCTTTCATTAGCGCGAATCTTCGCGTGCAGCGTCGGCGATGTCAGCCGCAAAAACTGTAACCGCTGACATTGGCTGCGGCCTGTTTTCGAATAGACACGGCGTCACCGGCGATTCGCCCGATCTGATACCGTTTCATATCGGGGCAGGCGGAGGGGGAATTGGAGGAGGAGCACTCGACCCGAATCGCTTTCGCCACTTTTCCCGATGCAGAATGAGAACAATCAGCCAAACAATGAATGCGAAAGCACCGCCAGGAATAGTGACGAGCATCAGCCAACCTAATACTCCGAGAGTGTAAAGGAGCTGACCATAATCCTGTCCGTTGATGATGCATGGATGCACTGAGCCTTCGTCGACTTTGCAGCCGTGGGAATTTGCGATCCATGCGCATGTGATCACCGAACCCATCGGGGCAACAGCGAAGAGAATGATGAGGGCGAGAACGATCCAATAAAAAATCCATGGGAAACGTTTTCGAACTGGCACAGGCGGTGGATTCATTCCTGGCTGGCGTTCTACCGACAGCGGCATGCGCCGTCAATAACACTCAGATCAAGGAACCGGACCCGAGGTCGCTGACTTGTACACGGAACGCGCCGAGATTGCTCTCGGCGCGAAGGGTTAATCTGATTGTAATCGGAGATCAGGTCTCGGTGCTGCCTTTCTCGGCTTTGCCTTTGCATTCGGCTTTGAACTTTGCGAACTGCTCCTTGGTCAGGATTGTTTTTGCCTCCTGCATGTATTTGCTCTCGCTCGCTTCCGAACAACCGGCCTTGTGATGCTCCTGCATGGCAGCATCCATCTTTGATTTTTGGTCAGGTGTCAGATTGAGACTGGCCAATGAGACCTGACACGCCGCTTTCGCTTCGTTGCCGGCCTGCTTTGTGCAGTTGCCATGTTCGCCCGCGAACATCGTGCCTGCAGCAAAGAGCCCCGCCGTTATTAACGCAATGAGTTTCATCATGGTGAAACCTAGACAGTTGCGCGACGATAGCCGTTCAAAATCCAGCCGCGTGTCGGTCGCGGCGCACAAGCGCCGTGGATAGTTCACTTCGAAAACAAGACTACGGTCGTTCACGGCGACCGATGCGTTTTCTTAAACCCATCCGCATAACCGTTTTCGAAGCCCATGTCCCAATTCTGCTGGTCACCGGTGCCTTGCTGTTTGAAATACTTTTGAGCCATCATATTTAACTCAGCGGCCGTCGGCAACGTAGCGTCCACGGAGGCGCTCTCTCCCGCTTTCACCCCGATTGCATAGGCTGACCGCTCTTCCGCAGTTCTGCCCTGAGTCGCCGTGAGTGTAAAAGGCCGTCACTCCACAGACGACAAACGCCGTAACTGCCATCATCACAAAAAACCGCACGGGTTTGAATTCTCGGGCCATCACTGCAAACAGAGACAACCACAAGTAATGCCTTGATGGCAACGTTTGACGGGAAGCCGTCCGGGACGGGCATTCGCAGAGTGGTAACAACTCTGTTACCAAACCGGTTTGGAGGTGGTGAGCAAAACCGATCCGGCCTAACGAATGTTGAACGGTGAAGTTAAGCCGAATGTCTAACGAGCGTAGCGTTAGCAACAACAAAGGAGGCCATTATGATCAACAAGACAATTGTTATACTCGCCTGCGGCGCACTCATTGCACCGGTGGCATTCGCCCAGTCGCGTTCGACACAAAATCAACAAACAACAAGTGTCACAGAACAACCGATAACGGTGACGGGAACGATCATCACGGCGATTCAGGATGGATCGGCTGCTAATTACCAGCCGGTCAAAACTCTGGTCGTTCGCGAGGACAATTCGAATAGTCCAGGCACTTATGTGCTCAACGGACCTGGTCACGTCGTGAACAAGTACGGCGAAGTGATCCAAACCGCGATCAAACCCGGCACTCGCGTTCGTGTTTTTTATGTGAACATGGGCGATCTGCGTATGGTCGACCACGTCGTTGTCGATTAAGCCGCGCGTTCCTGAAATATCACGAATAAAAAGCCGCATGGTTTCCATGAACCGTGCGGCTTGTTGGTGGGCATCGCACATGTCCACAGGCATCGCAGTCCAGCGACAACGGCAAAAATCTTCAGGTTTCTGTTATTTCCCGCTTATAAATCACCATGCCGCGAGCCTGGTAATTGCTTAACGCACTCGAATGATCAAGCGTGCAGGTATGCACCCAGACGCGGGAGACCAGAGGAGACGTTCGCCACGCTTCTTCGATCGCGCTGGTTAACAATGCTCCTCCCAGCCCCCGACCGATAAACCCTGGTAGCAAACCAAAGTAAGCGATCTCAACGCCTCCTTCATCGTCGCCACGCAGTTCATAATAGCCTGCAAGCGAGTTGTCGTAATACGCGGCGAAAGTCCGTAACTCCGGTGTAAGGCCGTACTCCTTCCATTGCTCGTCGCTCCACGCGCGTCTGTCGTTCCACGCCCACATTTCGCCAACAGCCAGATAGAGGTCCCGATTAAACCGCCAATCGCGCTCTTTCTTCTCGCGCACTTCGAACCGCGGATTCGCGCATCGCTTCGGGCGGAGTTGGTCCGGTGAACCCATTTCAAGATAGGTTGTAACGATCGACATGACACCCAAGAAATATCTGAATTGGCCGCGCAGCAATTTACCGGTCTCTTTCAGTTCTGCTGTATTGAGAGGTAGCCTCATTTCACCGCTTCACAATTGTAACAGGTTTGTTACTACGCTGCGTTTGGAAGAGACGACCCACCTCGTTATGAGACTTCAAGGAAAGCAAAGGAAAATCTATGCAAGTCGCCGTCTCACAACGATGCGCGCTCACCACTCACGTCCTGATGATCTGTGCCTCGGCAGTAACGGTCCTGATAACGAGTGGACAGATCGCGCAAGCAGCCGATGGAGACGTTGATCCGACATTCGGGACCGAGGGTAAAGTGCTGACCGATTTTGATCACAGCACAGATATCGCTAATGCGGTGGCCATTCAGGCGGATGGGAAATTGGTTGTCGTCGGGACGACGTATATCAACAATGACTTTTCCGGCGAAGATTTCGCCATCGCCCGCTACAATCCGGATGGCACGCTGGACAAAACTTTCGGCGTGGCCGGCAAAGTGCAAACAGATTTCCCCGGCCTGGCTGCGGTGGCGTCATCGGTCGTCGTTCAACCCGACGGAAAGATCGTGGTCGCGGGCGGTGCCTTTCCGCTTTTTACGTTCCTAGGCGATTTCAAAGTGGTCCGTTACAACTCGAACGGATTGCTCGATGCTTCCTTTGGAGAGGGCGGCATTGTAACGACGACTTTTCCAGAGGGTAGTTACGCGTCTGACGTGGCCTTGCAGCCTGACGGCAAGATCATTGCCGCCGGGACCGTCTTCGTTAAGTTCAATCCTGGCGATTCTTCCAATACCGATTTTGCGCTGGCACGCTACAATCCGGATGGAACCGCGGACGCCACATTTGGTAATGGCGGCCAGGTTTCAACCGATTTTTTCGGTTTGGAAGACGATGCTTTTTCGGTCTTGATCCAACCCGACGGAAAAATTGTCGCGGTCGGCTCCGCCAATGATCCTGCGGCTTTCTACGACTTCGCCGCGGTGCGTTATCTCAGTAATGGCGCCCTCGATACGACATTCGGCGTGGCTGGAAGAGTGCACACTGACTTCGGCGATCAAAACTTCGATCGCGCGCGCTCGGCCGCGCTTCAACCCGACGGCCGGATTGTCGCTGCTGGATTCGCTATCTCTCAAAACGGAGGAGTCCAGAATTTCGCTGTCGCGCGTTATGACTCCCGCGGAGTTCTCGACACCAACTTCGGTACCGGCGGGATGACGCAAATCGACTTCGGCAGCTGTTGCCAGAGCGCCAACAAAGTTCTTCTGCAGCCTAATGGCAAAATCATCACCGTCGGTTACGCGAACACAGAATCGTCCGATTCCGATTTCTTGCTGGCGCGTTTGACCTCGGACGGCTCACTCGATCCGACGTTTGGCGCCGGCGGCAAAGTCAGGACTTCGTTTGGTGATTTGAATGGCGGAGCCAACGGAGCCGTTTTTCAGCCCGATGGGAAGATTGTGGCTGTCGGTTTCCAGGCGACCGGCCTCGAGCTGTTCGCCGACCTTGCACTGGCCCGCTACCTCGACGCCGAAGGTCTTCCAGTGCCGACGCCGACACCGACGCCCACTGCAACGCCAACCTCAACTGTGACACCAACGCCTACTGCGAGCCCGAGTGTAACACCTGGCCCGAGCCCGACCGTAACACCAACAGCCACCCCAACTGTGACGCCACGAGCTACTCCGCGGCCCCGCCCCACTCCACGGCCTCGCCCGTCGCCGTAGTTAGCCTGAGCCTAAGCGCAGGCCGTCGACGATCGGTAGTCGCACGAACTAGAACGGTCCATAGCGCCTTGGCTACTATATGAGACGCCCCAACTGCCAAAAGTGAAGATCAAGACCTGTTCCGTCTTGACTGACGCGTCCAACCTCTGATTCAATCATGTTGAAGGCGATCTGATGCACGGGGGGCGAATCACCAGCGAGGAAAAATCCGCCATTAGCACGTACGTGGGCGTTGGCATTGCCATCTTGCTCATCGCCGGTGGACTCTACTTCTTCTTTCTCGCGCAAAAAGAAAAGAAGGAGACCACAACTTTCGATCCGAACCGGCCCGTCCCCAGCGACACCGTCTTGAAACAACGGCTGAAGGAAGAGGAATATTCCGTCGTACGCGGGGGTGGCAGCCAAAGGGCTTTCCAAAATCAGTTCTGGAACAATGAGAAGACTGGCCTCTACGTCGACGTCATTACCGGTGAACCGCTCTTCACTTCGATCGACAAATTCGACGCCGGCGTCGGGTTCCCCACGTTTGCCAAGCCGATCTCAAAAGATCTTCTCGGCGAGAGCATGGATAGTTCGCACGACATGCAGCGGACCGAGGTCCATGCCAAACGAAGTAACGCCCATCTTGGCTATGTCTTTCCCGACCCGAAATCACCCACGGGACAACGTTACGTCGTGTACTCGGCTGCCTTTCATTTCGTTCCGGTCGAAGAAATCAAAGACAGAGGTTACGAAGCATACGCGTCGCTTTTCGAAAAAAAGGTCGCCACCCCGTAGTTTTTAAAGCTGTAGCCGCGCCGTTAGCTGCAACGGCAATTTCTTAGGAAACTTCGCCGCGATTGCTGGGTTGAATCCGCCAAACAACCGGGAGAAATATCGACTCATGGGAAAGAAATTTGCGGTGATGGCGTTGACGGTTCTGGCGTTCGGGTTTGCATCTTGTCCGCGCTTGAATGCCGGCACCGAGATGATTGAGCCTTACCGTGCTCCCGCGCCGATTTACAATTACGCGCCGCCGCGACCCGTTGTATATGTTCCTCTACCTGTCCTTGGAGCCGTCGTTGCGCCGGGTTATCGCTATTATCGACCGCGTTTTGGGTTCTATGGTGCCCATCGGTTCTACGGACGCCAGGCCTATTGGCGTTCACGTAATCACTGGCGGTAATACAGGGCGCGGTCAACGGCCGCGCCTACAGGTTGTCTGTTCAACCCTCTTTTTTGATTTCCAGAAACCCCGCCTGCTTCAATTGCTGATTGAACGCGGGTAGATCGGATTCGAGTAATTTCTGCCACGCGTCCATCGTCGGTCCGATTTTTGTTTGCAGATCCGCGACAGCTGCCTTGACCGCGGGTGTTGGCGCAGCATCTGCGCCTTGGACGTCGTTAAACAGCCGCGTCGTCGATTCCAAAACGAAAAGGGAAGGTGGAGCACCTGGCCGCGGATGCGGTGGCCCAAACTTCATCAGGGTTTGAGCAAAAGCCTCCAGTTTTTGTGTGATGTCAGGTCGCTCCGCGGCCTTTGCTCTGAGTTTCGTTAACTGCTCGGCGATTTCGTCGAACTTCTTGCCGATCGGCGCCAGCTTGAGGCGCAGCTGATACAACTGCCACGAAAGATCGAACTGTTCCTGAAGATCGGCGGCCGAGCTTTTCACCCGTGGATCCATTGTGACGTTCAACGGTTGGTTGAAAGTTTTGTCGTCAACAGTCAACGCAACCGTGTAATCCCCCGGCAATATCCATGGCGATGTCGCAGTTGGCGCCGTGTTGCCATACGTCGCTTGCATCGGAAACTCTGGTTCAACACCGGGGATGGGCGTGTAATGCATATCCCACAGAAACCGATGCATGCCTGATTTGGTAGCAACCGATTGCAGCGGGCGAATCCAGTACCTTGGAATTCTAAGTCGCTGCGGATTCGCCTCTACAAGCGCATCCGTGCTGGAATATTTTCTAATTAATTGACCTTTGCCGTCTTTGATCTCGATGGTTACCGGACCGGTCGCATCCTTCGAAAGGAAATAATCGATCATCGCGCCGTCTGTCGGATTTTCTCCGGCCGGTTCGTCAGGTGGCAAGGGCGTGTCCGTGTTCAGGTTCGCGCGAATACGCAACGCGGTCTGCGGTTTAAAGAGCAGATTCTCGTTGTAGCCGCGGGCGCGGACCGCAACTGTGCCCGAGGCGACGCGTTCACCGGGGACGGCGACCCCGGCTTCAGCTGCGAATTGCCGCAGCGGTGTGATGTTATCCAGGATCCAGAACCCGCGACCATGCGTTGCCACGATAAGATCGTCGTTTTTAACAATTAGATCCCGCACGGAACTCGCCGGCAGATTTAATCGCAACGATTCCCAATTCGCTCCGTCATCGAACGAGACATAAACGCCCTTTTCGGTTCCAGCGAACAGGAGACCTTTCCGTTCGGGATCTTCACGAATTGCGTTAACGATTTCGCCGGCGGGTACGCCAGTCGCAATTTCGGTCCACGTTTTTCCTCCATCGTGCGTCGCAAAAATGTGCGGCCGCTGATCGTCGATTCGCATGGTGTTGACCGCCGCGTAAGCGGTGTTCGAATCGAAATGTCCGGTTTCGATTAGTGAAATTTTTTGCCACGCGGAAATGTTCGGAGGCGTCACGTTGGTCCAGGTTTTTCCGGCGTCGGTCGTCAGATGAATCAAACCGTCGTCGGTCCCGCACCAGATCCGGTTTGCGTCGAGCGGTGACGGCGCAACAGTGTAAATCACGCCGCGCCGATGAACCTGCTTCATCGCGTCCTCCTTGTATTTTCCAATGCTCACAGGCAGCTCGCAATTCGGTCGCGACAAATCCGGGCTGATCTTTTCCCAGTGATCGCCGCGATCGGGTGTTTGCCAAAGCGTGTTTCCAGCAAAAAAGAGCAGATGCGGATCCAGCGGCGAATAGACAACCGGCTCGGTTCGCAACATCCGGAAGCCTTCTGTTTGGACCGGCACGGGAAGTATATTTTGCGCCTGACCGGTTCGGCGATCGAATCGGGTCAGCTTGCCGCCGATGATAATTTCCGCGTCGAGCGGATCGGCAACGACGTAACCGTATTCCTCGGCCGCAACCGGCTGCCAGTCGCGGAACGTAATCTCGCCCTCGTCGCCGCGGCTTTTGATTCCGACCGAACCGCTTTCCTGTTGGCCGCTGTAAAGCCGATACGGAAACGCATTGTCCGCGCTGACGTGATACAACTGCGCCGTCGGCTGGTTATACCACGAGCTCCAACTCTTGCCGCCGTTCACGGTGACGATCGCGCCCTGGTCCGCACCGAGAAGAATAATGTCTGAGTTGTTCGGATTGATCCAAACGTTTTGATAATCGTCACCGCCCGGTGCGCCGCGCCAGCCGTCCCAGGTTTTACCGCCGTCTGTCGATCTCCAACAAACGATGCTCGCCGAGTACACGATCTGCGGATTTTTTGGATCGAACCGTACCACCGGAAGGTCGCCACCGCCGATTCCAAGTCCCGGCCGCGGATCGTCTGTTGTCCCGCTCCAGGTTTCGCCGGCATCGTCCGAGCGATAAAGTTTGGAGACCGTTTTTGTCCGGACCGCTGCGAACAATGTTTTCGGCGTGCTTGGCGCAATCGCGATGTTCGCCTGGACGATGTGGGCCGGCAGCCCTTTGGTTAATTGGCGCCACGTCTTGCCGCCGTCTGTGGATTTAAAAATGCCGCCGCCGTCTCCGTTGAACACTCCGTTTTCCCATGGTCCTTCTCGCGATTCCCACAACCCGGCGTAAACAATTTGCGGATTGTCCGGATCGATAAGCACATCGCTGGCGCCGACGTTTTCATCACGATACAGAACTTTTTCGAGCGTTTTGCCGCCATCGAGCGATCGATAAATGCCGCGCTCTTCGTTAGGCCCATAGGGATGACCAGCTACAGCCACAAAGATGCGATCCGGGTTTTTAGGATCGACAGCTAGCTGCGCGATCTGCTGACCGTTGCGCAGTCCGAGATGCGTCCACGTCTTTCCAGCGTCAGTCGATTTATAAATGCCGTCGCCGATCGAAAGATCTGGCCGATGCAATCCTTCGCCGCTGCCAACGTAAACAACGTTCGGATTTGAGATCGAAACAGCGATCGCGCCGACTGACGCCGTTGGCTGATCATCGAAGATCGGCTCCCACGTCCGGCCGTAATCAATCGATTTGAAAACGCCGCCGTTCACCGGCCCCATGTAGAAAACATTGGGCTGCGACGGGACCCCCGCGATCGCTCGTGTCCGACCGCCGCGGTACGGTCCGATGTTCCGCCAGCGCAAGATCGAATCGAACTCTCCAGCGCGCGCCTGCCCAAGTCCCAAAAAGATCGCGGATCCGATCACGATTGCATTGCGAAGCGATCGCATAAGCCGCCACTCTCTTCTGCGACGGAGGAACCCGCAACAAGCTCTCCATGTTTTGCGTGAATCCAGACCGAGGCGCAGCCGCATCAAATCGGAAAAGGGAACTATATGGATTCAATGCCCGCACATCGCGCGAACTGGAAGATCCGACTCGTTGCATTCGGGATTGGTATTATTATCGCCGCGGTTGTATTTGGCATCGCGCTCGTAATCTCGGACGATCTTCGTCTCCTTTACCTTAGCGGCGCGTTACTGTTTGCTGTTGCCGCATTTGTACCGGGGGCGAAAACGCGGGAAGATTGGATCGCCGCTGTTTTGCTTCTTTTCGCTTCGACGTTTTTGTTCGCGTTCTTCGTCCTGACGCAAACACCGATGCTCTGGCCAACTCTTCTATTGTGGGCGGCGATTGTTACCTTGCTCGTATTCCGGAATCGATTCGGCAACGCAATCAGAATTGGTGGCGCTTTAATATTAGTCGCTGTCTCAGCCTGGTATTGTGTTTTCTACATTCCGGTGGAAATGCAGCGAGCGTTGACGCGTGTGAGCAACGGCGCCGCGCCGCCGTTCACTTTGCAACCGATTAGCCAGGGTTCAGTGCCAACCAGTGCGACACCGGGCAAAATTCTCGTGCTCGATTTTTTTGCGACCTGGTGTTCTCCATGTATCGCAGAGTTGCCGGAACTGGAGCGCATTCACGACGATCTACAAAGTAATCGCGACATTGAATTCGTGCTCGTCGGTACGAACAAAGGCGGCGATACGACCGAGCGGGTGCGAGCATTTGTGCGGCGTCGCCACATTTCTCTGCCGGTCGCGTTTGATCCTGATCAGAGAACGATGCACGCACTTGGTTTGAGCGGTTTTCCCAGCCTGATGGTGATCGACCGCGCGGGGAATGTGCGTTTAACGCACATTGGCTACAACGGTTCTGAAACCGGTTTCCGCCACGACCTTACCCAGCTACTGCAAAGTCTGTAAAGTTGCACGGCTTCGAACCGTCAACGAATAGCAAGTGACGAGTTAACCGCGCGCATCAGCGCGCGCCAACCTCTCAATTTCTGTGATGGTATCCGCAATAATCTTCGATCTCGACGGCGTGCTCGCAGACTCGGAGACGTGGTGGAACGAAATCGATGCGAAACTGCTTGCCGGGTACGGCGTGGCGTACCGTGGCGAATATCACCAGAACGTGGTCGGAGTGAACTACCGGCTCGCGGTCGAGTTTTACAAAAAAGCGTTTGGCCTCTCTGCGCCCACCGAGGAAATGATGCGGCGTCGCGGTGAGATCGCGACGGAGTTCTTTGCCGATCGGGTCGGCCTCTTTGCCAACGTAAAAGAAGTATTGAAAGAACTGCGGCGAATGAAACTACATCTCGCCGTGGCCACAAGCTCGGTCGGCGCGTCAGCTCGACCATTCTTGGATCGACACCAACTGACCGGATTCTTCGAGGTCATTGTTACAGGCGAAGAAGTCGAACACGGCAAACCGGCGCCGGACATCTACCTCGACGCGGCTAAGAAGCTCCGGATTCCTCCTGAAAAATGCCTTGTGGTTGAAGACGCGCTTCCCGGTGTCGCAGCGGCCAGGGCGGCAAAGATGCGCGTCGCTGCGATCCCCGACCGGCGTTTCGTCGATCCCGCTGAGTATGAAAAAGAAGCGGACTACGTCCTCGGCAGCTTGAAAGAATTACCCCAACTTATTCGCAAAGAACTGTAGCCGCGGTCGCTGACCGCGGCCGGGAAACTCGTAATTAGGTTCCACCGCAAACGGCGTAACCTTGAGCGCGAAGATCGTCGGCCAGGTCTTTCTCCATTTGAACCGCATGTTCGTACGGCATCGGGTTCAAATGCTCAAACAGCTCCGGCAACAATCGAACACCATATTTCCTGACCAGCCGGGCTGATTTGTATCCGTTCTTGTGATTTTCAAATCGATGATCCACTGGCAATCCGGTCATTCCAACGTAAACGGCTGGTTTGGATGCATCGCGCTCCGGATTGCGCCGCAAGATCGACAAATCTTTCAGCGCAGCTTTGGAAAGTAGAACAACATAAACGTTATGGTGGAGTTCCCGCTCGGCCGATCGATGCCGCTTACGACGCACCGGATGCTCTAACTCGGAGAGTAATGACAGGCAACTGATGGCCGAGCGCTCCGCAGGAGCGTCGCCACAGCTTCCGTTGTAGCCGCTGCCGTTGCCTGCGCCCCGATCTGCAACCTTCGTCGCCAGTTTATTAGCAACTCTGTTAACGGCAGAATCGCCGCCTGCCGCGCTAAAGCGCCACCGGTCTTATTTCGACTTCTTCGTCTTCTTCTTCGCGAGGGCGAGGCGCTCAGTCTTTTTACGGCGCCTTGCGCGTTTGTTAACGTTGTCTCTGCCTTTGTTGTGTCCCATAAGTTCTAAGACTCACGTATTCGCGCCGTGTCGTCACGTCTAGTTTCCACGAGGACGGGATGCAAAACTCGAATTTCAAATCGGGCGAAACCCGGGGCGACGCCTGCGCTGCGGTTGTGTTTGATCCGACGTCGGCGTCGGCGCATCCGGAACTTTTATTTCGAACGTGCGAAACAGCGGCGCCAGATCGATCACGTGATTTGCGGCTGATTTCAACATGTTCCCCAGATTTGCGGCAACCGACGCGACTTCCACGCGGATCCCGTGTCGGCGCAGTTTGACGGCGAGATACGCAAAATCGGCGTCACCGGTTACGAGAATCACCACATCAGGCCGCATCTCCATGGAAAGCTCCAGCGCGTCGATCGCCATCATCACATCCACGTTCGCCTTATAATGACCTTCCTCGGCGGGAGCCCCATCTTTTGTTACGACCATGAATCCGTTGGAACGCAGCCAATGTACGAACTTGTTTTTTCTGTCCCGCTCGTCCTGCCACGTCGGGATGGCAGGCGGCAATCCGGCATAGACCACCATCTCGATCAGATCGCGTTCCGTGTTTGGCCCGGCCAGAAACTCCCGCAACTTTAGCCAATCGAGCCCGCGTCCCGCAGTCCGCACAGAACTGCCGACGTTCGATTCATCCACCAGCACCAACACTCGGGAACGAGCGTGAATATCGGGATTTTTCTTACGCACCTGGAAATGAATCAACTACATCCGCGCAAATGATGCGACCCAATTTCTATCCTACTATAAACTAGACCCGGCGGAATGTGCTCCCGCCGAAAATGATCGCCAGCCCAAGCAGAATGACTGCCACCGGCACTAGCGGCGCGCCGGTGATGTAGGTTAGCAGGACGAAAAGAATCGCGATGGCAGCGAGGATTGTTGTGAGGTTGTAGTTCATAGGTCTTCGTATCGTGCTCTTGTCGATGTAATCGTGCGAGACCTTTTTAGAGCAAGACTCTTGAACAACGGTAGTCTCCGTCGCTGATTAGCTTCACTCCTGTGGATGCGGGTGTGGCCTGCAATTCTCGCGTCCCACGGCTACATTTCTTCTAGTGCACGATAAGAGATCAGCGATTCGGACCACGAAATGGCTACCAAGGCGAGAAACAGAAAAGTTCAACTGATTCTCAATGGTAAAGCGGCAACCGATGACGCGCTTCGTAACGCAATTGCGCAGCAGCGGGCAGCCGGCCATCGCATCAAGGTGCGAGCGACTCGAGAAAAGGGAGACGCGAAGCGGTTTGCGGCGGAAGCAGGCGAAGCGGATTTGCTGATTGCCGCCGGTGGAGACGGTACATTGAACGAAGTAGTTCACGGTTTAATGGATCTCTCCAGGGCTGCGCGGCCCGCTTTGGGAGTGATCCCTCTGGGAACAGCGAATGACTTCGCCACGGGGTGCGGCATTCCGCGTGACCCGGAGGAGGCGCTGGCGCTCTGTCTGGAAGGCCGGTCTGTACCAATCGACATTGGTAAAGCAAACGAGCACTGGTTCCTCAACGCAGCCAGCGTTGGCTTCGGTGCTGCGGTGACCGCGAACACTCCGCCTGAACTCAAACGACTGCTTGGCCCCGCCGCGTACGCTGTGATGGGTACAATTCTAGCGATGAACGTTCATCATTATCACGGAAAATTAACCCTACCGAATCGCGAAATCATTGGCAGGGGTCCCGTGGCAATCGTCGGTAACGGGCGTCAGACTGGCGGCGGCGTCCAGGTCGCTCCACGCGCACGCATTGATGACGGCTTGCTCGATGTTCTTGTTGTTCGCCAGATTCCGGCGATGGCGCTACTCACCGCCGCGCGAGAGTTACAGGAGCTTTCACCGGATGGCGAATACATCTCCTACTGGCAAACGCCGTGGGTTGAAGTCCACCCCGAAGAAACGATTCCAGTCAATCTCGATGGCGAGCCGATGCAGTTTTCAAACGTTCGATATGAAGCAGTACCAGGAGCGATTCGCCTGATTGCTCCGCCGGACTGTCCATTATTAGCTAACGCCAACCGCAAAAACCTGTAGCCGCTGCCGTTGGCTGCGGCGTCACTCTGAGATTGTAAACGCCGGTGTATCGCGCCACGATACGCAAGAAATGCTCTGGCAGGGAAGACGAGAAAGCGAGAACGTCGAAGATGCTCGCGGATCCGGCGGAGGCGGCCGACGCCTTGTTGTGGGCGGCGGAATTGGCACCGTCGTTCTCGTAATTATTTATCTACTGCTCGGAGGCGATCCTCAGGAGCTCTTTAATTCGCAACCGGGAGCACAATTATCGCAACCTGCGCAGATCGACAGCCAGGGGATCCAGGATGGAGCGTCGAAATTCGTCGCTGTCGTTCTTGCCGATACCGAAGACGCCTGGAACGCGATATTCCAGCAAATGGGCCGGGAATATCAGGAACCGAAGCTCGTGCTCTTCACCGACCAGATTCGCTCGGGCTGCGGGTTTGCCAGTGGCGCGAGCGGTCCGTTTTATTGCCCGCAAGATCGACGCGTTTACATCGATCTCGGTTTTTACCGTTTACTGCAGGAACGCCTGGGCGCCGGAGGCGATTTCGCGCAGGCTTACGTGATAGCCCACGAAGTTGGCCATCACGTACAGAATCTGCTCGGTATTACCGATCGTGTGCAGGCAATGCGCGGTCGGGTCAGTGAATCTGAATACAACCGACTCTCTGTCCGGCTCGAGTTGCAGGCCGATTTTCTGGCCGGCGTTTGGGCGCGTTATGCCGACAGGGTCAAGGGCGTCGTTGAAGCCGGCGATGTCGAAGAAGCGATGCGCGCGGCCAGCGCGGTTGGCGACGACAGACTCCAATACAGATCGCGCGGTTACGTTGTGCCCGATTCATTTACACACGGCAACTCCGAACAACGCGCGCGTTGGTTTCGCCGCGGTTACGAGACCGGCGATCTTAGCCAGGGCGACACGTTTAACGCGCCTTACCTGTAATGTGGAACGCGCTTGAAGGATCGCCGCCGGTTTCTGCAGTAGCCGCTGGCACCGACTTCGGCATTTCTAGTCCCGCTTCCCGCGCACCGCCTCGACAACCTCGCGGATCGCGTCGGTCACAAGTTGAGGCTGCTCCTTGTGTATCTCGTGACCGCTATTCGTTTTGGTGATGTGCTTTGCGTTCGGCACAAGCTTGGCCAACTGTTCCTGTGCCTTCTTCTGCGCTGCATCGGTGATGTAACCGGAGTCCGGTGGAACATCTTTCGCTAGCTTGCCTTGCTTAATCATTGACGGCACCTGAGGTCCCCAGAGTCGATCCGCAGATAATACCACGAGAGGCATCGAACGCAGTGGCGTAGCAGCGCGGACCTGATCGAAGCTGCGGTCCGTGTCGATCCTTTCCAGAGCTGGATACAGCGCCACACTTTCGCTCACATCACCTTCAATCAACTTGCGTTGTATCACCCATTGTTCGGATGTCTCTGCATCCTGAAGCCCTTCGGTAAGCGCGTCGACAAGGATGAGACCGGCTACGTCTTTCGGGTAGGTGCTCGCGTAGAGCCTGACAATTAAACCGCCATAAGAATGTCCGACGAGTACATAAGGCCTCGTCTCGCCGCTAGCACTTAGCAGGCCATGCAAATCGGCAACTGCATCCTTCGCTGTGGTCGGCTGCGGCACCGAATCGCTACGGCTCGGCTTCTCACCAACCGGTGTCCCGGGGCGATCGTACGCACAGACCCGGGTGAACTTGCTAACTTCAGTGAACACATCAGGTGCGGTATCCGCAATGCTCCAATCATCGGCGGAAGCTCTGAGGCCACTTACCAACACAACAATGGGCGATCCCGCACCGTTACACTTCAGATACATCTTGCGCCCACCGCCGATGTCGACCAGCCGGCCGCAGTCCCCGTTTCCTTTAAGATCCGCGGCTACCGTTTGGAGTCCGGTACCAAGAGTAACAAGTAACAAGGCTCGACCAGCGAGATGCATGACGTTACTAATAGCTAAAGCCATATCGAGGCTAAGGGTAGCTGTAGAAGCTGGCGTCGACCGCGGCATCAGCGTTGCAGAAAAGTCTGCATGTTCTGAAAATCGAAGGTCACCGCGTAGGGTTTGAGGAAATCGTGACCGATCATGCCCGCAAGATGAAAGCCAAACATGTTTTCCCACGGGAATGGTCCATCGTAGAGACCCGGAACGTTCTCTTCCCTTATGTCTCCGAATGAAAGTTGATGCACGGTGTATGGCACAATTTTCAGCTTCCCGCCGCCACCGGCTCCTTCGGTGGCTTTGTTTTCCTGAAGCTTGATTCCGGCTTCCTTGATAACTGACTCCGCGAGTTTAACACCCGCGCCCACTAACCCTGAGTCAACGAACAGGAGCGTTGGTGGGAGCGTTTCTACGCGACCCCAGCCCACCATAAAATGATCGCTGGCCATCCAAATCGGAACGACGGTTCTCTTGCCTGAAGACCTTGCCTTAAACTCTTCCAAACTCCTGGCGTCCTTCCGGCGCAGGACAAGCTCGCCGTGCGGATAATCCATGGTCGTCAGGAAATGGTAAAACAGAGTGGTCCCAATGATTCCGTTGATCTGTTTCACGCCCAACCCTTCGGAAAGTTGGCGCAGAGGAAGCATTGCTATAGGCAGATTTTTGACTGTCCAATCGCCGACTGTGAGTGACTCAATCCGCCCAAGCTGAACCTCGGTGTGTTGCCCGCCGGAAAAGGTGCCTCGAACCGAAGCGAATTGAGGGACGCCAAGCTCCTTTGCGAACTCGGTGTCGAGCGTAACCTCCGACCCGCCGGTATCAATGAAGAAGGTGACTTCCTTGCCGCCGTTTACGCGCACGTTGACCACCGGCAACGGCTCGGTCCTCACGAACTTCAGACGCGTAATTGTCCCGTTCCCATGTAATTCGTATGGAGTCTGGCCCTTGAAGCTCTCAAACATCGCAGCATTCAGTGTCGGATACTGCTCAGTAACCAGCTTGTTATTGCTCACGTCGACGCCGTTCAACGCAGCCACTGCCTTTTGGAAATCGTCCCGTCGATAAAACGCCTCGGCCAGCATCACCTTTGGATCGACCTCACTTGGCTTCAGGGCTATGGCCTTTTCCAACCATTTCTGCGCGTCATCAAGATGATTGGAAAGCAATCCAATCCGACCAAGCTGCAAGGTTGCCGAATAATCCTTGGGATTTTGAGTAACGATTTGCGAATAAAGCTTGCCGGCCTCAGCAAACTTCCCCGCTTGAAAGAGCCGGTTAGCCGAACCAATTTCTGACTGGTTAGGCTGCGGCGTCGCGTCAGCAGTAGTAGTCCCTGTCGCCGACTGCGGTTTCATCGCGCTATTGATCAAGACGACTGTGGCTAGAGCAATACAAGTTCTGGCAAATTTCATTTAGGCCGCTGTTTTATCAGCCCGTGCCGACTTGCACAAGGGAACTCGCGCACACGTCTCCCGTTTTAAACACAACCGCTAATCTCCCATCGCTGACATCCGGCTTCGCTCGCGCTATCTTCACCAGTTATGGAACAAAGCACCCGAAACCAGCTCCCGGGAACCGTGAAAAGCATCGTGTCCGACAAAGTCATCAGTGAAGTAATCGTCGAGACGAGCATCGGTGATATCGCGTCGATCATTACAACGCGCTCGGTCCAGGAACTGAAACTTAAGCCCGGCGACAAAGTCTTCGCGCTGGTAAAAGCAACTAACGTTTCTCTCCGCCGCGCGTAGGCGCGAACCTATCTCCTTACGCCGTACAAGCGATAGATGTTTTGAATCCAATAGGTCCGGTGTCGGCATCTCTATAAAAAGGCGGATTGTATGAATTGGCTTAATGTTAAGCGCCAAATTGCTAACGCTTTTTTGTTGTACCTTTGTATGCCTTGGAAAGTGGCGATCGGAATAGCGGTGTCGACGTCCCTGTTCACAGCGATGTCGGCCCGGTCTCAGCCTGCGCCTGGATCATTAGACGTGCACTGGAATGAAGGGGCTTCAGATTGTAAAGCAACGCCACAAGCGCCCCTTCAAATTCATGCTTACGAGTCGCAAACTCTTATTCTGCGCCAGAATCCATGTGCAAGCTTCGAAGCGAATTTTCTCTATCTCCTCGTCGGCTCCGATAAAGCTCTTCTAATCGATACAGGCGACGTTGCGGACCCGAAAGAGATGCCCCTGGCGAAAACGGTCCTGGAACTATTGCCGGAAAAAGATCACAAAAAACTTCCACTCCTTGTGGCGCATACCCACAGGCATATGGATCATCGCGCCGGCGATCCTCAGTTCGCATCTCTTCCATCGGTTCAGATAGTGCCCATAGATTTGGAGGGAGTTAAAGCGTTTTACGGTTTCACTCATTGGCCTGACGAAATTGCACATCTGGATTTGGGTGGCCGAATTATCGACGTAATTCCGACACCCGGTCACAACGCGACCCACGTGGCATTTTATGACAGCCGAACCGGGATTCTTTTTTCGGGAGATTTTCTGCTGCCGGGCCGATTGCTGATCGAAGACGCCGCAGCGTATCGCGAAAGTGCCTTGCGCGTTATAGACTTTCTGAAGTGGCGCCGGCTTACTCATGTCCTGGGTGCACACATCGAATTGGACACCGCAGGACACCCCTACCGTTTTGGATCTCACTACCATCCAAATGAGCACCGGCTCGAGTTGACACGAGAAAATCTAACAGCGCTGCCAGGAGACTTTGAACATTTCAACGGCTTCTATGCGCGGCACCCGAATTACATTCTTACCAATCCTATTCGCAATCTTGTGACGCTGGCAATCATCGCAGTTGCGGTATTGATTTTTATCGTGTGGGCAGTGCGCCAATTGCTGCGCCGCCACCGGCACCAGAACGGTTGAGCTTCGGAATACGGGGATGCGCGCAGAGCGCTCATTCGGTCGAAATCATAAGCCGCTTTCGGCTAGCTCCGGACCTGCAATAGTCTTCAATTACACTTCAACCAAAGGAGCGATCACTATGGCTATGTATGTCAGTCTTATTAAGTTTACCGACCAGGGCATCCACAACATCAAGGACACACTCAGGCGACACGAGGCTGCGATGACCGAGGCCGAGAAAATGGGCATGAAGATAATCGAACCGTTCTGGACGATGGGCGCGTACGATGTGGTAGTGCTGCTCGACGCACCCAATGACGAGACCATGACTGCCTTCGCGCTTAAAGTAAGTTCGATGGGAAGCGTCAAGACCCAGACAATGCGCGCCTTCCGCAGGGACGAGATGGAAGGCATTCTCGCGAAAATCAAATAACCGTAGCCCGCCTTGGGCGGGTCGCCGACTGCGGCGTGCTTCAGCCTGCCTAAAGCTGGTTTACTCGCGGCGGCGAGTGGCCAAGACTTTTGGAGTTTGGACGCGAACGAAATCCGCGACACTCGCGCTCTACTGCTGCTTGTCGTAGTAAGTGGTATCAGTGAACTTCTGTCCGTTCGCACCCGTCCCCATGAGCGTGACCACGCGCGACTTCCCATCTTTCGCCACAGTGATCATGCCTGTCATCACTACCTTGCCGGCTTTAGTGGCCGTCGTTTTATTGGTGCGACCATTCACTGGCTTATAGGTCAGCGTGTCGAAGGATGGACTGCCCTTCATTTGGTATGGCTTGCCATCGAATTTCCCCACCCAAGTCCAGTGGATGGGTTTACCATCCTTATCCACCCCATCCACCGTGCACTTTATCATGTCACCTTTGGCTGGGGCGTAGGTGACCGTAGTATTTTTCGTTGCGCCTGGAGCGAACTTCGATTTGCCTTCATTGAGCTTCCAAGTACCCATCAGCGCATTGGCAGCAAAAGTTGCTGTTGCTGTTATCAACAGCAACAGAGCCACCAGGATAGTACGATTCGCTTTCACCTGTCGCGGTGTGAGCATTTTCTTCAATAGGCGTCAATCCATTCCGGAAGACGGCGTTTCCCGTTACTTCTTTTCCGGGAACTGCATGACAGCCTCGGCGATGCACTCCCATTTGCCATTGCGTTCCATCCAAGTATCCACCCACGCGTAGCTATGGCTAAACTCTTTACCATCCTTATCCTTGCCCTTTTCCGTTGAGGTGCCGCAGACGGTGGCCAGGTTCGGCGCGTAGACGTGAACGTCCATTTTGTCGTTCGCCGATGAGCTCAAGGTGTTGGTTTCGTTTTTCATTTCATCGACGAGCTGGGACTTGGTCCGATGTTCCCCTTTGGAGTTAAATCCGGCAAAATCGTCCGCGACCATGTTTCCGACCGCGGCGTGATCCTTGTTTAACAGTGCCTTGGCCCACGTGTCTTCCATCTGCTTGAGCTTGGCCGTGATTACGCTCGAGTCGGCGGATTTTTCCTGAGCCTGCGCGCAAGGCGCGACCGCGAGCGCGAGGATTGTGATTACCAGAAGTGGCGTGAATAATTTCATAATAACTTTTTTCCGGTTGAGTTTTGGGCAGCTCGTCTCGAACCAGAAAGCCCTTTCAGGGCGAGCTACATCGAAGTCAGCGCTTCAACGCGCGTGTCGATGCCGGGAGCGTGGTGTCCGTCGGATTGACCGTCAAGACAATAAGCTTCGAGTGAACAACTGCTCCGTTCGAGAATTAGTGAACGCAACCATTTTGGTAAAATCTCAGAGCTAGGGCGGTTTTGAGAGTGCCGGCAACGAACAAGTTCCAACCTAGCCGTTGGGACTCTCGACCTACTGGCCTTGCTGGATGATCCCGTGTTTTTCGGCCCAGTCCCAAAGCGCGGCGAACTCCGCCGGCGGTTGTTTACGCGTTCGACCGAATTGCGCCCGGTGTTCCGTTAGCATCTTTCCAAACGTCATTCCGTCGGCAGCCGCACGATTGGGATCGGCTCCGCGCTCGAGCAGGGCCAGCGCGTCCGCATAAGCGAGCTTGTCGTCGAGTCCCATTTTCGTGCGGTATAGCAGCAACGTGTAACCAGCGGAATCCGACGCACTCTGCGGCATCGCGGAATTGATATCGGCACCGTGGTCGAGAAGCAGATCAAGTCGCGACCTTGCCTGACCCGGGTAGTAACCCAGATACCAGTTCTTGAGAATCATCGGCTCACCGAACTCATTGCGAGCGTTCGGATTTCCACCCGCCTCCAGCATCGCGCGAAGAACGGGCACCGACCCATGCACCGCGTTGGCCATTGCGAACGAGTCTCGCTTGCCATTGGTGTAGTTCGGGTTCGCGCCGAGCGAAAGCAAAGTTCTAACCGCCTCGACTAATTCCGGGCGCTGCCACGATTGCGTCACGGCGAAGTAGAGCAACGTCGTGCCGTCGCGTCCGGGCGTCTGCAAATCCGGAAGCGCCTTCGCTGTCACGCGGATTGCGTCTTGATCGTTTTTTACGATGCCCTGCGCGACAGCAAAAAGTGCCGGCTGATCGCCAAAGTCCCATTTCCCCGAGCGCTGCTCCTCTCGTATCTGGCGCTGATGTTTTTCGCCTCTTTCCATGGACACAAAAAAAGCAACGAACAAGCACACCACGGCGCCAACACCCAGCGCCAGGCAGATTCCGCCGATTAAAAGGATTTTCTTCGCCACGTCTGTTTACCGCTCTTTATCGTAAGCTATTTGGGTAGCCTAGACGGGGCGTCACCTGGGTGCATCGCGGTGATTAGATAGGATTCAGGCGATACGGACAAACACGAAGTTCGTGAACGCCTGTTGCACGCTGGAGTTTCCATTGAACGTTTGATCTTGAATGTTCGCCGTTCCCATTCTTCGTAATTCATACCTCTAATTTTGAAAACGATGGCCTCCACCACCTTGCCCGGCGGCACCTTGAAGCTGGCCGATGGCCTGATCCTGGCTCGCGTGGGCTACGGCGCCATGCAGCTCGCTGGTCCACACGTTTTCGGGCCACCAAAAGATCATGACGGCGCGATCGCAGTCCTGCGTGAGGTCGTTAGGCTCGGAATCAATCACATCGATACTAGCGACTTTTATGGGCCGCATATCACTAATCAACTGATCAAAGAAGCACTGCACCCATATCCGGAGCAGTTACGGATTGTCACCAAACTCGGTGCGCGGCGGGACGCGGAAGGAAATTGGCCGAGAGCGCTCGCGCCCGATCAACTCCGGGAAGCTGTCGATGATAACCTCGCAAACCTTGGGCTCGACACCCTTGATGTGGTCAATCTGCGGGTCGGTGGCCTGGACTCGCCAACGCCAGGTTCGATCGCGAAACCGTTCCGCGTGCTCGCGGAAATGCAGGGAGCGGGTCTGATTAAGCACCTTGGAGTAAGCAATGTCACCGCCGAGCAAATCGCCGAAGCGCAATCGATCGCTCCGGTAGTGTGCGTCCAAAACTTCTACAACATCGCCAACCGTCAGGATGACGCGCTCATCGATTCCCTTGCCGAACAGGGAATTGGTTATGTGCCGTTCTTCCCGCTCGGTGGTTTTACCCCGCTGCAATCCGAAACCTTGTCGAACGTCGCCGCGCGCTTAAATGCCAAGCCAATGAGCGTCGCATTGGCGTGGCTGCTTCAACGTTCGCCGAACGTTCTGCTCATTCCCGGAACATCATCCGTGGAACATCTGAGAGAGAATGTTGCTGGCGCTGGCCTTCAATTGCCTGACGAGGCAATTAAAGAATTGAACACGATCGCCGGCTAAACGTCAGATCGACTTTTCTTTTGATCATTCACGCTGTAGTGGCAGGCGTGTCGCCTGCGAACTGATGTAGGCCGCCAGCTCGCGAACGCTTTCGGAGCTGTCGCTGACTGCGGCATTCAACCCTAATCACAACGTGCGCGGTGACGCCATTCTGCTAGCGTGCACCAATATGCGACAACTGGTTTTTGGGTTGGTTCTCGGGTTGGCCTGCTCTGCTTTTGGGCAAACGGTGTCGGATCGGGTAGAAAAGCAGAACGCGCTTTTTGAGGAGTATTATCAAGCCGGGCTTAAGAATTTCCCGGAGCGGGCAACACAGTACGGCGATTACCGTTACAACTCGCAGCTTGGACAGGTTTCGCTCGCGGAGATCGCCCGGCAACATGCGGAAAACGATGCCTTTCTCGCTCGATTAAGGGCGATCGCGACCGATGGCATGAGCGACAACGACCTCTTAAGTCATCGCATCCTCGAAAAGCAACTGGAGCGCGAAGACGTGAACTACGCACTGAAGAATTACGAGATGCCGGTGAACCAGCAGAACGGTGTGCACACTCGGCTGGCCGATTTGCCGAACGCGGCGCCGTTTGATTCCGTCCCGCATTACCAGGATTACATCTCCCGATTACACCAGATCCCGCGGGTGCTGGAACAGACGACAGAGGTAATGCGGCTGGGCGAGAAGGATCACCTGATGCCGCCCAGGCTCGTCGTCGAAAAGTTGCCCGGCCAATGCGACGGCATCATCGCTGCGAATCCGTTCCTCGAACCGACCAAAAAATTTCCCGCGGAATTTTCCGAGCAAGACAAGAAACGCCTCAGCGACGAGATCACCAAGGCGGTTACCGACGATGTGTTTCCCGCTTATCGAAAGTTCGCCGAGTTCTTGCGCACCGAGTACGCTCCGAAAGGACGAACCGAGCTGACGATCGAAAGCCTCGCTGACGGGAAACGGCGCTACGCCGAAGCGGTGAAAACGATGACCACAGTCAACGTTCCGCCGGCCGACATCCATGAGATCGGGCTCAAGGAAGTAGCGCGCATCACCGCCGAGATGACCAAGCTGGCCCAGAGCCAGGGATACAAAGACCTGGCCAGCTTCCGGGAAGCGGTCAACAACGATCCCAAGTGGAAACCGACCAGCGAGCAACAGATTCTGGACGACTACAAAAAATACATCCATCAAATGGAGCCGAAGTTGCCGGAACTATTTGGATTGCTGCCGAAGTCGCCAGTCACGGTGGAACCGATTCCTGAATTCGCCAAAGCCGCCGCGACCCATTACGTCCCGGGCACGCCGGATGGGAAACGTCCGGGCCGCGTCGTTGTTGCCGTCTCTAACCCCACCAAGCGTACCCTGGTCGACGACGAAGCCGTTGCCTATCACGAGGGCGTTCCCGGTCATCACCTGCAAATCAGTATCGCCCAGACGCTGGAAGGCTTGCCGAAGTTTCGGCTGCACGGTTTTTTTAGCGCGTATGCCGAAGGCTGGGCGCTTTACTCCGAGGTGTTAGGCAAAGAGATCGGTTTTTACCAGGACCCTGTGTCTGACTACGGCCGGTTGAGTTCGGAAATGCTTCGCGCCGTCAGGCTGGTGGTCGATACCGGGATTCACGACAAAAACTGGAGCCGCCAGCAGGTGATCGATTACATGCACGCCAACGACATCAACGACGCGCTGGCGCAGACTGAAGCGGACCGGTACATCGCCTGGCCCGGGCAAGCGCTCGCTTACAAGATGGGTCAGTTAACCATTCTCAAGTTGCGCGATGAAGCGAAGAGCCAACTCGGAGAAAAATTCAATCTCAAAGCGTTCCACGATGAAATATTGAACGGCGGCGCGATGCCGTTAGACCTGCTGCAGGAAAGAGTGGAAGCCTGGATTAAGACTCAAGCCGCGCAAAAGCAACAAGCGAAAACCTGAGAGTGAACGTCGAAGTTTCATCTCATTGTTGTAGCAGCAATGCTGTAGTGGCAGGCGTTTCGCCCACGCTGTAGCCGCTGTCGCTGACTGCGGCTTTGCTGTGTCAGCAGCAACATATCCGGTCTGACGATTCACGAATTACCTCATCATCGCTCAACTAAGTCGACCGCCCATCAACCCCTAACGAATGCTAATGCGCACTGAAAGTGGGCGCTAGCCGTCAGTCGCTAGAGGCAAAGCAGACTCCGCCAGGATGCGATCGAAGCGGGGATCGTCCCGAATGTCATCCCAGACCGGATCTAATTTCAAATCGCCATGGGTAAGACTAAACGGCAGCTTCACCAGCTTGCTTAATTGGTCGAAAATAGCGTCGCGGTCTCCCGTCATAACCAGCACTGCCGCGAGATTCATCTCGCACATGGCACCGCCGATAGCATCCACGCTCGACGGAAGCATCTCGGCGGCGTGACGCGCATGGCGGAGTGCCTCTTCATTCTGGCCGAGCGCAGACTCGGCGATCGCTAGTTGGCCAATGAGTCCGGGGTCATCTGGCCGCGGCTTGAGTGCAAGCAGTGCCGAGCGCTTCGCCTCCGCATAGGCCTGATGCTCCTCGCTTACCTTACCCTCCGCGTGAGCAACTGCTGCCAGGGTGAGCCAGAAATCCGGCCTTCTTTTTGCCTCGTCGGTCATCTTCGCAGCGAAAGCTTTCGCTCCACTGTAATCTCTTTCGACCAGGTAGAGCCGGAGTCGCGCGGCTTGGTAATCCCCGTCATCGCTATCATGGATTGAATCGAGCGCGGTGTGCGCTTCTTCGAGATTCCCCATTCCCACTGCCGAGTCGCTCTTGACCACCAAAAGTCCCGTCGACTTTGCTCCGCGCAGTCGCGCAATGGCCGCGTTCGCTGCGCGCTCTGAATCGCCGAATCGCCTTAATCCCGAATACGTCTGCACGAGACTGGCAGCGAGCGATGCATTCTGCGGATCGAGCTCAACCGCCTTTTCGCCATCGCGAATCGCTGCCGCAAATTTCCCCAAACGGCGTTCGACTTGTGAAGCCAGGGTAAAGAACTCAACTCCATGAGGCGCGGAAGAAGGGAGACTCGATAACTCATGTTCCGCCCCACGATAGTCCCTTAACCCATGGTAATAGTATCGAGCAAGTGCAAGGCGTGCTTCTTCTCGATTCGGCTCGAGTCGCAGCGCAGTCTCCGCCGCTTCTTTCGCGGCAGCGAGATGCTGCGGCGAATGATCCTCGCCAAAACGGTACTGTAAAACGTAAGCCTCATTCAGCAGACAATAGGCGAGAGTGAACTTTGGGTCGCGAGCGATCGCCCTGTCGAGAAAATCGACTGCTGCGTTCCAGTTCTCGCGCGGAATAACTGCACCTTCACCACGCAAGGCAGCGCGGGCGCGGAGATAAAGATCATAAGCTTGCAAATCCCGCGTGGGTTGTCTCCAAATCTCAGCCTTTTCGTCCGTGGAGAGGGTTGCTTTGAGTTGGGCTGCGATCGTCTGCGCGAGCTCACTCTGGAGCGCGAAGAGGTCCTCCAATTTGCGATCGTATTCCTCCGCCCAAAGCTGGGTGTCCGTCTGGCTGTCGATGAGTTGAGCGTTAATCCGCACGCGATCGCCCGAAATCTGCACGCTTCCCTCCAGCACGTTCGCAACACCCAGGTCACGCCCGATCTGCTTCATATTTCTATTCTTGTCCCGGTAGGCCGCGACACCTCTACGGCTGATGACCTTCAGATCTCCCACCTTACCGAGATCGGTCAGAATGTTATCTTGAACACCATCGGCAAAATATGATGGAGAGTTGTTGTCACCCAGGTTTTCGAAAGGCAGGACTGCAATACTTTTTCGCATATCCGGAGCTGGTGCACGGAATCCCCCCGCCGCCATGTCTGCCGCTTCACGCGCATTTTGCTGAGACCGGGCCCGGAACGTGAACAGAACTCCGGCCAGCACAAGCACGACAGCCGCGCTGGTCACCAGAAGTGATCCATTTCGCTTGAGCAGACACTTCGCGCGATAACCAAGAGTGGGGTGACGCGCGACAACAGGCTCTCGCGCGAGATGGCGGCGAATATCAGCCGCGAGATCTGCTACCCTGGCATAACGTAACTCGGGTTCCTTTCGCATCGCCAACTGGACGATCGCGTCCAGATCACCGCGCAACTGCCGCGCGGTGCGCGCATCAGAAGCAATAGCGCTGGGCGGCGGCGGAACTTGCTCACCCACCACCAAAGCCAGTTCCTCATGCGTGGGACGGGCTGTGGAAAATCGGTGAGGCTTTTGGTCGCTCAACATTTCGTACAGCAGCGCGCCTAACGAGTAAATATCAGTAGCGATTGTTATCGGTTCTCCTTTCGCCTGCTCGGGCGAAGCGGAGATGGGCGTGAGATGCTGCTGTCCTTCGGTAATCGATTGCGCCGCGTCTTCGTCTTTCGCCAGGATCTTGGCGATCCCGAAATCGAGCAGCTTCGGCTCCGCTTCTGCGTTTGCGAGAATGTTACTGGGCTTGATGTCGCGATGGACAACCAGATTCCGATGCGCGAACTCCACCGCGGCACAGATTTTCAAAAACAACTCCAGTCGTTGACGAGTCGATAGTTTTTGCGCGACTGCAAATCGGGTAACCGGTACCCCGACAATGTAATCCATGATGAAGTAGGGGAGACCATCGTCGGTGGTGCCGGCATCGAGCAGCCGCGCGATATTTGGATGATCGAGGTTGGCCAGGATCTGGCGTTCCGCTCGGAAGCGCCGCAGGATCTCAGCCGTGTCGGCGCCTCGATTCAGTATCTTGATCGCGACTTGTTTCTCAAATTGACCATCAGCGCGTTCCGCCAGGAAAACTGTGCCCATCCCGCCGCGGCCCAGTTCACGCACGATGACATACGCGCCCACGCGCTCTCCGCCGCGCGGCGGTCCCTCCTGCCAGAAAGTGGAGGCTGCGTTCTGCGCGCAATCTTCGAAGCTGTCGCTACGCTCCTTAAGAATCGCCTCCGCTTCCGCCAGGAGCGACTCCGCCTCTTCGAGCAAATCCGTATCTCCACCGCAGCGGCTCTCCACCAACGCGATCCGGGCCGCTGAAGAGTTTTGTTCCAACGCTTCGCCCAGAATCGTTTTCAAAAGATCCCAGCGTTGCGGGTCGATGTTCCCTTGCCCGAATTGGGTAGTTTTTGTGGCCACGAAGAATTTGATCTCTAATTCACAGATAGTTCTCGCCGGAGCCAAATTTTCGCCAGGGTCCAGTCCCGCTTCACCGTGGCCGGCGAAATTTCCAGTAACTCGGCTGTTTCCTCGACAGTCAGCCCGGCGAAAAACCGCAGTTCCACGATGCGCGTCTGCCGCTCGTCCAGAGCTTCCAGCGCGTGCAACGCCTCGTCGAGCGCAGTCACATCAATTTTGCTCCTGTCGTAAAATTCGAGAGTAAGTCTCAGAGGATCCGAGCCGCCACGTTTCAAACGGTGTCGCGCCACCGCGTAGTTAGTCAGCGTCTGTCGCATCACCCGCGCGAAGATTCCGATAAAGTGACTGCGATTTTGCCAGATTAGATTCTCCTCGCCGATCAGGCGAAGAAAAGCCTCATGCACGAGCGCTGTTCGCTGAAGAGTATGAGCGGTCCGTTCGCCCCGCAGAAAGGTCTCAGCCAGACGACGCAAGTCTTCGTAAACCTCCGGCATCATCTCGCTAATCGCAGCGGCATCGTTCCGCCGGGCATGATTCGCCTCACGCACCAGAGGCGAAGTCAACGGAGCCGCGGCGGACGGCATGGGCCTCTCAGTGCGAACCCTTGCCATAACGGCAAAACCTAGCGCATCCCGTGGCGAGGCGTCCAGCCAGACCTCTTCGTCCTGCGCGTCGATGTCTTCTCGGAACTCTACAACACGTCGCACCATAAACGGGTCGATACTAAATTCTTTCTTCGTGCACTGTTTAAACGAGACCGCCCGATGGACCGGTTTTTCAGGTCCACCGGGCTGAATCTCAATCTTTTGTTGTCGATGATTCAGGAAGACTCTGGTTTAGCAGCATCGATCGATCCGGATTACTGCTGAGAAAATTGGCCCATCGCGCAGCCATGCCCTTCTCGCACAAATCCGTGAACCACGTTGTTCGCATCGAAGAAAAATCCGACCGCCGTGCCGTTTGGAGAAATGCTGTAGACGTTCGGACCCTGGCCGGCCCCGGTGCCTGCGCCCGGAACGTCGAACTCAACAATGGCGCCGTGTTTATCGCGCACAAAGCCGTGATTCACATTTGAATCGTCAACATACCATCCAGTAATCGCTCCACTCGGATTGACTCCCCAAGGATAGGTACCTTGGAAGGAATTTGGGACGGTGCCGCCATCCGGAGCATCGAACACCGTAGCTGTGCCATGTTTATCCAGCACGAAACCATGACTCAAATAGTTGGCGTCAAAGAGGACTCCCATGATCGTTCCGTTCGGAGTAAAACCTCCGGCATACGTACCTTGGAAAGGGCCTGTGCCCCCGCCCGGAACATCGAATGTCGTGATCCTGCCCCTCCTGTCCCGCAGGAAGCCGTGGACTGCACTGGTACCGTCGAAATAGAATCCTGTGATCTCGCCGTTGTCGTTGATCGCGAAAGGTTGCGTACCCTGGCTGGCTCCGGTGCCCGCACCCGGCGCATCGAACGTGGTGATGGCGCCGTTCCTGTCCCTTACGAAGCCGTGATTCACGAGAGCGGAGTCAACGTAGTATCCCGTGATCGTCCCGTCCGGGCTGATTAGGTTTGGGCTGTTAAAAGGAAAGGTGCCCCGGTTGATTCCCGTGCCCGCGCCAGGCGCATCGAAGACGGTAATCACGCCTTGATTAGAGCGAACGTAGCCGTGAGCAGTATCAGCCGAGTCAGTGAAATGCCCCGTAATACTTCCAGTCGCGTTTGTGGAGTACGCTCGTGTCCCCTGACCGGCTGCTGTGCCCGCCCCCGGCGCGTCGAAGATGGTGAACCTGCCATCGTGGGACCGGATGAAACCGTGTCGCACGTCGTTCGCGCCACGGATGAATCCTATGGTTGTCCCCGACGGCTCGATGTCCAGGGCATAAGTGCCCTGATTGGGCCCCGTGCCCGCCCCCGGCGCGTCAAAGGTGATAATGGTTTGCGCAGACAGTGGAATGGATATTGCCAGCGCGAGCGCGGTGATTGTTGCCGGCACAAGCCGGAGTTTTCTTTTTGTGAAATAGAAGTGTTTCATACTCCTTAATGCAACAACGGGACGGAAACGGGCTCATTCTTCAAAACTTTCAGAGCTGTCGCTGACTGCGGCTGTTATCTAATCGCATCATAAGCGGCTCACGATGCATGAGTGAGCGCGCTGTAGCCGCTGTCGTTGACTGCGGCCTTCGATTTTAATCCGTCATCGCTTCACCGTCCCGGCTGGCCTGCGATAAGATAAATACTAACGGCGGCGAGGAGGATACCGAGAGCTTTGCGCACGGTGAACGGTTCGTGCAGGAAAACCAATCCCAGCACGGCGCCGACAACGACGAACATGCCATAGATCGGGACGACAACGCTGGTCGGCCCTTGAGATAACGCGAGGAAATAAAAGACAACCGCAATTACCAACGTGACGCCCGCGCCGAGCGCAAACATGCCGTCGGCGCTGGCAAGATTGTCCCGGGAGAATGTTTTAATGTCTCCGCGGAGGACGGTGATGGTGGTTGAGGTCGCCACCACCATGGCGGAGGAAATCATAAGAACGAAATAACTGGAGAATCGCCCGCTCTGAGTAGCCAGCTTGACCAGAGTTGCCGTCACCGAGTAGCCGATCATCCCGATGAGGGCCCAAAGAAGATACGATTTGCTCATCAATCAGAGCGAAGCAGTCGCCTTCCACGATTGCAAGCTGCGCGTTGTGGCGACGGTCGCCGCCGTGACTGCAACCTTGTAGCCGCGGGCGCTGACCGCGGCAGACCTGTCTCCAAGCCAAGGAGCCGACTTAGTTTTATGATTTCCGTCCGTTTGCGGATTGACGCGGTCGTTTTACTTGATGAGACCCGTTAGCGCGGCAAGAACGAGGGGAACCAGAATCCATCCCAGCATTATGTGCACACGCATATAATTTCTTAGAAAAGTCTGATCGGCCTTTGGCTTCCAGACTTTATCCGCCTGGAGATCCACGAAGGGAAGGAACAAGCCCAGGCTATACCAGAAGCGACTGTAAACCCGGGGCGTGTCGTCTGGTTTTTGCGGTTCCATTTTTCTGGGCGAGAAAAGGACGCAGCCTAATGCGATCAACGCTGCGCAAGGAATGCCAGCCTGCCACGGACGACGCCCATAGCCCACAAGCCAATCGATCAAGCAACTCCCGACCCAACTGAAGCCGTGAAGATTTTCTTTTCGTTCGCGGCGCTTTCCTTCAATGAAAGCGCGATCGGCATCGTCACGATAACCCTGTCGAAGAAAAAATTCTTCGAGATGATTGTACACATCGGCGCTGTAAGCCGACTGGTCCGCCAATTCCAAAAGCGCTCTATGTGATTCGGGTTCGTTGGGAGCCGCACGAATGTATTTGTAGCTCATTCCCTGCATATGGAATTTGGCGGCGACCTTTGGCAAGACAGTCTTCGACAGATCGAGCCAGGCAAAGTCGGCGTAGTTGAAGTTGACCGGCCCTTGGAACACCGCATCATTGAAAAAGGCGTATCCTCCAAACTTAATGGCGCCGAAACCGGCATCCTGTTCTTTGTTCTTAAACTTTGCTTTTCCCGCTGCGAAATTGCCGGCGACGTTTGCGCCGACGAAGTTAACCGGTCCTTCGAATACCGCATCGCTGAAAACGGCGTACCCTCCGACTTTCATGCCGCCGAAGCTGGCGTACTTCTCCTTGTTCTGAAACCTGGCGCCTTGCGCTTGCAAATTGCTCGCGATATCTGCCGAAACGAAATTCGCAGGTCCTTCGAATACTGCATTTTCGAAGAAGGCGTCGCCCCGGATCTTCATGCTGTTGAAGTTGGCTTCGCTTTCCTTGTTGTGAAACTTTGCCCCATTCGCATGGAAAGCGCCGGCGATGTCCGTCAGGACGAAATTCACCGGCCCTTCGAACACCGCATCGTTGAAAAAGGCGTGGCCTCCGACCTTCATGCTACTGAAGTTGGCTTCCGTTTCTTTGTTCTTAAACTTTGCCTGATTTGCAGAGAGAGCGGTGGCGATTTCTGCCAGGCCGAAATTTACCGGCCCCTCGAACACCGCATCGTTGAAGAAGGCGTACCCTCCGACCTTCATGTCGCCGAAGTTGGCTTGCTTTTCCTTGTTCTGAAACTTGGCCCCCGGCGCAGCGAAAGTGGTAGCGATGTTTGCTGAGCCGAAGTCCGCCGCCCCTTCGAAGACCGCACTGCTCAAGAAAAAGGCGTAGCCTCGGACTTTTAAACTGTTGAAGCTGGCTCCCTTTTCCTTGTTCTGAAACCTTGCGCCGTGTCCACTAAAATTACCGGCGATGTCTGCCAGCATGAAGGTTACCGGCCCTTCGAAAACCACATCATTGAACGAGGCGTCGCCTCCGATTTTCATGCTGCTGAAGTTGGCTTCCGCTTCTTTGTTCTGAAACCTGGTGCCCTGCGCTTGCAAATTGCCGGCGATATCTGCCGAGCCAAAGTCCGCCGCTCCTTCGAAGACTGCACTCTTAAAAGAGGCATAGCCTCCGACTTTCATACTGTTGAAGTTGGCTTCCCTTTCCTTGTTCTGAAACTTTGCCCCATTCGCTTCTAAATTACGGGTGACGTCTGCCAGGATGAAGTCTATCTGTCCCTCGAAGGCGGCACCGTTGAAAAAGGCGTCGCCTCGGACTTTCATGCTGTTGAAGTGCGCCTCTGTCTTAAACGTGCTGTTCTCGAATGAGATGGTCCCCGCGGAACTCGTACCGTTGAAATTCGCGCTGGCATTGAATTGGCAATGCTCCAACCAGGCCTCACAAGGGATCTGCGCATTTTCGAGGTCGATTGGCTCGTCAATGGTTGCGCCAATGATTCGGACACCATGTCGATGCAGCTTGATACCCGGTAGCACGCCCGTGAGTAACTCCTCTAAAAAATGCGCGCTGAGCTTTCGTTTGTCTTTCTCTGGGAATTGCTTGGTTAGATCAGCGATTTCACCAGCCTTCGTCTGCGTGACGACCCATTCTTCCGCCGGGCTCAGCCACTGCGCAGCGTTCTGAGCTTTGGCAGCTGCGGTTGCAACACTCGCTGTGATCAAGGCAGCTGAGAACCAAATGGGGAACGTCACTTACGAAATCGTTTACCAAAATCAAAACAGCATCGCAGCAACAAAATGAATCTGCATAGAGCCAGTAGTCACAAGCGTGAGAGCCGCGCGATAATAGCCAATTCAAAGTTGAATACGTTGCTCATCCTGCGCGTCGTTGCGGCCAAAAGCTCCCCTCGCGAACGAAGCCGCGGGCGACGCGAGCGACATAGATGGCAAAGTCCGGTTCTTCCTTTTGCATTCTTACCTCTTACTTTGAGGTACTTTGGCCTTTGACCTCTTGCTCGATTTCTTCGACTCTCACCTTCCATGCAACGCAAGCGTTACCTCTTTGTCTGCATCAATCGTCGGGCTGATGACAACCCGAAAGGATGCTGCGCGCTGAAAGACTCCGAAGAAGTGTATGCAGCGTTGAAAGCAGAAGTTGCCGCGCGCGGACTCGCAAAGCTGGAGGCGCGCGTCTGCACATCGAGCTGTCTCGACCAATGCGACACCGGCGTGACGGTTTTAGTCGAGCCCGACCACTTTTTTTACGGGCGCGTCACGGTCGCCGACGTCCCGGAAATTGTGGATGGACTTGTTAAAAGCCAACCAGTTAAACGACTCCTGCTCACCTCGGATCACTTGTAGTGGCAGTCGCCGCAGCGACCGCAAAATACTGTAGCCGCTGTCGATGACTGCGGAATCGTTTGTAGCCCGCCTGTTCAGTTTACCCAAAGCTTGCTCGACGTGGAGAGCGGTGGGCGAACGTTTTCGGAGCTGTCACGACTGCGGAATCCTTTGTGGCCCGCCTGCTCGCGAACGCTTTCGGAGCTGTCACGGACTGCGGCTCCCCCCGAAACAATCGCCAATTGATGTTGCTGGCTCAATTTTCGCTGTCTCAAGACCCCGATGTCGCTAACATCATAGCCTGATGAGTGTGCAAGATTCTGACGCCACGATGGCTGTGTTCCTCGACCTGGAAAACATCGCGCTGGGCGCGCACGACGCGGACTTTCCCGCGTTCGACATCCGCAAGGTCCTCGAGCGTCTGCTGCTCAAGGGCCAAATCGTGGTCAAGAAAGCCTACTGCGATTTTGAGCGCTACAAGACGTTTAAGCGTGGGCTGCACGAAGCGGCCTTCGAGCTCATCGAGATCCCGCATGTGCGCCAGTCCGGCAAAAACTCCGCCGACATCCGCATGGTCGTTGATGCGCTCGATCTCTGTTACACCAAGAGTCACGTCGACACCTTCGTCATCATTAGCGGCGATTCGGACTTTTCGCCGCTCGTCAGCAAATTGCGCGAGAACGACAAGACGGTCATCGGCGTCGGCGTTAAAAGGTCCACGTCCGATCTGTTCATCAGCAACTGCGACGAATTCATCTATTACGACGATCTCGTGCGCGTGGAGCCGGCAAAGAAACGTCCGAGCGTTGCCGCGTCCGCGCCAACAGCGAAAACTGGTAAAGATCATCGACCCTCAATCGACGGAGCGCTCGATCTTCTGAGGAAAACCCTGGAAGCGCTGCGCGCAGAACGAGGCGAGGATTATCCGATCCGCGGCTCACTGATGAAACAGGCGATGAAACGTCAGAACCCCGGTTTCAACGAGCGAGCGCATGGGTTCCGTGCCTTCAACGAACTGCTCCTCGAAGCGCAAAAGCGTGGGCTGCTAAAGCTGGAGCGCGACAAACAAGTCGGCAGCTACATCGTCCACGCGAGCGAGTAACCAGGCGATTACCGAAATCGACGGAGGATATATCGGTATTACTGACAGATAACCCTCATGATGCGTGTACATCTACGGCTCGAACAACATCGAGCGTCGGCTCGCCGTCGCTAAGGGGTGGCGGTCGGCGATGGAAAAGCGGTCAGTGGTGATACCACGTAGATCTGATCCCATATTTTTTGCATCAGGGCCAGAGACGTCCACTTGCCTTCGACCGATATGGGCAGGTTGGTCCACGTCACAAACGTCACCCGGCTGTTGGGGTCGTAACCCATGTGCGAATTGTAGCCAGGAGTCTCGCCGCCGTGAAAATATACCGCGTTCGGGCCCCAGCGCAGTCGCTCCATGCCGTACCCGTACTGCTGACCGTTGGGCATGCTCGGGTCCTTGGCCTGCAGGCTGTCGAGCCAGCGGCGCTGATATGCGGCATTGAAGACGCGCCCGGCAACCAGTGCCTCGATCCAGATGGCCAGATCGTTGGCGGTGGAGATGACGCCCCCGGGAAAATAAGCAAAAGAGGGGTTCAGGTTCGTGTAGTCAGTGGGCAGGAGCGTCTCGGCCCGTGCCGCGGCTTGGATTTCGGGCGGGTACGGCGTGTCCGTCAGGACAAATAAGGAACTGCCGTACAAGTAGCCGTGGGAGTAGGGATCGGGGATGGTGTTCGAAGTGCGAGGAGGGAGGAGAGTGTCGTGCATCCCCAGCGGCCCGAACAACCGGTCCTGCATCGCCCGATCCAGTGGTTTGCCATCGACCTTCTCGGCGATGAGGCCGAGAAGCGTGTAGTTGGTGTTGTTGTATTCGTAGGCGGTACCAGGCGGAAAGTTGGGCGGCCGCGCGAACGCGATGGCTAGCAACTCCTCTGTGGTCCAGACCTTGGTCGGGTCACGATCCACGGTGGCCGCGAGCTCGGGAGCATCAGTGTAGTTGTAGAGTCCGCTGCGCATCTTTAGCAGTTCGTCGATCGTGATGTTGTCGCCATTGGGGACGCTCGAGACGTACTTCGAGACCGGATCATCGAGACTGAGCTTGCCTTCCTGCGCCAGTTGCACGATTACCGCGGCCGTCATCGACTTCGTGTTCGAGGCGATCCGGAAGTGGGTGTCGGCGTGGGGCGGGCTCGTCGTGCCAAGTTGTGTGGTGCCGTATGTGACCTTGAACTCGCCCTGCGGTGTGCGCAGGAGGAGTACGGCGCCGGGCACCAGGAGTTCCTTGGCGGTGGTGTCCACCATGTTCTGCAACGCAGCCTTGTCGATCGGCTTGAGCGCCGACGAGTCAGCCGTGGAGCCAGGCCGCGAGCACGCTGTGATCAGCAAAGCAACACCGAACAGGAAGCTCCCGACGGCTTGAATTGTTCTTGACTCGTCTTTCATATTGATCCCGTTCAACAGTTCACGTTCCCGAAGGTTAAATGTTAAATGCCGACGCGAACAAACACGAAATCAGGAGAGCGTTTTGTTCGTCTTTCATATTGACGCTTCTCAGAACGAAACTTCACTTCGGAGTTCTGCACGTTCTTCACGTCTTCTTTCGTCCCGCTCAACGATTTAACGCTTTAACGTCCGCGAAGCGATTCCTCGCTATTAGGCCAATGTCTGCGATTGTATCATATGTCACTGGAGGCTTGTCCCACCTGCGGTTACGCGCTTTCTACCGTCGATCATCATTGCCGTCATTGTGCTACCGCATCGCCTGCAATTCCGTCGCAGCCCACGAAACACCTGCAGCAAATAATTATGGCTGCGGTGGGAGCGTTAAGCGTTCTCGTTTACTTGATCTTCTTTCGCTAACGAGATCCTTCGCTGTCTTACGCAGATCAACTGCGATTGGAAAGCCCGACCGTTGCTCAGTTTACCCAAAGCTTGCTCGACGTGACGAGTGCTGGGCCTCAGTTACGGCGGCGAACCGAGCTGTAGGGACGCGAGCGAGTTTCAAATGGGCTGGAGCACATGAGTCAACGTGAGCAGCAAAGAGAGCTGTAGTCGCTGGCGATGACTGCGGCTTGAAACTCGCTCGCTACCCACGCTCACTCGCTCCTACCCACGTCGCTTTACCTTCTATGTCGCTGATCCCATCAGCTCCATTCTTACTTCTTACTTCTTACTTCTTACTTTATCCTTCCACTGCCCATCTCTCTTCTTGCCAATCACGCGAACAAGAAGTTCTTTCATGCTCTATGAAACATCCTTCTCTAGTACTAACAGCAGCATTGTGCCTCGCTGCGGCTTCAGCTTATGCGCAGAATACCAAAAGCTCTCCTGCTGCGGCCGGCGCGTTGGCCTCACCCGCAACTCCACCCACCATCGCGTCAGCGATCGATCGCGAGATTAGCATTGTTGAGAAGGAAGTCGTCGAAGCGGCCGAGGCGATGCCGGAGGACAAGTTCGATTTTTCTCCGGAGAAACTGAACCTTCCCGGCAGCGACTACAAAGGTGTACGCACCTTTGGCCAGCAACTGAAACACATCGCCGCATCCAACTACTTGATCTGGTCGCCGATTACGGGCGAGAAACCACCGGACACGGTCAACGGCGGCAAAGGCCCGGACACCATGAAAGCCAAGGCCGACATCATTAAGTATTTAAAAGATTCCTTCGCATTCGGCCACAAATCGGTGGCGACCCTGACGAGCTCGAACCTCGTCGAACCGATTACCTCGGGTAGTGGCAAACCCACCACGCGCCTCTTCCTGGCAACGTTCGCCCCAGCTCATTGCTTCGACCACTACGGCCAGATGATCGAATATCTCCGTATGAACGGCATCGTCCCACCCGCAAGCCGCGGAAAATAATTGTAGCCGCGGTCGGTAGCCGTGAGTGCTGGGAAGCAAACGAGTTTCAATTAGCTCACTGGGAGCCGAAGATCCGACTTCTTAATTCTTCCTTCTTACTTCATCCTTCGCTTGTTCCACCGGCAAGCCGCGGGAAATAGGGACAGAGCGCAGATGACGGAGAACCAATGCCGGAAGGCGAATACTGGTTGAACGAACATTCCGTTTTAGGTTTGCATCATAAGCCGCCTACGATGCATCATTGAAAATTCTATGACCGGAGCTGAAAAGCCGATACGCGCGCTCGCGCGTCTGGCGTCGGATCACTTCCGCTGTTTTGCGACTTGACGCCCAAATCAACCAACTAGGCTTGGCGTTTCGCGGTGTTTAGACGTGAAGGCGAGCACAGCTAGCAGTGTTCACATACAATCTCGCTTTTTTCGTTTTCATCGAGTCTCTTCACGAAAGAAAATATTACCTGGATTGATATCGCGCAGATAAATGCCGAGCGCCTCTAGCACTGCGAGAATCCGAGTAACCTCTGGCCATCTTTCACCGAAGATTTCCGCTTTTTCTTCCTGCCACTGTCGAAGAACGTCCTCACCGAAGTCAGGCGCTTCATCCAGATAAGCGCCGGCAAAGTCGAGAAGAAATGGCGGGCGGACAATCGTCATCTCTATCGCGCGAAACTCCTCATCAATGCGCAACAACCGAGGCACATTGAAGCCGCGAATTCGCGTAGTTTGCTCTTCGCGCAGACGCTGATACACGTGGCACTCTCGCTCGAACGGTCGATCTTCACGGTGGAACTTTACCGCGAGAAACCCTGGTTTTGTATTGTATTCGGCAGCGAAAACATTACCATGGACGCCAGAACCCAACGACTCGCCGAGTTTGATATTGCGTTTGGACGCGTATCGCTGAACGCGACGATCTAGCTCCTCATCCATGACAGACAATCACACCGGCCATTCAGCAGAAGTAAAAATCCATGTCGTGCGCGATGGCTCGGAATTGCAAGTTTCGCAGCTCGGCCCCGATTTTCTCTTGCTGGACGAAGCTGATGATTTCGAAGGCCCAGCACAGGTTGTTCTTTCTGTTGATGGAGTGACGCATAGCCGCGACGTCCAACTGCAGTGTGGCTCAACGGGCACCGAAAAGACAATCTCGTTCCTGTAAACGAGTCGCGTTGCTCACCGCATCTTTAAGATGCGAGCGCCGAAAACATCGATCTGTTTCTGTGCACTACCGCTGGTCGATCGTAAGCCGCTTACGATGGATAAGATCGACACCAGTATTAGCGGTGGGTTCAGAGACATAGAACACGTCGCGAATGAGGGAATGGAGCGACTGGGGCGAACGATCCGGCAGCCGCCGGACCGTGAGGTAACGGTCGAGAGAGCGGGAGCAAGCGAGATACAATGGAGCGTTTAGGGCGAGCGACATGGCCGGTAAAGCCGTGAGGTAACGGTCGAGCGAGCGGGAGCAAGCGAGATACAATGGAGCGTTTGGGAAAGCGACATAGAACACGCGCGATCGAGGGAATGGAGCTTTTGGGGAAAGCGACATAGAAGGCAAAGCCGCAACGGGTAGCGGCGAGCGAGCTGGGAAGCGAACGAGTTTCAAGCGCGCGGGTAGACGGCAACGCAGCTAGGGAATGCAAGTCGGCTCGACCTGGCGCGAGGTCGCCGCGGCGACCGAGTGATCAAGGTAAAGTTGCGCGGGGAGCAATAAGTGAGTCGGGGCAACAGCGTATCGTACGCAATTCTGCGTATTTCAAAAAACCGCGGAACGCAGCAAAATCCCACACAACGGATCTGAATCAGACGGAGGACATTCCCCCGCTAGGTTCTGCGCCTCTTCCTGACCCGCAATCCCTAATCAAATCAGCGGGGTAAAAGAAAGGAAACCATGAATCCATTGATTCAGCCCAAAACAGCAATTCTGCCACTTCTCATCCCGCCGCTCCTCCCCTGCCTTGCGGCATTGTTCTTCGCGACCACTCCCGCATTAGCCCGCGACGAAGTGCCGTTCAACGGCACGGTCTCGGGGTACGTTGATTCTCAGTCCGGTACGGAGTGCGAGCCTTCAATACACGTGGTCAACTTCGGACACGCAAACCACCTGGGAGCTTTCACTGGAACCGCGGAATTCTTCCCGCGGCCATGCGAACCCGCCCCCGATGTTTGTGAAAATAATATTCCTTACACCGGCACCTTTGACTGGTTTGCGGCCAACGGCGACGAAATCTCCGGCACTTTCGAAGGGTACCTGTGTCCGACGGAAACACCTGGGGTATTCGACAACCATGAAACTGCGGAGGTGACAGGCGGCACAGGGCGCTTCACCAACGCGACCGGCCATTTTGAGTTGGGCGGGCAACTGGATTTTACTACGAATCCGCCCTCCTTTGTTCTTCCCTGGGAAGGGGTGATCAATTTCCATCGGCACGGACGATAAGCACCGATTGTCCCAGAGCTAAGCTCGGTCCAGAGACGCTCAAGAAGGAGACAAACTCTGCGCAACGCTTTCCTTCGAAGGCAAGCCAGGATGGCAGTTGCGAATTGACGCTCAAAACCAAACAATGGAGCTCTTGGGATGAGCGACATAGAAGGTAAAGTGACGAGGGTAGGAGCGAACGCGCGGGGACGCGAGTGAGTTTCAATGGAGCTCTTGGGATGAGCGACATAGAAGGGTCCGAGCCGGACGTGCATTAGTTGCGAGGGGAGCAGTGAGTGAGTTTCAACCCGCCGGCGATGATGCGACTTCTTAATTTTTCCTTCTTACTTCGTCCTTTGCTTGTTCCACCGGCGAGCCGCGGGCAGTGGCAGACCAAAGGCGGAACGCGTCGGCTTCGCTTTAAGCATTGCATTCGTTGCGCAGTTTTACTCCATTCTGCCGGGGCCGCTCTCCATTGCCGTTGTGGAACGCGCTGGAAAAACTTGGAAGGCTGCCGGCGGCTTCGGGCTGGGATCATAACCACGCGCTGGCATGACGAGATTTTCGATGCGCAATCCATCAGTACTTCCCTCAAAAGTTAAGGAAGTGCGTCCCTTGTAAGTTTCAACAAGTTCTCGGAATTTCGCCGCTGGCAACGTTACCGCACCGTCGCTAAAGACAAGTGCCTCGACACCGGCCACCGCGTCTCTGCACTCGACAAAGACGCGAGCCGCACACGCAGAAATTCTGACCGTGTCCTTCTTTCGAGGACGTGAAACGACTGCTTTCAGCAAGCTTTCAAGTTCGTCGATGCGGATAGTAAATTTCATACGCTTTTGGGTTGAAGATCGGGTGTAGTCGCAAGTTACTGCTCGACGAATTCCCGAACTTCATCCCGGCGCCTGGCGTTGCCATATTGCACGACGAGTTCTGGCTCCATTGGCGAATTGTCGACGAGAGGTTTTTCTCCCTTCGCTTGCCCAAAAACAAACACGCTCTTGATTTTATCGAGAACCGTCGAGCCTGATAACGCAGAGAGGTCGTCGCGATAATAATCGAACCAGGGAACTCCAGCCCTTTTGTACTCCTTCGCGGTGAACGGTGGATGCGGTGGGTTGCTCTTGGTCACCTGTCGCCACACCAGGGAATTGCAGAGGTGCACAAAACAGCGACTACTTAACGACAAATCCCAGTCCGAGAAATCGTGAGAATCTTTAAAAATCTCCTGACGCATAGTTCCACCCGCGCCAAGCCCCATCGCTGTACTCTCCATCACCATACTCGGAGCCTGCCGGCAAAATTGAACGCGGGAGTCGAGCAGTTCCGCGTCCACGAGTTCATCAAGCAAATCCTCTAGCGACTTTGGGAGATGTTTCGCAACTTCTGTGCGAAAATATGCTTCTGCGCGTAACGGGAAAACCTGGAGTTGGATGCCGCCCGAGTCCGCCTTCCCGGTTATCTGTTCCTCGGCCGAATATCCTGCGCCCAGCGGCATCGCGACAAATTGGCGGATCACGCCCTTTCGCACTGCGAACCCATCCAGCCAAGGCTGCTCGGGCAGGACGAGATAATTTTGTGGGTCCGGCCGCAAATCTGCCCGCCACAACTCGCCCGTCACAGCATCAATTTTGCCAGCGGCAACCTTCAATGCGAACGGGTAAGGCGTGCTGAATCGGATCCAAAGCGCCTCACTTTGATACATCGGCATCAGCACCCCGCCGCGCTCGATCCACGGTGCCGGAACAGTGTCCTTGTGATCGTCCACGTGTCGAACCGGGAAACGACCGAAGCCGGCGGGTAACGGATAAATCTTGCCGTCGTCTGGAATGCGCAGCGTGCGTTGAAACTCGATTTGGAGTGTCGTGATGGAAGCATCGCCGCGATTAACGACGCTCATGGATTTCCGCCGGAGTGCCGTTGCTATTTTCTCCGGAGTAGCACGGATGACCTGGTTCTCGGCTTTCCGGCGTACTTCGGGGGTCGCTTCCCGAAATCCCCAATACGACTGAAGCGCCCGTGCAGCAGAACTCCGGTCAGCCGCGATGATCGCCGGCAATGTGGAATTTATATGTCGCTCGATAAAGCGACGAATAACTTCGTCAATTTCGGGGAAGCTAAAACAGAGGCTGTCGTTTTTCAGTGTAATCATAGATTGTATGGGTTTTTAATTTTTCGGATTGCATAGTTCACCAGTTGCCGTCCCGGACCTGCCGCGTCATTTCGGCAACGCGCTTTGCGGGAACCCGGCGGATCGAACGAAGTAACTCGCCAACGTGCGTCGGGCGCTCCCGGATAATTTGCAGAAGGTCGCTGGACACTTTGCCTGCTAGAGCTAGAAGCACATCAGGATCCTCGCCAAGTTCTGCCGCGATGCGGCGAATTGTTTCCTCCCCGGGAGGGGGCTGCTCGTCGCGTTCGATTTTGCTCAGGTAGGAAGGCTCGATGCCTACGCGGCCTGCGACTTGACGGACCGAGAAAGCGCGATTCTTGACCGCCCTGGTCGTCCGACGCTCACGCAGGAACTCTCCAAACGAATGGTTTTGAGCCATGTGTGTAGTATTTACTACACACTTCTCAAGTAGTCAAATCCCAGCGGTGCGGGTCCGCGATTAGCGGTTGTGGTCCGCGTTTTCTGGACGATAGTGGCAGGTCGAGAAGTACGAAGGAGGCAAGTCGGCCTCCCGTGCGCGCCCAAGCCGGCGCGACGTTGGTGTCGGGTAGAAAGTCAGAATCAATCAAATTATTATGAATGCCGATCTCATTACAGCCGCCTCCGAAGTAATCACTAACCAGCAAATCCTGGTCAACATGGTCTCACGCCGTGTGCGACAGCTTTCGATCGGGCATCGACCCCTGGTGCAATGTGCTCCGGGACTTCGTGAAGCCGATATCGCGTTAACCGAGATCGCTAATGGAAAACTGACGTTCGAGTCGACCTTCGGTCAGAATGGAACCGAGCCTGTCCCCCACGTCGTGCAGTTCCCCGATGCCATCGTCGCCAAGAAAAAAGCGGTGGCGAAGAAAAAAGCGGCCTGAACCGGCGGCTTGGCTCTCGTAAAAGTGATATCCAGCGATTAAGTCTTCCCGCGCCGCCGGGAGGATTTCGATCCTCACGAAGTTTGACGACGGATATTCGTTTTAGCTTTTTCCCAGTCGATGAAATTCGATTCCCCTGATTGGATATCGCGTTCGCGGTCACGCAGCTCTTTTTCGTGCCAGGCTGGCGACTCAACTGAATCAGGTTTCGACGATAAGCTCTGCCAAAGGGCTTCCATCGTTTGGAGTTTCTCTTCAACGCTTAGCTTTGGAATGGCTGTTCGAATTTCCTCAACCGTGCTCACGCTGAAAGTGTAATCGACAGAGAAACAAACGTCCAACGCTCAACATCGACGTTCTGGATTTCGGAAAGCGGAAAAGGCAGTCACGAAGTCAGGAACCCACCGAGTGGGATGAGCGACATAGAAGGGTCCGAGCTCGCCACGGAACGAGTCCGTCCGGTCGGCAGACCAGAGTAGCGTTTGTGCGCGAACTCGTTCAAGCGTTTCCGTGTAATGACATGCATTATCGAGGCGCAACATTATCCAAAGCTTTTTTTGACGAGAAGGCGCCTTTGTCCCGCAGTCGCGGGACTACGGCGTGTCAAGGAGGTCAGAGATCGGGGGCACGAGCGCGGCTAAAGGCTGGGCAAGACGGCAGCCATCGTTAGTATGCGGAACCGGTGACGCCTGTCTCATCCTCACCCCCGACAAACCCGCGGCTGGCTTTGATAGCGATCGCGGCGGTGTTTGCGATTCTGAACCTCGATATCACGACGGTCAACGTGGCGCTGGTTACGCTGGGCAAAGATCTGCACGCGGATTTGGAAGATCTTCAGTGGGGACTCAACAGTTACATGCTGGCGTTCGCCGCGCTGATCGTAGCGGCCGGGCGGATCGCTGATGTTTTTGGCCGACGCCGTTGTCTGCTGGCAGGCGCAATTGTATTTGCGCTGGCGTCGCTCCTGTGCGGAATCGCCCCGACGCTTTCGGTGCTGGTTATCGGACGCGTATTACAGGGCGCGGGCGGATCGCTCATGTTGCCGGCGGGTATGGCCATCATCTCGAGTGTTTACAACGCCGAGGAGCGCGCGGTCGCTCTCGGGACATTGGTGGGTATCGCGGGTGTAGCGCAATCGATCGGGCCATTGGTAGGTGGATTTCTAACCGCAGAGGTGAGCTGGCGATTGGTTTTTTTGATTAATCTGCCGCTCATCGCCGTGATCATGATCATCGCATTGCGCGCCATTCAGGATTCGCGCGACGAGAATGCTTCGCACCGAATCGATATCGCGGGCGTACTTGTTCTCGGGACAGCGTTAACGAGTTTCCTTGTCGGTCTGGATCTCCTTCAGGGAGGCGATCGCAACCCGCCGCTGGCTCTCGGACTGATTGTTCTGTCGCTCGTCTTGCTGGTGGTTTTCGTAATCATCGAGCGCCGCGCGACCAATGCCATCGTTGACGGCAAACTCCTTCAATTACCGGCCTTTTTCTGTTCCTGCGTGGCCAGTTGTTTCCTTGGATTTGTCTTCTTCCTTTTCCTGTTCATGGTCGCGGTTTATTTGCAGGAGGAATTTGGTTACAGCGCGTTGACTGCGGGAATCGGCCTGGTTCCGTTCAGCCTTGTTCTTGCCGTAACTGGAGTCATGTCCGGACGCCTGACGAGCCGCTTTCAAATGCCGACTCTGCTAATCGTCGCTTGCGTTTCGATGGCGCTGGGACTGGCGATCCTGTCATTTGTCCCGGTATCGTACGGATACAGTGGGATGGTGATTCCATTTCTCCTGATTGCCGCCGGGGCCGGGCCTGGATTTACATTGCTAAACACCGTTGGTCTCACCGCGGTTTCGCCGGAACGCGCCGGTCTGGCAACGGGAATGATCTACATGTTTCGGTTCGGCGGAGGTGCTATTGGCGTCGCGGCCGCGACCGAACTTCACGGTGCCTTTTTCCAACGCCATCTCGCTTTCCGATTAGCCGAAACGCCATTGTCATTCGCTCAACAGAAACTCCTGGAACAGCCCGGCGCGGTCGAACGAATCGGAAACATCGATGCCGGCCTGATCACAAGTCAGGTCGAACTGGTCCGCCAGGCGTTTCACCAGTCATTCGCGGCGGCGTTCGCCGACACGTTGCGTCTGAATCTGATCTGGCCCATTGCGATCGCAATTTTGGTGGCCATAACTCTAAGAAGTAAGGAAGCAAAAACGGGGTGGTTTCGCAGTCGCTCGAAAAGTTAGAAGGTTGAAGGAAAAATTAGGAAATGTCGGATAACGCCGAAATCAACGGTCTTCCCGCGGGCCAACGTATCCGGGGTGTTCTCGCGCCGGTCGTTACTCCGTTCAAGGCCGATCTCGCGCCTGATAGTAAACGTTTCATCGCGCATTGTAAGTGGTTGCTGTCACAGAACTGCGGACTTGCCGTGTTCGGCACCAACAGCGAGGCGAACTCGTTGTCGATGGAAGAGCGTTTAAATCTGCTCGACGAGCTGGTCGCGGCCGGGGTCGATCCGTTGCGCATGATGCCGGGAACCGGTTGTTGTTCGATCATGGAAACGGTCATGCTCACCAAGCAGGCTGGGGAAAACGGTTGCGCGGGCGTGCTGATGTTGCCGCCTTTCTATTACAAGGATGTCGGCGAAGAAGGCCTCTACCGCTTTTTCAGCGAAGTCGTGCAGCGCGTCGGTGATGCGCGACTGAAAATTTATCTCTACCACATTCCGCCGGTAGCGGTGGTTGGCATCACACCAAGATTGGTCGAACGCCTCCTGGGCGCTTATCCGAGTGCAATCGCCGGGATGAAAGATAGCTCGGGCGATTGGAATAATACCAAGACTTTTCTCGACGCGTTTGTCCGAGCCGGACGGGCAGCTTCAATTGCCGGTGCGGCTCGCACCTTCGAGGTATTCGTTGGCAGCGAATCGTTTCTTCTCGCTAATATGCGGAACGGCGGGGTGGGTACCATTTCCGCGACAGCCAATGTTAACCCGGCTGCGATTCACAAGCTGTATGCTGCCTGCACCGAAGAATCGAAATTCGAGAATCGAGAATCGAAATTGGAGGATCAGCAGGCGCGGTTGAATGTCGTGCGCGGAGTGTTCAGTAGCAGAAAATTTCCGTCGATGATCGCGGCGTTGAAACAGGCCATCGCGATCTACGCGGACGATCCTGCTTGGACCAGGGTGCGGCCGCCGCTGGTTGAGTTCACGCCTGATCAGGCAAAATTGCTTAAATCAGAACTCGAAGCGATCGGATTCACAATCGAGCTGTAGCCGCTGGCGATGACTGCGGCCGGCATAATCGCGTGCTTTCGCCACTGTCGAATCGAACCTACGCATGGAAGCCAATCTGTTTTGGGGGTGGCTCAGGCGGCAAGGCGGGTGGGTCGATAATGTCCATTACACGCTGCAAGATTGTGATGATCACTGCGTCGTGGACATCCAGGCGCTTTTTCAGCTCTTTTTCCAACGCAGCAAGTCTATGAGCCAACTCGCGCTTGTCGCCAAGCAACGCGCGCATTTTAAGAAACGCGCGTACGACAAACACGCTCATCTGAACCGCGCGTGCGCTATTGAGCACATTTGCAGCCATGATTGCCCCGTGCTCGGTGAAAACATATGGACGGCTGCGGCGTCCCCCGTGGCCCAAACTTGAGGTACCAATTTGGTACTTCAAAGATGGATGTTCCCCGGGCGAAGTTGAAGTGCCAATTTGGTACCTCAACTTCTTCCATTCATCCTCGGACAGTTGGAACACGAAATCTTTCGGGAAGCGATCCCGATTGCGTTTCACTGCGCGATTCAGCGCCTTTGTTTCAACGCCGTAGATCGAGGCCAGATCGGAGTCCAGCATTACGCGTTCGCCGCGAATTTCGTAGATTAGTTCACCAAGCTGATCAGTAGTTAGCTTGTCCGAAGGTTTTGGCATTGAGCGACAAAATTATTAAAGACTCGTCTCAATGAAAAGCCGCCTTCGCGATTTATTCGCGGCGGCGTGCCGAGGGGAAATCTTTATGGTGTAATCGAGATTCACAAGTTCATGGCGGGCCGGCATGATGACAGAAATGAATCCGCTCCATGGTGACATCGCGTCGACGTTGTCCGCAGACCTCGATTCCCTTCCTCGACTGAAAGGGTTTCGGTTGCGTGGGATGGAGATGACGCGGTTGGAAACTTTCATCGACGCCGCTTTTGCGTTCGCCATTTCGATGCTGGTGATCGCTGCTCAACAGATCCCCGATAACATCCAGACACTGTTGGCGGCATTCAAGAATGTACCGACTTTTATCTGCAGCATCGCGGTGCTGGGCATCTTTTGGCGGGGCCATTGGTTGTGGAGCCGGCGTTACGGTCTCGAAGACGGCGCCTCGATTTTGATCAGCTGGGCAATGATTGTTACGATCCTGATCTTTATCTATCCGTTGAAGGCAATTTTCGGGGCGATGTGGTACTTTCTGAGTAGTGGCCAGATCGGCCAGCGGTTCTCGCTTCATACCACCGAATCACAGGCGAGAACGATTTTTGCAATTTACGCGCTCGGCTTGATTGCCATTTCCGCTGAAATCCTGCTGCTGAATCTTCGTGCCTGGCAATTGCGCGAGCCGTTGCGATTGAATGAACGGGAAAGCCTGGTGACGCGCGGCGAGTTGTCGGGCTGGAGCGTCCCGGTACTCGTCGGAATCGTGTCGCTGGCCTTTGCGCTTACTTTGCCGGCAGAACAAATCCAATGGAGCGGCTGGGTTTATTTCTCGATGATTATCCTGGTGCCGTTACACGACTACTATCTCAAGCGAAGGATAACGAAGAGTTACGAAGGAAGAATTAAGAAGTAGGAAACAGGAAATCACGAGATCGGAGGGCGCAGATCCATCCTTGCGGCGATTGTGCTTGACCAGTTGGTGAGACGTTCTTGAAACTCCGACTCGTTAGACGCGGTCTGAATCGGGCGGAGGATTTTCACCGCTAGGTTCTTCGCCTTTTCCAGCCCCCGCCAATCGCACAGTCAAGTAGCGGGGAAAAGAAGGAAAAACCATGAGTATTATCAAACTGACTTTCGCCTGTTTCCTGCTTACTGCTGCGGCCGCCATTTTCACCATTGCTTTCGGCAATCAACAGACAGCCAAGCCAGGTATGGAGCTGTGCAAACATCAATATGCGCTGTGTACATCGGCTTTGTGCATACCGCAGCCCGGTGATCCAACTAAAGCAATTTGCTTCTGCGCTGTGGAAGAGGGCGCGAGCATGTCCTCGGTGCCGTGCAACACAAACGAACCCAGCACCGACGTAAATGGGATTCGCACGGTGTACTCCTCGTTTTCGCTGGAACAATTCAAAAAGGGTAAGAAAGTCCTCAAGTGCCCTAACGGAACTCCGTGGACATGGTGCCTCAATAAGCGTTGCACGGTCGATCCGTCTGACCCCAAGAAAGCAATCTGTGTCTGCGACGTGTTACGAACTGAAGAGTGGATTACGCTGGGCGGCAATTGCGACACCGCCACTTGCACGACAGGATATTGGTCGGGCGCAACGGTAAAGGACTTCAACGAAGCGAGCGCTTTTATGGTAAAGGCACTTAACATGGACCAGTCTCCCGTTAAATGGTGCCCGGGCGCCAATCCATGAACTCTGCTTCGCACCGCGATGATGTTTGCGCGGTCGGATCCGTAAGCATCAGGCGGTTTCGCTAATAGCGCGGTTATTCGAGCGTTGGGCTCGACAAGTCCACGAGAGTTTTGTGAAACTGAACGGGTAAGAAAAAAACGGCTCCATCTTCCCGTGAAAATATTTCTTGTTGCTTTGCTTCTCGTCGCTGTTGTCGAAACTTTTATCCGCGTTGTTAACGCTCAGCTTCCGCCTGGCTGGGTGTTGGTGGTGGGAAATGCGCACTCGCATTCGGTATCGATACCGCTCAGCCAGATGGCCCTTTGTCCGGCGGCGGTCAGTCCGGAAACACGGCGACAGAGAGCCGTGGCAACGACCGCTACCAAGAACGAGTCGGGCGGGAATTTTTTGACAAATCCAATCGTGAGCTTCGAAGGGCTTCATGTTGACGAACTGCTCGGCGACGATTGCTCGATTGCAGATTTCGCCTCCGATGACAGCGGAGCTGTGGGGTTCGATCACTACGTGCAAGTGGCCAACACGGCGATGATGGTTTACGACAAGTCCGGCAATATCCTCGCCGGTCCCATCAGCGGCAACACCTTCTGGCATAACCAGCCTGATTGTGGAGGCGGACAGAATTGGAGCGATGCGGTTGTGCGGTTCGATCGATATGCCAATCGATGGATCATCAGTCGTCCGGGCGGACGCCCGAACGGGCAGGACTCGTGCGTAGCCGTGTCGCAGACGTCCGATCCGACAGGGTCGTGGGATCAGTACGCGTTTGAGGTCAACAATACCAGCAATCACCTGGCAAGGTATTTCAATGATTACTCGAAGATCGCTGTGTTTTCCGACGCTTACTATGCGACCGCTGATCCGAACAAAATTTTCAGCGGACTCGGCAACACGATCACAGCTTTCGAGCGATCAGCCATGCTGGCCGGAGATCCGGCGCCGCAGTTCGTGACCTTCTTTGTGCCGGCTCCGCAAACTCCATTCACTCGCAGCCATATGCTGGCGGCGGATCTCGAGGGTAGCAGATTGCCGCAAACTAATACGCCCGAGTACATCGTGCAGGTGCAGGACGACACGCTCGGTTTTCCCGCAGACCGGCTGCAAGTGTACGAATTCCACGTGGACTGGGACGATCCTTCCACTTCCACGCTCGTGCCGACCGACAGCCTGGTCCCCGAGCCGTTCAACTCAAATGCGTGCGTGGACCAGTTCTGTATCGAGCAGCCGGGCATTCCAACGAAACTCGATTCGCTTTCCTACGGCTACATGATGCAGCGCCTGACGTACCGCAATTTTAGCGATCATCAGATGCTGTTATTAAATCACACTGTGGCCGCCGACGGCGACCCTGCGCAGAATCATGCGGGCATCCGTTGGTACGAGCTGCGCATGGGGACATCGGGGCCCTGGGAAATTTATCAGCAAGAGACATACGCGCCCGATGCCGATAACCGTTGGCTTGGGAGTATCGCCATGGACAAGAACGGAAACATCGTGCTCGGTTTTCACGTGTCGGGCGCGGATGTGTTTCCGTCGCTGCATTATTCGGGCCGGCAGCCGAGCGACCCACTGGGCACGTTGCCGTTCGGCGAGCTAACGCTGATGGACGGCAATGGCGCTCAGTTGAACGACAACTTTTTTGGAGATTATAGCCAAATGACGATCGATCCGAGTGATGACTGCACTTTTTGGTACACGGGCACTTATTATCCCACGACTGGCGACGCGACCCATTGGCATACTCGAATAGGCTCGTTCAGGTTCACGGACTGCCGTCCAACAACACCGGTTCGGCATCCCACTCCGCTGCCTCGTCCAAGTCGTCCACCTCAGCCGCGATAAAAAAAGCCGACCGCGTCTTGGGTTCAGCGTCAGGTGCGTTCATTGGTAATACCGCAGTCGGCGCCAGCGGCTACAGTAAAAATCATTCGTCGCGATCTCGCACGTTCCTTGCAGTCTGATCTTGCCAAGCGATTTCGCGGAAGATAATTCTAGTGTCAGCTCCACGTATGCAGGCTTCTGCACTCTCTCCCGGTGGCCTTGTGTGTTTGGGCGTGTTACTCACGTCCCTCTTGGGGTGTCACAAGGCGCCGCCCCCGACAAAGGGTGAACCGTTTGCTCAGGTGACCGAAATGCGCCAACGCTCGGTCACCGAAGACCCGGCCGTAATGGGCAATTTCCCGAATAACTGGCAACTCGAGAAACCCAGTGCGCCACCAATTCCTCCCGGAGAAAGCGAGATCGACGAATTCCAGGAGCGACTGGCAAAGATACAAATAGCTCCGTTAGTCCTGGAGGACCTGGCTCCGGGAGCCACGCGTAAGGTCGACCTTCCACTTGCCGGTCCGTCGGGGTTGAACGGGGTGGTGCGCTGGATAGGAACGATCAACCCGTTGAAGGTCACGGTTTCATTGGGTGGTTCGCCGCTGGCGACAACCGGAAGCACTTACCATATTGGGCGTGATCGAGGCGGGGCCTCGGTAAACGCAAAGACGACAGCCAGTGGGCTCGCCACAATATCAGTCACTAATACCTCAGGTGTGCCGGTAAAGCTGAGAATTGTTTTCGCGTCTTCCGCCTTGTGAACTCGACAATGCACACAACCAGGATTCGACTACTGAAAGCGTGGGCACCAAAGCGATGGATGTGGATGGCCGCGCTTGCTGCGATTTCCTCTGCGAACTTTGCGACGGCTGCAACCACGATATTGGATTTCGAAGATATTGCCGCCCCGGCCACGATTAACGCACAGTACGCGCCGCGCGGCGCGATCTTCCAACAGGCTTATCTTGGGACCGACCCAAACGCACATTCAGGGACACGTGTTTTGCGGACCGTTGATCCGTCCGCTGAGATCTTCACCCCGATTCCGTTAGTCGTAAAATTCACCAGCCCGCAGGCGCGCGTGAAGATGTTTGCCAGTAACCCAGGTGCCAGCGCCAACGGTACGCTGACGGCTTTTGATTCCAACGGAGCCGTCGTAGCTACGGATGGACCCAGGTTAGTTACACAGGATGTGTTTACCACGGTGTTCGAGGTTAAGGTAACAACCCCTAACATCGCAAGGGTGGAGTTGCAGGTTCAGGATAGCGCTCACCAGGCGATCGATGACCTTGAGTTCGAGGGTGAAGCGCCGGCACCGACTCCGACGGCACCGCCGATCGTTCAAATTATCTCGCCTGCGAATGGCGCGGAGTTGGACGTCGACACCATCGACATTAATGGGACGGTCACCGGTGACGGTCTGCTTTCGCCTGTTACTTCGACATTCGCATATCTATTGCCACCGGAATCCAGCGCTCCGCCGATTAACCTGGCTTTCGACCTGACCGGGTCCGGCACGACGCGCCAGTTCCAATTGCCTGGCGGTTTTACCGGCGTCCCGATGGGTCCGATCACGATCACAGCCTCGGCAACGAACACAGCCAACCTGACGGGAACCGCTACGAGCATCTTCAACAATCTGCCCGCTGCTATTCGTGATCGATTCAACGCAGATGGGGGCGCGGCCACCTACGGGGCTTTCCGTTTCGGTCTTACCCGTGGCGGATGCAAGATCGCAGTATACGAACAAGGAGCCATTAGCACGAACGGCTCAGCCACGTTCGTGATTCGCGGTCAGATCTTCATCAAGTGGCTCTCACTGAAAGGGCCATTCAACTCGGAGACCGGCTACTTCGGTTGTCCACTAGGAGAAGAGCGCGACACGGAAGTAATCGGCGGCGCGCGTGTCCAGGATTTCGAACGTGGACGCATCTACGGTAGCCTGCTCGGTACCGCACCGCCGCACACCGCTTACGTGCCACTTGTGTTTGTGGATGCGCTCAATAAACGCGGCGGGGAACCAGTCAACGGTCTGCCGCGCGGTGACCCCACCGACTCCATCGGGCCGAGTCAGACCTGGCTGTTTCAACGTTTCTTCCGGCCGGACCGCACGGACCAGATGTTGTCCACGCTGGAAATACGGGGAACGCCTCCCACGTTGTGGATGGAACGCCAGGGAGGAGACTGGTTGGTGGCACAGCTTGAACCTTCTGCTGCCGACAAAGCCATAAACAAAACCCCGGCCACTCTGTGGGAGAGTTTTCCCTGCAACGATAACCTGGGTCCATGCACCGTCGAGGATGAGCCGCCATTTCCGCCGGAGAACATTTCAAACGCGGGCGCTCTCTTTTGTCACGGTAGCACCTATTGGCCCGGGCATCCCGGTGGCCCACCCGAGTGGGTTGCTATTCAATCGTTCCAAGGTGACTGGGTAGCGACTCCCTGTTTCGGTGCGGTCATAAGCAATTTCATGGCGGACATCGATAACATCTTCACGCATGAGCACACCTTTGGCGGATGCCCGTACTGTCCGGACAGTATTGGCGGAGCCACTACTCCGATTGGAGGACTCTGTCCTACTTGTCCTTCCGACTATGAATTCAAGATTCGCCCAATAGGACCGCAACCCGGCTCGTTCCCGCGACCTAGCCTGTTCGGTCAGGGGAATCTCGATTACATGAAAATCGAGCACGAGGAATATTACGCGTCAGCGGCCCATAATTTCCTGGGTGCGCCACGCACGGGCGACCTGGTCCACGTCACAGGCCGATGGATCATCGATTGTGGCCACAGTTCGTACAAGTCCGAGCTGCATCCGATCTTCAGTTACGCCACGATGCGGACGGTAACTTCCGAGACAAATTCGTTCACCGGCCTGGAAGAAGATCTCTTCGGAGGAATACCTGCTACTCGAGTCGCGATCTGGGTCAACGGATGGTATCCGGGCGGCCAAACCAATGAGATCCAGTTTGACGCTTTTCCTCCGCCGCGACCTTCTCCCGATGCGGTGCTTCACGTGGTCAAGCCAGTGGATTCCGGCCCTGGCGGCTATACCGCCGCGGAAGATGTGACCATGCAGTTCTCGCTGGAACCGGTGGGGGCTCCGAATCACGTTCATCTGAAGTTCAGCTCGCCACGTCGCGAGAACGAAATCACGGATGCTGGCGAAATGAAGTTCGAATCCGGCCGGCAATATTGGGGTAAGTGGTACCTTTACTGGGGTCAGTGATCGCGGATTGCAGTGGCTCCCTGATCACAGCGTTTGACGCACAACAAACACGCGCGTGACACCGCAGTCATCGCCAGCTCCGAAATCCTTCGCGAGCAGGCTGGGTACAGTTTGTCACTTACTTTCCTTGGAACCGATCTCCACTAATCGTTTGGTTAGGAAGACGAGGCCGGCCATTTGAACCCATTCCGACACGATGTTGCCTACCACCTGGCCCCATTTGCTGTCGGCGTTCATTCGCATAAACAAAATCGTCCAGCCGATCCCGGTCACGATTATGAAAATCAGGAGCGAATGCCGGTGCAGCGTGTTTAACCAGGCTGGACGCTCCTTTCCTTTGACAGGGCGACTTTCTGATGAGCCCACTTCATAGAGAAATTTTGTGCCGAGAATAATGACAACCGAGCCGCTCCAGTCAGCAATGGCGTTTCCAAAAAATGCGCCCAAATGCGTTTTCGGATCGAACATTCGGTAACCCAATATCCAGACAATAAGGAGACCGACTGCGACAAGGGTAAGCGAATGGCGGTAAAGAAAGCTGTGTTTACGACGGCGAGACACGGGGGATCGTTGAAGGGTTGCAGAGTTGAAAAGTTAACCAGGCTTCGCTCAACGTTCAGCGGCTATTCAATGTCACCAGCTCATCGTAATGCGCGAGAAAATCGGCGGGATCACTGTAGATGGCGATTGCACCGCCTTCGCGCAACACTGATTCGGGTGTTCCACCACAGAGAAATGCGATGGTTTTGATACCCGCTTTCCCAGCGGCTTCGACGTCGAATCTTGTGTCACCGACCGTCACAGCGTCTCCAGGCGAAATATCGCCAAGCTTTTTTAATGACGCCGCAAAGATATCCGGCGCAGGCTTGGAACTGTCGGCATCGTCACCCGAAACATAACCGTCGATGAGATCGCCGATCTTTAGAAGATCGACGTAATATTTTGTGTCGGCCTTTTTGCCCGAGCTGGCGAGCACGATCCGTTTGTTGTCGTCACGAATCCGCTGAAAAAGTTCATGCACTTTGGGAAACGGTCGCACTCTTGGGAGATATTCTTTTCTGAACAAAACGGATCGGTAATCATCCAGCTCTTTACCGAAACGTTTGATCTCGGTCGGTGTAAGAAATTCAGGTAAATATTGATCGGAGCCTTTCCCGATCTGGGCGCGTAACTTTTCCCGAGAAAATTGTTTGCCGAACCGGCGAAACGCGCGATCCCAGGAATCGACGTGCAGCTCATTGGAATCGACCAGGGTACCGTCAATGTCGAAGATGAAACCGAGCACAGAGAGTAAAAGCATGTTCTCGAATTAAATCGCCTTTCGGTAATGAAATGCGCTGAGCGGAACGGTGGAACTTTCAAATCGTTGAATCGTTAATCGAAAAAATGATTTCCCAAGTCCAAGAGCAGCAGCGGCACGAGATTGGCTTACGAACAGGGCCAAAACTTTTTGGGATACGAACTATAGGGATGAAAGGGGAAATAATGAAGATACTAACACTAACAGTGGTATTGGGGTTACCGCTCATGGCCTTAGGCCAGAATGCGGAGCCACAACAGACACAGGGGCAGACTAACGAACCGCAGACTACTGCGCCTGTGAAAGGAAAGAAAATGGCTCCCGAGCAGGAGCCGGGCAACACAAAGGCAAAACCTGAGACGGGGACAAACGTACGTGGACCACAGACGAACATTAAAGGTCGCCCTCAGGAGATAAAAAAGAATGCACCTGAAGCACGTTCCAGCACGAACGAAACGAACGTGAGGAGCACGAATCAGACGAACGTGCATCAATCCACAAAGGTAAACGTGCAAGAATTCAAGTCGCGTCACAGCGAAGTGTTCAGTCTTGGACGGCATCCGAAGGAGTTTTTCGTCCAAAAATTCGGGGCGAACCATTTCCGGTTGATCGGCAACACCTACTTCGCTTTCGTGGACGGCTGCTGGGTCGCAGTTGACGTGGACGGCTTTGTATACACGGAACGGGTGATCTGCGCAGGCGATCCAGAGTTTATTGAAGTTGACTAGCGCAGCCTGTGCGCGGCATAAAAGCGCTCCGCCGAAAGGCGGGGCGCTTTTTTTACATCGACGGAACCCAGCCGCGGGCCGCATCCGACGCGAACTTTCAATAGAACTATGGGTAAAACACAACAGAGAAAAATCCTTCGTGGAATTGAAGGACTAGGAGCTGTCACGCCGCAAATGATCGAAGGGCGCGCGCACGAGCTGGCGCGGGCTGATGGACGTACGGAAGCAAATGACGTCGACCGGACGCGTGCGCGCGGGGACCTGACCGGCGGCCCGGAAAAGACGCCGACGAGCGAGGAACCGGATCGCGATTGGTACACGCCACTTGTATCGTCCGGCGAGAAAGCTCCGACGGTGCGTCCCGAAGATGAGGACAACATCCCGGAGAAATTAATTCAGGAAGGCATCGACGAAGCTGACCACGATCAGCGTTCAAGGTCCGGGCAAATTGATGAGAGCTAGCCCTACAAATCCTGAAGGACACGCATCGCTTTTTCGACATCCGACGGCCGCAAAACCATCAGACCCTTTTCAGTACCTCGGCCGCCGGCAAGATATGCGTATTCGATATTGACCTTGGCTTCTGCGAGGCGCTCGGCGATTTTCGCCAGGACACCTGGTTGACTCGTGGTTTCGATCATCAACACTTCGGTCTCCAGCGCGAGCGTGCCCGCCTCGCCCAGGAGCATGAGCGCCTTCGTTGGATCGCTTACCACCATGCGCACCACTGTATGATCGACTGTGTCGGACGTAGCCAGCGCGTGGATATTAATTTCGGCTTTCGCCAGCGCTTCACACACGCGCGCAAGCGCTCCCGGACGATTTGCAAGAAAGACCGCGAGTTGGGTGCCCGTTTCGATGGAGAGCGAAGGGTTCATGTTACGTTCAAAGTGATGCCGGGAATGGTTTCTGACAACTCAGGAAATCCGAAGCCGTGATTGCGTCCTCACTCTAAACCATCAGCAAATTTTCCGACCGCGACCGGCATGTCGCGACTTGTTTCCGCCGACGCGGAACCAATCATGAACCTGAATACCAATTCGAAAGAATTCGCGAGTCCCGATAATCTTGGGATTATCGATCCAGAGATGACCACAGTCGCTGAACCCGTGAAGTCCCGACCTCCGAAGCGGACTATTGGATTCCTCACGGCATCTTCCATCGTTATTGCCAACATTATCGGCACCGGCATCTTCACCAGTCTCGGTTTTCAATTGGTAGATATTCAGGCGGGCTTCCCGCTCCTCATGCTTTGGATCATTGGCGGAATCGTGGCGCTTTGCGGTGCCCTCTGTTATGGCGAACTCAGCGCCGCGCTCCCGCGTTCTGGCGGGGAATACAATTTTCTATCGCAAATCTATCATCCCGCGTTCGGATTCATGGCGGGGTTTATTTCCGCTACAGTTGGTTTCGCTGCGCCTATCGCGCTCGCCGCGATGGCGTTTGGGGAGTATTTTGTTGGCGTCTTTGGAGTCGGCTCGCCGGTGCTTTTGTCATTTGTCGTTGTATGGGTAGTAACGGCTTTTCATCTCGGAAACCTCCGCATTGGCAGCGCGTTTCAAAATCTCTCCACGCTCGTGAAATTGCTTCTGATTGGCGCCCTCATCACCACCGGATTGTTTGCGAACACAAAGCAGCCCATCAGTTTCTTCCCCGCACACGGCGATACGATCGCGATCTTCGGCGCGCCGTTCGCAGTGGCCCTGGTTTACGTGATGTACTCATACTCTGGTTGGAACGCAGCGGCCTATATCACTGGCGAAATTAAGAAGCCGGAAAAAAATGTGCCACGTTCATTGCTGATGGGAACCGGCATTGTGGTCGTGATCTACGTGCTACTTAACGCTGTCTTCCTGGCCACGACGCCGGTCCAGGAACTGAAAGGCCAGCTTCAAGTGGCCTTGATCGCGGGCAAACATATTTTTGGAACAAACGGCGGACGCGTGGCCGGCGCGGTAATTTGCCTCGGCCTGGTTTCCGCAATCAGCTCGATGACGTGGATCGGACCGCGCGTCAGCATGTCGATGGGCGAAGATCATTGGTTGTTGCGAACGCTTGGCCGGAAGAATTCTCACGGCATTCCCACCAACGCGATGGTACTCCAATTGCTCATCGTCAATGTGCTTTTGCTCACGCGCAGTTTTGAGAGCGTGGTGCAATACACCCAGTTTAGCTTGTTGCTCTGCTCGCTGTTTACCGTGGTGGGCGTGATGGTGCTGCGTGCGACGCGTCCGGAAATAGCACGGCCTTACCGGGTTTGGGCTTATCCGATACCCCCGGCTATCTTCTCCGCCATCACCCTTTGGATGATGTTTTACCTGTTACTTTCGAAGACCATTCAATCGCTCGCGGGACTCGCAACCGCATTCGTTGGTCTGTTGCTCTATTTTTGCGCGCGAAGGCGTCCACAACGCTCATGATGAAAAGAAACCTGACCTTGTTGATCATCGGACTGACCGCCGCAGCAGCCATTGGTGCTTCCGCGCAGGAAAATCCACAAATTGCGCCTCGCGCGATTCCCGTCAGACCGCCACCACAGGCGGCCATGGCGGGTCCCAACGATATCGCGCGCTTCCTTGCCGGGATGCCCGTTCCGGAGAATTCTCCGCTCGCACCGCTCACACGCGATCCGGCTTGGCAGGAACACTCCGCGTTTTTTGAAAAGGAGTTCTCCAAGCTGAATCTCCGCCAACTTCAAAAGCTGCACGCGTGGGAGGCCACCTATCTTCCTGAGCTGGCGCAGCAGCCGACTCCGGTCGCATTTTATATGTTCAGTGGACCGGATTTCTTGTACGTCGATCAATTCTTCCCCAACGCTTCGGTGTACGTGCTTTGTGGGAAGGAATCAATGGGGCCGCCGCCCGATCCGTTGCGCATTGCGAATCTCGCCGGGGCGCTGGGAAATCTCGAAAATGCGATGAGGTCCTCGCTCAACACGACCTACTTCATCACCAAAGACATGAAGGTTGATCTGCAACAACAAAACCTGAATGGCGTGTTGCCGATTCTCTATGTTTTTATCGTGCGCGCCGACAAATCGATCACGAACGTGAGCTTTGGCTCGCTCAACAGCAACGGGGCATTTGAAGAGGCCGCCCCCGGAAAAAAAGGCGGCAGCACTCCCGGAGTGCGAATCCGTTATACCGACAATCAATCGGGCAATTCACAAACATTGTATTATTTCACGACCGATATTTCCGATGGCGGTATCAAGTCAGCGCCCGGGTTCTTGAAATTTTGTCAACGACTTGGAACCGGCTCGAGTTTTCTGAAATCTTCGTCGTATCTCATGTTCGAACAGGGTTTCGCGACGATCCGGAATTTCATTCTCGAACATAGCAACCGGATCGTGCAGGACGATTCCGGAATTCCCCTTGCTTATTTCGATCCAAGCAAGTGGAACCTGCGTCTTTTTGGCGTTTACCTCGGCCCACTCGATATCTTCAAACAACATTATCAGCCCAGGCTCCAGGAGATTTTTCGGCAAGGCAATCCTCCTCCGCTCGACTTCGGATTCGGTTATCGCTGGAACTACAAGGAAGCCAATTTAATCCTGGCGGAACGGAAGTGACGATGGATTTTGTCATTCCGAGCGGAGTCGAGGAATCTCTTTATTCCAGAAATAATTAGAGATATCTCGAGTTCGCTCGACATGATAGGAAACGCGAACCTCACCCTTAAAACCTGCGAAACCACGAGTACGGAAAATCGTCTCCCGGGCAATCGGTCGGCCAACGGGGTGGATTCATTTCACGGTGTGGCCGCACAGGAATCGTGCCTCTGTCGGTTTTGCCGCAACGTTCTCGCAGATAGCGGATGAGTTCCTCACATGAGTCAAGCTGCGCGCGCGTTGGCTGGTCGCGATTGAAATCGCCTACCAGACAAATACCGAGTGAGATGTTGTTTAGATAATCGCTGTGCACATGCCCGCCATTGATCTGGCGGCGCCAGCGATCGCCTATTTCGATTTGGCCGTTCCCCGTGGATGTTCCATTCCCAATGACGAAATGATAGGCGAGACCATTCTGCATCCGGCGGACATGCCGATGGTAATAATCGAAGACGCGGGCGTTTCCCTGCCGCGTGCCGCTATTATGCACCACGATGAATTGCCAGCGACGCCGTTTAACTGGCGCGCGTCGGATCGCGTCGATCACGGATCGGGTTAAATAACGATAGTTGCCCGAGCTGTGGGACCATGGCCAGAAACCTCGTCTCGGCGGAGGTGATGGCGGTGGCTCAAAGCCCTGATCTTCCTCAATACCGGACTTTTCGATCACAACCTGAGCTCGCTCGCCGCGTCCGACAGTGCTTGCAGCTTTTGATTGCGGCGTTGGCGCCGGCGTGGGCACGGCAATAGCCCGCGCTTGTGGCGAGCTCTCTGACGACGCCCTCTCTTCCTCGCTGGGTGTTGGCGATTTTTTGGGCTTCGGTGTTTCCTCTTCTTGTTGTGCAGTCTTGGTTTTCCCCGTCTTCTTCGATTTGCCTGAGGCATCTTTCTCTTGGGATTTTTTCTTCGCCGTTTTCGGTTTGGGCGTAGGGGTGTGATGCCTCTTTGATTTTGATGAAGCGCCGTGCTCAGGCGTCTCCCGGGGTGTTGGCTTTTCGTCGTCGCCAGATTTTGGCGCCAGTTTTGCTTTGCGAGGTCGTGGAGATTCCCGTTCGTCCTGCGACGCGCTATCGTCGGTCGACTCTTCTTTCGCTAATTTTGCGTGAGGAATAGCCGTTGGCGCTTTTTCCGGGGTTGCAGACCCACCTGCATCGCTATGCGAAGCGTTGCGTGCAGGAATCCTGTGTTTCTTTTCCGATTTGTCCTTCGAGGCTTTCGCCGCCGGGCTCGAAGATTTTTTGGATTTTGGGACCGGCGAAGAATGCGTCTCGGTTTGTTCGGATTCGTCGTGTCGGCTTTTTTCTTCGTCGCTGACCTGCGCGCGAAGGAGACCTGCAACGATTGCGCCAGAGGCGAGCGCAGTTGTGAGCCAAATGCGAAAGCGCACCACTGCGACGGACCGTAACAGAGCGCGCGGCGCGATCAATGGATTCGTTTAAAAAAGTTACAAACGTTGATCATCGCTTCCCTTTTAACCTTGTAACTCTTTAACTCGTCGCCACTGGTTCCGGTGCAACAGGCGCAGCCGGGCGCATTTTTTCGCGTTCGCGCCGAAGAATGGCGTTCAGTTTGCCGCCCAGCAAAAGCAACAGACAAGTCAGATACATCCAGGTGAGCAGCACAATGATGGACGCCAGTGCGAGGTACGTCGGGTTATAGCGATCATATCTCGCTACATAAAACTGAAAAAGCTTCGTCGCGATGATCCAGCCGACCGAAAAGAAGATCGCGCCGGGCAACGCCTGGCGCCAGGTCAGATAATTTTCCGGTGTGAACAGGTACAATACCAGCGCGAGAAGTACCAGCGCCACAAATGTAAAAGGCAAATTCAGCGTGGCGATCCACGCTTGCAACGGAAAGGCCAGCTGAAAATTGACTTCTGCAAGACCGGCCAGGCGTTCGCCAAAGACGATTGCGTTGAAGGAGAACACAATGACGATCCCAAACCAAAACAGCATGAAAAATGAGATGATATACTTCGACCACCAATGGGGATCTTCCCGCATTCCGTAGGTGTGGCTGAGGGCGCGTGAGGTGGTCGCAATGAAGACCGTGCCGCAATAAATTCCGAGGATAATGCCCGCGTTCGCGAGCAGTCCACTCGAGCCTGTCACCACCACATTCGCCATCGCAGAATCCAGAATGTCCTGCACTTTCGGGTCTGGCGGCATGAAGCTTTTCAAGAGAAGAAACATCCGATGCAACTTCGTCGGGTCAGTACCCGAACAAACCCAGCAGATGCCAGAGGAACAGCGATCCCGGTGCCAACGCAAAAAGAAGCAGATACGCCATCTGGGCGGCCAACCCGGTCGTGGTGTCGGTTGCCGTTTCCCAGACCAAACGGCGAAGTACGCGCCAAATGAACCCGAGATATTTCATCTCCATCCAGAGTTTACTTTGCCCGATCCAAATATCCATTAAACTCGCTCCACTGTCATGCTAAACGAAGCGAAACCTCTCCGAGTATTTCCCACTGCACGCGTAGGCACGACTACTGGGCGTACCTTCTCACCAATGATCCGGGATTCTTCTCCCGCGCCTGCGGGATCGGAATGACATTACGAAATGGCTCGCCAGTGCGACCCTGAGGCTGCGTGAAAAAACGAATATTGATCCTCACGGCGAGTTTCGGGGAAGGTCACAACAGCGCTGCGCGAGGAATTCGCGATGGTCTGGCTCGCGTTGCCCCAGAAGGGACAGAGGTCGAATTACACGACTTGTTTGCGGAAGCCTACGGGCCGGTGAACGAGCTCGTGCGAAAAAGCTATCTGGCGCTGGTTAATTTCGCACCTGGCGCCTGGGGCGCCGTTTACCGCTGGCTCGATCGCAAAAAGGATTTCGATGCAGAATTCGCGCGATTCTCGCGGCTCGAGGATCACTTCGCCGTATTGCTGGAGCGTTTTCAACCGGACGTGATGATTTGTACTTTTCCAGCCTATCCGAATCTGCTTCGTCAAATTCAAGAACGAAACGCCGATTGCTTTCGCACCTCCAAAACCGTTGTCGTAATCACGGATTCAATCACCATCAACTCAGTATGGTATCGATGCGGCGCAGACTATTTCATCGTTGCGAACGAACAGAGCGCCTCCGTCTTGAGAGAAACGGGGGTGGCACCGCAAAAAATCAAGGTGTTCGGTTTTCCAGTAAGTCCGAAATTTGCTGACGCCGCGGAGTTGAATCGGATATTGCCTCCAGCCAACTCCAATCACCGCGTTTTATACATGATACATGCGGCCACTCGCGGCGCACCCGAACTAGCGCAGCGACTTTCCGATCTGGGAGTCGATCTCACCGTGACCATCGGCCGTGCCGACACACTCCTGCCGGAGATCCAAGCCGCTGTCGGGGACAGGGCAAAGGTCGTTGGTTGGACCGATGACCTTGCCCGCATGCTTCATGAGAGTCATTTGCTCATCGGAAAGGCCGGGGGCGCAACGGTGCAGGAAACGATCGCTGCTGGTTGTCCGATGATCATCAATTATGTCGTCGCCGGGCAGGAGGAAGGCAACGCCCGGCTGATCGTCGAGACAAATTCGGGTGCCATCGCAAATTCGCCGCGAGAGGTCATTGCAGAGGTGCAACGCACGTTTGCCGACAGCGCACGACAATGGCACGAATGGTCCACGAATATCAGCAAGCTCAGCCGGCCGCGTGCTTCGCTTGATATCGCGGAGTTCCTAATATCGATCTAACTTCGTATTAGATCGCTGAGTTAATCGGTCCAGATTTCCTCGCCACAAGCGAACGTTTGCACGACCTCCAATTGCGGCGAGAGAACAACCAAATCTGCATCTGCGCCGATCTCGAGGCGGCCTTTTGCTTCTAGGTTCACGGCACGCGCAGGACTTTGCGTCGCCATCATAACGGCTTCATGCAATGGAATGTCTACTTTCGCGACCATCGTGCGCACAAGGTCGATCATGCGTGAAGCGCTACCGGCAAGCGCTGAGCGGTCGGCAAGCAAACAAACACCATCTTCTACGAGGCAATCCTTTCCGAAAAGTGAGAAACGCGATCCGCTCGGCAATCCAGCCCCGGCGGTGGCATCGGTTACCAGACAAATCCCGCCAGCGCCTTTTGCGCGATACAGCATTTTCATCAACGTCCCGGAAACGTGATGACCGTCGGCGATCAGTTCGCAACTGATCTGCGGCTCGCTTAATGCAAACTCGAGTAAACCACCAACACGATAAATGCCACGGTGACGCGCGCTCGACATGCAGTTGAAAGTGTGTGTAACGCTACGCATACCTCGGGCGAAACCTTCTCGTGCCTCCTCGTCCCATGCATCACTATGGCCTCCGCTGACACTGATGCGGTGCGCGTGGAAATTCTCAATTGCCCCAGGCGCTCCCTGTAACTCGGGTGCGATGGTAATTCGCTTTATCACGTCTGCGTGGTCGAGTAGTTGCTGGACTGAAGCTTGCGAGGGATTTTGGATAAATTCAGCGCGTTGCGCGCCACATTTGTCCTTCGAAATAAACGGCCCCTCGACATGGACACCCGCAATCCGTTTGATCGAACGGCGACAGTCACCGACGGCATTGAGAACATCTGCTATGCTATCGAGCGGCGCGGTCGCCGTTGTCAGCAAAAGCGAAGTCGTGCCGCCGCTGGCATGATACTCGCAGATGGTTTGAAACGCCTCCGTGCAGCCTTCCATAGTGTCGCGCCCCATCGCGCCGTGGACGTGGAGATCAATGAAGCCGGGCGCGAGATAATTCCCGCGAAGATCGACAGTCTCTTTCCCTTGTTTGTGGGTCTTCTTGTCGATTGCGGAGATTTTTCCGTTTTCAACAACGAGCTCAAGGCCATCACGAATACCGTCAGGAAAAATCAAGCGCGTGTTGATGAAGATCATTTTCGACGAGGTTACCAACCTTTGAAGCGCAACCCGCACGCGCGCAATTCAGTGGTGATTGGATCCGACCTCCTATTCGTATTCTTATTCCTGCTCTTACCTTCCTTTTTCTGTGACATTGCGCGGCGATAGCGACTTGGCTCTTCGAAAATCCGCACGTCAGAATTTGCCCGAATCAGTCCGAATAGCATTAACACAATTTTCACGAGCATTGCCTTACCACTTGCACTTCAGTCGCACTAACGAACTTTTTTGCGACTATCACATCGAGACACCCGGCTGATTCCAGCGCGGAACCGCGCGCGTTATCGAAGAATCGACAGCGATCGAGAGACGTGAACTTCCCGTTTCCCTCAGCAATGTTCAAGGGAACCGACGTCGAGGCACGATCAAGCTGGTTGCGAACGGCAGCCTTCCCGGGCAAGTCTTCCAACAAATGGACGGTCCATGTGATGAACTCAAGCGAGGTTTGATAAACTTCCAGCTTTTCGTGATCAAGCAACGTGTGCATCGGAAGAAGAGGATTAGGAATAGGAGTAGGATTTGGCGGTCGCGCTGTGCGCTTCCATATGACTTAGGGACTCAGCAGTCGTGCGTACCAATTCAGAAAAACTTCGCCAAAAAACATCCAGCTTAGCGCACCGAACGCCAGGTAAGGCCCAAAGGGCAGCTTGGCTGACCAAACCCGTTTTCCGATGAGGAGCGTGATCAGGCCGACAACCGAACCAACCAGCGATCCCGCGAAGAGACTAAACAGCACCGCACGCCAGCCAAGGAACGCGCCAATCGCAGCGAGGAACTTTAAGTCGCCCCGGCCCATTGCCTCGCGAGGAATCACAAGTTCACGCGTCACGCCGGAAATCTGCGTCACATCGTCCAGCATCGTCACCTGTCCTTCAGCCGTGACGCGATCATACCGGAAGTCCAGGGTCACGTTCCCATAAGGGCGGTGGTCGACCACGACCTCATCACAATCAAGCAATAAGCGATCTTTTTCCCGGGCAAAATAATCGCTCCACAGGCTTTCCTCGGCGCCGACGATAAAATCGGCGTCGTCTCCGCGTTTCGTCCACGTGAACGTTGTTGGGGCGTCGAATTGAATCCTCTTTCTTCCAAAGGCGACTTTGCCCACCTCAAGAACAATCCACAAGATTACGTAACCAAGCGCCGCGGCAAGAAGTGAGCGAACGCATGCTGCGATCCGCGAATCCGTCTCCATCAAAGCTGGCACCGCTACGCTGCAAACCACGCCCGCAACAATTCCCCCAATGGTAACACGATCTGGAATGATAAAATGTTCGAGATCGATAAACGTTCCAACGATCAGAAGCGAAACGAAAATCCAGTACGAAATTGCGGTCTGCCACGGAAAGCTTTGCCAGATCGCAAGAAAAAGGAGTGCGGTGATCAGTTCCACCGCGAAATAGCGAAAGGCTATTTTCGCGCCGCAATTTGCGCAGCGACCGCCGAGCAAAATCCAACTGATCAAGGGCAGATTCTGGTGCCATGGGATCGCCTGTTTGCAGGCTGGACAGAAAGAGCGGCGCGGCTTGTTAATCGAAAGATCGGCAGGCCAGCGATAAATGCAGACGTTCAAAAACGATCCGACCGCCGCACCGAGCACAAAGGCGAACGCGTTAAAGAGAAATTTGTAACCGGGATGATCCACGCAGATTATTCGGCAATTGATCGTGCCTTGCGGCGCTCCATTAACCATGCAATCCAGATACAGCTTTCGTACAGCAGGCACATCGGGAGCGCCATTGCGATCAGGGTCAGGATGTCTGGTGTGGGCGTGATGATCGTCGCCAGGATAAAGATCAGGACCAAGGCGTAAGGTCGTGTACGCGCCATGAAGCGGTAGGTGATCAATCCAAATCGAACCAGCGCCAGGACTACCACCGGCAATTCGAAAGCCAACCCGAAGCCGATCGTGAAGCGCGTTACGAACGAATAATATTGTTGCACCGTCCAGGTGGGCGCCCAGCCGAGCGACTCCGTGTCCCGGAAGAAAAAGAGAATCGTTTTGGGCAGCAACCAAAAATAGCAGACGGATACACCAAGAAGAAATAGCGCGAAGCTGACTATTATAGCTGGAAGCAAGAAGCGCTTTTCCACGGCGGTAAGCGCAGGAAGAACAAATTCCGCAATGAAATAAAGCAGCAGCGGAAAAGAGAGAACGATGCCGGCGTAAAACGCCAGATGAAACGAGATCACGATCGAATCTGTAATGCCTAGCGCTTTCAGCGTTCCGATTTGCGATCCGACATCGCGTAGCGGCGCCTGCAATATCCGCACCAGAGTCGAGCGAAATGCGAAGCAAACAATCATCGCCGCAGCGAGCGTGATTGCCATCTTCACAATCGTCCACCGCAAGTCTTCCAGGTGCTCCAGGAACGGCTTGGACGTTTCGGTCGTCGGCGCTTCGCGAAATTTGAAAATGTCTCGCAGGGTCATCAGATCAAAATCCGAAATCCGAATACCGAAATTCGAAGCGACCGCCAATAATCAAATTACGAGCGATCAGCGCTTTTTAACTGGAAGCAGGTCGCGCGCTGACAGTCGCGTCCACAAACTCAGCGTGTTGGCATCACAAATCTCGTTCTCGGCGATCATGCGGCGAATTTCATCAATAGTGAAGGCACGGCAATCCAAAATCGATTCCGATTCGTCTGGCACATAGTTCGAGCACCGCTCCACCGGGCGCGCCAAAAAGAAATGACCGCGTTCGTCGGTGAAGCCGGGTGAGGTAAAGTAATAACCCAGCGCGATAAGTTGGCCATCCCTGGCAAGCTCGTAACCCGCTTCTTCGCGAAGCTCGCGCAGGGCGACTTGCTCAGCGGTTTCCTGAGCGGGGCGGTCAATCTGGCCCGACGGCATTTCCCAAATTGCTACACGAATGGGAATGCGTTCCTGGCGAATGAGAACGATTCTGTCGTCCCGTGTCACCGGCGCAATGATCACGGCGGCTTTACGGTGCACAATGGTCCAAGTCCGTGGGAGCGAACGCAAGGGCGTTCGCACATGGTCGGTCACAACTTGAAGATGCGCATTGGCGAAATGCGGCTCGCTCGACACGGTTTCCCAGCTGTCTTGTATCACGACAGAAGTGTAGTGGCCGGTCTCCTCAGCGGCAATTGCCGGATTTATCGAATCGCTCTTTTTCGCACTGTCAACCCACCGACGCAGTTCGCGTTACAGTTACAGAGACGTGTTTGGCGTCTTCCAAAGGAAATTTTCGCAGCTCGACTGTGACCATTTGAATGCGGAAAGTTTTCAGCAAGTGCGTTGCCAATCGATCGGCCAGCGTCTCGATCAGACTGGTCGTTTGATCCCTCACAAAATTCTTCGTTTCTTCAGCAACAATCGAGTAATTGACTGCGTTGTCGATCTTATCGGCCATGTCCCGCTGGTCGTGATACGGCCAGAAAGAAATACTGACCGTTACTCGTTGGGGGGTGGAACGTTCCTTCTCCGGAACGCCGATCCGAGTAGAAATCTCGAGCTGCTCGATATGAATCCGATCGGAAAGTGGATTTGGTTCGTTAGGCATCTGGCAAGGTTAGCGCACTGTCGTTGAGAGCAAGACTCGTTTCGTTAGGCGCGATCCATGGAAAGCGGCGATTAATTGTTGAGTGAAAGAGCATGGATGTTGACATTCAATTAGCTCACCGATTACGCTGCAAGAATAGCTCTGAAGCACTGGATATCCAGAGTAGCTTCGTTGCTCGGACAGGAGGTAACAACCGTGCCTAAGCATATAAAATCTTGTAAAAATAAGTTGAAAATTACCGCGCTCGCAAAAAAAGCTCTGAAGGATCTTGAGAAAGCTAAGCGAGCTCCATTAAAAGATCTTTCAAAGCTGGTGTGCGAGGCTGAAGAGTGTCTTCGTCAAATCGCTGGCGATCCGCATCATGTGAAGTGAAGTTGTACGACGAGTTTAGTGCTTTGCTGTAGCTCTATTGCGTCAATCGAAACGAATGCGGGAGCAAACGATCCCCTTACGACGAGCCAGGTGCTTGTTCGTTTACTGGCAGAACGGTCAGCTGCATTTTCACAATTTCGCCAAACGTCTGACCGTCTTAGGGAAGCCGATTACGTGCGAAGTTCTTTCGTTCTTTGACAGTTGGCGAACGTCCCGGGAAACATTCGCTCATTTTGCCGATTACACCCAGGCGAGTGTGCGTTCCGCGCTTTCTCAGTTGCTCCGATATGGGCTGATCCTTCGGAAAGGCTCCCCCCAAGCAGAGCACGACAGTCGGATCGCACAGGCATGGGCCTCGTGGCTGCCTGAAGGAAGTTTCCATTTCTCCACAAAGAATACACCGTACCTGGACCGGACTAATTGGAGTCTCAGCAGGCTGAAATCGATCGCACCGAAGACACCGCAGCCTAAATTTTCCCAGACTGTCAGAGGCGCCAAAAGAAAATCGCTACCACAGCGCGTTTTTCCAGACTCCGAGTTTGTCCGAGTATTGATGGCAAGAAAGACTTATCGGCGATTCTCGAATAAAAAAGTGCCACTTGAAACCGTATCCCAACTTCTCTCACTGGTTTGGGGTGTTACCGGTTATCGGGACTCTCCCCGGTTTGGGAGGTTATTTCATAAAACCAGCCCGTCGGGTGGTGCCCGGCACGCGGGCGAAGTGTATTTAATGGCGTTGCGCGTCAACGGTCTGAAAGCAGGTCTGTACCACTACCATCCGTTAGCGCACCGTCTGGAGACGATCAGCACGAACGCCTCACACGAAAAGGCATGGCTGTACTGTGCACGCCAACACTTCGTCAGAAAAGCGGCTGCTTTATTTTTAATGACGGCAGTGTTTCCGCGTACCATGTGGAAGTATCACCACCCTCGGGCTTATCGCGTCGTGCTCCTAGATGCGGGGCACCTGTGCCAGACGTTCTGTCTGGTAGCAACCTGGTTGGGGCTTGCTCCATTTTGCACGGCGGCGCTGCAGGACACACAAATCGAAAAGGACCTGGGGATAGATGGGATCCGCGAGTCGGTACTTTACGTTGCCGGAGTCGGTCTCCCTGTCACTGCGGCGCGAGAGAAGCGATAATTTTTTCGAAGCGGGGATCGCCGCGCAGCGAATCCCAGTAAGGATGCAGCTTCAGAAGGCCATAGCTGAGAGTGTTCGGGACGCGCTCCACGGCGGCGATCTGCTCGATGGCGCGGTCTTTCTCGCCAGTCCAGGCGTAAATCTGCGCCAGATTAATGGCCAGGGATGCACCGTCGATAGCATCCTTGGAGACCGGCAACAATTCGCACGCGCGTCGACCTTCCTTTAGTGCTTCTTCTTTACGATCGAGGCCCGCATCGATCATGCCCAGCACACTAAGAGCGGCCGCGAAGTCAGGCTGCTGTTCCACTGTGTTTGCGACTTCTCTGCGCGCCGCGGTAAAGGCAGCGCGCGCTTTGGCTGAATCGCCTTGGCAGCGAGCAACGACCCCCTCCCAATATGCATGGGGGTAGTTGACTCCGTTGTATACGACCCCCACCCGCGGATAGTTTGACAGCGTCCTGTCAGTGGCGGCCGCAGTACGCTCGCACAGAGCATAAAGAGGAGCATCTAAATCGGGCGCAGCGTTGGGATTTTCAGTGATCAATGTAGCCAGCGTCGTCTGGAACGGTTGGATGTCTGCACGCCAATCCAAGGCAACCAACGCTCTGGATATACGAGTATAGGGATCGGCCGGCATGATCGTCAGTGCACGATCATACGTTTGAGCTTCGTCGGTATACCGACGCTGCGGCTGATAGGTCAAAGCCAGTTGCTGTAAAATAAAGAAGTTGCGTGGGTCCAGCTCAAGAGCGCGCTCCATGTCGCGCGTCGCTTCTTCCCAACGACCTTCGCGGCGATCAATCAAGCCGGTGTAAAAGAACACATCGGAGTTGTTCGGCAATGTCCGTCTGGCAAAGGCGAGCTCGCTGCGGGCCCGGCGGTAATCGCGAAAACCGTTGTAGTAATAAATGGCCAGAGCAAGATGGGCTTCACCGGCATCCGGTTGAAGGCGCAACGCGGTTTGGACGGCCGCATTGGCCAGCTCGAGACGGGCCGTGCTATGGTCATGACCTCTAAAATAAGCGGCGCAATGTACTCTGGACAGCAGGCACCAAGCCTGTAAGAAGCGCGGGTCGCGTGTTACCGCTTCATCTAACAATTGCGCCGCCTGAGGCAGTTTTTCCCTGGCATGAATCGGATCGGTTGTATCGGCGAAAAGTAGCTCGGCGCGCAGATAAAGATCGTATGCGAGAAGATCGGTGGTAGGTGCCTTCTCGATCGCCGCCTTTTCACTGGGAGAAATTTTAGCCTGAAGCTGGTCCGCGATCTTCTTGGCAATCTCACTCTGAATGGCGAAGACATCCGCTAGATCGCGGTCGTACCGTTCCGCCCAAAGATGCGTGTCGGTCCTGGCGTCAATCAGCTGTGCGGTTACGCGGACACGGTTCCCCGCACGCTGCACACTTCCTTCTAACACGTGCGCGACGCCGAGTTGCTGGGCAATCTCCCTGAGGTTGCGCGCTGCGGCGTTCCTGTACTGCATCACACTCGTGCGACTGATTACTTTCAGGTCCGCGACTTTGGAGAGGTCGGTAAGGATTTCATCCTGTACACCATCGGTGAAGAAGGCGTTTTCCCGATCCGTACTTAGATTTTCGAAGGGCAACACGGCGACGCTTTTCTCGGCAATGGATGTTGTAGCGTCCGAGTAATTACCAGTATGTGTTCCCTGACGAAGAAAGACTGAAATGGCGAGCGCCAACCCGACGGCGAACACAGCTAGAGCGACTGGCAATAGAAACTTTGGCCACCGAGACGGACCGACTGGGTGAATCGCGGCGGATTGCTGCGTCCATCTTCGCCGCTTGAGTTTCTCAGGAACCTCCGGATTACCGAGACCATCTTTACACAGATTAAACACGTGCAGGCGCAGTCCGTGCTTTACCTGGCACTCGCCCAGATTGCTTAGATACGGCTGCCAATGTCGATACTGAGACAAATCCTCTGCGACATGACCCGATACAAGGATGTGTCCAGCATCGCCGCAGTCCAGCACCCGCTGCCCCACATTGATCCCCGATCCAGCAATATTCGTTTGGTCGTTAACATCCTTCACCGGGTTGACTGGACCACTGTGAACTCCCATGCGTACCTGGATCTGCGAATGACCCTTTAACGCTTTGCTGATCTCGAGGGCGCACCGCACCGGTTCCTCCGGACTGTGAAAGAAAAGAAGTGCCATCCCATCGCCCGTTGGCACCCGGATGAGCTTGCCGACTGCTTCCGCCGCGCGAAAACATTCGGTGCTCCGCACGATCCGGTTCAGTTGCTGCAGCAGTTCGACCTGCTCATTGACCAACAATTTCGAGTAACCAACAACGTCGATTAGCAATAAGTATGCGATCTCAAGCGGAAGATCTGGTTCAGTCTCCGCGGACGTGCTTTGGGCGTTCACCCTTTTCGACAATCTAACAAAGTGTGTGCTGCTGCGGCGTCGAGAGGAAACGACCGCGTCACGGCAATTGGAAGGTAAATTGATGGCAGAGGCCCGGTCAAGCAGTATCAAGTAGCAGTACGAAGCGCATCGAAGGACACGCACACAAAGCATGCTGGGTACTTAGCTTGACGCGATGACGCGGGCGTTGAGGTTGAGTGCGCAATGAGAACTGTCTGGCGCGTTTTTGCTTATTTGAAGCGATATCCCTGGATGGCTGCAGGGACATTGAGCTGCGCGGTCTTGAGCACGCTGATGGTCATTGTCTTCCCTGCGACAGCGAAATGGATCATTAACGACGTTGTACGCGCGCACCGGCCGGACAAATTACTGCCGTTACTCGTTCTTGCAGGGATCGCATTTATTTTTCAGCACGGGTTCAATGCGCTGCGCATCATCCTAAACAACACGTTTGAACAAAAAGTGATCTTCGATTTGCGCAGCGATTTGTATTCTCACATTCAGCTGCTGCCTTTGCGGTGGTTCGACAATCGCGCCACTGGCGATCTGATGACGCGCGTGATTGAGGACGTTAACTCCGTCGAGCGCGTCTTGATCGACGGAATCGAGCAAGGCGTCGTCGCCATTCTGCAGGTCCTGATTGTCGTGGGCATGATGTTTTATTTGAATGCGAAGCTCGCCATGCTCGCCCTCGCGCCATTCCCGCTGCTTATCGCCGGCACGCTCACGTACACGCTAACCGCGCATCGGCGGTATCGTTTGCAACGTCGGGCCTCGTCAGACATGAACGCGCTATTGCACGATAATCTGTCCGGCGTCCGGCAGATCAAAAGTTTCGTACGCGAGAACGAGGAGCACGCGCGGTTTAATCGGGTAAGCGACCATTTGCGACGGGCTACACTCGTAGTGATGCGGGTATGGGCGATTTACAGCCCGTCGATGTCGCTGTTTGAAGCGATTGGCGCGTTGCTGGTACTCGGCTTTGGCAGTCACGCAGTGCTTACGGGTGCAATGCAAATCGGCGATCTGGTCGCGTTTCTAATCCTGACTGCGTTCCTCTACGATCCTCTGGGCAGATTGCATCAGCTCAATCAACTCGTGCAAGCCGGACGCGCGGCGGGCGAGCGCGTATTTGAAATTCTCGACGAACCGGCGGAGCCCGGATTTGCAGTCGTGGGCGTTGACCGCGGTGGCAGGCGAGTTCTAGGCGACATTCGCTACGAAAACGTGAGCTTCAGTTACGCGGAGGGATTGCCCGCGCTGAGGAATGTTTCGTTTCACGCGCCGCCCGGCGCGACTATCGCTCTGGTGGGCGCAACCGGCGCCGGTAAGTCGACACTGGTGAATTTGCTCGTGCGTTTTTATGAATTCACCACTGGGCAAATCTATATCGATGCGAAACCGATTCGCGAATATGACCTGCATGTGTTGCGAGAAGCAATCGGCGTAGTCACACAGGAAAGCTTTTTGTTTAATGGATCGATTCGCGAAAACCTGCTCATGGGAAAACCGCAGGCGACCGACGGTGAATTATGGCGTGCAGTGGTTGCGGCAAACGCCCAGCAATTTATTCAACGTTTGCCCGATGGACTGGAAAGCGTCGTGGGCGAGCGTGGAGTGAAACTGAGCGTCGGCGAAAAACAACGGCTCTCTATTGCGCGTGCGCTTTTGAAGGATCCTCCGATTTTGATTCTCGACGAAGCGACTGCAAGTGTAGACACGGCAACTGAACGCTTAATCCAGGAAGCGCTGGAGCGCTTGATGGCGAACCGCACGTCGATTGTCATCGCGCATCGCCTTTCCACGATTGTGCATGCGGACCAAATTCTGGTAATCGATCATGGCAGGATCATCGAGCGCGGCACACACGATCAATTGCTGGCGCTCGGTGGTAAATATGCGCGGCTATGTCAGCAAAGTTTGCTCCAAACATCGCCGCCACGGGAAACCGAGCAGCCGTCGGAGATTGGCGCTTCACAGACGACCGAGACAGAGGAACAACTGCCGGTTTGCTGATATCGAGGCTTCCGTGGTGAGGGCTCTTTTCGTCTGCTCGTTATTTAGCGGAGTGCAACTCCGTTGACACGCAGATCGCACGCTTATGGGTCGACACGCTGGACGACCGCATCGTACTTTTCTTTCAGATCAGCGTATCGCCGTTCGGCTTCCGTTAGTGCGCGCCTCTCTTCCTCCAAGCTTTGTTCGAGACCACGAATCTGTTCCTGGAGGCGAAACGACATTCGCGCCACCGCTGGTCCTACGGGATCGCCAAGTTGAATTTCGGTTTGGGCATCCCCGGCATCGGCTTTGCCGCTTTCCCACAACTGCGGCATCTCCTGAATTTTGCAACGAGCGCCGTTCCGGGTATTGATGACGAGCGTTTCACCATCGATTTCCCCGAGCCGAATAAATTCCTGGAGGGCGCCGAGCGTTGTCGGGCCATAATAATGCTCGCTGGTAATCTCGACTAACCAGTCCATACCGAGCTGTGGCAGCATGGGCGCTTTCACCCAGGTGTGTCGGTCATTGGAGAGCGTATCGTGCGGTGCGATTTGCGCCGCAGTTGCCCAGCGTGCGATTTGATCAAAACGCACCGGCCCAAAGGTGCTTCCATCTTCGTGCTTGCGCAGAAACCAGCTTTGATTCACGAGCCCAGTATCACTCTGTCGGTGATGGCGAACCGGAAGCCGCCGGCGAAGCAACCGGGATAATAATGCTTTGTCCGGCCTGCAGTTTACGGCCATCTTCGATATGGTTAGCGTTTTGCAGTTCGTCCACAGTCACCTTGTACATTTTCGCGATGGAAGTGAGTGTCTCACCACGTGCGACAATATGAGTGTTCGTGCCTGCGAGGTGTGGTGTAGATCCGGCTGTGGTGACAGACGTCGTCGCCGAGGGCGTACTTTCTCCAACCATTACGCCCGGGCGAATGTGCGCGATTTGCTGTTCCAGCTTGAGGATCTCCTGAGAAAGCGCATCAATCTTCGCGTTCTGGTCGTCAATCTTTTTTGCCAGCGCTTCGAGTTGAGCGGCGGAATCATCTGATTTGCCTGACTTCTGCGCAGACGTTTGAGCAGATGCATCGCAAAGCAATCCGAAAAGGAACATCGCACAAAAAATTACTGCGAACTTCATCGGGGCAAAACTTTGCCATCAGCAGATTTATCTGGCAAGCCTCATCGGTTTCGCCACCGTTAAATCGTTCCAGCATTCCATCGTTGAATTCGAAATCCGATGTAACCGTCGAACCACTTACGAATCACGACGCGGCGCGCCGCTTGCCTTTCCAATATTTGCTCTTAGATTTTTTTATGCCTGAGCGCATTCAGAAGCCGGTGGAACCGGCCCCGTGGGGTCCAAAACAAGGCGATGGTGGCGGTCCACGTTCACCGGACATTTCGCGGCCGGACACGAAGGATCTTTTAAAAAAGATGCGCAAGGTGGATCCCAACCAATCCAAGCGCTATCGCCAGCGCACCGGCCAATAATGGAGCGCTCCCCGGTGGCGTTTGACCAGAATTTTTCTGGCGCATCCGGCGATTTTCCTGCGCTGTTGCGTCGCAGAGGTTTGCTGACCCCGGCTGCTGCGAATCCGCTACCGCAAACGGAAACCCCGCAAAAAATCTGGCAACCAACCGAGGCAACCACAATTCTCGCCTTCAAATTTTCCGGAGGCGTGTTGGTAGCAGGCGACCGCCGCGCCACGGCTGGGAATACCGTTGTATATGATCGCGCGGACAAAGTTTTGGAAATCGATCGGAATTCGATCATGGCCATTGCTGGTGTGCCAGCCACTGCGTGGGAAATGGCGCGCGTGCTCGAACACTCGTTCCAATATTTTCGCCGAACGCAGCTACAGGAAATGAGCGTCGATGGGAAAGTACGCGCTCTATCCAAATTGTTGCGTGACAATTTCGGGTTCGTCATGCAGGGCGTGGGAATAGTTGTGCCAATTTTCGCGACCTACAATCCTCATCCGAGGCCGGAGGCGCGCCTTTATTTTTATGATGCGATGGGAGCGCAATTTGAAGTGACGGATTACGCGGCCACGGGGTCCGGATCGCCAGCGGTCCGCGGCATTCTCTATTACGAAAACAATTGGGGCGCGAAGCCGCTGCACGAATTGAACGAAGAAGAAGCGGTAACGGTTGCGTTGCGCGCATTGGATACCGCAGCGGAATCCGACACATCGACAGGCGGCGTAGATCGCAGTGGCAAAATTTATCCGCTTATCAAGATTGTATCGAGCGAAGGCATCACGACTTTGCCTGAAGCTAAAATCGCGGCGGTGTTCAAGGAAACGGTTGCATGATTGAAGAACCGTATCGTTGGGTCGAGGCGATCGCCAATCGCCGCGAGTACATCGAATCGCAACTTGCTCCGGGCAGCCCGATTGCTGCGCTCGGTTACCGCGACGGTGTTTTGTTTCTCACTCTCGGTCAGACGCGGCAGAAAATTTTTGAGATCTACGACCGAATCGCCATGGGCGCGATTGGTCATCCAGGAGATATCGAGCGCTTGCGAATGGCGGCGATCGAACTGGCCAGCACCGAAGGATTCACCCGATCTTCCACAGATGTTTCACTGCGGCGGCTGGTGCATTACTCGCTCAGTCCGGTGATGAAGAGCGCGTTTGAACAGATCTACGGCGCGCCGTACCTCGCCCGGATGCTGTTCGCTGAAGTGGGAGAGCGACCCGAAGACGATTTATTTATACGCGTCGAGTATGACGGTGAGATCGCGACGAATGGTGCAACGTTCGCGGAAGCGCGGCAGAACTTCGCGGCGCTCAGCGGGACACAGCAATCAAGGGAGTTAATGGAAACATTTCTCGGCGCTCGGCACGCGCCGGACGCAAACCTTGAGACGGCATTGAACTCGGCGCTCGACGCGTGGAGCATCGGGCACATGACTTTACAGACCAGCGATACAAAGGAACCACCAGAGCGAGCTGCCGTCACCAAACATCGACAGGAACAGCTTGCCATTGCGGGAATAGAGGCGGCAGTGCTTGAGCGTGACGCCGGTAGGGCAATCCGCTATCGTTCGTTATCAGACAAAGAATTACGTCCCCTGATCCGCGACTAATATATATGAGGAAAAATTATTGTCCGGAGATTATAAATGAAATCGCTTCGGAATATCCTGGCTCTCTCGGGCTTGTTGCTGATGACGGCGTCTTTCGTCTGGATGCAGTTGCGCCAGACGGAAAGAACTAAGCCGCCCCTGGAACCGAGGCTAGCGCAGCCCTCGGCTGCACCTGGTCCATTCGCCGTGGTCATTCTCGATCCTGGCCATGGCGGACAGGATTCCGGCGCAATGTGCGGAGGGTTACTCGAAAAAGATCTGACTTTGGACGTGGCGCGACGAATCGATCGATTGCTCGACTCGGAAGGAATTGCGACTGTGATGACTCGCCTTGGAGATACTTATGTTTCATTGGCAGATCGCGCGGCATTCGCTAACCGGATCAGAAATTGCATTTTCGTCAGTATTCATTTCAACGAAGACAACAAGCCCGTCGCCAGTGGGGTGGAAACTTACTACGCTGCACATCAAATCACCGCAGGCTCGTTTGTCGCTTCCTGGTTGCCTTTTTTATGGAGGCCTCTTTCCGATTCGCCGAATCCTGAAAGTCAAAGACTTGCGGGACTTGTTCAGGAAGCGCTGGTTGCCCGCACCAGGGCCATCAATCGGGGCACACAACCCGGACAATTTTTCGTGATCGCAAACGTGAGTTCTCCCGCCGTCTTGATCGAAGGAGGATTTCTCACTAACAAGGAGGATATTTCCAAACTCACCAGCCAAGATTACCGCGATCAGATTGCGGCAGCCGTGGCCGACGGAATTTTGCATTTTCGTGACGCCAGACAGCGTAAGCCAACATTAGCGGTGACAGATCCGGGAAAACGCTGAATAGGCAGAAAACCGAACGCGTCCAAATAGCACCAAAATGAAGGCCAAGATCGCTTTGCTGATCTTCATCTTCATCGGATCGCTCACGCTGACGCGAGCGGACCAGATGATTCAGAGCGTCCAGCAAGCGTTGAAAGACCAGGGCTTTTACTATGGCGAGGTCACCGGTCAGATGAGTTCGGATTTAACTGCGGCCGTTCGCCGCTATCAAATTCGGAACGGACTGCAGGTGAATGGTCAGCTCAACGGTGAGACACTTCAATCTCTTGGACTTAATTCTTCTGGCTCTGCACAACCTGCCACAAAGTCTGCGTCACCCAGCCCCGCTGTAGCAACGAGTGGCGAACAATCTCCGGCCGAAGAAGCGAATAGGACGCCCACAGCGGTTCGGCCTCTTCCGGATACGCCACAACACCAACAAGTGTATCCATCGGCCCCTGTGGCCCCAGATACTGTGCCGTCGGGAGTCCTTGCTCGAACGCCTTTTGAAACTGCCCCGCCCGACGTGCAACGCAATGTGATCGCTTCTGCTCAAATCGCGCTGGCCCGAAGCGACCTCTATCACGAAGAGATCAACGGAGTGTATGGTCCCGCGATGGAGCTTTCCCTCCGGGCATATCAAGCGCGCACTAAAATTCCCACAACGGGCCGGCTTGATTTGGAGACTCTCGCCGCGCTTCGCCTGTTGCCGCGGCCACGCCAACCATTTTACGATCCTTCACGCAGAAGGTGGCGTCACCCGCCTGGCCCGCCCGTTCGCGGTGAATGGGTTCCCGAATGACATTGCGCGAATTTCTCTGCATCGTCGCCAAGGACGAGACGCATCCGCTATTTAGCATTGTCAAAGCGTACTGATTGCAGTTCAGCAAAGACTGTGCCGACGAACACTTGCGCTTCGATGCGAAGCAGAAGTCGCTCGGCATCATCCGACACCCAGATCGTAGCGCGCCGAAATTTCCGGTGCGGTTCTAATTCGAGATGCTTGCCAATCCGTTTGAGCTGCAAATCAAGTTTGATCGCATTGTAGCTCCCGGCATGCACTGACATTTTTTCCCGGCCAATCACCGTGACAGTAGCAAGGTAAGCATTGGTCGCCGGATAGGCCACGACACGATAGACGCTGTGATCTTTAAGCGGCTGGCTGCGCAAATAAAGCATGGCTGAGAAAAGATCGAAGAGATTCGGGAAATTGAACTGGCGGGTTTTCGTTTCGGCTTGCCCTTTATCCTCTGTTCTTGTGCGAGTCACCCCCGCATTTGTGAAAATGAGATGCGTGCCAATTTTTTTCGAACGGTAATTTTCGGTTTGCTCGGTTTTGATGGGCCGCAATGTCACTGCCGTGGCGACTGCCTGATAATTCACATCGAATTTCCACAACGCCCGAACAAACCCAATGGTTCGACCCGTTCCGTCCAATTGAAACCTGTTTTCTGATGGCTTTGAGAAGTGGACGTCACCAGTAGCTGCGGTAAGGCCAGACCACCCAAAGCGGTAGGACGCATGCAAGGGGCGCAGCTCCGGGAAATTTCCTGCCGGATCTTTGCTAAGCGTCGCCTGCCAATTCTCCGCAAGTGAGCTTGAGGCGAACGCGAGAAATGCAAAAATCGCGGGCAGAATTCGAGGTCTGATTAGAATCGATATTTTCGCGGGCAGCAACCGCCCGGCCATTGTTTCCGTTTTGTATCGATCGCTGCTTTTCATTCGTACGAAAAAAAATACACGCGAGTTTAGCTCGCGTGTATTTCCAAATTGTCGAATGTAAATATTAGGGCTTCGCGGGTCTTGACGGAGCGGCGGATGGATTTGCTTTCGCCGTCGAGCTCGGAGCCCGGCCTGGTCTGTTGAGCACTGCGATGACGTCGTTCGTAAAATCAATGTTGTCGTGTGAGTACATCAGGACGGGGACACCGTTTATGCTCATACCGGACTTGTCGAAAACCAGATCCAGATTGTTGGCTTTAACTTTCTCCATCACCACATCGGTGATTTCCTTTACGATTCCCTCTCGCATCCGCATCAACTGTTCTTGTAATTGGCGCTCGCGGGTTTGACGGAAATCGCTGATCTCTCGCTCCATGTTTTTGATGTTGGCAATCTTGTCGTCCCGCTCCTTCGCGGTTTGCGTCTTCTTGTCCGCGCTCAGGGCCGCTGACTCGAGCTGCTTGTTCAGATTATTGATTTCGTCCAGCGCCTTTTTGTATGCCTCCGCTCGATCATCGTACTCTTTCTTGGCGGAATTTTTAGCATCATTGATTTTTGATTCGGCTTCCTTGGTCTTGTTGTATTCCTTAAACGCGCGCTGCATATCAACCGTTCCGATTTTTAGTGTGCCTTGAGCGAAGGCACCGATCGGAAATAGGAGCGTCAGCGCAGAGATTATGGATAGAGAGTTTTTCATAAAATGGAGGATACAGTGCTTGGAATCGCGTTAGACTGCAACCACATATATTCGTTCAAAATTGATAGCCTACGCTGAAGTTGAAATGCCCACCGCCGTTGTATCCGTCACGCTGTATCGGATAGCCATAATCGAGCCGTAGCGGGCCGATCGGCAAATCGAGCCGGAGTCCGACACCAATGTCGGAGGCGATATGATTGAAACCGAACGACCATTCGCTGGTGTTAACAAAACCAGTGTCGTAAAAAACTGCGCCTCTGGCCTTTTCGATGATCGGGAAAGTCCATTCAATCGTCGTGCGCCACATTGATTTTCCGCCGACCGGTTCGCCGTTCTCGTCTTGCGGACCAACCTCGCGAAACGGAAATCCGCGAAGATTATTTGCGCCGCCGAGAAAAAGACGTTCGAAAATCGGCACGTCGCCTTCACTGCCCCATTGGCTTACGGTCGAGACTTCACCATTGATCAGCAGGATGGTGTCCCAGGGCAGATGAAAGTATTGCGATCCCTCCAAGTCGATGCCGTAAATCTGGGTATCGCCTCCAAGAAAACCCCCCGCTATCATAGGTGAAAAGGTAATGCGCTGTCCCTTGCGGGAGAGCAGTGGATTGTCGCGTGTATCATATACCACGCTGCTAAAGATCTTGCTCTCCACAGTCGAGCCTTGTTGTGACAAAATAAAATCACCGGCGCTGGGATCCACATTGAAAATGTCTACGTCCTGAAGCATGTACCCGAGGCTCGCATACGTGAAGCTATTGATCGGCTTGCGCAACTCAAACGAGAACCCGTAATTGCGCTGGTCATACTGGGCACTCAAGTAATTTGCCTCCGTATAGAATGCCTGAAAGCTCAACGACAGTCGTCGATCGAGAAAGTACGGCTCAGTTATTTGAAGGACCATGTCTTTCCGCTCCGTGCCGTATTGAATGCGCAGCCTGAATTTCTGGCCTCCCCCGGTGAAAGAAGGCCAGTTAAAGATATCGAAATTGCCCTGGGTCAGTTCGGCGAACCCAACCAACTGATCGACTGTGCTGTATCCCCCGCCAAAGCTAAGCGACCCGGTCCGTTTTTCCTGGACCAGGATGGTGAGGTCCTTGCGTCCGGGGATGTCGGTATCCTCCGGATAAGTTTCAACTTTCGCGAAATAACCCAGGTTCTCCAGGCGTTTTTTGGTGATGTCCACCCGTACCGTGTTAAATACGTCCCCGGGCGCAACGAGCACTTCGCGTCGGATGACCTTATCCTTGGTGCGTGTATTGCCTTCGATGTTAACCCGATTTACGAACGATCGAACGCCCTCCTCGATATTATAATGGACATCGATCAAAGCAGGGCCGGCTGGCGCGCCTTCCGGCTGGACCACGAGATCGACATAACCACCGCTGCCGTAAGCATCGGCTATCGCCTTCGCGTCATCCCGTAGCTGTTTCGGCGAATAGACGCTGCCTTGCTTCATTTTTAGCAGACCGCGAATCTTATCCTCCCTTGCAACGTGGAAACCTGTAACGGTCAGGTTGCGAACGTGATACTGCGGCCCTTCAGCAATCACGACGGTGAGAATCATTGGACCCTTCTCTTTGCGTTCCCTGCGCACGTCTTTGATTTCGACATCGATGTAGCCGTGGTCCTGGTAATATTCGCGGACTTTGTCGAGATCCTGTTGCAACTGGGCCTCGTCCAGGCGCCCTGACTTATCCATGAAATAGATGAGGGTTCTGCCGCGCGTCTTCATCTGTTTGCGTAGCACTTTTGCGCTGATGTGCTGATTTCCCTCGAACTCAATCCGGCTGACCGCCCCTCTCGCTCCTTCGGTGATAGTGTAAACAACGCGTGCCGTTCCGCGTTTCTCATCGATTGGATCTATTCGAAATTGAACGCTGACGTCGTTATAGCCGCGTCCCTGATAGACCTCGATGATTTTCTGGCGTGCCTGTTCTAGCTGCTGTTCGTCAACCGGCTGATTGAGTTTCAATTTAATTTCTTTGCGCAACCTCTGCGGTTTTACCCGCTCGGCTCCATCAATCACGATTTCGCGGAGGATCGAACGGGTCTGCACCGCGACGATCACTTTCACTCCGTCCCCTTGCGGCTGGGCAAAAATGCGAACGTTTTGAATCGCGCCAGTCTTGTAGAGCGCTGCGATGTCGTCCTCGACTATCTCATTGGAATATGGCTGGCCCACCCTGGTCCGCATTTGCGCAAGAATTCGTTCCTTGCTAACGGTGCCGGGCCCCGTGTATTCGACATCAATTGAGCGGATGATGGGAGGTGCCGGGGGCGCCCCCTGAGGTGCCTGCGCGCGGGCCATCGTGGCGCCGAGCAGCGCGCAAATCGAAGCGGCCCAGATTACAAATGGCGGGGGGCGCATCCATCCAGAAAAATATCTCATAGGTTAAGAAGCGCGCGGCCCCGCGTAAGCGAGCCCACGCAGGACAGGCGGCTATATCGGAAAGAAGGCGTCAGTCGTCAAGGTGAGTTTTCACGGCAGCAATTGGTTTAGACATCGGCGCGGGTTGGTTCAATTCAAAAGTTCATACCAGTTATTTCGCCGACGGGGGTCGTAACCTGCCTCACGAATAAGCGATTCAATTTGCCCGGCATCTAATCGAAATGTTGTTCCCGCGCTGCTGACGACGTTCTCTTCCATCATCACCGATCCAAAATCGTTCGCGCCGTATCTGAGCGCGATCTGGCCAATCTCCGGACCCTGCGTTACCCAGGAGCTTTGCACATTATCGATGTTGTCCAAAAAAATCCGGGCGAGTGCCTGCATCCGCAAATACTCCGCCACGCCTGTCGGATGTTTGATCTTCAGGACGGTATGCTGCGGCTGAAATGTCCAGCAGATGAACGCAGTAAATCCACCGCTACGGTCCTGTTGATCACGGATGCGGCGTAAATGCTCCACCCGGTCTTCAATGGTTTCCACATGTCCAAACATCATCGTCGCGCTGGATTTCAATCCGAGTTCGTGCGCTGTTTGCATCACCTCCAACCATTGATCGCTGTTAATCTTCAATGGCGAAATTTTCTTTCGCACCCGGTCCACCAGAATTTCTCCGCCACCGCCCGGAATTGATCCGAGCCCGGCCTTCCTGAATTCCGAAATTACTTCGCTTAACGGCATTCCGAAGGTCTCCGCAAAATGCTGAAACTCCGGGGGACTGAATCCATGAATATTGATATGCGGATATTTTTCGCGGATGTGATGCAAGAGATCGATATACCATTGGAACGGCAACTTCGGATGATGCCCGCCTTGCATCAGGATTTGAACACCCCCGACGGAAGAAAGTTCGTCGAGTTTCTGATCGATCTGCTCGAATGAAAGCACGTAATGATCTTCCTCTTTTTCCGTTCGGTAAAACGCGCAGAACTTGCAGTAAACATTGCAGACATTCGTGTAATTGATGTTTCGATCGACAATGTAGGTGACGATCTCGTGTCCGTGTCCGTCGTAGCTTTTCGTCTTTGCCAAATCGCGCCTGGCATTCGCCAGCGCGCCCAATTCTTCCAGAGGGCGACGGTATAATTCGAGCGCTTCATCCATCGAAATTCGTTCGCTCGCGAGCACCTTCTCCGTCAGTCCATCTCGGTTTAAAGAAACCATTGCCCGGCATTTTATATGACGCCGCGGCTCATTGCACGTAGATGATTCCGATGACTCATCAGGTGGCAATCGTCGGGGCGGGCGTCTCCGGTCTCACCTGCGGCGTCGTTTTCGTCGAGCGCGGGCATCGCGTCGCGATCTTCGCCAAAGAAATTGGCCAGCAAACAACTTCGGCGGCCGCTGCGGCGCTCTGGTTCCCTTACGATGTGGAACCCGCGGACAAAGTTATCCCGTGGGCGCTCAAGACCTTCCAGGCAGCTATCGATCTTGCTGGCAGTCCGGAGAGCGGCGTTTCCATGATCGAGCTGCGCCAATTTTCGCGCACTAAAGAAATTCAGATTCCAGATTGGGCGCGCCCGTTGGGGGCGCATCCCGTCATTCCGAGCGAAGTCGAGGAATCCCGCGAATTCATCAGCGGCTTTGCCATCAACGTTCCGCTGATGGACACAACCATTTATCTCGATTACCTCGCAAACCGATTTCGCAGCGCAGGCGGCACAATTACGGAAAATTTACATTTCGCAAAACTCGAAGACGTCGATCCAAAATTCGATCTTGTGATTAACTGCGCCGGAATCGGCGCTCGCGAACTCGTCCACGATGCCGATCTTGAGTCGCATCGCGGCCAGGTCGCGATCGTTCCGAGGATCAAAGCTCTTCCGTACGCCGTCGTTTGTGATGACGCCCCGATCATGTACGCAATCCCGCGCAGGAACGATTGCGTCTTTGGAGGCACAAACGATCTCAGCGACGATCTTGCGGTTGACTACAAAGCAACCGCTCGAATCGTCGCGGAGTGCAGCGGGGCGTTGAAAATTGAGAAACCGAATGTGCTCGTCGAGCGCGTTGGGCTGCGTCCATTTCGCACATCAGGCGTGCGGGTCGAGGGCGCTCGGTTGCGCGACGGCCGCGCTGTCGTCCATAACTACGGTCACGGCGGTTCCGGCTTCACGCTGTCGTGGGGCTGTGCCGCAGAAATTCTTCGGCTCAGCAGAGCGTCTGGTTAGCTCTCTTCTTCTAGCGAGACACAAGACCGGCGTCTGCGTCGGAAGGCGCGCATGGCTGCAAGTCGAAACCTTTACCGTATGTACTTCAAGCGGAACAGAGCGGGTCTAATCCGCCCCTGGCTACGTCAGCGCGATACACTGAAAGGAGCTGACGACGTCGTCAGGGCCTTTTGCGGCAAAGAAGCTTTCGTAATAGCCTGGGCCGAGATCCCAATATGGACCTTTGTAATAATCGTCGCGATAAAATCGCCATACGCCGCTCACCACGATCAGACAACTGATGCGGTCGTTCCAAAAGTCGCCGACGTAATGGAAACTCAAGTTGGTGCGGGCGTAGGCACCTTTGAATCCAACGTGATCGTAAAGCACGATTTCCGGCAGACGAGTCGATTGCGTCACGAGCGGTACGGGCTCTTTCCCGGCCGCAGAAGCGTGATAACTCAGCGGACCAATTTGCCATTTCATGTCGATGACGCAGCCGTTATCCGGCGACAATTCAGTTTTGGGTATTCGTGGCATAGGCGTGGACAGCAGTGATTTTTCCAATTTGATCAGATGAAATCCGTGCTGTCGAGCAAAGAGATTTCACAAAAAATTACCGGGATTGCGTGTGCTAAGCGGCTTGGGATGAACAGTCTCTTCGATCTGCGATCATTGGCTTTTTGCCAAGCCAATCGCGCCACAGGCAACTCGGGCGCCGGAGTCGCCAGAAGGCTGGGATTTGAGATCGTCCGCCTTCGCGTGAACTACGACAGAACGCCCAATCACCGAGCGTTCGTCGTTCGTGAGCGAGATTTGATGATCCACGTAGTCCAGCTTCGCCTTGCCCGACGCATCCGCCTGGATGTTTCCCATATCGCCCACATGCCGTTCAGGTACCTCAGGTCCCGCATGCGGTTTGTGGGTCGGATTGAAGTGAGCGCCCGCCGAACTCGCATCGGCTGCGCTGCAATCGCCGAACTCGTGAACATGAAAACCATGGTTGCCAGGAGTCAGGCCGGTGATCTCCGCCCGAACTTGTACCCCATCGGCTGCTTTGGTGAATGTAACAGTGCCGCTCACCTTGTTGCCTGCGGTAGGTTGAAGCACCGCGACGGCTTTCAACGGGGTGGACGATTTTGCTTCCGGCGTTTGAGCCCGCGCAGCGAAGCCGCCGACCAGGAAGAAAATCAGCGCAATCAATAAAGTTTGGAACGAGTTCATATTAGATCTCTATTTCGCGTGGCAGGATAAGTCCAGTCGCATCAATACACCAAAACCTTTGCAAGGAGCGCGCGATCTCAGCACTCCAGACAAATCGGACCTACATTTGTATCATTCGCAGATAGATCTCTTCCAGTCGCCGTGCTTGCGCGCGTAGATCGAAATTTCTTCGAACGGTCTCGGCACCATTGCGCGCGATCCGCGAAAGGAATTCGGGATTTTTCGCTGCATCAAGAAGCGCAGCAGTCAATTTTTCATGGTCACCCTCGGGCACGAGTAGGCCAGACACGCGGTCCTCGATTGCTTCGGGAATGCCTCCATGCCTGGTAGCTAACACCGGAAGGCCGCTGGCCATTGCTTCCAATATCGAGTTTGGAATGCCTTCCTGATTTCCGTCACGCCCAGTCTGGCTGGGATGTAAAAAAACATGCGACGTATAATAGATTTCGCGGAGTTGTTCCTGCGAAATGAAACCCGTGAACGAAACATGACCGTCGATATTTAGTTCGCGCGATAATTCTTGAAGGTGGCCCAGTAACGGTCCTTCCCCAGCGATCGTAAGATTCGCATTGGGATATTGACGCAGAAAAACTGCGAAGGCGCGCAGCGTAACTGGCAAACCTTTCTTTTCGATTAACCGGCCGGCCTGGGCGAATCGCCATTTTCCGTCTTGTGGAAAGCGCCGTTCGCGAAAGGGAAACTTATCCAGCGGAATGCCGGTTCGCTGGATCTCGATCTTTTTCTCGTCGCAGCCAAGTCCAATAATTGCGCGCCGCAGCGATTCGGAACGAACCAGGACCAGGTTGACCGCGTTAAGCATTTGCTGTGTGGCTTCGCGATACGCCGGCCTGTGCATATCAACTGTCACATCGGCCCCATGAAATGAAACGATGGACGGTTTCTTCCAAGAGCGAATCAGCGGCAGAAGATGGACAGCAATCTGCCCAAAGTAAATATGCAACAGACGAGCATTGATCTCGCTTAGAATGCGCTGCAATGCGCACAGTTCTCCATTCGAAATCTGCCACGGTGCGTCACGCAATTGCCTGAACCAAAAACGCCGCAAGAAATGCGTCGCCGGTTTGGGAACGATGTGGATTCGCTCAAATGGATAGCGATCGTCTTGTTCGCGTTTCTGCGCGATCACAACAGGAATGCATCGCTCCAGGGCTGTGATTTGCCGATAGATATGCAACATCTCTGGCTTCAGAAATGTCGCGCAATAACAAGCGACGACCGGGCGTGAATCAGGGGATCGAGCTTCCAACGTCCAACGCTCAACGCTCAACGCTTAAGGATCAACTCCTTCAAATCCAATTCAGGTCGAGAACCGTACGCGCACATCCGCTGGTACGCGGACCGGTCGACCGGTTTGTGCACTGATCGGACACCAAAGAGTCCGAGCCGTTGACAATAGTCGGCCATCACCATTGCATCGGATTTCTGTAAATCGCTCAAAAGTCAGACGAGTAGCTTTGCCGACCCAGGTTCGAAGCACAATCTCTTCGCCGAGCGTGGCTGGTGTTTTGTAGTCAATCTCATGTCGCAACACCACCCAGCCAATGGCCTCCTGTGCTTCCGGGCTGGCCAGGGCTCGCCAATGGGCTGTGGCAACCTCCTGGACCCACCGAAGGTAAACGGTGTTGTTCACGTGATTTTGCTCGTCGATATCATCTGACTGGACCGTAGTAATCATTTCGAAACGCGCAGAGGACATAGGCGAAACTAAGAGCGAAAACTCAGCTCATGTGAAATCGCCGCATTAATTCCTGCCGGGCTTCCATCGCGAGTTCGGGACTCATACGGCTTAGAACTTTTTCCCGGCGTTCGGGTTCCATGGCGGCTAACTCGCGCACGAGTTTGTTCCGCGTTTTCCATTTCGCGTACTTGCCACAGCCGATACCAAGCGCGAGAAGGACAGAAACGACCCAAACAGTGATATCTGTCGCGCTCACGACAGAAATAAAGAAGCGAAAAGAGCGAAGGCAACCCCATCTCTACGAATGACATTCCTGGTGTAGATCGTAGATTGATCACCAAGGATGTATTCCGTTGAGATCGATCGGTCGAAACGTCTGGTGGTGATTAGTGCCGTGCAACACGTCACCGCGGAAGAAGCAAAACGGACTGCGCAACAATTGCGCGACATTTTGGGTGACGTTACACCGGGCTTCCAGGTTCTCGCAGATTTTCGCTGGCTGGAATCAATGGACTCGACAGCAGCGCGTTACATTGCAGAGATCATGGACGCGCTTACTGAAAAAGGGGTTGCCTCCGTGACCCGAGTCATTCCTGACCCACACAAAGATATTGGTCTCAACATTCTGTCACAATTCCATTATGGCCCCGAGGTCGGAATCACAACCTTCGAAACATTGGCTGACGCTCTGCAAAGTTTGACGGAGCAATGAGCGTCGAGGGCTGCGCGAGAATAGCTTGCACCGCAACTATCACCGGCCCAAGCCTGAGTTGGGCCGGATCCAGCTGACTTCTCCGATTTATTCGCCCTTGCCAGCAGCCCTGGCTCCTTCCTTGAGCGCCTCGGCCTCAGTCATGTACTTGCCCTTCTTGGTTGTGCCGTAAAAGCGCGATCCCTCCCTGTGGAAAACATGCGAGTCTGTGTTAACCCACACCAGACCGTGGCCTCCGCCAGGTGCTGGCGGGTTAGCTGCCGCTGCCGCTCCTGCCTTCTTTGTAGAGACACTGCTGACTGCAGCCGGACTCGCTGCCGCTGAACTTTTCGGCTTAAACAAATCACCAAGGGAGAATTTGGCAGGTGACGGTGAGGGGCTCGTTGCTGCCGCCACTTTTTTCCGACCGCCTTTGGCCTTGGGTGAAGCTGCGGGCGACGCAGCAGGCGATTCAGCCGGGCTGGCTGCCGTGCCAGTCTCCGCCTTTTTGTGACTGCGCTTCGCTTTTGGTGCACCGGCAGGCGACTCGCCAGGGGCAGGTGACGCAGCGGTTTCGCTGGCTGACGCTGTGGCTTCAGCTTTCTTATGCCCGCGATGCTTTGCAGGCGATTCAGCCGGGCTGGGCGATTGAGCCTGGATAGCGCAAACAGTGGCGAGAATAATTGCGAGGAAAAGAGCAAAGAATCTTTTAGTCATGCGAGCGAGCCTAACCAAACTGCGGGAGTACAGTCAACCATTTCCAGTGGTTACCCATCTTCGACACGGAAAAGCAGAAGGATCGCCCTAGACGGACAAATCCCAATCACAAATGTGATGGAATTTGTCGGCACCAAGAATCGACATTGACCGTCCGAGCGGAAATTTAAACACTGTTGAGCGCAGGCGGTGCCTGCGCTACAATCGGCCGGGATGCTTGACCTGTTTTTGGGATGCCTGAAATGGGCTGCCGTCGGTTTCATCGTCGCGTTTGCGCTGATGAAACTGTTCGAGGCCAGTCATATTCACGACGACATTCCCAAGCCGGCCTTCAAAATACGCCAGACGAAGCGCGCGACATTCGTGCTATCGACTTTTGCGGCGATGCTCTCAGCCTTGGTCTGGCTGCTCGTGCAAAAGCTGGACTAGTTCCTGTCTGTCATTTTGGTAAAGGCGGATCAGCCCATGTAAAAGCCGCCGTTCACGTTCAAGACGTGTCCGGTGATGTATGAAGCCATCGGGGAGGCTAGAAAAAGCGCCGCGTTTACAATTTCAGTTACGTCACCAAGCCGACCGAGCGGAATTTGCTTTATGAAGTTCTGGGTCACTTCGTCGGGCATGCCCTTGCTCATACCGACGTCGATAAAGCCAGGTGCGATGGCATTCACCGTGATGTTCTGACGCGCAAACTCCCGTGCCGAAACCTTCGTAAATGCAATGATCGCCGCTTTGCTCGACGAATAATTTGCCTGGCCGAACAATCCAAGCTGGCCGCTGACAGACGACATGTTGATGATCCGGGCGCCGTCCCGCAGAATCGCGCCGGCTTTTTGCGTAACCGTAAACGTGCCGGTGAGATTTACCCGGATCACGCTCTCAAAGGTCTCCACCGACATTTTCTTGATCGTGCGATCATTAATGATCCCGGAATTGTTTACCAAAATGTCGAGCCCGCCGTGCCGATCTTGTATTTGCCTCATCATCGCCTCGACCTGCGCCGGGTGCGTCACATCGCATTCGACGACCAGCGGCTCATGGAGTTCAGCCGCGACATTCGTCGCGTCGGCCTTATTTTGGCCCTGCGCATCAGCTACATAATTCACCACGCATTGCGCACCGCGTTTTGCGAATGCCCCGATCATTTCCGCGCCTATTCCACGCGAACTACCCGTGACAAGAACTACTTTGCCTGTGAAATTCAATGGATCGCTCATCCCAACAATTTAACGCTTCAACGGTTCAACCCTTCAACGTTAAAGTTCTTCCGATTTGCGACCATCGCACCCTACCCTTAAGAAACTGGAAATGGCTTCGCCCATACGAATTCTAACCGCGGTCCCGATTTGTGACGGGCACGACAGCGCGATCAACACGATCAATCTGGAATTCATCCGGCACGGCATCGAGGTTGTGTATCTTGGCTATCATCGTTCGGTTGGCGACATCGCGCGCGCCGCAATCCAAGAGGACGTGCGCGCCATCGGCATCTCGAGTTACAATGGCGGGCACATCGAATTCTTCGCGCAAGTCATCGCTCTTTTGCGAAAGCGTGGCGCCAACGACATCAAAGTCTTTGGCGGTGGTGGCGGAACAATCACGCACCAGGACGCTGTGGCAATGAAGCGCAAAGGCGTGGACAACATTTTCTTTGCCGGGACCTCACTCGCAGAAATGATCGATTATGTTCGGAAACACTACGGAAAGCCGCGCGGAAAAAGGTCGCGTCCGAAATCGCCCGACCAGGAGCTCGCCCACAAGCTGTCGGCGATTGAAGACGCTTATACGGCAGGAAGAAAACGCTCAACGCGCAAGCGCCAATCAAAAATGCGCAATTCGCAATCCACAATCCGAAATGCAAAAGTCATTGGTTTCACCGGTCCCGGTGGCGCTGGCAAGACGACGCTGATTGACGAGCTAGTTCTGCGTTTTCTGAATCAAAATCCCAAGGGACGGATCGCGATTTTGTCGCACGATCCGAGCGTCGTCGGCGAAGGAGCGTTACTCGGCGATCGGGCCACCATGATCAATTCGCAAAATGATCGCGTCTTCATGCGCAGCATGGCGACACGCGGCCAGGCGGGGGGACTTTCACCCGCCACGCACGATTGTTTGGCATTACTCGCACAATCGGCGTTCGATTATGTGATCATTGAAACTGTCGGCACCGGCCAGGAAGCAATGCCGTTTCAAAAAAATGGCATCGTCGATCAAACTGTATTGGTGATGAATCCCGATTACGGAAGCAGACTGCAATTGCAAAAAATCGCGATGCTCGATCTTGCTGACATCGTGGTGGTCAACAAAAGCGATCTTCAGCGTGCCCGCACCGCACATAGCGAGATCGAACAACGACTGGAACAAAACCGGCGTAATCAGCGCCTGATCGATACCGTTGCAAAACGGCATCGCGACTCTGGCGTGGACGAATTATTCGAGCTAATTTCGAACAGCGGATGATCAGGCTTGTCGTGTCGAGCGAAGTCGAGACATCTCTTGATAATTCGAATGTGAGGACACAATTAGAGATTCCTCGACTTCGCTCGGAATGACAGAAATGTAAAAGTGGAATTATGAGCAAACTGGGACAAGTCGTTGAGTCGATTGAGAAGTACAACAAATTCGTTCTCGATCAGGTAAAGCGCGCGCGCTCTGATGAACGATTCGGGCGCGACCTGCTGGGTCGCTGGAACGACATCAAAGCCAAGATTCCGGTCTCGCGCGCGCCGACCGGCTTGGCGCTGCCACGTTTGGCGTTGCCTGAAATCGATGAGCCCGGCGAAATCGCGCGCTATTTGTTTGGCGAAGGATTGCCGGGCGAATTTCCTTACCTCAACGGTGCCTATCGCGAAATGTATCTCGAACCGGTCCGTGAAGTCGAGAGCCTAGAAAAGAACGGCAAGATCGACAAAAAAGTGCCGCAAACGGAGGAGCCGACGCGCTTGTTTTCCGGTTTAATGCTCGCGGAGGATACGAACGAGCGATTCCATTTTCTCACAGCGCATCAACGCACTCATCGACTCAGCACTGCGTTCGACGGGCCTACCCTTTACGGCATCGACAGCGATGCTGATGGCGTCTTCGGCAAAATCGGCGAGGGCGGCGTGGCAATCGACACGGTCGAAGACATGGTCCGGCTTTACGATGGTTTTAATCTGGGCTCTCCTAATTTTTCCGCGTCGATGACCATCAGCGGTCCGGCGCCGATCATCATGGCAATGTACATCGCTGCGGCGAAGCGCAGGTTCGGCCCGAAAGTGGTTCCCCAACTGCGCGGGACAATCCAGGCTGACATCTTTAAGGAAGTCCAGGCGCAAAACGAAACGATATTCCCAATCGAGGCCTCCCTGCGTTTTCTTACCGACATGGTTGAGTTCACCACGCGCGAAATGCCGCGCTGGTATCCGATTTCTATCAGCGGTTACCACATCGGCGAAGCGGGTTCGACGCCGGTGCAACAGGCCGCTTATACGCTGTCGAATGGTTTCGCATACGCGGAGATGTTCGCAGCGCGGGGAATCCCGGTCGATCAATTCGGGCCGCGCCTCTCGTTCTTTCTCGATTGCGGTCTCGACGTCGAATATATCGCGCTGGCTCGTGTATCACGGCGCATTTGGGCAATCGGAATGCGCGATGTGTTTGGCGCAGGATCACGAGGGCAACTTTTCAAATTGCACACTCAGACCAGCGGTCGCTCGCTTATCGCAGCGGAATTCAAAAATAATCTCACCCGCACTGCAGCGGAATTAATGCTCGCTTACATGAACGCGACGAATTCGTCCCATTCCAACAGCGCAGACGAACCGTTTACAACGCCGAGTGAAGAGTGGATTCGCCTTGCCGCACATGGGCAGGCGATCCTGCTAGAGGAATCCGGCATTTTCAAACATACCATGAACATGTTGAGCGGTTCACCCGGGATGAAAGCTGTCGAGCGCTCGGTAGAAGCGGCAATTCTCAATGAATTCCGCGAGATCGAGCGCCTGGGTGGCGTGCTGGCGGCGGTGGAAGACCGTTATCAACGCAGCCAGATTCAGAACGCTGCACATCGTTACGAGCAGCAAATTTACAATGGGACGCGCCCGATCATCGGGCTCAACCGTTATCGCGACGGCGACGAAGGCATACCAGAGGTTAAACTGGTGCGCACCCCACGGAAAAAACAGCAGCTGCAGGTTGATCGACTTGCGAAATTCAAAAAGAAAAATGCCGAGAAAGCCAAGGGCGCATTGGACAGACTGGCAAGATTTGTCGAACGCGGTGAGAATTGTTTCCCAATGTTGCTCGAAGCGGCGGAAGTCTGTTCGTTAGGCCAAATCACTGGCCGCCTGCAGGAAGTGGTCGGTCGTTTCCGACCGATGGTGTAACGAATGTCAGACGGCCCTGGCTGACACGCAAAACACCATTGTGCCGGGTCGTCAGTTCCATCCTGAACCGTTGGAACAGCATACGTCAAAATCGAGTTTCGTCACAAATCGCGGTCCGCTTCCGAAGTGATCGAATGTCTAACGATCAAGCAGCCGCTACACAACCAAGGTTCAAATTTCCGAAACGACAAGCGGCCTCCGTTCCCGAAGGCCGCTTGTCCCGATGGCAATTTGAAGTCGAGTCCTAAATCACGGCGCTGGCGTGACGTCCAGGACGCGCGTGGCGTACGTAATTGGGTCGCCGCTCGGGTTGAAGAACTCCAGGTGCACCGTCTTGACTTCGTGAGGATGGAGAATGCCGTCACCACCCACTGGAACGCTCAAATAAGGGCTGCCGAGTGGCGCGAGCACGGCGGTCGTTCCATCCGCATTGGATAGCGCGGCGTTGGCGCCCAAATTATCCAGCGCCAGCCACAACGGCTCAGGTATCGACGAAGTCCCGTCGTTCCTGATGTGCACCACCTGGGAATACGTTTGGGTGTTACGGTGGAACACGAACCCTTCGCCAGTCACCGATACGCTTGCTGCAGCTGGGATCGCACCAGGCACAAACAGGTCGCTAAAGTCATTTGCAGTCGCGACGTTGTTAAAACCGCCGAAGTTATTCGTCTCGCCGGTCGGAATGGGATTGTTGACGCTTGGCAGGCCGAAAATCTCTTCCATCGTTTTGAGGTCGGAAGAATGACTGAACACCACTGAGCTGGCATAAGCGTTGCCCTTGGCCAACGGCGAGATGACGAATTCAGGGATCGTGCGGCTGGCGTCGTCGCCACCTTCGGTTTCGTCCCACCAAATGATGATCACGCCGTTGTTTTGATATGCAGGCGAAGCCATGATTTGTGGAACGACGATTGAAAGGAAGTTGTCACCTTGCGCGATGCCGGCCTGGTCGCCGGTGTAATGCGTGCCCCCATAAGTAAACCCACCACTCAGCGCGCTGTGCGCATCGTTAAATTGGTTGGGAGTGATCCAGTTGTATTGCCCGATTGCATTGTTGTCCAGGTCGTCGAATAACTGCGCGAGCGGATAAACATTTTGGAGCTGCGTGTCGGCAAAGAACGCCATCGGGTTATGCTTCACGGCGTAATTGAACTGGCCAGTACCGTAATAAGGATTGATGAATGTCGGGCTCGTCCCGGATGCGCTGTGAATCGCGCTGGCCGCAAATTGAACGTCTTCCTGGTAGTTCTTCCACGGAATACCGGCAGCATTCAACTGCCTGGTCAAATGCGGAACGTCATAAACATTGATGGCCGGATTGGGGTCGGCGTCGGTGTGAACACCGAAATCGGACCCCGCTTCAGCCCAGACGTAACTGGGTTCGGACGGATGAACGCCAGTGCCCGCGTTGAAGTAAGCCGTGGCATACGAAACCTGCGCCGCGTTCGGGTTGCCCGGCGTGATGAGGCTGTTCATAAACGGCGCGGCGGGATTGCCCAAGATCGGCTGCGGATTCATCTGCGTGGGCGGTTGCGTGAAGTTGTGATTCTCCATCGCGATTACGAAAACAGTTCCAATTCCTTGAGGCGGATGTGCTGGAGACGTTTGCGCGGCAAATAAAACCGCGGTTGCTACGCTAGCGAGGATTGCGGCCCTTCGTCGGCGGATTGTTCCGAGCACGAAACCGGGGAATGCCGCTGCGTTGTTTAGGTAATTATTGTCGTTTGGGCGAGTGATACGGAGTTGTTTGTTCATGGTATTTTAAGCTGTTGTGGATTTTCATGTTTTCCGCGCTCGCGCGACCAAAGTAAACGTGACGTTTGTGATAATTCGGTTACGAAAATGGCAGTGATGTAACGGTGGCGTTACATGGCAGGCTCATGGCAGCGAGCGTGCCGGGCGACAGACTACAAGCCTAACTTTTGGATAGGCGCTTCTGACAATGCGGACAAAACCACGCGGTGCGGCCGCCGATCCTCGACGATTTCAACTCGCGTCCGCACCGAGGACATGTTCCGTGTGTTCCGCGATGCGGCAGAAGCCACGATTTGGGCACTTCGTTCACATCAGCCCTGTCCGCGATCGCTCTCTCCAAAATGTAATGCGTGGCCTGGAAGAGTTTTGTGAGAGCTTTGCCGCCCAGGCGAGATATTTCTGTCGCCGGATGCATGCGTACGCGGAAAAGAATTTCGTCCGCGTAAATATTGCCAATGCCCGCGATCAGGCGCTGGTTCATCAAGATCGACTTCACAGCGCCGCGATGTTTCCCCATTATTTTTTTGAATTCGCCGAGATCGATCTCAAGTGCATCCGGGCCCGGTACGCGCCTTTTCAGAAATTTATCGACATCTCTAACCAATCCGACCTGGCCGAACTGGCGCTGATCTTCGAACGCCAGACAATGGTTGTTAGCGAAAACAAAGAGGACACGCGTATGTCGCGGCGCTTGTTCGTTTTTTTTAAAATAGTGCAGCGAGCCGGTCATTCCGAAGTGGAGGCGTAACCAGATCCCGCCACCGGCGCGAACAAATAGATGTTTGCCATGGCGGCGACTTGATTCAAAGCGGCGGCCTTTCAATTCGCGCGCAAGCTCTCGTGCTGAAGTCCCCTTCAGAATATATGTCTTTCGCACATCGACATCGTCGATGCGCTGATGCAATGAGGTAGCATCAAAGTACCGTTTGAATATTTCAACCTCAGGCAACTCGGGCATCGGCGTTAGATACGACTAATTCCGGCAATCAGCGACCTTGTGCTGGACGTGGATATTGCATGATGGGATTTGGAGCTCTCGGAATTTTATGTCGATGGAGCCGATCGAGAAGTTCATCGGGTTGTTGAAACACTCGCCACCGGGTGCGGTCTTTAATCCGTGGTGGCGGGTCGATAAACAAAACGACATTGGCCGCAAGGCGCCCGCTATCCGAAGAAGACATCTGCACGTTTATCTACACAAACGACTCGGCAAAGCGAAACTCGTTGTGATTGGTGAAGCGCTCGGTTACCGCGGCGGGCATTTCAGCGGAATCCCCATGACCTCGGAGCGTATCCTGCTGGGAAAGAAGAAAGAGGACGGGATTCACCCGGAACATGTTTTTTCGAGCATCAAACCGGCGCGAACAAGCAAGCGTGAACAATGCGCGGATGGCTTTTCCGAGCCGACAGCAACGATCGTCTGGAGCGCGTTGCTCAAGCTTGGCTTAAAACCGCAGCAATTCGTGCTATGGAATGCCTTTCCCTGGCATTCATTCGATGTACGTCGCGGCATGTTGAGCAACCGGACGCCAGCGAAGAAGGAACAATCCGCCGGTCTGTCGGTGCTCAAGGCTTTCCTCGATCTTTTTCCATGCGACGAAATCGTCGCGCTTGGCAGCGTCGCGGCAGCGCGACTGGAGGAGCTGAATGTCGAACCCCATCGCGCTCGTCATCCCGCTTCCGGCGGTGCGAGACTTTTCCGTCAACAAATCGCCAAAGTTGTGGACGAAATGGACTAGCCAGGTTCAGCGGAGGACGGGTTGTTGGTCACAACAGATTGTTTATCGGCCAGGCGCAGCAGGATCGCTCTCACGGTCTCGGAGACGAAACTCGTCGTTGAAACACGGATTAAATCAGGCGCGAGCTCAGATGGTGACTCGTAAGTAACACTCAACTTATCGAAGTCTTCGAGACGAGCATCGGACGTTTCGTCCGTTCTTTCATCCCGAGCCCTCAGTCGCTCTTTGATTTCGTCAGGACCGACCTCGAGTTCTACGAACTGAAACGGGACATTTGCTTTGCTGCATTCGTCGCGAAGAAGTTCGCGCAACGTTCGCGTCGAGAACGTCGCGTCCAGAATGACGCCGCCACGAGTCATTGCGGGCCGCGGTCGGAGCGCTCGACTACAAGAACCAAGAGCAGCAAGTCCATCCGCCACGAGTTTCTCGTAGGTTCGTCGAGTCATTCGCTTCGAGTAGACTTCACCGCGCTGCTCTGCTGGCGTTCGTTGAGTCAGCGGAATGCCAGCGAGCGTTTTGCGAATTTGGTCCGACGAAAAAATCGGCCAGTCCAACTCGCTGCCGAGTTGTGTTGCGACAGAGGTCTTACCGCTACCAACTCCGCCCATGACCACGACAATCGATCGTTCGGAGCCGCGTATGGCATATTGCAAAGCAAGACGAAAATAACGCTGCGCTTGCGTTTCGTGTTCCTTTGGATTTTTCGTTTCTTTCTCTGTCGCCTGGATGCTTTCGACCTTCCCGCGAACAAAAGCGCGATAGCACTTATAGAAATTCACGACGTTCAGCATCCCAGCGTCGTCTAATTCGCGCGCTGCATTTCGGAGAAACAAGTTTCCCAGGTCGCTTCGGCTCTCGAAATCGAAATCCATCGCCAGAAACGCGAGATCGTTGGCGATATCGATCAAACGAAACCGGTCATTAAACTCGATGCAATCAAAGATGGTGACCGCATCCGGAGTCAGATGGACGTGATCGAGATGAAGATCGCCATGGCAATCGAGAATCCGGTGCTGCTCAATGCGTTCGTCAAACAAGCTCTCATTTGCGACGTAAAACCGGTTGGTGAAATGGCGAATAGCCTCGAAAGCAACCTTGGAAACTGTTTTGCCAATAAATGGCTTAACTTGTCTGAAATTTTCGTCGGTGCTGATCTTTAACTTTTCGGGTTTGCCCCACTTCTCGATCTCAGGCGTCGGCGTTTCAGATTGGTAAAAGCGATGCAGGGTAGAGATCACCCGGTTGATCTCCTTTTTACCGACCAGATTTTTCTGAAGCAATTCGCCTAAGAACGAGCCGTGCGGCAGTTCTTTCATCTTTACGGCGTATTCAACGATTTTGCCTGATGGCTCGAACGAAAAACCGGAATTACTCTCGTAAATTGGGACAGGCTCGAGATAAATTTCTGGACAGAGTCGCCGGTTCAATTCGATCTCACGCTGGCAAAAATATTGGCGTTTTTCCAACGTGCTAAAATCGAGAAAACCGAGATCCACCGGCTTCTTGACCTTAAAGACAAAGGGCGACGCGATAAAAACCCATGAGATGTGGGTTTGAATCGCGTGAACTTCGGTTGGCCTGTGTAAATACGACTCAGGCGACGAAAGAAACGCTACCAAGGACTTTCCGTTTCGCTTCACGCTCTCACTATATCTTTTCGCCCCATGAACGCTTGCGGCGTGCTAGCAGTCGCGCCCTGCCACTGGAATTCGATTGCGCGGAGAACCTCTCGATTTGAGCGTTGGACGTTTTCTTTTTCCTAAGAATTGGGCGGTTCGTTCTTCTTGATCAATGACGTCAAGAGATCGATCGGAAGAGGGAAAAAGGTGGTGGTATTATGTTCGCTGGAAATTTCGCGCATCGTTTGCAGGAAGCGCAGTTGCAGCGCAATCGGCTCCTTACTCATCATCGCGGCGGCCTGTACCATTTTTTCCGCAGCTTGAAATTCACCCTCGGCATTAACGATTTTGGCACGACGCTCGCGCTCGGCCTCGGCTTGCTTGGCCATCGCACGCTTCATGGTGTCGGGCAAGGCGACGTCCTTCACCTCGACCGCTGTGACTTTGACTCCCCAGGGTTCGGTTTGCCGGTCGATGATCTCCTGCAATTTCTGATTGATCGACTCGCGCTGCGAAAGCAGGTCATCCAAGGGAGCCTGACCGAGCACGCTGCGCAGCGTCGTCTGCGACATCAGCGAAGTGGCTTTGAGAAAGTTCTCTACTTTCACGACAGAGGCCTGCGGATCGACCACCCGGAAATACACAACCGCATCGACAGTCACCGGCACGTTGTCACGTGTCATCACCTCCTGCTTCTCGACACTAATGGTAACCACGCGTAAATCCATTCGCACCATGCGATCGACGATTGGGATGAGAAAAATCAATCCTGGTCCTTTGGCGCCGACTAGTTTTCCCAAGCGAAAGATGACGCCGCGCTCATATTCACGCAGGACGCGAACGGCTTGCGGCAGAATGATGATGAGAAGAATAACGATCGGGATGGCCCAACCGACCAATCGCGGCAATGCTTCAATTAATTGCATGGCTATATTTTCCTTTTGGGTTGCAGTTTTACAGTCAATCCTTGGACCGCCGTAATCTCAGCCTGTTCGTCTTTTTCAATAGGCGTATCGCTGACGGCGTTCCAGTATTCGCCTTCAACGAAAATACGGCCGGTGCGCGCGTCGATTGGGGTCAACGTCGTCACTGTTTTTCCAATCAGCGTTTCTTTTCCCACCTTTACAGGCAGCCGTTGCGCTCGCAGACCTTTTCCGATGACGAAAATAAAGAACGCCGCAGTGACCAATGTCGCCGGAATAATGTAGCTGAGCGACAGCCGAAAGAGCGGGTCGGCGCGGTTAAAAAGCATGAGCGAACCGATCAGAAAAGCAATGATCCCGCCGACCGTCAGTATGCCGTGCGTAGGCGCGTAAACGTCGAAGATAAAGAGCATCAATGCGAGCGCGATCAAGACCAGACCCGTGACGTTGACCGGCAAGATCGCCGCCAGATAAAGGGCCAGGATTAAAGCAATCGCCCCAACGACTCCGGGAAGAATCGCGCCGGGTGTGGTCAGTTCTCCGATGATTCCATAGATCGCGACGAGCATGAGAACGAACATCACTTCTGGTCGCCATAGTTTTTGAAAGACGTGTTCCGAGGCCGACATCTTGATCTCTGAAACCTCCGCGCCCGCTGTCTTGAGCGTCTTTCCATCCGCGACGCGCCCGTTCAATTTTTGTAACAGATCTGACATATCCGTAGCGATTAGATCGATGACCTTCAATTGGAGCGCTTTTTCAGCTGTGATCGATGCGCTTTCCTTTACGGCAGACTTGGCCCATTCGACGTTACGCTGGCGCTTGCCGGCGATCGTTTCGATATAGCTCACGGAAAAATTCTCCAGCTTCTGTTTCATCGTTTCGTCGGTCTTTTCCTCTCCGCCACTGGGAAAACCACCTATCGAGACCGGATGCGCAGCGCCAATAGTCGTGGCCGGGGCCATCGCCGCGATGCTGGCCGCGATGGTGATGAAACAACCCGCGCTGGTCGCTGTCGCGCCGGTCGGAGCGACGTAAACGACGACTGGCACCGGAGAGCCAAGAAAGCTTTGCACTATCTTTTGCGTCGAATCGAGTAAACCGCCGGGCGTATTCAGTTGAATGACCAGACATTCGGCATTCTGCGACTTGGCCTCGTCAATGCTTCGTGAAATGTAACTTGCCGTTGCTGGCCCGATCGCTCCGTCAATATTGATAAACGAAACTTTCTCGGCTGCGAAAGCTGTCGGAGCAATTGCACAGGCGAGCCAGGAAGCAAGCCCCACAAACACATTCGTCATGCGACCTTTCCCTAAGCGCTGCGCTGGTATGCGCAAAGCTATGCTCCTTTCATCGGCTGGAGCTTGATGGCCAGGTCGTTCACCTTTGGCTTCACAATTTTCTCGTAATCGCGATAATTCATTTTGATCGCGGCCGTGTGCGTGCCCGCTTCAAACACAATGTAGTCTTGCCCGGCCAGACTTTGGTCCACGTACGTTGGCAAACCATAGAGATTCCCGAAGGGCGGCATCGCTCCAATCACACAGTCGGGAAAGAGTGACTTGAATTCGTGTTCCTTATCCAGCGACACGGCTTTGCCGACCGCTTTCTCGACCTTCTTCAGATCAATATGGTGATCCGCCGGCAGCACTATCATCAGGTGAGCGTCACCTGATCTGACTATGACCACTTTAGCGTGATGCCGGCCCTTTACATGCTCGGCCTGGGCGATTCGTTGGGCGGATACTGCCTCGGGATGCTGCAGAACCTCGTAGCGAACCTTATTTTCATCTAAACACTCGATCAGCCGCCTTGGCGCTTCCATAGCCACCTCCGACCGAAAAGTAACACTTTCCCGTGTGATCTCTACTCACTCGAAAACCGGATGGACACCGCCGCAAAGCTGTCGAGGCGCGAAAGAATTATGTATGCCTGTATGCGAAGTTTGCGAGAATGAATATGACAAGGCGTTTGAAGTGGTAGTAGCCGGGAAGCACCACACATTCGATAGCTTCGAGTGTGCAATCCACGCGTTAGCGCCAGTCTGCCCGCACTGCAACTGCCGGATTGTGGGGCATGGCGTAGAAGCAGACGGGAAAATCTTCTGCTGCGTTCATTGTGCGCGTACTGCCGGCAAAACGCAGCTAAAGGACCGCGTCTAGGTGCGGCCCTGAAAATATTGATTCAGCTACCTACCTGTCTCTTGCGACTGCCGAGACTACTTGTGACGCCAGGCCTGCAGCGACTGAGTCCGTCAAGCGTAGATCGCAGCGCAGCAAAGAGATCGGTTGCAAAAGGTTTGGCGATTAAAGTAAAACAGCTCCGTGGAACAGACATCGCCAGCTCCTTCAGCATTAAGACTCAATTGGTGGACCCGAAATTGGAAATGGTTCGTTCCGGTCGGTTGTTTAGGCACGATCGTGTTACTCTTCGCTTTTGTTGGCTCAATCGCGTTGGTCGTGTTCAGTGCGATGAAATCGACAGATGTTTATAAAGACGCCTTAGCCCGGGTGGAAGCGCACCCTTCTGTAATCGAGGCCCTCGGATCACCGATTAAAGAAGGGTTTCTCGTTTCTGGAAACACAAACGTTAACGGCGCATCCGGTGAAGCGAACCTCTCCATCCCCATCTCCGGCCCGAAAGGAAAAGCAACGATTTATGTGGCAGCAATTAAATCGCTCGGTGAATGGAATTATTCTGGTCTCGTTGTTGAAATCCAAAAGACGCATGAGCGAATCGATCTTCTTCGGAGCCGTGTCTCGGCACATTCGCCCTGATCATTCCCGTGCAGCCCGCGACGAAGAAACTCTCCGTCAGCGCCATTCTTTTCGGGATTCTTGCCGGGATTATCGGCATCGCGGCCGGATTATTTCTCGGCTTTGCTTTGGGCGCGGCTCTCGCTGCTGCGTTTCATGTCTCGAGCTTTGAAGGTGAGGCGGCTTATTTTGCCGCTGCGGTCGCAATCATCGTGACGTGCATCGTCGCGCCGGGTCTGATCCTGCTCACGCTTTACTGGCGCGGCATACGCGGGCTTTGGCTTTTTGCCGGATTGATGACGGTTTGTTTATCGCTCGGTATGATTGCGGTGTCCGGTTTCGGAATTTGGTATGCCGGTCAACCGCATGTCCTAAACATCAATGGGCCGACGCCCCTCATGGAATTTGAAGTAAAAACGCCGGCTGGGCAGTCCGTCGAAAGTCTCAGGGATGTTCAACCGGAACTTGATACACCTCGCAACCGGATGCCAATGCCGGGATATTGGCATACGGACGCGCCTCAAGATCCAGCCGCGCGCGCCGGTTACGTCGAACTTTATTTCCGAACTTCGCAGCGTCTTTTCGTCCTCAAATTTCCTGGCCAGGAAGATCGGATTTTCCGTCTCAAACTGCCGGCTAACCCGATGCGGGAGAAATACCGCGCCTGGTCCGACTGGCAGGGCCCGGATTTTGTGGCGAAGGAAGGCGCGCAACCTTCCCGTCCCACTGGTGGACGCGAGTATCAGATTCGCTACAAAGTGGATTATCAGGAACGATAAAGTTGAGCGCCATGCGGGTGGAACGCTTTATCCTCAACGCGTTGGTAAGCGCGGTTTACCTATAGCGCGGGCGCGCGTAGGTTTCTGATATGACGATTTCTGAGGAGCAGGTGAAGAACGCTTTGAAGTCGGTGAAATATCCGGGGTTTACTCGCGATATTGTTTCATTCGGCCTTGTGAAATCGGTCCAGATCGAGAATGGCGAGGTCAAAGTACAGGTCGCGTTGGCGACGAACGATCCGAATATTCCGTCGGCGATTAAGGACGACGCCGAAAAAGCGCTGCGAACGATCGCCGGCGTTCAACGCGCAAAGGTCTTGATCGATATTCATGCGCCACCAGCAGGCGCTGGCACCGGCATGGACGCAGCGCGAATCCCTGGAATCAAGCATGTGATTGCAGTGGCAAGCGGTAAAGGCGGCGTCGGCAAATCGACTGTCGCGGCAAACCTGGCGGTCGCGATGGAGCAAACCGGCGCGCGTGTAGGCCTATGCGATTGCGACATCTACGGACCAAGCATTTCGTTGATGTTCGGTACGCGCGAGCGTCCAATGGCCACTGAAGAAAACAAGATTGTCCCAATCGAGCAATACGGTTTGCGACTGATGTCGATGGGATTTCTGCTCGACGATGCTTCGCCGGCGATCTTGCGCGGACCAATGGTGACGCGCTACACCCAACAATTTCTCCGACAGGTCGAATGGGGCGAACTGGATTATCTGGTGCTCGATTTGCCTCCGGGAACCGGCGACATCCAGCTCACCATCGTACAGACAGTCGCGCTGTCCGGCGCAATTATTGTCACCACACCTCAGGAAGTTGCCCTCATCGATGCCCGCAAAGCAGCCACCATGTTCGACAAGGTCAACGTGCCGGTGCTCGGGCTGATCGAGAATATGAGTTATTTCATCTCTCCCTCAGACAGTAAACGCTACCATATCTTTGGGAGTGGCGGCGGCGAACGCGAAGCGAAGCGACTCCGCGTCCCGTTGCTCGGTCAAATTCCCATCGACATCGCCACGCGCGAGTCGGGCGATCGCGGGATCCCAATCGTGGGAGAAGATCGAGAATCCCCGGTCACGGCAGAGTTCAAGAAAATCGCCGAAAAGCTCCGTAAGACGCTGCCATAATGAGAGCCGCAACTCCCTGGCGTGAATGAGAGTTAAATAAACAATGCGCTTCCTTCGTCGAATCCAATTGGCTCGATTTTGTTGACTCGTGCCAGATTTTATGAAAGAGAATCCAGAGATGCCATCTTCAGAGGAGGCTCAATCCCAATTTGTTAGGAATTCGGTCCTGTACAAGGAGTTTCTCGCGGAACGTGCTGAGATCCTGAAGCATAAGTGGATTGAGAGCGAAAAAGCCGGAAAAGATATCGGCTTTGAAAAGGCCTTGCTGGACTGGATCGTCAAACATCGCTCCAACTGGCGAGAGCGACGAAGAAAGGAGGCGCGCACCGAAAAGTCCGCCTCCTAATTTTTTTGTTCCTTTAATGCGATCCAGCGAGATCGCCAAGGAAAAGCATGAGCCAAACAAAACAAAAAACATCTGATGCCGCCGTCCCGATCATGGACGCGGAGGCAATTCGCAGGGCGTTTCGACGAATCGCTCACGAAATTATTGAGCGAAACCCGCAATTGACACACGTTGTGCTGGCGGGAATTCCGTCGCGTGGCGTGGAGATCGCCCAACGCATCGCGGCTTTCATTCACGAGATCGAAAAGATCAGTGTTGAAACCGGAGTAATCGACGTGGCGATGCATCGCGATGACGTGGGAACGCGCTCTGAATTGCCGATTGTGCGCGAATCAAAACTTCCACTGCCGCTGGAGGAACGCACGGTCGTCGTAGTCGATGACGTTCTTTATACCGGACGCACTGTTCGCGCTGCGATGGACGCCATCAATTCATTCGGACGGCCCGCCCGAATTCAACTCGCGGTACTAATTGACCGCGGCCATCGCGAGCTGCCCATTCGCCCGGATTACGTTGGCAAGAACCTGCCGACTTCGGGCAATGAAAAAGTACGGGTACGGCTCGAGCAAACCGACGGCGTGGCCGACGAAGTGGGCCTCGAAAAATCATGAGCGCGAAAACAATGATTCCGGGAAGCACCCAAACCCAATGACGACGCGCTGGACACGAAAAGATTTGCTCGGTCTGCGCGAACTCTCGGCCGACGAAATCAATTTTATTCTCGAAACCACCGACGCATTCAAACAGGTCGGTACCCGCGAGATCAAAAAGGTACCCGCTCTGCGGGGGAAGACGCTGGTAAATTTCTTCGTCGAACCAAGTACGCGAACGCGTACATCGTTTGAGCTGGCTGCGCTTCGATTGAGCGCGGACGTGATCAATATCTCGGCAACGACCTCCAGCCTGACCAAAGGCGAAACCCTCAAGGACACTGCATGTAATCTGGAAGCGCTCCACACAGACATTCTGGTGCTTCGACATAGTTCTGCTGGTGCACCGCAGTTTCTGGCAAACCGGCTTCAAGCGAGCGTGATCAACGCAGGCGATGGCGCACACGAGCACCCAACACAGGCGCTTCTCGATCTTTACACGATCCGCGAGCGCAGACAAAAAATCGCAGGCCTGCGCGTGGCCATCATCGGGGACATTTTATTCAGTCGCGTGGCACGCTCGAATATTTTCGGTCTGCTGAAGCTAGGGGCGCACGTGACACTGATCGGTCCGAGCACATTGGTTCCGCGCGAGTTTGAGAAACTTGGCGTCGAGATTTCGCACAAGATCGAGGATGTGCTCCCAAAAGCTGACGTGGTGAATCTGTTGCGCATCCAGCACGAACGGCAGCGCAGAGAATATTTTCCCGGCATCGGCGAATACATTCGCTTGTTCGGTCTGACTAAAGAACGCGCAAAACTCTTGAAGCCGGATTGTCTGATCATGCATCCGGGTCCCATCAATCGTGGCGTCGAAATCGACAGCGAGGTCGCCGACGGATTGCACAGCGTCATTCTCGATCAGGTGACCAACGGTCTGGCAGTGCGCATGGCCGTTCTCTACCTCTGCGGAGGAATTTCGCCGTGAGTACGACAATTATCCGAAACGGCCGCGTGGTCGATCCCGCAAACAAGAGGGACGAAATTTCTGATCTTGTGATCGTTGATGGAAAAATCGCTGCGGCTCAATCTGCAATCCGCAGGGAGTTCATCCACCGCGGCGGAAAATCCGAAGTAGAGGAAATTGACGCGAAAGGTTTGATCGTTGCACCCGGCTTGATCGACATGCACGTGCATCTGCGCGAGCCTGGTTTCAGTTACAAGGAAACAATTGAATCGGGCGCCCGCGCGGCAGCGGCCGGAGGATTTACCACCATCGTTTGCATGCCGAATACTTCGCCGGCCGCGGACAATCCAAGCACAATTGCGTGGATCAAAGATCGCGCGACAGAAGTGGCTTGTGTAAGCGTTGTGCCCACTGGTGCAATTTCAAAGAATCTCGCAGGCGAAGAGCTGGCGCCAATTGGATCCCTTGCAACGGCGGGCGTGGTGGCAATCACCGATGACGGTCATTGCGTTCAAAACCATGAAGTGATGCGGCGCGCGGTGGAGTATGCACGTATGGTAGGTGTGCCGGTTCTCGACCATTGTCAGGATTACAACCTGGTCGGTAACGGAGTTGTGCACGAAGGTTACTGGAGCACGCTGCTTGGTTTACCGGGCTGGCCCGCTGCGGGCGAAGAAGCGATGGTGATGCGCAACATTTTGCTCGCGGAGCTTTGTGGACACCCGATTCATTGCCAACACCTCACAACAGCTGGAAGCGTGCGATTGCTTCGCGAAGCGCGCGCGCGCGGCGTAAAAATAAGCGGCGAGGTTTGCCCGCATCACATCGCGTTAACCGACGAAGCGATCCAAAATTTCGACACAAACCATAAAATGAACCCTCCGCTGCGTTCGCAAACAGATGTGGATGCGCTGCTGGAGGGCATTGCCGATGGGACATTGTCGATCCTATGTTCTGATCATGCGCCGCACGCGGATTTCGAAAAGGAAGTCGAGTTCGACATCGCGCCATTCGGTGTCATTGGATTGGAGACGGAGCTCGGCCTTTTCATCGATCTACTCGTGCATAAACACGGTAAGATCGATATTGTGCGTTTGATCGAAATGTACACCGTCGAGCCAGCGCGTTTGTTGAAGCTGGATGCGGGCACGTTGTCGCCTGGGACGCGCGCCGATATCACGCTAATCGATCCGGGTTTAAAGTGGACTGTTAGACTGGATCAATTTCAATCGGCTTCCCGAAATTCGCCGTTTGATGACTGGAAACTGAAAGGTCGCGCGGTGCGAACGATTGTCGGCGGGAAAACTGTCTGGGAGGCGTAGTCACGGGACCGTGCGGCAGAGGCGAAACCCACGCCTCGACACAGCGAGGCAGCTGCGCTCACCCAGTTGCGAATCCGCCCTGGATGTAGTTTTCCAAGTGCGCGATTGCGGCCTGCTGGCAGGAAATGACGTGCTTGACGAGGTCCCCGATCGAGATCACACCCACAACTTGGTCGCCTTCGACCACCGGCAGATGGCGAATGTGTTTGTCCGTCATCAGACGCAGACATTTCTCCACCGGTTCGCGCAGATGCGTAACGGTCACGTTGGTCGACATGATCTCGGAAACTTTCGTTTCGCGGGAACGTTTACCACGGAGGAACACTTTGCGAGTGTAATCGCGTTCGGAAATGATCCCGCTCAATTTCTCTCCATCCATTACCAACAACGCGCCGACATTCTTTTCCTCCATCATTTCAATCGCTTCAAAGACCGTTGCGTCGGAGCGAACTGAGAAAATATCGGTGTGTTTCTGTCTCAGAATCGCGCCGATGGTGCCGCTAACGTCCATATCATCCAGGAATTTTTGCTGAGGAAAACAGCAAGAACTCTAAGATAAGACAGTACCAGCCCGCGACGCAAAACAAATCGACAGGGAACACCGCATCGGGAATCGTTACATTTGAATCGACCGCCTGGTTCAAGTTCGGATGGCGGATCCCAACGAAGTCTGATGTCTGCGCGGCGCCAGCTTGGGCGGGCGTTTTCCATTAACAATCGCGCCTGCCACCGCGATGTATCGGAGTTCCTGTCGGTCTGCTGCACAGCGCAACATTAATCCGCCGCGGCTCATGTCGCCGCGCCCGACAAAGTCAACCGGAAATCGAAGCCGCTCACGAAAAGTCGCAAGCAAGACGTTCACATATTTTCCTGTGGCGATGCTGCCCAGAAGAATTATCTCGCTCTGACGGGGAAGTTTTTTTTCGAGGACACGCGCGTCTCGCTCAATCGGTGTTCGAAAACGCGGGTCGTCACTGTGAATATCGACCGCTGCAAACTCGCGCAGGTCATCGAGACGAATGCGAGTTGTGGCGTCCACCAGACCCCGGGTGGGCGTGATCACAAACACACCAGGTATTCCAGGTACAGGCCGGGCGAATTTCGTTGCATATGCAATCTTACCGCGAAAGTAGAGGCCGCTGAGAAAGGTGAACACCTCTCCAATTGGCGCGCCGCGTTTGGCGCGCAATTTTCGCGCGAGTTCGAATTCCGCCCGGTCACTCAGAACCATTCGCGCTCGTTCCCCGCCCGCATACGCTGGTGAAAGAAGAAAAACGCGATGACCGGCAGTGTCGTTCATTGGTGACAATTTCCCGATTCATCGCGACCGGTGCAAGCAGGTCAATTCACGCTTCGCAACTACCGAGCCGCGACTGATCTTGCTTTTTGACCGCGGGATGCAAAATAATGCGGCCATGCATTGGACCTTGCCGTTCAAACCTCGCGTAAGTAACAATCGCAACGGAGGAGATAATCACTTGGGCGATGCCTATCCCGACTTCCTGTGCGTGGGAGCGCAGAAGGGCGGAACGTCGTGGCTTTATCGGCAGCTTGAGCGACATCCTGATTTCTGGATGCCACCGGTAAAGGAACTGCACTATCTGAATAGTCTGAACCGAACAAGACGGTTCCATCCTCCAAGATGCAGAGACCAGCGCGACGCTTCCTTTCTGGACGGCATGAAAAACCTGAGCGCTTTGTCTTACATCGATCTGGAGAATTACGGGCGGCTGTTCGAGCATAAGGGATCGCTTGTCTCTGGTGATATCTCGCCAGCCTATTCGACAGTAAGCGATGAGATCATTCAGCGAGTCGTCAATTCCTTCCCGGATCTGAAGGTGATCTTTCTAGCTCGCGATCCGGTGGAGAGAGCCTGGTCACAATTGTCGATGGGCATTCGTCTCGGAATGATCAGTCCATTTGACGCCACCGATGCTGACGAAGTGATCCGAAATTTGCTCAATCCAGGCGTTCTCCTCCGTTCACATCCCAGTAAGATCATCGCGCGCTGGAGACGCTACGTTCGTCCAGATCTTTTCCGAATTTATTTCTTTGATGACCTTGAGAAAAATCCTGCTGAACTGCGGCGTTCGATCCTTCTTTTTCTGGATGCCGACCCGAACAAGCCCAGTGGACGATTGAAGGTGGACGACAACAAGGACACCAACAGGGTCAAACTTCGGCTTACCGAACAAGTCAGATCCCGTGTAGCGAAGTTTTTTGAACAGGAATTGAAAGCTTGCGCTGCAGAATTGGGCGGCCCGGCGAAACAATGGCCCTCGCGATACGGCTTTTCGTTACTCATCCTCTTCGTTAAGGTGCTGGACGACTTCGACATTCTATTCTGGTGCGATTGGATGACGTGAGACGCCGACGCGATTCACCATGGCGCAATGTCCGTGCCATAAACTTTAACGGGGAGGGAATGAAACGTGAGATGGGCCTGGCCGTTCAATACTCGCGGTCGCAATGGAAGAAATAAGGAAGCGAACTTGTCTCCCAGCGCTGCGGCGCCCGATTTTTTGTGTATTGGAGCCCATAAAGCCGGAACCACATGGCTTTATCAGCAACTCGATTCCCATCCTGATTTCTGGATGCCTCCTGTTAAGGAACTTCATTACTTTGATCAGCTCAGCAGAGTTCAACGCGCAGCTCGTCCACGCTGCAGAGATGATCGCGATCTTCGATTTCTGAAGCAACTCGAGAGCCTTAGCGTTGAATCAGATATCGACCTTGAGAATTATGGGCGCCTATTTGAAGCCAAGGCATCGCATCTTTCAGGCGATATTTCGCCAAATTATTCGACGCTCAGTGACGACGTCATTCGGCAAGTTGTCGGATACTTCCCGGACCTAAAGGTGATTTTTTTGGCGCGCGATCCAGTTGAGCGAGTGTGGTCACATTTGTCCATGGAAGTGCATTACCGCCAGATTGAGCCGTTCGATGTATCTGACATCGACGAAGTTGATCGGAATTTGTTCCGCCGCGGGATGCGGTTGCGTTCGTACCCGAGTGCCGTCGTAGCGCGCTGGAAACGCCGTGTCCATCCGGAGCAGTTTCGGGTCTATTTCTTTGATGATCTGCAAACCGATCCTGCTGAACTGCGGCGCTCTATCGTTCGTTTCCTGGGTGCTGATCCCGACAAGCCAGGCAATCGATTGCCGGCGGATTATAACAGTTGGACAAGGATGGAGAAGCTGCCCCTGCCAGATAACGTACGATCGCACCTGGCTAAAGTCTTCAAGAAAGAACTGAAAACCTGTGCTACGCAGCTGGGCGGACCAGCCAAAGATTGGCCAACACGGTACGGTTTTTAGTATGACTGGTGTTAGGGCCAGTGTTTAAACCCGCGGTCGCGATCTTGTGCCCCACTGCATTCCTGCTCCTAAATCTCAACCTCTAACTTCCGGTGAGGCGCGCTTCTGCAAGATCCAGGTCACGCTGAATACGCCGCAATGCATCGTCGTTGATCACGCGCTCGTTTCGTAAACGAATGATGGTTTGCCTTTCAACACGAAGGGCCCGGCGTTGCAAACGCTGATATTGTGGTGTCGCGATTTCGCCGCGGCAATCGTCGGGGTTTTCGGCGCAAAGTTGCAATTGCTCGACGCGTTCGTCGTACTCGGCGCGCAAACGATCCACCGTATCGGGAGAAAACTCGCCGCTGACACGAAGCTGTTCGATCGATTCGATTGCCGCCTGGTTGGCTTTTAACCGTGCGGTTCGCTCCTCTTCGTCGGTTGAATTATCGGCTTTGATGCAAAGTTTTTGGATCACGATCGGTAGCGTCAGACCTTGGAACAACAGGGTCACTAAAATCACAGCAAACGTCAGAAACAAAATATAGTTTCTTCCTGGGAACGGGCTGCCGTCCGGTAAGACATAGGGAAGAGCAAATGCGGCCGCCAGCGAGACCACCCCGCGCATTCCCGACCAGGCCATGACCGTCACATCTTGCCACTCCGGGAGAGGCTCGCGTCGACGCACTCTCTTGTGCAGCAAAAACGGCAGATATGCGCCTGGAAAAACCCACGCGATCCGTACCAGCACAACCGCAGCACTAATGAGAAGCGCATTCTCAATGGGCGAAAGAAGAGATTCGCTTCCGAGCGATCTCAAAATTCCCGGCAATTGAAGACCGATAGCCGTGAAAACAAAACCGTTCAGAAGGAAGACCACGATTTCCCAGAAGGCGAATGCCTGCAAACGATATCGCGCCGTCACAATCAATGGGGAGTGCCAGCCAAGATAAATTCCGGCGGCAACCACGGCCAGGACGCCCGAGGCGTGCAAGCGCTCTGCCGGCAAATACGCGAGAAACGGCGTAAGCAATGAAATAGTGATTTGGACCGGTGGATCGTCAAGATGTCGCTGAACCCATCGAATCGCCACGCCCACGAGCAAGCCGAGTCCGATTCCGCCTGCCGCAGCCCAGACGAAACGCAACGATGCCTGGCCAAGTGAGAATTTGCCTGTCATCATCGCTACCACCGCAAACTGCAACGCCACCAGCGCTGTGGCGTCGTTCAACAGGCTTTCGCCTTCCAGAATGCTGACGGTCCGGTGCGGCACCGCCAGCCGGCGAATTATACTCGTAGCCGCAACCGCATCAGGAGGAGAAACGATTGCGCCCAAGGCAAAAGCTGCCGCCCACGGCAAGGATGGAATAAGCGAGTGCGCCACGGAGGCGACTACGATCATCGTGAAAAGCACCAACCCAATAGCGAGCATGACAATTGGCCGCAGATTTCGCCGAAAATCGCGCCACGAAGTGAACAATGCGGCTGGATAAAGCAGAGGCGGCAAAAAGAAATAGAAAACGATGTTTGGATCGAGTTTCACCTCGGGCAAACGTGGAACGAAACTCAAGACCAACCCCACAAGCACCAGCACGACCGGATACGGCAGCGCCATCTTGCGCGCAACAAAGACCGATGCCGCGACAACCGTGAATAGAAGAACGATAATTTCCGCTTGATGCATATCAGATGGCTATTGCTGTGCCCGCCCTAACTAGCCAGGCCGGCGCGAACGATACTTTCATCAGCCGCGGTCAGCGACCGCAGCTACAGTCTTCGCCCGGGCGCGATTCGCTTGAAGCTCAGCAAGATGCTTTTCCGACCAGCGACAAAGCGCGTGCAACGGCTCAATCAAGGTGCGACCTAGTCGCGTGAGGGAGTATTCCACTTTTGGAGGCACAACGGGGTGGACCGTCCGTTGCACCAAGCCGTCGCGCTCAAGACTGCGCAACGTCTGCGTGAGCATTTTTTGCGAAATGTCGCCAATCTCGCGCTGTAAGGCGGCGTAACGCATGGTCCCGCGCGCCAGGATTTGAATAATAAGAGCTGTCCATTTATCGGCGATTCGGTCGAGCACCAGCCGGGACGGACACTGCGCGTCCAGAACGGAAGGGATAGAAACTTTTCCCACGCTCCTGTGTAAAACAGTTCACGGTAACGCGCAAGGGGAGAGTAACATGCGAGAAAGCCCGTACCAGCTGAAAGGATATGTAGTTGACTGGGGGTTTGCCAGTCCGAAATTTACGCTATGACAATTGCATCTCTTACCAAGGAAAACGCTCTTCCCACAGATTTTCTTTTAAACGAGACGGACTTTGGTGCTTCACCGCCAACGATCAGGGACCTCGACGCCGACGCAGCAGGACAGGACGATTCCGCGTTGCTCGATGCATACTCGCGGACCGTCGTGAGTGCTGTCGCGCGGATTTCCCCGACGGTAGTGAACATCGACATCAAACAACGCATCAACCTCCGGCGCGGGGCGCGCGAGCTTAGTGGAAACGGTTCGGGTTTCATCATCACCCCTGATGGATTCATTCTGACTAACAGTCATGTCGTTCATGGGGCGAATTCGATCACTGTCAATTTGCCGGATGGCCGCGAATATCCGGCACAACTGACCGGCGACGATCCGGACACCGATCTCGCCGTCATTCGAATCGATGCGCCTCAACTTACGCACGTGCGCCTGGCCGATTCGGAGCATTTGCGTGTTGGCCAGCTGGTGATCGCGATTGGAAATCCCCTTGGTTTCCAGGCGAGCGTCACAGCAGGCGTAATCAGCGCGCTCGGCCGCTCGATGCACGGGCAATCCGGCCGGTTGATTGATAACATTATCCAAACCGACGCGGCCTTGAATCCGGGCAACTCCGGCGGACCCCTGGTCAATTCAGCCGGTGAAGTGGTGGGCGTAAACACCGCGATGATTCGACCGGCGCAAGGTATCTGTTTCGCAATCGCCAGTAACACCGCTAAATTTGTAGCCGGCTGGCTGATCAAAGAGGGCAAGATCCGACGCAGTTACATCGGTGTGGCAGGGCAGAACGTGCCGCTTCACCGGAGAATCGTCCGATTTTATAGTTTACCCCTTGAGACGGGTGTCCTTGTCGTTTCGGTCGAAAAGAATAGTCCTGCAGAGCGCGCCGCATTGCACGAGGGGGACCTGATTGTTGCGTTCAACGATCAGCCTATTGGGAGCGTACATCATCTGCACAAGGTTCTGGTTAGCGAACAAATTGGAGTTAACGCGAAGCTTACTATCATCCGGCACACCGAGAAATTGGACTTGTCGATCTTACCGGCTGAATCGCGATCGGAAGAATAGTACCGCCTTGGGGCTTGCGAATTCGCAGTGTAACCGACACGGTTACGCTACTTTTCGTCATGAAAATTCTGCTTATTGGCGGCGGCGGACGCGAACACGCGCTGACTTGGAAACTGAAGCAATCTCCGCAAACCGAGCGCATTTTTTGCGCACCGGGGAACGCAGGCACTGCGGAGATTGCTGAAAATGTGTCCATTCCCGCTGGTGATTTGAAGGCGCTTGCTCGTTTCGCCAAGGAAAACCGTATCGACCTGACAGTGGTTGGTCCGGACGATCCTCTTGCCGCAGGGATTGTGGATCTGTTCACTGGTGAAAAATTGCGCGTGTTTGGTCCGACGAAGTCGGCGGCACGCATTGAGGCGTCCAAGATTTTTGCGAAAGAACTGATGCGTGCGAACAAAATCCCCACCGCCCAGGCAAAGGCGTTTTCCGACAGCGGCGAAGCGCTGCATTATTGCGAACGACTAAAATTTCCTGTTGTAATCAAAGCAGACGGCCTTGCCCTGGGAAAAGGAGTAATCATCGCCAGCGATGTTGCCGCCGCGAAATCCGCGGTTGATGAAATGATGAACCAAGGTCGCTTTGCGGGCGCCGGTCAGCGTATCGTGATCGAGGATTTTTTGAGTGGAACGGAATGTTCGCTGCACGCCCTGGTCGATGGGAGCACTTACTGTCTGCTGGAATCGGCGCGCGATCACAAACGCGCTCTGGATGGCGATGAGGGCGACAACACGGGAGGGATGGGCGCTTTCAGCCCTGCCAACAATTGGAACAAGAAACTGCAATCGCAATTCGAGGCGGACATCATGCAACCGGTGCTTCGCGGGCTCCTACAAGAAAAAATCACATTTCGCGGGCTTCTTTACCCGGGTTTGATAATTACCGGCGATGGCCTACGCGTCCTGGAGTTTAATTGCCGTTTCGGCGACCCGGAGACACAGGCGCTTTTGCCCCGGATGAAATCCGATCTCCTACCGCTGTTGGAAGCGACAATTGACGGAAATCTCGGCAAGTGTGCGATTGAATGGGACACGCGCACCGCAGTTACGGTCGTACTCGCGTCTGCCGGGTACCCTGACAAATACGAAACTGGCAAAACGATTTCGGGTCTCGACGATGCAGCAAAGCTCGAAAACGTTCAGATTTTTCACGCAGGCACTAAACGCGCCGATGGCGAAATTAAAAGTGCTGGCGGTCGCGTTCTCGCTGTTACCGCGCTTGGATCGACACTGGAAGCCGCACGCGCACGCGCATATGAGGCCACCTCCCGCATTCATTTCGAAAACTCCCACTACCGCCGCGATATTGCTCTGTGCGCAACTAACTGAAAGAATCCCTATTTCGGTATCCGGATTTCGAATTTTCGCACAATTAGAAAATGCGTTATAGGTCGGCATCTAGTTTTCGATGCATCAAACCACATCGTTGTCCTTCATTAGCTTCGTCCTGGCGATAACCGCAGTGGCGCAAACTCCGCCGACTGTAGTTGCTCCAGGCAAGCCAGCTCTGGCAGGACCGTCGGCCGCCGCGTCGCCTTCGCCGTCGGCCAGCCCGACAGCAGAAGACCTGGTCAATTCGTTAAGCCCGGCCGACCTGCAGGCAGTCATCACGCTATTGAAAACTAATTTTACAAATCCGGATGCAACGACCGACACCGAATTGAATCGGGCGACGGTCGAGGGCCTCATGGTGCGGTTGCCGCGCGGCGTGACGCTTTTGCCCGCCAAGGAAAACGCGCCTACGGAAGCAGGGAGCGTCTTTTACAGTGAGATTATCGGCGGGCACGTCGGCTACGTGCGTGTCGGTTCATTCAATGCAGCCAACCTCCAAGCGCTGGACAAGAGCCTTGGCAATTTCGCTGCGAAAAACGTGGACGCGCTCATTGTGGATCTTCGCGCCAGTCAGGCAACACCTGATTTGGCGTTGGCGGCCGAATTTGCAAAACGGTTTTGTCCAAAGGGCAAAACGCTTTTCACCTTGCACAAGCCGGCCGCTCGTCAGGACCGCGTCTTCAGTTCGGATCGCGACCCGGCATTTCGCGGCCTGGTAATGGTACTTACGGACGCCGATACGATTGGTGCAGCCGAGGCGGTCGCTGCTGCGCTGCGATTTTACAATAGGGCGCTGCTCATCGGACAAGCGACTGCGGGTCGCGCCGCTGAATATTCCGATTTGTCTCTACCGAGTGGCAAGATTCTGCGCGTTGCCGCAGCGGAAATGGTTTCTCCTGACGGCCGTTCATTATATCCCGACGGCGTGAAACCCGATTTGCCGGTGGAGATGTCGACAGCAGACAAACGACAGATTTTCCAACTGAGCGGCGAAAAAGGAATGGGGCCCTTTGTCTACGAAGGGGGCCGGCCGCACATGAACGAGGCGGCACTGTTAGCCGGAACAAATCCTGAGGTCGAAGCAGCCGAGGCAGCGCAGCAACGCCGCGGCCGCGCGCCGGAGAAGTCCCCAGCGCACGATCCGGTGTTACAGCGTGCATTGGATGTGATCACCTCGCTCGAGGTTTATCAAAAGCGATAACAAACCACATCTTCGAGGATCTGGTTGTCCATTGGTTTTGTCGTTACCGGGAGCCTTGTTCCACGCAGGCAAACCGCAACCGTTATACTGAGTTGAGAGATTTTTTGATTTCGCTCAGAATGGCAAAGAAGTGACACCTCTCGAAGAACGCATCGGCTACAAATTCCGGAACTCACTTTTGCTGGCGGAGGCGCTTACGCACCCGAGTCTCGGCCATGAAGCGCAACGCCACCACTTTGATTATCAGCGGTTGGAATTCTTGGGCGACGCCGTACTGCAGCTTGTTATTACCGAGTATCTGTTCCGGCATTTTCGAGCCGAAGCCGAAGGTCAACTCACGAAACTACGCTCGCGGCTGGTTTCTCGCGAGGCGTTGAGGGCGCATGCTGCCACGCTCGAGTTGGGGCGCTACATTCTAATGGGACGCGGCGAAGAAAGCAGCGGCGGACGGGGACGCACATCCACATTGGCCGACGCGTTTGAAGCGCTCATCGGCGCCATCTACCTCGACGGCGGTCTCGAGCCAGCGAAAGAGTTCATTTTGACGCAGACCCGCGATGATCTCGAGCAACTGGCGGAAACACCCGTGGACATAAACCCAAAGGGTCAGCTTCAGGAGTTACTCCAAAGCATCTCGCCGCGGAGTCCGGTTTATGAATTAGTTTCACAAAGCGGGCCAGAGCATGAGAAGACATTTGTCTCGCAGGTTGTTTGGGAGGGAATCGTTCTGGGCCAGGGCAGCGGGCGCAGCAAAAAACAAGCGGAAACTGTGGCCGCATTGGAAGCGATGCAGTTAAAGCGTTGGGAAGAAGAGAAGAAGGACCAGTAGGGACTGCCTAGTAGCCAGCGCCGCGTTTGAAGGGAGCGTCATGCCGCGCGCACGCCCTTGTGTTTTCCGCATACGACATGCCTGCCATTACAGTTCTACAATGCCTGGATTCAACGCGTGAAGGCCACCCCATTGCAAATGATTCTGGATCGATTTGGTCACGAATTTCTTGGCCTCGCTGATCGCTTTTTCGAGAGGTCGGCCCAGGGCAAGACCAGCCGTGATCGCGGCAGAATAAATGCAGCCGGTGCCATGGGTTGCCACCCCGGAAGTTTTGGGGGCTGAAAACTCGATGACTTTTCCTTCGACAAAGAGCAAATCGATCGCGTAGTCACCCTGCAGGTGACCGCCCTTGAGAAGAATTCCGGTTCCGTATTTGTTCTGCAACTCTTTCCCCGCAATATGCATCGATTGTTGATCTTTGATCTTCCTTCCAAGTAACCGCCCCGCTTCGTCAAGATTTGGCGTAATTAAGTTGGCGAGTGGGAACAATTCCTTTTCATAAGTTTCGATACCTGCCGGTTCAATTAGAGGATCGCCGCTCGTTGCGATAAAGACCGGGTCAATGACCAGTGGAATCCGCGGCATAGGCATCTTGGCTATGTCCCGTATTGCCCTTGCAACAGCAGAAATGATTTCGCCGGAGCAAAGCAGACCAGTCTTTATTGCCGCAATCGGAAAATTCTTTGCGAGTACTTCAGTCTGCTCCCGAACAATTTCTCCAGTGACCGGCTCAATTCGCGAAACTTTTCCGGGAATTTCGGCTACGACACAGGTGACGGCGGTCAATCCATAAACACCGAGCGCCGAAAAGGTTTTAAGATCAGCCTGAATACCAGCTCCGGCGCTACTGTCGGAACCCGCTATGCTTAGTGCGACTGGAACGTTTTTAGTCGGGCGTCGGGCCCTGGCCGTTGGGCGTTCGGCTTTTGCTTGCGCATTCACACGCATTCGCGGCGCGCCGATCGGTCGCGCCCTACTATTCACGCGCCGTCGTTGCCGATTGCTTCTACCGGGCAACCTTCCATCGCTTCTTTGCAAAGGCCCTCTTCTTCCGGTGTCTCCGGCTGTTTATAGACATAGGAGTGACCGCCGTCATCGTTCCGCTTGAAATTGGCAGGCGCAGTTTCGCGGCACAAATCGCAATCGATGCATTGATCATCGACGTAGAATTTGCCCGGTACGTTTTCGGCGTATTTGTTTGCGACGTCGGCCATGGTTTCCCCGTAAAGTGAGTGGAACGCTAGAAAGAAACGCTCGCAGCGCAAACAATTTGCGCCTTAACGTGATTGCACGCAACCACCAGGTGCCGCTGACACGTTAAGAGATAGCGCATCGACCGCTTCTGATGAAAAAAGAAACTGTCAAGACTGTCCGCGCCTTTGCGATTGAACTCGTAATCTACGCGCTTCTTGTCACGGCCTACTTTTTCCTGGTGCTCCATTTCCTGGGACAATGGTTGTATCAGCTCGAAATTCATCATCGATATCTCTACGCCGGACTAGCGATTTTGTTAATCGTAGGTCAGGCCGTTCTCCTTGAAGGTTTGACCACGTTTCTGATCCGCCTGCTTCGAGGCCGCTCCGAGTAAGCCTATGTTTTTTCCAATTTCCGGCGCGCACATCAGCCCTATCTATCTGGTGACGGTCGGATTTCTTATCGGTATTCTTGGCGGCTTCTTCGGAGTCGGCGGAAGTTTCATCGCAGGGCCGGCCCTGCGCCTGGCTGGGTTGGACTGGAATTTCGCAGTTGGCACCGATTTGGCGCATATCGTCGGAAAGTCAGTGGTAGCCGTTAGAAGGCACCGCGCCATGGGAAACGTCGATCTACGTCTCGGGCTGATCATGGCCATGGGAACGATCGTTGGCGCGGAAGTCGGCGCTCAGGCGATTCAGATGCTGAAGCGCGCGGGGAATATCAATTTTGTGGTAAGCATTGTCTCCATCGTCGTCTACGTGAGCATTTCGGCTTTCATGATCTGGGAAAGCCGAAAGACCTTGTCGTCATCAAAGGGACGATCGTCGCGCGGCGCTGCAAAAGGAGCCAAATCAAAAAAGGATCATTCGGCATTCGGTCCGGTCACGCGCGCGATTCAACGCCTCAAGATTTGGCCCATGATTTCCCTCCCGGCGTCCGGGATAAAGGAAATTTCACTTTGGATAATTCTTTTGGTCGCTTTTGTCGGCGGAGTATTCAGCGGCTTTCTCGGCGGCGGCGCCGGTTACATTCGTATGCCGTCCATGGTCTACGTCCTCGGAGTTCCCACGCATCTCGCAGTGGGCACTGATCTTTTCGAAATCATCATCTCGGCCAGTTACGGCACCTTTAGTCACGCAGTGAAAGGCAACGTGGACATCTTAATCGCGCTGGTCATGCACACCGGCGCGGCCGTTGGCGCGCAGATCGGCGCTATCTCAACGCAATACTTCGCCGGTCCTAAGATTCGGCTCGCTTTCGTTCCATTGCCGCTGATCGGCGCGGTGATTGTCATCTACACAATGTTCAGCGGACATAAATTGTAAATGCAATGAAGATTTTGATTTGCAGCGACGGTATGCCGGCCTCCGAAAATGCGATCGAACTGGCGGCCTTATTGGCCGGCCCGTTAAGAGCTCAAATCACTCTTCTTGGTATCGCCGAAAAGTCGAGCGATGAGCGCCCATTGCGCGAAACGCTTGAAAGACAGGCGCAAATCCTGCGGAACCGGGATGCGCACCCGGATATCGCGGTGCGCTCAGGCGAACCGGTACGCCAGATTCTCGATCAAACGTCAAACACTGGCTACGATCTTGTTGTCGTCGGCGCGCGATGGACTGGAGCGACTGGGCATTACTGGCGCTCTGAACGAACATACGAAGTGATCAAAGCGATTCAGCCGCCAGTGTTGGTGGCAATTGGTCAACGCAAACAGTTGAAACGCTTTCTCGTTTGCACAGGCGGAAAGGAATTTATCGAACAAGCCGTGCAACTTACCGGCGTAATTGCGGCCGCTGTCGGCGCATCGGTCACGCTTCTCCACGTGATGGCCGAGCCGCCTGCTATCTACGTCGATCTCGTACAGTTGGAGGAGAACGTTGATCAGTTGCTGGAATCGAAATCCGAGCTTGGAACAAATCTGCGCCTTGAAAAAACCCAGCTCGAACGCTTTGGTGTTGCCGCTGAAGTGCGCCTTAGGCACGGTATTGTAATCGACCAGGTCTTCGAAGAAGTCCGCGCCGGCGATTACGATTTGATCGTGACCGGCACCTCGCAGGCGCGCGGGTTGTTTCGCCACTATATCATGGGCGATCTTACCCGGAGCATTTTGAACCGCGCCAATTGTCCGGTACTCGTTGCTCGGGCCGGCAAGCCAGCAACAACCCGCACTCTCTGGAACGCCTTCAAAGGACTATTCAGCAGAGTCTAATTAAAAACCACGCCAGGACGCGCTCGGGCCTCCCTCGAAGCCTCCCAACCAGAGAACAGCCTCTCGATGCATTTCGCACGAAGTGTTGCAGAGTGCGATGCCTTTTCGCATCCCTTTCACAAATCATGTGTGCCCGCTGAATGAAACAACCCGACCAACCAAGTTTTCGCAGCGCGCGTGTACGTCGTTGGGTGACACATCTTTGGCGTGAATGGACAATCGAAAGCTGGCGCCCAATCGCTCCCGCTTTCGCCAAGCCTGAGCCTTGGAAGTGGAGTGATGCTCGGGTGACGGCGACCTGGATCGGTCACGCCACCGTGCTCATCAATTTCTTCGGCATTAAAATTCTGACCGACCCGGTGCTTTTCCCGCGTATCGGGATTCGGCTGCCCGGATTTACCATTGGTCCGAAGCGATTGACCGCGCCTGCGCTCCAATTTCATGAACTGCCTCGAATTGACCTCATTCTTCTATCCCACGCGCACTTCGATCATTTCGATTTGCGAACCCTCCGCCGGTTTGACAAAAACACCGCCGTAGTAACGGCTCCGAATACGGCAGACTTGTTGAGATGGACACGTCTCCGCGACATCACGGAGCTTCGCTGGGGCGAGCAGAAATCTCTTAACACGGTTGCCGGCACTCTCATCCTCACCGCCTTTGAAGTGAAACATTGGGGAGCACGAATCCAGCGGGACATGCATCGCGGTTACAATGGCTATTTGATCGAATCCCATAATCGCGGGAGACGGCGCATTCTTTTTGGTGGCGACACCGCGATGACGGAGAGCTTCGCAAAACTACGACGCGATGGAGACGTCGATCTCGCGATCATGTCGATAGGCGCGTACAATCCCTGGATCCAATCGCACTGCTCGCCGGAACAGGCAGTGGCGATGGCAACCGCAGCCGGTGCGCGGTTCATCATGCCGGTGCACCACCAAACGTTCCGTCTCAGTTTCGAGCCACCGCGGGAACCGATCGAACGCTTCCAGGCCGCTCTAAACGAAACTCCTGAACGCATTGCCTTACGCGAAATTGGCCAAACGTTCGTTCTGCCCTGAGGCCGTGGGTTTGCTCATGCTGGATTGGGATGCAATGTTTGCGCCGCCGACGCCGACGTAGCTCAGCTGGTAGAGCAGCGGTTTCGTAAACCGCAGGTCACGGGTTCGAATCCCGTCGTCGGCTCCACCTTGGACTGCCGATTCGGTGTGCGGCTTCTTTGCCATCGGTCGTTCCCGGTTACTGGAACTCGAGCCGCAAACCAGCGGTTTCAAAAATTGATTTCGAAAACGATGGTGCGCGCTGGAGGAACGCCGCGTGCACGTGAAGTCTCGATCGCCTTTCGCGAGCACGTCCGCGGGAAATCGAAAACGTCCTTTGCCGTTGCGCAGCGATTTTTTTTTCGGTGGCTGCGCGCCATGTTTGAGCATCTCGTCTGCGGCGGTCTCGCGGACTGAGGGAAACGCAAACCTAGCGGGCGCAGTCGAAGCGTTACAACCAGAGACTCCAGGAGAGTAGCGCGGACGCATCGCGCCACACGTGGCTTGAGCTGTCGCCCAAGACTACAACAATCACATCCTTGCCCGGGCGTGTGCCGCTTGCGATTAAACATTTGCCTGCAGCCTCGGTGTAACCCGTCTTCATCCCGTTGCAGTACGGCAATCGCCTGAGAAGCCTGTTGGTGTTTTCAAGCTCGCGTGTGCGGCCGTTGGCGAATCGAAAAACCAGTTGCGGTAGACAAACGATCGACCGGATCGTCGGATTTGCATAAGCAGCCCGCGCGATGAGCGAGAGGTCGCGTGCAGTGGAATATTGGCCCGGTATCGGCAAACCGTTCGGATTTACAAAGTGCGAGTGCACAGCTCCAAGTTGTTGGGCGCGTCTATTCATGACGTCTGCAAACGCTTCGATACTGCCGGCATTATCTCGCGCCAGACATCGAGCGACATCATTAGGACTTTTCACCAGTAACGCGCGCAGAAGATCGATCCGCTGATAAGTGTCGCCCGCCTTGATGTTCAACTTCACCGGCTCAGCGTTTGTATCTGTCGGTTGCACTGTGACCTGTCGATCAAGAAAGCCGCTCTCCGCCACAATCAGCGCCGTAAGCAGTTTCTGTGTGCTTGCCGCGGCCCTGAACTGGTCCGCATTTTTTTCGTACAAGATTTTGCCGCTATTCGCATCTACCACAATCACTGACGCCGCGGTGGTCTTCGGTATGCCCTCGGGCGTGTAATCGGTCGGCGCAGCGATTGATTCCGACGTTTCTTTCGCTTTCACCCGCGCCCGGTGCGATCGGGTATGGGTCGATTTCGAGCCTTTTGCCTTGCGGGTCGGACTCGGTTCGGCATCGGCGTCCTGTTCACCATCGGATGAGTTCGCCTTCTCTTTATCTGTAACCGTCTTCGCTTTGCGGACTGGCCCTGAGACTCCACTCGGTCGTACAGCGTCGGAGTCAGCGGCGTCCTGGCCCCATACATTAGGAACCGATGCCAGGATAAGAACGCAAAGGAACGAGAGCCAGTTGCGCGACAATTTCATGGGTTGGAAATTAGTGACAGAACTTTTACCGGCACAAGCACCGAACCGCAAATGCTAGTCTTGTGTCTATGATTTTCGCCCGTGCTCGATCAATTCGATCTCGTAGCCTTCCGGAGCGTCGATGAATGCAATTTTACCGGTGCCGCTCGAATGAGGTCCATCGGACAGCGGGTAACCTTTTGCCTCCGCGTGCTTGGCAAACGTTTCCAGATCGTCGACTTCAAATGCGAGATGGGTAAGATCGGGACCAACTGTTACCGGGCCGCTCTCGTCAAATTTACAAATCTCGATCTCCACATCGCCATGGGGCGCCTTTAAAAACACAAGCTGCGACCCGCGACCGGACGTGTGCCGGCGAAGTTCCTCGAGTCCCAGCACCTCCTTGTAGAACGAAACCGTTTTCTCCAGGTCGTGGACGCGATAGCGCGTATGCAGCAATTTCTTGACCATAGGCTTAAGCTATTCTTGCGCGATGCGGATTCAAACTCACGCTCTGGGTTTTCCTTCTCGTCATGTCGATCAAAGTTGAGACATCTCTAATTGTTTATCTTCAGCGATGCCACGCGATTACGATTTCTGGGTTACATTGTCACTAACCGAACGATTCCGGTTTATATATCGGCGTCACAAATAGCCTGTCGCGGCGAACATGGAAACACCGAAAAAGGATTGGGCGAATTTCGTGGCCCGTTATCAATGCAAAAAGCTCATCTAATATGAGCATTATAGGAGTATTCGCGACGCGATTGCCCGTGAATCACAGCTAAAGAAATGGTCACGCGCCAAAAAAGCGCTCTCATCAATCGCATGAATCCGAGTTGGCTTGATTTCGCCGCTGACGTACTGCAAGACATGTAAGCGTAAGAGATTTCTCGACTTCCGCCTTTGGCTTCACTCGAAATGACACACATCCAGTTATGAAAAAAATCGGAATTCTTTTTGGCCAGGAACACAGTTTTCCACCGGCATTTGTCGAGAGGGTGAATCAAAAAACCGGCGGCAAGGACATCGTCGCGGAATTCGTCAGAATCGACAAGGTGATTCAAGGCGAGCCTTGCGGTTACGACGTGGTGATCGATCGCATTTCGCAAGATGTCCCGTTCTATCGGGCTTGGCTCAAAAACGCAGCGCTCACTGGTACAGCGGTGGTAAATAATCCTTTCTGGTGGAGCGCGGACGAAAAATTCTTCAACAACGCGCTAGCGACAAAGATCGGCGTCGCCGTACCGCGAACCGTGTTACTTCCGTCCAACCAACCCCCGGCGGACACAAACGATAAATCATTTCGCAATCTTGGGTATCCGCTGAATTGGGAAGCCATTTTCAGTTACGTCGGCTGGCCTGCGTTCTTCAAACCATTCGCAGGCGGCGGCTGGAAGAACGTTTACCGATTACACAATCCGGACGAATTTTACCGCGCCTACAGCGAAACCGGCCAACTGGTAATGATGTTACAAGAGGAGGTAAAGTTCGAAATGTATTTCCGGTGTTACTCGATCGATCAACGCCACGTGCGGATCATGCCGTATGAACCGCGTCATCCTTATCACCTGAGATATCAAACTGAGTGGCAGACGCCGAAAGAGGTTCTACAGAAAGTTGAGGAAGGTGTTTTGCGGTTGAATCAATTTCTTGGCTACGACTTGAACACCGTGGAGTTCGCCGTGCGCGACGGCCTGCCACTGGCAATAGATTTTTGTAACCCTGCGCCAGATGCAGAAGCAGCATCGGTAGGCCAGGCAAATTTTGAATGGGTCGTCGAAGCCGTTTCGGAAATGGCGATCCGTAAAGCGCGCGAACACGTTTCAGGCCGCGACAACTTAAGCTGGGGCAAGTTCCTGCAAGCTGCGGTGACGAAACGCTCGCTTAGCGATCTCGCATAAGAGCTATAGTCAACTTCGCTTCCTCAGCCCGATTCAGCTAACTTGCGGCGCTATAAAAGACGATCTCTGCAAGGGAACATCGCGAAGTGACCGGGTCGGGATGACAGCGCTCTCTTTTTGGCGGAGATTTGCCCCCCCTCAATGAGCGCGAAGGAGCACACATTCACCCTCGGCATCGAAGAGGAGTTCGCCATTATCGATCCGGAAACGCGTGAGTTGCGGTCGCATATTCACGAAATTCTCGAAGGCGGAAAAATCCTCCTTAAAGAGCAGATCAAGCCCGAGATGCACCAGTCTGTGGTGGAACTCGGCACGGAGGTTTGCGATTCCATCAATTGCGCGCGCGCGCATGTGATCGAATTGCGCAGCCGACTGGCGGAGCTAGCCGGTCGGAGTGGATTAAAGATCGCGTCAGTTGGCACGCATCCGTTTTCGCATTGGCGCAATCAGCACATCACCGAGGGCGAACGTTACAAGCAGATTATCGAAGACATGCAATTGCTTGCACGGGCAAATCTGATCTTTGGGTTGCACGTTCACGTCGGAGTGCCTGATCGCGAAAGCGCCATCCATGTGATGAATCAAGCACGCTATTTCTTGCCGCATATTTACGCGCTTTCAGTCAACTCTCCGTTTTGGATAGGGCACGATACCGGGCTGAAAGGTTATCGCCTCAAAGTGTTCGAGCGTTTTCCGCGCACCGGCATTCCCGACGCATTCGAGTCGCTGTCGGAGTATGAAGACTACTGCAAGCTGCTGGTTAAGACCGGCTGCGTCGACAACGCGAAAAAAATCTGGTGGGACATTCGGCTGCATCCATTTTTCGATACGCTGGAGGTGCGCGTGTGCGATGCCCAGACCCGGGTGGATGACACGCTCGCGATTGCAGCGCTGATCCAGGCAGTCATTGCCAAGCTTTTCAAATTGCTCTGGCAAAACACTACCTTCCGGATTTACCGTCGTCGCCTTCTGGATGAAAACCGTTGGCGCGCAGCGCGCTACGGCATCAACGGAAAACTGATCGATTTCGGCAGGGAAGCGGAAGTAGAAGAGCGCAGGTTGCTGAACGAGTTGCTTGAATTTGTTGCCAGCGAGGCAGACGAGCTCGGGACCCATCGTGAGATGGCGCATATCGAACGCATCATGCGTGAAGGCACCGGCGCAGACCGACAACTTGCTGCGTTCGAACGTACGCATGATATGAAGGCCGTGGTGGATCATATCGTTGAGGAAACGTACGAAGGTCTCAACGTATCAGGACACGCCGCGGTGCCCAGTTAGTCGGCGCCCACCAGCTGCGCACCGCATCTTTTCTCGCCAACGGATTATCGCGTTGCTCTAGCATTGCCCGCCGCCAAGTCACGGCGAAGACTCACTTGGTTTGTCCAAAGCCTGGGCAATTTTTGCAAAGCAAAAGCCAATCCAGGAGGAGTGCTTTTCTCATCGTGACCGTAGTCTCTGATCGAAAAGAGGAAACGGTTATGAAAACGGATCTGGTTCTAACGATGGATGAATACCTTAATGCCTGCTGTGTCGCTCCACGTGTAAAGCCGCCGGCCAAGGACGCGCGTCACGTTCCGATCACAACGGAGAATATTGTTGACCGTCATCCTAAGAAGCATGGCTGCCGATGCGACCGCTGGGGGCATCCCTGCCCTGGTTGTGCGGAGACCAAGAAGTGAGGTGGAGAAAATGGAATACGTAATTGCATTCGGCGTAGCCGCGATGATGGGGCTATACGTCTTAATTATGGAGCGCTGTTTACGCGGTGCGTAAATAGCAGAAACCTGCAGATCGGCCTTCTGGCACTGCTCGCTCGATTGCGGCGAGCTCGCGATGAAAGCCTGTGGCTGAAGGGGAAATATCTAGCATGATCGACCCGGATAGGCGGCACGGCAGTGTATGGTCCATTCTTCCTAAGAGCCCTCTGTGATATCCGAAATCAGTTTTGGCGGGAAAGCACCTCGCAGCGCATTCAGCACCGCCAGCACATCGATAATTTCCTGGCTGATAGCTCCAGCTACCGGAGTCAGAAACCCTGCGGCGGCGAACATCATACCACCAAAGCTTAACAACATTCCACCGACGGCGCTTTGCAAAGCAATAGAACGCATCCTGCGGCTGATGTGCATGAATTCATCCACTTTCTTCAGCGAATTTTCCATTGCCACAACGTCAGCGGCTTCTGCGGTCACATCGCTGTTCTGCCCGATTGCCATTCCTACCGTAGCCGCCATCATTGCCGGCGCATCGTTAATGCCATCGCCGACATATAGGGTCTTCGCGCGGGCAGTTTCCTGTCTAACGATTGTAAGCTTCTGTTCCGGACTTTGCTCCGCATGAATTTCGCTGATACCAACCTCTTCCGCGAGATAACGCACTTCCGATTCCCGATCGCCGGAGAGGATCATGACACGTTGGAACTGATGTTTCGGTCCCAGGTGCATAATAAAGGAACGCCCTTCTGCGCGGGGCGCGTCCCGCAATCGAAAAGCCGCTGCGAATCGCCCATCGATTACGATGACGCATTCCAGTCCACCAACGATCGGTGGAAGATGCTCGGAGCCCGGTACCTTTTCGGTGATGAGTTTGCCACGGCTGGTAATTTGAACCTCATGACCACCGACCGTTCCTCGCAATCCCTGGCCGGGAGGCTCGCTAACCCGGGACGCTTGCTGGAGCGGAAGCGCTTCGGAGGACGCCGCGGCAAGAATGGCGCGAGCGAGCGGATGTTTCGAATACAACTCAAGACTTGCCGCGAGCGTAAGCACTTCTTTCTGTGCAAAACCCGGTGCGATAAATTGTTCCGTCAACTTGGGCTCGCCGTACGTGAGTGTTCCAGTCTTATCGAAGATTGCAGTGCGACAGTTCGTGATTTGTTCAAGGACCGCTGGATTTTTTATGATGATCGAACGTCGCGCGGCCAAAGAAATCGAGCCGATAATCGAAACCGGAATGGCAATCAGCAACGGACAGGGTGTGGCGATCACGAGTACAGCGAGAAAGCGAACGGCTTCGCCGCTGATGACCCACGCGAGTACCGCAATGGTGACTGCGACTGGAGTGTAAATCGCTCCCAATTGATCTCCGAGCCGTCGTAGATGTGGTTGGTTTAGCTCGGACTCCCGCATGACCTTCATGATCTTGGCGTAGCGCGAATCGACCGCACGACGCGAGGCTGTGATAGTGAGAACGGACTCACCATTCACCGCGCCGGAAATGACGGCGGATCCGGGCGCTTTCGTGATCTCGAAAGGTTCCCCGGTGAGGAACGCTTCGTTCATTACTCCGTGCCCATCAATCACAGTTCCGTCCACTGGAGAAATGTCGTGCGGATAAATAACTAGTGTGTCGCCCACCGCGATGTCATCGAGCGCCACGTCGCTGACTACGGAATCTCGTTTCCGATGTGCGATGGCGGGCATCCGTTTTGCTAAAGCCCGCAAGACCGAAGATGCATTGCGTAATGCATAATTTTCGAGCGCCTCGCCGCCGGAAAGCATCAATACGACGATCGCGCCAGCGAGGTATTCGTGAAGCAAGACAGAAGTGACGATCGAAAGTCCGGCAAGCAGATCAGAGCCGAATTCACGGCGTAAAAGATTTCCGGCTAGTTCGTAAACGAGAGGAACACCACCAAAAACCAGCACAGCAGCAAGCGGAATTTGGGAAACTCCCGGAGAAATGTGTAAGCCAAAACGCAGAACGAGATGCACTAGGATCGCCATAACCGAAAAGGCAGCGATGATGCTGGTTCTCCGACGATGTAGAACGGTGACAGATTCCCAAAACCGACTGATTGGCGGCTGATGTCTGAGCTTTGGAGAGGCAATAGCCTGGGCCATCGTGTTATTACTATTCGGGATGGATCGCTTGGGAGTCGAGACATCTGTTCGCATCCTTTGGACAACTGGCGTTTGAAAAACGAGGAAATTTCCCGAGCTATGTTTGTCGCGGTTCGCCGTTTCTCGCTGGTCAGTTCTCAGGAGTCATCGGAGCCCTCCTCACCGCGATCGCGTCATCAAGGCTTGATTAACCTCGAGCGCGAACTGGGGTGAGGCTAAACACGAGAATCTCGGCATGGCGCGGTTGCCAGCGATTAAAATCCACACGAAAGCGGCCGACTTTTTCTCCGCGAATGTCGTGTCCCGAATTAATCAAGCCAAAGAGCTTTTGCGTTTCCGGTTGAGCAAAGAATGGGGCGTCGAGGAATTCTGTTACCCAATTCATCTCATGGGCGTCAGTAAGATAAAACGTCACTTGCACATCTTCATCGGAGTTTTCCACCATGATAACGCAATAGTCATAAATGTTAGCATTCTTCCATCTGCCCTCGAAAAAGATGGTGCAACGCTTTTGTACTTCGGTAGTCCGAAGTCCAGCGGCCTTGAAATGAGCAACAACGTTGCCATACGTGAACGGCTGGATGCTGCCGCTATGGAGCTTGGGTTCCGCTTTCGCTGGTTGAACGGCGCACGCGTTGCCAGCCACTAGAATTAGACTTACGGCAAGGCCGATGATGCTTGTGATTCTCATGCCGTAAGTGTGCGTAATTTATGGAAGCGCAGCCTGTCCTGGCTTGGCAAAGATTGGTCATTTCTTGCGCTCCTGTCGGGGCGGTGATCAGCCGCGAACCAGCACTGTTGCCGTCGTCTCGTCCCGAGCGTCCTCAAATAAGCTGATTTTCAAGCTTCAGTCCATTTTCGAAGCTCGTGAGGTTGTGTACGGTAACAGCCGCGATGTTTTCTAAAGCTTCCCGCGTAAAGAAGGCCTGGTGACCCGTAATGATGACATTTGGGAAAGTTAATAGCCGCGCGAACACGTCATCGGGAATGATTAGACCAGAGCGATCTTCGAAAAAGATCTGTTCCTCTTCTTCGTAAACGTCAAGACCGAGATATCCGATCTTGCCGCTCTTTAGGGCCTCGATTACGGCCACCGTGTCTAGCAGCGCACCCCGGCTGGTATTAATCAGCATCACTCCGGTTTTCATCTTTGCGATCGCAGCGGCGTTGATCATGTGCTTGTTCTCCGGTGTAAGCGGGCAGTGTAAAGTGACGATGTCGGACTGCGCGAGGAGCTCTTCCAACTCGACGTAACGGGCTCCCAAGGATCGACATTTCTCGTTCGGAATCGGATCGAATACCAATGTCGGGCAACCAAAGCCAGTGAGAATTTGCGCCACGACAGTCCCAATTTTTCCGGTGCCGATGATTCCAACAGTTTTGCCGTGGAGATCGAACCCGAGCAGACCGTCGAGCGCGAAATTGCCTTCACGCACCCGGTTGGATGCGCGATGCAGTTTGCGATCGAGCGCCAGCACCAAACCGATCGCGTGCTCCGCCACTGCGTAAGGCGAATATCCGGGGACGCGCACGACGGTGATGCCATGTTTCTTAGCGGCACTTAGATCGACATTGTTGTATCCGGCGCAACGCAGCGCAATCAGACGTACGCCTAACGAGTTCAACGCTGTAATCGTTGCCGCGCCAACCTGATCATTGACAAAAACGCAAACGGCATTGAATCCGGCTGCGAGGCCGGCCGTTTGCTCGTTCAAGTGCGGCTCAAAGAAATGTAATTCGTGACGCGAATGATTTGCCGCGCCAAGAAATTCACGATCGTAACTTCTGGTGCCAAAGACGGCGACCTTCACAAATTCATCTCAGCCCCCCATTCGCTATCGCTTCGATCGAAATGCAGATCAAACCCGGCTTCTTGGCTCACGGTTTTCATTGTGATGTTCTCAGCTGAAATATGGCCAATGATTCGCCCTAGGCGGTCTCTGCGTCGGAGTTGCACGAGCAACCTCAGACGCGCCGAGCCCAATCCCTTGCCCTGCCAGTGATCGCTGATCAGAATCGAAAACTCCGTTTCATCCGTCCTGTGCTCTTTGACCACGCGTCTAACGCAACTGATTTTCCTCGGCGCAACCATTGTCTTGAGAACCGGACGACGCTCCAACCCCATTGTTTCCGCAGAAGGCTCAGCTCGCGCTTCGGCTGTTTTCATGATTCAGATCACGCTTTTGCACCCGTATCGACGACGGACAATTTTCGTGATCTCGACCAATGACACCGGAGCGAGCGCCAGCAAAAGAATGATCAACCAATCAGAGCCAAATTGTGGCGCGGTTTGGAAAAATACGTTTCGCGTTAACGGAAACCAGAGCAAGGAAATCTGCAATATCCCAGAAAGGACAATCGCTGCGAGAAGGTACGGATTCGTAAAGACGCCAAGTTGCGGAAGCGTGTAACGCTGACTGCGGCAAGCGAAGGAGAAGAAAAGCTGGGCGAAGGTTGTGATGTAGAAGGCCGTCGCCTGCGCATACGAACTCCCCGCTCTAATATAGGAATAGGCGAACCCTCCAATGTTTACCGCCGACAGAACAAAGCCGTGAATAAGAATTTGCGATCCACGCCGGCGGGTAAAGAACGGCTCCCTTGGTGGCCGCGGGCGGCGCTTCATTATGTTCGGCTCCGGTTTTTCCATGGCAAGCGCCAGCGCTGGTAATCCATCGGTGATAAGATTGATCCAAAGTATCTGGATTGGAAGCAGCGGAACGGGCCATCCGACAAGAGCCGCAAAGAGGACCAGCGCGACTTCGCTAATGTTACAGGAAAGGAGATAATGGACGAACTCCTGGATGTTGTTGTAGATGCCTCGCCCTTCTTCAACTGCGTTGACGATGGAAGCAAAGTTGTCGTCTGTCAGAACCATGTCCGACACCTCCTTCGTCACGTCCGTACCAGTAATCCCCATCGCGATTCCGATGTCGGCCATCTTGACTGCAGGCGCGTCATTCACGCCGTCGCCCGTCATCGCGACAACCTGGCCGTTCGCTTTGAGCGCTTGTATGACTCTTAGCTTGTGCTCTGGCGAAACACGCGCGTATACGGCAAGACGTTCCACCCTCGCTAGCAACTCCTGCTCGGAGAGTGCATCAAGTTCCAAACCGGTGATCCGAGCTTCAGCGTCGCTTGCAACGTTCAACGCTTGCGCAACAGCAAGGGCAGTTGCTGGATGATCGCCGGTCATCATTACCGGACGTACGCCTGCCGACTGGCATTTCGCGACCGCTGTACGCGCTTCTTCGCGCGGCGGATCAATCATTCCAACCAGCCCCGCAAAAACCAAATCCTGTTCTCGATATTCCGGTGAATCGTTGTCGAGATCTCGATAGGCAAGCGCAAGTAATCGCAGCGCACGGTTGGCCATGTCGCTGCTTTGCCGTAGTAGTTTCTCGCGGCGCGCCGGTGACAACGACACGATCTTTCCATCCCGGCGTTCAAATGCGCAGCGTTCCAGAAGTAATTCGGGCGCACCCTTGGTATAAATGACAGCTCGCCGCTGCGCGTTTTTCACCACGATCGACATCAATTTGCGAGTTGAGTCGAACGGGATCTCGTGAATGATGGAGCAATCGGGGCCACGCTCGACCCCGGCCTTTCTCGCCGCGACGATGAGAGCGCCCTCAGTTGGGTCGCCGAAGATTCTCCAGTGCTCATCATGATCGCTTGGCGGATCCAGTCTCGCATTGTTGCACCAGATGCCGATGGTCAACGCCATTGCGAGGTCAGGGTCATTTCGCGGGTTTGCAGGTCCGCTATCGCCGTCTGGTCCGACCGCAAGCGCAACGAATTCTCCATCCGGCCCATAACCGGTTCCAGTAACTTTGTACCGTCCAGTGCCGGTTACGATTTCCGTAACCATCATTTCGTTGCGTGTTAGCGTCCCTGTCTTGTCAGAGCAGATCACGGTCACCGAGCCGAGCGTTTCGACACTGGCCAATCGGCGGATGAGAGCGTTTCGCTTAACCATGCGCTGCAAACCCAGGGCAAGGGCAATGGCCACCACCGCCGGCAATCCTTCGGGCACCGCCGCCACCGCCAGGCTGACCGCCATGAGAAAGGTTTGCGCCAGACTTTCGCCGCGGAGCAGCTCTAAAACGAAAATGACAGCCACCAGACTGAGACAGGCGATAATAAGCACGCGACCCAGCTCCGCCAATCGTTTCTGGAGCGGTGTCGGTTCGCGTTTTTCCGTGATCAGGAACCCGGCGATGCGACCCAATTCGGTATTCATTCCGATCGCTGTGACTACGCCACGACCTTTACCGGCGACGACCGTGGTTCCTGTGAACACCACATTGGCGCGCTCAGCAATACCAACATCGTGGGGTAACACTGCAACGCTGTCCTTTTCAATGGGCGTCGATTCACCAGTGAGAGCGGCTTCCTGCATCTTCAATGCGAATGTTGTAACCAGCCGTGCGTCTGCCGGGACGTGGTCGCCTGCCTCAACTTCAACGACGTCTCCCGGAACGAGCGTTTCCGCTGGAAGAATGCGCAGTGAGCCGTCCCGGATTACCTTGGCAACAGGAGAAGAAAGCTCTTTGAGCGAAGAAAGGGCCTTCTCGGCTTTTTGTTCCTGAAAAAATCCGAGCAGCGCGTTTAAAAGAACGATTGCCAGAATCGCCCCGGCTTCCAGCCAGTCGCCCAGGACTGCCGACAGAAGTGTCGCGGCGATTAGAATCCAAAGAACCAGTTGATTGAACTGGCTAAGCAGCTTTGACAACCAACGCCGAGGTCGCGGTTCGGCCAGCTTGTTTGGTCCATATTCTTTTGCTCGTGATCTGACTTCACTGAGCGAAAGGCCATTCGCAAGATTGGTTCTAAAACATCGGACGACCTCATCCACGCTCGTATGATGCCAGCAAGGAGCATCAACGGGTTGCATGGCCGCAGATTCTTGCGCAGACTCAGCGACCCCGCTTGGGTTTGTGTTTAAACCGAAGGACAGTTTGGGATGGAAGTGCTCCAACAATCGGGCGCCTCACAGGCGGGATTAGAAGCACCGGACAAGGAGCTAGTCGCGCGACCCGATCGGCAACGCTGCCGATGAGATACCGGTCGAGCCCGGTAAGTCCATGCGTCGCCATGACAATCAGATTGCATTTTGAGTCAGTCGCTGCAGCAGCGATCTGTGTTGCCGGCTGGCCGATACGAACCTCCAGTTCCGCAACCACCTTGTGGTCTACATGTTCATCTGCCAAGCCCTCCAATCGATTTGCCGCCTGCCGCTGCAATGAGCGATCTAAATCGCGTGATTCGTCACGCCCGATCCCCAACCATCCGTAGTCAGACGGAACGACGTGAACTATTATCAGCGAGCCGCCCGATTCCACAGCGAGTTCCACGGCATGGCGTAATGCGCCCGCGGACGATTCCGAGAAATCGACTGGCACCAATATACGTTGTAGGTCCATTCGGGCGCGACGACGCTGCCCTGATGGTCTGGTTCTCATTCCTTTGATTTTCGCATGGCGTTTTCAACCGGAGGGACGACCGCCACTGACATTTTTGCGTGATGTAAGACAGCACGCGAAACCGACCCCAGAAGAATGCCGCCCAAGCCACGTCGCTGATGAGTTCCGACGACGATCAGATCCATATGTTGGCCGCCAGCCATTTCGAACAAGTATCCTTCCGGATTTCCCCAGCCGGGCTCTACGATGGCGTTTACTTGTTGCTTCGGCAGAAACGTCGCAACGCGTTTCTTCAAATCACGCTCAAGATTCTTTTGAATCGCCTTCGGATTATCCGCCAGGGGCAGCGGTCCTTCATATCCCAGCCGACGCGCTTCGTCCGGAGGCCAATTACTGTAGAGTACGGTGATTTGGCATTTGCCAATATTTCGGAGCTGATTCAGCCAATCTAAAGCGGCATCGCTGGCAGCAGAGAAATCGTATCCGACCAGAATTTTCAAAGCGTGCTCACCTTGAATCCAGGAGAGAAGCCTTCCACCAGGACGCACCACCAGGGTGGGAATCGGCGAAGTTTCAGCCGTGCGTTCAGCTACGCTTCCGACAAGCAATCGCCTAACGAGACTATGTCCTACTGCGCCAACGACGATGAGCCGTGCTCGGGATTTGTTTGCGACTGTTACCAATTTATCAAACGCAGACCCACAAAGGAGCCTTACTTCGACGTCAGTTCCCAATTCCCTCAATCGATCCGCCATCTGATTGAGCTCAGGACGTCCGTGCGCAACAGCCGCGTCGAACAATTTGGAATCCACTGAAGCCATTCCGTAAGATTCGTCGACGTGGACAAGGACAAGTCTTGTGTCTAGGCGTTTCGCCATCGCCGCTGCAAGGTCAACCGCTTCTGTCGCCATCGCGGAAAAATCGGTTCCACAGACGATCAGAGATTCGTTTTTCTCTTTCACAGATTTATCGCTCTTTTTCCGTTTCGAGAATCGCTCGCGTGGTTTGGAGGACAGTGTCGGGATTTAACGAAATGCTGTCGATTTTTTGCTCCACTAAAAATTGAGCGAACTCAGGATAATCGCTGGGCGCTTGGCCGCAGATGCCGATTTTTCGTTGTTTTGCGCGTGCGACTACAATGACGTCAGAGATCATCTTTTTCACAGCGGCGTTTCGTTCGTCGAAAATATCGGCCACGATCTCGCTGTCGCGATCCACGCCAAGAATGAGTTGAGTCAGATCGTTCGAACCGATGCTGAAGCCATCAAAAATCTCCGCGAACTCGTTGGCTAGAATGACGTTGCTGGGAATTTCACACATTACATAAATCTCGAGGCCAGCCTCGCCGCGCTTGAGGCCGTGCTTCTGCATTTCTGCGATGACCTTGCGGCCTTCATCGACAGTTCGGCAGAAAGGAATCATCAGTTTCAAATTCGTCAGGCCCATCTCATCGCGGACTTTTTTCATGGCGCGGCATTCGAGTGCGAAACCTGCCTGATATCTTTCATTGTAATAGCGTGACGCGCCGCGGAAACCGAGCATCGGATTTTCTTCAATGGGCTCATAAGCGCGGCCACCAATCAGATTTGCATATTCGTTTGTCTTGAAATCACTCAAACGCACGATCACATCCTTCGGATAGAATGCGGCAGCGATCATGGCCACACCTTGCGCAAGTTTATCCACGAAGAACTGCGGTTTGTCGTCGTAACCGACCGTCAAGTGGTCAATGTTCGCTTTGACTTCGGGATCGGTGATTTTTGCGTAATCGAGCAACGCCAACGGATGCACTTTAATGTAGTTGCTGATGATGAACTCCTCGCGCGCCAGGCCGACGCCATCATTCGGAATAAACGACAGCGCGAATGCTTCCTCTGGGTTCGCGACGTTCATCATCACATTTGTCCGCGGCCGCGAGAGGTCTTTCAGATTCGTGCGCTGCACTTCGAACGGCAACTTGCCCTCGTAAACAAAACCGATATCGCCCTCGGCGCATGAGACGGTGACGCTTTGTCCATTACGCAACAATTCTGTGCCGTGTTCCGTTCCAACGATTGCCGGAACTCCGAGTTCGCGACTGACGATTGCCGCATGACAGGTGCGGCCGCCACGATTGGTCACAATCGCCGCCGCTTGTTTCATGATCGGTTCCCAATCCGGATCGGTTTTGTCGGCGACCAAAATCTCGCCTTCCTGAAAATCATCGAGATGTTTTGGATCGGCTATCACTCGCACTACCCCGGCCGCGATCTTCATTCCAACACTTCGTCCTTGGATCAAAATTGAGCCACGCGATTTGAGGCGGTAATGTTCCATTACGGCCGTGTTCTTCCGGGATTCGACCGTTTCGGGCCGCGCCTGAAGAATGAATAATTCACCAGTGCGGCCATCCTTGGCGAACTCGACGTCCATTGGAGTCGGTCGACCGTTTTTTGCGCTGTAGTGTTCTTCGATCATACAGGCCCACCGCGCGAGCTGAAGGATTTCGTCGTCCGAAATCGAGAAGCGGCGGCGATCCTGGGGCGGGACTGGAATATTGCGCGTGCCGCCGGCAGCAACTGTATCGTAAACAAGTTTTAATTCTTTGCTGCCTGCAATCTTTTGCAGAATCGGACGAAAGTCGGTCTTCAACGTTGTTTTAAACACGTAGAACTCGTCCGGATTCACGAAGCCCTTTACGACATTTTCTCCAAGTCCATATGAAGCGTTGATCAAAATTGCGTCGCGAAATCCAGTCTCGGTATCGATTGTAAAAATAACGCCCGAACTACCGACGTCCGAGTGCACCATCGTCTGCACGGCGATTGACAAACCGACCTTGTCATGGGCGAACCCTCGCTCAGCCCGATATGAGATTGCACGGTCAGTGAAAAGCGAGGCGTAACAGCGGCGGCACGCCTCAATTACGCGATCGTGCCCGGTCACGTTGAGGAAAGTTTCCTGGGCGCCGGCGAAGCTGGCCTCGGGTAAATCTTCTGCTGTCGCGCTGCTTCGGACTGCAACGGAAATGGGCCCGTCGGAGTCCCGGCATAACTGATCGTAGGCGTCCAAAATCTCCCGACGCAAATCGGTGGGCAGCTTCGCGGCAAGAACCGCGTCACGAATGGCCACGCCGCGTTTTTGCAACTGCTTTACATCGTTAATTTCCAAGCCGCGAAGTTGTGTCTCGATAAATTGATCGAGTTGAGTCTCGTGGAGAATGTGCCAGTAACCGACAGCGGTGATGGCAAAGCCATCCGGCACTTTGACTCCCTTCGGCGCGAGTTCGCGAAACATTTCGCCTAACGACGCCGTCTTGCCGCCGACCAGCGGCACATCTTGGATCCCGATTTCGCGAAACCATTTGATGTAGCGACCACCTGGAGTGCTGTGCGTAACGCTGCCGGCAAGCTGCTCCATTTCTGCGTCGGATTTTGGCCAATCCTTCAACTGTCGCCCTGAGGCTCCGCTCTTCATAAATATCCTTTTCTAAACAGCAACCAAACTAGTCCCGTTTGTTGACGTCGAGTCTAGCTTGACCAACGACGTTCTTTTGCCTTCGCGGTTATTGCGAATTTCCACGCATTTCTTGGTCATGCGGGAAAGCTGGCTAACCGATGGCGCAATTCTCAAAGACGAGGTTGGGACAACTGCTCCAAGACTTGCTTGCAGAGTTTGCCGCAAACTTCGGTTCATTACTCATCGAGTATCTGCCTGAAAAGACGATCAGCATCTTGGCGCCGACAAAGCTGGGTTCCAGGCATCATTACGGTGGCGGTGCCGCAGGCGATTCCGAGACAGACGGCATCGCGGACGGGCATGTCCCGAGCTAGACCTAGCACAATACCCGCTACCATACTGTCCCCGGCGCCCACTTTGCTTTTCACCGGGACCGCCGGTGAGGGAATGCGTTCGCATCCTGTCGCCGTCACCAGAAGCGCTCCCGCCAAGCCTAACGACACGACAACGATTTGAGCCTGCTCGGTTTTCACGATCTCCATGGCTGCTTCTGCTTGCTCCTTTTCATGGATCAGTTCGCGTCCGACCACCCCGCGCAACTCACGCATACTTGGCTTTGTCAGATAAACGCTGCCGCTTCGCAAACCTTCTGCCAGTGCTGCGCCAGAGCTATCTAGAACAAAACGACTGTGCTTCACGGAAACCACCTTCGCCAGACGCCCGTAGAAATCAGCCGGCGCACCTGGCGGCAGACTGCCGCTTGCCACAACAAAGTCAGGCATCGGATCGAGGCCGCCGATTCTTGCCAGACAAGCTTGCCATTCCTCTGCGCGTAAATTCGGACCCGGCGTAACGAAACGATATTCCGCCCCTCTCGTCCGTTCCGTCACTGTGAGGTTTTCCCGCGTCCAATCTTCGACTGATATGGCCTCGTGTATCAATCCTTCGCGGTCCAGCAACAACCCGAGCATTTGGCCGCTAGGTCCACCGGCGAGATAAAGAACCGTCGATTCGCCGCCTAGATTGCGAATCGCCCGCGAGACATTCACGCCGCCTCCGCCCGGTTCGTGACAAACCGGACCCGAACGCAATTTATGATCAGGAAACACGGTTTCGACCGAACAGCTCGCATCAATCGCAGGATTGATGGTCAAAGTCAGGATGCGTTTCATCGTGTCGCTGGATTCGGCATTCGAGCCGAACATCCTTATGGCCGGATCGCGACCTTGAGGCAACCTTCGCGGCGCGAACCAAAAAGTTCGTACGCCTCGACGATTTGATCGAGCTTGAAACTGTGCGTCAGCAGTGGCGTCGGATCAAAGCGCTTCGATTGCACCATCGACATCAAGCGCCGCATTCGTTCTTTTCCACCGGGGCAAAGTGTGGTCACGATCTTGTAGTCGCCAATGCCGGCAGCGAAGGCATCGTAAGGCACTTGGAGTTTTCCCGAGTAAACGCCGAGGCTGCTCAACGTCCCGCCTGCACGCAGACAACGAAGACTATTTTCAAATGTCTCCTGAAGCCCCAGCGCTTCAATCGCCACATCCGCCCCGCCTCCGGTCAGCTTCCTGATCTCCGCAACGACGTCACACTGTTTTGGATCAAGCACGACGTCGGCGCCCATCCGCTGCGACATTTTCATCCGGACGGGATCGCTTTCCACAGTGACGATGAATGAAGCACCCATCAATTTTGCGCCTGCCGTCGCGCACAGACCGATTGGTCCCTGTGCAAAAACGGCCGCCGTATCTCCAATATGAATGTCGGCCGATTCGGCCCCGCTGAATCCGGTGGAAGCGATATCGGCAAGCAGCACGACCTGTTCGTCACTCAATTTGTCTGGAATTTTCGCGAGATTTGCCTGCGCGTTCGGAATCAAAAGATATTCAGCTTGCGCGCCATTGATGGTGTTGCCGAAACGCCAGCCGCCGATTGCTTCGACACCTTCACCGTGCCCGCATTGAGCCCATTGTGCAGACAAACAGGCGCGGCATTGACCGCAAGGTGTGATGGCGCCGACGAGCACGCGATCGCCGATTTTGTATCCGGACAATCCTTCGCCGAGTTCTTCGATCACGCCGACCGGTTCGTGTCCAATTACGAGTCCGGGTTTCACGGCATATTCGCCCCGTAGAATATGAAGGTCGGTCCCGCAAATGGTCGTGAGCGTAATCCGAATGACCGCTTCGCCAGCGCCAGCATGCGGGCGCGGCACTTCTTCGATGCGGATATTGTTTGGTCCGTGGAAAACGTTGGCTTTCATCTTTTCCATTGCCGCGTTCTCCTTTGGTTAAGCGTGAGCCAGTTCTGGTTGCGGCCGTTGTAATTTGCGAATCGCGGTCGCCAACTCTGTCGCCAACACTGCTTTTGGAAAGCAAGCCGCAGCCCCATTGGCGTAGGCCAGCGCTTCGACATGTTGTTCGTCGTCGTGGGTAATCACGATTACAGGAAGATCTTCTCGCACCGTGGTGATCGCGCTGAGCAGCGTTATTCCGTGGGCGCCATGTTCGAAGTCGATTATGGCAAGATCGAGGTCGTGCACGCCGCAGATAATTTCTAACGCCTCGCCCGCGGCGTGTGTGAGATGGCTCACACCGCCAATCTCCGACAGAATTTTGGCAACGAGATCTTCCAATCCGTTATCGTTGGTTAGTAGAAGCATAACTGTTGTCTTCATGTTTGAACTCTTGCGCTGCGTGCAAATTTACGCTTCGCAGCGATTGCGATTTGCCGCGCATTTCTTGCTCGCCCGCTTTGTTTCGGTTTCGGTGCTCCCTGAGCGGTCGCAGATGGATTTGACTTCGCTATGTGCGTGACTTTTTGCCAACTGTTGCGAGGCCTCGCCGGCGCGCGGTTTTGTTTACCGCCTCTTTTCCGCTCACCCGTAAACGACGGCACAACGAGCACCGGGCACGCGGCATGTCGCACTGTGCCTTCAGCGACGCTGCCAATCAGCGCACGACGCAAACCAGTCCGCCCATGCGTCGAGATAATAATCAAGTCGGCATGTTTCTTTGCAGCGGCTTCATAAATCGCGACCGGGCAGTATCCGGCAACCGCCGATGTATCGACTGGAACACCACCGCAATCGACGCGCTTCAGAAAAGCTTGCATCTGATCGCCACATCGACGCCGCGCCGCTTCCATATAAGTCGACGAATCGTAATCGCCGCCGCCACTGGTCATCATAACCGGGCCGAGATCAGTGACGTGCAGGACGATGATGCGTGCACCCACCTTCTTGGCGAATCGAACCGCATACCTTAGACCTGCCAGTGAACAGTCCGAGAAGTCGACCGGAACCAGAATTCTACGAATAAGCCGTTGGCGAGCGCGGAGACGCAAAGTTGATGAGGTTTTCATTGCAAAAGGTCGGAGATCGTGACGAGATGGAAACCCCGCCCTTGCAAATTGGCGATAATTGCCGGCAACGCGTCCGCAGTGCTGCGAACGCCTACGTGCATTAAAATGATTGCCCCGTCGAGTTCGGCGTCGCTTTTGCTGGTGATCCGATCGATGAGGAACTGCGAACTCTTTGCAGGCTCGACTCCATCGAGACTATCGAGGGTCCACTGGATTGATCGGTAACCGAGATTGTTCGCAATTTTCAAGACGCGTTCATCCCGAATTCCGTACGGGGCCCGGAATCTGGGTTTCGGAGTTTGCCCGGAGGCTTGAAAAATGGCGCCTTCGGCGCGCATGATTTCATCGCGCACCACATTATCCGGTTGCTGGGTCAAATTCAGATGACTCCAGGTGTGATTTCCAACTTCGTGACCATGCTTTGTGATTTCCGCGGTGCAGTCTGAATGGTCATGGACGAATCTTCCCGTTATGAAGAACGTGCTGCTGGCATGTGTGTTCGCGAGGGCTGTGATCAAATCGTCAAAGCACTCGGCTTCAGCTCCCGCATCGAACGTGAGCGCGATCTCTTTCTTGCCGCGCGGGCCGCGATCGACCTCGCCAAGCTTTCCCATTTTTTCGCTCTGGCCGGTGCGACTCTTTTCACCGGTTTCCGATTTCAAGTGGATAGCGTACAGAAACGAAGATGCGCCGATTGAAAGCAGCAGCGCAGCGATCAACGCGATTGTCCACCTCGATGCGAGGAAGGGCGCCGCGTGGTCTTTGGCAGCCTGAGTGGTCGCTCCTGTTGGTCTCACGGATGCCGATGCGTCAGTTGGCCAGTCGCGTTAGCAACTGCTTCGACAAGCGCGGCGATCGCTAGCAGCAAAGCCGCGAGAAAGAACACGGGGTGCACCGCGATGCCGAAACCGATTGTGAACGCGAGCAGTAAAGTCATGTTCGCTGGTTCGAGAACTGTTAGTACAACTCTTTTCATAATGCCTCCTTTGTCAGTCGAAGCATGGTTCGGCACGGGCTTCGGCGATAACCGCAACTTGGCTTTAACTGCGCAAATATTGCGGCCGGTGTGCCATAACCTCATCGCGCGTTCGCGATCCTGCGGTAGAAAAAAACCTTGGTCGCCTCCGCAGCTGCGACATATGCGAAAACGATCAAAGTTATGATCGGATAAAAATGCCCTGGCATGGTTTGAAAACCCAGCACGGATGCAAACGGAAGATACGGTATCAGCGCGGCAACAACGACGACGACCAGCGTGGCTAGCGCGAGTAGTTTGCTGGGACGGCTTCTGAAAAATGGACGACGCGTGCGCACGACGAGGACAATTAGAGCCGCTGAGGCGATTGATTCGATGAACCAGCCGGCCCTAAATTGTTCAATGGTTGCGTTTAACCAGATCAAAACGCCGAAAGTCAGGAAATCGAAAACGGAGCTCACCAGACCAAATACAATCATGAAGCGGCGAATGAAACGAATATCCCAGCGCCGCGGACGCTCGGTGAGCTCGGGATCAACGTTGTCATTCGCTATGGTCATCTCAGGAAGATCGGTCAGTAAATTGATGAGTAGGATTTGCTTCGGCAACAAAGGCAAAAATGGCAGTAGCAGTGAAGCGCCGGCCATGCTGAACATGTTTCCAAAATTCGCACTCGTGGCGATGAAGACATACTTGAGCGTATTCGCAAAGGTGCGCCGGCCTTCGCGCACGCCGTCGACCAGAACCTCAAGATCGTGTTCGAGGAGGACAAAATCTGCCGCCTCGCGGGCAACATCGACAGCACTATCAACCGACAAACTCACATCCGAAACGTGCAGAGCGGACACATCATTGATCCCGTCGCCGATATAACCAACCACATGACCAGCTTTCTTAAGCGCAAGGATCAATCGCTCCTTCTGGCCAGGCTCGATTTCGGCAAACACATCGACATCGCTCGCCCGTGGAATGAGCGCGGCGTCGCTCATCATTTGAATGTCGCGCCCGGCGAGGACTTTTTCCGTGTTCAGACCTACTTGCTGCGCCAGGTGCGTGGCGATCAAGACGTTGTCGCCGGTAATGATCTTTAATCGAATGCCGAGATCGCGCAGTTCGCTTAAAGTGGATTCAATACCGGCTTTTGGTGGATCGGACAACGCCACGAGTCCCAGGAAAATCATGTCGGTTTCGGTCTCGTGAGTGATGGCGGAAATATCGGAACCGCATTCGCGATAAGCGATGCCCAGCACCCGGCATCCCTGCGAACTGAGCGTGCGCAGTTGTTCGTCGATCTCATCGCGCGCATTGTCGATCTTGTCTCGCGTACCGTCGTTGCGCTCGATGGCCGAGCAGATTTCCAGAATCTGCCGCAGCGCTCCTTTCGTAATCAGTACGTGCCGCCGTTCTTTTTCGAGAAGAATGCTCAACCGTTTTCGAGCAAAGTCGTAGGGAAGCTCGTCGAGCTTGTTCCAGCCAGTGCAGTCCCACGCCGGATGCGCACGAATTGCTTCGTCGATTGGATTAATGAACCCGGTTTCGTTTGAGGCATTGAGGTACGCGTAAAACATCGCTTTTTCGCATTCCGCGCCGCGGGCGTCCACCGCCGCGTGAACGTCTATTATGCCTTCTGTGATCGTCCCGGTCTTGTCCGAGCAGAGCACATTCATGCTTCCGAAGTTCTCGATAGCAGCCAGGCGTTTCACAATCACTTTTTGCTGTGCCATCCGCCGCGCACCGTGAGAAAGATTGATCGTGATGATCGCCGGAAGCAGTTGTGGCGTCAGCCCAACGGCAAGCGCAAGCGCGAACAGAAACGAATCGAATACCGGTTTGTGCAGGAAGACGTTGAAGGCAAAGATCGCGAGTACCAGTAAGAGCGTGATCTGCGCGAGTAGATAGCCGAACCGCCTCACGCCGCGTTCGAACTCTGTTTCCGGGCGGCGCAACTGCAAACGCTCCGCAATTTTACCGAATCGCGTGTTCTTGCCTGTAGCGACGATCTCGGCTCTGCCCGAACCGCTCACCACATTCGTGCCGAGGTAAACTTCCGCTTTGGGATTGTCCGCCATTGAGGGTCCGGCAACGCTTTTCTCCGCTGGGAATGTTTCACCTGTGAGAGCGGCTTCGTTGACGAATAGCTCGCGGACTTCGAGCAAACGCCCATCACCGGGAATGATTGCTCCAGCGGAAAGCAACGCCACATCACCGGGCACAACATCCGCCAGCGGAACGATCGCTTCAGCGCCATCGCGCAAGACGCGTGTCTTTGTCTCGACGAGCGCGCGCAATTTCGCCACCGCATCGGTGGCGGCATATTCCTGCCAGAATCCGAGCACGCCGCTCGCCAGCACGATTGCGAGAATCAAGGTTGCATCCGTGCGGTCCTGCAAGAACAGGGACACGATCACCGCGCCAATCAAAATCAGAATAATCGGGCTCTTAAATTGGGCGATGAAAAGCGCGAGCGCTCCGGTGCGTCGTTGACTGCTTATTCGGTTTTCCCCAAATTCGGCCAGACGTCTTTGGGCTTCCGCGCTTGTTAGACCAGCGACCACAGCCTTAGTCTTGCGCGTTGCGTATGCGCACTTCCACGCGCATCTGACTGAGTTTTTGGTAGAGGCGGCCCCTGCGCAGGAGCGGCCACCATTCGTAAAGGAATATTTCCATGGGACGCCACATGGCCACCCAACCGGCGATGATCAGGCCTTCCCGAAGGACAATCGGTAATGTTCCGGCTCGATGACGCAGCAACTGGCTCATGAGCATGCAGGCGGCCAGAAACGCCAACCCGATCATTAGGCTGGTCCGGCCTTGTTTGAGAAGATAGCGAAACTCAAGTCGGTTTAGTTTTGCCCGATAGGCAAAATAATTATGCACAGCGGTTTCAAGCAGGTGTTGCGCGTCACCGTGCCCGGGAAGCTGATTGACGTGGACAACTAGCGAAACTGGGTCGTGCCGCGGAAATTCCCGCGCCCAACCGACGATAAATTCTTCCGCGTCCTCGTCGAGGTCCCTTTCGTGGAACGGCGACGGATCCATCGAATTGAAAAGCTGCTCGATTCGATCGACAAAAACTTCGATTCGATGAAGCGCTCTCGTACGTGGCTTCAAGTTGAGAATTTACTCAAGCCGCCGTGATGACAGTGGCACCAGCTCTTTGCAAATGCCGTGCACTTTCCGGACAGTTTCTTCAGGCAAAGGCCCATTTTCGGTTAGCCTGCGAATTCTGCGTATTCCATCGAGCAGCTTCACAACTATAGGACGAGCTTGGCTGTCACTGCTCATTGCGAGCAGTTCTTTCTCCAAATAGTCAATAAGAACCGGTTGCTGAATGAGCGCGGAACCCTGGGATGAATACTTCTGACGTACCAGCGCAGATAACGCCTCGGTGCCGCGCAGCCATCCCCCGACACTTACCAGTTGGGCAAGCTGTGTACTCTTGAGTTCAATCATTCCGCCTTCGATATCTGAAAGCACACCGTCCCATTCCTGCCGTGCAGCCGCCCATTCGTTCTTATCCGCAAATTCTATGATGCTGCGGCTTCGGCGGAGAGCGCGATCTCCCACGCCAAGCCCTCGCGCTAGCGTCAACACGGTGCGACCGAGATCTTTCACTTCGGCTGAATCTTCCGCTTCCATTGCGATGAAACCTTCCGCTATTACGACTCCGAGCAACGTTGCAATCTGCGCCTGGTCACCGTGTGATTTCCAGCCAGCTACCTCAGGTCGCTTTACAGCACGCCAGTTCGCGTCCCGGAATTGATCCAGGGAACGGAAGATCTCTTTCGGCACCGGGACTGCGACACCACCGACCTGCCTGGCTTGCGGCGAGAGTTGGACGTTTTGGTCGAAAGGTGTCTGACCCGATAAAGGGAGGACAGCAGCGGCCAGAATGAAAAAGCAAAGCTTCGGCGCAGACACAACGAATTCAAAGCCCGCTGGGGAAGGTTTCTTCAACTTCACCCATTTCCCATTCAGCGGTCCGTTCAAGCGGTTCAACAGCGCGAGTGTGATCGTAATGCAGGATGGCGTCGAATTGATCTGGTAAGCGTGCATGGAAGTAATGACTGATCAATTCTGTATCCGGGCGGTAAATGACACCAATCGCTCGCTCGAGACGTTCATTGCGCAGCAACGCGGTAACATCAACACTTTTTCTGAAGTCGAGAAAGAAATTTGGAACATCAACCTGATGAAAAAGCGCTTCATAACTGTCCGGATGCGCCGGACGCACATTTTTGCGCTCAGCCGGTCCGTCCCAGTCGGACGCCGCCGTGACTGTGCCGTCGTAGGTAGTGAACCCGATGGAAACGACTTCCTTTCCAAAATGTTCGCGTACCAGCTGGCCGAGATTGAGTTCTCCCCGGTCGCCCATTTGTGTCGCGCGCGCGTCGCCCAAGTGTGAATTGTGCGCCCAAACGATAACTTTCGCCGGCGGTTTTTGGTTGCTCAGATGAATTGCGATGCGAAGGAGCGACTCCATCATGTGGCTATCGCGCAGGTTCCATGAGGAAATTTCGCGCCGAAACATATTCCGGTAATACTCTTCGGCGTTTCGCACAACCAGCGCGTTTTGTTCCGCGCAAAAATATGCATCGGCCGCGACCTGGCCGTCGCGTTGCAGGTAATCCATCGCTTTGCGGCGCAGCTCGACGAGGCTTTCTACGACAGCCTCCTCGCAGGACGGGGTCATGTGAAAGCCGGCAGCATATCCGTAAGTTGTGATGTCTTTACCAAAGTGCTCGAAACAACTGTAGTAATTTCGCGCGCGTTTTGCTGTCTCCGGGTCGAGCTTGTCCAGATAAGCGAGCACCGCCTCAATCGAAGCATGCAAACTGTAAAGATCGAGGCCGTAGAATCCACACTTCCGATCTTCAAACGCTTGCTCGTCATTGTGTTCGCGGAGCCAACCGACAAAATCGAGTACATCAGCATTTCGCCACATCCATTGTGGGAAGCGTCGAAATCCACCTAGTGCCTCCACGCTGTCGCTGTCATTCCCTACCCCGCGAACGAATCGGTTCAGGCGATATGCGTCCGGCCAATCGGCTTCTACCGCGATGGCACTAAAACCGCGTCTGGCTATCAGGACTTTCGAGATTTGTGCCCGAATTCGATAAAACTCATGCGTCCCGTGACTTGCTTCGCCGAGCAAAACAAAACGCGCATCGCCGATTAAATCGACAAGGGAATCAAAGTCGTTAGGCGAACCAACCAGGGCTTCCGATTTTTCACTGACGAGATCAACCAGAGATTTTGGCATACAATTTTTGTTACGAAGCGGACGGATGACCGGGCACGACCAACACTGGACATTCTGCGTAACGGACCACGTGCTCTGCGACACTGCCGAGGAACATGCGATTGAATCCGGTGCGTCCGTGCGTGGCGATCACCACAAGGTCGACTTCCGACTTTGCTGCCTCGCGGCAGATTTCGTCTACTGGGTAGCCAGCGCGAATTTCCGTTGCGTGTTTCACTTTGCGCAGGAAATCGAGTTGCGTGAACGCTTCCATGTCGAGCTGGGCATTCTTCAAATCGATCGCGTCATTTTTGGCTTTGCTGGCCTTGCCAGTCTCTACTGGCATTACGCCGGCGAACACGTGTAATAACAAAAGTTTTGCGTCGAACGTTTTTGCGAAAAATGCCGCGTCCAGCGCGCCGAACATGCTGCATTCAGAGAAATCGACCGGTGCCAGAATTTTGCGGAGCATGAATTCTTTTGGTTGCTTGCGCTCGTGTCTTCGGACCACGAGGACAGGACGCGACGCGAAGCGAATCACTCGCTCTGCGGTGCTGCCAAGAAGCATGCGATTGAAGCCCGTGTGCCCGCGTGTCCCAATGACGATGAGGCCGGCATCGATTTCGCGCGCAAGCTCGCAGATCTGCTCATACGGTTCTCCAGCACGCACATGATCGTTCTTCGGCCAAAAAGGAGGGAGGTGTTTCTGGTGAACTAGTGACAGCCGGTCCCGTAAAAAATCAATCCACTCGACAGTCTCGAATGTGAGCTCGTCTAGCCGGAATACCTCCGAAGCGTCCTTTTTGTAGCTGACGTGAACCAGATGTACTACAGCACCAAATTTCTTCGCCAGCGGAACGGCGTAACTTAACGCCTCGATCGACGCCGGCGAAAAATCCAAAGGGACAAGGATTGTCTTTATTTCAACGGCAGGCAGAGGCAACCCCGAAAGCGTTCTCGCCTCAAACCGATGCAATGAAGTCGTGCTGCGTTCCTTCGTAGGCGTTTTCATGGGGTTTCATCGACCTTCATTGCATCTTGCACTTTTATGGTTTGTGTTTGGGTGTGCGAACAGTGAAGCCGATTCTCATTGACCAGACTCGCCGAATTTTGGGAACAACTGCACATTTTTTGTTTGCTCAGGCTCCTACAGGCTGTCGCTGAGCGGCCTGCGCAAGAAGGTCGCGAACCTCATCGTCGCCGGTCTGCGAGAAATCCTGGTACCATTGGCCGACCGCGTAGAAGTCTTCCGGGGTCATTACCGCCGCAACTTCATCGGCTGCCCGCTGGATTTCTTGATACGTCGTTGGTGCGACAACAGGCGTTGCAACGACGATAGACGCGGCATTCAACTGTCGTAGGGCCGCAATGGCAGCAAACATGGTTGAGCCAGTCGCGATGCCGTCATCGACAAGGATGACGGTTTTGCCTTCAACCTCCGGTGGTGGAAGATCGTCACGATAAGCTTTCTCCCTTCGCTGAAGCTCGGCGTACTCCTGCGCGCTCACTGCGTCAATGACTTGGTCGGGTATCTGCAGCGAATTTACAATATCGCCATTGAACACACGTACGCCGCCGGTGGCGATTGCCCCCATCGCCAGCTCCGGGTGGTAAGGCAATCCAAGCTTGCGTACAACGAACACATCAAGTGGCGCTTTTAAGGCTTTGGCCACTTCGGCTGCGACAGGGACGCCGCCGCGGGGCAATGCGAGAACAAGCACGTCGTTCCGATTTGCATAAGCTGGGAGCTTTTGCGCCAGAAGTTGGCCGGCCTCGAATCGGTTTAAGAATTGTGTTTTCATGTTTTGTTTTTGTTGGATTTTGGCCGTGCCGGAATGACCAGCACTGGGCAGTGTGCATGGCGCACAACGCGCTCTGTCACGCTGCCGATGAGGACATGTTCGAACCCGGTGCGGCCATGCGTCGAAATGACAATGAGATCGACATCTTCGTTTGCCGCATTGCAAATTTGGATTGCCGGCGAACCTTGAATCACACGGGCGGAATATCGGACCTTGGCTTTTGCTGCCATCGAACGCATCTGCTTTTGCGCCGCGTTCACCACATCGCGCACGAGCTGTGCCGGATCGAGCGCAGCATACTTGTCTCCGAACGGATAGGCGTGCGGATTAATTACGTGGACCAGGCGCAACTCTGCCTTGAAATCGCGTGCCAGTTGAAGACCGTAATCAAATCCGGCGCGTGAACATTCCGAAAAATCGGTTGGCACAAGAATCCTCCTGAGTTGAAAGCCCATGCGTGTGCGCGGGTCAACGGCTCCGTTCCAATGTCTGAGGTTCCCACGTACGACAAGAACCGGGCATGGCGAATGTTGGACAACCCGTTCCGCAGTGCTGCCGAGAAACATGTGCTTGTAACCTGTGTATCCGTGGGTCGAGATAACAATCAGATCCGCCTTCATCTCCCGTGCGGTCGCGCAAATCTCCTCGCAGGCCGTGCCGGTGCGCAGTTCCAGTGCGGAGACATTGCCATTGCTTTGATATTTCAAGGCAACAGCCTTCAGCCGTTTCATCAATCGCCTGTTCCATTCTGATTGCGGAACCAGCGGAAGCGTAAGCAACGTCGGAGGCGGGTACTGAGTGGTATCAACTACGTGCAAAAGATGCACGCCTGCGCTGAATTGCCGCGAGGCCGAAAGTGCGTAGGGAATCGCCTTTAATGATGGGCGCGAAAAATCGATCGGGACCAGGATGCGCTTAATTCCAAGCAACCGCGACCGTGTAACGCCCCGCCGTGATTTGGCAGATAAGTGTTTTGAACTGGGAGGGTCTAACACATTTTTCATTGAGCCATATTGCGCCGGCAAAAAGCGCTGGCTCAGCGCGAATTGCTAAATGCTGCTCATTTCTTGGGCGCGAGCGCGGCGCAGAATCTGAACAGATTCTCACAAAGATTGATGAGCAGTTGGGCGCCGCGCTGACGAAAGGTTAGTATGTTTCTTGAACACGAGAAGGCTGCAAGGATTCAGGAACTCTTAAAGAAACTCTCCACTGCGGATACGTTTCAATCGGTTGCAATTACCAGGGAAATCAAGGAGATCGCAACTGAACCTCCTGAGCAGAAGCATGAACGAATCCAAAGACCAGAGTCGCAGTTGAAGATCATCGGTCAACCTAAAGTGGAGTAGACCAGGCGGCGAAAAAGAAGGTTAAATTCCGAGTTTTTCGTCAAATTCAACCTGAGCGTTCTTACATCTCTTATGCGCTTTCCCGCTTGTTGTTGCGCTGGTTATATCTGCGGCGATCCGTGCGCCTGGATTTGTAGAGTGCGTTGCGGGCGCGACGAGGCCTAGCGCGGGGCGGAAAGCAGTTCCACAGGAGAGTCCCGCGCCGAGTTCTTGGTCTTCGATATGGATGAAGGTAAGCGTTTTTGTTCGATGTTAATCGGCCGGTGAGAGCATGTGATATTTGCTGCGCTCAAAGATTGGGCCCTCGGTGCTACCGCTTAAGAACTGTACGACCACCGGATTCTTTGATTGCCGCATGTGCTGGGGTGTTCCTTGTTCGATGATTTTTCCACGGTGCAACATGGCCATGCGGGTGGCCACGCGAAACGCGCTGTCCATTAGATGGGTAACGATGATGGACGTCGTTTTCGTTCTTTTGGTAAGATCGATTATCAGCTCATCGATCAATGCGGCTATGACTGGATCCAACCCCTGGGTCGGTTCGTCGAACAGAATTAATTCTGGCTCTATCATCAGTGCACGAGCAAGCCCGACGCGTTTGCGCATGCCGCCACTTAATTCGAACGGCATCGCTTTGCCTTCACCAGTCAGCTCGACCATTTCTAATTTTTCATCGACTAGCTTGTCGATTTCGACGGGCGTTTTGTTCGTCAACTCCTGCAAAGGAAGAGCAAGGTTTTCGCGCACCGTGAGCGAGCTTAGCAACGCCGCATCTTGATATACCATTCCCATCCGCATACGAATTGCTTCCAGCTCGTGATCGTTCATTTGTGAAACCTTGTGTTGCTTGAACAAGACCGAGCCTTTGTTGGGTTTCAGAATGCCCAGGATCAACCGCAGAATCGTCGTTTTGCCCGCGCCGCTTTGCCCGATGATGACGAGGCGCTCCTGGGGATCGACGACCAGAGAAACGTCATCGAGAACCTGTTTGCCGCCGAAGCTCATGCTCACGTCGCGCAGTTCGACAGCATGCCGCGTCGAGGTGATCCCGGAATCAGCCGTGACTAAGGCTTTTGTCATCGACCGAAATGCGATTCGCGAAACTTGTTCGTTTTGCGGCGCTCGGGAAAGGCATTCGCAACGAGCCTTCGATCTTTTTTCGTGAGCGCTTTGCCTCTCGATGATTTGGGTGGTTGCTGTTGGCCTGCTGCGCGGGTCCTGGTGCCGGGCGTTTTTGCCAGATTCGCCGCTCTGATCCGAAGGTGCGATGGCACGACCAGAACGGAACAGGGCGCATGTCGGACCACTTTCTCTGCGATGCTCCCAATTAAGACATGCTCGAAACCGGTCACCCCGTGCGTCGACGTAATAATCAGATCGACGTCGTGGTGTTTTGCAAAGGCGCAAATATCCAAGACAGGCGAGGCCTCGGTAAAGACCGTCTCAAATTTTACTTGTCCAAACTTTGCCGCCCGGACAAGCGTTTGCATTTGGTGCTCGGCTTCTTTGCGAGCAGCCTTTTGCAAGCCTGGAATGTCATACAGGGCCGTGCCCTCGGCGGAATAGATGTAACCGAGGTAAGTGGCATGCAGCAAAACGATCTCGGCCCCAAATTCATTCGCGAACCCGATGGCGTACTGGAGCGCTTTCTGCGAGCAATCGGAGAAATCGACCGGTACGAGAACCTTCTTGTAGCGAAACTTTTCTTCGGCCGGCCGTTTGCCGAGTTGTCGCACAACAAATACTGGGCAGGGCGCATGCTGCACGACGCGTTCCGTCGTGCTCCCGAGGAACACATGCTTGATCCCGGTGTAGCCGTGTGTCGGCATGACGATCAGATCGGCGGGAATTTGCCGGGCCAGCGTGCAAATCTCCTGAAATGCAGAGGCGCCTGTTCTCAGGTGGGTTTTATCGCGTGGGGATAATCGAGCTTTGCTGGCGATTGTCTTGAACTCCTCAGCCAAGTGTTTATTGCGATGCTCTTCGAACGATGCGGGCAAAAATCCCGATGAGATGACCGGTCCCACAAAATCGGCGGAGTACTGCCAGTGATGAACGTGCACAAGATGGATGGTGGCACCAAAGGGCTGGGCCAAGCCTTTCGCAGTTTCGATAGCCTGGATCGACATCTTCGAGAAATCGATCGGCACCAGAATGTTTCCAATGCTCAGTTTTTTCATGAGTCGAAAATGCTTGGTTTCGCAGAGGTCAGCATGTCATTGCTTGTGAAAAGTAGTTCGTTTCTTGTGCAGCGAGTTGTTTGAATTCGACTCCGAAATACGCATCAATCCATATAAACTCTGTGGATCTTGGCCCGGCCGTCGAGCAGCATTTTGATGGCGATAAAATTCACTTCCGCTTCTCGCTCCGCTCGACCGAACCTCACTCGTTGCGTGTTGCTGCACAGGAATCGTTTTTTGTCGCGATGCTTGCGCGCGAAAGCGCAGTGTCTATTGCGCGCGAGATTTTAGTTTCGATCTCTTTTCGCAATTCGGAGTCGTCGCTGAGATAATTGAATTTGACGGTCGTGATGTGGCCCCCTTCCTCGTCGCCGTTTTTAAGCCTTACTATCAAGACAAGGAACCACCACTTCTTCGCAAAAGTCGGGTCATGCAGATACCAGTCGAAATGGTACGAGGCGATGTCTTTCAGAGGAATGATGGTCTTCTCTTTGAAGAAATGTATCACCAGCACGTCTCGCGTGATTTCGAGGTTCTGAAATTCGAATACGGTTTCTTCGCTGGCGCTGCCTGGTTTCCGCTTTTGCCGTGGTGAGGAATTCATTTGTCGTGCCGCTCGAACGCAAATAGACAATGCCTTCCGCCAATCACTTGCCGGATTTTGCGAAGGATTGTCCAATTCTTGTGCAGGGCCCCCAGAATGAAACAGCGGCGAAATACGGCCGCATGCCAAAACGCAAACCCGTCCGTTGCAAGCTGGCACCGAAAGATCAGGATTTGGGGTGAGAGCGGCTGGGAATAACCAGGACTGAACAATCGGCGTAGCGGACGACATGTTCAGCCACGCTCCCGATGACCGCATGTTTGAATCCTGTGCGGCCATGGGTGGAAGTAACGATGAGATCCACATTCGGCTGGCTCGCTGCGGCGCAGATCTCGTCCACTGCGTGACCCGGAAGAGTCTGGGTTTGAACGGGCAGACCGCTCAAAAAATTCATCTGTTTGAGTGCGTCCATTTCCTGTCGAGCTGTTTCTTCCACCGCTTCAACCAGCCCGGAGAGACGGACGCCGGCACGGTCAACGAACACGTAATTTGTATAGGGATAGATCGCGTGAAAGAGACGGAGCGTGGCACCAAGCGTCCTTGCCAAAAACGCTGCGTACTCGGCTCCCGCGAGCGCACACTGCGAGAAATCCGTCGGAACCAGGATGGTGCGGATGGCGAATGCTTCGGGCCTCGCCTTCGATCTTCGTTTCCGTTTCCGCGCGACAAGCACGGGGCACGGGGCGCTGCGGACGACTCGTTCCGCTGTGCTGCCAAGTAAAAGATGCTTGAGGCCGCTATGGCCGCGCGTCGAAAGAACGATTAAGTCAGCAGCAATCTCGCGAGCCAAACGGATAATCTGCTCGTATGGTCGACCGCTGCGAACGTGACAATTCTCCGGACAAAACGGCTCAACCCGCTTGCGATGAATCCCAGTTAATTCCTCATTTAGACGCTCGATCGCTTCGGCTGATTGCAGTAAGAGATGCGCTGCGCCCGGCATTGAAGCAGCCTCATCAGGTGGGTACACATGCACAAGATGAATGGCGGCTCGAAATTGTTTCGCCAGCGAAATAGCGTACTCCAGCGCTTCCATTGATGCGGGAGAGAAATCCAGCGGTACCAGAATTCTTTCGATCTTGAACTCCAGCTGCGAGCCGGAACCTGTTGTGGAAGTTGCCTCTGTCATATCACTCGGTGAAAACTGTCGTCGCGGTGCCTGGAGCTTTGTCAGAAAACTTAAACTGATTTAGATCCGATCGCGCAGCCGGTTTTCACCACGCTCGCGCGCGCAATTGGCGCAACAAAATATTTGGCCGCCGTTTTCCACGCCGTGGCCAATAATTTTGCAATGGCAATGATTGCATTCCGGCGCCATCGCCTGAATCGCACACTCGAAGCTGTCGAAGACATGCATTTTTCCCTGAAAGCTAACCTCGAATGCCTTGTCATATTCGTTTCCGCAATGTTCGCATTTAGCCATAAGGTTTATCCATTCTCATCTTGTTTTCGTTGATTACGTTTGAACTGTTTCTGAGGCACCTGTGCGAATTAGATTGGTTGAAGCGATCGAAAATGTTCGGGTAGCTTCGCGGGCTCAATCTTAACCAGGTCGGATTTCAAGTGCTCCACGATGCGTTCCCGGATTTCCAATGGCAGAAGATCGACAATCGCTGCGTGAATCGACGCTGGAGCGGCAAGCGACCAGCCTTCACCGGGACTGCGCTCAGCAATTTTCGCAATCTCGGCCGCGAGTTCCCTGCAAATTTGGTGATCCATTTCTGCCTCCAGTTGAGGCCAATCGGTCATTGGCGTGGTGTGCCGCGTGCTCGGAGCGTTTATGACATCAGTGACTTCAAACGCCTGCACCAGTCTGAGGTGAGGCCCGCGTGTGGGCGTTTGCTCCACGCCGTATGCGCGCAGGCTACCGCGATCAGCTACAATGATCAGCGACGCTGCAGTCATACATACTCGGAAAGATCGACGGTTTGTTCCGCTCCGAGCCAGATCTCGCGAAGATGAGGCGGAAAAATTGAGCGCAACTTCGCCAGCTCACCGGGCGTGATATGTCTGGTAAGCAATCGCAGCACGGCCTCCGTCAGGCGTTTGGGATTGATGTTTTGATCGGCGGTAAAATTTGCTTTTACGGCATCGTAAAACTCCTGTGCTGTTTTGAACTTCACCGGCGTGGAAGTCGGTTTCCAACCGTCATAGTAGAACCCGCGTACTAACATCGGCAGTTGCGCGCCAAGATGGACCGCTTCCGGAACAGGCAAACGGTCTCGCAACGCATGCAGCACCGCGCGCAGTCCGTGATACGCCTTGTGATGATCGTCCCAATGAAGTGCATCGCTCATTTGCTCGAGCCACAAATTTGTTTTTGCCAGTGTGGTTCCGAAAACGTCGGGTTGATGTGATTTCATAGGTTGCTCCGTTGTCTCCGTTTGCGGTTCTAGGCCGCGCTTTGCGCGACCGATTGTTGCATAGGCCTGGCCAATGGAAGCTCCCGATGCGCGCAGATACCTCGCAGCGTCGTCTCCACATCCTGGGCCGAGAGTTGAGCGTCTCGACCTCCTTCGGCTTTGAGCGCGACATCGTTCATCGACAATATGCCTTCGAGTCTTCCGTCTTCGGCACTGATGATCGGCAGCCGCCGCACCTGTTTCTGTTGCATGATTTTGAGCGCCTCGTGAATGTCGCTATCCGACGAGCAGCCGTAAACCTTTCCGGAGATCACCTCTTTAACGCGGATTTGCGTAAGGTCGCGACGTTTGGTCGCAGCGGCCATGCAAATATCCCGATCGGTGATCACACCGACGACTTTCTGACCGTCGGTCACTACCGGCAGGATACCGCAATCGCCTCGCCACATCCGCATCGCTGCATCGGCCAGATTGGTTTCAGGACGGCAAGTCTGCACTTCATATGTCATTACGTCTTGTACTTTCATGTTATTTTGCCTTTCTTAATTTCAATTTGAGATCAGACGTGGCAATCCCGCTCGGCAAATCTTGCGAAGAACAGCGCAATTCTTGGCAGTCGCATCGAACTGCGACCCAGCGTCCATTACCGCTAAAACGATTTGGCGGTTAGTGGCTTGGATGGGAGTATCCGAATTTCCTCGTCGGTCGTTTGACACACATCCTCGCCGGACTGGCCCCTTAAACAGTTTTTCGAAAGAAGCCCGGCTGTTCCCTCTTGCTCTCCATCAGGAACGTCGTCGGAAATCAACGAATTGGGTGGTTACTAAGGGGCCTCTACCGCGCCGTGTAGCCGCCGTCGATCACCAGCTCGCTTCTTGTCACGAACTTCGATTCATCGGAAACGAGGTGAAGAAAAATTATAGGAAGAACAAGATCGACGAAACGATTAGTCGTTAGGCCGATTGCCGATGCACGATTGCATCGCGTAGGTTGGACCATCCTGATTGGCCTATACCTGGTCTTCGCCGTCGTGATTGCGTTGTGTCGATAAGCGCGAGGCCAGCGCTACGAGATGCTGGAGCGAGGTGTCGCCCCGACCGCGGCGCGAGCGGCAGCGTCGTGCACCCAGGCGCGCATTTTCTCCCCGAACTCGGCGATGAACGCGAAGAGCGCTTCATCCTGCACCGGCTTCGCAACGTGATCGGACAGGAGGAAGGGTTTGTGCACGCACGCGATGAGAGTGGTCCGCGTGATCTTGCGATCGAAATGCGCCACCACTACCGGTACGATCAATGGTTCGGAGTCGACGAAGGCCGCGAGGCGGAAAGCCCCCGCTTTAAACGGCAGCGGGGAGCGTTCGGTCGAGGTGGATGCTCCTTCGGGACAGATTACAAGGTTCCGACCGTCGCGAAGGCAGCGGGCGGCGGTTTCTAGGAAAACCCGCCGCCGCTGCTCCGCCAGCAACTGCGGGTTGCGTTCGTCTTCATCGACATGTTTTGCATAGACATAGATGTATCCCAGACGATCGAAATACTTCTGGTGGCCGTATTCGTGAGGGTTCGACTTGCGAATGACGCGAACCGGCGGCTCGCCATACTTCGGGCTGAGCACCATGCAGGAGACAAAATGTGTGTCGAGCGTGAGCTGGAAATCGTTAGGCAACGTGTTCTCGGGATGATTAGCGAGGTGGTTCATGACGAAGATGTGCCCCGCCTCGGCGGGTAGGTTTTCTTCTCCCTCAATGATGTAATCGACGCGCTCGAACAGCCGGCAGAATTCCACGCAGCAGCGCCGCCTCACCTCTTCTGGCGTTGTGTCTTCCGGCGCCGCGCTCACCGCTTCGTAGATTTGCTGGAGTCGCCGATAGACATCAAGTTCTTTGCGGACGTTCTTCAGAATTTCAAGGCACATCCGCGCGAGACTGGCCTCAAGTGGGTCGCCATGGTGGCGGAGCAGCTCGAGCGTTTGAAAGGCATCGGACAGAGTAAGCCTACGCTCGAGATAAATGGGCAGCTTGTGCAGGGGCGATGTGACGCTGAGCTCGGAGCCGCTTTCCTCGATTAGCGCGCGAATGGCAAGCGCTTCCTCCTCATACCGGCTGGCCACGAGCCGGATGCGCGCCTCTCGTAACCGGTTGCCGAGCACCCAGAGGATCCGCGTCATTAGTTGCACTCCAAACTCAGGCAACTCTTCCGCGCGTCGCTCCAGCCATGAACGTTCGAATACCAGCAGGTGGGTGTTCTCGATGGCCGTCGCCGTGGCGCGATAATGATATGGCTCGACCATCGCCGACCACCCAATGATCCGCCCTGGTTCCGTCAGCGTCCGGATAAGAATGCGATCTTCTTCTGACGTACGCGATCTGGTATGTGCCTCGGCCATCTCGAACGAGAGGCGCACCTGGCCAGCCACCATCATGTAGAGCGCGTCGGCCGGATCGTTCTCCCGCAGGATTACGTCGCCGGCCGCGACGCTTTGCATTCCCGCGTGCGCGGCAAGCGCGTCGATGTCTTCGGACGGGAAGGTCTCGAAGAATGGTGATTCCCGAATCAGTTCGATGGTTGATTTCATGTGGCGCCCACCGTCGGCATCACGCCTGAGGTCGCGGAGCTAACGAGAATATCGCGCGTCTGTTCAAGTCTATTGGCGAGGGTCGCGGCAACCCGCTTTAACAGGAGGTAGCCAAGACGCGGCTGCGTTTGCACCAGTTCCATGATGGTTTCGCGAGGGAGGCGCATGACCTGGCAATCCTCTTCGCAACGGATAGTGACCGTGTAGCGATAGGGCTTCCGGAAAACCGACCAGCCGAGCAACGCGCCTCGCTCACGGATTGTCCCGACGAGCAGATCGTCCACGCCTTGAAAATGAATGTAAAACTGCACCACGCCGGAAATCAGAAAGAACAGATGCTCGGCAGCGTCATGCTGCGACATGAGGATCCGACCGCGTTCCAATCTGAGCACGGTCGCGTCGGCAGCGACTTGCCGGAGCGCTTCGGCCGGGAGCCCTTGAAAAAATGGGATCTGGACGACCTGTTCGACATGCATCGCGTTCGGAGTATAGAAGAGCGGCTACGACGCCTGCAACCTCGCGAGCCGTCGTGCGCGTCTCATGAAACGCCAGATTCGCCCGCCTCTAACCCGCCCCCCGGATTTCGAATCGTTCTGGGCGAAGACGTGCGAGGAGCTGAATGCTATCGATCCAAGCGTGCGCCGGATACCCGTGACCTACGAGAGTCACCCGTCGCTTGAATTGTGCCAGTTCACGTTTCATTCGTTAGGCGCGGTCGAAATCACTGGCTACAGCCTCGGCTGGCTGGATGGCGCGCCACGCCCGCTTGTTGTGCATAGCCACGGCTACCATTCGCAGTGCGAGATCCAGTGGAAATGGGCTCAGGCTGGATACAATGTGGTTGGCATTGACATTCGTGGCTTTGGCCACTCGGCGGCGGCCGTCCCGGCCCCTTCGCCCTGGGGATATGTGCTGACTGGAATCGAGTCGCCCGAGACATCCATTCTGCGCGGTGCGGTTTGCGACTACGGCCGCACGATGCACCTGGCCCGCGATCTCTTCGCGGGACAGACCACCCGACATCTGACTTATGGATTCAGCTTCGCGGGCGGACTCGCCCTTATGGCGGAGGCGATTTGGGACACGTCGGATCTTCTTGTGCTCGGCGTGCCGACCTTTGGATGGGCGGAGGGGCGATATTTCCTGGTCAAATCTGGTTCCGGTGCGGAGATCGCGCATTACCTTAAAGAGCGTGCCGAGGCCACCGAAGACATCATGTTAGTGCTCCGCTATTTCGACGCGGTGAACTTCGCTGGGATGGTTTCCTGCGAAACGCTCATTGGTCTGGGACTCAATGATCCGGTGGTTCCAGCTGAAACCGTCTATTCCATTGCAAACCATTTCGTGGCGCCCTGCGAAATCATGGAATTTCCCGTGAGCCACACCATGCTGCCCGAGGAGCAGCGGTGGGTGGAATTTGAAAGTCGGTGGCTAGCCCTAGGACGGGGGGAGTGTGAGCTGCGTTGTATGCGCGTGGCTAAATCCACCAGAAAAGGCCTGGGGGTGATTGAATGACGAATCGCCGTTTTTTAATACCAAACCCTACGATCGCGAGTTATACGTCCGCCAGCTGTAGCTGCGGCTCTTATCCAATTTTCCGTGACTGGTTCGCAACGAGCCGCTCGCGAAACTTGCTCGGCGATTGCCCGAACACGCGCTTGAAAACGCGATTGAATTGCGTCAGCGATTGAAAGCCAACGTCGTACGCGACTTCGCTGATGCGCCGATTCGGATTCAGCAGCTGTGTGCGCGCGTCTTCCAGCCGGACCCGCGCGACGTAATCTGTAAACTTTAAGCCGGTCGCTTTGTGGAAAACTTTGCAAAAATGGAAGACGCTTGCACCTGCTGCTTTTGCGACGGCGTCCAAAGAAAGCGGCTCCATCTTGTGTTTGTCGATGTAATCACGCGCCTTTTGCACGAGCGGTGGCTCAATGTTTTGCGATTCGATGACCAGTTGGTTCGCCAAACCTGAGAGTTGCTCGGCAAAAAACGAGAGCAACCGCACAATGGCATTGTACTTGTCGGGTGGCATGAGAGGATTGCTCTCCCATGCTTTGCGAACTTCGCTTTTGAACGGAACCCCGCATCGCTCCAGCGCTCGACTCACCTTGTTGGCGTCTGACTTTGCCGGTAAATGCCGCAAGACCTGACCAATCCGCAAATACCCAATGACGTTAGCTCCGAGCTTCACTGGCACGGCCGTCTCGGTCAGACCAAATGGACATGTGACACTGTGGGGAATTGATCCCGTGTGGTCGATCATGTCCTGGTGCGCTTGCAGACAAACGCTGAGAGTGGCGGGGTTTTCGGCAAGGAGAGCGCAGAATGGATTTTCGTGTTTTTTGCCGTGATGCGCGAGTTGCCAAAATTCCAACGGCCGAAGCACCAGCGGCAGGCCAGTCGCCTTAGTAAAGACACTCTCGTAATCCCGAAATAATCGAGACCGGCGCAACATGTCGATAAGTTGCTTATTCGATTCCGCTCGGCTTGCACCGGCCTCGACCATACATCAGGAAAAGACCTAGTTTCGATCGCACGAATGGCAGCGTCAAGACTGTTGGCAGCCGGAGCCGCGGCGGGCGGGCGACTTGCGAATGCGATTGAGCGATCTGTAGGTGCGAATTCGGATATGTGTTTGCTCAATTCTTCGGTGGAGGCGGTCGGCTGCCGCGTGCATCCGGTCGATGGTTTCGTGAAGGCAATCGGCGTCTTTGGCCAATCTCGCCGCTTCTTTCCGGAGAATGGAAGCGCCGGCAAGTAGATCGGTAACGAGGCCGCGGTATTCCCTGTCATCGGTTCGCGTTTTCAAGAATCCTCCAGGGCATCCTGCTCCTGGTCCATGAATGGCGACTCCAAGACCACCGGCTCAAGCGATGCCCGCCCATGATGGATGGCCAACATTTTATCGCGTGCGGCTTGCAACCGCCGCAGCATGATCGGCGCCATGCGTTTGAAAAGCTCGTAGCCTAACGAGGGATCACGCTCGCAATACTCACGCAGTATTGTGCCGTAGAAAAAGATTGCTTCCGTCGGCTCCACAGCGCGGGCGCTGAAATGCCACACGTGAGGAGGAAACATCCACGACCAGCCCAGCAAATCACCGGCGCCGATTGTATCTACGATCACGGAATCTTTCCCGGACTGCAGCACCACTTTCCCGCTCTCGATCAAATAAAAGCGATTGGCGAGTTCGCCTTCGCGCAAAATGATCTCGCCAGGTTTGAAGTGCGCCTCTATAGCGCAATCGGTTAGCAACGTTAGCTGCGCATGGTCCATTCCAGCGAGGAATGGATGTAGCGCCACGCGTGTAGCCAGTGCCTCGGCTTCTGTTTTCGTTTCGTTTCCTTTTCTTGTCTGGGTTTGGGTTTTCATTTTAGTTGCGTCAGTGTTCTCTTTCTTCCTCTTTTATGGATTCCTTGACGACCAACGCCCGTGTCATGTCGATCCCGCATGAAAATTCGAACCGGCCATGCCGATGTTGACATTGGGGACGTGAGAGGTGCTTTCGGGATCGGTTCGTCGCTTTTTGATTCGAGTGGCCTGTTGTGCGCCTCTTGAGTGACGATTTCGGCTTCATGGTACTCAGATAAAATCGTGTTCCTTTTCGCGAACGACGAGCACTGGGCATGGCGCGGCTCGAGCGACGCGTTCGGCCGTGCTGCCGATGGCGAAATGTTTCCAACCACTGAAACCATGCGTGGCAATCACAATCAGATCGACATCGAGCTCCTTGGCTGTCTCGACGATCTCGTGCGTCGCAACCCCGGTGCGGAGTATTGACTTTGTAGCGGCGGCGCCAGCCGCTTTGGCCGAATCGGTTAAACCACGCAACGCTTCTTCCGCATCAACCAATTCCTCTTTTGAGAATGCTGCCGTAGCCGGCCGCCCAGACAATGTCAGCGGAGTATCCGGCTCAAGAATATGCAGCAATGTGATTTCAGAATTTAGTCCTTTCGCAAAGCGTAGTGCGTAGGACAGAGATTTCCTCGATGCGGCAGAAAAGTCGGTCGGCACGAGAATTTTTCTGACAGTGATCGGCTGCTGTCCATCTCCGAGAGTCTTCGTAGCAACTGGGTTCCGTAACCGCGACTGCTTGAGGGCAACATCCTTAAATTTCATGGCGCAATATTGCTTTGACCGGGGGGACAGGTCTGCGCGGTGTTTGCTAAACGCTGTGCGTTTCTTGCGCTCAGAGCGATTGGCTGGCCACGCGCGCTGTCGCTGACTCTCGGTTCAGTTCAATCTTCCGTATCCTCGTGCCCGAACGCCAAGGTCACGATCAGACCCAGCACACTAACAACCGCCATCATTCCAAGGACGGCGGGGACGCCGAACTTGCCTTTTAAGACTGGCAGGACGAAGACACCTAGAGTCGCTCCGATCTTAGCCACACCAGCGGCGAAACCGCTGGCGGTGCCCCTCAGTTGTGTCGGAAACAGGATTGGCGCAAGCGTGAACGTCGTGGAATTGGGTCCAGCGTTCATTAGCAAGTTGAATACGATGAATCCGGCGAACACTAGTGGAATGTGAAGGCTGAAATTCGATAGCTGAACAGCGACCATTAGCAACAGCATGCCGAAAGCCATGCTCGCGAAACCAATGGCCTGCATGCGGATGCGCCCGAAGCGCGGCACGGCCCAAATTCCCAGAAGAAAACCCAGGAAGAGGAATAAATCGATCGCAGCACTTCCCCTTGCGGCGACGAAGTCAGGAGCGATGACGCCGCCTTTCTTTCCTGATAGGCCAATTGCACCCAGAATAATCGGCGTGAAAAGTCCGATACCATAAGTGGCGATATCCATTAAGAACCAGGGAACCGCGACAAGCACCGTGCGCCCTCGATAGGGACGCGAGAAAAGAATCGCTATTCCGGGCGTCTTCGCTGATGCAGTCGAATTTCCAGCCTTTGCCCATCCCGCTTCGGTGGTGATTTGTAGCGCTGCTTCTGCCTGCTCGGGCATGATGCGGATAAACGCGCGAGCGGCCTCGGCAAATCTGCCTCGAATCATCAACCAATGTGGACTGTCCGGTTCCGAGAGGCGCAGCAAAAAAAAGAGAAGCGCAATGATCCCCTCTGTCGCCAGAAAAACTCGCCAAATTTCGGCGCTGCGCGAATTCTTCAGCAGCACGAGTGCAATCGCAGCGGCAAACAACATGCCGACTGCTTGGCATGCAATTGTAGCCACCATCATTCGCGCACGACTGCGTTTCGGCAATATTTCGGAGACGTAACTGCTACTGGCGGGGAAATCGATGCCAACTCCGACGCCAACGAGTAGTTGTCCGATAAAGAGCATTGGGAATCCCTTCGCCAACCCGCTGATTAAGGCGCCCGCTGCGATGATTAGCATGTCGGCGAGCATCAATTTTTTTCGGCCAAGATGGTCCGCCATTGGCCCGCCAAGTCCGGCTCCAAAGACAGCACCCAAGACCAGACTGGCTCCGATTAGACCGACCACATCGGGGGCAAACTGAAACTCAGCGATGATCAGCGGCATCGCGACGCCGAGAACAAAGATTGCGAAGCCATCAAGTAATGTGCCTCCGGTCGAAAGCACCCAGAGCCATCGCTGGACCGGTTTCAGCGGCGAACCATCCAGCAGCAAAGTCAGGCGTTGCGATGGCGTGGTCTCGACCAAGTGTTACCGCTTCTTCCGACGATCCGAGTTCTCCCCATCCTTCGCCTGATGATATTCACGGCGAATTTCGGCGAGGTTCACAGTTGGTTTCGGCAACTTCATGTCCATCTCTTCCATTTGGCCGACTATGATCTGTGAGATGGCCAAATCGCGAAACCACTTGTGATTTGAGGGGATTATAAACCAAGGGGCATACTCAGTGCTCGTCTTGGTAAGTACATCCTCGAAAGCCTTGACGTAGTCCCCCCAGTATTCGCGTTCCTTGTAATCAGAGTCGCTGATTTTCCACTGACGCGCCGGGTCGTCCAATCGTTTCTTAAACCGTGCAAGCTGTTCCTCTTTGGAAATGTGGAGGAAAAATTTGAGAACCGTTGTGTTATTTTCGGTCGTGATTAACCGTTCAAAATCGTTAATCTGATCGTAGCGCGTCGACCAAACTTTTTCCGGCACCAGCCCGTGAACCCTTGCTACCAGCACGTCTTCATAGTGGGAACGATTGAAAATGGCCACTGAGCCTTTGCCAGGCACGTGTGGATGCACGCGCCAGAGGAAATCGTGCGCCAATTCCTCCTTCGTCGGTTGCTTGAAGTTAGCGCAAACGCAACCTTCCGGATTCATGCCGGTCAGAACGTGACGAACTACGCCGTCTTTGCCAGCGGCGTCGAGTCCCTGCAACACGATGAGAAGTGAATGCTTGTTCTCCGCGTACATGCAGTATTGCAGCTTATCCATTTTCTGAAGGTTTCCCTGAATCTCTGTCAAAGCCGACTTATGCGACTCATGTTTGCCGTGATAACCGGGATTGAAATGCTTTAGCCGGATCTTCGAATCAGGTTTTACGATAAGTTTTTTGCGGTAGTTAGGCATGTCATTGTTCTTGATATTAACGAACCGCCGCTCTGCGTGTCATGGAAACTCGAAGTGGCTGGAAAAGTGACTTTTTCCATGAGCGAGCCGGGTCCAGGATTCCGTAAAGTCCAAGTTTAACGGTGTCCTGAACGATCATCCAAATGAGGTTGTAAGCCCAAACAAAACCAATGATCCTCCAAGGAAGCGCCGGCACCAGCCAGCCCTCGCTACACATGAACACTGCTGCGATTTGGGTAGCCACAATTGCAAAGAAGAGTTTCGGGTTTGGATATGGCGGCTTCCAGAACGCGCATCGGGTGCGAGTCACGAATAACATGAGGTGCCCGCCAGCTACAAGTTGCAGAAACATCATTGTCTGCAGCTGTGGATGATCGAGATGATGAAGAGTATCTCCGAGGTAGAGCAGACCAAAGCTTTGAATAACACCTAGTAGCCCCAGGACCGACGAAATCACCAACACGCGGTCCAGCTCCCATCTTACTGGCTGAGGCGGCACGCTGGCATTATCGAAAGCGATCGTCATGATGGGAACGTCGTCGAGGAGAGCAAGAGCGATAAGCATGATCGCGGTCAGCGGAAAGAAATGGTAGTAGATCGATGCCAGTACCACAAAGACCATGATAGCGATGGTCATGGCGATGCGATACAACACATAACTCATCATCCGTTCGAAGATTCGCCTGGATTCTGCGATCCCTTCAATAATAACCGAGAGACCGGGCGCAGTTAGAATTACGGCTGCTGCTGCCCGAGCTGCCTCAGTGGCTCCGGAAACGGCAATGCCGACGTCCGCTTGCTTGAGAGCCGGAGCGTCATTGACGCCGTCACCGGTCATTCCCACGATGTGGTCGTTTTCCTGCAGTATTTTTACGATAGCGTACTTATGTTCCGGAAAAACCTCGGCGAAACCATCGGCGTCATCGATCTTTTGAGCGGCATCCAGCGGGATTTGCCCTTTTGTAACATCGCCAGGGAAAAGCTCGGTCGCAGGTTGAATATTTGTGCCCATATCCAGCTCAGACGCGATCTGTCTGGCTATAGCGACGTTATCGCCGGTAACCATCTTTACCTTGACGCCGTAGGCACGCGCCCTTGCTATGGTACTCTTGGAATCGGGCCGAGGCGGATCAAGTAACGGAAGAATTCCCAAGAAAACCCAAGGGCCATCGCCTTGAGCAACAGCAACGCCAATGGTCCGATAGCCGCGGCTAGCTAAACTGTTTATCGTCTGACTGGCTTTTTCCAGGTCGCCACCAGAGAGCTTCGTCAGGGCGAGAATCACTTGTGGCGCGCCCTTTGTAACTCTAAAAAGCTTACCGGAAGTATCCCTAATTGTCGCTTCAGTCCGTTTATCTACCGGATTGAAAGGAACATACTTTTCCTGTTGATAGGTCTTAAGTACCACTTGGGTCCTCTATGCCAGCCATTACTGCCAGATCAATCGGATCGTTATCTGCCCTCCGTGAAGCCAATGATGCCATGAGAATCAACGTCGCTGCATCGGTTCCCGCCCAGGGCACTGCTTCACCCAGTGTAAGCTTGTTCTGAGTCAACGTGCCGGTCTTATCAGAACAAAGCACGTCGACGCCCGCCAATTCCTCAATCGACTCCAGTCGAGAAACAATTGCTTTGCTCCTGGCAAGCAACCGTGCGCCCAACGCCATCGTTACCGAGAGTACGGCTGGCATGGCCACGGGCACCGATGCCACCAAAAGAATGAGAACGATTTCCGCGAGCCTTAACAAAACAACTCGATCGTAGTGGCCACGCAGGTCGAAAAGGCGGCTGGCTACCAGGATCACGACCAAGACCAGCGCCAGAATAATAAGGAAGTTGCCGATCTTCATTATAGCTCTCTGAAAGTGAGAAACGCTTCCAGCTCCAGCTACTAATTTTGCCGTGCGCCCAAAGAACGTGTTCACTCCAGTAGCAGTAACTACGGCGACCATTTCTCCTTCTTTGACGACCGAACCCGAGTATGCATCCTCGCCCGATTTCTTCGTCACCGGCAACGACTCCCCTGTCAGCGCCGATTGGTCGATGTTGATGTAACCGCCCCGGATCAGCTTGCAGTCGGCGGGTACAACGTCACCAAGATACAAACGAACAATATCTCCAGGCACCAGCGTTCGCGCGTCAACTTGCTCCCATTTTCCGTCACGCAGAACGCGCGCTTTCAACGCGAGGGAACTCTTCAGCGCGTCAAGCGCGTTGGAAGCCTCATGCTCCTCCCAGAACCCTAACAAGGCGTTAAACAACAGGAGTGAAGTGATGATCGCGAAATCGCCCCAGTCCCTTACAATCAACGCCATCAGGGCAGCAGCTTCGATCATCCATGCTATAGGTCCCCAGAAATAGGCGAGGAAAGCAGAGACCGCGCTTTTCTTTTCTTCCGGCAGCGCGTTTGGCCCATACTTGTTGGCACGTTCCTGCAGCTGGGCGGAAGCCAAACCGGTTTGCGGATCCGTTCCAAGCTTCGCAAGAAGCTGCGTAATCGTCGCACTCACGGATCCCGCGAGATTAGACGCCGGCATGAAGAACTCCTCGGCTCATTTAGTAGGAGGACGTGATAACTTGTCGCGTCGTCCAACACTAGAAAAAAAAGCGACGACAAGGTTCGGCAAGCGCGCAGTCGGCACGGCGATGAGCCCGAGCCAACTACATCGCTTTGTAGTCTACGCTGATGGTCCGATAAACAAGAGAGTCATGCTGGGCTGAAAAATAAAAAAGTTCGAGCATCGTCGCGCCGACCATCCATTGATAGCCAACCAGCGTTTGGATCACGTCTGTATCGGTATCACGGTTACGCGATACCAGTTTCCCTGTTCCGTATTTTTCGTCGAAGTATTTGCGAATTTCTCCCATCCGCTGGTTGTAGCGCTCGATGTTCCAGTTTTCGTATTCGTATTGCAGTTCCACTTCGACCAATGCTCTCTGTCTAAAAACAAACAGAGTGCGCTTTAATCCAGGATGGACGAGTCCCTCCACCGTCCAGACATCACGGTTCTCCTTTTTTTGCCGCGCGGTAATTCTGGCTTTCGCGCGATGCAAAACATCTTCCACACGAGCCATTGAGTCGTTCCAACGAAATCCAAACGGTGGCAACAGTTCATCTACGGGGTATGCATGCACCGCAGAGAGAAGAAGAATGGCCACACTGGTCAAAGTTCGCCGCATCGCTCGGTTACAATTGACACTGCAGTTCGCTTCCCAGTTCGTCATTTTTGGTTCGGGGTCGCCCGCATTTTTGATTGGCATCCCGGTAGCCAGTCGGGAGGTGGGGAAATTGCGTGCACGGGTCAATTCGGTCAAATCGCGACCGGCCGTAAACGATACCGCTAGCCCGATCGTTTGGCCCCGGAATCTTCGCTCCGGTTTGCCGACAAGGCTGGCGCAGACTCAACTGGAGTAATTTTTTGGTTTTGCCTCCGGCACGCGCGTTTCGCTTTTCCAGTCAAGAGAATTTTTGTTCGCGATGAAAAATAAAATTCATTTTTTTATTCATTTTTTTCTTGTCGGTTTTGAAAGTGATTTCTAGTCTCAAGCCCGCTGGCGAGGCTGAAACAAAGCGCCTGTGAATAAGTTGTGAACATTTCTGAGAAACTTTTAGCACCGAGAATGAACGACACGAAGAGCTCCCCTGGACAACGATGGAATGGACAACGTCACTTGCAGGCATCCAGTCGATCACTAACGCATAGCGTGGTCTATTTTCCCTCGTATTTGGGCACTTTTGACAGTTTTCTTAAGTACATCTCCGGGAAGTTACTATGGCGATCAACCCGATGTCACCCGGCGGTTACCCAACGATTTTCCGCTGTATCAGCGAGTGTGGCAATTGCGTAACACTGTTAACAAGTCTGCTATGGACAAAAAATGCGCACAGCTATGGCAGCAATTATCAGCCGCGCTCAAGCCGCAGATCAGCGCTGATAGTTTTAAACGGTGGTTTTCGGCCGTCGAACTTGTCGAGGCGAAAGACAAGTCCCTCACTTTTCGTGTTCCAAACAACATCTATCAGTTTTGGATAGAAAGTAACTACATGCCGGCATTGCAAACTGCCATCGTGACGACGTTCGGCGGTCCGCGGCCAATAAAGTTCTGCTCTCCATCGGGCCCCGGTCCGCAAATACCCGCCGAGGATGCTGCGCCGCTGGAAAAAATTTTGCCTGAACCGCCCGCCGACACAAAACCAGGCACAACTGTGCCCGGACTTAATCCACGGAACACATTCGAATCGTTCGTGGTCGGTCCGAACAATGAAATTGCCCATGCCGCTGCTCTCGCGGTAGCGCAGGCGCCCGCGCGCACGTACAACCCGTTGTTCATCTATGGTGGTGTGGGGCTTGGCAAGACTCATTTGATGCAAGCAATCGGTCAGTACGTCTGGGCAAAGAAGAGAAATGTAAAAGTCATCTACGTTTCCAGCGAACTGTTTATCAACGAGTTCATCGATGCCATTCAACACAGTAATCTGGTCAAATTCCGAAAGCGTTATCGCCAGGTCGATCTCCTTTTGATTGACGATATCCAATTTCTCGGAGGCAAAGAGCGTTCCCAGGAAGAATTCTTCCACACATTTAACACCCTTTTCGATGGGCATAAACAGATTGTCCTTTCCAGCGATCGACCCGCGTCCGAGATCGCAAACCTGGAGCACCGTCTCGTTTCGCGCTTTGAATGGGGACTTACCGCTGAGCTTCAACCGCCGGACATCGAAACCCGTATGGCGATTTTGCGGAAGAAAGCGCGCGGCATGCAGATCGTATTGCGCGATGAAATTTTTCAATTTCTCGCCAGCCGGATTCGGACGAACGTGCGCCGGCTTGAAGGCGCATTGATGCGGGTGGCCTCATTTGCCTCACTTAGCGGCAAAGAACTCACCCAGGAAGTGGTGGAGCATTTGCTGAAGGATATTCTGCAGGAGGAAGGCCGCCATTCCATCACAATCGATCAGATTCAGCGGCGCGTAGCCGAACATTTTGATGTTCGCATAGCCGATATGACCAGCAAGCGGCGCCCGGCCAGTATCGCCTTTCCGCGGCAGGTGGCGATGTATCTCGCGCGGGAGCTTACCAAGGCGTCTTTGAATGAAATCGGCGACGCCTTCGGTGGCCGCGATCACGGCACGGTGCTGCATGCCTGCAAACTGGTAAAGAAACGGATGTCAGAACAAGATAACATTCGCCAGACCATATCCTTCATTGACAGTTCCCTTCAGCGTTGAGCCTCCCGTGGGTGCGTTTCCAGCTTGCGATTCCGGCTGCGGCAGCTACAAATTCGGTCGTCGCGGCGCACTTGGCCGACATCAGATTGCGGTTGCCGATTAAAACCCAAAGCTTTACATCTTAAACCGTCATAATGAAATTCAGCGTCGCCAAAGAAAAACTGCTCGAAGGGCTGCAGCAGGTACAAAACGTCGTTAGCACCCGCACTACTCTCCCCATTCTTTCCAACGTTCTTTTGCAAGCGCACGGCGGAGAAATCCATCTCACAACAACCGATCTTGATGTCGGCGTGCGCGGCACTTGCGAAGCAGACGTCGAGAAAGAAGGAGCCACCACCCTTCCAGCCCGTCGTCTCTTCAACATTGTCCGTGAACTGCCTGCGAGCGAAATTCAAATAGATGTTAACGGAAAGAATGCCGCTTCCATCCGAAGCGGCCAAAGCTTTTTTAAAATCCTTGGGTTGCCCGAGGAAGAATTCCCTCCCCTGCCGAAATTCGAGGGTGCTAAAGTTGTCACGATTCGGCAGAAAGATTTGCGCGACGGACTGCGCAAAACTTCTTACGCGATATCGACGGATGAGACTCGCTACGTTCTCAACGGCGTTCTGTTCAGCTTCAAAGACAACAAACTGACGCTGGCGGCGACGGACGGGCGGCGGCTGGCCATGGTCGAAATCGAGCTTGAGTTCCCGCGCAGCCATGAAGCGGACCTCATCGTTCCGACCAAAGCGGTAACAGAATTGCAACGCCTGCTGACGGACGATGGCGAAATCAAGGTTAGCATGGGCAGCGGGCAGATCGCGTTTGATCTCAACAAGACGCTGCTCGTTTCGAAGTTGATCGAAGGCAATTACCCAAACTATCGCCAGGTCATTCCGTCCGAGGCAAAAGAGCGAATCAAACTCGAACGCGAAACATTTTTAAATTCGCTGCGACGCGTCTCGTTACTCGCCAGTGATAAATCGCACTCGGTGAAACTGAATTTCGGGAAGAACAACATCGATATTACCGCAACGACCCCGGAAGTAGGTGAAGCAAAGGAATCTCTAGCCGTTGCCTACAAGGGTCGCGATTTCTCCATCGCATTTAATCCGGAATTTCTCATGGCGCCCCTGCGCGCTTTGACCGAGGACGAAGTCTTTCTCGATCTCATCGACGAGATGAGCCCGGGCGTTTTGAAAATTCAGACCCCGTTCCTCTACGTCCTGATGCCAATGCGCATCAGCTCATAGACTGCATCACAAAACCCGTCGTCGCGGCATGGCGGATTGCACCATCATCAGCTCCGTCACGTTCTCCGGAGTGAGTAACCCGACCAGGCGCTTCATTCGGTCCAGCACGGGCACCGCCGGGCAATTGCACTCCTGCATGATCCGAAACGCATCTTCAAAGCGTGTTCCAGTAGTCACCGTAGGAATATCCCGCCGCATCACTTCGCCTACGCGCAGCGCGGGATCGTTTTTTCGCAACGCAGCGATCAGATCCTGACGGGTCAACAAACCGGCAACGTTGCCGGCGGTGTCAACGACTGGAAAATCGTGCTGCGAAGTTGCAAGCAGTGCGTCCACCGCTTCTTGCAGGCTCGCGTCTTCCGCGAGCGTTCGAAATTCCCGTACCATCGCGCTGGACACTGGAAACCGGCGCGAAACATCTTTCATCTGAGCCAGGGCCGCTTCTTGCGACGCGCCGATGTATACGAAAAGCGCGATGAAGAGCAGAAACGGATTCCACAGCAACCCGATGAAACCAAAGACGAATGCGAAAGCTTGGCCGACGTTCGCGGCAACCTGCGTCGCACGCGCGTAGCTCATCCGCGTGGCAAGAAGAGCGCGCAGCACGCGACCGCCGTCCATTGGAAATGCCGGCAACAGATTAAAAAGGACCAGGATAATGTTAATCGTCATCAACTGCGCAATGAGACCGCCACCTTCGAGTGTCGCGGGATTGAGCAATGCCTGCGATCCGCCTGCCACAAACAAACCGAGCGCGATCACCACATTCACCAATGGCCCGGCGACCGCGATGATTAATTCCTGTACTGGCTCTTCCGGCATTCGTTCCAGTCGCGCCACTCCGCCGATCGGTAACAACGTGATGTCCGGCGTATTAATTCCGAACGCTTTCGCAGCGAATGCGTGTCCGAATTCGTGCAGCACCACGCAAAGGAAGAGAAGCAGAACAAAAATCACGCGGCTCGCCGCCACTGCGGAGCCACCTTGCGTGTAGTAACCGAAAGCCAGCCAGGCAATCAGCAATAAGAACGTAATGTGAATCCGCAACTGGATTCCGGCGATTCGGAAGATCGGGAGAGACCAGCTCATGCGATTTCAATTTGTCCCGATATTGGATCGCACGCTAGCAGGATTCGGGCGGCATAGACATGCAAGTAATACATGTGATCAGTGATGCGTGAACGGTGGACGGACATGTTGATCACAAATCATCGTTCACTGATCACTACCGAAATCCAGGATGGAACTGTTTGACGTGGCGATCGTGGGCGGCGGTCCCGCCGGATCGAGTTGTGCAGCATTTTGTGCCTTGGCCGGCGTTCGAACACTCATTCTCGAGCGGGAAAGATTTCCGCGGGAAAAAGTGTGTGGCGATTGCCTGAATCCATCGTGCTGGCGTGTACTGGAGCGGCTCGGCCTTGTGCAGCGGGTTTTGGATTTGGGGCATTCCGACCTTACGGCGGTCGAGTTCATCGCCATCGACGGTCACAAAATCATCGTCGATCTTCCAACCGGAGATGATTGCGAGATTTCGGTAAAACGCAGTCTCTTCGACGATCTTTTGCTGAGGCACGCTTCTCAGGTTGGCGCGCGGGTTCACGAGAAAACCATCGTCACATCCTTGGCCCAGGAGCGCGATTGGAAAATTGTGACTGCCGCTGGGGAAACTTTTCGCGCGCGGGTGTTAGTTGCGGCAGATGGCCGAAACTCTACGATCGCGCGCTTGCGCAATTTACTGCCACGTCCAACGCGGGAACGTGTCGCATTACAGGCGCATATCCCGCTCCCGCGGAATTTCGGCAGGCGCGTCGTGTTGCAATTTCTTCGGGAAGGGTACTCCGGTCAGGCTCCGGTAAATGACTCCGAACTCAATCTTTGCCTTGTGGGAAGGCCGACTACGATTTCCAAACTGCGACAATGGGCACAACGACATTTCGAGATCCCAGCCGATCAACCGTGGCGTTCCATCACACCCCTCACCCGGGCGGCCGTTCCTTGGGCCCATGAAAATCTTCTTTTCATCGGCGACGCGGCCCGCGTAGTAGAACCATTCACCGGCGAAGGAATCTATTACGCAATTCGCTCCGGAGAACTCGCAGCCGCCGCGATTATGAAAATCGTTACAGGCGAAGATCGGCGACTGGTTCTTCGCGAATTTGCCCGCGCGTGTGCCGAAATGTATCGAGGGCGGCTTTGGATTAATCGCTTGGCCCGGCGGGCGGTTCTATCACCACGCTTCGGGTCGCTCTTTGTTCACGCGGCGCGAATCAATCCGGCAACCTTGAGATTGCTCACCGCTAAAATTGTTTCACCCGAGTTGTAGCCATGGCCATGTGGGACGTTTGGGATGGACGTGCCGCAGGCACGTGGCTACACCGATTGCCGAGCCGCTTTGACCGTGTTGGACATCAGCATCGCGATGGTCATCGGCCCCACGCCGCCGGGAACTGGCGTGATTGCGCTCGCTTTCTTTGAGACTTCGTCAAATGCGACATCGCCCACGAGGCGATAACCACGCTGCGCCGCTCCATCCTCCACGCGATTAATGCCAACATCGATAACGACGGCACCCGCGCGCACGTGTTCGGCTTTCACAAATTCCGCGCGACCAATCGCGGCAACGATAATATCGGCCGCGCGAGTAATCTCCGCGAGATCGCGACTTCGCGAATGCACGACCGTGACCGTGGCGTTAGCCTCCTGGTTTTTCTGCATGAGAAGCAGGGCCAGCGGTTTCCCCACAATCATGCTGCGCCCGAGGACCACCACGTGCGCGCCATTCAGGTTGATCTTGCTTTCTATCAGCAGCCGCTGGACGCCCAACGGCGTGCACGGAACAAAGCCGCTTGGATCGTCGAGTACCAGCTTCGCGACGTTCTCCGGATGAAATCCATCCACGTCTTTGCGTGGATCGAGCGCGCGAACAATGGCCGCTTCGTCAATGTGCGCGGGGGGCGGCGATTGCACCAGAATTCCATGAATAGTGGAGTCGGCGTTCAATTCTTTAACGCGACGGAGAAGGTCCATTTGAGTGGTTGACGCCGGCAGTTCCAACTTCACGGAGTGCAACCCAAGCTCGCGACACATTTTGTCCTTCGCCCGCACGTACGCGCGGGAGGCTGGGTCGTCTCCCACAAGAACGACGGCAAGACCGGGGGTCAGGCCTTTTGCTTTTAGTTCCGCAATCTCGCGCCGCAATTCGACATAAACTTTCTCCGCGATCGCACGTCCATCGATGAGGTTAGGCATAATGAGCAGGCAATCCTGCCTGCGAGCGTCCGGCGTGCAAGTGAGCATTGCGTTAGCCGCTTCAGCGCATCGTAACCAATGCCATCATGCAGTTCTGCAACGCCACGCGTTCCTTTTCAAATTCCTCAGGTGTACTTGTTGCTTCGACGCGATGCGGCCGGCCGATTAGGACGCGTACTCTTGCAAATGGCCGCGGTACGATGAAACGGTCCCAACTCCCCAGCCGCCAGCAATGCGAATATTCCAGATTCATCGGCAATACTGCGGCCCCTGATTTCTGGGCAAGGAAAATAATCCCCGGACCCAGTTCGTAAGCCGGCCCACGCGGACCGTCTGGAGTGATTACCACATCGCGGCCGGACGCCAGCACCTCTGTCAGCTGAAGAATTGCGCTCGCTCCAAGGCGAGAGCTCGAACCGCGAACCACTTCGTAGCCAAAGCGGCGGATTGCGGCGGCGAGCAAATCGCCGTCACGACTGGCGCTTATAAGGGCTGCACCGCCGCGATTTGGAAAAAACCGCCGCAAGACCAATGGAAAGATGAGCAGTCGATTGTGCCACAGCGCGCCGATATAATTTTCCGTCACCGGTTTGCCAGCGATTCCAGCCGGGTCGTCGAGCTCATAACGCAGCGTTCGCGCCCAAATCTGCAACAAATAAACTCCAAACGCGATCAACCATCGCGCGAGGCAACCTTCGATCTTCAATTTTTCGTACGTTTCGCTGAGGCGTTCTTCTCTCCCCAACGATACGTCTTGGGGCTCGGCAACCCAATTTGATCCAGAATACGCCAGACTACCGTATCCACGATTGAGGTTACGCTATCTGGACGGCTGTAGAACGAAGGCATCGCCGGCAACACAACCGCTCCCGCTTCAAGCAAGCTCACTACATTGCGTGCGTGAATCAAATTCCAGGGTGTTTCGCGTGGAACGAGAATCAATTTCCGGCGTTCCTTCAAGAAAACATCGGCGGCCCGCAACAGCACACTATCGCTCGAACCGGAAGCGATTCGTCCCAGAGTTGCCATCGAACAAGGAACAATCACCATCGCGTCGAAACGTGTTGAGCCGCTGACGAATGGCACGTTCATATCATTTTCAGAGTGCTGCGAGACATTCGGGGGGATCTTGAAATCATCGAGCTCCTGCCTCGCTACCTCATTCGCATGTGTGCTCATCACCAGGTGAACCTCGTGCGCGACACAATCAATCTGCGCAAGCAACCTTTGCAGATAGATCGTTCCGCTGGCGCCGGTTGCGGCAATCACCACTTTCATCGGCACGAAAAGATCATAATACGGACAAATAATGCGGCAGCATGTCGCGCCAGTAGTTCCAATCGTGGCCGCGCCACTTACCGTCGTCGAGCCAGTGCTTAACGCCCTTTGAATTCAAAATTTCAGATAAGCGATAGGATTCGTGGCGTGTGTTGTCCCATTCACCAGTGCCGAGGATGATGCTCATGTGATTGTATTTCCACGGGTCGGGCACGTTGGGTAGATATTCAAAGGGGCTGTTGAAATAAATGTCGTCGTCATGATAGCCGTCGAAAAACGAGCTGATATCGAATGAGCCGCTCAAGCTGATGAGGTGACTGACGGCGTCCGGGTGACGAAAGGCAATATTCGCGGCGTGATAGGCCCCAAGACTGGCTCCGCTGACCGCTACACGATGGCAATTACATTCACGGCGCGCGAGATCGAACACATCGTGCACGATTACATTTTCATACGCGTTATGGGTGCGCATCCGGTCGGCTGGATGAATCGATTTATTGTAAAAGCTTTCCAGATCGATGGCGTCCGGGCAATAAACTGTCAGCCTGCCCGCATCCACATAGTCGCTCACCGACCCGATCAGACCGAAATCTTTGTTTTGGTAATAGCGGCCAAATGAGGTCGGGAAGAGAATTAGCGGCAGGCCGCCATTTCCGAACACAAGCATTTCAAATTCGCGGCTCAACCAAGGCGTGTACCATTTGATGTAACGTTCGTTCATTGAAAGTAGCCCGTCATCTTGGTAGCGGGGCGGTCAAATCGCAAGCTCATCAACAGATGGACATGTCCGGATGGACGGACTTGCGAGGCTTGCGTTACATTGGATTTTCGGCGAAGCGTCTCGTTTTTCAATGCCCAAACACACGCTCACTGGAAACATCAAACGCCACCGCGCGTTTCCGTCGAAGATTCTCGGGAATCGGCGGGATGTTCTGGTTTATTTGCCGCGCGATTACCGCCGTTTCTCTCAACAGCGCTATCCAGTGCTCTATTTGCAGGACGGCCAAAATGTTTTCGATGCTGCAACTTCGTTTTCGGGCGTGGAATGGGGTGTGGACGAGGCAGCCGAACGCTTGATCAAAGAGAACCTTGTCGAATCACTCATCGTCGTGGCGGTTGCCAACACAGGCGAGCAACGTGTTGACGAATACGCCCCGACGCGAGGAGTTATTGACGTCAGGGCAAAACGCAAGAAACGCAGCAAGGGTCTGGCCCGAAAGTATGGGTACTTTCTAATGAACGAACTCAAACCGTACATCGACCGGAAATATCGAACCATCCCGGGCGCGGAATTCACAGGGCTGGGCGGTTCATCCCTGGGCGGTCTCGTTACGCTGGCGATTGGAATTTTATACCCTCAAGTCTTCGGACGGCTTATGGTGATGTCGCCATCAATCTGGTGGGACAATTTCGCAATTTATCGACTCGTCGATTCGATCGAGCAAAAACCACCGTTGAAAATCTGGCTGGATACCGGCACAGCCGAACCTGGTTGGGAACACGCGCGAGAGTTACTCAATCGTCTTGTCGAGAAAGGCTGGAAGCTCAACAAGGATCTCCAGTACATGGAAGCTCAAGGCGCCGATCATAGCGAAAGGGCCTGGGCGGCGCGGGTCGACCCAGCGCTGCAGTTCTTATTTCCATCCGCAAAATAAATCCTCACCGGCCCATTGGCGGGACCGGTGGATTCGGCGGCAATGGTTCAGGAGGCGGCGTTGGGCTGGGTGGAGTCGGCTTGGGTGGTGATGGAGTTTCAGGCATTTGCGTCCTCTTCAGAGAATCGTTCTTACTGCAACGGCTTGTCGTAAACCTGATACACGCGAACGAAGCCGCCAATAAAGTCCCAATCTTTTTGGTACGAAAAACTGCGATTACCAGGAGACCAGATCAGCTCGCGCGGTGATTCCGGGTGATTGGGATCGTAAACGAAGTAGCGCTCAACTCCAGGATTCGGGGAAAAAGACTTTTGTTTATAAATTAAAACCGAGTGATTGATGCTGAAGCTCGGATACGTCGTCAGGAAGCCAATAAACACCTTTCTGCGAGCCAAGGCTGCATTCAGGCGAGCGTGAGTCTGCTCCTGGTACCCGGGACCCTCCTGAATTAACATGCGCGCATTGCTGATTCGGAAATAGCTTGGCCAGCCGTGCCCGATGTTTCGCTGTAAAAGTTCGCGGCGTGCCTTGCTCATTTCGCGTAGATCCCTGTAACCTGGAAAAACAATTCGTCGATCTCTCGGCAATGGCTCTGTCCAAGCGGCCTGGTGTGTGACAGCGCGAACACGAGCAGCCAACGATGGATCGTCCAAGGGCGCGCCACGTGGATCGAATCGCGCAAACTTTTTAAATTGCATGGCGGTGCGGCATAACACGAAACAATGGCGATTGTATGCGTCTCGTCTTACTGTCGACGATTTCCGTAAAGACGCGTGTCCTTCGTGATATTCGAACACAGTTTGATTAGCGAACGCGAATGTGTCGCGGTCGAAACGAAACTCGGGCTCAGCAGTGCTGGCAGTGGCCGCACTGACCACAGCGACTGCACCAAGCCACGCTATGCCCGCTAATTTTCCCCAACTCCCAACCATCACATCAAAAACGAGCTGAAGTCGTGCCAGTTTTGCCTCCGGAGAAGACACCCAGCCGGCGAAACTTTTGATATCGTCTTTCCAATAGTTCGTCGGTTGGAATTTTAGAAATCTCCTGAAGTGTTTGACGCAATGCTGTGCCGAGATTGCCGGCGACGGAATCATAGCCCCGATGTGCGCCACCTTCCGGTTCAGAAATAATTTGGTCCACTACGTCCAGCTTCAACAGATCCTGTGCGGTCAATTTAAGCGCTTCGGCCGCTTCAGCGGCGTGCCGGCGGTCTCTCCATAAAATCGCCGAACACGCTTCTGGGCTGATTACGGAATAATAGGCATTTTCCAGGATCAATACACGGTCCGCCACGCCGATGCCTAGCGCTCCGCCTGAGCCGCCTTCGCCGATGACCGCAGCAATGATCGGCGCGCGAAGCCTCATCATTTCGAGAAGATTTACAGCTATTGCCTCTGAAATGTGGCGTTCCTCCGATCCAATCCCGGGAAACGCTCCCGGTGTGTCGATCAATGAGATCACGGGCATACGAAATTTTTCCGCCAGTCGCATCAATCGCCGCGCTTTGCGATAACCTTCAGGATGGGCGCAGCCGAAATTGCGCATTACATTTTCTTTCGTGTTGCGACCCTTTTGGTGAGTGATAACGACACAGCGTTGCGTGCCAAGGGTGGCCAGACCGCAAGGCATGGCTCGATCGTCAGCAAAGCGGCGATCTCCACGCAGCTCGATCCAGTTTGTAAAGCAGCGTTCGATGTAGTCCATGGCGAACGGCCGCTGTGTATGCCGCGCGATTTGCACACGCTGCCAGGCAGTGAGTTTGCTATAAATTTGCCGGCGCGTTTCACGAAGTTTCTCCTCAACGGCCTTAACGGCCGAATCAAGATCGACGTCATGCTCGTCGGAGTGATTCTTTAGATCCTGCAACCGCCGTTCCAGCTCGAAGATCGGTTTTTCAAAATCGAGCGGTTGCAGTTCCATTGGCGTTAAGGGTTAAAGCGTTGAAGCGTTAAAGCGTCAAGTAAGCGCATCGATTTTACCCGCGTCAACGGATACCGTTTCAGCACTTCAACGCCTTAGTCGACAATGGTGACAGGCGTGCCGTTCTTTACAAGGCTGCTTAGCTCCTCAATGTCGGAAGCCTCCAGTCCGAGTCCCACTGGCGGTGGCGGCTGGTCGAGATTGGGATGAGTAGAATCGGGCACTGAATATAAAGTGTAAGAGGCCGCCCCGCCCAGGCGGATCCACCGAGTGCTGGCAGCGTACTCCCTGCTCCCGATACCTACACGTTTCCCGTCCTTCCAAGCCATGATTTCGGCAACTTTTGCTGAGATTTTGGCCGGTTGTTTGCCTGATAACTTTGCTTCGTGAACATGATATTGTTTGAAAAATGCGCCGCGATTCAAAAGCACAATCAGATTCGCCTTTCGTTGAATAACAATTGTGAAATCCGGGTGTGAAACGAGCAAACGGTCGCCAATGTGCAGCATCGTGCCGCTCAGATTATTCATGCGCATGATCATCTCCGGCGTCGTCTTCAGTTTACGCGCAATCTTGGCCAGCACGTCTCCGGATTTTACGACGTACTCCGCCTTTTCCGGAGACGGATGACGCGAAAGCAAAATCGCTACGTTTGTTTCCCCGAGCAGATCCTTTGCTTCATCCAAATGTTTCCCGCTGGGATACTTTTGGATGAACGCGACGAGGGCATCGCGAGCCTCCGTCAGTTTCCCTTCCTGCCGCAGTTGCGCGGCAGCTTGAAATTCGGGGAGGCTGATGTCCGGCACAGGAGCAGGCGTAACTTCTCCACGCTGCTCTTTTTTCACCGCGATTTCCTCTTTTACAAAGGTGTTGTAGCCGAACCAGGCGGCGCCGCCAAAGATGACCAAGGCCAGCAGTAATACAAAAAGCCACTTCATGGCGGGCAAAGCGCGACCGAGAATCCTGGCAAGATCCGAGAGTCGCCACGTGCGAAAAAACAAGGACCCATCGCAGGAAGAATCATGTGCAAGGAATCAATCGCCGCCACTGAATCGGCTTTGCCTACGAAGCACCGGTCCCGGATTCGCTTCCTGGAAAGAAGCGATGCCAGAGCCGTCCGATGGTTGGCTCTTCCCGGTTGCTCCAGGTAAAATGGCAATCCTGGCAGTAAAACTCCTTGGGAATGATTTTGAGTGCGCAAAGTACACCGACCAGTGCGGGAGTCACGAATTTTCGAGTCATCTGGGGATATTCGATATTTGAGGAGCCGCATTGCGGGCAACGGACCAGAGCTCCCGAAATATCGGGATCAGTCGCCTCCCACTCCACCATGAGATTTTGCGCTCTTTCGAAATCGGTGTCTTCCACCATCACTTTTGCATTCGCCTGCGGGCGCGACATGAAGCCAACCTGCTGTAAGGGCGCCTCGTTGTGAACATCGGCTCGCAACCCCGCATCGTGGAAGCGCCGTTTTAGTTGCCTCGCCTTGGCCGGATCATTGAACGTGGCAATCGTCACCATAAATCTTCTCTCATCCGCGGCATTAACACCGTGTGATCAAACATCAACTAACGGCCAAGTGCAAGATTTTGGCATCACGCTCCCGGAGGAAACCATTTGTAAAGCATCAAATACACAAGCACGCCCGTGACTGAGACATAAAGCCAGATCGGAATCGCCCAACGTGCGATTCGTCTATGCCGATCCCATCGGCGACGAAAAACCTGAACGAGCGTAATAATCACCAAAGGCAGCGTCACAAAAGCAAGTAGTACGTGCGAGGCCAATATTGGAAAGTAAATGGCAGCGATCCATCCGGTGTATCCCGAAGATTTTTCACCTACGTTCGCATGATAAATGATGTAGCCCGTCAGAAAACAAGTCGAGGAAACTACCGCCGCGATCATGCACGCCATATGCCGGCGCCACGCGCCATTCCGGATGAAGTACCAGCCCATTGAGATGAAAATTGTGCTGACTAAATTCAGTGAAGCATTAATTGCCGGAAGATCGGAGATTGATATCACGTTGAAGCGTTGAACCGTTAAAGACGTACAATGGTCTACCTCCTGAACGCTGCAACGCCTTAACGCTTCAACGAACACCATGCCGCCCGTCCTCGAACCACCCCAGGTTCGGCCCCTTCGACGACGTCGAAAATCAACCTGGGCACATCGAATCTTCGTGACCTTCGTGCGTCTCGTGATTCTTGGCGTAGCAATTGGCATCGCCGGCGGCGGCTATTACCTCGCCAAAAGAGGCTTTGGCCGGCAGTGGCGTTACCGCGTTGTGGAGGAATTGCATAAGCGCGGTGTCGAGGCAAGCATTGGGCGTCTGACCCTGGACCCGTTTCGTGGTCTCGTAGCAAAAAACGTTCGGATTTTTGATTACAAGAACCGCGAGAACACGCTGGCCCGGATCAGCGAGGTCTCCCTTGATATAAATTACGCTGCGCTGATCCATCATGAGCCGTTCCTCAACGCACTCGATGTGCGCGATGCCCAAATCATTTTTCCATTTAAGGCGGCCGACGAAAAAGGCGATAAAGCCGTGCTCACCGGCTTGCGAGCACACGTTTATTTTCCGCCAGAACAAATTTACGTCAGCCAGGCGGAAGGAATCTTTTGCGGGATTCGGATTTCTGCCACTGGGCACCTAATCAAGCGGGAGAATTATCAAACGTCTCCCGCGCTTTCAGCTGAAGAATGGCAGAGGCGATTGTTTATTGCACAACGCGCGGTGAACGAATTGCAGAAGTTCAGGTTCTTGGGCACGCCTCCCTCCTTGCAGATAAAATTTAGCGGTGACGTCGCCGAGATCGAGAAGGCGCACGTGGAAGCGACACTCCGAGGCGATCGACTGCAGCGGGGGAGCTACGAAATCAGAGACCTCTCCACGGTCGCAGAATGGAACAATCAACAACTGACCATTGCACATTGCGAGTGGAATGACGGCTTGGGCAGTTTTGCCGGGCGCGGCAATTGGAATGTGGAAGGCAGCAGCGCGAGTTTCCAGGCACGCAGCAGTCTGGATTTGAAAGCTTTTCTTGACGCGTTTGGACTGGGCGAGCCATTTGCCAGCATTCAATTTCAAGCGCCGCCGACGGCTGAAATTTCTGGCCTGGTAAATTTTGGATCGAATCGCTTCAGGCCTGATGTTATTGGACACGTTGCCTTTGGGCGGTTCACTTTCAAGAAAGTTCCATTCTCCGATCTCGTAGCTGATTTTTCGTGGGACGGCGAACGCACACTGGTCAGGGACCTGCGCCTCCGAAATCAAACCGGCCAGGTCCGAGCCGATCTTTTGGATGCGCCGGCGGATTTTCGTTTAAACATTGAAAGCACAATTGCCCCGGATGCGATCCGTGGGATCGCACCCTCGGAGGTGAACGAATTTCTCCGGCAGTGGCAATGGCAACGTTCGCCCACCATCCGACTCGCCATTCGAGGCCAGGATCACGACCCGGCAAGTTGGAAGGGCGATGGCGCTGTCGTTTTGGGACGAACCCGCTTTCGCGGCACGTGGTTGAATAGCGCGGATGCCAAAATCCACTTCGCCGAGGGGGCGCTTACTTGTGAGGATTTGCACGTGACCCGTAATGAGGGCTCCGGCTCTGGCAGTTTTGCCTACGATTTTAAGAAACACGAGGTACGCATCTCCAATATCAAAAGCTCTCTGAATCCTGCCGAGGTAATTTTTTGGATCGATCCGAAGGTTTGGAACACGGTCGTCCCGTATAAGTTTCGGCGGCCGCCATCCGTCACGGCGAATGGCTTGTATCAATTTCACGGTGGCAAGAACACACGTCTGGAGGTCAAGGTAGATGGCGCGAATGGAATGGATTATGTTTTTCTTGGAAAAACGTTGCCGTTCGATCGCATCTCCGCGCGATTGCTTTTCACCAACGACCGATTGCAAATCATGGACCTTCGCGGCGCGCTTCTTTCGGGCACGTTGCATGGAAACGCCGACATCTCACTGGCACGAAACGATCCACATTATCGGGCAAATATTTCTGTAAGCGAAATCAATTTCCCGCTACTGACTAATTTGTACTACAACTATAAGACAGCGCTCGGCGTCTTGAATGGCACGTACGACTTCACCGGCCTCGGCAACGATGCCCGCACGATGCGGGGCCGAGGAAAAGTGGAAGTAACCGACGGCGATGTTTTCGCCATCCCGATTTTCGGGCCCCTTTCAGGAATTTTGAACCGAATTCTTCCCGGGAGCGGATACAACGTCGCGCACACCGCCACCGCGAATGTCAAGGTCGATAACGGAATCATTCATACCGACGATTTCGATGCAGACGGGACGCTCTTTAACATGCTGGGTCATGGCGATGTCCATTTCCTCGATGACAAGCTCGATTTTAATCTGCGGCTGAATATGAAGGGACCCGGCTTGGTGCTTACACCAGTGTATAAACTTTTCGAGTACGCCGGCACTGGGAGTTTGAAGAAGCCGGATTGGCGCCCCGCTGTCTTAAAGGGCCAATAAGTGAACCGGAACAAAACGAAGAAACGCCGAGACGCCGATATGGCGTCTTCACCGGTCCGCGGATTCGCCCAGACGTCGATTCATCCAATTCTCCTTGGAGCGCACATGTCGATTGCCGGTGGAGTGAACCTGGCGATTGAGCGCGCACGTTCGATCAACTGCACGGCTATGCAAATGTTCGTGAAGAATAACATGCAATGGTTCGCGCGTCCCCTTGCTCGGGACGAAATCCGCTCCTTTCGGGACCGGCACCAACCCAAAAAATTATTATCGATCTTCGCGCACGCGAACTATCTCATCAATCTCGCCGCCACTAATGGGCAATTTCACGCAAATTCAATTCGCTCGCTATCGGAAGAATTAGTTCGGGCCGATCAGCTGGAGTTGCCATTTTTGGTGTTGCATCCCGGTGCACACCTCGGGGCCGGCGAGGAGGCGGGACTCAAAAAAGTCGCAGAATCGATTGATCGGGTGCTTTCTGCTCTTCCCAGAATTAAGACGCGGATCGCGTTGGAAACAACCGCTGGCCAGGGGTCATGCCTGGGCAGTAAATTCGAGCACCTTGCGCACATTATCAGCCGCGTGCGCGAACCGAAGCGATTATGTGTCTGCCTTGATACCGCACATATTTTTGCTGCGGGTTATGATATCGGAAGCGAAGTCTCGACTCGGAGGACATTCCGTGAATTCGATCGCATAATTGGCCTACAGCATCTTGTGGCAATTCATCTAAACGATTCCAAAACCGCCTGCGGTTCGCGCGTAGACCGACATGAACACATCGGCAAGGGCAAAATCGGGCTTCCCGCTTTCCGCTTCATCATGCGCGACCGCCGCTTCCGCAAGATCCCGAAAGTGCTCGAAACCCCGAAGGGCAAGGACTTACGAGAAGATGTGGCCAATTTAAAGACGTTGCGAATGCTCGCTAGAACTGGCGACGAATAACTTCGCCACGCAAATCGGTGAATCCTTAAATCGCCGATTACACCGCAGCGATTTAACCTCACCGTGCCCTTGCCGTTTAATTGATGAACCGAATCGTAAAGGGATAACGGTAGAATTCGCCCTGGCCGGCTTTCACCGACGCGATGATGACAAGTACCGTGTTCAACACCCAAAGCGCGATCAAAATTGGAACGCCTATGAGCACGATGCAAAGAATCGCGGCGACCGCGTCATAGATCAGCATCGAGATTTGGAAATTGAGCGATTCCTTTCCGTAGGCATCGATTTCAGGCGAGTCGCCACGTTTCATGAGCCAAACGATAAGCGGTCCCAGGATATGGCCCAGAAAATGAAAGAACAATCCGAGTAATGCGCTGGCATGACACAGAACACACCACGTTCGGACATCTGATGAAGTTGATGGAGGCGGCGGAGGTGTTTGATCCATATTTATCCTTTCGTTTGCGTATCACAACGACTGCCCGTTGGTCACCACAAGAGCAAGGAAAAAGATTGGGCTAGGCTGCTTTCGCACGCTCGATGTGTGCGCCGAGCTCGCTCAACTTTTCATCGAGATGTTCGTACCCGCGGTCGATGTGATAAACGCGGCTAACTTCGGTAATACCGTCGGCTCTCAAGCCCGCAAGCACCAGCGCGGCCGACGCGCGCAGATCGCTCGCCATCACCGGTGCCCCAAGGAGACAATCCACACCGTCAATCACCGCCGTTGCGCCTTCCAATTGCACCTGCGCGCCCATGCGTTTCAGCTCCGCCACATGCATATAGCGCTGGGGAAAAACACTTTCGGTCACGGAACTGGTACCCCTGGTAATCGAGAGCAGCGCGCACATCTGCGCCTGCATGTCCGTGGGAAAGCCGGGATACGGTGCCGTTGTTAGCTCCAGCGCTCTCGCGTCGCCGTTGGGTAGGATTGAAATCTCATGGTCGCCGCTGTTAATGCGAAAGCCACAACTCGCCAGCGCATCCGTAACTGTTCGGAGATGTTCCGGCTCCACTCGCTTGACGGTGACGCCCTTTCCGGCAATTGCACCTGCGACCAGAAATGTACCGGCCTCAATCCGGTCCGGGATCACCCGGTGTTCTGCGCCGTGCAATTCCGGGATGCCTTCGATAATGATCCGGCGCGTTCCCGCGCCCTCGATCTTGGCACCCATTTTATTCAGGAAGTTTGCCAAGTCCACAACCTCCGGCTCCTGTGCCGCGCCTTCAATAACTGTCACACCGTCGGCCAGAACGGCGGCCATCATCACGTTATCGGTACCGAGGACGGTCGGACCGAATTTGCTCTGCATGTTGATAATCGCGCCGCTCAGTTTCGGCGCAAAAACCTTGATGTCGCCACCCTCCACGCGCACCGCTGCACCGAGCGCTTCAAAACCCCTGAGATGCAAATCAATTGGCCGATCGCCAATGACGCAACCGCCTGGCAAAGCAACCGTCGCCTCCTTGCAACGGCCCAGCGACGGTCCAAGCACGCACACGGAAGCGCGCATTTTGCGCACGACGTCGTAAGGCGCGACCGAGTGGATCTTTTCTGCGGTGACACTTACGGTCCCGCTTGCGCGTTCTACCTGAGCGCCCAAGTGAGCTAAGATTTGCAGCATGTAATGCGTGTCGCTGAGATCGGGCACACCATGAACGATACAAGGCTCTCGAGTCAGCAAGGTCGCAGCCAAGATCGGTAGCGAAGAATTCTTCGAGCCGCTGATCTTGATAGACCCTGAAAGTGGATAACCGCCGTGGACGAGGATCTTATCCATACCTTGCAAAAAGGAACCGTGACACGCCGTTATAATCGTTGTTCGAATAAATGTCGCGGTAATTTTTTTCCGCCAGAGCCGAAAGAAGCGTCTCACTCTGGCCAAGCCCTATCTCCAAGGCCAGCATTCCACCAGACCGAAGGCGGCTTGGGGCTTGATCAATCAGCTCGCGGACCAGTTCGTCGCCTCGGTCTCCGGCGAAAAGTGCTGTCTCCGGATCACACAATACTTCACGCGAAAGAGTGTGGCGATCCTGTGTGGAGATGTAAGGAAGATTCGCGACAATAAGGTCGAACTCTCCCTCGACATTTTCCAGCAGACGACTTTTCAGGAACTGCACCTTGGTGTTCAGGTTTAGCCTGACGGCATTTTCTTGTGCCAGCGCGAGCGCGACATCGGAAATATCATTGGCGATGATCTTTGCCTGGGGAAATTTCGCAGCAAGACTGAGCGCAATCACACCGCTGCCAGTGCCGACATCCACAATTCTCGATTCTGGATTCTGGATTCTCGATTCAACGAGCTCCACAAATTGCTCCGTTTCTGGTCGGGGAACCATCGCGCGTTTATCGCAAAGAAAAACGTGACCGCAAAATTCTACGGTACCTAACAAGTGCTGGAGTGGCTGGCCTTCGCTGCGACGCTTCACCAAATCGCGCAACGGATCGAGTTCTGCTTCAGTCAGTTGCCGTTGGAACTCCAGATAAAGGTCGATCCGCTTGCGCCCCAGGACATGGGCCAACAACTGTTCTGAATTCAGTCGCGCATTCTCGACATTATGTCTTTTGAAATAGGCGGCCGTTGCTTGCAACACTTCGAGCACGGTCATGCGGCGTAATTAACCGAAAAAGGCATTGATTGCTCCTTTTCAATCGAAGTGGAGCCTGCGAATTCTTTTGGAGCCAGTTTACGGGGTGGTCTTGTCTCTTTCTTGCCGTACGCAACGGAACTCGCCAGCGGCGGGATCATGCGCTAGCCGTTACCGCCGATTCTTTCAACCGCTCAGCCACGTCGGCGGCTTGCAACGCGTTGATCAGTCCGGCGAGATCGCCCTCGATCACGCGATCTAGATTATGCAGCGTCAGGCCGATGCGATGATCGGTCACGCGGTTCTGCGGAAAATTGTACGTGCGAATTTTTTCTTCACGTCCACCGGTTCCGATCTGTCCGCGGCGCTGTGCGCTGTACTTTTCGGCTTCCTCGCGCTGCTTTCGCTCCAAAAGGCGTGCCCGCAAGATCGATAATGCACGCTCTTTGTTCTTGATCTGGCTCCGACCGTCCTGACAACGCACGATTGTGCCTGTCGGAATGTGCAACACCTGCACGGCCGAGTCGGTCGTGTTCACGCCTTGCCCGCCGGGGCCACCAGAGCGTGAGACTTCAATTCGTAAATCGTCGGGTTTCAATTCGAGATCGACGTCTTCCGCCTCGGGTAAAACCGCGACTGTAGCAGTCGACGTGTGAATGCGACCTTGCGCCTCTGTCGCAGGCACGCGCTGCACACGATGAACTCCGCTTTCGTAACGGAGCTTGCGAAAAACAGACTCGCCCGAAACGCGAAAAATCGCCTCTTTAAATCCACCCAGCTCCGACGGGCTCGATTCGAGGTCCTCGGTTTTCAGGCCCGCCGATTCCGCATAGCGATGATACATCCGGTAAAGATCGGCGGCAAAAATGGCTGCCTCGTTTCCGCCCGTCCCCGCCCGGATTTCCACGATGGCGTCCCGGTCTTCATTTTCATCTGGCGGCAGCAACGCAATCTGAACTTCGCGTTCGAGATCGGCCAGACGCTTTTCAAGCTCGGGGATCTCGTCGTCGGCGATCGCCGCGATTTCAACATCGCCTGACATCGCCAGCTCGCGATTGTCGTCCAATTGTTTGCGCGCAGCTTCGAGTTCCTCCCACTTCGCCAACAATTGTTTCGTGCTCCCGTGCTCGCGCATGATCGCTTGAGCTCGCTGGCGATTGGAAAAAAGCGCAGGGTCGGCAATATCGCGCTCGAGTTGTTCGAAGCGTTCGCATTTGAATTGAATAAGGGATTTGAAGTCCATGGTATGGTAGCCGCGGTCGCTGACCGCGGATGGGCCGGGGCAACAACCCCAGCTACAGACAGATAGCTAAGCTTTCTTGCCGGCGCGAGCAGCTTTGGTGCTGCCGTAGCGGCGGGCAAATTTCTCGACGCGTCCTGCCGTATCCACAAACTTTTGTTCGCCGGTGAAAAAGGGATGACAAGCGGCGCAAATACCGATCTTAATATCGCGGCGCGTGGAGCGGGTGTGATACACCGCGCCACATGCGCATACCATGTCGGTGTCGTAATACTCTGGATGAATACCGGTTTTCATCTTCGGAAAGGGACGCAGAATCTACTCGTGCGACGTGCTTCGCGCAAGCAATGAAATCCTCAGATCCATTATTGAAAGCGTGGGAGAGAACACTTGCACAAAAGCGGGATGCGCCGGCTATTTTTGCCGCCAGCGGCGAAGTGGTCCGCACGTTTGGCGATGTCGAACAGCGCACGCGCGACTTGCTGCCGAGCGTCGAGTTTTTTTCCGAGGGCGACGTTCTAGCCGTCCAAGTCGGCAACCACGCAGATTGGCCGTCGATTTTACTCGCTTGTTTGCGCAGACAACTGGTCGTTCTCCCGCTTGAACAGTCGATCAGCACACAACAGCGCGATGCCGCCTTAGAGACTTGCCGTGCAAAGGGTGTAATGTCCATTGGCCCGAGCGAAGACTTCTCAAGGGTTTTGCCGCGGAAGACAGCCCACACCACACCAGACTGGGGGTATGATCGGCCAGCTCTCCTGAAGCTTACCTCAGGCACTACAGCCACACCACGAGCCGTCCGCTTTCGCAGCAAGCAGCTTTTGGCCGACTGCAATCAGATTTGCGAGACGATGGGATTCACTGACGCCGATCTGAATTTTGCCGTTATCCCTATCTCGCACTCCTACGGTTTCAGCAATCTTCTCACTCCGTTGATTGCGCGAGGTGTAGCAATGGTTCTCAGTCGCGACAGAACACCACGCGCCATCCTCGTCGATCTTGTCCGCAGCAACGCAACGGTTTTCCCGGGAATGCCCGTTTTCTATCAGGCATTTTGTGAAATGGAACCCGTTCCAAAATTATCGAAACTCCGCCTTTGCATTTCTGCGGGCGCGCCTCTCTCGATCGCGATCGCAAAGAGATTCCGGCAAAAGTTTAATCTGCCAATTCACTCGTTTTATGGTGCATCTGAATGTGGGGGGATCTGCTATGACCGCGAAGCAGCGAACCGGAACGAAGGATTCGTTGGCGAAGCGATGAATAGCGTCAGGCTAGAAATGGTCGATTCCAAAGCATCGGCGACCCGGATTCGCGTGCACAGCGCTGCTGTGGGCGACGGCTATTTCCCAGATCCGGATGAAGAAAAGTTGGGCGGTGGAATTTTTGTCCCCGACGATCTGTTGGCGCGCTATAAGTCCGGCTTCAAAATCGTCGGAAGGGTTTCGGATGTCATTAACGTCGCCGGTAAAAAAGTGAACCCTGCAGAAGTGGAAGCGCACTTGCTGCGTTTCACTGGCGTGCGGCAAGCAGTCGTGTTTGGCCGCGAATCGTCCTTGCGTAATCAAGAAGTAGTAGCTTGCGTGGTAGCGGCGCCAAACGTAAGCGAAACTGGTCTGCTGCAGTTTTGTCGAGACGCTCTGAGCACCTGGCAGGTGCCGAAGAGGATTTTCATCGTGGACACAATCCCGGCGAACGAGCGAGGAAAAGTCAGCCGGCGCGAGCTTTCGCGACGGTTCTCTACAAATTGCGACAGATCGTCATTGCCATGATTGGATTCTTGATAAAGCCTGTATATGCGGTTTGCTTACAAGGAGAGGAGTATTATGCGGAAATCATCCGGCGAACCCAAGCCAATAGAAGCTGAAATCGAATCTTCGAATAGCGAAGAGCTAGAGCAAACGGACGACCCAGATGTTCCGCAGGCAGATGAACCGTCGCAAGAGGCGGCTCCGAACCCGGAAGGCGTTCAGTCCGACGATTGGTGGAGTGCATCCCAGCAGCCTGCCGACTGGGGCGAGCCTGCCACGAGCGATCCGGCCGAAGATAGCGTTCCTTCAAAGGAGCCTCGAACAGACGATGTTTATTTCTGCGGTCACACGACCTTCTTCCCACTAAATCGTGCCCTGCAAGCGATCTCAAAGGAAAAACTCACCGGCTTGCTGCGATCATCCTGGGAGCAGGAGCCAATCGATCTTTTTGCCCGTGATGGCGAGATTATCTTTGTTACTACGAGGGACCCGGAGTTTTATTGTCCGGAGACACCCGCCATGCTCGCTAACGTTGATGAGGGGAGTGCGGCCAATGCGAGGGACGAACAGCGAGAGACTGGGATTCCATTCTTTCTCGCTCTGGCTCGCCAGGAATTGATAGCTCGCGAGTCAGCACTCGAGCTGATGCAGCAATTTGGCCAAAAGCTGTTCTCGCAGCTTTGGACGGCACCGCGGGTGTGGATCATGTTTGAAAAGAACGCCGACTTGTTAACAAACGCCGCTGATCTGCCCGGGGAGCCGAATGTCCGTGACTGGGCCCTCGAAACCTTGCGTCTTGTTGAGAATATCGATGAGACTGCGCATTTCGAACCGGCATCGATTCCGGCTTATACGAAAGACGGCTTCGAGCGTGTCCAAAAGCTGAAACTGACTCCGGACGAGGCGCAGTTCGCATCGCAATTCAACGGCACCCGTTCGCTACAGCAAATTGCGAAGAATCTACGACTGGATTTGAAATCTGCGCGGCAGATGCTTTTCCGTTTTGTCGCCCTTGAAATAGTGGAATGCTGGCCAGCAAGCACGGCGGCAAAACCGGAACAGCAGAGCATTTTCCAGCGTTTTGGGCGAATGGCACGACGTGACCGCTAGGATCTCCCGAACGCGTCGGGGGCCATGAAAAAAAAAGTTCTGGTTGTCGATGTCGGCGGCACATACGTAAAACTACTGAGATCCTCTCACGATGAACGTGAATTTCCTTCCGGTCCGCGACTCAAACCGCAACAACTAGTCGCAAGGCTTAGGGAAACCGTGCACGGATGGAAGTTTGACAGGGCGTCTATCGGCTTCCCTGCACCGGTGCGGAGAGGACGGATCGCAAAAGATCCGAAGCATTTAGGCAGGGGATGGGTTGGGTTCAACTTTACCAGAGCGCTGGGCATTCCGGTGCGCGTTGTCAACGATGCTGCGCTGCAGGCGCTGGGTAGTTACCACGGCGGACGTATGCTCTTTCTGGGACTCGGTACCGGACTGGGATCCGCATTCGTGTGGAACAAAACTTTGATGCCTCTTGAACTCGGCGACTTGCCGTATCGGCGCGATCATATTATTGAAAATTATCTCGGCATCCCGGGTCTCGCTCTGCTCGGCGAGAAAAAATGGAAGCGGGAAGTGACCTACGCAGTCACTCAGCTAAGGAAATCGTTTGTCGCTGATTACGTCGTCCTCGGGGGAGGCCTTGTGCACCATTTCAGTCAATTACCGAGCCGGATTGAGCGCGGAAGAAATGAGAATGCTTTTCTTGGTGGAGTCCGTTTATGGGAGACGGACTCACGGAGGCGGCGTCCGAAATGGCAGATCTTGTAACATCGGTCGAGCGTTTGATTGGCGTTTGACGATGCCAGGGAGGGGACTCGAACCCCTAAGGATTTCTCCACCAGA
>CAVTMK010000001.1:0-422245 GCA_963735805.1 uncultured Verrucomicrobiae bacterium | reverse complement strand
TCCATTCCTTGAATGGCTTATCCCAGCCAACATAAATTAGTCCAGCAATAACAAGTATCTCGGCTAACAATCGCATATGAAAAGGCAGATTCGCAAAAGGTGATGGGTAGAAGCAATCTTAATTTTTCGCGGGAGGCCGGCGAGGTCAACGACCTCGGCCATAAGGCCCACCTTTGCGCGGAGCCTAGGGTGCGGAATGTCCTTCGACCAGGATCATGTTTGTCCTGGATGTGCGATGCCGCATTTTGCGGGGTTCGCGATACTCCTCGCAGTTGAGCCATTCCTTCGCGTGTTGTGTCGAATCGAATTGGAGCACCACGATGCGCTTCGGTTTCCACTCACCTTCCAGCACTTCCGTTTCGCCTCCACGGACAATGTATTTCCCGCCGTACTTCTCTACGGTCGCCGCGGCTCGCTTTTTATATTCTTCGTATCCGACCGGATCGACGATGTCGATTTCAACGATGATGTAGGCGGGCATGACTAGAGTTAAACGTTTGAAATGTTAAAGCGTTGAAACGTACATAGTCGCCGGTCCACCAAGCTAAGGGCCATTGTGGCTGCGGTCTTTTGCAGCTAATTCGGGGATCTTTTTCCGGCGTCGCAGTCGTAGCCAGTTGTTCCAGGTTTTGCGAAGGCTATCGCGCGGCGTCTGATATTTCTGATTCAATTCGTTGCTCTTTAGGATCTGAGCCAGGATGCCTTTCACCGAAAAGTCATCGGTGTTTACGATGGTGTAAGCCGTTCCAACCGCTGCGGCATGATGCGCGTCGCTGGCGGCAGTCATGGGCAAACTCCGAATCTGGGCGTACTTGAAAGCATATGTGTTATACCGGCGAAGGGTTGTTGCGGCATTAAAAACTTCAATGGCGTCGATAGGCAGCGTTTCCAAAGTGGAAAAACGGATCCCAGCCCGAAACAAATCATACGGATGCGGAGGAATAGCTAGGCCGCCGCGCTGGTGGATTATGTCACAAACCTCGCGTGCTGGTTTTCCTTTCAAGTAAGGAAGCTCCGCGCCTATGCACAGAAGATGCCCATCGGCGGTCGTCACTTCTACTCCTGGGAGAACGAGAAAACCATCGACCGGCAATCCGTCCAGTCGCATCAGGCCTTTCTGCAGCAGGTAGTTGACCGCATCGCAGGTGTTGTGATCGGTAATCGCGAAGCCATGCAAGCCTTTGGCGCGCGCCGCTGCAATCATGTCTTCCGGACTGGAGACACCGTCCCCTGAAAAAAAAGAATGTGTATGCAGGTCAATGTTAAATGGCATGGCTACCTCTCGCGACTGTTAAACCAATTCTTCAATAGCGAAGGCGGGGTCAGTAGCTGGTTCGTGAATACGATTAAACTGATGATCGTACAATCGCCGATAGTAACCCGACTTTTCGAGAAGTTCGGCGTGCGTACCAATCTCCTTGATACGACCGCCGTCCATCACGATGATCTGATCGGCAGATAAAACAGTCGATAGCCGATGGGCAATGGCGATCACCGTGCGGCCAGTCGCCAGTTCGGCGAGGGCCTTTTGAATTTGCAGTTCCGATTCGGAGTCGAGCGATGAAGTGGCTTCATCCAGCAAGAGGATTGGGGCGTTCTTCAACACAGCGCGCGCGATGGCAAGACGCTGCTGCTGGCCGCCGGAAAGGAGGCACCCTTTATCGCCAATCACTGTTTGATAGCCCTTTGGCTGAGCCAAAATGAAGTCGTGCGCATAGGCAGCTCGCGCGGCTTCATGAACTTCGTCCGGTGTCGCATCGAGCCGGCCGAACTGGATATTGTTGAAGATGGTATCGTGAAACAGGAACGTCTCCTGAGTGACGAGCCCAATCTGTTCGCGCAATGATTTCTGTGTGACCGAACGCAGGTCGCGACCGTCGATCTTTACAGCTCCGGAAGTCGGATCGTATAGCCGCAGGATCAGCGAGAGAATCGTGCTCTTTCCTGCGCCGCTGGCGCCCACCAGCGCATGAGTTTTGCCCGGTTCAATTTGCAAGCTCAGATTGCTGATCGCATCCGTATGAGTATTCGCATACCGAAAGGTTACGTTTTCAAAGTCAATCCGGCCCTGTGACGAACTCAGTGCGACTGCATTTGGCGTGTCCTGGACAGCCGGCTTTGAATCAAGGATCGCGAAGATAGCAGTCGTCGCGGCGACCGACCGCTGAATCACGATATGAATCCTGCTAAGGGTCTTGATTGGATCGTAGAGGATAAAAATTCCGGTCATCAATCCTAAAAATCGACCGGCGTTGAGGTTCGCTAGGTAAACGTAAAGCAGTGCCATTCCCACACCGATCGCGGCAATGATCTCGACCAGCGGACCGACAGCCTCCAAGGCCCGGATCATGCGCATTATCTGCGAGAACTGCGCTTGATTGCTGCGTTTAAACTCTTTTTCCTGGTGTACCTCCCGCGCAAAGGACTTGATCACCCGAATGCCGGAGAACGTTTCCTGCATCGTCACAACCATTTGGGCCATGCCTGCCTGTTCGTTTTGCACCGCCTTCTTGGCGCGACGTCCGTAAACGCGCAACGGCAGCAAACAGGTAGGAAAAAGAACCAGCGTGACCAGAGTGAATTTCCAATCCATCACAAGTAACGCACTGATTGCGCCCACAATCGTGACGGGTTGTTTAAAAACATCGCTGCCGACCGTAGTCAAAGCCATTTGCATGATGCGCGTATCGTTCGTGATACGCGAAATCAAAAACCCCGATCGCGCTTTGTTAAAGAAATCCATCGATTGGCGGACCATCTTGCCGAAAAGCTGACTCCGGATATCCGTGACGACCTTGTTGCTCACCCACTGGGTGTAATAGGTGCTGCCAAAGGAACACAGGCTGCGCAGGGTCATGATGACCGGAATGGCAAGGCAGATCAGAAGGATCGAATTGATTTTGGGCCCTGAATCGAGGTCGTGAAGATTTGAGCGAAAGGCCATCGCACTCGGAGCATGGCCGTGGAAAATGGTGCCGGCGACACGGGCCGTCGCCCAGGGCAAAAATGAAGTGACGCCGCCGTAAGCGAGACCCAGTACCAGACCGAGGATAAAACGAACCTTGTAAGGCTTAACATAACCGTAAAGCCTTCGGTAGGGACCAGAAGCTGCACGTAATGTTTGCCAGAATGACTGTTTTTTCTTAGCCGCTTTTGCGCCGCTCATGACGTTCGGGCTGTCGCATGCCGCGACAGCAGTGAATCCATAGCACTAATCACGGCTTCCGTCGAGATTTGACTCATCGGAAGGCGCGGCTGGACCGGAGAAAACTCAGTGACCGGCTCAGGTGATTCTCCATGCAGAATCACCGACGGACTCTCCCTCGGTCGCCAGTGAAACGGGTTGGTTGGCCCGAACAGGATGACCTGTGGTGTATTTGTGGCGGCCGCGAGATGCGTGGGAGCAGAATCGACTGTCACCAGCAAGCGTGCCCCGCGAATCAAGGCCGCCAGCGTGAGCAAATCTGTCTTCCCGGAAAGATCGATGATTTGTTTCTGTATCGTGCTCTTGATCGCAGTGATGTGCGCCTGCTCGTGTTTCGATACCCCGCTCGTCAGAACAAGATTGAAGTCATTGTCGCGGCCGAAGCGTTCGATCACTTCCTCCCATCGTCGTGCTTCCCAAAGCTTTTCCCGGCGCGCCGACCCGGGATGCAAAACAACGTAAGGTTTACGGATGTTCCAAGTGCGTCGAAGCGAATCGGCTTGTTCGTGGGCCGACTGTGGCAACTGCAAATGCAGTCTGCCGGAAACATCCCGGATACCCAGTGGTTCAAGCAAAGACAGATTGTAATCGATCGTATGCAGATCGCGCATCCGGGCGTCAACAAAGTCGGTGTAAACCCGGGCGCGGTTTTTCGACTGATCGCGCACCCGGTATGACACGATGCGTTTTCGGGCGCCGGATAAAAGCGCCAGAAAGGCGGAGCGATCGTTTCGTGTGAAATCGATGCAGTAATCGAATCGTTTGCCTGCGACGGCTAGAAAGGCGGCAAGATCGCGCAGATTACGTCGCGCCATCAAGATGCGATCGACTCCTGCAATGGCTGGCAGCAGGTCGGCACAATCGCTGGAGACGACAAGCGTCACTTCCGCGTCTGGAAATTGCGCGCGCAAAGCAGCGATTGCGGGAGTTGTCAGGATCAGATCCCCGATTCGCTTCAGTTGCAGAAGAAGAATTTTCATCCGCTTTGGTTCAACTACGAGGCGACAGGCAGGTCGCCCATCACACAACCATCATCGCGCCATCCGCATGGCCATTTCGTATGCGCCGAGCAGTCGCGTCCGGAAATGATCCCACGTGAAATTTTCAACTACGCGGCGTCTCGCGGCGCTACCCATTTGCCGAACAATTTCAGGATGTCGATGCAGATGCTGCAGTCCCGCTGCGATTGCATCGACATCACTCGGTTTCACGATAATTCCTTCGATACCATCACGGACGACGTCGCCGGCCTCGCGCGTTGTGATTTGTGGCAGGGCGCATGCGGCAGCTTCGTATGTCACCTTGGCGCTTCCCTCCCATTGCGATGGAAAAACATGAACCGTTCCCTGGTTAAGATAATTTTCCGGGTCGCGCACAAATCCCACTACCCGTATGTTATCGCACCAGAATTGTTTAAGAAAGGGCTTCGCTTCGTCATGAACATGGCCCACGAGCCACAACTCCGCGTCGGACAGATTGAGGCGATGCCATGCTTCGAGCACATGTTGGATACCTTTGCGCTTAATCAATGCCCCGGAAAACACAGCTCGAAATTTTACCGGCTGCTTACCCGGCTTGAAGCGTTCCACATCTACGCCTCGGGGCAGATAAAAAAGTTTTTCTTCCGGAAAACCGCGTACGCGAAAGGTGTCGGCCGCCTTCTCTGATAAGACAAGCAAAAGATCAGCCAGTTGATATTCTTCTATGAAACGCCTTCGCTGTAGTAACAATCGGGCTTTCCATGTTGGAACCCCTTGAGTTTTACTTGTCGATTCAGTCTTTGGCCAGTCTGCCTTTTTTTTGCCGCCGTCGCGATGCCAGGTCGGGATCTCCAGGATAGAAGGGATCCGGCGTTGTTTCGCAACTTGCAGCGAGCGTAGACAATCGCCCGACCAGCTATGAAACAAATCGTAACGGCCTGTGGCAAGATGTCGGGATGTGACCCAATCAAGGTATTTTTTTTTCGCTCCGTAGTAATAGGGCCGATCGAAAAATGAGATAAGCCGCACCGGATGCCAGCGCAAAGAATGAACCAACGAAGCAGGGATTTCCGTTTGCCGGTTATCATAAGCGACCGCTTTGCCAAGGAATCCTCCCCGATACGATGCACGCAACGTTTCAAATGCATCCGTATCCAGGCCGGATCCGCCGATGCGGGCGAAAATGGAATAGAGTAAATGCCTTGGTAAAGTGCACGCTGAGGATGAGGCAAAACGTAATGGCGCAGGGGCGTTTAAGATTTCACCTGGCATCGACCTAGTATTCTGGCGAACGTAAGGCATGTAAAGTGGCGTTCCAAGCAAGAAGCGCAGGACGCTGTATTTCATTGTGGATGAAAGGAAAACTCCGCATCGTCTTTGTTCGGCGCGGTTATTCGCCGACTGGTGGCGCAGAAGCGTACTTGAAACGCCTTGTGCGCGGCGTAGATGACGCCGGTCACGACGTGCAACTTGTTGCCACAAATGACTGGCCGGCCGCGGCGTGGCCATTTGGATCGATTACGCGCTTGCAGGCCAAATCGCCGATTGGGTTTGCCGATGAGCTAAAAAAAATCCAAGCGTCGCTTGGGCGGGATGTGTTGTTTAGTCTCGAGCGCGTCTGGAGCTGCGACGTTTATCGGGCCGGCGACGGAGTTCACCGCGCCTGGCTTGAGCGTCGAAGAAAGTTCGAGCTGCCCCTGAAACGATTCGTCCGGAGTCTCAGTTCGAAGCACCGCGACCTGTTGCGCTTGGAACAATCGCTCTTTTCCGATGGTAACGCGGGACGTGTGATTGCTGCCTCGCAAATGGTCAAAGACGAAATCGTCAATTTTTATCGGTATTCGCCAGAAAAGATCGACCTTGTCCGCAACGGTATCCCACTGGAGAAATTCCGATTCGATTCGCAGCTTCGTGAAAAATCGCGTGAGGATTTGAGATTAAGATCAGACCACACCGCGCTGTTATTTGCGGGCTCCGGGTGGGAACGAAAAGGGCTGCTTTTTGCCATCGAAGCAGCGGCGCTTTGCAGGGATCCCAAGATGCGGTTGCTGGTTGCCGGTCGCGGAAATGCGGGGCCCTACAAAACGAAACAGCTGCGCTTTTGGCGCGAAGAGCCGGTGCAATTTCTTGGTGAAGTCCCAGATATGCTGCGTCTTTACGCTGCCGCGGACATTTTCATTCTGCCTACAATTTACGATCCATTTTCCAATGCCTGCCTGGAAGCGCTCGCCTGCGGTTTGCCCGTTATTACGACGCGTTCCAACGGTTTTAGCGAAATCATCGAAAATGGCGTGCACGGATCAATTGTCGATCAGTCCGGCGATCTCCTCGCTTTGCGCGACGCGATCCGCTTCTGGTCTGATCCTTCGCGTCGTCTCGCAGCCCGATCGACAAACGTCCAGCGCGCGTCGGGGTTCGACATTTCAAAAAACATCGAGGAAACGCTGGAAATCTTGGCGCGTGTTGCATCTGGGTAACGCGCGCGTTTTCCTAAGGGCGCAGGCTGGGTGCCAAACGGTTCGCCATGACGAATGCATCCCTTCGCGAATGAGACTCGCGGGGTTACGAGGCCAGCGCCGTATTCGTGTCGGGGAAAATCTGGAAGACCTGATCGAGCCGCGAGATCTCGAAAATTGAGCGCACAGTTTCCTGCAAACCGGCCAGCAAAAACTTCCCCCCGTAGCCTTCCACTTTTTGCATCGCCTGAATAAGCGCCGCGAGACCTGCGCTATCGATGTAAGTCACCTCCGAAAGATCGATCACCACTCGTTCCGGTTTTTTCTCAATCATCGCGTTGAGTGATGCCGTGACGACAGGAGAAACATGCAAATCGATTTCGCCCTTAAGCGGCAACACATTGGGCCGATCTCGATGCGGCTTCGGAGCAGTTGGGGAGACGTTCTTTTTCATTCAACCCTTCAATCGTCAATGGGTCACCATCCGAGCGTATCGATTAAAGCTTGCACGTCTGAAAGATCATCGATCAGAAAATCGGGCTTATGTTTTGCAAGATCATCGCGACTCCAGGTGCCGGTCGCCACGGCGACGGTGCGCGCGCCCAAGGCCTTGCCGCAGGCAATATCGCGAGGCGTATCACCAATGACATCGATCTCGGATGCCGCGAATTCACGGCCATGCTTCTCTCGTGCGCGCGCGCGAGCAAACGGTCCGAGCCGATTGCGGTCCCGGTGGTCATCCGCAAACGCGCCAAATTCGAAAAAATGCCACACACCGTAGTGCTCGAGCTTTAGTTGCGCTCCGCGGGAGACATTGCCTGTGAGAAGCGCCAGGACAAGATGCGATCGCGACTTGAGCCGCTGAAGTAGCTCAAGCACGCCCGGCAGCAGTTTGCCTTTTCGTCGGGGCAATTCCCGCGAAAGAAAATGAACGTAGCTGTCCAGGAACGCGCTCATGTTCTCATTCGTCGCAGGAATTTTATGCTTATTCAATATGCTGACAACGATACCGGAATCGGTCATCCCAGCGATTTCGATGTCGCCCAGATCGTCATCGATTCCGAAGCGCTCTTTGAAGGCTGACTTAAGCGCATGCAGACCCGCGCCGCCTGAGTGTATCAGCGTCCCATCGATGTCGAAAAGAAGCAGGCGCTTGCCGATTACGGATTTTGGATTGCGAAGCGTGGATTGAGTCTCCATTTCTGTAGCGGTGATCTGTGAGCGCGGTTGCAAATTGGCCCAATTCTATAATTGGCGCATTTCAAAAATTGCGAGTTCGTATCTCGCTACATTGTCGTCGGGACATAAACCGCGACCGCAGCTTACAGGTTATGTAGCATGCATCATCAGTACTGCGATCATGCTTCCCAGAAATACCAGCAGTGCAATTGCCAAACCGACAAAAATTGCATTGCGAACCGGGTCGCTTTGTTGTTTTTGACGTCGGAACGGGGAAACATTGGCAAAATCCGCAGGCACAGCGCTCAATTCCGCCGTTGTAGCTTTGATCTCCTCAAGTTGGGGTAGCGGCCGCGACCCGCTCGCGTCCGATTCGTAACGGGCTTCGGCCGCGCCAAACCGAATCCGATCATCAAAGCACAGCAATGTTTCGGTCACTGGCTTGCCATTAACCTGCGTGCCATTGGTCGAACCGAGATCTTTCAAGCGATAAGTTTCCCCAGTCGAATGCAACCGCGCGTGTCGGGCGGATACCGAAGGGTTATTGATGATTATTGTGTTATCTGGGCCGCGCCCGATTGTGACCAGGTCATCAACAAGTTCATATGTCGTTCCGCTGATGATAAGCTTTGGCATGTCAGCGTAATCTAGCTGAACAGTTTGCATTCGGTCGAGTGATTCCTTCCGATCCGGGAGTAACCGAACGAAGCAAAATCCTGATGTTGGAATGAGAGTCTTTTGATCCAGCGGAGGGAGTATAATTGGCGTTTGAGGTATTTGATCCTCGGAGTCGGTGGCAGTATCCTCAGTCCTTCCGTGTTTGGACGGAAACCGACCCAGAAATAATTAGACTCGTAATATCATGGCGACATACATCAGTTTGGTGCAATTCACTGACAAGGGTATTCAAGCTGCAAAAGAGACGACCGCGCGGGTAGCCGAGTGGGCGTCTGAGGTCCAGTCGAGAGGGGTAAGCATTAAGCAGATGTATTGGACACTCGGTCAGTATGACCAGGTGTGCGTGTTCGACGCTCCGGATGATGAAACCGCCGCGGGCGTGTTGCTGGCGGCAGATATGCTGGGTAATATTCGCACGCAGACGTTGCGTGCTTTCACGAGCTCGGAGATGGAGAAGATCCTGGCTAAAATGCCCTGATCGGAATGGGGCTAATTTCTGGGATCGCAGTCCCGGAAAAGTGGAGCGCTGATTTTTGGCTTTGCCCTAACCTGCTCCTGGTTCTGGAATCATTGCGTAACGTGCAGTCCGGCCTCGATCATTCCGTTGCGTAGCTTTGCAGCATGGTGGTGTTCGAGGAGGAGAGCAGGACCAAACCACTGAGAGTCAGCCTGGGCGTGTTTTCTAACCCATTCACTCGCCCTCTGAGTCAGCGGCCTAACGAGCGCAAGCGTGCCCTGCGCCAAAATCCAGATGTCCGTTTTGCAGCTGGTGCGGTTCATTGCTTACCCTCTGTCTTTGCAAATGGTGGCTCTGGCTTGATCGGAAATAGCGGCCGTAAAACTGCGAAGATGTGCGATGCGCAGGCAAAAGAAACGACTAGAAGTAGTGTTACACACTTCACTTTGATTGCTTTCATCATCATTCTCCGGAAATCGCCAGGCAAAGTTCCTGAAGATGTTTGGAGACAGCGCAGTGAGCCCTAAGCCTCGACTATCTTTACTCAGCACTTCGGGCGGCAAACTCGCAGTTATTGGAGGGCAGGCTTCCTCACTAACCGGCTTTACGCTCAATTCCCGGAGATTTCTCGGCATAGCTCAAGCGAGCGTGCAATAATTGACCAGAGATGACCGCGCTCGCATAGTGCCAACTTCCATGGCCATTGAGTTTACGCGCAATTTCTGCATCATCGCGCACATCGATCACGGCAAAACGACGTTGTCAGACCGGTTGCTTGAACGCACTGGAACAATCCAGGAGCGTGAAAAACAGGACCAGCTTCTGGATTCAATGGACCTGGAGCGGGAACGCGGGATCACGATCAAAGCGCATCCGGTGACGATGCGTTACACGAGCAAATCGGGCCAAAGTTACCGGCTAAACTTGCTCGATACTCCGGGTCACGTCGATTTCAGCTATGAAGTCTCACGGAGCCTCGCGGCATGCGAGGGCGCCTTGCTGGTTGTGGACGCGGCGCAGGGCGTCGAGGCGCAGACCGTTGCGAACGTGCACCTCGCTCACAAGCAGGGGCTCAACATCCTTCCGGTCATCAATAAGATCGATCTGCCGAATGCTGATGTGGCCTCAGTGCATCGTCAGTTGGAAGAAATTCTTGCGATTCCTGCCGAGGAAGCAATCGACGCGAGCGCAAAGATGGGAATCGGCATCGAGGAAATTCTTGAAGCGATTGTGAAGCGTATCCCGCCACCGCGCCCGCCGGCAGATGATACCCTGCGCGCGCTTGTTTTTGATTCGGTTTTTGATGTTTATCGCGGTGTGGTCGGTTATGTACGTGTTGTTTCCGGGACGATGGAAGCGAATCACGCCATCACGTTGATGAGCAATAACGCGCGCTATGAGATCAAGGAAGTGGGCGTGTTTACGCCGAAGATGCTCCCACAGGAAACGCTAAATCCCGGCGACGTCGGCTATTTTATCGCAAACATTAAATCGACCGCCGACATCAAGATTGGCGATACCATCACTGACCAACGCCATCCTGCCAAGCAGCCGTTGCCGGGCTTTCAGGAAATTCATCCGATGGTCTTCAGCGGGATCTATCCAATCAATACCGGTGATTTCGAACATTTGAAGACTGCGATTGCGAAACTGCGCTTGAACGATTCCGCGTTTGTCTATCAACCAGAGAGCTCGGTGGCGCTCGGATTCGGATTTCGCTGCGGATTTCTCGGGCTACTTCACATGGAGATCATTCAGGAGCGGCTCCGACGCGAATATAACATGGACATCATCGCCACCAGTCCAAGCGTCGTCTACGAGGTGATCACCACCCGCGGCGAGAAATTTTTGATCGATAACCCTGCACATCTGCCTAATCCCAGCATGATCCAGGAAATTCGTGAGCCGATTGTCAAGGCGTATGTGCTTTGCCCGAATGAAAACATCGGCGATATCCTGCAATTGATTCTGGAAAAGCGCGGCCTGATGGAGCGCACAGAGTCGCTCGATACGCGTCGCGTAATGCTGCATTGCCAATTGCCTCTCAACGAGATTCTCGTCGATTTTAACGACAAGATTAAAAGCCTTACGCGCGGCTACGGCTCGATGGATTACGAGCACGCCGGTTATCGCGCGGCAAAATTGGTAAAGCTGGATTTGCTCGTTAATGGTGAGCCAGTCGACGCATTTTCGACGATCGTACACAAAGATCGTGCGGAGGCGCGGGGACGACAGCTAGCGGCCAAGCTAAAAGAAGTAATCCCGCGACAACTGTATCAGGTAGCCATCCAGGCAGCTATTGGGGGAAAAATCATTGCGCGCGAGAGCGTTTCGGCATTGCGAAAAAATGTAACCGCGAAATGCTACGGCGGCGATATTACGCGTAAACGCAAGCTACTGGAGAAACAAAAAGAAGGAAAAAAACGCATGAAAAGCATCGGGAAAATTAATATACCTCAGGAGGCGTTTATCGAGGTGCTCAAAGCGCAATGATGCGCTTCGGAATGACGAAATCTTATGAATAATCTTGAATCAACCATACGATGTCAGATGGGCTTCTTTCCTTCGTCGTTTGAGCTTTATCCTTGTTTGGTCATTGATCGTTCGAACTTCGTCATTTTCTAGATCATGTTTACATCGCGCCAAGTGAAACATAGCCGCCTGTTGCTGCGGCACGCCCGAAAGTATCTGCGCTACAAGGACGATCAGCTCGCTAGCTCGGACCGCGAACAGATTCTTGCTGGGATGGAAGCTCTACGTGAAGCGCTGCGTCAAAGAGACCGCGAGAGAATTCACAACACGGCGGACGTGCTTGACAAGACGTTGCACAGGCTCACACCGGTAACGTGGGAATCGCATTGGCGAGAGAATTGTGAGGTGATCCTGGTGGCCATCGTTGTGGCGGTGGGTATTCGCTCCTATTTCCTGCAGCCGTTCAAGATCCCCACCGGCTCGATGCAGCCGACCTTGAATGGGATTATTGGCTATCCGAGCACAGCTCCGCCGCCAAATATCCTGCGTCAGATCGGCGAGTTCATCGTTTTGGGCCGCAACTACATCAACGTTGTTTCGCGCGAGGACGATCAGCTCCTTGAAATTCAGCCCAGGAAAATGTTCTTTTTCTTTACCTTTTCACAGCTGATTTGCCAGCGGCAGAAATACCTGGTCTATGCAGCCCCAGACACCCTGAGCCACGATTTCAACGTTTTTCCAGGCCGTCTTTATCATCGGGGCGACATTATTGCCAGAGGCGCAATCGATACCGGCGACCAGGTGTTTGTCGATAAGTTTAGTTATAACTTTGTTAAACCGCATGGTGGCGACGTGTTCGTCTTCCGGACAAATCATATTCCAGGCATTCGCGAGGATCCTGAGGCAGGTGCGCCATTTTATATCAAGCGATTGGCCGGTGTGCCCGGCGAGACGCTTCGAATCGACTCGCCGTTCCTCTATGTGAATGGGCGGAAAGCAGAAGGCTATGGTTTTGCCCGGGTTATGTCAGCGAAACCTCCTTATCGTGGTTATGCCCCGGGACACGAATATCTGTCGCGACCAGATCAATCGTTCACCGTGCCGCAGAATTCTTACTTTGCCCTGGGAGATAACAGTTACAATAGCTATGATAGTCGCTACTGGGGAATAGTACCCGAGACGAACCTTGTTGGACGTGGTTTGTTGGTTTACTGGCCGTTCCACCCACACTGGGGACTCATTCGGTAGATGACTTTACGACCCGTAGGGACGGACCTCCGGGCCGTCCGTTCGTGTTTGGCGCTACATAGCCGAAGGCGAGTCGCGTCACGCGCCAGCATTCCTTTTTGACATGTGGCGACACTTGCCGCGCTTATATCCGCTACTTGGCCTTTGCGGTGGTTACGCGATTGTGATGATGTTCAATCCGGTGCGGAGTGCGCTCGGAGACGGTTTCCGTTGCATCCGGCGCTATAAACGTATCTGGATTACCTTTGCACTTCTTGGGTTCGGTTATTTCTTTTTTCAGTTCGTCACGTTCACTCCGATTCGAAACTGGGCCGACATTGATCTGAACCAGATTATCGCCTTGCCGCACTGGTATTGGCCGCGATTTGTGGATATATGGCGCGAAACGCCGTTGCCTGCGCTGGAAGGAGTCGCGGGAATTTTTGATAACGCCACGACTACTTACCCTTTCTCTGTCGTGGCCGCCCTGTTCATGCTCTCTAACTGGCGGGGATTGCATGCCGCATTGGTTCGAGCGTTGTGGAAACGTTACCGTTTCTGGGGTCATGTTATCTATTTGGTTTTGTTACTTAGCGCACTGGCTTCGCTTCTGAAGCCGATTGTCTTCTGGCGATTGCCAGCGTGGAGTAGCTTGGTCCCCGCTGCTGGCCTGCTTAGAATCTCAGCTACGGTCGACGCGACGGCCTTCATTTTTGAATACCTCCTGGGGGTCTATATCCAGGTCTACCTCATTACCGTATGCCTGGCCTGGATAAAGGGCGTCAGCTTCGAAGAAGGAGAACTCTTTCGCTTCGCCATGCGCCGTTTTAGTTATGTCCTGGAATGGGCTGGGATCGTCGTTGCGGTAAGCATGCTGATCGTCCGGTTGCCGCTTCTTCTTGCTTATTTCACGAATATTTCCGGTGTTTTAGATTATCTGCCGATCGCACGAGTGCTCATGAGCATCTTGATCATTGCATTTTGTTCCGTCCAAATCTCCCTGACGCTCCATAACGAAAACGTGACCGAAGCGATGCATGCGCACGGCCTCTTTATGCGGAAACATGCAGTTCGTCTCGGGTGGTTTTTGATAATTTGCGGCATCCATTTTTTCTGCATCATGGTCTGCGATGCCATCGTGCGCAGCGCAATTGCGGACCGATTGGGCGCACTGTTCCTTTGGAAATTGAGTTTTGCCTTTCTCCGGGGAGTAGTCACCGGTTGGCTTTTGGCTTCGTGGGTCTGTTTGTTTCGCCAGTGTGAGACCGGCCGCATTGGCGGGGAGAAATGGATTCAGTACTAGAAAGCTAGTTTGTAGAAGGACGGATGTGAATGCGGCGACGATAACGCGGCAGAGCAAATCGAACCTCGCTCTCGCGTTCGTGTCACTAGGACGCGAGCGTAAACGTGACATTACCGTTTTCTACGCGTTCTGCCGCGTCATCGACGATATTGCTGATTCTCCACAGTTGAGTGCCGTTGAAAAACGCGTGCGTCTGGCGAAATGGCGACAGATGCTTCACACCGCGGCCCAGGATGAGCCGCTACTTGCCCGCGATGTCAGACAGTTAATTGCTAAATATTCGCTGCCACTCCGGATGCTGGAGGAGATTATTGCGGGTGTAGAAATGGACCTGAAGTACGCTGCGATATCCTACCTTCGAAGCGCTGCGGGTTTATTGCTATCGAGTTGCCAGTGTCGTCGGTCTGGTAAGCATAGAGATTTTTGGCTACCACAATCCACGTTGCAAACAATACGCGATAGAGCTGGGGTTGGCTTTGCAAATTACCAATATCATCCGTGATGTCGGGAAAGATCTGCAGAACGGGCGCATTTATCTGCCGCAGGAAGACCTGGTACGGTTCCATTATTCTGAAACCGAGCTGGCACAGCGGCTGTACGATGAGCGTTTCGTTCAACTAATGGAATTTCAGGCGAGGCGCGCGCATCAGTTTTTCGCTAATGCAGCGACGGCTTTGCCTGCCGAAGACCGGAGGGCCATGGCACCGGCAGAAATCATGGGCTCGGTTTACCGGGGTTTGCTTCGGCAAATTGAGCTGGACAAGTTTCGGATTTTTGAAAAAGAATATCGGTTGAGCAAACTTGAGAAGGCAGGCCGGATCGCTGCGCAACTGTTCAAATCTTTTTTGAATTCGCCGCGGCTGACATCCGTCTGACTCCTCGATTGCGAAACCTTACAAATGAATATGAAAGTAAACTCTCTGAAAATTATGTCGGCGGTTATAACTGGACTGTTTGTGCTGAGCACGACTTTGTACGGGCAGGCGGGCAGGGAAGCGATGGATTCCCGAACGACTCATCCTGTCATGACGGCGACAGCGATCACTAAAGCGGATGCGGACAAGAAATATCCGCCAAAAGAAGGGCATTATCCGCCTGCGACCCGTAATCCGTCTTATCCTTCCGGAGTTGTAATGAGCCCTTATCCGCCGAATCAACAGTATGACTGCTCGAAGGTTGCCCACGGCGGGCTCGTCCTAGACGTACGGGCGAAGAGGGTATTTGTATACCCCTGACGGGCGCTGTCTCTAGGGCGGCTTCGTCAGACAAACGCGGTCCTGAGGCCCGCAACATCCGCCGGGGTCTGTGGTTCAATGCCGCAAATGGGATCATGAGAAGGGAAATTGTTGTATGTACGTTGGGCATCATTCTGAGCCTTTGTATTCTGACTTCGTGCGACACTCCAGTCGGTCAGGGTGCAGCATGGGGCGCCGCCACTGGGGCGATCATCGGCGGCGCGGCCACTGGACATGTCCGTGCCGCCTCAATCGGCGCAGCCGCAGGCGCCGCAGCCGGCGCGTTAACCGGCGCAATTATTCAGGAGAATCAAGCTGCGCGCTATGGGCCGCCGCCTCCCGGTGGCTTTCCCTATGCGCACTGGGCCGGAACACCAGGCCTTTACTACAGTCCCTACACGGGAAGGGTTTACGATTTGCGTGGCGTACCGCCCGGTGGACTTACTCGGGATGTTGATACCGGTCGGCTTTTCCGTAAACCGTAACTGATCGCTGAAAAGCGGATCAGCGCAGTTGCGCCTGCAGCGCATCGACCAATGCTCGCGCTTCATCGCTCATTTTCAGCAGTTCCGGCCACGGACGGTGATAATTTTCACCGGGTAGTTTGCGGGTCGCGTCAAACCCCATATGTGAACCAATGTTTTGTTCGCTCGGCGCGTGATCGAGCGAATCGCTTGGATTCTTGATGACAGTCGTGTCCCGTGCGGGATCGGTGTTGGCGCACAATCGGAAAAGCACTTCGCTTGTATTACGCACGTCGCAATCTTCGTCCACGGCCACGATGTATTTGCTGAACATCATCTGGCCCATACCCCACAAGCCGTGCATGACTTTAAACGCCTGATAAGGATACTGTTTCCGGATGCTGACGAAGACCAGGTTGTGAAATACGCCTTCGGGCGGCAGCGTCATGTCCACAATTTCCGGAAAATTCATTTTGAACACTGGCAGAAAGATCCGCACACAAGCATCACCGAGGTAATAATCTTCCATCGGTGGGATTCCGACGATTGTTGTTGGGTAAACTGCGTCACGCCGATGTGTGATCGCCGTCAAGTGGAAGACTGGGTAATCCTCGATCGCTGTGTAAAAACCAGTGTGATCTCCAAACGGACCTTCGGGGCGCATCTCACCTGGCTGGACATATCCTTCAAGGACAAAGTCAACATCCGCGGGAACCTCGAGATCAATCGTTTTGCAACGAACAAGTTCGATCGATTTCCGTCGTAAAAAACCGGCGAATAAGAGCTCGTCCAGCCCGTCCGGCAGCGGCGCCGTTGCTGAGAAAGTATACACTGGATCGCCGCCCAGTGTGACTGCGACCGGCATCGGTTCGCCGCGCTCGTAATATCGCTTACCGTGACGCGCTCCGACTTTGTGAAGCTGCCAGTGCATCCCAGTAGTGTATCCATCGTAAACTTGCATCCGGTAAACGCCGACATTGCGCGCGCCGGTCTCAGGGTCGCGTGTGTGGACATTTGCCAGCGTTATGAAACGGCCGCCGTCTTTGGGCCAGCACTTGAGGATCGGCAGATTTGCCAACGAAAAGTGGCCTTCGTTTTCGATGCGATGCACCACTTCCTGACATGGCGCATCGCGGACGGACTTTGGACGCGCATGCAGGAGATGAATCCCCTGTTTAAGCAAATTCCACCCTTCACGCAGGTCTGTCGGCGGTTTTGCTTTCAGAATGAGTTGAATTTCCCTGGCGACATCTTCGATGTCGGCAACCTGAAGCGCGAGTGCCATGCGGCGGCGGGATCCCATCGTGTTAATTGCCACCGGGAATTCCGATTTCTTTCCATCGACTATCGCCTGCTCAAATAAAAGCGCCTTTCCGCCGCCTGGCGATTTCATTTCGCGGTCAGCCCATTCTGCGATGAGCAGATCGGAATCGACGGGAATCGCGACGCGTTTCAGTTCGCCCGCTTGTTCAAGGGCGTCGAGGAAACTGCGGAATGAGCGGTAAGCCATTGCTGGGCGTCGCGCTACACTGATTCGTTTCCTGGCAGAATGCGAACGAAATTGTTTACGTCGGATTATGGCGGGGGCGGCGGCAGGTATCGGAAGAAAACGACTTTGCCGTTGGAGAAGGTGACTCCCCTGGATGGGTAGGGGAACTTTGGTGGGATGTATGACCAATCGAATGGGCCGTAGTAGTAGGGTACGCCATAGCTTGGAAAAGGGGTATCGTAACGCACGTAAACCCAGGTCTCGGAATCGCGCATCGGGCCGGGGAGTTTTTGCTCTGGTGTACCCCAAGCCAGCCATACCGCGTCCGTACTCATACCACGCCGAATCTGCCCCCGACTTACCAGTCCCTGGTCCCGCGGGGAGAGATGCTGATAGATTTCCGGATGTTGGGAAATGCGCGTTCCTGGTGTTCCACAACTCGTAAAAAACAACGCGGCGCCTGCTATCCCAAATGTCAGCGCGACGCGTTTCAGTTCGGCCGCCTGTTCAAGAACCTCAATGAAAATTCGAAAATATCGGTAAAACATTGGCTAAAGCCGCAAGGCTGATTTGTTCCGACGGTTGAATATTGCAGGCTCGTTATTCGCTCTAGTACCCCGTCAGATATTGGAAGGACATAACCCTACCGCCAACGAAAGTGACAACCTTCCCTGGATAAGGAATGCTCGGTGGGATGTACGACCAATAGAAAGGATCATAGAATGGGCTGCCAAAAAATACGAATGACCGGCCTCCGTGGTGATGCGTACTTCCGCCTGCCACGGCGATCCCGGCGCGTCCCCCTGCTGCGCCGACCGCGGTGTACCCCAAACTATAGCCTGGGCCAGAATCATTAGCAGCCCAGGGACCCCAAGGTCCCCAAGGCCCTGGACCGTAGTAGGGAGAATATGGATAGGTGGCGTAATAAATATAGATCCAGGTTTCCGTCGGCGTCCCCGCCATGTTGCCCACCACCTTTTGGTCAGGGGAACCCCATGCCAGCCATACTGCGCTTCGTGACATCCCCGAGCGAAGCTGTCCCTGGCTTACCAGTGACTGGTCACGGGTCGAAAGATTTTGGTAAAGGTCAGGACGATTGGAAATTCGTGTCTGGGGCGTTGAACAACTGTTGAAGAGCAAAACGCAGGTCGCGATGCCGAGTGTCGATGCGCCAAGGAAAAGGTGACGCCTCATAAATGCAGCGAAATGATAGCGCCAGACAAATGCGAGTCAAACTGTGCGGTTTCTTGATTCAACGGCGCCCTGCTCTTAACCTTACTGCGCATGCAAGATCGCTACGGCCATCGCATTTCATATCTGCGCGTCTCGATCACCGACCGTTGCAATGAGCGTTGCACCTATTGCATGCCGCAGGAATTGCAGGAGTGGCTGCCGCGCGAGGAGATTCTGACCTTTGAAGAGACGCTGCGCCTTATTCGTATTGCGGCTGAATTGGGCGTTTCGAGAGTGCGAATTACTGGCGGCGAGCCGCTGACGCGCCGTGATGTGATCGATTTTATCGGGCGACTGCCTAAAATCACCGGCCTTAGGAGCATTGGTCTTTCCACGAACGGGACGTTACTCGCGCGTGAAGTCGCGCCAGGCAAAACAATGGCCGATGCTTTGTGCGCCGCAGGTGTGGAATCGATTAATATTTCTCTGGATACGTTGGATCGAGCTGTCTATTCGCAGGTTACCGGTCGCGATTTTCATGAACAGGTTCTTCGTGGGATCGACGCAGCCATCACCGCGGGCTTTGGCCAGCTAAAATTGAATACCGTTTTGATGCGCGGTCGAAACGAGGACCAGTTGATTCCACTGATACAATTCGCGGCGCGACGCAATCTGATTCTCCGTTTCATCGAGTTGATGCCAGTTAGTACTACGGAAGTGCTCGACGATAGAAATTTTATGCCGGTCAACGAGGCGAAGAAGGTGATCGAGTCACATTACGGGGCTTTGATTCCTGAGGCTGAATTTCGGACGAATGGTCCGGCCACGTATTACCAAATCCCCGGGCGCCGGCAGCGCATAGGATTTATCGGAGCGATGACCAACCTGCACTTCTGCGAAAGCTGCAACAAACTCCGGCTCACATGCGACGGAAAATTGCGTCCGTGTCTCGGAAGCCACCTGGAATTCGACGTCATGAAACCGCTTCGGGCCGGGGCTAGCGATCAAGAGCTCAAGCAATTCTTTCTCGACGTTGTCGATCGAAAGCCTGAGCAACACGACTTTCGCCAGAACTATCAGCCGAACCGCAAGATGATTGCGATCGGCGGTTAAGGAATGCAACGCCTTACGCACATCGATACGGATGGTCGCGCGCAAATGGTCGATGTTTCGGCGAAACAGTTGACTGCGCGGAAAGCAGTCGCCAGGGGCAAAATCCGTCTTAGCCGTGAGACACTCAACTTGATCGGGAAAGATCAAATCGCAAAAGGGAACGTCTTTGCGACTGCGCGAATTGCGGGTATTCAAGCCGCGAAGCAAACAGCGCAACTAATTCCGCTTTGTCACAGCCTGCCCCTCGGTGAAGTCAAGATCGACATTGCCACATCAGAGAAGGAAGCAGAGGTGAAATGTACCGCGAAGACACTTGCGCAAACCGGCGTGGAGATGGAGGCGCTTGTAGGAGTCACAGTCGCGTTGCTTACAATTTATGACATGTGCAAGGCGGTGGACAAAGAGATGGAAATTTCAAACGTGCATTTGGTCGAGAAGACGAAACGTGCCGCGGCGGCGGCCTATAACCACCGAAGCGGACATCGGCGACGTCCATAGAGACGTCGCCACAGCAAAATGCAAATTCAGGTCGGCATTATTACGATCTCGGATCGCGCCAGCGCTGGTGATTACCAGGACCTTGGCGGACCGGCACTGAGGGACGTGGCGCGAAAGGCAGGATGGCAGGTCCTATCGGAAGCGATTGTTCCTGACGACGTAGACCGAATTCAGCAGACAATTCGTTCATTTTCACGGCAGGGCTGCGGTTTAGTTTTGACAACTGGCGGCACTGGCGTCGGGCCGCGGGACGTTACTCCCGAAGCGATTCGCGCGATTATGCGCGTGGAGTTGCCAGGCTTTGGTGAAGTGATGCGCGCGGAATCTATGAAGATCACGCCAAATTCGATTCTCTCGCGTAGTCTGGCAGCGATTGTTGATTCATCTCTGGTAATCGCACTTCCGGGGAAACCAAGTGGTGCCGTGGAATGTCTGGGGTTTGTACATGGCGCGATCCCGCATGCAGTCGCGCTTGCCCAAGGCACGCCGACCTCGTGTTAAAAGCGCGATTCGCGCTCGGGTTTATTGTTATACAGCGGCAGCGCACTGCGCTCCAACATGTCCTTCCGATCTCACTCGCAGATTACGCGCTTCCGTCTTGGAGTCCGGCCGGTTGCTCCACCGCGTGTTCATTACGAGTCAATCAGGCCAAATTAAGAGCCGCATCAATTGCCGCCCGTAATCTGAGAGATGCGCATTTGCCGCGTGGCCGGAAACGATGTCCCGGGTCAGGTGTGAATAGTCGACCGAACTTTTTTTCACATAGCTCAGCTCGGGCTGTGTCGCCTGTTGATCGCTCGATTCTATTCTCAGAGGCACTCCGGATTGTGCAAATGAGACCTGCCAGGAAGATTTTTCGTTTCGACTCACTGTCGTGAGCATCCACGGATAAAGTTTTGCGAGGTCGAAGTGTCGCGATTTGGGAAGGGTCACTTTGTAGAATGTTTCTTCGCGACTGAGGAATTCGGGAATGGTCAATGAGGGATTTCTGTGAAGGGCAAGGTACAGCCGTGCAACATCGAGGCCAGCGAGATTCATGCCGTTGTAAATGCCGTTGTGATTGGGATCGTTTTTAAAGAATGTGTTGTACCAGGCCTCGAATTCACGGCTAAGCATCAGGTTCAATTCCAAGTGGAGATGCGCTCGCTCCCGGTTTAACCCTGTACCAGTGTAACCCATCACAGCAATGCGCTGGCCGCGTTGCACCATTTCTCCTGGCTTTGCTGCAACGGAACTCAAATGTCCATACAAGCTGTAGTAATTTGATCCGCCCCAACCATGCTCAATGACGATGTATTTTCCGTAGTTTGAGTACCCGGAAACGGAGTTAACGTGCACCACTTTTCCATCGGCAATAGCGCGCACCTCGTCCAGCGGCTCACCATGCTCGTCGCGGTGCAGGGGACGAATATCGATCCCTTCGTGAAACCGGGTGTACACAACGCCACCTGCGGTGTCCGTGGGATCGCGCACAAAACCGTACTGGCCACCCTCCCAGGGTGTCGATTTCACGCCCTTATAGTTCCGCTCGATGTACTGGTAGAATGCGGCGCCGCCACCTGAAAACAGCGCGTCGTTGTCTGTTGGCAGGACAAGATCGAAAGTTTGAGTCTGTCCCCTTGTTACTGAGCCGCCCAGAGCGGCCATCAAAAACGTTATTTTTAAAAGACGATTCACGTGTCGCGTGTTCCGAGAAGAGAGTAGTTCATGAAACCATTGAAAGGATTCCTTGCATCGTTTCTGGCAGCGTTATCAATTTTCGTGGCATCGGCGTTCAGCGGTGAAATTCCTGTTCAAGGTCGAGATGAACATACTGTCCTTGGCATTGAGCATGAATGGTTGCGAGCGTTAGTCGAGCGTGACCGGGCAACGCTCGACAGAATTCTTGCGGGTGATTTCGTGGATTCAAATTGGAAGGGGGAGCTGCACACGAAAAGTCAGGTACTGGAAGGGTTGGGAACGGCACGTCCATATTTGCAGCATTTGCGGGAGGTCAAAGTTCAGCTCTATGGATCAATGGCGGTCGCTCGGGGCTTGAATGAGATCAGAGACAAGGATGGCCGGATTGTGATGCGGATTCGATTCACCGATGTTTTGCTTTATCGTCATGGAAGTTGGCAGGCCGTCGCCGCACAAGAAACCCCGCTGAATCCTCGGTAGTCCATCTATCGTTTTCGTTGTCCGATCATGCGCCAATCCTTTTTCATCAATTCAATGTCCGCAGAGGTTAGTCCGGAAGGGATGTAGATTTTTCCGTCAGAAACACGTTTATCGATTTCGAGTTCCGTGATTGGTCGGCCATTGATGAACACAAAGAGCAAACTGCCTCTGCGTTCAATGCTCAAGGCGTCAAGGGCGACTCGTCCATGTTCGTCGAGCTGGAACAACGCACCATAAGTTCCGTTCGCGGCCGCGTACGGATAAAAGGCGATGACGTCGTTCTCCGAGATTCGCGGAATCTTTTCGATTGCCACTTCTTTTCCTGATACCTGGGCGTGAACAGATGTCGCGAAAACCTCTGTGTCCTTTGCGTTCGCTTGTGCATGCAACCGGAACGTGCAATGTCGTTGTTTTGCCACGCCTTCGGCCGCGGCGAGAACCAGGCAAAACGCGAATGCACAGAGAGCTTTCATGCCGATTGGATAAAGGGTTTGACAGGGTTTTTGCAACCTCGAAAGCTTTCGGGTCCGTTTTAACCCGCTCATGAAGCGACGAGCCGTTTTGCATTTTCTGATATTTTTGATGATTGGGAGCGTCTTTGCTCAGGACGCGATGCCGACGTCAACACCGGCGCGCAGGCGGGGTTGGTTGGGCCGTATCCTTCATCCATTCTCGCCCGACGCGGTCCCCCAGTACAAGGATGCAAGATTGCGCGGGCTTACGCTTGATCTGCAAATCGCACCGCAAACGATCAAGTTGTCAGAAGTCCGTCAGCTCGGAATAAAATTGACCCTGGCAAACGTCGCCAAGCGCCCGGTTACCCTCGATTTTCCTACAAATCAACGGATTGAAATTTATTTAATGAATTCTGAAGGAAACATCCTCACAAAGTGGTCCGACAACCACGCTATCGCAGAAAAACCCGCCACGATTTTGATCAACCCGCAGGAACGGATTGAGTATAACGAGACAATCGCAACACGTGATCTGACGCCAAACAAAGTGTTTATTGCCGAAGTCTTTTTCCCTCAGTACCCGGAACTGCGTGTTCGGCAGAAATTTCTGGCCGTTCCCTGAACAAGGTCGACATCCTGATAGTTGATTGAAAAAACGCGCACATGTCCGGCAATCAGCCATCTGCCGTTAGTTATCGGCTTTTTTCCGACTACCACACCCATCCACAGGGGCACCGGGTGCAGCGTTACACGCTCGCGCTGCTCCAGCCTTGGGTGGACTCGGCGCGTGAGAGCGGTCTAACCGACATAGCTTTTACCGATCACGATCGATACCACAGGGGAATCGACTTCGATGAAATCGATCACTTGCGGCAGAAGAATCCCGATCTCAGAATCCGCGCCGGTATTGAGCTCGATAACGATCCCCTTCACTCGCCAGCTGGCCGAGAATGGATCGAGAAGCACTGGGACAAACTCGATTTTGTCTTGGGATCGGTGCACTTTCTTGATCGCGCCGATCAAATGTTCGACAGCGTGCCAAATGGCGCGTCCCAATTCGAAGGCCGTGACGTCGATGCGATTTATAACGATTATTTTCGCCGTGTTCGCGATATGGCGGCGACTGGGCTAGTCGATTGCCTTGCTCATATCGACCTCATTAAGATTCATGGTCACCGGCCCAGCGCGGAGATAGGGAGTATTGTCAACGAAACGCTCGATTTTATCCGGGCGCGGAATCTCGCAATCGAACTGTCCACCGCCGGATGGCGCAAGCCGGTGAACGAACTCTATCCCGGCGATCGGATCATCGAATTGGCGATGGCGAAGGGAATTCCGTTTACGATTGCCTCCGATGCGCACTCATATGCGCAGTTGGGTAACGATTTTCCAAGGCTCGCGCAAAAGATGGCGACATTGGGAGTTCGGGAAGTCTGCGTTTTCGAAAAACACGGGCGGATCTTGCATCCTGTCTGCGCCGAACCGTTGCTATAACTGAAGATCGAGCTGCGACCGGTTCTGTGCCGACATGGCCTGCTCCGTTTCCGAAGGCAGAATTACCTGAAGCTCCAGACGTTTGGCGAGGCGCTGGCAGGTTTCCGGCGCAAATCCTTCGAAATGATTGCTAACGAATGCCCAGACATTGCGTACTTCGGAAAGGTGCCGCTCGATCTTGAGCGACCAGCTTTCAAGTGCCGCTTCGCGCTTCCATAGAAGCTTTTTGTAACGATGGACGTGCCCGCCGTCGACATCGTATTTAGTTGAGTAATCGCCGAGCAGACGCAGATAAAGAAAGTCGGACGTGCGCGGCAGGAATTCGAAAGGCGCAAGATTTCGTTCGTTAAGTGGAGTAGTGTCCGCCCACACCCAGCAGACGTGATGTTTTTCCAAAAGCCGGATGAATTGTGGCCGGTGCCATCCGGAGTGACGAAACTCAATTGCGAAACGGAAATCCTTTGGGAGTTGACCGAGAAAATTACGCAGTGCCAATTTGCCATCTTTTGGCGTGAACGACGGAGGCAGCTGGATGAGGATAACATCGAGCTTTGCTCCAAGCGGTTCGATAGCGCGGAGAAACGAATTCAGCTCGGCGCTGCAATCTTGCAGCCGGGAAGCGTGGGTGATCTGACGAGGAAGTTTACAGGTGAAACGGAAGGCCGTAGGAGTCATTTGGACCCAGCGCCGAACGCTATTTTCTGGCGGAGCGGCATGGAACGTTGAATCCACTTCCACTGCCGTGAAATAGTTGGCATAAAATTCCAACCGGTGAGCTTCTGGCAAATCCGGCGGGTAGAAAGCACCACGCCAGTCGTCAAAGCTCCAGGCGCACGTGCCGATGCGTATCTTTTGCTGATCGATCAGATTCAAAACGAGGTTGCAACGTTAGCCAGTCTTGTGCCCCTGGAAAAGGGTTCAGTTCTGCAAACACAATGAATACTCTAACCGGGCCCCGGCGACCGCCGAAACTTGACTGGGCGCATAAGTCAATTACCCTGCCACACCCATGCAATTTGCAATTCGTGCGCTCGTAGTTTTTGTAGTTGCCGCGTTCCTTTTGCCCGGATTCGGCGAGGCCTCTGTTGTCTTCAAGCCGGGTAAAAAAGCAGAGTATGTCGGGCCGGGCGGTGTTGAAGAAGAAATAAGCGGCGATACGGCAGAGCTGTTTCAAATCGGACAGACTGCTGAAAAAGATGGCGACACGAAACGCGCGATCAGAGCTTACAAGAGTCTAGTCAAACGCCATCCCAGAGATAAGATGGCCGCTGAGGCGCTTTATCGAGCGGCGGTACTACAGGAACGAGAGCGCCTTAATTTTGCGGCGGCGGATACCTTTGCTCAGTTAGTAGAAAAATATCCGGGCAGTCCACATTTTGAGGAAGCAATCGAAGCGCAGTTTCGCATTGGGGAGGTTTATCTTCACGGGAAGAAACTGAAGTTCCTTGGAATTCCTTATGCGTCGGCGTTGGATCGGGCAGTGACTGTTTTCGCAAACGTCGTCCGAACTGCGCCCTACGGAAAATATACTGCACGAGCACAGTTTGATATTGGTCTGGCCCGCGAGAAACAAGGCGCTAACGATGCTGCGATTCAGGCATACCAAGCTGTCGTGGATAAGTTTCCGAACGAGCCTGTTGCGGTGGACGCTCAATACCAGATCGGTTACATTTGGTTTAACGCAGCGCAGTTAGGCACAAAGGACGCTGCCGCCGCAGCGAATGCCAAAACTGCATTCGAAGATTTTCTCCTCCACTATCCCAAAAGTGAAAAGGCGGCACAGGCCCGCGCCGACCTCGCAATTCTCGAGCACAAACAAACATCCAACTCATACAAGGTCGCGAAATTTTACGACAAGCAGAAATATTATCGCGCCGCTGTTATCTACTACAACGAAGTGATTCGACAGCAGCCAGGATCTCAGGAAAGCAACGAGGCTAAGAAGCGGATTGATCAGCTCCGCGCGAAATTTGGAGATGCGGCGCTTCAGCCGGCTCTTCCTCTCGGCCAGGTTGCCAAGAAGAAAGGGGACATGCACGGAACGCCAACTGCCGAAAGCGGTTCTGCGAAACCCGGCGCGCCAAACAATGAAGCTCCGCTACCCGCGGCGGATAGCGATGGTTCACTTCCACCACCAGCTTCACTGGCGCCTGATACCACCACTGCGCCTGACCTTTTACTGGCTCCGCCGGGCGCAAGCACAGGGACAAGCACAGGCACAACTTCCGATGCGTCCCCAGCCCCGGAGGCATCAGCTTCTCCCGGAGCGTCCGCGTCACCGGCGCCTTGAAAGCCCTATTCGCGACCCTATTCTGCTTCGCGTTGGCTGGTTGCCTTGGCTATCATGTCGGCCCGGTCAAGCCATATTATCTGCGCGATGTTAAATCCATCACAGTACCGACGTTTAAGAATCGCACCCTTGTCCCTCGGATCGAGGTACTGGTTACCGATACTGTGATCAAGCAGTTACAACAAGATGGAACATTCCAGATTACCAATGAGGATAAAGCGGACGCTACTTTGTCAGGTGAGATATCCCGTATTACCCGAGCACCGGCGCGGTCGGTGCGTGGAAACGTGCTGGCCACGACCGAATTTAGCCTGGTGCTGGTAGTAAAGTACTCGCTAACCGGACGAGATGGCAAACCGTTGGTACCGCCGAGCGATGTGGTAGGGCAGACCACCTTCTTTGTGAGCAGTGATGTGACCAGCGACGAGCGCCAGGCTTTGCCCCTTGCAACCGAGGATCTCGCCAACCGGCTGGTTACCCAAGTAAGCGAGGGTTGGTGATGAGTAAATGAAAGGTGAAGAACAGCTTTGGGCCATCCTCAACGACAAACTCGATACTCTGCGGGCCACAAACCGTTTGCCCCAGGCGATTCGTGTCGCCGAAACAGCCCTTGAAATCGCCAAGCGCGCCTTCGGAGGAACCGACCTTCCGCTGGCGACCAGCTTTGAGAAGTTAGGCCAGCTTCTTGATCAAAAGGGAGATCGCGCAGCGGCCAAAGGATATTTGCTCAAAGCGCATGCAATTCTGGAAAAGGTAAAGCCGCCAGATCAACGTACCATATACCGGTCTGCAAAGCGGCTTGCATTTCTATGCGATAGCCTCGGCCAGTCTGAAGAGGCCATTACCTTCTATCAGAAAGCCATCGCCGCAGGGACAGAAGTCGAAGATATTCACTATTCGGATCTCGGCACCATGTTAAACAATGTAGCCTTGATTTTACGAAAATCGGGCCGGCAAAAAGCGGCTGAACCGTGTTACTTGCGGGCATTGCAGATTTATGAGAAACAACTCGGCCCGGATCATGCCGACGTTGCTTCTGTGTTAAATAACCTCGCCGTGTTTTACACCAATGAACGCCGTTTCACTGAGGCCGAAAAGATACATCTTCGTGCACTAGCCATTCGCGAGAATTTAAGTCCGCCTCCGCTCGCCGATATTGCGCAGTCAAAATGCAATCTTGCGGTTGTCTATCATTCGCGCGGCGATTACGCCAAGGCAGCAGAGCTTTATCAGGCTTCTCTCAAGAATTGGGAGCAGGTAAAGGATAAGCCTTTGAAGGATTACGAGATTGTTGTGTCCAATTATGCCGACCTTTTACGCTCGCTTGGCCAGGTCCGCAAAGCGCACCAATTGGAGGTTCGCGCACGGAAGAAACGTCTGAGCTAGTCGCCAACAGCATTCGCCTTCCTTCCGTTGCAGTGTATTCGGTTTGACCTTGCGGCTTGGCGGTGGCCTGCGCATTGTAAGGCCACTGGTTTTTGCTCGCGTGGCGGAATTGGCAGACGCGTACGGCTCAGGACCGTATGGGGAAACCCGTGGAGGTTCGAGTCCTCTCGCGAGCAGTTCCTGACCCCCCCTAACGACCTTATCGGCAACCTACCGGTTTCGGTCTTATTGACCGATTACTTGCGCCCCTTAGCTTTTCTGCGCGCAGCCCAACGGGCCTTCATCAACTGTGAAAGCCTTCTTCGCCCGGCTGCTGTGAGTCCGCCTTTTTTCGCCGAAGGCGCTGTTTTCGTTCCTCCGGTTTTTCTCCTTGCCGCCCAACGGGCCTTCATTAGCTCGGAGAGCTTCCTTCGACCAGCGGCCGTAAGTGCACCTTTTTTCTTGGCAGAGGTTGGTTTGCTCCCGCCCTTTAGTCTCGCCCAGCGGGCCCTGGCCGCGGCTGAAAGCTTCGCTCGGGTCGACGGCGAAAAGTAGCGCGCTGCCTGTGCGGTGGCAGCTGCTGTGGGTCTGGCAGGTGCACCTCCCAGGATGGAGGAAAGACGTCTTTCGAGACCATCAATTTGTCGGCGTATTGAAACTGCTTCTTCTAACGCTTTAACAGATATATCCATGCCTGTGACATAGCCGGGTTTGCTGCATTAGCAATCCTTTTTTATAACAAACTTTATGCCTAACATTTGTGGACATGTGGCTTTTAGGCATGAGTTACATCGATGTGGTAAACAAGAAGTGAGTCATCGTAGAATCATGTGTCGACGTTTATCCATCTTCTAATGACAAAATCCAGTATGGCAACAGAGCCCGCACGAGTTCGGCAGATGTTTGGCACCATTGCCAGGCGGTACGATCTCGCCAATCACGCGCTGAGCTGTGGGATCGATTTTTATTGGCGTAAGTGCGCTACCAGCAGAGTGGTCAGCTGGCGTCCAGGGAAAATTGTCGATCTTGCGACCGGCACGGGAGACCTGGCGCTGGCGCTGCAAAAGAAACTGCCGGATGCGGAAGTCACAGGCGTGGATTTCCTGCCTGAAATGCTGGAGCTGGCGCAGAGGAAAGGCGTGCGTAAAACGGTCCTTGCAGATGCAATGAAGCTACCGTTCCCCGATGCTTCATTTGATTGCGTTACCATCGCCTTCGGCTTGCGTAACATGGAAAATTGGAGGGGTGCGCTGGTTGAGATGTCACGCGTGCTTACGAGAAACGGCCATCTGTTGGTGCTTGAGTTTTCACTGCCAACAATATCGATTGTGCGCACCATCTATCGTTTGTATTTGCATCGGTGCCTCCCATTATTGGGCGCATTTTTGACGGGAAAAAAAAGCGCCTACGACTATCTCGGCGACTCGATCGAAGAATTTCCCAGTGGCCATACGATGATCGATTTAATCCACGCGAGCGGCTTTGTGGGCGCGACGCTTCAGCCATTGAGCTATGGTATCGTGACGATCTACACGGCTCAGCGTCTCTGACCGCGAAAAACGTATGGAGGACTAGGGCGTAACGCTGGCGCTCGAACTTGGCGTGGGCGACGGTTGCGCCACAAGAGGTAACTTCAAGCTGTTCAAGTCCAAATTGCTAATTACAAATGTCCCTTCGCGGCCTTCTACATGTGCACACCAAGTTCCGTCATTAGCCGCGGCACCGATGACCAACTTATGTGATGCTTTATCGTCAGGCGACGTTGTAAACGCAACAGTCAGCTGCGGCTTTTCGAAACCGTCTTGAAGCTTCGAAGCTCCGAGCCAGCGCAGTGCGCGCAAACTGGATAATGTGTTGACTAGCGATTGCACATTGTTTCCATCGATCTGACCAGTTCCTTTCAGCCAATGCCATTGGCTATTTTCGCCGCGTTCCAGAGAAAACTCCTTGTCGGTTGTGATGGTGAGACGATGAATTTGTTCAGGTTTAAACTTAAAGATCGATAACTCCTGCCATTGCAAGGGATCGGTTGAGATCTGGTTCACCAAACCGCGATGGACTGTTACCACAAACGGCTCATCTGTAAGTCGCGCGTAAACGTTGTCTCCGTCTTCTTTTCCGAAGGCCAGTGTCGCAAACGGCTCCTCACCCGCCTTGGTCTCAGCGGTGTTCTCCGACGCGAAGGAGCTGAATGTTAACTGTAGATGCGGTTTGTCCAGACCATATTTTGGCAGATTCGAAGCAACATCTTCCACGAACTTAGTCACTCGCTCGTTTTGCAACGCATCAATTAAGCGGCGGACTGCGCCTGAATCTGCGGGCACGTTGTTTCTGTTAGCGATGGTCCAATTTCCATCCTTGCGGGCAAGAACGGTCTTGCCTTTACCGGGCACATCGATCGTGATCCGATCGAGAACGTTGGTATCGATCCGAGCCAGGTGATAGTCCCTCAGGTCGGCTGGTTTGGCGTTTAGGACCTCTTCAATCTTCCTCGGCAATGTATAAACAGACCCGCGAGGAGCGAACCGGACATAGATCTGCTCCTTTTCCTTCTCAGGCACGCCGCCGATTTGCAACATTTGGCCCTTGTCCTCCTGGCCAAAGACCTTAATCGAGTCCGCAATCTCAATTTTTTTATCCTTTTTTCCTTCCTGGTTAAACAACGTGATCGACCCGCGCGGTTCTGCCAGCCCATAAGGGCGAAGATCGCCGTGATCGTCAGCCACAAATTGTTGAATACGGGCGGTTGTAACCTGGGCAATCAGGTCCCCGACTTTTTCGTCATCCGCTCGCGCGTGAAGTGGTTTGACGATGTCCCAATGGTCGCCTTTCTTTTCCAGCTCCATTTCGCCGGCAGGCGTCTTCAATGCGATGCGGTGCACTTGGGCAGTCGTCAGGTCAGTCAATTTTCTGTCGCGGAATTCCTCCGCTTTTTTATCGATGTCCTTCTTGACTGACTGTCTGGCAAGAAAGGTCTCCTTGGAATTGTCAAAGCGGACATACATCCTGCCTTCCAATGCCGCGTCCTTTCCGAACAAGATTTCAGGTGGCCTATCAGCGCCGATCAATTTGAGCTTAAGCTTTGGTCGGTTCAGGCCGTATTCACTCAGTTTGCTCTTATCGGCGTCAATATCCTTGGCTGGAATTGTTCCTTCCTTCTGCCAGGTCTCCAAATCCGATAGCAGATTCTCAACCAAAGCACTGTCTGCGAGATCCTTGATTGGCGTTTCAATCCGCCATTTGTTGTCGCGGCGCCGTATTTCAATCTTTTCGTCGCCATTTTGAATGATGATACCGTCGACTTTGTTTCGATCGAAATTGACCACGTTCTGCGCTTGCCGCGTGGCCTCCTCGGTGCTGGGCTGTTTCATCTCAAAGAATCTGAGATAGGCAAAAACGGCGAGCACGACGGCCCCTAAAATTATTGTGGTTCTCCAATTCATATGATGGAAGGGCAATGACGAAAGCGTTGGTGATCGCCGGTGATCCGAGATTCCCGACGCACTTGCGCGACACGACAAATAATATGACGACTCTCCACCAACACCGTGTGATTAAACGCGCCGTTGCCACCAAACCACCGTTCCAATCACGGCGGGAACCAACGGCATGAAAACGAGAATGATCCAGCGCAGACGAGCCAGCGCATCGTCGCTGAGACTAAAAGTGAGAGGTTTGGAAACCTTTGGGGCAATACCGATTAGCTGTTCGCGGCTCAACAACCAGTTCACACTGCCCGAAATGAAATCCAGTCCCTGCTGATCTTGCGTAATTGCATTGTCCTGAACAAACGTCGCATTACTAACGACTACCAGGCGGGACGAGTTCACCTGCACGCGTTGGTCGGCGCTGCCACCTTTCTCAATAGCGGCGCCTATTGTTAGTGGTGTGTTATCGCCCCGTTTCGCGTCAGCCTGTAGTTTCACCTGGTTGTCTGTGCTATAATCAGTTTCCGCAAAGTAGCCTTTTTCAGCCTGGATCAGCGGCTCCACCCGGATATTGGCAGCGCGAACGCGATCAGACTCAACTGTGAGTGAAGAAGTCCCCCCCAAAAAGAGAGCCCGTACATCGGCTAGCCTCTTTGTGATAGGGCTGTCGCCGAGGAAATGCGCTTGAACATCGCGTGTTAACGCCAGCTCCTGGATCCCGGTTTGCAGAAAAACCATCAGTCTGTCGTCATTCACTTTGACGCCTAGTTCATTGACAAACGCATCTAGCCTCGGTGTTTTCGCTGCCGGATCGAGGAGAAGCAAAATCCGTCCCTGTTTATCCCAGAAGGTGCGCAGTACCTTCATTTCGCGTTCCGAAAAGTCGTATTGTGGTCCAACGATCATGATGGTCTTTACTTCGTCAGGAATTGCGTCGAGATCGAGCAGGTTCAGCTCTTTAAATTGGATATTCTCATTTTCGATAAATGTTTTCAGGACCGAGATCGCGCTGCCTTCTGAAAGTGGCGGTTCTTTATGACCGAGGACGTAGCCAAGAATCTTCTTTTTTCCCTCTACGATGTCGATTATTGCACTGGTGATGGCTTGTTCGCCTTTGAATGCGGCTATGCGAGGGCCTTCACCCATCGCCATTCCGCTCTGGTCAATGTCTGCCATTTCGGATGCCTTGACGGTCTTGTTACGTCCCTCGTAATCGACGATCAGAAGAGGCTCGTCGGTAACGACTTTGTATTTGTCGAACAACTCCTTGGCCCGGGAAAGATTGCGCTCGGGATCGATGTGCTCGATGTCGATCTTGCCCTTACCCGCATACTGATATTCCGTCAGCAGGTTCTGAACGTCGGTGGTGATCGGCGTGCTAGGCGGAAAGAACACCGTGATGCGCATCTTACCCTTGAGCGTGTCGAGAAGACGCTTGGTTTTATCCGAGAGAGCATATTTTTGGTCGCGGGAAAAATCCCAGCGCGCGTAGTGTTTGAAGGCTATCGCATTCACCATCGCAACCAGAAATAGGATCAGCACGATTTGTGCAAGAACGTTGAAACCGATTCGGATCCGGCGGATTTTTTTCCCCGAATGCTTTTGGCGCTGGTTTGTTTCGTGAGCCATCGCTTAAAGCCTCCATTTACGCGATTGAAACGCCCGGTGCGTGAGGAACAGCATGACGATGGTCATGCTGACGTAGAGAACGATTGGCCGCGTGTCTATTACGCCACGGGAGAACGTTCCCATGTGTTCGATTGCCGAGAAATACCCCAGCAAATCGCGCGTTTCCGAGCTCACATCCAGCAAAATGAACTGAACCAGGCCCAGAAAAAATAGCAGTGTAATTGCGCAGAAGGAAATGACCGCCGCGATGATCTGGTTCCGGGTCAGAACGGATGTTAGACAACCAATCGAAAGATAAAACATCCCGAGCAATAGGAGCATCAGATAAGACCCTGCGTATGCTCCCAAAGAATGAGCAGCCGGCTCGTTCGTAACTTTGAGGAAGATCGCAAAGTAAAGCAGCGTGGGGACCCATAGAATTACGTAGAAGGCCAGCGCGCCCAAAAATTTCGCGAGTACTATCTGCCAGTCACGCACCGGAACCGTTGTCAATGGTTCAATCGTGCCGAGCTTAAATTCTTCCGCGAACAGACGCATCGTGATCAGGGGAAAAATCAGAACAAAGGCAAACCAGAAGAAGACTGAGTTAAAAAACGCCTCCTGAATGGTGTACTGCACCTGGCGCTGGTTCATGAAGGAGACCTGGAAATAAAAATCGATCCCGCTCACTATCAGAAAAAAGACGAGCACGATATAGGCGATTGGGGAATGGAAATAACCGCGCACTTCGCGCGATAGAAGAGCGTAAAATTTCCTCATATTAAACAATGGACCTTTGAATCCCGGACCGTTTTGCCAGACATCGTTACACAGCGTCTGAGTGCGTGATTTCTACGAACACATCCTCGAGCGTCGCGCGACGCTGCGTCAGTTCACGCACCGTCCAGTGGCGCTCGGTGGCCAGGCGAAAAACCTCCTCGCGCACATCGATACCCGATTCCACCCGCAGGGAGAATTTTTTCCAATCATTTTCCCCATCGGTGATCACTTCTCGCACACCCGAAATCTTTTTTAGCTCGTCCGCGCCATTGTCTGTTCCCACCTTTGCTTCAAGAACAACTCCGCCGGCTTGTCTGATTTTTCCCAGCAAGTTTTGTGGCGTATCGCATGCCTCGATTCGTCCTTTGTGAATGATGATCACCCGGCTGCAGGTCATCTCCACTTCGGGCAGGATGTGCGTCGAAAGCAAAATTGTATGCTGCTCGCCCAGGTTCTTGATCAGTTCGCGCACCTGCCGGATTTGGTTTGGATCGAGACCGATTGTCGGCTCGTCCAGAATCAGCAGGTCGGGTTCAGCCAGGAGCGCGTCCGCCAGTCCGACTCTTTGTCGGTATCCCTTGGAGAGGGCCCCGATCAGCTTGTTTTCCACGCTCTTGAGGCCGCAAAGTTCTTTTACGTCGCCGATACGCTCGGGGACACGACGATGGTGAACTCCCTTAAGGGCGGCGCGATAACGCAGGTACTCTGTAACGCGCAGGTCGCTGTACAGTGGGACGTTTTCGGGCATATAGCCGAGATGCGCTCGTGCCTGCAGCGATTGTTCAAAGACATCGAATCCCGCGATCGTTGCGCGGCCGGAGGTGGGGGGCATGAAACTGGCCAAAATGCGCATGGTTGTGGTTTTGCCCGCGCCGTTGGGACCTAGAAACCCCATGATTTCTCCCCGGTTAACCTCGAAATTCAAATCCCGGATGGCAGGCTGGCCAGCATACCGTTTTGTCAGATTCTCGACTTTAATCATTGAGCAACATTTCCATGAGACAACTGAATCGTGATTGCGTTGCCGATTTTTTTAGCGCGCGGTCATGCTCAAAGTGGCGAGCTGCTGGTTTTGCCCTCGGGGGCGGATTACACCAACCGTGAATTCGAGTTGGGTGCCGCTCTGCACGTCCCGAAGCAGTTCCTCGATTTGCTTAACGGAGTTCGTTTCGGATTTGCCAGCACGATAAATTACCAGGCCACGAGTCAGCCCCGCTTCCTCTGCCGGGCTATCTGGTTCGACCGCAGTAATCAAAACGCCGCGGCCGCGAAGATAACCGAGCGCATCGCTCAGTTCCTGATTCAAATCCTGCAGCTGCAGTCCAAACAACTTTTGCGCACTCGACTCGGACGTGTTGGGAGCAGATTCGCGCAGGTTCTTAGGTTTAGACTGTTTCAGCGCGATTTTCTTGAATTGATTCACGCTATCGCGCACCACGTCCGCCGGAATTGCGAAACCCAATCCCTGAGTAGGCACGCCTTGCGGTGTGAATGCCATTTTTGCCGAACTGATGCCTACCAGCCGGCCAGATAAATCAATCACGGGCCCGCCGCTGTTGCCAGGATTGATTGCCGCGTCGGTCTGCACCAGACCTTTATAATTGGTGTCGTCCACAGTGATGTCGCGTTTGACCGCACTAAGAACTCCGCGGCTGATCGAGCTGCCGTATCCCACCGCGTTGCCTACCACGATTACAGTCTGACCCAGCAGGTTTGGCGAAATATTATCAAGACTGATGAAAGGAAATGCGGTTCCGGCGTCGATCTTAATGAATGCCAGATCGTTCTTGTCGTCGCCGGTGATATAGTGAGCGTTGTACGTTTTCCCGTCGTTTGTTGTTACTTGAATTTTCAAATCTGCGGCGCGCTCAACCACGTGCTGGTTGGTAACGATGTAGCCTGCCGGATCGACAATAAAGCCGGAGCCAAGACTTTGCAGGGTCTGGCGAACTTCCCGGGGCCGAATTCGATTATACCCGAAGAATTGCGCATAAAAATCCTCCACCGGATCGCGCACCGTACGTCTTACCACGCGTTCGGTATTAATATTCACCACTGCCGGCAAGGCCTTGGCCACCGCGAGGACTGCTGGCTCCGAAGCCGGATCGGCCTGGCCGAAGCAAGCTCTTGCGTGCGCCAAAATCAGTAGCGCCATCAACAGTCGTCGGTTTAGAATCGCCTTCATCCTCAGATCGCCATCAGCTGTTTTACGATCTCTGTTGGGAACCATGCGCGCAAGTAACGAAGCTGCCTCCGCACTGTCAACTTGCCGCACCGCGTAATCGTCGGAGATTAAATTCCCTATGCGCACCTCAATTGCCGCTCGCGCAAATCTGGAGCTGATCGAAGAGAATTATCGCCGTTGGCAGCGAAATCCTCAATCAGTCGACTCCGGATGGTCGGCCTTTTTTGAGGGGTTCGAGCTTGGAAATTTGCCTCAGCGCGACGGCGCAGCCGCTGCCGAGGCTCGTGAAGCGGCGTTACAGACGCGCGTTGATGGTCTCATTTACGCGTATTGCTCGCTTGGTCATACAATTGCCCGCGTCGATCCCCTTGCCGCGACACGACCGCAAAATCCATTGCTCAGTCTGCGTGAGTTCGGCTTTAGCGATGCTGACCTGGACCTTCGTGTTTCGTCAAAATTCTTTCTCGATAATCGGTCGATGACGTTGCGCGAGATGATTTCCGGGCTGGAAAGAATTTATGCCGATTCCATCGGTTCGGAGTTTATGCACATCCAGGATCCGCGAGTGCGCGACTGGATTCGCAAGCGGTTGGAGACACGACCCCATAAGCATTCGACTCCAGCGGCCGTTCAGGTTGCGCTGTTAAGAGCGCTGCTTGAAGCGGAATCCTTCGAGATTTTCCTGCATACGCGTTATGTGGGCCAAAAACGGTTTTCACTTCAAGGCTCCGAATCGCTCATGGTGATTCTAGATACCATTCTGCACAAATGTCCGGAAAGCGGCGTCGAAGAAATTTGCATGGGCATGGCGCATCGCGGCCGGCTGAATGTGTTGGCAAATTTTCTGCGCAAATCATTAAGGGTCATCTTTACAGAGTTTAGCGAAAATTACGTTCCCGAGTTGGTCGCCGGCGATGGCGACGTGAAGTATCACCTCGGTTATCACTCGGTACGGAAACTTGCCTCCGGCGGCGAGGTCGAGATCAGGCTGTCGTCGAACCCCAGCCATCTCGAAGCTGTCGATCCGGTGGTCGAAGGACAAGCGCGCGCCAGACAAAGAATTCGCGGCGACACGGAGCATCGCCGCAAGGTTTTACCGCTATTGGTGCATGGCGATGCTGCTTTCATCGCGCAGGGAATCGTGGCTGAGACACTTAATTTGTCCCAATTACATGGTTACAGCACGGGCGGGACCATCCACATCGTCGTGAACAACCAGATCGGCTTTACGACACTTCCCAAGGATGCGCGATCATCAACTTATTCAACTGATATCGCAAAGATGATCGAGGCGCCGATCTTTCATGTGAACGGCGACGACCCGTTGGCGGTTAAATTTGTGAGCGATATGTCGTTCGATTTTCGCCAGCGATTCGGGCGGGACGTAGTGATCGATCTGTATTGCTATCGTCGCTATGGCCACAACGAGGGCGACGAGCCCTCATTTACCCAGCCGGATCTTTACGCAATAATCGAGAAACATCCATCGGTCACCCAGCTTTACAAAGGCGAATTGCTCGAAGCAGGAACACTGAGCGAGGACGATGCCGCATCGCTGGAAACTGAGTTCGGTTTACGGCTCGAAATGACGCGAGATGAAGTCGATGTCATTGAAAAGCGGAAGGCCAACGAGAAAGCCAGGTTCAGAGAATCCACAGCAATTTTTCAACCGGAATACTCGAGCGAGTCTGAGGCGACCGCGATCAGTGAGAAAACTCTGAAAATTATCGTCGATGGTATGACGCGTATTCCGGAGGGTTTCGCGATTCAGCCAAAGATCAAGCGCATCGTTCTTGATCACCAGCGGAAAGTCTTCGAGGATGGCGGTCCCTACGAGTGGCATTACGCTGAAGCGCTCGCATTCGGATCGCTTTTGTTAGACGGGATTCCAGTTCGGTTGTCGGGCCAGGACAGCTCGCGCGGCACTTTTAGCACACGGCATTCGGTGCTGTACGACGCGAAGACCGGCAAACCTTATGTGCCACTCATGCACCTGGCGCAGAAGCAAGCCCGCATTTGCATTTATAACAGCCCGCTCTCAGAAGCCGCAGTGCTCGGGTTCGATTACGGTTACTCCCTCGATTACCCGAAGATGCTTTGTTTGTGGGAAGCGCAGTTTGGCGATTTTTCTAATGGCGCGCAGACGATTATCGATCAATTCATCGTTTCAGCGGAATCGAAATGGCAGCGGCCAAGTGGGATTGTTTTACTGCTCCCGCATGGCTATGAAGGGCAGGGGCCAGAGCACTCCAGCGCCCGACTGGAGCGCTTCCTACAAGCCTGCGCGGAGGACAACATCCAGGTCTGCAATCTCACGACCTCCGCGCAGTATTTTCATGTGCTACGACGTCAGATGAAGCGCGACTTCATTAAACCGCTGATCATTATGACGCCTAAAAGCCTCCTACGAGCGAAATTTGCTTCCTCGCCCGTGGAAGAATTCATCCATGGCCGGTTCGAAGAAATCCTCGGGTCGCCCGACGCAGGTCCCTCCGCCAAGGTGAAGCGAATCATCCTTTGCTCGGGCAAGGTTTATTACGATCTGCTCAATTATCGAACCGAACGTAAGATCGACGACGCAGCGATCATTCGCGTCGAGCAGCTTTATCCGTTAGCCGAAAAGAAGCTACGCGAAATGCTCAAGCCATTTCCAAAGAGCGCGAAACTGGTTTGGTGTCAGGAAGAATCGGAAAACATGGGCGCCTGGACTTTCATCGAACCGCGGTTGCGCACGATTTTTTGCACCGAAATTGCCTACGCAGGCCGCGAAGCCAGCGCCAGCCCAGCCGTCGGCTCGTTGGCTCGCCATAAGCGCGAACAAGCCCGCTTAGTGGCTGACGCGTTCTCGATTTAGAACCATAATCCCCATGGCTCTTGCCCCCTTGCGGATGCAGGCGGAAGACATGGCATATCTATTGACGAAACGTAACTCGACCGCGACGCTCGATTAGCTTACGTAATTCTCACGCATGGCTATCGAAGTAAAAATTCCTGCCGTTGGTGAATCAATTACCAGCGGTGTTGTCTCCGCCTGGCACAAGAAATCCGGAGATTTCGTCAACGAAGGCGAGGCCCTGTTCACGCTCGAAACTGACAAGGTTTCTACCGAGATCGTCGCCGAAAAAGCGGGCGTACTGGAAACAAAGGTGCCGGAGGGACAGGAAGTAAAGATTGGCGAGGTAGTGGCCATAATCGACGACTCAAACCGGCCGGCTGCCCAAAAAAGGGAAGAGAAACCGAAAAAGAAAGAGCCTGAGGAAAAAGGGCCCGAGTCCGTGAAAAGGACCGCCGAAGAAAAGGCTCCTGTCACCGCGGGCGCTGACCGCGGCAAGCCGCTGCCAGTGGCAGCGGCTACAACAACTCTTTCGCCCGCGGTGCGGCGGATTGTCGAAGAAGAAAAGCTTGAGCCGGCAAAAATCCGCGGAACCGGAGAAGGAGGTCGCCTAACAAAACAAGACGTTCTGGCTGCAGCACAACAGCGCGGCAAGGCGGATTCGTCCGCCGTAACTTCGGTGAAAGTCGAAGAAAAAGTCGAAGCTCGCGACGTTGGACCGTCCACTGACGGGCGGTTCACTCGCAAAAAGATGTCACCGTTGCGTCGTAAGATTGCACAGCAACTTGTGATGGCGCAGCACACCGCAGCGATCCTCACGACCTTCAACGAATGCGACATGAGCGCCATCCAGGAATTGCGCAAGAACAAGCAAGATGAGTTCACGAAAAAGAACGGCGTCAAACTGGGTTTGATGTCGTTCTTTGTTAAAGCATGTGTGGAAGCGCTTAAAGACGTGCCGGTAGTTAATGGCCACGTTGAGGACGAGGATTTCATCCAAAACAATTTCTATGACATCGGAGTGGCAGTCGGCACAGAGCGGGGACTGGTGGTTCCAGTCGTTCGCGATGCGGACAAGAAAAGCTTTGCGGACTTGGAGCGCGACATCGCCGATTACGCCAGCCGAGCGCGCGATGGGAAACTGAAGATCGAAGATTTGCAGGGGGGCACGTTCACCATCACAAACGGCGGCGTCTATGGGTCGCTCTTTGCGACACCGATTTTAAATCCGCCACAAAGCGGCATCCTCGGCATGCATAAGATCATGCCACGACCAGTCGCCGTGGACGGCAAAGTGGAAGTTCGCCCGATGATGTACCTCGCACTGAGTTATGATCATCGTGCGATCGATGGAAAGGAAGCTGTCACTTTTCTCGTCAAAGTGAAGGACTGCATCGAGGATCCGAAAAAACTACCCGTGGATTTTTAGAATAAATGCGGCAAAGCACTGCCGCACACCAAGACGGTAGCCTAACATGACCTTGCAGCGACGGCCACGTTTTGGGATGCCGTCCCGCTTCGGCCTGGATGATTGCTCCACTTCAGTCCGAATGACAGATTAACGTATGGAAAAATTTGATGTTGTTATCATTGGCTCGGGACCGGGCGGTTATATCGCCGCGATTCGGTCTGGCCAGCTTGGTTTAAAGACTGCGCTAGTAGAGAAATGCAAAGAACTGGGCGGCACGTGCTTGAACGTAGGCTGCATCCCGAGCAAAGCGCTTCTCACTTCGAGCGATCATTTCATGTTCGTTAAAAAGGAAGCCGCCAAACACGGCATCGTGATCGAGGGCGCGCATGCCGACTTGGCGAAGATGCAACAGCGCAAGGACAAGGTCGTGAAGACATTTAACAGCGGGGTGCGCTCCTTGATGAAGGCAAACAGGGTCACGGTCCTCGAAGGTATAGGCACCATTACTGCGCCTGGAAAAGTCTCGATTAAATCCTCCGCGGGCGAGACGCAGGAGATCGAAACAAAAAACATCGTCATTTCCACCGGCAGCGCCCCTGTGGAACTGCCATTCGCGAAATTTGACGGCAAAACTATCGTGAGCAGCACCGAAGCGCTTACGTTCGCCGAGGCTCCAAAGAAGCTCGTCGTAATCGGGGCGGGCGCGATAGGTTTAGAGCTCGGCTCGGTTTGGAACCGTCTCGGTTCGGAAGTGACGATATTGGAATTTTTGCCCCGCATTGCACTCGGTTTCGACCTTGAGCTCGCGAATCTGCTTCAGCGTTTACTTACCGCGCAGGGAATGACCTTCCACCTGGAAGCAAAGGTCAGCGCGGTGAAGATGGACAATGGTCGCGCAACGGTAACTGCCACTAAAGACGGTCAGGAACTGAAATTCGAAGGAGACAAAGTGCTTGTTTCAGTCGGGCGTCGCCCGTTCTCAGACGGTTTGGGCGCTGAAAAAGCCGGTGTGGAGTTTGACGAAAAGAAGCGCATCAAAGTCGACGATCATTTCCGCACAAACGTCGAAGGCATTTATGCCATCGGAGATGTGATCGCTGGTCCGATGCTCGCGCACAAAGCTGAAGACGAAGGAATCGCCTGCGTGGAAATCATTGCGGGCAAGGCCGGCCATGTGAACTACGAGGCCATTGCCAGTATCATTTACACAAATCCGGAGCTGGCCGGGGTCGGTTTGACCGAAGATCAGGCGAAAGAAAAAGGGATGGATGTGCGGATCGGAAAATTTCCGTTCCGAGCCAATAGCCGGGCGCTATGTAGCGATGATGTGGAAGGAATGGTGAAATTTGTTGCCGACGCAAGAACCGATCGCGTTCTAGGCGCACACATTTTGCATCACACCGCTTCGGAGCTGATCGCCGAGGCGGTTTCGGTGATTGAATTTGGCGGCAGCTCCGAAGATATCGGCCGCACCTGTCACTCACACCCTACCTTGAGCGAAGCAGTCAGAGAAGCCGCGCTCAATGTGGAGAAACGCGCGTTGCATATCATTAACCGGTAATCGCCCGCGAAACCAGGCGAACCGTTTGAAATTATCTGGCGTTCCCGGCCTCCCGTCGCCGAATTACGAGCAGCGTCACCAGCGCAGAGGCTGCACAAATGATTGCCCCGAACGCGAGCGCGAATGGTGTGCCCAGCCAATTCGCAACCGCTCCGGCTTCGAGACTGCCTAGTGGGATCATCGCGCCGAAGACAAGCGACCAAACACCCATCACGCGCCCTCGCATTTCATCTGGCACAATGGTCTGCAGCACGGTGTTGGATGTGGAGAAAAACAAGAGCATTCCAAATCCGGCGACAAGGAGAAACACGAGTGCGAGATAAAAATTCCGGGTAAGCGAAAGGGCAAATAGCGCAATCGAAAACAACCAGATGCCGCCGAGCGCCAGTCTTCGCGGTGCAAACAGATGCCCATAAGTGGCCACTACCAGGGCGCCGATTAAAGCGCCGATTCCACTCGCCGACATCAGGATGCCGAAACCGTTCGCGCCGCGGCCGAGGACGTCGCGTGCGAAAGCCGGCATCATTACACCGTATGACCACCCGAACACGCCCACTGCGAGGAAGAGCAGCAGAATCGTCCGCACTCGCTGATGTTTCAGTGAATATACGATGCCATTCCAGGCGTGTTGACTGGTAGAGACGACGTGTGCCGGCCGTTGAAACGGCGGTAAGCGCATCATGAGCAGACCGGCGATTACCGCAACAAACGTGAGACCATTCAGGAAAAAACACATTGCAACGCCAACCCACCCGATCAGCAAACCAGCGACAGACGGACCGACAACACGGGCGCCATTTACGATCGAGCTGTTGAGTGAGATCGCGTTTAGCAAATCTTCACGGCTTGTCATTTCGACTGTGAACGCCTGCCGTGCGGGCATATCAAAACCCATGGCAACACCGTTCAACGCAGCGATAATGATTATGAACGAGGGCGTGGCGAAACCCGCCCAAACACCGCCCGCAAGAAGGAATGCGCAAATCATTTGGGCCGTCTGGGTCGCGAGGAGGATCGAGCGCTTCGGATGACGATCGGCGAGGGAGCCGCCCCAACTTGCGGACAACATCATCGGAGCAGACCCCATGGCAGCGACGATACCCAGCAGCAGCTTTGAATTCGTAATTTCATAGACAAACCAACTCATCGCGGTTTGCTGCATCCACGTGCCAACCAGCGAAATTAGTTGCCCTCCAAAAAAAAGCCGATAATTGCGATGCTTTAACGCGCGGAATGTGTGCCGCCATGTCACGCTGCCGATAGGCACGCGACGCGGCCGTCCACTCACGTCTTCTGGTACGCGAGCAGTTTCAGTAGTCCCTTCCGGCATCACTCATCATGGCTGGTGAAAGGGACAACTGCAAAATCACGCGTGGTTATGTAGTAGCGGCGTTTGTGTCAAACGCCGAATCCAAGACAGGTGCTTGGCACAGGCATCTCTACAACTGTCTCGGTGTGCTATTTTCGTGGTGTGGAGATCACGGCTGCCATCCTTCTTCGGAGACGAAAGTTCAGCGACACGAGCCTGATCATCTCGTGGTGCACAGAATACTTTGGCTGCATCCAGACAATGGCCAAGGGCGCGCGGCGCCCTAAGAGTCCGTTTGCAGGAAAGTTGGATTTGTTTTTTGACGCTGAAATTTCCATCGTGCGGGGCAGGAAGTCAGATCTGCATACGCTCACTGAAGTTGTGCTGAAAAATCCGTTTGCCGGGATTCGCAGCAATTATATACGCACGCAGACTGCAGCGTATTTTGTCGAGTTAATTGAGATTTGCACCGAGCGAGATCATCGAGAGCCGGAACTTTTCGCGCTATTGCGCAGGGCTTTTGGTTATCTCAACGTAAACGACCCGACGGCCCGCGCAGTTTCACATTTTGAGACAGAACTCGCGCGAATTGCCGGCGTGCACGACGAGAAAAAATTGAAAGCCGATCCTGCGTTCGCCCTGGGAAATTTATTTGGCCGGCTGCCGCTTTCCCGTACGCCGCTGTTGAAAACACTGGCGACTAAGGCGAAAAGCCGGAACAATTCCAAATGAAACGACGTAATCTTATCGCTGCAGTTTTAATCGCTGGGCTGAATTCTGCCGCATGGGCGAATGAGACGTACACGTTCGATCCGTCAGGCTCGACGATCGGTTTCAGCGTTCACCAATTTCTTGGCACCACTCCGGGAAAGTTCACGAAGTTCAATGGCAAAATCGATGTTGACCGCCAGCACCCGGAGAATTCGTCGGTGACGGCTCGGATCGAGGTGCGGAGCATTGATACGCGGATCAAAAAACGAGATGATCATTTGCGCAGCGCAGAATTTTTTAACGTGGAAAAATTCCCCGAAATGACATTCAAAAGCCGAAGAGTAAAGCAAACCGGGTCACAAACCGGCGACATCCTGGGTGACCTGACCATGCATGGCGTGACCAAACCGGTCACACTCCACGTCAAACTGCTAACACCGCTCAACGAGACGAACCGGACGCGCTGGGCCGTAACAGTTGATCCAGTCACACGACGCGACTTCAACCTGATGTTCGCGCCCGCGGCCGAGTCAGTCTCCGGAATCAGCCAGACAGTCACGATCAACATCGAGATCGAGGCGAAACATGCAGAATGATTCGTGGTGGATAGGCTTCTCTGAAGACGGTGCCTGATCAGCCGCGGAAGGCGCGAGAATGATGCACCGAAACCGTGGCAGCCAGGGGTTTTTGCGGCGCGTCCTCGCTTCATTGCCAGCGCGTTGAGGACAACGCGTTCCACCTCGCGCACACTCGAGGCCACGTGCGATGATCGACATCGCCCTCCGCGTAAATATCATCCTGCCATGGAAATTGTTCCCATCGGTGATTGCGCGCTGATCGTCCGTGTGCGCGAGCGATTCGATGACGAGCCTGACGAGACGTTGGACAAGGTCCTCCGCGTGTTTCGGCAACTTCAAGGCGCTGCGATCCCCGGAGTGATTGAGCTCGCGCCAGCTTACACTAGTGTCGCAGTTTTTTTCGACCCAATTGTCGTCGCCAAAGCGACTGAAACGTCGGGCAACGTATTCGAATGGTTAGCGACGCGCATTCGCGCTGCCGTAGCCGGGGTCGCTGACCCCGGCCACAAGATGCGATCAGCGTCGCGAATTGTTGAAATTCCTGTGTCTTACGATCCAGAATTTGCTGTGGATCTCGATCATGTCGCGCAGACTGCAGAACTTTCGCCGAGCGAAGTCATATGTCTTCACAGCGCTGCTGAGTATCGCGTCGCCTGCATAGGTTTTGTTCCTGGATTTCCGTTTTTGGCCGGCCTTCCGAAGAAACTGGCTACCCCGCGTCGAGGCGTACCTCGAAAAGAGATTCCGCCAGGTTCTGTCGGGATTGGCGGCGCACAAACGGGAATTTACCCGCTGCGTTCGCCGGGCGGCTGGAACCTGATCGGTCGCACGCCGTTGCGTTTGTTCGATCCCGAAAAAAATCCGCCCGTATTTTTGCGCGCAGGTGAGCGTGTGCGCTTCCGAGAGATTACGCGTGACGAATTTGAATCATTGAAACGTTAGGCGACAGACATGAATCTGATTGTTGAGCGCGGGGGATTTCTTACCAGCGTGCAGGACCTTGGTCGCACAGGCTTTCGCGAGTTTGGCGTTTCGTCAGGCGGCGCACTTGATTGCTTCGGGTTGCGCGTGGCGAATCTGCTGGTCGCCAACGATGAGGGCGCGGCGGGACTGGAGATTACGCTGGGTGGTTTACAGTTGCGCTTTGAAGACGAACAGGTCGTTGCGTGGTGCGGTGGCGAATTCGACGTGCGGGTTGGATCGACGTTATTGCCAGCCGGCCACGCTTGTTTGGTTGGGTCAGGCGAAAAGTTGAAATTCGGTGCGCCCAAGACCGGTTGTCGATCCTGGCTATCAATTTCCGGCGGGATCCATGTTGAGCCTGTTCTCAAAAGTCGCTCCACTGACTTGCGAGCGAATTTTGGCGGATTTGAAGGACGCGCATTGCGTGATGGCGATGTTCTTCCGCTCGGTTTGGGACTGAGGTCACCAACCCCGGTTACGGGTATCTCCTCGTGGACGGCGCCGTATGATTGGGTGAGCCCCGCGAGACGTGATCCCATTTTGCGTTTTGTCCGCGGCGTAGACTGGAGCCGCTTTGACGCTTCATCGCTGCAGCGCCTAACGAGTGAAGCGTTCGCCGTATCAACGGATTCCGATCGCATGGGCGTGCGCCTTGAGGGTCCAGAGCTGAACCGAGTCGATGAGCGCGATCTAATCTCTGAAGCAGTGGCACCTGGCACAATTCAGGTTCCACCTGGCGGAAAGCCGATTTTACTTTTGGGAGATTGCCAAACCATTGGCGGTTATCCGAAAATAGCGCATGTGATCACCGTTGACCTTGGCTTTGCAGCGCAACTTCGCGCAGGCGATTACGTCCGTTTTTCCGAAGCCTCGATAGCTGATGCGCAGCGGCTTTTACTCGAGCGCGAGCGACAACTGGAACTCTTTCGCGTGGGACTCAGTTTACATACCTCATGAAGCTAATCGTCGATCTCAATGCCGATCTCGGTGAGGGCTCAGGCCACGATGACGAATTATTTGAGCTCATCAGCTCGGCAAATATCGCGACCGGATTTCACGCTGGCGATTCGGATACGATGCACGCTGCTGTCTCTCAGGCAAAAAAACATGGAGTCGCGGTCGGAGCGCATCCAAGCTTTTTCGATCGCGAGAATTTCGGACGCAAGGAACTAGAGGTGAGTAACCAGGAAGTGTTCGACGCCGTGGCTTATCAGCTCGGAGTTTTTCAAGCGATCGCCTCTGCCGTGAGCGCGCGACCAAACCATGTCAAACCACACGGCGCCCTTTATAACATGGCCGTCTGGAATATCGAACTGGCTGACGCGATCGCGCGGGCTATCGAATCGGTCGATCCGAAGTTAATTCTGTTCGCGCCGGAAAAGAGCGAGCTTGCCCGTGGCGGCGAAGCGCATGGATTGCAAATCGCGCGCGAAATTTTCGCCGATCGCAATTACCTGAATGACGGCTGGCTCGTTCCGCGCACGCGGCCCGATGCGTTGCTTCATGATCCAAAAGAAGCTGCCGAGCGTGTGCTTCGAATGTTGCGCGAAGGCAAGGTGCGCTCGGTTGACGGCCGTGACGTCGAGGTGCGCGGTGAGACAATTTGCGTGCATGGCGATACACCCGGCGCCGTTGAGTTCGCGCGTGAATTGCGAAAGCGGTTGGAACACGACGGGGTCAGGATCGGTGCACCGCAGCATTTGTTGTGACGGAAGAGAGCGATAACCGACGGCAATCTGGTCTCGTTCGGGCGCTCGGACCGATCGACGCCACCATGATCGTGATGGGATCGATGATCGGCTCAGGGATTTTTATCACTTCAGCAGAATCCTCACGGTTGAGCGGCGCGCCGGGCTGGCTCCTTCTGGCATGGGCTGTTGCCGGTTTGCTAACGATTACCGGAGCGCTTTGTTGCTCGGAGCTGGCGACCATGATGCCGCGCGCGGGCGGCGTTTACGTCTTCTTACGCGAGGCGTACGGAAAATCGATCGGGTTCTTGTACGGCTGGACTTTGTTTCTGGTGATTCAGACCGGGACGATCGCCGCGGTGGCGATTGCATTTGCAAAATTTCTCGGCGTCTTCGTCGCCGGGGTATCGCCGGACAATTATTTGGTGGCGCCAATTTCAATCGGCGGCTATGCGATCAGTCTTTCCACCGAGCAATTAGTCGCCGTTGGCTTGATCACATTGCTGACGTGGATCAACACGGGCGGACTTGAAATCGGGAAAATCGTGCAGAACACATTCACGTTCGCAAAAACAGCCGCGCTCGCCGCCGTGATCGTGATCGGCCTGTCGTTAGGCTGGAATGCCAACTCTGCGGCGTTGAACTCGGCATGGTGGAACTCATGGGCGAATGGGTGGAGCCCCCAAATCGCGCAACCCGGCTTCACGATCGCCGGCGGCCTCGCTCTCGCGTTGCTGTTTGGAAAATCAATGGTCGGCCCGCTCTTCGCGCAAACCGCGTGGACAAATGTGACATTTATCGCCAGCGAAATACGCGACCCGGGAAAGAATCTTGTGCGCGCGCTTGTCGTGGGCTGCGGCATCGTTGTCGTCCTCTATGTGCTGGCCAATCTTGCTTATGTCGGCGTGTTGCCGTTCTCGGAAATCGAGCACGCGCCTCACAATCGGGTCGCTGTAGCCATGATGAATGCAATTTTCGGTCGCCTCGGTGCGATGTGCATGGCAGCAGCAATCATGATCTCTACTTTTGGCTGCAACAACGGCCTGATTCTTTCCGGAGCTCGCGTTTACTACGCAATGGCGCGCGACCGCTTGTTCTTCGAAAGAATCGGAACCACCAATCGCTTTCACGTTCCAGCGGCGGCGCTGGTCGCGCAGGCAATCTGGACCGTGCTTCTGACTCTGCCGCGCACAGTGACGCAGGATCCCACGACGCATCGGGTCGTTTATGGAAATGTGTACAATCAACTGCTCGAATACATTGTGTCGGCGGACTTGCTTTTTTACATTCTGATGGTCGTTGCCTTAATGGTTTTGCGACGCACAAAACCCAATGCTGATCGTCCATACCGCACCTGGGGTTATCCGGTCGTGCCGGTTATCTCGATTCTGCTTGCCGGATTGTTGGTTGTCGATCTGGGTTTTCTGGCGCCCGCAACTTCGGGAATCGGGATTCTCATCGTCTTAACCGGTGTGCCGGTTTATTTCTTTTGGGGCGGACGCGCCGCGGCAGTTGCGTGAGATTTGACCGGTCTGCCCGCAGATGGCGTTGTTCTCCGACCGCATAAGCTGCCTGCAGCCATCTTAAGACCTGCTCATCCACCTCCGTTGCCGACGTCAACCGAAAATGATGCACGTGATTCCTAGGCGAAATCGTCTCAATCTTTCGAAACCGCGGTTGCTCAAGTCTCCGCGCCAAAACCACATGCCCGTCAACCCATTTTGAACGAGGGGTCAACTGCGCGAAAGACATTCGGACCTGAAATGCAATTCGAGTCTTTTCCGGCAGTACTCTTACTGGTCCGCATTGCCGAATAGCTCTAAGCACAGCCCGATAGATGTCGCGAATTTCCTTCGCCTTACCTCCAAAGTGCCTCTCCAGATCATGTTTTCCACAAAAGTGCGATTGATTCCGGTTTGCGAATTGTCGCTTGCATTGAGGACACTTCCAGAGCGCTCGTTGCAACCGCTTATTCATTCATCTCCGTTCTCACAAATCCATTTCGCGTTTGAGATACGAAACCTGTTTGTATGCCGGCAAAATCAAAGAAACAACAAATGGCCGCCGGCGCCGCTCTCGCTGCCAAGCGCGGGAAACGCTCGAAGTCATCGCTTAAAGGTGCTTCGCGTGGAATGTACAAGTCGATGAGCAGGACGCAGCTGCGCGAGTTTGCAAAAACGAAGCGCAAGGGATTGCCTAAAAAGAAGCGACGCTAAGGAATCGACGAAGGCTGCACGCGGCCATCCTTCTTCAGTATCATCATGACCTGTTTCAAAGGGTCGGAGCTCACCCTGCTTGTTCCGGTAAAGGGGTGGTCGAGAACGTATATCAAAAATAGAATCATCGTGATCGTTACCGTAAGCGACCCCGCAATCAAGTATTGCGCCCTGATGTTCTTCATTCCGAAGAAGTAGGTGTACGAAATACTGATCACGCTGCCAACAAGTAGTACCAACCAGACAGCGCCCGGTACGGTATCGTTCCCCGCAAATATTCTTAGTCGACGGTACTCAGCCAGGTTGTTTAACCGCTTTAATGCTTCGGCGTAGATCTCTCTGTTGGGGACCGACTTCTCATCCACGTGATAGAACACTGTAATCAACTTTAGTATTGCCTCGTTGGAATGGAGGCTTATCTCGCCCTGCGCCATTCTTTTCAGTTCATCATTATAAACCGAAGTAACATAATCCTGCAGTGTTTGCCGTATCACTTCACCCGCGGGGTCGGGAAATACTTGTGTAATGTGAAAAATGTCAGCGACCTCATTTGCCTCCAGTTGGAGGTTCTTTGTGGCGTCGTCGTATCCGCCCCATGTTACAAAAACCACAAACGCCAGCAGCACGCCGTAAAAAAGGCCAAAGGCATTGAAGATGATCGCAGCTACTTCGTGATTCTCCTTTAGGACTTCCGCCGGATATTTCTTTCGCACGAGATAAAGGCCCGCGAGTGCAAAGAAGGTCGTAATCGCCGAAACGATGAAGAATGAAACCGGCGGCGGTAGATTAAGTAAGAATTGCACGGGCCCGCTTAATTTCTCGCCAGAAGATTGATAAATTGTCGAGAGAAAAAGAATCGATTTCACACGTGGAGCGCCTCAAACTGTTCGCAGAATATGAAAACAATTTTCCCTGTCTGCATTGTGTCAGTTGTTCTTTGCGCCAGCGGTTTGGCCCAGGAGACGTATCCGGGTGGAGTTGTTTACGGCCCGAAGGCCGCCTTTAAGATCGATGCTCCGCAAGGGTGGGTTCTCGATAACAGGGCCGGAGCCGAGCAGGGATTGCCGTGCGTTCTTTATCCGAAAGGGTCGACCTGGGCTGATGCGAACGCAATCATGTACGCCAAGATCGCGGGCACGGATTACGAGGATGTCGGAAAGTTTGTCGCCATGTCTGTTCAGCAAATGGAAAAAGTGCATGGCAAACCCAAAGAGAAAGTCGACTCCGGAAAAACGGGCGACGGCCAGCCGTATTTCATCAACGAATACCCGGCCACCAAATCGTATTCCCAGTGGGAAAGGGTCGCTTACGTTCAATTGCCCAAGGCAGTCGCTTACATCGTATTCTCGGCACGAGACGAAGTAAGCTATCGCAAGAATTTTACGGCACTCAACGAAGTGCTCAAATCGTTCACCTATATGAAGGTTGAGGGCGATCACAAACAACATTGAAACCGCTTTTGGCGAGGTAGTTTTTGATTTCGTTGAGAAATGCGTCGGCAAAATCCTTCAGCTTTTTCTCTCCGACGCCGGGAATTCGCCGAAACTCGACGGTAGTTGTCGGATAATTTTTTGCCATTTCACGAAGCGAGACATCGGAGAAGATTACGTAAGCGGGCACACTGCGTTCGTCAGCCAGTTTTCGCCGCAAGCCGCGCAGACGCTCGAACAACACTTCGTCGCATTCAATCGCGCCAGTGCGTAGCTTTTGCTCCCGCGCCTGCGAGACAACTTCAATCTGCTTTGTGAGCGTGATCATTGTGCGCCGGCGCAGGGCGTCGCGGCCTGCCGTCGCGAGCCTTAAGGTCGCGAACTTTCCAGGTGCGCATTCGACGAACCCGAGGCGTAGCAGTTCCCGCCCGATGGCCTGCCAGGCATCCCGTTTCAATTCGCGACCAATCCCGTAAGTAGACAACTCGTTGTGGCTTCGTTGCCGGATGGCCTCTGTGTCTGCGCCACGCAAAATATCGACCACATGATTCAAACCAAATCCGAATCCGCTTTTCGCGTGGATGCGATGAACACAGGAGAGAAACTTCTGCGCCGGAATTGTGCCATCAAACGTTTCGCGTGGCGTCAGGCAATTATCGCAGCTTTCGCACGACGTCTCTGGATATTGCTCACCGAAATATTGCAACAGGGTCGCGCGGCGGCATTCGCGTGTCTCGGCGAAATGCACCATTTGTTGGAGCTGTGTCCGGGCAATGCGCGCTTCGGCCTCGCTCTTTTCATCGATGAAATGGAGCTGCTTGGCGACATCGCTCGCACTGAAGAGCAGTATGCATTCGCCGGGCAACCCGTCGCGGCCGGCGCGCCCGGTCTCTTGATAATAACTCTCCAGGTTTTTCGGAAGATCGTGGTGCACGACGAAGCGAACGTTCGGCTTATTGATTCCCATTCCGAACGCGATCGTCGCAGTGACCACTCGAACGTCATCGCGCAGAAATGCTTCCTGATTTTTCGTGCGCTCTGAACTCGTTAGGCCGGCGTGGTACGGCTTCGCGGCTAAACCGTCTTCACTGAGATTCCGCGCCAGTGAATCGGCGCTTTTTCGGCTCGCACAATAAACGATCCCGCTGTCGTTAGGCCGGCTGCGAATGAATTCGAGTAGTTGATCGTAGGGTGCTGTTTTTGGGATTATTCGATAAGTAAGATTTGGCCGGTTAAAGCTGGCGACGTAAGAACGCGGCTCACGCAGCTTCAGTTGCTTTACGATATCGTCCCGCACCCGCCCGGTAGCCGTCGCAGTCAGCGCCATCATTGGCACGTCCGGAAAATGCGTTCGCAATTTCTTGAGCTCGCGATATTCCGGCCGGAAATCGTGGCCCCATTCGCTGATGCAATGTGCTTCGTCGATGGCAACCTGCGCGATGTTCCAGTTCACTGCTCGTTCCAGAAACGTGTGGAGCATCAGTCGCTCGGGTGCGACATAGAGCATCCGGTACTCCCCACGATGCAGTCCGCGCCACCGCATGGCTGCGTCCTTTCGGTCCAGTGTCGAATTCAAGTAGGTAGCTGGGATCCCACTGGTTTGTAGCGCGTCCACCTGATCTTTCATGAGCGAAATGAGTGGCGAAACCACAATGGTCAGACCCTCGTGTATCAAAGCTGGCAATTGAAAACAGAGCGATTTCCCGCCGCCGGTGGGCATCAGCACAAACAGATCGTGACCTGTGAGCGCGTCGGTAATGATTTCTCGTTGCAACGGCCGGAATTGATCATAGCCGAAATGTTTCTTTAACGTCAGGGCCAGATCCATTTCACCTTGTCCATCGCTGTTGTCTCTGTCGCAGCCAAGCCTTTTTAGCAGCCAACCGGATCGGTCGAGAACACGACCATTTATTTCTCGCGTTGCAGACGGAAACCGTCAGCATGCGCGCCGTAACCGCTCGCATACTCCACCAATCCAACTCCCTTTTTCCAAATGATCTTCTTAAAATGACCCGAGGGATGGCTCGAATCGTAAATGGATAGATTGCCTTTTACTCCGATTGTTGTTTTCCATGAGCCATCTTCGTGGCTGAATTTGCCGGTGGTAATTCCGTAGATGTCGCTCGACTCGAACTCCGGCGGTTTATCCAGCGCTGAAATTTTCTTAACCGCGGCCTCGTTGTCTTCCTCGTTCAATAGAGCGATTCGGTCGTCTGTGACGATGAAATAATCAGGCCGGATTTCGCGCTTCTGCGGTGCGTTTGATTTGAGATCGGTAAATTCGATTTTGAAAATCGCGCCCCACGGCATCTTGGCAACACGCGTCGTAACGACTCGCGCACTGAGCGGGATATCGTTCTGTTGAATCTCGTCGCCCCACTCGGTGCCGCGAAATTTGGCGGACACCGGCTTGTCATCTTGCGCATTGAGAAATGGATTTGCCGCGTATGCAGACGTGAACAGCAAGATGCATTTCGTCACGATCGCAATTCGACACCAGTTCATGTTTTAATCCTAACGATCGAGCGATTGACATTGCACGCCTGAATTTCTTAATCTGGCCCTCTGAAAACCCTCCAGTTATCGGGTCTGGTTGCGACTTTAGTCCTCGTTCTGTCACCGTTGCGGGCGCAAGACGCAAAATTCGCAGCGGAGAACTTGAAGTACAGCCGCGATTTCTATTCCAAGGTCCATTTCGTGGCGATTGCGAGTCTTGATTTTGGTCCAGGCGGCAAAGCAGAATTCAAATACGATCGTTATCCGAACAGCGGTCCGGAAAGAATACAGACTGATGACGGCGAATTTGTCCGGAAGGATGGAAAGACCTGGCTAAGGTCGAATGATTGGGGCGAAACAGGCAAGCCTGTGGACACACAAACGTCGAAGCGATTAAACAACTGGGTTAGTTTGATCGACGCGCGATTGAAAGGTGAGCCAGCTACAAACGCTCCGGACCAAGGCGCGACGGTCATGAAATTTCTGGGTAAGAAGGATGAGGGTGAGCGAGACGAATTTGTTTTCGAGGAATCAAAAGAAAGGTCGAAAGGCAGTTCCTATCCGCGTATCAGCTTCGGGCGATACAAGAACGCCAAAAGCGACCAAGTATTACTCTCGCATTTTGCCGGTCCAATGCGACTCGGTGCTCGTGAAGCGAAGGTAGACATCAGTTTCAGCTACTTGGTCGCGGTCGAGATTCAGGAAACCGTACATGAGTCGCCGTCTCCGGCGTCATCACCAACTGCCGAAGAGTCGGATGCAGACCTCGTTAACCGTGGCATTGAAAAAGCGAAGAACGGTGACTTGGATGGTGCTTTGGCCGATTTTAATCGTACCATCGAACTCAATCCGAGGGATGACGCCGCTTATTACAACCGCGCTCAAGCCAAACGGCTGAAAAAGGACACGGTTAGTGCTATTGCCGACTACACGCGAGCAATCGAACTCGGCTCCATAAACCCGGCCGCTTACAACAACCGAGGCAATGCCAGAGCGGAGAATAACGACCAGGAAGGCGCAATTGCTGATTATACACGCGCAATCGAACTCAAACCGGACTATGCACGCGCCTATTACAATCGCGCTGTCGCGAGGAAGGAGAAAGGGGATGCAAACGGTGCTGAGGCCGACTTTAAGGCCGCCCAGAAGCTCGATCCAGAATTGGCCAGCGAAGAGTCGCCTGCGGATTCAAAAGACCGTCCCTCTTCGGGGGCCACGACAGTTAATCTCCTGAATGGCAAGCTCAAGCTCGATATTCCCTCTGATTTTTCTCGCGACCCTGATGATCCGAAAGAGCCAAAGACTGTGGCCAGGTTCTCGGGTCCGGATGGCGCGTGGGGAGAAGTCTTGCGCGGTACCCATGGCCTGACGCCGGACAAACTTGAGGGCTATCTGAAGATGCGTGTGGCTGAATACAGCAAAGGCTTCAAGTGGTTGCCCAAAGATTCACACCTCGAATGGCTGAAGAAAGAAATCGTGACGATCGATGGTCGAAAATGGGCGGACTGGCGTTACGTCCCAATGCGGAAGGGCATAAAGGATTATTCGCATAATCCAGTTTACACGCGGTTCCTAACCACTTCTTACAAGGGCCAGCTGTTAGAGATCACTTTTACCTCGAATCTCAACACGAATCCTGAGTTAAAGAAAGAGATCGATCATATCATGAACTCAGTGCACCTCGAAGAATGAAGTCTTTTAGAACTTGGGTGGTGGCAATTCTGATTCTGTTCTTCCTGCCGGAGGCGTTTGCGCAGACCGAGTTTTTGGCATTCTGGAACAAATTCAAGTCGGCTGTCATTGCTGGCGATAAGGTAATGGTGGCGAACATGACAAAATTCCCGCTGTCGATGCCGTATTCGGTAAAAGCCGTAAAGGACAAGCAGGATTTTTTGCACCGTTATAATGAGGTTTTCAAAGGCGAGGCCAATGCCGCTCAATGTTTTGCAAGCGCCAAACCGCGGAAAGAATCGCTCCGGCAGTATGAGATCTACTGCCCTTTTAAGGAAACGCCGGACGACATGGAAAATGCACCCATTCGCTTCATCTTTGAATTGACCAAGAGCGGCTGGGAATTTGCCGGCCTGGATAATGTTAATGAGTAACCGTTAACACCCAACAAATGAGACATCCCTTGTTGCTCGTGCTTGCTGTCGTGTGCGCCATTACCTCCGATGCGCAGGAGTCTCCATCGCCGGCGCAAATACCATCATCAGTTCCTGAGAGCACAGCGTCCGAGGCAACAGCGCAACCGCACCCGACTTGGTTTTCTCCGGACAAACAATGGGGATATCGGTGCACCGACGGGCTCTGGTCGTCGATCGTGAAAGCGGACACGAATCATATGGCGCTGGACCTTTCCAATGACGTGGAGGTTCCTTATTGTCGCGACGCAACGATCGTTTGGACGCCGGATTCGAAACGGTTTGCTTTCAATTACACTCCGCCACATCCGCCCCACACCACCTACGAAACAGTCGCGTTTTATCAGCTTCGCGATAACAAATGGACGCAGCTGCAATCGCCTATTGATGTGGACTCGGCGCCTGCGACGTTTGCAAAACTGGTCAAGCAGCTATCGATAAGCGGTGACCGCACCGATCCAATCCCTGATATCGTAAAGGCGCGTCAATGGACCGACGCCGATACTGCGATCGTTTACGTTGATTGGGGCTCAACTGGACAAAACTCACGCAAACAAACTTTCCTTTTCACATTGAAGTTCGATGCGGAAGGGAACTCGAAGATCGTCAAACCCCATAGGATGTCAGAGAAGGAGCTCAAAGAGAGAGGTAACGAACAATGAGAACAGTTCTCACCTTTGTCGCAATCGTCGGCTGCGCCATCGGCTGCGGTTTTTCCATTCTCGCGGCTGATGAAGAATCGGAAGCTGCCGGAGAGGATTCGTCAGCAGGGTTGCCTGAAGATTACGCGAAAAACTATTTAGTAGCCGCCGGCACGATTTCGCCGGACAAAAAAGTCGCTTTCATCTATCCGACGCTAGAAGCAGATGAAGCTGCGGAGAATGCAAATCATCCGGAGAGCGTCAAAAACTACATTGTCGCGCTGCAGCCGTTTACTGTCCTGGGCGAGTTACCAACGAAGTATCCTTACTTCCAACATGAGAGTAATGGTGGCGTGAGCGCGGAATGGTCGGATGATAGCTCGGTCGCGCTGGTTACGCTCGATGGCAAGTGGGGTCCGCACGACGTGTTTCTACTGGAATTCCACGATGGTAAGCTGGCTCGAACGACGAACCTTCTCGCGAAGGCACACGATCTATTGTTGCCGGGTTACCGCAAGTCAAAAGCCGAACCCTACAACGACGTTTTCGATTTTATTTTTGACGCGGAGGATGGCCCCGTGTTCAAGCTCGACGGCAGCAATCGCGTGGTAATTAATGGCGAGGCGACGACTGACCCCAAAGGGCTCTCCGAGCATAGATGGTCGGCGCAGCTGAAGGCGGTTTGGGACATTGCGCAGGCAAAGTTCACGTCAAAAAAAAAGGTATCGGGAGTGACTTCGCAGAAAAGTGAAAATTCGCGCGATTAGCAGAAGTATGAGGCCTCTCCGCAGACTTATTATCGCTCTCACGATCGCTGGGCTACCAACCGTGTTGATTTCAATCAGAGCACAGGCTGGTGAGATGTCCTTTGCCGAGGCCTTAGCCGAGGCGAAGCATCTCGAAGAGACGGATCAGGGAAAGGCATACGACGTCGAATTCTCAAAGGTTGTTGCGCCGCGACTGAGTGACGTGGTGGGGGCTTGCACTAAAGACTCCGGGCCGCGAATAAAATTCGAGGTTGTTCTTGTTTTTGCGGCCAATGGTCAAGTGGAACAGGTGTTAACTGCGCCCGACCAACCTGCGGCCGCCTGCGTCGGCGCCAAATTGCGTGACTTACGTTTGCCTGCTCCACCGCGCCCGGGATGGCCGATCCAATTGTCTGTTAATATTAACCCCGACAACGTTCCTGCCAGGAGCAAGCAAACCTCGGCTGAACATGACGCTACGGCGCCGGCCGAGTCCGACGATATGAGACTCGCGATAAAGGCGGCGCAGGCCGAAGCAGCCAAAAATTATGATGAAGCGCTTAAGCTTTATGAGAACGCGATCAAACTGCAAGGTCGGTTTGCCCCATTTGTTTACCAGAACCGGGGCATGCTTTATCTCCACCGCGCAAAAGCTTCGAGTGATCGGACCTCTCGGATTGCGGATTTGCAAAGAGCGATCGCTGATTTCAACGAATCCATCGCTCTCGGTGCCAAGTCTGACGACGAACTGAACCGTGGTCTGGAAAAGGTAGCGACCCGAGCGAACCTTGAACAAGCAACCAGATTACTCACACAGGAAACCCATCGATAATGATTTCGCGATTATGAAAGTTCTATCGCCAGGTTTCTTGTTTGTTGTGTTTTGCTGCGCAACGTGGAGCGATGGAGTCCTTGTAGCGCAGACCAGTCCTAAAGGGACGTTCAAGATCGAATCAGAACCTCAACCGCCCCCACCTGGCATCGAACGGCCGCCGCCACAGACCAGCCCGAAAGGAACATTTACGATCGAGACCGTGTACATTCCGGCCGAGGATCCGACAATCGATCCGTACCAGCAGCAATACGTCGTTTCCGACTGCCGATCCAAACATTCGCGAGCCGTTAGGCGACAAACGTCAGGTCGTGCCAGCGGAGTATTTTATTTCGCCTGATGAACGCTGGATTTTCGCCACCTATCATCTCGGCAGTCACATGGGCGACGGCGAATTATTCAATGGCGGCGAAGGCTTGAAATTCAAACCGGTTAAATCTCAAAGGTTGGCCGAGCTTTCGTGGCGATTCTTTGCCGGGCAGGAACACATCGAACCTGACGATGTGCCATATCGGCAGGGAGATGAAGGGATCATTGATTTCGTCGCGTGGAGTCCGGACTCAGCTCGACTACTTGTCGATCTTCGCGGCGGCGTGGGCGACGAACGCAACCACGGTATTTATCTTTGGTACCTCTATTTTAATACCAAGACCGAACGTCTTGAGCTCACGGACTATCTTCGGCGCCTCGACAGAGACGCACGGAACCGATGGAAAGCATTCTTCCAAGAAGAAAGCGGCAGGCCGATCTTTCCGGAAGCAGCTAGCGCAGAACCCTTGGCTGAGTTGCCGCCGGAAACTGAACTCAGGAAGCGCTACGAAGAGGCGGACAACAAGCTCAACAAAACCTACAACGATATCTTGGCTAAGCTCGACGAGGACCAGCAAACTAGTCTGCGTGAAGATCAGCGTCAGTGGATCAAAACACGCGATGCCGGGGCGACATTTTACAAACAAGCTGGCGGCAGATCAGTAGCAGAACGTCGCTATTGGCAATACATGCTAGACAGCACGCAAGCACGAATCCTGGCCGTCGAGCGTTACGCGGAGTAAGAGTTCGGCATCTGATTGCGCTTTTCGGCTAACCCTGACACTCTGAAGTGAGGCTTTGTGGTTCCCATCGGACGCAATCAGTCCTGAACTCAAAATACCACCTTTGTTTCCTTTGCTCCTTTTTGTACGAGTCCTTGTTTTGCTATCTGGATTCCGAACAAGCATGCGGTAACGAAACGTGACGCCGTGTCGGCTCTACCCCCCGCAAGCGACGGAAAGTAAGGATTCAATCTTTTTTCGGACCGCAACGATAAATCGTCGTCGCTTCTCCTTCGTAAAAGCTCGAGGCTGGGACGATTTCCATGTTCCCGTGTGGAGAAAGAGTCCTATTGATGAAGATCGTCACCGCCACCTAGCGTGGCTTGAACTCGCGCGCCCGCTTTTGTCCCTGCGCAACCTGCTCCGGCGTCAGCAGCTTACTTTCCAGCAAGGTCATGTGCTCCTTAGGAGTCTCATGGCCTTGCCTCGCTGCCAGCAACAGCCACTTGTAAGCTTCGACCCAATCCTCCGCCACGCCGTCGCCCCGTTCGTAACAGATGCCCAAATTGTATTGCGCATCGGCGTCATTCTGTTCGGCGGCTTTGCGATACCATTTCGCGGCCTCCACGTGATCCTCCGCCACGCCGTCGCCCCGATCGTAGCAGACGCCTAGGTTGTATTGAGCCGCGGCGTAATTTTGCTCGGCGGCTTTGCGATACCATTTCACCGCCTCCACATCATCCTCCGCCACGCCGTCGCGGCAGCCGTCGCCCCGTTGGTAGCAGACGCCCAGGTTGTATTGAGCCGCGGCGTAATTTTGTTCGGCGGCTTTGCGAAACCACTTCACCGCCTCTACCTGATCCTTCACCACACCTTCGCCGTGTCCGTAGCAGAGTCCCAGGTTGTATTGAGCCTTGGCTAGATTCTGTTCGGCGGCTTTGCGATACCACTTCGCGGCCTCCACATGATCCTTCACCACGCCTGTGCCCTTGTCGTAGCGAAGACCGAGTTCCACTTCGGACTCTGCGTCGCCTGCTTCTGCCTTCGCCTTGACTTCGTCAATCGGTTTTTGATCGGCATTGGTTTGTTGCGCGGCCAATTGAACGACAGCGATACTCGACGCCAACAGAAGCGTGAATATCAATCGACTCACTTTCATATCGGGATACTGATTGGTTCCCAGCAGGCCTGCTGAGATTCCTAATTGAATCGAAACCTTGTGTTGAGCGTCAAACACAATCGCAACGGTTTCGCTGCCTTCGGGAAAATCGCCGCCGTTCCTTGTCCATTCGTCATAAACCGCAAGGAGCGGCGCACCGGATTTCGCGCCGTGCTGGCTCACACTCCGCAGGTAACGGAAAGTAACTCTTTAACCTTTTTCGGATCGCACCGATAAATGGTCGTTGTTCCTCCCTCGTAGTATTGCGACGTGACGACGACTTCCATTTTACCGTCGCCGTCCAGATCAAGCACCGCGATTATTTTGTAAGCGTTCGGTGCGTTGAAGCTCGCGTCATCGTGAGGGCCGTTCTGGTAAGCCTTCGGATAAAATTCTCCTTCCACCAGTTGTGTTTCCACCTTTCCAGAGACGATCCGCCGCAACAGTACCATCGAATAACTGCCAGCCGGAGATCTCATCGGCATGCCCTCTTCCTTGTAATTCGTTGTGCTGATCAACACTTCGTCTTCGCCATCGCCATCCAAATCAACGCGAATGATGTTGTCGATTTTGACCTTCGGTTCCTCGATCCCTTTGGTTTTCAAAAAATCGCGAACAGCTTCGACATACACCTGCTGGATCGTATCCATCACGCGCGGTTTTCGCGGCAACGCGTTCCACGGTGCAGCAAGCGCGATCACGCCGTTCTCTGGCTTTGGTGAGAGCGAAACTGTCAACACGTCTGAACACACTTCTTCTTCTGCCGGCTTCGGCTTGCCTCCCTTGGCTTGGCCGAGTGACTGGGTCAATCCGTAGATTTCGTACGTCCTTTTACCGGAGATAGCTTTGGCCGCTTCTTCCGATTTGATCCACTTACCGTCGGCGGTCGCGCCGAATAGATACCCGCTCTGGACTTCAACAATTGGGTGTACGTCAGCTTTCGCACCGAGAAACGGGTTCGCCATCATCAGTGATGTCGCATACAAGATCGACTTCGTTGCCGGTCTGACGCTCTGGAAGCTTTTCACGAGCCGATCCTATCAGGAGATTGCTTGACACTCCACGCGGGAATTTCTCAACCTGCTCCCTTATGAGACGACCGATCGGCAACGCCTCGGTCCTGGCTTTGTTTTTCGCCTGTGCATCGGCGCTTGCAGAGGAAATCCCAACCGCCGAAACGATTACTAATTTCTCACCGGACAAACGATTCGCGGTGCGGATTGCCTACGACCCGAGTCTGCTTCTTGAAAGCGGAGACGAGATCCCTGCCGAAGCGACGCGAAAACTCGAACTGATTGCGATGCCCGGCGAGGAAGTCGTGTTGGACTTCAGCGACCAAGAAGGCGGTCTGCAGGGAAAAGTCATATGGTCTCAGGACTCGAGATGGTTCGCCTATGCTTTGTCGCTTGGTCAGCGCGTCACCGAGACCCGTGTCTGCCAGCGTTCCGGTGATCGCTTCGAAGAATTCAAAACAGAATATCTCGGGATCGATCCCGGTGGCGACGTCCGCAATGAGTACGTCAAACCGCTGCGCTGGGTGAAGCCGGGGACCTTAGTGCTGGAGCAATTCTCAATTTTCCGAGGCGGCGCAGGTGACGCGAAGATTCAGTTTACCGTCCGCTTCGAAGAACACGGAAAATTCCAAGTCATTAGCAAGAAGAAAATCAGAGAAGAAAAAGAATAAGATAAACTGAAAAGATATATGAGGTGTTCATCCACATCACGAAAATGGTATGACTCTCATTTGTTCGGCGACAGAACCTGAAGGCCGTATTTCGGCGCTGCTGCCAATAGTTTATCGACTTCGTCTTTGCTTACGGGTATCGCCGGCGAATCGAATGACGCGACTGGTCGCGCAAATTCGTGGAAGAAATTCTCAAATCCGGCCGGGGTGACAAACACTAGTATGCGCGCCGGCAGTTGCGTGTTGTTTTTAAAACTGTGTGCAATGCCTCGCGATCCTCGAATGAACGTGCCGGGCAGGCCCGTGATCTTCTCGTCACCAACGTGGAATTCGACTTCGCCTTCCAAAACAAAAAAAGATTCGTCTTCACGAGAATGAATGTGGGGAGGCGGCCCGTTGTTTGGTGAGACGCGAATCTCGTGAAGTGCGTATACGTCTCCTGTTTGCCGGCCCGAAGCCAGAATGCGATAAACATCTCCCGCCGCAGAGAATGCGTGGCCTTCGCCAGCCCCGACGTGAATTATTTTTCTGTCGTTAGGCATGACTACGGCGTGCGCGCTTTGACACTGTCCAGGATTTCGGCGACTGCCTGCGTGCGCGGCTTCGCGCCGAGGTTGCCTTTGCCGTGAACGCGGACGCTCACCGCGCCGGCTTCCATGTCTCGTTTTCCGATCACAAACATGGTGTGGACCTTCATTTGTTCGGCACGCTGGATTTTGCCGTTGATCTTGTCGCTGCTGCCGTCAATTTCCGCGCGGACTTGATGAGATCGCAGTTCCTTCAAAATCGATCGCGCGTAATCCAATAGCGTCGGATCGTCGCCGATCGTGAGAATGCGCACCTGTTCCGGGGACAGCCACAACGGGAAATTGCCGGCGTAATGCTCGATCAAAAATCCGATGAACCGTTCATGCGTACCGAGCGGCGCGCGATGGATGCAGATCGGGATCTTTTCGGTGTTGTCGCGGTCTTTGTAACGAAGATCAAAATTGCGCGGTTGCGCGAAATCGACCTGATTAGTGGCGAGCGTGAACTCCCGTCCAATTACGCTCCAGACTTGCACGTCGATCTTTGGGCCGTAAAACGCCGCTTCGTTAGGCACTTCGACATAATTGATTCCGGAATTCTTCAGTACATTCCGAGTCATCTCTTCAGTTTGTTTCCAAAGCTCAGGTTCGTTGACGAACTTCTGTCCGAGCTTCGAAGGATCATGTGTTGAGAAACGCATTAGATATTTGTCGATCCCGAACAACTTAAAATAATTCAGATACATCTCGTTCACCGCGTTGAACTCCGCCTCGAACTGCTCTGGGGTGCAGTAGATATGTGCGTCATTCATGTGCAGCGAGCGCACCCGCATAAGCCCGAACAACTCGCCGCTTTTCTCATACCGATAGTCGGTCCCGTACTCCGCGAGCCGCAGCGGCAGATCTCGATAACTGCGAGGCAGCGCTGCGAATAACTTGTGGTGATGCGGACAATTCATCGCTTTGAGGTAGTAGTTGTCGCCAACTGTTTGAATCATTGCATCAATGCGCGCGAGCTCCGCGCGGTCTTCATCCTGAACCGGATTCAACAGTCCAATTCGTTCACTGATGTTTTGGCGCTTAGCCTCGTCAACGTCCGGCAAGGCAAGTTCTGCTTGTATGTCTTGCCAAGCTCGTTCACTTGCTGCATCAAAACTCGCTGAGAAGCTGACACGCGCGATCTTCAGATTCTCAAGAATTTTGCGATGCTTCTCCTCGAGCAAAGTCATCGGCGGAAACATCGATTCAGCGTAGTAGGGAAGGTGGCCGCTCTTTTTGTAGAGACTCTCTCGTGCGATTTCCGGAGTCCGCACGCGTTGGTAGCCGGCTGCGAATTCTGTTTCCTTTGCCAGTTTCTCTAGTTCTTCGGCGATGGCTGCCCCGCGCGGCAAAAACATCGGGAGACCGGGGCCGACATCATCATCGAAAACGAAAAGTTCGAGTTCCTTGCCAAGCTTGCGATGATCGCGTTTCTTCGCTTCCTCGAGCATGGCGAAATACTCGTCGAGTTCCTTTTTGGTCTTGAAGGCGGTACCGTAAACGCGCTGTAGTTGCGGATTTTTTTCGTCGCCTTTGTAGTAGGCGCTTGCAACGCTCGTGAGCTTGAATGCGCCAATATTTCCCGTGCGCATCACGTGTGGCCCAGCGCAAAGATCGATGAAATCTCCGCTGCGATAGAGCGAGATCTTTTCGTCAGCCGGAATGTTTTCGATAATATCGAGCTTGAATTTGCTTGGCTCGGGTCGCTCGCCAAGTGCGGCAAGCCGGCCTTTCTTCCCAAGCGCGAGCGCGTCATCGCGCGAGACTTCAACCCGCTCGAACGGATGGTTCGCTTTGATCTCCTTTTTCATCTCCGCCTCGATCTTTTCGAAATCGTCGGGCGAAATGCGGTGCGGAAGATCGACATCGTAATAAAAACCGGTCTCCACCGGTGGCCCCGCGGCGAACTGCGCTTCGGGCCAGATTTTCAAGATTGCCGTCGCCAATACATGGGAAGCTGAGTGACGAAGACGTTCCAGATCTGTCATTTGCTCGCGTTGCTCTAACGTTTTGCGTTCTTCAGCCATTATGATTAGAGATTTGACTCGTTCGCACCGCTCACTCGGCCTCTCGGCCTGCCCGTCTCTGTCGCGTTTTCCCCAACCGCTCCGTTCTCGACTCCGAGCCGGACGGGCGGTTTCGCTCGGAATGACAGGCAATCTGCACTATTTTGTCGGGTGGAGCGAGTTTGGCAATCCTTCGTGATCGCAGCGCTCGCGGCAACTGCTTGTGGGCAAAGGCCAACATCAGGCCCGGATTTTGTGGCCCAACGTCAGCTCATGGTTCAACAGCAGTTGGCGACACGCGGTATCCATGACCAACGGGTGCTCGCGGCAATGGCAAAAGTTCCACGGGAAGAATTCGTGACCCCGGACTCGCGCGCTGCGACTTATGAAGATGGCCCGATGCCGATCGGTTACGGCCAAACCATTTCGCAACCATACATCGTGGCGTTCATGACCGAGCAGCTGCGGCTGCAGCCAGGCGATCGGGTTTTGGAAATTGGGACTGGCTCAGGGTATCAGGCGGCAATTCTGGCTGAGCTCGTGGCGGAGATTTATTCAATAGAGATCGTCGAACCGTTGGCGAAAAATGCCGAGGCGACACTGCAGAGACTTGGTTACAAAAATGTGCATCTGAAAACCGGTGACGGTTACAAGGGCTGGCCGGAACATGCGCCATTCGACGCCATCATCGTGACGTGTGCGCCGGAGAAGGTTCCACAGTCGCTCGTCGATCAATTGAAAGACGGCGGGCGCATGGTCATTCCCGTCGGCGAGAGGTTCGCCCAGGAATTGTACCTGCTGGAAAAGAAAAACGGCCAATTGAAACAAAGCGCTACGTTGCCGGTGCGTTTCGTGCCGATGGCAAGCGAGGAACAGAAACAGGAGTGAACAGTGAAATCCTTTGCTTTGCTCAGGATGACAAGCTGCACCTTGTCATTTGATTGCCGCTAATTTCTTTAGATCGACGCGTTTGACCCATTCCTGCAATTCCTTCGGGTCCTGGTTCTGTAGCTCGATCTGAACGAAATAACGCTTGGCAATCATTACCCAGAGAGTGGCGTGTTTGCTTTCTTTCTCGAAGGCTTCGAAACCAGCATTGCCGTCGATAGTGACGGACTTGCCGTAACCTTCGCTGCTTTCGTTGTTGCTATTCCAGGCAGTGGTCGTGGCATTCACGTAATCCGGGTTCGATATGGAATCGAGTATGCTGATCGCGGCTGTTGGGACCTTGTCACCGTCGCCCTTGTGATAGTCGCGATGTACATTTGTGATCCTGAATCCGCCAACGTCTTCCGTTGATCCTTCCGCTTTATCAGCGACCCAGCCTTGAGGCGGCTCCGGCAAAAGAGGAAGGAGTTTCTGATAATCGATGGCATCAGGCACGAGAATCGGCTCGTTTTGTCCATGCACCACGCCAATCCCGGAAGTGAAAAGCAGGACTAGTGCGAACAAACCTGCAACGGAGCCCAACTTCGGCTGAGGAATGAGAGCCGTCGATTTCATGCTATCTCTTCTCCGGATTTGAGATTCCCCTACACGATTGACTTTACAGCAGCTGTCAAGACGCTTGCACGATGCGCATCAAAGAGCGCGTAAATCCCAGGGTCGCGACGCTGCGCCGGCCAGATGATCTGGACCGGACCTTTGCTGCGACGCGCTATCCATACCGCCTCTATGTCGCCAACATTGTAATAGCAATCTGGATCCTGGCCGTGGCGGTCCGGTTGATCATGATTGATCAGCCTTACGTCGATCATTGGAGCTGGAGACAAAGCGACGTGGCGGCGATTGCGCGCAATTTTTTCGAACACGGTTTTCGTTTTGGTTATCCGCAAATCGATTGGGCTGGCGGCTCAGGCGGCTACGTAGGAACGGAGTTTCCCATTTTGCCTTTCCTTGCAGCGATTTGTTACAAGTTTGCCGGCATTCACGAGTGGATTGGGCGTAGCCAGTCGGTGATTTTCTTTGCTATCTCATTCCCATTTTTCTTTTTGTTGGTGCGCGAGATTTTCGGCGATACGTCGGCCGTTTGGGCTGCATTTTTCTACGCTTTTGCGCCTCTGAACGTTTTTGCCGGACGCTCTTTCATGCCAGACGTTCCGTCGCTCAGCCTGGCGATCATCGGATTGTATTTTTTCCTGCTTTGGCTTCGCGATCGCGGGATGATCTCTTTTTGTCTGGCTGCGATTGCGATTTCCTTGTCGATCCTGATCAAGGCCACGAGCATCGTGATCGCGGCGCCGCTGGCGTATATCATTGTAGGGCGTCTGTGCCAGACGCCGGGCGTTTCACAGAATGGAGCCGGCGGGAGCCGAGCGACATGGACGGGCAGGTCACCAGACCGAGCGAGCGGGAGCGAGCGAGTCAAACGCCCAATAATTTATCGCGCGGTCGTTTTGTTTGCCGCCGTTGCGATCTTACCTTCGGTCGCGTGGTATTGGCATGCGTATCAAATCTCCGAGAGATTTTATCCGCATCATTTCTTTGGCGCCGGCGGAGTCCGGCTGGAGAGTTTCTCGTGGTACTCGGAGATTGCGCGACAGATTGCAACGTCGAGTCTCACGCCGGTTTTGGCAGTCTTAGCGTTGATTGGTTTGTTTGTAGCGCCACGCCTGCAACGCTGTAGCGCTGTGGGCAGCCCGCGTAGGAGGTTCAGCTGCCTCTTTGATTGGTGGTTGGCCACCATGATTTTGTTCGTCGTAGCCGTCGGCTACGGCAATCGCCATCCCTGGTACCAGCTGCCATTCGTGCCCATCGCCGCTGCGTTTGCGGGTGCGGGTTGTGCCTTTTTTGAATCGAAAATTTCTTCGCGCGTGACGGCCGTGGCATTATCGATTTTGCTTGCGAGTTCGTTCGCGATTCTGGCCTTCTTGTACGTGCGGCCCCTTTACGAATCATCAGCTGCGCAACATCGCGATGCCGGCCTTGAACTAAACAAGATTACGCCGAGCGATGCGTTGATTGTCGCCGTGGACGGTGGCAATCCAGCCATATTCTATTATGCGAAGCGCAAAGGTTGGCATTTTCTCGAGCAAAATGGAATTTACGGCGGCAATCCAAAGAACAGCCAGCAGGCTATCAGCGATCTGGAACGATTGCGTCGTGAGGGGGCAACGCATCTTGTCTTTGTCACGAATACGTCCTGGTGGCTGACGTCTTACCCCGAGCTGACCCGGCATCTCAGCGAAACCGCAACGTTGCTTGAGTCGACCCCGGAATTTAGAATCTATAAACTGAAAGCGTCGGATCGGTGAGGGCACCTATCATGTTTGATTTTTCGAGCGTGTCATTCCGAGCGAAGTCGAGGAATCTCTAGCTGTGCTCTTCGAGGAATTAGAGATGTCTCGACCTCGCTCGACATGACAAAATCGGAGTCGTTAAAGCCGCGACGTCAGCTCGGATTATTCGATGCCACGATGATTGTCATGGGCGGGATCGTCGGCGCGGGAATCTTCGCTAATCCATCGGAGGTCGCGCATCGCGTTCACACGCCATTTTTGATCCTTGGTGTTTGGGTACTAGGTGGTCTACTCGCGATATGCGGCGCGTTTATCTGGGCTGAATTGGCTACCCGTTTGCCGGGCACAGGGGGTCAATATCTCTATTTGCGCGAGGCATATCATCCTGCCGTTGCGTTTGTTTATGGATGGGGGTTGCTGCTGGTGACACAGACTGGAGGTATGGCCGCGGTGGCGGTTATTTTCGCGTCGTACTTTCGCTCGCTTACAGGCGTTGCCTGGAACGACAGTGAAATCGCAGCCGTGGTGCTGCTGTCTGCTAACTGGAATAAACTGTCTGGGAGCGCGCGCCGGCAGCAATGTGCAGAGCGCTTTTATGCTTTTACGTATCGCGGCTATCGCGGGACTCGTGATCCTGGGATTTGTGCTCGGCGGAAACTCACTGAAATCGGAACCATTGTTAGGACAACCGGTTTCGTTTGGGCTTTTGAAGAGCGTTGGATCTGCCATGGTCCCCGTCGCGTTTGCGTATGGCGGATGGCAGACTGCGACCTTCGTCGCAGGTGAAATGCGCGATGCACGCCGCGATTTATCTCGAGGACTGCTGATGGGAGTGGCTGGCGTTGTGGCCCTGTATCTTGCCGTCAATGTTGTGTGTTTGCGTGTACTCGGCCCAGCGGGTCTCAACGCAACGACGACTCCGGCGTCCGATGTAATGCAGGCGGCGTTGGGTGCGCGCGGCGCTCAATGGATTGCCATCGGAATAACGGTCTCGACGCTGGGATTCCTAAGCCAAAGCATGTTAACAGCTCCGCGGGTGTACTACGCCATGGCGCGCGACGGACTCTTCTTCGCAAGCACCGGCAAACTCTCGCGGCACTCGCGGGCGCCGGTAGTCGCCATCGTTCTTCAGGGGCTGGCGGCGATCGTCATTGCTTGTTCCGGGACGTATGGCGAGATTTTGAATTTCGAAGTGACCGTCGATTTCATTTTTTTCGCAATGACGGCGGCATCGCTCTTCATTTTGCGCCGGCGCCGGATTGGATCAGACGCGGCCATTTATCGCGCACCCGGACATCCATTCACGACAATTCTTTTTGTTTTGGCCTGTGTTGGAATTGTGGGAAGCGCTATCGCCTCTTCATCAGCAAACAGCGCAATTGCGTTGGGTATCATGCTGGCCGCACTGCCGGTTTACTGCTATTGGAGCAGGTTCAAACGAGCGGATTCATGATTAGACACAAGCAGTCCGATTACATGCACTGGTCCAAGACGCAAAGTGGCGCACGATTCAATCTTGCAACAAGTGGGGTAGCGCCGTTTCCGCTTCGTGAACTGCCAGTCCAGCTGGAAACACTCGAAATAAATGGCAAAGACGACGGATATGGCTATCCGCCTTTACAAAACGCAATCGCCGCACATCACGGTGTTGATCCCGAGTGCGTTGTGGAATCCGCGGGTACCTCCATGGCAAATCATCTGGCCATGGCTGCGATTATCGAACCGGGTGACGAAGTCTTAATCGAGTATCCGGCATACGGACCGATTCTTGACGTTGCCCGATATCTTTACGCTGATGTGAAACGCTTCCCACGAATGGAAGAGAGCGGTTGGGCTGTGGATCCAAAGGCGGTTCGCGATTGCATTACGCCCAAAACACGGCTCATCGCGATTACCAATTTACACAATCCAACAAGCGCGCTTACGCCAGAATGGGTTCTGCGTGAAATCGGCGACATCGCGCGCAGCATTGGAGCGCTGGTCCTGGTGGATGAAGTCTATCTGGATGCGGTTTACGAACGAACACCGCGCACTTCTTTCCTGCTTGGGCCCGAGTTCGTGGTGACAAGCAGTCTGACGAAAGTCTACGGTGTCAGCGGACTGCGCTGCGGCTGGATCCTGGCGCGCCCCGACCTGGCCTGGAAGATGCGCCGTCTGAATGATCTCTATAGTGCGACGCCAGTTTACCCGGGGCAACTTCTCGCCGTCGCAGTGTTCAAGCACTTGAATCGCCCTCGCGAAAGAGCACGCCACATCGTGAACGCAGATCGGAAACTGCTTCGGGATTTTCTCATAAAGCAATCTGGCCTTTCAGCGGTCTGGACCGATTGGGGCACGACATCGTTTGTGCAGTTGGAAAATGGCAACGTCGATGATTTCGTCGAACGTTTGCGCACGAAATTCGACACTTCAGTGGTTCCAGGTCGCTTTTTCGAAATGCCCGATCATTTTCGCATTGGCATGGGCGTTAACACGGAAATGTTCGCAGAAGGTCTGGATCGCATTAGTCAAGCGCTTGCGGACCATTGAAATGAAGATGCCCAACGAATTCCTCATTCGTCCGGCGCACTTGGAAGACGTGCCGGTTATTTTGCAATTAATTCGCGATTTGGCGACGTATGAGCGCGCGCCGAACGACGTGACCGCGACAGAGGAACAACTCATCGAGGTTTTGTTCGGGGAGCGACCAGCCGCAGAGGTTCTTCTTGCGTTTGAAGGACAATCGCCGGTCGGATTCGCAGTATACTTTTACAATTTTTCCACCTGGCTTGGGCGACCCGGGCTTTATCTCGAAGACTTGTTCGTAAAACCGGAAATGCGTGGGAAAGGCTACGGACGCGCGTTGCTGGTGGAGCTTGCGAAGATCGCGCAGCGACGCGACTGCGGCCGAATGGAATGGGCGGTGCTCGATTGGAACGAGCCTGCGATCAGGTTTTATCGGACACTCGGTGCAAAGCCCATGCACGAATGGACTGTGTTCCGACTGACGCGTGATGAAATCGCCACACTCGCGGACTCGGGGCGAGTCGATCAAGAGTAAGAGGCAAAAGAAGAGTCGATGGCGAAGGAAAGAACAAAGATCGAGGATTATGCGTTTCTCAGTGATACGCAAACCGGCGCTCTGGTGAGCCGGGATGGCTGTGTCGATTGGCTTTGTCTTCCGCGGTTTGATTCTCCGGCATGCTTCGCGTCCCTGCTAGGTGAAACAAAAAACGGACACTGGCGCTTTTTCCCTGACGAAGAAGTTGACGCGACGTGTCGCCGTTACCGTGATGACTCCCTTATTCTCGAAACGGAAATCGAAACCAAGAGCGGTGCAGTGCGCCTGATCGATTTCATGCCGCCGCGCGGCGAGAATCCGGACATCATCCGCGTCGTGGAAGGATTGCGGGGCAAGGTTACCATGCAGATGGAATTGGTTATCCGGTTCGATTACGGACAGATCGTGCCATGGGTGCGACACCGAAACGACGGACTGGAAGCGATCGCCGGACCAGATGGCTTGATCTTGCGAACACCAATTAAAACACGCGGCAAAGATCTGACTACAGTTGCAAAGTTTGCGGTTAGCGAAGGTGATAGGGTTCCGTTCGTGCTGACGTGGTTTGCCTCCCACAAAGATCCGCCAAAGCCGGTCCACCACGAGCATGCGCTACGCGACACAGAAAAGTTCTGGCACGAATGGTCTACTCAGTTCAAAGGTCAGGGGAAATGGCGCGATGCGGTGATGCGCTCGCTCATCGTGCTCAAGGGATTGACCTACGCGCCGACAGGCGGCCTGGTAGCCGCAGCTACGACATCGTTGCCTGAACAAATAGGAGGACCGCGCAACTGGGACTATCGCTACTGCTGGCTTCGGGATGCTACGTTCGCTTTGCTCTCACTACTGCGGGCCGGTTACCTCGAAGAAGCCAAAGGCTGGCGGGAGTGGCTGCTTCGAGCCGTTGCCGGAAGCCCTGCCCAGATGCAGATCATGTACGGCGTTAGCGGGGAACGTCGGCTCACTGAAGTCGAAATTCCCTGGCTCTCAGGCTACGAAAAGTCTGTGCCGGTACGTATCGGAAATGCTGCATCGATGCAATTTCAGCTTGATGTCTACGGCGAGGTACTGGCGACAATGTTCGAAGCTGACTGTGCTGGGATCAAAATGCAGGAGCCTGATTGGGCTTTGATGGTGCATTTGATGAAATTCCTGGAATCAAACTGGCAAAAACCAGACGAAGGAATCTGGGAAGTCCGCGGCGGAAGAAAGAATTTCACGCACTCGAAAATGATGGCATGGGTTGCGTTCGACTGCGCGGTGAAACTGGTTGAGGAATGCGGATGCGCGGCGGGGGAGCATCACGGCCGCTGGCTAAAGGTTAGGGAGCAAATCCATCGCGAGGTGTGCGAGCGTGGCTACAACACGCAGAGGAAGGCGTTCACCCAGTTTTACGGCTCCGATGCGCTGGACGCCAGCCTGTTGACGATGCCACTCGTCGGGTTTTTGCCTGCAACAGACGAACGCGTCCGTAATACCGTCGAGGCCATCGAACGGGAACTGATGGAAGATGGCTTTGTCTTGCGTTACAAGCCACAGGAATGCGGCGTGGACGGATTGCCAGGGCGTGAAGGTGTTTTTCTCCCATGCTCGTTCTGGTTGGTCGCTTGCTGGCATCTACTCGACCGAAAGAAAGAAGCGCGCGAACTGTTCGAGCGCCTTCTTGAAGTGCGAAATGACCTGGGACTTCTCTCCGAGGAGTACGATCCGCGCTGGAAAAGACAGCTGGGAAATTTTCCGCAGGCATTTTCGCATGTCGCCCTGCTTGCAGCCGCGCGTGTCCTTGAGGATGAACAGGAAGTTGTGACGTCAACTTGAATTAATCCTGGGTCCCGTAAAGAATTCCCTCTCAAAAGCAAGCGGTTGAAGCGCCAATCAGGTAGCCCGTGCCTCGCTTGAAGAAATAAGCCGCCGAATCAAATCCTCAATCGTTACGATCCCGCGGAAATTTTTCTTTCGGTCGAGGACAGCCGCAAGCCCAAGCCGCGCAGCGCGCAATTGCTGTACCACTCGATAGGCGGATTCTTCCTCTCCGGTCGTTACGATCCGCCGGACATAATGATCCAGCGAGTTGCTTCCATTCTGATCGAGCAAGATATCGAGAACGTTGACCAACCCGGCGGGTTGGCCTTTGCGTGTGATCACAGGCAGACGATCAAGGCCGGAAGAAACGCCTAGCTCCACTGCTTCGTGGGGCGACGCACTCGATGGCAACGCGACGACTTGGGCCAACGGCAACATGACGTCGCTTACTTTGACGCTTCGGAAATCCACCACGTTATGAATCATCGCGCGTTCCGTAGCAGTGAGGGAGCCCTCGCGCTCACTTTGTTCGGTGATCTGTTTTACTTCTTCGCGCCCGGCAAAGAGCCGAGCACGCCGAGCCGCGCGTTCCGGCAGGAGCAGCTTGCCGAATCGCGCACCGAGCTCGAGCAATGGCGAGAACAAGAGCGACGCGAATTCGAGTATGCCGGCAAGCTGAGCGAGCGCACGAAACGGGAATCGCCTGAAAAGAGATTTCGGAAGAACAGAAAGCAAAAACAAATAGACTGGAAGCGCGATCGCCACAGAGAGAAAGTAGCCGGCATAGCCCCATAACCGGACTAACTCGTACGTTAACAGGAACAGACCGAGTATATCGGCCGCATTCGTGATCAGTAGGACGGTCACCAGCAATCGCTCAGGCTGTTTCAACAAGCGATTCAATCGCACGGCTGCCGGCACGCGCCGCTTCACGTTTTGTCGCAGTCGAATTGGATCAATCGAAAGCAGGCCGCTTTCAATTCCGTTGAAAAAGAACGAAACAATCCAGCAACAAAAAATGCTTAAGCCGATTATCATGCCGCTGCGTCGAAAGCTTTCGGAGTTGTCTTCTCCAACAAAATTTCCTCAATCCTCTTGCGGCCTGCGCGGCGCACCGTAATTACAAGCCCTGGGATTTCCAATTTCGTGCCCGAGGAAGGCAAATAACCCAGCCTCGTAAAGACAAATCCGCCGATCGTGTCGATTCCATCGGCATCGATTTGAAAACCGAGATATTCGCTTAGATCGTCCAGGCGCGCGTTACCGCTAACAAGAAACCTGCCGTTGCCGAGCGGCTCGATATAAAGAGCGACATCGTCACGCGGCACAACATCGCGAAGGATTTCTTCCACGATGTCCTCCATCGTGATGACGCCTTCGATGCCTCCAAATTCATCAACCACGACGCCCATTCCCTGAGGACGAGACAAAAAGAGCTTGAGGAGCTCCAACGCTCCCATCGTCTCGGAGACGAAGGACGGAGCGATTAATTTCTCGGTGTAATGCTCTGAGGGGGCGAGCAGAAACAATTTCACATCGATGATCCCAAGAATTTGATCGGGCGTATCGGCGTACACCGGAACACGCCGGTAACGGTTCGTTCTCAGGCGCTCGATGACTTCCTCATTCGTCAAATCATCCGGCAGCATGAAACTGTCGACACGCGGTGTCATGCAGTCCTTTGCGGTTTTATCGCCTAGTTTGATGATTTCCTGGATGATTTCGGCTTCGCCTTCATACAAGGCGCCTTCCTCCTCGCTCATCTCGATCAGAGTCTCTAATTCCTCGTCGCTTAAGCGCGCTCGAGTGCGCAAGCGCGAAGGGGTGAGAAGATCGACGACGTAGGCGCTGACGCTCTCCAGGCTGCGTCCGATACGGTCCAGAACCGGCATGGATATTTGCAACGCGAAGGCGCCGATCGTTGAAAGTCGGTAGGGTGCCGAAAGCGCCAGGAGCTTCGGGATTAGATCGCAAAGCAGTACAATGACTGCGAATATGACAAGCGCTACCGCCCACTGGGGAATGCGCGCCGCGAGCGGACCTTCCCACAAGAAAAAAAGGCACAGTACGATTAACAGAACATTCACCAGTCCATCACCAAGCAGGAGGACATTCAGGACACGGCGTGGATTTTCCCGGAAAAATTGAATGAATTTCGTGAGTCTTTCGTGATTTGTTTCCAGACGACGCAATTGGTATGCCTTGAGTGAAAAAAGCGCTGTTTCCACTCCGGAAAAGAGAGCAGAACAGAAAATTAGGACCGAGACGACCACCAGCAGAATGGCCAGGGTGACAGCGGTCATTTCTTGTATCCGCACAGCCAGACTGGCTGCGAGAAGTCGGCCCCGCGAGGCGGGCAGTGTTGCGCCGCGGGAAAACTGGTGCGCGCTGGTTTGCTCATCGTCTGAGCCGTGAGCAAATTAAGGCCTTCATGAACAAAGGCGAGAGGATTTCGCGGTTCGTAGTCGGGTTGGGTGTTGAAAATGCCGAGCCGGACCAGAAAGACATCGTGAAACATCCATTCTATCGCGCCTTTTTCCATTGCTGGAATGAAAAACGTTATTACGAGGCGCATGATGTGCTCGAGCAGCTTTGGCTCAAGACCAAATCACCCGATGCAGACTATTTCAAAGGATTGATTCAGGCGGCGGGGGCTTTCGTTCATCTCCAAAAGCGATTCGAGCACCCACTGCATGCGAAACATAGCAGGCGGCTGTCTCCTGCAGTTCGTCTATTCCGGCTCGCGGAGAGGAATCTGTCCCGGTTCGCTCCGCAACATCACGGACTGGATGTTGCCGCATTTTGTAAGCTGTTGTGCGGGTGCGCCGATCGCATCGTCGAATCCGATTACAAGACCAATCCGTGGTCACCGGAAACCGCGCCAAAACTGAAGCTGCTTTAACCACAGCGCTGTGCCAGCATGACGTGGATGATGGGCAATTCGCCTCGACGCAGCGAGACGGCTACAAGCAGAGCCACGTTACCTCGTGAAAATCAATTTCATTCCGGCGATAAGAAGCACCGTCGCGAGGAAAAGCGAAATCACCCGGACAGCAAAACGCCTGCTGCCCAAATGCGAGCCCACAGTGCCGCCAATGATCGCGGCTGCGGCGAGCATCAGACCGAGCGAAGGAATTGAACGAACTTTTGTGAAGTATCCAACCAGACCGGCGATTGAGTTCACCCAGATGAACAGCGCCGAAACGGCTGCAGCCTGGCGGATGTGCGCCCACTTACAAAACAGCAACAGGGGCGTGAGAAATATTCCGCCGCCGGTGCCAGTCAGACCGGAAAGAAACCCAAGCCCTGCACCTGCACTTATTGCAACCGGCCGCGAAGGGGGGATCGTCTGCGGTGGGTCGCCTCGCCGAAAGATCAACCGGATTGCCGAAAAAAGCAGCACAACGCCTATCAAGATTCGAAGCACGGAAGCAGACGGCTGAAGATAGCCGCCGAGATATGCTGCCGGAATGGATAGCAGCGCGAACGGCCAAAACAACTTCCACGAAAAATAACCGGCTCGCCAGAACTGATACGTGCCGATAGAGGCTACCAAAATATTGAGCACAAGCGCGGTTGGTCGAATAACATTCGGTGCGAGCCCGAACAACGTCATGGTTGCGATGTAGCCCGACGCACCGGCATGGCCCACCGATGAATAGAGAAATGCGATCAGACCGATCGCAAGAAATAAAAGAACGAAATGCGTGCTATCCATGCGTTGTAATGTCTGGCGCAGTCGAACTCTCTCGGTTTAACAAGAACGCCGTCGAGGCATCCGCCGGAAACAGCCAGAGATTCCTCGACTTGGCTCGGAATGACAAGAACGGTATGTAAACTGGTTGCGGCGTAGCGCGTCGCGTCATGATAACTTCCTTCCGCTTTGGGTTTCTCGCATTAACGTGGTTGGTGACATCGAACGACACATTAGCCGAACCCAAGCCTGCACGTCCCGAGCACACGAACCGTCTTGCGCAGCAGAAGTCGCCTTATCTTCTTCAGCACGCGCATAACCCTGTTGATTGGTATCCATGGGGCGAGGAAGCATTCTCCAAGGCGCGCCGCGAGAACAAACCGATCTTTCTCTCGGTTGGCTATTCCACCTGTCACTGGTGCCATGTGATGGCGCATGAATCCTTCGAGAACGAGAAGATCGCCGCGATCATGAATCGCGAATTTGTGAACATCAAAGTGGACAGGGAAGAGCGTCCCGATGTTGATCGTGTTTACATGACCTTTGTGCAAGCAACCACCGGCGGAGGCGGCTGGCCGATGAGTGTCTGGTTGACGCCTGATCTGAAGCCATTCGTTGGCGGAACCTATTTTCCCCCTGAGGACCGCTACGGCCAGCCGGCTTTCAAAACCGTGCTCGAACGAATCGCAACGGCTTGGAAGGAGAATCACGACAAAATTGTCGAGCAGGGCGGGAAGATCGTTAACGCGCTGCGCGAATCTCAGTCAGCCGGAAAGGTCGAAGGCAAAATCGATGCGCCGATTTTGGAGGCTGCTTACCGGCAGATCGAGCGTAGTTACGACCCGAAGGAGGGCGGTTTCGGCAATGCGCCAAAATTTCCCCGACCGGTGACACTCAATTTTCTAACGCGGTTTTATGCGCGTGATCCCAAGAGCGAGTCAGGCAAACACGCCCTCGAAATCGCTCTGTTTACGCTACGCAAGATGGCCGCAGGCGGAATGCACGATCATATCGGAGGCGGATTTCATCGGTATTCAGTCGATCGTTACTGGCATGTGCCGCATTTCGAAAAGATGCTTTACGACCAAGGACAACTGGCCGTCGCCTATATGGATGCATTCCAAATTACCAGGGATCGGCAATACGAAGAGGTGGCGCGCGACATTCTCGATTACGTAGCCCGTGACATGATATCCAAGGAAGGCGGCTTTTTCTCCGCCGAAGATGCCGACAGCCCCGTTGTCGCCGCGGACGCCGACCGCGCCCATCCCGAAACCAAGGAGGGCGCATTCTATATCTGGACAAAAAAAGAAATCGATGCCGCGCTGGGCGATGCCGCCGAGATTTTTGATTTTCATTATGGTGTGCAGGCACACGGAAATGCGCCGGAAGGAAGCGATCCCCAGGATGAATTCCGTGGCCAAAATATTTTGATCGAACGCCACGCGATTGTGGAAACCGCAAAACACTTTCGGAAAACCGAGGAAGACATTGGACAATTACTCGCGCAATGTCGCGAGAAACTATTTTCCATTCGCGCGAAACGACCGCGACCTCATCTCGACGACAAAATCATTGCTGCCTGGAACGGGCTGATGATTTCGGCTTATGCCCGTGGGGCGCGAGCGCTCGACGAACCTCGCTATCTGGAAATTGCAAACCGCGCGGCCAAATTCCTCAGAACAAATCTCTATGAAGAAAAGAGCAAATTGGTCTATCGCAACTATCGCGGGGGACGCAGCGATATCGAAGGCTTTGCGGACGACTACGCATTTGTTATCCAGGGTTTTCTCGATCTTTACGAAGCTTCATCCGATGTGGAGTGGTTGAAATTCGCGGTCCAATTGCAGGACGTGCAGGACCGCTTGTTTTTCGATGAAAAGAACGGCGGCTATTTCAGCACCAGCGGTAAGGATGAGAACGTCTTTCTCCGCATGAAAGACGACAATGACGGCGCGGAGCCAGCTGCGAACTCAGTCGCGGCCTTGAATCTTTTGCGGTTATCGCAATTTCGTGATGACAAAGGGATGACGGACCGCGGGCGAAAAACGATCGACGCGTTTGCGACGACGCTCTCGCACTTCCCCAGCGCCATGCCGCAAATGCTGGTCGCGCTGGACTACTCGTTAAGCAAGCCGCGCCAGATCGTGATTGCAGGGACCAGGAATGCGCCTGAAACGAAAGCGTTGCTCAAAGAGACGAACCGGCATTTCTTGCCGAAAACAGTCCTGGTTCTCGCGGATGGGGCTGAAGGCCAAAAATATCTCGGCGAGAAAAATGAGGCCATTCGCGCCATGTCGCTCATCGATGGGAAACCAGCCGCCTACGTCTGCGAAAATTTCACGTGTAAAGCACCAGTGACCGATCCGAAGCAACTCGGCGATTTGCTAAAGTTGTAGAGGCGTTTGTGTCACACGACGAACCTATGGAATCGGCGTTTCATACAAACGCCATACAACCTACGCGCGCTGTAGCCACGGCCCTGCGGGCCGTTTCTCAAACACACGCTTTCCCAATAGTCGACGACTGGCCAGAGGCCCGTAGTTACAGGCCGGCAGCTATTTGCTTCCAGGCTTAACGGCAGGGATCTTCGCGAGATCAGGTGGCAGATTGTCTGCAGAAAAGTTCTCAACACTCATCTCGACGAGGCTCACAAACGGACAGCCGAAATTCGGTTTTGAGTCTACCACTTCGATCGACGATCACGCCGACTGCGGAAACAACTCCTCCATGGTTATGTACGATGTCGATTGTTTCCTGCACGCGTCCGCCGCGCGTCACCACGTCTTCGACAACGACAAATTTTTCATTCGACGAAATTTGAAAACCACGGCGCAGGACAAGTTTTCCCTCGTCTTTTTCGACAAAGATGTGGCGTTTGCCTAACGAGCGGCCGACCTCCTGGCCGACAATGATTCCGCCGAGGGCAGGGGAGACCACCGTGTTACACTCAAATTCACGAAGTTTGTCCGCGAGCCATCCGCAGACTTTGGCTGCGATTTCCGTGTCCTGAAGAAGCAAAGCGCATTGGAAGTACTCGCGGCTATGTAAGCCAGAGCGCAAAATAAAGTGACCATCCAACAGCGCACCTGTTTTACGGAAAAGTGCGAGAATATAGTCGCTCATGTTGTAGGGCGTTTTTGTAAAACGCTCACTGGAGCGGCGGAGTTCGCCGCGGCGAACGCCCTACAATTATGCCTGGTCATCGTCGATCTACCCAGACGTGTCATACGCAGTTTGTCCACTATCATCGACCATGGCAATCACTTCGATCTCCACATTTGCGCCTTTGGGCAACGCCGCGACCTGAACGGTGGAACGGGCTGGGGGATCCTGTTTAAAATACGAGCCATAGATTTCGTTAACGGTTTGAAAATCGCCAAGGTTTGTGAGGAAAATGGTCGTCTTCACGACATGATCGAAAGTGAGGTGCTCCGCTTTCAATACGGCTCCGATGTTGTCGAGTACGCGTCGGGTCTGCGCAGCGATATCGCCTGCAACGATCTGGCCGGTTTTTGGGTCGAGCGGAATTTGCCCACTGCAAAAGAGGAAGCTCCTGCTGCGAATCGCCTGCGAGTAAGGACCAATCGCGCCCGGAGCCTCGCTGGTGGAAATGATTTTCTTCATGGGTGCGATTGTAACTGGAAATTCAACTGGCACAAAGCACACAACGCCAAAGCGGTGGGTCATCCTGGCGGACCGAAGGATCTTACGCTGCGCCGGTGAACACACGGGGGTTCCTAGCGTGATCCAGCACCAGTTGAGAGGTCCCTCACGTTCGTTCGGGATGACAGATCGGAAATCTGACCGATATTACGAGTTCACATGGTTGGTTGGATTCTAAAGAAGATTCTCGGGTCGAAAAATCAGCGCGAGCTTAGGCGGCTTGCGCCGATTGTGCGCCAGACGAACGAGTTGGATGAACAGTTCAAAAGCTTGTCCGATGACGAGTTGCGCGCCAAGACCGCGGCGTGGAAGGAAGAGCTTTCCAAGATTCCGCAGCTGGAGGATCAATGGAAGAAGCTGAATGAAATCTTGCCGGACGCGTTTGCGGTCGTGAAAAACGCGGCGCGCCGGCTGAAGGAGCGACAATACAGCTTCACCGTGTGCGATCAGCCCATGGTCTGGGACATGGTGCACTTCGATGTGCAGTTGCTCGGTGGAATCGTTTTGCACCGGGGCCGAATCGCGGAGATGGCGACCGGCGAAGGCAAGACTTTAGTAGCGACTTTGCCGCTTTATCTGAACGCCCTCACCGGCCGCGGCGCGCATCTGGTGACGGTGAACGATTACCTGGCCCGGCGCGACGCGGAATGGATGGGCCAACTTTATAATTTCCTCGGGCTCACAGTTGGCTGCATCCAACACGATCAGGAGCCGGACGAGCGTCGCGAGCAATACGCGATGGACATTACCTACGGAACGAATAGCGAGTTCGGTTTCGATTATCTGCGCGACAACGGCATGGCCACGACCCGCGAGCAACAAGTCCAGCGCGGTTATCACTACGCCATTGTCGACGAAGTCGATTCCATTCTAATCGATGAGGCGCGGACGCCGCTCATCATCAGCGGTCCGGCGACGATCTCGACGCATCAGTACGATAAATGGAAACCGCTCATCGAGCAGTTAGTTCGTAAGCAAAACATGCTCTGCAACCGAATCGCCAGCGAAGCGATCGAGAAATTTGATCAGGGCGATGTCGAGATCGGCGGACGTCTCATGTTCAAAGTGAAACTTGGTCAACCGCGCAATAAGCAGCTTCTGCGCATGATGGAAGACCCGGACAAGCGCCGTGCTGTCGATAAAGCCGAGCTTTCATTTTTCCAGGACACGCGCAAGGAAGAGCTATTTCAACTGAAGGAAGAACTCTTCTTCACGATCGACGAAAAATCGAACGAAGCCGATCTCTCCGAGCAAGGGCGCAGTTTTCTCAATCCGGATGACCCGAATTCGTTCGTGCTCCCGGATTTGATCAGTGAATTCACCGAGATCGATCTCGATCGGGCACTGACGCCGGAGGAGAAGGACAAGCGAAAAGCAGAGCGCCAGCAACATTGCGACTCGCAAGCAGAGCGCATTCACAACATCTCACAGCTCCTGCGCGCTTATTGCTTATTCGAGAAGGATGTCCAGTACGTGATTGAAGAAAATAAGGTGGTGATTGTCGATGAGTTCACGGGCCGTAAGATGCCGGGAAGACGTTGGAGCGACGGGTTGCATCAGGCTGTCGAAGCGAAGGAAGGCGTCCAGATCGATCGCGAGACCCAAACGTTGGCGACCATCACTATTCAAAATTATTTCCGACTTTATCAGAAGCTGGCGGGAATGACTGGAACGGCCGAGACTGAAGCCGCAGAGTTTCACGACATTTACAAACTCGATGTCAACGTCATTCCGACCAACCGCCCGGTGCGGCGCACCGATTTCAACGATCGCATATACAAGACGCGCCGCGAAAAATACAACGCTGTCATCAGGGAGATCAGAGAAGCTCATGCGAAAACCCAGCCCGTTCTGGTTGGAAGCGTGAGTGTGGAAGCTTCCGAGTTACTGAGTCGGATGCTGAAGCGCGAGAAGATTCCGCACAACGTGTTGAACGCGAAATTTCACATGCAGGAGGCCGAGATTGTGGCGCGCGCCGGGCAACCGGGCACCGTGACTATTTCAACTAACATGGCCGGTCGCGGTACAGATATTAAACTCGGCCCAGGCGTAACAGAGCTCGGCGGTTTGAAGGTAATTGCGACCGAGCGGCACGAAGCTCGCCGAATCGATCGACAGCTACGCGGACGTTGCGCGCGTCAAGGCGACCCTGGCGCATCACGGTTTTATGTCAGTTTCGAAGACGACCTGATGCGCAATTTCGGCGCAGCCGATCGCATGACGAAAATCATGGAACGATTCGGTCTCGAAGAAGGTCAGGAGCTCGAGCATCGATGGCTCAATAAATCGGTCGAGACCGCGCAGAAACGCGTGGAGCAACGGAACTATCTGATTCGGAAACGTACGCTCGATTTCGACGACGTGATGAACATGCAGCGCGAAGTCGTTTACACCTATCGTAACGAAGTGATCGATTCCGAGGAGCCGCGCAAACTGATCTTTGAAGTAATCGACGAAGCCGTTCCGGCCAAGGTGAAGGAATATCTCGACGTGGACGAACCCAACTACACTGGTCTTGTCCATTGGGTGAATACGACTTTTCCTCTCGGCCTGGGTAAGGAGAAAGCGCAATTCGAAACCCGCACTGTCGATGAAAATTCGCAGTTCCTGGTTGAACAGATCAAGAACGCTTACGAGCGCAAATCAGCCTACGAAGAGCCCACGGCGGTTAAAAGCCTGGAACGTTATATCATTCTCAACGCAATCGATCGGCTTTGGCAGGAACATCTGTACGCCATGGACGCATTACGCGAGGGCGTTTATCTCAGGGGCTACGCTCAAAAAGATCCGCTGATCGAGTATAAGACCGAAGCCTACGACATGTTCGTCGAGTTGATGGCGAACATTAAGAACGAAGTGCTAAACAATTTGTTCCGCAGCACGTCGAACTTGCAGGCATTCGAGAATTTCCTGGCGACGCTGCCGCAATTCTTGATGCGCGAACACGCACCGACCGCGCCCACCGCGAGCGCCGACGCACGCATACGTCAGCCGGTTGGCGCAATGGCGGGAGTCGCGGCGGGAGATGGCGAGGGAGCGGGGGAAGTATCGATCGATCTCCCGGTCCGACGTTCCATACCAAAAGTTGGTCGCAACGAAGCGTGCCCCTGCGGCAGCGGCAAGAAATACAAAAACTGCTGCGGACGAGTGGCCTAAACAGTAGCGCCGCTGTCCTCCCAGTTCGTCGTTCCGAGCGAAATCGAGGAACCTCTAACTGCGTCGGGAATTTAAGAGATGTCTCGACTTCGCTCGACACGACAAGTCAGGACGACTCGGGCAGCTCGTAAGTTGTGATCTCCAGGTGATGTCCATCTGGATCACGGAAGTAGATCGAGTGCGAAATTTCGTGGTCTTGGAATTCAAATTTGATACCGCGCTTTTCCAGTTCGCGCTGCGCTGCGAGGAAATTTTCCCAGTTCGCCCGAAAAGCGAGGTGAAGCATCCGGAGTTCGCGGTGACTTGACGATGTCGGTTTTGTATCCGGTTTCGCAGGAAACAACGCAAGCCCGGTATTTCCTTTGCCGATAAAAGTAGGGACGCCATTCCACATGCCTTCGTGAAGCCGCTCGAACCCGAGGACTTCGACATACCATTTCACCGATTCCTCGATATCGCGCACACCGAGAGCTACATGATCAATTCCTTCAAGTTGCATAAGAGATTGATGTAGAACTTACAGAACTGCCCAAATCAATAAAGGTGGAACGGTCGCCGCGGCGACTCCTCAACGCGTTGGCAGCCGACGCGGCTCTGGCGCCTAATCTTAACTTTTGCCGAGTCGAGTAAGCCAAGTGCGATAGAAGACTCGACACTCGCCACGGCGAGTAGACTCTGAGGCGGCTACACCATTCTTCACACGCGCTCTAATACGTTTCATGCATTTTACGGGGCCCTAGCGAAGCGAAATTCAGCAACGGCTATCTGTTGCACAAAGATTAATCAGGGAGCGATCGCGTTTTCACGCCAATTCCGCCTTGCCGAACGCTTCAAGCATTTCTTCCTCCGATGGCGGTTGCAAGATGTTATGTGCAGCAAAATCGTCAGCCTGCGGATAACCGGTAGCACGAATGCGCTCGGCAGCTTTCGCCAGATCATCGTCGGTGACGCCAAGAATGCCTTTGTTCATGTCGTCTCTTCCTAGTCTGCGATGAGCGCCTAACGAAACGAAGATGAGCCACCGCTGGTGATAGTCGGCGTGGCAAACTCGAAGAACGGTTTCATAAAATCAAATGCGTGCATCGTGACGGCCAGCGGTTGGCTCGAGCGATTGGTTAGACCCTTCGTTCACGCAGCCACCCGGCAAAAAGCGCCATTGCTGCCGCGGCTAAGAGGATATGAGCAGGTATGACGATGCCAATAAACGTATAGAGCAGAGCAGCTATAGCAGCAGGTATAAGCGCTAAAAGCGCGATGACAGATCCCGTTGCCACATTGGGCCTGATCGCGATGAGTCCGAAGGTAACAGCCAAAAGAATAAGCGTTGCTGAGTCCATCAGCCAAAATGCCTTGAGCACGTTTACGTAGTAGACGGGCAAGTTGGACGAAGCAACGATCGACGCCGCTTTGTTGAATGAGGCCGCATGCACCAGGCTCCCAAAAGCCAGGACCGCAGCGGATGCCGCTAGAAGAGACCGTGAAAGTCGATTAGTCATAATTAAGCCATTTTGGTTAAGTGTTAAGAGGTCTAACGAGAACAAGATAAGCTACGCCTTCCGAGAGCGAGACTAAATTGGAATAAGTGTAATCTAAGCAACTGAAATGTGAACGCGGTACGGGAAGGCGTTAGCTGCATCGCCTGGTTAGGCGTCGGCACGACCTGCCAATTTGTTGTAAAGCCACGCGAATATGGCACCCCAAATCAAAGCATCGAAGAATGCATATGCCAATCCTATCACGCTGCCGATTGGAGAAACCGTATAACCGCGATAAAGCTTGCCGATGAATGTCGGTTCTCCCGTCGCTCCATCAAGTGCAATGAACCACCATGTAAGAAGAAAAAGCCCCAATCCCCAAACGATGCCACAAGCCAGTGCGAATGATTTAATGTTCAGTTTCATATTGAATCTCTATCTGTCTTGTTCTGTGTCTGCGACAAAAATGAGGCCTAACGAGAAAGAGATAAGCCACGGCAGGGTGTCGTGGCAAACACGCTGATCGTATCCCGTAATGGGGACGTTGGCTTCATCGATTGGTTAGGCGAGTTGGGTGTGCGACATGATAGCGACATCGGCACCTTTGTACCGCGTGTGCTCGACGATACTCCAACCGAGACGCGAAAAGAAATCCGCAGCGCTGGGCGTGAAGAGATAAACGGTGGAATAACCGCGCGCTGCAGCCTCGCGCACGACATGTTCCGCGAGCGTGCGCCCAATGCCGTGGCCACGATGGGCCGGAGCAACGAAAACGCCGGCAAGCCAAGGAGTGAACTGTGGATGGGTGTCCATCTCATGGTGGATAAGCATGGCCGAGCCGAGTAGCCCTGTGGGAGAGGACGCAACGAACGTGACGGGAAGGTCGGTGCGGCCTGAGCGCTCCTGCAGTAGTCGAACGCGATTCGCCACAGAATCCCCGGGCCGGAGGTAGGCCCACTCGCGAAAGTGCCACTCTGCGAGCGTGGGGATGAACTCGGGACGGTCTGCAAGGAGCTCGATTTGCACACTGCGCGTTCAGTCACCTAACGAGAAAGAGCTCAGGCGCGGCTACCGGCGGCGAGCGTGAAAATCTCCTCTAGTGTTTTAGTCATGAAAAATGTGATTGCACAGCGGGTAGCCGTCGGCTGCAGCGATTTGTTAGGCGTTTCGCGCTGCATCGGTCTCTAGCTCCAGGTCTAACCCGCAGTACGGGCAGTAGCGGACGTCTTGCGGGAATGACGAACCGCCGCGGTTGCTGATCATCGCGAGGGACTTCCGACAACGACGGCAGCGGAAGGCGAAAAGGTAAACGCATCCAATAGCCGACATGAGCAGCATAACGGCGATCACCCCAATGGTCGAGAACAACCGGCTGTGATCTGCGGCACCGGTAACGCCGATAATCATAGCAACGCTCCACGGAATTAATATGCCGAATAGAATCATGCGCTTCGTATACGTGAATCTATCGTGGACGCTCATACGCCTAACGAGAAAAAGCTCAGCCGCGGCTACCGGGAGCGCGGCTGAAAAACTCCAGAACTGTTTTAATCATGATAAAAGCTGGACGCACAGCGGGTAGCCGTCGGCTGCAGCGTTTGTTAGATGTTTTTGTGCCATCACAACTTGCCGTAGTAATCCGTGATATCGAAGTATAGCGTATGTTTCTTTCCATTAGCGGTGGTAAAAGTCATGATGTCGAAGAGCCGTTTATTATGCTCAACAGACTGCACGCCGATAGTACGCCACTTCCCGAAGTGTTTGCCTATATAGTCATGCTGCGCGTTGACACCCGCGTGGTCAGTGGGCGCTTTGACCACAATTGCTTTTGCGAACGACGAGCCATCACCGCCCGAGAGTGACACCTCAGAAGTCTTGGCGTGTGCCATCGTAGAGCAAAGCACAGTGCTCGCAAGCGTGAGGAGTATCCGTGACATGCGGTTACATCTAACGACATGGAGCTCAGCCACCGCTCTGGGAGCGAGGCCGACTAACAGTTGAGAATACATTAATCAAGATCGACATCGACGCGCAACGCCAAAGAGCGGTTGGCTGGAGCGTCTGGTTAGGCGTCGGCCTTGGTGTCAGGAGACACATAGCTCATGAGTTCTTGATGTGCTGCGATCTGATACTGGCCTCTGATATAAGGTCTGGGATCGAAGCGAAAGGCTAAGAAGGCCATCAAAACGGTGTTGAGAATGCCAATGGCGATGCCCCACCAAAATCCCTTGAAAAGTCCAATGATGAGTAACGCGATCCCCGTAAACTGGAGATAGACGGCAGCGGAACCAAAATCACTGCAGGCAAATGGCATGGAATAATAGTGCGGATACTGCTGGAAGAGTGTCTGTGCGTCCGGGGAGAGCATGGGCAGCTCTCGATACCTACGCCTGAATAACGAGAAGGCCATCCAGAGTAAAAAGAGTTCCGGTGGGGCAATGATGCACCATGCCCAAACGGGCCGAAAAAATGCACAGATCGCGGCGGCGATCGCGAAAACAAAGTGAGATTAGCCAGGTCATGGCGTGTCAGACGCCTCACTATGATTAGGCGAAAGTTCGTAAAACATCGCGAATTATTTTTCGTCTAATTCACTGCTTCCATGCCGCGGCGTGGGCGCGGACCGGGGAACCAAAGCCTTTGAGCATGATTTCGCCGAGATCTTCGAAGAGGAAGCCTTTTCCGAGACATAACTCGGCGATTGCGTTCGATACGAGGATTTGTTCCGGTTGCGCGTGAGCACATAAGCGGGAGGCCAGCTGAACTGTCGATCCAAACAGATCATTGTGTTGCTCGACAGGTTCGCCCGCTGCGGCACCGACTCGAACCTTGAGCGCGCCCTTGGGATTCGTTTTTGCGTGTTTGTCTAACTCACGCTGGACCTGGATTGCGCAACGAACGGCGCCAGCTGTGGAGATGAAGGACGCCATGATCCCGTCGCCAGTATGCTTGATCTCGCGGCCGCCAAGGGCGGACAAGGCGTCCCGCACAATCGTGTCATGCACGCCGAGGATTGCGAGCGCCGCCTCGTCACCGAGCGATTGAGTCAACGTCGTGGAATTTACAACGTCCGTGAAAAGAACGGTTCGGATTCCAGGATCGCGCGCATCAACTCCCCCGCCCGGCAACACCACCGCACCTGCCCCATTCGTTTCCGAACTACCGAAAAATCCTTCTGCTACTTCGGGCTGTATTTCAATAATCTTCTCCGCGGCCATCCCGTGTGCTTCACGATGTACACATTCTGCCGCTTCCGCGTTTGGCGCATGGCAGAGGCAGAAGACCTTCCGTCCACCCTCGTTCATCCAATATTTGGTGTACTCAACGCCATATTTGCGCTGGGTTTCCATATCCTTCGCGTGGGCTTTCGCGATATCTTCCGGAGTCGTTCCCTCCGGGAGATTGTGAATGTCCATGTATAACGGCATACGGGGAGATTTTAGCGCGATATCAGGCGATGCAAAACGTGGATGTTCGCCGGCTGGCTTAGTGTTTGATAGACAACACAGTACCGTTCTGTCAGTCGGATCAATGTGGCGAGCTGTTCTTCACTCGCGTCGGCATCTAAATCGAAATTGAGTCGGATTTCTTTGAAACCAACTGGCACATCTTTGGAAACTCCGAGGGTACCGCGAAAATCTAGATCGCCTTCTGCTAGGATTTTCGCACCGCGTAACGGGATGTTTAAAGCGGTTGCGACAGCGCTTAAGGTGACGCCTGCGCACCCAACCAGAGCTTCGAGCAGCATGTCGGCTGAGCACGCGCTTTTTCCATCGCCGCCAGTCGCCGGATGAAGCCCGGTTTCGACACGGCCTTTTCCCGTTTCGATTTTACAGGTGATATTTTCGCCGACTCGACCTTCCGCATGCAAAGTCACAAGCGCCGTTTCAGGACGGTCTCGATACTTCGCCTTGAACGGTGCTTGTGACAATCTTAGCTCGTCAGCTGTCATGAACCCTGGTTCCTTCGTTCTCGAGGCGTCGGCCGCGGTGGGCGCCTGTGTTTTTCCCGATCCGTGCGCGCGCCGCTACAACTAGCTCGGCTTAATATTTTGGTTCACGCGGAAGAAATTGTCCGGATCGTATTTCTTCTTAGTCGTGGCAAGCCGCCGATAATTGTCGCCGTAGGTTTTTTTCACGCGGTCTTCGCCTTCATCGCCCATCAAAAAATTTACGTATGCGCCGCCGGCGGAATATGGATGAACGGCATCGTAGTAACTCTTCGTCCATGAAACGATTTTATCCTTGTTTGCTGGGTCAGGATCAACGCCGACGATCACCTGCGCCCATTGGGCGTCCCGATAATTCCAGGCCGTATCGCCCTTGCCAACCCGGGATGCAGCTCCATCGATGGGATACATATGCATGGTGGAATGCATGGTTGGAAGCGCTTCACCAAAGCGAATGTGTTGCTTAATGGCATCATCGCTCAGCTCATTGACGAAATCGGCGCGCCAGTACCACTGCAAACCCGGAGGATACAGCGCATCGAACATGCTTTGAAGGGCCGGTTGCGGCAGGGGACCTACAAAATCGAGAGCAGCCTTCTTAAAAGCGCGAATCGGTTTGAAGGTTTCCTCTGCCTTCTCCTGTGCTCCCACATACGACCACACAATGCCGCACATTTTCTTCATGTGCAGATGTTCCGGGAAAGGCGCAACCGGCGGGACCGTGAGAAAAGCGAAAAAGCCGCTTAGATCATCAGGCGCTGCTGGAATAAAGTCGCGATACCATTTCATTACGTCGGCTGTGTTGCTCAATTCATACAGCATCGGTCCGCCATAGATCATGTCGATCGGATGCAGCTTGAAAGTCAATGACGTTACCACGCCGAAATTTCCGCCGCCGCCGCGAAGCGCCCAGTACAAATCGGGATTTTCATCGGCGTTGGCTTTAACGAAATTGCCATTGGCCAATACAACATCAGCTGAGAGGAGGTTATCGATGCTCAACCCACATTTACGTGTGAGATGTCCCACTCCGCCGCCAAGGGTCAATCCGCCGACACCGGTAGTGGAAATGATTCCGCTAGGCGTCGCGAGCCCAAACACGTGCGTCGCGTGATCGACATCGCCCCATGTGCATCCACCTCCGACAGTGACCGTGCGCGCTGCTGGATCGACCCGCGTATATTTTATCGGGCTGAGCTCGATGACTAACCCGTCATCGCAAACTCCCAATCCTCCCGCGTTATGTCCACCACCGCGGATTGAGACAAGAAGATTATTTTCTCTCGCGAAGTTTACGGAATTAATGACGTCGGCGACATCGCTACAACGGGCGATGAGCCGAGGCTTTTTGTGAATCATTCCGTTGTGCACCTTGCGGGCTTCATCGTAATCTTTGTCGCCCGGCTCGATTAGTCGTCCGCGCAGGTTCGTCTTGAAATCGGCAATCGCTTTTTCGTCAAGCATGAGAAAGTGTCAGCGAAACAGTCTCACGGTCAAGTTGCTGAGTCTCAGCATTTTCATTGAGATACTGGGCGGTGAGGGAGTAGTATGTATGCCTGTTGAAATAGGCGATGTTTGACGCGCACACATCCTGGAGCAGGCGGAAGTTTTTGAAACTCGCCGGTCAAGCGGGGCTGGTCAGCGCTGTTCCGACTCTCGCCAGCGCTGCTGCCGCTCTCAACCCCGACGCGGTTTGTATTTCAATCCTCCACACGACGGATTTGCACGGCCATATTTTGCCAACCTTCGACTACGATGGAAGCCCAGATCGCGGCGGATTGGCGCGCTGCGCGACACAAATCAAACGCTGGAGGCAGGAAAATCCAAACTCGATCCTGATCGACGTCGGCGACGTGTATCAGGGCACCGATGTAAGTCTCCGCAACAATGGCGCGCTGATGATCGATCTGCTCAATCATCTCGAATACGACGCCTGGGTCGTCGGCAATCATGAATTCGATTGGGGGATGGAATGCTTTCAGCACGCATTGCAACAATCAAACATGCCGGTTCTTGGAGCGAACATGCAAATGGAAGGAAAATTGGCCGGCGAATTGCCAGATGCGAAACATCCATTTGCACGAATTCAGCCATTCATCTTGAAGGAGATTGCGGGAATCAAACTCGCAATTATCGGGGTCACTACGCCGGGAATGCAGTTTTGGCTTTGGCCGGAATTTACCCGGGGACTTGATTTCCGGCACCCCGTCGAGGTCGTTCGCCGCGCCATCGCGAGGGCGAAGAGCAAGGGCGCGGACGCGATAGTGGTGACGGGTCACATGGGACTAAAGAATCGCACCGGCGGTGATGACTTCGCCAATACGGTAATGGCGTTAACTTCTGAATTTCCAGAGATCGTAGCCTTTATCGCCGGCCATACTCACCAGGACATTCCGAATCGGCTAACAAATGGCGTGTTGTTTACGCAGGCTGATCATTTCGGGATTCACGTGGGGCGCGTCGACCTTCTATTCGACCGCAATTCCAAAAAGCTGCTGCAGCGGGCAGCAATCTGCGAGTTGATGGACAATCGGGTCGCCTTTGATAGTGCGATCGTTTCACGAGCAAAATCGCAGCTTGCCGAATCGGAGGAGACGTTGTCCGATCCGATCGGCGACGTTGCCGAGACGCTGCGAGGACGAAGTGCCCCCGGTCGACCGAGCGACGTGGAGATGCTGATCGGGACGGCGATAATGGAAACGTTGCTGGACCGACATATACCCGTTAGTGGTGTCATGCACGGAACATTCGATGACAAATCCGATTTGGTCGCCGGGCCCAAAACAGTCAACGATATCTGGAATGTGATTCCGTTCGAAAACTACATCGTGACAGCGCGCCTCTCGCCTCAGGAAATAAAAATTGCGATGGAGGAAGTGTTCGGCAGCCACGAGAAGCGCAACCTTCTTGGGTTTGACGTGAAGGCAGAAGGTCGCGGCGACGGCTGTCGAATCGTCTCGATGACGCTGTCTAGCGGGGAGCCCCTGGATCGCAACAAGAAATACGCCATAGCGTTTAACAGTTTCGACGCACGCAGCGGCGGCCATCATTTCATGAAATTACGCGCGTTCCTCGACCGACCGGAGTCCAATTCCATTCGGCATCCTGTGCAAACCCGTGATGCGCTCATTGCTTATTTCCAACGTCATAAAATTGTGCACCGAATCGCGGCGGTGAACCAGATGCCCGTCGCGGCATAGATTCAGTTCTCCTTGCAAAAGCGCCGCGTTTTGCTTGCCTATTCCGCCATGCGACTACGGACCTACTGTGTGATTGGTTTGCTTCTCGGCGCGAACCTTGCATCATCACAAACGAAGAAACCTGCGACGCCGACACCAACGCCGGCGCTGCCGGAGTTCCGACCCGCGCTGGTCGGAACAAGTCCCAACTCGTTGATCAACACAATCGATACTGTCGATTTGATTAAGAAGGGGCAAAAAGACGCTGCGGTTATGTTTACCTGTCTCGTGGCACCGACTGGGAACATTGCGACGAGCGGGACTTATCGCGGCACGAAGGGATCGGAGCTGCTCGAGAAAGAAGTATTAAAACGTCTGGCCACCACGAAATTCATTCCAGCGATCCACAATCATCAACCGGTTCTTGCCGTTTTCTACGGCACAGTGAGGTTCGCCGTAGTGAATGGCAAACCGCGGTTGCGCATCTTCGCCAATCAGCAACTGCCGGAAATAGATAAGGAAACCGATTTTATCGATCCCCAACCGTTTGTTGGTCAGGACTCGAAGTTCACGGGGACGCACTATCCTCAAGTCCCTACGACGGTGAGCTTGACCGGTGCGGTCGAACTCCAGGCGGAGGTCGACGCTGCGGGAAATCTGAAAAGCATGCAGGTACTGTCCGAGGAACCTCCGTTTCTGAATTTCGGCGAAGCAGCAATGACTGATTTCAATGGGGCAAAATTCATCCCGGCATTTCGCGACGGCAAGCCGGTCGACAGCAAAGTCACGCTTCACGTTTACTATAAACCACCTCCACAGCGACAAAGCTAAACCTGTTCACAAGGCGACCGGTTGACGACAGGGCAGAGAGGATAGTGAGCACGATTGTTCGCGCATCGTTCTTTAAACGTCATCCGCTTACGTGCGCCCGTGAGTTGATCGGCACAGAACTAATTTGGGGCGATTGCTCGGGGATCGTTGTCGAGGTGGAAGCTTACGCGGCAATCAACGACGAGGCTGCGCATACGTTTACACGGCCAAGCGCGCGTCATTTTATCGACCGAAACAACGCCGGCGCGGCCTATATTTATTTCAATTACGGAATGCACTGGATGCTGAACGTGCTGGTGAAAGGCGATGAGAACGGTTTCGTCCTGATTCGTGCGTTGGAGCCGCGAAGAGGGATCGAACAAATGAAGAAACGTCGCGGACTTAACGACGTGAAACGTCTTTGCTCGGGACCTGGCAAGCTGACGCAGGCGCTGGACATCACCAATCGTCATCATGAAATGGATTTGTGCTCCGACCCAATTCATTGCTTCGTCCGCAAAACAAAAAAGTCTGCAGATGTGGTCGCTGACAAGCGCATCGGTATCACCCGGTCCGCGCACTATCCATGGCGCTTCACGCTCAAGGGAAGTGAATTCGTAAGCCGGGCGGTGAAACTGTAGTGGAGCGCGCGTTATCCTCAACGCGCTGCTAAGAGCAGGCCGATCCACCTCATTGACTCGCACTGCGATTGATCGAAGTTCTTCGCTCAAAATGAATAAGGCCGGACAACGCGTTTTACTCGGGATGAGCGGGGGAGTGGACTCCAGCGTGGCAGGATATCTGTTGCGCGAGCAAGGCCACGAGGTCATCGGCGTCACCATGAAAGTATGGCCGCAGGATTGTATTTCCCGGGCGGAAGATAAGTGCTGTGGACCCCAGGCGATAGCTGACGCCCGTGGCGTGGCGCATTCACTGGGAATTCCACATTACGTCGTTGATGAAGCCGACCAGTTCGAGCGGCTGGTCATTGATTACTTTTCAAGCGAATACCAGGCTGGCCGTACGCCGAACCCGTGTGTGATGTGCAACGAGAAGCTCAAGTTCGGCAATCTCTGGAGTAAAGCGGCGGCATTGGGCTGCGAGTACATCGCAACAGGGCATTACGCGATCATCGAACATTACGCGGATCATGCAGTCTTGCGGAAGGGTCGCGACCCGGGCAAAGATCAATCCTATTTCCTTTTCAGTCTGCGCCAGCCACAGCTTCGGCGTGCACTAACACCCCTCGGCGAAATGACGAAGCCTCAAATCCGCGCGATCGCGCATTCGTTAGGCCTGAAGGTTGCGGACAAGATCGATAGCCAGGAAATCTGTTTTGTGCCCGGTAATGATTACAAGGAATTTTTACGCTCTCATCTGGGCGAAAAGGAGTTTCATCACGGCGAGATCTATGATGTCGAGGGAAACTTCCTGGGTGTACACGACGGCATCGAGCTTTTCACGATAGGACAACGCAAAGGTTTGCCGGGCGGTTCGTCCCGGCCGCGTTACGTTGTCGATCTCGATCCCGGCACCAATCGCGTGATTGTGGGCGACGCTGACAACTTACTGATAGCCGAATTCGAGATCGACCGGGTGAACTGGCATCCTGTCGCTGCGTGCGATGACCGCGGCGGCGCGATCGATGCGCAAGAAACCGGGGGCAACGCCCCCGGCTACAACGAAGAAATCGACGCGACAGTCAAAATTCGTTACAGCCATATAGGAACTCCCGCAACGATAACCCCGCTCGAAGACGGCCGTGCGCAGGTACGACTGCACGAACCGCAAAGGGCGGTGACGCCGGGTCAAGCGGCGGTGTTTTACAGTGATGACGTCGTAGTCGGCGGTGGGTGGATTCGCCGAAGCGATCCGCTGAAGCGCCTTGGGGCAATCAACCGGTCGGCGGCACCTGCACTCGCCTGATCCTCTAATGGCCGATCAAATTTTGCTGGCCATTAGCACTTTTCCGGACGCGGAGACGGCCAGTCGCGTCGCCCAAACATTAGTCGAAGAAAAGTTCGCGGCGTGTGCAAATCTCATGCCTGCTGTTCACTCGATCTATCGCTGGAAAGAAAAGATTGAGACTGCTGGAGAAGTCGTCGTTTTTTTCAAGACGACCGTGACTCGACAGCCAGCATTTCAGGAAAGGCTCCGCTCACTACATCCATACGAAGTACCGGAAATAGTCTTTGTCTCGGTGGACAGAGGATTGCCAGCTTATTTGAGCTGGGTTGCTGAAGGGTGCGCTCTGAGCGCACCCTGACGTCTTTTTTCTCCCAATCCGAAAATGGCTGCTCCGATTACATTGGCAATCACGGTCACTGCCACGATTTTCGCAGCGAAGCTTAGAGGGCTGGGCACGTCGATAATTGGATAAACAGTGAAAAAGATTGCCAGCAGACAAACCCCGAAGCCGCATGCCGCTGCAATCCGAATCCAAAGTCGTGCCCGCGATCGAATGCCGTGAGCGCCCACGATTGGAATGGCGAACAGGACAGCATAAACGATCCCATAGAAAACGTTTGCGGCATTATCGACGAGTTGGAATGCCTCCTGTATTCCCGTGCCAATCTGACTGAGAATGGCAATCAGCAAGGTGATCGCCCCAACGAACACAATTGAGTTGATGGGCGTTTTGTAAGCCTGATGCAGTCGTGAAAACCACGACGGCAAAAGCTGATCCCATCCAGCGACCATGGGAAGCCGCGAACTGCCTGTGAAATGAATGCTTGTAGAGGAAATCGTGCGCACGGTCATCATCAGAATACCTAACGAAGCTATTGCGCCGGCGATCTGAAAAGAGCGCAGGCCAAGGCTTAGGGTTTGTGGCACCGGGCCGATTAGATCGATCGGTCTGTTTCCAACAAAAGCGAGAACCGAGCTGGTTCCGAAAATAAATAATAACGCGATGATCGGAGAAGCGATCATGACGGAGCGGCCAATGTTGCGCGCCGGTGTCCGGGCTTCTCCCGCCAGGATGGCGACATACTCAAACCCGGTCAACGCGCCGATGGCCAGTTTAGTAAAAATATTGAAGCAAAAAAAGATGGACATTGCCGGCGCAGCAATCGGCAGCGGATCGTAGTGCTTGAGTTCGCCACGTGCGAGACTGATGAATGGCAGAGCAATCAACGCGCCATATGCCAAAAACATGGCAACTCCTCCAATGTTATTGAGCCATTTGCCTAACGACAGCCCTCGAATCGTGGTCCATGCCAGACCAACTACAAGTGCGCAACTGATAAGAGAGACACACCATTTGTTATTCGGCATCCAGGCAGCATCCTCTCCCAGCGCGTACGAGATATTCGTCGTTATGAACATCCCGGCCAGTGCGATTACGGTGATCGAAAGCAGCCAGAGATTCCATGCAACCATGAACCCCGCGAATTCGTTAAAACCCAGCTTTGCCCACTGATACAAACCGCCTTCGAGCGGCATGATTCGATTCAAATAAATGACCACCGCAGCCTGTGGGATGTAGAAAAGTAAAATCGCCAGCAGCCAGAAAAAGAGATGTGACTGACCAAGCTTGGCTGCGGTGCCTACCCAGCTGGAGCCAACGACGAAGACGATCTGCATCACGACGAGGTCGCGCAACCCAAGTGGTTTTTTGAGCGCAACGCTCTGTTCTTCGACTTTGCGCTCTTCACGATCGAGCTCGGTTGTCATGGGTTCGTCAAGCGTTGAAGAGTTGAAACGATGAGTCGGCACCGCGTAGCCTGCCATGTTGAGCGAACCGAAACATTTCTGATTGCGAGATCGACGCTCTCGAAAATAGTCAGAGATTCTTCGCTTCGCTCAGAATGACAATGCCGTTGGCTTTTTGCGCTTCAACGTTTAAACGCTTTAACGACTTTCAGTAGTCGGGTCTTTTCAGCGGAGCGGGTTCGTTCCGAAATTCGCGATGCCGGACTCTGCCGCCTGCATAGGCGATATAAATACCGGTTCCCAACGTAAACACACCCAGCAAAACCACACCTAGAGCAAGCGGCACGGAAGTTTTGGGCCATTTGATCGGAGCAGCGATAGCAACCGCGCTCAAAGCTGCAAGCGCATAGAAGACCCAGATGAGATTCTGAGCACGATGCATGTGCTCATCGAGCCATGCTTGGCCGTCGTCGTCAGCCATCGACAAAACACGGTCGTAACCCTGTTCACCAAATTCAGACACCGGCCACGCTGAAACAGAACTGAGTAGCACGAGCGTTAGCGTTGCAATTTGCGCGCGTCGGCTTCTTAACAGCAACGCGATCACGAGCCCCACCCAGCCTGTGAGCAAACCGTAAATCGGCAATGGATTGAGCAACACATGAATGTATTCGGGCTGTCGCAAGGCACGGAGCAATGTCTCGATCATAACTTGCCCTGCCACTGGGTACCGCAAACCTGTGCAGTTTGTGCCGCTTGATTCGGCAAGTATTTTTGCCAGTCCGCGATCGTGAAATGCCACCACTCGGTGCGCAATCCCCAAAAGCCAGCGTTTCGCATTGCCATCTGAAGTAAATGCACGTGTGCCCTGATGTCCGGATGCGGACCTGCATAGCGCCACATTGCGGCCGGAGTAAAATTGTCAAAATCGCTGGGCATGCGCACGGGACGATTCCAGGTATCGATTAACGTTGCATCCACAGCGACACCCCAACTGTGTAGTGATCCGATGCCAGCCTCAGGATTCGCAACGTAGTCGCTGTTGTGTGATGCCTGCCAAAGTTTCTCCTGCACGGCCACTGGGCGATAGGCGTCCCAGATTTTCAGGCCAAATTGGTACCGCTTCAGCAACGCTTGTGCTACAGCCAAACCCGAAGCGACCTCTGGACGCGCCAAAGCGGATGTTCCGTGCGGGTAGAGAGGGTACCCAACCACGTTATTTCGTCCCGCGTAACGCAGTTCAACGACGATCGTCGGATCGACTGATCGGATATCAACCAGAGGGCCGCCGGCGTTTGCGTCCAGTGATGGCAGGACCGCCGCGATGAAAGCCAATAGAGGAAGGTTAAGACGTCGCATTGACTCGGTCAGTACGCTTCTGTGATCGCCTGCGCAGGCTCCGTTTTTGCCAGGCGTTCAAGAAGAAGGCGAGCGCTATTTTCGGGGACTTCGAATCGCAATTCCAGGTTTGAATCGCTTGATCTCTGAACCTCGGGTGGACGCGAATAAAGCACCAGCTCCGAGTTCGGCAGACGCAGCCATTGCTCTGGATGATCGTGCAAATTTCGCGCAAGCTGGGCGGCGGGTTTGGATGAATTCACTTTTATGAGCACTCTGGCTTTTACCGGATTTTGTAGATTGACGGCAAGACCGAGCAATTGTGAAGCCTCGAGCAATTCGCGCGTAAAGATTGGATTAAAAACACGTGAAAGATCGGGGGGATCACGCGAAATCAATCGTAGCGCGCTCTCGCGGTCGAGAGCCTGGAAACGATCGAAGAGTTGGCCAGTGATTTTCAGGTCCGGTTTCATTCCAAGGCGCACCAGCACCAACTCATCCACGGCGGTCGGTGCTCCCACAGCCAGCGTTGCTGGCCCTACTCGGGCGACGGCGAAATCCGGCGGTCGTTCCCAGACTGGCAAGCCGCTGATAGCGCGCTTTTGAAACGCCTTATCGGCTGCGATTGCACGAATGACCTTCGGTGCGGCACGGCGTGCTTCGACCAGGATGAACTCCTGCGTTGCTCCGGTTTCGCTGGCTGTGATTGCACGAGTGATGCGGGTCGCATCTTGGGACAGGTTCAATCCCGGAGTGGATCCAGCCGCGCCGATTAAGCCCGGCCACAGTTTGGGCTGGTCTTTGCGCCACCGCTTTGCGAGGTCTGTTCGTTCGAATTGGTCGGCATTAATTGACAAAATCGTGTCGGTTTCCTGCGGCAGCCATTCGCGGCCTCGTGGAGATTGAAAAATGACGAGCAGTGTGATCGCGAGCAGGACCAGCACTGAGAAAACGCTGAAATAAAATTTCCGCAGTTCCTGCTTGTCGATACGACTGGAGAGCAAGGCGAGCTCTGTCTTGTGCTCCAAATGCCGATCCACTGCCTCGCGGCGACGATGCGCCTCAGCCAGCAAATGTGGCGCATTTGGCGGCGCAACGCCCTGCGCTGCAAGGTGCCGGCCAATGTTCAAATACGCGGGATTTTTCCGCTCTTCGACCGTCTGATGGCGCGCGCGCGCGTTGCGCGCTGCTTCCTGTTGCGCGCCGATGTTATCACTCAATTTTCGGTTACGCGCTTCAAATTCGCTCCGGGTGCGCGCAATATTTTTTTCTATCACCGAAAGTTCCACTTCCGCTGCGTTCAATTTCTCCCTGGCTAAACGTGCTGCCTCCGCGCTACCAAGGCGCGCCCGCACCAGTTCCGCCCGCTCTTCGGGGAGACGTGCGCGTCGAATGTTGATACTGGCGGAGCGCGCTTCGAGGTCCGCGGGAGCCGGCTCAAGCGCATGCAGGTCGGCCAACTGCTTCAAGAGATCGCGGTCGGCAGCCTCGCTTTCTTGAATACGGCGGTCTACTGCGGCCAGTTCGCGCTCGCAGACGCCAACGTTGGTTTTCGTTTGGTTACGCTTTTGGAGAAGTGGCTTCTTTTCCGCTTCCAGCTTTGCAATGGCTTCCGCTTGTTCGCGCGCATTTTGTTGCCGTTCTTCTTCAATTTTCTTTATCCCTTCTTCGATTCGGGCAATCCGAAGTGCGACTTCCTTTTGTTCCTGCTCCAGTTTCTTAAGAGCCACGATCTCATTGCGGAGCTCGGGGAAATTGGCCGCCTGCGCAGTTCCTTCGCGTCCGAGGCCGATTTCGCTCTTTTGCAAAAGACGTTTCTCGTGACGAAGCGCTATGCGCGTTCGCTGACGCCGGATTTTTAATCCAATCTCGCGAAAGCCGGTGCGAATGAAACTCACGGGTTAATGTTACCTTCTCTACGCTTCTTCCGACTCGGCCAATTTTGCCAACACGCTGAAGTCTTCCAGTGTAGTCGTGTCACCAGTAACGCTTGCTCCGCTGGCGATTTCTTTTAGGAGGCGGCGCATGATTTTGCCGCTGCGCGTCTTGGGCAGCGCTTCGGCGAAACGAATTTCATCTGGTTTTGCGATTGCGCCGATGTGCTTGCTCACATGCTCGCGCAGTTCCGCTTTCAGTCCGCCACTGGTGTCAACGCTCGCCTTCAACGTCACAAAAGCGACGACTCCCTGTCCTTTTAGTTCATCCGGCCTGCCAACTACGGCTGCCTCGGCGACTTGGGCATGACTGACCAGGGCGCTTTCAATTTCCGACGTGCCGAGCCTGTGACCTGCCACGTTAAGGACATCGTCAATTCGACCCACAATCCAAAAATAGCCGTCTTCATCGCGCCGCGCACCGTCGCCAGTAAGGTAATTGCCTTTAAATTCGCTCCAGTATTGCTGTCGATACCGGGCCTTGTCGCCGTAAATCGTGCGCAACATGGACGGCCAAGGTTTACGGATAATCAGCTTCCCGCCGACATTGGGTCCGACTTCGTTTCCTTTCTGGTCAACGACAGCTGGATCGACGCCAAAAAATGGGAGTGTCGCGCTGCCTGGTTTCGTAGGAATCGCGCCGGGCAGAGGAGTAATGAGAATCGATCCTGTCTCCGTTTGCCACCACGTATCGACAATTGGACAACGCTGGCCTCCAATATTTTTGTAATACCACATCCACGCCTCTGGATTAATTGGTTCGCCGACTGTACCGAGAAGGCGAAGCGACGAGAGATCGTGTTTCGCCACCCAGTGATCGCCCCAGCGAATAAATGCACGGATCGCCGTTGGTGCGGTATAAAGAATATTGACCTGATATTCTTCGATGATTTTCCAGAACCTGTCCGGTTCGGGCCAATTCGGAGCGCCTTCATACATCAGCGTTGTCGCGCCGTTGGCAAGGGGACCATAGACGATATAGCTATGGCCGGTGACCCATCCGACATCCGCGGTGCACCAATAGATATCCTCATCTCGAATGTCGAAGACGTACTTCGTAGTCGAGTAAACGCCGACCAAATAACCGCCTGTTGTGTGGAGGATGCCTTTTGGTTTGCCGGTGGAGCCACTGGTGTAGAGAAGATAAAGCGGGTGCTCGCTATCGAGTGGCACAGGCGGACACTTCGCGTTGACATACTCCAGTTCGCGGTGCCACCAAACGTCCCGGCCTTCTTCCATATGAATGTCATTTCCCGCGCGACGAAAAACGATGACGCACCTGACCGACGTGCTATCACGGAGTGCCTCATCAACATTTTTTTTCAATGGCACAATTCCGCCGCGGCGATATGCGCCATCAGCCGTGAGAAGTGCGATGGCGCCGCTGTCGGCGACTCGATCACGAATGCTGTCGGCGCTGAATCCGCCGAAGACGACTGAATGCACTGCGCCGATCCGCGCGCAGGCGAGCATTGCAATTGCCGCTTCAGGAATATTGGGGAGGTAAATGATGACACGATTGCCTTTTTTTATGTTGTTTCGTTTCAGGACATTTGCGAAGCGGCACACTTCGCGATGCAATTGCTGGTAGGTGAGGGTGCGTTTGTCGCCCGGTTCGCCTTCCCAGATAATAGCGGCCTTGTTCCGGCGTGGGCCGGTCAGGTGGCGATCGAGGCAGTTTTCAGAAATGTTGAGTTTGCCCCCGACGAACCACTTCGCGAACGGCGCGTTCCATTCCAGCACCTTTTTCCATCTTGCGCGCCAGACCAGCTCGCTTGCTTCGCGTTCCCAGAATTTTGCCGGTTGGCGAATCGATTCTCGGTACATTCGCCGATATTGTGTGAGACTTTTGATCCGGGCGTTTTTGGCAAAATCTTGTGGTGATTTAAAGATGCGTTTCTCTACCAGGTGCGACTCGATGTTGTCGTGCATGAGCAGTCCCTAATATGCCGAAGAAATTCTCAGGGCAAGCGCGCTGTTGGGTGCGGGTTAAGAAGTTAAAAAGTTACAAATTTACAAGAGCATGGCAGGGATACTGTTGTAAGTGTAACCCTTCTGGCTTTTTTAACGATTTAACGTGTTGAAAGCGATGCTTGAACTGCGAGGCGACGAGTATTTCATGCATGAAGCATTGCGCCAGGCGAACAAGGCAGCCATGACCGACGAAGTGCCGGTCGGTGCTATTATTGTTCGGGCGGGCAAAGTGATTGCCCGCGCTCATAATCAGGTGGAATTGCTCAAGGATGCCACGGCTCACGCGGAAATGCTGGCTTTGACGCAAGCTGAGGCAGCGGTAGGCGATTGGCGACTGACCGATTGCGACCTGTACGTGAGCAAGGAACCATGCGCGATGTGCGCGGGCGCGCTCGTTCATACTCGGATCAGGCGGGTGGTTTTTGGCTGCCCGGATGCAGTTGCCGGAGCCGCGGGAAGCGTAATCAACCTCCTGGAGATGCCCACCTTGAATCACCGGTGCGATATCACATCCGGTGTTCTGGAGGACGAGTGCGCCAGGATCCTTAGGGATTTTTTTCGCCAAAAACGCGGCGCGCGTAATGAGAACGACCGTCTCGAGTCACGCTAATACCGAGTATGCAATGCCGCGCGATTCACCGTCCGACGCTGCATCGTTGTTGAAGTCCAGGGAATCAGACAGTGTGTTTCATGCGCCACAAAATCTTGAAAAGGGCGGTCATGGAATCTCTCCATGCACCATGCACCATCTGAAAAGATTTTTCTTCCGGTCGGAAAGCGTTTTGTTTTCGCACACTCTTTCTGTGTTGTCGAGTCCCGCATAATTTTCGTGTGACGATGGAGGGCAAATTTTCATCGTGACCAACGCAGATTGTGGGTTGACTCGTCCGCGTAAATGGATTTTAATTAATCCGCGCTCTCTAGTCCTCTTCGGGGTGTGTAACTTGGGGCAGTTTGAAAGTCGCCGGGTTGTCACACCATCTCTTCAGAAAGTAGCCATTGCTCCATATGAAAAGACACTATACCACGAGACTCGTCGCAGTTATGGGAATCGCCGTCGGACTGATGATCCAGCTCGCTTTCCCTGTCGAAAAAGTTGAACCGGCAACTCCGTCCATCAAAGTCCCCGGCGCCTATCCGTACGAAGAAACGGTGCAAATTCCGGCACGAACCTTTGCCGAATCGTCGGTGATGCCCACGCCTGCTCCTTTTCTCTATCGCGAATCGTCCCCCTCATTCTTGACTTCTCAGGATCGCGATTCACGAACGGGAAACACACGACGTTCGCTCACGCCGAAAGCCGTACGAGAGGCAGCATTCAAATACAACGGAGTGCCCGATTTCTGTGAATTTTTAGCAGCACTTCCTGCTGACGTGAGTGTATTCGATCCAAAGCTCGGAAAAACACGCACGCTTGTAAAAGGAAACCGTGTACAGCGCAAAAATGTATCCTGGCTTCGTAAACGCAGCCAAGGCCATGTAAAATCAAACGATCGGACGCTCGTCTCAACCGAAGAACTCGGCGTGCGGAATTCGGGGATTTGATCGCGAGAATTTTGGTTCCTCCCCGCGGGATCCAACCCGGGCCAAGCGTTTTCGCGATTGGCACGTTCCCGGCAGATTTCAGGCGTCCAAAATTTTGACTTGCAATTTCGCCCCGAACGAGCCCATAAAAGCGGGATGGATAAGCACTCTCCCGCCTTCTCCCGACCCGGAAGGGGAAAACCAAAGCGGCTGTCCGCCGTTGAGAGAAGGCCACCCTCTCGCAAGAAAGTCGATCCGGATCAGTTGGTTGAATTGGCAACCGAGGCAATACGGGACGGCCACACTACGGTCGCCTCGTTCCTCGCCCCGTTTCATCCCGACCTCAGATTCAGAGCGTTCCGAGCCTATGTGGCAGCTATGGTGAGCTTTATGGCCAAGTGGCGGTGTTAGCCTCGATCTCGCCGACGCGGGCAGGTGTTGGAACCTGAGCTTCGCCGAACTTAGTGGTCGGTAACCGATCGCTAAGGGAGGTGCCGTAGGATTTCAACCCCTTTCGCGGCTGGGTTAGCTCCGACCTGGTTCATGCCGATGAAGATCGCTGCGTCCTTGGTTGGATTGATCGCGATGACAGTGCCGAATCCTGACGTTCCTCCGTTCTTTACAATCACGGGATGAAGGTTCGGATTGCCTCCGCCCATATTATTCACCCAGGCCATCGCCTGCTTGTTGCCGTTCGGCATCGTAAAGATCGGCTTTTGCGCCAGCTGCATCGCCGCGATCAATTCAGCGGAAACCGGTTTCTCATTCACTTCGTTATGGCCGAGATAGGCCTCGCTAAAACTGATCATGTCGTGTGCCGTCGAGCGCAGCCCGCCGGCAGCGTACCATGCGTAGACGGGCCAGCGTGGCGCATTCTGGCCGGCGCGGTTATGTCCTTGTGCCAGGCGCTCCTGCTGTTCAGGCGTGGGCCGCAGCGTCGTGTCGGCCATGGCGAGCGGTTGGAGAATCTCGGTAATCACCTGATCGTCCCAGTTCTTGCCCGTCGCGGTCGCGACCAGGTAGCTCAGCAGACCGATTCCTGCGTTGGAGTACTTATAGGGCGCAGGCAATCGGGTCGTCGGTTCGTAGTTCGAAGCCCAGGTGAGAAAATCTTTCACTGTGTAGTGCTCGATGCTTCGCTGTTCGAGTCCGCGCGGCAGGTTGGTCGGATCGTCCGGCATTCCGGAGGTAAAGTCTGCCAACTCCAGCGGTGTTAGGTCCTGCGCCCGGAGCGTGTAACCGGTGGGCATGTATTTCTGAGCGGAAGCGTCTGGAACGATTTGGTTGCGGTTGATGGCTAGCGCCAAAAGCGTGGTGGTGAAGGTCTTGGTGCAGGAGCCGATCTCCACCAGAGTGTCGCTCGTGAACGGAGCGCCCGCGTCCGTAGCTTTCCCGTATGGGAAGAAGTAGCGATGGCCGTGCAATGAAACCGCAACGATCGTTCCCAGATACGGAGATCGCCTCCATAGGCGGCCACCGGCCCTCCGTTGTTCCTGGGCCAGGTACGGCTGCATGATGCCGTCGACCACTCGCTTGACTACTGCTGCCTCGCCGCCCGCATTGGATTGTAGATTCGGACCAGTGGCGGACCGTGCTTGCTGTGCGAGAATTTTCGCTGCCGGCAAAAGCGCGACCGTGACGATCAGGCCAAAACGAGCGATGCGGTACATAATTTCTTATCCAGACAATTAATTAAGCGATTATCCCCAACTGGGTGATTCATCTCTCTGCGTGCTACAAAGCCCGTTTCAGGGACGGCTCAGGCTCGATTTTCCTTAAATGGGCGAGCGTTCATCGAGAGACACGTGGTTGAGGCATTTCTTTGCTACGATCGAATTCTGTCTCTTTTGCGCTTAACACAGCAACAACAAAATAGGAGCAAGCCGAAGAGAGGAGTATGGCTGCCTCGCTAGGATTCGAACCTAGACAGAGAGATTCAGAGTCTCTAGTGCTACCATTACACCACGAGGCAAAAGCGCTTCGGAAAGTTCGCAATTCGAACGTCGAAAGCCGAAACCAGCTCAAAAATACGGAAATGATTAAAGCGCGAAAGCGTGTTTTTTCACGGCAACGTTGCGATTTGAACTTTTGATATCCGGATTTGTTTCGATATTCGGGGTTGGTCTTTGGATTTCTCTTAGTTGCTGAGAACCAATTCCTCACCTTCGCGCGCGCCAGCCACTTCCAGGGCTTTTCCACTTTCGTGAATTAGTCGCCGCGCATCGTCAACCATCGCATCGACCATGGCATCATCATGACTTGGGTCGTGATGGAAAAGTAGAAGCCTGTTAACTTCAGCGTCGAGCGCAAGCGAGACGGCACTGGAAACCGAACCGTGCCCCCATCCGATGTGGCTCTCGTATTCTGCATCGGTGTATTGGGCGTCGAGAATCAGAACGTCGCTGCCCTTGAGAAATTCGACCAGGCCGATTCGCTCCTCTATCCCAATCTTCTTCGCCTGTTCAGGGTTCAGGTCATTGGCCTTTGCTGAATGCAGAAACCGATATGGCTCGTGGTCCGGAAGAAAGGCGATTGAGCCGGCATCGGTAAACAGGCGATAACCAGCACATACCCCCGGGTGATTTACAAACCTTGCGCGCACCTGCACTTTACCAGCCGAGAATTCCATCTCGGTTAGTTTCTTAATATCAATCCTGGCGGAAAGCTCGCGCATCGCGATGGGAAAAAAGGGCGCCTTCATTGGCTCAGCCATGATTTTGCCGAAGCTTGTATCGACGCCGTCGTAGCCGCGTACACGGATTTCATTCTTCTTTTCATATGCCGGGGCAAAGAAAGGTAGTCCTTGGATATGGTCCCAATGAGCATGAGTGATCAATAGATGGAGCTTGATCGGCTCCATGCGGAACTCTCTTTCTAAAGCGAGCCCGAGGGGGCGAATCCCTGAACCCGCATCGAGCACAATAATCTCACCGTCCGCGCGTATCTCGACACAAGTGGTGTTTCCTCCGTAGCGCAGTGAGCAAGGCCCGGGTACGGAAATGGAACCGCGCGTCCCCCAAAACTTTAATCGTGTGGGCGATGCTGAAACGCTAGGCATGGCGCGAGAGCGCCCGACTTTGCCACGCGTTCGTGAGGAAACCAAGCGTTTTTAGCCCGCAATAAGAGGGCGGTAGCATCAGCGATGGCTCTAGAAGAAAATCGGGATGATTAAGATCGCCAGGATGTTGACAACCTTGATCATCGGATTGATCGCAGGACCTGCAGTGTCTTTGTAAGGGTCGCCCACCGTATCGCCTGTTATCGCAGCGGCGTGAGCAAACGAGCCTTTGCCGCCCAGATTTCCTTCCTCGATAAATTTTTTCGCATTGTCCCAAGCGCCGCCGCCGGAAGTCATGGCAATCGCAACAAATAGTCCGGTGACAATCGTTCCCACGAGCAATCCTCCGAGAACGACCGGACCTAACTGTGGAATCACGGCGACAGCCACCACGAAGATCAGCGGCAGGAGTGCCGGCACGATCATCTCGCGCAACGCCGCTTTGGTTACGATATCCACGCAGGTGCCGTACTCAGGCGTGTCCTGTCCGGTCATGATACCGGGATGCGCCTGCAATTGCCGCCGCACCTCGCGTACGACCGCGCCGGCGGCTTTACCTACCGCATCCATACTGAACGCGGTGAAGAGGAACGGAAGCAATCCACCAAGGAACAAGCCGATGATCACCTTCGGGTCGGTAAGCGAAAACTCGAACACAAACGGCTGGCCGTTGCGTGTCACGTGCTCTTTCAGCTCTTGTACGTACGAGCCGAACAAAACAAGGGCGGCCAGACCTGCTGAAGCAATTGCGTAGCCCTTGGTCACCGCTTTCATTGTGTTGCCCACGGCGTCGAGTTGATCGGTGACGTTGCGTACCTCCTTCGGCAGATTGCTCATTACCGCTACGCCGCCGGCATTGTCGGTAATCGGACCGAACGAATCGAGCGATATGATGATGCCGGCCATGGACAACATCGCCATCACGGCGATGGCGATTCCGTAAAGGCCGGCAAAATGAAAACTCACCAAAATAGCGATTGCGATAAAGCCGACTGGCAACGCAGTGGCGTGCTGGCCAACCGCGAGTCCGGCGATGATGTTTGTCGCATGGCCTGTCTCTGAGGCGCGGGCAATTTTTTGCACGGGCCGGTAGCGCATCGATGTGTAGTAATTGGTGATTGCGACGACGACAGCGGTCATGACCAGTCCAACCACCGACGCCCAGTATAATTGTGTTGGTGAGCGCATCTGTCCGCTCACCGTGATGCCTGTCGGAAACAGGTAGTGCGTGGCCGGCCAGAACAGAACCGCCGAAATAATTGCACTGGTGACCACGCCGCCCATCAGCACGCTGGCCGGTTTGCCACCGGCAAAGTTTACGAACAGCACGCCCAAGATTGCACCAAACACGGAGATTCCGCCGAGGACGAATGGATAAACCACGGCCGCTGAATTGCCCGGCAACGTGAGCGCGCCAACCAGTATCGCGCCGATCAAACTCACCGCGTAGGTCTCGAACACGTCGGCGGCCATGCCGGCGCAATCCCCGACGTTGTCGCCCACATTGTCTGCAATCGTGGCGGGATTGCGTGGATCGTCTTCTTCGAGGCCTTTCTCGATTTTGCCGACGAGATCCGCGCCGACATCGGCGGCTTTAGTGTAAATGCCGCCGCCAAGTCTTGCGAACACGCTGATAAGACTGGCCCCAAGGGCGAGACCAACCAGGCTACTGACCGCCATTCGCGGGCCCGCAATACGTGAGACTGCAGTGTAGAAAATCGAAACCGACAGAAGCGCGAGCCCCACGACGAGCAGACCTGTCACAGCACCGCCGTTGAATGCCATTCGCAGAGCCTTGGTCATCGACACGGTTGCAGCTTGAGTCGTGCGAACATTAGCTACGACCGCTATGCGCATCCCAATGTAACCTGCCGAAAGCGAACAAAACGCACCGATCAAAAAGCCAATCGCCGTGGCCCGATCCTTGAAAATAAAGAGCAAAATAAAAATGATTACTGCGATGGAACTGATGGTGATCACCTGGCGATTCAGATACGCCTTGGCGCCCTCCTGAACCGCGCCGGCGATCTGCCGCATCCGCTCGTTGCCCGCGGGCGCACGAACGACTATGGCAATCAAAATGAATGCGGCCACGAGTGCGATTAGGCCGCACACCATTGACAGTTGAATGCCTGAATCGAGAATCGTTAGGCCAAGTAAAGTGCTCATGAACCTTCCGGGTGAAAGTTGGGGACTTTAGTAGGTTTTCTTGCGCTGGCAATTCGTTATTGAAAACAAATGTGAAGTCCCCATTTCGACTTTTTCTGCCGAGTGTCCTATGTCAGCCTCGCCGTGTAGAGGCGTTCATTATGCAATCCGCGACGCGGCGGCAGAGCGCGTTGCTACAATTCGAAAAATGTCCGCAAACGGTTCAGGAAGTTCGCCCTGTATTCGCGTTCTTTTCTCTCGTGATGGGTATGGGAAACCGCCTCTTTAAGTAAACCTTCAGTTTCCATTTTTCGCCTGGCCAGCAATTCGCTGAGCCGTTCGAGGCAATCGGGAGAGATGCGGAGCACCTCTGCCATTACTACCTTGCCAATCTCCATTACCTGGCAATCGGTCTCGGCGCGCACCGTTGCTGTTCGGCTTTCGCCCGTGAGAAGAGACATTTCTCCGAAACAATCGGGCGCCTTCAAGGTAGCCACGGGAATTGAGGTGCCGTTTTTCGAGATCGACACTTCGGCAGCCCCGCTCAACAAAACAAACATGGAGTCACCCTCAGCGCCTTCCCTGATCACACGCTCGCCCCTGCCAAAATGGCTGACATGGGACTGCTGCACCAGGCTGCCGATCTGCTCGTCCGACAAACACTCGAACAAAGCTTCGGAGCGCAGAATTGTCCGGGCTTCCTGATATTCTTCTTGAATCGATACCGCTGGTTTGCGCTCCACTTGCAGCGTGCGAATCGGGAAGGGGATGGTGATCCCCTGGCGTTTGAGCGCATACCAAACGTTGGTGCGCACGGCGTCGTTGACTTCGTTGATTCTGGCGTGGTTACCCATATAGAATTTGATCTCGTAGGTCATAGCAGAATCGGCAAAGTCGACCAGAAACACCCTTACCTTCGGCTCCGGCAGGACACCTTCTGCTGTGGAAGCTGCTCGGAAAAGTACATCCTTTACGCGATTTGGCGGGTTTTTGTACTCAACCCCAACGCGAATCCGCATCGCATGGACTTCGGTCGGGTAATGGAGATTGACGATGGTGTGACTGACCATCTCGTTGTTCGGGATATCGAGATAAATAGCGTCGTTCGTGCGCAATCGTGTCGAACGCCAGTTGATCTCCATTACCTCAGCAAAGCGCTCACCTACCTGCAACCAGTCGCCTACTTTGTATGGGCGATTAATCTGGATCGATATGCCTCCGATAATACCGGCGAAGAGATTCTGTCCAGCGAAGCCGACGATGATTGCGACTACTCCGGAACCTGCGAGCAGCCCTTTCAACTGCGCTTCGGCATGATAACCGTAGCTGAGGACCAACAGCAGTACGATCAGAAAAATGATCCCACCGACAACCTCACGAAGAAAATGCGGGATTGGCGTATGCCGTTTCTTTTCGAAGTAAAAATCCCATACGTATCGGTTCACCAGAGCGACCACGATCGCTGTGCTCAACAGAATGACAGCCGTACCGACATGATTTCGCCAGGACGCGTGTACGCCGTAAACGCTAATGGCTGCGTAGAACGCCAGAATTAAGCAGAAGAGCCGGAATAGAAGGCCAAGTCGTACGCCGGCGCGGTGCTTTAGAAAACGGCCCACCCAGAGCGCGATAAAGAATGTTCCGACGAACACGACCGCTGTGATCGCAGCTCGCTCTGCCTCCGACAGTGCGTTAAACATCGAGCCGGTAGTATATCAGAAGAGAATCTCCCGAACAGCATTCTTGCATTGTAGACGGCCAAAACGCCTAACACTCGATTCCGCTGAATCGTGGGCAACGGATTCCATTCAACTCTGGGGGTTGATTGTCGAACGTTTAACGGGGTTATCCGTGAACAGAATTTCGCGACTACTGGGCCAGAAAAGTACGCATTCGATCCAATTCGGCTCCAAGTTCACGTTTGAAGACACGACCGCGCGGTGGCGAGGTGACGTAACCCAATTCGCACTTCAAGTCCCCATTCTTGGCAGATACGTTGGCCCAGCCAATCACTCGATCGCACCAAAGCAGCGGGAGAGCGTAATAACCAAGCTTGCGCTTCACTGCTGGAGTATAAGCCTCGAAGCGATACACCCAACCCCACAGCAGTTCAAAGCGGTCCCGATCCCAAACGACGGGATCGAATGGTGTTAACAAACGTACTTTAGCCGACGTCGAACAACCCGTCGGGTCTTCGTCCACTGGCCAATACCAGTCGATGCCATCGACCCGGGTGCGAGAAAGCCGTTCCTTAGCGCGGTATAATGCGCTTTTTAGCTCGCCACGCCATTGCGGAACAGCAAAGCGTAAACGTCGCACAAGGTCCGACAAACAGGTGCCTGGCAACGGTCCGTAGACGTTTACGGCAGCATCAACGAGCGCGTCAATCCGACTACGACGCTCCCCGGCGTCGGATGGCTCTGAGCCGGGTTGGTAGGCAGCGTAGACACGGATACCCTTCTCGCGCCGCGCCACACGCAGCAAACCGCGATAATGCATCGCTGCGAGCAGGTGCGTTGTTGCGTTCGAGAAGCCGCCCCAATAGTTTCTGACTCTCCCATGGGCAAAGTGTTCGTCTACTTCGTGTGGATGAACTTCACCGCGTTCCCGCACAAACTCTAATAGGAGTCCTGCGCGCCGTTTGCGTGTTGTGGGCCAGGGTCGAGGACCTTCGGCGGGTACACCAACAGTCGAACGTGGATGCATCAGAGCGTGTATGGACTTTGATACAAAGCCGTAAGTGATGAAGAAATCCTCCTCGATTCCGAGTTTCGCATAACGGCGCTCGAGCTCACCTGCGCGGTAATTTTTGACGCGGTGGCGCAATATCAGGTCTTGAGCGCGAGCCGGTGCACGAATCGGGTCCGCTTGAACAAAGCCCATCAGGTCGACAGCGCGTTTTAATGTCGTGGGGTTGAAAAGACTGCGCGCGACGGCAAAATGTCGCAAGTCATCTAACGTCATCGGCATACCAAACTCTTGTCGAAACTGCAAAAAATAGGGACCGCACGACGCGACGAACTGACTTACTGACGCGGTGTAACAATTAACCATGCCCAGCCAGCTAAAAAACATAGACCACCAATTGGCGTAATCGCTCCGAGCCAGCGAAGATTTGTGAGCGCCATCACATACAAACTGCCGCTAAAAATGAAGATGCCGGCAAAGAGCAGCCACCATGCGTTGCGGCTGGCGGCGCCATAAAGCGCGAGGACCAACAGCGCGATCGCGTGGATGAAATGATAAAGCACAGCCTTATTCCAAACATCGACCATTCCATGTGCTTGAAGCGTTTGTTTGAGGCCATGGGACCCGAAAGCGCCGAGCGCCACCGCAAGGAAACAAAGAACAGCTGCAATCCGAAAAAGCGAAATCGTCATCTTGATTTGACTATTTGTTATCGAATGCGTTGGACGCGTCGCCAACTTGTTTTTTCGAGATTGCTTTGTACTCCGGAAGAGAGAATGCAATTACTAACTCGGTTTCTATGACAGTTGGGCAAGCGTTGCTTTCGTTCACTTTAACGGCTGGTTTGCTGACTATCGCACCCGGGTTGGATACAGCGCTGGTTTTGCGAACCGCGGCGGTGGAGGGCAGAAAACCAGCAATGCTTGCCGGGATAGGCATCTGTTCCGGTTGCTTGCTGTGGGGCGCGGCGGCTTCTTTCGGATTAAGCACACTTCTCGCCGTTTCCGGGTTTGCCTACAATGTGCTGCGAATCGTTGGCGCTATTTATCTAAGTTATTTGGGAATCAAATTGGTTGTTCGCGCATTCGGTTCCACTTCTGAAAACGTCGCCGTGAAACCAGTCTGGAAGGAAGATGACCAAAGAGTCCATTCCCTTTGGTTTAAACGCGGTTTGTTGACGAATCTTCTTAATCCTAAGGTTGGCGTTTTTTATCTGAGCTTCCTGCCGCAATTTATTCCGGCGGGCGTTCAGGTTTGGTCGTTCAGCATTCTGCTGGCGTCGATTCATGCAGCAGAAGGCATGCTTTGGTTTCTTTTGTTAACCAGTGCCACCGAATTACTTTCGGGTTGGCTAAGACAGCGCCGCGTGATCATGGCGCTCGACAGCCTGATGGGTGCCGTTCTGATAGCGGTTGGTCTAAAGCTTGGTTTGGATAAATCGCGTTGACGCAGCGACGGACGGTGCGCTTTTGAGTTGCCAAACAACCTTAAGAGGCCCCTTAACGATGCAGCGACGAATCTAAAACACCGGCTAAAATGCGCACCGCCTGGCCAAATTTGTTGGGCCATGGCTAACCGAGCGCAAAACCAATGTACCCACGTGATTCAAATCTCGACGCGATCGCCGCTAAGGTTCCGCAGGTTACGTTTCTCTTCTGGATCACTAAGATCCTTGCGACGACGCTAGGTGAAACGGGCGGCGATGCCGTCACTATGTCATGGCTCGGCGAAACGAGCCCGGAGGCCAAAGGCACAGGCTATCTTATTGGTACAGGGATTTTCGGCGTCATTTTTGTCGTCGTCGTTCTGGTTCAAATCAGGGCCAAGAAATTTCACCCATTCCTTTACTGGCTGACGATTGTCGCCACGACGACGATCGGTACAACGCTGGCCGATTATTGCACGAGATCGCTCGGCATCGGCTACACCGGTGGTTCAACCATCTTGCTCATCTGTGTGATCGCGTCGCTTTTGATTTGGCGCTGGTCGACTGGTAGCATATCGATCGAAACGGTAAGTACGCCGAAGGTCGAAATTTTTTATTGGGTGACAATCATGTTTTCCCAGACCTTGGGGACGGCGCTTGGCGATTGGGTGGCCGACACAAATGATATGGGTTATCTCGGCGCTGCTTCCGTTTTCGGCGGGTTACTTTTGTTGATTGCTCTTCTTTGCTACCTGACCAGCGTTTCCCGCGTCATTTTGTTTTGGGCTGCATTTATTTTGACTCGTCCGCTCGGAGCCGTTGTCGGCGATTTCCTCGACAAGCCAATCGCGCAAGGCGGCTTGGCTTTGAGCCGTTACACCGCGTCGCTAGCGCTCCTGGTAGTGATCATTGCGCTGATCTTGATTTTCCCGCAAAAGCCCGCTTCAAAAGCGCATTGATCTCATTCAGTAAACGAATTGCATCCCGAAATAGCCGATTAACGCCGCCGGCTGATCAGGCGAACGAAGCTCGTGTCCCATCGACACAATCAGTATGTAGTTTTCGGTAAATTCGTGGCGCAAACCGAAGTTCAAGGTCCAGACATCATTGGTGAAATTCATTTGCGACGTTCCATGCAGTTCCGCCATGAGCATTGTGGATTTTGAAACATCAAATCCGCCGACAATTCCATAAAGCCATTCGCTTCGGCCAACACTGCTGGCAAGTGGACCCACCTCGCCGTCCGCATGCCAGCGGCCGAAGGTCTTTGCAATTTGAAATGGAATTTGAAAACGGGTGCCATCTTCAGCGAGACCGCGGCGCACGGATGATTGGACGATGTTAAATATAACGCGGGGAAACATCGACATGTCGAAGCCGCTCGTCGCCTCATCGAAAAAGCGCCATTTCACCGCCGCTTCTGTTCCGGCGAGTCCGCCAATCAGTCCATGGTCGCTTCGCTTGAGAAGTACGGGAGCCGTTTGCAATGTGAGCTGGATGTGATCGCCCACTCCGTAGTTGAGGTCGATCGCTGGTACGTCGATCGAGGTCTCATTTGGACGGTGTTCGAATGCGATCGCAAAATTATTTTCCCATTTGCCGTTTCCGGGCGTGCCAGGATCATCGGTGATCATCGGCGGTCCGCCTTGCCCAAATGCAACTCGCGCCGCGGTTGCGATCAATATCGCAATCGTTAACCGTCGCACACTCTAATGTTTCACGGATTCAGGGGGACCGTAAACGAGAAGCTTAAGTGTGTTGGGCACAACGCTGGGCCGTCCCGGGGATGCGCCGGGAGAAGGCGATGGTGACGCCCGAAACTGCGCTGACGGCAAATATATGAAATGCGATTTAGCGTCGAGCGCCATCGTTCGCGCGCCACGCTCGGTCTTCAAAGTTTGAAGGACTGTCAATTTGTCTGGCAATTCTTCTCTCGCGATTGTTGTCGTGCCGTCTCCACAAGAAGCGAACGCGAGCTGCTTTGCGTCATCGAACGCACAGCCATCGACGCCAGCTCCAATTGGAACAGTGTCGACGACCTTTCCGGTTTCGGTATCGAGCATCACCATCATTTTGTTGTGGCAACCCGAGAACAAGCGATGATGCCTTGCATCCAAGGCGATTCCGCTTGGTTCCTCGCCCGGCGCCAGCGACCAATGCGCGACGACTTTATGTTTGTCCACATCGATCACCGCGACTTCGCTTTTGTCTTCGATGTTGCAGTAAACTCGCCCGGCTTCTTCATCTGCCACCGCAAATTCCGGATTTCCTCCGAGCGGAATCGTTGCTGAAACCGTGGCGGCTTTCGCGTTAATAACGGTGACCGAATTGCCAGTGTGATTGAAAACGTAGACCTCACCGTGACGTGGTTCGTAAACAATGGCGTCGGGATTTTGCCCGGTATCAATTTTCGAAGTCGTCTTCAACGTTGTTAGATCGACAACGCTCGATTTCGATTCTTTGCCATTCGACGAGAAACCCCGTTGCACTTCGGGTACGGTTACGAATGCGTGGACGCCCGGGGTGTCGGCAATTTCGCCCGCAATGGTATTTTTAATCAAATCGACAACGACAACTTTGGTTGCGTGCGAAAGGTAAAGACGGCTTGCGGTCGACTCGATCGTTAAAATATCCCAACCGCCTTCGCCTCCAATCGGTATCTCAGTTACGAATTGGTACGCATCGTTGCCCAGTGCCGTCGCGCAAATCAGGACAAAGTAACAGGCACTTAGGCATCGAGGAATGGAACGCACTACTTAACTTCCCCTCTAACATTCTTCAGTGCCAGAGGGGGGTCTTGATATTTTTTGCGTGTACGAGCGTGCCGAAAATACCCTCGTTGATTTTTGTAATTACTGGCGCGCATTACATCGAAAAAGTTGGGGACAATCGCTCCGATTCAGGCATTCGCGCATTGTATAACTTGTACCGGATCGGTGATTTCGGGCACTGACTTGCGCTTTTTAGCGTTTGCTTAAGCGAGGAGACTTGACATCAGCCGGCGCTTTTAGTGCTAAAGAAGGCGGCGAAGACGATGTTAGGAAACGATCCGCCTTCGCCGCGCTTCACCCACTATCGCGTTGAGCCACCTCGGTATAGCAGGGGACAACGCGATCCACCCAGACTCACTAGTATTTCGCGCCTTTTTCCTTGTGCTCTTTGCCTTCGTTATGCTTGCTGAGCACTTTGCCGTTGGCATCCATTTCGACGCCAATTTGTTTACCGCTTTTCTCGATCACGGCCTCAAAGTTGGCGCCCTCCTTCTCCCAGCGAACAATTGCTCCGCCTTTTGCCTCGGACTGAGCAGCTTGCTGCACCGCCGCAGGCACATCAGAGCTGCTAATAGTTTGCTCTTCGTGTTTTCTTTCCTTCGCTTGTGCGGCAACGGTGACTGCCAGGCCAACGCTTAATACTGCTACTGTGAACAGTCTTTTTGTTTTCATGTCTATTAATTTTTGACCGTTAAGTCTCCGTCTTGTTCGAATTGAAAACTTATGTCAGGCAGCACCCGACAAGATCCAAACGTTGCCCCAGTATTTTTCAGAAGCTTGGTGATTTTATTCAGACTCCGTTTCACATCTTTTTGTCGTGCCGGTGAACTGGCTTCGAATCCCGCGTTCTTGGCGTTCAGGCGTACTTTACCCTGCGGGTTTCAAGCGCGTGCACTCCGTGTCGTAGTCTTCAATCAATTTCACGATTTTGGACTCAAAAACATCCTGCGCGGAGTAAACTGCACTCAGGGCTTCAGCAAACTGCTTTTGTTTTAGCTCTTCCTCGATCGTCAAACTAAGTTCGGCGAGTTTTTCGATGTTTGCCCGAGAGTGAAATTCCAAATCCTTGAGATTGGAAAGGACAGCGAGCGATTTCTCCAATTGCGCTGAATCTGTCGGTTGCGCCGGCTTCTCGGCCTCATTCTTAGGAGACGAGCTCTCGCCGGCGCCGCCCTGTTTTTTCTTTTCGGTTTGGGTCTTCTTTTCCGGCCGGGGACTGGTAACGCCGGACTTGGAAACATCCTGGTGCCTATGGTGTTTCTCTTGAACGACTTTTTTTGTGTGCGCGATATTTCGTGGATCTCCCATCAACTTATTGACGGCTCTCGAAGCGTCGCTGGTCGTATATCCCGATGCGATTGCTAACGTCTTGAAAAATTAGAAAGATTCCTTTACGCGGGGAGTCTTTGAGAAAATGTCACGCATTGCTGATCTCGCGGCGTGGTAGCCGCTCATCCCGTGGACACCGCCACCGGGCGGAGTTGAAGCTGAACATAAATAAACTCCGTGAAGAGGAGTGCGGTAAGGAGTCGGACTCAGAATCGGCCGTGCAACTAATTGCATTAGATTTGCCGCACCGCCGTTGATATCGCCACCGGAAAGATTGCGGTTCGATCTTTCAAGATCAGCGGCACTCATTTTGTGACGTGCGAGAATGCAATCCCGAAAGCCTGGAGCAAGGTTCTCGATTTCGGATTCCATACGCTCAGTCATATCGATCTGGCAATTCAGTGGAACGTGACAGTATGCCCAGAGCGTGTGTTGTCCCCGCGGCGCGCGGGTTTCGTCAACAAGACTCTGCTGAGCAACGAGCATGAATGGGCGCTCGGGAATTTTTCCACAAGCGACATCGCGTTCTGCCGCTGCGATTTGGTCGATGCTGCCGCCGAGATGAATTGTGCCGGCCAGACGACAAGCCGCGGTTTTCCATGGAACTGGCTCGCTCAGCGCATAATCGATTTTAAAAATCCCGGGGCCATGTTGAAATGATTCCAGACGGCGCCGGTATGCGGAAGGCAGTTGGCCGCCGGCGATGCGTAGAAATTCCCATACCGAAACGTCCAGAAGAATCGCTCGCGATTTCGGCAGGTCGTTCAGATTTTCGACTGGCTGATTGATCTCGATCTTCCCGCCAAGTTCTCGGAGATGACTGGCGAGCGCATTTGCGATTTGTTGCGACCCGCCGCGCGGAATCGGCCAGCCTACGGCGTGACCTGCGAGCCCAAGCACCAGCGCAAACGCTGAGGAGCCCACAGCCTCCAAAGGAAGAAATGAGTGCGCCGCGATTCCGCCAAAAAGTGCGCGCGCGGCTTCGTGTTTGAACAGAAACTTCGACAGAACGGTTGCCGGACAGATGGCGGGAATTCCGAAACGCGCTAGCGCCAACGGATGCCGCGGCAAGTGTAGCATTGGTTGCAACAATTCATTGGCCAATCGTTCCCAATTGTCTGCGAGCGGCTGCATCAGTCGCCGATAAGCGTGCGAATCGTCGCAGAGTTGGTCCGCCGTAAGATCGATGTCCCGATGAAGACAGGCCACAGAACCATTATCGAGCGGGTGTGCTAGCGGGATTTCAGGTTGTATCCATGTGAGACCCAAGCGGTCGAGGGGGACAGTCTTGAAAAATGGAGAACCTGCCGCCAGCGGATGGATTGCCGAACACACGTCATGAACAAATCCCGGTAGCGTTAGTTCTGCGGAGCGTGTGCCGCCGCCGATCGTCGCGTTTGCTTCGCAAACCAGAACCGAACATCCCGCGCGTGCCAGCGTAATCGCGGCCGCAAGACCATTGGGTCCCGAACCAACCACGACCGCGTCGTATTTCTCGCTCACTAAATCAGCCTGAACTTAGAGGAAGAAAGCCAAATCCAGTCCCGAAGCGAGATTCGTTTTTATAACGGAAAGTTCCAACGGAGGCGACAATGGCACAAGGAAGCAAAAAGAAATATACATCAAAACAAAAACGGAAAGCATCCAAGATCGAGCAAGGGTATAAGAAACGCGGCGTCAGCACCAAGGAAGCGGAGCGCCGCGCATGGGCTACGGTAAATAAATCCGATAAAGGTGGCCGAAAGAAGGGCGGGGGTGGTCGCGGGAAAACGCGGAATAAATCCAGTTCCCGAAGAGGTGGAAGAAAAGGCGGCCGGAAATAAACCGCCTTACCTAACAAACATCCTAACCGCAGCGGTAAGCGTGCGAATGCAAGGCGGCTGAAGGTTCACTTTTTCGACATAAGTTCTCCCGCTGCGGAGGCAAAATCGCGGCAAAAATTTCATCGCCGACGTTTGCGTGTGCGTGCGGCCCTCTCAGCGGCGGCAGAGCGCGACCGCGCAGAACGTCGTGCGGCCGCCCGCTTAGCATGTCGTGACAATGCTCTTTTCGACGCCGACCGGCGGCTCTCCCTTTTCAGCGCGCTTTTTGTGGCACGCGAACGTTTGCGCGAAGCCTTTTTGCGGCGGCCTCCGCGACCCTTAGTCAGATCGCGTTTAGCTTGGCGTTTTGTTCGCGCTTTGCCCCGTTTGGGAGGAGGCAACTTCACACCGGCTCTCCTTGCCTTCGAGAGGCCGATGGCGATCGCCTGTTCAGGCGACCGAGCACCATGTTCTCCTTCCCGAATATGTTCCATTTCCTCGCGCACGAACTCGCCGGCCTGAGTGGAAGGAGATTTCCCTTCGCGCTCGTCTTCACGCGCCCGCTTAACTGTTTCTTCTTCTGGCATGATGATTGTTTCGCCGCTAGCGAGGCATTCGGATGTCACTAAACCATGCCCTTCAGGTGCGCGTCTGTCACAGCCCATAACTTGATTCGGACGTAGTCAGCTGTTTTTGGCGTCGCGAAGGTTTCTGATGCGATCGTGGAATGCTTTGATGCCTGCAGAGATGTGCGCGTGTTGAGATTTTTCAGATTCACGATATGTCGCTGACCACGCCGGGTCCGCAAAGCAGCCATTAGTCGTGTGACACGGCTGATAGGCGCGTCCGCTGCGAACAATGAAAGATGAAGAATGTTCCTATCGGATAGGCCGCACGATGGGTAGGGGTGCCGGTTGCCTGAATTCCGGGAACACCCCTCTCTTATGAAAGAGTTAAGCTTATACTTAAACGATCATTTTACTGGATCGGTTGATGCGCCCCGGCTCAGTTGGAGCTGGGGACACGTGGACGAAGGCTTCGTAGCGATGTTTTGCTAATGGGGGTGCCTGTAACAAACAACTGTAACGGGAAAACCCCCGACACTCGGCTCGCTAACGACTCCGCGGAGGCAGCGGAGGAAGCAGGGCTGCGATATGTGAGCGACGAGCGTCAGGGCTACGTCCGGAGGCCAAAGAACGGGGATTTCGAGTATCTGGATACAGAAGGCAAGAGAATTCGCGACGAACAACGGCTCCTCAGAATCAGACGCTTGGCGATTCCACCGGCGTGGAACGAGGTGTGGATTAGTCCCTCACCAAACGGGCACCTGCAGGCCACCGGCCGGGATGCGCGCCGGCGAAAGCAGTACCGTTATCACGAGCGTTGGCGCGAGTTGCGCGATGAAAATAAATTCGCTCGGCTCGCGGATTTTGCCAAAGCGCTTCCGCAAATTCGGAAGCGAGTTCAGCGCGATATCAAACTGCGCGGCCTTCCGCGGGAAAAAGTGCTCGCAACAGTTGTGCGACTATTGGAGCGAACTTTTATCCGTATCGGCAACGACGAATACGCGCGCGAAAACAAATCCTTTGGTTTAACCACAATCAAAGATCGACACGTGACTGTAAGGGGCGCACATCTGCGTTTTCGTTTTCGTGGAAAGAGCGGGCGACACCACGAAGTGGATGTAAGAGATGGCCAAGTCGCCAAGATCATTTCCAAGCTGCAGGACTTGCCAGGACAGGATGTATTCCAATACATCGACGATGATGGCGAGGTGCGAGATGTAAGATCACAGGATGTGAACGACTATCTGCGGGAAATTACGAGTGAGAATTTTACGGCGAAAGATTTCCGAACATGGGCCGGTACGCTGCTGTCGGCATTGGCACTTAACGTGCAGGGAGAGTTTGAAACGAAGAAGCAGGCAAAGGCGAATATCAAGACTGCCATCTGTGCAGTAGCGGAGCTTCTTGGCAACACTCCCGCGATTTGTCGCAAATGTTATGTCCATCCTGCCGTACTCGAAGCATACCTGACTAACAGCCGAATTCCTGGACTCAGCGAGGCGATGCAAAAGTCGGGGAGCAGGCAGCTTCGATTGGCTGAAGCCGCGGTGTTGAGATTCCTGAGATCTCAAAACCGATGATTATAAAAGCGCGAGCGATTTACCTTCGCGATGCTCTACCTGGTCCATCGTGCACTGGCGAGGCGCTTTGTCCGGACGCCAGCGAACCAGCTTTGTACCATGTCGGAATCGACCGCCCGTAAAATGGTCGTAGGTGACTTCAACGACCACTTTTGGTGCGACTGGTTCCCATTCGCCAGTGCGATCCGTGCTCCAGCGACTCGGTCCGCCGGGGGCGTTGCCAGTGAATCCAGGCGGTTTCCTGAGCGCTTCAAATTTCTTTGTAAGTGCACGGCGTTCCGATGCTTTGAAAGAAGATGTGAATCCCACATGGTGCAGCAAACCATGTTCTCCGTACAGGCCAAGTAAGAGGGAACCAACCAGGCGCGTGTTACGTCCGTAACGAAATCCGCCAACGACGCAGTCGGCCGAGCGGATCTGCTTTATCTTGACTGCTGCGGTGCGTTCACCCGAAGCGTACTCAGATTCAAGGCGTTTCGCGATGATCCCATCAAGGTCGCCGCCCGCTTTTTTGAACCATGCGCCCGCAGTCCGATAATCAATTGTCGCCGGAGAAAGGCGCACAGACTTGGCGGACTTAAAATTTGAAAGTGCGAACTTTTCGAGGAGTTGCCGGCGTTCGCACAGAGGCTGCTTCACGTACGATCGCACCCCTTCACCAAGTAGATCGAATACGATGTAGATCGCTGGATGAGCTTTCGCCAGCTTTTGGACGCGGCTCGCGGCGGGGTGCAGACGCAGTTGCAATTCATCGAATGAAAGCGCGCCGCTAACTGGAACTACAAGTTCGCCATCCAAGACGAAGTGTTTCTCGGGCAGGTTGACGAGAGCGCTGGCAATATCAGGAAAATAACGAGCGAGAGGCTGCCCCGATTTCGATTGTAAGTGAATCTCCTCGCGATTACGAAACGCAATGCAGCGAAAGCCATCCCACTTCGGCTCGTACTGCCAGCCGGAGCCAACGGGAATCTCCTCTACCGAATGCGCTTCCATCGGCGGCAAAGGCGGTTTCAATTGCATCTGTTAAGTGTAGTTCGCAGCGCAGCCAGTGGTGGATGCTTCATCCCTTGCTCATCGACGGGAAGGTCGGTTTGCAAACCAAACACAGCGTTCTCCGCGTATGTTGTTAGAGGTCTCTTGTGTCTAGGCAGCGCAACTCCAATTCGTCAGAATCGTTTTTTGGCAATACATTAAGCCTGTTACAGCAAACGTTTCAGGAATGGTTGCAAGATAAAGCGCCGCAGCTGGGCGCGGCGCTTGCCTATTACACGGTATTTTCACTAGCGCCACTGATACTCATTCTACTCGCAATCGTCGGTGTCATCTTCCGGGATGACCCGGCAGGAGCCTGGGACAAGATCACGCAACAAATGAGCTATTTTCTCGATTCAAGCGTCGTCAGTGTTGTACAAGGCATCGCTCGAAAGGCTTCAGAATCTCACAAGGGAGTAATGGCAACAATCGTGGGTATTGTTCTTGCCGTTTTCGGTGCGAGTGGCGTCTTTGGCCAACTTCAAGACGCGTTAAACACAATTTGGGGCGTAAAAGCGAAGCCCGGTCGCGGTATCTGGGGGTTTCTTCGAGCGCGCTTTCTCTCCTTTGCCATGGTCGCGGGTATCTGCTTCCTTCTGCTCGTCTCATTGGCAGCCGAAGCCATGCTTAAAGTATTCAGTAGTTATGTGCAATCTGTGTTGCCAGGCGGGGTTGCGGTCGCGTTAACTGTGTACTTGATCTTTGACTTTTCCGTCGTCGTTCTGCTCTTTGCAATGATCTTCAAGTTTTTGCCCGATGTTAAGATTCAATGGCGGGACGTTTGGATCGGCGCGGTCATAACTGCGATGCTTTTTGGCCTGGGGAAATGGCTGCTGGGTTTGTATCTGGGCAGCGGCGCTGCTGGTTCGGCTTATGGAGCGGCCAGCTCACTTATCACATTGTTACTTTGGGTTTACTACACATCGCAGATTCTTCTTTTCGGCGCTGAGTTTACACAGGTCTATGCCGCGCGGGCCAATCGCGAATTTATACCGGACGAATATGCAGTTCGCGTCACTACGACGGAAGTTGAGAACCAGTAACGAAACGTCTTCGTTGATGGGTGGTCGACCGTCGGAATGTTCCCGATTCTAACTGGATTGGCGTCCAAAATCGAAACAAACACGAATCTAGTTCAAGAAAGGAGAGGCTATGAGCACAATTCTATTAATCATCCTAATCCTCCTGCTTATAGGTGCGCTACCAGCTTGGCCATACAGCTCAGGCTGGGGTTACTGGCCAAGTGGCGGATTAGGTTTGATTGTTTTGATCGTAATTATTCTCGCTTTGACGGGAAACTTTTGAGATCGCCTTTGTGTTTCGTCCTGAGTCGCCGGGTGCTTTCAGCCGTCTTGATTCCGTGCGCAACACGATTTTGGTCGACGAGCGCGTATCAGCTTTCAGGAATTTCTTCATGAGTCCCGAGCGCCGCGTCATTTTCCTTCTTTGTGTTTGATACCGTGCAATCCGAAGGCACGAACAAGTTAAAGTCGCGCATGTAGGCATCGTTCGCTGTGAAAAGGACACAAAAATTCCCGGCAATGCCGGTGAGAATTAGAGTTTGCGTTTCCAGGTAACGGAGAAGGGTCTCGAGCGTGGTAGAAAAGAATCCGGAATGTTTTGGTTTAAGCACGAAATAATCGTTTTCTTCCGGCTGCAGTAATTTCACCGCCTCGCGACCGCGGCCGTGACGTGTGCAGTGCTCGACTGTGCGCCGGAAATCGGACTTCCATCGCCCGAAATTGTCGTTTACATAAATGACCGGTAGGCCTGCTTTTTGCGCGCGTCGTTTCAGACGCAAGAGATTTCTGGCCATCGGCCGAGCATGTTTCAGTAATTGGTCCGCTTCGGGAAAATCGAAGTCGTTGATGACGTCAATTAGGAGCAGCGCAAGTTTATGTTTGTCGGGTGCGCTGCCGTGCAGGTCGGAGTTTTTGCCGGGCATCGAATTTCGCTGAGACAGGAGTGGTTTCAGCGGTATGGGCTATCGTCGCCTCCGCGTCCTCTCATTTTTGAAACATAAGAGCTTGATTTATTATCAGCGTCAGAGCGCTGAAGCCGAGCCAATTGAGGACCCATTCTCCCCAGTCAAGCTTCACTCCTCCCAGCCAAAGAATCAGGCAAACCAGAGCGCTTGCAGAGAGCGAAAAACAAAAGATGCAGCTTAGCCATTCTTTGGCGGAGCCACGCCCACCTGGCGTTGCATTGCGAAAACGTTCAAAAACAGCAAACGGGCCACGCTCCTTCGCAACAAGATGGCTCAATCTGAAGGTTGCTAGCGACCCCAGGATGAAAAGGAACCAGCCCATTTTGGTCTCTGTTTAAGAAAAAGAAAACTTCAGCGGCGGCAAACACCAGCAGATGATCGAACGAGCGCAAACAGGGTATCACAGGTCGCGGTGAAGATTACCTTCTTTACCATCTAGCTCGTCGTTTTTGAATGTGAACATAGCGAATTTCTTGCCATCTTCGTACCGATAAGTCGTTTTCTTAAAGATCACCATCTCCTTGGTTTCGACTGTAGTGGGCGGCCCGAGAATTCTTTCCACCTGTGCCTTAGTCATTCCGGTGGTGACTTGATCGTAATTATTGGGGGTCAATTTCGATCCTGTAACAACGCTTCGGTTACAACTCACCGCGACTAACAACCAGGCGAAAAGCGATAATAAAACGCATGTCTTACGTAAGGTCATAATTCGAATTTCATTTTCTGACTACCTATATACGCGACTGCTTTCCGGGCTGGCCGTTAAAACATGCGAAGTGCGCTGCCCGTAACCTGGCCGGAGACAAGAATAGCGCGAAATTTGCTTAGCAGGAGCCACCAGGTACAATGACGAAAAGTGCGGCAACAAGTAGGTAACAGCGGAACTGTGCACATAACTACGATCTTTAGTCGACCGTCGCGCGTTATAGGCTTTTGTCCTATTAGACACTCATCCGTCGGCCCTATTGCCTATTCTCATTAGTCGAAGCAGGTTCCTGCTCACACGAAGAGTTCCGAATCGATAACTTGACGAAAGGATATCTAAGCTGCGTCTAACTAATAAAATAAAACAAGCGGGGGCGACTAGATACATTTTACTTTAATGTCTGGGAATTCCGATTCCGATTTTGCACCTAATTTTTCTATTGCGAGGGTGCACATAAAGATTCATTCGAGGGTGCTTAATTTAAACAAGACCAGGTCGAGCGAGACCACCGATTATTAAATCCACACATATGAAACTTGAAACACTTAAAGATTTATACATTCACGAACTCAAGGACCTATACAGCGCGGAAAAGCAGATTATAAAAGCGTTGCCTAAAATGGCTAAAGCCGCTACTAACAAGCAGCTTGCTGCCGGGTTCCAGGAGCATTTCGAACAGACGAAGAAACACGTGGCGCGTCTCGAACAGATTTTAACGAATCATGACGAGTCGACCAGGGGCCCTAAGTGTGAGGGCATGGAGGGTCTTCTTAAAGAGGGAGAGGAAATGATCGAAGAAGATGCTGAAGAGGAAGTGCGCGATGCCGGGCTAATTGCTGCGGCGCAGCGCGTTGAGCATTATGAAATGGCTGGTTATGGCTGTGCTCGGACATACGCCGAGTTGCTGGAGGATCGGGATGGGACGCAGTTACTTCAGACTACCTTGAACGAAGAATCAGACACAGACAAAAAGCTAACCAAGTTGGCCAAATCCACCATCAACGTCGTGGCTAAATAACTAAAACCAATGGGTCTCCTGGTTGCGATTCGTAATACCGGCACCCACAAACTCAAACGAAAGAACCCATGAAACAAACTTTACTAACTCTAGCTTGTCTCGGCGCATTAAGCGTGGCGGCATTGGCTGGTAATGAGAAGACGAAACCCGATAACACAGCAATAAACGAGCGCGATCGCTCGGGTGAAACCAAGACTTCTGGCGACCAGTTAAACAATTCCGCGGATTTAAAAACCACGCAGGCTATCAGGCAGGCGCTGATGAAAGACGGCGAACTTTCAACGACTGCGAAGAACATTAAAGTCATTACTGCCAACGGCCACGTGACACTTCGCGGCCCCGTCAAGACTGCGCAAGAAAAGTCAAAAATCGATCAGCTTGCAAAATCGGCGGCTGGCGGCGCAAAGATCGAGAATCAACTCAACGTCAAAGGATCGAACTAACCAAACAACCTAAGAAAAACGAAAGAAAATCATTATGTCTAAATCAGTATTCGGTATTGCAACCACACACGGCCAAGGCGAACGAATTGTACAACAGCTCCAAGGTCAAGGCTTCGCCACCTCGGAAATTTCAGTGCTCATGCCTGATACAGGCGGCACGCGTGACGTTGGTCACGTTAAAGCGACAAAGGCGCCGGAGGGCGCAACCGCCGGTGCAGCTACCGGGGGCGCCACGGGCGGCGTGATCGGATTGCTGGCGGGAGTTGGCGCCTTGGCGATTCCTGGTATTGGTCCCTTTATCGCCGCGGGTCCAATTATGGCGGCGCTTAGCGGCGCGGCTGTCGGAGCGGCGACCGGCGGTGTTGTCGGCGGTTTGGTCGGCCTGGGCATTCCAGAGATCGAAGCAAAGCGCTATGACGAGAAGTTGAAAAAAGGGAATTACCTGATCGCCGTGCACACAGACGAAAGCGAAGACGTTGATCGAGCGAAAGACATTTTCAAGACCGCCGGCGCTGAAGATATCAGCACCGTCAGCGAAGCATCCGCACCGAAGGTTTAACAAACAATAAAGATAGGGGAATTCTATGGGTGACCAACACCAACCGGAACAAGGCCCTGCGGTCCCGCCGCAGGTGAAAAAAGAAGCAAAGCGTGGCGTGACTCATGCAAGCAAGGCGGCGGCGGATCTTAGCTCAGCTGCAGGGTCAATAGCCGATGAATATCGGGAGCGTGGAAAAGAAATGTTGGACGACGCTCTCGATCGCGTACGCGGTTTTCAGGACGACAGCAAGCAATACGTCCGTCAGAATCCGACGAAGGCGGTCTTTACAGCGCTTGGAGTCGGTTTCGTACTCGGTTTGATCTTTCGTCGTTGAAGGCAGTCGACGGCAGGACCTGCGACTCCGCAACTCCTGATCAGATGCTATTTGTGGCGATGGAAACACAGAAGGAAAAATTCGAGCAAAAAGAAAAGTCACGAGATTTCTTTTGCGTAGCACGCGATGCTTTTCGGATTTTTGCAAGGCGCTCGTCGATGGTGCTGGGTAGCGCTTGGGCTTTTGCAGCCGCTATTCTTATTATCCTATTTTGGGGACTAACCGGCCCCGCGTTTCATTATTCGAATACCTGGCAGCTGATTATTAACACCGGGACGACAATTGTTACTTTTCTGATGGTCTTTCTTATTCAGAACACGCAGAACCGCGACGCCAAAGCGGCTCACTTGAAACTCGACGAAATAATTCGAGCGCTGAAAGGCGCTCGAAATGAACTGATTGATCTAGAAAACCTTTCCGACGAAGATCTCGCAAGCCTTGAGAAACACTTCGAACGGGTTCGCAAAAAAGCGGCGCGGAACGGAAAGAACCATAGCGGCATGAGGCGAGTGAAGGCGCGCTAAGCGCGGTGCCAAAGGCAAAAGCGTTTAGCCGCGACCCCAAGGAAACTTAGGGCGGCACGCACACGTGATTTGTGCCTAATGTCCTCCGTTTATGAAATTAAAGTTGGTACCAGCCGCGCTAAGGCAAAAGAGAACCAACGCACATGTCAACGTGCGTCCTTGGCGCGATTCGAGGATCTTCCCTGACGCGAAGGAGTCCCATCGTTCTCAGCTCGTTTGCGCAAGTTCTGGAATTGCTTTTCCAACTTTTGCAGCTCCTCGTCAGATAAATCTTCCAGATCGACAAGGTGATTACGTGCGCCTTTAAGGGCGCGGATCAGCTCGTCCAACTTGAGATGCATTGCTTTGGCGTCGCGGTTCTGTGTATTTTGAATCAGAAACACCATAAGGAAGGTCACGATCGTTGTTGCGGTGTTAATGACCAACTGCCAGGTATCGGAAAAATGAAACGCTGGGCCGGAGATAATCCAGACCAAAATTACGATTCCGGCTCCCGCAAAGGCCCATGCACTCCCGAGCGCGCTAGCGGAATGACGGGCAAAAATGCGAAATGCATCGCTTATAAGGCAAAAGAAATCCCGCTTCTTTTCCTGTGTTTTTAGCTTTTCGCCTTGGCTTTTCATCAGCGAGTCTGCTTTAACTTCGCACACAATCGGGAAAATGGTCGCAAAGACTTGCCCACGTCTGTAAGCCGCTGAATTCCGAGCAGAAAGAAGAAACTAAACGCGGACGATGTTATTGGCCACAGTTCCCACTTTGTAGCGGCACGGGCGCACTATAGGAAATTGTCTCATAGGACAATCATCCACTCGCCGGATTGAGTGTTTGATCAACCGATGCAATTTGTGGGTTAGCAGAAATCAACCGCGTGGAGAAAGGATTATCCGGGATGCGTCTAACTACTAAAATCAAGGAAGCAGGTGCAACTGGCTACATTTTGCTGTGGCTATTAGGTATTCCGATCCCGATTTTGTTTCTTATCTTTTTGCTACGGGGCTGCAATTGAGTTCGACTTCCTAGCATCACGAAATCCCAGTCCAAGAAGTAGGTCTTCAATTATTCTGCGACGAGATAACCAGTGATCAGTGCATCCCTAGCAAATGACCCTCGACTACCTTGTGTTTAAGTAATTTATGGATTGCCGCGGAATCGGGATGCGAAGGATATAAACATGAGAATCGCACAAGTTGCGCCATTAACTGAAAGTGTGCCTCCAAAAAAGTACGGAGGTACGGAACGGATCGTCTCTTACCTTACGGAGGAATTGGTTCGTGCGGGGCATGATGTTACTCTATTTGCAAGCGGCGACTCGGTCACACAAGCCCGCCTAATCCCGGGGTGTCATCGCTCGCTGCGTCTGAACAAACAGTGCGTGGACCATCTGGCGCACCACCTAGCAATGATAGATCGAGTATTGGAACACGCTCTCGACTTTGATGTGATCCATTTTCATACTGATTACCTTCAGTTTCCAGTTTCTCGGTATCTGCCTGTTCCACACATTACGACGCTGCATGGCCGGCTCGATATGCCAGACCTGATCCCGGTTTACGATCGCTTTCGCGATGTACCTGTTATCTCAATTTCAAACGGACAACGCCAACCTTTGCCGTGGGCGAATTGGGTCGGAACGATCTACCATGGCTTGCCACAAGACTTATTGCGATTTCGGCCAACCCCTGGCACCTATCTCGCTTTTCTTGGGCGGATATCGCCAGAAAAGCGCGCGGATCGAGCAATAGAAATTGCCAAGCAGGCGGGAATGCCGCTCAAGATTGCCGCCAAGGTTGACCGAAAGGACAAAAGATATTTCAAGAGGGTCGTCGAACCGCTGCTACAGGAGTCTCACGTGGAATGGGTCGGCGAAATCAGTGATCAAGAAAAGGACGACTTTCTGGGTAATGCCTACGCTCTGCTCTTTCCCATAGATTGGCCGGAACCATTCGGTCTTGTGATGATTGAAGCCATGGCGTGTGGGACGCCCGTAATCGCGTATGACGGCGGCGCGGTGCCTGAAGTGATAACGGAAGGCGAGACAGGATTTATTGTAAAGGACCTTGAGCAGGCAGCTGAAGCAGTTCATCGCGTCTCCGAGCTCAGCCGCGCGCATTGTCGCGGAGTATTTGATAAGCATTTTACTGCCGCGCGGATGGCAAGGGACTATGTCAACGTATACAAACGTACGATTGACCGTCGCATGAGGCATCTTGATCGGTGTATCGAATCGTCCCGACGCGAGATTACCGCTCAAACATGACTTTTGGAAAATTCTAAAATCAAAGACGCGCAGTCACACAACTGGCGGCGTTTATTCCTTGGGCTGACGCTTCAAACGCGCGATGCCAATAAACATCAGGGAAAAAACTCAGGAATAAAAAAGGAAAGAGAAAAACACGATCATGAAGGTGGATACACTACAAAAACTTTATACCGACGAGCTGCGGGATCTTTATAATGCGGAAACTCAGTTACTGAAAGCGTTGCCAAAGATGGCTAAAGGAGCGTCATCAGATGAATTGAAAGACGCTTTCGAGAAACATCTCGAACAGACCAAAACCCACGTCGAACGCCTTGAAGAAATCTTTGGAGAACTTGGCGAGAAGCCAAAAGGTAAAACATGCCGGGCTATGAAAGGACTTATCGAGGAAGGATCAGAAATCCTGGAACAAGATGGCGACGAATCCGTACTGGATGCTGGTATCATTGTAGCGGCGCAAAAGGTCGAACATTACGAGATCGCCAGTTATGGCAGTGTCCGCACCTTTGCGCATTTGCTTGGCCAAAACAAGGCCGCAGAGCTTTTGCAAACTACGCTGGATGAAGAAGCGGAAACGAATGAGGTTCTCAACAGACTGGCGGAAACCATTGTAAATCCGGAAGCTCTAATGGAGACGGAGTTGGCCGGCGCGGGTCCTAATCGATAACACACTGTTACCGCGGCTACCCTCAACACCAAAGGTAAACCTTCTTATTAGATTGTCCCATCCAGCAACACGTTTGAAGGCGATTCGAGAGCAAGACGAGGTCTTCATCGCAGTCGCGATGTGGCAAGGTAAACGTTAGCAACAAAAATGAAAGGTAATATGGAAACACAACACAATCCGAACGAACCGGGTAAACCTGGTGGTCCCGGACAGCAAGGTGGCGGACAACAAGAAGAGCGCGAGAGACAGGAACGTGAACGCCAACAGCGGGAGCGCGAAAAACAAGCTGGTCAACAGGGCGGTGGCCAGCAAGGCGGACGATAAGCCTTGTTCGTTAAGTTAAGAAGAAACGGCGGGAGGCGACTCCCGCCGTTTGCTTTTTGTGTGTTGTCGAGGACTAGCTAGGATAGCAACTATAAGGTCGCGTCTTGGATGTTGTAAGCCCAATGCCTGGCACAAAATTCCTAGGCGGTTTGCTGATCAGGGGCCTGATTAGAAAACGAAAGCCGCGCACAGTTAATGGTGAATGCGATTCCCTCGTAAAAGGAGGTGAGAAGATGTTAGGCTGGGCTGTTACATTTTTAATAATTGCGCTAGTGGCAGCGGTGCTGGGATTTGGAGGGATTGCTGCGGCTTCTGCGGGAATCGCGAAGATTCTGTTCTTCATATTCCTGGTGATGTGCGTGATCTTTTTCATCTTTGGATGGAGAGGAAGAGGCGTCCCGTAAGGGGTAGGATGCGTGATACGTTTAGATGGCCGCAGCTAGCGACGCAGTATAGCGCTTCAGCTGCGGCCGCCTAGATAAGGGGGGAATTATCCTGGGTACTTTTCTATACCAGGAAGAAATGGAGAATGGAGAAACCGAGCGAAAGCAAAGACGCGAACCGGGTTTCTCCTCATTCGACATTGTTCTCAGCGAATTCTAAAAAATCTTCGGGACGTTCTCGTTCGGTTTGCGGAGCTGAGTTATTTAGAGGTGAGCCGGACCCGCTTTAGGTTACTGATGGCAGAACAGCCCATCATACGCTTCGATCAAGCCCAAACAAGCAACGTCCTTCCTGTTCCGTAATCGACAGAACAGGAAGGACGCGAGGAAAACAAGCGAGCTCAGGTTTCGTTCTTAATCTTCGTCAAGAATTACCCGATCGACCATCATGTTGTCGCCTGTCCCGACGTAGTGAACCCGGACGGGAATACCGACCTTAACTCTCGTCCTCACGGCCTCTTCGTCCAGGGTCCTGCCACTACGCGTCACGTAAGTGACTGTTTTTCCGAAGTGGTAGCTCCGTGGTCCGCTGCTTTCTCTGAGTACGATGGTGTTTCCCGGAGTGTACTCAGTGATCGTGCCGTTGCCTTCTGTTGTGGTCGTCGTTGTGGTGGTCTCTGAGACCTGAGCCCATGCGAATGGAGCCGCAACTGCAAGGGCTATACTCAATAGTATCTTTTTCATTTTGTTGTTTTCCTTTCGTTTTTTCCGTGGGCGAACCCTCCGCTAACGAGCGTTCATGGCTCGTGGGGCTGAAGCTCACTTTTACATCATGGAATCGGGCGCGGTGCGTTGCCCGGTTGTCGAAGGAATGGACTTATCACTTCCCCAGGCTGCGGTCACGTAGCCGCCGTGTCCAATTTTCTAAATCCGGAGCTGACATGAAATTCACAATTCGTTTTGCTGGAATCTTCGCCTGCGATGCAGCGGCGAGCCCAAGCACGATGAACTCCAATTGCCACGGATGATGGGCATCTGTACCTAAGGAGATCAAGGCTCCGTGGTTACGCGCTACCTTGAGTAAGTCGATACTCAGATCCTGTCGATCCGGGTAACAATCAATTTCTAACGCCTTACCGAGCCTGGCAGCTTCGGCGAAAACACGAGGCCAGTCTGCTCTCAGGCCCAATCGATAATTGTATATACGGCCACGTGGATGCCCGAGAACATGAATGTTCGGATTACGCAACGCGGCCAGGTAACGGTCGGTTTGATCGTCAACTAGTCGCAAGGAAGAATGAAACGCGCCCAACACAAGGTCCAAAGCTGCTAGGGACGCCGGTGACATGTCTCCTTCACCTCGCAGGTTAAGATTCATCTCGATGGAGCGAAGCACTACCAGGTCTTTACCGGATTTTCGCAGTGACACGTTTAGCTTGGCGATCTGGTTTCCCTGTTTTTTCAAAGCCCTTTCGTCGATGCCGCCGGCAATCTTTAAGCCTTTTGAATGATCAGTGATTGCGATGTATTCATACGATCTCTCGATCGCTGCATCGGCCATTTCGGCGATCGTACCTGATCCATCGCTCCAGCGCGTGTGCATTTGCAAATCACCGCGCAGATTCTTCGCCCATGTTTGTTTCGCGGCCAATAGTTGTCTTGCTTTAGCCAGCGAAATGAAGTTGCGCCGAATCGCGGGAACCCGTTTGATTACCGGAGGAGGTTTATCAAGCCAGCGCCGAATTTGCTTCTCGATGAACGGTCCAATTGCGCGCAACTCGGTCAGCGATCGGTTCTGTGCCGCAACGTGAGCTGCTTCTTCCGGCCACAAAAAAGCGCTGCGAGCCGCTCGGCGAAACGCACGTGAGAGGATTCCGCTCTCGCGCTCCGCCTTGGCTGCAAGCAATTCCGCAATATCGGTGTTCGAGAGCACATCTGAGAATCGATTGCGATGAGAACTTCAGCGGCTTCAAAATCCATGGCATGGGACCGCAGTATTCTGCACTCATTTCTTCGCCGAATGCGAACTTACTAATGATGGCTGAGACACCGGAGGAAATTTCGCAGAGACCGGAAATTCGCAAGGAGCTCCAACGGACCACCGGCGGAAAGCATACCGACGCAATCAAGGCCGGCGGCAAAGACAAGTTCTGGTTCGTCATAAAAGCAGTTATCTTATTGGGTTGCACCGCGGCATATCTTCTCGTCGGCTCCAAGCTGATTCCGCTGCCGCAAGGAATTGCCGGCGTTGTCGAACGAATTCTACGCAGCACAGCCCTGATCGTGGTCATCCTCGCCATCGCGCGAGCCATTTCCGTTTACGGGCTGGGACGGATCGAGGATTCTTCCACCCGTTTCACGCTTCAGCGTGTGATGCATTTGGTTGTCGCGCTGATTGTCGTAGTCATCGCCATATCGATCATTTTCGTCAATTGGTATGGAGCGCTTGCCGCACTCGGTATTGGCTCAGTGATCATCGGCCTCGCTGTCCAAACACCGATGAAAAGCTTCATCGCCTGGATTTACATTCTCGTCCGCCAGCCTTTCCGCGTGGGTGATCGCATACAAATCGGCGAAGCCACGGGCGACGTAATTGATGTGGGATATCTCGACACCACTCTCTGGGAATTCGGCGGCAAATATCTTTCCGGCGATCATCCGAGCGGTCGCTTGATCAAGTTTCCGAATGAGAAAGTGCTAGACGAGATCGTTTATAATTATTCGTGGCCGCTTTTTCCGTACGTTTGGAACGAGATCAAGTTCTATGTCGCTTTCAACGCTGACCTCGAGTTCATCGCGAATACGATGCAAAAAATTACTGAGGAGGAGCTAGGCGAGGAAATGATCAAACGTATCGAAACATTTCGGGACTTGCTTGCCCGTACACCCATCGACGAACTCGAAGTGCGCGAGCGGCCGCGCGTTTTTTTTCGGGTAAGCGAAAACACCTGGCTCGAAGCCATTGTCCGCTATCTGGTCGCGCCACGCGAAGCGGGCCGTGTCAAAACGCGCTTGATCAGAAAGCTTCTCGCCGCGCTGAATACGGCGCCAGAGAAAGTGATGTTCCCGGCAGGGGCAAATCGTTAGGGCTTGATTGTGCCGGCAATCTAAGCTCCGACTTGCTCAAGGACAGTTCGTAACTCCTGAAAGTCTACCGGCTTGACGAGGTGGAAATCAAATCCCGCCTCCTTGGACCGTCGGATATCTTCATCCGTGCCAAAGCCAGTGATCGCGACTGCCTTGATCGGCCCCTTTGTCTTAGCTTTTGAAACAACGTCATAACCGGTGCCATCGGGGAGACCGATGTCACACAAAACCAGATCGAACCGTTGGGACGCCATCATTTCTAACGCGCTCCGGGTACTATCGGCTACCGAAGTTTGATGGCCAAAATGGGTAAGCAGGCGTGACATCGCATGTCGGGTGTCGCGATGGTCTTCCACTAAAAGAATACGCAACGGCTTTGCCTCGTGTTTCGGAAAGGCAGAGTCCGTCGAAGCTTCATTGGTTCCTTCTGGCAGCGTGTCGAGCGTGATCTTGACGGTAGTTCCGAAACTACGGCCGCGGCTCTCTGCTTCAATTCCGCCGTGGTGAAGATCGATAAGATGCTTTGAAATAGCGAGACCTAACCCAAGGCCTCCGAACTGACGGCTGACGGACGGATCCGCCTGTTCAAAGGGAGTGAAGATCGAAACCAGACGCTCGCGTTCAATTCCAATCCCATTATCCGTAATCTCGAAACGAAAATGACCAGCATTATCATTATAGGTACGGATCGCAATCTGTCCGCCGGGCGGCGTGAACTTCACAGCATTGTTGATCAGGTTCCAAAATATTTGCTGAAGGCGGATCGAGTCAGCGCGGATGTGGTGTTTCTCGGCTTTGAGCTCCGTCGAAATTTTTAGTTTCTTTGATAGGATAGCTGAATTTGCAATCTCGACCGCGTCGCGGACAACCGCGTTCGCATCAACGGGTTCCAAATGGAGTTGCAGCTTGCCGCGGGTGATCCGGGTGAGATCCAGCAAATCATCAATCAATCGCGCCTGTAATCGCACGTTACGTTTAATTATTTCCAGGTCCTCCACGAATTCTGCTGGAAGTTTCGACGCATTGCTTGCCAGGTAGTTGGCGGCGGCCAAGGCTGGCGTCAGAGGCGTGCGCAGTTCATGGCTGAGTGCCGCGAGAAAATCGTCCTTGGCCTTGCCAGCTTTTTCGGCCGCAATTTTTTCTGCTTCAAGTTCCCGGCTGCGAATTTGGTCGGTGATGTCGCGTGTGACTTTGGAATAACCACGAAGGTTGCCTGAGCTATCACGCAGTGCAGTCAGGACAATTTCCGCCTGAAAGACCGATCCGTCTTTCCGAACGCGTGGGCCTTGATCTCGGATTCGCCCTGTGCGAGCGGCTTCGCGCAGATTGCGCTGGGGCCTTTCGGCGGCCACATCTTCCGCCGTATAAAAGCAGGCGAAGTTCTTCCCAATAATTTCGTCTGCAGTGTACTGTTTGATTTTCTGTGCGCCAGCATTCCAAGTCGTTATGTTCCCGGTCAGATCGAGCATGTAGAGGGCGTACTCTTCGACGCTATCTACCAAAATATGAAACTGTTCCTCGGTCTGCCCCGGCTGCGACTTCATAGATCGATCACCCATCGCGGATAAAGACACCAATTCTGCATGTGAATCGGAGCAATCCTCTTACTTGGTTCCCCGTGCACGTCGATTTTAAAGAACGAATCTCGACAGGCTAATTGGCCAGATATTCAGAGAGAGGTGCGTACCGCCAATTTCCACGACCAATCGCCTATTGATCAACAAGTCTCGATTTGAGGAACGACCGGGCGAATTCACCTACGCGCAGAACCATGTCTGCCTTACCACCCAGTTCCTCGATTTGGCGAACAATGGCGCTTCCAATGACGGCGGCGTCTGCAAAGTGCCAGACCTGCCGAACCTGTTCCTCCGTTGAGATGCCAAACCCAACTGCGACCGGCAAATCACTCACTGCTCGTACACGTTTTACAAGAGATTCGGCGTCGCGCGGCATTTCATTTCGCTCCCCGGTAACACCAGTTCGCGAAACAACGTAGATAAACCCGCTGGCTTGCTGCGCGATGAGGGCTAACCGTTCGTCCGACGTTGTGGGTGCGATGAGAAAGACAAGGTCCATCCCGCGGTCACGAAAGGCCGCCACCCAGGGCCCAGCCTCTTCAGGGACCAGATCGGTGACGAGCACCGCGTCCACGCCGGCCTTGTTGGCTTCGTCTGCCAGGCGATCTTTGCCGAATTTCAAGAGAGGGTTGAGATAACTGAAGAGCACAATTGGCACGTCGACGCGCTTCTTTGCGTGCGAAACACACAGGAGCGTGTCGGAGAGCGTTACACCCTTTTTCAGTGCGCGCTCAGATGCTCGCTGAATTACCTGACCGTCGGCAACTGGATCGCTGAAAGGGACGCCGAGCTCGATGATGTCGGCTCCTGCTTTCGCGAGTTCGATTAGCAACAGCTCAGTTGTCTCGAGATCGGGGTCGCCAGCGGTGATGAACGGGATTAGACCGCCGCGTCCAGAGCGCCTTAGCTGGACGAACGTGTCGTCGAGCCGACTCATTGCGACGGCAGATCTGCAACGACCTGCACATCCTTATCTCCCCGGCCGGACAGGTTAACAATGATGCTGTCGTTTTGCGGCAAGTCACGCGCCAAACTGATAGCAGGCAGAATGGCGTGCGACGTCTCCAGCGCGGGAATGATTCCTTCCAGCCTGGCGCAAAGTCGAAATCCTTCGAGTGCTTGAGCGTCGCTCGCCCATATGTATTCGGCTCGTCCGCAGTCATGGAGATATGCATGCTCAGGGCCAATCGCGGAATAATCGAGACCGGCTGAGATCGAATGAGTCGTTGCAATCTGACCGTTCGCATCCTGAAGTACATACGACATCGTGCCCTGCAGGACGCCGACCTGCCCGCCGCCACTGAACCCTCCGCAATGGAACCTTGCAGCATGCTCACCCAATGAATCTCCTCGTCCTCCCGCTTCTACGCCGATTAATCGGACCTCGCGGTCTGCAATAAAAGTATAAAACAAACCGATTGCGTTTGAACCGCCACCCACGCATGCAATCAGAGCGCGAGGCAATTTGTCCGTTGCAGACAGAATCTGTTCGCGTGCCTCGCGCCCAATGACGCTTTGAAATTCGCGTACCATGAATGGATACGGATGCGGACCCAGAGCACTGCCTAACAAATAATAAGTATCATGCACGTTTGTTACCCAGTCGCGCAGCGCTTCGTTGATTGCGTCCTTCAGCGTACGCGTGCCGGTGTTTACGCTGACGACTTCGGCACCGAGCAAACGCATTCGAAAAACATTCAGCGCCTGTCGTTGCATGTCTTGCGCACCCATGTAAATGACGCAACGCAATCCGAACAAGGCGCAAACCGTTGCGGTTGCCACGCCGTGCTGTCCCGCACCTGTTTCAGCGATAATGCGTTTTTTGCCCATTCGGCGCGCGAGCAATGCCTGTCCTACAGCGTTGTTGATCTTATGCGCACCTGTGTGCAAAAGGTCCTCGCGCTTCAGATAGATTTGCGCACCTCCGGCGTGCGCTGTCAGTCGTCGCGCATGAAACAGCGGTGTCGGCCGGCCACAGTAATCTCGCAGTAATCGGTTAAATTCATCCCGGAAATTCGGATCCTCTCGCGCGAGCATGAACTCGTTCGTCAACTCATCGAGTGGTGCCACTAATGTTTCCGGAACATATCGTCCACCAAACTTCCCCCAATGCCCGTGCTCGTCCGGTTCGCTCTTTGTAATCCGTGGTTTCATTCGAACGAAAGGAAGCGCTCAGCAGGAATCCGCCATTCGCACGGCTCTGATAAAATTTTCAAGCGCGCGGTGATCCTTTGCCCGGGGTGCGCTCTCAACCCCGCTGCAAACATCAACAGCGTGCGGCGAAACAGTTGCGATGGCCTCACCAACGTTTTGCTCGGTTAAACCTCCGGAAAGAATGAGAAACCGCGCTAAGGAACGGGCTGTTCGTGCGGCTTGCCAATCACATGTCAGACCAGTTCCGCCATGGAGGTTGGGATGATGCGCGTCAACCAGAACGTCGCACTCGCCAAAGAAAGAGACATCTTCGGGTCGAAACTGACAATCCGTTGAGAACGCGCGGATCACACGAAATTCACCCGCCAATTCGCTGCTTGTATCGGGCGACACAAACCCGTGCAATTGCAGACATCGAACGCCGGCTGCATCGGCAATGTTTCGAATCTTTTCGGCGCGGCCATCTACGAAAACTGCGACCGCACAAACTTCAGTCGGTACTGCTTCGATTATTTGCCGGGCGATCTTTGGTTCGATGTAACGTGGACTTTGCGGATAGAAGTTGAACCCAATCATGTTGGCGCCCAGTTGTGCGCACGCCTGAGCGTCTTGCAAATTCGTGACCCCGCAGATCTTGATTTGCACCGGAGTCATGGTTGGCAAACTCCGATTGAAGTTCCTGTGGGTTGCCGACCTTCGGCAGCAGCAACCAAATCGCGAAGAGCAGTTTCGGGATTGACCGCTCGCATCAACGCTTCGCCAATGAGGAAACCGCGAAATCCGAGTTTACGAAGGTGAACCAGCGAGTCTGCACTTTGCAGTCCACTTTCACTGATTAGGATTCGGTCAGGTGAAGCTTTGGCGATCAAGCGCTCGCTTGTTTTCAACGAAACGCGAAAGGTGCCTAAGATCGCGATTATTTACTCCGATAATTTTCGCGCCCGCGTTCAGCGCTCGTTCCAATTCCCCGGAGCCATGCACTTCGACGAGCGCATCGAGTCCGAATTCATCTTCGGCGAGCGAGCGCAGCCGTTTTAACGAAGTATCGTCCAGTGCGGCGACAATCAACAACACGGCGTCGGCTCCCGCGATGGCAGCTTCGAAAATTTGAATTGGGTCGATAATGAAATCCTTGCGCAAAAGAGGCAGCTTCGTGCTGGAACGCGCAGCGCAAAGGTCGGCAATCGAACCGCCAAAATATTGTTCGTCGGTGAGAATCGAGATCGCACAGGCGCCACCGCGATTATAGCAGCGAGCAATCTCGCTGACTGATAAATCGTCTCGGATGATTCCAGCTGACGGCGATCTGCGTTTGAACTCGGCGATGATCTTTAATCGTGGTGAATCCGACTCCAGCGTTCGTCGAAACCGATGCGGTTTAGCGTTCTTTCGAATTTCCAATGCGCGTTCGTGAAAATCTCGTGAGGAAGGATCTGCTCGAAGCCGCGCTGTTGCTTCTCGTTTTCGATCGAGGATTTGGAAGAGAATGTTTTCGATCATGAACTTCGATTTGTCTCCCGGATCAGCATATCCAGTTTCGACGCGGCTCGACCGCTGTCGATGCTTTCACGAGCGAGGTCAGCCGCATGATGGAGATCCCGGGCAACGCCGGCGAGATGGAGCGCGGCAGCGGCATTAATGATGACCAGATCGCGCGCTACAGTCACAGCGCTGGTCTTAACGCCTTGCAAAACTGCGCGGATCAGTTCTGCGTTTCCTTCCGGGGCCCTTTCCACGAAATCCGTCGAAGGCCTGACGTTCCAAGCCAAAGTCTTCAGGTGAGACGGTAAACGTTTCTACTTCTCCTGTGAACGAACAGGCGGCGACGTGGGTTTTGTCCGCAATTGTTATTTCATCCAGTCCGTCGGCGCCATGCACAATCCACGCTTTTCTAACGCCGAGGCGAACAAGTGCTGACGCGACGCGTTCAAGTAATGAACGTTGCCAGACGCCCAGGATCTGGAACGGCGCCCGCGCGGGATTTGTTAGGGGACCGAGCAAGTTGAATACCGTGTGCACTCCGAGCTCGCGCCGCACCTGCGCAACACGGGCCGCAGCGCTGTGAAAAAGCGGCGCAAACATGAAACAGATTTCGTGTTCGTTAAGGCAGCGCTCTACGGTCGCCGGTGAAGCGTCTGTCTTGACGCCCAACGCCTGAAGGACGTCGGCGCTGCCGCAACGAGATGTTGCAGCCCGAGAGCCGTGTTTCGCTACAGGCAGGCCGGCACCCGCAATCACGAATGCTGCTGCTGTTGAAACATTAAAGGTTTTTGTAGCGCTTGATCCCGTACCGGCTGTATCGATAAAACGCGAGTGACGCGATCTCACTGGCAATGCACGATCCCGCATCGCTTCAGCAATGCCTGCGAGCTCGTCGGAGGTCTCTCCCTTTTTGGTCAGACTGGTAAGTGCCGCCGCTATTTGTGCATCGGTAGCTACGGGATTAAGCAGACACCCTAAAAAATTTCCGGCCTCAGTATGGCTGAGATTTTCGCCCCGCATCAGGCGTTGCGTTATTTCACACAGTTCGAAATCGCCAATGCCAGTCCCATTGCAATTGCGTGCGGTCGCCGGTGGCCTGATCTGTTTTACCATTGAGAGTGCTTTTGCCATCGCACGCGCTTTATTAACGGTTTCCTCGTATTCCGAATGTGGATTTGAGTCGGCGACGATGCCCGCGCCGGTTTGAAAATATGCCTTCCCATTTTTTAAAACCGCGCAGCGCAACCCGATGCAGGAATCAACATTGCCATCGAATCCGAAGTAGCCGACCGCGCCCGCGTAACAGCCGCGTCTGGTCTTTTCCAGTTCGCTGATAATTTGCATGGCGCGAATTTTCGGCGCTCCGGAAACGGTGCCCGCTGGAAACGTCGCTTTGATCAGCTCGAAGCCAGTGCAACGCTTGTGCAGGCGACCAGTGACGTTCGAAACAATATGCATGACGTGGCTGTAACGCTCGATTCCCATCAATTCGGTCACGCGCACCGTGCCGAACTCCGAGACCCGTACCGATGTCGTTGCGCGCGAGATCGACCAGCATGATGTGCTCGGCGCGTTCCTTGGGATCGGCGAGAAGGTCGGCCGCATTCTCCTCGTCCTGCGCGGAGGTAGCCCCACGCGGGCGCGTGCCAGCAAGCGGGCGAATCTCGACCGCGTCGCCGGTTAGCCGGACATGCATTTCCGGCGAACTTCCAACAAACGCAAAATCCGTTCCGAACTTAAGACAAAACATGTAAGGCGAAGGATTGACGAAACGAAGGCATCGATAGAAATCGAGCGGATCACCGCTGAAATCGGATTCGAATCGCTGCGACAACACGACCTGGAAGATATCACCCGCGCGGATGTAATCCTTGGCTCGTTCCACCGCATGGATGAACTCGTTCGGGTGAATATTGCTGTGAGCCGCCTCTGGGACCAAGTCGGCAGTTGGAAGCATCGAAAGTTCAACCGATTTTGTAAGTGTGCGTGCGATAGCGTCGATCGAATCAACCGCTCGCGCGTAGACGTTTTCCGGTGAGCCATCTTCAAGGAACGCGTTAGCAACGATTTTCAACGTGCGTAGCCGATGGTCGAAGATGAGCAGATTGCTTGGAATGATGAAAACGGCTTCTGGTAATTGCAGTTCGTCCCGGGAAGCGACTGGCACTTTGGGTTCGAAGAAGTGAATTGCTTCGTAGCCGAGAAAACCGACAGCGCCTCCGCTGAATCGCGGCAGTTCTGGACGCGAGACAAACTGATACCGCGCCATCAATCTCCGGAGCTGATCTAACGGGTTGTCTGTCGCTGCGACCCGTCGCTCGATTCCTAACTCGACGATTTGCAGCTCGCGCCCGTAGTTTTTCATCACGATCCGCGGGTTGATTCCGACGAAGGAGAAGCGTCCCGACACATCGTTTTTCTCAGTCGATTCGAAGAGGAAACTGTAGTCGGTCCGAGACGCGTCCAACTTCTTGAATGCCGAAACGGGCGTTTCGTTGTCCGCGATAAACTCGGCGAAAATCGGGACGACGTTGCCGCGTCGCGCAATCTCGGAGAACTCTTCCACAGTGGGTGTAAGCTGCGCTTTCATCGGTTTCGTGGATGCGATAGAAAGCGCGCGAGAATTTGTTTACCATCGCGCGTGAGAACGGATTCCGGGTGAAATTGCATCCCATGCACGGGGAACTCGCGATGATGCAACGCCATGATCTCGCCCTCTTCGCTTTCCGCGATGATCTCAAGGCACCCTGGGAGAGAACTCCGCTCGACGATCAGCGAGTGGTATCGACCGGCTTCAAACGGCCTTGGCAAATCGGTAAAAAGTCCGTTCCCGTTGTGTCTTATCGTGGATGACTTGCCGTGTACAAGCCTGGAAGCGCGCACGATTTTTCCTCCATACGCTTCGGCGATGCACTGGTGCCCAAGACAAACGCCGAGGATTGGAATCTTCGTCCCAAAGCGTAGGACGAGGTCTTTGCTGATTCCCGCTTCGCGCGGCGTGCAAGGCCCCGGCGAGATGCAGATTTGCTCGGGCGCAAATGCAGCGATTTCATCAAGCGAGATTTCGTCATTTCGCTTAACAACCAGCTCGCATCCGAGCTCACCAAAGTACTGCACAAGGTTGTAAGTGAAAGAATCGTAGTTATCGATCAAGAGGAGCATCGGCTTTGACTCGTTAGGCGACTTTCGTTTCTATTCGACTCTGGTTTGCAATCGGAGCGGTGACCTCGTGTATCGCGTGGACCTCGCTGACCAGTTGCGCATACTCTGATGGCGTCAACGCTTGCGCGCCGTCGGAAAGGGCGAGTTCCGGGTGATCGTGCACCTCCACCATGAGCCCATCGGCTCCCACGGCGACGCCAGCCCGGGCGAGGGGAGTAACCATGTGCGCGGTGCCAGTGCCGTGGGATGGATCCACGATCATCGGCAAATGAGAAATCCGCCGGATCGCCGGCACAGAAGCCAGATCCAGCGTGTTGCGTGTATGCTGAGTGAAAGTGCGAACGCCGCGCTCGCACAAGATTACGTTGTAATTGCCCTCTCCCATGATGTATTCCGCCGCGAGCAACCATTCTTCTAGAGTGGCAGCCATCCCACGCTTCAACAGGACCGGCAGTCGCGATCGGCCAGCTCGCCTGAGGAGCGAAAAGTTTTGCATGTTACGAGCGCCGATTTGAATCATGTCGCCGTACTGTTCGATTAGATCGATGTGAGGTTCTTCGAGCGCTTCGGTAACGATCTTTAGCCCAAACGCCTTGCGGATCTCGGTGATGATTTCCAACCCTTTCTCGCCCAGACCTTGAAATGCGTAGGGGGACGTACGGGGTTTCCAGATGCCGCCCCGAAAAAAGCGTGCACCGCTTCGCTGAACTGCTTGTGCTACGGCGACTGCCTGATCGCGGCTCTCGATCGCGCACGGACCTGCGATGATCGCGAGCTCACTGCCTCCGATGGTGGCATCCCCAATTTGCACGACTGTTTTTTCCGGACGCAGATCAAGCGTAATCAATTTGTACGGCTTGGTGACTCGGATGACGTCCGCGACGCCCGGAAGGTTTTCAAAACGCCGGCCGTCGATAGCACCTTGGTTACCGGTGATGCCAATGGCCGTTCGCGTCGCGCCGGGCATCGGATGCGGCCGCAGCCCAATTTTCTGGATCACGTTTACAATTGCTTCGACGTCCTGCGCAGAAGCGCTGGGTTTCATTACGATCAACATGGGTTTACAAAGAGGTTTGGGTTATTTCATTGGTGCAAACGCCAGATCTCTCGCTTGAGAGAAAGAGAGAAATTCAGCGTCCCGTTGAGAAACGGTCGCTTTCTATCGCCACCAAACGAGCGCTGACAAAAAGACGGGCAGCCCGCTATTTTCCGGCTGCGTAGGAGAATGAGTTCCAGCGCTCATTACCAAAAAGTATAAGATCGATCTGGTTAATGTCGATCAATAATTATCGGTCAAATAGGTTGATCAGCCGACTGCTTTGTGTCAACGCCCCGGCGGCAAAGCGCATTTCACCTCGGAGGAAGTGCAAAAGTAACTTTTATGTTACCAAATCTCACAATAGTCGCGTCGACCGGGGGCGACCGTGTTTATCCTGCTTCGCGTTCCCATGATACACATGTGGGCGAAGAAAAATTGGAGGCGCCTCCTATCGATCCTTGCTGCCTGGTTTTTCACCGGACCAATATTTGCACTTGAAGTAACTGAGCCCGCGGGCGCCGCACATGGTTATCCGGGACTGTGCGATATTAACGGAAAGAAACTTGCCGATGGAGAGTTCAGGCAATGGGTAGAAAATCATTACCTTTACGTGGTCATCACCTACAAGTTCCCCGACGGCGAGTTGCGTGAAGAAAAGGCGCGCTTTCGGCAAGACCGGCAACTGATTCAGGAACAATGGTCCTGGAAGGAACTTAAAGATGGAAAGTCGCAACGCGAATTCGCTGCGGATTTTCTCTCGGGAATTGCTAGTGCGCACATCCGCAAGGACAACAAGGACGCATCCAAAAAGATCAACATCGACCCGGGGCGGACGTTTGCCAGGTTCGGTTTTACGATCGCGTTGAGTAATCTGCGCAAGCGGCTCCTTCGTGGCGAACAAATTGACCTGAAGGCAGTTGGTTTTTCGCCGTTTCCAACGCTCCAACCCCAGATTGTATCGGTGAAAGTATCGTACAGTGGGCTTGACCGACTGAAAATGTCCGGGCGTTCGCTGAAAGGTGATCGATTCATTGTTCATCCGGAAGTTCCCGCGATCGCAAAATTGTTTATCACTGTGCCCGATACGAAAATTTGGCTGACAAATCCTGCGCCTGCTGGCTTCCTTCGCTGGGAAGGCCCAACTCTGTTGCCGAATGATCCGCTCATTCGTGTCGATTTGCTTTCAGGAAGCAAAAGCGAGTCGGCGCAATCTTTAGAGGCGAGCAATAATCGCTAACGTGTCCTCAACCCAGTCTTATCAGGAAAATCTTCTGGTCGGTAACGTGACGAGCACGCGTAGGCCAAACCTCGTGCGGATGTAGTTTTCGAATATGAATAGATCTGAACGCGCGTTGCGTTGTGCCTGCCCGATTCTAATTTAAAGCAGGAAGCTTATGGCTGAGGCACCGCGAGATCTGAAAGGCCCGAATTTCGAAAAAGGCTGCGATCTCAGCGAGGTGCCTGATGGAGGAATGCTTTTGGGGCACGCATTTAACGAAGCAATTCTTGTAGGAAAAGAAGGGTCTCAGCTTTTCGCGATCGGCGCGACATGCACGCATTACGGTGGACCGCTAGCAGAAGGTTTAATGGTGAATTGCACCGTGCGGTGTCCGTGGCACCACGCGCGCTTCGATTTACGCACAGGTGAAGCGATTGCTGCGCCGGCGTTAACTGACGTCGCTTGCTACAGGATCGACAGACGCGGTGATAAGTTTTTTGTCACAGGAAAGGTTACCAGCAGACCGGCGCGCAAGCCAAAGTCATCCCCAGAAAGCGTCGTAATCATTGGTGGAGGGGCAGCTGGCAATGCCGCGGCGGAAACACTGCGGCGTGAAGGTTACGACGGCGTCGTCACGTTGATCAGCGCGGATGAATTTTTGCCATACGATAGGCCAAATCTTTCGAAAGACTATCTTGCTGGGGCTGCACCCGAAGAATGGATTCCGTTGCGCTCTGCGGATTTTTATCACGAACGGAAGATTGACACTATGACAAGCACATCTGTTACCGCGATCAGCCCGAAGGCTAAGCAGGTGATGTTGTCGGATGGCCGCGCGTTAGGTTATGACGCGCTGCTGCTGGCCACTGGCGCGGAGCCGGTTCAGCTGTCGATTCCCGGGACCGATCTTCCGCACGTTTGTTATTTGCGGACTCTCACTGACAGCCGACGCATCATTGAGAAAGCGAAACACGCGAAGCGAGCGGTCGTGATCGGCTCGAGTTTCATCGGTCTGGAAGTGGCGGCATCGCTGCGCGAGCGCAAGCTGGAAGTTGCAGTGGTCGGAAAGGGATCGCTGCCGCTAGAAAAGATTCTCGGAACCGAACTGGGCAACGCGATACACGAAACTCACAAGGCGCACGGTGTGAAATTTCATCTGGGGCGAACACCTGCAGCCATCCAAGATCGAAACGTGCGGCTCGATGACGGAACGGTTTTAGATTGTGACCTGGTGGTCATAGGAATCGGTGTGCGTCCGAACACAGCCCTTGCTGAAAAAGCAGGCATCGCGACCGACAACGGCCTGTTAGTCAACGAATTTTTGGAAACGAACGTGTCGGGAATTTTTGCCGCGGGTGATATTGCGCGCTGGCCCGATCCGTGCGCGGGCCGTATTCGAGTCGAGCATTGGGTTGTGGCAGAGCGGCAAGGGCAGACCGCCGCGCGAAATATTCTCGGCGCAGGCGAGCCGTTCGTTGTTCCGCCATTTTTCTGGAGCAATCACTTTGATCTGCACATTCATTACGTTGGCCATGGCAGCGGAGCCGATCAGGTGAGCGTCTCTGGCAATTTGAAAGCTAAAGACGCCTCCGTGATTTTCCGCGACGGCGGGAAACTCACCGCTGTTGCAAGCGTTGGTCGCGACGCAGAGAATCTCAAAGCTGAACTGGCGCTGGAACGCGGCGAGGAATTTCACCCGTCATAATCTTCTCATTACCGGTGCGAGCGCTGAGCACTGCTGCCAGGTTTTGATGGTTAGACATCACGGAAACGCGGTGGCACGAGCGGAATCACGAATGCACTTCACAAACGCGTCCAAAGACAAATACGCTGAGCTGATACGGATGGTGTGAAAATGCACTCCTTCTTGTTTCTTCTAGTCGGCAATTATTTCTTCACCCTTCTTATCATCGGGTTGGTTGCGGCCTGGACATCGCTTCTAAGGAAACCCAAGCCGCTGAAAATTAATACCGTTGCCGAAGCACTCCTGTCTTACTACATGCTTTTCCCCGTAGGCATAAGTAATCTGATCAACTTCGTTTTCCATGTTTTCTTCGGTGATACGGCAGCAAAGTTTATCGGCTGGGAAAACAGTCCATTTCAAGCTGAAGTGGGATTTGCAAGTCTCGGCGTCGGCATAGCAGGAGTCCTCGCGTACAAGGCAAGCTTGCCGTTTCGAGTAGCTGCCTTTATTCCGCCCGCTGCTTTCTCATTGGGCGCAGCTGGAGGTCATATCTATCAGATGATCGCGGCACACAATTTTTCTCCAGGGAACGTCGGATTGGTTCTTCCCAGCGATATTCTTATTCCGGTCGTCGGATTCGTGTTTCTGTGGCTTTCATATAAACATCCAAAGTCGAAGGCGTTGAATCGCAGCTAACGTAGATCGGGATGCGAAGCACGGATGGCGCAGAGCATCTGTAGCCAGCCAGGCCAGCGCTTAGCCGGCGATGTTTGCTTCGCTTAATGTCCGCGTGATGCACCGCAACGCACTCGTCTGCGTCCTTACGATCATGTCTTGCTCTTGCCCGTCGCGTTCGCGGCAGCAAGATTGTCAGTGCAGGCGGGCGGCGACTTCGCGAATGCTCTTGGTCACGCACACGTGCATGCCGCTACGCAATACGGCGAAGTGATGGCCTGTGGGCGTAGTTTGAATTTCTTTAACGCGACTGAGACGGACGATGGCGGAGCGGCTAACGCGCATGAAGCCGCCGGACGGTAGCAGGGATTCGAGACGGGCCATTGTTTCGCGAAGCAAGTGGTTTTGCGCGTTCACGTGAAGAATTGCGTAATTGCCACTGGCCTCGATCCAGTCGATCTGCTCAGGCGTGATAAATGTGGTGCGGTATCCACAGCGAACGCTGAAGCGACGGTTTGCGCTAAGTGTAAGTGGTGACGGCGTCGATCCGGTTGAGCGCAAATAGTCCCGGACCCGCATAAGGGTCTTTTCCAAGCGCGGGGCGGCGACCGGCTTGAGCAGATAGTCGAGCGCACATGTTTCAAAAGCGTGAACGGCGTGCTTGTCGAAAGCAGTGACAAAGACAATTGCTGGTCGGTCGCATGGTTCGAGCGCATGAATGACGTCGAAGCCATTCATGTCCGGCATCTTAATGTCGAGCAGCACGAGATCGGGCCGATGTTCTTGCACGGCGCTCAGGACCGACCCGCCGTCGCTGCATTCGCCTGCGACTTCAACGTTTTGTTCTTTCTCCAGCAGCCACCGTAGGCGCTGTCGCGCGATTCGTTCGTCATCGACAATCAGGACGCGCAGCGCCTGCTGGATCAGTCGCTCTCCCAGGCTTGTCCTATTTTCCAGAGTTGCCATTGTTCCTCCCTATTCGCCCGCACTGATTTTACGACTATATGGCGCACCGACCGGGACTCGACGACGCCCATGTCAGCATATGCTGACAATCGACGATCAGCGAACCTTAAGTATCGGAACAATGATTTCAACAGTGTTCACGTGAAATCTTTTTTCAATTCGACCTCTGAAAACGTTCGCAGGCGAGGCGAGTCTCATGCGGTCAGGCGAAATGGAATCTCGATTAACACAGTGGTCCCGCCGTCACTGAAAATCTCCAGCGAAGCGGCATCGCCATACAATTCCTGCAATCGCGCGCGCGTGCTGGTCAGACCGATGCCCTCTTCGACGTTCTCCAAATTGCGGATGCCCACACCGGTGTCCGAGACTCGAAGGTGAAGAAAACTCATGTCGCGCTGCGCTTGGATGGTGATCTTGCCACCCCGCGGCTTGGGTTCGAGACCGTGCTTGATTGCGTTCTCGACAATCGGCTGGAGAAGCAAGGCAGGAACGGATGCGGCCAGAGTCTCGGGCGCGATCTGGAACTCGTACCGGACGCGATTATCAAAGCGGACGTGCATGATGGCGAGATATTTTTCGACGAACTCAATTTCCCGTTCCAATGGAACCTCCGACTCGGGATTCGCCCTTAGCAGGAAGTGCAATAAATCGCCAAGCATCTGCACGACGACCTCGGCTTTGTCCGGAGCCTTGTGAATGAGTCCCGCGATGGTGTTTAACGTATTAAAAAGAAAATGCGGATGAATCTGCGTTTGCAGCGCGTGTAATCGCGCGCGGGCGAGCTGGCCGGATCGCATTTCGGCGCGCCGATAAAAATGCAAGGTGTGGGCGGCGCTAATGATCATGAGGTAAATTGGAATTTCGACACTCGCGAAGTGGAAAAAATCCCAGGCTGGCGGTGGCGCTGCCAATTGCGGACCTGCGGATCCGCCGAAATCTCTTGCAGAGATGGGCCGCCGATGGTGTGGGCCTGGTCCATTCGGGTCGATGAGAAGTTTCCATTGGTGGATTCCCCAGATCACCACGATGCCGGTCATCAATTGCAGTACTAGATTCCTTTTCCAGTTCGCATGATCGATCAGGTGGCGCGTGGCGAATCGGAAGATCAACGGAGTCAGCACTGCCCATGGCAATTGATCGCGAATCGCCGCGTGAAGCGCGCGAGTCCATGGAATATCTGTGCTGCCGACAAAGTTTACTCCGAGAACAAACGCGACCAAACCCCAGCCGGCGAAAGAGAGAAACCAGCCGCAAACCAAGGGCCGAATGGGTCGAAAGAATTTTATCACTTGGTTTATCAGACAAATCTGCGGAGGCTGTTGTTCTCGAATCCCGCCACCTTATGAGAAAATAGCGGACTGCAAGAGGGGAAATCGCAATAAGGTTGTGACGAAGCGGCTCGTTAGCGTGACGAAGTGGGTGAAAGAACCTGTGTAGGTCCTATCAACGCAGCGACGTAAAAATCAGATCCGCGGTCGCCGGAATGCCTCGATAACGTCCATAAACCGCTTCATCACAAAATCCGACGGCTTTATCCCAAAGTTCTTTGGGTCGCGCAGGGATGGCTGATACGTAGCGATAATAATGAAAACCAATACTCTCAACCTCATTTGGTTCTTTGAAAACATCACGTTCATTCGGTTCAGGCACTGGTATGCCTCCCTGCTGTTAGTTCTGATCTGTTGCGGGATCAACGGACGAAGCCAGGGTGCTGCCGCCGCCTCGCCGTTTTACATCGGCGAACAAGTGCGGACAATTAGTCAAAGCGCAATATTTTTAGCGCCGCCATTCGCCGGCCAGTTCATCACGACTGAACCGGTCGGGCTTCAAGGCGCAATCACAGAAGGTCCCGTGCGCTCTGCTGATGTTTGGTGGTGGAAGGTCCGGTTTGACGATGGCTTGGATGGCTGGGTGGCGGAGCGGCAAATTCGCAATCGCAACGGGCAGGCAGCCGGGCCGAGAATCAATTCGAGTGTTCAAGAAATCCGGAGCCCGAATACGGAGAATACTTCGGGTGAGTTCGCCAATCTGAACCCACCGAACGGAAGCACGGTCACTTCGCAAAGCATTGTTTTGCGGGGCACGGTTACGGACGACATTTGTGCGCCATGGATGATTTCCTTTTCGATAAACGGTTCGCCAGTGCCGCTGGATTTGGCAGGAAACTTTAGTGTCCCAGTGAACCTGCACCAGGGAACCAATAGCTTTCAATTGCGGGCGAGTGAGTCGAATCCACGGCAACAAGTCAGTCAGATTACGGCGTATCTTGATGGTTCGGTTGTTTATGGTTCCGACGCGGGACGTACTGCTGCCCTGCGCACGTTTCAAGGCGGAGCTCTGAAAACGAGTACTGGCAATCTGCCTCCGCTCAACGTTAACGGCCTGCCAAACGCAAACGACGCGCATCGAGTTCCCGATAACGAATTGTTTTTGTGCGGAGATGTGCGGTCGAACGAGAATGTCGAACTGACCGCCATTCAGGCGCTGTTTGTGCGGGAACACAATCAAATAGCCGCCGCTATCGCCGCGGCCAATCATTCGTTAAACGACGAAAAGATTTTCCAAATGACGCGACGAATCGTCGCCGGCGAACTGCAGGTGATTACTTATCGCGAGTTTCTTCCGGCGCTGCTCGGACCGAACGCCTTGCGGGCATATTCTGGGTATAAGGATAACGTGAATTCCGGAATCGCGACTGAGTTCTCGACTGCGGCTTATCGTATTGGCCATACGCTCGTCAATGACGATGTCGAGTTTCTAGACAACGAAGGCAATCCCATCCGCGAAGAGCTTGATCTGGATGACGCGTTCTTTAATCCTGATCCGCTGAAGGAAACCGGTCCGGACCCGATCCTCAAATATCTCGCAACCGACAATGCCCAGGCGGTTGATACAAAAATAGTTGGCGACCTGCGTAATTTCTTGTTTGGGCCTCCTGGCGCGGGTGGTTTTGATCTAGCCTCCCTGAATATTCAGCGCGGCCGCGACCATGGGCTTGCGGACTATAACAGCACGCGCGCCGCATTTGGGCTGCCGCGCGTCACGAATTTCAGTCAGATTACGAGCGATCCCGATCTTCAGGCGAAGTTGTTCCAGCTTTATGGAAATGTCGATTCGATCGATCTTTGGATCGGCGGCCTTGCCGAAGATCATGTTCCCGGCGGCAGCGTCGGTCCTACCTTCCGGAGAATTATCGCGAACCAATTCGAGCGTGTTCGTGACGGAGACCGCTTCTGGTATCAGCGAGTTTTTTTCGGCACACAACTGCAGGCGCTCCAGCAAACGCGGCTTTCCGACATCATTCGGCGCAACACCGTCCTCACGAAGATTCAGGACAACGTTTTCTTCTTTGATGACACAACGCTGCAAGGATTGCAGCCACGGCCGGGATTTCTTCCTCCGGCGTTGATCGGCGCCCATGTCACCCAATTCAATCCGGCGCCAATCGACGGGGTAGGAAACAATAACTCGCATCGGTTCTGGGGCGCAGCGGGCTCGGACCTCATGCGGTTCGTCTCGGCCGCCTATGGCGATTCATTGTCGTCGCCGGCGGGCGCGACCCGTCCCAGTGCGCGTTTCATTAGTAACAGCGTTGTCGATCAAGGCGACCAAAGCCTGCCCGACGCACGCAATCTTTCGGATTGGACTTACGGCTGGGGCCAATTCATTGATCACGATCTCGATCTGACTACTTCAGGCGATGAGGAATTCGATATCCCCGTGCCTCCGGGCGATCCATTCTTTGATCCGGACAACACTGGGAACCAAGTGATTTTCTTCTCGCGTTCCATCTACGACGCAGCAACCGGCACGCCGGTTCCGAACGTTCAGCAGCAAAACTGGTCGATTAACTATCGACGTCGGCATTAGAGCGAGCACAGATCAATCAAGAAAATCCAGGACGCGCCGGGGTTCGCGCCGTGAGCTTGCACAAAATCCTTTACGGCGCGTCCCTCGGCGAAATGGCGAGTCAACGGGTTCGCCATGGCCGACGCGGCCTACTTCAAATGGTCTGATCTACTTCGGTGATGAATTGGGTAGCGACTGATTCATCTTCGCCTGCGCTTTCATGATCTCGGCTTCCATCGTCGGCATGATGTCCGCCATATAAGCACCGAACTTTTGCATCGCGGATTTCCCAACCGGAGAACCATAAAAATCTGCCAATGCCTTCAATTCTTCAGTGGTGAAATGTTTCACCATGGCGTCAATCATCGCTTTCGTCAGTGCGGCGATGTCGAGCTGCGAAGTCATTAATTTCTTGAATTGATCGCGTTGGTCAGAGGGAAGGTTCGCAGCCATCTTGTCGGCCATGTCTTCGAACAACGCTTTGGGTGGGGTAGCTTGTAGATAGCGCTCGGCTTCTCGACGTCGGGTTTCTGGAGTATCAGATGCACTGAACGCAAGCGCACACGACATGATGAGAGTTAGGATCGTCAGGCTAAAGGTATATTTTCGCATGGAAACCGAGTGATAATCCTGCATTGGCAATAAGGCGATCTTTTTCGAGCAGCGATCGTGTCTGCTTAGATCAGTAAGGCAGCTAGTCCAAGAAAAACGAGGAGACAACCAACATCTGTGAAAGTGGTGACGACAATGCTGGATGCCGTTGCCGGATCAGCACCAAATTTCTTAAGAGCCAAGGGCACCATCGCGCCAGCGATCCCGCTAAAGCAGCAGCTGATGGTAATAGCGAGGAACACGACAAGACTTAGCATCGGTGCCAGGTGGCTTTTCACCATTGTTGCGAAGATGTACATCGCGACTCCGCCTGTGACACCGGTCAGGGCTCCGTTGAATGTTCCTAGCAACATCTCTTTGATCAGGAGCGTCCGGTGTCTGCCCGACCGTAAATCGCCCAGGGTCATCCCGCGCAAACATACTGCCAGTGCCTGCACTCCGGTGTTTGCTGCCTGTCCGATGAGGACCGGTAGAAATACTGCCAACGCAATGATTCGGTCGATCGTTTCCTGAAAACATCCCACCACAACCGCAGCAAGTAATCCGCAGAATAAATTTACCTGAAGCCAGGGGTGTCGAAATTTCAGGCTGCGCAGCCATGGCGTAGTAAGACGCTCTTCGCTTTCTACGCCGACCATTTCGCCCGGTTGCGCGCTTAATTCAATTGCCTCAGCCTCAAACAGCATCTGGCCACGCAATAGGCCGACGAGCCGTCCCGTTTTTTCGCAGACTGGATAAACGGGATAATGTCGAACAAGTACCGCTCTCATCGCGTCGGGGAGTGACATCTCTGGCGTGAGGTAAAACGGATTCGTGAGCATGATTTCCTCGAGGCGCTGACTGCTTTGCGCCAGGAGCATGTCTCGCATCACGACAACTCCAAGGAGTTTCTCCTGTTCGTCTGTGACAAAGCCGTAGGTAATAATCGCTTTCCTGGCGAGTCGCCGAATTTGTTCGGTCGCTTCGGCAATTGTTGTCTGTGGACGGAAAACTGCCAATGGCGGTTGCATTAATCGTCCGATCGTCCGCTCGGGATACGTTTGATTCCGCATCCATTGCTTATTGGTTTCGGGGGAGGCTGTGGCCAAAATCGTTTGGCGTCGTGAGGGATTGAAGCGTTGGAGTATCTTGAGTGCCGATCCCGGATTTAGCAGTTCCAGCATTTGGACAACAAACTCGTCCGGATATGGCTCGAGCATCTTGGCTGCCTCCCGCGGGTCGCGTTCGACCAGCTTCGTAAATAATGTCCGTACTTCAGGTTCAATTTCACGGATAGCGCCAGATTCAATTTCATGGTCATTCATGGAGCGAGTCTGGCAAAGCCGACACGGCGGTGGCAACATTAACTGTCCGAGCGACGGGAATATTCCGTGGCAGCTGACTTGGAATTCGCGACTGCTGATCGATCTTAGGTCATGCGTGTTCTCGTTGTCACAGGTGCCGGTGTTTCGGCTGAAAGCGGAATTCCAACCTTTCGCGGCAAAGATGGCTACTGGCGCAATCTGGATCCGATAAAGTTGGCGACACCGGAAGCTTTCGCCCGCGATCCGGACCTGGTTTGGCAATGGTATCGCGAGCGGCGCCGGGGTATTTGCAACGCCCGACCCAATCCAGCCCATGAAGCGATAGCGAAACTGGCGCAACGTGCCGATGAATTTCTGCTCGTCACACAGAACGTCGACGATCTCCACGAGCGCGCTGGTGTCACCAGGGCCGAGATGGTGCAAATTCATGGAGACATTTTCAAGACGCGATGTTCCCGGTGTAGTTTCGAGCAGGAGCACGATCACGATCACGAGCGCGACGGCGGAACACTCCCAAGGTGTCCGCGATGTGACGCGTTCATGCGGCCTGGAGTGGTTTGGTTCGGCGAGCCTTTGCCTTTGCAGGAAACGGAACGCGTTGAGAACTATTTACAGCGCGATTCCTGCGGCGTTGTGATTGTGGCGGGAACAACGGCGACGTTCGGATACATCATTGATTGGGCGCTGCGCGCTAGCCATCGCGGTGGCAGGCTCATCGAGGTAAATCCCGAGGAAACACCCCTCTCCCAATTTGCGACACAATTGGTGCGTGAGCCAGCGGCGGCAGCATTGCCGCGGATTGTTGATCAAATCGCCCGTTCCTAGGACATCTGGAAATTCAAAGCGATGCCGGGAAGCTCCAAGTCCAATTTAGACGCCATTTTGTTTCGCGACGCCATGGGACTAGTTCCGTCCGAGGGCGAACTTTAAGAGTGGTTGCGTGTGCTCGTGGCCTTTTTGAATGCTGGCCGTACGCTTGCGCTTTTATGAACCGATCCAGCGCAGGTAACGCTTCGCGGATCGCACAACAGCCCGTTTCGCATCCGATAGCACGTTCGCCCCCCACCATGCACCGTAAATTTGTTCGAATGGGAACCCTTCGATTCTTTCAAGGATTTCATGGATTGCAGGAGGTCCTAGCGGAATCAGATTCGGATAACTCCGCATGAAACTCACATACCCGCGATCTTGCACGACTTGAATGATGTCGCCAGTCAGCAGCGCCCCTTTTCCATTTGCGCCTGCTGGCCAGTGCAAGACAGTGCCGCCCTCGAAGTGTCCACCGCAATTGATCAACATCAGGTCATCCCAAAGTGGCAACATCGTTTCTTCCCAGAATTGAATACGCGGACTTTTACGCATCACCCACTGGCGATCCTTGGCATGGAGGAAGATTTGCGCATCGAAGTGCTCAGCCCATGCCACCATCGCCGAATAATAATGGGGGTGGGAAATTGCAATGGCGCGAATGCCGCCGCGCGCCTTGATTGTTTCTATGGTTTTTTCATCGAGGAAGGTGACGCAATCCCAAAGCAGATTTCCGTCTGGTGATCGCAAAAGCAAAGCGCGCTGACCAATGCCAAATTCCGGCTCGGTCCCGATTCCTACAAGGTGCGGCGCCTCATCTTCCAAGCGGTTCCGATACCGAGCCGCCATGCGTTTAAGCGTCGTCCACGCCTGGCCTTCGTGACGCACAAATTGCCGTTCATCTTCGCAAATGGGACAGGAGGCTGGCGACTGTGCGCTTTCATCAAACTGGGTTCCGCATTGAACGCAGATAAAGTTTTCCACCGTGGAATATTTTGTAGCGATATGTAACGGTCGCAAACTATCCGTTTCCCCACTCTATGGTAAGAGGTTTGCCGCCTGCGTTTCTTCAACAAAACAGCCGACACGGGACTTCCTACAAATGAACAAGGATCTTGCGTCAAAAATGGGGCACGTCGCGAGAAGGACTGAATGCCTTATTCCTTGCGACGGACTGAGCCAGCGCCCGTGATGTGCTTTTCAATCGTGGGATTACCAGAATAGCTGACTTTTCCCGCGCCGGTAATGGAGACTTTTAGCGTTTCGGCGACTGCGATTTCTGCGTCCCCGGCGCCTGTCGTGGAGATTTCGGCGATTTTTGTTTGAAGCCCGCCCGCCTCAAGGTCGCTCGCGCCGGTCATATCGGCAAGGAGTTCGTCGATTTTTCCATCAAGCGAAACACGTGATGCACCGCTGGCTTCGAGAGCAAACCTGGGTCCGGTCAGCTGTTTTGCAGTGAGCTTGACAGCGCCTCGTATCCTGGCGCCTGCCCTTGTTGGGCTGGAAATTACGACCTTGATTCCATGTGTTGGCCAAATTTGCTCGTGTGTGCGCAAACGAAGCGTGTCGCCCGAAACATCACTTTTGACATAAGAAAGAAGATTTTCGTCGGTCGTGATGTGAAGGGCGGGGGATCCTCCTTGCCATTCGATTTCGAATGCTCCACCCGTGTCTATCTCAGTGAAGGCGTCAACGGTTCGGTCATCTGTTTTGAGATGGCCATTGCCTCGAATTCCAACCCATCGGCATCCGAAGGCCAAAGCGACGCAAACAGTTAGAAATACAATCGTGATCTTCTTCATGAAAATGTGCTTTCTATTGTTACGATGAACCAAGCGGTGACTTTGGATTCAAGAAAAACCTATGATGCCAGGCAATCAAAGTACACCACAATCGCAGACAGGTTGTCCGCATCGCTTTTACTGCACGATCTTTAACTTGGCCGTGTCTACGAAAACGTCATCGACGTAAAATTCGACGCGGTAATCACCGACCGCCCAACCATTTTCGGGTCGTGCCAGTGTGAAAACTCCGTGAGCATTTTGGCTTTCGACGGTCGCAGAAGCTTCATCGATCTTGTAATCTGGCGGAAAATCTTCGCCGATGTTCTCTGCCACCCAGACGGCCTTCAATTTTCCACCCTTCCGCAGGCGCTGTCCCTGCCATCGCACGCAAATCTGGGGAGTGTCTGATGAAAACACTGAGCTTGCTTTCCCGAATTGATCTTCGGCGAAACTCACCGACACCCTTTTCGACGCCGTGTCAGCCCTCACCTCTGGCCTATTCTCGATTTTGGGTCGCTCGGTCAGTTCAAGGGAAATTCGCTCGAGCAAGTCGCCGTCCGCGGCGCGCATGGTGGTAACATCTTTGACAATTCCTGTGCCGGGCACGAACCAGCGATCGATCGTCATCGGGCTGGGTGAGCTTTGCTCCCCGCGAATATGAAAGGCATGAAATTCGCCGGCGGGAACTTCAATATCTTCTTCATTACTCACGTCGTACCGCTGATGCACCTTTAAATCGCCGGCCTGACCGTCAAAATTCCAGTTCGCGCCCTGCTTTAGCGGTGCGGCAATCATTGTCTGCGGCGGATTAAACTTGATAAGCTCGCCGTCCAGATTGATTCGCGCCCAACAGGTTATTCCGTGTTCGTCGACAGTAACAAGGTCTGTATTCGTGATCGAACCGGCTCGGTGCATTTCGAACTTGAGAAGTTGTCTCCCATCGAGGTTCTCTATTCCATCAAGGCGATAGATCACCGGTAATCTAACCTTCCCATCGGCGCCTGGTTTCAAATTGGAAATAGTCAGGCCTTTTCCAACTTCCTCCGTCATGCTGTATCGCCACGTCGTTCCGGGATTCACAGGAACCAGAGGAGCGGCCAGCGCCGAGGCAGGCAAAAAAAGCAGGGCAAGCACCACGCTCGATCGCAGCGCGCTCAATGGTCGCGTTCTACCAATCTCACACAATCTGTGTAGTCTGCGAAGGACCATGTCTCAGAAATATTGCACATCGATGTCGATCCTCGCCCTGGTTTTTTCTCTGAGGACCATTGGTTTTGCGGCGGATACGCGACAACCCGACCGGCATGTAGTGATGGTGGTCTGGGATGGAATGCGCCCGGACTTTGTCAGCGAGAAAACAACTCCGACACTTTGGCGACTTGCCAGGGAAGGAGTCACTTTTCGCAATCACCATCCGGTATATCTCAGTGCAACGATGGTGAACGGAACAGCATTAATGACCGGTGTTTACCCAGGGAAGAGCGGCGTGATCGCAAATTATGAGTACCGCCCGGAAGTTGACCGCAAGCGATCAATTAATGTCGAGAGCTCATCGGCCGTGAGTAAAGGAGATGAACTTTCCGCTGGCAAATACATTTCCGTTCCGACCATCGCCGAGCTCGTTCAGCGTGGGGGTGGACGAACGGCGATTGCGAGCGCTAAAACTGTTGGTCTTTTGCTGGATCGACATGCAGGTGTTGGACCGGCAAAAAACTGTGTCACGCTCTTCGCTGGTCAGGCGGTTCCACGTGATGTTCTTAGTCCCATAGTTACCGCGATTGGGCCGTTTCCATCTGAGCGCTCACAACACGATCTATGGACGACCAAGGCAGTCACTGATTTCCTTTGGAGAGATGGAGTGCCAGCTCTGTCAGTGATTTGGCTGGGCCAGCCGGATTTGACGCAGCACGAAACTGCGCCCGGTGCGCCGCCCGCGCTTGCTGCAATTAAATCGTCCGATGAAAATCTCGCTGTCGTTCTTTCCGCGTTGGATCGAAAAACTGCGCGCGAAACAACGGACGTTTTTGTTGTTTCCGATCATGGATTCTCGACGATCAGGCGATCGATCGATTTACGAAAAATTCTGAGCGATGCCGGCTTCGTTGCGAAGACGGAATTTGATGATCAGCCGAAACCCGGAGACATCATGCTGGCTGGGAACGGTGGCAGTGTTCTCTTTTACGTCGTCGGACACGATACGATGGTGACGCGTCGTCTTGTCGAATTCTTGCAGCAATCGGATTTTGCGGGAGTGATTTTCACCAAAGAGGGTTTGCCAGGAACCTTCGATTTGAATGAGGCCAAAATCGACAACCCCAGGGCGCCCGACGTTGTCATGGCTTTCCGCTGGAATGATTCGAAAAATCAGTTCGGCACCCCGGGAATGATCGACGCCGACTGGCAACGCAAAGCCGGGGAGGGGACTCACGCTACGCTGAGCCGATTCGACATGCATAATACTCTGGTTGCCGCGGGCCCGGATTTTCATTCCGGTCAAACGGATGATTTGCCTACGGGCAATGTCGACCTTGCGCCAACGATTTTGCACATTCTTGGAACTAAAGTGCCGAAAGAAATGGACGGCAGAATCCTGTCCGAAGCAATGACTAGTGTCGATCAAGTCCCAGTCGCAGGAAAACAAGAAGCGAAGACAATTGACGCTAAGAAAGATTTCGCGACAGGAAGCTGGCAACAATCGCTTCGCATTTCACGCGTCGGTTCGACAATTTATCTCGATGAAGGCAGCGGCGCCTTTGCTCCGAACCATGAAAGGAAAGAGTGATTGACATCAAAATTTGCGACACCTAGCCTCGCAATTGTGCTTCGACAGGCCGGCCGCATTGCTACGATCGCTGCCCTTTGCTGCGCGATCGGGTTGCATTGGGTTGCACTCCAGTCGTTCGCCTGGACTAGCATGCTTATTGAGTATTCGAAGCGCGCGCCGCTATGTCAGGCGATCGCTCAGACGTTTGACGGAGCCCATCCATGTTCGCTTTGTCATATCGTCGCCAAAGGAAAAGCCTCAGAAAAAAAGTCCGACATGCAATCCCCGGTGCCAAAGATCGATATCATCTGCGTCGCGCGCGTGATCAAACTGATATCGCCCAGCGCTCCGTTCCAATACACCCTTCGCGATTTTTCCGTTTCTGAAATCGAGCATTCTCCGCCGGTTCCGCCGCCGCGCTCGCTCCTGAGTTAGTTCGCGCTTGAGTCAACTGCGCCGTGCGAGTGCACGGAGTGGCAGTTTTTCCTTTCGCAACTCGAGAACCGTCATGCCCTTGGCGCGGACGTTTCTCATCACGAAGGAGGAATATTCATGAAACATTTATCTTTAATCTTTTGGCTCGTCTGTGCGGCATATGAGCTCGGCGCAACGAGCCAGGCGTATGGCCATGGCTTTGCCGGCGCGCGATTTTTCCCCGCGACGCTTTCAACCGATGATCCGTTTGTCTCCGATGAGCTTTCGCTTCCAACCGTAAGCAGCATTAGAACGCTGGATGACGGCGGAACGCGCGAAACGGATATCTCCATAGATATCTCCAAGCGAATCACCCCAGAATTTGCGATCGAAGTCGGTGATACTTTTACGGCGCTGAATCCACATGAAGAACGCGCGACAAATGGCTTCGGCAACTTGGAATTGGGTGGCAAATATCAGATCCTGAAGAATGACGCGCATGAAGCGATCGTCTCGTTGGGGCTTGGTGTTGAAGTTGGCGGCACTGGATCGAGCTCAGTTGACGCGGACTCGTTCACTACATGGGAGCCAGGAATTTTTTTCGGTAAGGGCTTCGGCGATTTGCCCGAGAGATTGCGGTTCCTCAAGCCGTTCGCCATTACCGGATTGGCCGGAATTGAGATTCCAACGAGCGCGAGCACGCGCAGCGTCACGGTGAATGACGAGACGGGGGAACGCGAGGTCGAGATCGATCGAAATCCCGACGTCTTAGAATGGGGCTTTGCTCTGGAGTACAGCGTTATCTATCTTCAGTCGCAAGTGCAGGACCTGCACTTGCCGGCGCCGATTAATCGCTTGATTCCGCTGGTGGAATTCGCACTGGAAACTCCGCTCAACCGAGGGGAGCGAGGCCAAACCACCGGAACAATCAATCCCGGCGTTATCTGGGCTGGCCAATATTTCCAGGTTGGTGTGGAGGCGGTTGTTCCAATCAACGAACGGACGGGAACTAACGTCGGCGTGATTGCACAACTACATTTCTTTGTGGACGATCTTTTTCCACACAGCATTGGTCGTCCCCTGTTTGGAGGAACCAAGTGAAGCGCACGGTTGTCAGTTTATCTCTGATCATTTTGGCAGCCACGGCGCAAGTTGAAGCGCATGCCTTTCTCAGGGACGCACAGCCGAGTGCGGGTAGCACGGTTCAAACGTCGCCCAGTGAGGTGCGAATCCGATTTACGGAAAACGTCGAGCCAGCCTTCAGTAGCATCCAGGTATTCGACGCGTCTGGAAAGGAAATGGATAAACGCGATGTACACTTGGATCGCTCCGATCACGGGCTGTTGCACGTTTCTCTGCCGCGGCTCCCAGCGGGAATCTACAAAGTCGCCTGGCGCGTGGTTTCTGTCGATACGCACGTGACCAATGGAAGTTTCACATTCCGGGTAACTCGTTAGGCATTCTTACGTAGAGGACGCTCGATGCTTATCACGCTGCTCATTATCGCTCGCACCGTGCACATTGGCGCGTCGATGCTGCTGGTTGGGACGTGTACGTTCGAAGTGATCACGCTTGGTCCGGCGGGGCGGGCCGGGGGGGACGATTTTCGCGAGGTCCACGGGCGTTTGCTCCGCCTACTTCGATGGAGTCTCGTCGCGGCTCTTTTGTCCGCGCTGCTTTGGTTTTGGCTGGAAGTCGCGAACATGAACGGATTGCCGCTCATGCGTGCCTTTTCTGTCGCAGCGTGGCAGACGGTTTTGTTTGAAACAAACTTCGGTCGCGTCTGGCAGCTTCGCCTGGAATTGATCGCCTTGGCGTTTGCACTAATCGCGCTCGGCTTGGCACGAGCTCGAGCACGACACGCGCTGAACATGGCTGTGTTTTTGATTAGCGTTCTTTTACTCATTTCGCTCGCCTGGGTCAGCCATGCCGCAGCTGCCAGCGTGCAACCGCTCGGTGTTTTAGGTGATGCGCTCCATCTTTGTGCGGCGAGTATCTGGATCGGCGGACTTCTGCCACTGGCCATTTTTCTGACGCGCGCCCGCGCATCGTCGTCGTTAGGCGAACAGACTCTGCCCGTACTCCAGCGTTTTTCCACGCTCAGCGTGACTTGCGTGGGTGTTCTTGTTGCTACCGGTATTTCCAACTCCTGGTTGTTGGTCGGTTCGATCCACGCGTTGCTCACGACACGTTACGGCTGGCTCTTACTTGCCAAGCTCACGGCATTCGGCATTCTCGTCTGCCTGGGCGCGCGGAATCGATTCGTCATCAAAACAAGGTTGACTAGAGTTTCCGAAACCGCGGATTTTCTGGCTCAGCTTCGTCGCAATGTGATCGGCGAGACCTGCCTCGCCGTGGCAGTGGTGACGATCGTTGCGTGCCTAGGGGTTACGCCTCCGGCGCGAGGCCTATGAATATACAACTGTTAGAATACGCAGGCGATTTTGCTTCTGCCTGGGCGGTTTGAAAATTTTGCTTGGATGTCCCAATTGGACCGCAGTCGTTGAGCGTGATCACGACCAGGTGATCAGGCGCAATTCGTGCATCTGCATCAGACAGGGATGCGTTGGCACGACGCGCACGCTAAAGCCGTAGGTACCGCTTTCCGACGCAGGAACTGCTCCTTGGTAGACGTAATTGCCGTCTCCGTCTGCGCGTCCGGTCTGATTGAGAACGGTCGCCGAAGGATTGCGAATGTCACCATTGTCCACCTCGCCGTGGTACGCTTCCACTCGCACATGCTGTGGATCGACCGTCCCGAGATGAACTCGCGCTGTGACGTGCAGCGATTCACCGACCAAAATGCTTTGTCGATCTTTGTTTCCGATCTGAACGTCCGAAATCTTTACCGCTGGCCAATCCTTGCGCATTTGCGTTTTCCACCGGCTCAGGTGTGTCGCGGCGCCGCAACCGTCGGAGGAAAAATTCTCATACGAGTTCGCAGCCGGGATATAAAGTTGCTCGGTGTATTCCTTCACCATCCGCTGTGTGTTGAAGACGGGCGTGACGCTGCGGATCGATTCACGCATCAGTTGTAACCAGGCCAGGGGAAGTTTGCCATCCGGCTTTGCGTAATAGAGCGGAACAATTTGGTTCTCCAACAATTGGTAAAGACTGCTGGCGTCTACTTCATTTTGAAATTCCGTGGTACCATCATTGATTTCCGCGCCGATAGCCCAGCCGTTACTGCCGTTGTAACCTTCCCGCCACCAACCATCGAGCACGCTCAGATTGATTCCGCCGTTGGGAGCAGCTTTCATCCCGCTGGTTCCGCTCGCCTCCAGGGGGCGCAGGGGATGGTTTAGCCAAAGATCGACACCCTGCACCAGGCGCCGTGCGATGTAGCTATCGTAGTCCTCCAGAAAGACGATGCGATTTTCCAGGCCAGCTTCGTGGCTAAGTTTGTAGACTTCCTGGATCAACGCCTTGCCAGCTTCATCACGTGGATGCGCTTTGCCTGCAAAAATAAATTGCACCGGCCGCGTGGCGTCGTTCAGCAATCGTTTCAAGCGTTCCTTGTCGCTAAATAGAAGCGTGCCCCGCTTGTAAGTCGCGAAACGGCGCGCAAAACCGATTGTCAAAATTTCGGGATCAAGAATGCGGTTGACCTTGCGAATGGACTCGGGCGATTCCCCCATTCGTTCGCGGCGCCGTCGTTCCCGGTCGCGCACAAATTCGATCAGGCGGAGCTTGAGTTTTTGATGCGTGTCCCAAAGTTGGGCGTCGGGAATATCGATGACGCCCCGCCAGAACTCCGGCTCGGCCAGGTGTTCCTCCCATGCACCCAGATGCTTGCGATAAAGTGCGGCAAACTCCGGCGCCATCCAGGTCTTGGTATGCACACCGTTTGTGATGTTGGTAATGGGCACTTCTTGGACCGGCACGCCGGCCCAGACATCTTTCCAAAGCGACCGCGTGACCTCACCGTGCAATTTGCTTACCCCATTTGCCTGTCGGCTGAGACGCAGCGCCAGGATGGTCATGCTAAAAGGATCGTTTGGATCGATGCGCGTCTGACCGAACGAGAACAACTCATCGAAGGGAATGCTTAATTCCTTGGCAAAATTCCCGAAATATTTCCGCATCATCTCGCGCGGGAACGAATCGTTGCCGGCGGGAACCGGAGTGTGCGTGGTGAAGACATTGGCGGCCGCTACTAGCTGAAGTGCCGAATAAAAATCGAGCTTCTTCTCCGCGACATTGAGACGAATGCGTTCGAGCGCCAGAAACGCCGAGTGACCCTCGTTCATGTGGAACACAGATGGCTGAATGCCGAGCGCAGCGAGCGCTTTGACGCCGCCAATTCCGAGCATGATCTCCTGGCGCATCCGCATTTCGAGGTCGCCGCCATAAAGCTCGGCAGTGATCAATCGGTCTTCTGCGCTGTTTTCCGGAATATCAGTGTCGAGCAAATAGAGGCTCACTCTTCCGACACGTAATTCCCAAAGTCTGGCAAAAACCTGGCGATCCAGAATGGGTACGGAAATAAGCGGTTTTCCATTACTACGCAGGGCTTCTCGGATCGGCAGATGATAAAAATTTTGATTCAGATTGATCGCTGCCTGAACGCCGTCCTTATCTATTTGCTGCCGGAAATAGCCGTGTCGATAGAGCAGACCAATCGCAACAAAATTCAAATCCAGATCGCTCGCTGACTTGCAATGATCGCCAGCGAGTATCCCGAGACCGCCGGAATAATTCGGGATCGACTCGTGAAAACCAAATTCGGCCGAAAAATAAGCGATCGGATTCTTGATCGCGCTGGCGGCTCCCGCCTTTCCATAAGTGTCGTGGCGTCCGAGATATTTTTCGAATTCCTCGAAGACCTGTTTCAGCTCGCGCAGGAAAGTTTTGTCCTGTGCAAGTTCTTCCAGTCTGGATTGCCGCGAAAGCTGAAGCATTCGGACGGGATTGTGATTGGTCCGGTTCCAAAGCTCGGGATCCAAATGGCGAAACAGCCGGCGCGCAGCCGGTTCCCAAGTCCACCACAAGTTGAAACTCATCTCGCGCAACGGCTCAAGCGCCCCTGGCAGGATTGGAGTGACGTTATACGTTTGAAAAGTCGGCATTCGAGTTCCTCTGCCGGAGTCGGTGGCCCCGGTCACTGACAAATTTTCACAGAAGGTAGCCAAGAAAAACGAAGATTCTATTGCGAAGCCGTTGCCGCCATAAATGGCGCCTTGTCAGTTGCTCTGTTGTGTTTGCATGACGGCTAGGATTCTTCGCTCGTTTCACAATCCGTTGAATGCTTTGGATCTTAGTGACTGTCAGAGTCCCGGATCCCGGCTCCAGCTCGTGGCGCAAGAATCAGTCCCAAAAAAAAACCGGCGATCAGTCCGCACAGATGCGCCGCCATGCTGACCTGGGGAGTAGAAAGATCGAAGGCGATTTGAATCACGACGATCAACCCAATGTTTCCCAGACGCTGTTTCGCCTGTGGCACATGACGATGTCGCACTAAAAATCCGGCCCACGCGCCGACGATTCCCATGATACATCCCGACGCGCCAACGAGCTGGCCGACTTGTACGAAACCGATTACTGCCAACGCCACAACACCTGCACTGGAAGCAAGCCCGGAAATCAGATAGCACACGACGAACCGAATTGTGCCTATGGATCGTTCAAGGGGAGGGCCAAGGATATAAAGCGCGAAAAGGTTGAAAAGGAGATGGGTGAAACCTCCGTGTAAGAACAAGGCAGTAAAAAGCCGCCAATATTCTCCTTGGATTACAACAGCATAAGGCTCGAGTGCGCCGACTCGATGCAGCACCTCTGGATCGTTCAAATCGCCAACGGAAATTTCGTAGAGAAATGCGATCGAGTTGAGCAGAATCAACACGAGAACGGCAGGAGCGCTTCGCAACTGACTATGTCGCGTGCGTCCGCCGGCTGGAACAGCGCCGATTACGACTCTGGGGTTTCGATGGGATTCCAAATGCCGAAATAAGCGGACCTGATCGCGCAACGCCGCACTCGGATGCAGGGGTTGAAGAATCGCGCCGAGCTTTGCGGCCGATTGGTAGTCTCCTTTTGTTGCGAGATCTGTCATTTTGCGCAATCCAATCGCAGGAAGGAAGAGCAGAACGACCCAGGCCAAACCGCCAATGTAACCAGCCACGCGGGCCGCAAGAATCCACGCGAGAGCGGTGATTCCAAGCACCACAATTGCAGAGATACGCCAGCCACGATTAGGCGCTCCGGGACGCCACGCTTTGGTCAGCACGATCAGCGGTGAAATCACTGCCAGAAAAAGAAATATATGATTCAGGTTCACAGATAACGTCGGAGCTAGCCCAGGTTATTCGTTAAAGCGGTGAAGCGCGAAAGCGGCAACAAGAATCAGAGGCTTCATCCTAAATGGGTTAACGGTTCAGCGACAAAACTTTTCAACCTTGTAACTTTTCAAGCGTTTTTAACATTCAAGCATGCGAATCACTGTAACCAATTATCTCGACGTTGTTTCATCCTGGTGTTTCTGGTCCGAGCCGACCTGGGCGGAATTGAAGAGGCGTTACGACGGTCGCGTCGAGTTTGTATGGAAGATCGCGTTGATGGATCCAGGTGGTTTGCCGACTTCGCGCGAGCAGGAGCAATGGTTCTATCGGCGCAGCGGAATGATCATGCATTCCCCGTTCATGCTCAACACCGACTGGTACGATCCTAGTCTCTCGGAGTGGCTCGCCCCGAACTGCATGGCCGAAGCCGCCAAGGACTTTGGTTTCGTCGATGATCGCGTTCGCCTCGCGCTGTCTTACTCCGCGCTTCGCGAAGGAAAGAAAGTAAGCGATTGGGACGTCGCTGCCGAGATTGGAGCGGAGGCCGGCAAGTTTGACAGGAAAAAGCTGCTCGAGCGCGCCAAATCGCCTGAGATCGAGAAGCGCGTTCGGGCATCGACGGCAGAGTTTCATGCACTCCAGATCACGCAACGCCCCGCGTTTGTGATCGACGCGGAAATTGGCGATCGCGCGGTGTTTTCCGGGGTTGTGAGACTTGAACCCTTGACCGCCACACTCGATTCGATGCTCGACGACGCCACAGCATACGCAGCGCACAAGGCGCATTTTGGTGACCCGCCGGCCAAATAAGCGTTGGAAGACCGAAACGTGATTGTCACGAGATTCGCCTTGCCAGCGCAAAATTGTTGCCTACAACTTCCCTTCGACTCGCGATTATGAATGCGAGTTCTTCGTCGCGGTCGATCGCAGCCGTGGCGAGATTAGGGTGCTCGGGCGTTCGCCAAAGGCGGCGCCGAGGATTGCGATAAATGGAAATACGGCGACGCGGCGCACTCCCGCTTCGTCGGCCAGGAGCTAGTCAGAATCTGCAACCACAAATTCGTGTAAACGGTCGGATCCGAGCCCGGGAAGTCCGAGTCATAATGGGGTCCACCGGTGAACAGCTGGGCGTCTTGAAATTAACCGACGCCTTGCGCAAGGCTCAAGGTCTCGGTCTTGACCTCGTGGAAATTGCCCCAACGGCTAATCCACCGGTGTGCAAGATCGTCGATTTCGGAAAATTTCGGTACGATATTTCCAAGCACACCAAGGATAAAAGATCGGCCGGCGCAAAGCTGAAGGAGATCAAGTTTCGCGTAAATATCGACGATCACGATTATTTGACGAAGATCAGGCACGGCGAAGAGTTCCTGGACCGGGGAAATAAGGTGCGGGTGCAACTGCAGTTTCGAGGCCGGGAAATGGCGCACCAGGAATTTGGCATGCAGCTCGTGCAGAAAGTTCGAGATGATCTCTCCGGGATGTCGCAGGTGGAAATGGACCCGAAAATCACAGGCCGCAATATCACAATGACCCTGGCGCCTCTGCCCGCCAACCGCCGGAAGAGGCGATTTACTGCGCCGACAAAAGAGGCTGAAAACCAGGAACCGGTTGCCTCACCGACGGAGGCTTAAACGTCGAAGGGCATCTGGCGCGTTCGACGCTCCCTTCACGATTGTCTTTCGAGAAGCCGATCTATCTTGGTAAACGGACGCGTGGAATAGAGCGGAAAAACTGCGACCTCGTTGCCGCCTGACCAACGGTTACGGCTTATGCGGCTTATGCGGCGTATGCGCGGCCGCTGGCGATGGACGCGGTGAGGGTGCGGGGATCGGTGTAAATGGGGCTCTCAAGGCGGTTATCTTTTCCAGCCGGGTTTTTCGCGCGACGGCTTCCTGGTTTTTAGGATCGAGTTGCAGCACTTTCTCCGTGTCACCCATGGAGCTCTTAAGGTCGCCCTTCGTTTCGTAGATGTAACTGCGGTAAAGGTAATACCGCGTCTCATTCGGCTTAAGCTTGATCGCCTGGGAATAGTCGGCCAGTGCTTTATCCATATCATTTGCTTTCATCTCCACCGCGGCCCGTTGTTCGTAGATGCGCGGGTCGTCTGAAGTGATTTTGAGTGCTTCGCCATAATCATTAAGGGCATCCTGAAACTGCTCGTTAGTCGCTTCAACATATGCGCGTTGTTGATATACGGCAGAGAGGTTCGGCGCATATTTATGGTCGAGGTTGGTGGCTTTGCGGAGCAGCTCAATGGCCTTGTCCCACTCTTGATTCTTGGACGCCTCGGCCCCTTCGAGAGCGAGCTTGTTTGCCTCTTTGGCTTCTTTAGCGGCTTCCGCCTGCGACAACTGCGGAGCACAAAGCGCCAGGGTCGCGATGAACGTTAAGACATGGATTCTATTCATAATTTCTTTTGGACGTTGATGTTCTTGAACCATTCGAAGTTCAGCCCGCGAATCGTTAGCCGCAAGCGCAACTGTTCAAGTTTGTTCTGGAGATGGCACCTGCTCGACATCGATCTTTCGTTCGGGCTCCGATGACGCATTTACACCGGGCCCAGGCTCATCCACGCGCGTAATTTGCACTGCGCGACCAGTGCTCTCGTCAATTTCGACTAGTGCACCACGCAAGCGCACCTCACCGCTAGCCACCGGAAACGACGCCGGCAGATTGGAGATGAACCGGTTCATAATTGGATCAATGGCGCGTCCGAGGATCGACTTCACAGGTCCGCACATGCCTGCGTCACACAGGAAAGCTGTGCCACCCTCAAAAATTTGCTCATCGGCGGTCTGAACGTGTGTGTGGGTTCCAATCACAGCAGAGACCTTTCCGTCAAGGAACCGGCCCAGCGCAATTTTCTCACTGGTCGTCTCACCATGTACGTCCACGATAATGTTCGCAGTGTCGCTGCGCATTTTCGTCACAGCTGCTTCGACCGAGTGAAACGGGTTTTCCAAAATCGGCTGCATAAATGTGCGCGCTTGTACGTTGATGACACCGATCTTTCCCTTGGCCGTTTCCAGAACGATCGATCCGTTGCCCGGCGCCCCGTCAGGATAATTCACGGGCCGCAACAAACGCGGCTCGGTATCGATAAACCCAAGAATTTCTTTCTGGTCCCACACGTGATCGCCGGTGGTAATGACAGAGACGCCGGCGCGCAAGAGATCGATTGTGATCCTTCCCGTGATACCGCGACCGCCAGCCGCGTTCTCTCCGTTAACGACGATGAAATCCAGGCCGTACTTCGCTTTTAGTTCCGGCAGCCTGGCGATCACGGCTGTACGTCCCGACTCACCGACGATATCGCCCAGGATGAGAACCGTTAGCATTCTGCGATCATCGTATTGGCTTTGCTAGGTTACAACGTTGAATCGTTGGATAGCCAATCCGATGTGACCGTGTAACGATTTACGAATCACGCATGTCTCTGGTCCTTCGTCAGTTGTCATTTCTCCTGTTATTTTTTCCGCTGACGCTGCATGCGGGGGAAAGCGTCAGTGTTCTCGGCAGCAAACCAAAGTGGAGTCTTCTTGAACACTATCAGGAGACAATCACCCACGATGAGTTCGCGCATTTAGTCTACAACGTTTACTGCACGCACGGATTCGCTCCGGATTTAATCCAAGTAAACAGCGATACAGCGCGGATTGTGACTAACCGCGAGTCACAGAATTTTTTCATTTTGCGGTTCGCGAAGAATGATGCTTCGCGCAAGCTGGTGCCGCATCTCTGGAATTCCGCTAAATCGTTGCCGCCCGCGAAAGAGGACAAGCCGCTTTCAGGCTTACGGATTGCACTCGACCCGGGTCATTTGGGCGGCCAATGGTCAAAAATGGAAGAACGCTGGTTTCAAGTCGGTAATACCCAGCCAGTTCAGGAAGGTGATCTGACTTTGAAAGTTGCGCGGCTGCTCGCCTCACGATTGCGCGAACTGGGCGCGAAAGTTTTGTTTGTTCGGAATAGCAATGAGCCGGTCACAGCAAAACGTCCTGATGATTTTCGGGAACTCGCCAGGAAAGTGCTGATCAAAAACGGTGTGCCACAGCCCCGCGCTGACATCCTTGATCCAAATGATCCGGAGAAAGAGCACACGATTCGCTGGCAGAGCGAAATCCTATTTTACCGCTACAGCGAGATTCGCCGTCGAGCAGCGCTGGTAAACTTTAAACTGCATCCCGACCTCGTCCTTTGCCTGCATTTCAATGCCGAAGGCTGGGGCGACCCGAATAATCCGACACTGACGGACGCCAACCATTTTCATCTTCTTGTGAACGGTTCCTATTTGCCGCAGGAGCTTGAATACGACGACGAACGTTTCGAAATGATTCGGCGACTTCTGAGTCGCGTTTACGACGAGGAATTACCAATGGCGGACACCATTGCCAGCGCGATGGCGCGTGAAACTCATCTACCAGCTTATGAATATCCTACTACGAACAGCACCACCAAAGTCGGTGGCACCGGTTATGTGTACGCGCGGAATTTGCTCGCTACGCGCCTTTATCGTTGTCCGGTGATTTATTGTGAGCCCTATGTGATGAATAGTAACGACGCTTTCGCTCGTATTCAGGCTGGCGATTACAAAGGAACCCGCAACGTCAACGGAACCGAACGTAAAAGTATTTTCCGCGAATACGCCGACAGCGTAACCGATGGATTAATCGAATATTACTCGAAGACACGAGGTCTGTAGCCGGGGGCGGAGACCCCGGCCGTCGCGATCGACGCCAGCGGCTACAGTTCATCTACCGCCTCGCGGATATTGTCGAGCGTGACGTCGCTCGTGAGATAGGCAGCGCCTATTCTCGGCGTTACGACGAATCGGGTTTTGCCGCCTTCAAATTTCTTATCAAACTTCAGCGCGTTAAAAACCTTCTGGCGTGGAAAATTTTTTGGCAATCTTGTTGGCAAGTCGAATCGTTGCAGAAGCTCAATCACCGCATCGCGTTGCCTTGGGTTCAGTCCAGCCCTTTTGATTGAGATCGCGCACGCGGCGACAATTCCCAAGCTGAGGGCTTCGCCGTGAAGAAATTTCCGGTAATTTCCCGCGCGTTCAATCGCGTGACCCACGGTGTGTCCGAAATTGAGGAGCGCTCGTTCGCCGGTGCGATCTCGCTCATCTTTCGCCACGATTTTCGATTTAATCCTGATGTTGTGCTTAATCAGCGATAGCAGGGCCAGCGGTCGCCCCGGCGACCCTGCCTTCCAGGATTCAAGCACGCCGATCATTTTTGCATCCGCGACGATTGCGTGTTTGATGACCTCTGCGAACCCCTGATTAAACTCGCGGCGAGGCAACGTTTTCAAAACATTCACATCATCAATCACCAGTGACGGCTGGTGGACGGCGCCGAGCAAATTCTTGCCGTTTGTAGTGTTCACCCCGGTCTTTCCGCCGATTGAGCTGTCCACCATCGCAAGCAACGTCGTTGGAATTTGAACATGGGGAATGCCGCGCTGATAAATGGCCGCAACAAATCCTGATATATCACCGATCACGCCGCCACCGAGACCGATAACGAACGATTGCCGATCCAATCCAGCAGCAAGCATCTCATCGCAAATTGCGGCAGCTTGCTTCAGCGTCTTCGATTTTTCGCCCGCTGGAATCGTGATCAACGTTGGCTTAAAGCCAGCTGATGCAAGACTTCGTTCCACTCGTCTAGCGAAGAGCGGTCCAACATTGTTGTCGGTAACCACAGTACACGTTTTTGCAGTTAGGTATTTACCCAGATACTCTCCCAGTTGCTTGAGTAAATCCGCGCCGATCAGCGCACGGTAATCGTAACCACCAAAACGGAGGACAATCTGGAAAACCGGTCTTTTTATTGCCTGGGATCCCAATGGAATGGAGCGAGCGTTGTATTCTGAAATGTGCCAGCCGTGGCTGCCGGGCCGAATGTCAGACTTTCTGTGTGCCAGTCGCAAAATAAGGCATTGATCCGGGTGCCGTTAGAGTGAGTTCCCTTTGTTTCGCCCGTACCGCCCACGGGCAAATCGGGTGCGCTGGTAGTAGTGCCTGCCCATGACGAAGCGTTTGTCGGGTTTCCGGTGTATGTCGGCGCCATCAAGAACGTTGAAGCCGGTGAGACAACTTTTATCAAGTTGCGACTTATTCCCACTGCGGGGTCATACATATTATGGTTGATGCTGTAGCTGACCGGCGCCAGATCGGTTTCCAAACTGGATCGTTTATCGAAGGGCGACTGGAAAATCTTTCTAGTTCCAATGTATTTCGGGTAAAGCACTGGCGTTATCGTCGTGCCGGGCCAGGTCGGACTATCGGGAAGAATTTGATCGTTGTCGTTAAGATAGGTCTGTATAGCGATACCGATCTGGTGAAGATTGTTCATATCTTGCGTTACTTTTCCACGCTCCAGAATGCCGGTATATACCGGATAAGCGATCGATATGAGAATTGCGATGACCGCCATGATAACGAGCAATTCGAGCAGCGTGAAAGCACGCGCAAAATAGGAATTTTTGGTCATTGATCTGCTTGCTTCGGCACCCATGATATTTGGCAGGCTGGGGAGCGAAAGCGAAAAAGACCTCCGCAAAAGGAAGTTGCTTGACAATACACTTTCCAGTTTGTGTATGTAGATCATGCCAGACGAAGTGCCCACTCAACCTCCTCCGCCAGGTCCCGAACCTGGGGCGACAGCAAAATCTACATCGACCGGTTTACCTTCAAATGTAGCTGCAGCGATCGCCTGCATCCCCTTGATCGGCGGCATCATTTTTTATATCCTCGAAAAGCAAGATGCCTTCGTGCGCTTTTACGCGATGCAATCGATCATCTTTGGTTGCGCGTGGTTTCTTTTTAACATCGTGTCGGCTGTCGTGCATGCCGTGTTCGGGGCGATTCCCGGTATTGGCGGCATCCTGGTATTTTTCTGGGCAATCGTCGCCGCGCTGGTTCATCTCGTGTTTCTGGTAATAATGATTATTACCATCGTGAAGGCCTTTACAGGTGTTCGCTGGGACATTCCTTACATCGGCCCGGTTGCGCGGCGACAGGTGGAAAGCACTTGATCTGCGGAGGCTTCGCTGTGCGAAGCGCAGCGCCAACTCGTTAAGCAGTGCCTCGCGAAGGTTGTCGGCTGCAAAATCAGGTGTCTCCGAGCAGATTGACGACCACCCCGGTTAAGATCAGTTCGTGATCAAGCTGCGTGGTAACCAATTGAACATTTGCCGCGAGACACGCTCTCATGGCCCCAATTAATTGATCGGTTTCAAACCGACCTGCCCGCTGTGCGGCGATCCCGAGCGCGTAAGCGTTGAGCGAGCCATCCTTCCTGCGCGGCAAATGATCCGTCGCCTCGGCCGGCAGCCGGTTGACTGCCGAGATGAACTGAAAGGGTGAGTGCGGTCGCGCCATGCGATATCGTTCCATCAGCTCCTTCGCGAGTAGCAAGTTGCGGATCGTGGGAACGATCGCCACCAGCAAGATTCCGATGGCGCTTTCGCCTTGATCCAGTAAGCGTTGCACCAGCTTCAGTGATAATTGAAGGTCGCGAGCCGCCAGCGCATTACCCAGCTCGAAGATGACACCAGCGCGCGAAAGCGGCACCAACTCGCGGACGAGTTTGGCATTCACGCCTCGCTCTTTTCCAAGAAAAGTATCGATCTTTTCCAGTTCGTTATCGATCTGTCGAGTATCGCCGCCACTCAGCAACACAAAAAGATCGAGCGCGTCTTCGTCGAATTGGAGTTTTCTTTTTTTTGCGTGCTGTTGAACCAGCTCAAGCGCTTCTTCCTCCCATCCGCTTCGGCTGGAATCGAGTCGGTCGAAAATCTGTACTTCTGCGCGTTTGACCAGCGTCTTATAAAAGGAGCGACGTTTATCCACCTCAGTCGCGCTCATCAGCAGAGTGATCCCGGGACCGAGACCGCCATCGATTAGCTCGGACAACTCCTCCAAAGCTGATTGCACCGGCGCCGAACGCGCCTTTTGATCGTCGCCGAGAAAATTAATATTCTTTAGCCAAACCACTTTTGTGTCGCCAAAAAAAGGCAGTGTTTGGAGTGCCTCGATTGCCGCTCTTACTCGCGCTTCTGCCTGCTCCGCGTTATCGGCAGTGCCATCAATGACTTCCAATCCGAAATCGCCTGCGCCTGGTGGGGTCAGATTAGACGCGAGCTCTGCGGCCACGCGCTTGACCTCTGCTTCGTCGGAACCGAGTACGGCGTAACTGTTTGCGCTTGCCGCTTTGGTTTTAGCTTTCGGCATCGCGATTTCATCGCATGCAGATAACGGCATTACAAGACGGCCTTCGGTTTGGGAAAAAGTTAGGCGCAGATCCCGTGCGCCCTAAGCCTATTCGCCTGCGCTACGCTGCAATGACGCTCGTGCGTATTCCCGGTTCAGCTTGGCAATGAAACTGGCGCTGATTTCGGCTGGGCAAACCGCTTCGCATTCATATGTATTAGTGCAATTGCCGAATCCTTCCGCATCCATGACGCTAACCATTCGCAGCACCCGACTATCTCGTTCCGGATGCCCCTGCGGTACAAACGATAGGTGTGAGACCTTTGCAGCAGCGAAAAGCATGGCTGATCCATTTGGACAAGCCGCTGCGCACGCGCCACAGCCGATGCAAGCTGCCGCTTCCATCGCCAGATCGGCGTTGTGCTTGGGAACCAGCATCGAATTTGCCTCGGGAGCGGACCCTGTGCGCGCGGAAATGAACCCGCCCGCCTGCACAATGCGATCCAGCGCGCTGCGGTCGACTACGAGGTCTTTCAGCAGTGGGAAGGACCCGACGCGAAAAGGCTCGATTGTAATCGTCGCGCCGTCGCGAAACTTTCTCATGTAAAGCTCGCAGACTGCGCCGGGATGATCGGGTCCGTGGGGTTCGCCGTTAATCGTCAGCGAGCAAGTGCCGCAAATGCCTTCGCGGCAATCCGAGTCAAACGCGATTGGTTCCGCTCCGCCCTTGACCAACGTATCGTTGAGAATGTCGAGCATTTCGAGAAACGAGGTGTTCGGCGAAATGTCAGCCGCTTCGTAATCGACGAGTTCACCCGGCGTTTGTCGATCTTTTTGGCGCCAGATTCTGAGCCGAAAATTCATAGTTGAGAGAGGTAGGGACGGATCGCCGAGCCGTCCGTCAAATTCGTCGTCGCGCCCGGCGGTCGCGCCCTACCATAGGGATTGCTCACTTATAACTCCTTTGTGTCAGATGCACCGTTTCGAAATGTAGCGCCTCACGATGAAGCTTTGGAGATTGTCCATCGCCTTGAAATTCCCAGGCAAACACCGCGGTGTGGTTTTCGTCGTCGCGCAATGCTTCGCCATCGGCGGTCTGATGCTCTTCGCGAAAATGGGCTCCGCAAGATTCGTCACGCTCAAGCGCGTCCAAACACATCAGCTCGGCAAACTCGAGGAAATCTGCAACGCGTCCGGCGCGTTCCAGGGATTGATTGAAATCGTCGCCATTCCCCGGGACGCGCACCTCATGCCAGAATTGTTCTCGCAGTTCGGGAATTTTCTTCAACGCCTCCCGCAATCCCTTTTCATGACGCGACATTCCGCACATGTCCCAGAGAAGCAAACCAAGCTCGCGATGGAATGAATCGACCGGACGAGTGCCATTCACACTGAGAAGTTTTCTGATCCTGCCGTGAACACTTTCCTCCGTTTCTCGAAACGCCGGACAATCTGGCGAAGGCCGCTTCCCCATCTGTCCGGCGAGATAGTTCGGCAGCGTGTTAGGTAAAACGAAATAACCATCGGCCAGGCCTTGCATGAGAGCGCTGGCACCAAGCCGGTTGGCGCCGTGATCAGAAAAATTTGCTTCACCGATTACAAAAAGCCCGGGCACATTGCTCATTAGATCGTAGTCGACCCACAGGCCGCCCATTGTGTAATGGACGGCGGGATAAATCCGCATCGGCACTTTATAGGCATCTTCACCGGTGATCTTTTCGTAAACTTCAAACAAATTCCCGTACCGTTCGCGAATCGTCTGCTCTCCCAAACGCTTAATCGCATCCGCAAAATCGAGGTAGACACCGCGCCCGCCGGGTCCCACGCCGCGACCTTCGTCACAAACTTCCTTCGCCGCACGAGACGAAATATCACGCGGCGAAAGATTGCCGTAGCTCGGATATTTTCGCTCGAGATAATAATCGCGATCTGTCTCAGAGATTTCACCGGGCGCATTGTCACGATCTTCTTTGCGTTTCGGAACCCAGACGCGTCCATCGTTTCGTAGCGACTCGGACATGAGCGTGAGCTTGGATTGGTGCTCGCCGCTGACCGGGATGCACGTCGGATGAATCTGTGTGAAGGACGGATTTGCAAACAGCGCGCCTCTTTTGTAAGCACGGTACGTCGCCGTGACGTTGCATCCTCGCGCGTTGGTAGACAGATAAAAGACGTTTCCGTATCCCCCAGTGGCGATTACGACAGCATCCGCCGCGTGCCTTTCGATTTTTCCGGAGCACAAATCCCGAGTGATGATTCCCTTGGCATGTCCCTCGACAATCACGAGGTCGAGCATCTCCGTTTGCGGAAACATTTGCACTGTGCCGATAGCGATTTGGCGACAAAGCGCCTGATAACATCCCAGCAAGAGCTGCTGACCAGTTTGTCCACGCGCATAAAAAGTCCGCGACACCTGCGCGCCGCCGAAGGAACGATTGGCAAGATAGCCGCTGTATTCGCGCGCAAAGGGTACACCCTGAGCGACGCATTGGTCGATAATGTGGTTGGCAATCTCAGCGAGCCGATACACGTTCGCTTCGCGGGAACGAAAATCACCGCCCTTAATGGTGTCGTAAAAGAGACGGTAAACGCTGTCGCCGTCGTTTTGGTAATTTTTCGCCGCGTTGATCCCGCCTTGCGCTGCAATCGAATGCGCCCGGCGCGCCGAATCTTGAAAGCAAAAACATTTCACCCGATAACCCAGTTCGCCCAGTGTCGCTGCAGCTGATCCACCAGCCAGACCGCTTCCTACAACGATGACCTCGAATTTTCGGCGATTGTTCGGACTAACTAACCGCGAATGGTCGCGGTGGTTACGCCATTTCTGGGCCAGCGGTCCGGGTGGAACCTTGGCGTCGAATCTTCCAATCATAGCTGTTGCGCCGGTTTAACCCACCCGAGCAAGATGGCCACTGGAATGGACGTATACCCAGCAAAGATGAGCCAGGCGAAAATTCGACCTGCCAGAGCAAGACGGGGAGCCACCTTTTTGTCATTTAACCCCAGAGATTGGAAAAAGCTGGACGCTCCATGGCTTAAGTGAAGTGCGAGCAAAAACAGCCCGAGGACGTAAAAGCCAGACACATAATAATTTTGGAACCCGTACACCATCATGGAGTAGACGTCGTAGTGGCCAAGTGGATCAGCCTTGAGTAGGCCAAACCGGCGATCAGTAACGCGCACGGTGAAATGCGCGAGGTGATAAATGATAAATGCCAGCACGATCAATCCGCTCATCACCATGTGACGAGAGGCGAACGTTGCTTTGACGTACCGCTTGTCCACGTACGGCGCAGGTCGGGCACGCTTGTTTTCAATCGCCAGTTGGATGGTTGCGTAGATGTGAATAATGACGGTGGCCAGCAGAAAAATTCGGATCAACCAGAGGATCGGCCCGAGATTACGCAGATGCTCCGAATAACCGTTGATCCAATCTGGGCCGATGAAGATCTGCAAATTCCCGAGAAGATGGCCGATTACGAACAGGATCAGAATAATGCCGGTGATCGCGACGATTATTTTTCTGCCAACCGACGAACGATAAAAATGTATTAAAACCTTCACGCTACAAACATCTTACGGACCGGCGAACGCGTTGTCCCTCGACACGCCGAAGCGATGCGAAGGCTGGTCAATGCGTTGCCACATTAAATGCGGCTTGTCGCCAAATTTCAGATTATGGACGCCGGATAGAGCGTCAAGCTATAGCGATTTCTCCCGCTAGCGCGCACCTCAGGATCACTTGCTTTGCAATCCTTCGCGTAAGACCTTCCGGCTCTATGGCCGAGCGCCAAAAGACACTGACGATCAATGAAATCTATCACTCGATCCAGGGTGAAAGCACGTGGGTCGGACGACCGTGTGTCTTTGTGCGGCTGACTTTCTGTAACTTGCGCTGCAGCTATTGCGATACCGAGTATGCGTTTTACGAGGGAAAAAAGCAAACGCTGCAAGAGATCGTGGATGCGGTTCACACGTTTCGTTGTCCTCTGGTCGAGATCACAGGAGGTGAACCGTTGCTCCAGAAAAATGTCCTGCCGTTGATGTCGATGCTATGTGATGCAGACTACTCGGTCCTGATCGAGACGGGGGGCGCACACGATGTTTCGAAGGTCGATCCCCGTGTCCATCGGATCATGGATTTGAAAACGCCGGGAAGCGGCGAAGTCGATAAGAATCTTTGGTCGAACATCGACCATCTCACTTCACGTGATGAGGTGAAATTTGTGATGGGATCGCGCGAAGATTACGAATGGTCGCGCGAAAAAGTGGCGCGACACGATCTTCCTGCTCGCTGTCACGCTGTGCTATTTTCGCCGATTTTTGGGAGGATTGATCCACGCGAGATCGTGGAGTGGATCTTGGCCGATAAACTCGAGGTCCGTTTTCAGCTTCAGATGCACAAGTTCATATGGAGCCCGACCCAGCGTGGAGTTTGATCGATGTGCCTCCGCCAGGCCTGGTTGTCCCGAGTCGCGAAGACAATGGCGATCTTAGGCGGGCGCTGGATTACACAAGGTAGCGCGCGTAATCTTACGACCTTGTGCGAGGTCCCTCACTCCGTTCGGGATGACAAGGGAGCGGGGGCAATGGTATTTTCCCGACTGTGAGAGCTCGCCTAACAAAAGATTTCACCTTTGAAGCGGCGCAGACTTTGCCAAACGCGCCAGAAGGCCACAAATGCCGTCGCGTACATGGCCACAGTTTTAAGGTCGAAGTATCAGCGGAAGGTGATGTCGATCCAAAACCCGGATGGGTTTATGACCATGCGAAAATTAGCGATGCGATGAAGCCGCTTCTGAAAATGTTAGATCACGCTTATCTCAACGATATCGAAGGCTTGGAGAATCCGACGATTGAAAAAATGGCTGAATGGTTCTGGAAAAAATTGGAATCGCAATGTCCGGGGCTTTGCGAAATCGTCGTGCACGAGACACCGACGGCGCGCTGCGTTTATCGCGGCAACTAAATTTTTAGCGCTTGAACGATTTCACTCGTTCGAAGAAATCCTCAAAGAGCGCATCGTAGATTTTTCCACGCTCAGGATGGTATTGGACTGCTAACCCGAAGGGATAATTCTGCAGGCGCACTTGCTCGATGATGTCGTCGTCGGTGCACCATGCTTGGATTTCGAAACCATCGGCGACGCGATCGATTGCCTGATGATGCGAACTGTTGACGTTTTTGAATCGATGCTTCGCGTTGCCATCATAACGCAGCCGCTGAATGTCCTGCTCTTTCTGTTCCGGCAGCCTGTGACCCGGAATGTCGAGCTTAAGTGTTCCGCCCATGGCGACATTTAACACCTGAATACCTCTGCAAATGGCGAGAATCGGAAGGCCGCGCGTGAGCGCCTTCGAAATCGCCTTGAACTCCCAACGGTCCCGTTTGGGATCAAGATCATCTTTGTCGATCAAGGTCGGATCGACATTTTCCTGCCGCAGAAACTCCGGTGTGATATCGGATCCGCCCGTCAGCAGGAGCCCATCCATTTGGTCCATCGAAACCTCCCTTTTGCTCGCATCGCAAACATGAATGTCAGGGTGCATCTCAAAAAATGGTTGAAACCATTGTTCGTCCTTCGGTCGCATCCATGTGGCGAGGCTTGGCATAAATATGATTTCGATCTCAACCTAATTGTAGGGCGTCTGTGTCAGACGCCAACTTTGATTCAGCGTTTCACAGAAACGCCTTACAGACCCATCAGCTCGCGAACGTATTTTACCGGCGGGCTACCGTATGAGATCACCTGGTCGTTGTATTTCTTAAGGTCGAAATCTTTGCCTAGTTTCTTCTCCTCCGTCGCGCGCAGATCCAGATGCTCAGTGACGCCCACGAAATATGTGGAGAGCTGAGCGGAAGTAAGGCGCGCGCGTTTCCACTTTGCCACTGCCTCGCCTTCCTGTTGGAAAGTCTCTTTCATCATCAAATCCATCGCTTCTTTTTCCGTCATGTTGCCGGCGTGTATGCCTTGATCGAGGATGGCGTTGGCGATTACGCGTAATCGCATTTTCAACTGCTGCATCTTCACTTCCGGCCCGCCGTAGCCTTGTTCTGCCATCATTTGCTCGCAGTAAACGGCCCAACCTTCGATGAACGGGCCACTTTGGAAAATTGCACGAACCAGCGTGGGCGCATGGAACTGGTTCGCATGGGCCAATTGCAGGTAATGTCCCGGCATCGCCTCGTGCACGGTCAGGTCGCGAATCATATAATTGTTATATTCGCGGAAGAACGATTCCTTTCGCTCCTTTGACCAGTCTATTGGCGTCGGTGAGACGGCAAAAAATGTTTGGCCCGTTTTCTCGAGCGGGCCAGGGGATTCACAGTATGCGACGGCTACACCGCGTTTGAACTCGGGCATCGCGATCACATCCAGTGGTGCGTTCGGAACAGTGACCAGATTGCGGGCTTTAACGAAATCGGTAGCTTCGGTAACAACTTTTTTCGCGTAACCGACAACCGTTGCGTCGTCGGGATGTTGCTCACCGAGTTTTTCGAGTACTGCCGCTGTGACCTTATGTTTGTCTGAAAGCGTTGCTGCGTCTGCGTTCGGGAAATATTTTCTGTAAAGGGGCAACGCCGTTTCATAGATCGCAGTTTGAGTTTGCCGCAGGTCGGCTTGCGCACGCTTCATGATTTCCTCCATCGATAAGTCCGAGGCGAGCGCAAAACGCAGTTTCTTTCGGTACTTCTCCGCGCCAAGGCGGAAATTGCCGTCGGAGCGCGGCAACAGATTGTCCTGAAGCCATTTCTTGTAATCCTCCAGAGCAGCGGCAGTTTTTTCCTGTACGGGTGCGAGTTCCTTTTTCAGTTGTGGCGCCCGATCCAGCAGCGGGGCGAGCCCTTCTTGCACGAGGTTGATCGCCCCTTGTGTTTGCTCAATCGCTGTTTCCGTGTGAACGCGCGGCGGATGTTGCAAGTTGGCTTTCGCCTGAGCGATCACGCGAGGAATTGCTTCGATCCGCTGTCGCAAATTTGGAATCCGCTGTCCTGGCGGTGCGAAATCGCGCGCGACCAACAAATAGAGGCTGTTGGCCAGGCTTTGCATGTACACGAGCGGATTCCATTGCGGCTCCTTTAGCTTTTCAGCCCGGAAAATTTGGTAATCGATGTTCTCTTTGAGAATGCGGAAATCGACATTGTTCGCACCGGTAAGCTGCGAGCCATCGATGGACGCCAGTTTTTCGCGAAACTCTTTTTGCGCGGCCAGTTCTTTCGCCCGTGCTTCGGATGAGTAATCAGTGAGCTGACCATCAAACCGGTGATCGCCGAGCTCCGTCGCATCCTCAGGATTGCTCCGCAAATACTGTTCGATGTAGTCGTGCGCGATTTTTTGAAACGCGTCGTCCTGCGGAGTGCCGAACGCGCTGAGGCTCGAAGACGACAATACGAGCGCGGCTGCGAAGATGATTTTCATCGGATTCAGCTTGGCGTGCCGCCATGTAGAATCGGCTCGGTGGCGATTTCGTCCGGCGTGAGCTGAGTTTGCAGGTAGGTGCGGCCTTTATAGAAGCAGGCGACGACAACGAAAACGACAGCGGCCCCAAACATCAACCAGGTGAAGAAGGTGAAGTACTGGTAGTCGCTGAGCTTATGCGCGCCGCCTGCGCTTAAGATCCATTTATTTACCAGACCCACGAAGAGTTCACCTGAGGCCACAGTGAGAAGCCACAGCGCCATCACGGAACTCTTCATCGTGTTCGGCGCCTGCGTATAGGAAAATTCTAGACCGGTGATTGAAACCATCGCTTCGCCGAGTGTGAGCACGACGTAGGCGAGAAACTGCCAATTGATATGAGGTTTTAACCCTGCATCGATCCATCCTTGAATCATGACAATTACAACGAAAGAGAGCGCAGTGATGAAAAGCCCTATTCCGATTTTTCGCAGCGGAGTGAGCGGGAAGACTGCATTGATGAGCGGGTAGATCACATAATTTACCAATGGGATAAAAATCAGGATCAAAATAGGGTTTGCGGTTTGCACCTGCGCGGCCAGCAAATCCAAACCCCACCCCGCTGAAACGTGAAATGGCGAAAAGCCAATGTTGACCCACGGCAGCCAGGACACGTGGAGATCCATTTTCTCTGCTTGCAACGTCCATTCGGCGCCGTTGCTCATTCCCCACAGGGCCCAAAAAACCAAAATGAAAACGTAAACCATTGCGATTCGCGCAAGCGTGATGAGACCTTCCTTGCTTAAGGTTTCGCGCAGGTAGCCCAATCCAGCCGGAGGCACGTGCACCATTTTTTTGCGACCGCCCCAGAAAAACAAAGTAGCGATCAACATTGCGATTCCAGGAATTCCAAATGCCCATCCCGGTCCGTACTTCGGATTCCCCAGTAACCAGGGACAAAGCAGTGAAGAAATGAAAGAGCCGGCGTTAATGGAGAAATAGAACCAGCCAAACATTTTTGATAGGAGATGCTGGTTTGATTTGCCGAACTGATCGCCAACGTTCGCCGACACGCACGGTTTAATGCCGCCTGCCCCCAGACAAATCAGAAACAGTCCGATTGCCAGCATCGCTCGCTGGCCAATTGCAATCCCCCAGGAAGTGGCCATGCACGCCAGCGTGAGATTGCCCAGGCAGTAGACGATCGAGAGCGAGAGGATGGTCCAATATTTGCCCAGCCAGCCATCCGCGATGACGGCGCCGAGGATCGGGAGAAAGTAAACGCCGAAAACGAAGTAGTGCGTGTACATGTACGCCTCGTTCGAACTCATCGGCGCAAGCACACCAGATTGATTCAAAATAAAATGCGCCATGAAGACGGTCAGGACCGACTTCATCCCGTAATAGGAGAAACGCTCGGCAGCTTCGTTGCCGATGATGTACGGTACGCCCGGCGGCATGCCCGTTAAGTTTGGAGGCGAGGTTGCGTACCTGTGTTTGGCCATATGATCTCCTTTGCCTAACGATCTTCGTGCGGAACAGCTTCCGCTGGCCCGGGCGAGGAGGCCGATTTTTCAGACTCGATTTTGCCCGCTTCGGACCAGACTCTCGTTGCTGGATCGGACTGCTCCCGCTGAACTTCCGGCATTTGGCCGAGCGGATGTTTTTCGCACGATATGCAAAACAGCAGTGTGCAGAGCGCCACAGCACTGAGGCCGTAGCGGACGAAAGGAACCATAATGCGCTGGCACAGTTATCAGTCTCTGGTAATGCGCGCAAGATTAAACCGCGATGGTAAGGCGCGACCGTCAGGGGCGCCGCGTTCAATAGTGCGAACACGAGCAAGGAAGCATGCGCCTCTACAAAAGATTGAAAGACGCTGCTGCGGGACTACTATCAGACGCGGTGGCTCGCACGGATAGACACAGCGCTTGGAACGAAGTCTTTGCTCTCGTTTTACTATTCGCGGGGACCCTCTTGTTTTTCGCGCTGATTTCCTACACGCCCAAGGATGTTCCCTCCTGGATTTGGTTCAGTCACATTTCGCCGGCGAATCATCCTGCGCAGAACTTCATCGGGCCGGTAGGCGCCGTTATCGCAGGAATCTGCTATCAATTTATTGGAGCCGCGTCATACCTTTTGGCCGTAATCCTGCTGGGTTTCGGCGCTGCAAAACTGTTTTATCCCGGTTTGCGGATCACGCCGCGGTTAGCCTGGATCGCTCTGTTTATCATATCAGGTGCCTGTTTGCTCCATGTGCAGCCGTATCATTTGCAAGGCTGGCACTCCGCCTTCAACATCCAGGGACCCGGTGGTTGGATCGGGTACGCTTTCGCCGATCAGCACCGTGGTTTGCTTCGTAACGCTGTTGGTCCACTCGGTACCCTTCTCCTTTTGATCGGAATTTATGTGACCACACTGATTCTGGTCACCGGTTTGCGTCCCATTCATCTTGTTCGCGAGACGGTCGCGCTCATGCGTCGCGTGAGCGTAAGTCTGCAGGAATGGCGATTGCGTTGGAGGCTGCGCAAATCGGATCTCAAGGGGAAACTGGCAATCAGTGAGCAGCAACTCGCCAAGCAGCGGCGGTTACTGGAAAAACAATTAAAAAAGAAAGGTGTGCCCACGGGCGAGTTGAGCGGGTCGATGATTTCGCCAGAGGAACTGGCAAATCGGCCGAAACCAAAGGTCGTCGATACAACCGCATTGCCGAGCGAGCAGGAGACCCGCAGAAAACCATCTCTCGCTGAATTGCGTGCCGGCGAACGGAAGGCAAGATCGGCGCCGAGTGTAATGACTCCAACTTGGACATCGGAAAATTATGCCTTGCCCGGGATGGATCTGCTGGACGAGCATAGTATGGAGGGGCGCGGCACGTCTGATCCTTCGGAGCTGGAGGACGTTCAACGAGTTTTGATTGAGACTTTGGGGCAATTCGGAATTGCCGTGGCACCGGGCGATATCACAAAAGGGCCGACGATTACCCGTTACGAAGTCTATCCGGCCAAAGGCGTTCGTGTGGACAAGATTGTAAGCCTCGAGCGGGACCTCGCTCGAGCCACGCGCGCCGAACGAATCAATATCCTCGCGCCGATTCCCGGAAAAGACACGGTGGGCATCGAACTGGCGAACAGCCGAAAGGTGACAGTCAAACTGCGTGAACTGTTGCAGTCATCCGACTGGGAAGAGGCGAAGGGACACGCGAAAATTCCGCTCGCGCTTGGGAAAGACGTTTACGGCAAAACGATCATTGCCGACCTTGCGCAAATGCCGCATCTACTGGTTGCTGGTACCACTGGCAGCGGAAAGAGTGTTTGTATCAATGCATTGATCGCCAGCATGCTTTTTCGTTTCACGCCCGAAGAGCTCCGTCTTGTGATCGTCGACCCGAAGATGGTGGAACTTCAATCGTATAGCTCACTGCCGCATCTCGCGTTCCCGATAGTTGTCGATCCAAAAAAAGTGATGCTCGCCTTGCGCTGGCTGATCGATGAGATGGAGCGTCGTTACAGAATCTTTGCACGCGTTGGCGTGCGCAATATCGTCGGTTTCAACGCACGACCAAAGAAGTCTGTCGCCCCGGGTGCTGAGCGTGGCGACGAACAGGAAGCTTCGGAAGGTCCGGGCTCCGCGCACTCAACTACAAAGGATGAGCCGCAAATTCCTGACAAGATGCCGTACGTGGTCGTCATCATCGATGAGTTGGCGGATTTGATGCAAACCGCGCCTGCGGACGTTGAAAGTGCCATTGCACGCATCACACAAATGGCTCGTGCGGCCGGTATTCACATTATTGTCGCGACGCAAACTCCCCGCGCGGACGTCATCACCGGCGTGATCAAGGCGAATATTCCGAGCCGGATCGCGTTTCAGGTTGCTTCCAAGATCGACAGTCGCGTAATTCTTGATGAAAACGGTGCCGATCGATTGCTCGGGCAAGGCGACATGCTTTATCTCCCACCCAGCGCGTCGCGCCTCATTCGCGCACAGGGCGTTCTTGTCACGGATGATGAGATTCATCGAGTAGTCGAATTTGTTTCCGCGCAAAGCCCGCCTGCTTTCGATACGGCCATGCACGAGAAGCTTCAATCTACCGCCGCCCCAGAAGAAGATGTGACAGACGAAGACGAAGAGTTGGTCGAAAAATGTCTGGAGATCATTCGACAGGAAAAACGTGCCTCGACCTCACTGCTTCAGCGCCGCCTGCGACTCGGCTACACGCGCGCCGCACGAATCGTTGATATTCTGGAGCAGCGCGGTATTTTAGGTCCCGGCGAAGGCGCCAAACCACGCGAGATTCTGGTCGATCTCGATGCTGCCGTTTAGCCGCTGTTTCTGCGCAATGACGATAGAAGGGCTTGGAAAAAAATTTCAGGAGGCGAGGCTCGCGAGAAACCTTACGCTCGACGAAGCAGCCCGAATGACAAAGATTCGTCCCGCCCGGCTTGCGGAGATTGAGGCAGATGATTTTTCGCAATTCCCCAGTCTTGCATACGCAAAAGGTTTTCTTCTCATTTACGGCAAATTTTTAGATGTCGACGTCGCGCCATATCTGGACGCGTTTGAAGATTCCGAACGCGTGACCGTCGATGGCTACTCGTATCTCCAGGAAAATCGCCCTGAGAAGCCGGTTAGCGCACCGGTTATTCGACGTCGTCGTCCCGCCACAACCAACCAAGAACGCATCTCGCCAATGCCGCTGATCTTCGGGGTGCTTGTGTTAGTGATCGGGTTTGGCGTAATGAAGTTGATTCTCAATGTGCAGCGGCTCGCGCCTGGAAAAGCGCAGTCTACGGCGCAGGTATCACCAAGCGCCTCAGCGGTCCCAAGCCCCAAGGCCAGCCAGCCTGGCAAGACCGAAGCGTCGCCAAGTACAGTTGCATCCGCTCCCACCGCCGTGCCGCCAGCGCCGTCCGAAGCGGCTACTTCACCTATTGCGACAGTCGGGCCACCAGAAACTCGGAAGGCTTTGCCTGTTTCGGCGGCGCCAAGTGAACCGGAGGTGCGTCGGGCGAAGCCGGTGACTCGCGAAGATGTGGGGAAGGCACAAGAGACCGCGAATCCGTCTTCCGTGGAATCAGGCGACCAAAATCGCGTCGCGATTCGGCCGCTAAAAAGAACTTATGTAAGAGTCACCGTGGGCGACAAAACCGGAAGTCCTGCCTTCGAACGCTGGGTTTCTCCGGCAGATGGAACGGTGGAATTTCACGGCAAACATGTCTCGATTCGCGTTCTCGATCCTGATGCTGTCCAGATCACCAAGAATGGAAAAGCATTGGAAGAAGGTGACGAAGACGTGACGGTTAACTAGCGCCGGTAATGAATTCGCCACCCGTAGTGGCAGCTGTGCCGGCTGCAGACAACCATGCGCAGCACCAAAAGCAGGCGACAGATGTACCAATGTCACCCATCAGGGTTGGCATGATCAGTCTCGGCTGCGCGAAGAACCTCGTCGATGCGGAAATCATGCTGGGCAGCGTGTTGCAGCGTGGCATGGAAATCACCGCACGTGCCGAGGAGGCCGACGTGCTGGTGATCAACACTTGTGCCTTCATTGATTCAGCCAAGGAGGAGTCTATCGAAGCAATTTTAGAGGCGCATCAGCAGCGTGGCTTAAGCAAGCGATCCAATCAAAAACTCATTGTGAGCGGTTGTATGTCGCAACGTTTCGCACGCGAACTGCGGGAGGAAATGCCCGAAGTCGACGCGTTCATCGGATTGGACCAGGTAGCGCAGCTTGGTGAAATCGTGGAGAAAATAGTGACGCGTCAGTCAGATGGGTCACATCAATCCGATGCGACGAATAATGGTCTGGATGTTGCGTTCGCAGAAACGCGGCCCACTTACATTCCCAATTACGACACACCACGCTTCAGGCTTACGCCGTCGCATTCCGCCTACGTAAAGATCGCCGAAGGTTGCAATCATCCGTGCAGTTTTTGCGTGATTCCGCAAATGCGTGGGAAACACCGCAGCCGCGCGCCACAGTCGGTGCTGGCGGAAATTCGCGGCCTCGTGAGCGAAGGCGTCCGTGAGTTCAATTTGATCAGTCAGGACACGACCTATTACGGAATGGATCTCTGGTCGGAGAAGGCCGGTCCCCGGCAACCAGTTGACTCGGCACGCGGCCCAACATTGGCTGCTCTGCTTCGCGAAATTCAGGAGATCGATGGCGATTTCTGGGTGCGCCTGCTTTACACGCACCCGGCGCACTGGAGTGATGAGCTCATCGAGACCATCGCTCAGTGCAGTAAGGTCGCTCGTTACATCGATATTCCGTTGCAGCATATCGAGGACTCGATGTTGGCACGTATGCAACGGGAAACTTCCCGTCAGCATATCGAAAATTTAATTCAAAGGCTGCGCGCCGGAATTCCGGGTTTGACGTTGCGTACCACTTTCATCGTCGGTTTCCCCGGAGAGACCGACGATGAATTCGCTGGCCTTCTTAATTTCATTCGACACACTCGATTCGAGCGCCTCGGGGTGTTCAAATATTCGCAGGAAGAAGGCTCGCGCGCCGCGAAAATGCCAGGCCAGATTCCCGCGAAAATCAGGAATGCGCGCTACCGCATCGCGATGTCGATTCAGCGGGAGATTGCGCATGAAATTGCGCGCGAAAAAACCGGAACGGACTTGAAATTACTCGTGGATCAGCCACATGTCGCGCGGAGCGAAGCCGATGCTCCGGATGTTGACGCCCGAGTCATCTTATCGAAAGAGGCCCCCGTAGGCGAGTTCGTTCAGCGCACAATCGCAGGAAGCCGCGGATACGATCTATTGGCCTGAGCCGAGTTTCTTACAAGAAGGATTCTCGCTGTGTACTTAACGCGTGACAGTTGTCTTTTTCCTGAGCAAACTTCTTGGTAATCATTTTGATAAATGGCGGAGCCAAACGAACCAAAGAAAGAAACGACTCGCATTTCAGTGGCCCCTGAAGCCGCAGACACGAATACGAAATCGCGCGACACCGTCCGGTTGCCGATCCCTGAGTCGCCGGTTCGCATTTTAGTTGAACCTCGACCCGTCTCGACGCCTTCCGTTCAGGAAGTGGTTTCTCCGCAATTCTTCCAGCGACCGCAACCTCCACCGGTACCCTTGAACGCCTCGGTGATGCCCGCACCTGATCTGCCGCCGTCGGGACCAATAAAGGAGACAGTGCGCATTCCTCTTCGAGCGGTTCAGATGAAAAAGACTCAGCCCCTTATCGCCATCCCGGAGAACGTGCCGCAGAACCCTTCAATCGTGGTGGCGCCGCTCGAGAAAAACTCAATGCCGCTGCTGTGGCTGTTGCTTGGTGTTTCCGCCATGATTTTGATTATTCAGATTTGGACTTATCTTTCTTAAAGCTATGGATAATTCAGCTGTTATTAAACTGGATGAGTCGAATTTTGACCATGAAGTATCGCAGGACGACAAGCCTGTAATCGTCGATTTTTGGGCAGAATGGTGTGGTCCCTGTAAGATGATCGCACCGTTGCTGGATGAAATTGCGAGAGAAAAAGCAGGTTCAGTGAAAGTCGCGAAAGTTAACGTAGATGAGAACCAGAGCCTTTCGCTCAAGTATAATATTCGAGCCATTCCGGCTTTGCTGTTTTTCAAGAGCGGCCAGCTGCGAGATCAAATCACCGGGGTCACAAGTAAGAAAGATCTATTGACTCGAATCGACGCATTGGCCTGAAGAAATTTTTCAAGAATTTCAAGCAAATAGCGAAAGTGCTGCGAGTCGTCGCGACCTTTGGCCATTAGCTGGCGAGCGTCGCACCCGAAACCTAGGCCGTTAGAAGCTGATCTTAAAAATTTGACCGTCCGTGCCCACAAGCCATCCGGCCTTCGGACTTGCAAAAGCTACGGCCCAGAAGCCGCTCACGCCAGGCAGCGTGAACCATGTGTTTCCTTCATCGGGCGTCCACGCTGCGCCTCCATCGTTGGCCGTGATTACCACTGCGCGACCGTTGTCTCCCACACCGCCACCGGTCTGCCCCACGTAGCTCAATCCGAAAATAGCTCCCGTCACGGGCGGAGGGTTGGTAAGAGTCCAGGTTTGACCGCCATCGCTTGAAGTTGCTGTCCGCGCGTTGTTGGGATCGTTTGGATCCAAATCACCGCCGCCGACGATACCGTGGTGTGGATCACGAAAATCGATCGTGAAGGCGCCTGCGCTGGGCGAGCTTACCAACGGAGTGTCGTACGCATTCCAAGTGTCGCCTCCGTCTCTGGTAGCTAAAACCCTGGCAATATCCGATCCACCAGTACAAATCCATGCGTTGCGCCCGCCTTGTGTGGTGACGCAAGTACCACTTGATGCAAAGGAGGCTTCGCCCGGCAGCGCCGGCGGCATATTGTTACTGATATCCTGCCACGTTGTCCCGTCGGTAGTGCGTAGATCCGGAAATACTCCATTCACCGAGTCACTGTGAGCAATGCCTCGGTGCGGCGTCCAGAACGCGAAGCCGTCGTAAAAGGCGTTCGGGTTCTGATTCTCGAACTGAATCGTCCAGGTCGCGCCGCCGTCCTCTGTCTTATAGATGCGAAAATCTGTTGGATCACCGGATGTTCCTATGGACATCAGGTAGGCAACGCTAGCGCTGAAGGCCTGCACATCGCGAAATTGTAGTGCTTCTGCGCCCGGGACTACGCCGGCTCTCCACGTCTGTCCGCCGTCAGTGGTAACGGTGAACGTGCCGGCGCGACCAGATGCCCAGACTACCTGCGGATTAACTGGCCACACCGCGATCAGGCCATTAATAGTGCCGCTATTCTGAGGAGTCAGCGTCGGTTGATGAAGACGCGTTGGCGAGAGTTCCTGCGCGCTCAGGATTCCGCCTGCAAAGGCCGAGATAACAAGGGTAACGAACGATTGTTTCAACATGGTGATTCCTCCAAAAGAAGCTCTTGTCACCCAGCATAAGCGCGTTGCGATTAGGGTCAAACTCGCTACTCGGCAGCACTTTGCGCCGAGGTAACTGATATTGTGAGAACTTCGGTCCGTCATTCCCGTAGAATGAGGTGAACTGGAGAAATCCCCCATATGAGATTGCCGCTGATCAAAAAAAGCAAGTCACCAATTAAAGCGAAAACTTCACGTTTTGATAGTTTGGTCGCTCGTTACTATCCTGCTGTTTACAGCTTTGCTTCTCGATTGACCGATGATCCCAGGCAAGCAGTCGTGCTAACACATGACGCATTCACGAATACGCGAAAGCAACTCAAAAATCGTCGCGATGAGGGTGCGCTTGCTTCAATCCTGATATCAGCTGTGATCCGCGCGGGCCTTGCAACGGCTTAGGGCAGGCTGCTAGTCGAACCGAATCGACTCGCAATAGAAAATTTTGTGTTTTGAAAATTGGTGCGGACACCCGCCTCGCAGCGTGCAGTCCGAGCAGGCACTGCACCTTACCAACTGCGCCAAACGGCTCGATTAGATGCCCCCTAAAAATTCCAGCCTTTGATTATGGTCCAATCAGTCCGCGATATTTCTGACGGAGTGAAAATCACCGGCGCGATCGCAAGCGGTTACGACGGAATCCTCACGCCGGAAGCGCTGTCGTTTGTCGCGAAATTGCATCGCGCGTTTGAATCGCGACGCCGCGGGTGTCTCCAAAATAGACAAGACCGACAACAGGCATTTGACCGTGGCGAGTCGCTGGATTTCCTCACTGAAACCAAACACATTCGCGACGGTGATTGGATTTGCGCGCCAGTTCCGCGCGATTTGCAGGATCGTCGAGTCGAAATCACGGGGCCAACCGATCGCAAAATGGTGATCAACGCGCTCAATTCTGGGGCGAAAGTTTTTATGGCCGATTTCGAAGACGCGAACGCGCCGACTTGGGCCAACATGGTGGAAGGCCAGATCAATTTGCGCGACGCCATCCGGCGGACGATCACGTTCACGAACCCGCAGGGGAGAGAATATCGGCTGAATCAACGCACTGCGGTGCTATTCGTCAGACCGCGTGGCTGGCATCTGGTCGAGAAACATATGTTCGTAGATGGCGAGCCGGTCGCCGGAGCACTTTTCGATTTCGGTCTATATTTTTTTCACAACGCCAGAGAACTGATCGCGCGCGGGAGTGGCCCGTATTTTTATCTGCCAAAAATGGAGAGCCATCTGGAAGCGCGCATTTGGAACGACGCTTTTAAACTGGCTCAGGACGAGCTTTGCATTCAACAAGGCACAATCCGTGCGACGGTTCTTATCGAGACGATTCCGGCCGCGTTCGAGATGGACGAGATTCTTTACGAGCTGCGCGAGCATTCTGCCGGGCTCAACTGCGGTCGCTGGGACTACATTTTTTCCTGTATCAAAAAATTTCGAAGCAAACTGGATTTCCTGCTGGCCGATCGCGCGGTCATTACAATGGCGACGCATTTCATGCATTCGTATTCGTTGCTCTGCATCAAGACTTGTCATCGCCGGAAAACTTTCGCGATGGGCGGAATGGCGGCGCAAATTCCAGTGAAGAACAATCCGAGCGCAAACGAAGAAGCGTTCGCCAAAGTGCGCGCGGACAAGGAACGCGAAGCTGGCGATGGTCACGATGGAACGTGGGTGGCGCATCCAGGGATGGTTCAGCTGGCGACTGAGGCGTTCGATCGCCTGATGCCGCAGCCTAACCAAATCGCGCGCCAACGCGACGATATCGATCCTCGTGCAAAAGACCTGCTCGATTTCGGGCCGCGCGGCCCAATCACCGAACAAGGATTGCGCACGAACGTCAGCGTGGGCGTGCAGTATCTTGAGGCCTGGCTGCGCGGTAATGGCGCGGTCCCGATTTTCAATTTGATGGAAGACGCCGCCACCGCGGAAATCTCTCGCGCGCAAATCTGGCAATGGATTCGACATCCCGACGGAAAACTGAGCGACGGCCGCAAAGTGACGAAGAAACTATTTCGCGAAGTGTTGGCGGAAGAACTGGAGAAAATTGAGCAAGCAATCGGTCCCGATCGCTTCGCCAAAGGAAAATTCGAAATCGCGCGCGACTTGTTCGACAAGATGACCACCGACGATGAGTTCGCGGAATTTCTAACGTTACCAGGTTATGAGAAACTCAACTGAGATCGACGCGCGCTGGCGCGGCATAACAAGACCGTATTCGTCGGCAGACGTGGAGCGGGTGCGCGGTAGTGTGCGCATCGAACATACGCTGGCGCGACGCGGCGCGGAAAAACTTTGGCAACTGTTGCACAACGAAGATTACGTAGCTGCCCTCGGTGCCCTGACCGGCAATCAAGCGATGCAGCAGGTCAAAGCAGGGTTGAAGGCAATCTACGTCAGTGGCTGGCAGGTGGCCGCGGACGCAAACCTGGCCGGGCAAATGTATCCCGATCAAAGTTTGTATCCGGCGAACAGCGTGCCGGCTCTCGTTAGGCGAATCAATCAAGTCTTTCAGCGTGCCGATCAAATTTACCACGCCGAAGGGGAGGCGGACATCGACTGGTTTGCGCCCATCATAGCCGACGGCGAGGCCGGGTTTGGTGGACCGCTCAACGTGTTCGAATTAACCAAGGCAATGATCGAAGCCGGCGCAGCTGGCGTGCATTTCGAAGATCAACTCGCCAGCGAGAAAAAATGCGGCCATATGGGCGGCAAGGTGTTAGTGCCGACGGGCACTGCCATCAAGCATCTTATCGCCGCGCGCCTGGCGGCCGATGTTTGCGACGTGCCATTGGTCCTGATCGCGCGCACGGACGCGAACGGCGCCGCCCTTCTAACGAACGACGTGGATGAGCGCGATCACGAATTTCTTACCGGCGAACGAACTCCGGAAGGCTTCTTTCGCGTGCGCGCCGGACTCGATCAGGCGATCGCGCGCGGGCAAAGTTACGCGCCGTTTGCCGATCTGATCTGGTGCGAAACAAGCGAACCGAGCCTGGCGGAAGCAAAGCGATTCGCCGAGAACGTGCACGCAAGATTTCCTAACAAGTTACTAGCTTACAATTGTTCGCCGTCGTTTAACTGGAAAAAGAAACTCGACAGCGCCAGCATCGCAAAATTTCAGCGCGAGCTCGGCGCGATGGGTTACAAATTTCAGTTCGTCACGCTCGCTGGGTTTCACGCGCTGAACGCCAGCATGTTTAACTTGGCGCGCGATTATCGCGACCATGGCATGGCCGCGTATGCGGTATTGCAGGAGGCGGAATTCGCGGCCGAACGCGACGGTTACTCGGCAACGAAACATCAACGCGAGGTTGGTACCGGTTACTTCGATCTCGTCTCTCAAATTATCGCCGACGGCAAAAGCTCGACCACGGCGTTGTGCGGCTCGACGGAAGCGGAACAGTTCTGTTGAATGCAAGATCGACGATCGCCAGCGAAAACGTTGCGCAGGAATTTTCGGCGCTGACAGACAGTCGTCTTGCTGCGCGTTGCGCCGAAACCGCGCTCGAATCCTTTTTTGACTACCAAACACGCTTCGACGCGATCACGCGGCGCGCGCGTGAACGTTTTGTGGAACGCGATTGGGCCGGCAGTTTTGATGACGCGGCCGAGCGCCTGCATTTTTACAACGACGTTCTCGACGATCTGACCAGTCGCATTCGTGAATTGATGGGGGTGCGTTTACCGGAACACAGTATCTGGAGAGGAATCAAAGCTGTTTACTCATCGCTTATCGCGCGCTTGCCGGCGTGGGAAATCGCCGAAACCTTTTTCAATTCGTTAACGCGTCGCGTTTTTGACACCGCCGGCGTGGACCAGGCAATCGAATTTGTCGATACCGATTTCGACGCTCCGCCGCCTGGCGCCCCGGTTACCATCGCTAGAACTTATCGTGACCAGGGGCTCCCCGAACTGCTGTGTTCGGCGTTGATGGATGCTTTTGACGAAAGCTGGGACGACGTGCGGGTAACAGCTAAACTAGCCGCGGCGCGTCTTGAAGCTGATCGACCGGCGAAAAACTCGCAGCCCGAATTGGAGATTCTCCCGAACGTTTTTTACCGTGGACGCGGCGCGTATTTGGTGGGACGCGTCCTGCGCAAAGGAGAGCAGCCCTTACCGATCGCGCTCTGCCTTCGTCACGAAAATGAGCGCGGTATCATCCTCGATGCACTGCTGCATGGAGATGTCGACCTTGCACTTTTGTTTTCGTTTACACGTTCTTATTTCCGGGTCACGGTTGAATGTCCGTATCGGCTTGTGCGTTATCTTCAGCAATTGATGCCGCGCAAACGTTTGATTGATCTCTATAACGCCATTGGTTTTCATCGCCACGGTAAAACGGAATTTTACCGCGATTTCATAGCCCATCTGCGCAGGTCTAACGATTGTTTCGTCGTAGCCGAGGGAGCTCGGGGAATGGTAATGAGCGTTTTCACGCTCCCGAGCTACGACGTCGTTTTTAAACTGATCAAAGATCAATTTGATTTGCCGAAAGATAGTACCCGTGAGGATGTGCGGCGGCGTTACCGGTTAGTGTTTGAACATGACCGCGCCGGACGATTGGTCGAAGCGCATGAGTTCGAACATTTGCGCATCCCCGCGGACCGGTTCGACTCCGAGCTGCTCGCTGAACTTTTGCGCGATGCCGCTTCGATTGTGAAGACTGAAAGCGGCGACGTCATCATCGCGCACGCCTATGTGGAGCGTCGGCTTCGCCCGCTGAACGTGTTTTTTCGGGAAAAGGAGCCGGAGGCGATCGCCGCTGCCGGACGCGAATACGGGCAATCGATCAAAGACCTTGCTGCCTCCAACATTTTCCCGGGAGATTTGCTCACGAAGAACTTTGGCGTGACCCGACACGGTCGCGTCGTCTTTTACGATTACGATGAGCTTTGTTTCCTTACCGATTGCCATTTTCGCAAACTCCCCGAAGCGCGGACTCCGGAGGATGAGATTGCCGCCGAACCGTGGTTCTCGGTGCGTGAGAACGACATTTTTCCCGAGGAATTTTTGCAATTTCTGGCTTTCCCAAAGCCGGCACTGGCGGCGCTGCTCGAACATCACCCTGAGATTTTTAGGGCCGATTTTTGGCGGACCGTCCAGCGCCAAATCCGAGCTGGTGAAATTCCAGAAGTGTTCCCTTACAAAGCGGAGCGGCGGTTGTTGAGTGGCTGATGTGCGCGGAGAAGTCGGGAAGATGGCTAAAGTGATCGCGCTTGCTGGGAATTGCCTCGACAAGCTGGCGAGATTTTTCCGAAACTCCCTCATAATGAAACCAAACATCCCACCAGTTCTAATCACATTTGCACTTGTCTGTTTTGCGCTCGTCCAAAACACGCAAGCGGTCGATCCACCACCGGACGGAGGGTATCAGAACTACAACACCGCTGAGGGTACTGATGCTCTCTTCAGTCTGGGGGGGCGGCGGGGGCAACACGGCGATCGGCTATCAGGCGCTGTATAGCGACACCAGCGGCAGCGCCAACACGGCCACCGGAATGCAAGCGCTCAATAGCAACACCACCGGCCTCTACAACACGGCCACCGGATGGGACGCGCTCAGATTTAGCAGCACTGGATGGGACAACACCGCCACCGGAACTAGCGCGATGTTTCACAACACCACCGGCGACGGCAACACAGCCACCGGAATGCAAGCGCTCTTTTACAACACAACCGGCTACTACAACACGGCTACCGGCGGGCTGTCGCTCTATTTTAACAGCACCGCAAGGTATAATACGGCCAGCGGGTTTCAAGCCCTCTTTAGCAATCACAACGGCGACAACAATACCGCTGATGGTCTTAATGCCCTTTTCTCGAACGTGAGCGGCTCAAACAACACGGCTACCGGTTTTGACGCGCTCTTTAACAACAGCACCGGCAACGGCAATATCGCGTTGGGCGCTTTCGCCGGTGTAAATCTCACCACGGGAAGTAACAATATTGACATCGGCAGCGCTGGCGTTGCTGGTGAGAGCAACACCACCCGCATCCGCAACATTTACTCTTCTGTGGCGAATGGCCGGGCTGTTTACGTCAATTCAGACGACAAGATCGGGACGCTTTCGTCCTCTCGCCGCTACAAAGAGCAAATCAAGCCGATGGACAAAGCCAGCGAAGCAATCCTCTGGCTTAAACCGGTCAGTTTCCGCTATAAGAAGGAGATTGATCCGATGCGCTGCCTCGGCTTTGGCCTGATCGCCGAGGAAGTGGCCCAGGTCAATGCCGACCTGGTGACGTGCGATGCCGACGGGAAGCCCGAAACGGTGCGCTACGAAGCCGTGAACGCGATGTTGCTCAACGAGTTCCTCAAAGAGCACCACAAAAATGAGGAGCAGCAAGCGACCATCGCACAACTAAAATCCGGAATGGAGGCTCTCACCGCGACAGTGAAAGAGCAGGCAGCGCAAATCCAGAAAGTGAGCGCACAGCTCGAAGCGAGCAAATCTGCGCCGCAAGTGGTCAACAACAATCAGTAAAGCTGCGCTTTCGAGCGTCTTCTTCGGCGATTCGCACCTGATATGGCCTAGGTTGCGAAATGAGTCGATTTTACCTATGAAGATGCGTTTTCAGAGGCCCTGCGCCCGGCGCGGCTCGAACGCGCAACCTACGGCTCCGGAGGCCGTCGTTCTATCCAGTTGAACTACGGGCGCGATGGAATCCCAAACATACCGCAATCTATTGTGTTAGCGATTCAAGGATTTTGTCAGTCGGCGGGTCGCTAAATCTCCGACTTGTCAAATCGCTAAATGATCCGGTGAGCGGTTGCAATTTTACCTATCCTGCTGGAAACTGTTTGCCCGCCCGAGCGGGCAGGAGGGGGAATTTCCATGAATCAGATGATCGACGCCATTGAGAAAGAACAGCATAAAAGCGATGTGACGCCGTTTTCTGTCGGGGACAGTGTGCGCGTTCATACCCGTGTGGTAGAAGGCGACAAGGAACGAGTCCAGATATTTACTGGCATCGTTATTGGGCGCAAGGGCCGGGGGCTCAATGAAACCTTCACCGTGCGCCGGATATCCTACGGCGAAGGCGTTGAACGTGTGTTTCCTTTGCATTCGCCGCGCATCGCAAAAGTAGAGGTGGAGCAAAAAGGCCGCGCCCGTCGCGCCAGGCTAAATTATCTTCGGACCCGTAAGGGCAAGGAAGCAACAGCGGTGAGAGAGTAATAAGTGACGAGCGAAACCTGGCGCGCTTCGCAGCTCTCATCTTTTTCTCGTCGCTCGTCACATGTTACTTGTCACTAGCGTAAATTTGCCAATGATTTGCGCGGATGTACCGGCGATGCGGATTTCGTTACGAAAAAAAACTGCGCGCCACCGGCGCCGCCCAGATTGCCGGGATTGACGAAGTCGGCCGGGGCGCCCTGGCAGGTCCGGTTGTAGCCGCAGCCGTAATTCTTCCTGAAAAATTTCGCCATCGCCGGCTGAACGATTCCAAACAACTTGGGCCGGAATTGCGCAATGAGATCTATCTGGAGTTGGTATCTAATCCAGAAGTACGATGGACAATCGGTGCTGTGGACTCCATTGAGATTGATCGCATCAACATTCTGCGCGCAAGCCAGCAGGCGATGCGCCTTGCGATTACCGCCCTGATGAACCCGCCCGATCACGTCTTGATCGATGGACTGCCAGTCATTCCTTTTCCGTTTCCACAAACAGCCGTTGTTGACGGCGACTGCCTTAGTCTGAGCATCGCGGCCGCCAGCGTGATCGCTAAGGTAACGCGCGACCGGATGATGCGTGACTTCTGCCTGCAATTCCCGCAATATTGCTTTGAGCAGCATAAAGGTTACGGAACCGAACTGCACTTGCTGAAACTCCATGAATTCGGCCCTTGCCCAATCCATCGCCGATCTTTCGAGCCGGTGGCACAACCGCTTCTCGCGCTGGAGGACCTCTCCCAAATCCGGTCATCTCCGGCGAGGCGCGTTAGGCGAGAAATTGGCGTGCCGCTATCTGAAGCGTAACGGTTACAAAATCCTCTTCCGCAACTTCCGTGGTCGCACCGGCGGTGAAATCGACGTCGTGTGTCGCGATAATGACACGCTGGTTTTTGTCGAGGTAAAAACCCGCGGGCGCGAAGATTTCGGCCGGCCCATCGAAGCGATTGATCGCGAAAAACGAAAACGCATTTCTCGTGGGGGCCTGGCCTGGCTGCGAATGCTGGATAACCCCGACATTCTTTTCCGGTTTGATGTTGTTGAAGTTGTCATCGCAGATGACGCGAAACCGCGGTTTGAACTCATCAAGAACGCGTTCCCACTTTCCAAACCGTATCTTTACTGACGCTGTTCAGCAGCCGATTCGCTGACAGCAACGACTCACGAGTAAATCCGCTTGCAATCCAAATTCCGACCGCCCGATAATCAGAAAACGGATGAAATATAAGATTCATCATCTCGCGGTTTGGATCCTTGTCGTTGTCCATTTTTTTATCGGACTCGGATGGTACGCTTTGTTTGGGGAGGCTTGGCTGAATTATCACGCTCGCACTATGACAGATATCGAAAACGTGTTTGGCGTGGAGCCGTATTTGATTGCGATCGTTGCGGCAATCTTCGCGAACTACGCGTTGGCGTGGCTTATCTACAAACTGCATGCTTCCACTGCTGTAGCTGGATTAAAGGTTGCGCTAATCTGTTTTTTTGGCTTTCTGTTTGTTCAGTACTCTGCAATCTCGGCATTCGCGGCGTTTGAAACCAACCAGTGGCCGTTGGTTTTTATTGACATGGGCCGCCCATTCGTGGCTTTCGCGATAAGTGGCCTTGTTCTCGGTGCCTGGCGCAAGCGCGAGTTGTAGCCTCGGACATTGTCCGAAGCGTGCGACCAATCCTGGACAATCGCCGCGCTGTTAGTCAGAATTATATTGAACGATGGCCGAACCTATCCTCGTCGCTGAATCGAAGGAAAAAATCTTCCTGCTGCCGAAAATGGCGAACCGGCACGGATTGATAGCCGGAGCCACCGGCACAGGCAAAACGGTCACCCTCCAGACGCTCGCGGAAAATTTCAGTGCTCGGGGTGTACCCGTCTTCATGGCTGACGTGAAAGGTGACCTCGCGGGGTTGAGTCAGCCTGGCGGAAATAATCCGAAAGTTCTCGAGCGCGCGAAAGAACTTAAGATCGATGATTTTAAGGGCGAAGCCTGCCCTGTGGTTTTTTGGGACGTATTCGGCGAGCAAGGTCACCCGGTGCGCGCGACCGTTTCCGAAATGGGTCCGCTTTTGCTCGCGCGGCTACTCGAATTGAATGACACCCAGGAAGGCGTGCTCAACATGGTGTTTAAGATCGCCGACGAAAATGGATTGCTCTTGCTCGATCTCAAGGATCTGCGTTCGATGTTACAGTACGTGGCGGACAATGCCGACCAATTTAAGACCCAGTATGGGAATGTCTCCGCCGCAAGTGCCGGGGCGATCCAGCGCAGTCTCCTCGCGCTTGAATCACAAGGCGCGGATAAATTTTTCGGCGAACCTGCGCTTAATCTCGACGACCTGATCCAAGCGCAGGCCGGCAAAGGAGTGGTCAATATCCTCGCCGCGGACAAGTTGATGCAAAAGTCGCCAAAGGTTTATGCGACATTTCTGCTTTGGATGCTCTCCGAGTTGTTCGAGAATCTTCCAGAAATCGGTGATCCGGAAAAACCGAAGTTGGTTTTCTTCTTTGACGAGGCGCACCTGCTTTTCGCTGATATCTCGCCGGCAGTAGAGCAAAAAATCGAGCAAATGGTACGACTGATCCGCTCTAAAGGTGTCGGCGTTTATTTCGTTAGCCAAAACCCTCTCGATATCCCTGACGTTGTGCTGGGCCAGCTGGGGAATCGAGTGCAGCACGCATTGCGCGCGTTTACTCCGAGGGATCAGAAAGCGGTTAAAGCCGCTGCGGAAACTTTCCGGCAAAATCCAAAGCTAAAGGCCGAGACGGTGTTGAGCCAGCTCGCGGTTGGTGAGGCGCTTGTTTCAATGCTGGACGAAAATGGCAGTCCAGAAATTGTCGAGCGAGCGAAAATTGTTCCGCCGCGCAGTCAAGTCGGAGCAATCACGGCCGATCAACGCAAAGAGATCATCGCTTCATCTATTGTTTCCGGGCATTATGAGAAAGCGATCGATCGGGAGTCGGCTTACGAAATACTCCAGTCCAGAGCAGGTGAAAAAACGCAAACCGCCGGTGCACCGCCAGTAGCTGGAAGCCCCCCACCGCCTGAGGGGGAGAAGCCTTCCATACTGGCTGAAGCCCTCGGCACCGCTGCGGCTGCGTTCCAACCGAAAATCGGACCACGCGGAGGACGCTATGATTCGATGGCAACTTCCATGGTAAAAAGTGCAATGCGCGCTGCCAGCAGCTCAATCGGCCGGCAAATCGCTCGCGGGATTCTAGGAGGAATTCTCGGGAGTGGCAGTCGTAGAAGATAATTGTGGAGTCGCTTGCACAAAGCGCGTGCTCTTGCCTCGGCGCTGGCACAAGCGCCGTTGCAACAGAAAGAATCGCCGGGCACGCTTTACGCATCCGGCGATTGTGAACTGTGCTTGTTATTTTTTCTTAGTCGCACCGGCCGGACTGGCGCCTTCTTTCTTTGCGCCCTTCCCTGCCTTCACTTCAACGTCCGTGGCTGACATTGTGTACGTGATGGTCACTTTCTCACCTACCTTTAGATCGCCCGTAACCTTAGTATTCGCGTCGCGATTGATTTCCCAACGGTCTTTGCCTTTCTGGACCGCAATCATTGAATCGGTAACTTCGAGAACTGGCCCTGTGACTTGATAAGTCTTCGACCCTGCGCCAAGAACCGCGCTGCTGAGCGCGAGACTCGCTGCTGCCAATAAGCTAAACGCTGTTTTCATATGCATAGTGACGATTAGACCGCTTCCGATCCCTTCTATTCAAGCGTTTTTGCGCGGGATCCGGTATCGTCCGGACTGCTCTAGCCTTGGTCGTTGGCGATGGCTTGGGCATCGTCTGATGCTGAACATCGAGTTTTGGGCGTTTGTGTCAGGCGCGCACGATTCCGACATTTTCATTTACGCCAACGCGCAAGATCAGTGGCCACACAATTTTTCGCGTCCGCTGAGGATCGTCCCAGGCGTTGCGAAGGTCATCTGTTATTTGCTCCAAAGGGTCGCGGCCCTTATCCGCGATGAAGCGCTGTGTCGAAGACCACGTTCGAACGTACCCGAGTAGGTGATTGAGATTCCATTCCGCCGTCATCTCGAATTTTGGCGGATCAATCTCTCGAAACGGGAAGGGAAGATCTGCGAACTGTTCAACGAGCTTGCGCTCCGGCGGCCAGAATGGTCCGACCACCTCGAAATAGTATCGGTTTACAACCTCGTCGATTGCCGGTTCGACGTGCAACAAGTTGTAAGCCGACGCGGCGAGAACGCCATTTGGTTTCAACACTCGCCGCGCCTCCCCGTAAAAGCGGTCCAGATCAAACCAATGCAACGCCTGAGCGACCATAGTCAGATCAAGCGTCCCCGAGTGGATGCCACTGTTTTCTGCAGACGCGACCCGGTATTCCACTTTCTCGTGTGGCTGAGCGTTTGAGATTTGTCTCTGACTCGCGTCAGTCGCAATCACGCGATCGAACACCGCCGCTAATCCTATGGCAGCTTGCCCGTTTCCTGTGCCGCAATCCCACGCGAGCTGATGACCGGGGGCGATGGTCCCTAGATAATCGAAAAGCTCCCGCGGATAACCTGGTCGAAAGATCGCGTAGTCGTCTACCTGCCTCGAAAAATGATCCTTGAACGTCATACCAGCGTTCCGCCTTGCAGCGGCGGCTGTGTGAGCCGCAGAATGGACGCTATGCCAGACCGGCTTGGACCGCCACGTTGCTATTCTTTCGGCGGCTGCGGCATTGTTCTGATGCCAACCCGAGCCAGGTATTCGTCAGCTTGCAAGAGATCGGTCCCGGCGCGATCAACGATCTTGAGCAGATTATCCATCGATGAAACTTCCTCGAGCTGTTCTGTCAGAAACCACTGTAGAAAATTGATTGTGATGTAGTCGTTCTGCTTTCGTGCGAGTTCCACTAGACCATTGATTTGATTGGTGACATGAATCTCCTGGTCGAGCGAAAGCTTCACAGCGTCCCGCGGCGTCTTGAATTTCGATTTAGGCGCGTCGATCGCTGGAATCATCACGCGACCGCCGGCGTCGACCACGTATTTGATGAACCGCAGTGCGTGTCCTTTTTCCTCTTCGGCCTGCCGAAAAAAATGCTGCGAGAGTTGCGGCAACGCCTCGGCTGCAAAATGCGCCGCTATAGCGTAATACTGTAACTCCGCGCTGAATTCGTAGCCGATCTGTTCGTTAACAGCGTCAATAACCTTCTGACTTGTGAGCATAGGAACCTTTCGATTAATGTAATTCTTGTCTTAGCGCATGAACGCTTGACGTTCAATAAGGCGAATGACACAACGGATCACACTCGGCTCTTCCGCAATCGAAGCAGTCACATATGACGAGACGAATCGCACACTGGATGTCGAGTTTCGCGAGGGACATTCATATCGTTACATGCACGTGCCTGAGTTTGTTTATCAGGCACTCTTGAAAGCGGACTCGGCGGGAACGTTTTGGAATTTGATTAAAGATCGATACGAGTACGCGAAATTAGATTGAAGAACCAAGCCGATGACCGGTACCAAGCCCCTTTCGACTGGCTCATTACTTTTCATTTCCACCTTTCTTTGAATCACGGCCAATTTTCTCACTTCGAAACGTTCCGGTAATTTCGCGCAGTAACTGCTTCGATTCTGGCCCGCCCGCGCCTTTACTTTGGAGACAAGTGGGTTTGTTTGGTTCAATGGGAAGTCATCGAGACGTGAAATCGATCCGAAAACTCACGATCGCCGATCTGCGTATGGTGACCGGTCTTATCATCGGGCTGTACGTCACGATGCATCTATCGAACCATGCGCTGGGTTTGATTTCCGTGCATGCACAAGAGGCAGTCCGGCCATGGGTAATGGCGCTGTGGCATTCGCCGCCTGGCCAGGTGCTGTTGTATGGCAGTCTGATCACTCATGCTGCAATCGCGCTCCTGATATTATATCGGCGCCGCCACTATTACATGCCTGCGTGGGAAGCAATCCAGATCCTGCTAGGGCTGATTATTCCCTACCTGTTACTCGTCCACATCATAAACACCAGAGGCACACGTATTCTTACCGGTATCGATATCGATTATACCTATGAAATTGCCAATCTCTGGGTCGACCCCTGGACACGGTTTCGGCAAATCGCGCTTGTATTATTGGTGTGGGGACATTTTGCCGTCGGGTTGCATTTTTGGTGGCGACTCCACAGTTGGTATCGCCGTGCTTTTCCAGCCATGCTTCTCGCTTTCGTGCTGATCCCGACGGCGGCCCTGCTTGGATTTGCAGAAGTTGGGATGACAATGACGGCGCACGCACGAAGCGATCCGCAATGGATGCGGGCGATGAAGGCACACGGAGTGCCAGCGGATCCGCACCGGGCCGAGTTGCGTGCGGCGCTGAAGGATTGGGTCGGGCCGTCATGGATCGCCGTGGTCGGATTGGTCTTTTCCATCGCCCAGATTCGTAATTGGCGAGAGCGACACGCCCGGTTCAAAGTAACTTACCCAGATGCCGTAACTGTCGAAGCACCGAAAGGCATGTCGGTGCTTGAGGTAAGTCGAATGACGCGACGTGCCCATATGTCGGTTTGCGGAGGCCGCGCGCGATGCACGACTTGTCGAGTACAAATTGCGAGCGCAGCTGGAGAATTACCTGAAGCGAATGAACTGGAAGCGGTTGCTCTTCGGCGTATTGGTGCGCCAGATAATGTGCGCCTTGCGTGTCAGTTGCGGCCGGAAGTGGATCTGACAGTGCAACCGCTCCTGCATCCGAGCGTCGTCGCGGCGACGTATACCGAAGCTGGTCAGGAATTTGGTGAGGAACGAGAGGTTACCATTTTATTTGTTGATATTCGGGGCTCTACTGCATTAGCAGAAAGACGATTGCCATATGACGTCGTATTCCTGCTGAATTCCTTGTTCGCGGCGCTGGCAGAGGCAGTAGAAAAAGCCGGCGGATATTATTCCAATTTTACCGGCGACGGGTTGATGGCCTTGTTCGGACTTGATGGAGACCGGGCGGCAAGTGCCAGAGCTGCTCTGCGTTGTGCGCTAGGAATGTTCGAGAGTCTCGATGGCTTGAACGAACGGCTTGCCGCTGAATTGGAAGTGCCGATTGCAATCGGCATTGGCATTCACACAGGCCAGGCGATCGTCGGCCGAATGGGGCCGCCGAAGACTCCAATCATCTCTGCGGTAGGCGATTCGGTAAACACTGCTGCGCGACTGGAACGGACGGCCAAGGAATTGGGGACTCCATTAGTTGTATCAGCGGAGACATTGCGGGCAGCGGGACTGCATGCGTCGGCGACAATAACGCAAGTATCGTTAAGAGGACGCGCCGCAAAAATGCTGGTCAGTGGGCTCGATGAGGCAAGTCTTCGTCAGATTCTTGGCTTGAATTGATTCGCACAATTCCCGTAGGCTCATCTGCGACCTGCGCGGGATGGATCGTCCATCCGCCTCGGTCTCTCGGCTTGCCAATGTTTATCGCAACTTCCCAGTTTGCTCCATTCTCTGTTCAGTGGGCGACGTAAAACAAAACGCCCAGCACATCTGACGACGTGCTGGGCATTTTGTTCTGGCGACGTCCTACTCTCGCACGGCCTATCGCCGTACTACCATCGGGGCTGCAGCGTTTCACTGCCGTGTTCGAAATGGGAACGGGTGGTGCCACTGCGCTAGGGTCACCAGACCCGAGGAGCGGCTTGCGCTGCTCGGGTCTGGTGCGTGATTCGAAATGCGTTAAATCGTTAACGGAAAACACCTTCCGATTCACGATTCTCGCTTCACGATTCCGTTTTCAAAGAACTCTCAACCGGCAACTGGTCCGCTGGCATCTACATACAGGTTTTTGGAAAATTCCGCGGTCAACGACCGCGGCTACAACATCTGAGCTTCGTTTTGTTTAGAGATCTTCTTCTCTTCTGTTTGCCGTCCCGCAAAGCGCGGGACGGGTTAACAGAAAAGTAAAAGATCAAGCCGAACGGGTTATTAGTACTCCTGAGCTGAACACATTACTGTGCTTACACCCGGAGCCTATCAACGTGGTGGTCTACCACGGCCCTTCAGGGAGATCTCATCTTGGGATAGGCTTGGCGCTTAGATGCTTTCAGCGCTTATCCTTTCCGAACATAGCTACCCAGCACTGCCGTTGACACGACAACTGGAACACCAGCGGTTCGTCAGACCCGGTCCTCTCGTACTAAGGTCTGAACCCCTCAAATCTCCTGCGCCCACAGTGGATAAGGACCGAACTGTCTCGCGACGTTCTGAACCCAGCTCGCGTACCACTTTAACCGGCGAACAGCCGGACCCTTGGGACCTTCTCCAGCCCCAGGATGTGATGAGCCGACATCGAGGTGCCAAACCCTGCCGTCGATATGAGCTCTTGGGCAGGATCAGCCTGTTATCCCTAGCGTACCTTTTGTCCGTTGAGCGATGGCAATTCCACATTCAACCACCGGATCACTTGGACCTACTTTCGTACCTGCTCGACGTGTGTGTCTCACAGTTAAGCTGGCTTATATCCATATACTCGACACCTGATTGCCAACCAGGTTGAGCCAACCTTCGTACTCCTCCGTTACTCTTTGGGAGGATACCGCCCCAGTAAAACTAGCCGGCTGCCAGTGTCCCTTTCCCGGTTAGACGGGCAAAGGTTAGTTATCCCAGTACCCGAAGGGTGGTGTTTCATTGTTGGCTCTGCGATCCCCAAAAGGACCGCTTCAAAGCCTCCCACTTACGCTAAGCATCGAAACCGAAACAACAGTAACAGCGTGTAGTAAAGGTGCATAGGGTCTTTCCGTCCTACTGCGGGTAGGCGGCATCTTCACCGCCACTACAACTTCGCTGAGCTCCTCGTTGAGACAGCGGTCAACTCGTTACACGATTCGTGCAGGTCGGAACTTACCCGACAAGGAATTTCGCTACCTTAGGACCGTTATAGTTACGGCCGACATTCACGGGGACTTGGGCTCGACGCTTCGTCCCGCTTGCGCGGGACTGACGTCTCACCGTAATCTTTCCGCATTGGTCACGTGTCACACCCTATACGTCGTCTTCACGACTTGGCAGAGTGCTGTGTTTTTGGTAAACAGTCGGTTGACCCATTTCACTGCGACCGGCTCCATTTCGGCGACTCTCTTCTGTCGACCGACGCTGGGGGACTCCGATTATCGATGTTGGATCGAAGGTTTGGCTGCTTTGCAGGCCAACCTCTTCACCGAATCACCGAAATGGAGCCGGCACCCCTTCTTCCGAAGTTACGGGGCTAGATTGCCGAGTTCCTTAACGAGGTTTCACTCACGCGCCTGAGTATATTCTACTCACCCACCTGTGTCGGATTCCGGTACGGGCAACCGTGGGAACACTCGGAAGGTTTTCTTGATTCCTGCTTTAATGGATCCGCTTCAGCCGAGGCCTCCACGTCCTTGCTCTTGCGAGCAGACCGCCACTTTCAATCGGCGACCCATCTCTACAGAAACGTCACTTCCAAGCTTAACCACAGCCGGTGCAGGAATATTAAACCTGCTGTCCATCGTCTACGCCCTTCGGCCTCGACTTAGGTCCCGACTAACCCTGGGAGGACGAACCTTCCCCAGGAAACCTTGGGTTTACGGCGGACAGGAATTTAACCTGTCTTATCGCTACTCATGTCTGCATCCTCACTTCTTAACGCTCCACGTTCGGTTTCCCTTGCGCTTCGATGCATTAAGAACGCTCCCCTACCAATCCATTCTGGCGAACCAAAATGTATTCCAGAGCTTCGGTATGCCGTTTATCGCCAATCATTATCGGCGCGAGATCGCTCGATGAGTCAGCTATTACGCACTGTTTAAATGATGGCTGCCTCTAAGCCAACATCCTCACTGTCTAAGCAACCTCACATCCTTTCCACTGAACGGCATTTGGGCACCTTAGCTGCTGGTCTGGCATGTTTGCCTCTCGCGCGTGAAGCTTATCCCTCACGCACTGACTCCCGTGTTACGCCCTGCGGTATTCGGAGTTTGATTGAGTTCGGTACCCTGGTGTGGGCCCTAGTTCATCCAGTGCTCTACCTCCGCAGGTCAGCACACGAGGCTAGCCCTCAAGCTATTTCGGGGAGAACCAGCTATCACGGGGTTTGATTAGTCTTTCGCTCCTACCCACAAGTCATCCCAGAAGTTTTCAACCTTCACGGGTTCGGACCTTCAGTTGCGGTTAAGCAACCTTCATCCTGCTCATGGGTAGATCACCTCCGCTTCGGGTCTACTACCAGCGACTAAGATCGCCCATTTCGGACTCGCTTTCGCTTCGCCTCCAGCGCACAACGCCTTAGGCTCGCCACTGATAGTAACTCGCAGACTCATTAAGCAAAAGGCACGCCATCACCCTTGCGGGCTTTGACACCTTGTAAGCACATCATTTCAGGTACTATTTCACTCCGCTCGCAGCGGTTCTTTTCACCTTTCCCTCGCGGTACTTGTTCACTATCGGTCGCCAATGAGTATTTAGGCTTACGCCGTGGTCGGCGCAGATTCATACGAAGTTTCACGTGCATCGTATTACTCAGGAAATCCCTAGGCGTGCTCGGGTTTTCGGTTACGGGCCTTTCACCCTCTATGGCGCAGCTTTCCAGAAGCTTCACCTAACCTTTGCACTACCACGTCGGGCTCCTACAACCCCGATCGACAAGTCGATCGGTTTAGCCTGTTCCGCTTTCGCTCGCCACTACTGACGGAATCTCTTTCGATTTCTTTTCCTCCGGTTACTGAGATGTTTCACTTCACCGGGTGTCGCGATGTTCCTGCTATGGATTCACAGGAACTCGAGCAAGAGTTACCTCGCTCAGGTTATCCCATTCGGAAATCTACGGGTCAAAGCGTGTTTGCCGCTCTCCGTAGCTTATCGCAGCTTACCACGTCCTTCATCGCCTATTGGCACCAAGGCATCCATGATGCGCTCTTTGTAGCTTGATCAATCTGTTCTGGCCTGCGTGGCCAGAGATTCGTTGATAACTGAAACTCTCCTGCAGCCGCGGTCAGCGACCGACAACTGCAGCATTTTCAGACTCAGCTCTTAAAGTTGTATTTCTTACTACCCTGTATGTAGATGTCAAAGAACCAGCCGTTTATCACATTTTGACCACAAAAAAACTCAATCTCGTGCCGACAAAAATCACAGCTTAACCGCCGTGGGCGGATTACCGTTTTCGTTGCCGGGACAAAATTGAGCCCAATTTGCAGTCCCAAAATGTACATAGAACGCACTCCAAGTTAAAGGAGGCCCGCTTCCAGCGGGATCAGTAGCTTACGCGAAATGCGTGGCACGTCAAGGCAATCTGTTTAATTTTTTGCCAAAAACGCAATTGTTTCAGGTTCAGTAGTTTAATTCTTCGGAAGCAACAAGGAAAAAGCCAATCGCGATGAGTTCACCGCAGAATTCGATGCGCATTCAAAGAGGAACCTGCCGGCCGAAGGTTTGCGCTTTTTCTGCCGTTGTCGTGACGCTGATTTCGTCGAGCAGGCGAGTGCGATCTGAATCGTAAAGACGGAATTCATAGGTGCGTCCCGCTTCGATCCAGTCGGCTGTGGCAACGCCCTTGTGTCCTCCTGCAAACAGAAACTCTTCTTGTCCGTTAATCGAGACGTAGACTTTGCCAGGGCATGCATCAGGCGTGCTCCACCGAACCTTGGTGCTTCCCCTCTTTTCACCGACAGGCACAGGATTTGGAGCGGCACTGAGTTCGAATACGGCGTCGCTTTTCAAAATGCAGATGGCGCGTTCATCATGATTTGGGTCAGCCGGCATCGAGCCGCTCGTATCGCCAATTGTCGTGAATGCCAATATATTCCAACCCGTCCGGTGAAGCAGTCGCTTGAGCCCTTCATCTGTGAAGATCCAGAAGTTCGTGCTGTCGTTGTTGCATTCCTCTGGGCCCAGTAAGTACGCAAGGGGGTGTTTTGACAGAGCTAAACCGTCGGCGGTTTGTCGGGCGATCCGGGTGCTTAGAAAACAATATCTCGCTACGTGAGCCAGTCGTTCGAGAATGGAGAAAGGGTTTTTTAAGTGATAGAGAACGCCGAGGAAAAATGCAGCGTCGTACCGTTCAGGAAAGAGATGGTTCCGCGAGTCCAAATCGATCGAACGGATAGCGGCCGATGAGTTTAATGCCTTCTTAAGTATTCGCGCTCCCTCTAGCTTATTGAAATTTGTGTACTCGTTGTCGACGACATCTACTGTGAATCCCAATTCCTCCAAAAAAAAGGCGAGATCTCCATCGGCGGCGCCGATGTCCGCAATCCTGCCATACTCGCCTCGGCAGAGTTCGAGCAAGTTAAGTCCGACCCCGGACAGGAGTTGCTCCAATACAGAAATATTTCGCAGAGTGGGATACGGGTACCAAAATGTTTTGGGGCGATATGCGAACTTGGTCTTCCAAAGCTCCTGCTCTTTAGCACGGGCAAGCTCGCGCAATGATGATCTTCCCTCTTGTGTATTGCTTGATCTGAGGACCGGCTTGTCAGATTCCTTGGAGAGGCGCGGCAAAGGGGTGGGTTCGGCGAAAAACCTGTTCAGCGCTTCAGAAATCTTTGAGGCCTTTTGAGGCAGGCCAGGTGCTAGCAGTTTCACGGCGGAAACACTCGCGCAGGACTGTGCAATCTAACAGACGGGCGCTACCGCGTCTTTTTGTAGGATTGAATCCTACGGACTGAATTCTCGCCCGGTGAGGAGCAGCAGATTACTTTAGATGGGTCGCATCTTCCCAGCGAATTGCCGCACGGAGCAGTTCGCCTAGAGAGCTAACACCGAATTTTTCCTTCGCGCGAGCACAGTAAGCCTGCACGGTTTTCAAACTCAAATGCAAATCCTCGGCAATCTGCGCGGTAGTGCGTCCCTGCCCCAGGAGTCGGAATATTTCCAGCTCACGATCGCTTAGACGTTCCACCGGAGAACTCTCGGCTCCCTTAGACGACGAACTAAAACGACGAGCCATACTGTTAACGACCCTTTCGCTAACATAAACGCCGCCTTCCAATACTCGGCGAATGGACGCGAGGACGCTCTTTGTACTCTCTCGTTTCATGACGTAACCCCGCGCGCCGGCGCGCAACGCGCGCTCAGCGTAAAGGGCTTCATCATGCATGGAAAGCACGATCAGAGCGACCAGTGGGAATTGACTCTCCAGGTTCTTGACCAACTCCAAGCCAGATTCATTCTTCAACGAAATGTCCACAAGGACGACATCAGGTCGTGTTTTTGGAATTCCTGTCATCGCTCCAGCGGAATCCTCTGCTTCACCGCAGACAATCATGTCATTCTGTTCATTAATCAGATTGGTCAGTCCCTCGCGTACTAGAGGATGATCGTCGACAAGAAAGATCCGATGTTTACGCGGGGCGTTCGCAGATGCATTTGAACTCATTGTAGGAGGTTTAGCTCGTTGTGGTTTGATACAGTTACCTTACAAATTGCAATCGTTCCGCGCTGACCGTTTCGCCGGACACTAAATGTCCCGCCAATTAACGCGGCGCCGTGGCGCATCAGGCGCAGCCCAAGCCCTTTTGAATCCGAGAGGTTACCTGGAAAACCAACTCCATCATCCGAAATTGCCAGGGTAAGTTCGGAATTGTCTACACTAACGCGAATATCGACTTGTTCCGCAGCGGCATGTTTCGCGGCGTTTGTAGCGGCTTCTTGAGCGATCCGATAGAGCTGGGTTGCAACAGCGGAATCATGGACCGGAATAGATTCTTCTCCATGAAAAATGCAGTTGACCGTGAAACGTTCGCTTATGTTTTCGGCCAGGCCTTCCAAGGCTGTAGTTAGCCCGTCTGCTTCTAGTTCCGGCGAAAAGAAACCGCGTGCCAGGTTGCGCGTGAGATCGATGCCCTCTTCAACATAGCTCACGAGCTTATCCGCCTCCGTTACTTCGGGAGCGGCCTTTGCCGCGAGCTTCTCCTTTAAGACTTGGGCGGCGAGAGCAGTGCCGGTAAGGTGTTGGCCCAACCGGTCGTGAAGATCTTGTCCTAATCGTCGTCGCTCGCGATCCGCTACTTGTGCGATTTCCTGGTCAAGCCGCTGTCGCTCGCTCATCTCGCGTTGCAGGGCCGCCGTTCGCTCCTGGACGCGTTGATCCAACTCTTCCAAAAGTGTGTGCAGCTTGGAGAGAACCCCGGCAAACAGCGCATAGGACGCAAAAGCCATCCCTGCATTCCAGAAACGGAGAGCAGGGATTCCGGCCGCAACGTCTGACAACACGGATACCGCGACACTGAGAACTGCGATTCCCAAGCCGATACGCAGGGATCCAAACCATGTGGCCAACCAGATCGGCAAGAGATAAAAAAGAAGAAGCGGACGTTCGTATCCAGTCAGGTAGTCAATGTATCCCACAATCCCGACGGCACAAAGACACGTTACAACAAGAACTGTCAGAGAAACTCCGAAGAGCGGGGGACGACGTAAGTTAGCGACGATCCTATCGAACTTAGTGTGGTGCAGAACCGTTTTGATAGGTATTCTCATTTTCGATTCAACACAGAGCCATGCGGAAACACGAAACTGGCATTAAGGTCGAGCCTTTTGCAAAAAACGCTAAGTCCTCCAATCTAAGTCGGTAGGGTGGATGAGCGTCTTTCATCGAGATCTCGGCAAGGTCTACTTCCTTCGAATAAGCATCTCTCATCCTTTTGCTTTGTCGTTGGTAACTTTTGGCAAAGCTCCCAAAAGTAGACGCAGCCATTTGGAATGCTTTCGCCCACCGCGAAGATCCTCAATGATGGCGATCTTTTTCTTCACCTCCGTTGCCAGTGTCGCTGCCCGCGCGTGGATTTGTTGATTTTTGTCTTGCTGCTCCAGAATTAATTGCTGCGCTCTACGATATTCCTTCGGCAGACTCGCTACAAACTGCACCCGTTCATCGAAAGCTGCCTCTATTTCTTCTATTGCCACAGCCGAAGCCTCGAGGGGCTGCGAACTCTTTTCGACTTCGCGACAAAGCTGCATTGCCTGATGTACGAGGCGTGGATCGGTTCCTCGGTCATCAATCTGAAAATCAGCAGGAACGTTGGAACTATTAATCCTTTGTGCGAGTGGCTCCAGGCATTCCGGTGCGAACGGTTCACCGACAAAGCTGAAAATGGAGCGCAAAGTCGCTTCCGGAGCGTCTACGAGATCGGAATGCCGTATGCGGAGGACCACGTTCGGCCCGTAAGCCTGTTCAGCCAGCAAGCAGTTGCTTACAGTTCTTAGCCAATAACTGTACGCCTCCTGCACATTGGCGACCAGACTTTGTCCGCTAAGCTGATGGAAGTGTAGCATTGAGCGAACCACGGAAGTCACATCCCGAAAGATGTGGATGAATTGCGCCTGCGGAAAGAGCTTCCGCAATCCACAAATATGGAAGGCATATTCCGGCGTGCCATCTACCCACCGCGTTCTTGCGTAATATTTTGAAACGAATAAATCGATGGGAAGAGCCGGACCAGCAGCGCGCCGCCAGCGTTCTTTCTCAAGATCAACCCGATGGCGTAGGATCAAGTTGTTTATGGTGTTGCCAAAGACAGCGAAAAATTCCGCTTTTCCCAAGCCCATCGAACTCAAGAGCGAGTATTGACCGCGCGCACTCCCGATTTGGTAGTACCTCGCCAGATCAATCGCCAACCCCCCCATCCAATCAGATTCCTCCAGCGGAATGATATTCGGGTGCTTACCCAGACACCAAGTCAGAACGCTTGTTCCCGACCGCGGCGATCCAACTATAAAAATCGGTCTCTCTATTCCCTCTTCCATTTCGGTTGGAAATATCAACGCAGTCGGTGGCGCTGGTGCCGAAGGCAGACAGCAACGACTGGCTCTCTTCCAAAAGGCATCCCCAACAAGATTGTCCGTGTTACTGAGTGGCTATGGCAACGGCGACAAGACAACGACACAAGGATCCCCGATTGTGAGCACTGCTTGAACCAGCACATACATGAAAAGTGCCGAGTAATTCAAGGCCTTCATGATTTGCCGGGTTTTCTTGTAGGCGCGATCCACGCGTGCAGTGTCATGGACCCGTTTTCTAAATGCAGCCTCCATTTCATTGCCAGCCTCTCGCGAAGGTCGATCCGCTTGTCGAGCTTCGCTTACACTTGCGGAAAGGCGCATCGCCTTTTCGATTATTGCCGGGTCGGTAGCAGGATCGTTCGCTTTAAAATCGGCCGGTACATTGGAACTGTTGATCCGATCGGCAAGCGGCTCCAGACATTTTGCGCTGTACGGTTCCTCAAGCCGGTCGAACAACCAGCGCATGGTCAATTCTGGATTGTCGATCAAATCTACGTATTGGATTCGATGGACAACCTCCGGGCCATACGCCTGTTCTGCCTTTAAACATGCTCTCACGGTTCGGAGCCAGTATTTATAAGCCTTTTCTTCGTTAGCAACCAGCTGAGTACCGGCTACGCGATGAAAGTTCAGCATCGAGCGCACCACTGCGCCGACGTCTCGGAAGATATGAACGAAGCGAGCCTCTGGAAAGAGTTTGCGCAAGCCACAGATAAACAGCGAGTATTCCGGCGTGCCATCCACCCACCGCGCCTTGGGGTCCGACGCTGCATTTCTGCCCCGCAACCAGCGCTCTTTAAGTCCAGACAACGAAATCCAGGATTGACGTTTTCTTTCCAGATCCTTGCGATGTGAAAGAATCAGGTCATTGATACTTTGACCGAACGCAACGAACAATTCGTCCTCTTGAATTTCCATGGCGCTCAAGATGGAGCGTTCGCCGCGGGCCGCACCGACCTGATAGGCCGTGGCTACGTTAACCGCAAAGTTTCCCATCCAATTCGACTCCGGCACTGGAAAAATATTTGGATGCTGACCCAGACACCATGTGAGAATACTTGTCCCTGAACGCGGCGATCCCACGACAAAAATCGGCTTGTTTATGTTACGCTGCATTCAGTTCCTACGGATTATTCGCCTTTTTGCCAGCAGTCAAGCTTAGCGCATATTTGCTGCGCAGAATTGTCTGATGAATCCGATCAAGATTGGTCACGGTGGGGAGTTCTCATTGGGAGGTGAAAACTTCGTGGTTGAGGTCGCTGTGCCGCCGAAAGACCGGCGTTCTTCCACCTCGGAGACGTTTACGATCGTAAAAACTGAGCCCTATCTGCGTGTTTATGAGGACCTCGCTTCCCGGTTCTCACCGAGATCACTTCTCGAACTTGGGATTTTTCAGGGCGGTAGCTACGTGTTCCTGGACAAGCTATTCAAACCTCGCCGAATGTCAGCCGTTGATATTAGTTCAAAGCCTGTTGCGCCGCTTTTGGACTACGTGTCGCGTACCAAGGATCGGTTTGTTCATTTTGCTACATCGCAGTGCGATGGTGATAAGTTGAGGCAAATCGCTCTCGGCGAGCTGGCGGATGAGCTGGATCTGGTAGTGGACGATGCGTCTCACACCTACGAGGAAACAAGGGCGTCTTTCGAATTTCTCTTTCCATTGTTGAGTCCCGGCGGCATCTACGTGATCGAAGACTGGAGTTGGGCGCACCACCCTGATTACCAATCACCCGATGCTTCGTTTGCAAGGCGCCGTGCGCTGTCCAACCTCCTGTTCGAACAAATTATGCTGCTGGGGTCTACACTACTGATCTCCGAGATCCGTGTTTGGAGGTTTCTTTATCTGATCCAGAAGGCAAAGAGCGCGGTCCGAAGACGAGACATCTCACAGACGATCGAGAGCGACTCCATTTTTGACCAGATTTTGAGCCGCGGTCGAACATTGGATTTGATCTAAGGCAGGACTCTAATGTTCCTCGAACCTCGTTAGCATCGAATCGAAAACTATTCTATTTTCAATCTGCTTTCGCAGCGCGGCGGCGCATCCAGAAACTTCCTCCGCCCCACCAAGGTGAATTCGCGAAAGTCCTTTTGAGATCTTCCATATGACGGTGGCCCAGGTAAGCGTTGGCCATCAGCACTTCGAACTGGGAATTGAATGTGAGAAACGCCTGAAGCAGGTATTGCTCCGCCCAAAAACGTAATTCATCCATCACCCAGTCACGCCGGTAATCGAAAGGAAAGAAGATATCGTGGACGTGCACAATGACCCCGGCTTTTAGGCGTGGCAACACTTCAAGGAACAGGTAATTGACGTCTCCGCCAATCCTTACCGTATGAGAACTATCGATAAAAAGTATGTCGCCGGAGCACAGCTGTGAGAAGAATTCCAGGTCGACATCTTCCACCTTTTTCTCTATCAATGAATGCAGCCCGAGTACCCCCTTCCGGAGAAAATCCATCGGAAACGGTTCGATACAAATCAGTGCCGAGCCCTTATTTTTTGCGATGGCCTCAGCTGCGACCAGAGATGAAAACCCACTGCCCACCTCGATGATCAACCGTGGTTGAAAGTGGCGAATCATACAATAAGCAACCAGCGCGTCAGTGCCGTCAAAAAGCCCGTTGTTAAGATGGAAACGGACCGGCGAGTCGGTTGGCTCTGCTGAAAATTGATCATATTCGCCGCGAAACTTTGGAAAGTGATTCCGCAATAGATCGAGCTGCATTGGATCGTTCATGTCGATCCCGACCAGTTCGCTCGCCTGATTCCATAGAGTTTCGGGCAAGGATTGGGTATTGGGAATAGGTTGATAGAAATGCACTGGCGTAACGTGAAAGCCGTGCCGCTCCCACAAGCGAAAGATCTCGCGAAACTTTGAGTTGTGAACACAAGAAGGGAGAACTTTCGCTATAAAGTCGGAGAGCGCCGCAACGCCAATGTTTCCGCGTTTCACTTCGAGGGCAGCTTCAGTCAGTAGCGGGTGCAACGAATTGCTGTTCCCTTTGACTTTTACTGAATCAATCGATTTGTGAAGGCGGCTGGCTGCATAAAGGCGAAATTCGTATTCTGTCGAGTTCTGGATCCAATGAATCTCAACGCGTCCGGCCTTTCCTCCCTCGACAACGACCTTTTCTTTATGCGCCGGGGTCGCAACACGAATCTCACTGCCGGAGGGATCATTGGTTTCCCATGAGATCACTACGCAGCCTTCCCCGAAACAAACGGGGTTGGGGGTTGCATTGATTTTTCCGGTGATTTTTTCCACTTCGCTTCGCCTTATCCCCCCGCAAATCAGGATCAGCTTTTCGCTGCGGTAACAGTCTCCGCCTCTGCAATTGCTGCTTCTTTACGCAAGCTTGCAAGGTGATCGTCGCTAAACAAAAACTCGAGCTTCTTCCGCGCGACGTCAGTGGAATACAGAGCTTGTGTTTTCCGGATACCGTTTTCTGAGAGACGGTTCCAAAGCGCCTCCGACTCATAGAGTTCAACTAACGCCTCGGCAAACTCTTCCGGTTTATCGGCAAGCAGAATGTCCTCATGGTCTTTAAGTTCCATTCCCTCAGCCGCAATAGACGTTGCAACTACCGGCACGCCGAACGCCATGCTTTGGTTGATCTTGCCTTTCACGCCGGCCCCAAATCGCAGAGGCGCAATGGACAGTTTCACGCTGTCAAAAAACGGGCGCACATCTCTGTGTAGTCCCGCTACAATGATCCTCTCGCTCGCCAGCGCAGCGATGTCCGGCGGCACTTTATCGCCGATGATATAGAATTTTGCATCGCGCAGTCGCTCGCTCACCAGCGGATAAATTTCCTTCACGAAGAAGAGAACAGCATCGGTGTTTGGCCTGTGCTGGAATCCGCCGATAAAAAGCCAGTCGCGCCGGAGTTCAAATGGCGTCTTTGATCCGGGGATATCGACAATATTCGAAACCAGTTGAATCGATTTGCCAGGCCAGTTCCCACGGAGCAATCGCTGTTCGGCAGGGCTAACTACCCAGGTTTCGTCAGTCTGCTCGATTAGTTCATTTTCCAAGCGTTCTTTCTCCTGCGCTTTTCGGCGCAGCTCCGTATCCCCGGTCAGTGTTGCTTCGCCGTCTTCGCGGACGTGATGAAGATCGACGGTATCAAAAATGATGCGGCTTTGTGGCGCATAGAGACGCACGTCGGCGATATGTTTGCGCGCAAAATCACACCGGCTTAGCACAACTGCATCGAACGCCGAGCCGTGCGAAATGAGGTAATCGCGCACCGTTTTGATATAGGGATGGTGAACGACTTCAATTCCACGTTTCTGCAGCTCGCCTGTGTAAAAAGCAACATTTGCCAGGTTATCCGGAACGAAAGTAACGCGATGACCGAGCTGATGAAGTAGCTTAAGAATCTGAAACATTCGAAGAGACCCTGAATCGTGATCGGGCTTCGGGACATGATGGTCGATCACGAGGATGTTCTTTCGCCCTTGCGGAGCCTGCCTCAAAAAAGCCGAATCCCCGTTAGGTGGCTTTGTTTTTAGTGCGGCAGCCCATTTTTCTGCAAACGTCGAGCGGTTGATCTCTTGATGTTTCTTCGTACCGGTCGCAAGATCGGTTCCGCCGGTTGCTCCCTCATAGTGGATGACCTCACTTAACGGTTGGTACAAAACCTTGTAATCTGCTTTCCGAACTTTAAACGCCAGGTCGGTGTCTTCGTAATATGCGGGCGCGTACCGTGAGTCGAAGCCCTGCACGGTCGCAAATAGCGATTTCGGAATCATCAACGCTGCCGCTGAGCAATAGTCAACTTCGCGCAGATAATTGTACTCAGGCTTTTTCGGGTCGTCAGATTTGCCATAGTTCCATCCTGATGCATCGCGCCATATGATTCCGCCTGCTTCCTGCAACCGGCCATTAGGATAAAGAAGCTTTGAGCCAACGATGCCCGCGCGGGGTTCCTCGACAAAAGTATCAATCAACGCGCTTAGCCAACCTGGTCTCACGAGCGTGTCGTTATTCAAAAAGACGAGGTATTTACCCCGCGCGGCCTCGGCACCGCGATTGCACGACCCCACGAAACCGAAATTCGTTTGGTTGCGCAAATAGATGACTCCTGGCATCCGCGGGACAGCTTCCGGAGTGGCGTCCGTCGAGCAATCATCCACCACAATGACTTCAAAGCATTCTGTTCCTTGATTCTCCTGCAGGGAAGCCAGGCAGGCCTGGGTGAAACGGAATTGACCGAACACCGGAATGATAATTGAAACTTCGACCTGCTCGCGGCTCGGAAACTCAATCGGACGTATCGGTTCAGGTGGTTCGACTGGCGCCACTCTCTGCCATGCGGAAGAAACTCCGCCTGAAATCAGCGCCTGAATCTGGTCATCAGCCGCAGTGATTTCCGGATAGGTAGTTCGCCACTTCTGATATGTGGAGATGACCTTTTCCAGATGACCATACCCTAACAAGCTCTGCGACTGCGAAGGAGAGAGCTTGGCCTTGAACGCCGCAATGGGATTTGCAATTTGCCAGCGCGCTGAAGAGCGAAGCTGGGCTGCTGCGTGGTCGGTCTCCTCCAAGAGTCGACAAAGCCTCTCGGTAGCCTTCAATTGCAAACGCAGACGCTTCCGCAGTTCATCTTCCCGTGTTTCGCTCTCCGCTAGGCTAAGGCTTTTTTCGCGAAGAAGGTGGTTCGTTTCGGTAATGCTAGCGTTTTGGCGAGCCAAGTGCTCACTGAGCTCCTTAACTTGCGTTTTGTGCCGAGTTTCCGCCTGGGCCAAGAGTTCCTGGTAGAGATCTTCGATGTGAGCAATCCTTTCCGGAACTAAGGCGTTTAGCCGGGTGATGGCGCCGGGAAGCAAATCGGCCTCGTCCGCTTTTGTGACGTGGTGTGCGCTGCCCATATGTGCCTTGTTTTCTCTGGATGCCGATGCTTCAGCAATCAAAGCGCGATAAAACTCAATTACTTCCGGAGCTACGCCGGCATCAATAAGGTGCTCAACCGTGAAATGAGTATGGCGTCTTGGCTTTCTTACGAGTGCGGCGGCGCGAGCGATTTCCTTGTCGGGCAAACCAGCGAATTCTACAATTCGCCGCAGCTCCGCCTCCGGGTCCTCGAAAAATAAATCGTAATAAGTAATAAGATGGTCTTGCTCACTTGCCGCCGCGATCAAGCGCCGGTTATAAATTTCCCAAAGCCGTAAACCGAGCGAATAGGATGTTCCGTTTCGCTCCCGCATCGAGTGGGCGACTTCGAGCGGATTCCGCACGATGATAAGCGTCTTCAGGCCCGGCAAAAGCGCCTGCCAGAACGGCTGCGTCAAACTGGTGCGCGGATCCTTCCAGCCCCAGAACTTTGCCGAATGGAAACGTTCGATTAGCAGCCGTGCTTTCATGCGCACGGGATCGAGGCGCGGGTCACTTAAATTTTCGGCAACTTTTGGTGGAAGGTCCCAGGCGCCGCCGAGAGCATGTAATAGCTCGTCATTCACGGCAACGAATCCCAGATGTTCCCAGAAGCCGTCAGGGTTATCGGCCTGCGGTGGCATCAATTCGCTTTTTGGGCCGAGGTAGAGACCGCAGGTGTGCAAGAGCCTTGTGAGCATCGATGTTCCTGAACGGTGCGCACCGGCGATGCAAATCGCTGTGTGGTTATCCGCGCTGTTTTTCACTCAAAATGCGTATACAACGATGGCCACTGCGGTGCGTCAAGCCGATTACTAGGCGGCGGCCATAATCCAATAACCGCGCGCGGAGACAGTCGCACGTTTGAGACTAACCTCAATTTCCTGGTACAAATCTTCGTCGCACAAATCCCAGCCGCATCTAGATTTCCAGCGATGCAACGAAATGACGGCCGTGGACCCGATGAAATCCGTCCGATTAATTTCGAACTAAATATCGCTCCGCACGCAAGCGGTTCGGTGCTGGTGTCAATGGGGCAGACACGCGTGATTTGCGGCGTCACAATTGAAGAAGCCGTGCCGCGCTGGATGAAAGAGCAGGGGGTCACCGGTGGCTGGCTTACGGCTGAGTATTCGATGCTCCCATATTCCACGCAGACGCGAAAGCCACGGGACGTTACAAAAGGCCGCCTCGACGGCCGCAGCGTTGAGATTCAGCGATTAATTGGCAGGTCGCTGCGAGCTGTCATCGATCTCGAAAAACTCGGGCCCCGAACGATCTGGGTCGATTGCGATGTCTTGCAAGCCGACGGAGGAACACGTACAACAGCAATCACTGGAGCCAGTCTGGCGCTTGCTATAGCTTGCCGGAAACTTGTGAGGGATAAAAAGCTCGACACCCCTCCAATTCAAAAACTGGTTGCGGCGGTGAGTGCCGGCGTTCTGGACGGTGAAGCCATCTTGGATCTTAACTACGAAGAAGACAAAGTTGTTGTTGTTGATTTCAATCTTGTCGCTACCGAAGACGGCGAATTCGTAGAAGTGCAGGGATCCGGTGAAGAAGCGACTTTTTCGGGATCGCAATTGGATGACATGCTAGGTCTCGCTCGCAAAGGCATCGCCGCGTTGATCGGCGCGCAACGCGCTGTTTTGGCGCGAATCATGGTTTCCCCACCGGAGAGCTAGCGGCCGCTCCGGATTGCAGGGGTCCGCCGCAGTGCGCGCCGGGCGGATGTTCTTGCGTTGGCGTTTCACAGAAACGCCCTACAATTATGCGCTCATGAAAAAAGCGTTGATCACCGGCATCACCGGTCAGGATGGAAGTTATCTTGCCGAGTTGCTGCTGGAGAAGGGATATGAAGTTCATGGCATTATTCGCCGTGCAAGCACGTTTAACACTGCTCGCATCGACCATCTTTATGCTGATCCACACGTCAACGACGTGCGACTGTTTCTACATTACGGAGATCTCAGCGACTCTGTGAATCTGGTGAAGCTTCTTTACCACCTGAAGCCTGACGAAATTTATCATCTGGGGGCTCAAAGCCACGTCCGGGTGAGTTTCGATATTCCAGAGTACACTGCGAACGTCACTGGCGTGGGTACCATCCGTATTCTGGAGGCAATTCGTGAAGTAGGATTGCGTTCCCGTTTTTTTCAGGCTTCCAGCAGCGAAATTTTTGGAAAGGCCCAAGAGGTGCCGCAAACTGAAAAGACACCGTTTTGGCCGCGCAGTCCCTATGGTGTGGCAAAGGTCTTTTCATACTGGGCGACCATCAATTATCGAGAAAGCTACGGTCTTTGTGCGAGTAACGGCATCATGTTCAACCATGAAAGCCCCCGGCGCGGCGAAACTTTTGTCACTCGCAAAATCACGCGTGCTGTTGCGGCTATCAAACACGGACTGCAAAAGGAATTGTTCCTCGGCAATTTGGATGCAAAGCGAGATTGGGGCTTTGCACCTGAATACGTCGAAGGCATGTGGCGGATTTTGCAGCTCGACGAAGGTGACGATTTTGTTCTGGCTACCGGCGAACCGCACACAGTCCGCGAGTTTGTTGAAGCAGCTTTTGCGCACGCCAATCTGGACTGGAAGCGATACGTCAAGCACGATCCGCGATATGAGCGTCCAGCGGAGGTGGATGTTTTGGTTGGTGACGCTTCGAAGGCGAGAAAGACTCTGCATTGGGAACCGAAGACCCTGTTTCATGAACTTGTCCGTATCATGGTGGATGCGGACATGGCATTACTCTCGCGCGAAACGCCTAGAGAACATCTCGGCAAGCTGCCGTAATTGTGTCCATCGGTCGCCGGCCGCCGCTCGGCGAAATTCGGTCCCGGATGATTCGCGGCAGCGACTTCCGTTTACAGCTCTACCGCATTACAAATGGCGCCGAGTTGGTGTCGGCCATCGAGTGAGCTGAGACGAGGCTCGGAACTGCAACGGCTAGCGGAACGTTCACGATGGTGACTGCTGCGCCTGTTCCCACGATGTCGTACAACTGTATGATGTCGCTCGAGCGCATCCGAATGCAGCCATAACTTGCAGGCGTACCGATGCGTCGTTCTTCCGGAGTGCCGTGGATGTAAATATCCCGGGAGAACGCGTTGGCGTTTTGCGCCTCCAATCCGCGCAGCCAGAAGATGCGCGTCACGATCGGGTCGCGGCCTGGAGAATCCGGCACTACGATTTCACCGGTTCGACGTCGGTCCTTGAAAACCGTGCCAGGCGGCGCATTGTCGCCGATCTTTTCAGCGATCTGCAGTTTGCCAAGAGGCGTAAAACGGCTGCCACGCAAATCGCCCAATCCGAACTTCGAGGTAGAGACTGGATAAATTGCGCGGACGTTGCCGTGATCAAGCAGGACCAGCTTTTGCTCACGCGTGCTGACCACGACCTGATGTTGCGTGTCTGGCGCGGCGCAGGATGCGAGGAAAACCGCTGCCACGAGACAAACCAGCGGCATGGCCTTCTTCGAAGGCGCATTGTCTTCACCAACGCGTTGAGGACAACGCGTTCCACCTTGAGTCTTCATGTGCGATTGAATTGAAAAAATCTTTCTGCAGTTTCGGTTGTCGCCTCGGCAACTTCTTCCAGCGGAATCCCTCGCGCCTCGGCGATCGCTTCTGCCACGATGCGTGTGTGCGCTGGTTCGGAGGGTTTTCCGCGAAAAGGAACAGGTGCCAAATAGGGACAATCGGTTTCCACCATGAATTTCCAGAGTGGGATTTGTGCCGCAACTTCTCGCACGCCTTCACCGTTTTTAAAAGTAACAATTCCAGTGAAGGAAATAAGATGGTCAAGATCCAGAACTTCATTTGCCTGGTCGAGCGAGCCGCCGAAGCAATGAAAAACGCCGCGCAGCTTGCCATTGTATGGCCTCATAATATTGAGCGTGTCGTCCCATGCGTCGCGTTGATGAATCACAACGTTTAGGCCCAATTCCCCCGCAAGATCTAGTTGCTGCTGAAATAAGCTCGCCTGTTTCGATTTGTAAGCACCGTCGCGGATTTGTGCTTCGATTTCTTCGTCGGTCTCAGTTCGCAGCGCGGTCATCACCTGGACCTGCTCTTCCTTCGCCACTTTCTCGCTTGGCAAACGGTGATAATCGAGGCCGGTTTCGCCGATCGCTACCACACGCGGATTCTTTGCCAACTCGCGCAACGGCGTAATTACGTCGTCGTCTGCTTCCTCAACGGACGTTGGGTGAACGCCGATTGTCGCGAAGACGGCTGGATATCTTTCCGCGAGATCGATAGCGCGCCGGCTGCTTTCCAGGGACGTGCCGATCGTGATGATGCGCATGACCCCGGCGTCTTTTGCGCGACCCAGCACATCCTCGAGGTCATTGGCAAAATCGGGATAATCCAGATGTGCGTGGGTGTCGATTAGCATGCGTTGATTGTACGGGGTTTCTGCGAAACGCCAACTTCTCGCTCAGCGCGGAACGCGGAACGCCTTACAGCTTTACCATTCTATTATTGTGCTCGCCCAGGTTAGTCCGCCGCCAAATACGACCAACAAGACGTAATCACCTGGCTTGATCCGTCCACTGCGATTGGCTTCGTCTAATGCGATCGCCACAGCGGCAGCCGAGGTATTGCCATAGCGATCCAGATTTACAAACATTTTGTCGCGCGAAATACCGAGCCGGTCTGCGATCGCGTCCATTATGCGGAGATTGGCCTGATGCGGAATAACGCAGGCGATGTCTTCAATGGAAAGTCCAGCTTGCTCGAGGACCTTCTTGGCCGCGTTCAACATTGCAATGACAGCCTGTTTGTACACCTCCTTACCCGTCATGTGGATTGTTGCCAAATGCATATCGGCATTTTCCCGTGTAATCGGGCATCTCGAACCACCGCCGGGCATGAACAAGATATCCGTGTACTGTCCATCGCTTCCGATGTGAGTGCTGATCACGCCGTGCGCGCTGCCTCGGTGACGTAAAACCGCGGCGCCAGCGCCATCTCCGAAAAGGACACAGGTATTGCGATCGGTCCAGTTGGTGATCGATGTTAATTTATCGGCCCCGATCACGAGCACAGTGTCGTGCGTATGTGACGTAATGAATTGCTGCGCGATCTCCAGGCCAAAGAGAAAACCTGCGCATGCTGCGGAAATATCGAGACAAGCGGCGTTAGTTGCGCCGATCTTCTTCTGAACGAAGCAAGCCGTGGCCGGGAAAAGCATGTCAGGAGTGGCCGTTGCCACGAGAATAAGATCGATCTCCTTTGCGGAGATCTTGGCCTGTTCGATTGCTTTGAGTGCAGCCTTGGTCGCCATATCGCTGGTATTTTCATCTTTTGCGGCAATACGGCGTTCCTTAATGCCGGTGCGGGTGGTGATCCAATCGTCGCTGGTATCGACGATGCGCGATAGGTCTGCGTTGGTCAGAACCTTGTCGGGCACGTAGCTTCCCGTACCGACGATTGAAACCGTGCGCAGTAGTTTAGTGGAGCGCGGGTTCGAGCGAGGCTGTCGTTTCATAGTAACGGCGAATCTCCTCGACGATATGCGGGTTTACCTGCTGTTCAATCGACTCCGCCGCCACTCGCAGCGCATTCTTGACGGCCAGTGGCGTGCTCGCGCCATGCGCGATGATGCAGATGCCGTTCACGCCGAGAAGCGGACTGCCGCCGTACTCTTCATAGTTCGTCTTATCTTTAATTGTTCCAATTGCTTTCCTCGCAAGGAAGGCACCAGCCTTCCGCATCGTTGTGCGCATGAGCTCGTGCTTGAGCCATTGAAACATCGCCACCGCGATCGATTCGCACGTTTTCAAGATCACGTTGCCGACGAATCCGTCGCACACGACAACTTCAACCGGATCTTCAAAAAGATGTCGGCCTTCTATGTTGCCGACGAAGTTGAGCGAACTTGGTCTTAGCATCTTAAACACTTCCTTGGTTAATTCGGTGCCCTTAACGTCCTCGTCGCCGAGCGAGACCAGACCAACGGTCGGATTTTTGTAGTGGAGAACATGACGTGAATAAACCGAGCCCATGAACGCGTATTGGAGAAGGTGTTCTGGGCGCGCATCGATATTTGCGCCGGCATCGATCAAAACGAAGACATTCGTTTCGGTCGGAAGCACAGCCGCGATACCCGGTCGATCGATTCCTGGCAGTGTGCGGAGCTTAATCGTGCCCGCGGCGACGGACGCGCCCGTGTGACCTGCGCTCACGACTGCATCCGCTTGCCCGCGCTTAACTAGATCGAATGCGCGGCTTACTGATGAATCCTTCTTTCGCCTGACCGCCGACCATGCGCGGTCGCTCATATCTACTACTTGCGTCGCGTGTGTGATCTCGATTCTGCCGTCGTTGCAGCCATGCTTCTTGAGTTCCGCTTCGATCTGCGTGGAGTCGCCGACGAGAAAAAGCTTATTGATATAAGGGTACTCACGCAACGCCATAACGGCGCCGGCAACGAGATTAGGCGGGCCAAAATCGCCGCCCATCGCATCGAGGGCGATTTTCATCGGTCCGAAACTTTGCGGACATTAACCGCGAAATGCAACTTATTTACCCTCGAGCGTCAGCACCTGGCGCCCGCGGTAGTAACCGCACGAAGGACAGGCGATGTGCGAGGGAACAGCGCTTCCGCACTGCGGGCATTTGTTCAGATGCGGAGCATGCCAGCGGTTTGCCGCTTTGCGCGTGCGCAATCGCATCTTGGATGTTTTGCGTTTTGGGACTCCCATGGCAGGCGGTCACTAAAGCATCTGAGGTGGAAAAGACAAACGTGATTTGTAACGTGAGATTCGTGATCCGTTGTAACGATTCAACGATTTAACGGTTCTCGATCTTCAATTTATCCAGTGCGCTCCAATCCGGCTTCCGTTTTGCATCTTGTGCCTCGATATCCAGGCGCTTCGCTTTGCAGACATGATGGCCATCTCTGTCGCAGCGCGGATGCGCTGGCAGATTAAGCAGGAGATCTTCGCGTATAAGAGGCGTGAGATCGACCGTCTCCGGTCCATGCAGCTCTATGTGAGCGGCAAATCCGGGCACTTGAATTTCGTGCACAAATGTTTCCAGGCATGATACGCAACTCAGCTCTACCGGCTGTGATAGTGAGCCTCTTGCCCAGAGAGCGCCTCCAGCAATACCCAGGTCGATATTGTAATGCAGGCGACCAGCGCAACGAATCCCCTCCGGTTCAAGACCGTGAATCGGGCAATCCTCGTCGCCGTCCAGATGCAAACCCTGGGGAGGAACCTGTTTGAGATGGATTTTCACTCGTCGAACCTTTCGAACGTTGTCAGTCAGAATTTCCTCTTCAGCGCCTTGGCGACAGAAGCCGGAACAAAACTTGAAACATCGCCGCCAAGGCGAGCGATTTCCTTCACGATGCGAGAGCTTAAATAAGTGTATTCCTCCTTCGGCATGAGGAAAATCGTTTCTACTGAACCATCGAGCTTCCGGTTCATCAGAGCCATTTGAAACTCAAACTCAAAATCGGAGACGGCGCGCAAGCCACGGATGACTGCTCCGGCTTCTGCTTGCCTGGCGAACTCGACAAGCAGACCGTCGAACTCAGCGATTCGCACGTTGTCGATTTTTCCCGCTGTCTCTTGCAGCAGCTCAAGGCGATGCTTCAGCGAGAAAAGCGGTTGCTTCTCATCGTTGTGCGCCACAGCGACGACGACTTCATCGAATAATTTCCGAGCGCGCTCTATCACATCAAGGTGACCGTTTGTTACGGGATCAAAACTGCCAGGGTAGATCGCGCGGCGCATCGCATTAAAATCGCGCAGGAAATTGAAAATGAAAAGATGAATGAAAAAACAATACGAGGCGCTAATGACGAATGGCGAATGAAACTCGAATGCCTTTCGCCGTCAGCGACGGTTCCGCGTCGAAGTCAAAATGGCGGAAACTCCGAATGATTGCTTTGCTATTCGGATTTTCGTTGTTCATTCGTCATTCGCCATTTTCAGTCGAATTTGCCTAAAGTTCGTGAGACACGAAATTGATTACCAGTCCCATGCGCGAACCATCGCCCTACAAGACCGTCGCCGTGGCGAGCACGTTTTCCCCGCGATTTAAGCAGGTGCTTGCGGAAGCGAAACGAATTCGAGATCGCTTTTCTGCCGATCTTCACCTGATCTATGTAGGCGAACGCGATCAGGAGATAGCGCAGAAGTTTAATGACGCCCTCGCACAACTGGAGCTTCCGCTTGATTCGAAGATTCACTACGAAAAAGGGAATCCCACCGAAGCTATTCTGCGCGCGCTCGCTCGTGAGAACATCGATGTGATCGTGGCTGGCGCCCTGGAAAAGGAAGTGGTGTTGCATCCATTTCTGGGCAATGTCGCACGGCTCCTTGTGCGGGAAGCTCCCTGCTCGGTGATGCTCTTTACCACGCCGGCAATGAAGCCGAAACCGCTGCGGCGGATCGTTTTTGTCGCCGATTATTCTGATACAAGATTGGAGGCTTTGAAAAGGACGCTGCCCTTCGCCGCGGCGGAATCGTGCGAGCGGCTTTATGTTATTCGCATCATCACCACATTTGATCAGGCACGCGCATCGATTCGTGGAGATGCCAGGAGCCGCGCAAAACCGGGCGTAGACGATGATGACGAAGAGGCTTTGGAAAAATTCGTTTTGTCAGCCGGCGCAACCGACGTTCCGATCGAGGCGCGTTGCATTCGTGGGAATACTGGGCTGGCTGCCTCGGATTTTGTTCAATCAGTCGAAGCGGACTTGCTCGTTGTGCCGTTGCAGAAAAACACCGGTGAGACACACCAACTGCCAAGCAACATCGCGTGGGTTACCGATGTCATTCCCTGTAATCTCTGGGTAATTCGGTGAGCTAAACCGTCAAGCTTGCGCATGATGGAAGAGGCGCTTGTGTCAAAACGCCTTTCTATCGGATGAGGCGGTTGATACAACCGCATTAACAACCACGCATGGATCCTGAATTCCAACCGTATGGTTTGCCGCATCTGGCGGTTATTTTTCTGACGATCATCCTGCCGTTTGTGCTTGCAGCGATCGCGAAATCGTCGCGCGGCCAACGCGCGATCATTATCGTGATCACATCACTATTGATCGCAAACTATGCTGTGTATCTCATCTTCATCCGCGTACACGGCGTGACCAATTGGCAACAAATGTTGCCGATGCAATTGTGCGACTGGGGCATGGTAGTCGTCATCGTGGCGATGTGGACCGGGAATCAACGCTGGTTCGAGGTGGCATATTTCTGGGGACTTGGCGGCACGTTGCAGGCAGTGCTCACGCCAGACCTACGCTATGGTTTTCCAGATTGGCGATTCATTAGCTTTTTCACCTCTCACTGCGGTATCATCATCGGCGTGGTCTTTCTGATGTTGACTCGACGGTACCGCCCATACCCCATGTCGATCGTCCGCGTGTTTCTATGGTCGGAGCTTTATTTCATAGTTACCTTCGTCGTCGACAAACTGACGGGTGTTAATTACGGATTTTTGCTGCACAAACCCGAAGCATTTTCCATTTTGAGTTTTCTCTCCGATTCGCGTCTCCTTTACCTTTTGCAAATGCACGGACTGGCATTGCTATTCTTTGTCGCACTGTATGTACCATTTGCCTTTTTCGATCTTTTGCGAGGCAATCGCGCCCCCGACCCGGCGCGATTGGCGAGCTAGGTTGCATTGACCTCAATCGTTCACATCGCGACAATGAGAGATCGATGAAAGCCAGGCCCCTCAAGATTGGCAAAGTTCTCATTGGCGGAAGAAATCCGGTATTCATTCTCGGCCCGTGCGTCATCGAGTCGGAGAAGTTTGTCTGGCGCATGGCGAAGAAGATTGCGGAAATCTGCGCGGCCGAAGATGTCGACCTCATTTTCAAGGCCTCATACGACAAAGCGAATCGAACTTCGGTCCGCTCCTTTCGAGGCGTTGGAGTGCACGAAGGCTGCGAAATTCTTTCGGCAATCGGACAAGATTTGAAAATTCCTGTAACAACGGACATCCATTTGCCCGCCGAAGCCGAGATTGTCGGCGAAAAGATCGACTTGTTACAAATTCCAGCGTTTCTTTGCCGGCAGACAGATCTGTTGCGTGCCGCCGCAGAAACGGGTCGCGCGATCAATGTTAAAAAAGGTCAGTTTCTCGCGCCATGGGATGTGCGAAATATCGCCGAAAAATTGATTGCGTTCGGTAATGAAAAGTTCTGTTTCACAGAACGCGGGACCAGTTTTGGCTACAACAATCTCGTTGCCGACATGCGCTCTCTCTATTGGTTGCGCGACGCCGGGTATCTGGCGATCTTTGACGCGACACATTCTGTACAACGGCCAGGAGGGGCAGGGGATTCTACATCGGGGGACGGCGTTCTGGCGCCGGCACTGGCCAGAGCGGCGATGGCAACCGGTTGCGACGGAATTTTTATGGAGGTACACGAAAACCCAGGCCGAGCGTTATCGGATGGGCCAAATCAGGTTTCCCTAAAGGATTTGCCGAAGAATCTGCGCGTGTTAAAGGCTATTCATGCTGCGGTGGCGTAACGGCCGCTCCGTCTACTGGAGCTGCCTGGTTTGGTTCTTATCAATGGCGTTGTCAGTTTTGATAGCGACGCCCCGAGTGTCGGGTCAGTCGAAGGTCCGCAAGAAAAAGGGGCGTGCTAATGCGACGGCGAGCGCGTCTCCCGGGGAAGAGAGTTTAACGAACATTCCGCTACCGATCGGACATGAAGCCAAGGGCCTTGTGTTGCCAGATTTCGACGCAGAAGGTCGTCTAAAGGCGAAATTCGAAGCGGGTACGGCGCATCGGATCGATCAGGAACACATCGGCTTTCAACAGCTAAAAATTATCACTTTTACACCCGAGAATCAGACGGACCTGCAAGTGGACATGCATACTTCAATACTGGATTTGAAGACGCGGATCCTAAGCTCGCAGGAGCGAACCACGATTCGGCGATCGGATTTTAATATCGCCGGAGACTCAGTGCAGTTTGATACGAACTCGCGGACCGGGCGACTGATCGGAAATATCAAAATGGTGATCACTGATAAGTCTCATCTGACAGCGAAGCCCGACACGAAGGAATGAAAAAACTAGCGGTGCTGGTGTTTCTTACCGGCTGTGCCATCGGAGCGTCATCGTTTGGGCAGATTGCCGCTGGGGCGCCAGGCTCACCTGCACCAGCGAAAAAGGCGGAGAAACCGGCCAAAGAGAAATCAAAAGACAAAAACAAAAAGAAAGAAGACAAGTCATCGGGTACGAATTTATTCGGCTCGAGCGCCCCTGGGCTGCAATCCGATCAACCGACGACGACAGAAATCTATTCGGATGAGGCTTTCTTTGATTCAACCAAGAACATGGGCATCTTTAGCGGCCGTGTGAAAGTAGTCGATCCGCGTTTCAATCTTCAATCTGAGAAATTGACAGTGTTTATTACGAAGGGGCAAAACCAGAGCCTTGAGAAAGCCATCGCAGAGGGGAATGTTGGACTCGTGCGCGACCGGCTCAGTCCGAATGGTGGACCGCCTACGCGGGCCATTGGCAGGGCTGATAAAGCGACCTACACGGCTAGTACCGGAGACGTCCAATTGGAGGGGACGCCGCGCGTACAGGAGGGAGCGAACCTGCACGTGGCAACGAGCCCCGATACGGTGATGGTGATTGGTCAGAACAGTGAATTAAGGACACACGGACCCAGTCGCACCGAAATTGTTCAGCAGCCCAATGACGAAAAGAAGGGCAAAGCAAGTTCCTCCCAAACCCCTACTACCCAGGCTTCGCCCGCTCCATCCCTGCCTAAACCATGATCAGCCAAGCTGCGCCTGTTTCGATTCCGAAAGCTCATTCGCCTGCCACGACGAAGGCGGAGACCGTCCTGACCACCGACCAACTGGTCAAGATTTACGGAGGCCGAGCGGTCGTGGATGGGGTCAACCTGAATGTCCATGCGAGCGAAATTGTTGGACTGCTCGGGCCAAACGGAGCAGGTAAGACCACCAGTTTTTACATGATCGTTGGACTGGTTAGGCCAAACAGCGGTCGCGTGATTTTCGCTGACACGGATGTCACTGACTATCCCATGTACAAACGCGCGCGGCTGGGCATGGGTTATCTGCCGCAGGAGGAATCGATCTTTCGAAAAATGACCGTTGAGCAAAACATCATGGCGATTTTGGAAACGCTATCTATGAGCAAGGCCGAACGGCGGAATCGTTGCGATCAATTGCTGCACCAGTTTGGCATCGAGCGGATCGCCAAAAATACCGCGTTAACGCTGAGTGGCGGCGAGAAACGGCGACTAACAATTGCACGTTCGTTGGTGACGCAACCGAAATTGTTGATGCTGGACGAGCCGTTTAGCGGTGTGGATCCCATCGCGGTGTACGATGTGCAGCAAATTATCGTAAACCTGCGCAAGTCAGGCCTTGCGATCATGATCACTGATCACAACGTGCGCGAGACCCTTTCCATCGTGGACCGCGCTTATTTGATCTTCGATGGGCGCGTCGAGAGCGAAGGGACAAAGGATTTTCTCATCAACGATCCCATCAGTCGTCAGCTTTATCTCGGCGAGCGTTTCAAGATGTGAGGCGTGGCGGCTAACACAGCGCTGGCGGGGGCGACCCCATCTTCCTTGAGTTGCTGCAAACATACGCTAACCTGTTACAAGGCAATGGAGTTTGCCGTCCCGCCCAAGATTGGGAAAACCGCGTGAGCTAATGACTCCTCCGATCGGAAGGAGTTTTTAATGCTGAATTATATCTCGGTAATGCTAGGCGGCGCACTTGGGACGGGAGCGCGATTTTGGATATCAGGATTTGTTGCTGAACAGTTGGGGGAGCTTTTTCCCATTGATACGCTCGTCGTAAACGTCACTGGCTCCTTCGTCATTGGGTTCTTTGCTGCATTGACGGATCCAGAGGGACGGCTTCTGGTGCCACCTGGATTCCGTCAATTCTTCATGCTTGGCCTGTGCGGCGGGTATACCACGTTTTCGTCGTTTAGCTTACAAACTCTCGATCTCATTCGGGACGGAGATTGGTTCAAGGCCGGCCTAAATACACTGCTTTCGTTTATCTGCTGTCTCATAGCGGTCTGGCTTGGACGCGTTCTTGCTCTCGCGATACTACCGAAATAGAAACCGACCATGCACCTTCCCGAAGACGCCGTGCTCCTGCGAATTTTTATTGGCGAAAGTGATCGTTATCGGCATCAGCCGCTTTACGAAGCGATTGTATTGAAAGCACGCGAACTCGAACTGGCGGGCGCGACCGTGTTGCGCGGGCCGATGGGTTTTGGGAAATCAAGTCACCTGCACACTGCGAAAATCCTTCGCTTGTCCATGGATCTTCCAATGGTAATCGAAATCGTCGACTCGGATAAAAAAATCAGTGCATTCCTCCCTGTGCTTGATGAAATGATAGGTGGCGGTTTGGTAACGCTCGAGAAAGTGAAAGTGATTCGCTATCAGGATCAGAGCAAAGGCTAATAAAAACTGAACTCGTTTGGAATAGATCGTGTGTTGGAGTGTACGGATGACTCTTACAGTCGTCGTCGATCTGACGTTGATTGGGATTGAACCCTCGTTGAAATTTTCACGTTTTTGAAGGTGGTGGTAACGAGTGTGTAAAACATGCGATGGTCGATTGGAAATTGCGCGCTATTCACGCTAGAAGTTAAGCCTCATGGCGGAACAAGGCGGAACCCAAACAATTACATCTGCAAGCGATCGGCAGAAAAGCGTCCCGGTTGTTACGGTGGAGAGCTTTTACAATTCGCATGCCGAGAAACTGCAGATGAAATTGGAAGGGCAGCGCGTGGGGTTCCATCGAAAAATTCGCGAGCCCACAATCAACCGCCCCGGACTGGCGCTCTCGGGCTTCTATACTTATTTCGCCGAGAAACGTGTGCAGGTGCTCGGCGCGGCTGAGCATTCCTATTTGAAAAGTTTGCCATCGAAGCTGCGCATCAGGCGATTTCGAAAATTATGCGAGCGTAAAATCCCTTGTCTTGTCATGTCTCGTGGTTTTCATCTTGCGCCGGAATTGCTGGCCGTAGCCGCAGATGCAAAAATCGCGGTGTTTCGCACTCCGATGATTACCATGAAATTTATCAATGCCGCGACCATCGCTCTGGAAATGGATTTTTCTCCCACAGTCACCGAGTTCGGCAGCATGGTGGACATCCTTGGGGTGGGCGTTTTGATCCGCGGTGCGAGCGGAATTGGCAAAAGCGAATGTGTCCTCGGGCTGATCGAACGAGGCTACAGTCTTGTGGCGGATGACGTGACGCGAATCACTTCGGTGGAAGGGCGGGAGCTTATGGCAACAGCGCCCGAATTGACTCGTAATCACATGGAAGTGCGAGGCATTGGCATTATCGACGTGGCGAAGGTCTTCGGCATCGGCAGCATTCGAATCGAAAAACGCCTCGACCTTGTCGTCACGCTCAAGGAATGGCACGACGTGGAAGAGGTCGATCGAATCGGGTTGGATCGAGAATTCTATGAGATCCTTGGGCTTCCGGTGCCGCACGTTACCATTCCGGTGAGGCCAGGTCGTGACATGGCGCGTTTGATCGAAGTCGCGGCGATGGATGAAAAATTGAAGGGTCTGGGTCAAAACAGTGCGGTCGATTTCAATGCCAGATTACTCAGTTTGATGGAGCGGAAGGGAGCCGTGTAATGGGTTTGCTCTATCGAAAAACGGGCGGCTCAGCAGCGTCTCAGAAAATCGAAAAAGACGTTCCGATCAGTAATCGGCTGGGACTTCATGCACGACCGGCGGCCATGTTCGTGCGGATTGCCAGTCGATATCGCGCGGAAGTCTGGGTTTCGAAAGAAGGAGAAGAGGTAAATGGCAAGAGCATCATGGGCCTGATGATGCTGGCCGCGGGGCAGGGTTCAAAGCTGCACATCCGATGCGAAGGCCCAGACGCCGACAAGGCAGTGGAAGAACTCGAGGCATTGATCAAGGCCGGCTTTAACGAGGAGTGAGGTAGAGCCGTCGTGCTGCGGTGATTCCCGAAGGTTTTCGGACCGGCGCACCGTTCTGTGACTGGGACTAACAGGATTCTCGCATTGTTTGACATCTGCTTTACTCTGGCAAGTGCATGAGCGACAGCGCGCGTCAGGAAATCCGATTTGAAGGAGCAGGGGTATCGCCCGGGATGGCCTGCTGCAAGATCCACGTCGTGCGCGACGACCTCGATGACGTCGTGCGCTACCGGATTGCGCCTTCCCAAGTCGCGGATGAAATCGGGCGCTTCGAGACCGCGCTCATCCAAACGCGCATGCAGATTCTGGAAATGCAACAACGCATTGCGGAATCCATTGGAGCGAAGGATGCGGCCATTTTCGATGCTCATCTGCTTGTCGTCGAGGATCGTACGTTGATCGACGAAGTGTTGCGGAAACTGGAGACGGAGCTTTGCAACGTGGAGTGGGTCTTTCAGGAAGTCGCCACGCGTTACGCCGAGACCCTGAACAAGATCGACGATCCCTATTTGCGAGAGCGTGCGCTGGATATCCAGGACGTAACGAAGCGCGTGGTTCGCAATTTGCAGGGAAAAGCTCCCAAAACATTTTTAGCTCTGGACGAGCCGCACATTCTTGTCGCGCACAATCTCACTCCCTCGGATACCGCAAGCGTTAACCGGGCAAACGTGCTCGGGATTGCCACCGATCTGGGTAGCCGCACATCGCACGCCGCGATCCTGGCGCGCTCTCTCAATATCCCCGCAATAGTCGGATTGCACGATATCACCGCGAAACTCGAGACCGGCGAACATGTGCTTCTCGACGGGAGCGACGGCTTGCTGATTGTTAATCCGGCACCGCAAACCATTGCGCACTACGCGGAAATTGAGTCACGGAGAGCCAAAGTTACGGCCCAACTAAAAGAGCTGCGCACGACAAGATCGACTACACGCGACGGTCGTCACATTGTGCTCTCGGCAAATATCGAACTCCCGCAAGACGTCGACGCGGTGGCGGCCAATGGGGCAGAAGGCATCGGACTTTATCGCACGGAGTTTCTCTATTTGAATCGCTCGACTTTGCCAACGGAGCACGAACAATTTGAGACATATCGAAAAGTTGCAGAACGTGTCCGGCCTGACCCGCTGATTATCAGAACGTTTGATCTTGGCGGTGACAAACTGGCCCCTGGTACCGTGGATATCACGGATGAGTTAAACCCTTTCCTTGGCTGGCGCGCCATCCGACTTTGTCTCGAGAACATAGACATCTTTAAAACGCAGTTGCGGGCTATTCTTCGTGCCAGTGTCGTGGGCAATATAAAAATCATGTTTCCCATGATCTCGGGTTTGGAGGAATTGCAGCGTGCCAAGGCGGTGCTCGCCGAGTGCAAAGATGAGTTGCGGCGGTCGGGCCTTCCCGTGGCCGAAAAGATCGAGGTTGGGGCGATGATCGAAATCCCTAGCGCAGCCATCTGCGCGAACGCGCTCGCGTCCGAAGTCGATTTCTTCAGTATTGGAACGAACGACCTGATCCAATATGCCCTTGCAGTCGATCGCGTGAACGAGAAGCTTGCGTACCTTTACGAGCCGACACATCCGGCAATACTGCGTTTGTTAAAAATGATCGCAGACGCGGCGCATGCCAATCACATTTGGGTCGGCGTTTGCGGCGAAATGGCCGGGGATGTGGCACTGGTTCCGCTGTTGCTGGGTCTCGGCATGGATGAGCTCAGTGCGAGTGCGACCCTTGTTCCGCGAGTCAAACGCGCGGTGCAAAGTCTGACAATTCCCGAATGCCGTGAACTGGTCGAGGAAACGCTCAAGCTTAATACCGCTTCGGAAATCTTGGCCCGCTGCCTCGAACTGGCAGACAAACGTTACGGCGATTTACTCGGCTAGTGCCGGGCAGAAGTTGAAAGTTAAAGGAGTTCCAAGGTGATATGCAAAGAACCGTTGTAACGACGTAACGCTTTTAACGGGCGCGATCGCAAACCGCGTTACTCTTCCGCTTCGGGATCGGGTTTTAGCCCCTCTTCTTCCATCTTACGCAAGACGTCGCTCATATCATCCACTTCATCCCACACGTCCTGACTCACGTAAATGGGCGCCTTTTGCTGAGTAGCCATGGCAATGCAATCGCTCGGCCTTCCATCAAGCTCGATGATCTTTTTCTGGTGCAATTCGTTTTCCACGCGAATGATTGCGCGGGCATAGTATGTGGCATTTTTCAAGTCGTTGATGATGACTCGCTCGACTTTTGCGCCGAGAGCCGTCAACAAATGCGCCATTAGATCGTGGGTGAGAGGACGTTCCTTGGTGATTTGCCTCATGAACATCGTGATCGCGCTGCCCACTGTTTGATCGACATAAATAATGAACACTTTGTCGTTATTACCGAGGAACACCGCGCACCCGCCGCTTGTCGGCAATACCGCCCGAACCTGCACTTCGATCACCGTTTTGTTCACGAGCGAACGTTATCCGCAGAGGAGCGAAAAACAAGCGGTGTAGACTGTATGAATGAAGCACGATTGCCTCACAGAGCAGATGCGACATATGGGCGCATCAAAATCTTGCTCTGCAGGCTTGCATGTTGAACACCCTGATTGAATATCCGTTTTGCGGCGCCATTCGTCGCGCGATCTGATCAAATGAAAAACGATTGGGACGTCGACGCAGCAATCGCGACCTACAATATCGACGGTTGGGGCGGCGGCTATTTCACCGTCAATGCGACCGGCAACGTCGTCGCACAACCTTTGCAGGAAAAGGGCGGCACGATCGATATTCTGGAAGTCGTAAATGAAGCGCGCAATCGCGGTTTGAGTTTCCCGCTGGTTATCCGATTTCAGGATTTGCTCCGACACCGTGTCGAATCAGTTAATCGCGCGTTTCAAACCGCGATCACGGAGTTTGATTATAAGAACGAATATCGCGGCGTTTTTCCGATCAAGGTCAATCAGTTGCGCGAAGTCATCGAAGAAATCGTTGATGCGGGCGCGCGATTTCACTTTGGGCTTGAAGCTGGAAGCAAGCCGGAGTTGGTCGCGGCGCTGGCCATGCATCAGGACGCTGAAAGTCTGGTCATTTGCAACGGCTACAAGGACGCTGCGTTCATCCGCATCGCGCTGCTCGGTTGCAAGCTCGGCAAGAAGGTCGTCATCGTTGCTGAAAAACTTGAAGAGTTGGAGCAAACGATTCGGGCAGCAAAGGAAGTCGGCGTGGAGCCGCACATCGGCATTCGCGTCCGTCTTTACAGTAAAGGCGCGGGCAAGTGGGCGCCGAGCGGCGGCGAGAACGCGAAGTTCGGGCTCGATACCACGAGTCTCGTCGCTGCGAGCGAAATGTTGAAGGCCGCAGGCCTCGCGCACTGCCTGAAGCTCATTCACTTCCATGTCGGCTCGCAAGTGCCGGATATTTCAACCATCAAGCGCGCCGTGCGTGAAGGTGCCCGTTACTATGCAAAGGTCGCAAAGCTTGGGCATGAGCTTGGATATCTGGATGTCGGCGGCGGGCTTGGAGTCGATTACGACGGTTCACGCAGCGATTTCGATAGTTCGGCAAATTATTCGCTTCAGGAATACGCCAACGATGTCGTCTGGAACATCATGGACGTTTGTGATTCTGAAGGTGTTTCGCACCCGGCGATTGTGAGTGAAGGCGGTCGCGCGATAGTAGCGCATCATTCCGTGCTGGTGATGGAAGCGTTCAGTTCGATCGAGAAAACGGCGCCGAAGTTGCGAGTCACTGCGAGCGAGAAGGATCACAAACTGGTGGGCGACATCCTCGATGTGAAACAGCGGCTCAAGCGTGGCAATCGCCTCGAGAGCCTGCACGATATCCAGCAGATCAAGGAAGAAGCGCAGCAAAATTTCGAGCTTGGTCTGCTCGATCTCGAATCAAAAGCAAAGATCGATACCGTCTACTGGCAGCTCGCGCAGCAGATTCTAAACATGCATCGTGGATTGCGGTTCATTCCAGAAGAGGTCAAGGAGCTCGAAACTACCTTGGGCGACCAGTACATCTGCAATTTTTCGGTTTTCCAATCACTTCTCGATCACTGGGCGCTCGGCCAATTGTTTCCTATCATGCCCATCCATCGACTAAACACGCCCCCGGATCGCCACGGGATGATTGTGGACATCACGTGCGATTCCGACGGCAAAGTCTCAAAGTTCACCGATTTGCAGGATGTGCGCGACACGATCCCGCTGCACCGCATCGTGCCCGGCGAAATGTATTATCTAGGCGTCTTCATGGTCGGCGCATATCAGGATATCATGGGCGACCTGCATAACTTGTTTGGGCGCGTGACCGAGGTTCACGTTTTTCTGGACCCTGATGAGGAGTCCGGCTGGTACATTGAAGAAGTGATCGGCGGCAGCACGATCGGCGAAGTCCTTGCCATGACGCAATGGGACAAAGTCGAGCTGATGCGACTGCTCAAGACACAGGTCGATGACGCAATCAAAACCGATCGCCTTAAGCCTAACGACGCCATGAGGCTGCTGGACGACTACGAGCGTCTCTTGCAGGAGTACACCTACCTGTCGCTTAACGGTGTTAAACTGCAGCCGCAATCGGGCAGTTGGTTGCCGCTAAGTTAAAATTTCCTTTTCGGACCGCCCAAGCAATCTGACAGCGGCGAGTTGAGCGTTGAATCTTAAGCGTTGAGCGTTGAACGTTCCCTTCAAATTGTATGGATAAATCTCTTTCTCCAACTCCGATTAAAAACGCCCTGGAACGCGCCGCACCAGTACGTCCAATCCAGGTCCAGGGCTGGGTGCGGACGCGCCGCGATTCGAAGGATTTTTCGTTCATCGAGCTGAACGACGGTTCCGGCCTGCGCAATTTACAGATTATCGCGAAGAACACTTTACCCAATTATCCGGCTGTTCAACGACTCGCGACCGGAGCATCTATCGCGGTGAGTGGCGCGCTGGTCGCGTCGCAAGGTAAAGGTCAAAAATGGGAACTGGTTGCGGATAAAATTGAGATCGTAGGAACAGCTGACGATTCTTACCCGCTCCAGAAAAAGGGACACACGCCAGAATTTTTGCGCGAAATCGCTCATCTTCGTCCTCGCTCAAATCTTTTTAGCAGTGTCTTTCGGGTGCGAAGCAGGTTGGCTTTTGCAGTTCATCAGTTTTTTCAAGAGCGCGGTTTCGTTCATGTGCATACGCCGATCATTACCGGAAGCGATTGCGAGGGCGCCGGGGAATTGTTTCACGTCACAACGCTTGACGCCGCGAACGCGCCGCGAACGGCGAAGGGTGAAATCGATTATACAAAGGATTTCTTTGCCCGGCCGGCATATCTCACCGTGAGCGGCCAGTTGGAAGCGGAGGCATTCGCGCTTGCCTTGTCCAAGGTTTACACCTTCGGACCAACTTTTCGTGCTGAGAACTCCAACACGTCCAGGCACGCGAGTGAATTCTGGATGATCGAGCCGGAAATGGCGTTTTGCGATTTGAACGGCAACATGGATCTCGCCGAGGAGTTTGTGAAATATTTGATCGTCGACGCGCGCGAACATTGCCCCGACGAGATGGAACTTTTCGTCAAGTTCGTGGACAAGGAATTGCTAGCGCGGCTCGATTTTGTCGTTGAGCGGCCATTTCAGAGGATCATTTATTCCGATGCGGTTGAGCTTCTGAAAAAGAGCGGCGAGAAGTTCGAATTCCCGGTCGACTATGGATTGAACCTGCAATCGGAACATGAACGCTGGTTAACCGAGAAACACTTCCAGTGCCCGGTTACGGTTTTCAATTATCCAAAGGAAATCAAACCGTTCTACATGCGTGTGAACGACGATGGAAAAACGGTGACTGCAATGGACTTGCTCGTGCCGGGCATTGGCGAAATCGTGGGCGGCAGCCAGCGCGAAGAGCGGCTTGAGGTGCTCGAAGAAAACATGCGCCGGCACAACATGGATCCCGCCGATTACAAATGGTATCTGGACCTTCGTCGTTACGGCACTGTGCCGCATTCAGGCTTCGGCCTCGGGTTCGAGCGAATGCTGATGTTTATTACAGGCGTGTCGAACATCCGTGATGTCATTCCCTTTGCTCGTACACCCGGCAGCGCAGAATTCTGATTCGCGACCTAGGTTTTAATCGCCGCCGCGGGTTGCAGAATGATTAGTGCCGACGGTTTGACGGTGATATTGATTTCGTCGACCGACTTCCTGGTCTTTTTCTTTTCCCGCCAAAGTTCGTCATCCAAATGGATCGTGGAACCCTTCGCAATGATCCGCAATTCCCGGAATCGTCGCGTTGGCAGAGGAGACTTGCTCTTCCTCCCAGCTACACGCGCGTCGAAATGCTCCATTAAACGTGCGCGATCCGCTGTTCGGGCACAAACAAAGTCGAATCGTCCATCCCTGGTCGCGGCCTGCGGCGCAAGGTGCAACGCGGGACCCACTGAGCGAATGTTCATCGCCTCCCAAAGAATATAGCGACCGGAAATATCTTTTCCGTCGATCTCGATTTTCCACTGACGCGCCGGATAGTCGTGCAGCATTCGCCGTAGAAGTGCGCCATGACGCGCCATTTGTTGTTCTTTCGAGAGTTTTTCAGCCTTCCCATTCTTTCTCTCTTCTTTCTTTGCGTTGCGGACGTAATCGGCAAGCAAACCGCCTCCGGTGGCTTCAAAAAAATATCGTTCCCCCCAAGGACCTCTCGCAAGGCCCACGTCAAAGACCTGTTTCTTTCCGCCTTCGAGCCTCGCGATGATTTCCTCCGGAGAAGCGGCCAAGCCCAGCGCTCGCGCGAGGTTATTCGCGGTACCCAGAGGAAGAACGCTCAACGGAACGCCGCTATCGATGAGACGGAACGCAACTTTTGCGGTGGTTCCGTCACCGCCGGCGGCTAACACCAGATCGGCAGGCTGCTTGAGCGCTTTCTTGAAGCCCGGTTCTTTTGTGGATTGGTAAGTGGCATGATGCCCCGCTTTGGCCAAAGCGGCCATCAATTGCTTTCTACCATGCTTGGCATCACCAGCCTTGGGATTGTGGATCAACGTAATTCGCATCTGACCTTGTAATCGGTAAATAGGGGATTATTCGGCCAAAAACAATCTGGTACACGTTTCCTAGTAAAGAACATGCGAATCCTGATTTCGAACGATGACGGCATTTATAGCCCTGGTATTGTCGCCTTGGCGAAAGTCGCATCGCGTTTTGGCGAAGTGCGTATTGTCGCGCCCGACGTGGAGCAATCTTCTATGAGCCACGCTGTTACTTCTTCGAGGCCCCTCCGCTATAAAAAAATTCGCCTGGGAGACTTCGAGGCCTATCGCGTGAATGGTACGCCCGCTGATTGCGTTGCCCTCGGAACCCATCATTGGCAGCATGTCGATCTTGTTCTTTCCGGAATCAATCTCGGTCTGAATCTTGGCAATTCCTGCTGGCACTCCGGCACGCTGGCAGCTGCAAAACAAGCTGCATTGCTCGGAGTGCGCGGCATCGCGTTCAGCACAGCTGTAAGCGAAAACCAGGAGCCGGATTTCGACAAGCTTGAGCCGTACGTCGCCAAGGTGATCGATATGCTGCTCGAAGAAAACGCGATGGCTCTGGTGAACGTGAATTTACCAGAGAAACCACGGGGCATTCGCTGGACGCGCCAGTCTGTGCGGCAGTACGACGGCAAAGTAGCTCCAAGCAAAGATCCGATGGGCCGCCCAATTTTCTGGTTCACAGTTATCCCGCTGCAGGGAGCCGAAGAAGGGACTGACCGATGGGCGGTCGAACACAACTGGGTCTCGGTCACACCATTACGCCTCGACCTGACCGACGAAAAAGAGCTAGGACGCGCCCTGGCCCTTCATCACACGCCGGCAATCGGTGCGAAATCGTCAGGCAACGGTCAAAGAAAGACTCGATCCTCTGTAAATAAAACACACGATCGCAAGGGGACTGCGAGCACAAGCAAAAAGCGGCGGCGGGAAAAGAGCTGACAGCTGACAATAACAATGCAGGTCCCAATCCAGAGATCAGCGGTCCGTTTGCTTTATCCGCGTAAACTCAAGCGTGGAGCCACCGGGTTCTTGCAGGGTCATTCGGTCGCCGGAGATTTTCATTTGGTAAACGGTAGTTGCGAATGGCGTTTGAATTTTGATTCGGTCCTGGTCACCGAACTCATATTTGCCGCGTAGATCGCCGACAAGGACCGCGCCATTTGCCGAGAATTCCCAAAGCGTTGCGTTGGATCCTCCCGTCATCCGCCATTTGCCGACGATGGTGGAATTTCCGCAGCCAGCCATCGCGAGCAACAGAGCGATTGCGGCAACTATCCGTAATTGCAGCTTGGGTTGTGAAAAACTAATTTGGGCAGACTGCCGTTCCATAAATCACTTGGGATTGACGCGGCACGAGGCCAACGACCCCCGTCAAATTCACAACTTCACGCTGGCTACGGCGAAGCTATTTCTTTTTCGATTCCTTCTTCGACTCGCGCTTCGATTCTGTCGGCTCTTTGGCTTTCTTTGACTCACCGGGGCGATATTCTTCCTGTTCCGCAGCGGCGAACGCTTTCTCAAGGCCGACCATGTCTTCTCCCGGACGGAGTATATCGAGGGCTTCAGCTTCCTTGCGCAGTTGTTCCTCGGTGTAGTTCGCAGCTTTAATCGACAAACCGATGCGCCGCTCGAGTTTGTCTACCTTAATGACGCGGGCTTCAACTTCCTGACCGACTTTGAGGACATCTTTTACTTTCGCGACGTGATCTTCGCTCAATTGCGAGATGTGAACGAGGCCGTCAATATCGTCTTGGAGTTGCACAAACGCGCCGAAGCTGGCGAGCTTCGTCACCTTGCCTTTAACCAGGTCGCCGATCTTGTATTTCTCATCGATTATCTTCCAGGGATCTTCGGTGAGCTGTTTGATCCCGAGGCTGATTCGCTGATTTACCTTGTCGATATCGATCACTACAGCGTCGATTTCGTCGGCCTTCTTAAAAACTTCGCTGGGATGATTGATCTTGCGTGTCCAACTCAGGTCGGACACGTGAATCATGCCGTCGATGCCTTCTTCGAGTTCCACGAATGCGCCGTAGGCAGTCATGTTACGGATTTTGCCTTTCACCTGGCTGCCGATGGTGAACTTCTTCTCGATTTCATCCCACGGATTTGGCTCCAGCTGGCGCAGGCCCAATGAAATCTTTTGTTCTTCTTTGTTCACACCGAGCACGACAGCTTCCACTTCCTGGCCGACGCTAAGGATGTCGGAGGGTCGCATGATGCGTTTCGTCCAGGAAAGCTCGGAAACGTGGATAAGTCCTTCCACGCCCTCCTCGATCTCCACAAATGCACCGTAGGGAACAAGATTGGTGATTTTGCCTTTGATGCGTTGCCCAGCCGGGAACCGCTCCTCGATCTGGTCCCAGGGATTCTTCTGGGTTTGTTTAAGGCCCAGCGACACACGCTCTTTTTCTTTGTTGATGTCGAGCACGACGACTTCCAACTGCTGCCCGACCTTCAGCAACTCGCTGGGGTGGCCGAGTCGGCCCCAGGTCATATCGGTGACATGCAGCAAGCCATCCATACCATCCAGATCGATGAACGCGCCGAAGTCGGTGATATTTTTCACTGTGCCGTCCACGCGGTCGCCAACGGTGACACCTTCCATGAATTTTTGGCGTTTTTCGCTGCGCTCCTGCTCGATAACCTCGCGTCGGCTGAGAACGACGTTTTTGCGGTCGTCATTGAGCTTGACGATTTTAAAGTCGTAAGTGTTACCAACGAATTGCTGCAAGTCTTTCGGCGGCACCACATCGATTTGAGACGCCGGCAGAAATGCTTCGACGCCAATGTTGACCATTAATCCGCCTTTTACGACGGATTTCACTTTGCCTTTGATCAATCCGTCACCTTGGAATACACCGACGATCTTGTTCCAATTTTGACGGTAAGCGGCTTTTTCTTTCGACAGAACGACCATCCCTTCGTCGTTCTCAAGCCGCTCCAGAAGCACGTCCACTTCGTCGCCTACTTCCAACGAATCGACGTCATCAAATTCTGCTAACGGGATAACTCCCTCGGATTTGTATCCAACGTCGACCAATACTTCCCGCGGACGAACTTCCAAAATGCGTCCCTTGACGATGCTTCCTTCACGGAAGTCCGGCATCGGCTTCGCCATTACATCCTGCATGTGAATCATAAATTAAATGAGCCTCCTTCAGGCGAAACGGCGCTTCCAGTGGAGCACCGATCTTTCCGCGCAGCTGAGACGGCGGAAACGGGACGGCATAGTAGGCGTCTTTCCTGCGCAGGTCAACTGTTACGACGGCATACCGTCAGACCTTGAGTGCATCCGGTTTCTCCGGTATTTTCAATGAAGATGTCGATATTACGTGTGTGGATCCTCGCCGTGCTTTTCGCGGTGCCGCGCCTACTCGCCGAACCTTCCCCGGCTGAACAACAAATTCTCGACGCGATCAAATCACCTGACATCAGCGTGGTGCATCTCTGGGCGCCGTGGTGCTCTAACTGCCAGGCGGAATTGAAAAGCGGCGGTTGGCTCAAGGCGGCCAAAGACAACCCACAGGTTAAATTTTATTTCGTGTCCGTTTGGAATAATGGTGAAGACGGCAGGCTGCTGCTGCAAAAATTTCAAATCACGGACCAACCGAACGTCACCGTCCTCGCGGATCCGGGCTCACGCAGGGGTGATACCAAGATCAAGCAATTCGCCGGGATGCCGCTATCGTGGATTCCTACGACTTGGATTTACAAAGGCGGCGATCTCCGCTACGCATTGAACTACGGCGAAGTCCGTTTTGATGTGCTTCAACAATTTCTTGAAGACAGCAAATCGGAATGGTCGCATAAAGGCGAACCATCGTTGAAGACCCCTTAAGGACAGGTAATGCTCGAAACTCCAACCGTTCCCCAAGTTAATTCAAAGCGTCCGCCTCACATCTTGTCGCTGATCGGTGACACGCCATTGGTGGAGATCACACAAATCGACACCGGTCCGTGTCAGCTTTTTCTCAAACTTGAAAATCAAAATCCAGGCGGCTCGATCAAGGACCGGATTGCATTGTCGATGATCGAAGCTGCGGAGGACGAAGGGAAATTGCGACCCGGCGGCACGGTCGTGGAAGCGACAGCTGGCAACACTGGCCTGGGCCTTGCGCTGGTTGCGGGGGCGAAAGGCTACCATGTAGTGCTGGTGATTCCCGACAAGATGTCGCAGGAAAAAATCTCACACGTGAAAGCTCTCGGCGCTGAGGTGCGGATCACGCGTTCGGATGTGACGCGAGGTCATCCTGAATATTACCAGGATGTCGCTGCGCGACTCGCCGAAGAAATTCCGGGGGCGTTTTACGTGAACCAATTCGGGAATCCCGCAAATCCTCTGGCCCACGAACGCACCACTGGTCCGGAAATTTGGGAGCAAATGCGGCACGATGTCGACGCGATTGTGGTGGGAGTCGGTTCCGGCGGAACGCTGACCGGTCTCGGGCGATTTTTCAATCGCGTTAAGCCACGCCGCGGCATCGAAATGGTTTTGGCCGATCCGAAAGGCTCTGTGCTTTTCGAATATGTGAAGTCAGGTAAGCTGAACGAAGCAGGTAGCTGGGCTGTTGAAGGCATTGGCGAGGATTTTATTCCCGACATCGCCGACATGTCGCTGGTGACGGAAGCATTCGAGATTGATGACGGGGAAAGCTTCGCCATGGTGCGCGAGCTGTTGCGCAAAGAGGGGATCTTCGGCGGTTCTTCCACGGGTACGCTCGTCGCTGGGGCGTTGCGTTACTGCCGTAAACAGACGAAACCAAAGCGAGTTGTCAGCTTCGTCGTCGATACCGGAAACAAATACCTTTCCAAGATGTACGACGATTTCTGGATGGCGGAACAGGGTTTCCTTCATCGTCCGCCACATGAGGATTTGAGCGATCTCATTTCACATCGTTACGAAGCCGGCGAAGTAGTTTCGGTCGGACCGACCGATACATTGCTAACCGCGTTCAAGCGTATGCGCAGCGCCGATGTCTCACAGGTTCCCGTGCTCGATCAACATGGACGCGCGATTGGGATTCTCGACGAATCCGACGTGCTCGTGAAGGTTCACCATGACCCCTCGCACTTTAATGATCCGGTAAAAAAGGCGATGACGTCTAAGCTGGAAACGCTGTCGCCGAAAGCGACGATCAAAGATCTCTTGAACGTATTTGATCGCGGTCGTGTCGCCATTGTAATGGACGACGACAATTTCCTCGGATTAGTGACGCGTTCCGACCTGCTCTCGTATTTGCGGTTGCACATGCCGAAGCAGTGAGCCGTTGTCTGAGCGAATTGGACTGATTTTGTCAGCGCTAATCGCGCGATTCGCGGTTAGATTGTCGCGACATGAAAAAGGAACACGAATTTGCCACGCGAGCGATTCACGCCGGCCAGGAACCCGACCCGACCACCGGCGCGGTGATGACGCCCATCTATGCGACATCGACCTACGTGCAGGAAAGCCCCGGAAAGCATAAAGGCTACGATTACTCGCGCTCGATCAATCCCACGCGGCTGGCTTACGAGAAATGCATCGCCAGTTTGGAAAGCGGTACGCGCGGATTCGCGTTTGCCTCCGGTTTGGCAGCAATGGCGACCGTGCTCGAATTGATCGACAGCGGCTCGCATATTGTTGCGAGTGACGATCTTTATGGCGGCACATTCCGGTTATTCGACAAAGTGCGTCGTCGGTCGGCGAACCTTGATTTTACTTATGTCGATTTAACCGATGCGAACGATCTTGAGCGCGCGATCAAACCAAACACACGCATGGTTTGGATCGAAACGCCGAGCAATCCACTTCTGAAACTGATCGACCTCGAAGCGATTGCGAAAATCGCGCGCGAGCACAAGATCATCTCGGTTTCCGACAACACATTTGCAACACCGTGGATTCAACGCCCGATCGAGGCGGGATTCGATATTGTTCTGCATTCGGCTACGAAGTATCTGAACGGTCATTCCGACCTTGTGAATGGAGTCGTCGTGGTCGGCGACAACAAGGAACTAGCCGACCAAATTGCGTTCTTGCAAAACTCAGTCGGCGCAATCGCCGGTGCATTCGACAGTTTTCTGGTACTGCGCAGTTTGAAGACGCTGGCGCTCCGCATGGAGAGACATTGTTCAAACGCGCTTGAGATTGCGCGCTGGTTGGAGGAACAGCGCGAAGTGAAATCTGTCAGTTATCCGGGATTAAAATCGCATCCGCAGCACGACTTGGCACGGCAACAAATGCGCGGCTTTGGCGGAATCGTCACGATCGTTTTGAAAGGCGATCCTGCTGCGACCCGGCGTTTTCTGGAAAACACGCACCTGTTCGCGCTGGCCGAAAGTTTGGGCGGTGTGGAGAGCCTGATCAATCACCCAGCGCTTATGACGCATGCTTCAGTGCCAAAGGAACAGCGCGAGAAACTGGGCGTGACCGATTCACTGGTAAGGCTTTCGGTAGGCGTAGAAGATGTGCGTGATCTAATCGACGATTTGAAGAGCGCGCTCGAAGCAATCTAGCCAACGTCGCTTCGACGTGTTGGTGCAAGAACGCGATTCTAGTTCCATTCGTCTGCTATCGCGGAAGGCGGAGAGATCACCGGGCGTGAGTCGGTTCTTTCACTCATGCGCATATTCTTCCGCTCCGAGAAGATGAAGGGAAACATAAGGTTCATCGCCCACGACCCAGCTATCATGCCCGGGACCAATGTAAAAGAGATCGCCAGGCTTCATGATGTACGACCTTCCATCTTCCATGGCACACGCCGCTTGACCGGAGATGACCATACCAATGTGCTCCACCTGACAAAAGGAAGTCCCGGCGACTGGTGCGACATGCTGTGACCATTTCCAGCCGGGTTCATAGGTCGCCCGGCCGATCGTCATTCCACCGATTTTGATGAGTTCGAACCGCCCCTTCTCAAAAGTTCGGACTTCGTCTGGCTTCTCGAATCTTTTGATTAAGAAGTCGATGTAATCGGGACCCATGTCTGCTTCGGTTGTTGTTCCAACATTCTCTCAAAAACCTTGATCATTCGAATCCGGCAATGCGATGAGGAACGTATGGCGCCTCAAGCGCTTCGATTTCCGCCTTGGATAATTTCACGTCCACCGCCGCCACGGCTTCTTCAAGATGATGAAGCTTGGTTGCGCCAACAATTGGCGCCGTTACCGCAGGCTTGTGAAGCAACCAGCCGAGCGCGATCTCTGCCCGGCTGACTCCTCGCGCCTTGGCGATTTCCCCGACGCGATCAACTACCTCTTTGTCCAGTTCTTCAGTCGCCGAATAGAGCTTTTTGCCGTACTCATCAGTTTGACCGCGCACAGTACTCGGCTGCGTCTCCCATGCTCGGGCGAGCCGGCCGCGCGCCAGCGGGCTCCACGGTAACACGCCAATACCCTCCGCGAAGCAAAGAGGTAACATCTCCCGTTCTTCCTCGCGATTCAGCAGGTTGTAATGTGGCTGCATCGAAACAAAACGTGTCCAACCATGGAGGTCGGCCAGGTATAGCGCCTTGCAGAATTGCCAGGCAAACATCGATGATGCTCCGATGTAACGCACCTTTCCTGATTTCACGACATCGTGCAGGGCTTCGAGGGTTTCTTCAATCGGTGTGTCGTAATCCCAACGGTGGATCTGGTAAAGATCGACATAATCCATCTTCAGGCGTCGCAAACTGTGGTCGATTTCTGTCATGATCGATTTGCGGGACAGTCCGTGCCCGTTCACATCGGGACGCATCGGAAAATAGACTTTGCTCGCGACCACTACCTCATCTCGTTTCGCGAACTCATGTAGTGCCCGGCCCACGACCTCTTCGCTCCGGCCATTTCCATACATGTTGGCTGTGTCAAAAAAGTTAATGCCAAGCTCAAGCGCTCTTTTAATGAAAGGCCGGCTTTGTTCCTCATCCAGACCCCACTCTCTCTCTTCCTTGAGTCCGTAACTCATGCAGCCCAGGCAGATTCGCGATAGTTTGAGCCCGGTTTTTCCAAGATTTGTATAATTCATTGCATTATCTCTCCTTAATCATCTTAATCATCTACGCTGCGTTTCAAAGCGACTCCGGGTATCACTGCGCCGACACTGGTTAGTTCTGAAAGCGATGGAACTTGTCGCAGAACAACGATTCCTACCAGGCATGCCGTCGCGGGCAACAAGGATAGCATGAGAGCAAAAGTGGCTTTCGAGAAACGCGCCATTGCAAATTGATCGCAAATGGACGGAATGACAGAGGAACATCGGTTTCTCGTTCATGGGCAGACCACAACATCCATCGTGCAGTCCTCGCTCGTACCTCCGCGGTCGCCATTGCTTTCGACGGCGCCTGCGCGGAAGAGCATGAAACGCACGCGAGATTGAGATTGTCTTCGGCGAAGCCAATCCACCTCGCGCTCGTGTCCTGATTAGATTAAGATCGGCACACAATGGGCAACACTTTCGGCCAGCTCTTTCGCGTCACCACTTTTGGCGAATCGCACGGTGGCGGCGTGGGTGTGGTGATCGACGGTTGCCCGCCGAACATCGAACTGTCCCAGGCCGAGATCCAACGTGAACTGGACCGCCGTCGTCCAGGTCAAAGTAAGATCACAACACAAAGGAAGGAGGCGGATCAGTGCGAAATTCTTTCCGGTGTTTTTGAGAGTAAAACCCTCGGCACGCCGATTGCGATTCTGGTGCGTAACAAAGACGCAAGGCCAGAGGATTACGTGGAGTTCGCTGAGAAGTTTCGGCCTTCACATGCTGACTTTACCTATGAGGCCAAGTATGGAATTCGGAACTGGCAGGGCGGGGGCCGCGCTTCAGCTCGGGAGACTATCGGTCGAGTAGCAGCTGGCGCTGTTGCGAGAAAAATATTATCGATGCTGTATGCGGAATTCGAAATCGTCGCCTACGTCGCACAAATTCACGAGGTCGCTGCGAAAATCGATCGGTCCGCGGTGAAGGCGAAAGATATCGAGAAGAACATGGTTCGTTGCCCGGATATCACGGCGGCCAAAAAAATGGCCTCGTTGATCGAGCGAGTTGGCAACGAAGGTGATTCGGTTGGCGGCGTCATTGAATGCGTCGTTCGCGGTATTCCGCCCGGACTTGGTGAACCGGTTTTCGACAAGCTCGACGCGGATTTGGCTAAAGCGGTGCTGAGCATACCGGCAACAAAAGGATTCGAGATCGGTTCCGGTTTTGCGGCGACGCGGATGAGGGGTTCGCAACACAATGATCCATTCGAGATGCACGGCGATAAAATCCGCGCGGCGACCAATAATTCCGGTGGGGTCCAGGGCGGCATCAGTAACGGGGAGGAGATTAATTTCCGTGTCGCGTTCAAGCCGACAGCTACAATCCGCCACGAACAAAAAACGGTAACCAGTTCGCGCCAGCAAACCCGTCTGGCTGCGCGCGGTCGGCATGATCCGTGCGTTCTTCCGCGGGCAGTGCCAATCGTAGAAGCGATGACCGCATTGGTGCTATGCGATCATGCTTTGCGGCAGCGAGCAATAGACGGTCGGTCACAGTGACATCTGAAATTCGACCGGTGGCTGGGTCGCCACTTTGGCAGGTCATCTTTATTTCTTTTGGCGTCATTTTGATCTTATTCGAAGTCGTGCGGGGTTGGCGATTGGGTTTGATGCGTCAGATAATGCGCCTGATCGCTCTTGGTATCGCGTACGCAGCAGCATTTTTCGGGGGCAAATTGTTTGTTCCAATGATTCGCTCCTTTTTCAAAATGCCTGACCCTGTCTTGTCGATCTTGTGCGGCGCGTTACTCGCGCTCGCCGCTTATGCGCTCGTAAGCGGGGTGGGGGCAATCTTGTTCAAGCGAACTGCCCAACAAGAATCCGGACTTATCCGGCTCATTTACGGTTTTGCAGGGGCAATCCTTGGTCTGTTTTTCGGTCTCTTTCTGCTTTGGCTGACTGTCGTCACTGTGCGAGCGGTCGGCGCCTTCGCTGGAGGGCCGGCTGTCGCACGATCGAACGCAGCGGCGCACAGCACACAAGACGCGACCTCGCACGCTATCGATGTGCGCCGTCGTTTTCTCTCGCAGTCGGAAGACGGCATACAGACGCTCGCGACATCGCTGGCCCGCCTGAAGAATTCATTGGAGCTGGGTCTGCTAGGTAACGTGCTTAAGAGCACAGATCCTATTTCGCAGAGAACGTACGCAACGCTGGAAAAGGCGGGGAGGGTTCTCTCCAGTCCGGAACGTACCCAGAAATTTTTAGGGTTCCCTGGTGCGCGCGAATTGGCTGAGCATCCAAAAATCGTCGCTCTGCGAAGCGATCCGGAAATTGCGGACCTGATCGCGCAGGAACGCTTTTTCGATCTGCTCCAAAATCCACACGTCATTGAAGCGGCAAACGATCCGGTCCTCGCAAAACGCATCAAGAAATTCGATATTCAGCGCGCGCTCGATTATGCGCTGGAGAAGTAACGAGATTTCGGATACCGGAAACTGGAAAGTTCAGAATGCAAAAGAAAGATTTCGCGAGACGAACGATGCATTTCGGGCCGCGAACAATTCGTTTGGTTGAGTCGCTCCCGAATTCACAGGCAGCGCGCGTAATTGGAAATCAGCTTCTTCGTGCTGGAACAGGTGTGGGAGCACTATCGCTCTGCCTTGCGTGGGAAATCTCGGGCTGATTTCGTCGCAAAAATGGGAATCGTAGAAGAGGAATGCGACGAAGCTCTGTATTGGATGCAAATGCTAATCGAAGCCGGTATCGTGAAGCCATCACGATTGGGTGAGTTAATGAGCGAAGCTAACGAAATTATCGCCATCGTTGTTAGCTCGATACGAACTGCTCGTGCGCGAAACAACTCTCTGAAATCCGGTTTCCGAAATCCGAAATGAAGTACATCCCCACGATCGGCCTGGAAGTGCACGTCCAGCTGAAGACGCGTTCGAAAATGTTTTGCGCTTCTCCGGTTGAATTCGGGGCAGAACCGAACACGCATACTTGTCCGGTTTGCCTTGGACTGCCCGGCGCGTTGCCGGTAATGAATCATGAAGCGTTGCGCATGACGGTTCTCACCGGACTTATGCTGGGATGCGATATCGCCCCGATCTGCAAGTTCGATCGCAAAAACTATTTCTACCCGGACATGCCGAAGAACTACCAGATTTCACAGTACGACATGCCGCTTTGCACGAACGGCGCCGTCCAGTTGCACGATCTGGCTTATCCGAAGGACGCGCAGAAAGATATCGTCGCTTCGGACAAGGAAGTGGCTCTGGTGCGGATTCATCTCGAGGAAGACGTGGCCAAGAGCTTTCACTTCGAGAACAGCACCGGGATCGACTTTAATCGTGCCGGCACACCGTTGATGGAGATCGTGACGCAACCGGAAATCAAATCTCCGGAGGAAGCGTTCGCGTTTCTGACTTCGCTGAAGCAAATTTTAATCTATGGAGCCGTAAGCGACGCCGACATGGAGAAGGGACAACTCCGTTGTGATTGCAACATTTCTGTACGACCGGAGTCACAGGCCGAGTCTGGCGCGAAGATCGAGATCAAGAACCTGAATTCCATCAGCGGAGTCCGACGCGCGCTGGCATATGAGATCCGGCGTCAAATCGCTGCGCTGGAGAATGGCGAAACGCTGGAGCAGGAAACGCGCGGTTGGAACGACACAGCCGGCGAAACATTCCTGATGCGCACAAAGGAATTCGCGCATGATTACCGCTACTTTCCGGATCCCGATCTTGTTCCTGTGAAGACCGACGTTCTCCTGGCTGAAGTGCGACAGCGCGTGCCTGAGTTGCCGAAGGCGAAACGAGACCGTTTTATCCAGCAGTATCAGGTGAGCCCGTACGATGCCGCTGTGCTTGCGAATGATCTCGATCTCGCGCGCTATTTTGAAACTGCAGCCAGGGGCGCAAAGAAACCGAAGAATGTCGCAAACTGGATCCTGAATGATTTGCAGAATGCCCTCAGTGCTGCCGGTAAGGACATCAATGATTGTCCGATTCCACCAGAAGCGCTTGATGAGTTGGTCAATTTGATCGACAGCGGAAAAATCAGCGGCAAACAGGGCAAGGACGTTTTCGCGGAAATGTTTGCCAGTGGCAAAAACGCGACCGCGATCGTCAAGGAAAAGGGAATCGAGCAACTAAGCGATTTGAGCGCCATCGAAAAATTATGTGACGAGACGATCGCCGCGAATCCCAAACCGACTGCAGATTTCAAGGCCGGCAACGTCGCTTCGCTCAATTTTCTCAAGGGGCAGGTAATCAAATTATCAAAAGGGAAGGCTAACCCGCAGCTGGTCGGCGAGATTTTAGAGCGGAAGCTGAATTCCTGATCGCGCATTTCCTGACTTGTCATGTCGAGCGAAGTCGAGACATCTCCAATCACTCTTTTAATGCGAGAGATTCCTCGACTCCGCTGCGCTTCGCTCGGAATGACAAGATCGGATAAGCGATAAAGTTGCAACTGTGCGGATTCTGATTGCCCCCGACAAATTTAAAGGCGCGCTAAACGCGCGTGATGTTGCGGAAAACATCGCCAAGGGACTGCACGACGTCTTGCCCGATGCTGACATCGAAATTGTGCCGATGGCAGACGGAGGAGAGGGGACCGCGGAAGCGATTTGTGAAGCGCGCGGCGGTTCATGGTTAAAATGTAAAGCACACGATCCCATCGGGCGTGAGATCGAGGCCCGTTACGCTTGGATTGACGATGGCAAACTCGCGGTAATGGAAATGAGCGAAGCGGCTGGAATGCGGCGGCTGTCTGAAAATGAACGAGACCCCATTCGCGCGACCACATTCGGCGTTGGCGAAATGATCCGGGATGCAACGGATCGCGGCGCGAATGAAATCATCATCGGCCTTGGCGGTAGCGCGACAAATGATGGCGGATTTGGGATGGCACGCGCGATGGGATACCGATTCGATTACGAGCACGAGAAAGACCGGGAATGCGTGACCGATTTGGTTAATCTCGATCGGATCGATATGCCGAAGGATTTGAAGTTGCCGGCAATCATTGCAGCCGTTGATGTGCGCAATCCGTTACTCGGCGAAAATGGGGCCACGCAGGTGTTTGGTCCGCAAAAGGGCGCGAGCAATGATGAACTCAAAGTCCTGGAACAGGCGCTAACCAGGCTGGCCGACGTTGTCGCCAGCGATTTTGGCTTTGATTATCGCGACAAACAGGGCACGGGAGCGGCTGGTGGATTGGGATTTGGTCTGATGAGTTTTTGCGGTGCCACCATTCGCCCCGGCTTCGATGTGGTCGCAGAAGCAGTCGGGCTCGAGTCAAAAATGAAAGATGTGGACGTTGTCATCACGGGCGAGGGGAGTTTGGATCGGCAAACGCTGGAAGGAAAAACGCCGGCGGGCGTTGCAAGACTGGCGCGCAAACTAGGAAAAAAAGTCTTCGCGATTGTCGGCCGCGCAACCGAGGACCGAGAGGTTCGAGAGATTTTCGACGGTGTTTACGAAAATGCGCGACCCGGAATGAGTGAGAAAGAAAACATGAAGCGCGCCGCCGAATTGTTGCGCGACAACGCGCGCGAGCTCGCGAAGGAATTGTAGGGCGTTTGACTCGTTCGCTCCCGCTCTGTCGCTCTAACGAGCAGCCCGTCTATGTCGCTCGCGTCCCGGCTGTTCCATCCCGTCAAGCGCCGGGTTGTGGAATGGCGTCTGACACAGACGCCCTGCAATGAGGGACCGCACAATCAAGGCGCGGGCTACACATCGTGCTTTGTGTGATCAATCAGCGCTAAGAGAGAGATCCCTCACTTTATTCGGGATGACAAAGTCATTTCTTCGCGTTCCTCGGATCGTCCGCCGGATTGACATAGTTAATCTGCCATGGGCCAATTCCATGAAGTTGGATGACTGTTTCGCCTTCGGACCACCCCGCGTGTTTCATCCCGGCTGGCCAGTAACCGAAGGAGCCGGTAGGAAGTTTTTTCGCACTGCCGCGATCGAGCCCGTCTCCCGTCGCGAGATACAGGGTACCCGAAATCACAGTGACCCGCTCAGTCTTTGGATGGGTATGCGGCGGAATATGATAACCGTCAGGAAACTGAAATCGGACCACAAACGGGCCTTCTTTCGTCGGGTCGCCTTCCAGTACAGCCATCCTTGCGCCGGGAGGCAAAGCCGCTGGCCCTGCTTTCCATTCGATAACTGTCGGAGGATAGAGATGCATGTCGGTAGACTGCATTTCTTCAGCGGACAACTGCGCGTGGATGAGGACGACGGCTAAGAGCGTAGCTAATGCGGATCCAACGATAGCTTTCATATATGCATTATTGCTCTCTGGTTTGCGGTTGTTTAGCAACAAAACTCGCGATATTGCTTGGCCGTTTCGACATAGCTCCACGCCCATCGGGCAATGTCCTTTTGTTCGTCGAGGCTCAGTTGCCGACGGATCTTCGCCGGCGACCCGAGCACGAGCGAGCCAGGCGGAATTTTCGTTCCCGTGGTGACAAGAGCGTTGGCCCCAATAATGGAACGTGCGCCAACTTCCACGTCGTCGAGAATGATGGCGCCCATGCCAATGAGCACTTCATTGTCGATCGTGCATGCGTGCACGATAGCGGTGTGCCCGACGGTGACCAGTTCCCCCATGGTTGTTGGGTAATCTGTATCGATATGTACGACCGCATTATCCTGAATGTTCGAGTGCGGCCCGATCACGATCCGATTGATATCGCCGCGAAGCACCGCGCCGTACCAGACACTCGATTCTTCTTCCAGAATCACGTCGCCGATCACCGTTGCGCCCGGGACAATCCACGCGCTGGAATGGATAGTAGGACCTTTTTTTAAACGCGCAGCGATACCCGCGTGTCCAGTGGGCAATGAATCTGGTTCAATGTGCATCAGTGTTTAACACGCAACCCCACCTGTCATATCGAGTGAAGTCGAGACAGCTCTTTGGAATTTAATCTGAGAGATTCCTCCACTTCGGTCGGAATGACAAACTTCGAATGACAGAATCGGATTTCCTTATTTTTGCGCCTGAGCGATTGTAAGCACCACATGCAGGGGACCCCTCCAGAAGAAGTCACACCGTTTGTTTTCTCGGATCCGACTGGGAAGCGCTGGCCGCGCCTGCGCTTAACGGTGCTTATTGCCGGCATCCTGTTTTTCCTGGCGACGGTGGTGTTCGTCCAGACGCTTTTCGTCGCGCCGAAAATGAATGTGCCGTTTTCTCTGCGACAGTTGAAAGGCCAGTTGAAGGCGTTGCAAAAACAGAATCCGGCCGAGCAATTGTCTCCGAGTTCGCTGCTGTGGCAGAAATTTTCCGCAGCGCGGCAAGCCGCAAGAAAGCTTACCGGCGCCGCGCCCACCGCGCGGCCGCGGAAGAAAGCGCCCAGTAACGAAGTGCGCCTTGCATTCTATGTGAACGGCGATCCGTACAGCTACGCTTCATTCGAGCAACACGCGGCGCAGATTACACATCTCTGCCCCGAATGGATGACGGTAATCAATGGCTTGGGCGATTTACAAATCGACGGAGACACTCGGCTATTGAAACTGACCGCAAGCAAGGGCATCGCGCTGATGCCCCTGCTGACGAACCTCGTAGGCGATACCTGGCAGCCTGAAGCGATTGAGAACCTTGCGCACGGGCCGGCACAACGACAGGACCGGTTTATCCAACGGGTGCTTGCTGTTTTGCGCAATGCGAAAGCCGCAGGCGTCGTGGTTGATTGGGAACAAATCGATCCTGCTTACAAAAAGGACATCACCGCGTTCATCGACAAGTTTGCCGATGTATTACACGACGATAACAAGGAGCTTTGGTTGTGCGTTCAACCGGGCCAGGAATTGGATTACATCGATTTCGATGCGCTCTCCGACAACGTCGATCGTTTTGTAGCGATGTTGTTTGACGAAACATCCGACACCGACCCGCCGGGACCGCTGGCGTCGCGCTCCTGGTTTGAAGGCTGGGTGAATGTCTTGCTGGAAGATGCCGATACCAAGCAATGGATCTTCGCAATGGGTGGTTACGGGTATGATTGGACGATCGGCGGAAAAAAGGCCGAGATGATCAGTTTTTCAGAAGCGATGAGCCGCGCGAACGATGCGGAAATCGAGAGCGCAGAAGTACGAGGACCAAGCTACAGCCCGTATTTTTATTTCGAGGATGAAGGCAAGGAGCACGCTGTCTGGTTTTTGGATGCAGTGACGTTCCTCAACCAACTGCGCACTGTGCGCGACAAAAAAGCCGGCGGCTTTGCACTTTATCGGCTGGGCAGCGAAGACCCTGCGATTTGGGATGCCTTAAGTGTTCCGCGGGATTTCAAACTCGATAATCAAGCGCGACAAGCACTGGAATTGATAAAATCGACCGACACAATTACCGACGTCGGCGACGGTGAGATTGTAACTGTTGACGAGGAACGCACCGATGGATTGCGAAAACTTGCCGTGGACACTGATGGCTACCTCACGGCGAAATACACGAAGTTTGCGGAATTCCCGACGCTGTATCATCAGGGCGCCGCAGGCGAGCATCAGGTGGCAATCACTTTCGACGACGGCCCGGATCCGCGATGGACGCCGCAGATCTTAGACATCCTCAAAGCAGCAAACGTCAAAGCCACATTTTTCCTCGTGGGCGTGAACGCGGAACGTTACCCGGGGCTTGTTCGGCGTATTGTTGATGAAGGACACGAGATTGGGAACCACACTTATTATCATCCTAACTTGGCCCTATGCTGGCCCGAGCACATCCGGCTGGAACTGAATGCAACACAGCTTCTACTGGAAACGATAACGGGTCGCGCCACCACGTTGTTCCGGCCGCCTTATGCTGCGGATTCGAGTCCGACCCAACTGACCGATCTGACTCCGCTGAAAATCGCGGAAGACCTCAATTATCTCGTCGTTCTGGAGAGTATCGATCCACAGGACTGGGCGAAGCCAGGGGCGGACATCATCGTCCAGCGTGTGAAACAACAACGACGCGATGGCAGCATCATTTTGCTGCATGACGCGGGCGGCGACCGCTCGCAGACGGTGGAAGCGCTTCCGCGCATTTTGGATTGGCTGCATACGCGCGGCGACACCGTGGTGGCGGTGAGCACGCTACTGGGCACGACCCGCGACGCGATCATGCCGGTGGTGCAAAACAATGGACAATCTCTCACGCGCCTGGTGAGCAGAACCGGATTTCGAGTTTACCATAGCTTCGAAGAATTCCTCTGGGCGTTCATGATTGTGGCAACGGCACTCGTGGTCGTTCGCACCCTGATAGTCATCTGGCTCGCTTATCGTTTTCGACGGGAACCACGAAAAGATTTTTCGGAACCGATCAGTGTGGTGATCGCTGCCTACAACGAAGGCAAAGTAATTGCGGAAACTCTGCGCACGCTTCTGGCTACGGACTACAGAGGCGAAATTGAAGTCGTCGTTGTGGATGACGGGTCGCGCGACCAAACCGCCGCGGAAGTTGAGCGCGTTGCAAAGAACGAGGCGCGTGTTCGCTTGTTACAACAGGAAAATCGCGGGAAGGCCCGCGCTCTCCAGCGCGGTCTCGCCGCCGCGCGTCACGGCATCATTGTTTTTATCGATGCCGACACACAATGTCAGCGCGATACGCTCCCATATCTGGTCGAGCCATTCGCCGACGCGCGTATCGGCGCAGTATCAGGTCATGCGAAAGTCGGGAACCTGCGCACATTCATCGCGCGCTGTCAGGCATTGGAATACACCTGCGGTTTTAATCTGGATCGGCGCGCTTACAACCGCTGGAATTGCATCACCGTCGTGCCTGGTGCGATTAGCGCGGTCCGCAAAAATGCGATTGATGCAGCCGGTGGACTGAGTTTGCAGACCCTTGCCGAAGACACCGATCTCACTCTCGCGTTGCACAGACATCGACAGCGGATCGTTTATGTGCCCGATGCCATCGCCTGGACAGAAGCGCCCGAGAGCGTGCGTACCCTTGCCCGACAACGGTTCCGCTGGGCTTACGGCACGCTGCAATCCCTCTGGAAACATCGCGACATGGTGTTCAACTGGAACTATCGAGCGCTTGGCTGGTTCAGTTTGCCCAGTATTTGGTTTTTCCAAATCATCCTCATAGCCATCACCCCGATGGTAGATCTGTTCCTTCTCGCGTCTCTCCCGTTCGGTGCTTGGAACGCGGTACTGCCATTCGTCATCACCTTTCTTGCGATGGACGTGTTACTCGCCACGCTCGCCTGCATCCTGGAACGCGAACCGATCACACGCGCCTGGCGCATTCTACCGATGCGTCTGATTTACCGACCAATGCTTAGTTACTGCATCTGGAAAGCGATCCTGCGCGCAATCAAAGGCGCTTGGGTAAGCTGGGGCAAACTCGAGCGCACCGCCAGCGTGCCGGTGCGAGCCTAGCCTGGAGACAATTCTCCGGATGGAAAACGCTGATTTTGCTGGGCGCGTCGCCGTCGTCACCGGTGCGTGGCGCGGCCTCGGACGGGCTGCCGCAGCGCGCCTGCACGAGCGTGGTGCCTCGGTCGCGGTGAACCTCCGCAACCGCGAGCGCGCCGAGGCGCTGGCGAAGGAAATCGGCGAGCGCGCCTTCGCCGTGCCAGGCGACGTCGCGGCGGACGGCGTCCCCGACGAGATTGTGCGCCGCACGCTCGAACGCTTCGGACGAATCGACATCCTCGTCAACAACGCCGCGCTTCCGCTGTCGACACGCTTTCCCGATCTCACCGCCGAGGAATGGCGCAAAGTGATTGAGGTCAACCTTACCGCGCCATTCTTGATGACGAAAACCGTTCTTCCGGCAATGCGGGCCCAGCACTATGGCCGCATCATTAATATCTCATCTTCGGCCGGCCGGATGGTGAGCACGCTCGGTGGTGCGCACTACACGGCATCGAAGGCTGGACTCCTCGGACTGACGCGTGCCGCCGCGAAGGAGCTCGGCAAGTTCGGTATCACAGTGAACGCCATCTGCCCCGGTATGATCGATACCGAGCTGACGCGCGAACATGCCCCGAACGAGTTGCTCGAACGTCTCGCCGCGAGTTATCCCGTGCCGCGCCTTGGCACCGCGGTCGAAGTCGCCGATTTGATTTGCTTCGCCGCCTCCGAAGCCGCTGGCTACATTACCGGCACGTCCCTCGACATCAACGGCGGCGACTTGATGATGTGATCTATGTTGTGTTCAACCCTAGGCGTGGCTTATCTCTGTCTCGTTAGATGCTAGCGCGCTGCATTGCCCTATCGGCGTTCGTTGCGTTGGCGTTCAACGTGACTGCGGCGACACCAAAAGGTGCCACCGCAGTCAGCGGCGATGGCTCATCACCGCGAAAGCAATCGTCTTCCGGGCGAAAGACGCTGCTGACGCAGAGATGGAGCGTTTTACAAAGAATTCGCCGAAGGACATTGCGATTGGTATTTCCACAGAACATGACTACAAGCGCAGTCTGGACATTGAGGCTGTCGAGTTCGCGACTCCCGATCGAAAGATAGCTTCAAGGCGATGCCGCGAACGCGTCTAACAAATCGCTCGAGCCAACCGCCGGCGGTCCTGGTGCGCAGATTTGATTTTACGAAACCGTTTAGAGAATTCGCCACGCTCGCCGCTGCCAGCGGTGGCTCAACTCCGTCTTCTTAGATGGTCTCGACAGAATTCGACCTAAGACTCGAAGGTCATTCCCTAATTTAACGGCTGACGATGGCGCTCTAACTGAATAAGCTGAAGAGTCGGATGGCTTCGAAAACCGAAGGCAATTACATTCTGGGTCAATCGGAGTATGAATATGAACGGTTGACATTTCAGGCCAAGATAATTCGCCCGTTCACAGACAAGTTTTTCCGATTTGCCGGAGTTAGCCCAGGAATGCGCGTCCTCGAGATTGGCTCAGGAATGGGTGACGTAGCGTTCCTGGCAGGCGAGATCGTCGGACCAGGAGGGTGGGTGCTGGGAGTTGACCAGGATGCCGCGGGACTGGAGAAGGCGCGCGAGCGCAGTCGTAAACAGGGCTGTTCTTCCTGGGTTACCTTCGAGGCCAGCAACCTTGCTGAGTTCGACGCCGCAGATCAGTTCGACGCAATCGTCGGCCGTTACATTTTACTTTACCAGCAAGATCCCGGAGCCATCATCCGTCGTCTGCTGAAATTTTTGAAACCTCGCGGCATTGTTGTGTTCCACGAAATGGATTTTGCCAACACTCACTCGAGCGACCCTCAGTGCGCGTTTTGGGACGAGATTTACGGACTACTCAGCGAAGCGTTCCGCCGTTCGGGAAATCCACCTGATTACGGTCGCCGCGTGGCCGGGGCATTTCTCGACGCCGGCTTGCCATTTCCCACCGTTCTTGCCGAATCGGTCGCCGGCGGCGGGCACGATTCATATCTGTATCGCTGGATAGCGAATACGCTGATTAGTGTCACTCCGCGCCTCGAGCAAATGGGACTTGCGCTACCTAAAGGGGTCACCGCTGATAAGACACTCGCAAGACGCTTAGAAGACGAAGTGGTAGCTGCCGGAAGTCAAATCCTGGGGCCAATTCAATTTGGTGCATGGACGCGAAAGCCCCTCGACGTGAAATAACGAAGTGACCACAGCGAAAACATCTAACCACGCGATGCAGCGGACCGCGAACGGCGTTTCGATCTACGTTGTTTGTGTTTACCATCTACCCTTACGCTGCAAGTTACGTTTTGCCGGCCTCACGGTCACTGATCTTGCGTCTCGTTAGACGTGAGCGGGGATATATTATGACACGCGAAGAACTCGAAGCTTATTGGAAAGACCCGGAGAATCGGAAGTGGGGCGTCTATTATTGCAAGGCCGATCCGCGGGTAATTGTGCCGAAGCGTTTAAAGTGGATGGGTTGGACGATCAATTTTGCCCGCCCGAGCGCTATTCCCGTAATGTTGCTTACGCTCACCATTGTGGCGGTTCCAACTCTCTTTGTCAGGGCTTGGGACGGAGACCTGGGGGTTGTGTTGGCTACCCTTTTGATCAGCACTGCAGTGGTGTGTCTCATATGCGCCTATTTGTCATCAAGCAAACGATGGAGTCGCTGACGCCTAACCAGTCGATGAAGCCAACAGCCCCTGACGGAGTGAGCGCGAGCAAGCTTGCCACGGCACCCTGGATTTCACCCAGGTGCCCGGGTTCCCTAGTGCGATTCGTCCCTTCGAACTCGCGCACTCCCGTCGTATTGCTGTTCAACGCTAGCTGTGGCTTATCTCTTTCTCGTTAGACCTCAATTCTCACGGTATGAAAAGAAAACTAGTAAGCATCCTCTCAGCGCATTTACTAATCATTGCCACTGGGCTACCTGTCGCAGCGCAATCATCCGACGATGAATCGCGCCTTCGTCAGATCGTCGCCGAGGAAGTTGCGGCGTGGAACGTGGGCGATGCAAAGGCTTTTTCGCAGAGGTTCGCTGAAGACGGGAGCTTTACCAACATTCGTGGAACGGTATTTTATGGCCATCGAGCCTTCGAAGATCGGCACGCCGAAATCTTCAAAACGATTTTCAAAGGGAGTAAACTGGCGATGTCGGTGAGCAAGATTCGTTTCGTTCGGCCTGCCGTAGCAATCGTCGATATCTCTACAGAATTGAGCGGGATTCAAAGGACGCCGCCTGGCGTAAAGAGCATGGCCGATGGCAAAATTCGCACGCGACTGCAAGAGGTGTTCGTAAAAGACAAAGGCGAATGGAGCATAGTGTCTTATCATAACGTGGACTTGAAGGAACCCTGACGTCTCAACCAAGAGTTCGCGACCGGAGCCATATGCCCTTCGGTCTAACCAATCGATGAAGCCTACTCCGAAAGCCTTGACTCATTCGCTCCCGCTCATTTGAAACTCGCTCCTTTCCCAACGCGCTCGCTTCTTCCCTCGCAGCTTTAACTTCTATGTCGCTTTCCCCGTTAAGCTCTATTCGACCTCTCGGTTTGCCCAGGTATGTCGCTGCCGTCCCGCGGCTCCATTCGCAAGCAAGTTGACCCGATTCCGAAATAAGCTCAGCGTATTGCCCGACCCAACCCGTGGCTTATCTCTTTGACTCATGATCTTCCCAACTCATTCGCCTCCCGCGCTATCCCGTCCATCTCGCAGATTCCCAATCTGCTCGATTCCCGTTAGGGCTTGCATGAAAAAAATATACACGCTCGTATTGGTATTGTCCTTTGCTGGATCTCTAAGAGCCGAGGACTGGAAGCTGATTTGGGTTACGAGTGACTATGCGTGGCATACCCAGCAAGCACAGGGTTCGTTAACACGTAGCGGTGAACATTTAAAAGGCACTCTTTTGGACGTCGAGAACAAAGGCGTCACCTATGAGCTGGACATTACTCTAAAGTCTGAAAGTGCGTCCGCTCGGTTTAAGGTTTCACCTGAATTAGACGAGGAGTTCGAAAATCTATCAGGGACTTACCGAAAGCTCACTCATGCAGGACGGCTTGGTTGCATCGAAGAAATCCAGCTTATCAATCAGTACGAATATGTGGGCCTGTTCAGAGAATTTAAGTGCGAGCCCTGACTAATCGCACCCAGTCGACCGCTCTTTGGCGTTGCGTGTCGATCCCGATCCTGATTACTGTATTCTCAATTGGGCGCAACCTCGCTCCGGGAGCGGTGGCTGAGCTCTGTCTCGTTAGATGTATGCACCGCTCACTGATTTTTCTGCTGGCCTCTGGTTACAGTCCCATTGACGTGACGACGATCGATTCTAATTTGCTTGTGCGGTGTCCAGGTATATGACGAAGAAAATGTATCTCAGCCGTTGGTTGACTGCCTTCTTTCTCCTGAATACTGGCTTTATTTTTGCGGCAGGATTCAAGACCAGGGTCATTACAACTTCACCGCTTACAATCCCAGTCCCTGAAGATCGCTTCCTTAAGATCATAAATTTTACTCAGGAAGGGGGTACCGACCGCGGCGTCGTCCGTGTCACTCTGAGTGGCGATGCCGGCGGCACCACGAATGTTCTTAGCGCGACTCGAATCGACTTTAGCACGGGCATTAATTCGCAAAATTTACCGGAAATCGCTAATCAGGTGGTCATTGCAGGTCCGGCTCAAGCGGAGGCCCTTCCGGTAGCGGGTGCCACGCTTCTTATCACTTACAAAAAAGAACCAAACGACGGAGAATTCAAAAGCAAGATCGTTACAACTTCGCAGCTCAACATCCCAGTCCCTGAAGATCGCTTCCTCAACATCATAAATTTTACTCAAGAAGGAGGCACCGACCACGGCGTCGTCCGTGTGCCCCTGGGTGGTAATACTGGGGTGATCGCGAATGTTCTTACCGCGACTCGAATCGATTCCAGCACTGGCATTAATTCGCAAAATTTCCCGGAAGTGGGTAACCAGGTAGTCATTGCAGGTCCGGCTGAAGCAAAGATCCCTCCAGTGGCGGGTGCCACGCTTCTTATCACTTATAAAAAAGAACGAAATGAGGGAGCGGAGGAAACACCTCCGATAGTTACTATTAGTCCTACTCCGGCCGGTAGCCCTACGCCGAGTGCCACCCCCTCGTCCACATCCGCACCTTCACCTACTGTTACGCCAACGTCTACGCCAGTGCCAACTTTAACACCGCAGCCTACTCGCACACCGCGACCTCCCTAGGGTTACGCCAGGGGCTTGGAGATGATTTCACGGAACAGCAGGGCGTGGATGGTGGAGACTGACCGGAAGCTCATGAAATCTGCTCGATTCTCGTTAGACGGATGAAGGGTTTCCGGCACGCGGTCGTTGTGGTGCTGGCCGCTTATGCAGTCACCTACGGAGTACTTGTCTTCATCGAGTATCGCTTGATCGGAGCGAGTCAGCTACCGGGTGAGCACTCGAAGTTCTCGCCGCAAGCAGCGTGGGTTTTCGCAGCCTTCCACGCCACAATGATTTTCAGCGCCATCGCCGTCATCGGCTTTTTGCTCGCGGTGTTGTTGTTCATCTGCGAGTGTCTTCGCTCTCGACGACGCGGAGTTCCATCGCAGCCACATGATAACACCACCTCATCGGCCTAACCAGTCGCTGAAGCCAACCGCTGTCCGTCGTGAAGTCCACGTTTGATCTTATGAAACAGTTTTCGATATTTCCCGCGCTCGCTCTCGTGAGAGGTGGCTCAGTTCCATCCCGTTAGGCCTGCCGTATGCCCGCGACTCCAATATCTCAGGAAGCAATTTACAGCACACTTTACGCGACGCTCGCTCTGACCGATTCCATTTTTCAAATTTGGATTACCTTGACCTTCGCGGTGCTCATCGCCACCTACGTAGCTGAACGGCGCTTTGATCGTGCGCTGTATCGCTTAGTCTCCGGTCTTTATGCCTTCGCCTCGGTGATTCTTTTTGTCAGGTTTGCCAGCGCGGCGTACCAGGCCTTTCACTACAAAAACCTTCTGCGGGCACGCGGCTTTGAACCATGGCCTGTGCCGAATGTTGTCTCTCTCATTATTGGCATGGGAACATTCGCCTTTCTCCTTTCCGGAACAGTCGGCACGCTTTGGTTTGTGCGCAGTGCATGGAAAAAAGGGAGCGCATTGCGTTGATGCCAGCGCCTAAGCATGCAATGGAGCCGACCGCGAGCCGGCGTAATATCCAGCTTCACATGCGTCCAACCCAGGGACCCGTAGCCACGCGCGCCTTCGCTCGCCTCAGTTCATCTTGTTCTCGTCAGGCTTTCGGGTTGTCGAAGGGATGTTTATGTCCAGGAACCGTGTGAGCTGAGAGACAAGTAAATGAGTAAAGAGCGTCGTGCCATTGTCGCTCTGGCAGTTGCTATCCTGGTTGTCGGCGCCACGGCGTTTTTCCTTTTCCCATCACTGCGCAAGCATTCGGCAATCGCCGGATCAGTCTCAAGTGCTGCAAAAAAGGAGAAGAGCATCGCCGTCTTGCCGTTTGAAAACCTGAGCTATAACAACGACGACGCATTTTTTGCCGATGGCGTGCAGGACGACATTTTGACCAAGCTGGCAAGAATTTCCGAGCTCAAGGTCATCAGCCACACCAGCGTCATGCATTACCGTGGTAATCAGGATCCGCGCCAGGTTGGGAGGGCGCTGGGCGTTTTAAACCTGCTGGATGGCACTGTGCGGCGTTACGGCGGCAAGGTGCACGTCAATGCGCGTCTCGTGAATGCTCGCACCGGCACACACGTCTGGGCAGGGGAATACGATCGCGATTTGAATGAAGTGTTCGCGATTGAGGCGGAGGTGGCGGAAGCGGTCGCGAATCGGCTTGGAGTCAAGGTTTCAGCTTACGAAACAACAGCGATGCAAGAACACCCCACCAAAGATCTTGTTGCTTACGACCTTTATGTCCACGCCGTCCCTTTGATTGAAGAGTCCCTCTATTACGGCCTCAGCAGCGAGACGAATCTTTTCAAAGCTGTCGAGTTACTCAATCAGGCAATCGCGCGGGATCCGACTTTTCTTCTGGCATACTGCCAGTTGGCCAGAGCCCACGACGGGATCTACTGGAATGCGCTCGATCACTCGCCGGGCCGTCTTGAATTAGCCAAGTCGGCAGTAAATTCCGCTTTGCAATTAAACCCGGATTCGGGCGAGGCACATTTCGCCGCCGCCCTGCACTTTTACTACGGTTACCTCGATTACGAGCGCGCCCGGGACGAGCTCACCGTCGCAGTACGCACTTTGCCAAACAATGCGCGAATCTTTGAGCTGAACGGATATATCGATCGAAGACAGGGTCGCTGGGACGATGCCCTTCATAACCTCGAACGTGCAGTGGAGTTGGATCCCCGAAATGATGATATCCTTTTCGGGACGGGGTTCACCTATCTTTGCGCGCGCGAGTATAAACGAGCCAGAGAGATTGCTAATCGCGGCCTTGCGCTCCCGACAAGGAACAATTATGCGCGGTTGCTGCCGGTCTGGATCGACTTCCATGAACAGGCCGATACCCGTCCATGGCATGCGGTTCTCGAAAAGATTCTCGCTGAGAATCCTGCCTCGGCGAGAGATCTGACGCGCGCGCGCTTCTTTGTGAGTCTGTACGAACGCGACCCGGTGGCCGCCGAGCGCGCTCTCGCCACGCTGGATTATCCGGTGATGAATGCCAGGGGAATCGGCACGGTCAAATTTAGCCCGGCTTACGCTAAAGGGTTAGTCGCTCGAATGAAGGGAGACGCAGCCGGCGCGTCCGCAGCCTTTAGCGGCGCGCGCGCAGAGCAGGAAGAGGCAGTACGCAAAGCGCCTGATGACGCTTCGAAGCTCTGTTTCCTGGGCTTAATAGATGCATCGCTTGGGCGGAACGAAGAAGCGCTTCGGGAAGGTCGCAGGGCAGTGGAGCTTCTCCCTGCAACCAAAGATGCCCTCAACGGCACAGAAGTCCTTTATTTTTATTCGGTGATCTGTGCGTGGACGGGAGAACGCGATGAGGCGATCCAGCAATTGCAAACACTGGCAAGACTTCCCGCAGGCGTCTCCTATGGCGAAATACGTCTGGATCCGTTTTGGGATCCGCTGCGAGGCGATCCGCGCTTTGAAGAAATTGTTGCTTCACTCGCGCCGATCACGGCGAAGAAGAACGCGACGCGGTGAAACTTCACGATTTTTAGATTGCCTAATCGAGGCTTACTTTATTTCAGTCTATCAACAAATGAATAAAATGAATCCTCAGGTTGATGAATATTTAAGAAAAACCAAAAAGTGGCAGAACGAAATGAAGACATTGAGAAGGATCAGTCTTGACTGTGGGCTGACCGAAGAATTGAAGTGGGGTAAACCTTGTTACACGTTTCAGAAAAGTAACATAGTTATAATACAGGGATTTAAAGAATTCTGCGCTCTTCTGTTTTGCAAAGGTGCCTTGTTAAATGATCGCAATAGTATCCTTAGAAAATTTGGCTGGCAGGCGGCACGGCGGATTCCGTTCACCGATGTGCGAGAAATAACTGAGAAAGAACCCATCTTGAAAGCCTATATCTATGAAGCCATTGAAGTGGAAAAGGCCGGTTTAAAGGTAAATTACAAAAGGAATCCGGAACCTATTCCTGAGGAATTTCAAAATAAACTAGATGAAGTGCCTGCCTTGAAAACTGCTTTTGATGCACTGACGCCGGGAAGGCAAAGAGGATACATTCTTTATTTTTCTGGAGCCAAACAGTCCAAAACCCGGGAGTTAAGGGTTGAAAAATGTATGCAGGAGATTCTTAGTGGAAAGGGATTGAATGATTAGTGCAGTGATCGTCCCCAGATCGATTGAGCCGCCTTACGGATTGAAAGCGACCTGTGGTGATCGTCACGCCCAGTGGCGTAAAGAATTCCAGGAGCCGGGTTGCGATGACACTGACCCAGGCCACACGAGTAGGTCTAACCAGTTGATGAACCCGGCTCGGGGGCTTTCGTTAGGCTGGCGAACAAAGCCAATCTCTTGCCTCAAGTGGTCAGGGGCCTTATCTCGCTCTCATTAGGGCGCTCGATGATTTACGCCTTTCTTGTGTGTCAACTGCTTGTCGTGCTCTTCATCGCGCTGCATGACTGGATCCCTCTCGGTAAGTTAAACAATCTCGAAGGCATTCGCGCAGCGGACACGACGGGAAAGCTCCTTTTTGTCACAACGCTCAGTACGCTGCCATTTGCAGTCGCATTTGCTGCGAGCGTTTACTATGTTAAAGCTCACTTTCCGGCTTGGTTACTGTGGTTGCTGTGGCTGAGTTACGGTACTGGCCTATACGGCGTGCTCCGAACTTGTGGGTTCCTTATCTTTTTGTAAAAGACCCGCTGCGCACTGAGCGTTACCGAGTCCGGTTCGCACAAACACACGCATTCCTTCCAGCCCGCAACGGCATTCGACCGGACACGTTGCACGTGAGCTTTCACGGGGTCTTTGTCACAGCCTTCGCCTTACTTTGCATTCTCTCGTTTTCGGGTCGAATTCATGACATGGGCGCGCGTTAACCATACGACGAGACCGAAAGCGCCATTACGATGCAACGTGACTCACCCATCAGGCTCATTCGATCTTCGGTTTCCCACTTATACTCCACCCGTTCCGGCTGGCTTTATTAAAACGCTAGGTATGACTTGTCTCTTTTTCGTTAGAGGTAATCGGTTGTCTATATAATCATGCGCAAACTCATCTCCAGCGGTAGCCCATACGAGCCGAAGGTTGGCATCTCACGAGCTGTGCGGGTCGGAAACGTTATTGCGGTCTCCGGGACCGCTCCGCTTGGTCCGGATGGGCGCACCATCGGCGTCGGGGATCCCGCGCTGCAGGCGAGGCGATGCCTTGAGATCATTGCTTCCGCATTGGAAAAGGCTGGCGTTTCGCTGGCTCAGGTGATTCGCACTCGCACGCTGCTTGTGAGGATCGAGGACTGGGAGGCAGTCGCCGCAGTTCATGGCGAGTTCTTTGGCGAGATTCGACCCGCGAACACAGTTATGCAGGTAACAAGGTTTATTGATCCCGATTGGTTAGTCGAGTTCGAAGCTGATGCCATACTTGATGATGAACAGAATGCCTAATCAGGCGCTGGCGTGATATATGTTCTGAGAGAGTAGGCATGACTGAGTCGTCCAAGTTTATTCAGCCCGCGCCGATGGAGGGAAAGGGCGCATACAATCGAAGCTCGTCCGTGCAGGCGGCCGGTTCGTTGCCTGCGATGGCGCTTTTGGAACGTGCAGCTCACACCACGGCGTTGCCGCCGTCGCCGGAACCGGTAGTCGTCGTGGACTATGGTTCCTCTGAAGGATATAATTCACTTCCGCCAATCGCCGCGGTGATCCGCGCACTCAGGGAACGCGTCGGTCGAGAGCGAGCGCTTGTAGTCTTTCACACTGACTTGCCTGGCAACGATTTCACGGCGCTTTTCCAAACGCTCGCGAACGATCCGGACAGCTATCTTCGTAACGATCCCGCCGCATTTCCAGCCGCCGTCGGGCGTTCCTACTTCGGGCAGATCCTGCCATCGTCCAGCGTGACACTGGGATGGAGCGCGTGGGCGGTTCAATGGTTGAGCCAGGTGCCATGCGCGATTCCAGACCAGGTGCAAGTCGCCTACAGCCACGACTCGGCTGCGCGCAGTGCGTTTGACCAACAAGCAGCGGAAGACTGGCGAACGTTTCTTGCCATGCGCAGTCGGGAGTTGCGATCAGGTAGCCGGTTGGTCGTGGTGACAATGGCGATTGATGACAACGGTGACTTTGGTTATCGTCCTATACCGGATGCGATTTACGAGATACTAATCGACATGGTCAATCGCGGCCTCATTCGGAAGGAAGAATTTCGACGGATGGTCATTCCCACTGTGGGTCGAACCCGAGCCCAATTTACGGAGCCATTTGCGAAAACCGGGCAGTTTGCAGATCTGTCTATCGCGGATTTCGAGTTATTTCATAGCGAAGATCGGATCTGGACGCAATTCGAGGCGAGCCATGACGCTCACGTATTTGGCGCGGAATGGGCTGCTTTTTGCCGGGCTTCGGTATTCCCAACACTCGCAGCGAACCTGGATGGAGGGCTCGGTAAGGCACGTTCGGCAAACTTCATCGACGAGTTGGAAGCCGGCCTGGCTGCACGGCTCGCGGCAGCGCCGGTTCGAATGACGATACCTCTCGCGCAGATGATGCTTGTTAAAGAGAATAGCTCCGCGCGATAACCCTTCGGGCGACCTACCTAGGGTTCGGCACTTTGTTGCAACTACGCGAGCCGGGTGCACCTTGGTCTTCAAAGTCCCCCGAACCTCAGCGAGGTCCCGTCAGAAATCGAACGCGAAAACACAACGATGAGAACCCGAACAAGTCTTTATTTTATTGTGGCAGCTATTCTTTTATCAAACATGGCCGCATTAGCTGTCCGGCCTGAGAATCGAGTCACTATCCTCTATGATGCTTTTGGAAAGTCCTCCCAGCTGAAGAAGGACTGGGGATTCTCTGCGTTTATCGAATATAGCGGCAAGCGTATCCTTTTCGACACCGGTAACAACGCCGATGTTTTTGGCCGGAATGTCAAAGCATTAGGTATCGATCTCAAGAAACTAGATTTCGTTGTAATTTCCCATCGACATGGAGATCATACGAGCGGCCTGAACTATCTTTTAAGTGTCAATCCGGGTGTAAAAATCTACGCACCAAAGGAAGGATTTGGAGTGTTCGGCGCAGCGTTGCCAGGAACTTTCTATCGAAAGGATGAGTCGCTGCCTGTTTATATGCGTTATTATGATGGGCAGGCCCCCGACAAGATGATATTCGGCACGCCTTGGCCAAACGCCAACTTTGTCTGGGTTGATAACCTAATTGAAGTGGTGCCAGGAATCTTTTTGATTGCGACAGTCTCGCAGAATCCGGGGACGCTGGAACTTCGCGAACTATCGCTGGCGATTAAGTCGCCCAAGGGTGTGGTCTTGGGAGTCGGATGCTCACATCCGGGAATTGAAAAGATACTGGAAGCATCAATTGCGGTGGATAAGCATGTTCATCTTGTTTTCGGAGGACTCCATTTGGTAACAACTCCAGACCCGGAAATTGGACGTATCGCCGCGGCGTTGCACGATCAATGGAAAATTGATCGCATGGCGCCGGGGCATTGCACCGGAGAGCCAGCTTTTACGGCTTTTCGCAAGGCGTTCGGTGATCAGTATCTCTACGCCGGGTTGGGCAGTGTTATAGAACTTCCGTAAACGTTCAACATCGAGGCAGGCTTTGCGGCGAAAGCCGTGAAAGCATCGACCAACAAGCTAGGCACGCGCGCGGTGCCGCGCCGTCAATCCAGAAGCCTTCCGCGCAAGACAGTGAGCGAATACGGTGGCAGATCGTAGAATGAAGACGCTTTTTGGGTGAAGTGCGCGGGCGGAAGAGTAGGGCTAGGGTATCCGTTTGGTCCATTGTCGTGCCACACGTATTGCTCGCGGGAGAACTGGATAACATCCACGTCGCCAACAAAGCTGTCCTCTCGCTGTGTACCAGGAAGCCTAAACTGCACAACAAGTCGCGCTGCGCGGTCGGGATCCTTGTTAATCGCCAGCAAAGCCCATTGTTTGTCTGGTCGTCGTACCGCATAGACAGTGACAATCCGCGATAACGTCGGCTTCTGCTGTGTTATAGCTACAGGGAATATCTTATGTGTCTCATTTGTTGGTTGCATCCATTCTCGCGCGATCAGTTTGGCAGCATGGTAGCCCGATAGCCGATTAAGTTGATCGCTGCCTGGGTTGAGTTGGAGCATCATCAGATTGCCCCAGGAACACTTCAGCTCGTCCTGGAGGTAGTTTGGCTCGTATCCGTATAAGTAAGGCTTGGACCCGCCGAGTGTTAGAAATGTTCCCACCGTGTCTGCGCCGAAGAGAGCGCCCTGGATATCTACCTCGTGGCGTCCGGCAAAAACAGAGTAGCCGTATTCTGTCATTAGCCATGGAATTCCCGTAGAAACCCCATCTGCTCGCAGGCTAGTCATCATTCTGCCGAGACGCTTTGGAGTTTCCAATAGCTGTGGCGCTGCATCGGCGCAGATGTTGTCGAAGGGATAGAATTCGAAGGAACAAAAATCGAAAGGTACGCCGGTGGTGCGAACGTATTTGAGAAATCGATTCATCCACGAGCGGTTGCCTGCTGCGTCGGGCCACGTGAGAAGTTCTTCGTCGAAACTCTGCAGACTTGGTCCTCCGAGTTTCAAAAGCGGACTGAGCATGGAGAGGCGGCGCGCGATACCGGCATAAAGCGCACCATAATCCTCGGGCGACGCCCACTGGCCATCAGGTTCTTCGCCTAATTCGATGCCTTCGAGGGGATACTTTTCTTTTAACAGATAACTGATCTCGGCAGCAGCATTTTCCGGCGTATCATACAAGACGCCAACAGGCACAAGAACGGGCAAAGCGTTCGTAAGCGCGCTGCGCAAGATGAAATCGAGCCCCGGTTGCTCGATTTTGTAATCGATGTCCTCGGCCCGATGCCAGGGATCGGTCGACGACACGTAGATCACTGTCTGTTGAGACCGGTCGGGCGCGTGACGGACGTAATCATCAAAACGATTGTGGGTGTCGCTCTTTCCGAGCTCGATCTCGCGAATCGCAAATCCCAGCCGGTCGCGAATATCATTGGACGTTTGTACGCTTGTTTGCGAACTCCGATTCATCACAACGCGCACGAAACGAGCGGGAACTGCTTTTGAACAGAGCCGGACAGATTCATAACCGCCTGATCCGCGGTTCACTTTTCCACTTGGAAAAGGACGCCAATCGTCTTTCTGGTCGGCGTGCAAATGCATCGGATCGTTTCCGCTCCAGTATTCCACTCTGAATTGCTCGGCGTACTGGGCGCCCCAATGAATTCGAACGGAGTTAACCGGTTTCATCGCGCCCAGATCGATCACCACCCATTGCGGATGAGCATTTTCAGGTTCATCGGTAAAATACGAATCGAGATAAGGATTGCTTTTCCAAAAAGATTTTTCGTCGCCGTCAGCGATCCGTGAATAACCGTCATCATTTGCCTGATCGATGGTATTTCCGCGTCGCGGCAAACGATAGCCGTAGGAAAGGTTAATCGGTTCGCCGAGCGAATCGTCCGAGGTCCAGTATCCACACTGACGAACCGGATCACTCCAGGTGCCTCGCGGGTTCCAATGCCAGACTTCGCCGGCAAGTTCGGTGCGCAATCGATACGTCAGCGGACCGAATCCAGCCGATCGCATCTCGGCGATGTTCTTATCCGTGAACATCTGCGCGCATTCACCTTTCTCATGACCGTCCACGCCCGCGCCTAATGCTTGAGTTGGCACACACTGGTTTACGGAATGATCGGCAAGGACAACGGCAGAAACCGCAAATGCCTCCTTGTCGGCGCGCGCTTCAGTTTGTGATGCTATTTGGATGAGGCCGATCCCGGAGAGAGCAACCGATGCGAGGACGCATCGGGCTTCGAAAGTCCACTCGCTTCGGCGACACCAACTCGTCCCGCGGCGAGCTTTGGCAAAACGAGATTGATGACTCGAAGAATTTCGCACGAAGTGCTTTCGGAGTGTGAAACGCCGACGCGTTCGCTTTCGTCGTTCCTACCGCTGCGCTTTCTCCAATTGCTTCCTGATCTGGTCCTTTTCGTGACGAACGTCCTTTAGATGACTCTGGAGGAGCGGAAGCTGCGATGCTTGCGGATTAGGGCTGTGAAGCAGCGTCTTATTGTTTTTACCACCCCGGTAAGCCGGGCCCGGCTTTTTGGCTTCGCCGATTCGGAGAAGCAAGTCGTCTTCCTGATGCTGAAGCGCTGCGTAACGGTCCTGCAACACCTGAAAGCGATTCGTTACTGATTGTTGTTGAGCGAACGTAGCTTTTTTCTGCGCCGCCACGACTTCTTGTTGACGTTGCACCTGCTCCTGCTGTTTTTGATAGACAGCGTAATTGGCGGCTTGCTCCGCAGAATATGCACTGGCTTTTTGCGGGTCATAACCGAAGCGTTCCTGTACGTCTTTTGGGAGTTCGGCGAAGTATAGCTTTGAGATCCCTGATTTGGTTTTCACAACAACGCCGTCGGGCTCGACGCGGTTGACAATGGCATCCTTGTACACTTTTCCATCAGTCGTTCTGAAGTCGTCAGCTAAAGCGGCTGACGCGAAAGACAAGGCCAGAACCGTGAGGACTTCTTTGTTCACTTCTTGTCTCCGCTGGAGGTTTCGTAATTCTTCTCATATCTGGGCTTCTTCGGTCAACGAAATTCCGTCGGCCAGATGGAGTAATGGACTGGCGCCGCTGGACACTTCGCTCTTTTTTGGAGAACTTGCGCGCTCGATGCGTGCTTATGCAATTTTCACATCCGTTGTTGCACTGATGGCGGCGAGCTTTGTTCTAACCGGATGCCGCCGGGGCGCCGCAGTTCAACATCTTGATCCAAACGGACCGGTCGAGGTTGTAATTCCCGAACATGGTGCATACACCGGCGCATTCATGGATTTTGGCGACGAGGAGGACGACGTCACTCTGGAAACAATCGAGGATTTCGAGAAAATGGTCGGCAAACACCAAGCCATCATCGCTTCGTCCAGTTACTGGGGAGAACAAAATTTTCCGATAGGAAATCTCAATGTCATCTGGCGGCACGGATCACTGCCGCTAGTGTTTTGGTCGCCGTGGGACAAACCGTATGAAGAAGATCATGGGCCGGACAAGTTTAGTTTGACCGAGATCCTTGCCGGCAGATGGGATGCGTACATCGACAAGTGGGCCGACGCCGCTCGGAATTTTGGTCATCCGATGATCGTCGTGTTCGGCGTCGAAATGAATGGCACTTGGTTTCCGTGGTCTGGAGCTTATTACGGCGGTGGCCAGTGGGAGAAAGACAAAAACAGTTGGAAAGGTCCGGAGACCTTCCGTAAAGCATTTCGCTACGTCGTTGATCGCGCCCGGGCGCGGGGCGCTTCAAATATCAAATGGATGTTTCACACGAATAACTATCCCTATCCGTACGAAACCTGGAACTGCGCGCCAGCGTATTACCCCGGATCCGATTACGTCGATTGGCTCGGCCTGAGCGTTTACGGTCAGCAATATAAGGACGAGCCAAACCCGGACATTCCTTCGCTGGTCGACTGGCCATACGAGGAGATAAGCAGACTCGATCCGCATAAACCGATTATGATCGCTGAGTGGGCGACGGGTGAGTTCCCGCATTCGGCGGAGGGCGGCGGGGTGAGCAAGGCCGAATGGATCAGGCACGGGCTTAAGCTATTTCGAACGCGTTATCCGCGAATCAAGGCAGCGATTTACTGGCATGAGCGCTGGCAAAACGCCGATGGATCTTACAGCAACCTGCGCGTGAACTCTTCCGTCGAAGCACTCCGAGCATACCGCGAAGGCGTAGCGAACCCGGATTGGCTGGGAAATTTGATTCTGCGAGCGTTGCCAACTGTGTCGCCAAAATAGGATTGTTGTAGCGTGGTGTCAGATTCCGTTCCTGGCGTGGGTCGGTTCGTCAACTCGAGCATTCGAAAGCTCGCTACTGAGATTGTGGCGTGCCCGCGTTCGTTGTGATCACTTCCAGAAAGTTTGCGTTAAAATTCGGCACATAGATGGTAGAGCCATCTGGTCCGATCGTTACGTCGCGCGGAAAGGCGCTTGAATTTGGATTATCTGGATTACGAACAATTTGTTGCACGGTAGGCGCCGCCGGGTTGCTAACATCTAAAATCGCCACGCTGGCGGTGCAATCTGCCGGGTTCGCCGAGCAAACGGTCTCATAATAATACCGGTTGGAATTTGCCACGGCCAGCAGACTGTCGTTGGTACCAAATAACGCGAGACCTACGGGAGCTGTGCCGCCACTGTCCCCATACCCAAGGAACGCGTTGTTTGGCGAATTCGATATCAACTCTTCGGCATCGAAGGCTAAAATCTGGTAGCCACTGGTACCCAGCGGCGTAGGCAATAGTTTATTTCGACCACGAGCTGCGACGAAAACATATCGACCGTCTGCCGTCTCGACTGCCCGAACTGGGGAACATCCGGAGGCAATTCTGGTCGTGATCGCGTCCGGGTCCCCGGCTATCGCCTTGCCAACATCGATTACCACTAGCAGGCCATTGTTTTCTCCCCCACCATTTGATTTGTTATCGCACCTTTTGAAGCCATACGGATAAGTCCTGTCGGCCTTGTCGCAACCTGGGCAGAGGACCACACTGTTTGGGGTGCTTCGGAAGTTAGTTGGATCCCGATACCATTCTCCCATTTCCTCACCGTCTGAAGATCCTTCGCACGTGACATAAAGATGCCTTCCATCATGCGACATGGTTATTCCGGGGATTGTGCTACCCCCCGGGACGTAAATGGTGTGGATCGCCCGTGTGTTACGCGTAAATCTACCGGCAGCGTCGCGTTCAACCTTGATGACCCCTATCGTTCCCCCTCCAATTAGATCTGGTGGTGTGGGGCTGGGCAGCGTCCCATACTCATTTGCAACAAATGCATATTCTCCGTCAGGCGTGACGGCCAGATCAAAACTACCGGGTGGGCAAAGACCACCAGGGCAGTTCGGGACCACAGGTTTTTGTTGAACATGTCGAACGTTGTCCATGCCACATGGTTCGTTCAAACTAGCCAGACGAAAAAATTCAGTGCCCAGTGCCTCGACAGCAGCCCCAACACTGACTTGCGGCGAGCCCGGAAAAAATTGCATGCCATAAACCGCTTTCACGGGCTCTTCGCGAATGGTCGGCGACGGGAAATTAATAATTTGCCGGCTGTTACATGGATTCGTGTAACAAGGTTTTTCGAAAACCTGGAGACCCGTGAAATTCTCAGTGGGGGTTGCTGCCGGGGTGGGGCTCCCGGCGCACGGAGTTGGCGCGGGTGGCTGATTTACTGAGACGAGCACATAAGCGTCATCATCCGTAACCAGCGCTTTAGCGGGGTTTCCAAAAGTCGGGTAGAAATGCGTATTCAGCACCGTCACACTGGGCGAGTTCGAAGACGGTGAACTACCGTGCGAAACAGCTCCTGAATAGCAAAGAGAAAGGGCCAAAAAGCCAAGAAAGAGCGCCGTAAATGTTCGAATCGATGACTTCAACTTATTCATTATAGGCTTTCTTTTTTCACTGCTGATTGCCCCTGTTGAGTGCAGGTCTGAAAACGAGACGAAGCTTGAGGAAGAAGCGTCCTACGCCGGATCCAGAACCATTTTTGGCGTGGATTCTATAACCGATCGTCCAACCAGCCCATAGGACTTTAGCCGTACGTTTCCGCTAAAACTTTTTCCGTTGACTGCGTTAGGTGGGAAGATTAACGCATCGTCGGCAAGAATAGAGACACAGGCGTCGCGAGATTTTTTCCCGGCACGTCTGGTGAAGGCTTTTTCCGTAGCGATGAGTGAATCAACAGCTTTTTCGAGATCGACATCTTCTCCGTCCGCTGCTGCTGCGACGACCTGCAATGTTATGAACGAGAAAAGTCTCGATGGCGTAGACAAATTCCCAGGCTGGCGGCGTCTTGGAAATAAAGACCGTGAAAAGGTCATGGACAACATCGCCTGCCATGAGGATTGGAAGAGCTGCTTTTCAGAAATGGGTCCCGGTTTGCTGCTTTTTGCCCGGCAATGGACCCGATCGGCAGCTGATGCCGAAGACATCGTCCAGGAAGCTTTCGTCAAGTTCTGGCGCCGGAACCACGAAATTAACAACCGCGCACTGCTTTACGCCACTGTGCGTTCGATCGCCCTCGATTTTATTCGTCGCGACAAACGCCGCGCTCGACGCGAGGCCACTGCGTTTGCCGAGGCCGATCCAAGTGTTGAGCCGCAGTTTGACTGGGAAGATGAGGCGCAATCGGTACTCGCTGCGGCAGTCGGCTGTTTGCCACGTGACCAACGCGAGGTGCTCGTCTTGAAGATCTGGAACGAACTCACTTTTAGCGAAATCGCCGGCGCACTTGGCATTTCGCAGAATACCGCGGCATCGAGGTACCGATACGCCCTGGCCAACCTGAAGAAAAGCTTGCAACCCCAATGAACGATCTCTCCGACCTTGAGAATGATTTGAGAGCGTTGCGACCGGCGCGTCCTTCGCCTGTACTTTTTGAGCGGATCGACGAAGCGATGGATGAAGATCGCAACGCTGCCAACGATGCGGATACCAGATGGAATTGGCGGCTCTTCACAGGGAAACCCTTAAGATTTGGTATTGGCCTGGCGGCCGCCGCCGCTGCGCTCGTTCTGTTGCTCGCGCGGATCAACACCGAGCAAACGCAAAACGAAGGGAAAGAAATCGCACAAGTTCCGCGTCAGTCCGAAGCGACAAGGGTAATCCCTGGCTTGTCTGGGAGGCCCAGGGCTCAAGGCTCGGCCTCCTCCAATAGATTCGTTCCCACTGCCGCGACGCAGGTTGTCTATAATGAGCGCGACGAGGGTTTGCAGTTTGGCGACGGCTCAAGGCAACCGTTGCGGCGCGTTCGTTATCAAACGCAACAGACATGGCAATGGCGTAACCCGACGACGGGCGCATCGCTTCGCGTGTCCTATCCCAGCGAAGAAGTCGTCCTCATCCCGGTTTCCGGACAATGATTTAACCAAAAACCAACTATGAAGATAAAATCAATCGTTACCGCAACAGCCATCGCCTTCTTGCCGATCACAGGCTTTTCGCAGACGCCACCGGCGCCGCTGCAGCCTCCTGCTCCGCCACATCCTCCCGCGCCGGGCGGCCATGAGAAAGCACCGAAGGTGCCCGCGATATTTCTAGGGGTGGAAACATCGCAAGTGCCGACCGTGGTCAGCGAACAGCTTGGCTTGGCCAAAGGACTCGGGCTAGTCGTCGAGTACGTTGTGCCGGACAGCCCTGCCGCTGCGGCGGGCGTTCAGCAGAATGACATTCTAAAGATGCTGAACGACCAGATTTTGATCGAACCGAGCCAATTAAGGAAACTCCTGCAGACGTTTTCTGATGGAACGGAGGTGACCCTCACGGTCTTGCGCAAAGGACAGGAGCAAAAGATTACCGTCAAGCTCTCAAAAAAAGAAAGACCACAGCGTCACTCTTGGAGTCCAGGCGACAAACACGATTGGGATTGGGATGTCGATGATGTGGGTGATCTGGGCGACCAGATGCAGGATTTGAAAGAACAGTTAAAGGAGCAACTCGGCGCACAACGCGGCGCAATCCGGGGAGCGGTGATGAAAGCCCACGAGGCGGCGAGGCAAGCGCGGGAGAATGCCCGCCGTGCCGCGCGGGACATTCGCATTCTGAGTAAAGACAATGGGACACTCAAGGCCACCAGGATCGACCTTGGCAACGCGCAAATCGTTTTCTCCGATGACAAAGGTGAGATGAAACTGGAAAATTTGGATGGAAAAAAAGTAGTTACCGCCAAGGACCCGCAGGGGAAATTGCTCTTTAGCGGATCAGTCGAGACAAAAGAGGATCGGGATAAAATGCCGGCTGATGTTCGTGAGCGTTACGAAAAATTACAGCAAAATGATCTGCCGACGGTCGCGCCCGGAACAGATACCGATCAAGAGGATGAGGACGATGACGATGGAGATGACGACGCACCGCAATCCACCGACACGGTCTGCGCGCCGCCGTGCATTCAATGGTATGTGGTTGATCGCGAAGTAAGTACCTCAAAAACGGAAGCTTGAAGCATGCAAACTAAACGTTTGCGAACTTGAGGCTGAGGAGAAACTCCGTCGAGCGCCTTAACCTGGCCTGGCCAGCCCGCTTCGGCGGAGTTTTCCTTTTCCGCGAATATTTTCATAGAGGCGCGGCGAGAACGCCTCGATATAGCGACGCGACCACGGTGTAAACTCGCGCGATGGCATTTTTCTTGCCGTGCTCAACCCGCGCGTTATAACGAAGGGCGCGTAATGATGCGTGTCTTTTTGCTCACAGCAATCATTGCGTTTTCTTCTCCAATACGCGCGCAGACATCTTTACCTTCTGCTTCACCGTCTCTGCAGCAGCGCGTCGCCGACTTAGAAGCTTACGTGAACAATTCGGGTCGTGGCGCCGATGCCGCGAACACGTCGGTAGCATCAAATATTTCGGGTCCCGGCCCCGCGAGCAATGCCTGGATGATGACCTGCGCCGCGCTGGTTCTTTTTATGACACTGCCAGGGCTTGCGTTGTTTTACGGTGGTCTCGTCCGCGCGAAGAACGTTCTTTCGGTATTAGCGCAGTGTCTCGGCATTGCCGGCTTGGTGACGATTCTCTGGTGGCTAATAGGTTATTCGCTCGTTTTTTCCTCTGGGTCGCCGTTCATCGGGGGATTCAAGTTTGCCTTTCTGCACGGAGTCGATGGACGACCGAACGGTGATTATTCGTACTGGGTTTCGCAGAATGTTTTCGCGATGTATCAACTCATGTTCGCGATTATCACACCGGCGTTAATCATCGGTGCGGTCGCCGAGCGAATGAAATTTGCGGCTGTGCTCGTTTTTGTCGGAGCCTGGATGTTCGCGGTCTACTTTCCCATAGCGCACATGGTCTGGGGAATCGATGGCTGGATGAATGGAGTGTGGAACCCTTCTGCAAGGATTAGAGCCATTGATTTTGCCGGGGGAACTGTCGTCCACATGACCTCAGGTTGGTCGGCGCTCGTTTTGTGCATTTTACTCGGGCACCGGCTTGGATTCAGGAAAGAGATCATGGCCCCGCACAGCATGGTGCTTTGCATGGTGGGAACGGGTTTGCTGTGGGTGGGCTGGTACGGCTTCAACGCTGGAAGCGCGCTCGCGCCGGATGGAATCGCGGCGAACGCATTTATGAGCACTACACTTGCCACCGCAGTGGCCTCGTTCACTTGGGCGATGCTCGAGTATGCGCTGCGCGGAAAACCCAGTGTGCTCGGTTTTTGTTCCGGCGCAGTCGGCGGCCTCGTGGTAATTACACCGGCTTGCGGGTATGTCGCTCCGAGTGGCGCAGTGATTATTGGAATTGCTGCAGGAATCGTCCCGTTTTTCGCATGCACCAAATTGAAATCGTGGCTCGGTTACGATGACGCGCTCGATACTTTTGGCATCCACGCAGTGGGCGGAACGCTTGGCGCGTTCCTAACTGGTTTGCTAGCGACTGCCAGCGTGAATCCAAATCTTTTATTAACCGTCACCGGACCGCCCAGTCCTGCAACGCGAAACGGTCTCGCAAGAATTGTGGGACACACTTTGTGGGTGGAGCAATTAAAAGCCATCGGCATCACGATTGTGTTGGCGGTAGTAGGCAGCGCAATCATCGGCGCCATTGTCAGGCGATTGATTGGCCTGCGCATCGCGCCGGAAATCGAGCGCCAAGGTCTCGATATCAATCAGCATGGCGAGGAGGGCTATATCACGTCGTGATCGTGTTCAGTTGCCCGATTCTATGTTTACGAATACCGAATCACGCGATCTTTTAGCCGGACCCTTTAGCTAATGAACCAGGATCGGGAACACCTACGAATGCTCGCGATTTTTCATTACGTAGTCGCCGGGCTGGCCGGGCTCTTTTCTCTTTTTCCACTGCTTTATACAACGATCGGCACAATCTTCATATTCGCTGCAAGGCATGGCACCGCGAAACCGGGCGAAGACCTGCCCCCCGAATTTCTTGGTTGGATTTTCACTGTAATCGGCTCGGTGTTGTTCTTGATCGGACTTGCAATGGCGATTTGTATCCTGATTGCCGGCCGATCCATTGCGCTCCGCAAACGTTACCCGTTTGCATTCGTGATGGCCTGCATCGAATGCCTGTTCATTCCGTTCGGAACAATTCTCGGAGTGTTCACGATCGTTGTCCTTTCGCGGGAATCGGTAAAGGCGCTATTTTCACCGACCGAAACCCCAGGCTGAACCGGATTTCGGCATCTTTCAGAGGAACATTTCCTTCGACTGTAAAAGTGTGCGCTGACAGCGCCACCGGGAAAGCAAACGACACCGTGAGGGCCAAACTCGCTAGCCTAATTCCACCGGAGCGTCACAGCGGACGGCTCGCCAATTTTGAAGAGACGCAATGCTCACCGCGTCGTGTCAGAGGAATCGGACGGAACGCTTCGCTATTTCCGTCGGAGCGTGATTGAGCACGCCGAATTCACTGACTGTTTCAGAATTGGGCGCGGATCTTTAATTGCCCGTGTTCGGGTTTCCCACGGCATGCATTTGGCGCTGCAACTCTTCAGCGCTGACTTTCTTGACGTTCAAATTGCCCGCGTCGGTACCACCGTCGGGAACTTCAACCCATCGGCCACCCACATGGCTCCCTGTAGTCGCAGGCACCCAAACCATATTCTTTCCCTTTTTCTGTTGTGAGCTTGCCTGCGCGGCGGCAACTGGTTTGAGATCGAAATTCAACTGAGTCGTCTGATCCGGCTTGGTCTTCGTATTTGTGATAGACGCCTTGACTGCACCGTTTACTACCATAGTAACGCGGTAAACGCCGCCCGCCGGCAGACCCTGTGCCATATAGCGACCTTTTGAGTCGGTCTTCACCGTGGTGAACTGCTGGCGGCCGTCCTTGGACTCAATCCGAACATCTGCGCCTTTTATCGGTTGTCCCTTTGCATCCTTGACGATCCCCTGAATGCTCGACGGCCCAGCCCAAGCGCTCGCAGCACAAAGAACCAATCCGATAAACCCTATTTGAAGTGATTTAGTTGACATATAGATAAACTTTTACACTACTTCCTACAGGAAAAAAGGAGCGAAGTTCCCAAATATTTGCTTCGAACGACAGCAAAAGCTCGAACGGTCAAATTAAATGCCTTCAATTCGTCTTTCAGACAGGATTTAGAGTGTCGGATTCGCAGCCGTATTCGGAGTCTCGCCCTGACGCGGCCTTCAAGGAGTTCCAAAAGTGGCTTCCTACTCGCGAACTTCGATCATCGCAGACAGGATTGACCACGCCACTTAGAAACGCTTCTTCAATCCGACGTACCAGAACCGGCCCTTAATGGTCGCAATGGACTCGTCGTAGGCGTTCTCAAATGATCCAGCCACAAACGGCGGATCCTCGTCGAGCACGTTCTGCATGCCCAGCGTGATGGTCGTGTTATTAAGCCACCACTGCCAATTGCTGCAGCCATACTCGGCCGTTAAAACGGGTAGCACGTTTTTCTCCTTGCCGTCTTTCATCTTCACATTCTTCCTGCCATCTTTGGCATAGCCGGGTACGTCCGCCGACGCAGGCGGTGAGAGGTTAAATGTGTAGTTCAGGATCAGATCGAGTGTGGTCCACGCAGACACTTTGCGCGCGCGAATTTCGCCAAAGTCAGGAAATCCACCACTCCTGGGCTCATTTAGCTTCGTCGATCCGGTCAGGCTGACGTTGTCGTCCTGGTACTGACTAGTCCAGTGAACGATCGCGCCCACGTCCAAGCCCTGCATCCACGTGTCAGCTGAGCCGTCGTAGAAGATACTGAAGTTAGCCCGATTCCACGGGAGCGAACTGGTTAAGGCCAATCCCGGCGGTAGGAATGAGCCTGCGATGCCAAACCGCTTCGTAGTGGCGGTAGGTTGAAACGAGGCACGGGACAGCCAGGTGCCATTGATCATGGTCGTCAACCGGCCATAATCCCCGTGGCCAAAAATCGCAGAGTCCAGAATATGAGTCGCTTCGTAGTCGAGACCTTCGAAGATTGCGCCGGAAAGATTCTTGCCTGGATCGATAACCAGTGTGACCGGTCCAGCCTCACCGGGAACTGCACTAGGTCCACGGAAAACAAAGGGCCCGTTCTGCTGAACCCCCGGGGTCGGCGGATTGCTCTCGATAAGGAACTGTGCGCCGAGGGTCGACACGATATCGCGCAAGTCGATATGCCACCAATCGGCGCTCAGCGTCAGGCCCTTGATCCACTTGGGACTGTAAACAATTCCGTAGGTCCATTCATAGGCAACTTCCGGGTGAAGCAAAGGATTTCCGATAGTGCGTTCCTCAATCTGGGGCTTGGTCTGTGGAGAAAATGGATCGGTTACCACTGGGAAGACCTGCGACGAAGCAGGCGTTAGCTCTCCTAAGGTCGGTGCGCGGAACCCTTCAGTGTAGCTGCCACGGAGGGTCACGGCGCCCATGTACTTGGAATCAAGCGGTTGCCAACGCAAGGATACCTTCGGCTTCTGCGAGTTATACCTCGTGTGCGCTGCCGGCAGACCCGGGAAGAGTTTGGAAGGTAGCACGGTAGAAGTATTATTGCTGAACCATTCCTCCCGTTCAGCAAAGTCCACTTCGATGCTATAGAATAACGGGAGGTTCCACGTCGGACTGGTGAATGGCACACGTACTTCCTCATAAATTCCCCAAACATCCCGGTTCACACGGAAACTTTGTCCGTCCACCGATCCGATGGTTTGGAACGTGTTATTGAGCGCGTCACGATCGCGCGTGAATCTGGGCGCGTCGTACTCGCCACCAATCGCGAAGGAGACTGGACCGGCGGGAAGACTGAAAAGGTCACCGTTAAAAGTGGCATAGCCAACAGGCAATTCATACTCGCCGGAGTTATGCAGCGTAATGTAAACCGCTTGCCTAGCCCGCTTGCTGTTGCGACCATTAATTCCCAGGAAAGGATCAAACGCTGTAGCTGGATCCGCATCCAACAGGGCGTCGCGCAACCCGGGTTGGCTCACTTCGCCAAGGGAGAGATCTTGTCCCTCGTTCCGAGAGTAACGGAAACCCATTTCGCAGTTCCAAGTCCTGAAGTAATCCCCAAATTCTCCCATTTCACCTCGCAGTCCGATGTCGAAGAGTTGGTCCCAATAAGTGAATTTTTCGCCTCTGGTGCCGGTATCATTGGTGCTACGAAACCGGACCCCGGTAGTCATTGGAACTGGTACGCCGTTAACAACCAGAGTTGTGTCACCGACCGTGAAAGGGTTAAATGGATTCGAGATTGGTACACTAATGCCTGTGGGACTGAAGAAGGTGTTAGTCCCAGGCGTGTGGAATGGATCTGGTGTAAGCGGCACGGCCGCCAGCGACGAATCAAAAAACGAGCGCGCATATTTGAAGTCGGCAAACACGGTCAGGTATTTGTCACACAGGTCGCGGATGAATGAGCCGTAGTACACTTGACGGTCTTCCGGCGCCAACGCTGGCGTAACAGCGGCGAAGTTATAGAAGAAGTAGTCGCCGCCGCCCCTGTATTTCGTGCTGGTCTGGTCAAGGGTCATTCTTGGATTGTGAATACCTGGTGCGCCCGGATACGCATTTGGGTTAACCGCAAACGGGTTAGCATAAAATGGAGAAGTCGCAGCGTTGGGAGCTGAATGTGGCAACGGCGTATTCACGCCGATCTGCGGAAGACCGTTGGGGCTTTGCCCAAAAAATAGCCTGGGAACCAAGCGGCGGTCTATGACGCGGCCGGGTTCATTGCCGCTGCGAGCATCGAACCCACCCCAGGGTATTTGAAATGCGTTACTGGAAATGTCCCGGTCACGGCTGAACACGCCACCGGTGCGCTCGAAGAAGTCGGCAACCACTACAATATCGGTCTTGTCATCGCCGGTGCCGGCTTTCAACCATGCCTCCCATTCACCCATCTCGTTGGATGCTCCCATGTTTGTGTTCCCGTAGGTACCTCCGATCTCCACACCACGGAATTTGTGAATCAGGAAGAAGTTGACCACGCCTGAGATCGCATCCGAGCCATACACCGCAGAGGCGCCGTCCTTGAGGAGGTCCACGTGATCGATCATCGGGAAGGGGATGAGGTTAATATCTACGCCTCCGCTAAAGCCAGCCACGCCGAGCGATCCGTAGGCGACGCGCTTGCCATCAATCAGCACCAAAGTCTCCTTTGGCAAGAGGCCGTGCAGATTGAATTGGACGGTCCCATCACCGCCGTTGCCGATGTTCAGGTTGACTGTCCCTCCGGCCTCCTGCGGAATGAATTCCTGCAGATCTGTCGCGTTGCGGATACCGAGTTTTTCAAGGTCTTGTGGCCGGTAAGTGTCCACCGGATTCGGGCCGACCTCTTCGGCAGTAGGAATGTTTGAGCCAGTTACAATGACCTCTACGGTTGTAACAGTAGATTGATTAGTTGTCGGAGGAGTGGGCGTAACACCTTGGCCTGGCGCCCGAACGGCGCAGGCAAAAGCTCCCACAACGATCACAAGATAGATACCAGGGTGGGCGCGTTTGCTACAGGGCATCTCGGGGAATCTCCGCCAATAGGTGTAATAATCTTTCCATTGGCAAACAAGCTCGCCGTGTGTTGTGACTATAATTAGAAGCCTTGAGTTGGGCTTGCAGGAGGAGGACTAATTCTCAGCCGGGAAAAGGGTTAAAAGGTCTGCCGGGTTAGCCCGCGCATCTTGTAACTGGCCATCGAAATAGACTCGAATAGCAAACCCGCCGTAGCGCCTTTCTTCCATTGAAGACTTTTGCGTCTTCGGGCGCACGTACGTCGCAACAAGGAATTTTGCGGTTGCGTCTGACCAATCATTCGCGGGCGTAAGCCAGTCGTAACCGACCCGGGCGTCAGTTGGCTTCATTTTGTTATCTTTGGTAAGGTCGTAGAAGGAGACGACAATCCGTACGACGTGGCCGTTTGGCGTGCCTGGCCGTGGCCTTACTCCAACCTTGAGCGACAGATATTTCTGAGCGCCTGGATCTCTAATCTCCGTGAGAGTTGTCTCACTGATTGCCAGGATCGCGTTCTGCGAAGTACCGGTTCGATGTAAAAGATTAGGAAAACGCGCGTCGGAATGGAGCGCGCGAAATTCCGGAAGAAACGCGATCCACTGTAACACTCCGGAGTGTTCGGCATATGCGCGCTCGAGTTCGCGAAAAGCTCCTTCTTTATCGCCGAGAGCGACACAGACTGCCGCGATTAAAGGCGCTGAGACATATCGTTTTTCCCTCACCTGTAAAAGCTGAGTAAGAATATTTTGGGCCTCGGTTTGACGGCCCATGCGCGCATAAGTGATTGCAAGACCGCTACTCGGCAGATGCGTGGCTTCCTGAGCCTTGGCATAGAGAGCGATTGCTTCAGGAAAATTGCCTTTTTCGCGATACGCAGCGGCCAGAACTGAGTCCAGGTAAAAGTAATTCGGGTCGAGCTGAAGCGTGCGCTGACCTTCGCTCACTGCATCATCGATGCGGTCGTTGGCCAGGTAGGCAGCGGTTGCTGCGTAGCTAATGATAGGTGAGACCGGGTCTAACTTTTCTGCCTCCAGGACAAGTTGAAGACCGTGTTTCAGTTCTCCGCGAAAAAGTGGATGCAGCCCTGAGAAAAGGTGAGCCGGTGCCGAGTTCGGATCGAGTTCCAGCGCGCGTTTCAATTCTGCATCCGCACCGGCAAGGTCCCAGTCGAGGACGCGTTTCGCTTCGCTAAGATAGCAATGCGCTTGGGCATCTTTCTCGTCGAGCGAGATTGCCTTCAAAGCCGCTTCCTTTGATGCCGGGTAAGCGTCGAGTGGCTTCACGTAAACGTCGGCCAGAAAATACCAGACCTTCGCAATCCCCGTCCAGGCGCGTGAAAATGTCGGATCTATCTCAACCGCACCTTGAAAAAAATTGAGCGCCCGGCGCAAATCTTCCTCGCTACCCTTGTTTGAGAAGTAAAGGCCCTGCAGATAGAGATCGTATGCCTTTCTGTTGCGTTGTTCATGGGTGGGAATAGGAACAGCGAGTTTGATCTTAAGGGCTTCAACAATTGAACGAGTTATGTCGTCCTGGAGCGCAAAGACATTCGCCAGATCGCGATCGTAGGTTTCCGTCCAAACGTGAAAACCGCTACGGGTGTCGATCAACTGGGCGTTAATACGAACGCGGTTGCCCTCGCGCTGTAAACTTCCTTCAAGCACATTTTGGACGTTTAACTTTTTCCCAACCTCGCCCACGTTCACGTTTTTTCCTTTGAATGAGAATGACGAGGTACGGCCGACGACTCGCAGTCCGTCGATCTTTGCGAGTGCGTGGAGAATTTCCTCGCTCATGCCGTCGCAGAAATATTCCTGATCCTTCGCCTGGCTGAGATCGAGGAACGGCAAAACAGCTATACTCTTTTCCGGGGGATTAAAGAGTGGCTGTTGGAACAATTTGCCATGGAATAACCAAATCGCGCCCGCGCCGAGAAGCAGACCTGTAATGCCTGTTGCCACCAACTTTGGGTTACGCCGCGACCATCGCCACGCTCGCGCTAGAGGCGAAACCGGGCGGGCAATAATCGGCCGTCCCTCAAGCCAGCGTTCCAGATCGGCCGCCAGATCTCCCGCAGACTCGTAGCGCGCCTTAGGTTCACGTTCGAGACAACGTGCACAAATAGTTTCTAAATCGCGATCGAGCGATGACGCGAGCGCGCGCAGTTTCGGCGCCGGCGTTTCCGACGCCTGTCGAATAACGGAAAGGGAATTGTCGCCCAAAAATGGTGGACGCCCGGTGAGCAAGCCGAAAAGAATCGCACCAAGACTATAAACATCGGCGGCCGGAGTTAGGTCGCCGGCTGTGCCTTCGACCTGTTCGGGCGCAATGTAACCCGCAGTGCCGATGGCCGTCAGTGAGTTTGTAATCTCCTTGTTCGCATCCAGCCATTTTGCCAGACCGAAATCGCTCACCAGAGGTTCATCTCGATCGTCGAGCAAAATGTTTCCCGGTTTGAGATCGCGGTGGAGAACCCCACGGCCGTGCGCGTACTCCACGGCGCGCGCGACTTTTGCCATGAGTTGCACGCATTTTCGGGAATCATGACGCAGGGACGCCGCCGATTTTTGCAAGCTCCCACCTGTTGCAAATTTCATGCTGAAGAACGGAAGACCGTCCTCACTTTCGCTCACCTCGTATATAGGAAGGATATTCGGATGATCGAGGCTGGCCGCAGCCTCGGCTTCGCGCCGGAAGCGAACGAGCGTTTCATGTGAATCAGCCTGATAACTCAGCACGCGTTTTACGGCGACGATCCTTCGGGAGTGCCGTTGCCTTGCGCGATAAATCACGCCCATGCCGCCGCGCCCGATCTCGTCGAGGATCTCGTAATTGCCCAGTCGCCACTGCTTACCTGGCGCATCCACTTCAGCGAGCACGTTTTCATAAGCGGCGCCCGAAACCTCGGCATCAGTTTCCAGTCCCTCGAGCAACAGGCAGCTGACACAAACTCCAGTATCGAGTCGCGTAGCCACGCCGCACTTTTCGCATTTTGCACCGCCTTTGGTCGCAGTCGGAAGTGAATCGGAGCGCTCGTTCGAAGTGTTCATCAGAGTTAGTCGGTTCCGCGGGCGAGTGCCGCACACAGATACCGGATTTCGTTGTCCACATCGGCGGGATTCTCGACTGTGCGCGCAACTTCAGCGCGCAACAGAGCCCGATAACGCTGCCGCATTTTGTGCAGTTGCTTTTTCACGACGGTGTCGGCGACTCCCAGATCCGCAGAAAGATCGGTGTATGAGACTTCATCGCGTGCGTCGGTAAGATGGTGGCTTAGCGCACGGAAGAGCCAGAGCTTCCCTTTACTTTCGCATTCTTCGCGGAGGCGTTGAAGTGCGTGTTCTACCACAGCGGTAGCCCAGCTGAGATCAAAGAGTCGCTCGGGTGGCAGCGAGTTCGGCATCTGAGCTGAATTGGATAATTGCGGTGGAGCCTCGGCTGCCCAATCGTCCCATGGAATAAATTCCACGTCACCGCCCCGTTTGTAGGCATGCGTTTTCTCGGCTGCGTTAATGAGAAAATTTTGGAGCGACCTGAGCAAGAGCGAACGGAACCTGCCACGATTTCGATCGGCGTGTTGCAGCCAGTTTTCCTTAAGTATTACTAGAAAAAAATCCTGTGTCAGATCCTGGGCGTCCTCGACTGAATGGCCGCGCGCGCGGACAAACGAGAAAATGGGCCGCCAATAGGTTCGGCAAAGCTCGGCGAGCGCATCGCGCACCTTTTGCTCTTCAGTTCCCGAGTTTGCGGCCGAAAAAATGAGGCTCCACCGGGTAGTTACAAACTCATGCGGTTCGCTTCCACCCTGCTCGCCGGCCTTCCCGTTCACGAGAGAACATTGTGGTTCTCTCCGCGCTATACAAGCACAAACGGAACCCGCTGCAGCTGTTTGCCTTCGCGCCGATGCGAAGACTGCTCGTGCGACATCTGATCAATTCGCTGCGTAAACAGACAGGTCTGGCCAATGTGCCGGCGGAGGGGCTCGAACCCACACGACCTTGCGATCACTGGATTTTGAGTCCAGCGCGTCTGCCAATTCCGCCACGCCGGCGTTTTCGGGGGCCTTGAACCTACAAGACCGGCTACGAAGCTCAACTGGCGAAAGTCTCTGCAGTTTCTCCTTCCAATTCTCAGGACGATTAGGTCAGGCAGCTTGGTGTCCGGCGATTTCGATGACATCATGTCCGGGCCACTTTTACTCGGGCAATCAAAACCTGTACCGATAGGATTTTGTCTGATTAGACAATCATCCGCCAGTCCGATTGTGTGTTTTCACCACTCAAACCAGATTTCCATCGCACACTCCATAGGAAGTCGAAGGCGCTTTTGGTTGTGCCTTGGACTAAATGAGCGGCGGGCCAGGGAGTTCCCGCCGCTCTTCCTTTTCCGCTGGCACTCCGGACACCTCGATGACTGTTCGGATCAATAACCTCGCGCCTGCAGGGCGCGCCGCTCTCACCGCATTCCGGTTACGAGGGAAGCCGTAATCCACCGAGGACGGCGGACACTAAAACGAATCGATTCCGCGCAACCCACGCGGCAGACTGAGAATTTCGCGAAGAATAATTGCGTCGCGCAAGCCTGATGTCGATGCAAGCAGTGTGGTTATGTCGGTTCTTAATTTCTCCGTTTTAAGACCTGTTTGCATTACTCCTGCAGCGGTTTTGATCCTCGCTGGCGACGCAGTCAGTGTTGATCCTTCGTGAACTTCGAACGGAGAAGCCGCGGTTATTTTTCGCGGCACGATTTCCTCGACGCCGATGACAGTCGGTGACGGAGGAATTTCTTTTGGAATCGCCGCGCGTTTACGCTGCTTTTCCCGCCTCAGTTGTGAAAGCGGGGACAGCGGCGGCTGCACCGGCGCGAGCGGGCGAGGCGGAATCGCGGTGCGAGGCGCAACCGGTGTCGGCGGTTTTGAGCTCGGCGGTTGACCAAGTGCCTCCAGGAACCTACGGATCTTTTCTTCGTCTGACTCTCTTGCCGCGCGCGGGATTGATGGAGGCGTTTGCGATGTCGATGTTCGCTTTGTCTGATCCTTGTTTGCCTTCGCGGCTGTCTTGGCGAGGAACTGGAACAAGGCGGCGACCGCGACAAGCAAAAGGAAAAGCAGATTTTCGATAGCGGCAATCATTAGTTACGTGGCGTTAAAGCGTTAAAGCGTTGAACGGCCAAGCATTGAAGGGTAATCCGGACGCCGCCCACTTTTTGAATCCGTTTACTCATCGACTGATCACGTGCCTTCAGTCCGCGTCTTGTCACCGCCGGCAATTGATTCGCGCATCGACGTATCCGCCTGCACGTTTTTCATCCGAACGTAATCCATCACACCAAGATTTCCGGAGCGAAATGCGTCTGCCATCGCCTGCGGAACAAGCGCTTCCGCTTCCACGACTTTGGCGCGCATTTCCTGGGTCTTGGCTCGCATCTCCTGTTCAACTGCAACAGCAGCTGCGCGACGCACCTCGGCTTTTGCCTGCGCAACACGTTTATCGGCCTCGGCCTGTTCGGTCTGCAATTTCGCGCCGATATTGTCCCCAACATCTACGTCGGCGATATCGATCGAGAGAATTTCGAACGCGGTGTTGCTATCGAGGCCTTTGGCCAACACGGTCTTTGAAATGCGATCGGGATTCTCCAGCACCTCCTTGTAGGAATGCGCGGAACCGATCGCGCTCACAATGCCTTCTCCCACGCGGGCGATGATAGTTTCCTCGGTCGCGCCACCGACGAACCGATCGAGATGCGAGCGCACCGTAACACGCGCTTTTACTTTCACACCGATGCCGTCCTGTGCGACGCCGTCGATCGTCGCGCGGCCCGCTGTTGGATTGGGCGCGTCGATCACTTTGGGATTGATACTGGTGCGCACCGCTTCCAGGACTGTCTTGCCTGTCCCCTTCGTGGCAAGGTCGATGGCACAGGCGCGGTTGAAATCGAGTGTGATTCCTGCCTTGTCAGCCGCAATCAAAGCAAGAACCACATGGCTCACGTCACCGCCCGCAAGGTAGTGGGCTTCCAGGGGATCGCTGCGGACATCCAGACCGGCTTTCACTGCGGTAATGCGATTGTCCACGATCAAACCGACTGGCACTTTGCGCAGTCGCATCCCGACCATCTTACCCAGACTCACCGGCGCATTCGCGATCCGCGCCCTCAGCCAGAGCCCGAAAAAGTTGAAAAGAACAACGGCGAGCACCAACGCGAACAGCGCCAGCACAGCGATGCCGACAAGATAAAGCGATTCCATATTGGAGCGGAGGTTATCGGAACGGTAACAGAGCGCAAAGTTCTAATTGCCACCTGGAACGTGGTGCTCCCAACGCCTAACAGAACCTGGTGGAAGGCGCTCTCCTCAACGCGTTAGCAAAATGGTACGGTCTCGCCACTAACTCATCGTCTTTGGAGATGCTGATTCCTCCTTACAGTCTGGTTCACGGAGGGGTTAATTTTTTGCTCGCATTGGGCCGCTGCTCTTGATAAAAGCGCAATTCCCATGATTTCGGGCTTTGTCAGGGCTTCGATAGACATCTCGACATTAACTTCAAATGCACACGCTTGAAGAGTGGCAGTGGTATCAATCAGTTAGCGCGATAGAGCCACGCGCTCATGTGCCTCAACGACCACCTGAAGACCCTCTGCTTCAATCGTGGGACAATCGTTTAGCGGCGCAGAACGTTTACTTTGATCTGTGCATCGCTAAACATATCGGTCACGCGCATGTTCGTGACGGAAAAAACGTCGCCTCTCTTCGAGTCGATCAAGGATTGGCGAAGGCAGCGGTCGAAAAAGCGGTGGCGGCGTTTATTCGCGACGGTTCCTGGCCAGCTCTGACACATCGCGAGTGTTTGCATCTGGTCGTTCGCATTCAGCTCGCTCGAAAAATAGTAGCAGCTATTTTGCAGTCCACGCCTCAGGGCATGGTTGTTAAGAGTCAGATGCCTGACCTTGGAAATCGTGAACACGCTATCCAGTGGTTCCTGGTGGATCTTTGGAATCTGGCAGGCAAAGCGTTTCTTGCCGCGATGGCTCGCGACTTCTTGGAAAGGCGAGCGGAGGCTGTCAGCGATACGGGCCAAATCGAACAATTGGCTAGCGAACCGACAAGTTGACTGCGCGATTTGGTGCTCGGGGCGGGACTTGAACCCGCATGCCTTTCGGCATACGCCCCTCAAACGTACGTGTCTGCCATTCCACCACCCGAGCCTTGCTCGCGAGAGCGCCAAAACCTTCCGCAGTCCACAGCTGCTGGCAAGTCTCCTTTCTGCGACTAATTTCCCCGGCTGGGTAAAGCATGAACAAAAGCAAGAGTCCGAACGGAGATCAGGAATGGATCAAAATCGACTTACACATTCATACGCTCGATGATCCAAAAGACGCGGTCGATTATTCCGCGCATCAATTACTCGAGCGTGCCCGCGCGCTTGGATTTCGCGTACTGGCGATCACTCTGCACGATGCAGTTTTTGATCGATCGGAGGTATTCGCTGATGCGGCGGCCATGGGGATTTTGCTTATCCCAGCAGCGGAGATGCGCCTGCAGGGCGCAGATGTCATCGTGTTAAATGTGAGCACCGAAGAAATGGCGCAACTGAAAAGCTTTGATGATCTGCGTCACCTGCGAGCGCGCCGCGGCAGTTCCATTTTTACAATTGCGCCGCATCCTTTTTACTTGTTCGGCGGCTCGATTGGATCGCGATTGCTTCGAGAAATAGATTGTTTTGACGCCATCGAGTTTTGTCATTTTCACGTGGGCTTGTTCAATCCGAACCGCCGCGCAAAGAGAGTGGCCTCACGCTATGGCAAACCCTTAATCGCGACGTCCGACGCGCATCGACTCCATGCTTTTGGACGCCATTATACCAGTATCCCAATTCCGTCCGCGCTGACTGTCGAAAACCTCTTTGCGGCTTTGCGGAGTGGCCCACTTCGTCTGACGAGCCCCGCATCCAGTTTTTCTGATCTTGTGAGCGCGATTTATTTCGTTTTCCTGGCGCATCCACTGCGAGTTCGCAGGAAGGTCGCCGCCTCCAAGAAATAATCTTCGATCAGCGAGACCCCGATCGCACCCTAGCGAGTGGGCGATTCAGGCGCCAGGTCGTAAATCGCGCCCCAATCGCCGGACGCCACCCGCTGCGCCGTGGTTTCCCATGGGCGACTGCTTCCCTGGTAATTGGCCGTCTCGTCTCGACCCCAAAAAATGTAGCGTACGCCTAACGACTTCGCAGCTTCGCGCCAGTTCGGCGCTCCGCGCATCAGGGCCGTCAATTTATTGTTGGCATCGTTGTAGTCGAATCCTTGGGTCCAGAGATGGCCCGGATATCCCAGAACAACTTTGCGGCCCTGAAGCAGGAGAGGATGATTGTACGTCGGCCACGTCGCGAAGCGAGCCTCCACTGGCAAAGGTTGAACAGCAGCGCCGATCGCATCGAGTCTCGCGCGGTCAATCAGTCCAAACCCCGGATGCCCGGCGGTCAAACCGCCCAACAACGTCACAAAACCCGAAGCGAAGAGCACAATGCAGGTCACTGCTCGTTCCGGAAAGGCCCAACGGGCCAGCAAATCGCTCCACAAAAAGGGAAGAATAAGAAAGTAACCCCAAACCATAAGTTTGAGATTGTCCCAATCCCAGGGCGCGGTTTGAACAAAATACCCAAGACCGAAGATCACAACAGCAGGCAACACAAACGCGACGTCTGCCGGAGGTGTCTTACCCCAGCGCCAGCCTGATTTCCAAGCACGCCAGATACATAATACTACCAGTGCCAGCGCGAGCAGGACCCACAAGCCGAAGTTCGTTAGCCAGAACTGAAAGAATGGAGCAATAACACCGTTCCATGTTTTTCGTGCTAACCACAAATGGGGAGCGTCAATGGGAAAGTTGGCTGGCCCAATTCGAAAGAATGGAGCAGCGAAATCCGGCGAATCCTGCACCCAGCCGGGGTGCCATTTGAGCATCGATTTCGCGTGAAACTGGTCAGTAACCAACCAGACGAAAAAGGTTGCTGGAATGAAGGCAGCGCTGAGCAGTGTAGCCCCGTGTTTCCGTATCGGGGCATCGCTGAAAATTCCGGGCAACTTTATTCTCTCAAAAAACAGCGCGATAACCAGCACGATCGTCAGCGCAATAAAGGTATGGACATGGAACAGAGGCATTGATGCGTAAAGCGAGAGTTCGACCCAGAAGGGTAGCGGCCCGCTGCGGTAATTGCGGGCGTTAACCCCGTCGGCCCGGCTAGCGTGATCGATTGCGTCGGTGGGTTCAGGCGTCGAATCCGCTTCAGTAGAGGATGAATCTCGCGTCGAAGAGTCGACCGCGGTCACGGGGGTGCCACGAAAATATTTCTCCCGCCAATGCCAGAGTAGAATCAGTGCTGCAGGGATTGCGTAGAGCCACCCGCGCTGAGTCACGAACATGGAAAGGGCAATGCTTTTCCAAGCGATGGGTTTGTGAATGACATCTGCTTGCGTGCCTTGATAATCCAAAAACTTCAGTGTCCTCAAGAATTGGAAGCCCGCTATCCCGCCATTGAACAAAAAACCTGCGACGCCGAACGTGCCGCCCCATCGGAAGAATGCATAAAATGTCGCAAGCGATGCAAGCAATCCGGTCCAAACCAATCCGCGAATCAGATCGACATGAACGAGGCAGAGCAGGGCGTTGAATAGGTCGATCCCAGCGGGGTACCTTAATTTGCTAAGGGCGTAGATTGGGTTGTCCGGCCAAAGAGGTACTCCACTCGCGAAATTCCTAATCCAGGTGATGTGCAGGGAAAGGTCACCAAGGTTGTTGGGAGATTGAATTTTCCAATCGCCGCCGTCGATGTACAGCAGCCAGCAAAACGATCGCACGGCAAACAAAGCGAAAAATGCCGCAACCAACCAGAACCAGAATTTTCCGTAGGTCCATGGAATCTGAAGTGATTCAGGCGTCTTACCCTTTTGTCCGCCCTGCGTTTGCTTGGAAAGGGTCGTTCCAGAGCGGCTTTTTTTGTCAGGATCAGAAGTTCCGAGCCAGGCAGCCACGGAAAATGCGGCCCCGCATATCAGTGCGAGAGACGCGCTCAACGGGTTCAAACCATGGCCGACCATTCCCAAAAGGAGGCCGCAAACAACTGACAAATTGACGAAGGTTAGACCTGCCGAAAGGCACTTCATCGAAATGAGCGTTGTTTAACCAGGCCCTTTCCCAACGAAATCGGGTGCTTTGCCTGGGAAAAATTCTTTGAAGACCTTGGCACTCAGGTAGAGTTTGGAGGGTTCCTGATAGTTCCGAAGCCGCAGTGGTTGCGTGTAATAGGCGCCATGCAATTTCGCTTCAACCTGGGCGATTTTATCCTGCTGCACCAGGAGAAAATCGCCGTCGAGATTCGCCGGCATGTTTCCTCCCTCGTAATAGCCGACCCGGTCAAAATCACCCAGAACCCACGGCAACGGATAAACGCTCGAGCGAATCAAATGTCCTGTCAGGTGATAGTAGACCGGGTTTCGTTTGGCTAACGTCAGAAGCGGTCTCGTCAGCTTGAACATGTCGTTGTAAGTCTGAACATAGACATATGGCTCAGTATCGGTCGTGCATCGGAAATAGTTCAGCGAAATTGACGAACCGAGCGAGTAACACAATAAAAGTGCTGATATAACATAAATTGCCCGACGGTACCTGCCGACAACAAGCAGAGCTGCTGCGCCAAAAGTAAACAGAAACGGCCATACAATGTTAATGATGCACCATGGCGTTTTGTAATGGACGTAACTATAGGCCAGGAGCATTCCCACGCCGTAAATGGCAAGGTAACGGAGACTCAAATTCTTGAAGGCCTGGCAGAATACGCAAAGCACCAGCCCCGCGAGGGCAGGCAATTCGTAGCGCGCAGTCAATTCCAGGAAATAATACCATGGCTTTTCATGGCCATGCCCAGCTTCACCGGTTTGAAACCACGCTTTACAAGCCAGATAAAGACCCTTTACGCCATTCCAATTAAGGAAAGCTCCCGAATAGAAAAAGACGACCAAGGCAACACCAACGGCAATAACCATGGCAAGATCGAGATAGCTCCACGTTTGCCGCGCCGTTTTGGCATCGGGAAGGCGAGTGAGTAGGTTGGAAACCATCAACACCGGAATTGCGACCACGGCGCACACCACGTGGATGATGTATGTCTCCTTCGTAAGGATCATGCCGGTCAATCCCATTCCGGCGCACCACAGGTAACCAGTCGTCCCGCTTTTCCAAAGGCCAAGCAGCCCGAGAATAAACACCATTGTGAAAAGGACCAGCCATACTTCGTGGATCGCATAACGCCCGTAGAAGACGAACCCGGGTGAAACCGCCATGGCCAGTGCTGCCATTCGACTCACGTTTCGCCCAACCAATGGCTCAAATTTCAACGTCAACCAGACGCAACCGATACTCACCAGCACAACCGGTAGCCGCAGGGCCCAGACATTTCGGCCAAACAAAGTCTCCGACAGCAGCAGGGCATAGAAGTGCAGCGGCCCGTGGTAATTCGTCGGATCATATCTGTAAAAACCGTTATGCATGACCTGATCCACGAACCAGCCATTAATGCCTTCATCGAAATGCGGCGGCTTAATGCCCAGTAGAAAAAATCGCAGGAACGCTGCCAACGCCAGGATTAGCCAGGGAGCCCAACCTGTCTCCGCCAGGTGAGCTTTGCACGCTTCCACGTAACGCCCCAATCCCGCGCCGGCGGGAGAATATTCTGCTGGCGCGCCGTGCTTGACGCTGCTAGTACGCGCTGCCATGCGCATCCTTGTAACCGGTGGCTGTGGATTCATCGGGAGCAACTTTATTCGATATATTTTGCAACATTACAAGCCCGCGTACGTGACCAACGTCGATGTGCTTACTTATGCCGGCAACATCGCCAATCTCGACGGCGTGGTCGAAGAACATGGCGAACGCTACGAGTTTTTCAAAGCCGATATCGCAAACGCCGATCAAATGGACGCACTGATGACGGAGCATCAGTTCTATACCGTCGTCAACTTCGCAGCTGAATCGCACGTGGATCGCAGCATTAACGATCCCCTGAATTTCATTCATACAAATGTGATCGGTCCGAGCGTACTGCTGGATTGCTCTCGCCGTCACGGTGTCCAGCGCTTCATTCAAGTCTCGACTGACGAAGTTTACGGCTCGCTCGGCGCAACCGGCAAATTCACCGAGCAATCGCCGCTCGATCCAAGTTCACCATATTCGGCCAGCAAAGCCGGCGCCGACCTGCTAGCGCTTGCCTGTCATAGGACCTATGGCCAGGACGTGCTGGTGACGCGTTGTTCGAACAATTACGGCCCTTATCAATTTCCAGAAAAACTGATTCCGCTTATGATCATCAAGGCGCTCCGTGACGAACCACTTCCGGTTTATGGTGACGGCATGAACGTGCGCGATTGGATCCATGTCACAGACCACTGCGCTGCCATCGTGGCGGCGCTTTTCGAGGGGAAACCTGGCCAGATCTATAATTTCGGCGGTGACGGTGAGATGGTGAATATCGACGTCGTAAAAATGATTCTCGATAAACTACGCAAGCCGCACAGCCTGATTTCGTTTGTGACCGACAGACTCGGTCATGATCGCCGATACGCAATCGACTCGTCATATGCGCAATGCGAGCTGAAGTGGAAGCCCCTCCGCAATTTCAAGGAAGGCCTCGACGAAACCATTCAGTGGTACATTGAGAACCGGTCGTGGTGGGAGCCGTTGCTTGAGCGCGCTGGAAGATACGAGTGACTTTCGATGCCGGGGGACCACCGGCGAGGCAGTTATCCATACATAGGCAGGCATGAAAATCTTGATTCTGGGCGCAGGCGGACGGCTTGGGGCGGCACTGTTTCGCCAATATCGCGACAAATTTGACGTCACCGGCTTCGATCGCACCCAGCTGGATCTTTCGGATTTAAGCGGCGCGCGGGAAAAACTGGCGAACACCGGTTTTGACACCGTGATTAACGCAGCGGGTTTCACGAAGGTCGATCTTTGCGAAACGCAACCCGATCGGGCATTTCTCATCAACGCGGAGGCGCCTGGCGTGCTGGCCGAGATTTGCGGCCAAAAGAATGCCAGACTGATTCACTTCAGCACCGATTACGTATTCGACGGAGCCAAGCGCGAACCGTACACCGAAAAAGATGACGCGAATCCAATCAGTGTTTATGGTCAATCGAAACTGGCTGGAGAAAAGAATGTGCTGGCTACGCACGATCGGAATCTGGTGGTACGCGTCTCCTGGGTCTTTGGACCGGATCGTCCGAGCTTTATCGACGCCATGATCAAGAGGGCACAGGAAAGTGAGGATGTCGATGCAATCGCTGACAAATTCTCTGCCCCGAGTTACACCCTCGACATTGCCCGGATGTTGCCACAGTTTTTCGATGCAGAAGTCGAAAACGGCATCTTGCATTTTGCGAACGCCGGACAATGCAGTTGGCAGCAATACGCTCAATGGGCGTTGGACTGTTGCCACGATGCCGGGCTGCCTCTCAGAGCGAGGACCGTTGGTGCAACGAAGCTGGCAAACATGGCCAACTGGATCGCGCCCCGCCCTGTCTATTCTGTGCTCTCCGTCGCGAAATACACAAAATTAACGGGCACATCAGCTCGCACTTGGCGAGAGGCCGTCTCTGATTATATTACGCGCTTCTATTCAAAAAAATGAAAACCCATATTTTCACTTTCACCTTGTCGTTCGTTCTTTGCCTGACTGCCCGCGCAGAGCTGAAATGGGAGCAAACCTCGGTTGAACTGCACCCGGCACGTGGCGATAAACAGGCAATCGGTCATTTCAAATACCAGAACACAGGCAAGGCGCCGATTCATTTTAAGTCAGTCCACGCCTCGTGCGGTTGCACAGCTGCGCAATCGCAAAAAGACCAGGTTGCGCCCGGTGAAAAAGGCGAGATTACCGCGACGTTTAACATCGGCGATCGCACTGGCACTCAGGTTAAGACCGTCACGGTGGAAACCGATGAGGCCGCCAATCAAAAAACAGTCCTCACTCTTCGGGCTATGATTCCATCGGAGCTGGAGATCAGTCCAACGTTCGTTTTTTGGAAAAAAGACGAAAAACCGGATCCGAAGACCATCACGGTTCGCGCGGGGAAGGATTTTACTGTGAAAAATATCAAGGTCACCTCGTCGAGCCCGGATTTTCAGACCAAAGTCGAGCAAACCGGCAACGGCCAATTCAAAGTTGACGTCCAACCCAAAGAAACGGGCCGTCTCATGGCTTCGACCTTGACGATTCAATCAGAGAATTCCCCAAAGACATTTTACGCCACCGCCCGCATCACGACTGCTCCGACTGCGCCGTTTGCGCCGGGTGCTCCGACTATTCAGAAAGCTCCGGGTGCTCAGGGCGCCGGGACTCCGCCGGCTCGCCCGCCTGCGCCGGCTAGCCAAACCCATTGAAAGTTTTACTGGTACGCCAGGCGCTCATCCTTGCGGCGGTCTCTCTTCTTCCCGGCATAGGGCAAGCGATCTATTTTCGCGACCAGATTTCCTGGCAATCACCAATTCCGCCTTCGGAAATGGTGAGCGTCGATCAGGCGCAGCAGTGGGGTGGCACTGTCATCTGGGTCGATGCTCGCCCGGATGTGGAGTTCGCTCGTGATCACGTGTCCGGTGCGATTTCGCTGAACGAAGATCGCTGGAACGAATTGTTGCCGCAGTTTTTAGCTGCGTGGTCTCCGGGTCTAAAGGTCGTCGTTTATTGCAGCGCGCAAAGTTGTGATCTGGCGCGCGAAGTGGCCGAACGGCTGCGCAAGGAAGCGCAGCTTCCTGATGTGTTCGTGCTTAAAGGCGGCTGGGAAGCTTGGGTAAAAAAGAATCGTTAAGATATCTAAGTCGTTAAATGGTTAAATTGTTCGCCTGGCGGATCCTCGATCTTATCATCGCCGCCGTTTTTATTTATGCCGGCGTGCTTAAAGTAATGGATCCGGTCCAGTTCGCTCACGACATTGATCACTATAAGATTCTACCGTGGACCATTGGGACCGGGCTCGCTTTTTATCTGCCGTGGTTGGAAATTTTCTGCGGTCTCGCCCTGATTTTTCGGATCCTCTACCGCGGTGCATTGTCGATTTTGACCGTGCTCGTGTTGATCTTCCTCGTCGCTACGATTGCTGCAAAAGCTCGCGGCCTCGATATCACTTGCGGCTGTTTCGGTCACGCAAGCCAGAATTGGAGTTTCCCCGCGCACCTGGCTCTGGATTTAGCAATTCTCGCCGTTCTGGTTGTCCTTTGCTATTGCAGCGTAGCGCGAGCGCGGCCAAATGCCTGACCAATCGGCGAGAGTTCTTTGGCGAGTGGGACTTGCCCCTTAGCATCAAGACAGCATGATCAGGAAACTTAAGTCTGGTAAGTACCGGTTATACTCGCGAAAGAAAAATCCAAAAACGGGAAAGCGCAGGAATTTGGGAACCTTCAAGACGAAAGCCGCTGCGCAGAAACACGAGCGAGCAGTTCAGTACTTTAAGCGGCATTGAATCCCGCATTTGGTGTTTTAAGGGAGCGCGATTGGCTGGCGCTTTGTTTCATAAGGCTCGATTTGTCGGCTTGATTGGACGGCGCTTCCTGTTCCACACTATCTCGGCGTAGCCAACGATGAGATTATTGCGGCTTACCCTTGGATACTCGCTTTTTCTGACGATCTTGGCGACGGCGGGATGCGGGCGAAAATCGACTTCCCGAGTTGTCGGTGAACAGTCGCCCGCGCAGTCGACGTTACCTGCGGGTTCCAATCCCTCTCAAGCTCCGATCTCGTCGCCGTCGCCGTCGCCGACTCCGGCGGCGACGGCGCAGGAATCGACTCTGGATTTGTCGCGAGTAGAGAACACCATTCGGCCGGCGGTCTTTTCGATCACGGTGTTTGATTCGTCCGGCAAGTTGCTACGAACAGAGACTGCATTTTTTATTTCAGGTGAAGGTAGATTCATTACTACCTCGCACGCCATAGATGGCGGGGTCAATGCTGTGGCGAAGATGGCTGATGGCAGAATTTTTAATGTGATCGGGGTGCTCGCAACTTCCACCGCGCTCGACTTGGCTATTCTTCAAGCCGACGCGAAGTATGTGCCATTTCTGACGTTGAGTAAGGTTTCAAACCTCGAAAGCGGTACACGGATTGGAGTAGTAAGCAGCGCGCTGGCCGGGGGTGTCGAAGCCGTTAAGCAGACGGCAATCTCAATGCAGCAACCGGAGCGCGTGGAAATCGCGGCAACACTCCCGCCCGATGCTGTCGGTTCGCCGATTGTGGACATGAAGAGTGAGGTTGTGGGCATGGTCATATCAAGCGGTGAGAAAGCGAATATTTCTCCTTCGAACACGATGAACTCGTTCTTGGACCGAATCTCCCCGGACGCCAAGCCTCGATGGCCGGAGACTGCTCAAGCCACCGTTACACCTACGCCCACGCCTCGCCCCACGCCTAAGCCGCGATTAATTCACGCGCCGGCGCCACCGTTTCCTTCGGAGGTACGTTCTCGTCCCGGCGCAGCGTGGTCGGGTCGCTTCCGGCTGAATTTCAACGCCAGGGGAAACGTGACCAACATCCAGATTATCCAATCAACTGGGAATAATGTGCTCGACCAATCTGCGCTTAGCACGCTTCGGCAGTGGAAATCGGCGCCCGGTCAAGAATGGGTGGCGACGGTTCCTGTCACGTTTCAAACCAGGTAAAGGCTGCTCTCGGCGCGTGGCTCGCACTTTGACAGGATCTTCGACCGCGAAATCTGACCGCGTCACCTTACAGTTTTCATTGCGAGGATGAAGATTCGCCCAGCAACGCATCCGGATCGTGACGCGATCTGGGAAATCTTTCACGAGATCGTTTCCGCCGGAGACACCTACGCGTTTGACCCAAATCTCTCACGCGAGGAGGCGCTGCAGTATTGGTGTGGAAAGAATACTCGTGTGTACGTCGCAGAAACCGGCGGACAGGTTGTAGGCACTTACATATTGAGACCTAATCAGTCCGGCGGCGGATCGCACGTTGCGAACGCGGCGTTCATGGTTGCTCCCGATGCGCAAGGTCAGAGAGTTGGTCACGCGATGGCCGAGCATTGTTTGATCGAGGCGCGCCGGTTCGGTTTTCGCGCGATGCAGTTTAATTTTGTTATTTCAACAAACGCATCCGCGGTTCGTCTTTGGCAAAAGCTCGGGTTCAAAATCGTCGGCACTTTGCCAGGCGCATTTCGTCATACCGAAAAGGGATACGTGGACGTTTACGTGATGTATCGTTCGCTTCTTGCAGACCAGGCTTAGCGGGTTTGCTCGAAACAAACATTGCAAAGGAGATGATTTCCTGTTGAACCTAGGTAAATGCAGACGGTGATCCAAGTCATCACTACCGGGCGTGGGTCGTTGCGGGAAAAGATTATGACAGATGCTCAACTCCGGCGGTTTAATCTGATTCCCGCTGAACATCAGCGGCCCGGTCGGCCTCACGGCTGGGCTAAAATTCATAGTGAGACCGCGCACGGCGCGATCAATCTGGAATGGCACGCGCGCAGTAGCACGCTGATCTGCCGGGTTGTGACAAAGCTTGGCAATAAGCCAAACTCAATTATCGGGGACTTCGTCGATTATCTACTCGCCCGTCATCAAAGCCGTATCCTGTCGATTCACATCATGCGACGTTGATTTTCTACTTGGGTAAATTCTTCTGCCCGTTGTTGTCCTCCTCTCGGTTTGCGCGCTTTCCGTTTTTCTTTCTAAGCTATAAAGCCAGTTACCGGGGGCAGCGGAAACAGTTGATCGGAAGATCCGGAGCCTACGGGGCTCGAACCCGCAACCTCCGCCGTGACAGGGCGGCGCTCTAACCAATTGAGCTAAGGCTCCTCGTGAAGACCAAATTGTAGAGGCGGCTGTCTTCAGTCGCAACTCATGGAGAAGAGGCTTTTGCGCAACACGAAATCGACATAATGGTTGAACATTTTATATGGGGACAGCGTCGAACTCCGAAAACTTTCACGAGTGAAGATTGCGAACGAGATCGATAGCAGTATAGTGAAAAACGGTTCGGCGGATCGACCCAAACCATAAATGAGTGACGAGCGCAGCGAGGGACTTCAGGACGGGGTTGGGGACTCGGGCCCGGGCAATCTCCTCGATTCATTTGATCAAGTGATTGCGTTGTTGCCTCCGGGCGATCCGGTTCGGCGCGATCTGTTGGAAATACGTCCGCAGATTGCCGACCAAGAGGAGACGATGGTCGAAGCGCGCCGAATGATCGAGAAACTGGAGGAGGTCATTAAGAAAGTGACTTCGCCTGCAAACCGGATCGGCACATTTCTCGGAGCCATTTCGAAAGACACAGCCCACATCGTGGTGGGCGGCGCCGATTACTACTGCAACGTCGATCCGCGCATTCCGCTCGCAAAGCTGAAAAAGGGAACGCGTGTCCTGGTCAACGAAGCATTCGTTATTGTTGGAGATCTCGGATTTGAGACAGCGGGCCCAGTGACAAAAGTCACAGAAGTGCTTGGCAAAGATCGCCTGCGGGTAGGTTCGGAACACGGATTGCAATCGATGGTGTTGCAGCGTTCCGCCGATCTTACCGACTCGACCTTGAAATCAGGCGACGAAGTTCGTGTCGACTCAAACTATCGCATGGCGTTAGAAATGCTCTCGAGCCCCAAATCTCAGGAACATTTTCTCGACAACGTTCCCGAGTTGCCATGGGAAAAGGTGGGCGGCCAGGAAGCGGCGCTGCAGGCAATCAAAGATGCGATTGAGCTCCCACTTTTGCATGCCGATCTTTTTCAAAAATTTCAGCACGCCACGCCCAAAGGTTTTCTGCTTTACGGACCGCCGGGTTGTGGGAAGACCCTGATTGGAAAGGCGACGGCTTACAATTTGACCAGACAGCTTCGGGAAAAAACGGCCGCTGACATGCAGGAATACTTCATGCACGTCAAGGGCCCCGAAATTCTGAACATGTGGGTGGGTGAGTCCGAACGGATGGTGCGCGAGATTTTTGCTACCGCCCGCGAGAAACGCGGTGAAGGCTTTATGCCATTTTTATTCATCGACGAGGCCGAATCGATTCTCGGCACGCGCCGCGCGTCGCGTCATTCGAACATTCTCTCGACGTTGGTTCCCATGTTTTGCTCGGAGATGGATGGAATCGATTCACTCAACGACGTCGTCATTATCCTCGCTTCCAATCGCGCCGATCTGATCGATCCAGCAATTCTGCGGCCGGGCCGGATCGATCGAAAAATAAAAGTTAACCGACCAGACAAGCACGGCACGCGGGAAATTTATCGTATCTACCTTACGGATACCCTTCCTTACGACGGTGTGCTTGCCAAGGAAGCTGATGGAATGAGCGCATCCATCGATCGTCTAATCGAGCGCTTTGTGGAATGGCAGTTTACGCGCCGCGACGAAAACAAATTTCTTGAGGTGACACTGCGCAGCGGACGCAAGGAGACGCTTTACCGCAGTGATCTTATCAGTGGCGCGATCATTGCCTCGATCGTAGAGCGCGCGAAAGCGATGGCGATCAAACGGGCCATCGCCACCCAACAAGAGGAGGGACTTCGTGAGACGGATTTGCAGCTCGCCTTTAATGCGGAGTATATGGAGAACGATATTTTTCCGACCACGGACATTACCGAAGACTGGCTTAAGTTGATTGATTACGATCCGGAAAACGTCGTCAAAATTTCGCCTGTCAGACCCGTTTCCGATGCACGCGCTCGCGGAACGTTTGGCGTGATCTGAGAAGCGAAGACGAAATGACCATAGCGTTGCACCGGTTGAGCTTGGTCTCCTTCTGGGCATTGGCCGACTGACATCGGAAAAGAGCAGGATGTGATGAAACGCGTCTTTGGGCTGGAGACGGAATACGGCATTACTCTCAGCGGTGCTGAGACTGTCGATGTAGTGGCCGAATCGATCGAATTGGTGCGGCGTTATACCGAGAATGGTGCGCTGATGAAATGGGACTACGAACTGGAAGACCCGCATCTCGACGCACGAGGATTTCGCGCGCGAGAATTACTTCAAGACACGGACGAATCGGCCTATTACGAGATTGATAAGCGCCGTCCTCTGAGCTTCGAGGAAATAAAGAGCGACCTCGTACTCTCAAATGGCGCGCGGTTTTACAACGATCACGCACATCCGGAATATTCTACGCCGGAATGCACTACGCTTCGGCAGATTGCGGCACAGGACAAAGCAGGGGAACGCATTCTGGCGGAGTGCGCACGACGTCGAAATCAGAAATTGCCTCCCGGATTTGAAGTTCGGCTTTATAAAAATAATACTGATTTTGCCGGCCACAGTTACGGTTGCCATGACAATTATCTGATGAGACGCGATGTCGCGTGGGATCGGATTGTCGCTGGCATGCTGCCGTTCCTCATTACTCGTCAGATTTTCGCCGGCGCCGGTAAGATGGGAATCGAAGCCGAAAGCGCGCAGGGAGAGCCTGGCATCTATCAAATATCGCAGCGCGCCGATTTTTTCAGTGTGGTTGTGAGCATCGATACGATGAATCGCCGCCCTTTGATCAACACACGCGACGAGCCACATGTAGACGCGAGCCGCTATCGTCGGTTCCATGTCATTCTTGGCGACTCAAATATGAGCGAATGGGCCACGGCTATGAAAATTGGAACCACTGCGCTCGTACTCGACCTGATTGAGCGCGGGCAGGCGCCGCAGCTTGAGATCGCGCAGCCAGTTGATGCAAACAAATCGATTAGCCGCGATCAGACCTACGATTGGATCATCGAACTTAAAGATGGGCGCAAAATCTCTGCGATTGATGTGCAACGGATTTATTTGCGCGCTGCGAGCAAACTGGATCCACCTTCGTCAGGCTTTGGTAGTTCAGACAACAGTGAGGAATGGAGATGGATTCTACGTGAATGGGAAAGTGTACTCAATGATCTCGAGAGGGAGGTCACGTCGACGCGGGACCGCGTTGACTGGGTTGCGAAGAAGTTTCTGCTGGAGGCCTTACGAAACGAAGAAGAACTTGCCTGGAGCGACCCATGGCTGCAATCCATTGACCTTGAGTATCACAATCTCGATTTAGACCGGGGATTATATTATGAACTGGTACGGAAAGGTTTGATGCGCCGCATTACGAGCGAGGAAGAAATCAAGACTGCGATTTTTAGCCCGCCAGAAACAACGCGAGCATTTTTCCGGGGCCGCGCTGTCGCTCGTTTCAACGACGAGATTTCATCTATTCAATGGGACGAAATCGTTTTTGTGAACGGAGCGCAATCATACCGCATTGCGCTGCCGGAAGCGGCAGTGGATACGCGTTTGGATGCGCTGAATCATGCAGCGCGCAACGGGAAGGATTTCTCCGAGTTCATGAATGCCATCGCGCAGGTTGACTAACCTTGTGAACCGGCGCGACTGCAAGACTCAGTGCACACGCGGGGCAGTTTTCGCGATCACAAAAGTCGATGCCGGCTGAGGACTAGCGGTTTCAGGATAATACATTTCACACCCGAACCGAATATCCAGGACCGCTGCATTCGTAGGAGTGTTCGGGACTGTCCAATCAAAATATCTTCTGGTCGTACTTATCGGTGTAATGCACGTCGAGAACGTCCTGCCCCCGTCCAATGAAAGCCAAATCTCCATCTCGCACGCGTGCAAGTTTCGCATATCGGGGAGTGCCTCGTCCCACGCAATCCTGAATTGCTGCCCAACGTACAAAACCTGTCCAAGCCTCGGTGAACTTAGCTTGGCAGAATACGCTTGTTTTTGACTGCTCTGAGCATTGAGCTTCGCAGGTGCAAAAGCAAATGCCACCAACACCAACGTTACAATGAGTCCAGGGATTTTCATTTAGTCGATCCTCCGTTTGAGTTTGAATCGACAATGCGAGCCACTGGCTTATGGCGTCAACACTTTTTTTAGATTTTTTACGCTCGCGTAGGGTTTCGTACTACACGTTGAAAATCCATCGAAAATTAGCTCACTCCCACTCGATCGTGCTCGGTGGCTTACTGGAGATGTCGTAACAAACCCTGTTGACGCCTTTCACTTCGTTGCTGATCCGATTCGAAATACGCGCCAGCAACTCGTATGGAAGACGTACCCAGTCGGCAGTCATGCCGTCCTGGCTTTCGACAATGCGAAGCACGACTGTGTTCTCATAAGTGCGTTGGTCGCCCATCACACCAACCGATTGTACAGGAAGTAAAACAGCAAATGATTGCCAGACTTTGTAATACCAGTCGGCCGCCTCCATTTCACTCTGCACAATCGTGTCCGCCTCTCGCAGAATGGATAGACGTTCAGGCGTCACCTCTCCAAGAATGCGAACGGCAAGGCCAGGTCCCGGGAAAGGCTGGCGATATACGATTTCTTTGGGTAAACCGAGCTGCAATCCTGCCTGGCGCACTTCATCCTTGAATAATTGGCGCACCGGCTCGACAAGCTCGAAATGCATTTTCTCAGGTAAACCGCCGACGTTATGATGACTCTTGATAACTTGCGCGGGATTTCCTTGGATCGATACGCTCTCAATTACATCAGGGTATAGCGTACCTTGTGCAAGAAATTTGTAACCGCTGTTTCCGCCCGCCGGCCGGCGGGCGGAACTCGATGTATCGAGTGTGCGGTCGCCGTTTTTTCCGTCCTCCTCAAGTAGTTCCTCAGTCGCGTGTTGAAATGCTTTGATGAATTCATTGCCGATTAGCTTTCGCTTCTTTTCAGGATCGGTCACTCCTTTGAGCACCGCGAGAAAACGATCGCTGGCGTCCACGTATTTTAGGCGTACATGAAAATTCTCGCCAAAAACGCGCTGCACCACTTCTTCCTCTCGAGCGCGGAGCAACCCGTTATTGACAAAAATGCAAGTGAGTTGGTCGCCGATTGCTTTGTGTAAAAGTGCAGCGGTCACCGAAGAATCAACCCCACCACTCAAACCGAGCACGACTTTTTGATTTCCGACCTGTTTCCTCACACGGGCGCATGCCTCTTCAATAAAGGAGCCCATAGTCCAATCCATTGCGCAGTGGCAGATGTGAAATAGAAAATTTTGGAGAATCTCTCTGCCGCGCGGGGTATGGACGACCTCAGGATGAAATTGCAATCCGTAGAGTTTCCGCTGCGGATCTTCTACCACCGCGAAGTCGCAACCTTCAGTAGTCCCGGCGGCGCGAAAGCCTTTCGGCAACGCCGTGACCTCATCGCCGTGGCTGTTCCAGACGTCCAGTTGCCCACCTAATCCACCCAAAAGCTCGGAACCGTCCTTGATGTGCAATACGCCTGCGCCGTACTCGCGGCGTCCGGTGAATACGACTCGTCCACCAAGATGTTGCGCCATCAGCATCAATCCGTAACAAATTCCTAGCACGGGCACGCCTAACGAGAAAATCTCCGGATCGATTTGCGGTGCGCCCTTGTCGTAAACGCTCGCGGGACCCCCGGATAGTATTATTCCCTTCGGGTTCAACGCAGCAACTTCGGCAGCAGGCGTGTCGAAACGAATAATCTCCGAGTAAACCTGGCACTCACGGATTCGCCGCGCTATTACTTGTGTGTACTGCGAGCCGAAGTCGAGAATGAGAATTTTTGAGTGCGTTGATGTTTCGGACATTTTCAGCGCGCTAGGGATGAGTCTGCGGGACGCTATGCTCTGCGGCCGGATCACTCGCAGATCGCTCCAACGGGCCGAGCGTTCCCTGGCCGGTTACCCCGCGTTCAAACTGCCCCTGAACTTCTTGAGTCGAACGTTGTTCCAGAGGGTCAGCACAGCCGCTCAGAACCAGGCATGCGATCACGAACAGGATCAACACGCGTTTCATCCATGTATTTTATGAACACCGTGAGGCATTGCAATTGCGGATTGCGGAGTAACGCCAAGTGTTGGGTAAAAGGTTAAATAGTTGAAAATGGTCAACGCCTGCCGGTTGTACCATTTTAACGCTTTAACTTTTACTCCGTTGACCATGATCGATCCCGAACTCTTGTTGCAAGGTTATCGGCTCGGTGTTTTTCCGATGGCGATGGAGGACGATTCGATCCAATGGTTTTCGCCAGACCCGCGCGCGATCTTGCCGTTGGAAGATTTCCATCTGCCGCACGCGCTGCGGCGGCTTGTGCGTAAAAGTGTTTTCAAAACCACGATTGACCACGCGTTTTCCAACGTGATCGAGGCATGCGCAAGGCGGGAAGATACATGGATCAATCTCGAAATTATTGAGAGCTATACCCGATTGTATGAACTCGGCTGCGCGCACTCGATCGAAGCCTGGAAGGAAGGCAGGCTTGCTGGCGGACTCTACGGTGTCGCAGTCGGTGGCGCTTTCTTCGGCGAATCAATGTTCCACCACGTAACGGATGCATCGAAAATCGCACTGGTTACGCTTGTAGAACATATGCGTGCGCAAAAATTCACTTTGCTTGACACGCAATGGTTGACTCCGCACTTGCAACAATTTGGGGGCATCGAAATCTCGCGAAACCATTACCTGCGCCTTCTGCGCAGGGCGGTGGAATTGCCACGAGAATTTTAAGGGTATAGCCGTTGATGTCGCCGCGCCGCGGCTCATCCGGTCAGAGCAACCCCGTGTCGAGGAACAAAGATGGTACTGTCGCAACGGCGACAACCTTGTTGTTGAGCCGGTACTTGTCTGGGCACTTCCTTCAGCGAGTCAAAAACCTTTCATTTCGCGCTGGGATTTCCGCCTCGTATGCCATAGACATTTTCTGCAGGCACTGAAACCGAGAAAAATCGATCAACTCAAGTCAGGACCCTAATTAATGCACTCGACGATTCGAGACATACGAATACAAGATCGATTTCAACGTAGCCGGGCAGTGGCATCGCAAATCGTACCGACCTAAAAGGCGTCCCTGTCTTACGCAAAACGCGCGATTCCGCTGCTGCGTCTATCGCGTGTCCTAGTACACGGAAAAACGACTATAAAAGTTATAGCTGAACTACTGCGTAAGATATTCCGACTTTGTCAGGTATTCCGACGTAAAAGAAACCGCCATGAAGTCCGACAACGATCGGATCAAGCGTCTAATCAGGTTTCTTATTTGAATGAATTATACAGGACATGGGATACACCTTTCAGAAATTAACAAGTAACACCTCTTTGCTGTGAGAGAGTTTAGGCTAAAAAACGTCTATCAATCGCTTTTTTCTATTTAGGCATTTAAAGTCCGAGTTATAGGCGCTCTGGAAATAACTCGCTATTGCCGCGATAACATCCACCGATCGAGGACACGATCCATTGGATCTAGCTTTTTGGCCCTATTACATGTTATTCACTTCCTATCCTTGACATGTGCTTTTGTCAAACGATGTTCGGTTCGACAAGCATGATGTCAAGACGCGAGACGTTCAAAACGGGCTTGCGGAATCATCAAGACACGACTGCTTTCGCTTAGCTGCACGCGTTCGCCGTCGGAAACCTTAACAGCTCCGCTAAGACATCGTTCGCCGTTATCTTTGGTGCAACCTCTTTTGCTATGACAAACGATATGCATTCAACGCGTTGGGTGACAGGGGAGCGCAATTGCCACAACCAACCTTATGAAACATGTAGAACCCACTTTCTTACTTATCCTTGCTGGTCTTTGTATTGCGGTTTTTCCCGCTAACGCGCAAGTCAACGTTATCCAGGAGCAGAACAATCTTTCCCGTGATGGCCTCTACATCGAATCGGCGTTTACCCCTTCTGCCGTCGCTAATGTCGTGCGCGACCTCAACTTCGATGGCACCATTTCAGGGAACGTTTACGCTCAACCCCTTTACGTCGAAAACGGTCCTGGCGGCGCCTCGATGGTTATCGTCGCTACTGAATCGAATAACGTTTATGCGCTCAATGCCACTACTGGGACGGTGATTTGGCAGCGGAATGTAGGCGCTCCTGTTAGCTCAGGTCTGCCGTGCGGCAATATTAGTCCACTTGGTATCACGGGCACGCCCGTTGTAGATCTCGCCTCCCGGTCACTTTTCTTAGACGCCATGATCGATGGCGCGACGAAGAAGCATTTTATCTATTCCTTGAACGTGGACACAGGCGCCGTTAATTCCGGCTGGCCGGTGGATGTAAACGCCACAGCGATGTATAACGGCACGGCCTTCACTTCCCTGGTCCAGAACCAGCGAGCTGCACTCGGCCTGGTTAATGGCGTCGTCTATGTGTTGTATTCCGGCCATGCCGGCGATTGCGGCACCTACCACGGTTGGGTTGTCGGCGTGCAAATCAATAATCCAGCCAGTGTGACCGCCTGGGCGACAACTGCTATCGGTGGCGGAATTTGGGGCCATGGCGGCGTTGCCAGTGACGGCACTAACATGTTCGTAGTGACCGGTAACACCTTCAACACTGGAGGTACCTGGAGCGGTGGCGAAGCGATTATTCGTTTGCAAACTGGACCGATCTTTAATGGCAGTCCGACCAACTACTGGGCTCCTACCAATTGGCTCTCCCTTGATAATAGCGATACTGATCTTGGCGGATGCGGCGCAGTGCTCATGGATGTGCCCGGTGCTACGCCTTCGCAGTTGGCGCTCGCGTTGGGCAAAGATGGCAACGCCTATTTATTAAATCGTAATAGTCTTGGCGGCATCGCCGCACCTGTAGCTTATGCCAATGTAGGTGTAGCAGTTAGAGGTCAGTCTGCTGCCAGTTATCGTACTAGCAACGGAAGATACTTTGTTTTTCGAGACGGCAGCAGCGCGATCTCGGCTTATAAAATTACTGCGACAAATCCGCCAACCATAGTCCCGGCTTGGAGTGTTAGCCAGAGCGGACAGGGATCGCCGTGGGTTACAACTACCGACGGGACTAATAACGCGATAGTGTGGACGGTCGGCTCCGAAAACGGAGACCAGCGTTTGCACGCCTACAATGGCGATACCGGCGCGGTAGTTTACGCCGGCGGTGGGACAAACGAACTGATGGCTAATACACGCAAGTGGAACGCAGGGATCGTCGCACGCGGTCGGATCTACTTTGCCGCCAGCAACAAGGTCTATGCTTTTAAGCTGGCTGGAGGAACGCCCACACCTACCCCAACCGCGACACCTACGCCTACAGCTACTTCCACACCGACTCCACCACCGCCGACCCCGACACCAACTCCTACAGCTACAGCGACAGCGACCGCAACCCCAACGGCAACTGCAACTGCAACCCCAACGGCAACTCCAACTGGGAATGCATGTCAGAGGCCAATGACGATCGACCATACCAAGGTTCCCAGCACACAGTCCAATTTCACAGGTACTAGTAAGCCTCACTGATCCGGCGCTTAAGACGATTGCCAACGGTGGCCACGTAGCCAATGCCAACGGATTCGACATCGGGTTTTACGCTGACTCCGGGGGGACTATCAAGCTCAAGTGGGAAGTGGAAAAATACAATGGCACAACCGGCAACCTGATCGCGTGGGTAAAGATCCCATCTGTGTCGAATACGACAGACACGGTGTTTTACCTGATGTATGGTAATAGCTCGATTAACACCGACCAATCCGATCCGGTCAACACATGGGACACCAACTTCAAGGCTGTGTATCATTTTGGAAATGGAACGACCCTGACTGCGACCGATTCGACCGGTGGCAACAATGGGACGTTACTCAACGGTCCCACGGCGAGTGTTGGGAAGATTAACGGGGCGGCTCATTTTGTGAGCAGTAGTAAACAGGCTATCGGACTGGCTAATCCTGGGGACTTTCCTATTGCAACGGCGTGGACCATGGAGACATGGGTGAAGCCTTCAACGGACGGGAATGCCGTTCTGGCGTGGGGTGGAACTTCCAACAACGGTCCGCACATGGTGCTTCTAGGGAACAACACCTGGCGAGTTGGTTTCTGGGGCGGTGCAGACGTTGACGGAACGGGAGTAGATCTTGCGGCATTTCATCACGTTGCTGGAACCTTCGACGGGTCAAGTCTAAGATTATACAAGGACGGATTGCTGATTGCCGGGCCTGTCGCGGTGTCGCCTGCTACTGCGTCTAACCCTGGCGCTGCGATTGGTTCGGCGTTTGGCGGATTTTATTTCAATGGAGATATAGATGAGCTTCGAATCTCCAATACGAATCGCTCCGCCAATTGGATTGCTGCCGAATACAGTAATCAAAATAACCCCGGGGCGTTCATCACCATGGGAAGCGAGTCGTGTTCCTCGCCTACGCCCACACCTACCCCAACCGCGACACCTACGCCTACAGCTACTTCCACACCGACTCCACCACCGCCGACCCCGACACCAACTCCTACAGCTACAGCGACAGCGACCGCAACCCCAACGGCAACTGCAACTGCAACCCCAACGGCAACTCCAACTGGGAATGCATGTCAGAGGCCAATGACGATCGACCATACCAAGGTTCCCAGCACACAGTCCAATTTCACAGGTACTAGTAAGCCTCACTGATCCGGCGCTTAAGACGATTGCCAACGGTGGCCACGTAGCCAATGCCAACGGATTCGACATCGGGTTTTACGCTGACTCCGGGGGGACTATCAAGCTCAAGTGGGAAGTGGAAAAATACAATGGCACAACCGGCAACCTGATCGCGTGGGTAAAGATCCCATCCGTGTCGAATACGACAGACACGGTGTTTTACCTGATGTATGGCGATAGCTCGATTAACACCGACCAATCCGATCCGGTCAACACATGGGACACCAACTTCAAGGCTGTGTATCATTTTGGAAATGGAACGACCCTGACTGCGACCGATTCGACCGGTGGCAACAATGGGACGTTATTTAACGGTCCTACGGCGAGTGTTGGGAAGATTAACGGGGCGGCTCATTTTGTGCAGCAGTAGTAAACAGGCTATCGGACTGGCTAATCCTGGGGACTTTCCTATTGCAACGGCGTGGACCATGGAGACATGGGTGAAGCCTTCAACGGACGGGAATGCCGTTATGGCGTGGGGTGGAACTTCCAACAACGGTCCGCACATGGTGCTTCTAGGGAACAACACCTGGCGAGTTGGTTTCTGGGGCGGTGCAGACGTTGACGGAACGGGAGTAGATCTTACGGCATTTCATCACATTGCTGGAACCTTCGACGGGTCAAGTCTAAGATTATACAAGGACGGATTGCTGATTGCCGGGCCTGTCGCGGCAACGCCTGCTACTGCGTCTAACCCTGGCGCTGCGATTGGTTCGGCGTTTGGCGGATTTTATTTCAATGGAGATATAGATGAGCTTCGAATCTCCAATACGAATCGCTCCGCCAATTGGATTGCTGCCGAATACAGTAATCAAAATAACCCCGGGGCGTTCATCACCATGGGAAGCGAGAGTTGCCATTAGCACTTCGGGCTCCGATGAAGTCATTAACCAGCACAGATTAGTTGTAGCCAGGATCGGTAATCGCGGGTTCCTGTTCCCTGTAATTCACAACGGCCGATTCTGCATCTAGCGTTTGGGCCTCGTGACACATTCTTTCCCCTCGCACAGCTGCGAATATGAATGACCGTGAAACTGTCAACGGTCTCGCTGGTGATTCAGAACGGAAATGAACTCGCGCTCGGGCTGGCAAGCTCCAATGAATCAGGTTAGCGAATAAGATTGGTTCTGTGACGTGTCTCCTGGCGATCCTCCATGGAGACCGTGCGTACTGAACAGAACAGCGTTGGATTTGTCGATGCGCGATCAGACAAGGTTTTGAAGGATGCAAACAGCTCAGTGGAAATGTCCTCAACTCTTGCGCAGGACGTTTATGAGATCCGTCCCCGTAAGGATCGGAACGGTTTTGATCTAATTAGCGATCGCCTCAGGCGCGGCCCAGTTTGGTATGCCGGACCCGACGCAGTTCGCAACGCAGTTGCGTTCGCGAAGTACCGCTCTCTCTCGCGTTCACGCTGGGCGATAATCCGCGTTTTCAATGAAGCGGGGAAAGTCACCGAGACACACGAGCAATAGGCGATTTAAAGAGCTGTGGCCTTTATATACAGCAAATTCCGTTCCTGAATCCCGCCCGTAAAATCAATTCTGGCGATTGCCGTTCTATTAGTCTTTGCGTGGGCCTGCGCCTCCTAATACGTCCGGGAACGAAAAATATTAAATGGTCACAGAAATGGATTACGCGGAGAGTGAATAAACCGATACCATTGAGTCCGCCGAACGGCCCCGCTGTGGATGCGCCCTTGGGAACGGTGATTTCGCTTCCTAGATGCCGAACGATTCGGTATGCCTCAGTAGATAGCTGCAACGGCATGACCTCAACGAAGTGCGCCGCGTTTTTTCGCACCAGACCGACCGCGTGTTGAGGGTTAGATGTTTTCTGCTTTAGTGAGCCTCTGCAAGCGCCGGCGGTTCACACGGCGGAGGCAGATTTGCAAAAGGCTGGGTAGCTCAGTTGGTAGAGCAGTGGACTGAAAATCCACGTGTCGCCGGTTCGATTCCGGCCCCAGCCAGTCCTCCATTTTCATAGATAAAATGAGAGGGAAAAGTCGCCTTTTTCGGCGCTCCTCGAATTAGCCAAAAATGAAAGAAATGACGGTTTGGACGGGCTTCGACGTCATGCAGTGTCATGCAATTTTCTGGACACGCTCGCGCAAGCACCCAGAATCGCCCCGCCAGAATCGTTTTGATTGCACAAACGATTTGCAAAGCCTGGCGCGTGCTTGCGATTGGTATCCGATTTTCTTACGATTCCAGCACCCTGGAACGAGGCGTTATCCCTATGCGTTTTTTTCGAGAATTGAACCCCTTCGTAAGCCATGTGGCAGTCGCAGCACTTGCCATTGCCACGTGGGTCCTTCTAATCGTTCCGCTGTGGAGAAGATGGCGCCCAAAGTTGCTTTTGCTAAGCAAAAACAATTTGCTCAAGAAACGGTTGGCAGCCGCGACCATTATACTTCTCGTGTTTGCGGTGGGCTTGTGGACGGGGTGGCACAAGGATGCAATGTCCGCTCGCCTGTCGCGCTGGGACAGCGAGCTGACGCGGACTACCCCCTCTCCGTCACCAACACCTACTCCTTTGACGCTAACGGAGTCTTCGGTTCAAGCAATGGCCCAGACTCCTCTATTCTGGCCGCCGCTGGTAGATCAAACTCCTGCATCCGGTCCATCGCTGGTAGATCAGTTGCTGCGAGAAGGCATCGAGCTGCGCGATCGGGGTGACATGACAAACGCGAGCGAACGCTTGCAGGAAGCGTTAGACAGCGAACCGAATAACGCCGCTGTACTCGCCGAACTAGCGAAGACTTACGATCTCATGCAGCTTTACAACCGCGCGAATGAAGTGTGGCGCAAACTTCAGGAAATGGGCCCCTCGGCTGGTGCGCCATTTGAGCTAGCCGATCGACGACTGAAACTCGGGGTGCCGACTCCAGCCGCAGCGCCGATGCCAACGGCTCCGGATTCTTCATCGCGGGAGGTAAACACTTCGCCATATGGAACCGCTGCTGATTTTGAAAAGTATGCCATGAAGCCGCGCGAACATGAAATCGACCAAGTCCCGCCGCTTCCCACTCCCACTGCACCGGAAGCATCTTCTCCTCCAAGTGGCGCGAGTCCAGCAGAGCCGGGCCCTTCCGCCGAAACTCCCGTCGCTCAGCCCGGTGGACGTCTTATTGTTTTGAGGTCCCCGAACTTTGGATGGAACTTGGCTCTCAACCTTAAGATCGATGGGAGAACGGCCGCCAACATTGTGCAGGGACGCCGCTACGATGAGTTCGTACCGGCGGGGCGTCATACGCTGACCGTGTCGGCCGTGCCAAACTATCAGCCGACGTCGACGGTGCTGAACGTGCAGAACGGACAAACGTACGTATTCACGGCAATACGCAGGAACACGGATAGTGTTGTTCTCGTTCCATCAGTCCTGCCTCCAGGTCAGCCGTAGTAGGTTGATACTAGACGCTGAGGCGAACAGCTTTTTATCGTGAGAAACATGACTGAAAATTCACGTGTCGCCGGTTCGATTCCGGCCCCCAGCCAGGTTTAATTCAAACAACAATGATCATGCCTGTTCTTGACTGAGCAGGGGCCACTTGATGAAATACGATTGGAAAAATGCCGGCGAAGAATGGTCCGCCCCGTGGGGAACTTCGGCGGCACAATGGTTCGGCGCCATATTGCCGCGTATCGAGCATTGTCTGCCGACAGGCACGATCTTGGAAATCGCGCCCGGGTTCGGGAGATGGACGAACTACCTCAAGGATTATTGTCAGCAACTGTCGATTGTTGACCGGTCCAGCGAATGCATCGAAGCATGCCGCCGGCGTTTCGCTACTGAGTCGCACGTGCGTTGCTACCTTAATGATGGCCGTTCGCTGTCTATGATTCCCGATGCCTCGGTCGATTTCGTTTTCAGTTTCGACTCATTTGTGCATCCAAACCGGGATGTAGTGGAAGCGTATCTACGCGAACTGGTGGCTAAACTAAAAATCGGCGGCAAAGGCTTTATTCATCACTCCAACTTCGGCGAATACGCCAACTCGCTGCGTGAACGATTACCCAAGAGGTTAACAAAACCGTTGATCAAGGCGAAAATTCTCGATTGGGCGCATCATCGAAACCCGAGTATGAGCGCCAGTCTGTTTCGCGCCTTGTGCGCACAGCACGGCCTGCATTGCGTGAGTCAGGAGCTGGTTAACTGGCGCGGCAGGCGCCTCATCGATTGTTTGTCCTTTTTTGTGCGAAGCGATTCAACCGAACAGAAACCGACAAAAACAATCCGAAATCCGAATTTCATGCGCGAAGCCGCGCGAATTCGCCGGCAATGGCGATCTCAAGCCTAACGAATTCCGAGTTACGATAGATCTCGCTTTGCTGTCCGGTTAAAGACAGCAATGGGCGATTAAGTTTATTGCCTAACAAGGCCTGTTGATTCAACATCGCCCGCATGCCTGAGGCCCAGACCCCACCACCTCCGCTGCCGGTGTCCCAGCCATCCTTTGGAAAGCGCCACAGCACTATTATCAAGCTGCTCGGGGTCGGCGCACTGGTTCTATTACTTTTGATCCCGCTAACGATGATTACCGGCGTTTTGAGAGAGCGGTTGCAGCGACGCAATGAAGCCGTCGCTGACATCACTTCCTCGTGGGGCAGCGAACAAAATCTGATTGGCCCGGTGCTTGGAGTTCCTTATCAATATAAGTTTAAGGCAGTGAAGGAAGTTCCGGCGCCTGACGGAAAAATGGAGCGGCGTGAAGTGGAAGAGGTTGGAGCGGCGAACGCGTATTTCCTGCCTGAAACACTGAATGTTACAGGCGATGGGGAAACACAGAAGCTGCATCGTGGTATTTACGATGCAGTGGTCTATCGTGCTCAGACGACTTTGTCCGGCAGGTTTGCACCGCCCGACTTCGGCGCGCTCAAGATTGATCTGAAGGATGTCCAATGGAAGGACGCCTTTGTTACCATCGCGATCAACGATCTGCGTGGAACACGGGAGGCAATTGTGCTCGATTGGGGAGGCACCAAGCATTCGATGCTACCTGGCTCCCAAGTTCCGGGATATACCACAGGTGCGACGGCACTGCTCGGCGGTGACCAGCCAATTACTGCCGACATTAAATTTTCCATTCCGCTGGATTTCAATGGCAGCGGAGGGATTTTCTTCGCGCCATTTGGCGTGCAAAATGAAGCAACGCTGAAATCAAACTCGTCGGATGTGGGGTTTCGCGGCGCGTTTCTTCCGGCCGAACGATCACTGCGTTCAGATGGATTCGATGCAAAATGGAAGGTCTCGTATTACGGACGCGATTATCCTCAATCGTGGACCAGCCGCAGCGGCAATGAGCGATTCACCACGCAGTCGGTGTCGAATTCTCTTTTCGGAGCCCAGTTCCTGTCAATCCTGGACGCATATCGTTATGTCGAACGCTCGATCAAATACGGCGTGCTCTTTCTCGTGCTTGTTTTCACCGCGTTCTTTCTCTTTGAAGTCACAGCGCGACAGAAGATTCATCCTTTCCAGTATCTAATGGTTGGCGCAGCGCTTTGCCTGTTTTATCTGCTGTTGTTATCGATTTCGGAATTCATTGGATTTAGCTGGGCTTACCTGGTTGCCGCAGTCGCATCGACGGGATTGATCACATGGTATTGCCGTTTTTTTCTTGGCGGCGGCGCGCGCACGCTGATGATTGGCGCAGGTCTCGCTGGTGTTTACACATTTCTTTACATCACTTTACGGCAGCAAGACTACGCACTTCTCATGGGCGCAATCGCGCTATTCATTGTGCTGGCCATTGTCATGTACGTGACGCGCAAGGTCGATTGGTACGCCCGAGACGCGAGCTAAACACCTCCGCCGCATGGCTGAATTCACTGTTAATCCAAAGCGCTTCGATCCCTACAAGAACTTTAAGTTTCGCATCAAATGGGACGGCCGTTATGTTGCGGGCATCAGCAAGATCAGCGGACTGAGGCGGACGACCGAAGTCATTCAACATCGCGAAGGAGGGGAACCGGGGAGCAGTCGCAAGTCTCCTGGCCTGACCGAGTTCGCGCCGATCACGCTGGAGCGCGGTGTCACCTACGATCCGGAGTTTGAGAACTGGGCCTGCAAAATCTGGAGCCTCGGTGCCGGACGCGGAGCGGAAGTTTCGCTGAAAGAGTTCCGCAAAGACATCATCCTTGAACTTTATAATGAGGCTGGACAACCCGTTCTCGCCTACAAAATCCACCGTTGCTGGGTTTCAGAGTACGAAATCCTGCCGGATCTAGACGCCAACGCGAGTGCGATCGCTATTGAGCGCATCAAGTTGCAGAATGAAGGGTGGGAACGCGATCAATCGGTGACAGAACCGATCGAGCCATCGACGAAAAAGTAGGAATCGGTTCTCGCGGTCGCATTCGCATGAGCTGCCGGATAGGAGACAGAAGTCTCCGTTTTCACGCCGGCCTTGCAGCCGACAGCGCTGAGCTCGGCCACCGAGTTTGCTTCTCACAAAGGCCCGCTTCAGCTTATTTTCCGTGCGCCTGGCGTAACTGGCTCCTGGCAGATTCGACATCGCGCGGAGGCTGCTGGCACATCAGAATCGCCCGGAGTTTTTCTCCCTGGTAATAGCGCGCCGTGAATTTCTTCTTCGCGTACGTGCCAACAAGTTGAATACGTGTAGGCAACACACTGAAATCCCCGACGAAATCCATGTGTAAGTCGAACATCTCTGTCCAAAAATAGGGAACCTGCTCGTAGCGGATGCGTTTTTTGCCTGTCATGTTCGCGCCTGCGACCAAACCCTGGCTTCGCGCGTTCTCCCAATGTGTCTGGCGGCGCACCCCGCCCATTATCCGATCCGGATAAAAAGCGAGGTCGCCCACGGCAAAGATCCCTTTTTCTTCTGTCTCCAAATATTCGGTGACCGGCGACCCGTGCGGACCGGCCAGCGGCGTGTTACGGACCAGATCGAGATTGGGTTCTGCGCCACAGGCGACCACTGCAAGACCCACAGGAAATCGATTGCCGCTTTTTGTCTGGATATTGCGGAGGACGGTTTTGCCCTCAAAGCCATTGAGACTTTCGCCCATCGACAGAGTCACTCCGTGTTTAGCAAAATACTCGGTAAGCCACGTGCCGGTCTCCGGATCCAAGTACCGGTTCAACAAATAGGAATCCCGATGCATGAGACCGACCTTCAGTTTCATCATTCGCAAACTGGCTGCCGCCTCGCATGCAAGTAATCCGCCGCCGACGACCATGACGCCTTTCTCCACGCTGGCCATTTCTTTTAGAGCCAAAGCGTCGCGAATTGTTCGCAGGTAGATCACGTTGCCGAGACTGGTTCCGGCTACCGGTGGACGCAGCGGACGACTGCCCATTGCCAGACACGCTTTGTTGAACTCAATACTCTCGCCGTTAGCAAGCACGGCGAGACGCCGGTCGATGTTGAACTGTGTCACCATTGTGCCAAATCGCGTTTCGATCTTGTGCTTTTCGTACCACTGTTCGTTGGGTTCCTGCAATTTTCTGGGCTGTGGATCCTTTTCGCGCAAGAAGCCTTTGGAAAGGATCCAGCGTTTGTATGGTGAAAACACTTCGGCCCCGACGAGCGTAACGCTCCCACGCTTGTCGTGACGGCGAACTCCTTCACAGGCGCTCGCTCCGCCGATGCCACCACCGATGATGAGATAGTCACGCTGAATCATATTGGAGAACTGGACGATAATTTCGGTGCTGGTGCGCCGACAAGTTAAATCGTTAGGGGTTCGCCGGTTTTTGAGCCTGTTGATATTGTTATTGCGTTCTAGAAGCCTCTTTCGACAGACTGATTGCCCCGATGAATGAATCTGTTACACAGCTCAGAGATACAACAGGCAATCCAGCTCCGCTTGGTCTGCTTGGTTTTGGTATGACGACCGTGCTGTTGAACCTGCATAACGCCGGTTTCTACGAATTAAACAGCATGATTCTGGCGATGGGAATTTGCTATGGCGGTGCCGCCCAAATCGTCGCTGGTATTATGGAGTGGAAGAAGGGCAATACATTTGCCACGACTGCGTTTCTTTCTTACGGCTTGTTTTGGTTCTCGCTCGTAGTCCTGATCATCCTGGCAAAATTAGGCTGGGCCGCGCCCTCCGACGAAACGGCCATGGCTGCATATCTTGCCATGTGGGGTTTGTTTACTGCAGTCATGTTTGTCGGCACATTGCGGTTGCATGTTGCCGGGCAAGTGGTCTTCGGCTCCCTCACGATTCTGTTTTTTCTTCTAGCTATCGGTGATTTCATTGGGGCCGGTGCTGGTTTCAAACATTTCACCGGATACGAAGGAATCTTTTGCGGTTTCTCCGCGATTTATGCGGGACTTGCGCAAGTGCTGAATGAAATTTTCGGTAAGACGGTTCTCCCGCTTGGCACCGTAATGAAATGATCGCAGTCCATCGATGGTAGCAGCACACGTGACCGCGATAATCAATGCGTTTGCAGCCGACACGGCTGCCACTTAGTTCGCGGATTGAGTCAATCGCCCCTACCAAGTAAACTCGCGGCGAGCTGTAGCGCCGATTCACTTGTGCCCCCGAGCATTCGGGCGATCTCTTCCTGGCGAGCCTTTCCAGTCACCTGACGCAAATTCGAAAACGTCCGGCCGCGCGTTACATCCTTGGTCACAACGAAATGCGAAGAAGCGGTCGCGGCGACTTGTGGGAGGTGCGTGATGCAGATCACCTGATGATCGCGTCCCAAGGTTCGCATTTTTGCACCGACTGCACGCGCGATTTCGCCGCCTACGTTCGTATCGATCTCATCGAATACGAGCAATGGAATGGCGTCGTGCGCAGCTAGCACCGATTTGATTGCCAACATGAGCCTCGAGATTTCGCCGCTCGACGCGATGCTGCGAAGCGGTTTAAGCGGTTCGCCTGGATTTGGTGAGAAGAGCAATTCCACCGCATCGAATCCATTCGAGCGCGGTTCTTCGAGCCTTGTAAGCTTTGCTTCGAACTCTGATTGCTTGAATCCGAGATCGCGCAAATTGCGCCGGATGTTCTCAGAAAGCTTTGGGGCAGCTTTTTTGCGTAGTTTGCAAAGCACTTCGCCGGCGCGATTCATATGCGTTCGAACATTTTCAATTTCTTTTGCGAGGCGCTCCAACTCGGCGTCGCGTCCTTCGATTTTCTGCATCCGCTCTGCTGCGCGTTCACCAAACGCGATCACCTCGGCAATTGAGCCGCCATATTTTCGTTTCAAAGTTTCGAATAGCGAGACGCGTTGCTCGAGCGCGGCGAGTTGCTGTGGATCGAGATCGAGTTTTTCTGCGTAAGCGGACAGGGCGCGCGCAATCTCCGACAGTTCAACCACGCTTGCGGCGTGCGCCGAAGAAAATTGTGCGATCGAGCTGTCAACCTTTTCCAATTCACGTAACAGCCGCTGTGTTTCCGCGAGTTGTGATAGAACAGAACCGTCCGCCTCGGAAAGTTTGTTACTGATCGTACTGGCGAGCTCGATCAGTCGCTTGCTGTTGCTGGCCAGTTTGTAGCGGCTCTCAATTTCTTCTTGTTCGTCCGTGACCAGGTTCGAAGAGCTGATTTCGCTAACCTGATGGCGAAGGAGGTCCAGTTCCTGTTCACGCGCCGTCTCTGCCGTGTTGAGTGCGGCATGTTCGGCGAGCAATCTCTGCAATTGGCGGTAATGCTTCCGATATTCCTCCAGCGCCTCTTCGGCTCGCGAAAACGAGTCAAGCAAGCTCAATTGTGTCTCCGGGGAGAGAAGAGATTGGTGATCGTGTGGCCCGTGAAGGTCGACAAGTTGGTCACCTAGATTTTTTAGGACTGACAACGTAGTTGGGGAACCGTTGATGAACTGCCGATTCGTTCCAGTGGAAGAGAGAGTTCGTTTCAGGATGAGATCGTTTTCGCAAGGTTCGACTCCGGATTCGAGTAACCGCGGATTTAATTTCTGCAAGTCATTCCCGCTAAAAACGGCTTCTACCGTGCAAAGATCCGCTCCGGTACGAATGAGCGATTTATCCGCGCGTTCGCCGAGCAAAAGTTGCAGAGCTCCGATGATGATCGATTTACCCGCTCCAGTCTCGCCCGTGACAGCGATGAACTTCGGTCCGATCTGCCACTCGAGCTCTTCCACAAGCGCCAGATTTTTGATTCGCAGCAGAGTAAGAACGGCGGGCATTGGGAAGTTGAGAGTTCCTGGTGCAGGGCTGTTTTGGGGTGACTTACAATTCTACTTGGAGAATTGAACGGCTTCGAGTCGACTCCGAAGATCGCGCGCCATGCTGCTTAACCTCAACAGATCTCCCGCAAACTCTTTTTGCAATTCCATGTGAACGCGGAAAGAAGGGAGCAGACGTCCGTCCTGTCCGTAGAACGCATCCGGCCCTAAGAGCGCAGTCGGCAATAGCTCACGTTCGGTGAATTCGTTGTATCGGACGTAGTTGTCATGAATGCCGACGAATTCGCTATAAAAATAGCCGAGGTCCCAGCGCAGGCTGGGTTCGAGCATACGAGCTATGCCAGATACAACCGCACTAGTCCATTCTGTTGATGGCGGGTTTGGCGCACCAGGAATTCTATAATAACCCGGAACAGCCCGTCTACCGGTACGATCAGCAGCTTCCCAGCGGGCAATGTCCGCCAAAATTGCGTCTGAATAGCTGCGGGCCTTAGTTTCCGTGCTCGCCAATTCTGTAATAATCCCGGCGATGGCCTGTTGCATCTCGCCAATCTGCTTCCTGTTATCGCGGTGGTTCTCAACCACGAAGGCCGCGCTTACAGCAACAAATACAACTAAGAGTTCGCCTCCCAACCAACCAAGACGTTGTCGCCAGTTTTGCGTTTCGTCTAAATGGGACATGGGTGCTGCCAGTCAACAGAGATATGTTATCGAATAATTCCGCGTTCGCTTTGTTCAATAAACTGGATGATTTCGCTGATCTCCTCGGTTTGAGGCAATTCTTTCTGCATCGCTTCAATTGCCTGCCGGGTGTTGTATTTCGAGCGGTAAATCAAGCGGAAAGCTTCTTTGATTAGCTTTACGCCTTCAGGCGAAAAATTTCTGCGTTCCAAGCCGATTAGATTAACCCCGCGAATTTCCGCTGGGTTGCCGTCGGCGATCATAAACGGAGGAACGTCCTGGACGATTTTCGAGCAGCCGCCCGTGATCGCCAACCGTCCGATCCGGCAGAATTGGTGCACGGCCGTGAGTCCCCCCATGATGGCATGATCTCCAACCTGCACGTGGCCTCCCAAGGTACCGTTGTTAGAGAAGATGACAGCATCGCCCACGGTGCAGTCGTGTCCGATGTGACTGTAAGCGAGAAAATTTCCGCGATCTCCAATCCGCGTCTTGCCTTCGCTTGTCGTGCTGCGATTAGCGGTGACAAATTCGCGAAAAGTATTCTCGTCACCGATTTCCAAATAAGTCGGTTCGCCGCGATATTTCAGATCCTGCGTTTGCTGGCCGATGGAGCAGTACGCGTAGAACCTGTTCTTTGCTCCGGCTTTCATTGGTCCGCAGAGCGTGACGTGATGTTGAAGCCAACAGTTTGAGCCAAGCACAACGTCGCGCTCAATAACGCAGTAGGGCCCTATGATCGTTCCCGCACCGATTTCGGCGCCTGGATCGATAATCGCGGTCGGATGAATCCGCCCGTCGCTCATTTGTCGAGGAACGTGAACATCAGTTCAGCTTCTGAAACGATTGCGTCGTTCACTACGCAGTAGCACTTCGTTTTCGCCATGCGATTGCCACGCGCTCTCGTCAGCTCGGCGTGAATGAAGATCGTGTCGCCCGGAAAAACCGGTTTGCGGAATTTCACCTGGTCCGCACTCATGAAATAGCCGACACGACTCGAAGTGTTCGTCAGTTTGAACAACAGAATACTGGCCACTTGCGCCATCGCTTCTACTTGCATTACTCCAGGCATGACTGGGTGACCGGGAAAATGCCCTTGGAAAAACGGTTCATTAATCGTGATGGATTTTATTGCCGTAATTTTATTTTCGCCCTCGAAACCGATGACCCGGTCAACCATCAAAAAAGGGTAGCGGTGCGGAAGGATCTTCATCACTTCGCCAGTGTCCAGACCGGAATCGCCTATTGGGATCGCCCGCGGTGTGCTCATCGCGCTTCTCCGCGTCTGCTCGCGAGCGAGCGAGCGAGCTAATTCCGCATTCGCAGCATGTCCGGGCTTCACTGCCACGACGTGACCGCGGATACGCCGGCCGACTAGCGCGAGATCACCGATAATATCGAGGATCTTGTGCCGTACGAACTCGTCCGGGAAACGCAATGGTTCCTTGCTTAAGACCGCCTCGCCGCGCACGACAATCGCGTTTTCGAGGCTACCGCCCTTGATCAGGTTCTTCTCCATGAGTCGCTGAACATCCTCGTAGTAAACAAACGTTCGTGCCGGCGCGATCTCCGACTCGAAGCTCGTGGGAGTGATGTCCATCGATAGAAACTGTGCGAAGCGATTGTTCGGTCCAGCTTGTGTGCATGAGATGCGAAATTTGTCATCCGGCAGTAAAACGAGCAGCGCGCCCGTTTTCGCTTCCACGTGCATCGGCTCGCGCACATCGAAGAATTTTCTCCGTTCCTCCTGAGCGATTACACCGGCTTTCTTGACGAGATCAACGTAAGGCTGCGCGCTTCCGTCGCCGATTGGCGGCTCGTTTGCGTCCATCTCCACGATGGCGTTATCCACACCCATTGCCGACAGCGCGGCCAGGATATGTTCGACTGTGTGAACTCGCACCGAGCCTTCGCCGATCGTCGTGGCGCGCTCGACGGTTTTGAGGTTTTCGATCTTCGCATCGATGGTTGGCTCATCCTGTAGATCTTTGCGCTTGAATTTGATTCCATGATCCACCGGCGCGGCATGCAATTTGAGCGTGACTTTGTCACCCGTATGCAGCGCGGTGCCGCTAAAGCTGGCAGTCTTACCAACTGTATGTTGAAACTCCGGTGTCGAGGCCATTTAGGGTTTAACTAGCAGAGATTTTGCGTTGTGACCAGACTCTGTAGCGGTTCTCTCTCCGTGGCGGGCACCGTCGTTTGGAATCGACGGCGCTTGTTCGCCTTCACCAATGCTATGCCGGGATTAACAGACTGCCGTTACAGCTCATTTCAACTCGAATTCACCGCAATCGAAAGCCATCATCTGGTCTACGTTTGAGATGCGGAATTGGTGAAAACCAACACCATCGGTCTGCCAAACTTCGAGCGATTTATCTCCCTTCTTCGCAATCGATTCACGAGTCAGGTTCGGTGACTTACTTACGGTAAGCAATGGCAGTTTGTCGCTCGTTTCCAGGTAGCTTCCATCGCTGTCAAACCCCGCGGCCAGTTCGACCGTCGCTTGCTTGTCGTTGGCCAGTGGGTTTGGCATCAGTTTTACTTTAACGCTGCTAGTCGGCGTATTTTCGGGAAAGGGCGCTGCGACCTGACCAAGGTCTTCCACTTTGAGCGCACCCACGAGATAACCGCGAGCGTGATATTTTCCCGCCGGCAAATCCTCTCCATTGTCGTTTTTCCCATCCCATTGCGTCATCAATGCGTCCGCGCCGACTTTAAATTCGTTCAGGTCCGCTGCCCGGTGCAAAACACGCACGAGTTCGCCTTTGGTGTTGTAAATGCCAAGACTGATCTTGCCGTCCAGCGGCGGAGGTACGAAATTGATGCGAACACTTCTTGCCGGTGAAACTGAAGACGTTTGGCCCGGGGTGGGGGGCGGCGTGACAGATTCTTCCGGCAAGATCGAAGGGGTAGGAGATTCCACTGGGATGGAAGATGGAGTTGGCGTCGGCGATTCCTGTGCGGAAAGAGTGGAGACCACGAACACCGTAAAAATCGCAAGATGGGCTTTTTTTGTCATACCTGGCCGTCGAGGCAAAGACGAACAGCGGGAGATTCCTCGACTTCGCTCGGAATGACAAGTGGCCTAGATGTAATAGCGCCAGTTTACGTTCGGAAACAGGTTATCGCGCGATTCGCACTCGCGTAAAAATTGTTCATCCACAGTATTGGTGACGATCTGATCGTGTAAACGATTGAAGCGGGAAAGATGATCGATAGTGCGCTTGGTTGCGTATTCGCGCGCCGTCCCAGCCTTGATCAAGAATGCCCAATCGCTGGATTGAGCGAGCAAAAGTTCGCGGGCCAATTGCTTTAGATAACGATCGGCAAATTGTAGAGCGGACGGCGCCCCGCCGGCAAACTGGAGTGGTTGCTGTTGCTCTCCCACAGCAGAAGCATATCTGCGGGAAATTTCAGTCATCCGATGTGCGGCAATTTGCAGCTGTGAATAAATCCACGCATTATCTGGATTCAGCCAGACCTCAAAATAACCATTCTCGCCCCACGTTGAGGTTGCCGGCTCAAGGACTTGCTGGGTGGGATTCGCCGCCAGGTATTCGCTCGGCGTCGAGAGACGAAATTGGTTTTCGTTTGCTGCCAGGCGAACAAATTGTTCGAGAAAACGCGGGCCTTCGAACCACCAGTGACCAAACAACTCTGCGTCGAACGGAACGACCACAATAGGATCAAACCCTGTCGCACTGATTTCGCTGATTTGTCGCCGGCGTTCCTCGATGAAATGAATGGCTTGCCTTTCAGCGATCTTTCCCGCGGCGACCGGATCGTATAGCTCCTTCTCTTCGCCAGGGCCGGTAATGCGGTGATATTTCACTCCGGAAAATTTCCGGGCGTCGTGACCGATTGGTCCTAAATGTTCCGTTGGAAGGTCGAATCCAACGTCGCGATAAAATTCCCTGTAATCAGGGTCACCGGGGTAGCCTCCTTGTGCGCTCCAAACCTGCCGGCTGGAATCGCTGTCGCGCGCAAACGCGGCCGGCCCGGCCGGCGTATAACAGGGTGCATAGATCGAGCGACGCGGACGCGGCTTTCCAAACAGAAGACCGTGTGTGTCGAGAACGAACCAGCGAACATTTGCCTCTTGTAGAATAAACTCGAGACCCGGCGCGAAAGCGCATTCAGGGAGCCAAAAGCCGACGGGTTCGGTAGCGAAAAGATCGACGTAGACATCGCGTCCGACCAAAATTTGAGCGCGCGCTGCTTCCGGCGATCCGCCCGAGGTGTACAGAAGCAGGGGAAGCAAGCCGTGCGTTGCGGCGGATGCAATGATTTCAAGTTGGCCACTTTTTTGCAATTCGCGAAAGGAGGTCAACAGATCGCATTTGCGTTCATCGACAAAGAAACGCTTGGTTTCGCAAAAGATTTTCGAGTAGAACTCGGCCAATTCGCGAAGTCGCGGATGTTTGCGGTTTCGTCTTTGTTCGCGCGCAGCGAGGTCGATTAAAAAATCCAGATGCGCGACGTAACGCTCGCAAAGCAGCCCATCCTGAAGCATGGCGCAAAGCGTAGGCGTGATGGACATGCTGAGTTTGAACGGCACATGGTCGTCCGCCAGACGCTGCATCATGCGCACCAGCGGGATGTAACTTTCCGTTATTGCTTCAAAGAACCAATCTTCTTCGAGAAAATGATGATGCTCGGGATGGCGGACGAATGGCAGATGCGCGTGGAATATGAGCGCGAGATAACCGGAAGGCATTGCGAATTTCGGAATGGGAGTGCGGACGCCGACAATTCCGCTATCACCTCGCCTTGAAGTCCACAATCAGCAATCGCCAATCCGCGATTGTTAGAGCGTGCGGCAAAAGTCCTGGAAGCGGTCTAATCCTTTTTTGACGACGTCGATACTTGTGGCGTAGCTAAGCCGGACCGTGCGATCATCGCCGAAAGCGGCTCCCGGAACGACTGCGACATTGGCTTTGCTCAGCAGGCGATCGGCGAAATTTTGTGATGTTAGGCCAAGCTGACTGATATTCACCAGCACGTAAAATGCGCCCTGCGGTTTGACTGCCGTTACGTTTGAGATCTTCGACACACGGTCGAACATGTAATTGCGCCGCATATCGAACTCTTCACGCATGTCGATCACCGGCTGTTGATCGCCTTTTAACGCAGCGAGCGCGCCGTACTGCGAGAAGGAAGAAGGATTCGACGCGGTGTGGCTTTGGATTGAATCGACCGCTTTGGCTACCGCTTCTGGCGCTGCCAGATAACCGAGGCGCCAACCTGTCATCGCATAGGATTTGCTGAAGCCGTTGACTGTGATCGTCAGATCGTACGCTGCCTGGGAGAGCGACCCGATGCTCACATGTTTCGCTTCGTCGTAGACGAGCTTCTCGTAAATTTCATCTGACAGAATGTAAATGTCCTCTTCAGCGGCTACATCGACAATCGCCTGTAATTCCTCACGGGTATAGACCGATCCCGTCGGGTTGCCGGGGCTATTCATGATGAGCATTTTCGTGCGAGGGGTCATTGCATTCTCAAAATCTTCAGCGCGCATTTTCCAACCATTGCGCTCGCTTGTTGGAACGATTACAGGTTCAGCGCCAGCTAGCCTGACCATCTCCGGATAACTGACCCAATAAGGCGCAGGGATAATGACTTCATCGCCAGGCTGGCATGTCGCAAGGATTGCGTTATAGCATGCGTGCTTTGCACCGTTGCTTACGATCACTTGTGCAGCGCGGTAATTCAGATCGTTATCGGCAGCCAGTTTTTCTGCGATCGCCTGACGCAGCTCTGGGATTCCAGCGCTGGGTGTGTATTTGGTAAAACCGGACTCCAATGCGTCGATCGCGGCCTTCTTTATGTGCTCGGGCGTATCGAAATCCGGTTCTCCGGCGCCGAAACCGCAGACATCAATGCCTTCGGCTTTCATGGCTTTGGCCTTGCTATCGATCGAGAGAGTAAGCGAAGGACTCAGTTGAGCGGCACGTTCGGAAATTTCCATAGGAGTAGGGCTGGTTGTGGGATCATTCAAAATGGAGCGCAAACTATTGGTGACCATAGAAGTTTTCAATCAGAGGTTTGAAATTATTCTCGTCGATTCGAACGATTGCCATTTCGCGTTTAGCGTTTTCGGGAGAATCCGATGCATGCGCGGCGTTGATCATGATAGTCTGCCCGAATTCGCGACGGATCGAACCTGGAGGCGCCTTGGCTGGATCGGTTGGGCCGAGCACGTCTCTAATCTTGCGCACAGCATCCACGCCCTGATAAACAATCGCGATCGATTTTTCCGTCCCGGGAGCGTCCCGTTGCTCGGGGGGGCATTCGCTGGGCTTTCTTCCGGCCATGAATTCAACGATGCTTTCCCAGTTTTCGCGGCCACTCTTTGGGCCGAGCTTCTTCTCCAAAACCGTTAGCACCGGGCCGTAAAATTCCTCCGCCTGTGCAACGCTCATCTGGTGAACTTTGAATCCAATGATGGAGAGCCCCGAGCGCGAAAATACTTCTATGACGCCGCCGGGCCGTAGATTCGGAAACCTGAAATTGTCAGGCTTGATCAGGACCAAAGTTTTTTCGACTTGCGCGTTGGACGGGAAGGGGACCACGCGCTCCAGGATCCCGCCATCAGAATCGGAAAATTCAGCCCAAAGTTTCAAATCGCGTTCAACCGCTTTAGGGTCGAACACCGCCAATACTCCAGGCTCAAAATAGGTTACCTTGCCTGAATCATCCGTGATGTAATCGCCGTACGTATCACGAATCGTTTCTCCGCTCGTGCGCTCGTGCACAATGTGCCCAACGGTGTGACGAATCCTTTCCACGGCGTCTGGACCCCGAAAGATGAGAAACAACACACGGGGGAGCTGCCCATTTTTCTCTCCCGTGAAATTCTTGAGTACATAATCGCGGATTAGTTCCTGTGTCGCGCGATGACGCGGATCGGTTTCCGTCACAATCGTCTCGGCATAGCGTTTGGCTAACTCCAGACTTGGCGCGAACATGCGCCCGCCGACCAAGTCGAGTCCTGTGCGCGAAATCAGCCGGCCCACGATGCCGCCGGTGCGCGATTTGCGCATCGAATACGACGTTACGGCAACGTAGGCAAGTTGTTCGTTCTGCATAGTATCTGTGCTGCCGCGGCTCGTGATTAAACCGCGTGAGATGCAGAGAACCCGAAGCCGCAAAGGCTGGAAGAACGTAGCTGGCGGCCTTCGCCAGTGCAAATTTTTGTTTTTTCAGTGGCCAGGTAAACCTTATTAATGATCCTCGCAATTGGCCAATACTGCGATCCACTTCCCTCGGCGTTTCACGTTCACGATCTCGATGTTGTTCAGTCGCAGAACATGCAGGAATTCGGTTTCCTGTGTGCGCAGCACACCGGAAAGAGTGAGCCAAGTGCACCGTTTCAGTTTCGGTAGGACCTCGATCAACAACTCGCTGTACAGATTGGCGACGATAATGTCTCTCGAGCGGGTTGGTTTCCATCTGTGGAGATCAGCCAAGCGAAAATCGACGTTTTCGATCTTGTTCAGTCGTGCGTTCGCTTCGGCGATCGCGATCGCTCTTGGATCGATATCAATGCCAATCACACGCCCTGCCCCAAAGCGTTTCGCTGCGAGAGCGAGGATCCCGCTCCCAGTCCCGAGATCTGCCAAGGACCAACCCTCTTCCCATCTGCGAGTCAAGTGTTCAAGGAAACGAAGCGACATGGCTGTCGTCGCGTGCTCTCCCGTCCCGAAGGCGGCAGAAGCTGGTATAACAATATGGAAGGTGCCTTTCCGTCGGGATAATTGGGAGGCGAAGGTCCCTTCCACGTTAGAGACTAACAATCGTCCTCCAATCTTGAGCGCCTTCGATTTACGGAGACTTGTGAATCGTTTTAGCCAATGGCGCGGCCATTTTTCAGTTCGTCCTCCAAATTCTTCGATCAGTTTTCGCGCAAGGTTGCGAGACCTGCACGAAATTTCTAGTTGCAGCCGCTTGCGCCCGGGTCTGGAGACAATGACAAGTCTGCCGTGTGACCGTGCTTGCAAAGTGTCCTCATGTGCGCTTAGCCAGCGGGGTTCGGCTAGTTTGCACCACAGATGCATCGTTTCAGAGAAATACTCCCAGGCTGTACCCGATGTTTGGATCAACGCAGCCAAAAAAATGAGCGGGTGACGAGGGTCGAACTCGCGACTTTCTCGTTGGCAACGAGACGCTCTACCACTGAGCTACACCCGCAATTTTCTGAGGGAGACAAATAATGTCCAGCCGCCCGCGGGGCGCAACCTTTAATTGCCGCGGAATAGTTGAAATAGTTGAATCCAAGTAACACGCTGAGTGCATCCTATGGTCAAATCATCCACTATGAATAGATTCATTACTATCTACGTTTGTTCCCTCGCCCTGGCGGCGGGCTCATTTGCGCAGACACCGACCGTGTCGCCGATTTCGAGCTCCCCAACCGCTGCAACAACAGCATCGGTAACTTCAACCGCCAGTGTCTCTCCATCGCGTCTGGCCGACAAGATTCACCAAAAGCTGGAGAAAAAGTTTCACGGCAAACACGGAGTCATCATCGAAGGCGATCACGATGAAGGCGATCTCGGTTTTGGAAAATCGAAGGATATTCCTGCATTGGTAATCCCCCTCGTTGGAATTGTTTTCCTGACAATCTTCGGCGCGCCGGTACTAATTGTCGGGCTAATTCTGTATTTCAGTTTCTCCAAATCGCGCGCCCTCCATCGAACGGTCCGGATGATGGTAGAAAAAGGGCAGCCCGTACCGGAAGCGCTGCTGAATCCACCGCCAGCCCAAAGACAGCGTTCCGATCTGCGCCGAGGCGTCGTCCTGGCAATGATTGGCATTGGTCTGATTGCCTTCTTTGGCGCGGCAAGTGATTGGGAGGGCGGTGCATGGACCCTGGGACTCATCCCGTTTCTGATTGGCGCTGGCTATTTGCTTGTATGGAAGCTGGATACAAAAAAGGACAATCCGCCGCCGGTACCGTAATCTGCGGCTGTGGAGCTGACTGATGCAGACCTGGTCGCCAGAGTTCTTGTCGATGACGATCAGCACGCTTTCGGTGAGCTGGTTCGGCGGCATCAATCCGCCGTGCGCGGTCTGCTGCGTCAACTTACTCGGACCGACGCAGCTCTCGCAGACGATCTGGCGCAACAAACATTCTTGCGTGCTTATAAGAACATCCGCAGCTTTCGCGGTGAGGCGCGCTTTTCCACGTGGCTTTATCGGATTGCTTACAATTCTTTTCGAGAAGATGCGCGCCGCCGGAAGGAACTTGTGGGAATCGATGAGGAGCAACTTCAAACCCAACTGGATCCTCAGGTCGCCAACCCTGGATTGAGACACGATCTTATGCGCGCATTGAGTTTGCTTCCCTTAAACGAACGCTCCGCGGTTTTACTCTGTTGCCAGAACGGCCTGTCGCACGACGAGGCTGCGCGTGTTCTCGACATTCCCCTTGGTACGGTGAAAACGAATGTTCTTAGGGGTCGCGAGAAATTGAAACGAATGCTTGCCGACTGGGGTCCAAACTAATTAGATATGAAGGAAGTGAATCAGGAAGATTGGCTTGAACAGGAATTACGCGAAGCGGCGCCCTACATCGACGACGAGGGATTTACTGCCCGAGTGTTGCAACAGTTACCGCCTCCTCGGCGGGGTCGCGATCTGTTGCGGGCTGCCATTCTTCTGGGGATGACTTTCCTGGCAAGCGTGCTTGCGTATGTCGTTTCGGGTGGCGGTCGCTTTGTTAGTATCACCGTCGAACGCCTGGTAGCCCTGCCCACGTTGTGGGTTTTTGCGCTTGCTCTCGCCAGCGGCCTTGTCGTAACGGCAGCGGGCGCTGTGGCCGCGCTATCCAGGGGCGGGGGCGTGCGATCCTAGCTTTCTCCGTAAGTAAAACGCTCTTTCGAAATCCCGCTATGCCGCGCAAAGTTTGCGGACCTGTTGCACATCAAGTTCGATTTGCCTGACCAATGCGTCGAGATTTTCGAATTTTTGTTCCGACCTGAGATACTGGACAAAACGAACTTCAACATCCTTCCCGTAAATATCCCGGTCGAAGTCGAGCAGATAAATCTCAAGTACCCGCTCGGATTTGCTGCTACTCACCGTTGGGCGATAACCGAGATTAACCACGCCTGGATAGACGATGCCATTCAGCGTGGCCTGGGCGAAATAGACCCCATTTGGAGGGAATTGCTCACTGTGAGCACTTAAATTCGCCGTCGGGAACCCGATCTTTTTTCCGAGATGTTCACCGCGCACAACCGTGCCAAGGATCGTGTACTTGTGTCCCAGCATCTCGGCGGCCTTTGCCAGATCACCTGCTTCAATAGCGTGACGGATCGCAGTGCTGCTCACCAATTCACTGTTGCTCAACGTGACAGCGGGAATTCCGACGACCTCAAAGTCGAACTGCGCGCCCAGTTTTCTCAAGAGATCCAGATTACCGCGACGGCCCTGTCCGAATGACCATTCATGTCCGACACAAATTTCTTGCAGCGGTTTCGAATGGGTCACAAGCTGCTGCACAAAGTCCTCCGGCGACGTCGCGGCGAATGCCTTGTCGAATTTGATGACGAGCAGGTGCCTGACCTCGAGGTCGCGGATCAATCTGATCTTATGCAGCGTAGAAGTGAGCAGATGAGGAGCCTCGCTGGGGCGAAGCACTTTCATGGGATGCGGGTCGAAAGTAACGACGACCGGCGTGCCATTTACTGATCGGGCGTGCTGAGCTGAAGTGGAAATGACCGCTTGATGACCACGATGGACGCCGTCAAAAACTCCGATTGCGAGAAAGATCGGGCCGGGCAAACAAGCCAGCTCCGGAATCGATGTCAGAATTTTCATCAGTATATTGCGATCAAGCTCCCCGCATGCGCGACACGTCGGGAAGGCTCAGGAGTTTGCTCAAAATTTCCTCACCTGGGGCATCTTTGATTTGAGCAACACTGATGGCGTTGGCAACATCGAAACGCCCGGATTTTGTTCTGCGCAGGGATTTTAGGTGTGCACCACAGCCCAAAGTTTCGCCAATCTCGTGGACATAAGTGCGCACATAAAAGCCTTTGCTGCATAGAACGCTAAAATCGATCTCGGGCAGCGCAATTCGATCGATTGTGTAGCGATAGACATGAACAAGGCGAGGCTCGCGCTCCACCACTTTTCCTTGACGCGCCAGCTTGTAGAGCGGAACGCCGCCATGCTTTTTGGCGGAAACCATCGGGGGCGTTTGATAAAAATCGCCCCGAAAACCTTCAAAAGCGGCGCGAATTTGATCTTCGCCTAACGCGGGGACCGCTCGTTGCTGGATGACTTCTCCCTGCCGATCCTGTGTATCCGTGGTCACACCGAGAACGAATGTTCCGGCGTATTCCTTGTCTTCACTCATTAGCAAATCCTGGACCTTTGTGCCGCGGCCCACAGTAATCAGAAGCAAGCCGGTCGCTATGGGATCCAGCGTGCCACAATGACCGACTTTCCTTACTTGGAGCTTGCGGCGTATCAGCGCGACTACGTCGTGTGAAGTCATCCCTTCAGCCTTGTCCACCAGCAGGACGCCATCAGGAGCGACAGGATGAGACATGGTACGCAAGGTTAGAAAGTTAAAAGAGTTACAACGTTGAGGCGTTGAAACGCTAAGTCATGAATCCAAGGCCGCTTTTAGCGACTTAATCCTGGCGGAAACTTCTGCCAAAACTCGTTCTTCTACTTCCGCGAGTGTTCCGCGCACGCGCGCGCCGGCAGCAAGCGTATGGCCGCCCCCGCCGAATTTCTGACAGATGGCGCAGACATCGACCGCATCGGTTTTGGACCGCATGCTCACACGCACTTTGCCATCGGATAGTTCTTCGAAAAACACGGCAACGATAACACCACGAACCGCCCGGAGGTGATCGATCAGCCCCTCGTTATCCTCGGGAAGAACACGCAGTTCAGCAGCCGTTTCCAAGCTAAGACTAAAACTTGCCACGCGACCTTCCCCCTGGAAACGCATGGTGCGTAACAGTTCCCGCAAGAGCTCCAGACGCCGGCGCGGATAATTCTCATAAAGCTCCTGGCTCAGGCGTCCGACATCGAGACCTGTGCGAATGAGTTCAGCTGCTATCTCGAAGGTGTCTGCGCTGGTCTTTGGATATTGGAACGAGCCTGTATCGGTGGAAATCGCGGCGTAAAGATTTTCCGCGATGTCTCGATTCAACGGCAGGCCCTGGCTCTTGATCAGGTGAAAAATGATTTCAGCTGTGGCAGGGGCGGAAGAATCGACATGAACCACATCGCCGTAGCCAGGATTACTCAAGTGGTGGTCGATGTTGATCCAGATCTTCGACGACCGAACTGCTGCCAGCGTGCTGCCAAGCCGGCTTTGAATTGCCGTGTCGAGTGCGATGGCAACATCGAAATCCTCCGGAGTGGAAGGCGGCTTGGTGAGCAACTCTGCCCGCGGCAGAAAGGAATATTTTTCCAGCATTCCGTCCTCATTCCATACTCGGACTTCTTTTCCCAGTGCTTGAAGAGAAAGCGCGAGCGCAAGTTGGCTCCCCAGCGCATCGCCGTCAGGACGAACGTGACCCAGGACAGCGAAGCGTTGATGATCGCGCAATATCTGGCCAATTTCCTGGAATTTCGAAGCGCTCATCTCGTAGCTATCGCCTGGGCGTATCCGCCGCAGTTTTTCCGCGCAGGCGGATAAGTAGTCGCGAAGGGGGACTGCGACCCAGGCCGATAGACGGACCACACGGCGGCACCTAAAGTCTTCACTTCTTTTCGCCTTGAGACGCTTCCATTTCCTGCATGATCTTTATCACACGCGTCCCGCGCTCGATGGAGTCATCGAGATGAAAAATAAGGTGCGGCGTATATTTCATGGTGACGTGGCGAGCTAGTTCCGCTTGCAACGCTGGACGATGAGAGGCCAGTTTGCTCATGACGCTTTCGCGTGCCTTTGTTCCGAGAACGCTCACAAAAACATGCGCGTTCTTTAAGTCTGATGTTACATCGACGTGGTTGATGCTAACCAGGGCGCCTTCGAAGTTGATTTCTCGCGCAACGATCCCGCTCAACTCGCGCTTCACGACTTCATTGACGCGCAGCATCCGGTGTTTCATGGAAGGCGGAATGTAAATAGTTAAAACTGTTTAACGTTTTAACTGCTTCATCACAATTTTTGCGCGATAGCTTCGAGTTGATAACACTCGATCACGTCGGCTACTTGATATTCATTGAAATCACCCAGCTTGATTCCACATTCCAATCCCGAGCGCACGTCCTTCACGTCGTCTTGGAAACGGCGTAACGTCGAAATCCCGCCGTCATAAACAGGTTGTCGCCTGCGAAGAACGCGTGCCCGGCCGGCACGAGCTATACGACCGTCAGTAACCAGGCACCCAGCGACAATGCCTCTGCTAAGTTGGAAAACCTGTTTCACTTCAGCGTGTCCGATAACCGTTTCCCGATGTTCGGGATCAAGCAAACCGGCCATCGCTTCTTTGATCTGATCGAGTAACTCATAGATGATGCTGTAAAGTTTGACCTGGACTCCTTCGCTCTTCGCGGCAGGAACCGCCATGCTCTCTACTTTGACATTGAAACCGACCACCACAGCATTCGAAGCGCTTGCCAACAGAATATCCGACTCTGAAATCGGCCCGACCGCAGAGTGGATGATTTCAAGATCGACCTTTTTGCTTTCGATTTGTTTCAACGCTCCAACCAATGCTTCCAGTGAGCCTTGGGCGTCGCACTTCAGCACGATCCGCAGGACTTTCTTTCCTCCTGTAGTCTCGAGCAGGCTTTCAAGTGTGGCTCGTTTAGGAACCGTCAACTTATCGGCGCGCTTAGCCAGCAAACGTTCTTCGCTCAGGGTCTTTGCCGAGCGTTCGGAATCCATCACAAGCAGTTCATCGCCCGCGTCGGGTAGCCCAATGAAACCGAGCACCTTCACCGGCATTGAGGGAGCGGCTTCCTTGACTGGCTTCCCGCGGTCGTCCAGGAGTGATTTTACTTTGCCGCTGTAATCCCCGCAGATAAAAGGGTCGCCGGTTCTTAAGGTCCCCATCTGGACGATCACGGTAGCAGTTGGACCGCGCCCGGCTTCGACTTGAGCTTCAATTACGGTGCCTCGAGGCGTGGCCGTGGGCGACGCTTTAAGTTCCATTACCTCCGCCTGCAGTGCGATCATCTCAAGCAGGTGGTCGATTCCCGTGCCTTTCGTTGCTGAGACTGGACAAACAATTGTTTCGCCTCCCCAGTCTTCCGGGCTAAGGCCATGTTCCTGGAGTTGCTTCTTTACTCTGTCTACATTTGCCGAAGGAAGATCAATCTTGTTGATCGCGACCATAATCTTTACGTGTGGCGCGGCCTTGGCGTGATTAATCGCTTCATTCGTTTGTGGCATGATGCCATCGTCGGCTGCGACTACGAGGACGACGATATCCGTGACATTAGCACCACGCGCTCGCATCGCCGTGAAGGCGGCATGCCCGGGTGTATCGATAAATGTGAGCGTTGCGCCGTTATGACTAACGCTATACGCGCCGATATGTTGGGTGATCCCGCCAGCTTCGCCCGCAGCGACGCGAGTTTTCCGAATTGCGTCCATCAACGTCGTCTTGCCGTGATCCACATGTCCCATGAACGTGATAATGGGTGCCCGTGGCTTGAGTTCTTCTTTCTTTTCAATAACTGGCGGTGGAGGCGCCACGACCACCTGTTCAACCTTGTGAACGCCTCCTCCTTTTTCGCGGCGCTCCTTTTCCAGAACAAAGCCATGGCTTTCCGCGATCTTTGAAGCGATATCTGGCTCGATTGTCTGATTGATGTTCGCGAAGATGTTGTAATTCATTAACTCCGCGATGAGTTGATGCGGCTTTAACCCCAGCTCGGTTGCCAGTTGCTTAACGACAATTGGCGGCTTGATAAGGATGACGTTCTGCGCTGCGGTTTCTGGCTCAATAGACGCTAACGCCGTTGCATCTGGGGGAATGTCTTCGCCAGCAGCAGCGCTGGACGCTTCGGTTTGGGGCGGTTCCGCTACCGTGCTCTTTGGCGGCGGCGCCGTTTTTTGGGGAGTTGGCGGAGTTTCCAGCGCGGCCCGGATGCGGGAAATTGGAGGTAAAACGGCTCGCTTCTGTTTTACCTGGCCGTCTTCGGCCTTTTTACTCGGTTTTTTCCGATCGATGAGCGAAACGCTCTCTGCTTCGCGAGTTAAAGGCCGAGCAGTGTCTGTATCCGGTCTTGCGGGGGAAGGGGTGCCCGACTTGGTCGCCGGCGCAACATCCTCCTTTATTTTTTGCTTTGGAAGTTTTGTCTTAGCGGCGGCTGCCGGCTTGCGAGCAGCAGTAGTTCCGCGCGCGGCTGGTTTGCGCGTTGCAGTTTTGCTGCTCGTTTTCGTTGCCATTGTTGTTCGTTTAAAATTTTGCTCATGGCCCGAGCTTCCCTAAACCAGAGCCATATTATTGTACGAGTTCCTGCCTATGGACGGCCTCGTAAATCTCGCGTGCCTTTGTCTCATCGACCGCGAGAATATCCACTAAATCCTGCACATCCGCATCGCGCAATCCTTCCAGGTTCGTAAAACCGGATTTTACAAGGGCGAGCGCCTGCTCATCCGTAACCGGCAGTGCTCCCGCAAGGGTCTGCGCTGCTTGCGCCACCTTTTGTTCTACGACTGTTGTCGCAGAAGTGTCTCTACCGATATTGATCTCCCAGCCGGTCAGTCGGGAAGTCAACCGCGCATTCTGTCCCTTTTTCCCGATAGCGAGAGAAAGCTGATCTTCATCAACCGATATCTGCACACTTTTCTTCTCAGTATCGAACGCAAGATTCTTCACTTTTGCCGGTTTTAGTGCTTCGAGGATGTATTCCTTTGGATCCGAGCTCCAGCGAATGATATCGACCTTTTCGTTGTTCAGCTCGCGTACGATATTTTTGACGCGCGAGCCGCGCATGCCGACACATGCCCCCACAGGATCCACTTTTTCGTTCGCGCTCCAGACGGCGATCTTCGTACGATAGCCAGCTTCCCGTGCGATTCCGCGAATCTCGACGGTGCCATCCGCGATTTCACTCACTTCCAACTCGAAAAGCCTGCGCACGAAATTGGGATGGCTGCGCGACACAATGATCTCCGGTCCGCGAATGCCGTTATCCACGGCCACGACGTACGCACGGAGTCGATCACCTACATTGTAATCTTCGACTATTACGCGCTCGCGTTGCGGCATGACGGCCTCAAATTTTCCAAGATCGAGGATGACATCTGATCGCTCGAAGCGGCGCACCGTTCCGCTCACGATTTCGCCGGCACGGTCTTTGAACTCCTCATAGATCATTTCTTTCTCGACCTGGCGAATCCGTTGCATCATGGCTTGTTTTGCAGTTTGCGCCGCAATGCGTCCAAAATTCTTCGGTGTTACTTCCACTTCAATAATCTCGCCGACATTTGCATCCGGCTTGATCTTGCGCGCTTTCGACAGCTCTATCTCATCCTGCGGATTAGCGACTTCCTCGACAACCATAAGATTTGCCAGGGCCCGGATTTCTCCAGTTTTCGGATTGATGTCGATGTGTAGATCACGCGAAGCGCCCACACTCTTCTTCGATGCTGAGAGCAGAGCGTTCGAGACCGCCTCGATCAGGATATCGCGTTTAATCCCGCGCTCCCGCTCCAGGTAATCGAGCATGGCAATAAATTCTGCGTTCATAAAACATGCAGCCCGCAGACTAAAAAGAGTGGGACGCTAGTTCCCACTCTGATCAGCGCGCGGACTCGACGCTTAAGTTACCGGTTTAAGGGCTTTCCGTCAAGCTGGGCGTTCGGTTTAATTTGACGTTCACCGCGCAATATCGAACGTCCAGCATCCAATGAATTCGCGCCTTCGAGCCGTCCTTGTCGTCGTTCTGGTGTGGGCGGTGATTTACTTACCTGCGCTCGGTTCTATTGCGATCAAAGGAGAAGAAGGACGACGAATCCTGCCGGCGATCGGGATGCTGCAGACAGGCAACTATATTGTTCCTGAAGTTGGAGGAAATCCATATTTTCGAAAACCGCCGCTCGTAAACTGGCTGGTAGCGGCATCGTTCCGGATTTTTGGAGTGCGCAACGAATGGACCGCGCGTCTGCCATCGGCAGTTGTCGTCCTCGCAGTGGCCGTCGCGTTTGTTACCGTGGCGCGTGGCAGTCTAGGCCCAAAAGGATCGATCATCGCGGCTCTCATTTGGATGACAAACATCGGAATGATCGAAAAAGGTCGATTAATTGAAATCGAAGCCCTCTATATCTCTCTTTGTAGTCTTGCGATTATTTTTTGGCTGAGCTTTTTGCTCCAGCGGAAATCGCCGTGGCTGATCTGGGTCCCGGCATCCGTTTTTCTAGGGCTTGGGCTTTTGGCGAAAGGTCCAACGCACCTCATATTTTTTTATGCGATCGTCTTTGCCGTTCTTTGGCAAATGAAACAATGGCGACTTCTTATTCACCCGGCGCATTTCGCCGGGTTAGCGATCATGCTGGGGATTTTCGCCATCTGGGCGATTCCGTTCTTGTACAGTACGACGACGCACGCGGCAGCAGTGAAGTGGTCAAATCAGTTCACAGGCCGTCTCCAGGGCGTCGATTTCAAGCTGATAAGTTGGATTCAAAATATCCCGCGTGGTCTTGTCTATTTTCTGCCCTGGGTTCTTCTCTTTCCCTTCGTCAGGTTTTCAAAGTTTCACGATGACGCGGAGCAACGGCTCGCCGGTTCTCTCGCGTGGGGAATAGCCGTACCGTTTCTCGCTATTAACCTCGTTCCCGGGGCATTGCCCCGATACAGCATGCCGGTAATAGCTCCAGCTTCATGGCTACTGGCGATGAGCTATACCGGACATGCATTAGGGTGGCCTTCGGAGAAAGGGACGTCACAGCAACGAACATGGGCAAAAATAGTTGCGCTTTTTGTTGGAGTTGGACTCGTAGTTGGAGGGATTGGTTATCCACTCACGGCGGTAATCTTGAGAAACAGGCAACAAGTGAAGAAGGCCGCCGCGGAAATTAATGCTCTGGTTCCGCAAAATGAGACGCTTTACGCGGTGGATCCAGAGTATCAGCCGGTATTTTTTTACGTGAAGGCGCCGCTGGAATACGTAAGTAACGTTCGGGAGGTGCCGGCTGACGCGCATTATTTTCTTGTTCAAAGCGATAAAGAAACCGAAGCGACAACCACGCCACAATGGGCGCCGCGACGTGCGCATTTGCGTGCTCGTGTGCAGGATTATCGCAAACGCGAGGTGCTTCTCTTCGAAGTTGGCCCTTAAATGAACATTGACAGGCTGGCAGATTGGAATTGGTTAGCATGCTAACCAATTTGATCTACGTCACATGTCCGATGATGAATCATTAGGGCCATTGCTCCATGGAACCGCTCGTGCCTGGCGACTAAAGTTGGACGAACGACTGAAGCCAATGGGCCTGAGCCAGGCAAAGTGGCGCACGCTGCTGCATCTCTCACTGGCAGGAGATGCTCTTACACAGGCCGAAATAGCGGAGAGGCTTGGGATCGAGGCGCCGTCATTGGTGACGCTGTTGCATCGTCTGGAGAACGAGGGTTGGATTAACCGCAGGAATTCATCGCACGATCGTCGCTGCAAAATGGTGTTCCTTGGCCGGCGCGCTCAGCGGGTGATTTCCCAAATCAACGCAGCCGCCGAAAAACTTCGCCACGAATTACTGGAAAATGTTTCGGCGGCGGACTTGCGTACTTGTGTGCGCGTGCTCACGCAGATTTGCGAAAAGGCAGAAGGGAAAAACGGAAACGGGGTACTGAAATTCCGGTCAACGGTAAGAAAATGAACATTGTGCAAGAAGAAGAGCGTCGCGTGGTGAATAAAGCGCCTCAGATAACAAAGGTTCGACGGAAAGGAGCGCAGTCCGTTCCGCGGTGGGCCTACGTGCTTTTTGCCATATTGGCCGTTTTAGTTCTGCTTCGCAGTTTTCAGCGAGGGGTCGATATGTCAAAAGCGGCGCAACCTGTGGTGCGTCCTGTGACGGTTGCCAAAGTTGTCACTAAAGATGTGCCACTTTACCTCGATGAAATCGGCACGTGCGCGGCTTACGAAACGGTGCTGGTCCAGGCGCAGGTGAACGGGCAAATCATCACACGCGATTTTCAAGACGGCGCGGATGTGAAAAAGGGCGATCCCCTCTTCACGATTGATCCGCGTCCGTTTCAAGCGGTCCTCGACCAGGACAAAGCGCAAGCCGCGTTAGATCAGGTGAACTTGAAACGGCAAGAAGACCTGCGCGCTAGAAAAGTCATATCACAGCAGGACTACGACACTGCTGTGGCGAACGCGCAGAAATCGCAGGCTGCCGTGGAAGCTGCCCAGGTAAATGTTGATTTTTGCTATATCAAATCCCCAATCAACGGACGCGTCGGTCTGCGGAACGTTGACGTTGGCAATCTGGTTGGACCCTCGACTACGCCGTTGGTCACCATTCTAGGTTTAGACCCGATTTACACTGATTTCACTGTGGCTGAGAACGATCTTCCGTTGGTGCGAAAGTATCTCGGGGGTCCGAACGTCAAAGTGCAGACCTACCTCCCGGATGGTTCAATCAAGCCACGTTTGGGCGGTCTTTACTTCATCGACAACGCAGTGCAGCCGGGCTCTGGAACGGTGAAAGCCCGCGGTGTCACGCCGAATCCTGACCGCGCGCTCTGGCCCTCGGAATTTGTGCGGGTCCGTTTCATCCTGGACATACTCAAGAATGCGGCGCTTGTTCCGTCGCAGGCCGTCCAGGTTAGCCAGAGTGGGCCGTTTGTGTTTGTGGTGAAACCCGACAACACTGTCGATCTTCGTCGCGTGAAGCCCGGCCAACGGCAGGAAGGCGACCTTACTGTGGTCGAGGGAGTGAAACCCGACGAGACTGTGGTCGTGACTGGGCAGCTTGCGCTTTCGCCAGGAGCGAAAGTAGCACCCCAGCCGTACGTTTCTCAAAACTCCGACAAGACTCAGGACTCGACCGTTTCAGAAAGCGCACTGTGATAATGAATGATGCGGACCACCATGACGGCGACCGCGAAGTAAAAGATAAGGAGCGGCTTGGATCGAGGTCGTTTGCCCAGGACTTGCCTGAGTCGACGGCAAAGTTAGTCCCGGTCGAAGGCTCAGGGCTCTCCGGGCCGTTCATTCGTCGGCCCGTGATGACCGTGCTACTGACGTTGTCCGTGATCGTCGCCGGTCTGGCGACTTACGGGAAGCTTGCTGTCAACGATCTACCTGCCGTTGATTACCCGGTCATTCAAGTCACCTGTTCTTATCCGGGTGCGGACCCTACGACGATGGCCAACAACATCGCCACGCCGCTGGAAAAACAATTTCTGCAAATTCCCGGGCTCGATATTATCACCAGCAATAGCACGCAGGGCAACACATCGTTCACGTTGCAGTTCATTCTGAGCAAGAGCATCGTCGACGCCGCGACCGATGTTCAGGCCGCTATCCAGCGTGCCACAGGCAAGTTACCACTCGATCTGCCGAGTCCTCCTACGTTCACCAAAACGAACCCGAACGATCAGTCCGTTTACTTGTTAGCCTTGATGTCAGACACGCTGACGGATTGGGACCTGTATAAGTACGCGTCCACCGCAGTCGCGCAGCGCATCAACATTCTTCCAGGGGTTTCGCAAGTGAACATTTACGGTGTGCAAGGTGCGATTCGGGTCAAGGCTGACCCATCGGCACTGGCTGCGCGGGGCCTGACCATGGACGATCTGGCCAGTGGGATTAAATCGGGAACTGTTTATTCCGGAGCGGGCCAATTCGACGGCGCGCATCGTACCTTTGTGCTGCAGCCTAATGGACAAATCGATCAGGCTGAGGGTTATCGCGAGTTGATCGTGGCGCGCAACCCAAACGGCTCGCCCGTCTACCTCCGCGACGTCGCTGATGTGCGCCAAAGCGTACAGGACGAGCGCATCTCGCGCTTTTTCTGGGTGCGCGGTTTGAAGCCGCCCGGCTCTGTGGTTGTACTTGCGGTTTCTCGCCAGGCAGGCGCCAACGCAGTAGAGGTTGCCAGCTCAGTGAAAGCCCTATTCCCTGAGTTGCGCGCGAGCCTGCCGGGCTCGATCACATTCACGCCGGTGTTCGACCGGTCACAAACCATCGTCAATTCCGCTGACGAAGTGAAATGGACTCTGATAATCGCATTCGTACTGGTTGTGGGAGTCATTTACGTTTTTCTTGGACGTGCGACGGATACGCTGATCCCGGCCGTGGCGCTGCCGATGTCGTTGCTGCTCACCGTGGCCGTGATGTACATGCTCAATTTTTCCATCAATAATCTCACGTTGATGGCTCTGACGCTGGCCATCGGCTTCCTTGTCGATGACGCAATTGTTTTTTTGGAAAACGTAGTTCGCCGGGCCGAGCACGGTGAGTCCATCCTTAAAGCGACATTCAACAGCGCCGGCGAAATTTCCTTCACAATTCTGTCGATGACCCTTTCGCTCGCAGCGGTTTTCATTCCGCTCGTTTTCATCCCCGGACTGCTCGGCCGCATTTTCCGCGAATTCTCCGTCACGATTATCGTGGCGATTCTTGCGTCGGGGCTTGTCTCGTTAACGCTCACGCCACTGATGTGCGCGCGTATTTTGGGAGAGCGCAAAGCTGGCCACAAACGCGCCTGGATGGAACGGCACACCAGCAATTTCATCAAAGGCGTGATCGCTGTTTACGGTCGCGCTCTCGATTGGTTTCTCGATCGCGCGTGGCTCACTGTGCCGATCGTGCTCGCCTGTATTCTTGGTCTGTGGTTCTTCTTCACTCATTTACCGTTTACGTTACTGCCACCGGGCGATAGCGGTTTCATTCGCGGCGTATTCATCGCCAAGGAAGGCTCATCACCCGCCCAGATGCGAGCGTATCAATCGGAGGTCAACAAGAAAATCCAAGAGGATCCAGCCGTCGGGCAATTTTTCACTCTCGCTGGTTTTTCCTCGCGCACGGCGTTATCGCAGGGACTCCTGTTTCTTTTTCTAAAACCGCGTAGCGAGCGTCCCCCCGTCGATCAAATCATTTTGCGACTCCAAAAATCTCTTGGTTCTATTCCCGGCATCGCAGCCGTGTTAACGCCCAGCCCTGTCCTGCAAATCAGTGTCGGTGCCACGAGTCAGACACAGGGGCAGTACGCCTACACGATTAGCGGCATCGTGCCGCAGGATGTCTATGCGGTTGCCGATCAACTGATGGAAAAGCTGCAACAGTTTAAAGGATTTGCCAGTGTCCGCTCGGATTACTACCACGACACGCCAAATCTTAGGATCGACATCAACAGGGATCGCGCCGCAACCTACGGTGTTTCTACTTCTGCGATCCAAAGTCTGATGCGCAACGCTTACTCGCAAAACTACGTCTATCTCATCAAGGAACCTGACGACCAATACCAGGTCATTCTCGAAGTGAAAGACAAGGAGCGGGCGCACCCTGACGACTTGGGCGATCTCTACGTACGCAGCAGCACCAGCGGCAATTTCAGCGCAAGCGGCTCGGGTGGGGGAACAATAGCGACAACAACAGGCAATATGTCTAGCCTGGTCCCGATGCGTGTTGTAACATCGACAAAGGAAGTTATCGGTCCGCAGGCGGTGAACCACTTAAACCAGTTCACCAGTGTCACATTCAACTTCAATCTGTTGCCAGACGTCGCGATCGGCGATGCCACCAAGTTCATCGAGGACGCCTTCGCGCAAATCCATCCAAATTATCCGACCGTGCAAGGTATCTTCCAGGGAGAAACACTGGTGTTCCAGCAACTGTTCCGCTCTCTGCCCATGCTTCTGCTCGCTGCGGTCTTTGTTATGTACGTCATTCTGGGAATTCTTTACGAAAGCTACGTGCATCCATTCACAGTCTTGTTTCCGGCGATCGTGCCCGCAGTAGTAGGCGGGTTGGCCACATTGTATCTCTTTCACTCAGTCCTCTCGCTTTACAGCGTGATTGGCCTCTTCCTGTTGTTAGGCATTGTGAAGAAGAATGGTATTATGGTTGTCGATTTTGCCCTGCAACGAATCGACGAAGGCTGGGACCTGCGCTCAGCGATTCATGAAGCCAGTATGGAACGGTTTCGGCCTATTATGATGACCACGCTTGCCGCGCTCATGGGCGCAATCCCCATCGCGCTCGGGTTCGGCCAGGACGCCGCATCTCGCCGCCCGCTCGGTCTGGTGATCGTCGGCGGTCTGATTTTCTCCCAGCTGATTACACTGTTTGTGACGCCGGTCATCTATCTGTGGCTTGAATGGTTCCAGGAGCACGTGCTGGATAAGGTGCCATTCCTTCGCAGCGCGCACACCCATCACGAAGGCGAACCTGCGAGGGGCGAAATGCAACCCGAACCAGCCGGCGTCCATTAATCTACCACTTAACTTTTAACGCTTAAGCGAGGCGAAGCCCATGCGCGCAATGGTTCTGGATAAGCCGCGGCAGCCGCTCCAACTCCGCGACGTAGAGAAACCGAGGGCGGCCAAGGGACAATTGCTTGTGCGAATCGCAACCTGCGCGGTGTGCAGGACAGATCTTCACGTAGCCGATGGTGAATTGCCGGATCCCAAATTGCCGCTCATACCAGGTCATCAAATCGTTGGGCGTGTCGAGGAGATCGGAGACGAAGTAAGTTCGAAATTCAAAGTCGGCGACCGTGTTGGTATTCCGTGGCTTGGCTGGACGGATGGCGACTGCGCTTATTGTCGGTCGAAGCGAGAAAATCTGTGCGATCGAGCGCGCTTCACCGGCTATACGATCGATGGTGGTTATGCGGAATTCACAGTCGCAGATGCGCGATTCTGTTTTCATCTCCCCGACAGCTACAACGATGTCGAGGTGGCGCCGCTCCTTTGTGCGGGCCTGATTGGTTATCGGTCTTATCGCAAAACCGGGGATGCGCGCAAACTGGGCATTTATGGCTTTGGTAATGCCGGGCACCTGATCGCACAGATCGCCCTTTTTGAAGGACGCGATCTTTTCGTGTTTACCCGACCGGGAGACCACGGGACGCAGAAGAACGCCAAGGAACTGGGCGCAGTCTGGGCTGGCGGTTCCGACGAGATGCCGCCGGAAAAACTAGATGCCGCCATAATTTTTGCCTCGGTCGGCTCGCTTGTGCCTGCAGCGCTGCGTGCGCTCGCCAAAGGCGGCATTGTGGTCTGCGGCGGAATTCACATGAGCGATATCCCTTCGTTTCCTTACGTAGATCTTTGGGAAGAACGAGTCATCACCTCGGTAGCAAACTTGACGCGTCGGGACGGCGAAGAATTTTTCGCTATCGCGCCACGCGTTCCAGTTAAAACGAAAACCGAAACGTTCCATTTGGAGCAAGCCAACACCGCGCTTGATCGATTTCGCGCCGGCGGACTGAAAGGCACTGCGGTCCTCGCGGTGGAGGCGACCTGACGGCCGCCCCAACGTGGTACACAGGCGACTGCAGCTTTTTTCAGCGCGTTCCTGCCCGGGCGCGAGGGCCAGGCGTTTTCGAAAAGCTGCCGGGAAGTCTCTTTTCATCAGTTTGAGCAGCCCCCCCAGCGGCGTTGCCGAGTGCTTCTTCTTCCGGCGAGAGAAAGGGTCTAAAGCGTCCTTTGTCGATGGCTTTCATGAAAGCTTCGTGAGCGGAGACAATGCCTCTTTCAAGCAACGCCCAGATGGCGTCGTCCATGAATTGCATCCCTTGCGCTCGGCCGGAAACGATTACGTCCTGGAGCTTTTGCGTTGCTCCTTCGCGAATTATCGCGGCAACAGCAGCGTTCGCGATCAGAATTTCGTTCACTGCAATTCGGCCCGGTCGATCTGCTCGTTTTAAAAGTAATTGGGCAACCACACCGCGGAGCGAGTTCGCGAGCATGGCACGCGCCTGAGGTTGACGGTCGGCGGGGAAAACGTCGACCATACGGTCGACCGTTTTGCGCGCATTGTTTGTGTGGAGTGTACCGAACACAAGAAGACCCGTTTCAGCTGCGGTAAGAGCAAGCGAGACTGTCTCGAGATCGCGCATTTCTCCTACGAGGACAATATCGGTGTCTTCGCGCAACGCTGCTTTGAGCCCGGCAGCAAACGAACTGGAATTGGCCGGGACTTCACGCTGAGTAATGGTGCTCTTCTTGTTGTCATGCACGAACTCGATCGGTTCCTCGATCGTCACCACGTGTTTCGCAAAGTTTTGATTGATGTAGTCGATGAGCGCAGCTTGCGTGGTGGTTTTGCCAGATCCGGTAGGACCAGTGACTAGAACAAGGCCGCCACGCAAATTAGCAAATTCCTTCACGACTACTGGAATCCCCAATTCTTCGAGTGTGGCAATCCGGGTGGGAATCAGTCGAAACGTTGCACCGTAACCGTTCGACTGTTTGAAGTAGTTGCTCCGGAATCGAGAGGCTGCATCCATCTCATAGGCAAAATCCAGGTCTCCGCGTTGTTCAAAGGTTTCCCAGTTACGCGCACCACAAATTTCGCTCATCATCTGTACAGCTTCCTTACGTGAAATCGACTCGGCGCGAATGGGCATGATGTCTCCATGCACACGCATTTTCGGAGGCTGCCCCTGAGCGAAGTGCAGATCGGACCCACCGTGCTTCACAATCACAGCTAGAAATTGATCCAGGTACGCCATCTTAGAACCACCAGATTACTCTTGATGAATCATTTCGTGTTAGCCGTGTAATTCGTGGTCAAATTTTCAGGTGCTGTCGCACCATTTGTTTTTGGTCGGCGCGCTCGTAAGCCTCCTGAGCGCTAATCAGCCCGCGTTCGTGCAGTTCAATGAGTGTATCGTCCATCAAACGCATGCCTTGTTTCTTACCAGTCTGGATGATGCCGGGTAACATGTAGGTCTTTGCTTCTCGAATAACATTTGCCACTGCAGGTGTGTTGGTAAGAATCTCCAAAGCCAGCACGCGTCCGGTGCCATCTGCGTGCGGGATCAGCTGGTGACTAATAACTCCCCGCAGGGATTCGCTTACCATCACCCGGATTTGCTCCTGTTGGTGTGGCGGGAACACATCAAGTAATCGATCAAGCGTGCGGGAAGCATTACTGGTGTGCAGCGTGGCCAGAACAAGGTGACCGGTCTCTGCGGCAGTAATAGCGAGTGAAATCGTTTCCAAATCACGCATTTCTCCAACCATAATCACATCGGGATCCTCGCGAAGTGAAGCGCGCAGTGCTGTGGCAAAAGAGTCGCTGTGAGTGAATATCTCTCGCTGAGTAACGTGACAGTTTTTCGAGGTCAAAATGTACTCGATGGGGTCTTCCAACGTGATGATGTGATCGCGGCGGTCCATGTTTATCTGCTCGACCATTGCCGCCAGAGTTGTCGATTTGCCCGTTCCTACCGAACCAGTAGCCAGGATGAGCCCGTTCTGGTAACGAGTGAGTAACTTGAGGCGTTCGGGTAGCCCTAATTCATCCATGGTTCGGACGTGAGAGTTGATCACACGGAAGACAATCTCGATCCCAAGCCGCTGACGAACCACGCTGGTGCGGTAGCGGGCAAACTCGTTTTCGTACGCAAAATCGGAATCGCCCCGCGCATTGAGTTCGTTTTTATAGACATCTGGTACGAAAGCGTCAGCGAGAGCCTCGGTTTGCTCAGCGGTCAGCCTCGGTGCCTCGCCCCAGATTGGCTCCAGCCGTCCGTGCAAACGCCACCGTGGCTGTGCATTCACAGCCAAATGGACGTCTGAGGCGCCCGCTTTCTGGCCGATTTCAAGAAAATCATCCACGTGTCGCATCGACTGCGATTTCACAGGAGCGTCCAGAGATTTGGCGATCATGGGCATTTGCCGAAATAATTACGCAGCCCCGCCGAGCGCGTAAATCCTAAAACGAGTGTCCTCTGAGAAAGGGTCGATGCGCGAGCGTTATGTTTTACGGCGTGGTTTTGCGGCAAAATCCGTTAGCCGATTTCTGATAAACTCGACTATTACTGGCCTGGCCAGGCCGGCGACGACTTTCAACGCAGCCAACGCAAAGCCCGTTTCGAGGATTTTCTTTTGCGATTTACGGCTGCTTTTTGCATCGACGTAAATTTTCTTTCTCCGCATTGGCGCCAAGGCGATCACAGCACCAACCGCAGCCGCGGCTGTGATCCACGAAACGGTTTGTTCTCTAAATGATCTGCGGAATTTCGCAGGAAAATCCAGTTCACGGCGCAAGCCGCACAGGTTCCGGCCGACGCGTTCCCGCGAAAGCTCGATTTCCGCTTTCAGTTCGTCGATTGATTTGTCTCCAGACTTCTCAGCCATTCACGATCTTTCTTCAATTCAGCTAAGGTGGCGCGAAAAAACGGTTTCGTAATTCGGCTCCGCGCGACCAAAACCAATACCAGCGCAATTATGAAATGAAGCACAGCGGTGCCTAACGCGACCCATGGCCATGAAATGCCAAGCAGATGGGCAAGACCTGCAACCGCCCCGGTAATGAGGAAAACATAACCCAGCGCACAGAGCAATAGTGCGAAGAGCAAACAACCGGCCAATATCAGCACCTGCACTGCGGCTGCCTTCGATTCCTCCGCGAGAAGGATGAAGCGGCTTTCAAAAAATTCCGCAAGCGCGCTTGCAAGCGCAAGCAGATTCTGGAGCAAACCAGCATGCCCGGCAGGATCGCGGGACGGAGAGCTCTGGCTGATCATCTCCGAAAGCTTCGGAGTTAACGCCGGAAGATCAAACCCAGGACAAACCCGATTCCAAGCGCTGTACAGATCGCCTTCGTTGGATTTTCGCGCACATATTGTTCCGCGTCTTCCTGGAATGTGCGGGCACGATCTCTCGCATCCCCCCATGCTTGTTCTGCTTTGCCGCGTGCTTCGCCCCATTTCTGCTCTGCCTTGCCGCGGTATTCTCCGGCAATCGCGCCTGCTGCTGATTTCAAGTCTTCAGCTGCTCTGCGCGCATGTTGTTTACTGCTCTCAAGTTTGTCGCGAGCGTCTTCCGTAGTGGACGTTTTTTGTTCTGCTTTATTCTCTTCTGCCATTGGTTTTCTCCAGTTGATTTATCGGGGGAAGTATCCGCGTGCTTGGCAAGTTCGGCAAACAAATCTCGTAGTAAAGTTGAGCAGCGCGTTGACCCCGAAAATCAATCGCACTTCAAGCAGTTTGCGGTTTTAGCAGACTGCAACGAACGAAGAAAGCAGCTATTGTTCGCGAAAAATGATGCGTGCCTTCGTCAGATCGTAGGGTGAAAGTTCGACGGAAACTTTGTCGCCCGGCACGATCCGGATGAAATGCTTACGCATCTTACCCGAGATGTGTGCAAGCACATTGCGTTGTCCGGGTAGATCCACTCGAAACATTGTGCCCGGCAACACCTGAGTGACCGTGCCCTCCGTTACGATTTGTCCTTCCTTCGACACGCGCCGAATTATACTCCCGAACGCGCATGACTCAACTCGCCTCAGAGACAGTTAAATTCTCTAAGAGCGGCAGATGCGTTGTCTTTTGGCGTCCCTAATGCAACTGGTCTGCCGAGATCGTCGGTAAATATTCCCGAAGTTCCTGGCGTTTCCACCAAGCGCCAGTTTGACCACGTTCTTCACTAGTCGTGAAACGATAGCGATAAAACATTGCGCGGATGAAGTGGGGCGGTTTATCCGGGAATGGGTCATGCGCGAGCAATCCGGTCACATCTCTCGATCCCTCGAGGAGTCTGACAATTAGCCCGATGAACCACGGATTTTGCTCTGGCGTTTCCAAGGCGGCAAACCACATCTGCCAATCAAGTCTTGGTTGATGCGGTGCACACCAGCCAGGCGCCCTTTTTACGTCACCTGGTTTCCATTTGAATTCATAGGGCGTCCATTCAACGCCGTCGCGACTGCCTTCGATGACGATCTCACAACGGTCCTTTGTCATCACCCGAAAGAGCCCGTATCCGTTCACGATCCGAAATGGTTCCAGTTGTCCGTAAAACTTCGCCAGCCAGCCCGGTGGTTGGCTTTGCGGTTTGAACGCACTGAAAATGAGCCACGCGTTGATTGGAAAGGTGACAGCAAGCACAGCGAGAGCCGCGTAAGGCGCCAGTCGGCTGTAGCAACGACGCTGTGCTGCTGCCTTCCGAACACCATTTCGGGAGATGCCTCGACACAGCGAGGCGACAACAGAATCATCGACTAAAAGCAAGCACAACGCGATTGTCAGCAGATTGAAGAAACAGTAGTTGCCGGTAAGTGCGATCACAGTTTGAAGAAAGATCATTAGTCCTGCAGCAATTAACCGCAGGCGTCCTGGCGCCCAGATAAAGAAAGGCGCGATGATTTCTACTACGAGGCAAAATGCGACTGAAAAATGTTTAAACCATTCTGGGCTCTTGTCTGCCCACCAGGCGAAAACTGTAGGTAACGGCTGCGACCAGTAATGATAATCAAGCGCTGTCAGCGCGCTCCAATGAAATGAGTGATTTAGCCAACCCCAGGAATCGTCGCCGCTGGTTAGCTTCACGACACCGGACATAAGCATTAACTTAAAGAGAAGAAACTTGAGCAGAAACAAACCCGCTCGAGAGACCGGAGAAGCTGTTACCGAAGGCGCTGAGCCCTTCCACCACAACAGGTCTCGCGGCCATAGTTGCCATGGCGCGAAAAAAATCGACAAAAAACCAGTCTCGAGCAGGAGAACATCCCATTGAAAGCTGAGAAACACTTGCCCAGCAATGGCTAGCGAGAGGTAAAAGATGAAAAGTACGACGAGGGAAAGCGCGGGAGCGATTCCCAGCACCAGAAGCAACGAGAAAACAACGCCGCCTTCGCACAGGAGATGCAGAAAAGCGTTGCTGGAGTCGAACCAGCAAAGTGTCGGCAAAAGACAATAAGCATCTGACCCGAGTTGCTGCTGGACTGCTGGGAGAAACCGGTTAACCGGCGATATTCCGCTGCTGCCGACAAGGCCGTCCATCTGCACCCATAGAGACACGAAAGCAATCAGATAGATGAGTCCGAGCAGGCGAAGAAACCAACGGCGCGCCCAAAAATACGTCGGCGGTCGGACGTCGTTGCCCCATAACAACCGAGTGATAGTCGATCCAAGTCCTCGATGGCGAGCGATGAATTTGTAAGCAGCTTCCGAAATCGGTGCGAAGCCGGGCACGTGATCATAGCTCCACGCCAGCCATTTTCGAGAAGATCGATATCGCAATGAGCGATACACAGCTTCAGCGCCAAAGAAGGTTTCGCCGTCCGCCTCGATGAATGCAATCGCGCGCTTAAAGTGGTCGAATGGAATTTCAGCGAATTGCGTGCCGGCCTGCTGATAGGTGGCGTAATCTACTTTGCCGGCGGTGATTTCGCGCCAACGTTCGATCCAACGCCTGCAAAAATGACACTCACCATCCCAAATCATGAGAGGCCTTGCCGGCGGGTTCGAAACGCGGAGGTGCATTAGTAACTTCTCATCGCGTTAGTAGAACGTGAGAGGCGGAAGGTGAGAAGGAAGAAGTTTGTTCGGGGCGCTATACACAACTTCTGACTTCTTACCAATCACTTGTCACTAAATCTCAAACTCTGCCCATACCGGCGCATGGTCTGATGGTTCCTTGCCCTTGCGCATTTCGATGTCAATTCCTGACGCACTGCAGCGCTTCGCCAGTCTTTCGCTAGCTAGAATCGCGTCGATGCGCAGTCCGCGATTCCTTTCGAATCCGCGCATCTGGTAGTCCCACCAGCTGAAAAGTTCGCGTTCCTTGTGATGAATTCGGAGAGTGTCGCGCAAGCCGGTCTCACACAATTTCTGAAACGCGGTGCGTTCGCGTTCCGAACACATAATTGCTCCCTGCCACAAATCGGCATCGTACACATCGATATCTTCCGGCGCGACATTGAAGTCCCCGCACACTGCAACATCGTTGGATTTTTCTTTTGCGATGCAGGCTCGCAGGCGGTGATACCATTGCAGTTTGTATTCGTAGGCGGGCGAACCAACCGCCTGGCCATTCGGCGCATACACGGAAAAAACACGCAGATCATCCACGGTTGCCGCAATCACGCGCGCCTGCGGATCGATCACTTCATCGCAGAGCGACGGACGCACATCGCGCAGCTTGATTTTCGAAAAAATGGCGACGCCGTTATACGATTTCTCTCCATGATAAGCCGCGTCATAACCGGCCGCTTGCAAGGCGAGTGCTGGAAACTGGTCATCCGTACATTTTGTTTCCTGCAGGCAAACGATCGTCGGTTTTGTCGTCTCGAGCCAGGCAAACAGGCGGTCCTGACGCTTGCGTAGCGAGTTAATGTTCCAAGACACGATTTTCATAGCGCGTCATTCTGAACGAGGCGAAGAACCCCTCATCCGCCAAGCAACTTGCATGACTGTTCGCACAATTGTAAGGCCTCTCGCCATCTTTGAGGATTGGGATGGTCTCAGGAAATGATTTTTGTGATGAGTGAGACCGTCATCTGCATTTGCCACTTTTCATCTCACCCTTCTTACAGATTCAGCTCCGCTCCGGGCTCTGGCACAATCACTTCCGAGCGGGGCAGCCTAGCCGACAGCGTCGTTCGCATCCACTCCACCGCAGGTGGATCGCCATGTACAAGAACAATTTTGGCGGGCGAGAGTCTTGTGGCGTAATCGATGAGCGCTTCGCGTGTCGCGTGCGCACTGAACTGAAACTGTTCGATGTTGCAACGGATACGCTGTGTCGGTTTCTCAGGATCGAGGGCAACCTCGCCATTCGTTCCTGCTTGTCGCAGAAGACCAGCCGGCGATTCCGGGCTGGCGTAGCCAACAAAAAAGATCGAATGCTGCGGATTCTCGATCAATCGGTGCGCAAGAACATTGGAGAGTGTTTTCGGTACCATCATCCCACTGGAGAGCACATAAATCCGTCCAGGACGTAGCGGGGCGTCGCGTATTGTTCCGTCATTCAGGATGAATGGTGTAGCTTCTCTCATTAACTGCAGGCGCGACAATTGACGGCGACTCACGTGCGCGCGGCGGTCGTAAATATCGGTCATCTTCGAGCTGAGACCGCCAATATAAATTGGAAAGTCAGGCAAAAGTCTTTCGCGACGGAATTTGTAAAGCATTGCCAGGATCTCTTGAGTCTTTCCGAGTGCGAACACCGGTATGAGGACACACGAATCATGCTCAAAAGCAGAGGCGATTGCTTCTGCCAGGCGTCGCTCTTCACCGGTGCGTGTCCAGCCAGCGGGTTTCGGGTGATCGCCTCGTGTGCATTCCATGATCAATACGTCTATGTCCGCTTCAGGAAAGACCGCTGCTTCCATAATCGTTTGATCGTCGAAATTGACGTCACCGGTGTAAAAGACTGTTTTACCTTCTGCTCGCAGCAGAATTCCGCTTGAACCCAGCACGTGTCCTGCATCAAAGAATTCAAATGTTAGCGCGTCTTTTTCGTGATGAGGCGCACGCTCCCCGGTGATGGAGATGCGCTGGCGCAATGGACACCAACGCCAGCGTTCCGATGCGCGATCGGTTTCCCGATGCGTGAAAAGCGGATATAACCCCGCGACGGCGCGACCGATTTCCTCGCGTTGACGGGTCATGACATTAACCGAGTTGTGCAACAGCACATTGCCAATCTCAGCCGTCGCCTCGGTCATAAAAACGCGCGCGCTTGGAAGGCGGCGCATCAGTACGGGCAATGTGCCGATGTGATCCTGATGGGCGTGAGATATCAGGATCGCTTCGATCTCCCGATCAGCAATCGCTTTGAAGTTTGGCAGCGCTTCTTCACCGGTGTCCTTGGGATGCATTCCGCAATCCAGCACCAGTCGATGGCTGCCAATCTCGAGGAAATATGAATTCGCACCAATCTCGGTGCGGCGCGTCAAGTTAATGAATTTCAAATGGAGTTTTCGTTAGTGCCCCTTTCAATTCTTCTATCAGGCGCGCAATTCTCTGAACAGTCGCTTTCGCGACCAGTCTAAGTCATGATCGCATGAAAGGAGAAACCGAGCGGGAACCCAGGGCAAACAGCCACCTCGAGCAGGACATTTGCATCCACATCTTTACGGTCTCTTCGGCGATGGTCGGCGTTTGCCTGACCGTTATTGGATTGATCCGCGTTGTTATCACCCTCGGAACCGCGGACACACTGGCAGACGATTTCCTGGCCGCCGACGCGCTGTTGTTTCTGATTTCTTGTTTACTTTCTTACTGGGCGCTACGTTCGCGGGGCCTCCGCAGGATGCACCGTCTTGAAAAAATCGCAGACGTAATATTTATCATCGCCATGATTGGGATGGTGGTGGTCTGTGCGTTGATCACTTACACGATTTCTGTTCCAGGTCGATAGAATGCGACCTCGGGCGTGAATGCGAAATTTCGCCGCAGTTCCCGCACAGGTTTCTTGCCCAGTCCTGGTCGTGGAAACGCGGGTCTAAGGCTTCCTTCGTCCTGTCGCCACGGAAAGGAAACTTTTCCAGCCTCTAGGGGTTAGCCTCTTAATGTGGCGGCGTCGGACGCGGCGCGGGCGTCGGGCGGGGTCTTGGTGTGGGAGTAGATCTCGGGGTAGTTACGCAGGCTTTAAAGAAGATTGGGTCGTGATTAGCGAAAGGCCGGCCAAAAGAGACACCGTTTGCAGTGAAGGCTCCATAGAAGCAATTATCGACCGCTTTCATCTGCATATAGTCTCCAAGCACTCGCTGCCTGGAGTTGCCGTTGTCCATGGCAGAAGACAGGAAAGTTAGCAGGATCTGATCGCTGAAAGTAACACCCTGGTCAGTGCTCTGAGCCAGATGGGCCGAAAAGATTGGGAAGTTATCCGGCGACATTCCGTCAAAGGTGTAGTAGAAAACGCCAACTGTCCCGTCGCTGGTCACTGCGACCGACGGAATGGCTGCCTCTACCTGACCTATCACAAAGTTTTCCGGTCCAACGGTCACGCCACCCCCTACGTCCTCCTGAATTCGGCGAATAGCGAGACGATCGTTACCCGTGCCCGCATCACGATTGCCGTAAACGTAATAGACATCGCCGTTATTTGGATCTACCCCGGCGTGATCGACCCCGCCGAGCAGAGCGTTTACGGTACCGAACTTGGGAGTTGGCTGTGTACTATCGCCATTGGCCACGATGATACCACCGCCCATCCCGTTTAGAGTCCAAGTGGCTCCTCCGTCCGTGGAGCGGTTAAGCATGTAGTCGATGTTCTTCGATCCGCCAGCTCCTGGAGCGATATTCCGCTGAAACAAGCTGTAGACGAAACCGCTTCGTGGGTCGGTGGCAAGCCGGTGCCCCGGGTTAATGCTGCCCGTGGCTGTTCCGGATTGATTATCCACTGTGAAGTTAGGTGGATTAGCTCCGTAGGAGACAGATACTCGTTCGTTGCAGGCGTCTCCGACGCAGTTATTTCCGTTAGTAAAGTCGTCGTAGGCGTCGTACACGTTGTCCTGCGTAGGTATCATTGGGTCCACATTTACCAGGAGCCAGGGTTGGTCTACCCCGGCCGGTGGAGGTAGGTTATTGAAATTCGTAGTCTGTGTGACGCCACCTATAACAAGCCAGTTCCACGCCGGGGCGCTCGCCGGGTTGGTAGTTATCCCGCTAAAGATGTCGCTGATAAGAAACGTGCCGGACATTTGATTGGCCGTTCCGTAATCGACGGTCTGATCGCAGGGACAACCACCTGCCGCTATACCGGGCGGCGCAGGGATCGTAAATCGCTTGGTCCAGATATTTCCTCCGTCGGTGGAATGCCATAGCGGTGCATTCGCTCCCCAGCTCCCTGAAAACGCCGTAACGACGATCTCGTTTGGATTCGCCGGATTTACTGTTATGGATGTTTCGCCGTCGTTAAATGTATCGGTGTTCGTCAGGTTGGGATCGGTGTTGTTTACAACGGTGTCCACTATAAAAACCCCGGGTAGGAGTGGGATGGGTCTTACACCCTTTGGCGCGTAATCCCCAGGAAGCGCCGGACGCCTGTACGGAGTGATGTCCGGTGGTGCGTCCCGGGTTGACTCTTCTTTCTTTTGCTTTGCGTTGTTTTGACTCTGTGCACTTGCAGTCGTTACGAAAGATGAGCTTGCCGTCAGTCCACACACCCAACCTGCAATCAGTAAAGCTAAGCTTGCGTGTGTCAGTCGCGTCATGGTTTCAATCTCCTGTTAATTTGGGCCGGGTCCCGGTGAATAATCGCAGCGATTACTTCTCTGGCGGCCGTGCTGTCGCCAGCAATAATTACAAAATGCTGTCGCGAGGAGAGCGTAGTGGAGGAGGCCCTCACAATTTTTGAGGGTGGTCAAAAATTGTTTATGTGACAAGCAAAATTCGTAGTGGCGAGTTACGCACGGTTGCGCGCATCGGGCGGCTACAGGCACTCTTTAAAAATCCGCAGCCAGTTTCCACGCAGAACCTTTTCGATCTGCTCGTCATTGAAGCCGCGCGCGATCAATTTCCGAGTGAGATTGGCGGCGTGCGAATGGTTCCTCAGCTCGGGAATGAAGTGCGGTGTTGAGAGCTTTTCGGCCAGATCCTTTTTCGCCGACTCCGGCCACTGGCTGTAAATGAACTCAAAGAAATCAAAGCCGATTGCGACTCCATCGATGCCAATCAAATTGGCGACATGTTCGATGTGATCAACGTAACGATCCAGAGTGCTCTCCTTTTTCTTTGAACTCACGAGCACGGAATTGATTCCGATTACACCCCTCCGCTCGCCGATCACTTTGATCTGCTCGTCGCTGATGTTGCGCTCGATGTCGTAGTAGCGACGGACATTTGTATGCGAAACAATCGATGGCTTTGTTGCAATCGACAAAATGTCGTTGAAGCCGGCTGGATTAATGTGAGCAAGATCGATAATCACGCCGAGCGCCTCGCATTCTCGTACCAAATCACGACCAAATGCGCTTAGACCTTCCTGTGATGAACCGCTTGGAGCAAAAATTCCACCATGACCTGCCGCATTGCTTCGCGCATGCGTGAGCCCAATCGCTCGCACGCCTAGTTCGTAAAACACACGCAGTAAATCCAGATCCGTCCCGAGCGGCTCAGCTCCCTCCAACGTAATGAGAAAAGCGATTTTGCCCTCCGCACGCGCCTGCTCGATTTCACGATAGCTTTTACAGATAGCGAACCGCGGACATGCCTGTGTCTCGGCATAAAGGCGTGCGATTTGATCGAGAGCTACGCGCAATCCCATCTCCGGTAGATAACGGTCCTCAATGTAAATTGCGGCAGCGACTACACTGACGTTACCGGCTTCGAGTTCCGGTAAGAATTCCGTCTCAAGGATCTTCTTGTGCTTGCGCTTTTCGTACAGATCCATCGGTAAATCGAAATGCATGTCGATAACGCCCGCTGCCTGCAGTCGTTCGATTCGTTGTTCGATGGATTTTTCAAGCATGCCTTAACAGAAGAAACCGCGGATTAGACGGATGTCACGGATAGAAAATAATCTGGTCGTAGTTGCGGTCGTCGACTGCAGCCGGGTTCAGCCCTCCTGGCTACCACCTATTGACTGTCAGCAAGGATTCGCACGACGGCTTTGCTCGATTCGAGCCGCTCATTCACTTTCTGGATTAGTACTGCCTGCCTTTTCACGGTCGTCGCAAGCTCTTTGACTTCGTTCTTCAATTCTACGATTGCGTTTTGTTGTTCTTGTACCTTGCAATGTTCTTTCAGGAACTCATTGAGCAACATCGCGTTGACAGCTTCGTAGCGTACCGTTTGTGGTTTCCCTTCGCTGTCCAGCGTCACAAGATTTGGATTAACGTCGGCCACTTCCTCAGCAATCAGGCCGAAGCAGAGAGCCTGCGCCGGATCGACTTCCTTCTTGTAGCGAAAGCTGACCGGGTTGAGCGAGTGGAGCGCCGCGCTAGCATTCTCCATGGGCTTGATTCTCTCCTTGTAGCGGCGCGAAGAAGATAAAGTGCCGATCCTGTTGTCTGAAGTCACAAAAACCGCGCGCTCAGTTGCTACCGACTCATACACATTGCGGATACGAGTGATGTTGCTCTCGCCGGCAACGCCAATAACGCCCGCGCCGATACAGACATTGCCGCTGCCCGTGGTGTTGAACCCGGCTCCAAGACCCAAAGCGGTATTGTTGTCGCCTTCTGTGTTATCATGAAGCGCATTAACTCCGTTGGCTGTGTTGTTGCCACCAGTAGTGTTGGTAAGTAGCGCGCCAAGGCCGGTGGCTGTGTTGTTGATGCCACTGGTGTTGCTGAAGAGTGCGTCTTTACCGTTGGCGGTGTTAAAGGAGCCGCTGGTGTTGTGAAGGAGTGTTCGATAACCGGTAGCCGTGTTGAAGTCACCCATCGTGTTGCTATTGAGGGCAGTGCCACCGATGGCTATGTTGCCCTCGCCTTCGGTGTTGCTGGCCAGCGCAGAATCACCGTTGGCCGTGTTGAAGTCGGCGTTGTTGTTGAGGAGCGCATCTACACCAGTTGCGGTGTTGCGACTGCCGGTAGTGTTGCTAAACAAAGCGAATGCTCCGTTGGCAGTGTTGTCGAAGCCGGTTGTGTTGCTTAACAGTGTTCCGGCACCGGTTGCCGTATTTTGGTGTGCTGTGTTGGCAAGAAGGGTCCCGGCGCCTACAGCAGTGTTGAAGCCCCCTTCTGTGTTGCTCAGGAGCGAAAATAAGCCGACCGCGGTGTTGTATGTACCGGTAGTGAGACTGAGGAGGGCGTTCTGACCTTCTGCGGTGTTCCCACCCGGATAACCGCCATCCGGCGCTGGGCTAACGGCTTCCGTGTTTGGCAAAAGCCCAACCCAGGCGAGGGATATGGCAATGATCGAGGCCGAAAGTTTTCGGGATCGTTGAATTCGATTGAATGTTTTCATAGACGTCAAGTCTTCAAGATTTACCATCAGTTTGGCGAGCGAAAAGAGATTGGCATCGCCGTGCCTTTGGAGCGTCTGGACGCGCCCTGCCCGTGCAAAGGGGCCGAAGACGGAGCGAGCAGCTCCACCCAGCGTTTCCGGGGCGGGCTGTCGTGTCCTAACAGCTATTTGCTCAACTCAAGCATCCGCCGAATCGGTAGCTCTGCGCGCTTGCGCAATGGCTCCGGCAAGGTGATTTGCGGTTCCATGTTCAACAGGGCGTGGTACGCCTTTTCCAGCGTGTTCATCTTCATGAACCGGCATTCGCCACAGAAACAGTTATCTGTCGGACCAGGAATGAATGTCTTGTCAGGAATTTCCTTTCGCAGACGATGCAACAGACCGGCTTCAGTAACGACAATGATCTCGCCTGCCGGCGATTCTCTGCAAAAAGTTACCATCTTTTCGGTGGAACAAACTTCATCGGCCAGCATGCGCACGGCATAGGTGCATTCTGGATGCGCCACGACCGGTGCATTGGGATATTGCTCGCGAATGCGATTAATACTGCGCGCGGTGAACTCGACATGAATGTAACAGTTGCCCTGCCACAAATCCATCTTGCGTCCCGTGCGTTCCATTACCCATGCGCCGAGATTTTGGTCCGGAACGAAAAGAATATTCCGATCAGCGGGAGCAGCGCGCACGATCTTGTCGGCATTGCCGCTTGTGCAAATGACGTCGGACAACGCCTTCACTCCGGCGCTGCAATTGATGTAAGCGATAACGTAATAATTCTTGTCTGCGTTCTTTTTTAGGAACTGCGCCAGCTTTTCCGGCGGACATGATTCGGAAAGTGAACAGCCGGCATCGAGGTCGGGGAGAATCACCCGTTTGGTTGGATTAATGATCTTGGCCGTTTCGGCCATGAAATGCACACCACAAAACAGGATTACATCGGCGTCTGTTTTCGCCGCCTGATAACTCAAACCTAACGAGTCGCCGACGAAGTCGGCTGCATCCTGTAACTCGGGCACCTGGTAGTTATGCGCGAGAATCACAGCGTTCCGCTCGCGCTTGAGCTGTTGCAATTCTTCGGCCAGATTAACGGCAGTCCGCCGTGCGCTGCCAAAGTTTACACCGGCGCTTACCATCGGTTAATATGGCGGTTTTGGCGGCGATTACAAACGCCCCGTGTAGTTGCGGGACGCAGTGAGGCGGCTACAGCGCTTTGCGCATGGAATCGATCGGTGGCTCGCGCTCGAACCAAATGGAAAACGAAAGTGCGCCCTGATGTAGCAACATCGACAATCCATTTGCGCTGCGCGCGCCGGCTTGTTCGGCTGCCTGGAGCAGAGCGGTTTTTGAGGGCCCATATACGCAGTCGAAAACCATGTGATACGGGGCGATCAAGCGCCCCGGGATGGGCGCGTGATCGCTCAGATTCATTCCGAGCGGAGTGGCATTCACGATAAGATCGATGTCTGCAAGTTGCGCGCGTACTGCCGATTCTTCCCATGGTGCCGCTTCAAGACGCGCTGCGGGCCCAAGGACACGCGGCCCGGCAAAGAAAGGGCGCAGGCTCTCCGTGAGCGCGTTCGCTTTTTCCAACGTGCGATTGACAAGCACGAGACGTTCACAGTTCTCGAGTGCGCATTGCCAGGCGATTGCACGTCCTGTTCCGCCGCCGGCGCCGACTATCAGAACTCGAAGATCGCGCAGATCGACAGAGAACTCACTGCGGATGGCACGCAAGAATCCTTCGCCATCGGTATTCGAGCCAACGAGTTTCTTATCGCGACGGCGAATTGTGTTCACCGCGCCTATGCGCCTCGCTGATTCGTCTGCCTCGTCGATCTGTACGAAGCCCGCGATTTTGTGCGGAACCGTCAGGTTCACTCCCACAAAATCCAGTTTTCGTAAGAACCGCAGAGCCGATCTCAATTCATTCGGGCGGATGTGGAAACGCGCGTATTGAGCATCGATCTCGCAAGCGTGGAGAGCGGCGTTTTGCATTTCGGGCGAAAGCGAATGCGCAACTGGATCGCCAAAAACACCCAGGCGGATCGGTGGATCGATTTCCTGTGCGATCTCACCCCACTTCTCCAGATCAGCGAGTGTGTAACGTTGGCTAGTCTGAGTACTCTGCATTTTTTTCATGTCAGCCGGAGCGAAGCGAGGGACCCTGCACAAAAACGTTGAAGATTCTCAAATTCTTAATGTGATCCAAGCTTTGTATGGAGGGTGCTTCGCTTCGCTCAGCATAACACGCTTGGTTGGCAGTTTAGCGTGGGGACATTCCGCGTGAAAGTTGTGGATGTGAGCGTTCGCCGATAGCTTTGTTCGTTATAATGACCACTGAAACTGAAAGGCCTTCGGATTTTATTCGCGATATCGTCGCGGGCGATCTTCGCGCGGGCAAATACAAACAGATCTGCACGCGCTTTCCACCCGAGCCTAACGGCTATCTGCATATCGGCCACGCGAAATCGATTTGCCTGAACTTTGGGATCGCCCGCGAGTTCGGGGGCATTTGTAACGTCCGCATGGACGATACCAACCCGATAAAGGAGGAAGCGGAGTACGTCGAGTCAATCATGACTGACGTGAATTGGTTGATCGCTGGCTGGGCCGACAAGGACGTCGGTGGCGCGCCGTTTTATGCTTCGGACTATTTCGACCGGTTCTACGCGTATGCAGTCGATCTCATACGCAAGGGCAAAGCATACGTTTGCGACATGACTCCTGAGGAAACGGACGCGTATCGCCGCCTCGGAAAGGCAAGTAGCTCTCGTGATCGCTCGATCGAGGAAAACCTCGATCTTTTTGCTCGGATGAAGGCAGGCGAGTTTGCCGACGGGGCGCGCACATTGCGGGCAAAGATCGACGTGAACGCTGCGAACGTTTGGCTGCGTGATCCGGTTCTCTATCGCATCCGGCACGCGTCACATCATCGCACCGGAGATAAATGGTGCATTTATCCGATGTACGACTGGGCCCACACGCTCAGCGATTACATTGAGGGTATCACGCACTCTGTTTGCACTCTGGAGTTCGAGGTGCATCGACCGCTCTATGATTGGATTCTGGACGCGCTGGAATTTCCGGAGCCGCGGCCGCATCAATATGAATTTGCGCGGCTTAACCTCACCTACTCGGTAATGAGCAAGCGTAAACTGATCCAGCTTGTGAACGAAAAGCTTGTTAGTGGATGGGACGATCCACGCATGCTTACGATCTCCGGATTGCGACGACGCGGGGTGACCGCGAGCGCCTTGCGCACGTTTGCCTACAATGTCGGCATCACGAAATACCCAAGCATGACCGATATGGCTGTGCTGGAACACACGATCCGTGACGAATTCAATCGCACTGCTATCCGACGACTCGCTGTGCTGCGGCCGATCAAGGTCGTATTGACGAATTATCCGGACGGAAAAATCGAAGAGCTAGATGCAGTCAACAATCCCGAAGATCCAAGTGCCGGAACGCGCAAGATTCCGTTCAGTCGCGAGCTTTACATTGAGCGCGACGATTTCATGGAAACGCCGCCTTCGAAATATTTTCGGCTGCGACCGGGCGGCGACGTGCGTTTAAAATACGCGTACATCATCAAGTGTGACGAGGTCGTGAAGGATGCGGACGGTAACGTGACTGAGCTCCGGTGCACAGTTGATCTGGATAGCAAATCAGGCGGGCCAACTGCTGGCCGCAAGGTAAAAGGGACGATACATTGGGTCAGCGCGGCGCAGGCGATCAATGCAGAGGTTCGATTGTATGATCGTCTGTTTAGTGTCGCCGAACCGGACTCTGGTGGAGATTTCAAGTCTTTAACTAACTCGAACTCACTGGAAGTGGTGACGGCGAAATGCGAACCGGCTCTTACGAAAGCGGATCCGGAGGAGCGCTATCAATTTGAGCGGCTTGGCTATTTTGCTCTCGATCCGGATTCTACGGGTGAAAGACAGGTGTGGAACCGGACGATTACTTTAAGGGACACATGGGCAAAGGCGGCGAAGCGATTTTGATAAGCCTGGCAGGCGGACCGCCTGCCCGACAACGCCGAATATGCATCTGGGGTGTGAATGTCCATTGTAGGGCAAGCGCGTCGCTTGCCAAGTGTTAAAACGTGGACAGCGCGCGATCGATGCGTGCCATGACCTTTTCTTTTCCGAGAACCTCGATCAAATGATAAAGACTTGGTCCCACGTTGCTGCCAGTAACAGCGAGTCGAGTTGGATGGACGATCGCGCCGACCTTCACGCCTAAGTTTGCGGCCGTGCTTTTCAATGTCGCTTCGATTTCGGCGACATCGAACTTCTTCAGAGCGGTTAGCGCGTCCCGTACAGCCTCAAGTCTGGGTTTGTTCTCAGGGGTGAAATGCTTGACCACTCCTTCGGGTTCGTATTCGAAATCGTCTGCGAAATAGAATCCGCAATACGCGGGCAGCTCATCAAAGGTATTGATCTTGCCTTTACACGTTTGCAGCGCGTCGTGGACGTATTTCTCCGGAAAATCATCAAGCTTCACACCGCTGGACTTCAGCTTCGCAAATGCGAGATCGTAAAATTCAGAGTCGCTCAATTCGCGTGCGTATTCGCCATTTAACCAATGGAGTTTGTCGGGATCGAAAGTCGCCGAGCTACGCCCGATGTTTTTAAGTTCGAAAATCCGAATGATTTCGTCGATATCGATTTTCTCGCGGTTGTCCTTGGGCGACCAGCCGAGCAGACACAAATAGTTGCGCACCGCCGCCGGTAGATAGCCGCGGCGCATGTAGTACTCGACGCGGGCGCCTTCGTCGCGTTTGCTCATCTTCGATCCGTCGCGGTTTAAGATAAGTGGAATATGTGCGTATTGCGGCGGCGTTGCCCCCAGCGCGCGAATGAGCTCAATGTGCTTGGGCGTGTTAGAGAGGTGATCTTCACCGCGGATCACATGCGAGATTTTCATCTCCAGATCGTCGATCACATTGACGAAGTGAAAAATCCACGAGCCATCCGGACGACGGATTGTCATGTCGGGATGTGTCGCTGGATTGCTGAGATCGAAATCGATTTTGCCGCACACGAGGTCGTCGACTACAACGTGCTCGCGCGGGGAACGAAATCGCATGGCACCCTGGTCCTCGAAAATGTGACCAGCATCCTGAAGCCTTTTGAGATAGCGCTCGTAAAGCTCCGTTCGCTCACTTTGCAAATAAGGTCCGAACTCGCCCCCGACGTGCGGACCTTCGTCCCAATTAAGGCCCAGCCACTGCAGTCCCTCATAAATGGCCGCCATCGCTTCTTCAGTGTTTCGCTTCAGGTCGGTGTCTTCAATTCGCAGAACGAATTTCCCACCGTGATGTTGCGCAAAGAGCCAGTTGAAAAGCGCTGTGCGCGCCCCGCCGATGTGCAGATAGCCCGTAGGCGAGGGGGCAAAACGAACGCGGATGTCAGAGCTCATTCAATTGCCATCCTGAGCGAAAGCGAAGGATCTCGCAAATCCTCGATAATGTTGTGAGGTCCCTCGCTTTGCCCGGGATGACGATTTATAGGGGAGGTGTTACTCCAGAAAAATCTTGCCCGCGCGACGACGGGCGTATCGGTTTCGTGCCAGATTAACCTTTGCAACCCGTGCATTCTGATTGATCAATGAGCGCACACGTTCAATTACGTCGAAACCAACTTCGGAAACTTTTTTTGCACGTAGCCATTTCAGAATCGCCCGACGCTGGAGTGCGACCGGCAGCGCATGAAGTTTTATGACTGAAAGTTCAACATTGGTCGAATCGGGGAGTTGACGGTCGATCCAATCTTCTTCTTCGGCGGCGATTGCAGCAGCCCGCCAAATCGCAGGCCGAATGTTTCGGCCAAAGGTTTTCTCCAGGTAAGGAATGATACGATGACGAATGCGATTGCGGAGCGGATTGAGATTTTTGTTCGATGCGTCCTCGCGAAATGTGATCCGATGCTCGCGCACATAGCTATCGATCTCCTTGCGCCAGAGACCGAGAAGCGGCCGCACAATGGTGAGATCAACATCGCCGATCCGACGTGTTGAAATCTCGCGCACGCCGCTGAGACCTGTAGTCCCTGCTCCGCGAAAGAGATTGATTAAAAAGGTTTCGACGAGGTCATCGGCGTGATGCCCAAGAAAAATCGTTTTGCAATTTCGGTATCGTGCGGTTTCAGCAAAAAATTCGTACCGGGCTTCGCGCGCTGCTGTTTCAATCGACATCTTTTGTTTTGTGGACAGGGCGCGAACGTCCGTGGACTTGAGCTCAAAATGGAGATCTGACCTTCGTGTTGTAGGGCGAGCGCTTGGCTTGCGGGTCCGGGAATCCGGCAGGCGGGGCGCCTGCCCTACAAATTCCTGGTTGTAACGCTCGACCAGCCTTCGGACAAAGCGCGCATCGGTATCGCTGGATCGGCCACGTAACTGGTGATTCAGATGACAAACCACGAGGTTCTTGTAGCCGATATGAAGCAGCCAGTGCAGAAGCGCGACGGAATCCCGTCCGCCGGAAACGCCAATGAGATAGCGCGCTTCCCGAGGAAAATCGCGGCTTAATCGAGGGTTAATGTCCAATGGCTTCATGAGCCCCTTCCTGTCATTCTGATCCCGCAGCCGCGGGAGAAGAATCTCTGATTATCTCATCCAACAGCGCGTTCATTAGCAATCTGAGATGTTTCGCTCCGCTCAACATGACAAATGTTTGAATCCAATTCATGTCGACACCGCATCCAACGTTCAAAGCAATCATGAACGATCAACAAACTTTAGACAAAAGCGGAAACGGCTGGCGTCTTTAAAGAAAGGATTCAAAGGCATATGAACAACGACACCACTTACGCATTGCTGGTTCAGTCAGAGGAGAAGGGTCGAGGCATCATGGAAACGGCGGTTTACGCGCTGCTGGGTTTGAGCGTAATCCTGTCGATTCTGCAGTTTGTTCAACAACCAAATCGGTTGCCGGCGACGCTGACCTCACAGGCATACGAAATTTCGTGTGTCTCGGAGAAGCTAGTTAGCAATTGATCTGGACGACCGGCCTTGAAGTCGCTGGATCTTCGGCTCCAAGCTGCCTTGGATGCGAGAACAGAAGCATTCCGTTTGAGCCGGCTTTCGTAAAGGTATTTGACAATGAATGAACGTTCATTCATCTTCCCGGCCTATGTCTCAACCCCAGATAGACTCTTCCAATGGCGATCGGCGTTCCCAGATCCTTGACGCCGCCTTGGTCTGCTTTGCAAAGCGCGGGTTTCACCAAACCAGTATGCACGATATCAGCGGCGAGGCGGGGATCAGCGTCGGTCTGATTTATCGCTATTTCGAGAACAAGGAAGCGGTGATTTCCGCAATGGCTGCCAGACACAAGGAAGAAATTCAGCAGATGCTTGAACGCGCTCGCCAGGCGCCGACCCTCCTCGAATCATTGGAAATTTTGTTCACCGCACATTGCTGCGAAAATGAGCCGCGACTGGTCTCCGCGTTCGTCGTGGATCTTTACGCTGAAGCATCACGAAATTCGCATGTGGCTGATTTGGTCCGCGATGTTTTAGAAACGGCGATGAATGGAGTAAGAGATTTGATTGCTCGCGCTCCGGAAGTGCAAAATACAGGGAACAGTCTAATGCCGAACGACCTGGCGGAACTAATTTTTGCCGTCGCGCGTGGAATGTTGATGCTGGATGTCTTGCGGCCACACGAAATGACTGCGGCAGAGCGGCGCACGCGGCAATTGGAAGTAACACGCAGACTTTGGCGGTTGTTATTCAAACCGGAGGGAGACCTCGCTTATGCATGATGTGGCAAAGACTGTTTCAACCGTTCCAGTACGCTCGACCGCAAGGCCGCGGCGTCGCTGGCGGAGTGTTGTCCTTGCGATATGTCTGCTCATTGCGATTGGAGCCTTTGTTTTCGGGATAAAAGTTCTGCAAATCGGCAAGATGATGAGCACGCCGATGGTGATGCCGCCGACCACCGTGTCGAGTGCAGTCGCGACGGAAGAGGATTGGTCGCCGACGCTGTCAGCTATCGGATCGGTTTCAGCTGTTCAGGGCGCGGTAGTTTCCACCGAGCTGGGCGGAGTCGTCGGCAAAATCGCGTTTGAAAACGGAGGCACCGCCAAAAAAGGGGACTTGTTGGTTCAACTGGATACGTCGGCTGAAGAAGCACTTTTGCGATCGTCGGAAGCTGAAGCTGAGCTGGCACGCCAGGACTTGGAGCGAACTCGCGACCTTGCTTCGAACAAGGTGGTCTCGAAGGCTGAACTCGACGCCGCCGAATCGAAATTCAACAGGCTGAACGCGGTCGTCGATCAGATGAACTCTAATATTCGCAAGAAGACGATTATCGCGCCGTTTGATGGGCAACTCGGGATTCGCCAGGTGAACGTCGGGCAAATGATCAACTCGGGCCAACAAGTGGTACAGCTGACCGCGCTCGACCCAGTCTATGTCGATTTTGCATTGCCACAGCAAAACCTTCCACTGCTCGCCACCGGATACGAAACAGATGTTCATGCCGACGCGCTACCCGGCCGCGAGTTTAAAGGCAACGTGACCGCCATCAATTCCATGGTTGATGCGGTGACCCGTAATGTCAGCGTTCAGGCGACTCTGGAAAATCCGGATCATGCGTTACATCCGGGGATGTTCGTCAAAGTGGACGTCGTTTTGCCGCAGAAAAGCAAAACACTTGTAATTCCGGGCAGCGCTGTTTCCTACGCTCCGTATGGTAATTCTGTTTTCGTGATCGAGAATAAGAAAGATCCAAAGACTGGCAAAGAGTCGCAGTCGTTACGGCAGGCTTTCGTGCGAATCGGTGAAGCGCGCGGAGATTTCGTTGCCGTGACGGAAGGATTGAAGCCAGGGGAAACGGTCGTCAGCACTGGAGTGTTCAAGCTTCGCAACGGAATGCCAGTGGTGATCAATAACGATTTGGCCCCGAAGCCGCAGCTGAATCCCAAGCCGCAGGATTCGTGACGGCAGGTTCGCACTGTGTATGTCGAAGTTCCAAACCGAATGAAACTCAGCGCAATGATACAGGAAGAGCGCAGAGGGATTAGGAAATGAAGTTTACCGATCTATTCATCAAACGGCCAGTGCTGGCGATAGTGGTGAGCTTCGTCATTCTCATTGCCGGCTTGCAGGCGATGAAGAACCTGAATGTGCGGCAATATCCACGCAGCGACATCGCTGCGATCACAGTGACCACGATTTACGTTGGTGCCGACGCTGAGCTCGTTCGAGGATTTATCACCACTCCGATCGAGCGCGCGATGGCGGCTGCGGACGGCATCGATTACATCCAATCTCAGAGCACGCAGGGGCAATCTCTTGTCACCGCCCGCCTGAAATTGAACTATGACGCGAACAAGGCGCTGTCGGATATCAGCGCGCGAGTTGACGCGATTCGTAACAATCTGCCGCCGGAATCGCAAATTCCGGTGATCGCGATTCAAGCGGCTGATTCCCAATTCGCTTCGGCTTATCTCAGCTTTACCTCCAATATTTTGCAGCCTAACGAGGTCACCGATTATCTGGTCCGGCTCGTGCAACCACGCCTGACCGCGATAGCGGGTGTGCAAAAGGCAGACATTCTTGGCGGCCGAACGTTTGCAATGCGGATCTGGATGAAACCTGACCGGATGGCTGCGCTAAACATCAGTCCGTCGCAAGTCCGGGACATCCTGGCGAAGAACAACTTCCTGGCAGCGGTTGGAAATACCAAAGGCTCGCTCCTTCAGGTCAACCTGACGGCAAATACCGATCTGCACACGGCCGATGAGTTTAAGAAACTCGTCGTCCGACAGGATAAAAACACGTTGATTCGGCTGGGCGATATCGCCGACGTCGTTCTCGGCGCAGAAGACTACGACACGGAAGTGCGTTTCTCCGGACAGAAAGCCGTGTTCATGGGTATTTGGGTGCTGCCGAATGCGAACTCGTTGGATGTAATCAAACGCGTTCGGGTCGAGCTCGATCAAATCAAGAAGGAGCTGCCGACTGGAATGACGGCGGAAATGGCCTACGACGCTACGGCCTACATCAACGACGCCATTCACGAAGTCGTAAAAACGCTGATCGACACCTTGGTCATCGTGATGATCGTAATCTTTTTGTTCCTCGGGTCGTTCCGGTCCGTCATTGTGCCGGTGGTTGCGATCCCCATTTCGCTCATCGGCGCGTTGTTTCTCATGCAGGTGTTCGGTTTCACACTAAACCTGCTCACTCTGCTCGCGATTGTTCTCTCAGTCGGATTGGTGGTCGATGACGCGATCGTTGTGGTTGAAAATATTGAACGCCACATTGCGGACGGAATGTCGCGCATGAACGCGGCACTCGTTGGCGCGCGCGAGCTGATCGGTCCGATCATCGCGATGACCATCACCTTGGCAGCCGTGTACACGCCCATCGCATTGCAAGGTGGCCTGACGGGCGCACTGTTCCGCGAATTTGCAATGACGCTTGCCGGAGCGGTTTTTATCTCCGGTGTCGTCGCGCTGGTTTTATCGCCGATGATGTCGGCGTACCTGCTGCCGCCTCATCATGTGGAAACCGGGTTCAAAGGCTGGGTTGATCGTCACTTTCGATCGGGTGCGCGAGTGGTATGGGAAACATTTAGACAGTACGTTAAACGCCCGGCCGGCTGTTTACATCGTCTGGGGAGGAATTTCAGTTCTCGCCTTGCTGATGTTCGTTGCGATACCCAAAGTGGCGACGAAGGAGCTGGCTCCCAAAGAAGATCAAGGGGTTATCTTTGGCATTATCACCGCGCCGGCTAACGCGACAATCGACGACACGATTCGTTATGCAGACGCCGCTGGGAAGATTTTCCACGATATTCCGGATACTCGATTCACATTTCAAATTACTTCACCCAGCAGCGGCTTTGGCGGCATGGTGCTAAAACCGTGGGGCACGCGAAAGGTCCCGACGAAAAATTATCTGCCAATCGTTCAGCAAAAGCTGGCGGGTATCCCGGCGATTCAAATGTTCCCGATTATGCCCGAAGCGTTGCCGGGTTCGGACAACTTTCCGGTTAGTTTCATCATCGCTTCCACCGCTGATCAGGAGCGCATTCTGGAATTTGCCAAGGAGATTTTCCAAAAGGCAATGAAGGCGCACATGTTCCAGTTCGGCGACATCGACACCAAGATCGACCAACCCCAGGCGCAGATCGTTCTCGATCATGACAAAATTTCGGCGATGGGGCTGAACATGCAGCAGATCGGTGCCGATCTCTCCGCCAGCATCGGTGGGAATTACGTCAACTGGTTCAATATGGATGGCCTCAGCTATAAGGTTATTCCGCAAATCAAACGGGTTGATCGGCTGAATCCGGAGCAGCTTAACGACATTTACGTCACCGGGCCGAACAGCCAGCTAATACCGCTAAGCACTATTGCCCAGATCGAACACAAAACGGTCGCGCGTTCGCTTAATCGCATGCAGCAACTTAACGCCGTTACAATCAGCGGCGTTCCGACAGGTTCGGTCGATGCAACGCTCAAGTTTCTGGAAAACGAAGCGCGCCAGATCCTCCCTGCAGGGTATGTGGTTGATTACACCGGGGGTTCTCGCCAACTGCGACTGGAAGGGAATAGCTTCCTCGGAGTTTTCTTGCTGGCGGTTCTGCTCATTTTCCTTGTCCTCGCTGCACAGTTCAACAGCTTCCGTGATCCGTTGATCATTCTGCTGGGCTCGGTACCGCTGGCACTGTTCGGTGCGGCAATATTCATGTTTTTGAAGATGCCTTTCGGCAAGTTTTTCACAGATAATTGGACGACCTCATTCAACATCTATTCTCAGGTCGGTCTGGTTACCTTGGTTGGTCTCGTTTCCAAGAACGGCATTCTCATTGTCCAGTTCGCGAACGAACTGCAACGGCAAGGTTTGACAAAGCTGGCGGCGGTCGCGCAAGCCGCGCGCATTCGTCTGCGTCCCATCATGATGACGAGCGTGGCGACAGTCGCAGGTCACTTTCCACTCACGCTCGTGACCGGCGCCGGCGCGGCAGCGCGAAACTCGATCGGTCTTGTGCTTGTTGGCGGAATGACGATCGGAACGATCTTCACTCTGTTCATTGTGCCGTCGCTTTACATGCTCATCGCAAAAGAGCATCACGAGAAATCTCTGATGGACGTAGGCTGGGAAGGCGTACCCGAAGAAGAGGAGCGTACGCCGGAAATGGCACCGGCGCTCGCGTCGGATGGAGAGGGCAACGATTGGAAACAGGCGTGATTTAACGTTTTGTAGGACGCGCTCGCGCGCTGGGGAGAAAAACAAAAGCCTCGGTGGGCTTCCCACCGAGGCTTTTGAGTTTTCCGAGCCTTTGCTTTTTTTGCTTTAGCGCGTCTCTCTGCTGCCGCCCAGCACTCCGGTTGTCCCACGGAATTCGGCAAACTCAGTCGAGTTGCTAATTTTGGTGACGAACCAAGGCTCCGGTCCCAGGCTGCTTGACGGCTGTTCTATGATGACGCGCCCGATTGGTGTCGGCCCGTAAGCGATCGAGTGACCAGCCTTTGCCACAGCGATGTAGTCTTGCCCTCTGTTTTGGCAGAGGAACAATCCTTCTTCACCCTGAAGCAAGCCTGCCAAGTCCAGGCCGCTTACCGGCACGTTGATTTGTAGTTTCATTTCCCTAGTTCCCTTTCTGTTTTTTGTTTTCCTTTCTTTTTGTAAAGTGGACAGTCGCGCATCGCTTGATAATCGCGAGGTAACTTAGGTTGCCTTTTTATCAGGGCGATTGTTGAACGCTGCCGGTACGAGCGTGGTCTTTTTAAGAGACGCGCACGAGTTGAGAAACAACGATTTTCGGATGCGCGCGCACGCGAGAGCAACACGTGAAGGGAGAACGCACTGCTGTCAGCAAGGATGAGCCGGTAGTAGATCCGGCATTGGAAAAGCCTCTGCTCAAGTTGCACCGGACCATGGATGTGAACTCATTTTGGAGAGCCACTCAGCAGTTGCTGGCCACGGCAATATCGAATCGCGTGATTGGCCTGACGCTTCAATCAAGTCCGGTTTTGCCCATTGTCGCAAGATGGACGCGACCAGTGTCTCGCGGGTTCTTCGCGGTAGAACCTCTCAAGAGTTACGCCGCCGAGCCGGCACGCAAGAAGTTGGTGCGTCTGAGCGACCTTTTCGGCAACCATCGTTGCTTCGTCAGGTCGTTCCTTTATCGCCACTATCTCGCGACGCACAAATGCGCTCACGGCGCCATTCTCTTCTTTTGGAAACGCCGGAGACTCATTTGCGGGATCGCAATCATGCGCACGGAGAGGCAAGGCGATTTTTCTCCGGCGGAAATGAAATTACTCCGGCAGCTTTATCCGCAGTTTCAGACGGCCCTCCGCCGGCTCGGACCGCTCGAGCGTGAACACTCGGTGCGGATGGACTTTGAAGAATTTCTGAGCCGATTGCCAATGCCGACAATCATTTTGCGGTGGAACTTGAGACCGATTTATCAGAACCCGGCCGCGCGTGAGTTCTGCGCGCTGTGGGAAAAGGGACCGGAAGAAGCGAAACGGACAAAAGCGACATCGCCCATTCCTTCTGAAATTTTGGATCGATGCCATGTTCTCAAGGAACGATGGACGAGTGCGCAATTCCAACCGCGTTCGGGGCTCCAACGAGAATTGAAAGAAGAAGATGTGCATCATCCGCGACTGCCTCATTTGCGGGCAACGATTCATCTGAAAGAGCTTAAGTCCGCATGCATGGCGCCACCGCATTTCATTATTAAATGCGAAGACTTATGGCGGAACGGAGATCACTCTGCACGCTTGGTAAAATCCCATTTGCGAGCTTGTGTCCGGCTGACAAGGCGGGAGCGGGAAGTTGCACAGCTGGCTTGCGAGGGACGAAGCAACAAAGAGATCGCCTGCGACGCGTGTTTGAGTTTGCCGATGGTGAAAAAGCATCTCCATGCGGTCTTTCGCAAGCTCGAAGTCCCCAGCCGCAGCCGGCTCGTCGCGCTGATGCTGTAGGTTCTGGAGCGGATTTAGCCCAAGGACTCTTTCAGGAATTTCCTCAGGTGTGCTGTTCGAGCGTCTGCAAACGCAGGTGATTCACAGTCAGATTTTCGGTAGCTGAATTCGTACCACCGGAAAATTTGCTCTCTGAAATTTAACCTGACTTTGAATCACATGTACCGAGGATTCGGAGGTCTGACGCTGACGCGCTGACTTAAGTCAGAACTGCTTAGAATCTTTTCTTTAGCTGGACGTACCAGAACCGGCCTTTGATCGTGGCAAGCGATTCATCGTAGCCGTTCTCGAAGCTGCCGGCCACAAACGGCGGATCTGTGTCTAACACGTTCTGCATCCCAAGAGTAAGTGTCATGTTATTCAACCATGCGCGCCATCCACAGGGATTGTACTCAGCAGTGGATACAGGTATGACATTTTTCTCCTTGCCGTCCTTCATCTTCACATTCTTTGCCTCCATCCTTGGCAAGGCCCGGCACCGGGGCCGGACGCAGGTGGCGGTAGGTTGAACGTATACGATGTAATAAGATCGAGCGTAGTCCATGCGGACACCTTCCGCGCTCGCCAAGGCGAAGGCCCACTTCTTGGCATTTGTGGTTTCGGCGATCCTGTCAGACTGACATTGTCATCTTCGTATTGGCCCGTGTAGTGGACTACCGCACCGATATCCGAACCAGCCAGCCAGGTGTCGACTGGACCGTCGTAGAACAGACTGAAATTGGCGCGGTTCCATGGCAGCGAGCTGGTCAGGGTAAACCCCGGCGGAATAAACTCGCCCGCGATACCGAACCGTTTTGTATCAGGCAAAATCTGAAGCTCGGCCCGGGACAGCCACGTGCCGTTGAGCGTTGCCGTTAGTCTGCCGAAATCCCCCTGGCCAAAGATCGAAGAGTCCAGAATATAGATTGCTTCGTAGTCGAGACCTTCAAAAATCGCGCCAGTGAGGTTTTCGTTGGGATCAATGACCAAAATGATTGGTCCCGGTCTACCAGGAATCGTAGGAGGACCACGGATAACTAGATCGGGATTATTAAGGTCAACAGTGAATTGCGAGCCGAGGAGCGATGCGATCGATCGCATATCAATATGCCACCAATCCGCGCTGAGCGTCAGGCCCTTGATCCATTTCGGGCTGTAAACGGCCCCGTAAGACCATTCGTAGGCCACCTCCGGCTTTAGGTTGGGGTTTCCTATAATTCGATTCCCGAACAAATAGGACTGGTTTGTTAATGGGTCGAAAACGGGTCCTACGTCGAACCCCTCTGTGGAAGCGGGTGAAATCTCCGATAGGGACGGAGCATGAAACGCTTCGGTGTAGCTGCCACGCAAGGTAAGGGCGCCGATATATTTTGGATCAAGCGACTGCCAGCGAACTGAAACTTTTGGCTTCTGAGCATTATACTGGCTGTGCGTCGCCGGCTGAAATGGGAAATCTCCCGACGCTAGGACTGCAGAGGTGTTCTGGCTGTACCATTCCTCGCGTTCGGCAAAGTCAACTTCGAAACTGTAGAATCCTGGGAAGTACCAGGTGGGGCTGGTGAAAGGTACCCGCACTTCCTGATAGATTGACCAAACGTCGCGGTTCACCCGTGCGCTTTCTCCATTCGTCGAGCCAATGCTTTGAAACGTTGTGTTAAGCGCGTCACGATCGCGCGTCCACCTCGGCGCATCATACTCACCGCCCAGAGCAAAGGAGACAGGCCCGGCGGGAAGGTTGAACAGGTCGCCGTTAACAGTGGCATAACCCATAGGCAACTCATATTCGCCTGAGTTATGAAGGGTGACGTAAACTCGGCTTCTGGCTGCCTTCGTGTTGTGGGCAGTCAGATTCAGGAACGGATCAAACGCCGTGGCCGGGTCCGTGTCCAAGAGTGCTTCCCGCAACCCAGGCTGGCTCATTTCACCGACAGACAAGTTCTGTCCTTCATTCCGGGAATAACGAAAACCCAGCTTCCCAGTTCCAAGTCTTGAAATAATCGCCAAATTCCCCCATCTCGCCTCGTAGCCCGACATCGAACAGCGAATCCCAGTAGGTGAACTTTTCATGTCTGGGACCGGTGTCGTTGATGCCGCGAAACTGAACCCCAGTAGTTACGGGCAGACCGCCTCCGTCGGGAAAAAAACCCGGAATAGTCGCATCAGCGACGGTGAACGGGTTAAACGGATTCTGGATTGGCACACTGCCACCCCTCTGAATTGGAGTAACGCCGAATGGATCGGGAATGATCGACACTGCGGCAAGAGACGCATCGAAAAATGAGCGGACATATTTAAAGTCGGCAAACACCGTCAGGTATTTGTCGCACACGTCGCGCATGAACGAACCGTAGAAGCTCTGACGGTCCGCTGTCGGAAGCGCCGGCGTGAAAGCGGCAAAGTTAAAGAAGAAGTAGTCGCCGCCCCCCTTATAATCGGTACCGGCTTGTGGGACAAATTGCATTGCATGGTGCCCGATGATACCAGGAGCGCCCGGATACGCATTGGGATTAATGAGACCCGGCGTTCCCGGTGGAATACCCAAAAAAGGAAAGTAGGCTGTCTTATAAAATGGCGAAGTCGCCGCGTTTGGTGCGGAGTGCGGAAGCGGCGTGTTCACGCCGGGTACCGGCGTACCGCCCGGGCCGAAAAATATGGCTCGGGATTAACCGCAAGCCTGGGAAAAAGCCTCCAATGTGGCCAGGAAAGCCCCCGCTGCGATTGTCGAATCCTCCCCAGGGTATTTGAAAGCGCGTTACTGGAAATGTCCCGGTCAGCGACTGAAAACCCCGCCGGTACGCTCCCAGAAATCGGCGATAACAACAATATCTGTCTTGTCATCTCCGGTGCCGGCTTTCAACCATGCCTCCCATTCGCCCATGTCATTGGACGCTCCGAGGTCTGTATTCCCGTAACTCCCCCCGATCTCCAGCCCACGGAACTTGTGGACCAAAAAGAAGTTAACCACGCCCGCGACCGCGTCGGAGCCATACACTGCCGACGCGCCATCCTTCAAGATGTCGACGTGATCAATCATTGGAAACGGAATCAGGTTAATGTCCGCACCGCTGCCGAACCCGACGCCGTTCAATGAACCAAAGGCGACACGTTTTCCGTCAACAAGCACGAGGGTTTCTTTGGCCAACAAGCCGCGCAGGTTGAATTGGACAGTACCGTCACCGCCATTGGCGATGTTCAGGTTCACGGTGCCGCCCGCCTCCTGCGGCAGAAAAGTTGTCAGGTCCGTCGCGTTGCGAATGCCCAGTTTTTCGATGTCCGCCGGACGATACGTATCCACTGGGTTCGGGCCGACTTCTTCCGCCGTCGGAATGTTTGAGCCAGTCACGATCACCTCCGCTACTATGGCGACACGTTGGTCAGCGTCCCGAGATGTGGACACAGTCTCCTGGCCAAATGAGATCGAGGCCAGAAGCAAAGGAGCTCCGAATATGCCCCATTCGGCACTGCGGATGAATGGTCGCTTGATGACAAGCCTCTTTCGTTAGACTTGCGTCGTCTTAGCAAAGTTCCCGACAAACAACAAGGTTCATTTGGACCCATCCTCGCCTTCTGCCCGGCGCGGGGTCGAAGGAAAGCATCATCCTGTTGATTGCGATTCGAATGACAGTCCAGGCCGCCGCTACAGCATAACGAATTTATCGGGCACCACTGGGTTCAGGAGCGAGCTGATCTGGAGCTGGAAACAGCATCGGTAATTCCACTCTGTCTCGAGACGCACGAGCTTTAGAACCGCTTCGTCAATGCCACATACCAGGTTCGCCCCCTGATATTGGCTGTGAATTGGTCGTAGCCGTTTTCCAGGTCGCTGACAAAGGGCGGATCCTGGTCGAACACGTTGTTCATGCCAAGCGTGACGGTGGTGTTATTGAGCCATGCGCGCCAGCCACATGGATTATACTCCGCTGTAAAGACCGGCATGACGTTCTTTCCCTTGCCGTCTTTCAACTCCGTGTTCTTGCCGCCATCCCTTGCATATCCGGCGACTTCGTTTTGCGCCGCAGAAGCAGGCAAATTAAACGTGTAGTTGACGATCAGATCCAGTGTCGTCCATTCACGGACCTTGCGTACGAAGTCAGCGTCCCAATACTGCCCAATGCAGTGGACGGTCGCGCCGGCATCGAGTCCGCCGAGATCGTAAAACACGCTCGCATACCAGCGGTTTCTCGGGAGCGAGCCAAGTCTTGGTCCTATGAACCGGTTGTCAAAATTAATTTTGCGTGCCGCCGGGCTCGGCTGCAGTACATATCGAGCCAGGTAGTTGCCATTGAAGGTGAACGTGAATGTTCCGAAGGTGCCGCGGCCGAAGATCGAGGTATCCAGTTGATAGCTAGCCTCGTAATCGAGACCTTCGGTAATGACTCGGCTCAAGTTCTGGAGGGCAGCATTTACGTTGAGGACCGCTCCGGTTATGGGGTCGCGCTGAATCAGCTCCGACAATGGACCACCCGTCGGAGCGCCGTTGGGCAGGGTCCCCGTGCTACCACCCCAGTTATTAAACAGAATGATGTTGGCGTCGCGATCGACGATGACGTTGCGCAGATCGATGTGGTAAAAGTCGGCGCTTAGGGTGAGTCCCTTGATAAATTTCGCGGGGGTCCAAACAATGCCGTAGGTCCATTCATACGCCGTCTCCGGCTGCAGGTTCGGATTTCCGCCAATTAGTCCTTTAATCCCAGTGCCCAGCGGAGTCAGCGGGGTACCAGGCGTTCGCCCAAGCGGATCGCCGGGAAGCACTGTCGCTGGATCATCCACAAGCACGGCCCGCTGAGCTTGCGAAGTATACAATTCGTAAACGGCCGGAGCGTGGAACGCTTCGTTATAAGTCCCGCGCAACGTCAGCGACGAATCGATTGGCTGCCAGCGAAAGAAGACCTTCGGCTTTTCTGTTGAACCGAAATCGCTGTAGTTATCATATCTTTCCTGGTACCCTAACTCCAGGCTGTAGAGACCAAAGCAGTGCCAGGCAGGGCTAGTAACAGGAACACGAACCTCCCAGTAGATGGACCAGACATCACGGCTGCCCTTGGTTGAGAGTAAGTTAGGCGAGCCAGTTGTCTGACCGGAAGCTGTTAGCGCGTCAGGCTGATCGTTGACGGTCTCTTTCCGGTGTTCATCACCGGCCGCAAAGGAGATAGGCCCCGCTGGAAGACTCCAGAGATTGCCATATAACTTGAGGTCTTCGAGCATGAGCGAGGCCGTGCCTAAGCGATGGGTGGTGACAAAAATTTTATTAATCACCGCGGGCGAGTTCTGGCTAATGCTAAACGGATTGAAGGCGGTCGCCGGATTTGTGTCGAGTAACGCTGCGCGCAGCGCATTGTTGTCCACGATCCCGCCAAAGCGCTGAATGCGCTGATCTTCGTTATAGCGGAACCCGCTTTCCCAGTTCCAAGTCTTAAAGTAATCGCCGAACTCCGCCAAATTACCTTTGAGGCCGCCGGTGAACTCGTAGTTATGGGTTGTAATCTTGTTGGTACGCAATCCCGCACTGTAACGCACGCCGGTCGTGAACGGAATTCCGGGAGGTGCAGCACTTACTTGAGTCCCTGGAAATTTCGGGTCCGCTCCTCCCGGAGAGGTGTAATCCGCTACTGTGAATGGATTAAAGGATTTTGAATCGGCACGCTAATGCCATTATTAATGCCGCTTATTCCAAAGGGGTGAATTGCATCCGTGAATACGTCCGGCGTAGCTGAAAATAACGGCGGCTGGCCAGAAAATGGAGGCGGCGCCAGGGCGCTGTCCCAGAACCCGCGCACGTACTTAAAGTCGGCAAAGAGCTCCAAATATTCGTTGCAAATTTTGTGGTCGAGCGAGCCGTAGAGGTATTCACGGTCCACTGGGGCCATTGCCGGTGTAAGAGCGTTATAGTTAAAGAGCTGTTGCGCCCGCGGCAGACTGGAGAGTGGCACGTATTGCGGGTCGTTGGCTACATCTGGAAATGCATGTCGCGTGGGTGACCCCGCACCGCCGTTGAGGCCCGGCTGGTAAACGAAGTCTCCGACACGCCCGGCAAAGTCGCCCGACCGATTATCAGAACCACCAAAGCGGGTAAAGTCAGCGTTAGAGGAAATGTCCCGGTCGCGGTTGTAGATGGCGGCGCGATTGTACACCTCAGCGTAAACAACAATGTCCGTCTTGTCGTCACCGGTGCCGGCAAGGAGGTATGCTCGCTCTTCACCCTGATCGTTCGAGGCGCCGAGATTGGTGTTGCCGTAGCTGGCATAAATTTCGAGGCCGCGAAACCTGTGGATCAACCAAACGTTAAACACACCACCGACCGCGTCACTGCCGTAAATGGCCGAGGCGCCGTCCTTCAGAATGTCGATGTGATCAATCAGCCCAAGTGGAAACAGGTTGAGGTCCACTGTACCACCGAAAAAAGCATTGGCGTCGTTGTAATAGCCGGCAAAACCATCAGGCGCGAGACGGCGTCCGTCCTGCAACACAAGAGTTTCTTTGGCAGCAAGACCACGCAGGTCGATGTCTGTTCGGCCATCACCGATGCTGTTAAAGTTTTCATTGATCGACGCTCCAGTAGCCACGGGCAACTTCTGAACAAAGTCAGTGGCACTGCGCACGCCGAGCCGTTCGATGTCGACCCTGCGATAGGTATCGACCGGCTGTGGGCCGACTTCTTCAGCGGTAGGAATGTTTGAGCCGGTGACGATTACCTCCGCTACTATGGCGACACGTTGGTCAGCGTCCCGAGATGTGGACACAGTCTCCTGGCCAAATGAGATCGAGGCTAGAAGCAAAGGAATTCCGACTATGCCCGATCCGGCACACCAGATGAATGGTCGCTTGATGACAAGCCTCCTTTCGTTAGACTTGCGTCGTCTTAGCAAAGTTCCCGACAAACAACAAGATTCATTTGGACCGATCCTCGCCTTCTGCCCGGCGCGGGGTCGAAGGAAAGCATCACCCTGTCGATCGCGATTCGAGTGACGGCCGCAGACCACCGCTACAGCATGACGGATTTATCGGGCACCACTGGGTGAAGGAGCGAGCTGATCTGAAGCCGGAAACAGCGTCAGTAATTCCGGTGGCGTCGCTCGCGCATCCTGTAACTGGCCGTCAAAATACACTCGGACAATGAATCCCCCATACTCGCGTCCGTCAGCTGAACGTGATTGGGTCTTTGGACGCACGTACGTCGCTACCAGGAATTTCGGAGTTGCATCCGTCCAGTCCTCGGAAGCGTTAAGCCAACTATAACTTGTCCGCGCATCAGTCGGCTTCATTTTGTTATCTTTCGTCCGGTCGTAGAAGGAGACGATAATACTTGCGTGCCCATTCTGCGTACCCGGTCGTGGCTTTACTCCAACTTTGAGGGTGAAGTGATTCTGAGCGTTCGGATCGACTGCCTCTGACAGAGTTGTTTCGGTGATCGCCAAAGTTGAGTTCTGCGAGACGCCGATTCGCCGCAGTAGGTGGGGGAAACGTGCATCGGAATGGAGCGGACGAAATTCGGGAAGAAACGCGATCCACTGTAGTATTCCCGAGTGCTCCGCAAAGGCGCGTTCGAGCCAGCGGAAAGCTTCGTCTTTGTCGCCGAACGCGACGTAAACTGCCGCGATCACAGGCGCCGAAACATATCGCTTTTCCCTGGCTTGCAGAAGCTGAGCGAGAATATTTTGTGCCTCCATCTCGCGCCCCATGCGCGCGTAGGTGATGGCAAGGCCGCTGCTCGGGAGATGGGTCGCCTCTTGGGCTTTGGTGTAAAGCGCAATCGCTTCGACGAAGTTTCCTTTCTCGCGATAGGCAGCGGCGAGATCCGAATCAAGATAGAAGTAATTTGGATCGAGCTGCAACGTCCGCTGACCTTCACTAATTGCCTCGTCGATCCGGTCGTTAGCGAGGTAGGCGGCCGTGGCAACGTAGCTGACGATGGGCGACACCGGATCTAATTTCTCAGCTTCCAACACAAGCCGGAGTCCTTCTTTTAGTTCGCCGCGGAAGAGCGGGAGCAGTGCCGAGAAGAAGTGAGCGGGCGCCGAGTTTGAATCAAGCTCGAGGGCGCGATTCAATTCTGCTTCCGCGCCGGCCAGGTCCCAGTCGAGGACACGTTTCGCTTCGCTCAGGTAGCAATGCGCCTCGGCATCCTTCTCGTCGAGCGCGATTGCCTTTAACGCGGCCTCTTTTGACGCTGGGTAAGCGTCGAGTGGCTTTACGTAAACGTCAGCCAGAAAATACCAAACCTTCGCGATCCCGGTCCAAGCACGCGAAAAGGTCGGATCTTTCTCGACGGCGCGCTGAAAGAAACTGAGCGCCCTTCGCAAATCCTCCTCGCTGCTCTTGTTTGAAAAATAAAGGCCCTGGAGGTAAAGATCGTATACCTCGGTGCTAGGTTGTTGCCGGGCGGGGGGCGAAACAGCGAGCTTAACCTTAAGCGCATCAACAATTGCGCGAGTTATTTCATCCTGTAGCGCAAACACGTCCTCCAAGTTGCGGTCGTAAGTTTCCGTCCAAAGGTGAAAACCGCTGCGCGCATTAATCAATTCGGCGGTAACGCGAACGCGGTTACCCTCTCGTCGCAAACTTCCTTCAAGGACGTTGGCAACGTTTAGTTTTTCCCCAACCTCCATCGCATTCACGCTGTTCCCTTTGAATGAAAATGACGAGGTGCGGGCAACGACACGCAGCCCCTCGACTTTAGCCAGGGCTTCGAGGATCTCCTCGCTCATGCCGTCGCAGAAATACTCCTGGTCTTTTGCCTTGCTAAGATCGAGGAATGGCAGCACGGCGATACTTTTTTCTGGTGGTGAGCTCGTTGTCACATTCCGATTCCGATGCCTGTAGAACGGAAGCGCTAGCGCTACAGCAGCTACCAACACTACGAGCGCCAGGGCAGCGGGCGACCGCATCCAGCGCAGCCAAAAAGGAGCCGCGGCGGCGTGTGCCGAGTCTGCCTCGACTTCCAATTTGTGACGAAGATCTTTGAGCGCCTGAAGCAGATCGTTTGCGCTGCCATACCGTTCCTCGCGATTTTTCCGCAGCGTTTTGTTGATGATCTGCTGAAGCTCAGCGGGCGGGGGCGCAATGTAGCGCGAGAGCGGAGGTGGCTCCGTCTCAAGAATCGCAGACATGACGTCTTGCGGTTTGTCGCCAGTGAATGGCGCATGCCCGGTTACCATTTCGTAAAGGACTACACCAAGACTCCAGATATCGGTGCGTTTATCAATCCCGCCGACTGCGGGACACGCCTGCTCCGGCGACATGTAACGAACGGTTCCCAGGATTGATCCCAGGTTGGTCTCGGCCAGTGTCATCGGTTCTGCCCCGTCCGCTGTAGTCTCGGCGAAGGCGGATTCGGCAAGCTTTGCAATGCCAAAATCGAGCACCTTCACGTAGCCGTCCGGTCGAAGCATGATGTTCTCCGGCTTGATGTCGCGATGGACAATGCCTGTTTCGTCGGCGGCGGCGAGCGCCCCCGCCACCTGGATCGCGACGTCAACAGCTTCACCGACCTGGATTCGACCGCGCATCAGACGTTGACGCAGGGTCTCGCCTTCGATCAGTTCGCTGGCGATGTAATGAGTCGAGTGATCCTCGCCGATCTCGTAAACGGTCAGGATATTTGGATGATTCAGCCCGACCACCGCGTGCGCTTCTTGTTGAAACCGCTTCAGCCGCTCAACGTCACCAGTAAAGCGCAATGGCAAAAGTTTGAGCGCGGCTTTGCGACCCGCTGTGATGTCAGTGGCCAGATAGACTTCACCCATCCCACCGGTACCGATCGCTTCAGAAATTTTGTAGTGACCGATCGTCCGACCGACGAGCGAATCAGCCTGCTGATTTTGAATAACCTTCGTCGCGAGACCAACACTTGATGTTTCTATAAACTGGCCTGCTCGTTGATCTGAAGCCAGAAGCGCTTCAACTTCACGCCGCAAAACCGCGTCGCTTTCGCAAGCCGTATCCAAAAATGCGTTAACTTGGTCCGGCTCTTGTTCCAGCGCGGCAAGGAAGATTTTCTCAATCGTTTGGAACCGCGCCGGCGTCATGATTTAAGAACGGGACTCGTTAAAGCGTTACATCGGATGCATTCGGATTTCCGGTTGAACGGTTCAACAATTTGACGATTTAGCGAGGCGAAGTCATTCGTCATTCGAGCTTCGTCATTTCTATCAGTCCGCGTTCTGCAATTCTGTGTACAGCCAGGCCTTGGCAAATCTCCAGTCGCGCCTCACTGTCACAGGCGAAATCTTAAGCACTTCTGCCATCTCGTCGTAATTGAGACCGCCAAAATATTTCAGCTCGACTACTTGAGCTTTTCTGGAGTCGAGCGTGGCCAGCGTTTCCAGTGCCTCGTGCAGATCGACGATCTGCTTTGATTCCTCCGGTGAAATCAGCGCTGCCTCGTCCAATTCTATCTTGAGCGCGCCGCCACCGCGCTTTTCCGCTCGCTGACTCCTGGCGTAGCTAACCAGGATTTGGCGCATCGCGCGGGCGGCCACAGCGAAGAAGTGGGCACGGTTTTGCCAGCGTGGATTGGTTTGGTCGGCCAGGCGCAGATAAGCCTCGCTAACGAGCGCCGTCGTTTGCAGTGTGTGGTCCGGACGTTCCGCGCCCATCTGACGATGCGCAAGGCGTCGGAGTTCCTCATAGACGAGCGGAGTTAATTCCGTGAGAACAGCATCGTCCCCTTCACTCCATCGCGTCAGGAGATCGGTCACTCTCTGCTGAGAGACCGAAGGCGTATCCATAACTTGGTCCTCATAGGCTACCAAGCCGAAACAGTTCCTGCACGCAGAAAGCGTCTCCGAAGAAAATCCAAATTCAGATGATCACTTTGATCGCTCTTTCGCACCTTACCACGATGGAAGCCAAACAACGACAAAGAAAGGAACAACAATGAATCCGCTAACCCAGTTCAAAAAAATACCACTTGTACCACCTCTCATCGCACTAGTGCTCGTCGCGTGGGCTGCTGGTACAGCCCAGGCTGCAATAAGTGACTTTAACGGTGACGGCCACCCGGACTTTGTGCTTCATAAGGCCTGCCCGCGTCAAACGGTGATCTGGTATCTGAACAACAACGTTTTCATCAGCGGCGGGTCCGGCCCGACTCTTGTAGCTGGCTGGTACATTTTAGCTGGCGTAGCGGATTTTAATCGCGACGGCCACCCAGATTATCTCTTGCTCGATTCCGGTATTTCGCCCGACACAGCGATCTGGTATTTATCTGGGCGAACGCTTGTTGGAGGTGCTTACGGGCCGAGCGTTCCCAGTGGCTGGGGATGGGAGGGTATTGGCGACTTTAACGGTGACGGCTACCCCGACTATGTGCTCTACAATGCGACCACACGTCAGACCGCGATCTGGTATCTTAGCAACAATGTGTACGTTGGCGGAGATTTCGGACCAACACTTCCGGTAGGCTGGAGTGTGGTGGGAGTAGCGGATTTTAATCGCGACGGCCATCCTGATTATCTCCTCGAGAACGGCACGCGCCAGACCGCGATCTTGTATTTGTCTGGGCGAACGCTTGTTGGAGGCGCTTACGGGCCGACTATCCCCAGCGGCTGGGACTTGGTAGGTACAGCCGACTTTAACGGCGACGGCTACCCCGACTATGTGCTCTACGCTGCGACCACACGTCAGACCGCGATCTGGTACCTTAGCAACAACGTTTTCATCAGCGGCGCGTACGGCCCAACTCTTCCTGTTGGCTGGAGCTTCGCCGATTTTTGTGATCCGTGGGACTATGGCTGTTGCTTGTAAACGCTGCTCATCCGTCGCGAGAAACTCAGAAGCAAAAACCCGCTTCTCCGCAGTCAAAAAAGTAAGAGATTCCTCCCGACGCATAAAGCTACGGCCGGGCAGGCGACTTCGCTTGGAATGAGAGGGCAAAGGTCTCGTGAATAAAGCGGACGATGCAGCATTGAACGTTGGACGTTGGTACGCCGTTCCCTTTCCACACTAGCTCTGCCAAGAAGCTGACGCTCAATACGTCTCGGAAAAAAATCTCAATTTAGATGATCACTTTGAAAGCTCTTTCGCGCCTTATCGAGATGAAAGCCAAACAACGAAACCAAGGAAAGGAACAACCAATGAACCCATTAACTCAGTTTACAAAAATATCCATTCTACCACTTCTGATCGCACAGGTGTTCGTCGCGCTTGTCTTACCTGCGGTCGCGCGCGCGGACGCTGTGACTGACTGGAACCTGATCGCGTCGAACGCGATCGTCGTGACTGCCGGGCAGCCGCCGCCGGTGTCGGTGCTGCACTTCGCAATGGTGCACGGGGCTGTGTATGACGCGGTCAACGCGATCGACCGTGGCCACCGGCCGTACCTCGTGCAGCCTCCATCAAATCCGACGGACTCGAAGGAAGCGGCCGCGGCGACGGCGGCGTTCCAGGTGCTCGTCGGTGTATTCCCAGGTCAGGTCGGGACGCTCCAGCCGCTCTATGATGCGTACATAGCGGCTCTGCCTGACAACCCGCCGGGATCGAGAGCAGCCGGGATTGCTATTGGCGCGGCCACAGCTAGCGCAATGCTCACCGCGCGAACGAACGACGGACGCTTCGGACCGCCCCCAGCCTTGTACCCGCCAGCGCCGGGGATCTGGCGGCCGACACCGCCAAACTTCGCGAACGATCCCTCGCCGTGGGTCGGGAATGTGCGGCCATTTCTCTTGCCGAGCGCAACGATGTTCCGCACCGATGGACCGAACGCACTCACGAGTGCCGAATACGCGGAGGATTTTAACGAGGTCAAGGAGGTGGGCTCACTCACGAGCATAACCCGAACGGCGGACCAGACCGATGCTGCTATATTCTGGCAGGATCAAGCGATGGCGCTCTGGAACCGGATCTTTCGCGCGCTGGCCGCCAGCCAACACTTGGACATCATCGAAAATGCCCGCTTCTTCGCGATGGAGAACATGGCTGCCGCTGACGCGCTGATCGGATGCTGGAACGACAAGTACTACTTTCAGTTCTGGCGGCCGATCACGGCCATCCGCGAGGCCGACACTGACGGCAATCCCGCAACCCAGGCCGATCCGACGTGGCTACCGCTGTTCGATCCATCGATACCTGTCTGCAATCCGCCGCTGCTCTTCACGCCGCCATTCCCTGATCACCCCTCGGGCCACGCCTCCGCGACCGCTGCGTTCACGCACACGCTGAAGAACTTCTTCGGCACCGACAGGATTGGCTTCAGCGCTTTCAGCAACAAATCCTGTACCACGCGGAGCTTCGACCGATTCTCGGACGCGCTCGAGGAGGTCATCGATGCACGAGTGTGGGCCGGCATACACTTCCGCACCGCCGATGAGCAGGGAGCCAAGCTCGGCAAGAAGGTCGCCCACTACCTCGAGAAACACTACTTCCAGCCAGTCCACGGACACCATCGATAGACATCACTTCAAAACGTAGTACGGAAATCCAAACGTGCCAACACCAATGCAGGCTGAGCAAAGAAATCACAACCTCACAATCGCGTGTTATGTTAGTTTGCGGGGCAGATCGGGAAATGTCCCTTCAGGTCGAGAAAGAAATCGAGCTGGAGATCGCCCACGTGTTGTTCATCGACACGGTCGGTTACTCCAGGCTTTTGATTGACGACCAACGGGAGTTAATCGACACACTGAACCAGCTTGTTCGCGGGACGGCTGAATTCCGGAGTGCCGAAGCAGCCGGAAAGTTGGTCAAGATTTCGACAGGTGACGGAATGGCGCTGGTCTTTTATCGTAGCCCGGAAGCGCCGGTTCAATGCGCGCTCGAAGTAAGTCGATCGCTTAAGGAGCATCCCGAACTGCGCCTGCGCATGGGAGTGCACAGCGGTCCCGTTAGTGGCGTTGTCGACGTGAACGGGCGCGCGAACGTAGCCGGCTCAGGCATGAACGTGGCCCAACGCGTGATGCACTGCGGCGATGCGGGCCACATCCTGATTTCCAAACATGTAGCTGAAGATTTGGAGCAGTACGGGCGTTGGCGGCCATATCTGCACACGCTGGGTAAAGTGGAAGTCAAGCATGGACTGGAACTCTGCATCTTTAATTTTTACACCAATGAGGTTGGTAATCCGCAGTTGCCCGACAAGATTAGGCGAATCAAAGCGCGCAGAAAGGTCGCCGTCCTGTTCGTCGCAGGAGTGTTCCTCGGAGTGATGCTATTCGGTGGCCTGTCGATTTTTGGTTATCAATCAGGACGGAAAACGACAAATGTTTCCGTCATAACCTCTCCTGCTATTCTCGAGAAGAGCATCGCGGTTCTTCCGTTTGAGAACCGGAGCGACGAGAAACAGAACGCCTATTTCGCCGATGGAGTGCAAGGCGAGATACTGACTGATTTGGCAAAAGTGGCTGATCTGAAAGTGATCAGCCGCACCAGCGTAATGCAGTACAGGAGCGGTGCCGAGCGCAACGTGCGCGAGATTGGCCAGCAGCTTAGGGTAGCTCATGTCGTGGAAGGGAGCGTTCAGCGCTCTGGGAATCGTGTGCGCGTCAACGCAGAGTTGGTTGATGCGCGGACTGATCGGCAGTTATGGGCGCAGACCTATGACCGCGATCTTGCGGACGTATTCGCGATTCAGAGTGAGATCGCAAAGGCCATTGCCGATCAGTTGCAGGCGAGCCTTTCGCCCAGCGAAAAGGGAGCAATCGAACGTCCTCCGACGAGCGACATCGCCGCCTTCGAATTCTATGCTCAGGCCAAAAATGTTCTGGCCATCAGGAACGCGAGAGCGAATTTACTGGAGGGAGCCGATCTGCTGAACCGGGCGATTACTCAAGACCCATCGTTTTTCCAGGCGTATTGCCAACTCGCTCATACTCATGATCGCATTTACTTCCTCGGTTACGACCATACCCCTGCACGACTGGCCTTAGCCGAAGCGGCAATCCAGGCGGCGTTTCGCCTCCGTCCGGACGCGGGCGAAGCACACCTGGCACGCGCTCAAAATCTTTATCGAGGCTACCTGGACTTTGACGCTGCCCTGGCTGAATTGGAAGTTGCTGGCCAGACCTTGCCTAACGATGCAGGCGTTTTCGAGCTAAAAGGTTATATCGAGCGTCGCCAGGGCAAACAAGGAGAGGCGGTGCGCAGTCTTGAGCGCGCAATTGATCTCGACCCTCGCAACACTTTCACGCTCCAGCAGATTGCGCTCAGTTATCATCATCTCCGCCGCTTCGCTGAAGAACAATCAGTATTGGACCGCGCGCTGGCCATTGAGCCGAATGATGTCGATACGAAAGTAGCGCGCGCGTTCGTGGAATTCCATTGGAAAGCCGATACCCGCCCGCTACATGAAATGCTTGATTCAATCCGGGCCACAAATCCCGCTGCCACCCAAAGCGTCGCCGATGGTTGGCTGATTTGCGCACTAGCTGAACGCGACGCAGCTGCCGTAAAAATTGCCTCGATCGCCGCGGGTTCGAATCCGCCTTTCACCGATGAAGCTGTGAATTTCAGTCGTCCGTTTGTGGAAGGCGTTATCGCTCGGATGGTGAAAGATAATGAAAAAGAGCGATCTGCTTTCGCTGAGGCACGGACGGAACAGGAGAAAATCATCCAAGCTCAACCAAACTACGGTCCGCCGTTGTGCGTGCTGGGTTTGATCGATGCGGGTCTGGGGCGCAAAGAGGAAGCACTTCGCGAAGGCCGCCGCGCGGTGGAGCTTCTTCCCGTGGAAAAAGATGCAATTAATGGCATTGCCATGATCAAATATTTGGCCATGATCGCTGCCTGGACTGGCGATAAAGATCTCGCCTGCAAGCAGCTTGCTGTTGCGATCCGTCCCCCGAGCCGCCTCACTTATGGTCAGTTGAAGCTTTTGCCGTTTTGGGATCCGCTGCGCGGTGATCCTTGCTTTGAAAAAATCGTCGCCTCCCTCGCACCAAAGTAGGCCGGTATTTCCTGGAGTTGCCGGCATAACTGTAGTCTGCGGTTAGGCAAGCCGGTGGTTTGGGCATCTGACTCGAACTCAAGCATCTGATTCAAAGTCAGTTGACTTTGAATCACCCCTTTTGGAGATAAAAACCAAACGCGATCGGAGCGATCGTTTAGAGAAAATTGTCGTGTGTTTCGATCTAATCGAGGCTGGCATCTGTCCGTGGTTGGAATTGTTACAAACCGACCGTTTTGTGAAGAGACGTGATGACAAATGAGAGAGATTTTTCCAAGCGTTGAGGAAACGAAAGTGCACTATTTGCCATTTCTAATTTTAGAGATAATGCAAAAGCGAGTTAAAATAGGAGAACAGCGGGAATTCCAACCGCTTACTGGCTCGGCGAAATGTATTAGTTCCCGTAGTTCAACGGATAGAACGAGGGTTTCCTAATCCGGACATTTTTCCCTCGCACGAGGGAAAAAGACTCACGTGAAGTTGCCAGAAGCAGCCAATTCCCATCTTAAGGCGACATTTATCTGGCAATAAGTGGCGACGACTGAACTGATCGAGAATCCAGGGGCAGCGATAACAACTGACTCTTAACCATCTTAGTCTCCTAGCGTGCGGCGTGACGTTACCGAATACGCTACAGATTCCAAATGGCGTTGGCTGAAAAATGGCGTGGCAATAGTTTGTTGCCTCTCTCGTTTGCAGATATTTCGTAAATCAGTCGGCAGAGCACGGGACTTAAAATCTAGTGTTTGCCCCTCGTGGCATTTTTGCTCCCTCGTATGGTTGCTAACATAAGCGAACGCTTGTGACCAAAAGCGACCGTGGTACTGTCAACATTGTGTCAACGGCTTTCAGATTACGCGCGCGCGCGTGAACGTAAAGCAGGAGGGCTGTTCAGGACGGTTTGCGGCGCAGGTTTGCTCGCTTCAGGCTGAGCGCTCACGTTCTGGATTTGCGCTGCCTGCTCGTCGAGACGGCCCAAATCTTGCCCTCAATCTCATTCATGCCCGCAAAAGATTTCAGGGTCACCGGGGGCGGGGGCCAGCCTAGTCACCTTATTGTCAGGACCCCAGTCGTAGACTACCTTGTATACAAGTCTAAAGCGGACGACTTTTGAGGGGTTAGGGTCGCCTTGAGACTTGGGATGACCGGTAACCTGAATCCTGAGTCGGAACTCGCCGGCTCCAAGCCCATTTAGTTTTGTCGTCTTTACGGGGAGGAAGTGCACTCTACCTGCCTCATACTTACGACCAATGCTTTTGCCAGTGCCACTGAACGCTTCTACCTTTATGTTCGTGGGCATAACGACGCGCTGGCCCTGAATTTCCACAAGCGCGAACGAGAGGTGCAATTGGCCGCGTAGTTCGACAATCTCGAGACCGCACGGGCGGGGGATCAACCTTGTAAAATTAATGTGAATTACCCGGTGGTTAGGGTCGTTAGCTGCGTGCCCCATCGCACCGCTTTCCGTCTCAGCGCTAAGGTCCGGGAGGACATTATCTTCCTCGGCCGTGTTGCCGCCTGGATGGCCTACGTCCGGAGGCGGACTGACTGCTCGGACTGAAGCGGTAAGCCCAAGGAAAGCGAACGCTATCAGCGCGAACGCGAGATGGATAATATTCCTTAATGTTTTCATATATTTTCTTTGTTTGTGTGAACGAGCCTTTCGTTCACGGTTAACTCCTGCGGAAAGCAGGTCAGGTGGAGCTCTTTCGGGAGGACGCCTAAACAACTTGGCGCGGGCCGATCCTCCCCTCCATCCCGGAACGGTGTCAAGATGGATTTTGCAGCCAAGCGATAGCCATGCGGCCATCGGAAAAACCCTACACTTTTGTAGGACAAGGACTTACTGGACTAACAAGGATCTGCGCCGTTTCTAAATCGAAACAAAGCTTGACATTCTGAGTTACTCGATCTGAAAACTAAGAACCTATGAAGACGTACATATTGTGTTTACTGTGGGCCATCATTGCGATGGCTTTCATCGCTTCTTGTCAGCAGCAGGGAACGACCGCAACTACGACGGCACCGTCACCCACTCCAACAAAGAGCCATGTGAAGACGTCCAGTGGCCATATATATAGGAATCCTGCGCCTTCACCGACGCCGTAAACGGGCGGACTGTCGCTGACTTAGGACGAGGTGTTTGTACGACGAGCTCGGCTGGTGAACTCGGCGACTGTCGCCTTTGTGCGCCGGTTTGCAGCCCATGTGAAAAATAACTTTGCGTTCATGGCGCTTGGAGGTCGCCCTTGTGCCGATGCACTTCGATCAGCTTGCCCGATTCATCATAAACGTTGATCACAGCATCATGTGAGCAATGAGTTGCGAATGAAAGCATCTAACCAGCTGATGAAGCAAACGGCCCCGTTACGAAGCAACCACAGCGCGCTTGCCACGACACCCCGCCGTTGCTTATCTCTTTCTAGTTAGGCGGAACAAAGAGCACATCGTGAGACGAAGCACGAGATGGATCAGACTCATATTTGTCCTCGTAGCCTGTGCCGGAGCAGATATGCCTGGGGTCACAGAACAGTATCCAACGAAACCGGTCTTAATAATCGAGCCATTTGGGGCAGGCGGCGGACCTGATCTGCTGGCCCGTGCCCTCGCCCAGCAGCTCTCTAAGCTGTGGGGCCAGCCAGTGACAGTGGAGAACATCCCCGGGGCCGGAGCCACGGCGGGCCCCGCGCAGGTCGCGAAGTCACTGCCCGACGGTTACACGCTGCTTGTGAATACCAGCGCTCAGGCATACAGCGCCGCACTCTCAAAAGACCTCCCATATAATCCGTTGAAGGACTTCATTCCGATCACTCCATTAACCGGCCAGCCGTACGTGCTTGTCGCGGGCGAGTCGGCTGGTATTACCACGCTCGGAGAACTCATCGCGGCGGCGAGGTCAAAGCCCGGTCAACTCAAGTTCGGTTCCACTGGAATCGGCACCGGCACACACTTGGGGATAGAGAAATTCAATCTCGCGGTCGGTATCAAGGCTGTGCACATTCCTGCCGGACGAAGCGATGCAATCGCTGACGTAATCGCACACAACATCGCTGGGGACACCACTTACATTATGGCGCCCATTCCGCTCGCTCTGCCCGATATTCGGAAAGGCAGACTTCGTGCCTTGGGCGTGAGCGGCGCGCGACGCTCGTCCTTGCTACCGGAGGTTCCAACAATCGCCGAGGCTGGTGTCGCCGGTTTCGACTTCCCCATTTGGTATGGGGTATGGGCGCCGGCTAGCACTTCGGCCGTAGTGATTGACAAGCTTGTGAAGGATATTGGATACGTGCTGGCCGGGCATGATCTGCGCGACTGGATTGTCAAGCACGGAGGCGAGCCGATGAATATGAGGCAGCCCGAGTTCGCGCGCTTCGTGCTAAGTGAGAGTGAAAGTGCGGCGCAGATCATTAAAGCCGCTGGGATCAAACGCTAATAGCTGACTACGTGATGATAGCGATGGCGCTTAACCAGACGACGCAGCCAACCCCATTCCGAGACAAGTTCAGCGCGCTTGCCCGCGACACCCTGTCGTGCCTTTATCTCTTTCTCTTAGGGATTGTTGACCACTTGCGGCGCAGGTATCCGCCGAGACGGTTGGCTCCAGTGCCTGGTTAGGCCAAACGGTGATGCGGAACTGCCATCGCGGGTATCTCTTATCCACCTTGAATGGTGAAGTCGTAAGGGTTGACGGGGCGCGCTCGCATCTCGGGGTCGTGGGCGGTCATGTGCAGGCCGATGGCGGCGCTGAACGCGGGGCTCAGGCGGCCCGCTTTCACCCTCGCCGTCATGCCGCGGTTCGGATCGAACGCGAACTCCCTAGTGGGCTCCAGCGCCTGGAACGGCTGCAGGTCGAATGAGACCTCCACCTTCAGAATCCACTCAGGTCCGTCGGCCTCCAGCAAAGTGACCGATCGGCGGGTTCAGATAGGTCTCATCCGCAGCTCCGGCCCTATCGAGGCTCAATCGCATCGCTGGCGCGCCGGCGCCAAGGATCAGATCCGTCACTTCAATCGTCCAAGGGCCGTAGAAGATCAGAATCGGTTCCATGTTCTTCTTCCTATTAGGGCTCGAGCCCAGTGCGCCGGCTGAACGCGCTTGAGAAACCTCCGCCACCGTTGAACTGCGCCAGCGCCGCGCGCCAGTCCGCGAGCTTGGATCCGAACCGCATCTCGACCTGCGGCCGCGTGGAGGGGTTGTACTGCCCCCAGTGCAGGATCGCGCCCATGTTTGGATTGAGCGCCAGTGCGGTGGCGTATTCCACCATCTCCTCGCTGCCGCTCACGTCCTTGAGCCCGGAGACCTCAACCGCGCAGGTGCGGCCCCATTGCTGCGGGCCGATGAGAGCTCGCGTGGGCCCGGTGAACCGTAGCGAAGCATATCCGAGGCAGGCCTTGCCCTGCATCTCCTGCTGAATCTCGAAAGCGATGAGCGCGTCGACGAAGGCGATGAGCCGGCTGTCGTTGGCGTCGAAGAACACCTCCACTGAGGCCACGTTGTGTTGGCAGCTGACGTCCAAATAATCGTGGCCTTCCATGATCGCGTAGCTCAATGCGGCGGCGTCCTGATCACCCTGCAGTGCCTGGAACACTTCATACGCGATCAACTGCCAGGCAAAGAGGCCCGCGGCGCGTTTGGCCGGATCGGGCTCGTCTGGATCCAAAAGCTTATCCTTAATCTTTTCCATGGCCTCGCCTAGCCGGTCGTCGGCTCCGAGCGCGTCGAGCAGCTCCTTGAGCGCCAGTGCCGCAAGCGCAAGCGGACCGAGCAGGCCCAGCAGACCTCCGCCACCTGCTGCCGCCACCGCCGCCACTCCCGCGCCTACTGCTGCGCCGTGGCTTTCCACGAACTCCTCAATCTCGTCGATCGCAGCCGAGATCAACCCGCTCAGGAAACTGGCGCTCGTGCACGCTTTCTCTAGCATGCTGGGATCGCCGGCCCGCTCCGGATGGTCTGGCTGCGGAGTGAAGGCATGCGACTTTCCGGCCATGGTGAAATTGGGACATTCGTTCGGACCGCCGTCGCGCTGGCCCACGCGCTCCGCGTGCCCTGCCGGTCCCATCGCCACTGGGATCTCCCAGCGCTTGGTCACTCCGGCTAGGTTGCGCATGAAGTTCAAGTGCGGTGTGAGGCAGACTACCACTTGCAGGAAGCGCTGCATGGCGTCGGGCTTCTGGACAATAGTATCCTGAAACAGGCCCGGATTGCCCGGCGAGTTGGCGTCAATCTGAGTCCGGATGTCCTGCCACAAGTGCATCCGGCGCCGCTCCCACAGCGAGTACCGCGGTACGGCCCGCAGTACCGACGAATAGATCACTCCAAACCGGCCTACCGAAACCACTACCGCGTTTAGGATCTGGTTGTCGCGGATGATGTGGAAGTTGCCGGGACCGCCGTAGACGTCGGCCCCATAGAGCATCGTCAGCGCCGCATCGTCCGTCAGTTGCGGATAGTAGCGCTCTTGGTCGACCCGCTCGATCCAGTAGTGCCGGCCGCCGTCGGCAACCAGGTGGACCGCAACTACTAGGTCAGCGACTGCCCCACGGTCGAAGTCACCGCCGTGCGTGCCTGTGGAGAAGGCGCCCACCACCGTCTGCCCTCCGGAGTTTCCCAACGTCTCGATACCCCACGGGCCGGCGAAATGAGGGCCCACGCGGCCAGCCAAGGTCGCGGGGTTCGAGCCATCGTCCTTCTGGTCCAGCTCGGAATAAAGCTGGTAGATGCGCTTGCCGCTCTCGACGTGAATCAGTGAGCCATATCGAGACGGCCAAGCATTTGACGCCATGGATTGCAGCAAGTCCCGGTGCAGGCATACGGGCACGACGTCCAGCAGCGTGCGCTCCATCGCCGGAACCAGATCCTGCGGGTCGTGAGTCTCGATGAAGATGTGGTCGCTGAGCGCCGCTTCGGACAACGCCCAGTGACTGCCTGCCGCGCGCAGCTGCACTTCGGGTGGCCGGTCCCGGCACAGACCAATCAGGTCAGCGAGGCCCGCCGGATAATCGACCTCCGGCACCTGGTTCAGCAGGACGCTTCGCGGATCGTCGTGAAACCGCGTCCACGACCGGTTGAACTGTTTCTCCATCGCTCCTCATTTTTCTCTAGTTTGCGTCGTCGCCGTCGGCAAGCTTATTTACTCTTTCGATTTACGCGAAGTAGCGGACGGCGCCCTAGCTGTGATTCAGGATGTCTCTTTGTGACGCGCGCGGTCTACTTGGTTTCGCGGATAATCTGATGGAGACGCATGCCTTCAATGTCCGTCTTGACATGAAGCCACACCAGCTTTTTGAATTGCGATAGCCGTGAGCTCCAGCCTTGAAAGCGGTATCGGTTCAGTCGAGACACGCCCGCAGCACGGTGTCTGGCTCCCTTGATGATTCGTGATTGGCGTGCGGCATCACCAAGTGTTAGTCACTGAACTTATCAGTTCAGGGGGTCATTCGGTTGCGCAATGCGTCTCACCAGACGATGAAGCCTCTATCTTCTTTAAAGGGCCCTTGATTTGGTGCAAAAGGGCAGCAGGTGCGCGATCCTCGATGAAGCGGCTTCTGGTTAGACCAAGAGCGTCCGTTAGTTCGATCCGTGCCTGCCCTTGGGCGTGTGAAGTAAACTCGAACAGTTACTGGAGCGACCAAGCCGGCCTTAAACCCCGAGGGCAAGACCGGCCTGGCCAGCTCGCATCTAAGAAGCAGGAGTTATTTACCACGTGAAAGAGGAACTTGTCTATTTAGGAGTCGATATTGCCAAGTCACATCTGGATGCGGCGATTGGAGCACAAAAACATCGTTTCAGTAACGACAGGGTTGGCCATCGACAGCTAATCAGGTGGATTAAGCAAACTGAGGCTACAGTTCAGGTGATTTGCGAATCGAGCGGCGGTTATGAACGCAGATTAGTCCAGGCGCTTGCTGGTGCGCGGATCAAAGTCAGTCTGGTTCAAGCCAACCGGGTTCGGCAATTTGCGCGAGCGGCGGGAATCCTGGCGAAGACCGATCGCATCGACGCGGAAGTACTGTGCGAGTTTGGCAAGGTGATGCGGCCGCAGACAGTGACCGCTGGGACGTTGGAGCAAGAACATCTGCGAGAGTTGGAGAGCCAGCGCAGGCACTTAACTCATTTGCTGGTGATGGAACAAAATCGCGGTGCGCGTGTCAGCAATGCCTCGGTGGTGAGATTGAATCGCAGTTTGATCAACCAAATCAAAAAGCAGGTTGAAAAACTCGATCTACTGATCAAAGAGCACATTGAACAGTCGCCCCGTCTATCTGCCAAGGCAGAGAAACTGACCTCAATCAAGGGAGTTGGGGAACGCACGGCGGCCTTACTGCTGGCGCAAACGCCTGAGTTGGGACAACTCAATCGTCGTGAAGTTGCAGCTTTGGTCGGAGTAGCGCCGTTTAATCGCGATAGCGGAAAGATGCGCGGCAAACGCGCGATCTACGGTGGACGGCGTTTCGTTCGACATGGACTTTACATGGCCGCATTAGTCGCCGCGCGTCACAACCCAATCCTGCGCAATTTTTATCTGCGATTGCGAGCGGCTGGCAAACCGGCCAAACTCGCCCTCACTGCGACCATGCGAAAACTCTTGATCGTGCTCAACAGTTCCCTCAAACCCGATCTAAATTATGCTTGAAACCAAGACAGTTACTAACGGCCCCATTGCGAGATAAGCTCAGCGTGCTTGCCACGACACCCTGCCGCGGCTTATCTCTTTCTCGTTAGACCAATGCATTGGCTCTCGTACAGATGAATAGGAACCTCGCGAGCGGAAACAAGCAGATGAGCAAAGAACGACTTATGCAGTGGATCGCCCTCGCGGCAAACGGAGGCACAATTGTTGGCCTCCTTATGGTGATTATGCAGCTGCAACAGAATCGCACATTAATGCGTGCGCAGGTCAGGCACGAACTCGCCACCACGATTGTCGAGCTGCTCAACTCCTCTGCGAGCAATAGCCAGCTCGCGAGCGTTGTACGTCGCGCCGGGGCAGGCGAGCAACTGACCGAAGACGAGCAGTTCCAATTCCGCCTACGCTCTAACGCTTTGTTGCGCTATTGGGAGGACGTTCACTACCAATTTCGCTTAGGTTTATATGACGAGGTGGAGTACTCGAGGCAGAAGGCCGCTTGGAAGGCAACATTCGCCAGCTCGGTTGGGTTCGTGAATTACTGGTTTGAAGTGCGAACGCTGTATTCGCCCCGCTTCGCATCGGAAATCGATGGACTGCTGCCGCCGCAGGCTGGCGAGCAGCCTAGTCCAGCCCACCCATGAAGAAGCCTAACCAGACGATGAAACCAACGGCCCAATTCCGATGCAACTTCAGTGTGTTTGCCACGACACCCTGCCGTGACTTCTCTCTTTTTCGTTAGATGACATCTCCGTGATGGTGATGAGTCACACAGTCAGGCGGGGACGAGAATCGAACCCGCTTAATAGCGATCTTCCCTAAGCGGAAGAGGAAGTCACACACTTCCACCTAGCACGCAGTCACACGGAGTCCGCCAACGTCCCAAGATCATGAAGATTGCCCGGCCTTTATCCAGTTATTCGCAATTCTTCGGTGGGATTGGCTCCATACCTAGGAAAATTTCTGGCTCTGAATCAAATAGGAGAGTTCCATTGTTACAGTTGTTTTTCAGAATTGAGGCCACTTCCTGTAGTCGTGCAATAACTCCCTTGGCTTCATCACTCGTCATAAGAGTTTGATTTTGAAAATACTCGAGTAAATCGTCCGGATTTGTTTTTGCAAAACTCTGAACGTGTTTGTAGACGCTAGAACTGATGTGACGAAGATGCTGAACCATATTATTTTTTCGAACTACATTGCTATCTTGCCGCAATCCGCAATCGTTGTCGGCAAGAACCATTACGGGAAACTGAACATAAGGGATATGGTTCGCGTCTAGATGCTGCATTGTCGTTTGATTGGTACCATCAATCGGTTTGTTTGCCTTCGTAGCTTTTACAGAATGAAGCTTTTGACCAGCGGTTGTTTGCTCTAACCAAAAAATTTTGTCCTTTTTGGCTACATTTCCGAACCTGTCCTGTTGAGCCAATATGTGATCGATAATTGCCATTTCACCTACATCGCGAACGGCCATCATTTGCCCGAGTGTCTCCAGCGAAGGCGGAATTTGACTCCTTATCTCTGAGCCTTTCGTAGCCATGACCCAAGTTGGAGATGCAAGAAAGGGAGCTGCAGGGTTGGGATCGGGACCCCTGTGATTCAAAGTTAGATGGTGATCAATTCCACCCTTATGATCGACCATTGCTCCGTAAAGAAGTCCGTCCTTCATCACTTTGGGACTTGAAGCTGCAATTTTGCTAACGAGTCCAGCCCAAGTTTGCTGTATGAGACCGTGAGCATAGACGCCGGCCATTTTTTCGACTCCTTTGTGGGCTGCTGGTTCCATCGTTCGATAGACAACTGCCGGAATATCAACATGAATTTTGAGTGCATCAGCCACCTTTCCGTAAGCTAATATCGCCGGAGTGTAAGAGCAGCTTGTTGATTGCTTAAATTTTGCTAGAAAGTTGGCGTTTCTCTTTGTCTCCTTGGCGCATTCCTTCTGTTCAAAGGATGCTCTTGAAACTCCAGTCGGTAATTCGTAGACATCAGTCCCAGGATTTGTGCTGTGAAGCGCAGGACAGAAAATCACGTTCGGATCGTCGAATTTAATTTTGCAAAGGTCGTCTTCATCATCCTTTCGGCCTGAATCAATTTCAGTTCCAGGAGCCGGAGGAAGTGCTACGCATTCTTCTCTGCCGTAGGAAACACGTGATCTACCAAATGTGTCCGGGACCGAAGCCATACATTTTGTTGACGGTATCCTTGCTAACCGCCATTTGTTTATTCCGTTATCATTAATCTCATGAGAATTAGATGATCGTCAACTTTGTGCACGAGTTCTATGCGAAGTGCAACCGGACTGATGACTGAACAGGAGATTAGCGAAGGCCAGATATGATTCAGGTGCGCGGAGACTCCCTGGTCTAACCAAGCGATCCAGCGACCCGCAGACCGTCCTTATGCCTAGATTGGAGAGCATGCGAATGTCATTTCCAACTCGCGCGGTCGCTGATCTTGAGTCTCGTTAGGCCTGCTTCACTGTGGTTATTTGTAAAACGCGTGGGACGAAATACAGCAAGCGCGCGATCGTCCGGCGCGACAGATCTCTGGTTAACAACGGATATGTAATCTGTTGCTACTCCTAGGGTGTTCCGGTTGCCGATTGCTGCGGTATTGCGGGTGGCCGCGGCGGTCGTAATGATCGCTGCGATGTCGTGGATGAAGATCGGGAACAATATTGAATCATCAACGGGACACCTACTGCGGCAATTAATGCGAGAATCCCTACAATTTTAGTCCACTTCACATTTTGATTCGCCACGCCAATCGCTTCATCGTGCTGACGTTGACTAGAACGCCGGTCCTTCTCTTTGCGAAGCAACTTAATTCGATCTTCGTAGTCACGGAGCATCCAGGGATGCGTCAGGTGTGGACGAACATCTATGAAATATTCAACATATTGATCCAACTGCTCATCTGAAAGAGACCAAAGCAGCCTTTCTGACTTAGTTGTCGCGATATTCTTCAGAAACTGCTTCAGTTCGGGATCACTCATCGCAACGCCGTTTTCCGATAATTGGGCCAGCGTTGTCAACGCCTTTGGTTTGCCTAGCTTGGGTCGGACGGGTGGAATCGGCCCGGAAGGCTGTCCAGTCGAAGCCACGAGTTAGGGACTGACCCGTTAGTCGCCAGGTTCCTCAATGCAGAACCAGCCGATACAGATGATTTTTATGCGAGATTGGTTACGCACGCAATTTGAAGTCCGAATGAAAGGCACACTACTGATATTGAGTCCCGTGAATTCGTCGCTCGCGGCATCGGCGAAAAACCGCGCCCAATCGACATGATTGTCGAGAGAGCGCGGCGTTGATGAAAAGCTCCATGAACCTACTACGGAACTTACGGATAGAAGTTTCATACACACTTTTCATGGCGTCATCTAATCGACCTTGGAATTGGTCAACACGACCCAAGTAGGTGTTTACCGTTTTAGCGATGGCGGATATACTACGGAGTTTACGGCGCGGATGGAGAAGAGCGGAAAGTTATGAGCCAGATCAACGGTGTAGTCAGAGGTCTTGTGACCAACGTCAACGACCCGGAGAAGTACGGGCGGATCAAGGTCCGTTTCCCATGGCTTGACGATCAGCTTGAGACTGACTGGATTCGGATCGCGACGATGATGGCTGGCAATTTCCGTGGCTCTTTCTTTATGCCCGAGGTAAACGACGAAGTATTAGTAGCCTTTGATCATGGCGACGTGCGGTTTCCTTATGTCATTGGGTTCTTGTGGAATGGGCAAGACCAGCCGCCCGGCGGGGGCAAGGGCGAGCTGGTGATCGACGATGCGCACGGAAACACCATCTCGATGTCGAACGGGAAGATCGTGATCAAAAGCGTGGGCGTCGTCGAAATCAAAGGTGCCACGATCACCATCAACGGCCGCGTCGTTGCTCCCAACGCCAACCCGATCTGAGCTATGACTGAAATCGGCATCCCATAGCGGCATGGTGCGCCGGTCGGACCACGCGCGCCGCTTGTCGTCGGCGAGATCCATAGTATAGGTTTTGACCGGCGCACGGAGTTCTGACGATGAGTGTCCAGCAGCAACAAGCACTCGATTCGCTTTATGCGATTGGCAATGTTCTAACAATCAAGCTTACGATGCCGCAAACTGATTGGGATGCGGTGCGAACCGAGCAGCCAGCCGGTGGCGTGTGCAACTTCCAATGGATTGGCGACAGCCGGTATACGTGGCGCAAGGCAACTTCGGTCGAAATCTCTGGAACGAGCTTTCCAGCGCAGACCACCATGTTCACCCAGGTAGGCGTTAAAAAGAAATCATTCTGCGGCTCAATCAATAGCGATAAGCCATGCCTGCACATTGACTTCGGCAAATTTGGCAAGGCGAACGTCCCAATAATCGAAGCCCTAACTGGGTCACGCTACTTGACCCTCAACAATACCATTCAGGATCCGTCTTATATTCGGCAGCCGCTGGGCTACAAATTGCTCGCTATAGCCGGATTGCCCAATTCGCGTTGCAATTTTGCACGTGTATTTGTGAATGGCACGCTGATAGGCCAAGGGGTGAGTGGCGTCAACAGTCCAGGCATCTTTGTCAATGCCGAACCGGTCATGCCGCGCTACATCGAACGCAATTTCAATGGCAACATGAACGGAAATTTGTACGAACTTGAACATGGGGACGATCTTGTTAGCGCGAGGTTGCCTTTCATGGAACCGGAGTCGCTTTCCAAATTTAACAACAAGGCCGATTTGGAGTTTGCCGACAATCATATCGCCGCGAATGGGCTGGCCGGGGCGAACCAGATGCTGGATCTGGATCAGTTCATTAAAGTCTATGCGATGGAGTTTTTTCTCAAGCACTGGGATGGCTATTCAAACAACACCAATAACACCTATATCTATAATGACGTGAATGCCGTCGAGGCACCCGGTGTAAACGACGTCAAATTCAAAATGATCCTGTGGGGTATCGACCAGATTTTCCAGCCTAATAGGCATTTTAAGATGGCCAACCGTGGGCTGATCGCGAATCTCGTGCGCAACGATGCCGCACGCCTTGCGCAATTGATTAACCAGATTCGGACTTATCGGGAGACCGTGTTCAGCCGCGAGACCCAACAGACATCGCTGAAACCAATGATCGATCAAATGGAAGCATTACTTGTAGGGTTTGGTGTGCCCAATGCTGCATCACAGATTGCGACAGTGCGGCAGCAATTGCGGCTGGCCGAATCTGCTGGTTATCTCTGTGCCGGGCTTCCTAGCACCAGCGCGGCCTACATTCTCAAGGATGATACCAGCGAATGCCTGCATGCCAGCAATGCCGGGATTCCGGCGGCTAGCCCCAATCCGCCGCGCTTCGACGTTATACATCGCTCCCTTGCAGACAATAATGACAATTCGGATCTGTGGGGCTTCAGCGATCTTGGAACGGGAAAGTCGGTTACCAGTCAGGCTGACGGCCGTTTTCTCCACGCCAGCAACACGCTGGTAACGGACCAGGGACACAAATATCTCTACACCTGTGCGGCAAACAACATCGACCATGCCGAAGAATTCTCGATTGTTCCCTTTGATACACCGGACCAGTTTACCTTTAGTGGCTATTTCAAGCTTACCAGCATCAGGACTAATCTGAGCGCCACTTATGGGTCCACTGGCACGACGCCAGCATCGGACGCGCAAAGGGTCTATCAGGACCTGGATCCCAACGGGTCCAAGCTTTACCTCTATTGATCAGTGAACTCCGCACATGATGCTGATGATCACGTATCGTCTATCCACTTCCTTACTTTATCTTGCCGAATTTAACCTGAATTTCTTGAGAAATGCCTTTCTCTGTGCTGAAACGCCTGATCGTCCAAACGCCGTCTTCTGTAATGCGGATTTTGTAGCCTCGATAAGCTTCGGAATAGGGCCCGATCAACGCTAGCACGCCATTAATTGCTTCCGCCAATCCGAGTGTGCTGCCAGTTCCTCCTGGAAGGACAACTAGCCCCGGATTACGCTGAAACGAAAATCTGCTGTCATCTAGGAATTCGGAGTCTTGGGTCAACAGAAAACGCTGCTCTTCCCATGCGAATGCCAAAACTTCTTCATCCGATCGCCCCGATAGGCCGACATCGTACACGTAACAAACATTCCAGCCCCGATCCTGAATCAATCTCACAGCGTCCATGCCGACGCTTTCATCTACCAAAAACCGCGCCTTGCTCTCGAATTTTCTGTTAAAGCCAGAAACTTGATCGTTAATCAGTATCAGCTTTCGTTTACTCATCGAGAATTTAGATATCCCATTCTAGTTAAATTCACGAGTCTTAAACTGGGAAGAGCATCTATTCGCCGAAACCGCGCTTCTTTGCCAAAGGAAGACCCCGCACTCACACTCCGGATGAAGGTTTTCGCAATTATGATCATAGCGTGCACTGATTCGCCTAAAGGAGCGCTTCTTGATGGTTCGCCAATTATGCGGGTGTCGTTTTGTCCCGCTCCGTGATTGGGATTATTCTTCGGCATCATTAACCGGCCAAAGAGAAGTGGCCGTGATATTTTGATCCGGGTTTTCGTAAGTGCGGCCGTCTTGGATGAAGGCGCATCCGTAAGCATGTCGCTCGATGATAGACCACCAAGTAAATTCAGTCTTTGCCGGTAAGGATGTTCCACTTTCTCCGGCAAGCGAGAAAAAGCGCGCGTGTTGGGCCTGGGGACGTGGAAACGGCAACTCAACCAAGGCGAGTTCGAAGCGTGATGGCAGAACACCGTAGTTTTCGAACAGCCGCTTATTGACTCCCCAGGTATCTCGCTGCTGGGTCATATTTATCTTTTCACCGCCAGGTATATTGGTGGTTTCCGACAAAAAAAGATCCTGGAGGAAGCTTAGGTCAATGGCCCATAGCATGCCGATCGTTCCGGGTCTCGGTGCGCGCGACGCTCCCCCGGTTGCGAAGAACGCAGCGACCTCCGGGCTCGTGGATACGTCGAGTAGGGGACTCGGTACGCAATCGTAATGCCGAACGGCCGCCCGTCTTTGGAACGGGCCGAGGGAAGCGACCTCAGGAAGCTGGGAAACGCGCTCGGCGGCGGCGCGTTCGAGGGCATCTCGACGCTGGATTTCCTCCTGTGAAACCTCTGCCATCGAGTTTTCGATCGTTCGCATCGGCTCGACGCGTTCGAACCAGTCACCCCAGTAGAGCCGCGCATCTGCGCCGCCAGGGTCAAAAGACACAGCAGGCAGATTCACGCCGTGAACCATGATCATCGGCGGATCGGCTACGCTGAAACGTTCGCGCGGGGATGGCTGAGTCCACGGACCTCGTAAACGGGTTGGTAGTAATCGCTGTGTAACGTCAGAATTTCCTCTGAAGAGAAGATGTCCAGTACGGTATCCGGGACCACGATGCAATTGTTGTGCTTGGATCGCGTTAGCAACCTCTAAGAGCACTTCAAGAGCAACGCGAATGTTCGGATAAACGAATATATGGATGTCAGAGGACGCAATTCCCCAGTTCGGTGGTGAGGTCGGACTGTAGGAGAAATAGATGTGACCCTCAGGTGGCGGTAACGCTGTGGAGGGACGCATAAAACACTTCCGATAATGAAAGGTGTAGATAGTACAAAGCAACAGCAATCCTAGCCAGGATCCGAACCGGGTCAGTTGTCGTTGGATCCGTTGTTCCCAATGTTGCTGCTACTCGTGCACAAGCGACACGCAATGGCTGGTGTCAATTCTAACCGTGCACGAGATAACGTCAGCTCCAAGCGCTGAGTAGGGCGACTGTTGCTTTTCGGACAGGAAATGGCACAAGAAGCCTCCGCGCCGCTTTATTAGTGACAACTGTGACACGTGCCGTTATGCTACGTAACGTCGTTAGCTGTTGCCAAAACTCAAGTAGTAATGAGATCAGTAACGCACAGCGTTGATGGGTATTTTGCTGGAGCGGCTTTCTCCAGCCACCGCGAATTGATAGTTCGAAAAAACACCACGCGGCCGGCGCTTGTGTTCAGAATATTTCTATCGTTTCTCGGCTAACCTAAGAGAACTAAAATCACACCAATTCATATGAAAAAGACAAAATCAATCGCTCGCGTGGTTCTCCCCGCGAGTCGCAAAAGCGCACCAAAAAATGCCAAGCCCGTCGGTAAGGTTCCCCCGGAGGAGCGTCTCCAAGTTACCGTCCGTTTGCGACGTAAGCCAGGTGCGAGAACACCGAGAATCGAAGGGAAACCCCTAACACGCGATGAGTTCCGCGATGCTTACGGCGCTAATCCCACTGATATCGAAAAGGTCGAAGAATTCGCGAATGAACATGGACTCGACGTCGTGCAGACTAGTATCGCGCAGCGCGCGGTGAAGCTCTCCGGCACGGTAAAGGCGATGCAGGCGGCTTTCGGTGTGCAATTCAAGGCGTATCGAATACCGAAGACCAAGCGAACGTTCCGCGGACGCATCGGTACGATAAGCGTGCCAAAGGACCTAGCCAATATCGTCGAGGGCGTTTTCGGTCTCGACAATCGGCCGCAGGCTAGGCCGCACTTTTATATTTGTCCGAAGACAAGAGATCTCAAGCCTCGGGCTGACGCCGCGAAGCCGATGACGCCACCAGAAGTTGCGAAGCTTTACAACTTCCCTTCAAATCTTGACGGTCGCGGCCAATGCATCGCGATTATCGAACTCGGCGGAGGGTTTCGTGCAAAAGATCTGACAGCTTACTTCAAAAGCCTCGGGATCAAAAAACCAAAGGTTACAGCAGTCTCTATAGGCGGCGCGCACAACGAACCGGATGGTCCAACCAAGGATGCAAATGGCGAAGTCATGCTGGACATTGAGGTCGCAGGTGCAGTAGCGCCCGGTGCGAAAATCGCGGTCTATTTTGCGCCAAATACCGACGAAGGATTCCTCAACGCCCTTAATGCTGCGATCCACGACAATGTTCGCAACCCATCCGTTGTCTCGATCAGCTGGGGGGCAACCGAGGCGGGTTGGACCGATCAAGCTAAGCGTGATTTTGATAGCACTTGTTCCGACGGTGCAACGATGGGGATTACCGTCACGGTCGCCGCAGGTGACCATGGAGCGCCTGATACCGCTGACCCTGGCGAGAATCGCGCGAATGTAGATTTTCCCGCATCGAGTCCGAACGTTCTCGCGTGCGGCGGAACTCGACTCATCGGCGATCAGACCGGGATCACGTCCGAGACCGTTTGGAACAATCGAGATGGCTGGGCTACCGGAGGCGGGGTCAGTGAATTCTTTGGTCTGCCGATTTATCAGAACGGAGTCGGGGTGCCAAAATCCATCAACCCCGGAGGCAAGGTGGGTCGTGGCGTACCGGACATTTGCGGCAACGCAGACGGTGAGACCGGCTTCATCGTTCGCGTGGATGGCTCTAACCAAGTTATAGGTGGCACCAGCGCCGTGGCACCGCTATGGGCGGGCCTGGTTGCAGTGCTCAATTCAGGACGCACCCAACCCGTCGGCTTCATCACACCGAAGCTATATGCCCTCACTTCCTCCACGCGTGCCTTGCGCGACATAACGGAAGGCGATAATGGCGTGAACCAGGTTGAAGGTTACAAAGCCAACGCCGGCTGGGATCCGTGCACAGGTCTTGGCAGTCCGAACGGTGCGAATTTGCTAGCCGCGCTTTAGTTTTGGAGAAGCTTTCTGATTAGCTGACCGAGCGGACAAAAAATTTCATGCCCGGATGGGGCAGCACTTAGGTCGAGGCTGCTTCCACATTCGGGGCTTTACAGTCAGCCGTGAAAATCGTAGTCAACTTGCAATAGCTGACGACAGCATATTTTACGGTAAACCTAACACCTCAGCCTTCGTGTGGTTATGAAAAGACTATACCTTGTCTCCGTAGTTATTTTAGGTGTCGCGTCGGTCAAAGCTGGAATGTTTCCCGATTGCAGTTATTCACCGCCGCCTGGTTGGAACCCAGCGGCCGGTGACCCAGTTTTTGTCCTAAGCCAAGATTATCCGACGACAGATCCCTCGCCATCATTGGAACAGCCGTGGAAAGCCATCGATTTTCGTCAGCAACCCGCTGCCTACATGCAGGCGATTATCGATTACTGCTATCAGGGCAATCCTGAAGTGGAATTTCGCGGACAGGACAACGCTACGCGCAAATGGTATCACGCCCCTTGGCTCCATCCTGGAACTAACGGGCGCGAGTTCGCCCACGGGCTTACAGGCGAGCGCCTATCACGTACCGGCGAACTTGCAGACACTCAGTCAAACACTTTCCGCAATTTCGCCGTTGGTCTTTATAATGCTGGCGGCGGCTACACTATCGGACGCGTATGGGCGGACCCAAATCATCCTGACGCAAGCAAGGCAGTCTTTCCTGAGGGGACGGTTGCATTCAAGCTGCTTTTTACAATGGCAACCAAGGATAAGGTGCCATATCTCGATGACGCGCCTGAATGGATCGCCGACACGGACCGATCTAATGACGCAAACCAAATCCGCAACAACAAAGTGCGCCTGCTCCAAGTGGACATCGCTGTGAAGGACAACCGCTCAAGTGAAGGCGGTTGGGTGTTCGGCACATTCCAATTCGACAAAAGCGTCGCCGCGCCGGATCCGTGGCGGCGGATCGCCCCTGTGACACTGATGTGGGGAAATGATCCCACATTCACCCCTGCAAATTACGACCCAGCGCAAGGGCATGTTCCGCAAGAGTCTTGGATCAATAGTGCTGCGCCCGTCGTCGCCTATCGCTCGGGCTTGTCGCAATCTTCGACCGCTCCGCACATTCTTGGATGGGCCGGTCGTGGCAACGGACCCGTAGATAACCCCGTATCGTCCTGTTTAAGCTGCCATGGTGTGGCGGAGCAGCCTAAAGCGAAAAATATGTTGCCGTCCGGAAACAACGATCAGGCAAAGCTGCTCTGGTTTCGCAATCTGGCGCCGCTCGAGCCGTTTGACAATGATGGGCATCATACGTCACTCGATTTTTCCCTTCAACTAGCCGTTGGGATTGACAATCAAGCGAATTCTCCCGCTGCACACCCGTTTTTGAACTTCTTTCGGCTGTTCACTCCCCGTGCAAGCAACATTTCGCGTGACCCCGCGCATTGATCCACATCGGCTCACCGTAGCTGATGATCAGACGTTCTTGGATCGACATCGCGAACAGTTGAATTTGCCGGATTACGTTAAAGCCGGTCTTTCTAAACTGTTTTAAAGGTTAACTGGTGACGATTCAGCTCAACTTTCGCGAGATTGCGTGGTTAGCGGCGAAACACATGAAGTCTTTCGCCAGCGGCAACGCCAAAACCAGAATCGAGAAATCGAATTCGATTGATCCGATAGGTGTTGTTGTAACCACTCTTTGACCACGTGTCGCCACCGTCCAACGTGTGAAGAAAGCTACTGGGATAGGGAATGCCCGCGGTACCGCCGATCCAGCCTTCATCGGGGGTTACGAATCCAATTCCCTGCATGTAAAAACTGGATGATGCAAGCCCTAGCGAAGACAGGGGAATCTCCTTGAGGACCCAATTATTCCCACCATCTGTAGTTTTATAGTAAGCAATGTTGGAATAAGATCGGTTTTGCTGCAGTGAAACATATCCGATCTGCGAGGTCGGCCAGGACATTTTCCAGAGATAGCCGCAGGAAATATCTGTCGTTATTACTGGCGTCCACGTTTCACCTCCATCGGTAGTCTTGGCAAGTCGGCCATAATACGGAGGCGAACAATCGGCAGAAAATTTGCTAGGATCCATCCCGACCACAAATCCGTTCAATGGGTCTTTGAAATAAACATCCATAATGCCATTCACAACGCCCATCGCGGTGAGATTACGAATTGTCCAATTTGCCCCGCCGTCCGTGCTCTTAATGAAATAAGCGGGTCCCCGCACTCTTCCCCCTCCATAAATGTGATTCGCATCCAAAATATATATCGCACAAAGCCCCTTCATTCCTTCCTCCGCGAATCCGGGCACATTTGTCCAGGTGTCTCCACTATCGAAAGTTTGATACAGCACATTACTGTCGGTCACAGCCGAGTCGTAGGAACCGACACCTAAATTGCCCGCGAAACCACGGGTAAGAGATGCAAATCCGATACAACGAAAATGCGTGCCGGTTTTAGTCAGCTTGAGCGCCCAAGTGTTTCCGCCATCAGTTGTCTTGTGAATCAATCCAGTTGCTCGAACCGACCAACCCGTGTTCTCGTCGACAAAGTAGATATCATCGTGACGCGCCGTTCCGCTAGGAGAGCCGGGAAATTGAGACCACGGAGACGGTTGTGTTTCGGGTTTGGCTGTCCCCATGGGCAGAACAGACATACAATCAAAAAGAATTCAACGTCTTTAGCTAAAATGTTCTAATGTTTGTGCCAGGTTCAGGAAACCTGGTCGCCGTATACTTTAACAACGTGGCTTAAGGTGAAGCGGCTGGGTTCGTCGGCGAAGTGGTCAACGAATTCGTGGACAACACGGGTTATTTTAAGGGTGATGTCGTGGTTGTGGAAATGAATGTGGTCGCCTACTCTGGGCAGCATTATCGGGGCAGCCATGTTCTCATAGTGAGCGACTCGAGTGGAATCGTCCGCGTAAAATTCTAGGTGGTAATGGGTATCAGTAATGTCCATTTTGTAACAGTTTCACACCGGTTTAAAGCCAAGTAAAATCGAATGCGTTTGGTGGCTTTTACTCGGGAGGTTTGGACAACGCGGCGGTTCGTCATGCGTGAAGACAAAACGCTGACGCGTCTTTAAGACTTGAATCCGCCGGTAGACCTTTAACCACCTACCGGCGTTGTCTTCGTGGTCGAGGACTCTGCCGCTGAGCCACCAATCCGGGAATAGTCTTTGATGTTACCGGCTTCGGCCCGACGAGTTGCGGATTCTGGTCATAACCTAGGTCCTTAAGCGTCGCCGTCGTTTTCAAGATAATCTTCTCGAACGTGACTCGTGGCTGTGCACGCAGGTCTTTCGCTAAGGAATAGGTGAATGCGCCATAGGACGTGACGCCATGACGATACTCGTACGACAATTGGTCTTGGCGGCAAGCTTCTAACAACACCGGCAAATACGGTGGGCGGCCGCGCGAGACAAGACGGTTGTAATCTGCGCGATCAACTTTTCTCAGTCGCATAGCGCGACCAAGTCGCAGCGTCGCGTGATTGGCCCCCATGAAGTCCTGTTTTTCCGTTGAAGTCCCGCCAAAATCATCGTTCAAAGGTGGCAACTTGCGTTCGCGCCACATTTGGTGCCTGGCATCCCACTGAAGCATTCGATGGCGTATGTCATCTGGCGGAGTGATTCCGCGAATCTTGCGCATGCCGTCGCGGGTCATTCCACCAGAATGACAGCAATCGAAAATTGCGATAAACCGGGCCCCATATGGCAGATCGACATAAAGATGATAAAAATCGTCGTCAGTAATTGCCGTCTCCTTGGTCCATGCGAAGTCGTAGGGTACCAGACACTCGTCTGTGTGGTCTATCTCTCCGACCGCATTGTAGAGGGGGAGCTGCGCTCCGTGTCCGCTGTAAAACAGAACTCTTTCCATCCCGTCCCCGGCACCTTCCAGCAGCCAGTTTAATCGGTCTCGAATCGCGTCGGCTGTTGCTCGGTCGTTCAAAACAACACGTATGTCTTCCGGATCAAATCCGCGCTCTTGAAGCAATGAACTCATTAAGAATGTATCATTGACGCAGCCGTCAAGCTGGTTCGCCGGATCGGGATAGTCATTGATCCCAATGAGTAGTGCGCGCCGTTTTGGTTTTTCAGTTGCCCGGCTGAAAATCGTTAGCGATCGGGCGAACGCACGGGCGCTCGGGGGACGCGCCAAAGCAATCCACACCGCACTCTTCGTGTTTGGGTGATCTAGATAGCCTGGTCCTGTATTGGTCGCCGTCGGCGAATGACCAGAAGGAGAAGGGGTCGGCACCTGCAAAAACTTGCGGTCGCTGATCTGGATAGGTGCTGTGAGGACCGGATCCTGGGGATTAAACAAATGGTACCAAAAACGGACATTCGGAACTTGAATTTGGCCCGGAAAAAGTCGGCTGCGCGCAAAAGGATTGTTTATTTGAGAGCCGAACGTGATGTAAACGCCATTTGCAAGAATATCCCTTCCTCTCGGGTCATTGCGGAACAAATCATAGGTGATAAGCGTCCCGAGACTATGAGCTGCTAAGATGTCTGGCTGAAACTCATTCAGCGCAGCAACCAACTTGTCACGTAACGCCTTGCGCAGAGCGGATTCGACAGCAAGTTGCGCCACCATTCCCGCTCGCCATCTAAGAGTATCAAACAGATCGAAGAAACCACGCGTGCTTGGCGGAGCAGCGGTAAGAGGATCAGTAACCGAATGGACTGCGGCGGAGCCCAGAAATTCTACTAATGCCGCGGCGTAGGTAGCGGGCCCGTGATCGTACTGTTGGAAAAGCGGATCGTATGTGAGTCCTTGGTACTGTGGATCGGTCTGTAGACCGCAAGATCTGAGTTGAGCGGTGACGTCAGTCTCCCACTGGACTGATAATAATTTTGGTCAAGATCAGCGTGGCCAATCCCGTGAACGAAGAAGATTTTCATTTAGGCAAGATCGCTAACGCACGATCGCGTGCATTTCGCGCGGCTCTGACTGCCTTTTGAAAGATTTGCTCTGCTGCTTTCTCCTGGGTCGAACTATTCGACGTCGTATAAGCGTCGTAGAAATTCCTGAACAGGTTCTTAATAAACTCTTCGTACGCTTGTTTGATCAGGTCTTCGTCACTCATTCGGTCATCGCGTCCTTATAGGTAAGCGGCGATTGATCTTGGCAAAGAAAGTCTATTATTGTCAACTCGAATTGACTATGAAGCCTCTCCCTCGAGCAGTGCTGACGAGCTTCCGTTCAGTTGTCTTCATTGCGGGTCTGACGTTGCTCGCGCTTGGGCTTACGGATTGTGCCACTCGTAGAATTGAAAAAGAGCAGCAGGTCACCGGTATTCCGAAACCAGACCGATGGAAGGAGTTTGTTGCATGGGCGGATCGAGGTGAAATCGAAGAAGTTTCGGATGGCCCAGAAGAACGTGAAATAACATCCCATGGGGTCAGTCCTCGCGCAGGCGCGGTTCTAGCACCGCGTGCGCGAGCAGCTACGCAATCGGAGGTATTTAGCGGAGTATTTCGCCCTGAGGCGAAAACCTCTTATGCGACCAGAAAGACTGAGAAACTGACGCAGGTGGATATGCTTATGGGGAGTCTACCGACCGACATGCAAATGACTCAAATGCATCCTGAATTGGTAACAAAGGATAAGAATCACCAGAATCATGAACCGCGGATCGACTTGGAAACGCGAAACGTGACTGTCAAAGCATGGCTCTACTGGGTTGGACATCAAGCGGACGATGATTTTCACCTTGTTCTTGGAGATACGTCTGAGCTAACGTCGACGACCGTGTTCATGAATAGTGAGGTATCGGGGCTTCCACCAGCACGACCAACTCAACCGCCGTTTATGGATTTGCGACGGAAGCTGAGGCAGTTGATTGCAGACAACGCAAACAAAAAAGGCGCATTCGTTACACCCGTCCCAGTGCAAATCACAGGCTCGCTTCTATGGGATGGGGAACATCGCAACCCACACAACGTAGGTCCAAAGAAACCAGTGGATATTCGTCCAACAAAAGCTTGGGAAATTCATCCAATCAGCGACCTAAAATGATAGAATCGGGTAGGGCTTCTTACTTTGATCAGAACTGGTACCCGTTGCGAGGCAGAGCTTTCACAGCACCGGGCAGCAAGGTTCGCAGGCCTACGGGGTCAGCGGAGAAACGCTTAACCTTCTTTGTTAATCATGTTTGAAGACAAGAAACCCGTCTGGCTTATGCATCATAAAGCTTTGATTTTAATAATACTCTTCACTGCGGTCCTAGTCGCATCAGTCCATGCAGATGACTTTACGCTGGCTAAGCTGCCCAGCTTCGCACACAACTTTGATCTTACGACGGCTTCTGATTCCGGGAAAAATACATTCTATAAATTCATTCACGGAACCCTTGCCCCGGAGATGGAATCTCTTGCTCCTAGCGCAGGGAAAGTGCCAAACCAACAAGCCCTTGAACAAGGATTGGGAGTGGCAGTTAGACTCGATGATAATAATTACAACATTCACGAAAATTTTCCAAAAAGCGCCCAAGGTGGCCGTAGCTATGGTTGGACGAGTGGACAAGTTGGAGACTGGTCAGACAAGATGTATCTGGACAATCTTGCGCTAGTCGTCGTTGAGAAGGATAAAGACGATCTGAAAAACTTTTATCAGACGATCATTCAAGTTCTGGGCGCCTGCGACGCTCACGGACTTGCGGCGTTGAGAAATAACTACGACTCCAAAACTAAAACCGGCGCCCCAACTCAGCGCGTCGTTACTAACTTCCTCGCAATTTACACGGCCGAAGAATACCGGGCCATTCAGGGTACAAAGAATTGGGACGATGCCATTCTTGAAGTAACTCTACTTGGCGCGTTTCATGGTGGACAAACGACGTTTACCAAATTCTATCGAGGCAAGTTCACCACAGTATCGAACACACAAGAAACTGGTAATTACTACGGTCTGCCCTCAAAGGATAAAAATGGGAAAGTTATACCTACCGTGGCCAAAAATGCGACCATGAATGATTACTGGCAGATCAGTAAAACCTCGACACGAAGTGGAATCCATTTGACCGCTGGAGATTATAGCAAGATGGGTAGTGCGATCACGAAGTACGAAAGCACCGAGGCACACAATAAGACCTTGAGCTTGATTCAATCGATTGTGGGAAGCGGACCTAACGTCATTCAAAGTATTTCACGGTACTTCACGGACGGCAAAGCGGATCCAAGCAAGACAAACACCCTTGCTGTTGCCGTGGCCGAATTTTTAGATCAAGTGAATACGGACGCTGACGTGATTACCGCGCGGGAGAAAGGTGTGCCTCCTTCCCCGGCTCCTTCCTGCTCCTCCGCCGGTCGCCCTTTCCAAAATCAACAGGAGCGTGGGTCGATGGGACAAAGGAGCGGTTAACACACCCGCAGACGTGTCAACTGTGCAGCGCCTCCTGCGAACCGCCGCGCAAAAGCTCAACGATCCATCGCTTGATCCTAAAGGAATCGACGGAAAGATCGCGCGTGTGGCAGCCAACTCACACACCGTCTCCGCCATCCAGGCGTTTCAAACCCGCTCGGCGCTCGAAGTGACCGGACTTATCAAACCGGGCGACGAGACGTGGACAAAACTGCTCGCCGCCGCCGGTGAAACGACGCCCTAATGATAAGTCCCACCTTATGTTCGCCCTGAAAATCGGAGCAATTCGTTAGGCGGCAGGAAAAATGATTTCGCCCGAGGAGTATATCGAGCAGCGTCTGAACGATCAGATGGGCTGGTATGACCGCAAGAGCGTTACGAACCGACGTTGGTTCAGGCGGCTGCGTTTTGCCGAGATCGTTGTTGCGGCCACGATTCCATTCCTATCGGGCTTCGCAGGCAACTCACTGCCGATTAAGATTGCGATCGGTACTTTGGGCGTTGTCGTTGCTGTGATCGCATCCCTCCTCGGATTGCTACAACTTCAGGAACATTGGATTGAGTATCGAGCCACAGCGGAGTCCCTCAGAAAGGAGAAATTTTTGTTTCTGACCCGGACGGATCCATACGATAAAGATGATCCCTTCCATCTGCTCGTCCAACGCGTCGAAGGTCTGCTGTCAAAGGAGAACACTGACTGGGCCCAATCCATGGTGAAACCGCCTGAAGGAGAGAAACCTGCTTGAGATCCCGAAATGTGGGCCCAGACCTTTGCTCCCCGTTCGGCACCTGCAAAGCTTCCGCAGGAGCTTTTTGTTTAGACCCGCAGATACTTGCTATTTCATTCCTAAGGATTGCAACGTCGGCGAATCAATTGCTGAGGTTATGTAAAGATTGTGGTCGCGCTGGTAATCCCCGAGTGCGGCACGCGTAGGCGGTCCAAGCAAACCGTCCACTTGGCCCCGATAATACGCTTGCTTTTGCAGCGCCTCCTGGACGTCAGCGATTACCTGATCGGGCGGTAAACTTTCATGTGCGTAAATCGGGCCGTCATAAGGATAATAAGCATTCGGGTCGTAGCCCCAAGCCGGGAACCAATAGTTTGCGTTCCGATAGTACCATCCGCCGACACCGAAAGCGATGCGTGAGTAATGACTCCTCCACCAATCTCTATCGTGCCACTCGGATCTGTAATTCCTGAAAACCTCATAATTTGAGTCTACCCATCGCTCGCTTCCCTGAATACGCCTGTTTTGCTTGAACTGTACCGTAGGCGCGATTTCGCCGGTCGATTTATTTTCCGCGGTAGCTTGATCGGTTGATGTTACCGTCTGCGGTGGCGCCAACTCGCTCCCAGTGCGCGCGCCTTCGGTTTGCGGCCCATTTGCCGGGTTGAAAGGAATTGTTGTCGACCCCACCGGCGGCGCTGGTGGCAACTGGCCGCCGGTTTGCGGTCCATTTGCGGGATTGAATTCCTCTTTCCATCCCCCAGGCGGCGGAGACAACTGGCCGCCGGTTTGCGGTCCATTTGCAGGATTGAATTCCGGTTTCCACCCCCCAGGTGGCGGCGAGAACTGACTTCCGCCGGCTGCTCCCAATAGCGATGTAACAGTCTTGTTTGGGTCAAACTTCAAAGCAGGCGTCGTCCCACTTATCGGAGAATTTATCAGCTGAACGCCACTGTTTTGCCGGAGTTGCACAGCAGGGGTCGTTTCACTTATGGACGTGTTTAACTGCTGAATTCCGCTGTTTTTCTGAAGGTGCGTAGCAGGCGTAACTTCGGTTCTCGGTGTATTCGTAGGTTTAAAGCTCCGCTCGCGCGCGATTGTCTTCGGTTTACTCCCACTCGTTGGCGTCCCCGCTCCCTTTGACTTGCCTACAGTCGCTCGCTGGCCACCGCCCGCTGGAGTGCCGGTTTGATGAACGGTCCTATTTCGGTGTTCGGCTTGGGCTGTCGCTGCCTTACCTGTTGTCGCCCCAGCGCGTTGCGAACCTTGCCCAATTGGCGCCGTATTTCTCTTTGGTTCTCCCGTATTTTTCCCTTTCCCCGCTTTCGCGCCAGGCACACCGACCGCGAGCGCAACACTACACGTCAAAACGAGAAATATTCTCGTAAGCTTTTCCTCCTAACTAACCCAATTATAACGGTTGCTGCAATGCAATCAAGCGCTGACTGAACACCAAAAATTGGCGTACAGCCCAGAAAGAATTGTCAGCTTGTCCGAATTTTCTCCTGCATAGCTGCAAGAAACGCGCAACGTCTGCAAGCATCGGTCTGTGTCACCTACTGTCGCAGCCTTAGTGATTAGTCTTGCTCCCGTTGTCGAAGATTGCGATACTTTCTCTTTTCTAACTCTGGCGTAAGCAAAGCTAACGACAGCCAGAGGGATCGCAGCAAAATTGCCGAGAGAAGATGGCGGAGGTTTTCATTTCCTACTCGCGCAAGGACAGGGACATTGTGCGTCGTTTGGATGAGGCTTTGAAGAGTCGTGGCCGAGAGGCTTGGGTGGACTGGGAGGACATTCGGCCGACTGAAGAATGGATGCAGGCTATCTATTCCGCGATTGAAGGTGCCGACACGTTCATTTCTGTCCTTTCTCCAGATTCAGTTGCGTCGGTCGTCTGTGGGCGCGAGATCGCACACGCGGCGGCGAATAACAAACGCATGGTGCCCATCGTCGCCCGGGACGTGAACGCCGATACCGTGCCCGAAGCGCTTGCGAGACTAAACTGGATCTTCTTTCGAGATGGAGATGACTTTGGGAAGGCGACCGATGCCCTTCTCAGTGCACTCGATACCGATCTCAAGTGGGTCCACGCGCATACGCGTCTGCTCACCCGGGCAATTGAATGGGACGCGAGCGGCAAGAACAATAGCTTTGTTTTGCGCGGCGATGACCTGCGATCGGCTGAGCGATGGCTCGCGGAAGCCGGTGCCGAAAAGGAGCGTCAGCCGACAGCGCTACAAACTGAATACATCATTGGCAGCCGGAAGGCTGCAGCGCGACGACAGCGGATCACGCTAGGGGCTGTAACTTTCGGCTTCGTGATGGCTATAGCGCTCGCAGTCGTAGCGTTCTTTGCTCAGGCCAAAGCGAAAACTGCTACAAAGAGGACCAGCGAAATCGCCAGCCGGGGAAATGTTTCGCTCGCTCGTTACTCAAAAGACGGCGGGAAGAACGGTCAAGCCTTGGCCCAATTTGCACAAGCTTTGCGGCTGAATCCGGAAAATCGGGAAGCCTGTGCCTTAACGGTCGCTATGCTCACACAACTCAACTGGCATGTTCCATTAACTGGTTCGATATGGCATAAAGACGTAGTTACTTCAGCACAGTTCAGTCCCGATGGTCAGCGAATAGTGACCGCCTCATGGGATAACACGGCGCGGTTGTGGGATGTCCGCAGCGGCAAACCAATTGGTGAGCCGATGAAGCATGAAGACATGGTTTATTCAGCACAGTTCAGTCCCGATGGTCAGCGGGTACTGACAGCATCGCGGGATAAGACGGCGCGGCTCTGGGATGCCGCCAGCGGTAAATCGGTTGGCGAGCCGATGAAGCACGAAAAGGAGGTTAATTCAGGCCAGTTCAGTCCGGATGGTCAGCGAATAGTGACTGCCTCATCGGGTAAGACGGCGCGGTTGTGGGATGTCCGCAGCGGTAAGCCAATTGGCGAGCCGATGAAGCACGAAGGCATAGTTTTTTCGGCCCAGTTCAGTCCGGATGGTCAGCGAATAGTGACTGCTTCAGCGGATAAAACGGCGCGGCTGTGGGCTGTGGGTAGCGGCAATGCAATTGGTAAGCCGATGAAGCATGAAGGCATGGTTTTTTCCGCACAGTTCAGTCCGGATGGTCAGCGGGTAGTGACCGCTTCGGCCGACAGGACGGCGCGGCTGTGGGACGGCGCCAGCGGGCAACCGATCGGCGAACCCCTGAAGCATGAAGATGTGGTGAACTCCGCGCAGTTCAGTCCGGATGGTCAGCGGGTAGTTACCGCCTCGTGGGATAAAACGGCGCGGCTATGGGATGCGATCACCGGCAAGCCGATTGGTAAGGTCATGAAGCATGAAGATGTCGTTAATGCCGCACAGTTCAGTCCTGACGGTCAGCGTGTGGTTACCTCGTCTGAGGATAAGACGGCGCGGCTATGGGATGCGACCAGCGGTGATTCGCTTGGTGAGCCGATGAAGCATGAAAAGGAGGTTAATTCGGCGCAGTTCAGTCCGGATGGTCAGCGGGTAGTCACCGCGTCAGAAGATAAAACAGCGCGGGTGTGGGATGCGGCCAGCGCCAAATCAAATAGCGAATCCTTGAAGCACGGAGATGCAGTGAACTCCGCGCAGTTTAGTCCCGATGGTCAACGTGTACTGACCGCTTCAGACGATAAAACGGCCAGACTGTGGGATGCCGGCAGCGCCAAATCAATTGGCGAGCCGATGAAGCATGAAGACGCGGTTACTTCAGCACAGTTCAGTCCCGATGGTCAGCGGATAGTGACTGCCTCAGCGGATACGACGGCACGGGTCTGGAACGCTGCTAGCGGTAAGGCCGTTGCCGAACCCATGAAGCATGAAAACGTGGTTACTTCAGCACAATTCAGTCCCGATGGTCAACGAATTGTGACCACCTCAGAGGATAAAACGGCGCGGTTATGGGACGCCAGCAGCGGCAAACCAATTGGCGAACCCATGAAGCATGAAAACGTGGTTACTTCAGCGCAATTCAGTTCCGATGGTCAGCGGATAGTGACCACCTCATGGGATAACACGGCGCGATTGTGGGATGCCGCTAGCGGTAAACCAATTGGCGAACCGATGAAGCATGAAAACTTGGTTACTTCAGCGCAATTCAGCCCTGACGGTAAACGAATAGTCACTGCGTCACGGGACAAATCAGCGCGATTGTGGGAGGGGGCCAACGCCAAATCCATTGGCGAACCTCTAAGGCATGAGGGCATGGTCACTTCGGCGCAATTCAGTCCGAATGGTCAACGGATCGTGACCGGGTCGGCGGATAAGACGGCGCGGCTGTGGGATGTCGTTAGCGGCAAACCAATTGGCGAACCGATGAAGCATGAAGACGCGGTTACTTCAGCCCAGTTTAGTCCCGATGGGCGACGAATATTGATCGTCCTAGAGGATAAAACGGTGCGCCTACGGGATGCCGTCAGCGGTGGATCAATTGGCGAACCCATGAAGCATGAAAACGTGGTTACTTCAGCCCAGTTCAGTCCCGATGGTCAACGGGTAGTGACCGCCTCATTCGAAAAGACAGCGCGGCTGTGGGATACGGTAATTGTCACGGATACGGACACAACAGACGACGTTCTCTTACTTGCTGAGCTAGCGGAAGCCACGGGCGGTGTCGCCTTGCAGACTGTCGGGGAAGCAGAGAACATGAAATTGCTGGCCCCAGAACAGATCATAGCATCGCGCGAAAAGATCGCTGCGAAATTTTCGAGGACGCTTTCGAAACTGACTCCACTACAGCGATTCAT